>NZ_CP108508.1:2743779-5487558 GCF_035917275.1 Streptomyces sp. NBC_01237 | reverse complement strand
GCGGCGCGGCGCACGACCGCGACACCGGTGGCCTCGTCGCCGGTCTTGCCGAGGTTGCCCTCAAGGACCTTGACGGCGTGGACCAGAGCGGAGCCACCACCGGAGACGATGCCCTCCTCGACCGCGGCGCGGGTCGCGGAGATGGCGTCCTCCAGACGGTGCTTCTTCTCCTTGAGCTCCACCTCGGTGGCGGCACCGACACGGATCACGCACACGCCGCCGGCCAGCTTCGCGAGGCGCTCCTGGAGCTTCTCGCGGTCCCAGTCGGAGTCCGTGGACTCGATCTCGGCCTTGATCTGGTTGACGCGGCCCTTGACGTCGTCGGAGTTGCCCCCGCCGTCGACGATGGTCGTGTCGTCCTTGGAGACGGTGACGCGGCGGGCGGTGCCCAGCACGTCGAGACCGGCGCCGTCGAGCTTGAGGCCGACCTCTTCGGCGATGACGGTCGCACCGGTGAGGGTGGCGATGTCACCGAGCATGGCCTTGCGGCGGTCACCGAAGCCCGGGGCCTTCACCGCGACGGCGTTGAAGGTGCCACGGATCTTGTTGACGACGAGGGTGGAGAGCGCCTCGCCCTCGACGTCCTCGGCGATGATCAGGAGCGGCTTGGAGGCGCCGGCCTGGATGACCTTCTCCAGCAGCGGGAGCAGCTCCTGGATGGAGCCGATCTTGCCCTGGTGGATCAGGATGTACGGGTCGTCGAGGACGGCCTCCATACGCTCCTGGTCGGTCACCATGTACGGGGACAGGTAGCCCTTGTCGAAGGCCATGCCCTCGGTGAACTCAAGGTCCAGACCGAAGGTGTTGGACTCCTCGACGGTGATGACACCGTCCTTGCCGACCTTGTCCATCGCGTCCGCGATGAGCTCGCCGACCTGGGTGTCCTGCGCGGAGAGCGCGGCCACGGCGGCGATGTCGGACTTGTCGTCGATCGGGCGGGCGGTCGCGAGGAGCTCCTCGGACACGGCCTTGACCGCGGCGTCGATGCCCTTCTTCAGGGAGGCCGGGGACGCGCCCGCGGCGACGTTGCGCAGACCCTCGCGGACGAGCGCCTGGGCCAGCACGGTGGCGGTGGTGGTGCCGTCACCCGCTACGTCGTTGGTCTTGGTCGCCACCTCCTTCACGAGCTGGGCACCGAGGTTCTCGTACGGGTCGTCGAGCTCGACCTCGCGCGCGATGGTGACACCGTCGTTGGTGATGGTGGGAGCGCCGAACTTCTTGTCGATGACGACGTTGCGGCCCTTGGGGCCGATCGTCACCTTGACCGTGTCGGCAAGCTTGTTGACGCCGCGCTCAAGGGCGCGACGGGCGTCCTCGTCGAACTTCAGAATCTTCGCCATGGGCTGAATCTTTCCCTCTCGAACGAACTGCGCCCCTCGCCGCCCGGCTAGTTATTTCGCAGGGGACCAGGGGCGCAGAACAGAAGCAAACGTGGGTGAATTACTTCTCGACGATCGCGAGGACGTCGCGCGCCGAGAGGACGAGGTACTCCTCGCCGTTGTACTTCACCTCGGTGCCGCCGTACTTGCTGTACAGAACGACATCGCCGGTCTTGACGTCGAGCGGAAGACGCTCGCCGTTCTCGAAGCGGCCCGGGCCCACGGCCAGGACGACGCCCTCCTGGGGCTTCTCCTTGGCAGTGTCCGGAATGACCAGGCCGGAAGCCGTGGTCTGCTCGGCGTCGAGCGGCTGGACCACAATGCGGTCCTCAAGCGGCTTGATCGCAACCTTGGAGCTGGTGGTCGACACGATCCGGTCTCCCCCTTCGGAGATCTCACGGGGTTTAACAGTCTTTGGTCGGCGACCAGGTCGATCCGTCGTCGCGGGTGCCGGACCTGCCCTGTCGCACAGTGGTGCTGGCACTCTCCAGGGGGGAGTGCCAGACCCGAGACTATGACCGCGATTAGCACTCGGTCAAGCGGAGTGCCAATTCACCACCCTCGCGTCGTGCGGCGAGCCGGAGCGGGAGGGGGCGCCGGCCGCACGCGCCGCGACTGCCCTTGGCCACGGTGGCCTTGGGCGACGGCGACCGCGGGCCGACCTTCTGGGCCGCCTTGCGCCCCAGCCGTTCGATGGGGTCCACCGACTGCGCGCAGCCCGCGGTGACGGTGAACAGCGCACCGGCCGTCAGCAGTGCGGCCAGCAGCCGGTGCGCGCGGCTCATACGTAGTCCTCCAGCCTGGCCACCGCGTACCCCTTGTCGGTGATCGTCTTCATGACCCGGCGGATCATGTCCGCCATGGAGCCCTTCCAGTCCTCGCGTCCCCGGAAGTGGGTCAGGACGATGTCTCCGGGGTGCAGGTCCCGGTCCCACTCGCGCCACTCCATGTGGTCGGGGAACGCCTCGGCGGACCACAGGGGTACGGCGGTGACCCCGCAGGACTTCGCGACGACCAGGGTGTCGCGGTTGTAGTTGCCGTACGGCGGCCTGAAGAGGGTGGGCCGCTTCCCGTAGCGCTTCTGGATCTTCGCCTGCTGGTCGCAGATCTCCGTCCGCTGTTCCTCGCGGGAGAGTCCGGGCAGATAGCGGTGGTTGAGCGTGTGGTTGTTGAGGGTGACTCCGAGCTTCTGCATCTTCGCGAAGTAGTCGTAGTCGTCGTTGATCACGTAGTCGCTGAGGAAGGCGCTGTAGGGGATGTCGAGTTCGGTCATCATCCGCAGCAGCTCGGGGTCCTTCTCCGCCCCGTCGTCCATGGTGAGGAAGACGATCCGCTCCTTGGTGGGCACAGTGGTGAAGACGGGCGGCAGCGCGTCCCCGTCCGTGACCTCGAAGCCCTCGCGGGAGGTGATGCGCGGTTTCACGGCGGGGGGCGCGGGGGCGGGCAGCGGCACCGCGGCCAGCCCCCACTTCTTCGCGGCGACGGCCCGGGCCGCCTGTTTGCGCTTGAGCTCCTGGGCGTACGTGTCCGGGGCGCGGGCGGGTCCGGCCTGCCGGGCCGGGCCGCCCGGCTGCCCGGCGGCCGGCCCGCCCCGCTGACCGGCGGTGGGCTCGGCCGACCCGCCGGGGGTGCCCGCGCCACCGCCGTCCGATCCTGCGGCGCATCCGGAGCCGACGGCGGCGACCAGCAGGGCCGCCAGGACCATGTGACCCGGTCTGCGCCTCTTCGTGGTCAATTTTTCTTTTTGTCGTACTGGCTGCATGGCGCCGCATCCTGCCAGCCCGTCACCGGGCCCCCGCCCCGACACCGCCGCCGGGCTCGCCCGGTCCCCCGGCTGGCTCACAGCCGGCCTGGCTCACAATGGGCCGGGTGAACGCAACTACCCCCACCGGCCCCGCCGGCCCCACGGACCCGCTCGCCGCCTTCGCCGCCCTGCGCACGCCCGAGGGCGCCGAGCTGCTGGCCGGGCTGCGGGACCACGACCCCGCGCGGGAGCTGGCCACCGCGACCCGGCTGCGCCGTTCGCACCCCGCGGATCTGGTGTCGGCGGCCCTGGGGCAGGCACGGCTGCGGCAGCGGGCGGTGGCGAAGTTCGGTGCCGAGGACGCGCACCGGATGTTCTTCACACCGAACGGCGTCGAGCAGGCCACCCGTACGTCGGTCGCGACGTACCGCGCCGAACGGTTCGCGCGGCTCGGCGGCGTACGGAGCGTCGCGGACCTGTGCTGCGGGATCGGCGGCGACGCGATCGCCCTGGCCCGCGCCGGAATCCGTGTGCTCGCCGTGGACCGCGATCCGCTGACCGCCGAGGTCGCCCGCGCCAACGCCGCGGCGCTCGGTCTGGCGGACCTGATCGAGGTGCGGTGCGCCGATGTCACGGAGATCGACACCTCCCCGTACGACGCGGTCTTCGTCGACCCGGCGCGGCGCGGCGGACGGGGCCGGATCTTCGATCCGGAGGCGTACTCACCGCCGCTGTCCTGGGCGACCGCCGCCGCGCTGAAGGCCCCCAGGGCGGCGCTGAAGATCGCCCCCGGCGTCCCGCACGAGGCGATCGGGCCGCGGGCGGAGGCGGAGTGGATCTCGGACGGCGGCGACGTCAAGGAGGCGGTGCTCTGGTTCGGCGAGGGCTTCGCGCCCGGCTCGTTCCGGGCGACGCTCCTGCCCTCGGCGGCGACGCTGGTCGCCGCCGCCCCGCTCCCCGCCCCGCCCGTCGGCCCCGTCGCCCGCTATCTGTACGAGCCGGACGGCGCCGTCATCCGCGCCCACCTGGTCGCCGACATCGTGGAGCGGTGCGGTGGGTGGCTGATCGACGAGACGATCGCGTACGTCACGAGCGAGACGCCGTACGAGTCGCCCTACACGACCGCGTACGAGATCACCGACCGGCTCCCGTTCGGCATGAAGAAGCTGAAGGCCCTGCTGCGGGAGCGGGAGGTCGGCGTACTGACCGTCAAGAAGCGCGGCTCGGCGGTCGAACCGGAGGAACTGCGCCGCCGCATGAAGCTTCGGGGGCCGCACTCGGCCACCGTGTTCCTGACCCGGGTGGCCGGTGCCCCGACGATGCTGATCGGCCACCCCGTGGACCGATGAGCCGGTGAGGTGTCAGCCGTGCGGTCCGCCGCCCGCCGGCACCCGCGGCCGGGACACGGCTCCGATCAGGACCCGCACCACCCAACGGCGGTGGGTGAGCGCCTTGGTGATGCCGATCAGACCGGCCACCCAGGCGATGAGGCCGACGCCCATGAGGAGGACGACCAGGCCGTACGGGTCACCGGCCGTGGCGCCCGCCGGTCCGGCCGTGCACGCGAACAGGCCGACCGCGCACAGCACGAAGGACGCCAGCAGCCAGGCGAGACTGGCTCCGGGCCTGCGCAGTCGCAGGTCGCGGGCCGGGTCGCGGTCCAGCGCGCCCCATTCCAGGAGCAGTTGACGGACCCTCCGGTCCCGGGACAGGCCCAGCGCGACGAAGACGGCGGACGGCACCAGGAGTGCGACGCCGATGACGAGGCTGACCAGGGCACCGATGGCGCTGATCACGTCGTACGTCTGCTCGAACATGATGAGCCCGGTCCCCACGAGGGACCAGCCGAGCGCGGCGAGCGCCGCCCACATCCACAGCAACCCGAGCCGCCCCGGCCCCACATGCATCCTGACCAGCTCGCCCAGGACCACGTCCCGGTCGGCGAGCAGCGCTTCGCGGTCGGGCCAGGAGCGGATCTCCACGGGCGGCGGGGACGGCGGCAGCGGCGAACGGCGTGACATGACCCAGACACTACCGGCGGGTCACTCCCCCCCCTCCAACCGTTACCTGTTAAAAGCTCCTTCTGGTAACTTCATCGAAGCGGTCGAGCATCCCCGAAGCAGGAGGCACCCCATGACCTGGACTCTCGGCAGGACCTTCGAGACGCCCGACGGAGCCATCCGGTGGGACTCGTTCGGGCAGGGCGATCCCGTCGTGCTGCTGCACGGCTCCCCGTTCTCCTCGTACATCTGGCGCGATATCGCCCCTGCCCTCGCCCGCACCCGTCAGGTCTTCGTCTTCGACCTGCTGGGCTACGGGCGGTCGGAGCAGCGTGCGGGCCAGGACGTCGGGCTGGCCGCCCAGGGGCGGCGGTTCGCCGCCCTCCTCGGCCACTGGGGGCTGTCCGCCCCGGACGTGGTGGCCCATGACATCGGCGGCGCCGTCGCGCTGCGGGCGCTGCTGCTGGAGGGCGCCCGCTACCGGCACCTCACGCTGGTCGACGCCGTGGGCGGCGGCGACTGGGGTACGGGCTTCTTCAAGCTCATCCGCGAGAACGCGAACGTCTTCGAGCGGCTCCCCGACTACGCCCACGAGGCACTGGTCACGAGCCATCTGCGCTACGCCACCCATACGGGATACCGGCCCGGCGTCCTCGACGCCTATCTCGCCCCCTGGCGCGGGCCGGTCGGCCAGGCGGCGTTCTACCGGCAGTACCGGGATCTGGAGCAGGCGCAGTCCGACGCGTTCGAGCCGCTCCTCGGCGAGGTGTCGGTGCCGACCCGGATCATCTGGGGGCGCGAGGACCGGCTCCTGGTCGGTGAGTTCGCCGAGCGGCTGCACGCCCGGATTCCGGGGTCCGAGCTGATCTGGGTGGACGGCGCGGGCCACACGGTCCAGGAGGACGCGCCCGCCCGGCTGCTGGCCCTGCTGACCTCCCCCTGACCGCCGGACCCGGCCGGGGAGGAAGGCCGGGGGGGGAGGGCCGGGCAGCGGTCAGGCGTCCCGGAGCGCCTGGATGTCCAGCTTCCGCATCCCGAGCATGGCCTTCATCGCCCGGTCCGCCCTGGCCGGGTCCGGATCGCGCAGCACCTCGGCCAGCGCGCGCGGGACGATCTGCCAGGACAGGCCGTACTTGTCCTTCAGCCAGCCGCACATGCTCTCCTCGCCCCCCTCGGTGAGCGCGTCCCACAGGCGGTCCACCTCCGCCTGGTCCTCGCAGTCGACCGAGAGCGAGACCGCCTCGGTGAACGGGAACTGCGGGCCGCCGTTGAGAGCGACGTACTCCTGGCCGGCGAGCCGGAACTGCACGGTCATCACCGATCCGGTCTCGCCGGGGGACGCCGCCGTGTAGTGGGTGACGTCCAGGATCCGGGAGTCACCGCCGAAGATGGAGACGTAGTGGTTCGCCGCCTGTTCGGCCTGGTCGTCGAACCACAGGAAGGTCGTGATCTTCTGCATGGTCTTCTCCTCGTAGAGCCGTCCGGAGGGGCACCGGACGCCGGGGCGCCGCGCATCGGGACACCGGGCGCTCAGGCGCCGGACGCTGTGGAAGGTAGCCCCGTGACGGCCCCCGGACTCATCGGGACACGCCCGTCGCCCCGTCCGGCTCGGCCGGAGCCACCGCCCGCTCACCCGCCGGGAGCAGCACCAGCGCCGTCACCGCGGCCAGTGCGAGCAGCCCCGCGCAGACCCAGAACGCCGACGAGTACCCCGAGGCCAGTTCGGTGCGGCCGGAGCCGCCGCCGGTCACCTGGGCGGCGACGGTGACCAGGAACGCGAGCCCCAGCGAGCCGCCGACCTGGCGGGCGCTGTTGAGCAGCCCGGACGCCATGCCCGTCTCGCCGGGCACGACACCGGTCGTGGCGGCCGTGCCGAGCGGTACGAAGCAGAGGCCGACGCCGACGCTCGTCACCAGGGACGGGCCGAGTATCGAGTAGAGGAAGCCGCCGTCCGCCGTCGCCGTCGCGGCGAACCCGGCCATCCCGAGCGCGGCCACCGCCGCGCCCGTGGCCAGCAGCCGCCGGGTGCCGATCGCCGCGACCGTACGGGCGGCGGCCACCGAGCCCGCGACGACGCCCACACAGAACGGCAGGAACGCGGCACCGGCCGCCGTCGGCCCGTACCCGAGCACCAGCTGGAGATAGAGCGAGACGAAGTAGAACGCGGCGAACTGCCCCGAGGCCAGCAGCAGGCAGAACAGGTTCGCCGTCAGCACCGGCCGCTCCTTCAGCAGACCGGGACGCAGCAGGGGCGACGCGGTCCGCAGCTCGACGGCGACGAAGGTCACCAGCAGCAGCACCGCGGCGCCGAGCGTGCCCAGAGTGGTGGCGGAGCCCCAGGCGTGGTCCGAGGTCCGTACGAGCCCGAGGACCAGCAGCGTCGTACCGGCGGTGGCCAGCAGCGCCCCCGCCACATCGAGCCGGGCCCCGGTCCGCACGGGCCGGGCGGCGAGTCCCGTACGCACCGAAGCGGCGAGCGCGAAGGCGACGATCGGCACGTTCACCAGCATCACGGAGCGCCAGCTCGTCGCGTCCGTGAGCAGCCCGCCCGCCAGGACCCCGACGGCACCGCCCGCCGCGCCCGCCATGCCCCACAGCCCCAGGGCCCGCGAACGGGCGGGACCGGCCGGGAAGGCGAGGGTGATCAGGGCGAAGGCCACCGGGGCGAGCGCCGCCGCGCCGACCCCCTGCACCGCGCGCGCCGCGACCAGCGCACCCGGCGACTGCGCGAGCCCGCCCGCCAGACTCGCCGCGCCGAAGAGGACCAGCCCCGCCGTCAGGACGCGGCGGCTGCCTATCAGGTCGGCGAGCCGGCCGCCGAGCATGAGGAGCCCGCCGAAGGCGAGGGCGTAGGCGTTCACCACCCACAGGAGTCCGTCCCGGCCGAAGCCGAGATCGCTGCGGATGTCGGGCAGCGCCACGTTCACCACGGACATGTCCAACGACACCATGAACTGCACGGTGAGAGCCACCACCAGCAGCCAACGCACCTGCTTCGCCTGATTGTTCACGATTTACCCTTCCCTCGCGGTCACCCTTCGAATCATTACTATACGCGTATAGAAATTAATCACGGTGCGGCGGCCCGACAGGCGCGGGGTACGACGGAACGGCGTACGCCGGTACTGCGGAAGGGCGGACATGGCCGGGGAGGCGCGGAAGTGGCGAAGGGCGCGGGGGACAATGCCCCGGTGGCAGGCACAGAGAAGAAACCGGCGGCGGCGAAACGATCCGTGGGCCGGCCGCGCAAGCTGGACCCCGAGGTGATGGTCGCCACCGCGCGCCGCATCGTCGAGGAAGAGGGCGTAGCAGCCCTGAGCATGCGGCGGGTGGCGAAGGAACTGGGCAGTACGCCGATGGCGCTCTACCACTACGTGCAGGACAAGGACGAGCTGCTGATGCTCGCCCTGTCCGGCACCGCGGACTCCTTCCCGCGGCCCGAACTGCCCGAGGATCCGCGCGAGCGGCTGCTCGCCGTGTCCGTGCACATGCACGACATCCTCGGCCGGCTCCCGTGGGTGCTGGACATCCTGGCGCTGGGCGAGCTCACCGACAAGAACGCGCTGTGGATGGTGGAGGAGATCCTCGGCTCCGCCCTCGCCTGCGGGCTCTCCCCAGCTCAGTCGGTACGCGCCTACCGGACGATCTGGAGCTACGTCTACGGCGACCTGGTCTTCCGCAGGGCCGCGGCACGCCGGGCGGAGCATCCGCCGCGCATCCAGTACTTCCCCGAGATGGTCACCGAAGAGGACGCGGCCGCGCTGCCGCGGCTCACCGCGGTCAAGGACCGGTGGCGCGAGTACGCAGCCGACTACGACGTCGCCGACGAACTCGGCGCGATCATCGACGGACTGATCAGCCGAGGGACTCGAAGCGCCAGCGGTGCACCGCCCGGGTGATCAGTCCGGCGTCCGGCTCGGGGAGTTCGGGCAGTTCGTCGCCGTACTCCCCCGCCCACCACGTGATCACCAGGACCCGGTCCTGCGGGGCGCGCAGCAGTTCGCTGCGCAGCGGCTCGCGGGCCAGCTCGCCCGTCCTGGCCCGTGCCCACTCCAGGAGCTCGGCGCCCCGGCCCTCGGCGGCACGGGCCTCCCACATCAGCGCGACGGTCGGCTCGCTCATGAGTACAGGTTGTCCTTGCTGATCTCGTGCACGTGATCGTGGTCGTGGCCATGAGCATGACCGTGGCGGCCCGGCACATGCGGTTCGGTCACCGGAAGCGAGGAGTCCGCCGACAGCTCCAGGTCCGAGGCGGGCCGGTTGCGGGCCACCATCTCCGCGCCGAGCGCGGCGACCATCGCCCCGTTGTCCGTGCAGAGCCCCGGCCGCGGCACCCGCAGCCTGATCCCGGCCCGCTCGCACCGCTCCTCGGCCAGCGCCCGCAGCCGCGAGTTGGCCGCGACCCCGCCACCGATCATCAGGTGGTCGACGCCCTCGTCCTTGCAGGCCCGGACGGCCTTGCGGGTGAGCACATCCACCACGGCCTCCTGGAAGGACGCCGCCACATCCCGTACCGGCACCTCCTCGCCCGCCGCCCGCTTCGCCTCGATCCAGCGCGCGACGGAGGTCTTGAGGCCGGAGAAGGAGAAGTCGTACGCCGGATCGCGCGAACCGCTCAGCCCGCGCGGGAACGCGATCGCCTTCGGGTCGCCCTCCCTCGCGAGCCGGTCGATGACCGGGCCGCCGGGGAAGCCGAGGTGCAGCACCCGGGCGATCTTGTCGAACGCCTCGCCCGCCGCGTCGTCGATGGTCGCGCCCAGCGGCCGTACGTCGTTCGTGATGTCCGGGGCCAGCAGCAGCGAGGAGTGCCCGCCGCTGACCAGCAGCGCCATGGTCGGCTCGGGCAGCGGGCCGTGCTCCAGCTGGTCGACGCAGATGTGCGAGGCGAGGTGGTTGACCCCGTAGAGCGGCTTGTTCAGGGCGTACGCGTACGCCTTCGCCGCCGAGACGCCGACGAGCAGCGCCCCGGCGAGCCCGGGACCGGCCGTGACCGCGATGCCGTCCAGGTCGCGGGGGGCGACCCCGGCTTCCTTCAGGGCGCGCTCGATGGTGGGGACCATCGCCTCCAGATGGGCGCGGGAGGCGATCTCCGGGACGACCCCGCCGAAGCGGGCGTGCGTGTCGACGCTGGACGCGACGGCGTCCGCGAGCAGCGTCGTACCGCGCACGACGCCGACGCCGGTCTCGTCGCAGGAGGTCTCGATACCGAGTACGAGCGGTTCGTCAGCCATCAGTCAGTCTCAGTTTCTTGTACGTGCTCATGTACGTGCACAGGCTCGTCTACTTGTACGTGCTCGTGTTCCTGTACGTGGAGGCGCATGACGAGCGCGTCGACGTTGCCCGGCTGGTAGTAACCGCGCCGGAAGCCGATCGGCTCGAAGCCGAAGCGCTCGTACAGCTTCTGTGCCCGGGTGTTATCGACGCGGACTTCGAGGAGCACCGTGGCGCACTCGAAGGCGGTGGCGTGCTTCAGCAGGTCGGTGAGGAGTTCGGAGCCCAGACCGGCGCCCGTGTACGCACGCGTCACTCCGATCGTCTGGACGTCGGCCAGCTCACCGAGGGCCGCGAGACCGGCGTAGCCAACGATCCGCCCGTCGGCCGGGTCCTCGGCGACGACATAGCGGCGGGTGGCCCCCGGGCCGCGGGAGTGCGCCAGCTCGGACCAGAACATCCCGGCCGACCAGGCGTCCTCCGGGAACAGCTCGTGCTCCAGCTCCAGCACCGCGTCGATGTCCCACCAGCGCATCTCGCGCAGCACAGCGGTCGCGGTCCTCACTTCGGGGTGACCACCTTGTAGTTCTTCGGGACCTGCGCGTCGGGCCTGCGGAGATAGAGCGGCTGCGGCGGCAGCAGCTCGGCCCCGGCGGCCAGCCGCTCGGCGGCGAGCGCGGCCAGCGCCCCGGCCGCCACGTGCTCGGGTTCACGGGCGTCACCGAACGTGTCCGGGTACAGCAGCGCGCCCGCCCCGACGACGGGAAGGCCCGCCAGCCGGTCGGCGATGTCGGCGGGCCGGTCGACGGCGGGTTCACCGGTTCGGGTACGTCCGTCCTCGTACCGCGCCCAGTAGACCTCCTTGCGGCGGGCGTCCGTCGCCACGGCGAACGGACCCTCCAGACCGGCGAGCCCGGCGGCGTACGCGAGTCCGTCCAGCGTGCACAGTCCGTACACCGGTACGGACAGGGCGGAGCCGAAGGTCGCGGCGGTGACGAGGCCGACCCGCAGCCCGGTGTACGGGCCGGGGCCCACGCCGACGACCACACCGGTCACGGCGTCGAGTTTCACCCCGGCCTCGGCGAGAACCCGGTCGACGGCGGGCAGCAGCAGCTCCCCGTGCCTGCGGGCGTCGACCCGACCGGACTCCGCGACGACGGAGCTCCCGTCGTGGAGGGCGACGGTGACGGCGGGGGTGGCGGTATCCATGGCGAGCAAGAGCACGCAAACAGCCTACGGCTCCGCCGACGGAGGCACGGCGTCCGTACGTCGTCCCGAACTGCCCCGCCCCGGCTGCTACCGTCACCGGGGATACACGGGTACGACGTAAACGCTTGTATGACATGCGGCAGTCCGCATCCGAAAGGGGAGCTCACGGTGGCAAGGGGAAGCTCGGGAATCGTGGCCGGGCTCACTGCGGCGGCTGTCGTCGCGGTCGGCTTCCTCGCCTACCAGGCATCGGCGAACGCGCCGGATTCGGTGGCCTCCGTCACCCCGAAGGCTTCCTCCTCCGCCTCGGCCCACCCCCCCGCGAAGCCCAAGGCCCCCAAGAGCGACCCGCTCGTGATCCCGGCCGACTCCGGCACCGGGGCGCGCGTCGTGTACGCGCTGAAGGACCGCCGGGTGTGGCTGGTGGACGCCGGCGAGAAGGCCGCCCGGACGTTCACCGTGATGCCGAGCACCGTCAGCCCGCTCCCCGGGACCTACGGGGTCACCTCGCGCTCCGGCAGCATCCAGGGCTCGGACGGCGTCCTGATCGAGCACGTGGTGCGGTTCGCGAACGTCGGCGACGTGTCCGTGGGCTTCAGCGCGGCGCAGGACGGCTCGATGGAGAGCCCGGACCCGACCACGAAGACCGGCGGCGTACGCATGAAGCGCGCGGACGGCAACGCGCTGTGGACGTTCGCGACGGTCGGCGCGAAGGTCGTCGTCGTCCCGTAACGGGAGCGCCGGCGCCCGCGGCGCTACGCGGCTTCGCGCCGGACCGGCGACGCGTCCGGCGCACCCTCGTCCGGCTCGTCCTGCGCGCACGGCGGTGTGGACACGGCGGTCGCCGCCGCGCACGAGGCCAGCAGATCCTTCATCGACAGGGCGGACGGCGTCGCTGTCGACGGCGACGGGGACGTCTGCGGCCGCTCTTCACGCTCGGGCGTCGGCATGGATGCCTCCTGGGCTCCGCTGGAGGGCGTGGTTAGGTAGACCTAACCAGGTCTCCTCTCCATGTGACCACGCCCACCGTGCCCCGCGCAACAATTTACCGACGGCTTGTCGGAAAGAGCCCCCTCAGAACACCGGCAGCGCGGTCAGCGACGCCCCGTCGAGCAGGAAGACCCGCCCGCCGTCGGCCGTGATCCAGTAGCGGTCGATGTTCTTGATCAGGCGGAACACCCACGGCTCCCGCTCGTAGTCCAGATCGAGCACGTTGACGCCGCCGGCCTTCGCGTTGACGGCCACCGACCAGAACCCGTGGCCCTGGACGATGAGCGGGCTGGGCGGATCGCACTCGACCCTCCCCTCGTAGGTCCAGTCGGTGGGCTTTCCGTCGGCGATTCCCAGGCGCCGGGGAAATCCCAGGACGGACGCGTACACATGCGTGCCGTGAATGGTCGGGGAGCCCGAGGAGACCTGCGCCCCCCGTACCTTCCCCGACGTGTCCACGGCCCAGCGCTCCGTGCCGTCACCGGCGTCCAACGCCGCCAGACGGTTGCCGCTCACGACCACGGTGTCCCCCGAGACGGCGAGACCGGGGCGGCCCTCGGCCTGCCCGCGCACGATCCACGCCCTGCGCCCGTCGCCGGTGGCGAACGCGGCGACACCGCCGCCCCCGACGACGACCAGACGGCCCGGCGCGGTGGCACCGCGCGCCCCGGACCCGGCGGTGAGAGCGATCCCGGCCTCGACGGTCCACCGCACCTTCGCGTCGGACCGGCCGACGGCGCGCACCCGGCCGTCCCCGGTGACCACGTACACCGCGTCCTCGTCGGCGGCCAGGACGCAGGAGGCGTCCGCGTCCGCCGTCCACTTCGGCTCACCCGTCGACGCGACATACGTACGGAGAACGCCGTCCCCGTCGACCCCGGCCACCAGCCGGTCGGAGAGCGACACATAGCGGCGTACGGCCTCGACACCGGGCGCCTTCCACGTCACCGACCCGTCGACGACGCTCCGCGCCACGAGGCCGCCGCCCTTCGCCCCGGCGAGGATCACATCGCGCACCGGGAGGGGCGCCGGCGTCTTCGCGTCGACCGCCGAAGCGACGGTCCACAGCGGCTTCGGCGTCTCCCCGTTCACATAGTCGCCACGCTCCGTGGACAGGGCACGCGCCTTCGGCGTCGGCACGGCGGGCGGTATGGCGAAGGGACCCCCGCCGCTCTCCCGCCCGCTCCACCACACCGCGCCGCCACCGGCCGCGGCCACCGCCCCGCCGACCGCCAGCGCGGTCAGCAGACGGCGGCGCGCCACCGGTCGCCCGGTGACGGCGGTGGCGCCCGCGCTCCGGCCCTGCACGGTGGTGGTCAGCTCGTGGAGGCTGCGCTCGCGTGCCATGACGTCCTGCGCGAGCGGGCCCCGCCGCCAGACGCGGTCGGCGCCGCGTGGCGGGTCGAAGGCCCCGGCCAGCTGCTCCGGGACGGGGCGGTGCGCGGGGTCCTTGGCCAGGCACGGCGCGATCAGTGCCACGAGCGCGGGCGGCACCCGGTCCAGGCGCGGCTCCCCGTGGACGACCTCGTACTGCACCGCGGCGACGTGCGCCCCCTCGTACGCGCGCTGCCCGCTCGACGCGTGGACCAGCACGGCGCCGAGGGAGAAGACGTCCGCCGCCGGACCCACGCGCCGGCCGAGGACCTGCTCCGGGGCGCCGTAGCCGGGGGTGACCGGCACCTGGCCGGTCACCGTCAGTGTGAACCCGTGCTCGGGGCGGGCGATGCCGAAGTCGATGATCCGGGGCCCCGCCGAGGTGAGCACGATGTTGGCGGGCTTCAGATCGCGGTGGACCAGACCGGCGGCGTGGATGTCCTGGAGCGCGCGGGCCAGCGCCACCGCGAGGACCCGGACACCGGGCTCGTCGAGCGGACCGTACGCGCGGACGGCCTCGTCGAGGGTCGGACCGGCGAGGAACTCGGTGGCGATCCAGGGACGGCCGCCCTCGGTCCGGGCGTCCAGCACCCGGGCCACCCCCTCGCCGGTGACGGCCCGCGCCATGTGGGCCTCACGGACGAAGCGCTGCGCGAGGTTGGCGTCGTGCGCCAGGTGGGAGTGCAGGACCTTCACGGCGGCGGCACGCCCCTGCCCGTCCTGACCCACGTACACCTTGCCCATGCCACCCTCCCCCAGGACGCCGCGCAGGTGGTACGGGCCGAGTCGGATCGGGTCGCCGGTTTCCAGGGGCTTCATGTCTGCGCGATGCTTTCCGTGAGTTCGGTGCGGGCGTTCCCGCGTTCGGTGCGCGGGTTCCCACGAGGTGCGGAGCGCGGGCGTCCGGCGCCGGCGTCCGGTGCGTTCAGCCCAGGGGGTACGCGGCCGCGTACGCGTCGCCGAGCGCGATGAGCGTCCCCGAGCCCTTGTGCGGGAAGTACCGGCCGACGGCGGCCTTGTAGGGGCGGGCGGAAGCGCCGGTACGCACATCCGTGGCGGTCAGTCCCGACGCGGAGGCGCTGTAGACATGGCCGGTGCCCACGGCGGGAGCCGCGTCCAGGACGGTCTCGGTGTCGGTGCGGCCCTTCTCCGTCCAGCGCGGTTTCCCGTCGGCGGCCCCGACCGCGACGACACCCCGGCCCTGCTCCACCGCGTACACCACACCGCCGTCGACGGCCGGCGGGCCGTACCCGGCCCGCCCCCGCGCGTACCGCCACGCCTGCGCGCCGTCGGCCAGCCGGAGTGCGAGGAGTCCGGCCGCCGCCGTGTACACGTGCTGGTCGTCGACCGCGAGGCGGGCCCGGGTGAAGGCGGGCCGGTCCCCGTCGAGCGGCCGGGTCCAGAGCTGCCGTCCGGTGCGGGTGTCGCGGACGGCCAGGCTGAGCACGCCCTTCGCGGACTGCTGGACGAGCACCAGATACGTGCCCTGGACCTGGGCGGTCAGGAAGTGCAGTGCCTGGGACCCGTTCGGACGCGCGGGGAGCGGCCGGGTCCAGCGGGTGTCTCCCGTACGGCTGTCGAGCGCCAGGAGGGACCAGGACTGGTCCTCGCGGAACCCGTCGGTCGAGTAGGGCCCCCGGCCGCCGACCGCGTAGAGGGTGTCGCCCGAGACGCAGAGCAGCTGGTTCTCGAAGAGCCGCCCTCTCAGGTCCGGGAAGCGGGCGAAGGGCGTACGGAGTTTTCCGTCGGCCGGGCCCACCGTGCCGATGGTGAGGGGATCGGTCTCCTCGAAGGGGTACTCGACGGCGTAGATCTGCTTGCCGTCCGTGGTGACCTGGTGGAAGCGGTACGTATCGGATTCCGCCCACTGGGCCCTGCCGGTCCTCGGGTCCAGTGCCTGGAGCGTGCTCGCACTGTCCGCGATCACGACCAGCCGTTCCAGAAGGAGCGGAGCCGGGGGTACGCGGGGGCTGATCCCGTAGTCGGCCTTCACCTGCCAGAGCTGGTCCCAGGCGGGCGGCTCGGTGGGTTTCCCACCGGTGGCGCCCTTCTTCGGGTCGGCGCCGTCGTCGCCTCCCGGCAGATACCGCACCCCCGCCGCCACCCCGGCCGCGCCGAGCAGTCCGGCGCCTCCCAGGGTGAGCACCCGGCGGCGGGACACGGCGGGCTTCGCCTCGTCCGGGGCCGTCCCGGCGAGCGCGGGGTCGTGTCCGTGGTCGGCGGGCGGCGGCAGCCGGTGGGGGGTGACGGCCCAGACCGCCGCCGCGCGACGGCCCATCTCCATGAGCAGGGCTTCGGGCAGGTGATCGGCGAAGTGACCTGCGGGCGGGGCGAGTTCGGCCGCGAGAGCCATGGTGGCGGGACGGTCCGCCGGGTCCTTGCTCAGGCAGCGGGCCAGCAGCGGGAGCAGGCCCGCGGGGACGCCGGTGAGGTCGGGGGCGGCGTAGCGGACGCGGTAGAGGAGGTCCGCGGCCAGCCCCGAGCCGAAGGGACCGTGACCCGTCGCCGCCTGGGTGAGCACCCCCGCGAGGGCGAACACATCACCGGCCGCGGTGTGTTCCTGGCCGGTGGCCTGTTCCGGGGACATGAACGCGGGCGTTCCGGCGGCGGCCCCGGTACGGGTCAGCCGCTCGTCCCCGAGGGCGCGGGCGATGCCGAAGTCGATGACCTTGGGGCCGTCCGCGGTGAGCATGATGTTGGACGGCTTGAGGTCGCGGTGGACGACGCCCGAGAGGTGCAGTTGTGTCAGGGCCGCGCACAGCAGGGCCCCCAGGGCCCGTACCGCGGTCTCCGGAAGGGGTCCGGCGAGCCGCACCGCCTCGTCGAGCGGCGGCCCGAGGACGTACTCCGTCGCCAGCCAGGGTGTCTCGGCTGCGGGGTCGGCCTCGAAGACACGGGCGCCGTGGACGGGGCCGATGACACGGGCGGCCTCGGTTTCGAGACGGAAGCGGGTCCGGAAGGCGGGATCGGACGCGATGCGCGCGTGCATCGTCTTCAGGGCGACGGTGCGCCCACCGGCGGAGCGGGCCAGGTAGACCGTGCCCATGCCGCCGCTGCCGAGCCGGGCGAGAGGACGGTGGCCACCGAGGTGCCGCGGGTCGTCGTGGGTCAGCGGAGAGAACATCGGCCGTCAGCCCCGGGCGGTAGGAACGGTGGTGGATATGGGCAGTTCGGCCGCGAGCACCGCGGCGGAGAGCCGGACCAGCTCGGCGACGATCCGGGGAGGCGGCGGTACGGGGAAGGCTGCGTCGAGCACGGTGGCCTCGGGCACACGCGCCACCCCCGGAACACCTCCCGTACGCGGATCGCCGCCGGTGACACGCGGATCGAAGCCACTCGCCCGCGGATCAACGCCGGTGGCACGCGCATCGAAGCCACTCGCACGCGGATCAAAGCCACTCGCCCGCGGATCGGCCCCGGTCGTACGCGGACCGCTTCCCGCGCCCAGTTCGGCGGCCACCCGCGCCGCGTCCGGTCGGGCGGCCGGGTCACGGGCCAGGCAGGCCGTGATCAGGGGGCGCAGCGCGGCGGGCAGTTCGGCGCTCTCGGGAACGACGTGACCGGTGCTCGCGTACGAGAGCACTGTTCCCAGGCCGTACACATCACCCAGCGGACGCGGCCGGCCGCCGGTCAGCTGCTCCGGGGCGAGGCTGCCGGGCTCCAGACCCCCCGGCCCCACGTTTCCCAGGCCCTCGTGCCCCGGCCGCATGTGCCCCGGGCCCTCGCGCCCCGGCCCGTCCGGTCCTGCCGCGCGCACCGCCCCGAAGCCCGCCAGCCACGGTCCGCCGGACGTGAGCAGGACGGCGGACGGGGACACTCCGGCATGGGTCACACCCCGCGCGTGGGCGACGGCGAGCGCCCCCGCCAGGGTCGCGCCCAGAGCACGCACATACCGCTCGGGCAGCGGTCCGCCGTGGGCCGCCAGCGCGGCGGGGAGGGGAAGAACGGGTGCGTACGCGGCCGCGTACCAGGGAAATCCGCCGGGCCCGTGCGTCGCGTCCACCGCCTCCGCCACCGGGAGGAAGCCGGGGACGGACAGCCCGCGCGCCTGCCGCGCCTCCTCGGCCCAGCGCGCCGGGTCGGCGTCGGCGCGCGGGACACAGACGATGACGGTGCGCTCGCCGTCGGCGCTGCGGGCGACGTAACGGCGGTCGGGGACGGGGCGCCCGCCGTCCCGCGCGTCCAGCCCGGCCAGCGTGACGTACGGCCCGATCAGGGCAGGGTCGTCCTGGCGTAGGTGTTCCATGCGGTTGTCCCCCGAGGTCAGTGCCGAACGGGGTTCAGACTACTGAGCGGGCCCACGGCCCCGGACGGCCGCTCCCGCCCCGCCGCCGGCCCACCGGCACCGGCCGCCCTACGCCAACTCCGCCCGCAGCCCCGCCCAGCGCGCGCCGATCCCCACCAGCGTCACCTCGCGCCGCTCGTCGTCCGTGTCGCCGACCGCCCGGCCGATGAACACCTGGAGCCGGTCGTCCGACAGCTCCTCGACCTTGCCGTCGCCCCACTCCACGACCACCACCGAATCCGGCAGGGACACATCGAGGTCGAGGTCCTCCATCTCGTCGAGCCCGCCGCCCAGGCGGTACGCGTCGACATGGACCAGTGCCGGGCCGTCGGCCAGCGACGGGTGGACCCGGGCGATCACGAAGGTGGGGGACGTGACGGCGCCGCGCACTCCGAGCCCCTCACCGAGGCCCCGGGTCAGCGTCGTCTTTCCGGCACCCAGTTCGCCGGTGAGCATCACCAGGTCGCCGGGGGCCAGCACGCGGGCGAGCCGGCGGCCCAGCTCCCGCATCTCTTCGGGGGACTCGACGGTCATCCGTACGGTGACGGCTTCCCCGTCCGCGGTGCGGGACTCGGCGCCCTCGGGGACCTCAGCGGCCGGGCTGTTGTGCGGTGCTTCCATGCTCGCCAACGTTAGCCGCCGCGGGCACCGCGCCGATCCGCACCAGCAGGTCCGCGAGCCGGTCGGTGACGGTCTCCGGGTGCTCCAGCATCACCAGGTGCCCCGCGTCCGGCACGATCACCAGCTCGGCGTCCGGCAGCACGTCCGCGATGGCCTCGCTGTGCGAGCTGGGCGTCACCAGGTCCTTGTCGCCCGCCAGGATCAGCACCGGGACCTCGCGGAACGCGGGCAGCGCCCCGCTCTTGTCGTGTTCGGTGAAGGCGGGATAGAACTCGGCGACCACGTCGATCGGGGTGGACTCGATCAGCCGCTCGGCGAACCGCGCCACCGCCGGGTCCACGTCCCGCGACCCGAACGAGTACCGCTTGATCAGCCCCGCGAAGAGGTCGGCCGTGGCCCGCCGCCCCCGCTCCACCAGCTCCGCCTGCGAACCGAGCGCCTTCAGCATCCCGGGCAGCACCCGGCGCACCGCGTTCACGCCCGCCACCGGCAGCCCGAAGCTCACCTCGCCGAGCTTCCCGCTCGACGTGCCGATGAACGCGACGGCGGCCACCCGGTCGCGGACCAGGGCCGGGTACTGGTCGGCGAGCGCCATTATCGTCATGCCGCCCATCGAGTGGCCGACCAGGACCAGTCGGCCCTCGGGGGCCGCCGCGTCGATGACCGCCTTCAGGTCGCGCCCGAGCTGGTCGATGCCGACCGGTACGCCGTCGGCCTGGGCCCGGCCGCGCTCGGAGCGGCCGTGGCTGCGCTGGTCCCAGTGGACCGTGCGCACCAGACCGCGCAGCGCCGCCCGCTGGAAGTGCCAGGAGTCCTGGCTGAGGCAGTAGCCGTGGCTGAAGACGACGGTGACCGGTCCGGGTGCCTTGCGTCCGAAGAGCCGTCGCCGCCGCGAACCGGTGCCGCTCCCGCCCGCCCCGGCCTCCGGGGTGGGCGGCTCGATCTCGTCGACCTCGTAGTACAGCTCGGTCCCGTCGTCCGCGAGGGCCCGTCCCGGCATGCCGCGCAGCGAGCCGTAGGGGCCGGTGGCGTCCAGCGCCAGCCGGGCCCTCTTGCGCATGCCGCGCCCCACGGTGAGGCGCTCGACCGCGACCCCGGCCGCCGCACCCGCGGCGAGCACTCCTATCGCGGCCCCCGCGACACCTGCCCGGCGCCAGCCTGCCGCCGCGGCCGCCGTCGCCGCCGCCACGTCCCCCGCGCTGCTCTCGCTCACCGTGCCGCGCTCCTAGTCGTTGTCGGTCGGGATCTCGTGCGGCTCGTCCTGCTCGTTCACATACACGCGGGGCACCCGGGCCCCGATCCGGGTGACGATCTCGTACGCGATCGTGTCGGCGGCCACCGCCCAGTCCTCGGCGGTCGGCTCGCCCCGGTCCCCCGGCCCGAACAGCACGGCGTCCGCGCCGGTCCCTGGCCGGTCGCCTTCGAGGTCGACGACGAACTGGTCCATGGCCACGCGGCCCGCGATCGTGCGCACCCTGCCGTCGACCAGGACCGGGCCGCGGCCCGAGGCGTGGCGCGGGATGCCGTCCGCGTAGCCGACGGGGATCAGGCCGAGGGTGGTCTCGGCGGGGGTCGTGTAGAGGTGCCCGTAGCTGATGCCATGACCGGCCGGGACCTCCTTGACCAGGGCGACGGACGCGGCGAGCGTCATCACGGGGCGCAGTCCGAAGTCGGCGGACGTGCCCAGCTCGGGGCTGGGCGAGATGCCGTACATCGCGATCCCGGTCCGGACGAGGTCGAAGCGCGCCTCGGGGAGGGTCAGGGTGGCCGGGGAGTTGGCCATGTGCCGCACCTCGGGCTCGACGCCCGCCTTCTCCGCGTGCGCGACCATGTCGCGGAACACGCCGAGCTGGGCGGCGATCGAGGGGTGGCCCGGCTCGTCGGCGCAGGCGAAGTGGGACCAGAGTCCGGTGATGGCGACCAGGCCCGCCGTCTCGGCGGTGAGGGCTTCGGCGACCAGTTCGGGCCAGTCGGCGGGCTGGCATCCGTTGCGTCCCAGGCCGGTGTCGGCCTTGAGCTGGATACGGGCCGGCCGGCCGGCCGCGGTGGCCGCGGCGACGACCTCGCGCAGCGCCCACATGCCGCTGACCGACACGTCGATGCCGGCCTCGATCGCCTCGCGCCAGGGGCCGCCCGGCGTCCACAGCCAGCACATGATCCGGCCGCCGAGCCCGGCGGCCCGCAGGGCCAGCGCCTCGTGCGGGGTCGCGGTGCCCAGCCAGGTCGCGCCCGCCTCCAGGGCGGCCTTCGCGCAGGGCACCGCACCGTGCCCGTAGGCGTCGGATTTCACCACGGCCATGAGGTGCGCTCCGCCCGCCCGCGCGCGCAGGACGCGCACGTTGGCGCGCAGGGCGGCGAGGTCGATCTCGGCACGGGCTCTCAGGGACGCTGTCTCGTTCATCGCGCCCAGTCTCTCAGAGGCGTACGGCGGCATCCCGTCACTGCCCGTCCGCCCGCCCGGTCAACCGTCTGTCAGGGTGTCAGTGGTGCTTCAGCGCGTGCTCCAGCTGGTCGACCAGGACCGGGACATGGCTGGCGGGTACGTCCTTCACGGCCGTGACCAGCGTCACCGGTCCGCCCGCGCGCACCAGGGCGATCAGCCGGTCGACGGCCTCCGTGTGGGCCGGGTCGCCCAGCTCGGTGCGGTAGCGGTCGACGAAGTCGTCGTACCGGGCGCCGGACCGGTCCTGGTGGTACCAGGACCGCAGCTCGTCCGACGGGGTGATGTCCTTCAGCCACAGATCGATCGCGGCCCGCTCCTTGGACACGCCCCGCGGCCAGAGCCGGTCGACCAGGACCCTGGTGCCGTCACCGTCCCCGGGCGGGTCGTAGACCCTGCGTACCCGTACGGAATCCGCATCCGCCGAACCGCTCACCGCACCGACCGCCTCTCCGTACGCCCCCGTTCCTCCCCCACCCTGGAGCGGTCCCGCCCGGCCCGCATCTCCCACCCGGCCGCCTTGTCCCGCCCGGCCCGCATGTCACCCGGCCCGCGCGTCTCACCCGGCCCGCACGTCGCGCCAGGCGGCCGGAATCCGGTCGGCGACGTCCTGCGCGGCCACCGGCGCCCCGTCCGAGCCGTGCCGGGCCGCGAGACCGTGCAGATACGCGCCCACCGACGCGGCGTCGCGCGGGGCGAGCCCGGCGGCCAGCAGGGACCCCGTCAGCCCGGAGAGCACATCGCCGCTGCCCGCGGTGGCGAGCCAGGAGGTACCGGTCGGGTTGACCCGTACGGGTGTGTCACGGGCCTCGGCGACCAGGGTGGTCGATCCCTTGAGCAGCACCGTGGCGCGGTAGCGGGCGGCCAGCTCCCGTACGGCGGCGAGCCGGCCCGCCTCGACCTCCTCGCGGGGTACGCCGAGCAGTGCGGCGGCCTCCCCGGCGTGCGGGGTGAGTACGGTGGCGGCGCCGCGCGTACGGACGGCGTCGGCCTCCATCAGCCGCAGCCCGTCCGCGTCGACGAGCACCGGGACGTCCGAGGCCAGCACGTCGGCGACCGCCGCCCCGGCCGCCGTACCGTCCCCGAGCCCCGGCCCCACCACCCAGGCCTGCACCCGCCCCGCCTTCGACGGCGGCCCGGTGTGCACCAGCGCCTCCGGGAAGCGGGAGATCACCGCGTCGCCGCCCGGTCCGACGTACCGCACCGCACCGGCACCGCCGCGCAGCGCACCCGCGACCGCGAGCACCGCCGCGCCCGGATAGCGCTCCGAACCGGCGACGACACCGACGACCCCGCGCCGGTACTTGTCGCTCTCGGCACCCGGAACCGGCAGCAGGGCCGCGACGTCCGCGTACTGCAACGCCTCCAGGTCCGGCGGCTCGGGCAGGTCGGGCCCCAGGCCGATGTCCACGAGCCGCAGGGCGCCCGCCCGTTCGGCGGCCGGGTCGATGAGCAGCCCCGGTTTGTACGTGCCGAAGGTGACCGTCGCGTCCGCCCGCACGGCCGTCCCGTGGATCTCCCCGCTGTCGGCCTCCACCCCGCTGGGCAGGTCCACCGAGAGGACCGGGGCCCGTGACCCGGCGACCGCCCGCACCAGCGCGGCGGCCTCCGGGCGCAGCCCGCCGCGCCCGCCGATCCCGGTGATGCCGTCCACGACGAGGTCGACGGCGCCGAGTCCGTCCGGGCTGTCGAGCACCCGGCCGCCGGCCGCCTCCAGCGCGGCGAGCCCGCCCGCGTGGACCTTGTCCGGCGAGGTCAGCAGGGCCCGGACGCCCGCGCCCCGCCTGGCCAGCCGGGCCCCCGCGTACAGCGCGTCGCCGCCGTTGTCGCCGCTGCCGACCAGGAGCAGGACCCGGGAGCCGTACACCCGGCCGTTGCGCCGGAGCAGATCGCCGCAGGCCACGGCGAGCCCGGCGGCGGCCCGTTGCATCAGGGCGCCCTCCGGCAGCCGTGAGATGAGTGCCGCCTCGGCGGCCCGTACGGTCTCCACGCTGTACGCACGTCGCATACGGTCAACCCTCCGCGATCACCACGGCCGACGCCACCCCCGCGTCATGGCTGAGGGACACGTGCCAGCTCCGTACGCCGAGCTCGGCGGCGCGCGCCGCGACCGAGCCGCGCACCCGCAGCCGGGGCTGCCCGGAGTCCTCGACCCAGACCTCGGCGTCGGTCCAGTGCAGTCCGGCCGGCGCGCCGAGCGCCTTCGCCAGGGCCTCCTTGGCGGCGAACCTGGCGGCCAGCGAGGCGACCCCGCGCCGCTCCCCGCTCGGCAGCGTCAACTCCCTCTCCACGAAGAGCCGCTGGGCCATCTGGGGCGTACGCTCCAGCGCGGCGCCGAAGCGTTCGATCTCGGCAACGTCGATCCCGACCCCAATGATCACGAGCTCACCCTCGCCACTCCCCTTGTCATGCCTGTTGCCACTCCCGGCTCACTCCACGGTCACGGACTTCGCCAGATTGCGCGGCTGGTCCACCTCGTTGCCGCGGGCCGTCGCGAGCTCACAGGCGAAGACCTGGAGCGGCACGGTGGAGACCAGCGGCTGAAGCAGCGTAGGCGTAACGGGGATGGTGATGAGGTGGTCGGCATAGGGAGCGACGGCCTCGTCGCCCTCCTCGGCGATGACGATGGTGCGGGCGCCGCGGGCCCTGATCTCCTGGATGTTCGACACGATCTTGTCGTGCAGCAGGGAGCGCCCGCGCGGCGAGGGCACGATCACGACGACCGGCAGGTCCTCCTCGATGAGCGCGATCGGCCCGTGCTTGAGCTCGCCCGCGGCGAAGCCCTCGGCGTGCATGTACGCGAGTTCCTTGAGCTTCAGCGCGCCTTCGAGGGCGACCGGGTAGCCGACGTGGCGTCCGAGGAAGAGCACGGTGTTCTTGTCGGCGAGGGACCGCGCCAGCGCGCGTACGGGCTCCATGGTCGCGAGGACCCGCTCGACCTGCTCGGAGATGGCCGAGAGCTGCCGTACGACGGTCCTGATCTCGTCGCCCCACTTCGTCCCGCGCACCTGCCCGAGGTACAGGGCGACGAGGTAGCAGGCGACGAGCTGGGTGAGGAACGCCTTGGTGGAGGCGACGGCGACCTCGGGTCCCGCGTGCGTGTAGAGGACGGCGTCGGACTCCCTGGGGATGGTCGATCCGTTCGTGTTGCAGATGGCGAGGACCTTCGCGCCCTGTTCGCGGGCGTGCCGCACGGCCATGAGCGTGTCCATGGTCTCGCCGGACTGCGAGATGGCGATGACGAGGGTGCGGTGGTCGAGGATCGGGTCGCGGTAGCGGAACTCGCTGGCCAGCTCGGTCTCGCAGGGCAGCCGGGTCCAGTGCTCGATGGCGTACTTGGCGATCATCCCGGCGTGGAACGCGGTCCCGCAGGCCACGACGACGACCTTGTCGATCTCCCGGAGCACACCGGGCGCGATGCGCACCTCGTCCAGCAGCAGGGAGCCCTCCTGGTCGATCCGCCCGAGGAGGGTGTCCGCGACGGCCTTGGGCTGCTCGGCGATCTCCTTGAGCATGAAGTAGTCGTAGCCGCCCTTCTCGGCGGCGGAGGCGTCCCAGTCCACGTGGTACTCGCGCACCTCGGCGGCCCGCCCGTCGAACCCGGTGACGACGACCCCGGCCCGGCTCAGCTCGACGACCTGGTCCTGCCCCAGCTCGATCGCGGCGCGGGTGTGCGCGATGAACGCGGCGACGTCGGAGGCGAGGAACACCTCACCCTCGCCCACTCCCACGACGAGCGGTGAGTTGCGCCGGGCGCCCACCACCACGTCGGGCTGGTCGGCGTGCACGGCGACGAGGGTGAAGGCCCCCTCCAGCCTCCGGCACACCTGCCGCATCGCCTCGGCCAGCTCCCCGCACCCGGAGAACGCCTCGGCCAGCAGATGCGCCACCACCTCGGTGTCGGTCTCCGACTCCAGCGCGTGCCCGCGCCCGATGAGCTCCTGCCGGAGCGCGGCGAAGTTCTCGATGATCCCGTTGTGCACGACGGCGACCCGGCCCGCGTTGTCCAGATGCGGATGGGCGTTGATGTCGTTGGGCGCCCCGTGGGTGGCCCACCGGGTGTGCCCGATGCCGGTGCGACCGGCCGGAAGGGGCCGGTCCTTCAGCTCCTTCTCCAGATTGACGAGCTTGCCCGCCCTCTTCGCGGCGGCCAGCCCGCCGTCCGCGAGAACGGCGACACCCGCCGAGTCGTAGCCCCGGTATTCGAGGCGCTTGAGACCTGCGACGACGACGTCCTGCGCCGACTGCCCACCGACGTAACCCACGATTCCGCACATATCGGCACCCTAAGGCCGCGGCCTCCCCACAGGCGGAGGAGCACGCGGGACGGATCAGCCACCCTTCGGACGCACCGGTTCCGCACGTCCCGAGGAGCAGCCGATCACGCCCCGCGCTTCGGCCTGTCCGGCCGTCGGGCGCGGTTACCGCGCCCGTCCGGCCCTCAGGAGCAGTACTGCGCCTGCTTGCCGATCGACCGGTACATGCAGTCGGCGTTCTCGATCAGCTGGAGCACCGCGTCCCGGTTGCGCGAGGTCTCCCGCTCGATCACCTCGTCGGGCGGGTAGAAGCCGCCGCCCCCGGCCGATCCCGGATACATCTCGAAGGTGTAGGCGAAGATCTTCTGCGAGCCCCACAGCCAGTCGTCGATCGACCCGTCGGTGATGTAGAGGTCGCTGGACTGCTCGGCGGTGTAGCCGTTGCTCGTGCCCATCTTCTTGCCGACGGCGGCGAACGCGTTGCGGTCGTCGGCCGTCATGCCGGCGGCGGTGTCGTCGTAGGTGTAGCCGAACGGCCACAGCACCAGCTGGCTGTACGTGTGGAAGTCGATGCCCGCCGTGATCTGCTGCTTCCCGCCGACCACCCGGCTGCGGACGAAGTCGGCGACGACCTTCGTCTCGGGCGCGGATTCGGCCGCGGCCCCGCGGTAGGTCTCCGACGACGTGCTGGAGGAGGAGCCGCCGCAGCAGCCCCACTTGTAGGCCCAGTTGCGGTTGAGGTCCGTTCCCACGGCGCTGGAGCCGGAGTTGGGCTGCCGGTTCTTGCGCCAGCTGCGGTACGAGCCCGACGCGATGTCGTACTCGCCGCCGTCGGGGTTCAGGTCCGGCACGATCCACAGCTCGCGGCCGTTGACCGCCTGGGTGATCCGGGAGTCGGTGCCGTAGTCCTCACCGAGTTCGCGGAGCAGGTAGAGCGACATCTCGACGGTCAGGTGCTCGCGGGCGTGCTGGTGGGCGGTGAAGAGGACCTCGGGCTCGGCCTCGTCGGTGCCGACGTTGTCGCTGACCTTGATCGCGACGATGTCCCGGCCCTGGTAGGTCTTCCCGATCACGCGCTTGCTCATGATCGAGGGGTACGCGGCGATGCGCGCGTCGATCTCCGCGTTCATCTCGGCGTAGTTGTGGTAGCCGGAGTCGGACGGCGGAAAGTCGAGGATGCCGGTGTCACCCGCCGCGACCGGTTCGGCCCGAGGCGCGGGCAGCGCCTCCAGCACATGGCCGCGTGCCCGGAGCTTCTTGGCCTGGGCGGCGTCCGCGGTGATCACGATGCCGTGGTCGTGCACCTCGTCGATCGAGACCCCGGTGCGGGCGATCTCGGTGCGGGCGGCGGCAGTGGTGCGTCCGGTGATCTCGTACTGGGAGGTCTGCTCGTCCGCGGCGACGACCGCGCTGCGCCCCGAGGTGTCGGTACTGGCGACGGCGGTGACGGGGGCGGCGAGTCCGAGGGCGAGCAGGACGGCGAGGGTGGCGTTCCGCCTGGTTCTCGTCGGCCGGGATTTCCGTGCGTGGAGAAGTCGCATGCTGGAGTCTCCTGAGTCCGGATGGGTGGGGGGATGGACCTGTGCGACGCGGATATGGTCGTGTCGTGACATGGCCGGGTCAAGAGGATGGTTCCGGCCATGGGCCCGATGCCGACGGGCGCGGCGGGGCGCTCTCCTGCCCCGCCGAGCGCCCCGCCGCCCCCGCGCACCCCCCGCACCCCCATCGATGAGCTGCCCCGCGCCCCCTACCGACCGGGCGCCCCACCGCCCCGCTCGGCCTCCGCGAGCCGCAGGCGCAGCGCGGCCTTCTCCGGTTCGGCGCCCGGCAGTTCGAGCGCTTCCCGGTACGCGGCGGCGGCCTCGCCGAAGCGCTCCAAGCGGCACAGCAGGTCGCCCCGCGCGGCCGGATACGGCGGGTACGCGCGCAGCCTCGGCTCCCCGGCGAGCGCGTCGAGCAGCGCGAGCCCCGCCTCCGGGCCGTCCCGCATCGCCACCGCCACCGCCCGGTTCAGAGCGACCACCGGGGACGGGGCGAGCGCGAGCAGCACGTCGTACAGGGCCACGATCTGCGGCCAGTCCGTGCTCGCGACGTCCGCCGCCTCGTCGTGCAGGGCGGCGACGGCGGCCTGCACCCCGTACGGCCCGGCCGGTCCGCCGGTCAGCGCGTCGACCACCAGGACGCGCCCCTCCTCGATCATGTCCCGGTCCCAGCGCCCCCGGTCCTGCTCGTCCAGCAGCACCGGCTCGCCGCCCGGCCCGGTGCGGGCATCGCGCCGGGCGTGGACGAGCAGCATCAGGGCGAGGAGCCCGGCGGTCTCGCGTTCGGCGGGCAGCAGCCGGCGCAGGATCCGGGCCAGCCGGATCGCCTCCTCCGCCAGGTCCGTCCGCTGGAGACTGGGCCCGGAGCTGGCGGCGTACCCCTCGGTGAAGATCGAGTAGAGGGCCTGGAGCACCCCGGGCAGCCGCTCCGGCAGCTCGTCGGCGCCGGGCACCCGGAACGGGATGCGGGCCTCGCGGATCTTCTTCTTCGCCCGCACGATCCGCTGGGCCATGGTGGCGGTCGGCACCAGGAAGGCCCGTGCCACCTCCGGTGTGGTGAGTCCGGCCAGGCAGCGCAGGATCAGGGCGGTCCGGTCCTCGGCGGCGAGTGCCGGGTGGGCGCAGGTGAAGAACAGCTGCAACCGTTCGTCGGGCAGCTCACCGGTGGCGCCACCGGCCGGTGCGGCGTACGCGCGCTCCGTCGCCGCCCGTTCCGTCTCCGCCCGTTCCGCGTCCGCGCGGAGGACGGCGAGCCGGGCCGCGTACGCCTGGTCCCTGCGCAGCCGGTCCACCGCCTTGCGCCGGGCCGTCGTCAGCAGCCAGGCCCCGGGGCGGGCCGGCACCCCGTCGGCCGGCCAGTGCAGCAGCGCGGCCTCGATGGCCTCCGACGTCACCTCCTCGGCCAGGTCGAGGTCCCCGAACCGGCGGACGAGGGAGGCCAGCAGCAGACCGCGCTCCTCCCGGAACACCGCCTCGACGGAAGCCCGCGCCCCCTCCGCCCCGGCTCCCCCGCCCGTCACCGTCAGGCCCCGAAGTCGGCCACGGGCCGTACGACGACGGCGCCGCTGCCGCGCGAGCCGGGGCAGCGGGCGGCCCAGTCGAGCGCGGTGTCGAGGTCGGGCACGTCGATGACGAGGAACCCGCCCAGCACCTCACGCGTCTCGGCGAACGGCCCGTCCGTCACGGTCCGCTCCCCCGTCGGCCCGACGCGGACGGTGGTGGCGGTGACCAGGTCGGCCAGCGACTCACCGGAGACATGGATGCCCGCGTCGCGTACGGCCCTGTCGTAGTCCATCCAGTCCTCGACGGTGCACTCGGCCGCCCCGCCGTTCTCGTCGATCGCCCCGCTGTGGATCAGCAGCATGTACTTCATGGTCCCGGCTCCTGTCGTGTCCTGCCCTGTCCCGTCGCACCCCACCGCGGGGGTGCCTTTCACCATGACGACGAACGGGACAGGGCTCGATCGACACGCCCCGGAGAATTTTTTCTTCCGCGCGGGAAAACGACTCAGACGACGATGACCCGGCGCCCGCGCGTGTGACCGGCCTGGCTGTCGATGTGCGCCGCAGCGGCCTCGGTGAGCGGGTACGACTTCTCGACCGGGATGTGGAGCTTTCCCCGCGAGATGAGGCCGGCCGCCACGGCGAGCGCTTCCGGCACGCTCCCGGCCACGCCGGAGAACCGGACCCCGAGATCCGGCGCGTCGAGATCGGCGATGGAGATCACCTTCTGCGGATCCCCGGTCAGTTCCACGAGCTCAGGGATCACGCCCGAGCCGGCCAGATCGAGCGCCGCGTCGACGGGGCCGAGCTGCCGCACCCGCTCGGCCCAGCCCTCGCCGTACGTCGTGGCGAGGGCTCCCAGGCCGCGCAGATAGTCCTGGTTCGCGGCCCCGGCCGTGCCGATGACCGTGATGCCGCGGTCGCGGGCGATCTGAAGCACCGCCGAACCGACTCCCCCGGACGCGCCGCTGACCAGCAGCGTCTGCCCGGACCGCACACCGACCTGGCCGATGATGCGCAGCGCGGTCTCCACCACGGAGGGGTACCCGGCCGCCTCTTCGAAGGTCAGGCCCTCGGGCATACGGGCCCAGGCCGACAGCACGGCGAACTCGGCGTAGGTGCTCGCCCCTTCGCCGAACACATGGTCGCCGACCGCGATCCCTTCGACGCCCTCGCCGATCCCGTCCACCACCCCTGAGGCGTCCAGCCCGACCCCGGCGGGCAGTTCGAGCGGATGGGCCGCCAGGATCTGGCCCTCCCGAACCCGCCAGTCGACGGGGTTCACACCCGCCGCCCGTACGGCGATGCGTATCTGGCCGGGGCCCGCTTGGGGCTCCTCGGCGTCCACGAGTTGCAGAACGTCCGGACCGCCGAACTCGGCGAAGCTCACTTTCTTCATACGGCCGAACGTAACACTAACGGTTAGCTTTTTGGAACTGTTCCATTTTCGCATTTGATAGCGTCAGGGCATGACCGTGCAGTCCGGACGCCGTGAGCGCAAGAAGGCCGCGACCCGCCAGAAGATCGCTGACACCGCCCTGCGGCTCTTCCTGGAACGCGGGTACGACGCCGTGGGCATCCGCGACGTGGCCGCCGAGGCCGATGTGGCCGTCACCACGCTCTTCTCCCACTTCGCCTCCAAAGAGGCCCTGGTGTTCGAGCGGGACGAGGACTTCGAGCACCGCCTCGCGCGGGCGGTCACCGGCCGGGCCCCGCACGAGCCGCTCATCCCCGCGCTGCGCCGCGAGATCCTGGCCCTGGTACGCCATTGCACGGCGGACGGCGCCGCCCCGATCTGGCGGATGATCGACGGATCACCCGCCCTGCGGAAGTACGAGGAGTCGATGCGGCTGCGCCATGCGGCGTCGCTGGCAACGGCCATCGCCGCCGATCTCGGCCTGCCGCAGCCCACAACGGCCTGCCGGACGATCGCGAGGTTCGCGATCGACGCCCATTCGCTGGCCCGCGAGGCGGCCGATCCGGAGGCCGCGGTGGACGAGATCTTCCTGATGATCGAGGCGGCCTGGGCGGTCGCCCGCCCCTGAAGGGGGCACGTTCGCCGAAGGAGGCGCGTTCGACGCGTCGGCCACGGCCGTGGCGCCGTGACCAGGTGTTCCGGTCCGGGAGAAGGTGGATCAGCGGCCGGTCGTACGGTCGATGAGTTCGCGGAGGATGTCCGCGTGGCCCGCGTGCCGGCCGGTCTCCTCGATCAGGTGGGTGAGTGCCCAGCGGACGCTGGGAGCGGGGCGGTCCTGCCGGGACCGGGGGACCGGTGCGCCGAGATCGGCGCACCCGTCGAGAACGGCGTTGGCGCGCTCGACCGCCTCTCGGTAGCGAGCGACGACACCGGCCGCGCTGTCCCCCGGTGCGGCCCGGAACGTCGCCTGCCAGTCGGTGACGTCGTCCCCGAGGAACATCGAACGCTCGACGAGGGTCAGATGGTTGAGCAGGCCGAGCAGGTTCGTGCCCGACGGCACCGCGGCTGTGCGCACCTGCGGTTCGGGGGCGCCGTCGACCTTCGCGGCGATCGAGGTCCGGAGGTAGTCGAGGAATCCACGCAGGACCTCCCTCTCGCTGTTTCCGGTCCGGGGCGGCGGGGTGTCGCGGCGCGTGGTGCCGGGCACGGCGTCTCCTTCACCGGATGCGTCAGGCGGTGCGGCGCAGGAGGAGGACGTGGTCGGTGACCTCGGCGGTGCTCCCGTCCGGTCCGGTCGCGATCCGGCGGGGTGAGTCGGCCCGCTCGACCGTCCAGGTCTCCGGGGCCAGGCCGATGTCCGCGGCGATCTCCCGCGGGCCCGGGTAGCGGGCATCGGGGTCCTGGTTCCACGACCACGGTGCGGCCGAGCCGTGGTCGACGACCAGCAGCCGCCCGCCGGGGCGCAGTGCGTGCGCGGCCGAGCGCAGGGCGGTTGCCCGGTCCAGGGCGAAGGGGGTCTGTAGGTAGTGGGCGCAGATCAGGTCGAATCCGCCGGGCGGGAACGACGTGTGCACATCGTGCGGCACGGTGACGACACGGTCGTCCAGGCCGTGCGAGCGGGCGAGGGCGGCGAGCCGTCCGACCGCCACGGCCGAGATGTCGACGGCGGTGACGTGCCAGCCCTGGCGGGCGAGCCACAGCGCGTCGCCGCCTTCGCCGCATCCGAGGTCCAGCGCGTCACCGGGCGGCAGGCCCGTCACCGTCTCGGTGAGGCGGGCGTTCGGCCGCGGGCCGTCGGCCGCCGGCCGGGCCGCGTGGACCCCGTCCCAGAACGCGACCGCTTCGGTGGTGCTCATCAAGACTCCCTGTGTCGGTGGGTACGTGAGTCTTGCCGCGCACCCCGCGATCCGGCACGGAAACTTGCGGTAATGGCAAGATGGCCCGATGGATGGCACGAGCGACGACGACGTGCTCGACGCGGTGGGGCCACGGCTGCGCGCGCTGCGCCGCGAACGCGGCATCACCCTCGCCGACCTCGCGTCGGCCATCGGCGTCTCGGAGAGCACGCTGTCCCGGCTGGAGAACGGGCAGCGCCGGCCGAGCCTGGAACTGCTGCTGCCGCTGGCCCGTACCTATGACGTTCCGCTGGACGACCTCGTCGGCGCCCCGCACACCGGCGATCCCCGCATGCACCTCAAGCCGGTCAGCCGGTTCGGGATGACCTTCGTGCCCCTGTCCCGGCGACCGGGCGGTGTGCACGCGTTCAAGATGATCGTCCCCGCCCGCCCGGAACCACGCGAACCGACCCCGCAGACCCACGAAGGCTTCGAATGGCTCTACGTGCTCAGCGGACGCCTGCGGCTCGTGATCGGCGAACGCGATCTGACCCTGCCGCCCGGCGAGGCAGCCGAGTTCGACACGTCGTTGCCGCACTGGCTGGGCAGCGCCGACGGCGGCGCGGTCGAACTCCTCATCCTGTTCGGCCTGCAAGGGGTACGTGCGCACGTACGCACCGGCCCTGACGGGTCGTCCGGGACCGGGAGGGGTCGGTGAAGGACGACGCCGGGGGGCGGCCCGTGACCGGCCGCGCGACCCCGACTTCCCCCGGAGCAAGGCCCCTTCGGTCGGTACTAGGAGACGAGCATCCCCCGCCCCTCACGCGCTGAGCAGGTCCGGTTCGCGGAAGGCTTCGGCCCGGTAGGCCCGGCAGTCCCGGCAGGGGCCCGCGTCCGGTGAGCGGAAGGCCCGGTCGCAGTCGTCGCAGTTCTGCATCGGGACGACCGGTGGCGCCGTCGGCAGCAGGGGCGGCAGCAGGGCGATGAGCCGGTGCCTCAGGAGCTTCGCCGGATGCTTGAGCGGTACGGGGAGGTCACCGGTCAGGGCGGCGCGGAGGGCGGCCGGGGTGGCGCCGCGTTCGAGCCAGGCGGCGGCACCGGGTGTGAGGTCCTGGACATCGCGCTCGGAGAGGACCAGATGAGGCACCGTGCGCGGAAGACCGGCGAGGAGATCGGCAGCCGCCCGGTGCAACTGGGGCGTCACGGCCTGCGGTACGGGGAGCGGCGGGGGCGGCGGCTTGGGCGCGGTGGGTGGCGGTACGAGGCGGGGCGCGGGAGTCCGCTCCCGTACGGGCATCGGCGCGGGAGTCGGCTCCCCTACGGGCATCGGCGCGGGAATCGGCTCCCCTACGGGCGCCGCGGCGGGCCGGGGCGTCGGCGCGGGGGCGGGCTCCCGTACGGGCGTCGGCGCGGGGCGCCGCGACGGGCCGGGTGGCGCGGGCGGCGCTGCTCGCTCCGGAGCCTTCGGAGATCCCGGACCGCTGGTGTTCCGTCGGCTCTTCGGGGCTTCCTGCGGGTGCCGGTCGCGCTCCGGCAGGTTGTACGACTCCGTACGCGTCGCGATGCGGCCGTCGCGAAGGTGCACGCGGACCCGCCGCAGGAAGCCATGGACCTCCAGCTCGCGCAGCGCACCGGCGATGCACCTCTCGCCCTCCTTGAAACGCTCGGCGAGCACCTTGATGCCGACCTTCGTTCCGGCGGGCAGCGACTGGATGTACGTGCTGAGGCCGATCGCGACCAGCGACAGATCGCCGTGCTGGGAAAGGGCGTTGGAGATGATCGAGAAGCGCTCGGTCAGCCGGACGTTGAGGTGCACGACACCGTGTGACGGGGCACGCGGGGGCACGCTAACCTGCTGGGTATCCATCGGGAAGCTCCTACTTCCTCGGCGGCCAGACCCTCGATCGGGATTGCAGCCCGGTCGGGGGTCGTCGCATGTCTGGGTGGTGAGCGTGAGCATATGCCAGCCAACCAGCCCGAAATCCAGCTCAGTTGGCAAACCTCACCCGTGCGGGTGACGCCCTGCGGATGGCCGGGGACAGGGGTGGGGAAGGGTTCTTTCCTCTCGGTTCTTGAAAAGCTTTTACGTCGTGGCCGACCGGGACCCGCTCCACCGCGACGCCCCGACCCACGACATGGCACACCGGGTCGCGGCCGGTCACGATCCGGTGCCGCGCGGTGCACCGGCTGCCAGGTTCGCCCCGCCTCCCCCACTGAAGTCCGTACGTCCAAGGAAGTTGAAACCGCGCCTAGTTCAAGATGCGGAGACGGGCCCACGGTGGTGTGATGGTGAGAGGAGTGTTAACCAAATCGACGCACAGCGGAGATGGTCATCATGACCTCCTTCAAGCTCGGAGATCCGGTTGAACAGGAACGCAAGGGACTGACGAAGTTCTCTTCCGCGGCTGCGGCCGCAGCGCCCCCGGTCGTCCTGCGTGTCCAGCCCGAGTCCTATATCTACCTACAGACCCCGGAGGAGTTGCGGGCGTGGGAAGAAGGGGTTCGGGCCACGACGGGCCTCAGGATCGATGCCAGCTACATGGCGGGCTCGGCGTCCGAGTCCTGCTCGTGCGGCTGCACCGATGACTGCTGCGTGGACTGTCCCGAATAATGATCCTCACGGTATCGATCGAGGATGATCTGCACACACTCGCCATCCGTGAGGCCGCGGCCCGCCGCCACTACAGCCCGTTCCACGTCGTTGAATGCGACCGGATCAGCGGGCGGCCCAGCCTCAGTTGGAGTTCGCACCGGGACTCGCCCGCCACGGTTCTGACCTCGGAAGGGATCGCGGTACCGCTGGAGGACGTCTCGGTGCTGTGGTGGCGGAGGATGAGGGCGAACCAGCAGAACTCCGCGGACGCGGCGAACGACCACGAGCGGCGGCTGGTCAACAACGACTGCCGCGGAGCGCTCGGAGGCATGCTGGCGGCCGCCTTCACCGGCCGGTGGGTGTCATCCCCGGAGGCGACCGACCGTGCGGCGGACAAGCTGTACCAGCTCGCCGTCGCACGGGAGGAAGGCTTCCGCGTACCGCGCACCCTGGTGTCGCAGTCGCGCCAGGAAGTGATCGAGTTCGTCCGCCGCACCGGCCGGGTCATCGTGAAGCCGGTGCTGGGGGCGAGCGGGCCGCTGATGTTCACTCAGTACCTCGACGACCCGTCCTCGATCCCCGAGGAGTCCTTCCGGGTGTGCCCCGCCGTCTACCAGGAGTACGTCCCCGGCAGGCGCCATGTCCGGCTCAACTGCTTCGGCGAAGACATGTGCGCGGCCCTCATCGAAACGGACCGGCTCGACTGGCGCCCCGATCTGAACGTTCCCATCACCAAGTGGGAGGTTCCGGAACCGCTCGCCCGCCGGGTCACGGCGGTCCTGCGTCGGCTCGACCTGCGTATGGGGATCATCGACATCAAGCTGATGCCGGACGGCGAACCGGTATGGCTGGAGGTCAACCCCCAGGGCCAGTTCCTGTTCCTGGAACCCCTCCTGGGCGAACCACTGGCCGACCGCTTCCTGGACTTCCTCATCGCGGAGGCCGCCGACGCCTGACCGTCGGGGAATCGGCGAACGATTGCGGCAACGGTCACCATCACCCGGCTCACCGAGCGGCGGTGACGCGATGATCTAGACGCCGGTCTGCCCGTCCACGAGTTCACGCACCACATCGAGGTGACCGTTGTGGCGGGAAATCTCCTCGATGAGGTGGAGGACCACCCAGCGCAGGTCCACATGGCGGCCGTCGCCGATAGGGCGCTCGGCCGTCGAGTCCAGGTCGCGATCGGCCACCAGGCGGCGGTAGCGGGCGCTCTGTTCCTCGTACTCGGCGAGAAGCCGAGGCAGGGGGACGTCGACCGCCGTCCGCATCTCGGGGTCGGGGTCGTCGTCGGTCGCCGCAGTGAGCGGCCCCTCGGGTTCCTCACCGAGGAACATCACCTGGATCCAGTGATGTTCGACCCATCGCAGATGGCTGATCAGCCCGCACATCGTCATCAACGGTGAATTCGGGAGCGGCGCCCTGCGGGCATCCTCCTCGGACACGCCCTCACACTTGGTTCGCGCCGTGTCACGGGCGTAATCCAGAAAGGTGGCCAGCTGCGTACGTTCGTCCCACGTGGGGGGCGTATCGGTTCGTTGTGTCATCGCGGGTGAGGCTCCCACAACTCGGACGCGGTGTCGCGTGATTTCGCAGCCGCGCGGGCGAGCGGGCAAGCGGGACCGGCCGCGGGACCCCGCCCGGAGGGGTTGATCACCGTCTTCCTGCTGGCCTACGGCGCGGCGGGAATCGTGAAACCCTTGCGCTCTCTACTTATCAAAGACAAACAAAAGGTGGTCGTCGTCCACATACCTGATATCGACCTCGCAGCCTTTCTGCACCGCCGATGAGCGGATGGCCAGAATGGTATCCCTGCCTTCCACATGCCTGACCACGCCGCCCTCATTCCATGAGAGCCGGTAATCTATGGTGACGGATCCGCTGTCGTTGGTACCCACATGGCGAACATCCTCCACCAGGACCCGAATATCCCGTCCCTGCGACCAGATCTTTTGGTCGCGGAAAAAAAGATACACAATATAGGCGATGCTGCCTGCGACAATAATGACGGAAATAATGATGGAAATAGCTATGGCGAAATCCACAGATGCACCCCTCGCGTAACCATTGTCATGCCGTGGACCGGTGCCGGTATTTGCCTGTACCGCACCATCACATTCACCGACAATAGCCGTCGGCACAGTTTCGGATCTGCATTGTACCGTCGCCCAATGCCACTGCCACAGCGGTACGGACAGTCATGGACTTCCTTTGCCGCCAACAGTGAGGTTGATTCTTCAGCGGTGCCACTCCGGGGTGAGTACTTGGCAATTGACGTCATGTGGTTGTGGCGGGCGGGACGGAAGGCCCTCCAGGACTTGAGGTGGGCAAGGCCGCGCGCCGATGCCCAGAGAGCGGGAATTGGCCCTCCCCTTACGTCAGGCTTGAGGCTGTATGCCGACGAAAGGGCTACGCCGTCACCCTCGCCACCACAGACGCCTTCGCACCCCTCGTCCTCGTCACCGCGCTCCTTCGGTCCGGACACCGATCGGGGTGACGGCTGAGGACGCGTAACAGGCGAGGCCCTGCGGACCACGTAAGGGATCTTGAGACCACGAACAGCCCATGGCAGGCTCATGCCGCATGATCGATGAATTCGCGAAGGACAACCTGCACGGAAGACTGCGGCGGGACCGCGAGGCGCTGCTCTGGAAACTCGACGGCTTGTCCGCATACGACGCCCGCCGGCCTTTGACAGCGACCGGGACCAACCTCCTCGGCCTCGTCAAACACATGGCCAACATCGAGGCCAGGTACTTCGGCGAGGTCTTCGACCGCCCTTCCCCGGAATCGCTGCCCCGGTGGCAGGACTCCGACGGCAGCGATCTGTGGGCGACCGAGGACGAGACCCGCGATCGGATCATCGGGTTCTACCGGCGCACGTGGGAACACTCGGACGCGACGATCAACGAGCTTGCCCTCGACGCCCCCGGCCACGTCCCGTGGTGGCCGGAGCCGCACGCCGACACGAACCTGTTCGCCATCGTGGTCCATGTCCTCGGCGAGACCATCCGGCATGCCGGGCAGGCCGATGTCCTGCGTGAGGGCCTCGACGGCCGGACCGGGCTGCGCCCCGAACACGAGCAGCCGATCGACGAGGAAGCCCGTGCGGCCCACTGCGCGAAGATCGAGCAGGCTGCCGCCGGGTCGGCCGCACCGGGCAACGCCTAGCACGCCACCCGCAGATCGCCGGAGCGGCGTCCGGCCGACCGTGCCTACGGGTGCGTGTCCGTGACCGCGATGACCTCGTCGAGGCGGTCCAGGGCGGCCTGGAGGTCGTCGGCCTTGGCCTGGATCCGGTCGCGCTCGGCGCGCAGCATGGCTCGTTGCTCGGCATCGGTGTGCCCGGAGTCCCAGCACGGAAGGAGTTCCGTGATCCTTCGGCTGGTCAGGCCGGCGGCGTACATCTGCTGGAAGAATTGGACCCGGGCGATGGCGTCCTGTCGGTAGAGGCGCTGGCCGGAAGGGCTGCGCTCCGCGATGAGCAACCCCTGCTGCTCGTAGTAGCGCACGGCGCGTACCGAGACGCCGGCACCGCGCGCCACCTCGCCGATGCGGATCAGCCGCCCGGCCGCGGCCTCTGTGACGGTCATGGTGACTCCTCTCACCCCGGCCCTGATGACCGACGCTTGCCCCTGACGTCAACGTCAGGTTTTAGCGTACCGGGCATGGACATCAACAACTCAGTCGCCCTTGTCACCGGAGCCAACCGCGGCCTGGGCCGCGCCTTCGCCCAGCGCCTGCTCGAACGGGGCGCCCGCAAGGTCTACGCGACGGCCCGCCGGCCGGAGACCGTGGACCTGCCCGGGGTCGTGGTGCTGCCCCTCGACATCGCCGATCCCGCGGCCGTGCGGGCCGCCGCCGAGGCCGCCCCGGACGTCTCGCTGCTCATCAACAACGCGGGGATCCAGACGGGGACCGACCTGGTCACCGGTTCGCTGGACGCGGTGCGGCACGAGCTGGAGACCAACGTGTTCGGCCACCTGGGAATGGTCCGGGAGTTCGCGCCGACGCTCGCCGGGAACGGCGGGGGCGCGATCGTCAACGTGCTCTCCGCCATGTCGTGGTTCGGGGGCAAGGGCGCCAACGCCTACCACCTGACCAAGGCCGCGGCCTGGGCCATGACCAACGGCGTCCGCCTGGAACTCGCCGAGCAGGGCACGCTCGTGACGGCGGTGCACCTCGGCCTGGCCGACACCGACATGGCCGCGGGCTGGCCCGTGGACAAGATCGCACCGTCGGACCTGGCCGACGCGGCGCTCGACGGTGTCGAGGCGGGTTCCGCCGAGGTCCTCGCCGACCGGTGGAGCCGGGACGTCAAGTCCCGGCTGCCGCTGACGCCGGAGGAGTTCAACGCCGCGATGGACCGCGCCCTGGCGGCGCTGACGGCGGCCTGAGGAGCTTCTCGGGCCGCACCGACTCCGGTCCGCGGTTGCTCCTGAGGTCGGTCAACCCGCGTACGGCGGTGCCGTGCCCGGCCGCCGGATGTGAGCGGATCCGTGGTCAGGGCAGGGTCAGGATGCGGGGGCCGTCCTCGGTGACGGCGATGGTGTGTTCGATGTGGGCGGCCCGGCTGCCGTCGATCGTGCGCAGGGTCCATCCGTCGGGGTCGGTGTAGTAGTCGTTGTGCCCTCCGGCCATGAGCATGGGCTCGATGGCGAGCGTGAGGCCGTGGCGCAGGGGGAAACCGCGGCCGGGCCGTCCGTGGTTGGGGACGTGGGGATCTTCGTGCATCGTGCGGCCGATGCCGTGGCCGCCGAAGTCGGAGGGCATGCCGCAGCCGGCCTTGCGGGCGACCGCGCCGATGGCATGGGAGATGTCTCCGATCCGGTGGCCGGTGGTGGCGGCGGCGATGCCCGCGTCCAGGGCCCGCTGGGTGGCGGCGATGAGTTCGAGGTCGGCGGGGCGAGGGGTGCCGACGATGAAGCTGATCGCGGCGTCCCCGGTCCAGCCGTCGAGTTCGGCTCCGCAGTCGAGGCCGACCAGGTCGCCGTCGCGCAGGCGGTAGTCGCCGGGGATGCCGTGCGCGACGGCGTCGTTCACGGACACGCACAGCACCGCGGGGAAGGGGGTGGGGGCGAAGGACGGTCGGTATCCGAGGAACGGAGAGCGCGCTCCGGCCTTGTCGAGAACGGTGCGGGCGGCTTCGTCGAGCTCGCTCAGGCGGACTCCCACGGCTGCCGCCGCGCGACCGGCCGCCAGTGCGTGGGCCACGACGCGTCCCGCCTCCCGCATCGCGTCCATTGCCGTGTCGGTCTTGATCTCCACCATGTTCCTGACTCCTTGCGATGCGCCGCTACCCAATACTTATACCGGTATTAGTATCACGGACATGGTGAGAGTTCCTTTGAGCCCGCAGGAGCGTCGACGTGGGCAGCGGTTCGGGGCCCTGCTCCGCGAGGCCCGCGGTGACCGCAGCATGGTGGACGTGGCAGCGGCGGCCGGAGTGTCCGCGGAAACCCTCCGCAAGATCGAGACCGGCCGGGCCCCGACCCCGGCCTTCTTCACCGTGGCGGCCCTGGCCCACGCGCTGGGCCTGTCGCTGGACGGCCTGGCCGTCGCCTGCGCGGAGGACGCCGAGGGCGGCGAGCGGGCCATGGCGGCGTGACCCGCCCCGCACCCACCGGCGGCGGGGGCGGAACTCCCTGACGCACCACGGCAGAAGCGCTCCCGCCCGCACGCACCCAGGCAGCGCGAAGCCCCACCGTGCGGCGCACGGTGGGGCCCTCTTCGAGAGGTATACGCCGGCCGGTTGGCCGGTTGCTCAGACGGTGCCGAACGCTCCGGCCTTGACGCCCGCCACGAAGCCGACGAACGCATCAGCGCGAAGGCTCAGGGTGGGGCCGGTCAGATCCTTGGAGTCACGCACGGGGACCACGCCGCGCGAGGCGACGAGGTCGGCAGCGACCTCGACGCAGTTGCCGCCGTTGTTGCTGTACGAGGACGTGAACCAGCGGGGGGATTCGGTCGTCACGGAGTGCCCTTTCCTGGCCGACTGATCATGGCAGCGGCCGACGCCCGGGACAGCGGCTTCGGCATGCCTCCGACAGTAGGCCGCCCACACGGGCGGAAGTGAGGCGCTTTCCCGTCCAGGTGACCCGCCCGAACCCGATGGGCAGCACCTGATGTACGTGCATTAGGTCACTAAGTGGGATGGAGGAGCGGAACAGCGGATCGGGTGGAGGTAGCCTGGCATTCCATGGCAATGAGTACTGCGCTGTGGTCCTTCGCCCTGGTTGTAGGGCTTCTCACTCTGACTCCCGGTCTCGACACCGCTCTGATCCTGCGCACCTCGGCCCTCGGCCGCCGCAGAAGAGCATGGGGCGTCGTCCTCGGAATCCAGACCGGCACCCTCCTCTGGGGTGCGTTCACCTCCCTCGGAGTGACCGCACTCCTCACGGCCTCCCACCTCGCCTACACGGCGTTGCGCTGGGTCGGCGCCGCCTACCTGGTCTGGATGGGTGTCCGCATGCTCCGGGACACCCTCCAAAAACGACCGGCCTCGGACACGAACGACTCCGGACTGCTCGCCGGTACGGACTCGACAAGCGGCGGCTGGCGGCAGGGCACACTCACCAACCTCCTCAACCCGAAGATGGGTGCCTTCTACGTCGCCGTCCTGCCCCAGTTCATCCCCGTCGGCGCGAACCACTTCACCATGGGACTCCTGCTCACCACGGTGCACATCCTCATCGGCCTGATCTGGTCGGCCGTCCTCATCGGTTTCGCCCAGGTGCTGCACGGCTGGCTCCGCAGGCCCCAGGCCCGCCGCCTGCTCGACCGGATCACCGGCACCGTCATCGCCGCATTCGGTATCCGACTGGCTCTCGGCGACTGAACGCCCCTCCCGCCACGGTCCGTTCGTCAGGAGCTCCCGGCTTCCCCGACGTTGGCCACCATCCTGCGCAGGACCTTGAGCGCCGCCACGTACTCCTCGTCGCTGATGCCCTCGTGGACCACGGCGCGCACCTCGGTCACCAGCTCGCGCAGCCGCACCCTGGCGGCCTCCCCGGCCTCGGTGAGGTGCAGGCGGTGCCCGGCGTCGAACCGCAGCCAGCCACGGTGGACCAGCTGGTCGACGACCCGCCCCACCTCGTGCGGCCCGTCCGCGAGGGGCGTCAGCTGGACGACGACCTCCTCACGACTCGGCGCCGAGGAACCGCCGTTCAGACGGTTCAACACCCAGTACTGCGGCTGCGTCACGTCGATCCTGGCCATCGCATCACGCAGATGCCGGGTGACGACCCCATGAGCGAGGCCGCTCCAGTACCCGACGGGCTGCGTGGCCAGCATGTCGTCCGTGGCGGCCGGATCGGCCGGTGCCTGATCGGTGGCGGTGTCGGTCGGCGGTTTCATGATCCGACGCTACATCCCAAAAGCGCGTCGGGGCCGGGCGATTGCGGCACGTGACGGTGTCGGGCCGGGACAGCACGAAGCCCCACCATGCGGAGCACGACGGGGCTGTCCGGCTCGGTGAGGAACCGGGTGTTCAGACGGTGCCGAACTCTCCGGCCTTGACGCCCGCCACGAAGGAAGCGAACGCATCGGCACGAAGGTCCAGGGTGGGACCGCTCAGATCCTTGGAGTCACGTACGGGGACCACGCCGCGGGAGGCGGCGAGGTTGGCGGCGACCTCGACGCACTGGCCGCCATTGTTGCTGTAGGAGGACGTGAACCAACGGGGGGATTCGGTCGTCACGGAGAGCCCTTTCGTAACTGCTCGATCATGGCCACGGATGTCGCCTGGGAGGGCGATTCTGCTTGTAGTTGATGGTAGGCCGTCAGCATGGGCAAGACCGAAGTACTTTCCCGTTCGAGATGCCCCCGCTGCGAAGACTCTGCGTACGACATCAGCGAGCGGTCCGGCATCGTCAACACCGTTATCGGCAGATCGAACGGCCGGTGCGCCAGATCGAACGGGGCAACCTGAAGCATGGTGTTCGGCTGCCGAGCGAACTCGACCAGCCGCTCCAACTGCGCATCCATGGCCGCAGTTTCGCCGATCGACCGGCGAATGCAGCTTTCGTCCAGCACGACGACCACCAGCGGCAGCGGCATGCGCACAAGTGCGGCTTGCCTCTCGGCAACCAACGCCACCCGCTCGTCAGCCTGCTCGGGCGTGATCGCCCCACGCGCCACCGCGCTTGCAGCCAGGATCGTCGCATACTCCGGGGTCTGGAGCAGGCCGGGCACGATGCCGACTTCGAACAACCTGACTTCTGCGGCTCGTCCCTCATACGCCACGTACTCCGGGAAGCCTTCCAACAGGCTGCCGTTCCGTAGTTCTCCCCATGTGCGCTCGAACGCCTCTGCCGTTCCAGCGAGCCCCAGCACGGTATCCAGGCTCCGCGAGAAACGGAGAGTTGGAGGTTTGCGTCCCGTTTCGATTGCTGAGATGTGCCTGCCCGAGTAGCCGACCAGCGCGGCAAGCTCGTCTTGCGTCCAGCCGCGAGCCTCACGCGACTTGCGGACACGTGCCCCGAAGGCGGCTTGCGGGCTCGCTTCGGGGTTTAACTCCTTGCGGTTTACCAATGTGCCCTCCCCTTAAGGAACGTTGAAGACAGCCAGACTTTAGGTCACGCTCATCTCACCTGGTAGCGAAATGACCACGGAGAGGAACGATCGTGTCTACGAAAAACGGTTCTCCGAACGGACGTACCCCCCACGCACCCGCCCCCGACACCCTCGTACGGCCGGTCGTCCACGACGGCCTGCCCGCGCCGGAGCCGTGCCGGGGCTGCCAGGAGATCGACCACGCCGAGGCCGTGGCCGGAGCCGAGCGCGACGCCACCAAACAGGCCGCCTGCCGGGCCTCACGCCGGCGCCACGAGACGGCCGAGCACGGAGCACCGTCATGACGACGGGGTTCCTGACGGTCCGGCTCGCCCTCACCCTCGGAGCCGCCGGAATCCTCCTGCGCCGGTACCTCCCCCGGATCATCCGGGCACTCGCCCCGCAACCACCCCGGCCACAACCCCTGTTCGCCGAGTTGCAGCGTATCGAGTCGGACCCCGTCTACCGGGCCCTGTTCCTCGCCGGGCTGGACGCCGCGCTCGCCCGGCACGACGCGGAACGCACCGCCCGGCTGCACGCGGTCGAAGCAGCCGCCGACCTCCTCCGACGCCTGGTCCGCCCCGCCCCCGGCCCCCGCCACGACGAACACGCCACCACCACGACCGGCACGGACTACGTCGCCGAAGTCACCGTGAGCGCCGGGACGAGACGCGCGGTCCCGATCGGCCGGATCACCGCACCCAACCGCCGCCTCGCCCTGCGATGGCTCCGCAGACAGGCACTCCGCCTCGCGGACGGCCACGGACACCTCATAGCCCCCGACACCACCCCATGGACCCAGGCGAAGAACGACGTCCGGCCGGTCACCTTCCACAGCTCCGACGCCCCCGAAAACCTCCGCGCCTGGGCCACCGACAACCAACGCCAGACCGACGCACTGCACCAGCTGGAAACCGGCCCCGGCACCCTGCTCACCGTCACCGACCCCGCCGTCGGCCTCCACATCACCCTCACCGGCCGACCCGCCCGACCCGCACGGCCGTAACACCCCACAGACCCCCGTCCTGGCCGCGACCGCAGTGGCTCCCCCACGGGCGGCCAGGACGGGCACCACCCCACAAGGCACGGAGCACACCCCATGGAAAACAACCCCGAGACCCGAATCCAGGACTGCCCCCACTGCAACCTCTGCACCGGCACCAAACCCGGCTGCCCCTACGCGAAACCCACCCCGCCCATCGCAACGCCCCGCACCCCCGGCACACACCCGGCAGCCCACTAACCCCCAAGCCCCGCCCGGCTGCCCCCTGTCATGGGGACGGCGGCAGCCGGGCGGCACCACCCCCACAAGGAGGAACCCATGCCTCTCCTGACCCCGTACGTCGCCTCACGCAGCACCGACAGAGGCATGCCGGAATCCGCCCTGACCGTCGAGTTCACCCCGAACGGACCCCGCCTCGCCTACCGGGACACACGCCCCCAGGACCGCGACAGGCACGGCAACCTCTGGGTCCGCATCGAGGAATCCCCCGACCCCGGCCACGTCCAGTACGACTCCCTGCACTCCACCCGCCAACGCACCTGCATGGAAAACCTGCTGTGCCAGATCTGCGCCCAGCCCGCCGACCGCAACAAAGAAGGCTGGCTCTTCATCGACTGGCGGCGCGAGGACTCACCCCCCACCTGGCCCGAGAAATCACTCACCACCATGCCCCCGCTCTGCACCGAACACGCCCGCATCTCCGCCCGCCAGTGCCCCTTCCTCCGACGCGGCGAACACGTCCTCCTACGCGTCCGCAAACCCCACCCCTACGGGGTCTCCGGCACCCTCTACCGCCTCACCACCACCGGCTGGACCTCCACCGAAAACGGACAACTCTCCCCCTACAACAAACCCCGCTACCCCGGCATGCTCGCCTTCCTCCTCCTCCGCGAACTACGCGGAGTCACCCTCGCCGAACTCCCCTGACCCCCGGTCGACGGACGGTGCGGCCCCCGAACCGCGATGCCTGCCCACGGCTGGGTCAGCCCGGCTTGACCGCCAGCGTCGCGAAGTAGCTCGACATGTAGGAAGCGGATGCGTTGGAGTGGTGCGGCGCCTCCGCGAAGCCGGTGAGGACGAACCCCGCGGCGAGTTGCCCGCCGATCTGGTCGGTGAGGGTGTGGCTGTACTCAAGAGGGGCGTCCGCGCCGAACTTCGTGGCGCGTTCCTCGGCGGAGTAGTGCGTGACATCGCTGTAGGGCAGCTTGTGCACGACGTTCAGCTCGCCGCGCTCGTCGAGCGCCTCGTGGTCGAACAAGTACGCGTCAGGGTTGAGGAAGCCCGCGAGCAGAGTTCCGCCCGGTCGCAGGACGCGGAAGCACTCACGCCACACCGCTGCCAAGTCGGGTACGAACAGGTTGGAGACCGGGTGGAACACGACGTCGAAGGCTCCGTCGCCGAAGGCGCTGAGGTCGCGCATGTCGCCCAGGACGGTGCGCAGGTCCAGTCCGTCGCGCTCCGCCACCAGCCGGTCCTGGCCGAGCTGGCGTGGTGAGTTGTCGAATACGGTGACCCGCGCCCCCGCGGCGGCGAGAACCGGACCCTGCTGGCCACCGCCGGAGGCCAGGCACAACACGTCCGTGCCGGTCAGGTCGGTCGGCAGCCAGGAGCGGTCGACCGGCTCATGCCCGACGAGAACGATCGACCAGTCGCCCCCGCGGGCGCGCTCGACATCCTCAGCACTCACCGGCACCGACCACTCGTTGCCCTCCTGGACGCACTTGTCCCAGGCTGCTCGATTGTGGGCAACCGGGTCGACATCAATGTCCTGCACGTCTAACTCCCTGCTACGGCCAAGGGGACACCAGCGGTACTGACAGTTCGGTGCCGCCAGCCAACACGATCGCAGGGCGCGGGCTCAACGAAATTAGCGCCCACCTGAGGCAGTCCGGGGCACGGGCGGCCTCAGGAGGGGCCCTCTGCCCCGGGCTGCCTCAGGTGGGCGAGGAGGTCATCGAGGGCCTTGCCGAGGGCTTCGGAGTTGGCCGGGCCGAACCAGGTGGTGCGGATGCGTTCATTGCTTCCGTTCGGGGTCTCGTGGTCGGCGGCGAGTCGGTGCAGGGAGCGGGTCTCGTCCTCCAGGGCGCGGCCGGCACCCTGGAAGAGTCCGCGGAGGTAGCGGTCGGCGGTGTCGGCGGCGATGCCGTGGCCGACGGCCCACGACTTGAGCGTGGCGAGATACGCGTAGTGGGTGGTCAGCGTCCCCGTCAGCGCGGAGAAGACGTCGAAGGCCGCCTCATCCGCGACCGGCTGTGTCCCGCCCAGCTGCTCGAAGAGCGCGTCCGCCACCGGATGGGACGGAAACGTCACCGTGACGCAGCGGCGTTCGCGTACGGAGGGCAGCGGGATCGCCCGTACCAACGCCGCCTCGGTGTAGAGCACTTGGCGCAGGTCGTCGTTGGCGACCCCGGACATCACGTTGATCACCGTCCTGTCGTCGTCCACCCTCAGGCCGGCCAGTGCTTCGTACAGGTCCTGGGCGCGTACGGCGATGATCACCGCCTCCGAGCGGTCCACCACCTCCTGGTTGTCGGCGCAGACCTGTACTCCCTCGTAGCGTGCGCTCAGCTCCGCGGCCGTGCGCTCTCCCCGCGGGGAGAGGAACACCTCCGGCGGGGTGCCGACGCCGTCGCACAGGCCACTCACGACGGCCCGGCCGATCTCGCCCACCCCGATGATCCCGATGCGCCCCACCGTCGTCCTCGTCATCGGAGCGCTTTCCTTTCTCGTCATGCGGCGAGGGCGGTCCGGAGGAACGCGAGGATGTCCGCCCGCGCGGTCCCGGCCTGCGGTGCCAGGCCCGGCGTGGCGAGGAACCCGTGCCCCGCTCCGGGGTACTCGGCGAGCTGCGCGGGCGTCCCCGCCGCTCGCAGGCGTTCGGCGTAGCGGCGGCCGTGATCGGCCAACGGGTCGTGGGTGGGCACCACCAGGAGCGCCGGGGCCAGCCCGTCGAGGCGGTCGGCGTGCAGCGGTGAGAAGGCGCGGGGGTCGGTTCCCGGCGGAACGGCGAGCCGCCGGAACACGTGCAGCAGCGGCAGGCTGAGGGTCGGGGTTCGGGCGTGCTCGGTGAACGAGTCGTGGTCGAACATCGTCCCGGTCATATCGACAGCCGGGTTGACGAGCACCTGCGCCCTGAGACGCAGGCCGGCCTCCCTGGCCCGGATCGCCGCCAGGGCGCTGATCAACGCGCCGCAGCTCTCGCCGAGGACGGCGGTCCGCGCCGGGTCGATGCCCCACTCCTCGGCATGCCGCACCACGTGCCGGAGCACGTCCCAGCCGTCGTCGACAGCCGCCGACAGCGGGGTTTCCGGGTCGATGAGGCGGTGCTCGACCGAGACGACGAGTGCGGGCAGGTGGGCGGCGAGCCAGCTGTTGTTCCAGTCGCTCTGCACCGCCGTACCCACGAACCCCCCTCCGTGTACGTGGATCACCAGGGGCAGATCCGTCCGGCCGGCGCCTTCGTCGTCGCGCCCGGCGGTCGGCCGGTACACGCGGACCGGGAGTTCGCGGCCGGGCAGCGCCACCTCCTGCCACTGGATCGTGGCGCCGGGGTCCGGCTCCCCGGTGATCGCCCGCGCCGCGCCGGACGCCCGGAAGCGGTTCTCCGCGTCGCGGTAGGCGACCAGATCCTCGGTCGTGAGCGCCGACCAGTCCGGCTGCGGCGGACGCCCCTCGGCAGTGACCTCGCTCATGTCTTCTCCTCGTCGAGAGTTACGCGACTTCAGGTATCGATACCCAAGGTAGCGAAACGAGGTACCGTGTGGCTATGCCATCGCCCACATCCGCCAGGTCACCCGGCCGCCCGCGCTCCGGCGTCCACGCCGCGGTGTTCGCCGCGACCCTGAGCACGGTGCGGGAGCTCGGCTACGCACGCGCCACCGTCGAGCGCATCGCGGCCACGGCCGGCGTCGCGAAGTCGACGGTCTACCGGCGCTGGCCGTCGAAGGGCGTACTGATCGTGGACTGCCTCCTGGACGCCTTCGGCCCGGCACCACTGGAGGGTGCCGGGCGGACCGAGCTGATGTCCTCGACGATCCGCTGGATAGCGGCGAAGATCGGCGAACCCGGGGTGGGTGACGCGTTCGCCGGTGTGTTCAGTGACGCCGTCAGCGATCCGGCCCTGCGCGAGATCCTGTCCTCGCGGTTGCAGGACCCGTACCGCATCGCACTCCAGGACGCGCTCGGCGAGCCGGAGCACCGGGTCCTGTTCTTCATCGATGTCGTGGTCGGCGTCCTGCTCCACCGGATGGGCATGACCGGCGAGCCGATGGGCGAGGCCGATGTCGACGCGCTGGTCGAGATGGTTCTGCCGCACTTCGCCGGAGCGGGCGCACCGCGCCGGGACGGGGCGGGCCCCGGCACCCGACGCTCACCGCATCCCGCGTAGGCGTCGGCCGGCTCGCGCATCCGGCTCCCCCCGGCACCAGGGCGCGCCGCCGTCGCGCACAAAGCCCGCCGCATCCGGCCCCGGCCCCCTGCTCCACCCACTCGTACCGGCAATCCGATCCGTTTCGGAAGCCCTATCCGACCGGGCCGCCGCGAAACCGGGAAGGGCCCGCGGCAGCCACCGGATTGAAACGTGTTAACTCCCCCAGGCGCTCTCGATCTAGACATTTAGGGGTGCATTCCGGCCCAGGGAGCCGCGAATGATTGCCATACACACCTGCCTTACAGGATCTTCGTAGAGCAAGCACGAGAGACGAGACGACGGAAGGCCCGGACGAAGGCGGGCAGATATTTTTTCGACGCGTCTTCATTTGTTCGGCCGCACCCGTCGCCTCCCCGTTCGATTATCGAATGAAGGAGAACTTGTGATCTCAAAGACGAAGAGGTTCGCCCGTTCCGCAGCCGTGGCGTTCGCCGCCACCGTCGGGGTCACGATGGCCATGCCCACGGGCAACGCCTTCGCCATCGACCACGTCGAGTGCCGTGGCGGGGAGAACTTCCTGAAGATCTGGTCGCACCTGGACGGCAGGTCCAGCGTGGACTGCTACGCCAACAAGGGCCGGACCGGCTTCGGCAGCTGGTGGGTCGACCGTATTTCGACGGGCAACAACGACCTCATCTACTACGACGCCAACGGCGACTCGGTGCGCATCAACCGGTGGACCGACATCACTTTCCCGAACCACCCCCCGCTGGTCAAGGACATCGAAATCCTTTAGCTGACGAGCGGGCCGGTGTCCCGCGAAAGGCCGCGCCGACTCACGGGTCTTCGCGGATTCAATCCCCTTACCGAACGGACCTGAATTCATCGCGGGGTTGAATTAATCGCTGCCCGGCTCATCGATACAGGCCACGCGCATTTCGCGTGGCCTGTATCGGCATGTTCGGCGACACCGTTCACGGGCGTCACCGCTCACGCTCAGCCCTCCCCGCTGGTGCCGCTATTGCCGCCGAGGGGCCACCTGTTCGGGCGCCGGTTCCTTCGCCTCGCGCCGCCCACCACCGTCCCCGCGGCCAGCGTCACGGCCGCCACGGCGTGGACCCAGCGGGGCCCACCGCGCCCCGCCCAGACCACACACACGCACCCGCCGACGGCGAGGGCCAGGACGACGATCAGTGCCACCTGAAGCATGGTTCCCACCTTCGCGTTCAGTCCGCCGGTCCCACCGATCGTGCCAGGACCGGCAGACGCTTTCCGGACCCCGGGCGGGTCGCCGCCCATCGGTCCTCCGGCCGGTCATATCGACGCGAATCCCGGTGCGGACGGTTCCGTGCGCACAACGACCGGGGGGGCGGGCCCCCGCCTCCTGGAACCGGTCCCCGCCGCAGCTAACGCCTGGGGCCCCCGACCGCGTAGACCGCCGTACCGGCGACGACCAGGACGAGGGCCGTCCAGGTGGCGGTCGCCGTGCCGGGCGGCAGCATCATCCAGGTCAGCACCTGCCTGCCCACGCCCGACGAGGGCGGGACGACGAGGGAGACCGACAGCCACGCGAACGGCAGGATCCACGCGTACTGCGCCCCGCACCAGGCCGCCCCCATGGCGACGAGTCCGACCAGCCCCGCGCTGTTGCGCACGACGAAGGCGGCGGAGCCCGACTGACCGCTCATCGTCTGCACCGCCAGCAGCACCGCGCCGATCAGCACGCCGCAGAGCAGCACGTGCGCCGCCCTGCGGGGCATCCAGCGGATCGCGGCCGTGCGGTCCAACGCCCCGTCCTGCCCGCCGAGTCCGACCGAGACCGCCATGGCCCCGGCGGCGAGGATGAGCATGGACAGCCGCGGGTCCCCCAGCGTGCCGCCGCCGATCCCGGCGAGTGCCCACACCACCAGCGCGCCGATCACCACCCCCGCGAACGAGGCGGGCAGCTGCCGCGAACGCGCGTACAGCGTCAGCCATCTCACCGGAGCGCACCACCGTTCAGCACGGTCAGCGCGTCCTTCGACGAACAGGAGACCGCGGCGGCGTGCATGGCGCCGATCCGCCGCTGCTGCTCCGCCTTCGGCAGTGCGACGAACTTCTTCCACACCGGGCGGGCCAGGTCGTTCTGGTCCTTCGCGGGATACATGGTCCCGGCGAGCGGCCGGAGGTCCTCCCCGAGGACCCACGCGGTCGCGATGCTCTGCGCGGCGGCCTCCTCCTGCGTACCGCTCTCGGTCACGCTGCGGGGGCTGCACAGCGGGACCATGCCCTGGGCGACCAGGGCCCGGGTGACCGGGCGCTCGCCCTCGGCCTCGCCGATCGTCCGGTCGTCGAAGTCGAGGAGCACGGAGTCGCGCGGGCGTTCGGGCACGCCGGCGATCGCCCTCGGAACGGCGGTCTCGCGGATGGCGACGGGGGCCCGGTCGCCCAGGGCACCGCGCATCAGCCGAAGCGCCTCCTTTCCAGGACCCGCCAGGGCGTCGAGCCTCGCCTGCCGGAGCGTCGTCACGCACACCGGGCCGTCGCACACCTGCTTCGCCGCGGCCCGGTCGACGACGTATGTGTCGCGGGCGGTGGTCGGCAGCAGGAGCAGGGCGAGCGCCCCGCCCGCCACCAGGGGGGTGAGGGCCAGAAGCCGGGTGCGCGGGCGGGTGGCGGCCAGCAGGGCCAGACCCGTCGCGGCCATGCCGAGCAGCCAGAGCGTCTGCCCGACGTGCACGGAGGAGGAGAGCGTGAGGAGCGTTTCGCGGACGTCGGCCGTCGCCGGTGACAGCAGCGACAGGTCGTTCGGCAGGAACCCGGCGGTCGGCTGCGGGGCGTCCGAAGTCTGCATCTGCCGGAAGAAGTTGTTGAACACCAGGGCGGCCACGGCCAGTGCGGGCGGGGTGAGGACGGAGGGCAGGGCCCGCGCGACCCCCATGCCGAGGACCGCCCCGGCGGCCAGTGCGAGCGCCCCCACCAGCACGATGGGCAGCCAGCCGACGTGGGTGTACGCGGCGTCGCCCGCGAGGACCTGCACCGCGCCCACGACGACGAGGAGAGCGAAGGCCGCGAACAGCGCGAAGGCCGTCGTGCCCGCCAGGGTCGCCGCGCGGTGCCGCGCGGGCCGTGGGGTGCTGGTCAGCAGTTCGGGCATCTTCGAGCGGTGGTCGCGCAGCCCCTGGAGCGCCCCGAGCCCGATGGCGATCGGCCAGAGGAAGAACAGCAGGTACCGGATCCACAGGGCCATGGAGGTCCACTGGGCGGTCCACAGGACGGAGCCCTTCGACCACGCTCCGGGGATGAGGAGGAGGAACGCGAGCGCGGCCACCAGGATGACGGCGCCGGCCCACGGGGCGACGGACCGCCGCAGTTCGATGCGCAGAATACGGAGGTTCACCAGGCGCCCTTCGTCTGTGCGGGGTCGGCCAGCAGAGCCGAGTAGCCGCGCTCCAGCGGGCTGTCGCCCACGTGTTCCGGGCCGCCCGCCGCGGCCAGCTCGTCCGGGGTGCCCTGGAAGACCAGCCGCCCCTCGGCGAAGAGCACCACATCGGTGCAGGCGGCGGCCACGTCCTCCACCAGATGGGTGGAGACGACCACACACGCGTCGGTCCCCAACTCCTGGAGCAGATCGCGGAAGCGCAGCCGCTGCGCCGGATCCAGGCCGACGGTCGGCTCGTCGAGGAGCAGGATCGACGGGTCGTTGACGATGGCCTGCGCGATGCCGGCCCGTCGCACCATCCCGCCCGACAGGGCCTTCATCCGGTCGTCGGCGCGGTCGGCCAGACCGACCCGCTCCACGGCGCGCTGCGTCGCCCCGGGGATGTCCTCCTTGGGCACCTCCTTGAGCCACGCCATGTACTCGACGAACTCGCGCACGGTGAAGCGCTTGTAGTAGCCGAAGTCCTGCGGCAGGTAGCCGATCCGGCGGCGCAGCGCCCGGTGCTCGCCCAGCCCGCCCGCGGACTCCCCGAGCAGCTCCAGCTCACCCCCGGCGGGGCGCAGCACGGTGGCCAGCGCGCGGATGAGGGTGGTCTTGCCCGCCCCGTTGGGGCCGAGAAGTCCGTGTACTCCGGTGCCCAACGACAGGTCGAGCCCGTCGACGGCCATCCGGTTCCTGCCGACCTTGACCTTCAGTCCGGTCGCCCGGATCTCCCAGGCGTAGGCCGTGGGCGCGATGTCGGCCCTGCTCACTGCGGGCATCGTGCGCTTCCTGTTCTGTTGGTTCGGCTGACTCTGTTGGCTCTGCTGATTCGGCTGGTTCGGCCGACTCTGTTGGTTCTGTTGGTTCTGTTGGTTCTGTTGGTCCTGTTGGGGTTCTCCCGGATTTCCGAGAGGCGGGTTCAACGGTTCGCTCCCAGCACGGTGTACGCGCCCCTGCGGGCGATCACGACGGCGACGCCGAGCGCGAGGATCAGCGCCCACACCGGCAGTCCGCCCTCCTGGAACGCGGCGGCCGTACGACTGGTGGCCAGGGTCGGCGCCGCCACCACCACGGCCCACGCGGCCACCATGGCGACGGCGGCGCGGGTCACGCCGATCACACCGCCGAGCGCGAGGGTCATCGAGGTGAAGGCCAGGCAGGGCAGCAGCCACTGTGCGGCCGTCACCCCCGTCGCCCATCCCCCCGCCAGCAGCGCGGGGATCACCACGGCGAGCACGGAGGCGGTGCGCCGCAGCACCAGTTGCAGCCCGGCTCTCGGCGTGGAGGCCGTCAGCTCGTACGCCGGGTCCAGGCCCCGCGACCACGAGGCGGCCACACCGCACACGGGCAGGAGAGGGGCGAGCAGCAGCACCAGCGACACCTGGCCGGAGCCGGGTCCCACCAGGTCCAGCAGGAGCGCGAGCGCCGTCACGGCCAGGACCATGGCCAGCCACGGCGTCATGGCGGGCGTCGTCCACGCCGACAGCCTCGTACGGCGCCGGCGCGACGGTGCCGGGACGGCCGCGGCCAGTTGGTGTTCGAGGTCGGACCAGACGGCGTCGGTCAGCGCCACCAGTGCGGGGGCCTCGACAGTGACGGCCGCCGACAGCCGGTCACGACAGACCCGGCACCCTTCCAGATGGGCCTCCAGGGCCCATACCTCGTCCGCGACGAGGTCCGTGTCGCCGCGCGCGTACCCGTCGATGAGCCGTGCCGACGCGTGTTCCACGTTCATGCCAGCGCCTCCCGCATCATGATCCGGGCCCGTCGGGCGCGGGTCTTGACCGTTCCCTCGGGCACTCCGAGCAGAACGGCGGTCTCCCGGACGGACAGTCCGTCGAGCACCATGGCCTGTAGTACGTCTCTGAGCTCCGGCGCGAGCCGCCGCAGCGCGTCCCCGACATCACCGCCGACGGTGCCCACCAGCGCCTCTTCCTCGGCCGGGGGCGCCACGGGGTGCGGAGCGGCGGCGGGCGGCGGCTCCGCGTGGTGGGCCCTGCGCCGGAACGCGTCGACGAGACGGCGGGCCGCGATCGTCCACAGCCAGCCGACGGCCGTTCCGCCGGTGCGGCTCCCGGCGAAGGAACCCGCCGCCCGCCACACCGCCAGATACGTCTCCTGCATGACCTCGGCGACGATCTGCGGGTCGGCGCAGCGGCGGCGCAGCCGCACCGCCAGCCATGGCGACGTGCGCCGGTACAGCTCCTCGAAGGCGGCCCGGTCACCCCGGGCCACGCGTCGGAGGAGACGCTCCTCGTCCAGTTCCTGCGGCGGTGCCGCCCCAAGCCGTTTCACACCTGCTAGACGCCCTGCCGGGGCCGCAGGTTTTCCCCGGGGCGTGATCCGGGTCACACGTCGGGGCGGCATCGTCAGCCCGAACGCCGCCGCGGCACTCTTCAGCGACAGGTTTAGTTAGGTTAGGCTAACCTCACCATGATCATCGCGATGGAGGGGTTACCGACGTGCGGACACGTGGGAACGGGACGGGGCAGATACGGCTCGCCGGGATCGCCGGCATTGTGGCCTCGATCGCCTGGCTCATCGGGGACATCCTGCTCCTGGGCAAGCCCGTGGCATCGCCCGGAGACCATCCCCTCCTGACCGGCTACGACGGAACGGCCGCCGACTCACTGGCGGCGATGATGTCGGCGTCCACGACGCGGCTGGCGTGGGGAGCGCTGCTCGGCGTGCTGACCGGTCCGCTCTATCTGGTCGCGTGCGGGCACCTGTACCAGGGGCTCCGGCCGGCTCGGCGGTCGCTCTCCCTGCCACCGTTCCTGCTGCTGACCGCGGGCTTCGCCCTCGCCCCCTTCGCGCACGGCTCCTTCTTCTACTGGGGCCAGGCGGCCAAGGTGGTCGACGCCTCCGGCGTACGGTCCGCCGCCCTGGACGCGCTGCCGGGCGACATGGCGGACGTCCTGATCCTTCCCTACGCGGTGCTGCTGACCTGCTGGGTGCTGGGTTCCGTCTGGATGTCCGTGTGCGTACTCCGGGGCGCCACCGCCTTCCCCCGGTGGATGTGTGCCGTGAACCCGCTGACCTGCATCCCCGTGGGGGCCCTTGTCGCCGCGTCGATGCCCGGTCCGGTGGGAACCGCGATCCAGGGGGCACAGCTGAGCATCGGCAATCTGCTGCTCTTCTCGCTGTCGACCTTCGCCCTGTGGAACGCCCGCGGGGGCGCACCGGCCGAGCGCATGGCCGTCGGGCGACCGGTCAGCCCGTGAGCCGTCGATCTGCTGAGCCGCTGAACCGCTGAGCCGGTGAGGCCGTGAGCCGTCGAGGCAGTGGACCTTGAGGCTCACCGGACGGGCGGGCTTCCCGCTCAGAGCGCCCTGCGCAGTTCGCCCGTGGTCACGATCCGCAGGAACGGCGGGATCGTGAGGGCGATGGCAGCCGCGAAGACGAGGAACGCCGCCCGTATCCCGAACCATTCGGCCAGTACGCCGATCAGGGCCGCGCCCACCGGCATGCCGCCCCAGGTGAGCAGGCGGGCGGCGCTGGAGTAGCGGCCCATCAGGGCGTCCGGGACCAGGTTCTGGGAGATGAGGCGGGCGTTGACCGTCCAGAGGGTGCCGCCCATGCCGCCGAGGAAGGCCGCGACGGCGACGGCCCAGAGGTTCGCCGTGAGGACGGGGACCGCCATCATCGCCAACGTACCGAGCAGGTCCGCGAACATCGCCCACCGGCGGCCGAGCAGCCGGTTGACCCGGACCACGGCCAGGGTGCCGACCAGCCCGCCGACGCCGAGGGCGCTGAGGACGATGCCGTACTCCTGGGTGGAGAGCCCCATCAACTCCTTGGCGATCAGCGGCATCAGGGCCAGCCAGGCGCCCCAGCTCGCGCACAGGACCGTGAGGATCAGGCTCATGGTGCGCAGCAGCCGGTGCCGCCACAGGTAGCGCAGCCCTTCGGTGAGCCGGCCGCCCGCCCCGCCCGCACCCTTCTGCGGCGCGGCGGCGGGCCGCTCGGCGCGGAACCGGCCGACGAGCAGGAACAGCAGCAGTACGGCCGCGAGGTACCCGGCCCAGGTCGCGCCGAGCGCGACCCCCGTCCCGGCGGCCAGGAGCAGACCGCCGACCATGGGTCCGCAGAACTCGTTGGCGGCGGTCTCGACTCCGGTGATCCACGCGTTGGCGCGTTCGCGTGCGGCACGCGGGACCAGGGTGGGGATCAGGGCCGACTCGGCGGTCTGCGCGACGACTTCGGCGATGCCGAGCGCCGCGCCGACGACCGCCAGGGACGTGAGGGTGACCTGCCCGGCGGCGACGGTCCGGAACAGCCAGCCGACCGCCAGGAGCCGCACCCCGTTGGCCAGCCAGAGCAGCCGCCGGCGGTCGACGCGGTCCACCAGCAGCCCGACCGGGAGGGAGACGAGCAGCCACGGCAGCGTGAGGGTGAGGGCGATCAGGGCGACCGGGCCGGGCGAGCTGGTGATCCGGGTGGCCAGCACCGGAAGCGCGATCTTGATGATCCCGTCCGCGAGGTTGGTGAACGCGGTGAGGGCGAGCAGGACGCGGGTGTTGCGGGTGCCGTGCGCATCCGCCGCGGGAGACACGGGCGGCGCAAGCGGTGCGAGCGATGCGGGCAGCACGGAGGACACGGGCGGCGCAAGCGATGTGGGCGGCGCGGAGGACACGGGCGGCGCAACCGATGTGGGCGGCACGGGAGACACGGGCGGCGCAACCGATGTGGGCGGCACGGGCAGCATGGGCGGTGCGGGCGGCGCCGCGTCCTCGGCGGCCGATGGAGCCTGAGCACCCATGGAGCATCCCCTAACCCTCTAAACGCTTGACCGGTTATCCGCACGCAGCCTGACACCACCGGCGCGAACCAGTCAAGCGCTTAGCCGGTTACATGAGGGGTAGACTGACCAGGACCAGGAGGTGACCCGTGCTCGAAGCACCGCCTTCGGCCCAGCTGGTCGAAGCGTTCGCCAACACCGTCGATGTCGAACTGGGCACCGACGACGTGACCGAGCCCGCGCAGCTCGCCGCCTGGCTGAGCGAGCGGGGGCTCCTGCCGCCCGGCGGCCGGATCTCTCCCGCCGACCACGATCTGGCGCTGCGGCTGCGCGACGGAATCCGCGAGGAACTGGGCGTACACGCGGGGGACTCCCCCGACGCGCGTCGCGTGGCGGCGGCCGAGGAGGCCCTGCGCGAGCTGCCGCTCCTCGCCACCGTACGGCGAGGAGCGGGCCCGTCCCTGATCCCCGACCCCGGACTCCCGCCCGCCAAGCAGGCGTTGGCGGCCGTCGCCATCGCGTGGAGCGAACTGCTCGCCACCGGCGAGGTCGCCCGTCTCAAGCGCTGTGCCGAGCACGCCTGCGCCTGGGTGTTCTGGGACGTCTCCAAGAACCGCAGCCGCCGCTGGTGCTCCATGCGGGTCTGCGGCAACCGGACCAAGGCCCGCCGGTACGCGGCCAAGCACGCGGCCGGCGGCGACTGAGACTCCCGCCGGAGCGGGACCCGACCGGCTCGGAGACCCGCTCCGACCCGTTCAGTCCCACTCCGGAACCGCTCCGACCCGTTCGGCCCCGCTCCGACCCGTTCAGACTCCGACGTACGCCGCCAGGTGCTCGCCGGTGAGGGTCGAGCGGTCGGCGGCGAGGTCGGCGGGGGTGCCTTCGAAGACGACCCGGCCGCCGTCGTGACCGGCGCCGGGGCCGAGGTCGATGATCCAGTCGGCGTGCGCCATGACCGCCTGGTGGTGCTCGATGACGATGACCGACTTCCCGGAGTCGACCAGCCGGTCGAGCAGGCCGAGCAACTGCTCCACGTCGGCGAGGTGGAGTCCGGTGGTCGGCTCGTCGAGGACGTAGACGCCGCCCTTCTCGCCCATGTGGGTGGCCAGCTTGAGCCGCTGCCGCTCGCCGCCGGACAGCGTGGTGAGCGGCTGGCCGAGGCTGATGTAGCCCAGCCCGACATCGGCGAGCCGGACGAGGATGCGGTGCGCGGCGGGCGTACTCGCCGCGCCGGAGCCGAAGAACTCCTCCGCCTCGCTCACCGACATCGCGAGCACCTCGCTGATGTCCCGGCCTCCGAAGCGGTACTCCAGCACCGACGCCTGGAACCGCTTCCCCTCGCACTCCTCGCAGGTGCTGGCGACACCGGCCATCATCCCCAGGTCGGTGAAGACGACACCGGCACCGTTGCACGTGGGGCAGGCGCCCTCGGAGTTGGCGCTGAACAGCGCGGGCTTCACGCCGTTGGCCTTGGCGAACGCCTTGCGGATCGGGTCGAGCAGTCCGGTGTACGTCGCCGGATTGCTCCGCCGCGAGCCCTTGATCGGCGCCTGGTCGATGGACACCACGCCCTCACCGGTGGGAATCGACCCGTGCACGAGCGAGCTCTTGCCGGAACCGGCGACCCCCGTGATGACGGCCAGGACCCCGAGGGGGATGTCGACATCCACGTCGCGCAGGTTGTTCTCCGTCGCACCGCGGATCTCCAGCGCGCCGGTCGGCCTGCGCACGCTCTCCTTGAAGGAGGACCGGTCATCGAAGTGGCGGCCGGTGACCGTGCCGCCGGCCCGCAGCCCTTCGACGGTGCCCTCGAAACAGACGGTGCCGCCCGCCGTACCGGCGCCGGGGCCGAGGTCGACCACATGGTCGGCGATCGCGATCGTCTCCGGCTTGTGCTCCACGACGAGCACCGTGTTGCCCTTGTCCCGCAGCCGCAGCAGCAGGTCGTTCATCCGCTGGATGTCGTGGGGGTGCAGCCCGATGGTGGGCTCGTCGAAGACGTAGGTGGTGTCGGTGAGCGAGGAGCCGAGGTGGCGGATCATCTTGACGCGCTGCGCCTCGCCGCCCGACAGCGTGCCGGCCGGCCGGTTGAGCGAGAGATAGCCGAGACCGATCTCCACGAACGAGTCGAGTGTCTGACGCAGCGCGTCGAGCAGCGGTGCCACCGACGGCTCGCGGAGGCCGCGTACCCATGCGGCCAGGTCACTGATCTGCATCGCGCACGCGTCGGCGATGCTGATCCGCTTGATCTTCGAGGACCGGGCCCCCTCGCTGAGCCGGGTGCCGTCGCACTCGGGGCAGGTGGTGAAGGTGACCGCCCGCTCCACGAACGCCCGGATGTGCGGCTGCATCGCCTCCTTGTCCTTGGCCAGGAACGACTTCTGGATCTTGGGGATCAGCCCCTCGTAGGTGAGGTTGACGCCGTTGACCTTCACCTTGGTCGGCTCGCCGTAGAGGAAGTCCCGCATCTCCTTCTTGGTGAACCCGCTGATCGGCTTGTGCGGGTCGAGGAAGCCCGACTGGGCGTAGAGACCCACGGTCCACTGGCTGTCCGACTTCCAGCCGGGGATGGTGAACGCGCCCTCGGCGAGCGACTTGGAGTCGTCGTAGAGCTGGGTGAGGTCGATGTCGGAGACGGTGCCCCGGCCCTCGCAGCGCGTGCACATGCCGCCGGTGCGGTTGAAGGTCGCCTTCACGGCCTTCTTGGCCCCGCGCTCGACGGTGATCGCACCGCTGGCCCGGACGGAGGGGACGTTGAACGCGTACGCGCTGGGCGGGCCGATGTGCGGCTTCCCGATCCGGCTGAAGAGGATGCGCAGCATCGCGTTGGCGTCGGTGGCGGTACCGACCGTCGAGCGCGGGTCGGCGCCCATCCGCTGCTGGTCGACGATGATCGCCGTCGTCAGCCCTTCGAGGACGTCGACCTCGGGCCGCGCCTGCGTCGGCATGAAGCCCTGCACGAAGGCGCTGTACGTCTCGTTGATCAGCCGCTGCGACTCCGCGGCGATCGTGCTGAACACCAACGAGCTCTTGCCCGAACCGGAGACCCCCGTGAACACCGTCAGCCGGCGCTTCGGGATCTCGATGCTGACGTCCTTGAGGTTGTTCTCCCGCGCGCCGTGCACGCGGATCAGGTCGTGGCTGTCGGCAGCGTGCGGCGCAGGCGACTGCGGGTCCTTCTTCGTGGCCATGCTGGTCGTTCTCCGGCTTCTGCGTCGTCGGCTTGCGCTTCGTCGGCATCTGGTACGTCGGCTCGCGCGTCGTCGGCCTACGCGTCGTCGGCCTGGGGTTCGTCGGCTCGGGCTGCTTCGGCCGGTGGTTCGTCGGCTCGGGCTCTTCGGCCCAGGGGTCGCGCTGAGGGCCCGCCGCCTCCCTGACGGGCGGGGCGCCCAGCCATGGGCCGGGACCCTACCGCAGGCGTCCCCGCCGCAGGCCGGCCGCCGGCTGAGCGCCGGTCCTCACCCCTTGCGGGGCTGGTTGAAGCGGAGCATGTTGCCCGCCGGGTCGCGGAAGGCGCAGTCGCGGACGCCGTACGGCTGGTCGATCGGCTCCTGGATGACGTCCCCGCCGGCGGCCCGGATGCGCTCGAAGGTGGCGTCGACGTCGTCGGTGGAGAAGATCACGCCGCGCAGCAGGCCCTTGGCCAGCAGCTCCGCCATCGCCTGCCGGTCGGCGGGCGCGGCGTTGGGGTCGGCGAGCGGGGGTTCGAGGACGATCTCCACGCCCGGCTGCGAGGGTGAGCCGACGGTCACCCAGCGCATGCCCTCGAACGCGACATCGTTGCGGACCTCCAGGCCGAGGACGTCGCGGTAGAAGGGGAGCGCCTTGTCGTGGTCGTCGACGGCGATGAAGCACTGTGTGAGCTTGATGTTCATGCCTTCGACGCTACGAGGCGCCGCGGGATTCCGCTTCTCCATTCCTGACCGGTCGTGTGAGGACCTTGGCGACGCACGGCGGGATCGCGGCACCGGCCTCGTGACGGCGGGCCCGGTAGGCGCTGGGGCTCTCGCCGACCAGCTCCGTGAAGCGCGAGCTGAACGAGCCCAGCGAGGTACATCCCACCGCGAAGCAGACCTCCGTCACGCTCATGTCGCCCCGGCGCAGCAGCGCCTTCGCCCGCTCGACACGGCGGGTCATCAGATAGCGGTAGGGCGTCTCCCCGTAGGCGGCGCGGAAGCTGCGGGAGAAGTGGCCGGACGACATCAGGGCGACCTTCGCCAGCGCCGGAACGTCCAGCGGCAGCGCGTAGTCACGGTCCATCGCATCCCGGGCCCGGCGCAGCCGTACCAGGTCCTCCAGGTTCATACACCCCAGCATCGCACGGTGCTGACGCCGGCCCGCCCCCGCGATCGGCACGGCCCGCCCCCGTGATCAGCGCGGCCCGCCCCGCCATCGGCACGGCCCGCCCCCGTGATCAGCGCGGCCCGCCCCGCCATCGGCACGGCCCGCCCCGCCATCGGCACGGCCCGCCCGGCGATCGGCGCGCCCGGGACGCGGGGGCGCTCCGGGGTGTACGGCACCGCCCTGCCGGCCCGTGAACCTTTCCGGCGGCTGCGGGCAACAGGGGGTGCCAGACTCACCGGCCGACCACCTCTGGAGGCGCTGTGCCCGGACGACCACCACGACCGGCCGGTCCCGACGCCGTACCCCCCGAGGGCACCGGCACCCCCTCCGAGCCGGCGTCCGATCCCACGTCCCCCGGACCCCGGCCCTCCGCGGCCGGGCCCGACGACGCCGAGGTCATCGCCCAGTCCCTGGAGCAGCCGGAACTGTTCGCCGGGCTGTACGACCGCCACGCGCCGGACATCCACCGGTACGCCGCCCGCCGTCTCGGGGAGGGCGCGGCGGACGACATCACCGCGGAGACGTTCCTCATCGCGTTCCGGACCCGTGCGCGCTACGACACCGCCCACCGGCTCGCGAGACCCTGGCTGTACGGCATCGCCGCCAACCTGATCGGCAGGCACCGGCGTACCGAGGTACGGGCCCTGCGCGCCCTGGCCCGTACCGGACACGACCCGGTCGCCGCGTCCTGGAGCGAGCGGTCCGACGAGCGGATAGCCGTCCAGGCGCCGCTGGCCGGAGCGCTCGCCGGGCTCTCGCCCGGGGACCGGCACGTCCTGCTGCTCGTCGCCTGGGCCGACCTCGGCTACCAGGAGGTCGCCGAGGCCCTCCGGATCCCCCTCGGCACGGTCCGCTCCCGGCTCAACCGCGCCCGCCGCAAGGTCCGCGAGGCGCTGCGCATCGATCCCTCGTTCACCCCGGACGAACTGGAGCTGACACCGTCATGGACGAAATGACCACGCTGCGCGAGCTGCGCGCCGACGTCCCCGTACCCGACCGTGCCGCCCTGGCCCCCGGACGCAAGCGCCTGACCGAGGCCATGGCGGGGGGCGGCCGTACCCGGCGGCTGCGGGCCGACTGGCGGATCGCGTCCCTGGGCGCCGCCGCGGCGATCACCGTGGCCGCCCTCCTCGGCACCCAGCTGCTGGACGCCTCCGACCCGCGCGGCACGGCCCCCGCCACGATCGCGAGCAACCTGGACCTGTCCGGCCCGGCCGAGACCCTGAACCGGGCCGCCGACTTCGTGGAGGGGGCGGCGGCTCCTCCGGAACCCCGTGACGACCAGTGGATCTACACCAGGGGCGTGGTGGCCGAGCCGGAGCTGAAGGCCGGGGGCGAGGAGATGGCCGAGATGACGTACGAACCCGACTCCTGGAGCCGCTACGGGAACGGCGCCGCGGAGAAGGACCAGTCGGACGACGACCGCTCGGCCCGCGAGATCTACCGTGCCGCCGCCCGACTGCCCGAGGACCCCGCGGCGCTGCTGGCCGAGGTCCGCAGGCTCTACCCGGCGGACACGAGCGGGCAGACCCGCTCCGAGACCGAGGAACAGCAGACCTTCCGGGGACTGAGCGTGCTCCTGGAGTCCTACCCCCTCCCCCCGGCCGCCGTCGCCCGGATCTACCGGGCCATGGCCACGCTCCCGGGCGTCGGGATCACCGGTCACCTCGTGAAGGACGCCGCGGGCCGCGAGGCCATCGCGGTCACCCGGGACGAACAGGGCACCCACGAGCGCCGCGAGATCCTGCTCTCCCCGTACGACTACACCTACGCGGGCCAGCGCTTCGTGGTCACGGAGGACTACGAGATGAAGATGCCCGAAGGCATGCCGGGCCCCGGGCAGAAGTTCACCGCCGGTGACATCACCATCAACGAGGCCCGCACGGCCGCGGCCGTCGTGGACGCCGAGGGCGACAAGCCCTGAGCCGAGCCCGGCCCCGCTCCTCCCCGGCGGGGGACCGGTGTCCACTACAGGGGTGTGGACACCGGTCCCCTGCCGGGGACACACCCCCGCACACCTCCGCACACCTCCGCACACCTCCGCACTCCCCGTAACCCGCCGGACACCCACGTGACCGAGCCCACCCTCCACTCCGTTCAAACTCCCGCAACAATGAACCCGTGATCACTTCGCCGTCCCGGAGCAGCTCCCGTCGCACCGACCACGCGCCGACGCCCTATGTCGACCTGTCGCGTGCCGAGTGGAGCGCTCTGCGGGACAAGACCCCGCTGCCGCTGACCGCCGAGGAGGTGGAGGCGCTGCGCGGGCTCGGCGACGTCATCGACCTGGACGAGGTACGGGACGTCTATCTGCCGCTCTCCCGGCTCCTCAACCTCTATGTCCAGGCCACCTCCGGCCTGCGCGGCGCCCTGAACACCTTCCTGGGCGACGCGGGCAACGGCCACGGCGAGCAGCGCGGCACCCCGTTCGTCATAGGGGTGGCGGGCAGTGTCGCCGTGGGCAAGTCCACCAGCGCCCGTATCCTCCAGGCGCTGCTGGCCCGCTGGCCGGAGCACCCGCGCGTCGAACGGGTCACCACGGACGGCTTCCTGCTCCCGATGAAGGAGCTCCGGGCGCGCGGCCTGATGTCCCGCAAGGGGTTCCCGGAGTCGTACGACCGGCGCGCCCTGACCCGTTTCGTCGCCGACATCAAGGCCGGCAAGGACGAGGTGACCGCACCCGTCTACTCGCACCTGATCTACGACATCGTGCCGGACGAACGCCTCACCGTGCGCCGCCCCGACATCCTCATCGTCGAGGGGCTCAATGTGCTCCAGCCGGCCATGCCCGGCAAGGACGGCCGGACCAGGGTCGGGCTCGCCGACTACTTCGACTTCAGCGTGTACGTGGACGCGCGCGCCGAGGACATCGAGACCTGGTACCTCAACCGCTTCCGCAAGCTGCGCGAGACGGCGTTCCAGAACCCGTCCTCGTACTTCCGCAAGTACACCCAGGTCTCCGAGGAGGAGGCCATGGACTACGCGCGCACGATGTGGCGGACCATCAACAAGCCCAACCTGCTGGAGAATGTCGCGCCGACGCGCGGCCGTGCCACCCTGGTGCTCCGCAAGGGGCCGGACCACAAGGTCCAGCGTTTGTCCCTGCGCAAACTCTGACCCCTGGGAGCGCCGTGCTGCATCTGCGCCTGATCGTCCCCGCCGACGCCACGGACCAGGTGGTCCACCTCCTGGAGACCACCGTGGGCACCGCCCATCTGGTGGTGCTGACGGGTGCGGCGCGCAGCCCCGCGGGCGATGTGATCCTGTGCGACGTGGCCCGTGAGGCGGGCGACGCACTGATCGGCGAGCTGCGCGACCTGGGCATCGACAAGTGCGGCTCGATCACCGTCGAGAACATGGACCTGACGCTCTCCGCGCACGCCGACCGGGCGGAGGAGGAGGCACCGGGCGACGGTGCGGACGCGGTGCTGTGGGAGGAGCTGACGGAGGTCACCCACGAGGAGTCGACGTTCAGCGTCACGTACCTGGCGTTCCTCAGCGTCGCCACGATGCTCGCCGCCTGCGGTGTGATGCTCGACAACGCGATCCTGATCGTGGGCGCGATGGCGGTGGGCCCGGAGTTCGGCCCGCTGGCCGGGATCTCCACGGCCCTGGTGCAGCGCGCCCCGCGCCTGGTGTGGCGCTCGCTGTGGGCGCTGATCGGCGGCTTCGCCATCGCGATGGTGCTGACGGCCGGCTTCGCCTGGCTGATGGACTCCTTCGGGCTGTTCGCCCGCTCGATGGTCGAGGGGGACCGGCCCAACACGGCCTTCATCTGGAAGCCGGACTGGATGTCGTTCGTGGTCGCGTTCCTGGCGGGCATCGCCGGGACGCTGTCGCTCACCTCGGCGAAGTCCGGGGCGCTGATCGGCGTGGCGATCTCGGTGACGACGGTTCCGGCGGCGGCGAACGCGGCGGTCGCCTTCAGTTACACGGACTACACCCAGACGATCGGCTCCGTGCAGCAACTGCTGGCCAACCTCGGCGGCATCATCGTGGCGGGCACGCTCACCCTGCTGGCCCAGAAGGTCCTGTGGGCGGCCCACCGCCGCCGTACCCCGGCCGGTCCGAAGCGGCCGGGGCACCACACCTCACACCTCACCTGACATCACGCCACCTGCGCGGGAAGCCTCATTCACCCGCAGGCGTCCCGTCCCACACGAAGCCTCCGGTCACCCGCAGGCATCGTCACGCAGGAAGCCCCCGGTCACCCGAGGGCATCCCGTCACGCAGGAAGCCTCCGTCACCCGAGGGCGGACTTCACCACATCGGCCAGCCGGCCGGCCACGGCCCGCGCCTGCTCGATGTCGGCCGCCTCGACCATGACCCGTACCAGCGGCTCCGTACCCGACTGGCGCAGCAGCACGCGTCCGGTGGCGCCCAGCTCCCGCTCCGCCTCGATGACCGCCGTGGCCAGCTCGGAGGACGTGCTCACCCGGGACTTGTCGACGTCCGGCACATTGATGAGCACCTGCGGCAGGCGCTGCATGACCCCGGCCAGCTCGGCCAGGCTCCGGCCGGTCGCGGCGACCCGGGCGGCCAGCATCAGGCCGGTCAGGGTGCCGTCGCCGGTCGTGGCGTGGTCCAGGACGATGACGTGGCCGGACTGCTCGCCGCCGAGCGCGAAGCCCTCGGCCTTCATCGACTCCAGGACGTAGCGGTCGCCGACGGCCGTCTGGATGAGCCGGATGCCCTCCCGCTCCATGGCGATCTTGAAGCCGAGGTTCGACATGACCGTGCCGACCACGGTGTCCTTGCGCAGCTTCCCGGCCTCCCGCATGGCGAGGGCGAGCACGGCCAGGATCTGGTCGCCGTCGATCTCCTCGCCCGCCGCGTCCACGGCCAGGCAGCGGTCGGCGTCACCGTCGTGGGCGATGCCCAGGTCGGCACCGTTCTCGACGACCGCGGCGCGCAGCAGCTCCAGGTGGGTGGAGCCGCAGCCGTCGTTGATGTTGAGGCCGTCGGGGTCGGCGCCGATCGTGATGACCTCGGCCCCGGCCCGGGTGAACGCCTCGGGCGAGACCTTGGCGGCGGCACCGTGCGCCTCGTCGAGGACGACCGTCAGCCCGTCGAGCCGGTTCGGCAGGACGGCGATGAGGTGGGCGATGTAGCGGTCGAAGCCCTCGGTGTAGTCGGTGACCCGGCCGACGCCGGCACCGGTCGGGCGCGCCCACGGCGCACCGGTGCGGTGCTGCTCGTAGACGGTCTCGATCCGGTCCTCCAGCTCGTCGGCGAGCTTGTGCCCGCCGCGGGCGAAGAACTTCACACCGTTGTCCGGCATGGCGTTGTGGCTGGCGGAGAGCATCACGCCGATGTCGGCGCCGAGCGCGCCGGTGAGATACGCGACGGCAGGCGTGGGCAGCACACCGACGCGCAGGACGTCCACGCCCGCGCTGGCGAGGCCCGCCACGACGGCGGCCTCCAGGAACTCTCCGGACGCGCGTGGGTCCCGGCCCACCACGGCGGTCGGCCGATGGCCCTCGAAGGTGCCCACCTCGGCGAGTACGTGCGCCGCAGCGACCGAGAGTCCGAGCGCGAGCTCGGCCGTCAAGTCCGCGTTGGCGACACCGCGCACGCCGTCCGTGCCGAAGAGTCGTCCCACTGTTGTCCTCCGAGATGCTCCGAAACCGCACAACCACAGCAACCAAAAAACGGGCAAAAGGCAACAAGCCACGGCTGCGCACCGCGCGACCGGACGAGGGAATGCCAATAAACGTCTTATGCCGTTATACGCCCGCGAGGGGCGATAAACGAACGCCCCAGCGGCACAGGTGTGCCGCCGGGGCGAACGTGTAAAGCAGACGAGCAGGCGATTTAGCGCTTGCTGTACTGCGGGGCCTTGCGGGCCTTCTTGAGACCGGCCTTCTTGCGCTCGACCGCACGGTCGTCGCGGGAGAGGAAGCCGGCCTTCTTCAGCGTGGCGCGGTTGTTGTCCACGTCGGCCTCGTTCAGCGCGCGGGCCACGCCGAGGCGCAGGGCACCGGCCTGACCGGAGACGCCGCCACCCGAGATACGGGCGATGACGTCGTAGCGGCCGTCGAGCTCAAGCACCTTGAAGGGCTCGTTGACTTCCTGCTGGTGCACCTTGTTGGGGAAGTAGTCCTCAAGGGTGCGACCGTTGATCTTCCACTTGCCGGTGCCCGGAACGATCCGGACGCGGGCGATGGCGTTCTTGCGACGGCCAAGGCCGGCGGCGGGCTGCGGGTCGCCGAAGCGGCCGGCGAGGGACTCGCTGGTGTACTCGCCCTCGACGGGAACCTCCGATTCGAAGGTGGTCACCTCGGCGAAGACCTCTTCGCCCTCGGTGCCCGCCACGTCTTCGGTGGTTGTCTCAACAGTGGTCTCGGCCACGATTCTCCTCAGATCTTTCTGAACGTCTTAGGGTGTGGCCGGAACTACTGCGCGACCTGGGTGATCTCGAACGGGACCGGCTGCTGAGCAGCGTGCGGGTGCTGGTCGCCCGCGTAGACCTTGAGCTTCGAGATCATCTGACGGCCCAGGGTGTTCTTGGGGATCATGCCCTTGATGGCCTTCTCGACGGCCTTCTCGGGGTTCTTCGAGAGCAGCTCGTCGTAACGCACCGAACGGAGACCGCCCGGGAAGCCGGAGTGGCGGTACGCCATCTTCTGGGTCTTCTTGTTGCCGGAGAGGTGAACCTTCTCGGCGTTGATGATGATGACGAAGTCGCCCATGTCCATGTGGGGGGCGTAAATCGCCTTGTGCTTGCCTCGGAGGAGGTTCGCAGCCGTGGTGGCCAGACGGCCCAGGACGATGTCCTGCGCGTCAATGATGTGCCACTGGCGCGTCACATCTCCGGGCTTGGGGCTGTACGTACGCACGGTCGTAGCCTTCGCTTCTTCAGTGGATGGGGACCAGACACATGGCACCTCTGAAGCGATCATGCAGCTGGGGCTCACAAGGCCGGAAACACTGTCCGTATGCGAGCCACTGGTAACTGCTCCAGAGAACCTACGTAAGGGCCCTTCGCGTGAGAACGACGAAGCCAATACGCATAACAATCACCGACACTACCCGCCGTGCCCCGGACGGGTCAAAACGCGCCGTCCCTACCGTGCCCGCTCCACCCTCCGCTCGTCCCACACCGGCTCCGCCGTCTCCCGGACCACCCCGTCCGACCCGAAGACCAGATACCGGTCGAAGGACTTCGCGAACCACCGGTCGTGCGTGACGGCCATCACCGTCCCGTCGTACACCTCCAGCCCGTCCTGAAGCGCCTCCGCCGACTCCAGGTCCAGGTTGTCCGTCGGCTCGTCCAGCAGCAGCGCGGTCGTCCCCGCCAGCTCCAGGAGCAGGATCTGGAACCGCGCCTGCTGTCCCCCGGACAGCTTCTCGAAGGGCTGGTCCCCCTGCCGCTCCAGCTCGTAGCGCCGCAGCACCGACATCGCCCCGCCCCGGTCCTTGGCGTGCTCCGTCCACAGGATCTCGACGAGCGTCTTGCCCAGCAGCTCCGGATGGGCGTGCGTCTGCGCGAAGTGCCCCGGCACGACCCGTGCCCCGAGCTTCCACTCCCCCGTGTGCGCCACCGGCTCCCCCGCCAGCAGCCGCAGGAAGTGCGACTTCCCGGACCCGTTGGATCCCAGGACGGCGACCCGTTCCCCGTAGAAGATCTCCAGGTCGAACGGCTTCATGAGGCCGGTCAGCTCCAGCCCCTTGCAGGTCACGGCCCGCACCCCGGTACGTCCACCGCGCAGCCGCATCCTGATGTCCTGCTCGCGCGGCGGCTCAGGCGGCGGCCCGGCGTCCTCGAACTTCTTGAACCGGGTCTGCATCGCCCGGTAGCGCGACGCCATGTCGGGGCTGATCGCCGCCTGCTGCCGCAGCCGGTGGACGAGCGCCTTCAGCCGGGCGTGCTCCTCCTCCCAGCGCCGCAGCAGTTCCTCGAACCGGGCGAACCGGTCCTTGCGCGCCTGGTGGTACGTGTCGAAGCCCGCACCGTGGACCCACACATCGCTGCCCGCCGGGCTCGGCTCCACGCTGACGATCTTCTCGGCGGCCCGCGCCAGCAGCTCCCGGTCGTGGGAGACGAAGAGCACCGTCTTACGGGTCTCCTTCAGCTTCCCCTCCAGCCAGCGCTTCCCGGGGACGTCCAGATAGTTGTCCGGCTCATCGAGCAGCAGCACCTCGTCCGGCCCCCGGAGCAGCGCCTCCAGCACGAGCCGCTTCTGCTCACCACCGCTGAGCGTCCGCACCTCCCGCCACTGCGCCTTCTCGTACGGGACACCGAGCGCGGCCATGGTGCACATGTCCCACACCGTCTCGGCCTCGTACCCCCGGACCTCCGCCCAGTCGCTGAGGGCCTGCGCGTACTTCATCTGCGCGGCCTCGTCGTCGACGGTGAGGATCAGCTCCTCGGCCACGTCCACGGCCTTCGCCGCGTCCTGGATACGGGGCTGCGACACGGACACCAGCAGGTCCCGTACGGTCCGCTCGTCCCGTACGGAGCCCACGAACTGGGCCATCACCCCGAGCCCGCCGCTCACCGACACCGTGCCGCCGTGCGGCTGGAGCTCTCCGGCGAGCAGCCGCAGCAGCGTCGTCTTGCCCGCGCCGTTGGCGCCGACGAGGGCGACGACGGCCCCGTCCGCGACCCGGAACGAAGCATCGCCGAGCAGTACCCGCCCGTCCGGTAGGTAGTACTCCAGATGGCCCGCTTCAAGATGTCCCATACACATCATTGTCACGTCCTGCGAAGCCCTGGCCCAACCGGTTTACCCAGGCCCCGAGAATCGGGCCTACCGAGGCCCTAAGATTCGCCGCATGAGCTTTGGGCAAGGGGGGCCCTCCTGGGGGCCGGGAGATCAGCAGACGCCGGACTGGTCGGCGCTGGCCGATGAATCCGCCGCACGCGGCCGCCGCAAGAAGTGGCTGATGATCGGCGGCGGCGTGCTCGCCACCGCCGCGGTCGGCGCGATCGTGGCCACGGCCGTCATCTCGACCAACAACAACGGCAAGCCCGCCGGCTCGGACAAGAACGCGAGCGATCTGCCCGCCCCGGCCGATCTGCCCTCGGACACCTCCGAGCCCGCACCGTCCTTCTCCTCGGTGGCACCACCGCCCCCGCCGGACCCGAAGGACTACATATCCGACGCCAAGAAGGACAAGGCGCCGATCACCGTCGACGGCTTCTTCCCCGGCAAGAAGCTGACGATGGGCGGCCGCGTCCACATCAAGGGCGCGACGAACCGCACCACGAACTGCGCCGCGGGCACCCAGGGCGCACTCGGCGCGGTCCTCACGAACAACGGCTGCCAACAGCTCATCCGCGCCACGTACCGCAAGGAAGGCATCGCGGTCACCGTCGGTGTCGCGGTGTTCAAGACCGAGGCACGGGCGAAGAAGGCGGCCCAGCAGGCGTCCGGCGGCGTCGCCTCCCTCAACGGCGAGGGCGTCCCCACCTTCTGCCGCGCCGGTACGGTCTGCCGCCGCACCGCCAACTCCTACGGCCGCTACGCCTACTTCACCGTCAGCGGCTTCACCGACGGCACCCGCGTCACCACGTCCCACAAGAAGGTGTACGCGGTCGGCGACGACCTCACGGAGTTCACGTTCCGTCAGATCCGCCACCGGGGCGAGGTCCAGGCATCGCAGGCGGCGAACCCCGCCACCTGACGCCCCGCGAGGTCCGGCCGGGTGGCGCGCCCCGGCCCCCCGGAATCGGCCCCTGCCCCCGGCGCGGCAACGCGCCCGCGGCACCCGCCGGGGTCAGCAGCAGCCCGCCCCCGGCAGCGTCCTGACGTTCCGGGCCTCGACCGCCCGCGCCGCCAGCAACTCATCGGCCGGGTACGCCACTTCCTCCAGCGTCAGCCCGTGCGGCCGCACCACGTGCACCGCCGGGTCCCGCACCTTCGCCGCCAGCACCTCGGCGGGCCACCCGGCCGGACGGCGCCCGTCCCCCACGAACAGCGCGGCACCGATCAGCGCCCGCACCATGTTGTGGCAGAAGGCGTCGGCCTGCACGGTCGCGGTCAGCACCCCCGACACCTCGTCCCGCACCCAGCTCAGCTTCTGCAGCGTACGAATGGTGGTGGCACCCTCGCGCTTCTTGCAGTACGCGGCGAAATCGTGCTCCCCGACCATCAGCGCGGCCGCCTCGTTCATCGCGTCCACATCCAACGGCCGGTCGTGCCACAGCACATGACCGCGCGTCAGCGGATCGACCCCGCCGGGCCTGTCCCCCACCCGGTAGGCGTACCGCCGCCACATCGCGGAGAACCGCGCGTTGAACCCGGCCGGCGCCTCGGCCGCCCGCCAGATCCGGACGTCCAGCGGAAGCCGCCCGGCCATCCGCCGCAGCAGCTTCTCCTGGTGCTCGGCCCACACCTCGGCCGGCAGGTCGACATGCGCCACCTGCCCCCGCGCGTGCACCCCGGCATCGGTGCGCCCGGCCACCGTCAGGTCGTACGTACGGGGGGACCGCGTCACGGTCCGCAGCGCGTCCTCGATCTCCCCCTGCACGGTGCGCCTGCTGGTCTGCTTCGCCCAGCCGGAGAAGTCCTTCCCGTCGTACGACAGGTCCAGCCGCACCCGTACGAACCCGGGCTCCGCCTCGTCACTCACCACGCGTCCCCTCTCGAACCCTTCACAGCAGAACGGGCCCGCACCGCCCCGAAGGGTGATGCGGGCCCGTCCAGTGGTCTCAGAACGCTCAGGCGTCCTTGGACTCCGCGTCGGCCTCGGCCGGCTTGGCGTCCTCGACGACCTCGGCGGACTCGGCCGGGGCCTCGTCCTTCTTGAGGGAGTCTTCCTTGACCGCACGCTTCGTCGCGGCCTCGGCCTCACCGGTGGCCTGCTGCGCCACGGTCAGCGCCTCGACCAGCTCGATGACCGCCATCGGGGCGTTGTCGCCACGACGGTTGCCGATCTTGGTGATGCGGGTGTAACCACCGGGGCGGTTCTCGTACCGCGGGGCGATCTCGGTGAAGAGCGTGTGCACGATGCTCTTGTCCGTGATCGTCTGCAGCACCAGGCGACGGTTGTGGATGTCGCCCTTCTTCGCCTTGGTGACCAGGCGCTCGGCGACCGGACGCAGGCGACGGGCCTTGGCCTCGGTCGTGGTGATGCGACCGTGCTCGAACAGCGACTTCGCCAGGTTGGCGAGAAGCAGACGCTCGTGCGCGGCGCTGCCGCCCAGACGGGCACCCTTTGCGGGACGCGGCATGGTGTTTCTCCTTGTGTGCTGCACCGGCCGTATCAGGTACCGGTGTCAGTTCCCGCGCGGCGGTCGCCACACGGAAGTCCAGGTACTGGAACGAATCCCAGCCCGGACGGGCCAACCCTCAGCCCGTCCGGCATTCAAGAACGAGCCAAAACCAGCCCGTCCAACGTCCGAGGACGGCCAAAATCCAGCGCATCCAACGTCCGAGGACGAGCCGAAATCAAGCCCGTCCGGCGATTGAGGACAACCCCCTCACGCCCGGGCCAAAACCAGCCCGTCCAGCGATTGAGGACAAAGCCCTCGCCCGGTCCGGGGCACCCAACAATCCCGGGCACCCCAGCCGGAGGCGTACTAGTACTGCTCGGTCTCCACGAACCCGGCATCCGCATCGTCGTCCGCGCCAAACGCGTCCGCCGCGGCGGTCGGGTCGAAGCCGGGAGGCGAGTCCTTCAGCGCGAGGCCCATACCGGCCAGCTTCGCCTTGACCTCGTCGATCGACTTCGCACCGAAGTTGCGGATGTCGAGCAGGTCGGCCTCGGAACGAGCCACGAGCTCACCCACGGAGTGGATGCCCTCGCGCTTGAGGCAGTTGTACGAGCGGACCGTGAGCTCCAGCTCCTCGATCGGCAGCGCCAGATCGGCGGCCAGCGCCGCGTCCGTCGGCGACGGGCCCATGTCGATGCCCTCGGCGTCGATGTTGAGCTCGCGCGCCAGACCGAACAGCTCGACCAGGGTCTTACCGGCGGACGCCATGGCGTCACGCGGGCGCATGGCCTGCTTGGTCTCGACGTCGACGATCAGCTTGTCGAAGTCGGTGCGCTGCTCGACACGGGTCGCCTCGACCTTGTACGTGACCTTGAGCACCGGCGAGTAGATGGAGTCGACCGGAATCCGGCCGATCTCCTGGCCCACCTGCTTGTTCTGGACGGCGGAGACGTAGCCGCGACCGCGCTCGACGGTCAGCTCCATCTCCAGCTTGCCCTTGCCGTTCAGCGTGGCCAGGACCAGGTCCGGGTTGTGGACCTCGACACCGGCCGGCGGGGCGATGTCAGCAGCGGTGACCAGGCCGGGGCCCTGCTTGCGCAGGTACATCACGACCGGCTCGTCGTGCTCCGAGGAGACGACCAGCTGCTTGATGTTGAGGATGAGGTCGGTCACGTCCTCCTTGACGCCCGGCACGGTGGTGAACTCGTGCAGGACACCGTCGATCCGGATGCTGGTGACAGCAGCGCCGGGGATCGAGGAGAGGAGCGTGCGGCGCAGGGAGTTGCCGAGGGTGTAGCCGAAGCCCGGCTCCAGCGGCTCGATGACGAACCGGGACCGGAACTCGTCGACGACCTCTTCGGTCAGCGACGGACGCTGAGCGATCAGCATGAGGAAAATCCTTCAGTCGTGGGCACCCACTATTTGATGCCCGACAGATGAAACAAGGGTACGGGCGGCACACCCCCGAAGAGATGTACCGCCCGGCCCCACACTTGCGACAACGCGCGAACAGCCGTTACCGGCGTCCGTGCGTCAGACGCGACGACGCTTCGGCGGACGGCAGCCGTTGTGCGGCGTCGGGGTGACGTCCTGGATCGAACCGACCTCCAGGCCCGTGGCCTGGAGGGAGCGGATCGCGGTCTCGCGGCCGGAGCCCGGACCCTTGACGAAGACGTCAACCTTGCGCATGCCGTGCTCCTGCGCGCGGCGGGCGGCCGACTCGGCGGCCATCTGCGCGGCGAAGGGGGTGGACTTGCGCGAGCCCTTGAAGCCGACGTGGCCGGCGGAGGCCCAGGAGATCACGTTGCCCGCGGGGTCCGTGATCGAGACGATGGTGTTGTTGAACGTGCTCTTGATGTGCGCGTGGCCGTGAGCGACGTTCTTCTTTTCCTTGCGACGCACCTTCTTGGCTGCGCCCTGACGACCCTTGGGGGGCATGTCTTGACTCCAGATGGAGAGGGGAGGTGATCGGTCCTACAGCGAAGACCGCTGGATGCTGCGGATGCCCGGGATTCCGGACGTGCGCAGTGCGTCCGCTGAGGACTACTTCTTGCCCGGCTTCTTCTTACCGGCGATGGCGCGACGCGGGCCCTTGCGGGTACGCGCGTTCGTGCTGGTGCGCTGGCCGTGGACGGGCAGACCGCGACGGTGACGGATGCCCTGGTAGCAGCCGATCTCGACCTTGCGGCGGATGTCGGCCTGGATCTCGCGTCGAAGGTCACCCTCGGTGCGGAGGTTGGCGTCGACGTACTCGCGGATCTTGACCAGGTCCTCTTCGGCCAGGTCACGAACGCGGGCGTTCGGGTCGACACCGGTGGTGGCGAGGATCTCCTTGGACCGGGTGCGCCCGATACCGAAGACGTAGGTGAGGGCAACCTCCACGCGCTTTTCGCGCGGGATGTCAACACCTGAAACGCGTGCCATTCAATGGCTCCAGTTGTTAGATCGGGGGTCTTCCGCAGTGCCACTCCCGGCCGCCGACCTCTCGCTGGGAGAGGTGGTACGTCCGGGTCCCCGGCCCCCGCCGGAGGTGTCGTCAGCCGTGGCTTGGACGGGCTCTGCGTATGTACGTATTTACGTGCGTCGCGCGAAGAGCTGCGAGATGCAGGTGGTCGTGCGTCAGCCCTGGCGCTGCTTGTGGCGCAGGTTGTCGCAGATGACCATGACCCGACCGTGACGGCGGATCACCTTGCACTTGTCGCAGATCTTCTTGACGCTCGGCTTGACCTTCATGGGATGTCAGGTTCTCCGGGTCAGTGCCCTCACCACGCCGAAGCGGGATGGCGGCAAGATCTACTTGTACCGGTAGACGATCCGGCCACGCGTCAGGTCGTACGGGGAAAGCTCCACCACGACCCGGTCATCCGGGAGGATACGGATGTAGTGCATCCGCATCTTGCCGCTGATGTGCGCGAGGACCTTGTGACCGTTCTGGAGTTCCACCTTGAACATGGCGTTCGGGAGGGACTCGATCACGGTGCCCTCAATTTCGATGGCACCTTGCTTCTTGGCCACGCTTCGCCTTTCGAATCGGCTACCTTGATCGACTCCGACTTCCGTATGGAGACACACGGATGCACGAGAGCCGACGAGTCAGTCTACGTCAGCGGACTCCAAAAGACGAATCCGTCAAGTTTGCCCAGCCAGGGTGATCCTTAGACCTCCATGGAGGTCCGGACTCACCCCAGGGGGTCGGGGGCCGCCGTGATGCCGTACTCCGCCAGCTTGGCCCGGCCGCAGTCCGGAGAGGTGAGGACCAGCGGCCCCTGCTCCGTCAGGGCGATCGAGTGCTCCCAGTGCGAGGACCAGGTTTTGTCGGTCGTGAGGACCGTCCAGTCGTCGCTGAGCACCTCGGTCTGCGCCGTACCGAGCGAGACCATGGGCTCGATGGCCAGGCAGACGCCCGGCACCAGCTTGATGCCCTTGCCTCGCTTGCGGGAGACGTAGTTCAGCAGGTGCGGGTCCATGTGCATCTCGGTGCCGATGCCGTGGCCGCCGTAGTCCTCGATGATCCCGTACTTGCCGGTGGCCGGGCGGGGCTGGCGGCGGATGTAGGTCTCGATCGCCTTCGAGATGTCGACCAGGCGGTTGTTCACCTTCATCGCGGCGATCCCGGCCCACATCGACTCCTCGGTCACCCGGGAGAGCTCGATCAGCTCCGGGGCGTGACCGGTGCCGACGAAGGCGGTGTACGCGGCGTCGCCGTGCCAGCCGTCGATGATCGCGCCGGCGTCGATCGAGATGATGTCGCCGTCCTTGAGGACGGTCTTCTCGTCGGGGATGCCGTGCACGACGACCTCGTTGACCGAGGTGCAGATGGTCGCGGGGAACCCGCCGTACCCGAGGAAGTTCGACTTCGCTCCGTGATCGGCGATCACCTTGCGTGCGACCTCGTCCAGGTCCTTCGTGGTGGCGCCCGGAACGGCCGCCTCACGGGTGGCGGCGTGAATGGCAGCGACCACCAGGCCCGCCTCGCGCATCTTCGCGATCTGCTCGGGGGTCTTGATCTGCACCATTGCTCGGCGCCTCTCTGCATCGAAGGATGACGGCTGCGGCGTACTCAACGATACGGCGCAAACAGTCGGCCGCGGCGCCTGAAGGGCGCCGCGGCCGACTGTGAAGGTAATACGGGGCCTCGCTCAGTCCTGGTCGGACTTCTGGAGCGCCTCCATGGCACGCGCGGTCACATCGGTGACCTTGCCGAGCGCGGAGATGGTCACCACCAGGCCCTGGGCGCGGTAGTAGTCGATGATCGGCTCGGTCTGCGTGTGGTAGACCTCCAGCCGGGTACGGACCGTCTCCTCGCTGTCGTCGTCCCGCTGGTACAGCTCGCCGCCGCAGGTGTCGCAGACACCCTCGGTCTGCGGCGGGTTGTACGTCACGTGGAAGACGTGCGCGCTGTCGCTGCGGCAGATGCGGCGACCCGCGATCCGCTTCACGACCTCGTCCTCGGGGACCTCCAGGTCGAGGACCGCGTCCAGCTTTACGCCCTCGTCCTTGAGCATCGCGTCAAGAGCTTCGGCCTGCCCCACGTTGCGCGGGAAGCCGTCGAGCAGGAAGCCGTTCACGGCGTCCGACTGGGCCATGCGGTCCTTGGCCATTCCGATGGTTACCTCGTCCGGCACCAGCCGGCCCGCGTCCATGAAGGAACGGGCCTGCTTGCCAAGGTCGGTGCCCTGGCTGATGTTGGCGCGGAAGAGGTCGCCCGTGGAGATGTGCGGAATCGACAGGTTCTTGGCAAGGTACGCAGCCTGCGTTCCCTTGCCGGCACCAGGAGGCCCGACGAGGACGATTCGCATCAGCGGAGGAACCCTTCGTAATTGCGCTGCTGGAGCTGACTCTCAATCTGCTTCACGGTTTCCAGACCCACACCCACGATGATCAGGATGCTTGTCCCGCCGAACGGGAAGTTCTGGTTTGCACCGCCGAAGCCTGCCAACGCCATCGTCGGCACAAGAGCGATCAGACCCAGGTACAGCGAGCCCGGCCAAGTGATCCTGTTGAGCACGTAGCTCAGGTACTCGGCAGTAGGTCGACCAGCCCGGATACCCGGGATGAAGCCACCATACTTCTTCATGTTGTCGGCAACTTCCTCGGGGTTGAACGAGATCGCCACATAGAAGAAGGCGAAGAACACGATCAACAGGAAGTACGTCGCGATGTAGTACGGGTGGTCACCCTTGACGAAGTGGTCCTGAATCCAGGTCGCCCAGCCCGCCTGGGAGTTCGAGAACTGGACGATCAGGGCCGGGATGTAGAGCAGCGAAGAAGCGAAGATGACGGGAATCACACCCGCCTGGTTCACCTTCAGCGGGATGTACGTGGACGTACCGCCGTACGACCTGCGGCCGATCATGCGCTTCGCGTACTGCACCGGAATCCGGCGCTGGGCCTGCTCGACGAAGACGACGAGCCCGACCATCACGAAGCCGATGAGGATCACCGTGCCGAACTCGATCCAGCCGTCGGCCAGCTTGCCGCTCTCCTTGATGGCCCACAGGGCACCGGGGAAGCTCGCGGCGATCGAGATGAACATCAGGATCGACATGCCGTTGCCGATACCGCGGTCGGTGATGAGCTCACCGAGCCACATGACGGCGGCGGTTCCGGCGGTCATGGTGAGCACCATGACGACCGTCGTGAAGATCGACTGATTCGGGACGATCTGGTCGCCCACGGAGCAGCTGCTGAACAGCGCACCGCTGCGAGCAGTCGCCACGAGGCCGGTGCCCTGGAGGATGGCGAGGGCCACGGTCAGATAACGCGTGTACTGCGTGATCTTGGCCGTGCCCGACTGCCCCTCCTTCTTGAGGGCTTCGAGTCGGGGGATGACGACGGTCAGCAACTGAAGAATGATGCTGGCCGTGATGTACGGCATGATGCCGAGCGCGAAGATCGTGATCTGCAGCAGTGCACCACCGCTGAACATGTTCACCAGGCCGAAGAGGCTGTTGTTGCCCTTACTTGCCTGGTCAACACAGGTCTGGACGTTCTCGTAGCTCACACCGGGTACCGGGATGTGTGCCCCGAGCCGGTAGAGCACGATGATGCCGAGCGTGAAGAGCAGCTTCTTGCGCAGGTCGGGCGTCTTGAACGCCCGGGCGAACGCGGTGAGCACGGTGCCTCCTGCGACCCCCGCGCAATGCGTAGAGGTGACGGTCTTGAGGATCGACGAATACGAAAGAGTCAAAGATCCCCGGGCAGTTGCCCGGAGAGATAGCACAACAACGCACGCCACCTTACCGGCGACCATGCCCGCCTAGGAACGACCAACCGGGGATGCCCCATATGAGAGGCATCCCCGGTCGGATGTTCAGTACATCGAGTTGTCCGAGTTGTCTCAGACGAGCTCGGTGACGGTGCCGCCAGCGGCGGCAATCTTCTCCTTGGCGGAGCCGGAGACGGCGTCAACCGAAACCTGCAGCGCCACGGAGATCTCGCCCTGGCCAAGGACCTTGACGAGGTGGTTGTTGCGCACAGCGCCCTTGGCGACCAGATCGGCCACCGTGACCTCTCCACCCTCGGGGTAGAGCGTCGCGAGCTTGTCCAGGTTCACGACCTGGTACTCGGTGCGGAACGGGTTCTTGAAGCCCTTGAGCTTCGGGAGACGCATGTGGAGGGGCATCTGGCCACCCTCGAAGCGCTCCGGAACCTGGTAACGGGCCTTCGTACCCTTGGTACCACGGCCTGCGGTCTTACCCTTGGACGCCTCACCACGACCCACACGGGTCTTGGCGGTCTTGGCGCCCGGGGCAGGCCGGAGGTTGTGGGCCTTCAGCGGGCTGTTCTCCGCCATGTCAGTCAACCTCCTCAACCGTCACGAGGTGGCGGACGGTGTGCACCATTCCGCGGAACTCGGGGCGGTCCTCCTTGACAACCGAGTCGTTCAGGCGCTTGAGCCCGAGCGAACGCAGGGTGTCGCGGTGGTTCTGCTTGCTGCCGATGTACGACTTCGTCTGCGTGATCTTGAGGCGAGCCATTACGCACCCGCTCCCGCACGTGCACGAAGCAGAGCCGCGGGGGCGACGTCCTCGAGGGGCAGACCACGGCGAGCCGCGATCTCCTCGGGACGCTGCAGGCCCTGAAGGGCCGCCACGGTCGCGTGCACGATGTTGATCGGGTTCGAAGAACCGAGCGACTTCGACAGGATGTCGTGAACGCCCGCGCACTCCAGAACGGCGCGCACGGGGCCACCGGCGATCACACCGGTACCGGGGGAAGCAGGCTTGAGCAGAACGACGCCCGCAGCCTTCTCGCCCTGGATCGGGTGAGGGATGGTGCCCTGGATACGCGGAACCTTGAAGAAGCTCTTCTTGGCCTCTTCAACGCCCTTGGCGATGGCCGCGGGAACTTCCTTGGCCTTGCCGTATCCGACACCGACGGTGCCGTCACCATCGCCCACCACGACCAGCGCGGTGAAGCTGAAGCGACGACCACCCTTCACAACCTTGGCGACGCGGTTGATCGCGACGACGCGCTCAACGTACGCGGTCTTCTCGGCGGCGCTGGCGCCACCGTCACGGCCCTTCCGGTCCCGCCGCTCGCCGCCACCGGCACCGCTTCCGCGGCGCTGGGGTCCAGCCATTGGAATTACCTCTCTCTGTTACGTCCGCTGTGCGTAGGAACCGGGGCTTAGAACTTCAGCCCGGCTTCACGGGCGGCGTCAGCCAGAGCGGCAATCCGCCCGGCGTACTGGTTACCACCGCGGTCAAACACGACGGCCTCGACGCCTGCGGCCTTGGCACGCTCGGCGACCAGGGCGCCGACCTGCTGGGCCTGGGCGCTCTTGTCACCCTCGCCACCACGGATGGACACGTCCAGGGTCGACGCCGACGCGAGCGTGTGGCCCGCGATGTCGTCGATCACCTGAGCGACCATGTGGCGGTTGGAACGCGTCACGACCAAGCGGGGACGCTCCGGCGAACCGGAGATGTGCTTGCGGACGCGGATGTGGCGGCGCTTGAGAGCGGCACGCTTGTACGCGTCGCCCTTGGCGATCTTCACACCGTATGCCATGGCTACTTACCAGCCTTTCCGACCTTGCGGCGGATGACCTCGCCCGCGTACTTGACGCCCTTGGCCTTGTACGGGTCGGGCTTCCGCAGCTTGCGGATGTTGGCGGCTACCTCGCCGACCTTCTGCTTGTCGATGCCCTCGACGCTGAGCTTCGTGGGCGACTCGACCTTGAAGGTGATGCCATCCGGAGCCTCGATGAGGATCGGGTGGCTGTAGCCCAGGGCGAACTCCAGGTTGGAGCCCTTCGCCTGGACGCGGTAACCGACACCGCTGATCTCGAGCGCCTTGCTGTATCCCTGGGTCACACCGGTGATCATGTTCGCCACCAGCGTGCGGGACAGGCCGTGAAGGGCCTTGTTCTGACGCTCGTCGTTCGGGCGGACGACGTTCAGAACGCCGTCCTCACCCTTGGAGACCTCGATCGGCGCTGCGACGGTGTGCGTGAGGGTCCCCTTGGGGCCCTTCACCGCGACCGTGCGGCCATCGATGGTGACGTCCACACCGGCGGGAACCTGGATGGGGAGCTTGCCGATTCGCGACATGAGCTATTCCTCCGTTCCCGACTACCAGACGTAGGCGAGGACTTCCCCACCTACGCCCTTCTTGCTGGCCTGCTGGCCGGTCAGGAGACCGTGGGACGTGGAGATGATCGCCACGCCCAGGCCGCCGAGAACCTTCGGCAGGTTGGTGGACTTTGCGTATACACGCAGACCCGGCTTCGAGATTCGCTTGATGCCGGCGATCGAGCGCTCGCGGTTCGGGCCGAACTTCAGCTCGAGGACGAGGTTCTTTCCAACCTCAGCGTCCTCGACCTTCCAGCCGGTGATGAAGCCCTCCTGCTGGAGGATCTCCGCGATGTGCGACTTGATCTTGCTGTGCGGCATCGCGACATCGTCGTGATACGCCGAGTTCGCGTTACGCAGACGCGTGAGCATGTCTGCGATGGGATCAGTCATGGTCATGAGTTGGCCTTCGGCCTCTCTCGCCGGGGTTTCCTGTATGCGCCATCCCTCTCCCCACTCAGTGGCGGGACGGGTGCGGTGCGGGGACCTACGGCGTAGTAAGTCGGTCTTGGGCGGCAGGCGCCCAACCCTTCAAGCCTACGGCATGAAAGGAGGGGCTCCTGCCGACCAGATGCTTACCGAGAGTCTCCGGGTATTCCCAACGCCCAAGGGGCGAAGGAGAATTACCAGGAGCTCTTGGTCACGCCCGGCAGCTCGCCACGGTGAGCCATCTCACGAAGGCACACGCGGCACAGGCCGAACTTGCGGTAGACGGAGTGGGGCCGGCCGCAGCGCTGGCAGCGGGTGTACCCGCGAACGCCGAACTTCGGCTTGCGGGCGGCCTTAGCGATCAGAGCCTTCTTCGCCACGGTCAGTTCTCCTTGAACGGGAAGCCGAGGTGACGAAGGAGGGCACGACCCTCGTCGTCGTTGGTCGCCGTGGTGACCACGGTGATGTCCATGCCCCGGACCCGGTCGATCTTGTCCTGGTCGATCTCGTGGAACATGACCTGCTCCGTGAGACCGAAGGTGTAGTTGCCACGGCCGTCGAACTGCTTGGGCGACAGGCCGCGGAAGTCACGGATACGCGGCAGCGCGAGCGACAGCGTACGGTCCAGGAACTCCCACATCCGGTCACCGCGGAGGGTGACGTGGCAGCCGATGGGCTGGCCCTCGCGCAGCTTGAACTGCGCGATGGACTTGCGGGCCTTGGTGACGGCCGGCTTCTGACCGGTGATCGTGGTGAGGTCCTTGACGGCCCCGTCGATCAGCTTGGAGTCGCGGGCGGCGTCGCCCACACCCATGTTGACCACGATCTTGACCAGACCGGGAACCTGCATGACGTTCTCGTACGAGAACTCCTCACGCAGCTTGCCGGCGATTTCCTCGCGGTAGCGCGTCTTGAGACGCGGCGCAGTGGTGGTAGTCATCAGATGTCCTCACCGGTGCGCTTGGCAACGCGGATCTTGTTGCCCTCGTCGTCAAAACGGTAACCGACGCGAGTAACGACCTTGTTGCCGTCCTTCTCAACAACCAGCTGCACGTTGCTGACGTGGACGGGAGCCTCGGTCGTCACAATGCCACCGGTCTGCGAACCGCGAGCGGTCTGACCGGCCTTCGTGTGCTTCTTGACCCGGTTGACACCCTCGACGAGGACGCGGTCCTGAGCAGGGTAGGCAACGATGACCTTGCCCTGCTTGCCCTTGTCCTTACCGGTGATGACCTGAACCAGGTCGCCCTTCTTGATCTTCATGCTTACAGCACCTCCGGCGCGAGCGAGATGATCTTCATGAACTTCTTCTCGCGCAGCTCTCGGCCAACCGGGCCAAAGATGCGGGTGCCGCGGGGGTCGCCGTCGTTCTTCAGAATGACGGCGGCGTTCTCGTCGAAGCGGATGTACGAGCCATCCTGACGACGACGCTCCTTGACGGTGCGAACGATGACGGCCTTGACGACGTCACCCTTCTTCACGTTGCCACCGGGGATCGCGTCCTTGACGGTGGCGACGATGACGTCACCGATACCCGCGTAGCGGCGACCCGAGCCACCGAGAACACGAATGGTGAGAATTTCCTTCGCACCCGTGTTGTCGGCGACGCGCAGTCGCGACTCCTGCTGGATCACGTCTATCTCCTGATCGTCTGCCGGTTCCCGGCGGGGAGCTTCGCAAGTGACTTGCGGAGCTCCCCACCGAGCCTGGCGGAACTTGCCTGAGGGGAATGCCCCTCAGGAATTACTTGGCCTTCTCGAGGATCTCGACGATGCGCCAGCGCTTCGAGGCGGACAGCGGCCGGGTCTCCATGATGATGACACGGTCGCCGACGCCGGCAGCGTTCTGCTCGTCGTGGGCCTTGAGCTTGTTCGTACGGCGGATGACCTTGCCGTACAGCGCGTGCTTGACACGGTCCTCGACAGCGACGACGACGGTCTTGTCCATCTTGTCGCTGACGACCAGACCCTCACGGGTCTTGCGGAAACCGCGGTCGGTGTTGGTCTCAGTCACAGTCTTCTCGCTCATCAGACGCTCTCCACCGTCTCGATGCCCAGCTCGCGCTCACGCATCAGGGTGTAGATCCGGGCGATGTCCTTACGGACGGACTTGAGCCGGCCGTGGTTCTCGAGCTGCCCAGTCGCCGCCTGAAAGCGGAGGTTGAACAGCTCTTCCTTGGCCTCGCGGAGCTTGTTGAGAAGCTCCTCGTTGCCCAGCTCGCGCAGCTCGGACGCCTTGGTACCGGCCGACATCACGACTCACCTGCCTCGCGCCGAACGATCCGGCACTTCATCGGAAGCTTGTGAGCAGCGCGGGTAAGCGCCTCACGAGCAATCTTCTCGTTCGGGTAGGACAGCTCGAACATCACCCGACCCGGCTTGACGTTCGCGATCCACCACTCGGGAGAACCCTTACCGGAACCCATGCGGGTCTCGGCAGGCTTCTTCGTCAGGGGACGGTCCGGGTAGATGTTGATCCAGACCTTGCCGCCACGCTTGATGTGACGGGTCATCGCGATACGAGCAGACTCGATCTGACGGTTCGTCACGTACGCCGGGGTCAGCGCCTGGATGCCGTACTCGCCGAACGCAACCTGCGTGCCACCCTTGGACATACCGCTGCGCTTCGGGTGGTGCTGCTTGCGGTGCTTGACCCTACGGGGGATCAGCATTTCGGTCAGGCCTCCGTTCCGGTGCTCTCAGCAGCCGGAGCAGCGGCGGCGGGAGCGTCGGCCTTGGGGGCCTCGGCTGCCGGCGACTGCTGCGGCTTACGGCCGCGACCGCCACGCTCGCCACCACGGCCACCACGGCCGGCCGGGCGGTCAGCGCCGCCACGAGCCGGACGGTTGCCGGCGCGGGCTGCGGCGTTCTCGGCGCGGACCTCGGCGATGTTCTTGACGTCGCCCTTGTAGATCCAGACCTTCACACCGATGCGGCCGAAGGTCGTCTTGGCCTCGAAGAAGCCGTAGTCGACGTTCGCACGGAGCGTGTGCAGGGGCACACGGCCCTCGCGGTAGAACTCCGAGCGGGACATCTCGGCGCCGCCGAGGCGACCGCCGCACTGGATCTTGATGCCCTTGGCGCCGGCCTTCATCGAGCTCTGCATGCTCTTGCGCATCGCACGACGGAAGGAGACGCGGGAGGAGAGCTGCTCGGCGACGGCCTGGGCCACCAGCTGAGCGTCCACCTCGGGGTTCTTGACCTCGAGGATGTTCAGCTGGACCTGCTTGCCGGTCAGCTTCTCCAGCTCGCCACGGATGCGATCGGCCTCGGCGCCGCGGCGGCCGATGACGATGCCCGGACGGGCGGTGTGGATGTCAACGCGGACGCGGTCGCGGGTGCGCTCGATCTCAACCTTCGAGATGCCGGCTCGCTCCATGCCCTTCGTCATCATGCGACGAATGGCAACGTCTTCCTTGACGTAGTCCTTGTACAGCTTGTCGGCGTACCAACGGGACTTGAAGTCCGTGGTAATGCCGAGCCGGAACCCGTGCGGGTTTACCTTCTGGCCCATTACCGGGTTCCTTCCTTGCTGCTGACGACCACGGTGATGTGGCTGGTCCGCTTACGGATCCGGTAGGCACGGCCCTGAGCACGCGGACGGAACCGCTTCAGGGTCGGGCCCTCGTCCACGTACGCCTCGCTGATGACCAGCGAAGAGGCGTCGGTGTGGTCGTAGTTGTGTGCAGCGTTGGCAATGGCGCTGTCCAGCACCTTGCCAACCGGCACGCTCGCGGCCTGCGGGGCGAAACGCAGGACCGCCTGAGCCTCCGTGGCATCCATGCCACGGATGAGGTCCACCACTCGGCGGGCCTTCATGGGCGTGACGCGGATGTACCGCGCCTGGGCCCTGGCTTCCATGGTTGTCCCTTCGGTGTAAGTCATAGTCGTTTCCACCCCGCGCTAGCGGCGCTTCGACTTCCGGTCGTCCTTGACGTGGCCGCGGAAGGTGCGAGTCGGCGAGAACTCGCCGAGCTTGTGGCCGACCATCGACTCGGTGACGAACACCGGGACGTGAATCTTGCCGTTGTGCACCGCGATGGTGTGCCCCAGCATGGCCGGGATGATCATCGAGCGACGGGACCAGGTCTTGATGACGTTCTTGGTGCCGGCTTCGTTCTGTACGTCCACCTTCTTGACGAGGTGGCCGTCGACGAAGGGCCCCTTCTTGAGACTGCGCGGCATCTAAACCCGCTCCTAGCGCTTCTTGTTCGTCTTGCGGCGGCGGACGATGTACTTGCTCGATGCCTTCTTCGGCGAGCGAGTACGACCCTCCTTCTGACCCCACGGCGAGACCGGGTGACGTCCACCGGAGGTCTTGCCTTCACCACCACCGTGCGGGTGGTCAACCGGGTTCATCGCGACACCGCGGACGGTCGGGCGTACGCCCTTCCAGCGCATACGGCCGGCCTTGCCCCAGTTGATGTTCGACTGCTCGGCGTTGCCGACCTCGCCAATGGTGGCGCGGCAGCGGGCGTCGACCAGCCGGATTTCACCGGACGGCATACGAAGGTGGGCCATGGTGCCCTCCTTCGCCAGCAGCTGCACGGAAGTACCCGCGGAACGGGCGAACTTCGCACCGCCGCCGGGCCGCAGCTCGATGGCGTGGATGGTCGTACCGACCGGGATGTTGCGCAGCGCCAGGTTGTTGCCCGGCTTGATGTCTGCGGCCGGACCGTTCTCGACGCGGTCACCCTGCGACAGGCCACGCGGGGCGACGATGTAACGCTTCTCGCCGTCCGCGTAGTGCAGCAGCGCGATGCGCGCGGTGCGGTTCGGGTCGTACTCGATGTGCGCGACCTTGGCCGGCACGCCGTCCTTGTCGTGACGACGGAAGTCGATCACGCGGTAGGCGCGCTTGTGTCCGCCACCCTGGTGGCGAACGGTGATCCGACCGGCGTTGTTACGGCCGCCCTTGCTGTGCAGGGGGCGGACCAGCGACTTCTCCGGCGTGGACCGCGTGATCTCGACAAAGTCGGCGACGCTGGAGCCACGACGGCCCGGGGTCGTCGGCTTGTACTTGCGGATACCCATTTCTCAGTCCTCGTCCGATTCCGGACGACTCGACCTCCGTCAGGAGGTCGGGCCGCCGAAGATGTCGATACGGTCGCCCTCGGCGAGGGTCACGATGGCGCGCTTGGTGTCAGCGCGCTTGCCGAAGCCGGTCTTGGTCCGCTTGCGCTTACCCTGCCGGTTGATCGTGTTGACCCCGGTGACCTTGACCGAGAAGACCGCTTCCACGGCCTGCTTGATCTGGGTCTTGTTGGAGCCGGGCGCGACGATGAACGTGTACTTGTTCTCGTCGAGCAGCGCGTAGCTCTTCTCGGAGACAACCGGCTTGACGAGAACGTCGCGGGGGTCCGAGTAGGTCTTGCTCGTAATGCTGGTAACGGTCGCCTCGCTCATCAGGCGTCGCTCCCTTCGGTCTCAGCGGTCTGGGGGCCAGACACGAAGGACTCGAAGGCGGCCTGAGTGAAGACCACGTCGTCAGAGACGATCACGTCGTACGTGTTCAGCTGGCCCGGCTCCAGGATGTGCACCTGGGGCAGGTTGCGTGCGGACAGCCACGCGGCCTCGTCGGCGCGCTCGACGACCAGGAGCACGTTGTCGCGCTCGCTGATCTTGCCGAGCAGCGTCTTCGCGGCCTTCGTGGAGATCGCACCCTCGACCACGCCGGTGACGACGTGGATGCGGGAGTGACGCGCCCGGTCGGAGAGGGCACCGCGCAGAGCGGCGGCCTTCATCTTCTTCGGGGTGCGCTGCGAGTAGTCACGCGGCTGCGGGCCGTGGACGACGCCACCGCCGGCGAACTGCGGCGCACGGGTCGAACCCTGGCGCGCGCGGCCGGTGCCCTTCTGGCGGTACGGCTTGCGGCCACCGCCTCGGACCTCGGCGCGGGTCTTGGTCTTGTGCGTGCCCTGACGGGCAGCTGCCAGCTGTGCGACGACGACCTGGTGGATCAGCGGAACGCTGGTCTTGGCGTCGAAGATCTCCGCGGGGAGCTCGACGGTACCGGCCTTGTCGCCTGCCGGCGAAAGGATGTCAATGGTGCTCATTACCTCAAGCCCCCTTGGCCGCGGTACGGACCAGGACGAGGCCGCCGTTCGGACCGGGGACCGCGCCCTTGATGAGGAGCAGACCCTTCTCCGCGTCAACCGCGTGGATGGTCAGGTTCTGGGTGGTGACCCGCTCGTTGCCCATGCGACCCGCCATGCGCATGCCCTTGAAGACACGGCCGGGGGTGGCACAGCCACCGATGGAGCCAGGCGAACGGTGCTTGCGCTGCACGCCGTGACCGGCGCCGAGGCCCTTGAAGTTGTGACGCTTCATGACACCGGCGAAGCCCTTGCCCTTGCTCTTGCCCGTGACGTCAACCTTGACGCCGGACTCGAACACCTCGGCAGTGACCTCCTGGCCCAGCGTGTACTCGCTGGCGTCAGGGGTGCGGAGCTCCACCAGGTGGCGGCGCGGGGTCACGTCGGCCTTGGCGAAGTGGCCCTTGAGGGGCTTGTTCACCTTGCGCGGGTCGATCTCGCCGAAGGCGATCTGGACCGACTCGTAGCCGTCGCTGTCGTTGGTGCGGACCTGGGTCACGACGCAGGGCCCGGCCTTGACGACGGTCACCGGGACAACCCGGTTGTTCTCGTCCCAGACCTGGGTCATGCCGAGCTTCTCGCCCAGGACGCCCTTAATGTTCTTAGCCATCTCGCGCGTCACCTCAGAGCTTGATCTCGATGTCGACGCCCGCCGGCAGGTCGAGACGCATCAGCGAGTCAACCGTCTTCGGCGTGGGGTCGAGGATGTCGATGAGGCGCTTGTGCGTGCGCATCTCGAAGTGCTCGCGCGAGTCCTTGTACTTGTGCGGCGACTTGATGACGCAGTACACGTTCTTCTCAGTGGGCAGCGGCACCGGGCCCGCGACCGACGCACCAGTGCGGGTCACCGTCTCGACGATCTTCTTCGCCGAGGAGTCGATGACCTCGTGGTCGTAGGCCTTGAGCCGGATGCGGATCTTCTGTCCCGCCATGGCTACTAGTAGTCCTGTCTCTCGAAACGCTCTGGAACCCGGGGGTTCTACCGACTCCTCCTCCGACCCACGCGGTCGGGCGTGTCGCATCCCCTCTACGAAAATCTCCCGAGAGAGATCCCAACCAAGGGGGTGCGGGCCCAAGGACCGCGGAACCGGGGGCGGAACACCCACCGGGTGCCTGGCCGGCGCCCTGCTTTACTTCCCGGAAGATTCCCGTACGTCCGGCCCATACAGGGCCGACGAGTACTGTGGGACTCGCTTCCGGTCCTCCCGGCGGGAGGCGCGCAGCATTGACACTCAACCGAGCAACCTGGTCAGTGTGCCATACGGGGAGCTGGCCTGGCCAATCGGGCGGAGGATCTTACCCCCCGCGAGGGAGCGGTCAAACGCGGGCACGCATTCGGCCCGGCGACGGCCATGGGCTGGGGCACGCGTGCGTAGAGGGGTCAGTGCCCGGCGGCGTACGGGACGAAGCCCGTCCAGGCGGCGCGGCTGACGGCGAGACGCGGGCCGTGAGCGTTCTTGGAGTCACGGACGTGCACGGCGACCGGAGTGGTCGCGACCTCGACGCAGTCGCTGGGGTTGCTGCTGTCGCTGTAACTGCTCTTGAACCACTCCAGCGCGGAAGCAGCTCCCGCAGGCGGCTTGCGGATCATGGCTCTCCCACGCAGAAGCGGTCAGTTCCCGGCGGCGTACGAGACGAAGCCCGCCCACGCGGCGGGGGCGACGGCGAGACGCGGGCCCTGGATGTCCTTGGAGTCACGGACGTGGACGGCACCGGAGGCAGCGGCAACCTCGACGCACTCGCTGCCGTTGCTGCTGTCGCTGTAACTGCTCTTCATCCACGCCAGCGCGGAAGCGTCCCTGGCAGGCGGCTTGTGAATCATGGCTCTCCCCACGCAGAAGCGGTCAGTTCCCGGCGGCGTACGAGACGAAGCCCGTCCAGGCGGCGCGGCTGACGGCGAGACGCGGGCCGTGAGCGTTCTTGGAGTCACGGACGTGGACGGTGACCCGAGTGGTCGCGATCTCGACACATTCATTGCTGTTGCTGCTGTCGCTGTAGCTGCTCTTGAACCACTCCAGCGCATAACCGTCTCCGGCGGAGGTCTCGCTGATCATGTCTCTCCCAGCACTTGCTCGATGAAGGCCATCGACTCCCCTGGAGTGAAAGCCTGCGCCCGGATGATGCCACACCGCAGTTCGATGATCCGGAGGTGCTTCGGGTCAGAGACCGGTCGACTGCCAAAGTCGCCCTCGGAGCGCCCGACCGCCGAGCCGTCCCCGAACTTCAGCACCTGCATCTCCCCGCCCATTCCAGCATGCTCGTTACGGCTGGTCGGCATCACCTGAATCTCGACATTCCGCAACTGCCCAACCTCCAAAAGCCGTTCGAGCTGTTGGCGCAACACCATTCTGCCTCCGAGGGGGCGCCGCAGTGTCACCTCTTCCTGGACAAAGCTGAGCTCCGGGGCAGGCGATCGGCCGAAGATGGACTGTCGTGCTACGCGAGCGGCCACCAGCCTCTCCACCTCGTCCTGTGAGAACGAGGGCCTCCGCATCCCGAACAACGCCCGCGCATACTCTTCGGTCTGCAACAGGCCGTGAATGTTGTGGCTCCCGTACGCCGAGAGCTCCACCGCCCGAGCCTCCAGCTTCGCCAGTTCTCGGATCTTCTTCGGGTACCGCACCTCCGCGACGTCCGGCTTCATCGCCGCGAGCTTGCCGCCCGCCCCCAGTACCGTGTCCGCCCCGTCCAGGAACTCCGGGCGGGGGATGCGCCGGCCGCCCTCCACCTTGTAGATGAGGTCTTCGCCGTACCCCATCGCCGCCCCGAGCTCGCACGCCCGCATCCCCGCCGCCTCGCGCCACGCCTTGATCTGGCGGCCGACGGCGGCGACCACCGCCACCCCCGACTCGTCGTCCGGGTCGACGTCCCAGCCGGGCTCGTCCGCCCCGCCGTTCCCGTGCTCCGTACCGTCGCCAACCACGCTCATGCGAGCCCCACTTCCGACGTGCGTGCCGATCTTTTCCCAACCACGTCCGTTCCCGGCGCGTCACGCCGGACAGCCAGGACAGCGCCGGACAAGCCCCGGACAATCACCGTACGCAAGCGCTCTGTCACTGGGCACCGTACGCAGAGGCGGCCACGCTGAGTGACATGAACCCAGAACTCGTCCGCACCCAGCGCCCCGCCGCGAGCCGGACGTTCACCGTGCTGCTCTCCCCCACCCGCCGAGGGGCCCGGCTCGCCCGGCTGCTCACCGTGGCCCATCTCGGGGCCTGGGGGCTCCCTTCGGAGTCGGCGGCGCACATCGTCGCCGAGCTGGCGGCGAACGCCTCGGTGCACGGCCGCGTACGGGGCCGTGACTTCCAGCTGCGCCTCGCGGTCCACCACGAGGTCCTGCTGCGGATCGAGGTCACCGACACCCGGGGCGACAGCGTTCCGTCCGGCCCGGGGTCCGTCGAAGCGCCCGAGGACGACGCGGAGGGCGGGCGGGGCCTGCTCATCGTCGAGGCTCTGGCCGACCACTGGGGCGTCGTCCCCGGGCCCGTCCCGCTCAAGACGGTGTGGGCCGAGCTCGACCTCGCGCGCTGACGGCATCCACCGGGTCGTGCGTGGTCACGACCCGGTACCTCACGACCGCGTCGTGGGCGGCCACGACGCGGTGGCCCACGACATCAACTACGTAAAGAACCAGGAGAAATAACCCCACCCGACCCCACCCGGCCTCTACCTGACCCACCCCCCATGGCCAGTCACTCACACGGGTGAGGTTTGGCAACTGGGCTGGATTTCGGGCCGGTTGGCAGGCATATGCTCGCGCCACAACACCAGACATACGTCGGCCCCCAATCAGGACTGCAATCCCGATCGAGGGCCTGACCACCGAGGAAGAGAACGCTTCCCGATGGATGCCCAGCAGAATAACGCCCTCACCCGCGCCCTGGCAGAGGTTCCCGGCCCCCTCCCGGCCTCCGGGGTGATCCACATCGTGATCCCGCACACCAGCCGCTTCACGGTCGTCGGCAACCACCTCGCCCAGCACCCCGGCCTCAGCTCCACCGCCGTGGGCATCGCCGTGCGCATCCAGTCCCTGCCCCAGGGGGCCGACGTGGGGATCAAGGCGCTGGCGGCCCGCTTCCCCGAAGGGGAGACCCGCATCGCCGCCGCCCTGCGCGAGCTGGAGGCCCACGGCTATCTGCGACGGACCCGTAACCGCCTGCCGAACGGCCGGGTCGTCACCCGCACGGTGTTCTGCAACCAGCCGACGGCTCTGCTGCGGCCCCGCACGGCGGCCCCGCAACCGCCTCCCGCGCCGCTGGTCCCGGCACCGGCTCCGACGCCCGAGCCACCCGCACAGCAGGCCACGGCACCGCAGGCAGCCGCACCACAGGCGCCCGCAGCTCTCGCCGTACCGGAGGCACCCGGCCCCGCCCCCGTGCCGGAAGCTTCCGACCGGCCCTCCGCCGCCCCGGAGCCCCGCCCGCCGGTCGCCCCGATGCCGGTCATGGTCCCGCCCCCGGCCTCACCGCCCTACGTACCGCTGGCCACCGCGCCCAAGCCCCCGCCCCGGCCTCTGCCCCGGCCCCGCGAGCTGACCCCGGAGCTGGACCGGGCCGCCGCCGCGCTCCTGAGCGACCTGCGCCGTCACGCACCGCAGTTCGTGCTGTCCGAGAGTGATGTGCGGCATCTGGTGCCCGGTGTCGCCGCCTGGCTCGAACGCGAGGCCCACCCCGACACCATCCGCCATGCGCTGACCGACGACCCTCCCCAGCCCCTCAGGCAGCCCGCGAAACTCCTCAGGCACCGCCTGAGCGCCCTGCTGCCACCACCACTCCCCGGTGCCCCCGACCTCGCTCCGGTCCGCCGCGCCCCCGCCCTACCGCTCCAGACCTGCGACGGCTGCGAGCGCGCCTTCCGCTCCCCCGCCCCCGGTCACTGCCGCGACTGCCGGGCGGAAGGCGCGCGGACAGCCGCCTGAGCGCTGCACGACCGGCCGGGAACCGTCCGGCGCAACCGCTGCGGGCCCGTACGCCGCGCCCCTATCCGTACGAGATCGCGGTCCCGTAGGCCACCACGTACCAGGAACCGGCGTCCACCCCGTTCTGGACGGCCGTCAGACGTGCGCCGATGACCTCGTCGGCTCCGACCCCGGCCGCGTTCACGCTCAGGGAGGAGAAGGCTTCGCCGGGGAAGACCTGCTGGTCGCCCCAGACGACCCAGCTGTTGGTGACGGAGCGGTCCGTCCGCTGGGGGTTGTCGACAGTGAGGACCGGGACCGGAAAGGAGACTCTTCTCGCCATAGCCATGGGATGGTGCCAGGGCCCGGCAGGTTCGACAACGGACGGTGCACACCGTCGGCGGGTACGCGCTCCGGGCGGATCACCCGGGCGCGATCGGTCCCAGGTAGGTACCGCCGGAGACATCGATGCTCTGGCCGGTCACCCAGCGGCCCTGCGGGCCCGCCAGGAAGGCCACCACGTCCGCGATGTCCTCCGGCTCGCCGATCCGTCCGAGCGCGGTGATCGACTCCAGTCCGGCGACCGCCTCGGGAACGGCGGCGTAGGGGGCGATCATGTCGGTCAGCACCACTCCGGGTTCGACCGTGTTCACGGTGATCCCCCGCCGGCCCAGCTCGTTGGCGAGCGACGGGCCGAGGGCCGCCAGCGCCGCCTTGGTGACGGTGTAGCCGATCTGGCCGGGGTCCGCGATCCGGGTCGCCGCCGAGCCCATGTTCACGATCCGTCCGCCGTCCCGCAGCAGCGGCAGCGCCCGCTGGATCACGAAGAGCGGCGTGCTCACGTTGACCGCCAGCAACTGCTGGAACTCCTCCTCGGTGAGCTGTCCGATCGAACGGACCGAGTGGATGCCCGCGTTGTTGACCAGGATGTCCAGGCCGTCCACGCCATGGTCCGCCAGCCCGGCGGTGAGCCCGGTGAACAGGTGGTCCACCGCACCGCTCTCGCCGAACCGGGCCCGCACCGCGAACGCCCGGCCTCCGGCCCCGGCGATCCGCGCCACGGTCTCGGCGGCGGCCGCGTCGTCGCTGCCGTAGTGGACCGCGACCAGCGCCCCCTCGGAAGCGAGCCGCAGGGCGACCGCCCGCCCGATCCCCCGCGAGCCGCCCGTGACCAGTGCGGCCCTGCCGTCCGGTTTCCCCATGATCGACTCCCCCTTGGACGCCCCGGTCACATCCGGGAGCGATTCACCTTGTGCGGCCACGAAATCAGGTGTGCTTGAGCTTCGACGGATACACCTGGTGGGACGGGTCCCACCAGAGCACGTGGAAGACGTTGCCGACGGGGAATCCGTACAACCGCTGCGTGCCCGTGAACTCCAGGCGCTGGATCCTCGTGGCGTCACCGAAGCCGATGACCGCCGGCCTCGCCACGGCCTCCCTGCTCAGGCCGCCGGGCAGCTCGTACTCCTTGAAGAAGCGACGGGTCGTGCGTAACTCGTTGAGCGTCATGGTCTCGCAGTCGCGCAGCTTGGTCAGGACCTCTCACAACGTGGCCGGATCCATACCGTCGAAGCCCCAGGGCCCCTCGTGATCGACGTGTGTGAAGCGCCGGCAGACCCGGTCGTCCGAGGCGGTCGGACCCGGGAGCAGTGAGCGGACGTCACCGAGCCGTTTCCCCCGCACCGCCCCACTGGGCGGGAGCGCCGACGTTGGCCCAGGCTTCGAAGCGCTCGGCGAAGAGCGGGCGGTCCTCCCACGCCAAGTGGCAGGGTCCGACAGGCCGCGGGGCCGAAGCGGGACTTCTCCCGGACCGGCGGATGGACGCATCAGCTCACCTGAAAGAATCCGGCCATGTCCACGAGCACCAGGTCCGACTGGGCCCTGCGCACCGCCACCCCCGAGGACGTCGAGCCCATAGCCGAGCTCCGGGCTCTGGTGATGCGCCCCGACCTGGAGCGGCTGGGCCGGTACGACGAGCACCGCGTACGGCAGCGGCTGCGCGATGTGTACGCGCCGGAGCACACCTCGGTGATCCTCGTGGACGGAGCCCTCGCGGGGTGCGTGACCCTGCGCCCCGTACCGGACGCCACGACGGGCGGTGCGGCGGACGGGTGGTGGCTGGAGAACTTCTACCTCTCCCCCACCCTCCAGGGCCGGGGCATCGGCACCGGCGTACTGCGCTCGCTGCTGGAGCGGGCCGACCGCGAGCGCGTCACCGTGCGGCTGGACGTGCTCCAGGGCAGCGCCGCGCGTGCGCTGTACGAGCGGCACGGCTTCGTCGAGGAGCGCCAGGACCCCATCGATGTGTTCATGGTCCGCGAACCCACGGCCTGACCCCACTTTCCCCGTTCGCCCGGACATGCCCGGTCCGGCGGCCTAGCCTGATCCTCCACGGCTCTCGGGGGAGGCTCGGTGCGTCTGCTGATCGATGTCCGCGAAGGTGACTGGGCCACCTTCTACGGCCACTACGGGGACTGGACCGCATGGCGGCTCGGCCGCCTTGAATCCTTCGGCCCCTCCTCGTCCCGCGGCGCGGACGACACATCGGCCCGCTGGCACGAGCTGCACGAGGCCGCGCTCGACCGGGCCTTCGAGATCTCCGTACCGCCGTCGACGACCGTGTCCGAGTGCCTGGCGCACGCGCTGCGGGAGGCCCGCCGTCGCGGTGTCGCCCAGCCCGAAGCGGGGCCACCGGCGGACGGGGCGGACCTGTTCCTGGGCGGCCGGATCGTGCGGACCTGGCTGGCCGATCCCGCCACCGACGAGCGCTACGAGGACGGGCTGACGCTGGAGCGGGCCGGTCTGGCCGAGGACGACCTCGTCGTCCTGTGCGTCAAACGCACCGCGCAGGGCGCCTACTGCATGGGCCCGGCCGCGAATCCGGCCGTCCTGCTGGAGCACTTGCAGCTCGCGATGAACGGGACCGCCCCCGCCGACGGGCCGCGGCTGTGGGGCGTGCTCCTGTACACCACGGCCGACGTGGAGCTGGCGACGTACGTCCGGACGCACTTCGAGGACCTCAACGCCCTGTCCGGGCCGAACACCCGGGTCTTCGTGGTCGAGCGGCAGGCCCGATGGGCCGAGGCACGGAAGTACTGGCGCGCGCACCTGGAGCCGGAGCTGTACCGGGTGCTCTCGTCCATGCGGTGGCTGCACTGGCAGCCGTACGACCCCCAGGGCGCCTACAAGATCGCCGCCGTACTGAAGGTGGACCCCGAGCTCCTGCCCTGCCTGGTCTTCTTCGACAGCCGCCCCGGACTTCCCTGGGGCGAGCGGAAGATCGTCTTCCCGGTGGAGGACGTCACCCCGCGGTATTTCCGCACCCTCTTCGGCCGCATCGCCAAGGTCCTCGGAAGCGTCCCTCCGGAGGGGGAGCCGCTGGTCGACCACCACGGACCGCTGTCGTTCGCGAGCCGGCCGGACAGTGCCGAGAGCGACACCCGGACCGCACTGCGCGCACTGCTGCACAGCGGCCGGGGCCCTGACCTGGACGGCGCCGCCTTCGCCGCCGTCGAAACGGCCCAGCGCGCGATCAGGGAAGCGCTGCGGCCCGCCCCCGCGCCCAGCACCGATTACCACCTCGACAACTGCCGGGTCATTCTCACGCCAGGAGCATCCGTGACCGAGAACTTCTACTTCAACGGCCAGAACACCACGTTCATCAACCGCCCCGTGGACACCGTCGTCCAGGACTTCCAGAACCAGCACGGAACGGCTCTGTGCCACGAGGAGCTGCGCAGCCTGCTCCGGCTGACCCTCTCCAGCACCGACCTCGCCGACGCCGAACGCGACGAGGCCGCGGCCGCCGTGCACGACCTGGCCCGGCTCACCGCGGAACCCGAGCCGGACGCACCCGGCGTCCGGCTGCGGGCGGAACGGCTGCGGGAGATGCTCGCCGGTGCCGCCGACATCGCGCAGCCCGCCCTGGCGATCATCGCGTCGGTCGTGGCGGCCGTGACCGGGTAGCGGCCGTCGGTCGTGGCGGCCGTGACCCGGGGGGCGGGCATCCGTCGTCGCGGCCGTGACCGGCCAGGGGGCATCGGTCGTGGCAGCCCTGACCGGCCAGGGGGCATCGGTCGTGGCAGCCCTGACCGGCCAGGGGGCATCGGTCGTGGCGGCCCTGACCGGCCAGGGGGCATCGGTCGTGGCAGCCCTGACCGGCCAGGGGGCGTCCGGCTAGCCGTGACCACCGCCCGGCAGAGGCGATGTGCCCGCCGTGACCACCGCCCGGCACGGGCGACGATCCTGCCGGTGACCGCGCGCGAGCGGGGTATAACGCCGCGTTGTGGCCAAGCGTGAGTACCCGGTTCACTCCGACTTCGGGACCCTGGGGCCGACCGACCCCCACAGACACGCCTCAGGCGTGCCTCCCCCGAAAGAGGAACCATGCGAATAGCCAGGTTCGTGCCCGCCCTCGCCGCCGCGGCGGTCTCCGTCCTCGCCCTTCTCGCACCCACCGCCTCGGCCTCGCCGGCCGCCCCCGCTCCCTCGGCCCAGGCCGTCCAGCCGATCATCGGAGGCGGCTACGCGCAGAACGCCCCCTGGGCCGCGCGCCTCTTCTCCAACGGCCAGGAGACCTGTTCGTCCACGATCATCGCGCCGACGTGGATCCTCACGGCGAAGCACTGCGTAGCGGGCGGCGGGCTGTCGTTCCGTATCGGCAGCCTCGACCAGCACAGCGGCGGCACAGTGGCGAACGGCGTCCAGACCTACACCCACAGCGCCGACCTGGCGCTGGTGCGCCTGGACCGTTCCGTGCAGGGCACCTACTCCCCGCTCGGTCAGCCCGGCTCGGTCAGCGTCGGGCAGAGCGTCCAGGTGTTCGGCTGGGGCGCCACCTCGCAGTGCGGCTCCGAGATCAACTGCCAGTCCCGCTACCTGAAGGTGGCCAATGTGACCGTGAGCGGCGGCTGCACCGACGCGTACGGGGGCTCGGCGATCTGCGCACGGCGCGGCAACGGCATCACCGCGGGCGGCGACTCGGGCGGCCCGATGACGGCGGGCGGTGTCCAGGTGGGCGTCGCCTCGACCAGTGACCGGCAGACCACGACCGCGTACACGAATGTCACCGCGTACCGCTCCTGGATCCAGTCGATCGCGGGCGTCTGACCTATCGCGGGCGTCCGGCCTTCGGCCGTACCGGCCCCCCGGCACAAAGCGAAGGGCCCCGTACCTCTCTTGCGAGAGGTACGGGGCCCTTCTTGCAGCTCAGCGAGCTACCAGGTCAGACGATCAAGCAGAAACTACTTGATGATCTTGGTGACCTGGCCGGCGCCCACGGTCCGGCCACCCTCACGGATGGCGAACTTCAGGCCCTCTTCCATGGCGACCGGCTGGATCAGCGCGACGTCCATGAGGGTGTTGTCACCCGGCATGACCATCTCGGTGCCCTCGGGGAGGGTCACAACGCCCGTTACGTCCGTGGTACGGAAGTAGAACTGCGGGCGGTAGTTGTTGAAGAACGGGGTGTGACGGCCACCCTCGTCCTTCGACAGGATGTAGGACTGCGCCTGGAACTCGGTGTGCGGCGTGACCGAACCCGGCTTGATGATGACCTGGCCGCGCTCGACGTCCTCGCGCTTGATGCCACGGAGGAGCAGACCGACGTTCTCACCGGCCTGGCCCTCGTCGAGCAGCTTGCGGAACATCTCGATACCGGTGACCGTGGTGGTGGTCTTCTCGGTCTTGATACCGACGATGTCGACGGTCTCGTTGACCTTCAGGACACCACGCTCGATGCGGCCGGTGACGACCGTACCGCGACCGGTGATCGTGAAGACGTCCTCGATGGGCATGAGGAACGGCTTCTCGACGTCACGCTCGGGCTGCGGGATGGCCTCGTCGACGGCGGCCATCAGGTTCAGGACCGACTGGCCCCACTCCTTGTCGCCCTCAAGCGCCTTGAGCGCCGAGACACGCACGACCGGAAGGTCGTCGCCCGGGAACTCGTACTCGGAGAGGAGCTCACGGACCTCGAGCTCGACGAGCTCCATGATCTCCTCGTCGTCCACCATGTCGGCCTTGTTCAGGGCGACGACGATGTACGGGACACCGACCTGGCGGGCCAGGAGCACGTGCTCCTTGGTCTGCGGCATCGGGCCGTCGGTGGCCGCGACCACGAGGATGGCGCCGTCCATCTGCGCCGCACCCGTGATCATGTTCTTGATGTAGTCGGCGTGACCCGGGCAGTCGACGTGCGCGTAGTGACGCGACTCCGTCTGGTACTCGACGTGCGCGATCGAGATCGTGATACCGCGCTGGCGCTCCTCGGGAGCCTTGTCGATCTGGTCGAAGGCCGAGGCCTCGTTCAGGTCCGGGTACGCGTCGTGCAGCACCTTGGTAATGGCGGCCGTAAGGGTCGTCTTACCGTGGTCAATGTGACCGATGGTGCCGATGTTGACGTGCGGCTTAGTCCGCTCGAACTTTGCCTTCGCCACTGGGTCCTCCTGCGGAGTGGTTCTGTACGCCTTGCTTCATCGGCGCCAGGTGATCTTTGCTGGGATGCCGGGGCCGGGGGCATTCGGCACATTGCTTACGCTCCGTGTCGAATGCCGCACCGGGCTCCGGTGACAAGCCTAAAGCGTGAACTCGGGTGAGCTACTCGCCCTTGGCCTTCGCGATGATCTCCTCGGCGACGTTCCGCGGAACCTCGGCGTAGGAGTCGAACTGCATCGAGTAGCTTGCGCGACCCGAGGTCTTGCTGCGGAGGTCTCCGACGTAGCCGAACATCTCCGAGAGGGGCACGAGGCCCTTCACGACGCGAGCACCGCTGCGCTCCTCCATGGCCTGGATCTGGCCACGGCGGGAGTTCAGGTCGCCGATGACATCGCCCATGTAGTCCTCGGGCGTGGTGACCTCGACGGCCATCATCGGCTCAAGGAGCACGGGAGAGGCCTTGCGGGCACCCTCCTTGAACGCCTGCGAACCGGCGATCTTGAAGGCGAGCTCCGAGGAGTCGACCTCGTGGTAACCACCGTCGAGAAGGGTGACGCGGACGCCGACCATCTCGTAACCGGCCAGGATGCCGAACTGCATGGCTTCCTGAGCACCCGCGTCCACCGAGGGGATGTACTCCCTGGGGATACGGCCACCGGTGACCTTGTTGACGAACTCGTAGGAGGCGTCGCCACCCTCGATGGGCTCAAGGGCGATCTGCACCTTCGCGAACTGGCCGGTACCACCAGTCTGCTTCTTGTGCGTGTAGTCGATGCGCTCGACGGCCTTGCGGATCGTCTCGCGGTATGCGACCTGGGGCTTGCCGACGTTCGCCTCGACGCGGAATTCGCGCTTCATGCGGTCGACGAGCACCTCGAGGTGAAGCTCGCCCATACCACCGATGATGGTCTGGCCGGTCTCCTCGTCGGAGTGCACCTGGAAGGAGGGGTCCTCCTCCGAGAGACGCTGGATGGCAACACCCAGCTTCTCCTGGTCACCCTTGGACTTGGGCTCGATGGCGACCTGAATGACCGGCGCCGGGAAGTCCATGGACTCCAGGATGACCGGGTTCTTGTCGTCACACAGCGTCTCACCGGTGGTGGTCTGCTTCAGGCCCATGACGGCGATGATGTCACCGGCGCCCACCGACGCGATCTCCTCACGCTTGTTCGCGTGCATGCGGTAGATCTTGCCGATGCGCTCCTTCTTGCCCTTGACCGAGTTCAGCACCGCGGTGCCGGCCTCGAGGCGACCGGAGTAGATCCGGACGAAGGTGAGCTTGCCCAGGTGCGGGTCGCTCGCGATCTTGAACGCCAGGCCGGAGAACGGCTCGTCGTCCGAGGGCTTGCGCTGAATGACCTTCTCCGGGTCCTTGACGTCGTGGCCCTCGATGGCCTCGACGTCCAGGGGGGAAGGCAGGTAGCGCACAACGGCGTCGAGCAGGGGCTGAACGCCCTTGTTCTTGAACGCCGTGCCACAGAACACCGGGGTGACGGTGACCGAGTCGGCACTGCCCTTCGACGCCAGGGTGATCCGACGGATCGCCTCGTGCAGCTGCTCCTGGGTGGGCTCAGTGCCCTCCAGGTACAGCTCCATCATGGCGTCGTCGTTCTCGGCCACGGCCTCAAGGAGCTTGCCGCGCCATTCGTCGGCGGACTCCTTGAGGTTGTCCGGGATCTCGATGACGTTGTACATCTCGCCCTTGGCGGCCTCTTCGGGGTACACGAAGGCCTTCATCGACACCAGGTCGACGACGCCCGTGAAGTCCGCCTCCGCGCCAATGGGGAGCTGCATGACGATCGGGGTCGCGCCGAGGCGGTCCACGATCATGTTGACGCAACGGAAGAAGTCCGCACCGGTGCGGTCGAGCTTGTTGACGAAGCAGATACGCGGCACGCCGTAGCGGTCCGCCTGACGCCAGACAGTCTCGGACTGGGGCTCGACGCCCGCGACACCGTCGAACACGGTGACAGCACCGTCGAGGACGCGGAGCGAACGCTCCACCTCGACGGTGAAGTCGACGTGACCCGGGGTGTCGATGATGTTGATGGTGTGGTCAACATCATTGAGCGGCCAGTGGCAGGTCGTCGCGGCGGACGTGATCGTGATGCCGCGCTCCTGCTCCTGCTCCATCCAGTCCATCGTGGCAGCGCCGTCGTGGACTTCACCGATCTTGTACGAAACGCCGGTGTAGAAGAGGATCCGCTCGGTGGTGGTCGTCTTGCCCGCGTCGATGTGGGCCATGATCCCGATGTTGCGGACCTTGGCCAGGTCAAGCGAAGTGGTGGCCATAAGGCTCAATCTTCTCTCGGTCTCGATGTGGGTAGCGACTACCAGCGGTAGTGCGCGAAGGCCTTGTTCGACTCGGCCATCTTGTGGGTGTCCTCACGCTTCTTGACCGAAGCGCCGAGGCCGTTGGAGGCGTCGAGCAGTTCGTTCATGAGGCGCTCGGTCATGGTCTTCTCGCGGCGCGCGCGGGAGTAACCGACGAGCCAGCGCAGAGCGAGGGTGGACGCGCGACCGGGCTTGACCTCGATCGGCACCTGGTAGGTGGCGCCACCGACACGGCGGGACTTGACCTCGAGCGAGGGCTTGACGTTCTCAAGCGCGCGCTTCAGCGTGATGACCGGGTCGTTGCCGGTCTTCTCGCGGAGGCCTTCCATGGCGCCGTACACGATCCGCTCGGCGGTGGAACGCTTGCCGTCGAGCAGGATCTTGTTGATCAGCGAGGTGACAAGAGGAGAGCTGTAGACCGGGTCAATGATGACCGGGCGCTTCGGGGCGGGGCCCTTACGAGGCATTCTTACTTCTCCTTCTTGGCGCCGTAGCGGCTGCGGGCCTGCTTGCGGTTCTTGACACCCTGGGTGTCAAGGGAGCCGCGGATGATCTTGTAACGAACACCCGGCAGGTCCTTCACACGGCCACCACGCACGAGCACGATGGAGTGCTCCTGCAGGTTGTGTCCCTCACCCGGGATGTAGGCCGTGACCTCGATACCGGAGGTCAGACGCACACGCGCGACCTTACGGAGGGCCGAGTTCGGCTTCTTCGGGGTGGTCGTGAACACACGCGTGCAGACGCCGCGGCGCTGGGGCGAACCCTCGAGCGCGGGCGTCTTGTTCTTCTCGACCTTGTCCTGCCGGCCCTTCCGGACCAGCTGCTGGATCGTAGGCACTACTTCTCCGGTTTCTGTGTGCCGTTCGTGAAACTAACCTGGAACATCGCCGACCCACGCGGTCGGGTGTGTCGAATACTGCAGGCTCCTGCCCTAGGGCAGAAGGGGCGCAGATTGCGGTGGCCACTTACGGACTCGCCATGCGGTTGAGGACACGCACCCGAGCCCAGGCACACCCCAGGCACAAGGCTTGAGCGTACCTACCTCACGCACTCCGGTCAAAACAAATGCTGTCCACCATGCCACGCCGGGCTCCCGGGGACGGCGCGCCGGGGTCCGTGGACCTCCCCGGCAACGGTCCGTGCACCTCCCCGGCCGAGGTCCGTGGACCGCCCAGTCGTGGTCCGTGGGCCGCCCGGCCGCGGTCCGCGATCATCCCCGGCAGCGGGCGGATGGCCGAAATCCGGTCACTCCGGACCCGGTGCGCCGGGGGCCTCAGTACATTGAACCGCGCGCCGGAAGATCGGGGGACGGCATGACGGCGGCTGCACCCTTACCCGGCGACGGCGGACTCGACGACCGCGTGCCCTTTCTCGCCCGGCTGGAGAGCGAGGACCGCGCCGCGCTGCTCGCTCTCGGCCGTGAGCTCCCCTTCGCGCCCCGCGCGCCGCTGCTGCGCCAGTACGAGCCGTCCTCGCACGTCCTGCTGATCCTGCACGGCTGGACCAAGGTGACCGCCTCCGCCGCCAACGGCTACGAGGCGCTGCTCGCGCTCCGGGGGCCCGGCGACATCATCGGCGAGTCCGCCGCGCTGACCGGACGCCCCCGCTCGGCGACGGTGACCGCGCTGGAGCCGGTGCGCGCCGTGGCCATCGAGCACGAACGCTTCCGGGAGTACGCCGTCCGCTCCCCCGCCATCTCGTTCACGCTGCTCGGACTGACCGCCGACCGGACCCGCGCGGCCGACCAGCGCCGCCTGGAGTTCGCCTCGATGAGCGTGCGGGAGCGGTTCGCGGTGCTGCTGCTCGACCTGGCCCGCACCCACGGCCGCCGCACGGACGAGGGCGTCGAGCTCGCCGTACCGCTCAGCAAACAGGAGCTGGCCGGTGCGGTCGGCGCCTCCCGCGAGATGGTCCAGCGGCTGCTCAAGGACCTGCGGGCGCGCGGCATCGTCACGACCGGGCGGCGGGCGCTGGTGATCGTACGGCCGGACGCGCTGCGCATGATCATCGGCGCGCGGCCCACGGCGTCGACGGTCCCGCCGCTCGCCCCACCGCACTCCGCGTCACCCGAGGCGCCCTCTTCCGCGTGAGCACGCGGTCCCCCCGATTCACTGTGTGCACACGGTCACACTTCGAGTGCGTCATCCGCCCTCACCACCGGGGACCCACCGCCGTCACGCTCTTCCCAGCACGGAACACCCCCGGCGAGAGGCAACCATGTCCGACCCCGTGAGCAGCACGATCCTGCTGCTCGACATCGAGAAGTACAGCGAGCGCGACGACGTCGAGCAGGCGTATCTGCGCCGCATGCTCTTCGATCTCGCCGACCGCGTCCTGCTGGCCGCGGGCATCGACGAGACCCGGCGGCGGCGCGCCGACCGCGGCGACTGCGTGATGGAGCTGATCGACGCCAACGCCTCGGTGACCGCCCTGCTGCGCACGCTGCTCACCGAGGCGCCCGCCCAGCTGCGCACCCTGAACCGCACCGCCTCCAGCTCCGCTCAGATGCGGCTGCGCGGGGTGGTCGCCACGGGGTACGTCGCCCTCGACGGGCACGACGGCTGGGTCGGGTCGGATCTCAACCACGCCTGCCGGCTGCTCGACGCCGAACTGCTGCGGGGCGCGCTGAGGGAGCGCGCACAGGACTTCGCGCTGTGCGTGTCGGAGCCGGTGTACCAGGGCATCGTGCGGCACAGCCCCACCGGCGTACCGGCCGAGGAGTTCCACGCCATCACGGTGGGCAGCAAGAACGGGCCGCTCCCCGCGTGGCTGCACGGACCGGTTCCGCAGGTGCCGGTTCCGGACGCGCCCCCGCAGGCCCCGGACCGGGCGGCGCCCGAGCCCCGTACGCCGGCGGCGCCCCCCGCCGGGCCGGGCCAGGCGTTCGACTTCGGCGGCGCCACGGTCAACGGCGGCGTCTTCGGCGGGATGAACCACGGCATCGGCGGCGGCACCTTCCACGGCGACATCCACCTCGGCGGCGGCAGCAGGGAACGCTGATGAGCGCCGGTGACGCCGCCGGCGCGGGGCCGCAGCAGCAGCCGGGAGGCGCCCCCGAGGCGGCCGAGGAGACGGCGGAGACGGAGCCGGCCAAGGAGACCGGGGAGGCAGAGGAGACCGACCGGCCCCAGGACGTGTGGTCGGCCCGGCGGGACCTGGCCAACCACACCCCGCGGACCATGAGCCTGGACGGCTCCCGGGTAGGCGGCGGCGTCTTCGGCGGCGTCAACCACGGCATCGGCGGCGGCACCTTCCACGGCGATGTGCACGTGGGCACGACCGAGATCCACTACCGGTTCGGCGCCCACTCGGCGGTCCACTCCTCCGGCGAGATCCCGCCGGAGGCGCTGGACCGGCTGGCGGCGAGCTTCGCCTCCGCCGGAACAGGCTTCGAGGCGCTGGCCGAGCGGCTGCGCGACGAACACGTCCTGGTGCTCACCGGGCCGCACTTCGCGGGCCGCCGGACCGCCGCGCTCATGCTGCTGCGCCGCATCGGGGCGGCCCCGGTCCGCGCCATGGGCCCCGACACCTCCCCCGGTGACCTCGCCGGGCAACTCGACGGCGGCGGGCAGGAGGAGGCGCGCGGCCATGTCCTGTGCGACCTGATCACCGAGCGCGGCAGCCCCCTGCGCGAGGCGCACCTGCTGGCCGTACGGGACCGGCTCGCCAAGCGGGACGCGTACCTCGTGATCACCGTGGGACCGGCCGCGTCCCTGGAGGACGTACCGGTCGCGGTCTGGCGGCAGCCGTCCGCGAAGGACGTGCTCACCGCGCATCTGGAGCCGCTGGCCGATGCCGGGAGGATGCGGGAACTGCTGTCCCTGCCCGCCGTGACCGAGTTCCTCGGCCGGAGCCATCAGCCGCGCGAGGCCGCCGAGTTCGCCCGGGTCCTGGCGGGGTACGCGGCGGGGCAGAGCGATGAGCGGGCGCTCGGGAGCTACTCGCTGATGGCCCTGGAGAACCAGGTCCAGGAGTGGTTCGAGCAGGACGAGACCTCGCTGCACCTGCGCGAGAAGGCCTTCCTCGTCGCCCTGGCCGTCTTCGACGAAGCGCCCTACGCGCTGACGGCCGAGCTGAGCGACCTCTTCTACTCCTTCCTCCAGAGGACCGAGAACGCCGAGCTGTCGCCCGCCGTCCCGGTCTTCGGCACCCACATCGGCAAGCGGCTGCAACTGGCCAGGGCCCGCCGGTACGACGCGGAGGAGCACACCGAGTGGGGTCCGGTGAGCCAGGTGATGGCCGCCTACCTGGACGACCGCGCCGCGCTCGTCCTGCTCCGGGAGGTGTGGACCGGCCACCCTTCGGCGCGGCCCGCCCTGGTCGGGTGGCTGCGAGAGCTGGCAGGGGACGGCCGCCCGCTGGTACGCACCCGCGCGGCCTCGACGGTCGCCGTCCTCGCCCACACCGACCTGCCGTCCGCGATGGCCCTGGTCATCGAGGAGTGGGCCGGCTCCCGCCTGTTCCGCCACCGGCTCGTCGCGGTCAGCGCACTGGCCCTCACCCATCGGCTCGGCACTCCCAACGTGCCGCGCATCCTGGACGCCTGGTGCGGCAGCGAGGAGGCGGGGCAGCGCTGGGTGGCGATCCGGACGCACGGGCTGATCGGCCCGGAACGGCCGGTGGAGACCCTGGCCGCGCTGCGGGCCGCGGCCCGCCATCCGGACCGGCAGGAGGATCCGGACAAGCTGGTGGCCGGTGAACTCGCCGCATCGGTCGCGCTGTTGCTGCTGTCACCGGCGGGCGACCGGGTCATCGCCGAGCTGCTGCGGACCCTGCACACCGACCGCCCGGTGTTCGACCTCGCGGTGGGCGGCTTCGTCAGCGCCTGTCTGCGGGACCAGGACGACCGGCCCGGGTGGCCGGCCGTCCTCGACTGGTACGCCCGGTCCGCCGCCCTGGGCACGCAGGACGCCCAGGACATCGCCGCTCTGTGGCGGGCCGCGCTGGCCGACCGTGGCCACAGCCAGTCGGCGCTCGACGCGATGCGCCGGTGGGTGCTGTCCGCGGACGACGACGAGGAGGTGGAGTGGGCGCTCGCCGCGCTGCTGCCCGCCCTCGTCACCACCACCGCCGAGCGCCAGCGGCTCGGCCATCTGCTGCGGACCATGCACGGCGAGGACAGCACTCCCCCGCCGCCCGCCGCGGGCCGTCTGCTGACCACCCTGCCGAACCGCTGAGCCGTACCGACCCCACAGGAGAAGCACACCATGACCGATTTCCGCCGACCGCCCGAGTGGGAGCAGGCGGCCGACCGGCACACCCGGCTGGCCGACCCCGTGCTCACCGTCCGGCAGCTCTCCCGGTTCGGGTTCGCCCGCAAGTCGCTCACCCGTATCGACCACGCACTGGTGTTCTCGACCCCGGACGGCTCGTACGACACGTTCCTGCCACCGGTCCGGCCGACCCGCGCCGAAGCGGCGGGCAAGCGGTACACCGCCGTGTACGAGGTGGACATGGGCGTCCACCCGGTCCACGCGGAACTGGTGCTGCCCAGCGACAACGACGCCTTCGAGTTCGGCCTCTCCGTCGAACTGTCCTGGCAGGTCCACGATCCCGCGCTGTTCGTGGCGAGCGGCTACCGGGATGTCCCCCGGCTGCTGCTCGGCGAGCTGGAACAGGCGGCCCGCCCCGTGACGCGCCGCTTCCCCGTCGACCGGAGCGCGGACGCCGAACAGGAGATGCTGCGGGCGGTGCACGCGTGGGGCCCGCTCGGCACCGGCGCGGGCCTCGGCACGACCTGGACGGCGCGGCTGCGCAGGGACCGGGAGAACATCGGCCATCAGCGGCGCATCCAGGCCATCGACCACGCGGCCACCGAGCAGATCCACGCCGAACGGCGGGGCATGGAGTACGACGCCGAACTCGACCGGCGCACCAGGACACAGGACGCCCTCCAGGCGGGCCGGGCCATGGAGTACGGGGAGCGGCACCAGGAACTGGCGCTCCAGCAGCAGCGGTGGCAGCACGAGCGGGCCCTGCTGGCCGCCGCCGATGAGGTGGAGCTGCAGCGGGCCGAGGCGGAGAAGATCGACTTCTACCGGACCCAGCTGGAGCAGGGCGGCGTACGCGCCTGGGCGCTGCACCTCTCCCGGCACCCCGAGGACTCCCGGACCGTCCTGAACGGCATGCGCGAGGACCAACTCCGCATGATCCAGGCCCAGATGGACCTGGTCCGACAGCTGCTGGGCGGCGACGGCGCGGAGAGCTACGAGCTGGAGGGGCCCAAGAAGCTGGCGTTGCAGGCGGTGCACGACATCCTGACCCAGCGGCTGCCGGGAGTGTCCCAGGACTGGTCGGGCCCGCGGCTCGGCCCGCCCGCGCAGGAGACGGCACCGCCGCAGGACACACCACCGTACGAGACACGGCCGTACCGGTCTCCGCCGTACGAGACGCACACGCACGGGCCCCAGCCGTACGAGGCCCGTCCGCACGAGTCACGGCCGTACGAGCCCCAGCCGTACGAGGCCCGTCCGCACGAGCCACAGCCGTACGAATCACGGCCGCACGAATCACAGCCGTACGAAACGTATCCGTACGGATCGCGGCCGCACCCGGCGCCGCCGCCGCCGCAGGACGCACCGGCTCACGGGGCACCGCAGGCGCGGGTGCCCGCCCAGGACACCGTGCCCGCGACCTTCTCGGGCTGGCAGCCGCCGCCCGGCTACGGCAGCGCCCCCGTCATGCCCGCTCCCGCCGTACCACCGCGGCCCACCGAGCCGCCCGCCGCACCGCCGCAGCCGTCCACCGACGGTGACGCCCATGGCGTCGAACGCGTGAAGGAGGCCGACGGCTGATGGCCGACACCGATCCGGCACCAGCACCGCACCCGCCGCACCCACCGGACCCACCCCCGGCCCCGCCACCGGGCACCGGGACCGAGGCCGCCTCGCGGCTCCTCCTCGACCTGCGGTCCGAGATCGCGCGGGCCGACAGCAAGGCGGCCGTGCTCGTCGCCGCACTCGGCATGAGCGCGGGCGTGGTCAGCGGCCTGCTGGCCGGGAGCGACTGGGAACCGGCCGCCCTGTCCGGTACGGGCGAGACCTGCTGGTGGATGGGCACCGCCGCGCTGGCCGCGTCCCTGGTCGCCCTGCTGATGGCCGTGCTGCCGCGCTACCGCGCCAGCAAGTGGGCTCCCGGCGAGCCACTCACGTACTTCGGAGACATACGACGGGCGGTGCGGCAGGAGCGCCTGGCGGAAGCGCTCGCCGCGACGGAGCGCGCACCGGCCGCCTCGCTCCTGGTGGCCCTGGCGGAGACCAGCCGGATCGCCACGCGCAAGCACCAGTGGATACGTGCGGGGCTGGTCACCTTCTCCATCGGCGCCGTACTGCTCCCCGCCTCCCTGCTCATCGGCTGACGACCCCGTACCGCGAAGGATGGCCATGTCCCGGCGAAGCCCCGAGTCACCGCACCCGCAGGACCCGCAGGACGACCTCGACTACCGGCACGCCCCCGGCAGCCGACTGCACTTCACCGCCCACCAGCGCGGCGCCGACGCCACCGCGCTCGGGCATCTGGCGCTGCAACTGCCCGGCATCCTGATGAGCCTGCTGGTCGTCGCCCTGGCCGCCTCGCTCCTGGAGTCGTTCACCGGTCTGCCGTACTGGATCGCGGTGCTCCTCTGGTCGGCCTCCGGCGCCCTGGTCTTCCACGCCCCCAGCGAGAACTTCCTCGCCCGCTACCTTCTGAAGCTCCAGCGCCCGCTGCCCCACGAGGCCGCCCGGCTCGAACCCGTCTGGCGCGAGGTGACGGCGCGCGCCGGCGTGGACGGACGCAGGTACCACCTGTGGATCGAGGAGAGCGAGGACCTCAACGCGTACGCCGCGGCGGGACACATCGTGGCCGTCACCCGGTTCGCCCTGGAGCAGCTGCCGAGCGCCCAGCTCGCCGCCGTACTCGCGCACGAACTCGGCCACCACACCGGCGGTCACGCCTGGTCGTCCCTGCTGGGCTACTGGTACCTGCTGCCCGGCCGGATCGCGTGGCGGGTCCTGCGTACCGTGACCGTCCTCGCCATCAGGTTCACCGGCTACTTCTCGTACCTGGGCGCCGGCGTGCTGGTGCTGCTGATCGGCGCACTCGCCTTCACGACGCTCAGCGTCCTGTACGGGCTGCCGCTGGTGCTGCTCGTCGTCCCCTGGCTGACCGCCGCCGTCGGACGCCGTGCCGAGCTGCGGGCGGACCGGCACGCGGCGGTGCTCGGCTTCGCGCCGATGCTCGCGGAGGTCCTGCACACGATGCACGCCGGTGAGACCCGGGCACGGGAGTACGCGACGGCCGCGACCGGGAAGCCACCGGGCGAACCGGGCGCCCTGGCCCGGCTGCTCGCCACGCATCCCGACTACCGGACCCGGATGCACCATCTGCGGCCCTACCTCCGGCCGCCGCGCTGAGCGGACCCGCCCGCCGGACCCCGTACACGCCGCAGGGCGGCCACCCCGTGTTCGGGGTGACCGCCCTGCGGTCAGTCGCGGACGACTCGCTTACTGGTTGTACGGACCGTAGTCGTAGTCCTCCAGCGGAACGGCCTGGCCGGAGCCCGTGCCGAACGGCGAGTAGTCGATGTCGTCGTAGCCGACGGCCGAGTACATCGCGGCCTTGGCTTCCTCGGTCGGCTCGACCCGGATGTTGCGGTAGCGGGACAGACCCGTACCGGCCGGGATGAGCTTACCGATGATGACGTTCTCCTTGAGGCCGATCAGGGAGTCCGACTTGGCGTTGATCGCCGCGTCGGTCAGGACCCTGGTCGTCTCCTGGAAGGACGCCGCCGACAGCCACGACTCGGTGGCGAGCGAAGCCTTGGTGATACCCATCAGCTGCGGACGGCCGGAGGCGGGGTGACCGCCCTCGGTGACCACACGACGGTTCTCGACCTCGAACTTCGAGCGCTCGACGAGCTCGCCCGGAAGCAGCTCCGCGTCGCCGGACTCGATGATCGTCACACGGCGCAGCATCTGCCGGATGATGATCTCGATGTGCTTGTCGTGGATCGACACGCCCTGCGAGTTGTAGACCTTCTGGACTTCGCCGACCAGGTGGACCTGGACCGCACGCTGGCCGAGGATGCGCAGCACGTCGTGCGGGTTGGTGGCACCCACGGTGAGCTTCTGGCCGACCGCGACCGGGTCGCCCTCGCCCACGAGCAGACGGGCACGCTTGGAGATCGGGAACGCCGTCTCCTCGCTGCCGTCGTCCGGGGTGACGACGAGCTTCTTGGTCTTCTCGGTCTCCTCGATCCGGACGCGGCCTGCCGCCTCCGAGATCGGGGCGACACCCTTGGGCGTACGGGCTTCGAAGAGCTCGACGACACGGGGCAGACCCTGGGTGATGTCGTCACCCGCCACACCACCGGTGTGGAAGGTACGCATCGTCAGCTGGGTACCGGGCTCACCGATGGACTGGGCGGCGATGATGCCGACCGCCTCACCGATGTCGACCAGCTTGCCGGTGGCGAGCGAGCGTCCGTAGCAGAAGGCACAGGTGCCGACCGCGGACTCACAGGTCAGGACCGAACGGGTCTTGACCTCCTCGACGCCGGCGCCCACGAGGGCGTCGATCAGGACGTCACCGAGGTCGACGTTGGCAGGCGCGATGACCTTGCCGTCGACGACGACGTCCTCGGCGAGCATGCGGGCGTACACCGAGGTCTCGACGTCGTCCGTCTTGCGGAGCACGCCGTCGGCACCCTTGACCGCGATCTTCAGCTTGAGGCCGCGGTCGGTGCCGCAGTCCTCCTCGCGAATGATCACGTCCTGCGAGACGTCCACCAGACGACGGGTCAGGTAACCCGAGTCGGCGGTACGCAGGGCGGTGTCCGCCAGACCCTTACGGGCACCGTGCGTGGAGATGAAGTACTCCAGAACGGTGAGGCCCTCACGGAACGACGCCTTGATGGGACGCGGGATCGTCTCGTTCTTCGCGTTCGACACCAGACCACGCATACCGGCGATCTGACGCATCTGCATCATGTTTCCTCGGGCACCCGAGTCAACCATCATGAAGATGGGGTTCGTCTTGGGGAAGTTCGCGTTCATCGCCTCGGCAACCTCGTTGGTCGCCTTGGTCCAGATCGCGATGAGCTCCTGCGTGCGCTCGTCCTTGGTGATCAGACCGCGCTCGTACTGCTTCTGGACCTTCTCGTCCTGCTCCTCGTAGCCCTTGACGATGGCCTTCTTGGCCTCGGGCACGACGACGTCGGAGATGGCCACGGTGACGCCGGAACGCGTCGCCCAGTGGAAGCCCGCCGCCTTCAGGTTGTCGAGCGTCGCCGCCACGATGACCTTGGGGTAGCGCTCGGCCAGGTCGTTGACGATCTCGGAGAGCTGCTTCTTGCCCACCGAGTAGTCGACGAACGGGTAGTCCTCGGGCAGCAGCTCGTTGAAGAGCGCGCGGCCCAGGCTCGTACGCAGCCGGAAGGTGTCGCCCGGCTGGTACTCCGGCTCGCCCTCCTCGGCGACCGGCGGCACCCAGCCACGCGGCGGCATGGTGCCCACCGGGAAGCGGATGTCGACGGTCGACTGGAGCGCCAGCTCACCGGCGTCGAACGCCATGATCGCCTCGGCCGTGGAGCCGAACGCGCGGCCCTCGCCCTTGGTGTCACGGAGCTCACCGTCGGTGGTGAGGAAGAACAGCCCCAGCACCATGTCCTGGGTCGGCATGGTGACGGGACGACCGTCGGCCGGCTTCAGGATGTTGTTCGAGGACAGCATCAGGATGCGGGCCTCGGCCTGCGCCTCCGCGGAGAGCGGCAGGTGCACGGCCATCTGGTCACCGTCGAAGTCCGCGTTGAACGCGGTGCAGACGAGCGGGTGGATCTGGATGGCCTTGCCCTCGACCAGCTGCGGCTCGAAGGCCTGGATGCCGAGGCGGTGCAGGGTGGGTGCACGGTTCAGCAGCACCGGGTGCTCGGCGATGACCTCTTCGAGGACGTCGTACACGACGGTGCGGCCACGCTCGACCATGCGCTTGGCCGACTTGATGTTCTGCGCGTGGTTGAGGTCGACCAGGCGCTTCATCACGAACGGCTTGAAGAGCTCCAGCGCCATGGCCTTCGGCAGACCGCACTGGTGCAGCTTGAGCTGCGGGCCGACGACGATCACGGAACGCGCGGAGTAGTCCACGCGCTTGCCGAGGAGGTTCTGACGGAAACGGCCCTGCTTGCCCTTCAGCATGTCGCTGAGGGACTTCAGGGGACGGTTACCGGGACCGGTGACCGGGCGACCGCGGCGGCCGTTGTCGAACAGCGCGTCGACGGCCTCCTGCAGCATCCGCTTCTCGTTGTTCACGATGATCTCGGGGGCACCGAGGTCAAGGAGACGCTTGAGGCGGTTGTTGCGGTTGATCACACGGCGGTACAGGTCGTTCAGGTCGGAGGTCGCGAAGCGGCCACCGTCCAGCTGCACCATCGGACGCAGGTCCGGCGGGATGACCGGCACGCAGTCGAGCACCATGCCCTTGGGCTTGTTGCTGGTCTGCAGGAACGCGGAGACGACCTTGAGGCGCTTGAGCGCACGGGTCTTCTTCTGGCCCTTGCCGGTGCGGATGATCTCGCGAAGCCGCTCGGCCTCTTCATCCAGGTCGAAGGACTCCAGGCGCTTCTGGAGCGCGGCGGCGCCCATGCAGCCGTCGAAGTACGTGCCGAAGCGGTCACGCAGCTCGCGGTAGAGGAGCTCGTCGCCCTCCAGGTCCTGGACCTTGAGGTTCTTGAAGCGGTTCCACACCTCGTCGAGACGGTCGATCTCGCGCTGCGCGCGGTCACGCAGCTGCTTCATCTCACGCTCGGCACCTTCGCGCACCTTGCGGCGTACGTCGGCCTTGGCGCCCTCGGCCTCAAGCTCGGCCAGGTCGGTCTCGAGCTTCTTGGCGCGGGCCTCCAGGTCGGAGTCGCGACGGTTCTCGGTCTGCTGACGCTCGACGGAGACGTGCGCCTCCAGGGACGGCAGGTCGCGGGTACGACGCTCCTCGTCCACGAACGTGATCATGTACGCGGCGAAGTAGATGACCTTTTCGAGGTCCTTCGGCGCGAGGTCCAGCAGGTATCCGAGGCGCGACGGGACGCCCTTGAAGTACCAGATGTGGGTGACGGGAGCGGCAAGCTCGATGTGGCCCATCCGCTCACGACGCACCTTGGCGCGAGTGACCTCGACGCCGCAGCGCTCACAGATGATGCCCTTGAAGCGGACACGCTTGTACTTGCCGCAGTAGCACTCCCAGTCCCGGGTAGGACCGAAGATCTTCTCGCAGAAGAGTCCGTCCTTTTCGGGCTTGAGCGTGCGGTAGTTGATGGTCTCCGGCTTCTTCACTTCGCCGTGCGACCAGGTCCGGATGTCGTCCGCGGTGGCAAGGCCGATCCGCAGCTCGTCGAAGAAGTTGACGTCGAGCACTTGTCGTCAATCCCTCTTTCGGGGGTTCGAGCCCCTCGCGTCAAAGCGAGAAATGGGGCACTTCAGCAATGGTCTGAACGGGTCCGGGGAGAGCCGGCCGGATCACTGGGATCCGGCCGGCCAACCCGTCAGACCTCTTCGACGCTGCTCGGCTCGCGCCGGGACAGGTCGATACCGAGTTCCTCCGCCGCGCGGAAGACGTCCTCGTCCGTGTCACGCATCTCGATGGACATACCGTCCGAGGACAGCACCTCCACGTTGAGGCAGAGCGACTGCATTTCCTTGATGAGCACCTTGAAGGACTCAGGGATGCCCGGCTCGGGGATGTTCTCGCCCTTGACGATCGCCTCGTAGACCTTCACGCGGCCGGTCACGTCGTCGGACTTGATCGTCAGCAGCTCCTGGAGGGCGTAAGCGGCGCCATAAGCCTCCAGCGCCCACACCTCCATCTCACCGAAGCGCTGTCCACCGAACTGAGCCTTACCACCCAGCGGCTGCTGGGTGATCATGGAGTACGGACCGGTCGAACGGGCGTGGAGCTTGTCGTCGACCAGGTGGTGGAGCTTGAGGATGTACATGTAGCCGACCGAGACCGGCTCGGGGAACGGCTCGCCGGAGCGGCCGTCGAACAGGTTGGCCTTGCCCGAGGGCTGGACCATCCGGTTGCCGTCGCGGTTCGGGATCGTGGACTCGAAGAGACCGGAGATCTCGTCCTCGCGCGCACCGTCGAAGACCGGGGTCGCGACGTTGGTGCCGGCGGCGACGTCGTCGGCGCCGATCGCCTTCAGCCGCTCCATCCACTCCTCGCTGCCCTCGACCTTCCAGCCCTGGCTGGCGAGCCAGCCGAGGTGGATCTCGAGGACCTGTCCCGGGTTCATTCGGGACGGGACACCCAGCGGGTTGAGGATGATGTCGACCGGGGTGCCGTCCTCCAGGAACGGCATGTCCTCGATCGGCAGGATCTTCGAGATGACGCCCTTGTTGCCGTGACGGCCGGCGAGCTTGTCACCATCGGTGATCTTGCGCTTCTGCGCGACGTAGACGCGGACCAGCTGGTTCACGCCCGGCGGCAGCTCGTCGCCCTCTTCGCGGTCGAAGACGCGGACGCCGATGACCTTGCCGATCTCGCCGTGCGGGACCTTCAGCGAGGTGTCGCGCACCTCGCGCGCCTTCTCACCGAAGATCGCGCGGAGCAGGCGCTCCTCGGGGGTCAGCTCGGTCTCGCCCTTGGGCGTGACCTTGCCGACGAGGATGTCACCGGCGACGACCTCGGCACCGATACGGATGATGCCGCGCTCGTCGAGGTCGGCGAGGACCTCTTCGGAGACGTTCGGGATGTCCCGGGTGATCTCCTCCGGGCCGAGCTTGGTGTCACGGGCGTCGACCTCGTGCTCCTCGATGTGGATCGAGGAGAGGACGTCGTCCTGCACGAGGCGCTGCGACAGGATGATCGCGTCCTCGTAGTTGTGACCCTCCCAGGGCATGAACGCCACGAGGAGGTTCTTGCCGAGGGCCATCTCGCCGTTCTCGGTGGCCGGACCGTCGGCGAGAACCTGCTCGGCGATGACCCGGTCACCCTCGGAGACGACAACCTTCTGGTTGACCGAGGTGCCCTGGTTGGAGCGCATGAACTTGGCGATGCGGTACGTGGTGTACGTGCCGTCGTCGTTCGTGACGGTGATGTAGTCCGCGGAGACCTCCTGGACCACACCGTCCTTCTCGGCCTTGAGCACGTCACCGGCGTCGGTGGCGCAGCGGTACTCCATGCCGGTGCCGACGAGCGGGGCCTCCGACTTGATGAGGGGCACCGCCTGCCGCATCATGTTCGCGCCCATGAGGGCACGGTTGGCGTCGTCGTGCTCCAGGAAGGGAATCATCGCGGTGGCGACGGACACCATCTGGCGCGGCGAGACGTCCATGTAGTCGACGTCCGTGCCGGGCACGTAGTCGACCTCTCCGCCACGACGGCGGACCAGGACGCGGGGCTCGGTGAAGCGCAGCTCGTCGGAGAGCGTCGCGTTCGCCTGGGCGATGACGTAACGGTCTTCCTCGTCGGCCGTGATGTAGTCGACCTCGTCGGTGACCTGACCGTCGACGACCTTGCGGTACGGCGTCTCGATGAATCCGAACGCGTTGACGCGTCCGTACGAGGCGAGCGAACCGATCAGACCGATGTTCGGGCCTTCAGGGGTCTCGATCGGGCACATGCGTCCGTAGTGGGACGGGTGCACGTCACGGACCTCGAAGCCGGCCCGCTCACGGGACAGACCACCCGGGCCAAGAGCCGACAGACGGCGCTTGTGGGTGAGACCCGACAGCGGGTTGTTCTGGTCCATGAACTGCGACAGCTGGCTGGTGCCGAAGAACTCCTTGATGGAGGCGACGACCGGCCGGATGTTGATCAGGGTCTGCGGCGTGATCGCCTCGACGTCCTGGGTCGTCATGCGCTCACGCACGACGCGCTCCATACGCGCCAGACCCGTACGGACCTGGTTCTGGATGAGCTCACCGACGTTACGCAGACGACGGTTGCCGAAGTGGTCGATGTCGTCGGTCTCGACGACGATCGTCCGGCCGGACTCACCGACGGTCTCGAGCTCCCCGGCGTGCAGCTTCACCAGGTACTTGATGGTCGCGATGATGTCGTCGCTGGTGAGCACACCGGCGTCCAGCGGCTCGTCCGCGCCGAGCTTCTTGTTCACCTTGTAGCGGCCGACCTTCGCGAGGTCGTAGCGCTTCGGGTTGAAGTAGAGGTTCTCGAGCAGCGTCTGAGCGGCCTCGCGCGTGGGCGGCTCGCCCGGACGCAGCTTGCGGTAGATGTCGAGCAGCGCGTCGTCCTGGCCCTGGGTGTGGTCCTTCTCCAGGGTGGCGCGCATGGACTCGTACTCGCCGAACTCTTCGAGGATCTGCTCGGTGGTCCAACCGAGAGCCTTGAGGAGAACGGTCACGGACTGCTTGCGCTTGCGGTCGATGCGGACACCGACCATGTCGCGCTTGTCGATCTCCATCTCCAGCCAGGCACCCCGGGACGGGATGATCTTGGCCGAGAAGATGTCCTTGTCGGACGTCTTGTCGATGGAGGAGTCGAAGTAGACACCCGGCGAGCGGACCAGCTGCGACACGACGACACGCTCGGTGCCGTTGATGACGAAGGTGCCCTTGTTGGTCATGAGCGGGAAGTCGCCCATGAAGACCGTCTGGGACTTGATCTCGCCGGTCTCGTTGTTGGTGAACTCGGCGGTGACGAAGAGCGGCGCGGCGAACGTGAAGTCGCGCTCCTTGCACTCGTCGATCGAGTTCTTCGGGGGCTCGAAGCGGTGGTCGCGGAACGTAAGCGACATCGACCCGGAGAAGTCCTCGATCGGCGAAATCTCCTCGAAGATCTCCTCCAGGCCGGACTTGGTGGGGACGTCTTGTCCACTGTCCAGAGCAGCCTCGACGCGAGCCTTCCAGGCGGCGTTACCGAGGAGCCAGTCAAAGCTCTCGGTCTGCAGCGCGAGGAGGTTCGGAACCTCGAGGGGCTCCTTGATCTTTGCAAAAGAGATGCGCAGCGGGGCGGTGCTGGCACCGTTGTTCGTATTCGCGGTCGAGGCGTTGCGCGAGGCGGCCAAGAGGGGGTCCTTCCGAGGGCTCGGACTCACTACGCGCGTACCGGTCCCAAGTTGGACACAAAGACAGATATCCCAGGTAAGGGAGGATCAGTCATCGATGCTCAAGCGTGGGCATGCCCCTGGTGACGGGCAGGAGGCAGCTAACAGGCAGCGCAAAGGGTCAGTGTAGCCAAACGCCACACTGATGTCCAGTCGGGGTTCTCAGAGACCCGCGTTGCTCTCAACAGCTGTTCTCAACACCTATGCCTAGTCCTTGCGCGGGGTGCGCTCTTCTTTACTGCCCTCTTCACTCTCGATCCATGCCTCGGATTCGGATCGATGTGATGACGCGCCCCTGAGAATTGCGCGCCTCGTGCGGTTCGTCAAGGCCTCCAAGCCGGGACAGACTCCCAGCGATCCTCTCCAGCCGCCCCTGGACGCCGCAGGAGGCCCCCTGAGAGGCGCACGGCGAAGATCACCATACTCGTCACCGCCGGAAGAGCAAGGCACCCGCCACGGGCACGCCAAAGGGCGACCACCCGGATGGGTGATCGCCCTTTGCGATGTGACATCCCCGCCTTGCGGCAGAGACGGTCCTGAGGAGTCAGATGACTCGCAGGGTCACTTGACCTCGACGGAAGCGCCGGCGGCCTTGAGGGACTCGGCAGCCTTCTCGGCGACCTCCTTGGCGACCTTCTCGAGGACCGGCTTCGGGGTGCCGTCGACGAGGTCCTTGGCCTCCTTGAGACCCAGCGAGGTCAGCTCACGCACGACCTTGATGACCTGGATCTTCTTCTCGCCGGCGCCGGTGAGGACGACGTCGAACTCGTCCTGCTCCTCGGGGGCGTCAGCAACCGCACCCGGGCCCGCGGGACCGGCGACGGCGACGGCCGCGGCGGCGGTGACGTCGAACTTCTCCTCGAACGCCTTCACGAACTCGGAGAGCTCGATGAGGGTCATGTCCTCGAACTGCGCGAGCAGGTCGTCCTGGGTGAGCTTCGCCATGAGGGGCGATCCTTCCACTAATTCGGCAGGTGCCGGATGTATATGAAGGCGGGCGTAACGGCCCGCTGCGACCAGCGCCCTAACGGGCGTCGGTCAGTGCGCGAGCCGAATTACTCGGCACCGCCCTGCTCGGCCTTCTTGGCACGAAGCGCCTCCGCGGTGCGGACGAACTTCGAGGGAAGCGCCTGGAAGAGCGAGGCAGCCTGGGACTGCTTGCCCTTCATGGCACCCGCCAGCTTGGCGAGCAGAACCTCGCGGGAGTCGAGATCCGCGAGCTTCTTGAACTCATCGGCGGACAGCGCCTTACCGTCAAGGACACCGCCCTTGATGATGAGGTTGGGGTTGTCCTTGGCGAAGTCACGAAGACCCTTCGCCGACTCCACCGGGTCACCGGTGACGAAGGCAACCGCCGTCGGACCCGAGAACAGGTCGTCCAGCGTGTCGATCCCGGCCTCGTTGGCCGCGATCTTGGTCAGCGTGTTCTTCACCACGGCGTACTGGGCGTTCTCACCGAGCGAACGGCGCAGCTCCTTGAGCTGTGCCACGGTGAGACCCCGGTACTCGGTCAGCACGGCGGCGTTCGAGCTGCGGAACTGGTCCGTCAGCTCGGCTACCGCGGCAGCCTTGTCGGGCCTTGCCATGAGCATCGGCCTCCTTCCGGGTGATGAGGACCGCTCAGAAGGGGCCGGAAAAGACGAAACGCCCCAGCACAAGTGCCAGGGCGCAGCTCGACCGGACAGAATCCGGGAGCGTTCCACAGTCACCTGCGCAGGTCGTCCGTTTTCAGCGGATCCTTCGGTCACTGTTCCTCTTGCGAGAGCACAGCGACGACCAGCGGTCTTTGGCTTCTTATGGAGCGTACGCGACCGCAGCCGCGTCGGGCAAATCCGTCCCGGATCGGGTGGGTGCGTGAGGTTTAGGACGCGCCCGTGCCCGCACCTGCGGCGGCGCCCTGCTGCTGCTTCAGGATGTCCGCGAAGTCGACCGTGTCGGCGGCCGGGGGCTTCTCCACCGCGACCGCGGTGCCGTAGTCGCTGTAGTAGACCGTCGTATTGAGCTCGCCGGTCTTCATCCGGCCACGCTCGGTCTTCTTCACCAGCAGGTCGTTCTTGTCGACCCAGATGTCCACGGTCTCCGTGGTGATGCCGGCCTGGTCGAGCTGCTTCTTGAGCGCGGCGAGCTGGGCTTCGTCCAGGGCGCCGTTCTTCGCGGTCAGCTCCGCCACGTCGACCGTGCCGGAGTAGTGCGTCGTGGGCACCCCCCGCACGTCCTCCTGGCCGACCTTCTTCACGTCGCCGGAGGCCAGCAGCGCCTTCACGCCCTGCTCGGGGGTGCTGCTCTCCATCTGGTCCTTCATCACCCCGCCGGAGGCCCCGGACATCTCGGCGAGGTCCTTGTAGGCGTACCGGACCCAGTGCTTGCCGCCGATGTTGGCGGCGAAGGCGTCGCCCATGTTGGCGTAGTACTCGTCCTTGAGGTACCGGGCCTCCATCGATCCGTCGCCACCGGACTTCTTCAGGGCTTCGCCCATCGTGCCCCCGGTGTACGTGATCTTCAGGGAGCCCGTGAGCCCTTTGCTCCAGTCGATGACTCCGCTCTGCGTCATCGACATGTTGGTGCCCATCACGGTGGTGCCCTCGACCTTGGCCGACTTGGCCCCGCCGGTCTTCTCCTGCACCTGGCGCAGCGCGGCGACCTGCTCGCCCTTCACCACGCCGCCCGCGCGCGTGCCGTCCTTGCCGGTGCCTCCGGCGTCGTCGGAACCGCTGCAGGCCGCCACCGAAGTCAGCGCCGCCACCGACGCGAAGGCCACGCACACCCGCCGTACAGTCCTGGTCGTCGTCATCTACCGCTCCACCCCTCGCTTCGTCCTGTCGTCCCACACTGGCACAGGGGACCGACAGTTACGCGTACTACCGGACGCATCCTTCGGAAACGAGGACGGGCCCCGCACCTCGAAAGGTTGCGGGGCCCGTCACAAAGCACGCGTGTGACGCGACTGCCTGGTGAGCTCGGTGGCTCAGACGGCGGCCGGGTCCTCCTCGACGAGGAGGTTGCGGGTGCGGTTGGAGTCCAGCGGGATGCCGGGGCCCATCGTGGTGGCCAGCGTGGCCTTCTTGATGTAGCGGCCCTTGGCGGCGGACGGCTTCAGACGGAGGATCTCGTCCAGCGCCGCTGCGTAGTTCTCCACCAGCTTGGTCTCGTCGAAGGAGACCTTTCCGATGATGAAGTGCAGGTTCGAGTGCTTGTCGACGCGGAACTCGATCTTGCCGCCCTTGATGTCGTTGACAGCCTTCACGACATCGGGGGTGACGGTGCCCGTCTTCGGGTTCGGCATCAGACCACGCGGACCGAGCACGCGGCCGAGGCGGCCGACCTTGCCCATGAGGTCCGGAGTGGCGACGACGGCGTCGAAGTCCAGACGGCCCTTCGCCACCTCGTCGATGAGCTCGTCGGAGCCGACGATGTCGGCGCCCGCGGCTTCCGCGGCCGCAGCACGGTCACCGGTCGCGAAGACCAGGACCCGGGCGGTCTTGCCGGTGCCGTGCGGCAGGTTCACGGTGCCACGGACCATCTGGTCGGCCTTGCGAGGGTCAACACCCAGGCTGAACGCGACCTCGACGGTGCTGTCGAACTTGGTGGCGGAGGTCTCCTTGGCGAGACGGACGGCCTCGAGGGGGGCGTAGTTGCGCTCCCGGTCGATCTTCGCGTCCGCAGCGCGGAGGGTCTTGCTGCGCTTCACTTCTACTCCTGTGGTTTCAGGGTGTGGAGTCGTGGTGCGGACCAGCGCTTGGTCCTACCACTGAGGGCTACGGGGCTGAATCAGCCTTCGACCGTGATGCCCATGGAACGGGCGGTGCCAGCGATGATCTTCGACGCGGCGTCGAGGTCGTTGGCGTTCAGGTCGGGGAGCTTCGTCGTGGCGATCTCGCGGACCTGGGCAGCCGTGAGCTTGGCAACCTTGGTCTTGTGCGGCTCGCCGGAGCCCTTGTCCACACCTGCGGCCTTGAGGATCAGCTTGGCGGCCGGCGGAGTCTTGGTGATGAAGGTGAAGGAGCGGTCGTCGTAGACCGTGATCTCCACCGGCACGACCATGCCACGCTGCGACTCGGTCGCGGCGTTGTAGGCCTTGCAGAACTCCATGATGTTGACGCCGTGCTGACCCAGTGCGGGGCCGACCGGCGGCGCCGGGTTGGCCGCACCGGCGTTGATCTGGAGCTTGATAAGCCCCGTGACCTTCTTCTTCTTGGGAGGCATTGCTCTCTCCGGGTCCAGTTGAGAGTTTTTCGCCGCCAGTCCGGTCATCCGGATGGAGGCATACCGCACAACGATAACGGGTATAGCTGCGCGACCAAAAACCGAGCAGGTCAGACGGGCTGCGAAGCCCGTCTGACCTGCTCGGTAGGCATGTGTCCAGAAACCGGCGGGAGGTGCTAGTTCTTCTGGATCTGGTCGAAGCTGAGCTCGACCGGGGTCTCGCGACCGAAGATCTCGACCAGGCCCTTGACCTTCTTCGAGTCGGCGTTGATCTCGTTGATCGTCGCCTGGAGCGTCGCGAACGGGCCGTCGGTGACGGTGACCGAGTCCCCGACCTCGAAGTCCAGCACCTGGACCTCGACCTTGCGGGACGGAGCCGGCTTGCCCTCGGCCTCGGCAGCCTCGCGGGCCGCCTTCTCCTCGGCCTCGGGGGCGAGCATCTTGACGATCTCGTCCAGGGTCAGCGGGTACGGGTCGTAGGCGTTGCCCACGAAGCCGGTGACGCCGGGCGTGTTGCGGACAACACCCCAGGACTCGTTCGTCAGGTCCATGCGGACCAGGACGTAACCCGGGAGCTTGTTCTGGCGGACGTTCTTGCGCTCGCCGTTCTTGATCTGGACGATCTCTTCCTCGGGCACTTCGGCCTGGTAGATGAAGTCCTCGACGTTGAGCGAGACGGCGCGCTGCTCCAGGTTGGCCTTCACGCGCTTCTCATAGCCGGCGTACGTGTGGATGACGTACCACTCGCCGGGAAGACCGCGAAGCTCGTCGCGCAGGGCGGTGACGGGGTCGACGGGGGCGGCCGGCTCGGCCTCTTCCTCGTCGGCGCTCTCGTCGTCGGCGGCCTCGGCGTCGTCGCTCTCGGCGTCGTCGTCATCGGCGTCCTCGTCGGAGGAAGCGTCGACCTCGTCGGACTCCTCCGAGTCGGCGTGCACGGCAGCCTGCTCGGCGGGCTCGCCCGCAGCTTCATCAGCAGCTTCGGCCTGGTCCGGCTCCACAGAATCCGCCGCCTCAACGATGTCGAGCTCGTCCTCGGCGGACTCGAAGGCGCCAGCCTCGGGCTCGACGGCGTCGTTCAGGTTCGGGTCAGACACGATGGCTGCTTCTTCCTGGATACAAATGGGTGGAACATGCGAAAGGGGCGCCCTGTCGGACGCCTCCCGCAGATCAGCCGAAAACGTACTTGATGACCCGCGCGAATCCCGTGTCAATCACGGTAACAAGACCAATCATGACAACGACGAACACAATCACCACTGCGGTGTACGTGGTCAGCTGGTTACGAGTCGGCCAAACGACCTTGCGCAACTCTGCGACGATCTGGCGGTAGAACAGCGCGAGGCGCCCCAGGGGGCCCTTCTTGCCGCGCTTGCCGCCCTTCCGAGCCTTCTTCTTCGACTCGGGGACTTCATCCTCGGCATCAGGCATGTCGATGGAGCCCACGGCGTCCGTCACGCTACTCACCTGATTCCGGGTCGTGGCCGTGCCGCGCCCGGTGGAGCCGCACGGCTGTGCAATGAAGTACGTACATGCGCACACATCCTGGCGAAGGAGTGTGTAGCAGGGCCGGAGGGACTTGAACCCCCAACCGCTGGTTTTGGAGACCAGTGCTCTACCAATTGAGCTACGACCCTTTGTGGTTTCCACCAACCTACCGCATCCTCCCCGGTGCTCGGGTGCGGGAACGGTGCGGCTGGTGAAGGCCAACGACAGGTGAGTGTACGTGCTCGGGGCCCTCGCGTCGAACAGACAGGAACCGACCGGTCCTGTCCGCATGCTGCCCAGGTCCTGTCCGGTCCCTGAAACCCCTGTGCCGACGCCAATTACTGTCTGGGACCATGGGGGCATGAGCGCTGCAACTTCTCCGTCCGAGCGTCGGGTCTCCGCCCGCATCGGTGCGATTTCCGAGTCCGCGACCCTCGCCGTCGACGCCAAGGCGAAGGCCCTCAAGGCCGCCGGGCGACCGGTGATCGGCTTCGGTGCCGGTGAGCCCGACTTCCCGACCCCCGGCTACATCGTCGACGCCGCGGTCGAGGCCTGCCGCAACCCGAAGTACCACCGCTACACCCCGGCCGGCGGGCTCCCCGAGCTCAAGGCCGCCATCGCGGAGAAGACGCTGCGCGACTCCGGCTACGAGGTCGACGCCTCCCAGATCCTGGTGACCAACGGCGGCAAGCAGGCCATCTACGAGGCGTTCGCCGCGATCCTCGACCCGGGCGACGAGGTCATCGTCCCCGCCCCGTACTGGACCACCTACCCCGAGTCCATCCGTCTCGCGGGCGGTGTCCCGGTCGAGGTCGTCGCCGACGAGACCACCGGCTACCGGGTCTCCGTCGAACAGCTCGAAGCCGCGCGCACCGAGCGCACGAAGGTCGTCCTCTTCGTCTCGCCGTCCAACCCGACCGGCGCCGTCTACAGCGAGCCCGACGCCGAGGCGATCGGCCGCTGGGCCGTCGAGCACGGCCTGTGGGTGCTGACCGACGAGATCTACGAGCACCTCGTCTACGGCGACGCGAAGTTCACCTCGCTCCCGGCGATCGTGCCCGAACTGCGCGACAAGTGCATCGTGGTCAACGGTGTCGCCAAGACCTATGCGATGACCGGCTGGCGCGTGGGCTGGATCATCGGCCCGAAGGACGTCGTGAAGGCCGCCACCAACCTTCAGTCGCACGCCACCTCCAACGTCTCCAACGTCGCGCAGGTCGCCGCGCTGGCCGCCGTCTCCGGCCCGCTGGACGCGGTCGCCGAGATGCGTTCCGCCTTCGACCGCCGGCGCAGCCTCATCGTGCGGATGCTCAACGAGATCGACGGCGTGTTCTGCCCGGAGCCCGAGGGCGCGTTCTACGCGTACCCGTCGGTGAAGGAGCTGCTCGGCAAGGAGATCCGCGGCAAGCGCCCCGCCACCTCGGTGGAGCTCGCGGCGCTCATCCTGGACGAGGCCGAGGTCGCCGTCGTACCGGGCGAGGCCTTCGGCACGCCGGGTTACCTGCGGCTGTCGTACGCCCTGGGCGACGACGACCTCGTCGAGGGCGTCTCCCGGCTCCAGAAGCTGCTGGGCGAGGCCAAGGACTGACCCGTCACTCCCTCACCCCGGAAAGTGCTCCCCGGCCGCGGCCGGGGGGCACTTTTTGTTCGATCGGCGCCCCAAGAGGGAAAGCGGCTTCCGCTCCGGCCCGCTCGTGCGGCAGGATCTACCGATGGAGCGTGATGTACGTCTGTTGCCCAAGGCCCACCTGCACCTGCACTTCACCGGGTCGATGCGGCCCACCACCCTGCTCGAACTAGCCGATAAATACGGCGTGCACCTGCCCGAGGCACTGACCGGCGGCGAGCCGCCCAGGCTGCGGGCGACCGACGAGCGGGGCTGGTTCCGCTTCCAGCGGCTCTACGACATCGCCCGGTCCTGCCTCAGGTCCCCGGAGGACATCCAGCGGCTCGTGCGCGAGAGCGCCCAGGAGGACGTCGCGGACGGCTCCCAATGGCTGGAGATCCAGGTCGACCCCACCTCGTACGCCCCGCTGCTCGGCGGACTGATCCCGGCGATCGAGATCATCCTGGACGCCGCGGACAGCGCCTCCCGGGAGACCGGGCTCGGGATCCGGGTGGTGATCGCGGCGAACCGGATGAAGCACCCGCTGGACGCCCGGACCCTGGCGCGGCTCGCCGTGCGGTACGCGGACCGGGGCGTCGTCGGCTTCGGGCTCTCCAACGACGAGCGCCGCGGGATGGCCCGCGACTTCGACCGCGCCTTCGCCATCGCCCGCGAGGGCGGACTCCTCGCGGCCCCGCACGGCGGCGAGCTGGCCGGGCCGGCCAGTGTGCGCGACTGCCTCGACGACCTCGGCGCGACCCGGATCGGCCACGGCGTACGCGCGGCGGAGGACCCCCGGCTGCTGCGGAAGCTGGCGGAGCGCGGGGTGACCTGCGAGGTCTGCCCGTCCTCCAATGTGGCGCTCGGGGTCTACGAGAAGCCCGCGGACGTACCGCTGCGCACCCTGTTCGACGCGGGGGTGCCGTTGGCGCTGGGGGCGGACGACCCGCTGCTCTTCGGTTCCCGGCTGGCCGCGCAGTACGACCTCGTACGCCGCCATCACGCCTTCACCGACGAGGAGCTGGCCGAACTGGCCCGGCAGTCCGTGCGGGGATCGGCGGCACCGGCCGACGTGGCGGAGAAGATGCTGAGCGGGATCGACGCGTGGCTGCGACCGCCCTCGGTTAGCTGATTCCGCCGAGCAGGGTGCGGGCGATCGAGGCGGCGAACGCGTCGAGCGGCTGCGGGGGCGTGCCGCCGGGAGCCATCTCGTAGGCGAAGGCCCGCTGGGCGCAGGCTCCCAGCAGCAGCGAGGCCGCGGCGTAGGTGTCCGCGTCCGCGCGGACGCGGCCCGCCCGCTGTTCGGCCCGGAGGTAGGCGTCGAGTCCCTGGATGGGTTTGTGCGGCCCGGTGCCCAGCTCCCGCATGGCCTCCTCGTGGCGGCGCTTGAGCTGGGGCTCGGCGTACAGCGAGGCGGCCATCGGGAAGCTCTGCTCGTAGAACAGCGCGGCCCGGCGGGCGATCTCGGTGAGGTTCCGCTCGATGTCGCCCTCCCCCGGCTCGGCGGCCAGGGCGCTCAGGACGGCGCCGAGCTTGGGCAGCCGCTCGTCGAGCACCGTCACGAACAGCTCCTCCTTGCCGGCGAAGTACTTGTACAGCGCCGCTTCCGAGCAGCCCGCCGCCCTCGCGATCTCCTTCGTGGTGACCCTGGCGAGGCCGATGCCGAGCATCAGTTCGTACGCGGCGTCGACTATGCGGACACGGGCCGGTTTCTGCTCCATGCGTACTCCAACCAACCTTGACGTGCGGGTGAGTATCCACTCACTCTAGAGGTGAGTGAATACTCACCCACCTGGAGGAAGGCTCACCATGAGGCTCACCGTGTTCGGCTCGACGGGCGGCGTCGGCCGGGAGATCGTGCGCCAGGGGATCGAGGCGGGCCATGAGGTGACGATCGTGGCCCGTGACCCGGCGAAGCTCCCGGAGGGGCTGGCCGGGGCGGCGTTCCACGAAGCGGTGCGGTTCGACGACACGGCCGCGGTGCGCCGGGCGGTGGCCGGCCGGGACGCGGTGCTCTCCGGGCTGGGGGCCGGCGGCCGGAAGGCCGAGGGGATCACGGAGCGGCTGACCGGGCAGGTGCTGGCGGCGATGGAGGCCGAGGGGGTGCGGCGGCTGCTGGTCGTGAGCGCGGCGCCGGTCGGGCCCGCGCCGGCGGACGACCCGCTGCTGGACCGGCTGACGCGCAAGGTGGTCGGGGCGGTCCTGCGGGAGGTGTACGCCGATCTGACGCTGATGGAGGCGGCGTTGGCCCGCTCGGCGACGGACTGGACGTCCGTACGGCCGCCGAAGCTGACGAACGGGCCGCGCACGGGGACGTACCGGAAGGTCGTCGGCGGCACCCCGCGCAGCGGACGGGTCATCGCGCGGGCCGACGTGGCGCACGCGATGCTGGCGCTGATCGACGATCCGGCGGCCCTGGAGCAGGGCGTGGGCATCGCCTACTGAGCCGCGGCCCGCTCCGGCTCCCGGACCCGCCGCCCCGCCCGTCCGCCCACCCGCTACAGGCTCACGCCGACGGTCACGGGTTCGTTGACCAGCGTGACGCCGAATGCCTCGTGCACCCCGGCGACGACCTCGCGGGCCAGGGCCAGCAGGTCCTCGGTGGTCGCGCCGCCGCGGTTGGTGAGGGCGAGGGTGTGCTTGGTGGAGATACGGGCCGGGCCGGTGCCGTATCCCTTGGTGAAGCCCGCCTTGTCGATCAGCCAGGCGGCCGAGGTCTTGGTACGGCCGTCCCCGGTGGGGAACGCCGGGGGCGTCGTGCCGTCGCCGAGCCGCTGCCGGGCCCGGTCCAGGAACGCCTCGTACTGCGCCTGTTCGAGGATGGGGTTGGTGAAGAAGGAGCCGGCCGACCAGGTGTCGTGGTCCTCCGGGTCCAGCACCATGCCCTTGCCCGCGCGCAGCCGCAGCACCGTTTCGCGGGCCGCGGCGGCGGGGACGCGCTCGCCCTGCTCGACGCCCATGGCCCGTGCCGTTTCGGGGTACCGGAGGGGCGCGGACTGGCCTGCCGCCTCTTCCAGCTCGAAGCGGACACGAAGCACGACAAAGCGGTCAGGTTCTGCCTTGAAGCGGCTGTGCCGGTACGAGAACGCGCACTCGGCGTTGGGGATCGTGACCGTTTCATGTGCGTACCGGTCGTAGGCGACGACCTCCGTGATCGTGGAGGACACCTCCTGACCGTAGGCACCGACGTTCTGGATCGGCGTCGCGCCCGCGGACCCCGGGATCCCGGCCAGGCACTCGATGCCCGCGAGCCCGGCCTCGACCGTGCGGGCGACGGCGTCGGTCCACACCTCGCCGGCCGCCAGCTCCAACGTCGTACCGGAGAGGGCGAAGCCCTGGGTCGCGATGCGCAGGGCGGTGCCGTCGAAGCCCTTGTCGCCGATCACCAGGTTGGATCCGCCGCCGATGACCAGGAGCGGCGTACCGCTCCCGTCGGCCTCCCGCACGGCGTCGATCACCTCGGCGTCGGTCGTGGCCGTGAGAAGGCGGGCCGCGGGGCCGCCGAGCCGGAAGGTGGTCAGGGGGGCGAGGGGGGCATCGTGGAGTTCCTGCACGGGGACAAGGGTACGGTCCGTGGCCCCGCCTCCTCGGCGGGGCCACGGACCGCACGGGCCGCACGGGCCGCACGCACCTCGCGGACCGGCCGGACCCCGGGGCCCGCACAGGGCCCACCGGCCCCGCACGGACCCACCGGCCGGACCACCGGCCCCGCACGGGCCGACGCGCGACGCCTCTCCGCCCGGACGGCGGGGCGCGCCCGCCCCGCAGGAGGCTCAGGCCGCGACGGCGGCCCGCTCCTCGGCCGGCCGGGGCTCCGGCACCCGCGCACCGCGCCGGGCGGGGATGAGGAGGGCGACGAGCGCGGCGAGGGCCACGACTCCGGCGCCGATCCAGACGGCCGGACCGGTTCCGTCCGCGAGGGCGCGGGCCGATCCGTATCCGCCCTGCGCCGAGAAGACCGAGGCCAGCACGGCGACTCCGAGCGCCCCGCCGACCTCCCGCAGCGCGTTGTTGGCGCCGGAGGCGATGCCCTGCTCTCCCTCACGGACGCTGGAGAGCACCAGGCTGGCGGCGGGCGCGAAGTACATCGCCATGCCGATGCCGCCGATGATCAGGGCGGGCAGCTGGGAGACGTAGCTCATGTCCGGCGAGATCATCAGCGCGAAGAGCGCGAGGCCGGTGGCCTGGAGCACCAGCCCGGTCACCACGACGGGGCGGCCGCCGTACCGGTCGGAGAGGTAGCCGGCGATCGGCGCGACCAGCATCGGCATCCCGGTCCAGGGCAGCATCCGCAGACCGGCCTCGGTGGGCGAGTAGCCGAGTCCGTTCTGCAGGAACTGGCTGAGCAGGAAGATCGACCCGAACATTCCGAGGAACATCAGCAGGCTCGCGATGTTGATCCCGAAGAAGGCGCGGCTGCGGAAGAGCCGCATCGGAAGCATCGGGTTCTTCGCGTGGAAGCCGTGGTGCACGAACGCGCCGAGCAGGGCCGTGCCCACGATCAGCCCGGTCAGCACGGTGGGGCTGGTCCAGCCGTGGCTCGTGGTGCTGACCAGGGCGTAGACGATGCCGAAGAGGCCCGCGCTGATCAGGACCGTACCGGGTATGTCGAGCGGGGCCTTGGGGGCGTACGACTCGGCGAGGCGCCACCGGGCCAGCGGCAGCAGCACCAGGCCGATCGGGACGTTCAGCCAGAAGATCCAGTGCCAGGAGATGTGCTCGGTGAGCGTGCCGCCGATCAGTGGCCCGCTCGCGACGGCCATGCCGGTGACGGCGCCGAAGATGCCCAGTGCCATGCCCCGCCGGGCGGCCGGTACGGCGGCGCTCAGCAGGGTGAGGGTCAGCGGCATCATGATCGCCGCGCCGATGCCCTGGACCGCGCGGAAGGCGATGAGCTCGTCGATGCCGGGCGACAGTGCGGCGGCGGCCGAGGCGGCGGTGAAGACGGAGAGCCCGGCCATGAAGAGCCGCCGTCTGCCGAACCGGTCACCGAGCGCGGCACCGGTCATCAGCAGCACGGCGAAGGTGAGGGTGTACGCGTTCACCGTCCATTCCAGCTCCTTCAGCTCACCGCCGAGGCTCTCGCGGATGGACGGCAGCGCGGTGGTGACGACGAGGTTGTCGAGCGCCGCCATGAACCCGGCGACGCTGGTGATGACGAGGGCCCAGACGGCTCTCCCGCGACTGGCTGTGTGCTGGTTCACTGCTCCCCCAGAGCATTAGTTATTGATTACTAACTTTCACGGACAGAAAACCGGGCCGAACCCGGGTCGCGCTGTTCACCCCGTGGGCCGGGCCGAGTCGTAGAACCCCGACCAGGTGCGATGGCCGGCAGGGAAGCCGAGCGAGGCCAGCGTGTTGACGAGCATCCCGTACGCCAGGAACGTCGTCGTCTCGCCCAGATCCCCCCCGAGGACGATATGGAGGTCGTCCCACATCCGCCCCCAGCCGGCCCGCACCGTCTCACCGAACTCGTGGTCCCCGCTCGCCTCCGCCGCCGCGATGGCCGCGTAGATCTGCATCTGCATCAGCAGCTTGTCGGCGTCGTCGACGATGAGACGCTGGTACGCCGCGGCCATGGCATGCAGCGCCTCCTCACCCTCCAGTCCTTCGGCGGCCGTCATGAACACCTGATGGGTGTCTTCGAGGCAGCGCTCGGCGGCGGCGAGGAAGATGGCCCGCTTGTTCGGATAGAGCCGGAAGAGATACGGCTGCGAGACACCGACCCGCTTCGCGATCGCCTCGGTCGACGTGCCGTTGTAGCCACCGCGCGCGAACTCGGTGATCGCCGCACGAACGACGCTCTCGCGCCGCTCCTCCGCACTCATTCTTGCCATGCGAGTAAGTTATTGCTCAATCACTAACTTGGCAAGCCCGAAGCGGGCGCCGCTCAGCGTCCCGCCCGGTGCGGGCGGCATGGGTAAGGGGCGCCCCTCCAAGAGGGACGCCCCTTACCCATGTCACTCGGTCTCAGGCGAGCCTGACCACGGCCCGGGACATTCCCAGCACCTTCTTGCCGTCACACATGGCGACCAGGTCCACCCGCACCTGGTTGTCGTCCAGCTTCGCGGCGACCTTGCCACTGACCTCGACCAGCGCGCCCTTGTCGTCGTTCGGCACGACGACCGGCTTGGTGAACCGCACCCCGTACTCGACGACCGCCGCCGGGTCCCCGGCCCAGTCCGTGACCACCCGGATCGCCTCGGCCATCGTGAACATGCCGTGCGCGATCACATCCGGCAGCCCGACCTCGCGGGCGAACTTCTCGTTCCAGTGGATCGGATTGAAGTCGCCCGAGGCGCCCGCGTACTGCACCAGCGTCGCCCGCGTCACCGGGAACGACTGCGCCGGCAGCTCCGTCCCCACCTCGACCGACCCGTAACTGATCTTCGCGGTCATCACGCCTCCTCGGCGGCGCGCGCCACCAGCTTCATCAGCGCCGTCACGACGAGCGCACCGGACTCGTCGTGCACGTCGCCCCGGATGTCCAGGATGTCGTTGCCCGCCAGGGACTTGATGCCCTCGATCGTCGACGTGACCGTGAGCCGGTCCCCCGCCCGTACGGGACGCGCATACGTGAACTTCTGGTCACCGTGCACCACACGGCTGTAGTCCAGTCCCAGCTGCGGATCCTGCACGACCGCCGCGGCGGCCTTGAACGTGATCGAGAAGACAAAGGTGGGAGGCGCGATCACATCGGAATGCCCGAGCGCCTCCGCGGCCACCGGATCGACGTACACCGGATTGGTGTCGCCCACCGCTTCGGCGAACTCGCGGATCTTCTCCCGGCCGACCTCGTACGCCGGGGTGGGCGGATAGGTCCGCCCCACGAAGGACTGGTCGAGCGCCATGAGCTCGCTACCTCCTGATGAAAGACGAATAAGGGCAGGGACAGCCCCATACAACGACACGAGGCCGCCCCCAGAGGGGACGGCCTCGTGTACGAGCCTGATTCAGCGGGTTTCGCGGTGCGCGGTGTGCGAGTTGCAGCGCGGGCAGTGCTTCTTCATCTCAAGACGGTCCGGGTTGTTACGCCGGTTCTTCTTGGTGATGTAGTTCCGCTCCTTGCACTCCACGCAGGCCAGCGTGATCTTCGGGCGGACGTCGGTGGCAGCCACGTGAGTGCTCCTTGGACGGACGGATGGACGGATGAACGCATAAAAGAGTAGCCGATCGAAGGACCGACCCAACAATCGGCTACCGTTGGTAGCGGTGACCGGACTTGAACCGGTGACACAGCGATTATGAGCCGCTTGCTCTACCGACTGAGCTACACCGCTTTGATGATGAGTCCCCCCGCCGAAGCGGGGTTTCCCGATCACCAGAGCCCCAATGCGGAATCGAACCGCAGACCTTCTCCTTACCATGGAGACGCTCTACCGACTGAGCTATTGGGGCGAGCGATGAAGACATTACACGGTCCTCCGCCGATCGCCCAAATCCGTTTCGACGGCCCACGTCCGGCCCCTGATCGACACCCTGCCCGACCCCCGGATCGGGCCTTGATCGGGCCTTGATCAGGGCTCATCGCGACCTGGCCCGGACTTCCCGAGCGGCCGGGAACGGAGACGTGGCACCCCCGCGAGGCACACCGGTACGACTATTGCGCTCTTCCTCGAAGTGGGCCTGGCACCCCCCTAGGCTCGACCCACTCCATGTGATCTTGCACCCCCTTCCCAGGAGCGCGATGCCCGACAGCCAGCCGCGGCGGCCCGACGACAACGCGCCCGAAAGCGCCGACGCGGCCGCCCCCGACGCCCTCACCGCCGAGACCCCCGCGCTCGTGCTCTCCGGCGCCCGGCTCACCGACGGCCGCACCGTGGACGTACGGCTCAGCGGCGGCCGCATCGAAGCCGTCGGCACCGCGGGCAGCCTCACCACCCACGGCCCACGCGTCGACCTGCGCGGGTACCTCCTGCTCCCGGCGCCCGCCGAACCCCACGCCCACAGCGACACCGCGCTCACCGCCGACAGCGTGGGACCCGACGGCCCCGGCCCCGCCTCCCACCGCGCCGAGGACATCCAGCGCCGCGCCACCCAAGCCGCTCTGCTCCAGCTCGGCCACGGCACCACCGCGCTGCGCTCCCACGTCCGCATCGGCGACGTACAGGGCCTCGCGGCGCTCGAAGCCGTCCTCCAGACCCGACGGGCGCTGCGCGGGCTGGCCGACCTCACCGCCGTGGCCGTCCCCCGCCTCCTCACCGGCATCGCGGGCGCCGACGGCCTCGCCATGCTCCGCGACGCCGTGAAGATGGGCGCGGGGGTCGTCGGCGGCTGCCCCGACCTCGACCCCGACCCCACCGGCTACACCGAAGCCGTCCTGGAGATCGCCGCCGAGCACGGCTGCCCCGTCGACCTGCACACCGACGGCGACGACCCGGCCCGCCTCGCCCGTCTCGCCGCCATGGCCGGCGGACTCCGCCCCGGCGTCTCCGTCGGCCCCTGCGCCGGCCTCGCCCAGCTCCCGCTCGAAGCCGCCACCCGGGCCGCCGACCAGCTCGCCGCCGCCGGGGTCACGGTCATCTGCCTCCCCCAGGGCGGCTGCTCCGGCGCGGAACGCCGCGGAACCGCCCCCGTACGCCTCCTGCGCGCCGCCGGCGTACGCGTGGCGGCGGGCAGCGGCGCGCTGCGCGACGCGGCCAACCCGGTCGGGCGCGGCGACCCCCTCGAAGCCGCCTACCTCCTGGCCTCGCAGAACGGCCTGCGCGCCGAACAGGCATACGACACCGTCTCGGCCACCGCCAGAGCGGCCATGGGCCTTCCCGAGGTCCGGGTCGAGGCCGGCTTCCCGGCCGAGCTCCTCGCCCTGCGCGGGGAGCGGCTCGCCGCGGTCCTCTCGCTCGCCTACAGCAGGATCGTGGTGCACCGGGGCCGCGTGGTCGCCCGCACCAGCGCCGTACGCGAGTTCTGCGACTCCGAGGCGACCGTCGCCCTCGGCCTTCCCCGCCAGGGCCGCCCCGATTCCGCGCCCGGCGGCAGGCCGTGAGCGCGCCGCCGCGCTCCGGCGTACGGTCGTGAGTATGCGCATTGTCATCGCAGGTGGACATGGTCAGATCGCGCTGCGGCTGGAGCGTCTGCTCGCCGCACGCGGCGATGAAGCCGTCGGCATCATCCGCAACCCCGAACAGAGCGCCGACCTCGGAGCGGTGGGCGCCGAACCGGTCGTACTGGACCTCGAATCGGCCTCCGTGGAACAGGCCGCGGAGGTCCTGCGCGGCGCCGACGCGGCGGTCTTCGCAGCCGGTGCGGGCCCGAACAGCGGCCTGGAGCGCAAGGACTCCGTGGACCGCGGCGCCGCGGTGCTGTTCGCGGACGGGGCCGAACTCGCGGGAGTACGGCGCTACATCGTCGTCTCCTCGATGGGCGCCGACCCCGAGCACCCGGGCAACGAGGTCTTCGACGCCTACCTGAGGGCCAAGGGTGCCGCCGACGCGGACGTACGTTCCAGGACCGCACTCGACTGGACGATCCTGCGCCCGGGAATGCTGACGAACGACGCGGGCACCGGCCAGGTCCTGCTGGCCGCGTCGACCGGGCGCGGACCGGTACCGCGGGACGATGTGGCGGCGACCCTGCTGGAGCTCCTGGACACCCCGGCCACGGCGGGCCTGACACTGGAACTGATCTCGGGCAACGTGCCGATGACGGTCGCGGTGAAGGACGTCGCGGGCAACTGATCCGGCCACGCCCCCGGCCGCGGCGGGAGCCTGTGTCCGCAGGCTCCGGCCACGCCCCCGGCCGCGGCGGGAGCCTGCGGACACGGCGGGCGGAAACGACTGAGCCCCCGACCAGACATGCTGGTCGGGGGCTCTGTTCGCGTGGCGGCGCCAGGGTTCGAACCTGGGTAGGCTGAGCCGGCAGATTTACAGTCTGCTCCCTTTGGCCACTCGGGCACACCGCCTCGAACGACGCGTCGGAACCCCACTGGGGTGCTCCTTGGCGACGACGTAAACGATACCCGATGCCCAGGGGTGCTCCGCCACCCGATTGATCGGCACCCCGGGCTGGCCATGGTGGCCGGGGGCCGTCCGTCGTCCCTGGTGGATCGGTGCGCGGCGGCGGACCCGGTGCACCGGCGGGCGGCGGCATCCGCGTACGGGAGGTATCCGGGCGTTCCGGCGGCGCCGCGAGGTGCCGTGGCTGTCGTCGCGCGCCCACCGGGGATGGCGGGGCAGCCCTTAGGCTTCGGGCTGTATCCCAACGCATTCGACGCAAGGAGCCACACGTCATGGCCGACTCCAGTTTCGACATCGTCTCGAAGGTCGAGCGGCAGGAGGTCGACAACGCCCTCAACCAGGCCGCCAAGGAGATCTCCCAGCGTTACGACTTCAAGGGCACGGGTGCCTCGATCTCGTGGTCCGGCGAGAAGATCCTGATGGAGGCGAGCGGCGAGGAGCGGGTCAAGGCCATCCTCGACATCTTCCAGTCCAAGCTGATCAAGCGCGGCATCTCGCTGAAGTCGCTGGACGCGGGCGAGCCGCAGCTTTCCGGCAAGGAGTACAAGATCTTCGCCACGATCGAGGAAGGCATCTCGCAGGAGAACGCCAAGAAGGTGGCGAAGATCATTCGCGATGAGGGCCCGAAGGGCGTCAAGGCGCTGGTCCAGGGCGACGAGCTGCGGGTCAGCTCGAAGAGCCGGGACGACCTGCAGGCCGTGCAGGCGCTGCTCAAGGGCCAGGACTTCGACTTCGCGGTGCAGTTCGCCAACTACCGGTAGGCGGGCGGAGCGGTCCCGTCGCCGCGGTTCACGGCGACGTGGGGGCGGGGCGGGCGTGCTGGCCGGCGCGGGCCGCCCCGCAGGCGTTCCCGGGGGCGGACGGGCCCTGCCGAAGCCCGGGACGATGTCCGATTTCCGCCAGTCCCGGCACGGTGGCAGCCGCAGACTTGGCGGTACGGGAAGCGCGCACGGGCTTCGGTCCGTGGGCGCGGTTCGCCCGGCAAGGAGGATGACGAGTCATGACCACGGTGTACGCGAAGGTCGGCAGCCCGCTGGGTGAGCTGCTTCTGGTCGGCGAAACGTCGGCGGGGACGGCGGGGACAGAAAGGGTGGAGGCCGGGACGGGGGCGGATTCGACGGATTCGTCCAACACCCCGGACACCTCGGGCGTGGACATGGCGCCGTCGGGTGGTGTCGCGCTGGTGTCGCTGTCCCTGCCCGGCCAGAAGGGCGGCGCCGTCGTCCAGGACGGCTGGCAACAGGCCCCCGGGCTGTTCGCCGGGATCGCCGCGCAGTTGGAGGCGTACTTCGCGGGGCGGCTGACCCGCTTCGACATCCCGTACGCGGACGGGGTGGGTACGGAGTTCCAGCGGCGGGTCTGGCAGGCGCTGGACACCATCCCGTACGGGGAGACGGTCTCGTACGGGCAGATCGCCGCACGCGTGGGGTCCTCCGGCGCGGGGGTGCGGGCCGTGGGGACGGCGATCGGGCGCAATCCCCTGCTGGTCGTGCGCCCGTGCCATCGCGTGATCGGGGCGGACGGGGCCCTGCGCGGCTACGCGGGCGGACTGGAGCGCAAGGAGCGGCTGCTGGGGCTTGAGGGTGCCTCGGTGCCACGGCGCTGAGCCGGCGGGGCCGGGTGGGCCACGGCGCTGAGCCGGCGGGGCTCTGAGACCCTTGCTGTGGGCGCCGGGAGTCCTGTGTGGCGGAGAAGTGCCCTGCGGCGTGGCGAGAGCCCTGTGCCGGTGCCGCGGACGGTGGCGTGGTGCGTGTGCCCCGCGCCGGCACCGGCACGGGGCGGTACGAGGTTCTGAAGGTGGTGGTCCGAGTGGTTCCGCGGGTGGATCCGCCGTCGTCGTCCGACGGCCTCTTTCCCCGGCCGCGGCGGGTCGTCGCACCGGGCGCCGTCCATGTGCCGGAGTGGCTGTCGGTGGACCGCCGACGGGAGTTGGTGGCCGCCTGCCGTCAGTGGGCGCGGGGTCCCGTTCCCTTGCGGCACACGGTGTTGCCGGGCGGTGGGGTGATGTCGGTGCGCACGGTGTGCCTGGGGTGGCACTGGCAGCCGTACCGCTACGGGCGTACCGCCGACGATGTGAACGGGGCGCGAGTGGCCCCGTTCCCCGAATGGCTGGCCGATCTGGGGCGTGCGGCGGTGGCGGAGGCGTACGGGGACGCGGACGCCGCCGCGTCGTTCGCGCCGGACACCGCGCTGATCAACTTCTATGACGGTGCGGCGAAAATGGGCATGCACCAGGACAAGGAGGAGCGCTCCGGTGCTCCGGTGGTATCGCTGAGCGTGGGCGACACCTGTGTGTTCCGGTTCGGGAACACACAGGATCGCGGGCGGCCGTACACCGATGTGGAGTTGGCCTCCGGGGACCTGTTCGTCTTCGGCGGGCCGTCACGTTTCGCGTTCCACGGGGTGCCGAAGGTGTACCCGGGGACGGCCGGCCCGGCGGCGGGACTGCGGGCCGGCCGGCTCAATGTGACGCTGCGCGAGACGGGGCTCCATGAGCGGCCGGGCGCCGGGGGCGGCCGGCCGCGGTCAGCGCCGTTCGCGTGAGTTGCCGAAGAGCAGCCGGTAGGCGATGAGCAGGACGAGGGAGCCCGCGATGGCGGCCACCCATGTCGCCGTGTCGTAGAAGTCGTTGCTGATGGGGCGGTCGAGGAACCGGCTGGACAGCCAGCCGCCGAGGAAGGCACCCACGATGCCGATGAGGGTCGTGCCGATGATGCCGCCCGGGTCCCGGCCCGGCAGCAGGATTTTGGCTATGGCGCCCGCGAGCAGCCCGAGAATGATCCAACCGATAATGCTCATGCTGCCGCACCTACCCCTTACCTGGTCTTGAAATCCAAGACGCCAGGGGCGTGCGGACGGTTGCCTGCGGCCCCGTCCGGGTGTTCTACCGGGAGGCGAAGGGCTGGTCGGTGCGGACGATCTCCTTGCCGAAGGGCATGAGCGAGACCGGGATCAGCTTGAAGTTCGCGATGCCGAGCGGGATACCGATGATGGTGACGCACAGGGCGATGCCGGTGAAGATGTGGCCGAGTGCGAGCCACCATCCGGCGAGGACCAGCCAGAGGACGTTGCCGACGCAGGAGGGCGCGCCGGCGTCCCGGCGGTCCACGACCGTGTACCCGAAGGGCCACAGGGCGTAGACGCCGATGCGGAACGCCGCGAGGCCGAAGGGGATGCCGATGATCGTGATGCACAGCAGCAGCCCTGCGGCGATGTAGCCGAGGAACATCCAGAAGCCGCACAGGACGAGCCATATGACGTTCAGGATTGTCTTCACGGGCGATGACCTGCCATCTGCTCGAGTCGGGCGATGCGCTCCGCCATCGGCGGGTGCGTCGAGAACATCTTGGCCATTCCCCGGCCGGGGCGGAACGGGTTCGCGATCATCATGTGGCTCGCGGTCTCGATCCTCGGTTCGGCGGGCAGCGGAAGCTGCTTCGTACCGGCGTCGAGCTTGCGCAGGGCGCCGGCCAGCGCGAGGGGGTCTCCGGTGAGCTGGGCACCGGAGGCGTCGGCCTCGTACTCGCGGGAGCGGCTGACGGCCAGTTGGATGACCGATGCGGCGAGCGGGCCCAGGATCATGATCAGCATCATGCCCAGAATGCCGGGGCCCTCGTCGTCGTTGGACCGGCCGATGGGAATCAGCCAGGCGAAGTTGACGAGGAACATGATGACGGAGGCCAGGGCTCCGGCGACGGACGAGATCAGGATGTCGCGGTTGTAGACATGGCTGAGCTCGTGCCCCAGGACTCCTCGCAGCTCTCGTTCGTCGAGGATCTGGAGGATGCCGTCGGTGCAGCAGACCGCCGCGTTGCGCGGGTTGCGGCCGGTCGCGAAGGCGTTGGGCGCCTGGGTCGGGGAGATGTAGAGCCGGGGCATGGGCTGCCGGGCCGCGGTGGAGAGTTCCCGGACGATGCGGTAGAGCTGCGGCGCTTCGAACTCGCTGACGGGCCGGGCCCGCATGGCCCTGAGAGCCAGCTTGTCGCTGTTCCAGTACGCGTAGGCGTTGGTGCCGACCGCTACGACGAGCGCGACGATCAGACCCGTACGGCCGAAGAAGCTGCCGATGACGATGATGAGTGCGGACAGGCCCCCGAGGAGTACGGCGGTTCTCAGCCCGTTGTGCCGGCGGTGCACGGTACGCCCTCCAAGTGGTGCAGCAGGGGAACCCTTGCTTGGTGGTGCTCCACTCTCCAGTGGAGCCTCCCGTACTGGTCAACGCCAGGCGAGGAGAGCTAGTTCCCTTGTGCGCGCGGCCGGAGGGTGGGGCCCGTCCGGCTGTTCCGGCCGGTTCGGGCTCCGTACCCGTACGATCCGCCGCTGGGCCGTACGGGTGTCGCGGTGGGGCGGTCCGGCGGTGAGCCGGGGCGGCGCCGAAGCGGGTTCGGTGCCGAGGGGGTCGGCGTCGGCGGGTCGGCGCCGAGCGTGATCGGTGCCGAGGCGGTCAGCGCTGGGCGGGGAGTCCGGCGAGCGCGAGGGCCTCGGGGTCGGGCTCGACCTCGCTGGTGCAGTGTCCGCAGCGGGAGGCGATGGAGGGGATCTCGGTGAAGCAGCGGGGGCAGTCGCGCACGGCGGCCTTGATGTCGGCCTTCTCGTCGGCCTTGGCCGTGAAGCGGTTCTGGACCTTGGCCATGGGGACGACGACGCAGAAGTAGAGGACCGCGGCGGTGATGAGGAAGGCGATGGCGGCGGCGAGGAACTTTCCGTACGGGAAGATGGCGCCCTCCACCGCGAACTCCGCCGCGCTGAAGTCACCGACCGAGCCGGTGGCGAGGCCGATCAGCGGGGTGATGAACGCGGTACTGAAGCCGGTGACGACCGCGGTGAAGGCTGCTCCCACGGCGAGCCCGATCGCCATCGAGATGACGTTTCCACGCAGGATGAAGTCCTTGAACCCGTTCAGCACTGCTTTCCCTCTTCCGTGCCCGCTACGTGACGTCCTTTACGTGACGTATGCAGGCATGAACCCTGCCCTGTGGGGACCGCCGTGGGCAAACCGATCTTGGGCGGCCGGGCGACGTTCCCGGCCGGTCTCAGAAGAGGCTGACTGCGGCGAACCTGAGCACGAGCTGCGGGGCGCCGGAGAGGGCCACGCCCGCGAGGGTGGTGAGGACGATCGCCGTGACCAGGGGCGCAGGGGCGCGAAGCCGGTGCGGAGCGGGCGCCGGGGCGCCGCCGCTGCCCGTTCCGGTGCCGTCGGCGGCGGGCACGGCGGTGTCGCCCGCTTCCGGAGTGCGGAAGAGGGCCGCTGTCCACTGAAGGTAGTAGTAGAGGGCGATCACTACGTTGACGGCCATGACGACGGCGAGCCAGCCGAGTCCCGCGTCGACGGCGGCGGAGAAGACGGTCACCTTCGCGAAGAGGCCGATGATGCCGGGCGGCAGACCGGCCAGGCAGAGCAGGAAGAAGCCCATCGCGAGGGCGGCGAGCGGGCGGGTGGCGTACAGGCCGCGGTAGTCGGTGAGCCGGTTGCCGGGGCTCGTACGGGCCACGAGGGCGGCGACGGCGAACGCGCCGAGGTTCACGACGGCGTACATGAGGGCGTACGCGACGGTGGAGCCGATCTGTTCGTCGCCGGAGTACGCGGCGGCGGCGATCGGGACCAGGAGATAGCCGGCCTGGGCGACGGACGACCAGGCGAGCAGGCGGACGGCGCTGCGGGCGCGGGTGGCGTTCTGGCGCAGTGCGGCGACGTTGCCGATGGTCATGGTGAGCGCGGCGAGGACGGCGAGGGCCGGTCCCCAGACGTCGGCGTAGGCGGGGAACGCGATCACGGTGACGAGGATGAGGCCGGAGAACCCGACGGCCTTGCCGACGACGGAGAGGTAGGCGGCGATCGGCAGGGGGGCGCCGACGTAGGTGTCGGGCACCCAGAAGTGGAAGGGCGCGGCGGCCGTCTTGAAGGCGAAGCCGACGAGCGTGAGGGCGACGCCCGCCTTGGCGAGGGTGTCCAGCTGACCGGGCACGGCGTCGAGGCGGTCGGCGATCTCGGTGAGGTGCATCGTGCCGGTGGCCGCGTACACGAAGCTGACGCCGAGAAGCATCACGGCGGTCGCGACGACCGAGGAGAGGAAGAACTTCAGTGCGGCCTCGGAGGAGCGCCGGTCGCCGCGTTTGATGCCGACCAGGGCGAAGGCGGGCAGGGAGGCGACTTCGAGGGCGACGACGAGCGTGGTGAGGTCGCGGGCGGCGGGCAGGAGGGCCGCGCCCGCCGCGGAGGACAGCAGCAGGAACCAGAACTCGCCCGCGGGCAGCTTGCGCGTGTCGTCGAGGGAGAGCAGGGCGGTGAGCAGGGCGCCGCCGAGCACGAGGGCCTGGATGACGAGGGCGAAGTGGTCGGCGGTGTAGCTGCATGCCTGGGCGCCGTCGGTGACGCAGAAGGTGGAGCGGTCCCCGGCGCGCAGCGGGATGAGCAGGGCGAGTGCGGCGACGAGCCCGGCGATGGTGCCGTACCCGAGGAGCGGCTTGCGGTGTTCGGGGACGAGCAGGTCGGCGACGAGGACGATCAGGGCGACCGCGGCCACGACGGCGGGGGGCGCGATGGCGAGCCAGTCGATGGACTGGACGAGGCTGGGGGTGCTGTCGGCCGCGGTGGCGAGCAGGCCCGGGGCGCCGCTTCCGGCTCCTGTGCCCGCCCCTGTTCCGGCTGCTGTTCCCGCGACGAGGTGCGTGGTCCCGGCTGCTGTGGTCACGAGGTCCGCGGTCACGACTTGCCTCCTGCGAGGAGCTTCTGCACGGCCGGGTCGGTGAGGCCGAGAAGGACGGCGGGCCAGAGTCCGGCGAGGACGGTGAGGGCGGCGAGCGGGGTCCAGGCGGCGTATTCGTACGTCTGGATGTCGGCGAGCTGCCGCGTGCTTCCGGGCTGCTGGGACGGGGTGTGCTCCCCCATGCAGACGCGGCGTACGACGATGAGCATGTACGCGGCGGTGAGCAGGGTGCCGAACGCGCCGATGGCCATGAAGGTGCGGAAGGCGGGGCGGCTGAGGCCGTCGGCGGGATCGAAGGCGCCGAACAGAGTGAGCATTTCGCCCCAGAATCCGGCGAGTCCCGGCAGGCCCAGCGAGGCGACGGCGGCGAAGGCGAGGAGGGCCCCGAGACGGGGGGCCCGGCCGTAGAGGGCGGCTCCGGTCGCACCGGCGAGGGTGTCGAGGTCGGCGGTGCCGTAGCGGTCCTTGACCGCGCCGACCAGGAAGAAGAGCAGTCCGGTGATGAGGCCGTGGGCGATGTTGGCGAAGAGCGCGCCGTTGACACCGGTGGGGGTCATGGTCGCGATGCCGAGGAGGACGAACCCCATGTGGCCGACCGAGGAGTACGCGATCAGGCGCTTGAGGTCGCCCTTGGCACCGGGGCGGGCCAGCGCGAGGCAGGCGAGGGACCCGTAGATGATGCCGACGACCGCGAAGGCGGCGAGGTAGGGCGCGAAGGTGTGCATCCCGTCGGGGGTGATGGGGAGCAGGATGCGGACGAACCCGTACGTTCCCATCTTCAGCATGACGCCCGCGAGGAGGACGGAGCCGACGGTCGGCGCGGCCGTGTGGGCGTCCGGGAGCCAGCTGTGCAGCGGCCACATCGGGGTCTTCACGGCGAGGCCGACGCCGATCGCCAGCACGGCGATGACCTGCACGGACGAGGTGAGGCCACGGCCGTTGTCAGTGGCGAGTGCCACCATGTCGAAGGTGCCGCTCTCCAGTCCGATGAGGAGGAGGCCCAGCAGCATGACGACCGAGCCGAGCAGCGTGTAGAGGATGAACTTCCAGGCGGCGGCCTGCTTCCGGTCGCCGCCCCAGCGGGCGATGAGGAAGTACATCGGGATGAGGACCATCTCGAAGGCGAGGAAGAACAGCAGCAGGTCGAGGACGGCGAAGGTGGCGAGGGTGCCGGACTCCAGCACGAGGATCAGGGCAACGAACGCCTTCGGGGACGGGCCCGGGGGCATCTTGAAGTAGCTGTACACCGCGCAGAGGAAGGTCAGGAGCGCGGTGAGTACGAGAAGGGGGAGCGAGATGCCGTCGATGCCGAGGTGGATGCGGACGTCGAGCGCCGGGATCCAGCTGATGTCGGTGGTGGCCTGCATCTTCGACGGGTTGTCGTGGTCGAAGCCGACGGCCAGGACGATCGCGGCGATGAGGATGACGCCGGTGACGGTCACTCCGTGGCGGAGCACGGCCTGGTCGGGGTTCCTGCCGCGCAGTCCGGGCGGGGCGGGGAGCAGGGCCGCGGCGGCGCCGAGGAGCGGGCCGGCGACGAGGAACGCGAGAAGGAACTGCATCACGGATTCGCTGATATCGATCACGGCTCACGACCCGGCGTTGACGTTGGCAAAGACGACGGCGGCGATCGCCAGGACAAGGGAACCGGCGAGCAGTGCGCTGAGGTAGGTCTGCACGTTGCCGGTCTGGGCGCGGCGGACCGCGGTGCCGAGCCAGCGTGCGCCGGTGCCGGAGCCGCGTACGTAGGTGTCGACGACCTCGCGGTCCAGGAAGCGGACGACACGGGCGGCGCCCAGTACGGGGCGGACGAACAGGGCCGCGTACAGGGCGTCGAGGTGGAAGCCGGCGGCCGCGTGGCGGTGCAGCGGGCCGAGCAGCAGGCGGCCGGGGTCGGCGGGGTCGGGGGCGTCCCCGTCGTGGCCGTAGGCGGCGGTGTGCGCGGTCATCGCCTCGACTTCGACGAGGGCGGGTTCGGCGTCGGGGTGGGCGACGACGGAGCCCATCGGGGTACGGGCGGCGAGGGCCGTGGTGTGCCGCCAGGCGCCGTAGGTGACCAGTCCGCCGATGAGGCCGACGCCGGTGGAGAGCACGGCCGTGGCGAGGGAGGGAGTGAGGGCGTGGCCGTCGAACCAGTCGCCGATCGTGCCGACGGCGAGTCCGAAGGCGATGGTGGGGACGGCGAGGATCCACAGGACCGAGGTCATGGCGACGGGCTGCCTGCCGTGCTCCGGGGCCTCGGCACCGCGGCCCCGGAAGGCGAGGAGCCACAGGCGCACGGCGTACGCGGCGGTGAGGAGGGCGGCGACGAGTCCGGCGACGAGGATCGTCCAGCCCGCGGCGGCCGGGGCGACGTCGCGGTCGCCGAAGGCGGTGTGTTCGGCGGCGACGAGTACGGCTTCCTTGGAGAAGAAGCCGGCGAACGGGGGGATCGCCGCGAGGGCCAGGAGCGCGACGGTCATCGTCCAGTAGGCGTCCGGGATGCGCTGGGGGAGGCCGCTCATGCGGGACATGACGGCCAGTGAGTTCGTCCCGGCGGCGTGGATGACGACGCCCGCGGCAAGGAAGAGGACCGCTTTGAACGCGCCGTGCGACAGGAGGTGGAAGACGGCGGCACCGCGGTCCCCGACGGCGAGGGCACCGGACATGTAGCCGAGCTGGCCGATGGTCGAGTAGGCGAGGACGCGCTTGATGTCGTCCTGGGCGAGGGCGGCGAGACCCGAGCCGATCATCGTGACGGCGGCCATCACGGCGAGGACGACGAGGGCCGCGCCGGAGGCGGCGAAGACGGGGAGGAGCCGGGCCACGAAGTAGATACCGGCGGCGACCATCGTCGCGGCGTGGATGAGCGCGGAGACGGGCGTGGGACCGGCCATCGCGTCGGGCAGCCAGGTGTGCAGGGGGAACTGTGCGGACTTGCCCGCGACGCCCGCGAGAAGCAGCAGGGCGATGAGGGTGGGGTGGTCGAGACCGCCGTTCGCCACGGCGCCGAGGATTTTGGTGATCCGGAAGGTGCCGGTGTCGGCGGCGAGGGCGAACAGGCCGATGAGGAAGGGGACGTCGCCGAGCTTGGTGACCAGGAACGCCTTGAGGGAGGCGGCCCGTGCTTCGGGTGTCTCCCAGTAGTGGCCGACGAGGAAGTACGAGCAGATGCCCATGATCTCCCAGCCGACCAGGAGCACCATCAGGTCGCCGGAGTAGACGACGAGGAGCATCGCGGCGGTGAAGAGGGAGACGAGGGCCGCGTACGAGGGGTAGCGGGGGTCGTCGCGCAGGTAGGCGGTCGAGTAGATCTGCACACAGGTCGCGACGAGGCCGACGAGGACGGCGACGAGGACGGCGAAGCCGTCGAGGTGCAGGGCGAGGTCGATGGGGACCGAGCCGGTGGGGGTCAGCTGGGTCGCGGCGTCGATGGCCCGGCCGCCGCCCTGGCGTGCGGCGACGATGACGGCGATGACGGCCGCGGCGAGGGTGGGGAGGATCGCGAGGGGGCGTACGAATCCGGGGGCGGTGCGGCCGAGGAGGAGGCCGGCGACCGCGCCCAGGAAGGGAAGGAGGGGGACGAGGGCGGCGAGCGTCGTGGTGGTCACGCGGTGGCCTCTGCCTTCTTTGCCTTCCCTGCCGGAGCAGTGGCCTGGTCTGCGTCTTCGGTACCCGCGTCGGCGCCTGTGCCGGTGCCGTCGTCGGGGAGTGATTCGGCGGCGTCGGTCTCGGCGGTGTCGCGGAGGCGGTCGACGTCGGAGCTGCCGCGGTTGCGGTAGACCGCGAGGACGATCGCCAGGCCGATGCCGATCTCGGCCGCGGCGATGGCGATGGTGAAAAGGGTGAGGGCCTGGCCGGAGTGCAGGGCGTCGCGGAGCCAGACGTCGAAGGCGACGAGGTTGAGGTTGACGGCGTTGAGCATCAGCTCGACGGACATCAGGACGAGGATCGCGTTGCGGCGGGCGAGTACTCCGTACAGCCCGGTGCAGAAGAGGAGGACGGCGAGCACGGCGGGATAGGCGAGGTGCATCAGCTCTTGTCCTCTCGGCCCCTGGTCGACGGCCGGTTCTTCGCGGGCGGCCCGCTCTGGGCGGGCTTTCCGGCCTGCCCGGGCTTTCCGGACCGCGCGGGCTTTCCGGCCTGCGCGGGCTTACCGGCCTGTGCGGGCTTTCCGGCCTGTGCGGGCGGCTGGTTCTTGCGGGACAGGACGATCGCCCCGACCAGGGCCGCGAGCAGCAGGACCGACAGTGCTTCGAACGGCAGCACCCAGTGCCGGAAGAGGAACTCTCCCGTCGCTTCGGTGGAGCCCTGGGCCGGTCCGTCCAGGTCGATCCAGGTGGTGCGGAAGGCGTCCACGACCACCCAGACGAGGGCCGCCGCGGCGGCCGCGGCCACACCGAGCGCGATCCACCGGTTGCCGGAGTCGGCGTCGGGGGAACGGCCGATGGGCGCTCTGGTGAGCATCAGTCCGAAGAGGAGGAGGACGACGACGGAACCCACGTAGATCAGGACCTGGACCCAGGCGATGAACTCCGCGGTGAGCAGGAGGTATTCGACGGCGAGTCCGCCGAGCGCCACGACCAGCCAGAGGGCGGCGTGCACCAGCTGTTTGGTCGTGACGGTGATGAGCGCGGCGCCGAAGGTGGCGAGGCCGACCAGGAGGAAGGCGATCTCGACACCGGTCGGGGAGAGGAAACCGGGGTGGCCCGCGGCGGTGGTGAGAGCGGTGGTCGTGGCGGCGAGGGTCACTGGTCCCCCTCCCGCGTCGGTGCCTGCCCGGCGTCGCGTGCTTCCTGCGCCGCCCGGGCTTCCTGGGCCTCCTGGGCCTCCCGTGCTTCCTGGGCGCGTTGGGCGCTCTGCGCCTCCAGCTTCTCCGCGGTCTTGCGGGCCGCCGCGATCTCCTTCGGCTCCTCGGCCCCCGGTTCGAGCGCGGGCGGCTCCGGCACGGTCCACATCCACTCGCGGAGCTTGTCCCGCTCGTGGGTGAGTTCGTGGATGTCCGTCTCGGCGTACTCGAACTCCGGTGACCAGAACAGCGCGTCGAAAGGGCAGACCTCGATGCAGATACCGCAGTACATGCAGAGCGAGAAGTCGATCGCGAAGCGGTCCAGGACGTTGCGGCTGCGTTCGCGGCCGCCCGGAGCCGCGGCGGGGACCGTCTCCTTGTGGGAGTCGATGTAGATGCACCAGTCGGGGCACTCACGGGCGCAGAGCATGCAGACCGTGCAGTTCTCCTCGAACAGGCCGATGACCCCGCGGCTGCGGGGCGGCAGGTCGGGCTGTACGTCCGGGTACTGCGCGGTGACGGTCTTCTTCGTCATCGTGCGCAGAGTCACGGCGAGGCCCTTGGCCAGGCCGGAGCCAGGGATCGGAGGCACTAGTTGATCGCCACCTTCACGATGCCGGTGAGCGCGATCTGCGCGAGAGCGAGCGGAATGAGCGTGGTCCAGGCGAGCTTCTGCAGCTGGTCCTCGCGCAGCCGGGGATAGCTGACGCGCAGCCAGATGACGACGAACGCGAGGATGCCGGTCTTGAGGAGGGTCCAGACCCAGCCGAGTCCGTCGGCCCCGAGAGGTCCGTGCCAGCCGCCGAGGAACAGGACGGTGGTCAGGGCGCACAGGACGACGATGCCCGCGTACTCGGCCAGGAGGAACAGGGCGAAGCGCAGACCGGTGTACTCGGTGTACGCGCCGAAGATGATCTCGGAATCGGCGACGGGCATGTCGAACGGGGGGCGCTGGAGCTCGGCGAGTCCGGCCACGAAGAAGACCAGGGCTCCGACGATCTGCCAGGGCAGCCACCACCACTCGAAGGCGTCGAGGATGCCGGGGAGCGAGACGGTGCCCGCCGCCATGGCCACGGAGGCGGCGGCGAGGAGCATCGGCAGTTCGTACGCGAGCAGCTGGGCGGCGGTACGCAACCCGCCGAGCAGCGAGTACTTGTTGGCCGACGCCCATCCGGCCATCAGCGAGCCGAGCACGCCGATGCCCATCACGGCGAGTACGAAGAAGATGCCCGCGTCGACGACCTGGCCGACCGCACCCTCACCGGGGCCGATCGGGATGGCGACCAGGACGAGGAGGTACGGGAGGAGCGCGACTGCGGGCGCGAGCTGGAAGACGCGGCGGTCGGCCGCGGCCGGGACCACGTCCTCCTTCTGCGCGAACTTCACCCCGTCCGCGACGAGCTGGGCCCATCCGTGGAAGCCGCCCGCGTACATGGGACCGAGGCGGCCCTGCATATGGGCCATCACCTTGTGCTCGGTCTGCCCCACGACGAGGGGGACGACCATGAACACGGCGAAGACGATGACGAGCCGGAGGGCGACGTCGAGTACGTCGTTCACGCGGTATCGCCTCCGGCGGGACGGTCGGGTCGGGTGTCGGCGTCGACGTCGACGTCGGTGGCCCGCTCGGGGGTACCGGCCGACTCGGTCTCGGCGTCGGTGGCCCGTTCGGGGGTGGTGGAGGAGTCCGTGGGCGCGGCAGGGTCGAACGCGGGGCGGGCATCGTGCCAGGGGGCGTCCGTGCTGCGGGGCGGTCGCGGTGAACGCTGGGGCTCGGGGGCGGGCTCCGGCGCGGGAGCCGGTTCGCTCGCCGTGCTGTCCGATTCCGGTACCGGCTCCGGCTTCGGCGCGGGTGCGGGCGGTACCGGCTCCGGTGCGGGTGCCGGCGGCGTCGCCTCGCGCTGCTGGCTCGCCGAGCCCTCGGACACGCTGCGCGAACGCCTCGGCCGTGCGGCGGCCGGGGGCGGGGGCTCCGCGGGCGCGCCCGTCGGGTCGGCCGCACCGGGCGCGTCCGGCGTCGTGCGCTGACCGGCCGAGCCCTCGCTCACGCTGCGGGCGCGGCGCACCGGGCGGTCGCCGCCCGCGGCGCGGGCGCCTCGGGCCGGGCGGGCCGGGGCATCCGGGAGCGTGCCCTTCAGCGGACCCCATTCGTTCGGGTCGGGGACGCCGGGCGGCAGCATGGTGCGGCGCTTGGGGCCGCCGTGCTCCGACTCGCCCGGCTCCTTGGCGCCCGGCCACGCCTTGGCGACCCGGGCGGCCAGGACGAAGTCCTTGCGCAGCGGGTGGCCCTCGAAGCCTTCGGGCAGCAGGAGCGGGACGAGGTGCGGATGGCCCTCGAAGGCGACGCCGAACATCTCGTGGGTCTCGCGCTCGTGCCAGGCGGCACCCGCGTAGACGCCGATGGCGCTGGGCAGCGTGGCGGCCTCGTGCGGGACGGTCGTACGGACCAGGAGGCGCCGGACCGTACCGGCTCGCAGGGCGGCGACGTGGGCGCAGACGCGGAAGCCGACGCCCGGTTCGTCGACGGCGCTGAGCCAGTCGAAGTAGCCGCAGCCCAGCCGGTCGCGGGCCGTTTCGAGGGCGCCGATCCAGTCGCTGGCGGGGACGTCGACGGTCAGCAGGTCGTAGGCACGCCCGGCCGTGGCGTCCGCGCCGAAGATCTCGGTGACGGCGTCCGGCAACCGGTCGTACGCGTCCTCGGCCGCGGTCGGGACCGGAGCGGTGGAGGAGTCCGGAGCGGGGGAAGCGCCCGGAGCGGAGTCGGAAGCCGGGGCCGCGCCGGAGTCGGGAGCGAGTTCGGGAGCGGGTTCGGGAGTCCCCTCGGGAATCCCGTCGGGAGTGGTCACTTCCGGTCCTCCCCCGGCGCGGTGGGGCCTGCGACCAGTTCGCTGCGCAGGGCGGCGGTGGACGGGCGGCCGGGGCCGTCGCCCTCGGGCGCGTACCGCTCGGCGAGCGACTCGCGGGCGATCTTCTCCTGGAGCTTGAGGATGCCCTGGAGCAGCGCTTCGGGCCGGGGCGGGCAGCCGGGTACGTACACGTCGACCGGGATGATCTGGTCGACGCCCTTCGTGACGGAGTACGAGTCCCAGTAGGGGCCGCCGCAGTTGGAGCAGGCGCCGAAGGAGATGACGTACTTCGGCTCGGGCATCTGTTCGTAGAGGCGCTTCACGGCCGGGGCCATCTTGTCCGTCACCGTGCCGGAAACGATCATGAGGTCGGCCTGTCGGGGGCCCGGCGCGAACGGGATCACTCCGAGCCGGATGAAGTCGTGGCGGGCCATGGAGGCGGCGATGAACTCGATGGCGCAGCAGGCGAGTCCGAAGTTGAAGACCCAGAGGCTGTAGCGGCGGCCCCAGTTGAGGACCACCTTCATCGGCTCGGGAGCGAGCCGGGAGAGCACACCGAGCCGCTTCGGCTCCGGCAGCGCGACCGGTTGCGGCGCGAGGCCGGTCTGCGGCGCGGCCGGCTGGGGCGCGAGGCCCGGCTGCGGATCGGGCTGCGGTTCGGGAGTCGGCCGGCTCGTCACGCCCATTCGAGGACGCCCTTCTTCCATGCGTAGAGCAGTCCCACGGCCAGGAAGCCGAGGAAAATGAACATTTCCACCAGCGTCGTCGCGCCGTATCCGGGTGCCGCGAATACCGTCGCCCAGGGAAAGAGAAAGATCGAGTCGACGGCGAAGATCACGTACAGGAAGGCATAGACGTAATAGCGCACCTGCGTGTGCGCCCACCCTTCCCCGACGGGGTCCACCCCGCACTCGTAGGTGAGAAGTTTCTCCGGCGTCGGGACCACGGGCCTGAGCAGTCGGCCGGCCCCGAAGGCGACGGCGACGAACAGCACGCCGATCAGGGCGAGCAGTCCGACCACTGAATAGCTCCGGAAGTACTCCGACGCGAGAACGGTCGATTCGGTCCCCACGTCCGCCCCTCGCTCCCTCGAACACGCCTGTCCGGCCCCATCTGTACGCACGGGAGTCTAGGCCCTGTTAAAGAAGTGGTAAGCAGCCGCGTCGGACGACAGGTGGGGTTATCCCTACTTCGTCCCACCCACGTACCCCATGGCGTGCGCGGGTCCGGCCCGGCAGGGTGGTGGCATGACCATGAGCCCCCCTGTGCCGGACACCGACCGGCCGCCGCCCGCGCGTTTCGCCTTCGACCGGTGGACCTGGAAGGAGATCGCGTATCTCCTGGCCAACCTGCCCATGGCGATTGTCGGCTTTGTTTACACCATGTTCATGCTCGGTGTCGGCATGGGGCTTTCCATCACGGTGATCGGTCTGCCGCTGCTCGTCCTCGGGCTGCACGGCGCGCGGCTGCTCGGCCGTGCGGAGCGGGGTCTGGCGCGGTCGCTGCTCGGGCTGCACATCGACGAGCCGAGCCCGCTCGCACGCGGCCGCCGGGAGGAGGGGTTCCTGCCCTGGCTGTGGTCGGGGCTGAAGGATCCGGTGGCCTGGCGGACGCTGCTGTTCTCGTTCATCCGACTGCCGTGGGGCATCGTGACGTTCACGGTGACGCTGGTGGGCCTGTTCGTGCTCTGGCCGGTGCTCCCGTTCATCGTGCGGGCCCTGGCCAACGCGGACCGGGCGATGGTGCGGGGGCTGCTCTCGCCCTCCGACGAGCTGGAGCGCAGGATCGCCGAGCTGGAGTCGGACCGGGGGGTCGTCGTGGACACCGCGGCGGCCGACCTCCGGCGCATCGAGCGCGACCTCCACGACGGCGCCCAGGCCCGCCTCGTCGCCCTCGCCATGGGCCTCGGCCTGGCGAAGGAGAAGCTGACCGACGACCCCGAGGCCGCCGCCCGCATGGTCGACGAGGCCCACGGCGAGGTCAAGGTCGCCCTCCAGGAACTGCGCGACCTCGCCCGCGGCATCCACCCCGCGATCCTCACCGACCGCGGACTGGACGCCGCGCTCTCCGCCATCGCCTCCCGCTGCACCGTGCCCGTGAAGGTGTCGGTGGACCTGGATTCCCGGCCCGCCCAGGCGATCGAGGGCAGCGCGTACTTCACGGTCTCGGAACTCCTTCAGAACGTCAGCAAGCACAGCGGGGCCCATTCGGCGTCCGTCGATGTGTGGCGCTCCAGCGACCGGCTGCTGATCCAGGTGCGGGACGACGGGTCCGGCGGTGCGCGGATGGACGGCGGTACGGGCATGGCGGGTCTCGCGGAGCGGCTGGGGGCGGTGGACGGCCTGTTCGTCCTGGACTCTCCGGTGGGCGGGCCGACGACCGTCACCGCGGAGCTGCCCTGGCGCGACCGTACGGAGCCGGCGACGGCGCCCTGACGCTCTCCGCACACACCCCGGGCGGCGCCTCCGGGCGCGCCGGGCGGCGCATACGGCCGCCCGGGGACAGCGGGTCCGGACGCCTGGGGACAACGGGTCCGGGCGCCCCGAGGGGCACATCCAGACGCGCTTCCCGGCACAGGGGGGTGGGGAAAACCCCCGGCCGGATACGGAGACCGTCCTCATGGTGCGAAGCCCCGGCGGGCGCGCACTCTTGCTCACAGCCGGTAAAAGCACAGCCCGCGGAGAACGAGCCGCTGCGGCAGACACGAAACGGACGGAACTCATGGCCACGGCATACGGACCGGACACGCGGGACCACCAGAGGTCCGGCTCCGGTGTTGGGGACCGCCCCCCGGTCAAGCACTTCCTCCCGGCCGCGCTGCGTGCGCCGCTGGAGGCGCGGGCCTGGCGCGAGCTCCTCTACCTGGTGCTGAGCCTGCCGATCAGCACGGTGCTGTTCGCCTTCTCGCTCACCATGACGCTGCTGGGCGTCGGCATGCTGATCACCTTCCTCGGCATTCCGATCCTCGCGGTGGGGCTGACGATGTGCCGGGGCTTCGGCGCGATGGAACGGGGCCGGGCACGGGGGCTGCTGAAGCTGGATGTGGCGAACCCCGCACCGGTACGCGGGAAGACCGGCGGCATGATGTCGTGGGTCGGCGCGGTCCTGAAGAGCGGAGTGTCCTGGCGGCACCTGCTCTACTCGCTGCTGCACTTCCCGTGGGCGGTCTTCGCCTTCTGCGTGGCCATCACGGTCTGGTCGTTCGGGTGGACGGCGTTCACGTATCCGCTGTGGCACTGGGTCTTCCCGACGTACACGGGGGTCGACGGGGTCCAGCTGTACGGGGACGGCACCCACCAGGTCTACCTCGACTCCCCCTTCGACCTGGCCGTGACCAGCGCGATCGGCCTGGCCGTGGTCCTGGTCTCGCCCTGGATCAACCGCGGCCTGGTGACCGTGGACGAGCTGATGGTCTCCGGTCTGCTGGGCCCGTCCCGGCTGGCCAGCCGGGTCTCCGAGCTGGAGTCGGACCGGGGGGTCGTCGTGGACACCGCGGCGGCCGACCTGCGCCGTATCGAGCGCGACCTCCACGACGGCGCCCAGGCCCGCCTCGTCGCCCTCGCGATGGATCTGGGCCTGGCGAAGGAGAAGCTGACCGACGACCCCGAGGCCGCCGCCCGTATGGTCGACGAGGCCCACGGCGAGGTCAAGGTCGCCCTCCAGGAACTGCGCGACCTGGCGCGAGGCATCCACCCCGCCGTGCTCACCGACCGCGGACTGGACGCCGCGCTCTCCGCCATCGCCTCCCGCTGCACCGTCCCGGTGGAGGTCGAGGTGGATCTGGACTCCCGGCCCGCCCAGGCGATCGAGGGCATCGCGTACTTCACGGTCTCGGAACTCCTGCAGAACGTCAGCAAGCACGCCGGCGCGACCCGGGCCACGGTGGACGTGTGGCACACGGCGGACCGGCTGATGCTCCAGGTCACCGACAACGGCCGGGGCGGCGCCGATGTCACGGCGGGCAGTGGTCTGGCCGGTCTGACGGAACGGCTCGACGCGGTGGACGGCATCCTCGTGGTCGACTCCCCGGCGGGTGGCCCCACCACGGTCACGGCCGAACTGCCCTGGCGCGGCTGAGCCCCGCGCGCACCGTCCCCTTGCTTCCCGCCCTCACCGTCTCCTTGCTCCCCGCGCACCACCGCCGGGTACCGCGCCCCGGCTTCCGCGCCTCCGGGTCCACGACCGCGGGCCCCGGTCCCCTCGCCCCGCCCCCGGACACCCGCTCCGGGGGCGGGGCGCTCCGGCGTGTGCACGGGCGGGCGCTCCGGCGTGTACACGGTGGGGGTGATCCGGCGTACGCGTGCGGGCCGACGGCAGCCCCCGTGACGCGACCGACGACGGCCCCGCGACCGGCGCGAAGAGCGGGCCCGACGGGCGATACCACACCTTGCGGTGACTTTCCGGTGACGCTGAGTGCCCAGCCCCGGATCGGGGAAACCTCTCCAAGTCGTACCCCCGTTCCGGGCGCCGCCCCATCCACGCGCCGGCCCTGGGATGCTGGGGACGACAGAGCCGGACACAGATCGAGAAACAGTGGGGGAAACAGCGTCGTGGAGGACAGGGTGCGGGTGGTCATCGCCGAGGATTCGGTACTGCTGCGGGAAGGACTCACGCGGCTGCTCACCGATCTCGGGCACGACGTCGTCGCGGGGGTGGGGGACGCCGAGGCACTGATCAAGACCGTGGCGGATCTCGACGCGCAGCAGGCGCTGCCCGATGTGGTGGTGGCCGACGTACGGATGCCGCCGACCCACACCGACGAGGGCGTCCGGGCGGCGGTGCGGCTGCGCAAGGACTACCCCGGGATCGGGGTGCTGGTGCTGTCGCAGTACGTCGAGGAGCAGTACGCCACCGAGCTGCTGGCCGGAAGCAGCCGGGGCGTCGGTTATCTGCTGAAGGACCGGGTCGCGGAGGTCCGCGAGTTCGTGGACGCCGTGGTGCGGGTGGCGCAGGGCGGGACGGCGCTGGACCCGGAAGTGGTGGCTCAGCTGCTGGGCCGGAGCCGTAAGCAGGACGTGCTGGCCGGACTCACGCCGCGCGAGCGGGAGGTCCTCGGTCTGATGGCCGAGGGGCGGACGAACTCTGCGGTGGCCAGGCAGCTGGTCGTGAGCGACGGCGCCGTGGAGAAGCACGTCAGCAATATCTTCCTGAAACTGGGCCTCTCCCCCAGTGACGGGGATCACCGGCGCGTCCTGGCCGTACTCACCTACCTGAAATCCTAGACAACTGACACCCTGTCAGATGGGTGACGGAAGCCGAGGACCTAGCACCAAAGAATGAGCACACAGCGTTGCGGGCGAGCGACTGGGGGGCTTGAGAAACATGTTAAATCGGGCTAAAAGGGTGTCTCAAAAGGGCGTCCACCATATGATCGGTCCCTGGCGGGCGACCCCTGCGGAAGTAGGGTGGCCCGTGGGACCACCGGCGGGTCGGCCGGTCCCGAACCGCCGCCCCGAGGGAGGTCCAGTTCAGTGACCAGCCAGGTCAGTAGCCCGGCCGAAAGGGCCGATGAGGCCAGCGAACCCGTCGTCGGGGAGCAGCGAGCCCCCCTGTCAGGAACCACGGGCGCCGGCGAGAAAGAGGTCCGCCGCCTGGACCGGGTCATCATCCGATTCGCGGGTGACTCCGGTGACGGCATGCAGCTCACGGGTGACCGGTTCACCTCCGAGACGGCTTCCTTCGGAAACGACCTCTCGACGCTGCCGAACTTCCCGGCCGAGATCCGGGCCCCCGCAGGCACCCTGCCGGGCGTCTCCTCCTTCCAGCTGCATTTCGCCGATCACGACATCCTCACGCCGGGCGACGCGCCCAACGTGCTGGTGGCGATGAACCCGGCCGCGCTGAAGGCGAACATCGCCGATGTGCCGCGCGGCGCCGAAGTCATCGTCAACACCGATGAGTTCACCAAGCGGCCGATGGCGAAGGTGGGGTACGCGACCAGCCCCCTGGAGGACGGGTCGCTGGAGGCGTACAACGTCCATCCGGTGCCGCTGACCACGCTCACGCTGGAGGCGCTGAAGGAGTTCGGGCTCCCCCGCAAGGAGGCCGAGCGCTCGAAGAACATGTTCGCGCTCGGGCTGCTGTCGTGGATGTACCACCGGCCGACCGAGGGTACGGAGAAGTTCCTCCGGCAGAAGTTCGCGAAGAAGCCGCAGATCGCCGAGGCGAACGTGGCCGCGTTCCGGGCCGGGTGGAACTTCGGCGAGACCACCGAGGACTTCGCGGTCAGCTACGAGGTCGCGCCCGCGACGCAGGCGTTCCCCACCGGGACGTACCGCAACATCTCCGGGAACCTCGCGCTGTCGTACGGGCTGATCGCCGCGAGCCGGCAGGCGGACCTGCCGCTCTACCTGGGCTCGTACCCCATCACCCCGGCCTCCGACATCCTGCACGAGCTGAGCCGGCACAAGAGCTTCGGCGTGCGGACCTTCCAGGCGGAGGACGAGATCGCGGGCATCGGCGCCGCGCTCGGCGCCGCCTTCGGCGGTTCGCTGGCGGTGACGACCACGTCCGGTCCGGGCGTGGCGCTGAAGTCGGAGACCATCGGGCTCGCGGTCTCCCTCGAACTGCCGCTGCTGATCATCGACATCCAGCGCGGCGGCCCGTCCACGGGGCTGCCCACCAAGACCGAGCAGGCCGACCTGCTCCAGGCGATGTACGGGCGCAACGGCGAGGCCCCGGTGCCGATCGTGGCCCCGCAGACCCCGGCCGACTGCTTCGACGCCGCGCTCGACGCGGCCCGGATCGCGCTGACGTACCGCACTCCGGTGTTCCTGCTCTCCGACGGCTATCTGGCCAACGGCTCCGAGCCGTGGCGGATCCCCGACGTCGACGGGCTCCCCGACCTGCGGGTGCGGTTCGCCACCGGCCCCAACCACGAACTGGCCGACGGCACCGAGGTGTTCTGGCCGTACAAGCGCGACCCGCAGACCCTGGCCCGCCCCTGGGCGGTACCGGGCACCCCGGGCCTCGAACACCGTATCGGCGGCATCGAGAAGCAGGACGGCACGGGCAACATCTCCTACGACCCGGCCAACCACGACTTCATGGTCCGCACCCGCCAGGCCAAGATCGACGGCATCACCGTCCCGGACCTGGAGGTCGACGACCCCTCGGGCGCGCGCACCCTGGTGCTGGGCTGGGGCTCGACGTACGGGCCGATCACCGCGGCCGTACGCAGGCTGCGCGCCGCCGGACAGTCCATCGCCCAGGCGCACTTGAGGCACCTCAACCCCTTCCCGAGGAATCTCGGCGAGGTCCTGGGGCGTTACGACAAGGTGGTCGTTCCGGAGATGAACCTCGGGCAGCTCGCCATGCTGCTCCGGGCGAAGTATCTGGTCGACGCCCACAGCTACAACCAGGTCAACGGAATGCCGTTCAAGGCCGAGCAGCTCGCCACCGCTCTCCAGGAGGCCATCGATGCCTGACACCAACGAGTTGCTGCACCTGGTGCCCAAGGCCGAGGCGAAACAGTCCATGAAGGACTTCAAGTCGGACCAGGAAGTGCGCTGGTGCCCCGGCTGCGGCGACTACGCGGTGCTCGCCGCGGTGCAGGGCTTCATGCCCGAGCTCGGCCTGGCGAAGGAGAACATCACCTTCGTCTCCGGCATCGGGTGCTCCTCCCGCTTCCCGTACTACATGAACACCTACGGGATGCACTCCATCCACGGCCGCGCCCCGTCCATCGCCACCGGGCTCGCCACCTCGCGCCGCGATCTGTCGGTGTGGGTCGTCACGGGTGACGGCGACGCGCTGTCCATCGGCGGCAACCACCTGATCCACGCGCTGCGCCGCAATGTGAACCTGAAGATCCTGCTGTTCAACAACCGGATCTACGGGCTGACCAAGGGGCAGTACAGCCCGACCTCCGAGGTCGGCAAGATCACCAAGTCGACGCCGATGGGTTCGCTCGACGCGCCCTTCAACCCGGTGTCGCTGGCGATCGGCGCGGAGGCGTCCTTCGTGGCCCGTACGGTCGACTCCGACCGCAAGCACCTCACCAGTGTGCTGCGCGCGGCGGCCGACCACCCGGGCACGGCGCTGGTGGAGATCTACCAGAACTGCAACATCTTCAACGACGGCGCCTTCGAGGTCCTCAAGGACAAGGAGAAGGCCCAGGAAGCGGTGATCCGGCTGGAGCACGGGCAGCCGATCCTCTTCGGAGCCGAGGACACGAAGGGTGTCGTACGGGATCCGGCGACCGGGGACCTCCGGGTCGTCGCGGTCACCGAGGAGAACCGCTCGCAGATCCTGGTCCACGACGCGCACGCCGCCTCGCCGACCACGGCCTTCGCGCTCTCCCGGCTCGCCGACCCGGACACGCTGCACCACACGCCCATCGGGGTGCTGCGCAGCGTCGAACGGCCGGTCTACGACAGCCAGATGTCCGACCAGCTGGACGCCGCGGTCGAGCGGGACGGCAAGGGCGACCTCGGCTCACTGCTCGCGGGGAACGACACCTGGACGGTCGTCGGCTGACAGCCCGGCGACCGGCGCCGCCGTACGCACCACCACAGGCGTCACGCGTACCCGTACGAGGCGCGCGAGGACCACGACGACGAGGCCCGGACCCGGTACATCGGGTCCGGGCCTCGTCGTACGTTCAGGTCCGGGCGGCCTCGTCGTACGCCTCGCGTGCCGCGTGCACCGCGTCCACCCGGCGCTCGGTCCAGCGCGCCAGCCCCCACACCTGCTCGGCCGCCTCCCGGCCGAGCGGGGTGAGCGAATAGTCCACCCTCGGCGGGATCACCGGCTTCGCGTCACGGTGCACGAAGCCGTCCCGCTCCAGCGTCCGGAGGGTCTGGGCGAGCATCTTCTCGCTGACGCCGCCGACCGAACGCCGCAGCTCGCTGAAGCGGTACGAGCGCTCCAGCAGCGCGGCCAGCACGAGGACCCCCCAGCGGCTGGTGACGTGCTCCAGCACCAGGCGGGAGGGGCACATCACCTGGTTGACGTCCGGGTCGCGGCCCGTTCCACTTACTCCCATATCAGTACCTTACTTCAAAGTGGGTACTTTCTCTCAGTTAGTGCACGCCGTAGGGTGAGTTCCAGACGGCCCGGAAGCGGACCGAACCCCCCGAAGAGGAGAAAACCCCCATGAGCATCGTCGTCACCGGAGCCACCGGAGCACTCGGCCGGCTCGTCGTCGAGCAGCTGCTCACCACGGTCCCCGCCGACCGGATCGCCGCGGTCGTCCGCGACAAGGAGAAGGCCGCCGGTCTCGCCGCCCGCGGCGTCGAGCTCCGCATCGCGGACTACGACCACCCCGAGACCCTCACCGGGGCGTTCCGCGCCGGTGACCGGGTGCTGCTGATCTCCGGCAGCGAGGTGGGCAGCCGGGTGCCGCAGCACACCGCCGTCATCGACGCGGCGCGGGCCGCGGGCGTCGCGCAGCTCGCGTACACCGGAGTGCTCGGCGGCCCCGGCGCCGACTTCGAGCTGGCCGCCGAGCACAAGGTCACCGAGCAGCTGATCCTCGACTCGGGGCTGCCGTACACCTTCCTGCGCAACGGCTGGTACACCGAGAACTACACGGCCAACCTCGCCCCGGTCCTGGAGCACGGCGCGGTCGTCTCCAACGCGGGCGACGGGCGCGTCGCCTCCGCCGCGCGGGCCGACTACGCCGCCGCCGCGGTGGCCGCGGTGACCGGTGACGGCCATCTGAACACCGCCTACGAGCTGAGCGGCGACACCGCCTGGTCGTTCGCCGAGTACGCCGCGCTGCTGTCCGGGGCGACCGGCAGGGAGATCGCGTACAACAACGTCCCCGCCGCCGTCCACCAGGAGATCCTTGTCGGCGCGGGCCTGCCCGAGGGTTTCGCGGCGATCCTCGTCGACGTCGACGAGGCGATCGGACGCGGGCTGCTCGCCGGGACGAGCGGGGACCTGGCACGGCTGATCGGCCGTCCGACGACGCCGCTCGCCGAGTCCGTGACCGCGGCCCTCGCCACGGCCTGACCGGGAAGAGACGCGTGTCACGAGTGTTTCCGTGAGACGGCTATGACACCCGGCCCTTCCGGCGCTACCTTCGTCCAGTCGGCCGATCCGTCGACGCAGGTACGCCGGGAGGGCCCGTGAAGGGGAAGACAGAGCAGCGAGCTGGCCTGCTGTACGGAATCGGCGCATACGGGATGTGGGGCATCGTCCCCCTCTTCTGGCCGTTGCTGGAGCCGTCCGGAGCGATGGAGATCCTCGCCCACCGGATGGTCTGGTCCCTGGGCGTCGTCGGCATCGCCCTGCTCGTCGTGGGCCGCTGGGCCTGGATCGGCGAGCTGATCCGCACCCCCCGCAAACTCGGCCTGATCGCCGTGGCGGCGGCGGTCATCACGGTCAACTGGGGCCTGTACATCTGGGCCGTCAACAACGGCCAGGTCGTGGAGGCTTCGCTCGGCTACTTCATCAATCCGCTGGTCACCATAGCCATGGGCGTCCTGCTGCTCGGCGAGCGGCTGCGCCCCGTCCAGTGGGCCGCGGTCGCGACCGGCGTCCTCGCCGTGCTGGTGCTCGCGATCGGGTACGGCCGCCCGCCCTGGATCTCGCTGGCACTGGCCTTCTCCTTCGCCACGTACGGCCTGGCGAAGAAGAAGGTCAACCTGGGCGGCCTGGAATCACTGGCCGCCGAGACCGCGGTGCTCTTCCTGCCCGCGCTCGGATTCCTGCTGTGGCTCGGGGCCCGGGGCGAGGCGACGTTCACGTCCGGTGGCGCGGGGCACGGGGTGCTGCTCGCCGCGACGGGCATCGTCACGGCGGTGCCGCTGGTCTGCTTCGGTGCGGCGGCGATCCGGGTGCCGCTCTCCACCCTGGGGCTGTTGCAGTACCTGGCCCCGGTCTTCCAGCTCGTGCTCGGCATCCTGTACTTCCACGAGGAGATGCCGCCCGAGCGGTGGTCCGGGTTCGCGCTGGTCTGGCTGGCACTGTCGCTGCTGACCTGGGACGCGTTGCGGACGGCGCGGCGCAACCGGGCCGAGGCGGTGCGCCTGGCCGCGGCGGCGACGGATCCCGCGGCGACGGACCCGGCGGCGGCCGCCACCGCCGTGGCTCACGGTACGGGGACGGCGCCCGGCGCCACGGCCCCGGAACGGGCACCGAGCTCCTGATGTGACCCGGTGACCGGCGGCCTCGTCCCCTTGCGCCGGCGCAGCCCCAGCGCGGTGATCAGGGCGCCCAGCACCACCATCACCACCGGCACCACCAAAGCCGCGCGGAAGGCGGTCAGGGTCGCCCCGGCGGAGCCGTCCGCCCCGGCCGAGGCGATCCCGTACACCGCCGTCACCGCGGAGATGCCGACCGCCGAGCCGAACTGGGTCGAGGTGTGCAACAGCCCTCCCGCCAGGCCCTGTTCGCTGTCGGGCACACCGTCCGTCGCCGCGATCGAGAGCGGCCCGTACGCGAGGGCGAAGGCCATACCGGTGAGGAACAGGGTCGGGAGCATCGCCGCGTACGACCAGTCGAGCCCGACCGGCAGGAACAGCCCGTACGAGGCGACGGCGAGGACGAAGCCGCCGAGGACGACCTTGGTGTTGCCGTAGCGGTCGACCAGGCGCGGGGTGAGGGTCGGCGCGAGGACCGCGTCGGAACCCATCACCACCAGGGCCAGCGCGGTCTGGAGCGAGGACCAGCCGCGCAGTTCCTGGAGGTACAGGGTCATCACGAACTGGAAGCCGAAGAAGGAGCCCACGAAGAGCAGCGCTCCGAGGTCGGCCCGGATCATCGCGGCCCGGCGCAGCATCGACAGCCGGACCAGCGGCGCGGACGCGCGCCGTTCGATCGCGACGAACAGCGGGACGAGGACCAGCCCGGCGGCGAACGCCCCGGCCGTCCACAGCCACCCGTCGAGACCGTGCTCCAGCCGCACGATCCCGTACGCGAGCAGCAGCATCGCCCCGGCCGCCGCGACGGCGCCCGGCAGGTCGAAGCCGCCGGTGCGGACCGGACGCGGTTCGACGGGGACGGTCCGCAGCGCGGCGATCAGGAGGAGCGCGGCCAGCAGCACCGGCGCGAAGAACACCCAGCGCCAGCCGAGCTGGGTGAGCAGCCCGCCGATGACGAGCCCCAGCGAGAAGCCGCCGGCCGCCGTGCCCGCGAAGACGAGCAGCGCCTTGTTGCGCTGCGGGCCCTCCGCGTACGAGGTGGTGATCAGCGACATGGCCGCAGGGGTCATGAAGGCCGAGGCCACTCCGGTGACGAAGCGGGCGACGACCAGCATCCAGCCCTCGGTGGCGAAGCCGCCCAGCCCGGAGAAGAGCAGGAAGACGGTGAGCCAGACGAGGAACATGCGGCGCCTGCCGAGCAGATCGGCCGCCCGCCCCCCGAGGAGGGTGAAGCCCGCGTAGCCGAGGACGTAGGCGCTCATCACCCAGGCCGTGGTGCCGGTCGACAGGCCGAGGTCGGACCTGATGGAGGGGACGGCCACGGCGAGCATGGCGACGTCGATGCCCTCCAGGAAGATCGTGCCGCACAGGACGAGCAGCAGGAGCCTGGCGCGGAGCGAAAACCCGGAAGTAGAACCGGAAGCGGAACGGGGCCCGGAAGCGGAACCGGAACCGGGCCCGGAGCGGGAAGCGGAACCGGAATCGGGTCCGGAAGCGCGTCCGGAGTCGGGATCCGGTGCCGGCGCGGCCGGTGCGGGTGGCGTGGGTACGTCGGCAGACACAGGTGTCCCCTTCCGGGACCGGCCGGACAGCCGGGTCGGTTACGCACAAGAGGGTCGGTTCCCTCTTGTAACCATGGGAATCCTGCGCCACCATCAGATGCCATGGAAGTAGGCACTTTTAAGTCACCGAGTCACTCCGAAGGCACCGTGAGCGGGGCCGCGACGGAGAAGGCGGGCGCGACCGCAGGCGCAGCCGCAGCCGTGAGCGACGACGGGCATCTGACCGGCGGCGACCCCGATCCGTTCCAGTGGGACACCCGCGAGGGCTGCGAGGTACGGCAGATCCTCGACCGGGTCGCGGACAAGTGGTCACTGCTGGTCATCGCCCTGCTCGACCGCCGCAAGCTCCGCTTCACCCAGCTGCGCCGGGAGATCGACGGCATCAGCCAGCGGATGCTCACCGTCACCCTGCGCCAGCTGGAGCGCGACGGCCTGGTCGAGCGGACGGTCCACGCGGTCGTCCCGCCCCGCGTGGAGTACGAGCTCACCCCGCTCGGCGGCACGCTGCACACCACCATCCGCTCCCTGGTCACCTGGACCGAGGAGCACCAGAACGAGATCGCGGCGGCGCGGGCCTCGTACGACGGGCGGGCGGCCCTGGAGGACCACTGACACCCACACAATAGTTACCGGGTTGCTTTTCTTACTCGGTTGCGTTTTCCTGGGTGCTCCGGAAACGCGAACCGAGGAGCAGGCATGACCGACACGGCCGGCACACTGACGGACGTACTGATCGTGGGCGCGGGCCCGACCGGGCTGACCCTGGCGTGCGATCTCGCCCGGCGCGGCATCGCCGTACGGATCGTCGACAAGTCCCCCGCGTACCCGCGCAGTTCGCGCGCCAAGGGGCCCAACCCCCGCTCCCTGGAGGTCCTGGCGGACCTGGGGGTCATCGACGAAGTGCTGGCCGCCGGCTCGGCGCCGCTGCCGATGCGCAAGTACCGGGACCGGCTGCCGGTCATGGACACCGATCCGTACGCGGACAGCGCCCCGACACCGGACGCACCGTACGACCGGGGGTGGCTGATCGCCCAGTGGCGGCTGGAGGAGGTCCTGCGTGACCGGCTGGCCGCGTCCGGGGTCCGCGTCGAACTGGGCGCCGAGGCCGTGGGCATCACGCAGATCGCGCGGGCGGACGGGGAAGGCGGCGAGGGCGGGGAGAGGGACGCGTCCGGAGAGGTGGACGGGGAGAAGGACGCGGACGGGGAAACGGGCGGGGACGGGGAAACGGGCGGGGGCGGGGAAACGGGCGGCCACGTCACCGTGACGTTCGCCGCCGGTCCCCCCGTCCGGGCGCGGTACGTGGTCGGGTGCGACGGCGCCCACAGCCCCGTACGCAAGCTCCTCGGGATCGGCTTCGACGGGGAGACGCACGCCGAACAGATGATGGTCTGCGGCGATGTCGCCCTCACGGACGGAGTGCTGGACCGCGACCGCTGGCACCAGTGGTTCGACGAGGACGGTGCGGTCATGCTCTGCCCCATCCCCGGTACGCCCTCGGGGTGGTGGTTCCAGGCCGGGCCCGAGCGCGACCGGGAGGGCCGCCCTCTCGCCCCGTCGCAGGACGGGTTCCGGCGGCTGCTCACCCGGCACACCGGACTGCCGGGCAGCCACCTCACCGACGCCACCCTCCTGTCGACGTACCGCGTCAACGTCCGCCTGGCCGACCGCTACCGGGTGGGCCGGGTCTTCCTGGCCGGGGACTCCGCGCATGTGCACGCGATCGCGGGCGGCCTCGGCATGAACACCGGCATCCAGGACGCCTTCAACCTGGGCTGGAAGCTCGCCCATGTACTGGCCGGGCGGGCGGCGGCGGGGCTGCTGGACACCTACGAGGAGGAGCGGCTGCCGGTCGCCGCCCAAACCCTGGACCTGACGTCGGAGAGGCTGCGGGCCACGCTGGCGGCGATCAGGAAGCCCGGCGGCGGCCTGGACTCGGCGATCACTCCGGAGACGGCCGGGCTCGGCACCGGCTACCGGTGGAGTTCACTGGCCGCCGAGGACCGCGACGCGCCGGGCGGCCAAGGCCCCGAAGACGGCCCGCACTCCGGCGACCGGGCTCCGGACGCCCCCTGCCTCGCCGCCGCGACGGGCGCGCCGACCAGCCTGTTCCGCACCTTCGCCGGACCGCACCTGACCGTGCTCGGCTTCGGCCCCGGCAGCACGACGGCGCTGCGGGAGGTGACGGCCGCGTACGGGGACAGTGGCGCGGTACGGGCCTGCCGGGTGTACGGAGCGGGGGAGACGCCCGGCACCGAGGCGCACGCGCTGATCGACCACCAGGGGTACGCGCGGGCGGCGTACGGGGTCGGCGGCTCCGGCGCGGTCGTCGTGATCCGGCCCGACAACCACGTGGGGATCGTCGCCCCGGCGGACGCCCCCCGCGCCGTACGGGAGTACCTGGACCGGCTGCACCGGGCGGACGGTGCCGTCGGCATGGTGGACGCCGTGCGGTAAGGCTGGTTGAGTGCCGGGATGGGGACAGTTCTCAAGGGCATGAGCAACGTTCAGTGGCACGAACTCCAGCATGCCCGCGGCTCCGCGTCCCAGGTCCCCGGGATGCTGTCGCGGATCGCCTGGGGCGACGCCCCGACCGCCGAGGACGCGCTGAGCGATCTGGAGCAGTGGATCGGGGCGATGGCGGTCTTCGACGCGACCGTGGCCACGGTGCCGTTCCTGTGGGAGCTGGCCGCCACGGAGACGGTCAGGGACCGGGCCGGAGTACTGGAGCTGCTGAGGACGATCCTCTCCGCCGGGCATCATCACCACCCCGAGTGGGCGCGCGGGGCGCACGAAGCGGTTGTGGCGGGGCGCGCGACGGCCGAACGGCTGGCCTCGGCACCGGTGCCCCGTCGGCAGTCGGCGCCGGCGCCGGCACCTGGACCGGCACCACAGGCGCCGTCCCGGGCGAAGGCGGCGGCGGAGCTGCTGGCCGCGATCGATGGACACGTCTGCGCGGCCTGCCCCCGTACGGAACCCGAACCTCACGAAGCCTGATCCGTACGAAGCCCGATCCGTCCGGAGCCCGACCGTCACGGACCCCGATCCGTACGGAGCGGCTTCGCCTCACTCGCCCGTGTCGGTCAGCCGGGCTCGGTGGGCGCGCACCTTGTGCCGGTTCCCGCAGCGCTCCATCGAGCACCAACGCCGCCTGCCGGGGCGGGAGGTGTCGACGAAGAGCAGGCGACAGTCAGGGGCCCCGCACTCCCGGACCCGGTGGGCGTACGGTCCGGTGAACAGGTCCACGGCATCGCGGGCGACCGTCGAGAGCAGTTGGGAGCCGGTGGCCCCGGGGGCCCAGTCCCGGCCGCCGCCCCCGGTCAGCCGGGCCGTCAGGGGCGGGTGCGCGGCGGCGTCGTTCACCGCGTCGAGGTCGGCCGGGTCCGGCTCGCGGCCGTGCGCCCGGTCGGCGGCCAACCGCCACAGGGCATCGCGCAGTTCACGGGCGGCGGACACCTCTGCCGCGGTCACCGTGAGCCGCAGTCCGCCGGCCAGCCTGCTCTCCGCCGCCCACCCGGTCAGATCCACCGGCTCGTTCAGCACCTCGAAGCGGGCGAGCGGGCCGGGGCCGCCGGTGGGCAGCAACTCCAGGCACAGGGAGCCGGGATCGAAGCGGAACGAGCTGCCGTCCGGGTGCCTGAGAGACATCCCCGGCGCGCCCGTTGCCCTCTCAGTCATGTAACCACTATAAACAGTTTCCATGACCCTGCACTGGAAACTCGTCATCGACAGCGCCGACCCGCACGCCCAGGCCGGCTTCTGGGCCGAGGCCCTGGGCTACCTCGTCGAGGACAACAGCGCCCTGGTCGAGCAGTTGCTCGCGGCCGGGGCCGTGCCCGAGACCATCACCGTCCACGCCCACGGCCGCCGCGCCTGGCGCGATCTCGCGGCAGCACGCCACCCGGACGATCCGTACGAGGAGTTGAGCGGTACGGGACAGGGGCGGCGGCTGCTCTTCCAGCGGGTACCGGAACCGAAAACGGTGAAGAACCGCCTCCACATCGACGTGCACGCCGCCCCGGGACAGCGCGACGCGGAGGTGGCACGACTGCGGGAACTGGGCGCGAGCCTGCTGCGCACGGTGGAGGAACCGGGCGGGAGTTGGCTCGTCCTCAGCGACCCGGAGGGCAATGAGTTCTGCGTCCAGTAGGGGTGCGTCCGGGCGGAAGGGGCCGCTGCGGGTGGGCGGCTCCGGGGTGATCTGCGGGACCGCACCATGCCCGCTGTCAGTGCGGTGCCCTAACGTGGGCGGATGACTACTGCCGATCACGCTTCCGAGCCCGCGCCGGGCTACCGCCGTTTCGCGGGTGACTGCGCCGCGTGCGGAATCGGCCTCCAATGGGAGGCGTACAGCCGTACCCAACTGGTGGACAGCGAAGGGCTCACCCACTGCGTGCCCCAGCAGGGCCCCCACGTGGTGCGGTAGCCCCCGTCCCCGTCCCCGTGTCCCCGCCCTCGCCCTCGCCGAGGGAGGCACCCGCGCACGCACTCACAGAGCCCCGGCGAGGCCCTGCGGGTGCGCCGCACGGCCGCGAAGCCCGAAGGGTCCCTCGTACGAGTGATGCAAGATCGTTTCTGCGGCGTTCGGAGGCCCCCTCAAGATCGTTCCGGGGAAAACTGGGGCGGCCCGACCGAACCCGAACACGAATGGGACGATCTTCCATGCGCCTGCGCGCCCTCGCCACCGCCGCCGCCTGCGGCCTCGCCGTGCTCCTCGCCGCTCCCGGCTCCGCCTCGGCGGCCGACGGCGACTTCACGTACCGCTACAGCGACCTGGGCGGCACCCCGCACATCGGCGGTCTGATCGACCCGCCGAGCGGGGTCTGCATCACCCTGCCCGAGGTCGAGCACCCGTGGACCGAGCCCGCCCACTCGCCGCGCAACAACACCGGCTCCACGGCCACGGTCTTCGCCGATGCCGACTGCGAGGGCCCCTACTTCAGCCTCCGGCCGAACGGCGGCCACGCCTCCGAGCGCCTCAAGGTCCGCTCCGTGGTGTTCAGCTGACCGGAGCCGCCTTCCGGGGGCCCACGCCCCTGACTGCTCACTGAGCGCTCACTGATGGCTCCTGGGCTCCTGGGCTCCTGGGCTCCTGGGCTCCTGGGCTCCTGGGCTCCTGCGAAGATCCGGTACGACGCCGAAGGGCGCACGTACCGGATCTTTTCGGGTCGCGCAAGGGGCCATCGGTGGCCTCCTAGGCTGGGTCCATGCCCACGCCACCCGCATATGCCCTTGTCGCCACGGACCTGGACGGCACCCTGCTGCGCCCGGACGACACCGTGAGCCCGCGCTCCCGCGCCGCCCTCGCCCTGGCCTCCTCGGCCGGAGCCCGGCACCTGATCGTCACCGGGCGGCCGGTACCCGGCATACGGCGGCTGCTCGCGGACCTGGACTACCGCGGCCCGGTCGTCTGCGGGCAGGGAACCCAGGTGTACGACGCCGGACCGGACCGCATGCTCCACTCGGTGCCCCTCGACCGGGACCTGGCCGATGCCGCGCTCGGCAAGATCGAGGCGGAGGTCGGCGCGGTCTTCGCCGCCGTGGACCAGGACGGCCCCGACGGCCGGACCCTGATCGAACCGGGCTACCGGATGCCGCACCCCACGCTCCCCGCACTACGGGTCGGGCGTCGTACGGACCTGTGGGCGGAACCGGTCATCAAGGTCCTGGTACGGCACCCGGAGCTCGGCGACGACGCGCTGACGGCCGCCGCCCGCGCGGCCGTGGGTGATCTGGCGACCGTCACGATGGCGGGCCCCGGCACGGTCGAACTGGCCCCGTACGGCGTGGACAAGGGCACCGGGTTCGCGCTGGCCGCCGAAGTGCTGGAGCTCGATCCGGCCCGCGCGGTCGCGTTCGGCGACATGCCCAACGACCTGCCGCTGTTCCGCCTCTCCGGACACGGGGTGGCGATGGCCGGCGCGCACCCGCAGCTGAGGGCGGCGGCCGACGAGGTGACCCTGTCCAACCTGGACGACGGCGTCGCGGTGGTGCTGGAACGCCTCTTCGGCTGAAAGCGGGGTTCCTGGCGGTTCACTCCCCCGGCGGTCGGCCGGGGACCTCACCGCCCCGGCGGTCGGCCGGGGGGTCCGGCTCCCCCGCCGGCCGGCCGCGTCCGGCGCTCGCGGGGCCCGGGGGCGCGGGAAGGTCCTGCTCGGTCCACAGCGTCTTGCCCTGCGGACCGTGCCGGGTGCCCCAGTGCGTGGCGAGCTGGGAGACGATGAACAGCCCCCGGCCGCCTTCGTCGGCGGTCCGGGCGTGGCGCAGATGCGGCGCCACCTCGCTGCTGTCGTGCACTTCGCAGGTGAGGGTGGCGCCCAGCAGCAGGCGCAGCCGCAGTGGCGGGGTGCCGTAGCGGACGGCGTTGGTGACCAGCTCGCTGACGATCAGTTCGGTCGCGTCGATGGTGTCCTCGTCCAGGTTCCAGCCCTGGAGCCGGTCGCGTACGAGGACCCGGGCCGTGGCGGGGGTCGTACGGTCGTGCGGCAGGTCCCAGGTCGCGACCCGGTTCGCCGGAACGGTGCCCGTGCGGACGAGGAGCAGCGCGGCGCCGTCGGGTCGGGAGCCGGCCGGGAGTCCGTAGACGACGGCGTCGCACAGCTCCGCCAGGCCGCGTCCGGGCTCGGCGAGCGCTTCGCGGATGCGAGCGGCGGCATCGGCGTCGGGCAGCAGGGCCTCGGTGCAGAACGCGAGGAGGCTGCCCTCTTCGAGGATGAGGGTGGCCGTCGCGAAGGGCGCGCTGTCGGCGGAGAAGAGGCCGGGTCCTTCGGGTACGTCGAGGGGCCGCGCACTCCCGTCGGGGGCGACGACGACGGGCGCCGGGTTCCCGGCCCGCGCGAGGGTGCAGGTACGGGTGAACGGGTCGTAGACCGCGTACACACAGGCCGCCGCCAGCGGTTCGTCGTGCAGGGCGTCGGCCCGGGGCAGGGCCGCCCGTTCGACGGCGAGGCGTTCGGCCGTGTCGTTCAGCCGGGCCAGCATCTCGTCGGGCTCCAGGTCGAGACCGGCCAGCGCCTGGATGACCGTGCGCAACTGCCCCATGGCGATGGCCGTCTGGAGACCCTGCCCCGCCACACTTCCGACGACGAGGGCGGTGCGGGCGCCGGACAGCGCGATGGTGTCGAACCAGCAGCCGCTGTCGCGTCCGGGCAGCAGGACATGGGCCGTCTCGACGGCGGCCTGGTCCCCGTCGTACTGCGGGAGCAGCCGGCGCTGGACCGTCGAGGCGATCACATGGTCGCGCTCGTAGCGGCGGGCGTTGTCGATGCTCAGCGCGGTGCGGGTGGCCGCCGTCCGGGCGAGGGAGACGTCGTGCTCGTCGTAGGGCTCGGTGTCCCCGCACCGGTAGAGGCTCAGCAGCCCGAGGACCGCGCCGCGCAGCGTCAGGGGGACCGCGATCAGCGAGTGGGCGTCGGCCGACCTGATCAGACGGGCACTGTCCGGGTCCGCGTCCAGCCACGCGGTGTCCGGCGTGAGCTGGACGAGCCGGGGCCGGAGGTCGGACACCGCCAGCGCGTACGGCGTACGGAAGGAGAGGTGGCGGGTACCGCCGTCCGGGTCGGCCCGGCGCAGCGGGACATCGGGTCCGAGCGGTCCCACCGGCGGCTCCGCACCGCGCAGGACGTCGTCCACCACCTCGACCACGGCCAGATCGGCGAACTCCGGCACCAGGGCCCCGACGAGTGCCCGGCAGGTCTCCGCCACATCGAGCGATCCGCCCACCGCCTCACGTACCGCCGCCAGACATTCCTCCCGGCAGCGCGCCCGCTCCCGCTCGGTGACATCGACGACGGCCGCCAGCAGGCCCAGGGGCCGGTCGCCGGGACCGTCGAGGCGGTACGCGGACACCTTGAAGCTGCGGTCCGCTCCAGGGAGCCGCCTGAGCCGGCCGCGGACCAGACGGCCGTGCACGGGGCCTTCGCCGGCGAGCACACCGCGCAGTACCTCGTCCGCCAGGTCCGGCCTGTCGAGGCGGTACACATCGGTGAAGTGATCACCGATCATCTCCTGGACGTGGGCGGCGTCGACGAGGGAGTTGGCCCGCACCACCCGCAGGTCCGGATCGAGCACGACCAGGCCCACCGCGGACTGGGCGAACAGCGTGTCGAGGAGGGCCGTGTCCAGGACGGCAGGGGCGCCCGGAACGGTGAACGCATCCGGGGCGGCGGAGCCGTCGGAAGCGGAGACATCGGAGGCGGAGACATCCGGCGCCGTCCCGGCGGCTCGCGTTCCCTCAGCTGCCGGTCCCTCGGCGTCCGACACGGCTTCACCCCGCCCTCAGGCTCTCCGGCGCACCGGGTGGACCCCCACGCGCCAGAACAGCATCACCCGCCACACGCCCCCCTGCCACCGGATGGCGGCAGCCGGGTGGCTCCAACCGGGTGGCGCGCTTCCGGGCCCGGGCGGGCTCAGGCGGGCGGCAGCATGGCGCGTCGTCCCGGGACCGCCGGGGACTGGATGGTCATACCGCCGTCGACCACCAGGAGTTGGCCGGTGAGGTAGCGGGATTCGTCGGAGGCGAGGAAGACCATGGTGTGGGCGATGTCCTCGGGGCTGCCGAGGTAGGGCAGCGCGTTGTAGCCCTTGAGCGCCTCGATGACGTCGCCGGGGAGGTTGTCCCGCAGGGCGGGGGTCATGACCGCCCCGGGGGCCACCGCGTTGCACCGCACGCCGTGGGGGCCGTACTGGACCGCGATCGACTTGGTGAGGTTGACGACGGCGGCCTTCACCGCGCCGTAGGAGATCTGCAGGACGTCGCCGACCAGTCCGGCCACCGACGCGGTGTTGATGATGGACCCGCCCCCGGCCTCGATCATGTGCGGGACGGCGTGCCGGGAGCCGAGGAGCGTACTGCGCACATTGAGGGCGACGGCCCGCTCGAACTCGTCCATGTCCAGCCGCAGCAGGTCCAGGTCCTTCCGGGGGTCGCTGCCGCCGACGTGGTTGCAGAGCACGTCCAGGCTGCCGAACTCCCCCACCGCGGCCGCCACCGCGGCGGCGGTGGAGGCGTCGTCGGTGACATCGACGGTGACGGGCAGGGCCCGGCCGCCGGCGGCCTCGATCAGACGGGCGGTCTCCTCCGCCGCGGCCGTGTCGTGGTCGGCGGCCACCACGCGTGCCCCCTCGCGGCTCATCAGCTCGGCGGCCGCCCGGCCGATGCCGCTGCCCGCGCCCGTGATGAGTGCGGTCCTGTCCTTGAGACGGTCCATCGCTCTGCTCCTCGCCCGCTCGTCCGACGGTTGTCAACATTGATGACAACCAAGACGACCACCGTAAGTCATCTATGATGACTTTTCCAACGAGCGACGGAGGCACCAGCCGTGACCGAGCCGCAGCGGGCCCCCCGGCCACGCCGATCCGCAGCCCTGACCAGGCAGGAGATCCTCGACGCCGCGCGCGAGCTGTTCACCCGCGACGGCCTCGCCGCGGTCGGCATCCGAGCGGTAGCCGCGCGGGCCGGTGTCGACGCGGCCCTGGTCATCCGCCACTTCGGCTCCAAGGAACAGCTCTTCGTGGAGGCGATGTCCGTCGACCTCCCGGCCACCCGGATCATGGAGGGCCCGCTGGAGGGAATGGGGCGGGCGCTGGTGGAGCATGTGGTGGACCTCTCCGCGTCCACCGCGGGGGCGCTGGCCGTGGCCTCGCTCGCCGCGCTCTTCCGGGCCTCCGACCGGGCCGAGGTGCAGCGGACCCTGCGCGCGACGATCGAGCGCTCCTTCGCCGCGCCGCTCGTCCACCGCCTCGGCGGCGAGGACGCCGAGCTGCGCGCCCACCTGGTGGCGGCCCAGATCGGCGGCCTGCTCACCTCCCTGCACGTGGTGGAGGACGCCGTACTGACGCACGCCGACCGCGCGGCCCTGGCCGCGCACTACGGAGACGCCGTCCAGCGGCTGATCGACGGCGGCTGAGCTACGGCTGACCGGCGGCTGAACAGGACCGCGGACGGCGGGACGGACAGCGGGACAGGCCGGCGGACAGCCGGACAGCAACCCCGTCGCGGCGCCTGAGCCCCATGACGGCACACCCCCGGGCCGTCGACGCGCGGGAGACCGCACCGAAGCCAATAGCCCACCAGCGGCCCGCCAGCAGCCCGCCAGCAGCCCGCTAGTAGTCCCGCGCCCCCAGCGAGCGCAGCACATGCGCCACGAGCGCGGCGATCGTCGCCTCGTCCTGGGGCGGCTTGCGCAGCAGATGGCGGTAGTAGAGGGGGCCGTAGAGCATCTCGACCGCCAGTGGAAGGTCCGCGTCCGCCGGGATCTGGCCCCGTTCCTGAGCACTGCGCAGCCGTCCCACCGCACCCTCGACGCGCGGTCCGACCAGCTGATCCCTGACCGCCTCCGCGAGGACGTCGTCATGGTGGACCTCGGAGAGGATGCCCGCGTACGCCGGACCGTACGGCGGTGTCGAGAGCAGCTTCACCGCGCCCGTCACATGGGTGCGCAGGTCGGCGCCGATGTCGCCGGTGTCGACGAACGGGGTCGCGTCGACCAGGGCCTCGGCGAACGCCTCCAGCAGCACCGCGCCCTTCGACGGCCACCAGCGGTAGATCGTCTTCTTGCTCACACCGGCGCGGGCCGCGATGGCCTCGACCGTGACGCGGCCGTAGCCCTTCTCCGTACACAGGTCGAGCGCGGCCTGAAGGGTCGCGCGTCGTGATCTCTCGCTGCGGCGCACGGAACTCGGCGATGTGATCATTCGGTGAGCATAGGGGTCTTCAAGCCATCTCTTGTTGACAGGTCGTCGCCAGAAGTCGAACAATACCCAGGCGGAAACGGAACGTACCGTGTCGTGTCGTTCCCTTTGCCCGCACCGTTCGTGCCGTTCGTGCCGCGACGAGCCGATCGGGGGACGGCTCGCCCGGCCGACGGCACGGACGGGCCCGCACCGGCCGGAACAAGCCAGTGCAGCCTCGGCATCGAGCATCCGGAGCCCCGCGCTCAGGCAGTGATGTCCTTGGCCGTGAAACGCGCCCAGGCCGCCGAGCCGAACACCGCCGCGTACAGACCCTGCAGGCCGAGGTTCTTGATGACGTCGTCCCAGTGGACGGGGTCGCGCAGCAGGTCCGCGAAGGACAGCCAGTAGTGCGGGAAGAGATAGGGGTGCAGAGCGCTCAGCTGCGGGATCGAGCCCAGGATCTGCACCGTGATCAGCACACCGACCGTGGCCGCCATCGCCGCGATCCCGCTGCCGGTCAGCGTGGAGATGAACAGGCCCAGCGCCGCGAAGCCGATGAGTGAGGCCGCGACCACCACCGCGATCAGTCCGGCCCGCACCAGCCCCTCGCCGAAGCCGATCCGGGTCCCGGAGATCGTGGTGACCTCGCCGAGGGGGAAGAGCAGCGCCCCCACGGCCAGCGCCGATGCCGCCACGACCAGCGTCGCGACCAGGCAGAAGATGAGCACGGAGGCGTACTTGGCGAGCAGCAGCCGGGTCCGGCCCGCCGGGGCGACCAGCAGATAGCGCAGGGTGCCGCCGCTCGCCTCCCCCGCGATCGAGTCGCCCGCGACGACGCCGACGGCCATCGGGAGGAAGACCGGGAGCGTCGCGGCGAGGGCGGCGAAGACGAGGAAGAGCCCGTTGTTGGTGACCTGGGTGAGGAAGGCCGGGCCCGCCGCGCCCACGGGGCCGCCGTCAGCGCCGTCGCCGCCGCCCGTCTCGATCCGGACCGCGATCCCGATCAGTACGGGAACGGCGGCGAGCACCCCGAGCAGGGTGAGGGTCCGCCAGCGGCGCAGGATGGTGGTGACTTCGGAACGGAGGATTCCGAACGTCCACAGCGGGTTGCGGTGCACGCTCACGCCCCGCACGCCGCCGCCTTCACCCCGTACGCCGCCGCCTTCATCCCGTACGCCGGTTGCTTCACCTCGTACGCCGTCCGCTTCACCCCGTACGCCGGTTGCTTCAGCCCGCGACATCGAATCCCTCTCCGGTCAGTGCGACGAAGGCGTCCTCCAGCGAGGCCCGTTCGACGCCGAAGGACCGCACCCGGACGCCGCCGCGTACCAGGGCGGCGTTGAGGTCGGCGAGTTCCGTGCCGCCGGGCGGGGCGTCACCGGTCAGCCGCTCGCCGTCGGTGCTCAGGCCGGTGATCCCGTGTTCCTTGAGGATGCGGGCGGCGTCGCCCGGGTCGGGGGTGGTGACGGCGAGCCGGCCGCGGGTGCCGGCGAGGTCGCCGACGGGCCCCTGCACGATCAGCCGGCCGCGGGCCATCACCGCGGCGTGCGTGCAGACCTGTTCGATCTCGTCCAGGAGGTGGGAGGAGAGGAAGACCGTGGTGCCCTCGGCCGCCAGCTCCCGGATCAGGGAACGGATCTCCCGCATGCCCTGCGGGTCCAGGCCGTTGGTGGGCTCGTCCAGGACGAGCAGGCGGCGCGGCTGGAGCAGGGCGGCGGCGAGCCCGAGGCGCTGTTTCATGCCGAGCGAGTACGCCTTGGCCTTCTTGCCCGCGGCGGCGGCGAGCCCGACCCGGTCCAGGGCGTGCGCGACGCGGGCGCGGCGGGTACGCGGGTCGGCGGCCGGGTCGGCGGAGTCGTAGCGCACGAGGTTCTCCCGGCCGGACAGGAAGCCGTAGAGGGCCGGGCCCTCGATCAGCGCGCCGACCTGCGGGAGCACGGTACGGGCGCCAGCCGGCATCGGACGGCCGAGGACACGGGCGGTGCCGGACGTCGGGTCGATGAGGCCCATGAGCATCCGGATCGTGGTGGTCTTCCCGGAGCCGTTGGGGCCGAGGAAGCCGAAGACGCTGCCGCCGGGGACGGTGAGGTCGAGGCCGTCGACGGCGAGCTGGCCGCCCCGGTAGCGCTTGGTGAGACCCCGGGTCTCGATCACGGCCGCCGCGTCCCCTGCCGCCGCCACATCCCCGGCAGCCCTGGTCACGTCCCCGGAAGCCCTGTCGTTCCCGACGGTCACATCCCCGGCAGCCCTGTCGTCACCTGCGGTCACGTCCCCGGCCGCCGTCCCGCCGGAAGCCGCCGTCACCCCTCCGGCCGTCGCCCGTCCGTCCGCGGCCGCCTCTGTCCCGGTCATGCGTACCCCTCGAAGCTCGGTTCGGCCCGGCCCGGCTCGGCGGGCCGCCCCGTCGCGCGGTGCGCGCGGCGGGGCGGCGTCGTTCACCGCGGGCAGTGAAGCACCCCGGCGCCTACTTGGCGCCGTTGGCCGCCTGCACCAGCGCGTCCTTCGTCACCGCTCCGACGTAGACCGTGCCGTCGTCCGTCAGCAGGGCGTTCACCAGACGGGTCTTGAAGACCGTGCCCGAACCGAACTTCCCGGTGACCTTGTCACCCAGGGCGTCCAGGAAGCCCTGGGCCTCGGCCGGAATGTCGCCCGAGCCCTGCGAACCGCCGGTGGGCAGGCCCGAACCGCCAGGGGTCTTGATCTGGGCGACCGAGGTCCAGCCCTCGCCGATCACGTTCAGCCCCTGTGAGCCGTCCAGGCCCTCCAGGCCCTTCAGGCCGCCCAGCTCGGCGAGGCCCTCCGGTGCCTTCCCCTCTCCGCCCTGCTGCTCCGCCGCATCCTTCAGGTCGTCCGCCTCGGTCACCTTCGCGCCCTTGGGCGGGGTGAAGGAGAACGAGGAGGCGTCGGGCCGGGAGAAGTCGACCTTGGTGAATCCGGCGTCGACCACGGCCTTGCCGCCACCGTTCGCGGAGAGGGTGAACTTCAGCGGGACGCCGTTGGCCGCGTCCACCGCGACCCGGACCGACGCGACCGTCGAACCGGTCTGCTTCGGCTTGATCAGCAGCTGGTACGCGTCGCGCCCGGCCACCCGCGACGTGCCGTCGACGGTGACCGAGGTGGTGTCCCCGGCCGCCGCGAGTGCCTGCTCGGCGAACTCCTTCGGAGTGGTCGGCACTCCCGCGGGCGCCCTGTGCTCCTTCTTCTGCTTCTGCTGCTCGGCGTCCGCCGCGGCGTGGTACGCCTCGCCGGACTTGCTGTCGTACGCCCAGACCTCGCCCTTGTTGTGGATGAGGCTGTACTCGGCGGCGTTCCCGAGGATCGAGAGCCGCTGCTTGTCGGGGCCGTCGGCCGCCACCCGCAGCGTGTGCGTACCGGAGGCCAGCTCCATCAGCTTGTCCTCCGGAGCGGCGGAACCGCCGCCGTCCGTACCGGCGCCGCCCGGGGCGAAGGAGCCCGCGAGCCCGCCGAGGGACGGGATACCGAGGTCGGTGCTGATCTTGAGCGTGCCGGACAGCTGCTGCTCGTCCGAGGCGGCGATCTTCTCGATGAGTTCCTGTGCGCTGATCTTCGGCAGCTCGGGGTCACCGGAGTCCGCGAGGGCCGGGACGAGCCCGATCGTCGCGGCCGCCACCCCCGCCACCGCGACGGGGACGATGTATCGCGCGGCCTTGCGACGGCCCACGACAGTGCCCGTGGCCTTGCCGGTGGTCTCTGCGCTGTCGTTCGGTGCCATGTGTGCCTTACCTCCGTGGTCGGCGGCGTCCGTCCGGTTGCTCACATCCACTCCCTGCCGCCATTCTCACCCGATGTGGTCAGGAGTGGTTGTTCTCCATCTGACCAAATCGGGCGGCACGAAGCGTCAGCCCGCGGGATCAACTCCGTCTACTGCTCCGGTATGACAACCGGCGTCCCAGGGCCGGCCGTCCAGTAGGGGTAGGGCCGAACGGTGTGTCAGCCGGCCCGGTGCACCACGGCGTCGCACAGCTCCTCCAGCGCGGACTTGGCGTAGCCCTCGGGCAGCGGCGCCAGGGTGGCCCGTGCCTCCTGCGCGTACCGGACGGTGTCCTGACGGGCCTGCTCCAGCGCCGGGTGGCTCCGCAGCCCCCGCAGCGCCTCGGCCAGCCTGCCGTCGTCGCTCAGGTCGCCGTCCAGCAGTTCGACGAGCTCCACGTCCTCCGGCTTGCCGTAGGCCGCCGCCTGCGCCCGCAGCCGCAGGACCGGCAGCGTGGAGATGCCCTCGCGCAGGTCGGTGCCGGGGGTCTTGCCGGACTCGTGGGAGTCGGAGGCGATGTCGAGGACGTCGTCGGCGAGCTGGAAGGCGATGCCGAGGCGTTCCCCGTACTGGGTGAGGATGTCGACGACCCGCTCGTCGGCACCGGACATCATGGCGCCGAACCGCCCGGACACCGCGACCAGCGAGCCGGTCTTGCCGCTCAGGACGTCCAGGTAGTGGTCGACCGGGTCGCGGCCGTCGCGCGGGCCCGCGGTCTCCAGGATCTGGCCGGTGACCAGGCGCTCGAACGCCTCCGCCTGGATGCGTACGGCCTCCGGGCCGAGGTCGGCCAGGATGTGCGAGGCGCGGGCGAAGAGGAAGTCGCCGGTCAGGACGGCGACGGAGTTGCCCCAGCGGACGTTGGCGCTGTCCACCCCGCGGCGTACGTCCGCCTCGTCCATCACGTCGTCGTGGTAGAGCGTCGCCAGATGGGTCAGCTCGACCACCACGGCCGAGGGAACGACCCCGGGCGCGTCCGGGTCACCGAACTGGGACGCCAGCATGACCAGCAGCGGCCGAAAACGTTTGCCCCCTGCACGTACAAGGTGCTGCGCGGCCTCCGTGATGAACGGGACCTCGCTCTTGGTCGCTTCGAGCAGCCCAGCCTCGACAGCGGCCATACCCGTCTGGACATCGGCCTCAAGAGCCTGGTCCCGCACGCGCAGTCCGAACGGCCCGACGACGGTCACGAGGGGATCTCCTGTCTACTGACGATCACACGGATTGTCGATGTGTCGCTGTCATCACTCAACTCAGCGTATCCGGTCCGCTTTGGATCACCGTGGGCGCCTTCCCGCCACCGCCGGTATGTTCGGGATCAGCTCATACGATCAGGAGTTACCGCTTTGTCGCACACCGCCAACGACACCGAGTCGACCCAGCCCCCGCCCGGGGACGACCACGCCTTCTTCGGGCAGCCACGGGGCCTGATGACCCTGTCCGGCCTGGAGGTCTGGGAGCGCTTCTCGTTCCTGGGCATGCAGGCGATCCTGGTCCTCTTCTTCGCCGACAAGGTGTCGAACGGCGGAATGGGCATGGACGCCGGCACCGCCGCGTCCGTCTCCGCCGCCTACGGCACCCTGGTCTATCTGGTCTCCGTGGCCGGCGGCTGGCTGGCCGACCGCATCCTCGGCTCGTACCGCGCCGTCCTGTACGGCGGCATCCTCATCGCCTGCGGCCACTATTCGATGGCCGTGCCGACCGACACCATGACCTGGGTCGGCCTGGGCCTGATCAGCGCCGGAACGGGCCTGCTCAAGCCCAATGTCGCCTCGATGGTCGGCAAGCTCTACCGCACCGACGACGAGCGGCGTGACGCCGGATTCGCCCTCTACTACATGGGCATCAACATCGGCGCCTTCGCCGGTCCGCTGATCACCGGCTGGCTCGGCGACCACGCGAGCTGGCACTGGGGCTTCTCGGCCGCCGCCGTCGGCATGACACTGGGCCTGATCCAGTACGTGGCGGGCCGGCGTCACCTGGCCGGGCGTAAGCACGGCGCGGAGTTCCCGCTCGCCCCCGGACCGATGCGCCGTGCCGTGCGGCTGATCGTCGTCGGGGCCGTCGTGTTCGCCGCCCTCGCCACCGCGCTGGCGCTGGCCGGGTGGCTGACGATGGACCGCTTCGTCGACGTCCTGACCGTGATCTCGGTGATCGCCCCGGTCGTCTACTTCGTCGTCATGTTCAAGAGCCCCCGGGTGACCGCCGAGGAACGCGGCAGGCTCCGTCCGTACGTGGTGCTGTTCCTGGGGTCCGTCGTCTTCAACTTCATCCTCTTCCAGGCGTACTCGACGATGATGCTGCTCGCGTCGACCAACGCCCGTACCGAGATCTTCGGCTTCCACTTCCCGGCCAGCTGGTACGCCTCCGCGCTCGGCGCCTTCGAGGTCGCGCTGGCGCCCGTGGTCGCCGCCGTGTGGGCCCGGATGGGCCCACGCCAGCCGCACGCCTCCAACAAGATCGCGTTCGGGGTGATCCTCGGCGGGCTCTCGTTCCTGCTGATGGTCCTGCCCACGTCCGGGCACTCCGACGACACGTTCAAGATGGCCGCCTGGTGGATCGTCGGCTCGTATCTGCTGCTCGGGCTCGGCGACGTCCTGCTGGAGACCTCCGGCATGTCGGCCACCACCAAGCTCGCCCCCAAGGCCTTCGCCAGCCAGACGATGGCCCTGTGGTTCCTGTCGCTGGCCCTCGCCAACGGCATCCAGGCCCAGATCGTGAAGCTGTACGGCGAGGTCTCCAACCCCGCCTACTTCGGTGTCAACGGTGCGATCGCGGTGGTGGCCGGTGTGGCGATGATCGCCGCCGCCCCCTGGCTCAAGCGCACCATGCACCCCGTCCACTGAGGTACCGCCATGCACATCAGCACCGAGTTCCCGTACGAGACGTTCCGCGAGGACGTCTATATTCCGCTGCCGGACGGCACACAGCTGTACGCCCGGATCTGGCGGCCCCTCACGGACGAGCCGGTCCCCGCGCTGCTGGAGTACCTGCCCTACCGGCTCAGCGACTGGACGGCCCCCCGCGACTGGCAGCGCCACCCCTGGTACGCGGGCCACGGCTACGCCTCCGTGCGGGTCGACGTCCGCGGCCACGGCAACAGCGAGGGCATGCCGGGCGACGAGTACGACGCGACCGAACTGGACGACGGGGTCGCCGTCATCCACTGGCTGGCCCAGCAGGAGTGGTGCTCCGGCCGGGTCGGCATGTTCGGCATCTCCTGGGGCGGCTTCAACTCGCTCCAGATCGCCGCGCTCGCCCCCGAGCCGCTGAAGGCGATCGTCACCGTCTGCTCGGCCGACGACCGCTACGACAACGACGTCCACTACATGGGCGGCTCGGTCCTCGCCGTCGACATGCACGCCTGGGCCGCCACGATGCTGGCCTTCGTCTCCCGGCCGCCGGACCCGGCACAGGTCGGCGACGACTGGAAGGCCATGTGGCTCAAGCGGCTGGAGGCCGTCGACCCCTTCATCCACACCTGGCTGGCCCACCAGACCCGCGACGACTACTGGAGGCACGGCAGCGTCTGCGAGGACTACGGCGCCATCAAGGCGAACGTCCTCGCGGTGGGCGGCTGGCACGACCCGTACCGCGACACCGTGCTGCGGCTCGTCGAGCACCTGGACCCCGGCCGGGTGCGCGGGCTGATCGGACCGTGGTCGCACCAGTACCCGGACCGGGGGCTGCCGCCGGGGCCGGCGATCGGCTTCCTCCAGGAGACGCTGCGCTGGTGGGACCAGCACCTCAAGAACAAGGACACCGGAGTGATGCGGGAGCCGCTGCTGCGGTCCTGGATCAGCGGCTCGCACCCGCCCGCCACGGTGTACGAGACGCTGCCCGGCCGCTGGGTCGGCGACGCGAGCTGGCCCTCGGAGAACGTGGCGCCGGTCGCGTACGCCCTCCAGGGCGGCGAGCGGATCGTGCGCTCGCCGCAGCAGACCGGGGTGGACGCGGGCCGCTTCTTCCCGTTCGGCAACGATGCCGACCTGCCGCCCGACCAGCGCGACGAGGACGCCAAGTCGGTGTCGTTCGAGTTCCCCGTCGAGGACTCCCCCATCGAGATCCTGGGCCGCCCCCGGGTGAAGCTCCGGGTCCGGATGGACGTACCGCGCGGCCAGGCCATCGCCCGGCTCTGCGACGTGGCCCCGGACGGCTCCTCCACCCTGGTCACCCGCGGCGTGCTCAACTTCTCGGCCCGCCACGGGCGCGACCGCTGCGACGACTGGCCCGTCGGCGAGAGCGAGGACGTGACCTTCGAGCTGAACGGCATCGGGCACACCTTCCCGCCCGGCCACCGGATCAGGATCGCGATCTCCTCCTCGTACTGGCCCTGGATCTGGCCGCAGGCCGGCTCGGCGGGCTTCACCCTCGACGCGGACGGCAGCTTCGTCGAACTCCCGGTGCGCCGCCACACGGAGGACCCCGCGATCACCTTCGGCGCACCGGAGCAGTCCGAACCGCTGGGCGTCGTCTATCCGGTGACCCTCGACGAGCAGCGCCCCGAGCGGCTGGTGGTCCGCGATGTCGCCAAGGGCGAATGGCGGATGGAGGTCGACCCGCGTTACGGCGGCACCCGGGTCTACCCGGACGGCCTCGAATTCACCGAGGACGCGGTCGAGACCTACACGATCCAGGAGAACGACCCGCTCTCCGCCCGGACCCGCTCCGACTGGACGATCCGGCTGCACCGGCCGGAGATGGCCTGGGACGTGCGGATCGAGACGCGCTCCGAGATCAGCGCGGACGCGGACGACTTCATCACGTCCAACGAGGTGGTCTGCAAGGACGGCGGCGAGGTCGTCTTCCACCGCACCTGGGAGAAGCGCATTCCGCGCACAGCGGGGTAAGCCGCCCGGAGGTACGCGTGGGGCACCCGGATTTCCGGGTGCCCCACAGAACTTTCCGGGCATTGCGCATAGTTGGGGCACTGCCGCGGGGTAGGGGGCCCGACGTAACGTGTCCCCCAAGCGACCTGGAAAGCGAGGCAGCAACACATGCCCGAGCAGAGCAGCCCGCTCGATCTGGCCGAGGGCGATCCCTTCGGCCCGCACAACCTTCCGTACGGAGTGTTCTCCACCCCCGACCACCCCGACGACCGCCGGGTCGGCGTCCGCATCGGCAGCCATGTGCTGGACGCCGGAGCCGCCGCCCACGCGCTCGGCTCGCCCTACGCCGGACTGCTGGACCGGCCCAGCCTGATGCCGCTGCTCTCGGCCGGGCGCACCGCCTGGCGCGATGTCCGCCGGGCGCTCACCGCCTGGTTGACGGTCCCGGCCCACCGCGCGGACATCGAGCCGCTGCTGCACCCCGTCGACGCGGTGACGCTGCACCTGCCCTACGAAGTGGCGGACTACGTCGACTTCTACGCGAGCGAGCACCACGCCACCAACGTCGGCCGGATCTTCCGCCCGGACGGTGCCGCGCTGACGCCCAACTGGAAGCACCTGCCGATCGGTTACCACGGACGGGCCGGCACGGTCGTCGTCTCCGGTACGGATGTGGTGCGGCCCTCCGGCCAGCGCAAGGCCCCCTCCGATCCGGCACCGGTCTTCGGCCCCTCGGTGAAACTGGACATCGAGGCCGAGGTCGGTTTCGTCGTGGGCGTCCCCTCCGCTCAGGGCACCCCGGTCGCGCTCGGCGACTTCCGCGAGCACGTCTTCGGGCTCTCGCTGCTCAACGACTGGTCGGCGCGCGACATCCAGGCATGGGAGTACGTGCCGCTGGGCCCGTTCCTCGGCAAGTCCTTCGCCACCTCCGTATCGCCGTGGGTGACTCCGCTGGAGGCCCTGGACGCGGCCCGCACCGCACCGCCCGCCCGCGACTTCCCGCTGCTGCCCTACCTGGACGACGCGCAGGAGGAGGAGCCGGGCGGCATCGACCTGCGGATCTCCGTCGCCATCAACGGCCAGGTGGTGGCCGAGCCGCCGTTCTCCTCCATGTACTGGACGGCCGCCCAGCAGTTGGCGCAGATGACGGTGAACGGGGCGTCCCTGCGCACCGGTGATCTGTACGGCTCCGGCACGGTCAGCGGCGCCGAACCGGGCCAGCGCGGCTCCCTCCTCGAACTCACCTGGAACGGCCGCGACCCGCTGGACCTCCCCGACGGCAAGCGGACGTTCCTGGAGGACGGCGACACGGTGACGCTGACGGCCTGGGCGCCGGGTCCGGACGGGACGCGCGTCGGGCTCGGCGAAGTGACCGGACGGATCGTTCCCGCGCCATGACCCAGGACCCACCCGGGCCGACGCTCCCCGAGGAACTGCTGCTGCTCGCCCTGGACCCGCGACGGGGCAAACCGCTGTGCCGGGGCCGCTTCCTGGAGTACGGGATGGCGGGGGCGGTCCTGGCCGAGCTGGAGCTCCAGGGGCGCGTCACCGAACAGCACGGCCGGGTGCTGGTGGCGAACCCGCTGGACCCGGCCGATCCGCTGCTGGCCGTCTTCCTGCGCAGCCTGCCCGCACCGGGGAAGAGCACGTTCGGCTCGGGTGTGTCCGCGAAACGCTGGATCCGGCAGGCCGCCCGGCAGACCGGGGGGCTGTATCTGGACTCCCTGGTGGAGCGCGGCATCCTGCGCAGGGAGACCCACCGCTTCCTCGGCCTGCTCCCCTTCCACCGCCACCCGGCGGGCCCCGGGGACGATGCCGCGCGGGTACGGGACCGCTTCACGGCCGCCGAACGGGCCGGCTTCCCCGACCGCCGCGACCGGCTGCTGGCCGCGCTGGTCTCGGCGACCGGGCTGGCACCGGAGGTGACCGCGGACGGCCACCGCGGCCGGGCGGCCATGCGGACACTGCGCCGCGAGGAGTGGGCCGCGCACGCCGTGCACCGCAACGTGAGCCAGGACCGGACGAACCGGAGCGGCGGCGGGGACGGCGGAGGGAGCGGCGGGGACGGCGGGGGCGACTGAGGGAGCGGCGGGGACGGCGGGGGCGACTGAGGGCTGTCCTGCGGGGCCGGTGGTCAGCGGTGCGCGGGACGCTCACACGCTCGGGGGGAGCCGCATCCGGTTTCCCGGCGGATACGCTGATCTCCCCCCGAATCCCGGTCGCGCGACCGGGAGACCAAGCCCGTGACATACGCCCGTGCGGCCATCCCCCACCACTGGCGGGCCGAGAACCACGACGGCCGGGCCGTGGTCCATGTCTTCGAGCGGGAACCGGCCACCGGTGTCTGCACCTCGACGGGGATCTTCCACGACCGCATGAAGGTGTCGGTGCCGTTCCCCCTCGACCTGGACCTCATGGCGATCACGCCTCGCCACCGGGCGGCGGACCTGGACCAAGGGCTGTCCGCCCTCCCGTCACCGCCCGCTGCTCACTCGTACTCGGGCGGTTCCTCGTCCCAGCCGAACTCCGGGTCACTGTCCGGGGCGGACGGGCGGGCAGCGGACGGGCGGGCCACCGGCGCGGCGGCCCGGGTCCGTGCCGGAGCCGGGGTCCGTGCGGCAGCCGGAGCCGGTACCGCCGCGGGTGCCGCGGCCGGGGACTCGGTCTCGGACTCGGGCCGCTCCGGTGCCGGACCCAGCTCCGCGAGCACGGCCAGCACCCCTTCCCCGTACGTCGCCAGCTTCTTCTCGCCGAGGCCGCTGATGCCGCCCAGCTCCGCCAGTGAGCCGGGCCGCAGCGCGGCGATCTCCCGCAGCGTCGCGTCGTGGAAGATGACGTACGCCGGGACGCCCTGCTCCTTCGCCGTCGCGCCGCGCCAGGCGCGCAGCGCCTCGAAGACCGGGACGGCCGACTCGGGCAGCTCCGCGACGGCGGCCGCCGACTTCGAGGTGCGCTCGCCCTTCATGGACCGGGACGTGGGCTTCTTGGGCTCCTTGCGCAGCAGCACCTCGCGCTCCCGGCCGAGCACCGTGGCACTCTCCTCGGTGAGCACCAGCGTGCCGTACTCGCCCTCGACGGCGAGCAGCCCCTGGGCCAGCAGCTGGCGCACCACACCCCGCCACTCGGCCTCGGCCAGCTCCTCGCCGATGCCGAAGACCGACAGCTGGTCGTGGTCGAACTGGATGATCTTCGCGGTCTTGCGGCCCAGCAGGATGTCGATGATCTGGCCCGCGCCGAACTTCTGCCCGCGCTCCCGCTTCAGCCGCACCACCGTGGACAGCAGCTTCTGTGCGACCACCGTGCCGTCCCAGGTCTCGGGCGGGGTGAGGCAGGTGTCGCAGTTGCCGCAGGACTCCGCCGTGGGCTCCTGGCCGAAGTACGTCAGCAGCTGGGCCCGGCGGCACTGCACCGTCTCGCACAGGGCCAGCATGGAGTCCAGGTGGGAGGCCGCCCGGCGGCGGAACGCCTCGTCGCCCTCCCCGCCCTGGATGAGCTTGCGCTGCTGGACGACGTCCTGGAGGCCGTAGGCCATCCACGCCGTGGAGGGCGCACCGTCGCGGCCCGCGCGGCCGGTCTCCTGGTAATACCCCTCGACGGACTTCGGCAGGTCGAGGTGGGCGACGAAGCGGACGTCCGGCTTGTCGATGCCCATGCCGAAGGCGATGGTCGCGACGACGACCAGGCCCTCCTCGCGGAGGAAGCGCGCCTGGTTGACGGCGCGCGTCCCGGCGTCCAGTCCCGCGTGGTACGCCACGGCCTCGATGCCGTTGCGGCAGAGATACTCGGCGGTCTTCTCGGTGGAGTTGCGCGAGAGGCAGTAGACGATGCCCGCGTCCCCGTCGTGCTCCTCCTTGAGGAACGTCAGCAGCTGCTTCTTCGGGTCGGCCTTCGGCACGACCCGGTACTGGATGTTGGGCCGGTCGAAGCTGGCGACGAAGTGCTTCGCGTCGGGCATCCCCAGGCGCTGGGTGATCTCCCGGTGCGTGGCGTCGGTCGCCGTGGCCGTCAGCGCGATCCGCGGGACATCGGGCCAGCGCTCGCCCAGCACGGACAGGGCCAGGTAGTCCGGGCGGAAGTCGTGGCCCCACTGGGCCACGCAGTGCGCCTCGTCGATCGCGAAGACCGAGATCTCGCCCCGGGCGAGCAGCGAGAGCGTGGAGTCCAGGCGCAGCCGCTCCGGTGCCAGATACAGCAGGTCCAGCTCGCCCGCGAGGAACTGCGCCTCCATCGAGCGCCGCTCGTCGAAGTCCTGCGTGGAGTTGACGAAGCCGGCCCGCACCCCGAGCGCCCGCAGGGCGTCCACCTGGTCCTGCATGAGGGCGATCAGCGGCGAGACGACGATGCCGGTGCCGGGCCTGACCAGCGCCGGGATCTGGTAGCAGAGGGACTTGCCGCCACCGGTCGGCATGAGCACGACCGCGTCACCGCCCGCCACCACATGCTCGATGACGGCACCCTGCTCGCCGCGGAACGACTCGTACCCGAATACGCGATGCAGTGTCTGCTGCGCATCGCTCTCGGTCACATCCATGGTTACGCCCGTCCCGCTCATCGCTCTGTCCCCCGGGGTCCGTCCCGCTCTGTCCCGCACCGTCTCACCGCTTCACCGTCTCCTGCCACGATAAGCGCCACCGATGACAACGCCGGACGGGCCCGGAGATCGGGCCCGCCCGGCGGACGGTGTCGGCGCCACCGTGCCGTGGCACGGTGCGGCGGCGTGATGCGGTGCGGTTACCGCGCGAACACTCCCGCCTGACCCGCCAGGTCGAGGAAGTACTGCGGGGCCAGGCCCAGCACCACGGTGACCGCGACACCGACGGCGATCGTCGTCATCGTCAGCGGGGACGGGACGGCGACCGTCGGGCCGTCCGCCTTCGGCTCGCTGAAGAACATCAGGACGATGACCCGGATGTAGAAGAACGCGGCGATGGCCGAGGAGATCACACCGACCACGACCAGAGCGCCCGCGCCGCTCTCCGCCGCCGCCTTGAAGACCGCGAACTTCCCGGAGAAGCCCGAGGTCAGCGGGATACCGGCGAAGGCCAGCAGGAACACCGCGAAGACCGCGGCGACCAGCGGCGAGCGCCGGCCGAGTCCGGCCCACTTGGACAGGTGCGTCGCCTCGCCGCCCGCGTCGCGCACCAGTGTGACGACGGCGAACGCGCCGACCGTCACGAAGGAGTACGCGGCGAGGTAGAAGAGGACCGAGGAGATGCCGTTCGGGTTGGTCGCGATGACACCCGAGAGGATGAAGCCCGCGTGCGCGATGGAGGAGTAGGCCAGCATCCGCTTGATGTCGGTCTGGGTGATCGCGACGATCGCCCCGCCCAGCATCGTGACGATGGCCACGCCCCACATCACCGGGCGCCAGTCCCAGGTGAGCCCCGGCAGCACCACGTACAGCAGCCGCAGCATCGCACCGAACGCGGCGACCTTGGTGGCCGCGGCCATGAAGCCGGTGACCGGGGTCGGCGCGCCCTGGTAGACGTCCGGGGTCCACATGTGGAACGGGACCGCGCCGACCTTGAAGAGCAGCCCGGTCAGGACCATCGCACCGCCGATGAGCAGCAGCGCGTCATTGCCCATGGTGTCGGCGAGCGCCGGGTCGATCTCGATGACGGAGCCGTCGACCACATTGGCGATCTGCGCGTACGAGAGCGAGCCCGCGTACCCGTACAGCAGGGCGATCCCGAAGAGGAAGAACGCCGAGGAGAACGCGCCGAGCAGGAAGTACTTCACCGCGGCCTCCTGCGACATCAGCCGCTTGCGGCGGGCGAGGGCGCACAGGAGGTAGAGCGGGAGCGAGAAGACCTCGAGCGCGATGAAGAGGGTCAGCAGATCATTCGCGGCCGGGAAGACCAGCATGCCCGCGATGCAGAAGAGGACCAGCGGGAAGACCTCGGTCGTGGTGAATCCGGCCCTGACCGCGGCCTTCTCGCTGTCGCTGCCCGGGACGGAACCGGCCTGGGCGGCGAAGGAGTCGACCCGGTTGCCGTGCGACTCGGGGTCCAGGCGCCGCTCGGCGAAGGTGAAGACCGCCACCACCGAGACGAGCAGAATGGTCCCCTGGAGGAACAGCGTGGGGCCGTCGATCGCGATGGCCTTCATCGCCGCGAGGTGCGGATCGGAGGCGTACCCGTCGGCCGCCAGGGCGAGGACCGCCGCGAACGAGGCGGCGAGTGCCACGACGGTCAGGAAGACCTGTGTGTGGTAGCGGGCCCGGCGCGGGACGAAGGCCTCCACCAGGATGCCGAGAACGGCGGCACCGATCACGATCAGTACGGGCGCGAGTTGGCCGTACTCGATGTTCGGCGCCTCGAACGTCTGGCCCGGGGCGGCCGTCGCCCACCCGCCCGCCGTCGTCCACAGGCTGTGGACAGCTGTTGCGCTCACTTGGCGGCCTCCACCTCGGGCTGGGGGTCCTTCTTCTGTACGTCATTCATGGTGTGCTGCACCCCGGGGTTGACGACCTCGGTGAGCGGCTTCGGGAAGACCCCCAGGAAGATCAGCAGCGCGATCAGCGGGAGGGCCACCACCAGCTCCCGGGCCCTGAGGTCCGGCATCCCCCGGACCGACGCCTTCACCGGGCCGGTCATCGTCCGCTGGTAGAGGACGAGGACATAGATCGCGGCGAGCACGATGCCGGAGGTGGCGATGATGCCCGCCACCGGGTACGCGCTGAACGTGCCGACCAGCACCAGGAACTCGCTGACGAACGGCGCGAGGCCGGGCAGCGAGAGCGTGGCCAGACCGCCGATCAGGAAGGTCCCGGCCAGCACGGGTGCCACCTTCTGCACCCCTCCGTAGTCCGCGATGAGCCGCGAACCGCGCCGGGTGATCAGGAATCCGGCGACCAGCAGCAGCGCGGCCGTCGAGATACCGTGGTTGACCATGTAGAGCGTGGCGCCCGACTGACCCTGGCTGGTCATCGCGAAGATGCCCAGGATGATGAAGCCGAAGTGCGAGATCGAGGCGTAGGCGATCAGCCGCTTGATGTCGCGCTGGCCGACCGCGAGCAGCGCCCCGTACACGATGGAGATCAGTGCCAGGACGAGGACGACGGGCGTCGCCCACTTGCTGGCCTCCGGGAAGAGCTGGAGGCAGAAGCGGAGCATCGCGAACGTGCCGACCTTGTCGACGATCGCGGTGATCAGCACGGCGACCGGCGCCGTGGCCTCCCCCATGGCGTTGGGCAGCCAGGTGTGCAGCGGCCACAGCGGGGCCTTCACCGCGAAGGCGAAGAAGAACCCGAGGAACAGCCACCGCTCGGTGCTGGTCGCCATCTCCAGCGACCCGTTGGCCCGCGCCTCGGCGATCTCGGCGAGCGAGAAGCTCCCCGCGACGACATACAGGCCGATGACGGCGGCCAGCATGATCAGGCCGCCGGCCAGGTTGTAGAGGAGGAACTTCACGGCGGCGTACGAGCGTTGCGCCGCCGCGTTCTCGTCGCTGCCGGAGTGGGCCCGGTCGCCGAAGCCGCCGATGAGGAAGTACATCGGGATGAGCATGGCTTCGAACAGGATGTAGAAGAGGAAGACGTCGGTGGCCTCGAAGGAGAGGATCACCATCGCTTCGACCATCAGGATCAGGGCGAAGAAGCCCTGGGTGGGCCGCCAGCGCGAGGACTTCGTCTCCAGGGGGTCGGCGTCGTGCCAGCCCGCCACGATGACGAACGGGATCAGCAGGGCGGTGAGCGCGAGGAGCGCCACCCCGATGCCGTCCACGCCCAGCTCGTAGCGCACCCCGAAGTCCGCGATCCAGGAGTGCGATTCGGTGAGCTGGTAGCGGTCGCCGCCGGGCTCGAAGCGGGCGAAGACGATGCCCGCCAGCACGAGTGTGCCGAGCGAGAAGAGCAGCGCGAGCCATTTGGCCGCGGTGCGCCGCGCGGCCGGGACGGCGGCGGTGACGATCGCGCCGATCGCCGGGAGTGCGGCCGTCGCTGTCAGGAGAGGAAAGGACATGGTGATCAGACCGCCCTCATCAGCAGGGTTGCGGCGATGACCACGGCCGTACCGCCGAACATCGAGACCGCGTAGGAGCGGGCATAGCCGTTCTGCAGCTTGCGCAGTCGGCCGGAGAGCCCGCCGACCGAGGCGGCCGTGCCGTTGACGACGCCGTCGACCAGGGTGTGATCGACGTAGACCAGGGAGCGGGTGAGGTGCTCACCGCCGCGGACCAGGACCACATGGTTGAAGTCGTCCTGGAGGAGGTCGCGGCGGGCGGCCCGGGTGAGCAGCGAGCCACGCGGGGCGACGACGGGGACGGGCTTGCGCCCGTACATCAGCCAGGCGATGGCGACACCGATGACGAGCACCACCATGGTGGCGGCGGTGACGGTGGTCGCGCTGACCGGGGCATCGCCGTGGTCGTGTCCGGTGACGGGCTCCAGCCAGTGCATGAACCGGTCGCCGATGGAGAAGAAGCCACCCGCGAAGACCGAACCGAAGGCCAGCACGATCATGGGGATCGTCATCGACTTCGGGGACTCGTGCGGGTGCGGCTCGTGCCCCTCGGCATCCGGCTGCCAGCGCTTCTCGCCGAAGAACGTCATCAGCATCACCCGCGTCATGTAGAACGCGGTGATCGCGGCGCCCAGCAGGGCGACGGAGCCGAGGATCCATCCCTCGGTGCCGCCCTTGGCGAAGGCCGCCTCGATGATCTTGTCCTTGGAGAAGAAGCCGGACAGACCGGGGAAGCCGATGATCGCGAGGTAGCCGAGGCCGAAGGTGATGAAGGTGACCGGCATGTACTTCCGCAGGCCGCCGTACTTGCGCATGTCGACCTCGTCGTTCATGCCGTGCATGACCGAACCGGCGCCGAGGAAGAGCCCGGCCTTGAAGAAGCCGTGCGTCACCAGGTGCATGATCGCGAAGACGTAGCCGATGGGGCCGAGGCCCGCGGCCAGGATCATGTAGCCGATCTGGGACATCGTCGACCCGGCGAGGGCCTTCTTGATGTCGTCCTTCGCGCAACCGACGATCGCACCGAACAGGAGCGTGACCGCGCCGACGATGACGACGACCATCTGGGCGTCCGGGGCGGCGTTGAAGATCGCGCCGGACCTGACGATGAGATAGACGCCCGCGGTCACCATGGTGGCGGCGTGGATGAGGGCGGAGACCGGGGTCGGGCCCTCCATCGCGTCACCGAGCCAGGACTGCAGCGGCACCTGGGCCGACTTGCCGCAGGCGGCGAGCAGCAGCATCAGCCCGATCGCCGTCAGCTTGCCCTCGCTCGTCCCCCCGGTCGCCTCCAGCACCGGCCCGAAGGCGAAGGTGCCGAAGGTGGTGAACATCAGCATGATGGCGATCGACAGGCCCATGTCGCCGACCCGGTTGACCAGGAAGGCCTTCTTCGCGGCGGTGGCCGCGCTGGGCTTGTGCTGCCAGAAGCCGATGAGCAGGTACGACGCCAGACCGACGCCCTCCCACCCGACGTACAGCAGCAGGTAGTTGTCGGCGATGACCAGCACGAGCATCGCCGCGAGGAACAGGTTCAGATAGCCGAAGAAGCGGCGCCGGCGCTCGTCGTGCTCCATGTAGCCGATGGAGTAGATGTGGATCAGCGTGCCCACACCGGTGATCAGCAGCACGAAGGTCATCGACAGCTGGTCGAGCTGGAAGGCGATGTCCGCCTGGAAGCCCTCGACGGGAATCCAGCTGAACAGGTGCTGGTGCAGGGCCCGGTCCTCGGCCCCCTTGCCCAGCATGTCGAGGAAGAGCACGGCTCCCACGACGAAGGAGGCGGCGGCGAGCACGGTGCCGAGCCAGTGTCCGGCCCGGTCCAGCCGGCGGCCGCCGCACAGCAGGACCGCCGCTCCGAGCAGAGGCGCCGCGACGAGCAGCGCAATCAGGTTCTCCACGATTTCCGACCCCTTACAGCTTCATCAGGCTGGCGTCGTCGACCGAGGCCGAGTGGCGGGAGCGGAACAGCGACACGATGATCGCGAGCCCGACGACGACTTCCGCGGCGGCGACGACCATCGTGAAGAACGCGACGATCTGCCCGTCGAGGTTGCCGTGCATCCGGGAGAACGTGACGAACGCGAGGTTGCACGCGTTGAGCATCAGCTCCACACACATGAACACCACGATCGCGTTCCGCCTGATCAGCACCCCGGACGCGCCGATGGTGAACAACAGGGCCGCTAGATAGAGGTAGTTGACCGGATTCACTTGGCGACCTCCTCTTCTTCGTTGTCACGGCCGAGCCGTTCCTCCGAGCGCTGTTCCAGCGCCTTGAGGTCGGCGAGCGCCTCGTGCGACACATCACGGATCTGGCCGCGCTCGCGCAGCGTCCCCATGACGGTGAGCTCGGACGGGGTGCCGTCCGGCAGCAGGCCGGCGATGTCCACCGCGTTGTGCCGGGCGTAGACACCGGGGGCGGGCAGTGGCGGAAGCTGGCTGCCGCGCACGCGCTCCTCGGACATCTCCCGCTGGGTCTTGGCCCGTTCGGTGCGCTCGCGGTGGGTGAGCACCATCGCGCCGACGGTCGCGGTGATCAGCAGGGCGCCGGTGATCTCGAACGCGAAGACGTACTTGGTGAAGATCAGGTTGGCGAGCCCCTCGACGTTTCCGCCGTGCTCGGCGTTGGCGGTGCCGAGCCCGGTGAAGCTGTTCAGGGAGGCGTTGCCGATGCCCGCGATGAGCAGGACGCCGAAGCCGAGTCCGCAGCCCGCGGCCAGCCAGCGCTGCCCCTTGAGGGTTTCCTTCAGCGAGTCCGCTGCCGTGACGCCGACGAGCATGACCACGAAGAGGAACAGCATCATGATCGCGCCGGTGTAGACGACGATCTGGACGATGCCCAGGAAGTACGCGCCGTTGGCGAGGTAGAAGACCGCCAGGACGATCATGGTCCCGGCGAGCGACAGGGCGCTGTGGACGGCCCTCTTCATCAGGACGGTGGACAGTGCGCCGATCACGGCGACCGTGCCCAGTACCCAGAACTGGAAGGCCTCGCCGGTCGAGGTGGTGGAGGCCACTGCGGCCAGGCCGCTCATGCGTCCACCTCCTTGTCCTGCCGGGCCTTGTCGCCCTCGGCCCCGTCCTTCTCGCCCTCGCCCTTGGAGACGGCGGTCTGACGCTCCGTACCGGGGGCGGCCTCGGTCACCAGGCCCCGGTAGTAGTCCTGTTCGTCCATGCCCGGGAAGATCGCGTGCGGGCTGTCGACCATGCCTTCCTCCAGCCCCGCGAGCAGCTCGTCCTTGGTGTAGATGAGGCTCTCGCGGGTGGTGTTGGCGAGCTCGAACTCGTTCGTCATCGTCAGCGCCCTGGTCGGGCATGCCTCGATGCAGAGTCCGCAGAGGATGCAGCGCGCGTAGTTGATCTGGTAGACGCGGCCGTAGCGCTCCCCGGGGGAGTAGCGCTCCTCCTCCTTGTTGTCCGCGCCCTCCACGTAGATGGCGTCGGCCGGACACGCCCAGGCGCACAGCTCGCAGCCGATGCACTTCTCCAAGCCGTCCGGATGACGGTTGAGCTGGTGGCGGCCGTGGAAGCGGGGCGCCGTGACCTTCTGCGTCTCCGGATACTGCTCGGTCAGCCGCTTCTTGAACATGGCCTTGAAGGTCACGCCGAAACCGGCAACGGGATTCTGGAACTTGTCCTCCGAGGACCCCGTGGATCCCGGGGACTCGCTCGATCCCCTGGGCTCTGATGACTCAGACACCGTCAGCCTCCTTTCCGTCACTCGAATTTCCGTCACTCTGAGTATCCGGCCCACCACTGACAACGAGCTCCCGCTCCCGTCGTGGACGGCGGCGCGGCACGGTCGGCAGGGTCTGTCCGGGCAGCGGAGGCACCGGGAATCCGCCCGCCATCGGGTCGAACGCGGGCTCCGGTCCGGCCGCCGCCTCCTCGGCCTTGGCCTTGCGGTCCCGGAACATGTCGACGACGAAGGAGATCAGCAGGATCGCGATCACGGCCCCGGCGACGTACAGCACGATCCGGGAGAAGTCGTAGCCCTCGTTGCGCAGCGCGCGGACCGTGGCCACGAGCATCAGCCAGACCACGGAGACCGGGATCAGGACCTTCCAGCCGAGCTTCATCAGCTGGTCGTAGCGGACACGGGGCAGCGTGCCGCGCAGCCAGATGAAGAAGAACAGCAGCAGCTGGACCTTGATGACGAACCAGAGCATCGGCCACCAGCCGTGGTTCGCGCCCTCCCAGAACGTGCTGACCGGGTACGGAGCCCGCCAGCCGCCGAGGAACAGGGTCACGGAGACCGCGGAGACGGTGACCATGTTGACGTACTCGGCGAGCATGAACATCGCGAACTTGATGGACGAGTACTCGGTGTTGAAGCCGCCGACGAGGTCGCCCTCGGACTCCGGCATGTCGAACGGGGCGCGGTTGGTCTCGCCCACCATCGTGATGATGTAGATGATGAAGGAGACCGGCAGCAGGATGATGAACCAGCGGTCCTCCTGCGCCTCCACGATCTTCGAGGTCGACATCGACCCGGAGTAGAGGAAGACCGAGGCGAACGCGGCGCCCATCGCGATCTCGTAGCTGATCATCTGCGCGCAGGAACGCAGCCCGCCGAGGAGCGGGTACGTCGATCCGGAGGACCAGCCCGCCAGCACGATGCCGTAGATGCCGACCGAGGCGACCGCGAGGATGTAGAGCATCGCGATCGGCAGGTCGGTCAGCTGCATCGTCGTGCGCTGGCCGAAGATCGAGACCTCGTTGCCGGACGGGCCGAACGGGATCACGGCGATCGCCATGAACGCCGGGATGGCCGCGATGATCGGCGCGAGGACATAGACGACCTTGTCCGCCCGCTTGACGATGACGTCTTCCTTCAGCATCAGCTTGACGCCGTCGGCGAGCGACTGGAGCATCCCCCAGGGCCCGTGCCGGTTCGGCCCGATGCGCAGCTGCATCCAGGCGACGACCTTGCGCTCCCACACGATGGAGAAGAGCACGGTCACCATCAGGAACGCGAAGCAGAAGACCGCCTTGATGACGACGAGCCACCAGGGGTCGGTGCCGAACATCGAGAGATCCTCGGCGGCGAGAACGGCACCGCCCGGTGCCGTCGCGAAGGGAGCGAGGCCAGTCACGCGCGTACCTCCGATGGGACGACGGGAGCACCCGGTGCGGCGGCGGGGCCGATCCGCACCAGGCCGCCGGGGCGTGCGCCGGTGTCACCGGGGATGCCTCGCCCGACGGAGTTCAGCGGCACCCAGACCACCCGGTCCGGCATGTCGGTGACCTTCAGCGGAAGTTCGACGGTGCCGGTGGGGCCGGAGACGGCGAGCAGGTCGCCGTCCTTCACCCCGGACTCGGCAGCGGTGACCGCCGAGAGCCGGGCGACGGCCGCGTGCCGGGTGCCGGCCAGCGCCGTGTCGCCCTCCTGGAGCCGGCCCAGGTCCAGCAGCATCCGGTGGCCCGCGAGGACCGCCTCGCCGTCGCCGGGCCGGGGAAGCGGCAGCGCCGGCTCCCGCGGGTCCTCCGCGTGGACGCCCTGCCATCCGCCGAGCCGGTCCAGCTCACGCCGGGCCGACTTCAGGTCCGGCAGCGCGAAGTGCACATCGAGTGCGTCGGCCAGCATGTGCAGGACCCGGGCGTCGCTCGGGCAGAGCGTCCGGGGCATCTGCTCGGGCTTCAGCGCCGCCTCGAACAACCGCGCCCTGCCCTCCCAGTTGAGGAAGGTGCCGGGCTTCTCGGCGACCGCGGCGACCGGGAGGACCACGTCCGCCCGTTCGGTGACCTCGCTGGGCCGCAGCTCCAGCGAGACCAGGAATCCGACCTCGTCCAGGGCCGCGCGGGCACGGGCCGGGTCGGGCAGGTCCGCGACCTCGACCCCGGCGACGAGCAGCGCGGCCAGTTCGCCGGAGGCCGCGGCCGCCACGATCTGGCCGGTGTCGCGGCCGTGGCGGGAGGGGAGTTCGGCGACGCGCCACAGGGCCGCCACCTCGTCCCTGGCCCGCGGGTCGGTGGCCGGACGGCCGCCGGGCAGCAGGGTCGGGAGCGCGCCCGCCTCCACCGCGCCGCGCTCGCCGGCCCGGCGCGGAATCCACACCAGGGCGGCGCCGGTCGCGGCCGCGGTCCGTACGGCGGCGCTCAGCGCACCGGGTACCCCGGCCAGCCGCTCGCCCACCACGATCACGGAGCCTTCGCCGCGCAGTGCCTCGGCCGCAGTGGCACCGCCGCCGTCCAGCCCGACGCCGCCCGCGAGCGCGTCCAGCCATTCGGTCTCGGTGCCGGGGGCGGCGGGAAGCAGCGTGCCGCCCGCCTTCACCAGGCCGCGCGAGGCGTGCGAGGCGAGGGCGAAGGTGCGCTGCCCGTGCTTGCGGTTGGCCTTGCGCAGCCGCAGGAAGACGCCGGGGGCCTCCTCCTCGGACTCGAAGCCGGCCAGCAGCACCGCCGGGGCCTTCTCCAGCGAGGTGTACGTGACCCCGTCGCCGTCCAGGTCGCGTCCGCGTCCGGCGACCCGGGCGGCCAGGAAGTCGGCCTCCTCGCCGCTGTGGACCCGGGCCCGGAAGTCGATGTCGTTGGTGTCGAGGGCGACCCGGGCGAACTTGCTGTACGCATAGGCGTCCTCGACGGTCAGCCGGCCGCCGGTCAGGACTCCGGCCCTGCCCCGCGCGGCACCGAGACCGGCCGCCGCGGCGGCCAGCGCCTCGGGCCAGCTCGCCGGTTCCAGCACACCGTCCGCGTTGCGTACGAGCGGAGTGGTGAGCCGGTCGCGCTGCTGCGCGTACCGGAAGCCGAACCGCCCCTTGTCGCAGAGCCATTCCTCGTTGACCTCGGGCTCGTTGGCCGCGAGACGCCGCATGACCTTTCCGCGCCGGTGGTCGGTACGGGTCGCGCAGCCGCCCGCGCAGTGTTCGCACACCGAGGGCGTCGACACCAGGTCGAAGGGGCGGGAGCGGAACCGGTAGGCCGCCGAGGTCAGCGCGCCGACCGGGCAGATCTGGATGGTGTTGCCGGAGAAGTACGACTCGAAGGGGTCGCCCTGGCCGGTGCCGACCTGCTGGAGCGCGCCGCGCTCGATCAGCTCGATCATCGGGTCGCCCGCCACCTGGTTGGAGAACCGGGTGCAGCGCGCGCAGAGCACGCACCGCTCACGGTCCAGCAGCACCTGGGTGGAGATCGGGACGGGCTTTTCGAAGGTGCGCTTCTTGCCGTCGAAGCGGGAGTCGCTGTCGCCGTGCGACATCGCCTGGTTCTGCAGGGGGCACTCGCCGCCCTTGTCGCAGACGGGGCAGTCCAGCGGATGGTTGATCAGCAGCAGTTCCATCACGCCCTTCTGCGCCTTCTCGGCGACGGGCGAGGTGATCTGCGACTTGACGACCATGCCGTCGGTGCAGGTGATGGTGCAGGACGCCATCGGCTTGCGCTGGCCCTCGACCTCGACGATGCACTGCCGGCAGGCGCCGGCCGGGTCGAGGAGCGGATGGTCGCAGAAGCGCGGGATCTCGATGCCGAGGAGTTCGGCGGCCCTGATGACCAGGGTGCCCTTGGGGACGCTGATCTCGATGCCGTCGATGGTCAGCGTGACAAGGTCCTCGGGCGGGAGAGCCGCCTCGCCGCCCCCGGAGGGCGCACTCGTGGTGACTGTCATGCGTTCACCCCCCGGTGAGTGTTCTTGTCGTCGGCCCAGACGGTCGACTTGGCGGGATCGAAGGGGCAGCCCTTGCCGGTGATGTGCTGCTCGTACTCCTCGCGGAAGTACGCGAGCGAGGAGAAGATCGGCGAGGCGGCACCGTCGCCGAGGGCGCAGAAGGACTTGCCGTTGATGTTGTCGGCGATGTCGTTGAGCTTGTCGAGGTCGGACATCCGGCCCTTGCCCGCCTCGATGTCGCGGAGCAGCTGGACGAGCCAGTACGTGCCCTCGCGGCAGGGTGTGCACTTGCCGCAGGACTCGTGGGCGTAGAACTCGGTCCACCGGGTGACGGCCCGGACCACGCAGGTCGTCTCGTCGAAGCACTGGAGCGCCTTGGTGCCGAGCATCGATCCGGCGGCGCCGACGCCCTCGTAGTCGAGGGGGACGTCGAGGTGTTCGTCGGTGAACATCGGTGTGGAGGAGCCACCCGGGGTCCAGAACTTCAGGCGGTGACCGGCCCGGATGCCGCCGCTCATGTCGAGCAGCTGGCGCAGCGTGATGCCGAGCGGGGCCTCGTACTGGCCGGGGCTGGTGACATGGCCGCTGAGCGAGTACAGCGTGAAGCCCGGGGACTTCTCGCTGCCCATCGACTTGAACCAGTCCTTGCCCTTGTTCAGGATCGCGGGAACCGAGGCGATGGACTCGACGTTGTTCACCACAGTGGGGCAGGCGTACAGACCGGCGACCGCGGGGAAGGGGGGACGCAGCCGGGGCTGGCCACGCCGTCCTTCCAGCGAGTCGAGCAGCGCGGTTTCCTCACCACAGATGTACGCACCGGCACCCGCGTGCACCGTGAGTTCCAGGTCGAGCCCCGAACCCAGGATGTTCGCCCCCAGATAACCCGCCTCGTAGGCCTCGCGGACGGCCTCGTGCAGGCGCCGCAGTACGGGGACCACTTCACCGCGCAGGTAGATGAAGGCGTGCGAGGAACGGATCGCGTAACAGGCGATCACCATGCCCTCGATGAGGCTGTGCGGGTTGGCGAAGAGCAGCGGGATGTCCTTGCAGGTCCCGGGCTCGGATTCGTCGGCGTTGACGACGAGGTAGTGCGGCTTGCCGTCGCCCTGCGGGATGAACTGCCACTTCATCCCGGTGGGGAAGCCCGCGCCGCCGCGTCCGCGCAGACCGGAGTCCTTGACGTACGCGATGAGGTCGTCCGGCGACATGGCCAGCGCCTTGCGCAGTCCCTGGTAGCCGTCGTGGCGCAGATAGGTGTCCAGCGTCCAGGAGTCCGGCTGGTCCCAGAAGGCGGAGAGGACGGGCGAGAGCAGCTTCTCCGGGCTGGTCCCGTTCTCGTTGATCTCGGCGGCCAAGGTCATCACTCCCCCTCCTCGGCTACCGGCCCGGCCGGGTGCTCCGGGTCGGAGGCCGAGGTCTGCTGTGGTGCGTCATGAGAGCTGAGGTGGTCGGACGGTGACGCGTCATGGGGCTGCGCGTCGTGGGGCTCCGCGTCACGGGGGGTCTCGCCGCGCGGTGAGACCACGCGGGCCCGCGGGGCGGCCTCGCCCTTGGCGAGCTTGAGCCCCACCAGCGAGGCGTGTCCCGCGCCACCGCTCGCTCCGACGGCGCCGGGGCGTTCGTCGGGGAAGCCGGCCAGGATGCGCGAGGTCTCCTTGTACGAACAGAGCGGGGCACCGCGGGTGGGTTCGACGGTGCGTCCGGCGATCAGGTCGTCCACGAGTCGCGTCGCGCTCTCGGGCGTCTGGTTGTCGAAGAACTCCCAGTTGACCATCACCACGGGCGCGAAGTCGCAGGCCGCGTTGCACTCGATGTGTTCGAGGGTGACCTTGCCGTCCTCGGTGGTCTCGTCGTTGCCGACCCCGAGGTGGTCCTTCAGCCGGTCGAAGATGGCGTCACCGCCCATGACCGCGCACAGGGTGTTGGTGCAGACACCGACCTGGTAGTCGCCGCTCGGCCTGCGCCGGTACATGGTGTAGAAGGTCGCGACGGCGGTGACCTCGGCGGTGGTGAGGCCGAGCAGTTCGGCGCAGAGGGCCATGCCCGTACGGGAGACGAAGCCCTCCTCGGACTGCACCAGGTGCAGCAGGGGCAGCAGCGCGGAGCGGCTGTCGGGGTAGCGGGCGATCACCTCCTTCGCGTCCGCTTCGAGCCGGGCGCGTACGTCGGCCGGGTAGGCGGGGGCGGGGAGCTGCGGCATCCCCAGACTGACCTCTTGGTTTGCGGTCACCGGTCGACGCCTCCCATCACGGGGTCGATGGACGCGACGGCGACGATGACGTCGGCGACCTGGCCGCCCTCGCACATCGCCGCCATGGCCTGCAGGTTGGTGAAGGACGGGTCGCGGAAGTGGACCCGGTAGGGGCGGGTGCCGCCGTCCGAGACGACATGCACGCCGAGTTCGCCCTTGGGCGACTCGACCGCGGTGTACGCCTGCCCGGCCGGGACCCGGAAGCCCTCGGTCACCAGCTTGAAGTGGTGGATCAGGGCCTCCATGGAGGTGCCCATGATCTTCTTGATGTGGTCGAGCGAGTTGCCGAGTCCGTCCGGTCCGAGCGCGAGCTGCGCGGGCCAGGCGATCTTCTTGTCGGCGACCATGACCGGGCCCGGCTCCAGCCGCTCCAGGCACTGTTCGACGATCCTGAGCGACTGCCGCATCTCCTCCAGACGGATGAGGAAGCGGCCGTAGGAGTCGCAGGTGTCCGCGGTGGGCACATCGAACTCGTAGTTCTCGTAGCCGCAGTACGGGTCGGTCTTGCGCAGGTCGTGCGGGAGCCCGGCGGAGCGCAGGACCGGTCCGGTGGCGCCGAGCGCCATGCAGCCGGTGAGGTCGAGGTAACCGACGTCCTGCATACGGGCCTTGAAGATGGGGTTGCCGGTGGCGAGCTTGTCGTACTCCGGCAGGTTCTTCTTCATGGTCTTGATGAACTCGCGCAGCTGGTCGACCGCGCCCGGGGGCAGGTCCTGGGCGAGGCCGCCGGGACGGACGAACGCGTGGTTCATCCGGAGGCCGGTGATCAGCTCGAAGAGGTCGAGAACCAGTTCACGATCGCGGAAACCGTAGATCATGATCGTGGTCGCGCCGAGCTCCATACCGCCGGTGGCGATGCAGACCAGGTGCGAGGAGAGCCGGTTGAGCTCCATCAGCAGGACGCGCAGGACCGTGGCCCGGTCGGGGATCTGGTCCTCGATGCCGAGGAGCTTCTCGACGCCCAGGCAGTACGCCGTCTCGTTGAAGAACGGCGTCAGATAGTCCATGCGCGTGACGAACGTGGTGCCCTGGGTCCAGTTCCGGAATTCGAGGTTCTTCTCGATGCCGGTGTGGAGGTAGCCGATGCCGCAGCGGGCCTCGGTGACGGTCTCGCCGTCGATCTCCAGGATCAGCCGCAGCACACCGTGCGTGGACGGGTGCTGGGGACCCATGTTGACGATGATGCGTTCGTCGTCGGACTTGAGGGCCGACTCGACGACTTCGTCCCAGTCGCCGCCGGTGACTGTATATACAGTCCCCTCGGTCGTGGCCCTGGGTGTCGCGTGGGGAGTAGTCATCAGGAGTACGACCTCCGCTGGTCCGGAGCCGGGATCTGGGCGCCCTTGTACTCGACGGCGATGCCGCCGAGCGGATAGTCCTTGCGCTGCGGGAAGCCCTGCCAGTCGTCCGGCATCATGATCCGGGTGAGGGCGGGGTGCCCGTCGAAGATGAGGCCGAAGAAGTCGTAGGTCTCGCGCTCGTGCCAGTCGTTGGTCGGATAGACCTCGACGAGGGACGGGACGTGCGGGTCGCTGTCCGGGGCGGACACCTCCAGCCGGACGAGCCGGCCGTGGGTGAGGGACCGCAGGTGGTAGACGGCGTGCAGTTCGCGGCCCTTGTCGCCCAGGAAGTGGACGCCGCTGACTCCCGTACAGAGCTCGAAGCGCAGCGCCGGGTCGTCGCGCAGGGTGCGGGCGACCTGGAGCAGATGCTCGCGGGCGATGTGGAAGGTGAGTTCACCGCGGTCGACGACGGTCTTCTCGATGGCGTTCTCGGGAAGCAGGTCCTGTTCCTCCAGGGCCCCTTCGAGTTCGTCGGCCACTTCGTCGAACCAGCCGCCGTACGGGCGGGAGGTGGCGCCCGGCAGGGTCACCGTGCGTACGAGACCGCCGTAGCCGGTGGTGTCGCCACCGTTGTTGGCGCCGAACATGCCCTTGCGTACGCGGATGACCTCGGCCTGCTCGCGCGGTGCGGGGACTCCGTTGCCGGTCGGCTCGTCGCCGTTCGCGTTGTCGGTCACCGCAGCAGCCCCTTCATCTCGATCAGGGGGAGCGCCTTGAGGGCCGCCTCCTCCGCCTCACGGGCGGCTTCCTCCGCGTTGACCCCGAGCTTGGAGCCCTGGATCTTCTGGTGGAGCTTGAGAATGGCGTCGATCAGCATCTCGGGGCGCGGCGGGCACCCCGGCAAATAGATATCAACCGGGACAATGTGATCAACACCCTGCACAATGGCGTAATTGTTGAACATCCCGCCCGATGATGCGCAAACCCCCATGGAGATCACCCACTTCGGGTTCGGCATCTGGTCATAGACCTGCCGCAGGACGGGCGCCATCTTCTGGCTGACCCGTCCCGCGACGATCATCAGATCGGCCTGCCGCGGCGATCCGCGGAAGACCTCCATCCCGAAACGGGCCAGGTCGTAGCGCCCCGCGCCGGTCGTCATCATCTCGATGGCGCAGCAGGCGAGGCCGAAGGTGGCCGGGAAGACGGAGGACTTCCGCACCCAGCCGGCGGCCTGCTCGACAGTGGTCAGCACAAAGCCGCTAGGCAGCTTCTCTTCGAGTCCCATGTGTGCCCCTCAGCCCCTCAGTCCCATTCCAGGCCGCCCCGGCGCCACACATACGCGTAGGCGACGAAGACGGTGAGCACGAAGAGCAGCATCTCCACGAGCCCGAAGATCCCCAGGGCGTCGAAGGTGACCGCCCAGGGATAGAGGAAGACGATCTCGATGTCGAAGACGATGAAAAGCATCGCCGTCAGGTAGTACTTGATCGGGAAGCGGCCGCCACCGGCCGGAGTCGGGGTGGGTTCGATACCGCACTCGTACGCTTCGAGCCGTGCTCGGTTGTACCGCTTGGGGCCGATAAGCGTGGCCATGACCACGGAGAAGATCGCAAACCCTGCCCCGAGGGCGCCGAGCACGAGGATGGGCGCGTAGGCATTCACGCTCCTCGCTCCTTCCAGTCGTCCTTGACCGTTGGACCGCATCGGGCGAACCGGCTCGCCACCTCACCAAGATCGTGCACATGTGAGGCAGTTCACAAGCCCGACTGCCCCGCATCCTATGCCTGCCATCCTGTGATCTGCGACACGGGGTACAACAACGCCTTTGTGATCTCCACCACCTGACGAAGGATCATGAAGTCGGATGAGCGGTGATCTTCGTACGCGAAGCGGCCGAGTGATCACGAGACGTGACATTCGATGGTGTTACCGCTGGTCAAAGCAGTGGCGCGCTATCAATGGACAGCCCCTACAAGCAAATTGGCGATGGACAGATCCGGGTGATATAGGCACCGACCCCGCTTGGCGCTCACCCGGAAGGGGGGATCACGGGGAGCCATGTGGACATGTGCACGCATTCACGATCTTCCGGGCGGCCGCTCCGCGTCGGCCGCGCACCCACCCGCCGCCCGCCGGCGAGGGGCACCGTCGGGCGACGACCACCCTCCGAACCAAACGGACATGACGCATCAATAGGTCATCTCACCCCAGGGGTCCGATCCAGCCACTCCGGCACTCGTGGCGCGTCCGCGCGGTTGCCCATCGAGCCCGAGTCATGCTGTGACCTGCGCCACAACGGACTCGCTCCCCATACAGCGGGCTTGGCCATCGGTGTGAACGGATGGTAAGCGCCGGGCAATTCGGGCGTATTGCCGAAAGCCAATGATCACAGCCCTGATTACGCATGCCCGGTTTGCCCGTTACGGCGTCAATAAAGGCGCTCAGAAAGCGGATTCACAGATTCCGAACGTAACTGTGTCGCAACACACGTTTCTTGATGGGACCCCTACAGCCCTGATAGCGCTAGTACTCATGTCCCTCACCGCTCACATACCCAGCCACCGGAAGCCCCGCCAGAGTGCCTCGAAGACGGCACTGCGGGCCGGAGTTGCCGGTGGCGTCCTCAGCACCATCGCGGTCGCAGGCGCCGCGGGCCCGGCCCAGGCCGAGCCGGTGACCCAGACCATCGAGATGCCCACCATCACCTCCGGGCTCTCCACGACCGTCGCCGCTTCCGCACAGGCCACGCAGCAGGTCGCCCTCGACCTGGAGACGCAGGCCAACGAGGACGCCGCGGCCGAGAGCGCCGCGAAGAAGGCCAAGAAGGCCAAGGCCGAGGCCGTACGCAAGGCAGAGGCCAAGAAGAAGGCCGAGGCGGCCGCCAAGGCCAAGGCGGAGGCCGCCGAGCGCGCCTCCCGCACCGCCGAGCGCACGACGCTCAGCGCCTCCACGGGCTCCTCCGGCTCCTCCGCGTCCTCCTCCTCGCCCTCGTACTCCTCGTCGAGCGCCACCGGCTCCGCGGCCGCCGTGGTCGCCTTCGCCAAGGCCCAGGTCGGCGACGCGTACGTGCCCGGTGGCACCGGCCCCAACTCGTGGGACTGCTCGGGCCTCGTCCAGGCCGCGTTCCGTTCGGTCAACATCGACCTGCCGCGCGTCTCGCAGAGCCAGTCGACGGCCGGCACCCAGGTCTCGCTGAGCAACCTCCAGCCGGGCGACATCCTGTACTGGGGCAGCGCGGGCAGCGCGTACCACGTCGCGATCTACATCGGCGGCGGCCAGTTCGTCGGCGCGCAGAACTCCAACACCGGTACGGTGCAGCGCTCCATGGACTACGACATGCCGACCGGCGCGGTCCGCGTTCTCTGATTCACAAGCGTTCGCCACTCCTCGGGCGTTCTCCGCTTCACGGGCGTTCCGGCACCGGCGCCACCCGACGCCGCCGGACACGCCGAAGGGCCGCCGCTCCCCCGCTCGGGAGCGACGGCCCTTCGCCGTGTCCGGGACGGGGCACGCCCGCTCCGGTGCTCATGCCTCGTGCAGCGACCTGTCCGCGGGCCCCGTGGTGAAGCCGGTGAAGCGGACCTCCAGACCCGCGCGCTGCGGCGAGCAGCAGAACGGACCGGCCAGCGCTGCCGCCCCGGGGTCCAGCGGGGCGAGCCTGACCATCCGCCAGGGCCCGTCCTCGCACCGCGCCCGCACGGTGAGCGCGTCCCCGGCACGGCTGGCCCGTACGGTCACCGGCCGCCCGGCCCATTCGGGGACGGGCGCCATCGACCAGTCCGAGACCTCGCGGGTGACCACGGCCCCCAGATGCGGGACCCCGTCGGTCAGTTCGATCCCGGCCTTGATCCAGTTCCGTTCGTCCACCCGGACCATGACCCCCGCCTGGTCGTACAGGGTGTCGAAGTCCGCCACGAACGACACCTCGACGGCCGATCCGCCGGGCAGGTCCGTGAGAAGGGCGTGCCCGTCGTCGTGCACGAAGCCGTAACTGGTGGTGCGCCAGAAATCGCCGCGGTCCCGGGTGGTCACGACCAGGTCCGTGCCCCGGCCGACGGACGCCGGCGGCGGGTTGAGCCAGTGGGCCTGCGCCCGGTCGACCGTCTGCTGTCCGTTCATCGGCTCCCCTTGATCGTCGGCCCCCGATCGTACGAGGCCGGGCGCGCGCCCCCGCGTCCGTTGTTCCCCGCACCGCGCGTCCTGGCCGAACTCGCCCACCTCGACCGGCCCGTCGACTCCCCCTCACCGCACCGCTCGGACGGTCCCGCTCACCCCGGCGGGCGCGGTCCTGCTCGGCTCGTCGGACCGGGCGGCCCGCCGGGACCTGTCCTCCGGCTGACCCGTACGCACCCCAGACAAAAAAGCCCCGGACGAATTGGCGTCCGAGGCTTGGTCCTGCGTATATTCAATCCTTCATGTCTTTGCGGAAAGGACATGAAGAAGAACTCTTCTTACAGAACCATATCGCGTCAGGAGTCGAATTGTCAACCGAGGAAATGCGGCAGGAACAGCAATTCATCACCGACCTCTATGCCCGGCTCGATCAGCTCAGGGAGCAGGCCGAGGAGTCGGTGCGCGACGCGCTGGTGCAGGTCGGGACCGGTTTCCAGGCCCGGCTGGAGCGGGATGTGCTGGTGGCGGAGCAGTCCGGGCTGCTCAGCGCGCTCCACTCGGGAGAGAACGGTCTCTGTTTCGGTCGCATCGACTTCCGGGACGGCCGGGCGCACCACATCGGGCGTATCGGAATTCGGCAGGACGATCCCTCCCGTACGCCCCTGGTGATCGACTGGCGGGCGGACGTGGCGCGTCCCTTCTATCTGGCGACCGGTCATTCCCCGATGGGCCTGCGGCGCAGGCGGCACATCACCACCGAGGGGCGCACCGTCACCGCGCTCCACGACGAGCTGATGGACCTCGGGGACCCCACCCGCACCGGCCACGAAGGAGCGGACGCCGATGAGGTCCTGCTGGCCGCGCTGGACGCGGCCCGCACGGGACGGATGCACGACATCGTCCGGACCATCCAGGCCGAGCAGGACCGCATCATCCGGGCGCCCCACCAGGGCGTCATGGTTGTCGAGGGCGGACCCGGCACCGGCAAGACCGTCGTCGCGCTGCACCGTGCGGCGTTCCTGCTGTACGAGCACCGGGAACTGCTGGCCCGTCGCGCCGTGCTGATCGTCGGCCCGAACCCGGCCTTCCTGAGCTACATCGGCGACGTACTGCCGTCCCTGGGCGAGACCGGCGTGCTGCTGGCCACCCTCGGCGAGCTCTTCCCCGGTGTGCGCGCCACCGGCACCGACAGTCCGGCCGCCGCCGAGGTCAAGGGGCGCGCCGCGATGGCCGATGTGCTGGCGAAGGCGCTGCGGGAGCGGCAGACCGTGCCCGAGCGGGCGACGGAGATCGAGCACGACGGCTACGGGACGCTCCAGCTGGACCGGGCCATGGCCGAGGACGCCCGGTGGCGGGCGCGCGAGAGCGGGCTGCCGCACAACCTGGCCAGACCCGTCTTCGCCTTCCACATCATCGACGCGCTCACGGCGCAACTGACCGAACGGATCGGCGCCGACCCGTTCGGCGGGCCCAATCTGCTGGGGCCCGACGACATCGCCCAGATGGGCAAGGAGATCGCGATGAGCCGGGAGGTCCACGCGGCCGTCGAGGAGCTGTGGCCACAGCTCACCCCGCAGGAGTTCGTCGCGGACTTCCTCGCCGATCCGGTCCACCTCGACGACGGGCCGGCCGGGCTGATCCGGCGGCAGGGCGGGGCGTGGACCGAGGCCGACGTACCGCTCCTGGACGAGGCCGCCGAACTGCTGGGCGAGGACGACAGCGCGGCCCGTGCCGCGGCCGAGGCCGAGCGCCAGGAGCGGATCGCGTACGCCCAGGGCGTGCTGGAGCTGTCCGCGGGCTCGGAGACGTACGAGTTCGAGGACGAGGAGTCCGAGATCCTCGCGGCGCACAACATCATCGACGCCGAACGGATGGCCGAGCGCCACGAGGAGGCCGACCTGCGCAGCGCGGCCGAGCGGGCGGCGGCCGACCGGACCTGGGCGTTCGGCCACATCGTCGTGGACGAGGCGCAGGAGCTGTCCGCGATGGCCTGGCGGCTGCTGATGCGGCGCATCCCGACGCGCTCGATGACGCTCGTCGGGGACCCGGCGCAGACCGCCGACGCGGCGGGCCTCGGCTCCTGGGAACGCATCCTGGAACCGTACGTGGGCGACCGCTGGGAACACGTACGGCTGGGGGTCAACTACCGGACGCCCGCCGAGATCATGGAGGTGGCGGCCGGGTTCCTGCGGGCGCACGACCCGTCGTTCGAGCCGCCCGGCTCGGTGCGGTCGACCGGGGTGCGGCCCTGGGCACTGCGGGTCACCGCGGACGGCCTGGCCACCGCGGTGGCACGGGAGGCCGCGGCGGCACGGGACGGCGGGCGGGTCGCGGTCGTCGCCCCGGCGGCACTGCACCCGTCGCTCCTCGCGGAACTGCCGGACGCGGGTCACGGGCCCGCGCCCGACCTCACCCGGGACGTGGTGCTGCTGGACGCGCGGCAGGCGAAGGGCCTGGAGTTCGACACGGTGCTGGTCGTGGAACCGGACGCGTACCAGGTGAGTGATCTGTACGTCGCGCTGACCCGCGCCACCCAGCGCCTCGGGGTACTGCACACCGTCGATCTGCCCGCGGCGCTCGGCGGACTGGAGGAGGTGGGGGCTGCCGGCCGGTCGGCCGGCTGACAGCCCCCGGCGGTCAGTTCGGCAGCCGGTCCAGCAGCCAGGTGCACAGCTCCTGGGTGATCGCGGTGTGCCCGGTGGTCTCCGAGGAGCACAGGAACTCGTCGAGTTCGCTCTCCTGCGGAGCCATCCGGTCGATGCTCGCGTACAGATCCTCCGGCTGGTCGAGGTCACGGACGGCGACCGCGCTGACGGACGGGACGAAACAGACGTCGGCGTGGCGCAGGTCCACGGTCGCACCGAACCTCTTCAGCATGCCGCCGAGGATCCCGTACGAGTCCAGCGAGCCGCCCGGTGCTCCGTCGAGCGCCGGGAAGCCGCTGGTCCGAATCGTCTTCCCGCCCCTCGGGAAGAGGCGCTTCAGCTCCGCGACGACCACCTCGTGCCCCTCGGCCTGAGTGAAGAACGTGGTGCCCGGGTAGACCAGCTTCCCGGTGCTCGCCAGGGCCACCTGGCCGGGCGGGACATCGAGGCCCGTGCCGTCGCCCCGGCCGTTGGCCACGGCGATCCTGCGCGGCCGCATCGGCCACCCGCCCACCTCCATCAGCGCGTCCAGGAACTTCTCGCGCTCCGGGTCGACCCGGACCGTGCCGCTCTCGTTGTCGTAGTGCCGCCACAGCATCTGCCGCGCGGCCGAACTGTTCATCTGCCGGGCGAAGTTGTTGGCGACCGGAATGAAGTGCGCGAACGCCTGGAGCCCGATCGGGATCACGGCACCGCGGTGCGGGCTGTCGTAGGAGAAGTAGAGCTCCGTACGGTGGTCGATGCCCTCGCTCTCCATCCTGGCCAGCGCGTAACGGGTGACGATCCCGCCCATGCTGAAGCCGCCCACGGTCAGGGTGGCGTCGCCCTGCTGCTCGGCGGTCGTGCGGAGGATGGCGTGGGTCGCCGTCCGGGCGTTGTCCAGGATCGAGGCGCCCCGGTCGTCGAACCCGATCAGGATGACGTCCCTGCCCCGCCGCCGCAGCTCGGTGAGAAGAGCGAAGTCCCCGTCCAGACCCAGGTAGAGCCTGTCGAGGTCGCTCCTGCCCAGATTGAAGCCATCGGCCATGAGGACCGGCTTCCGAATGCCGCTGTTGTTCTCGCCGTAATAGACGTTGGCGAAGCCGTCGGGCAGCTCCCACTCCGCGTCCGGCCGCGGTGCCTGTGCCACGGTCGTGCGCGTGGCACCCGGTGAACCGGCGAGAGTGAACTCGCCGATGCTCTGCTCCGCCGTCTCGCCCTGCTGTCCGGACAAAGTGTCGCTCCTCGGTCTGCGCCCGTGCCGCGGCAGCCCGAGGGAATCGGGCCCGGTGACCGCGGAGGGCGCGAAGACCGGCACATCATGGCCATACGTACGGCGCCCGGATAAGCGATCGCCACACCACGTCACCCCTCCAGGTAGGAACCCGGCGTGGTGTGTTTATCCCGCCGGAATGCGGGCTTGGCGCGTCTCTTTCGGTCGGGAAACGGTCCCGAACGGCCATCCGCGCGGGTGGGACCCGGCGAGGGGGCGCGGGGCCGTTCCGTCGATACGTCAGGGACCATCACGATCCCGCCATTCCTCGGCCCGCCCCCTGTTCGAATCCATCACGCCCCCGGTTCGACCAGGACGAACCAGACCGTCTTCGCGTGCGGCGCACCCCCGCCGTGCGTGGTGGTCCCCCACCGCCCGGCCAGGCTGTCCACGATGAGAAGCCCCCGGCCGCGCTCCGCGTGCGGATCGGTACCCGGCTTCGGCAGCGGTCCGGGCTCGTCGTCGGTCACGTAGACCATGACCTGCCGCCGGTTCACCGTGACATCCACCCGGATACGCACCGACCGCGTGTGGCAGTGCGCGTTGGACACCACCTCGCTCACACACAACCGGGCGTCGTCCGCGAGCCCCCGATGCGCGGTGGTACGCAGCACGGCGCCCACGAAGTCCCGCGCGATCCGGGGTGCGGTGGGGGTGTTCGGCGCGATGAGCCGGTAACGCTCGCCGCGTTGGGGGAGGTACGGGGTGGGGGGAGGCGGAGCGGTTACGGAGGTCATGACGAGGTCTCCCTACGTGAGCGGGTCTCCGAGGTGGCGTCAACTCGCCTGCGGGTGGCTGTACTTAAATCACCAGGGCGCGCTGTGCGACACGAGGGAACGGTAGGGTCAATAAATGCACCGGCGCGAGGCTGCACCTCTTGCGTTCACGCCCAGGAGTGAACGCGTCGCATACCGGCGAGGGCCCTGCGAGACTGCACACGCCAACAGGGAAGGTGACATGCCACCGAGGGACAACCCGACCGCGCGCCAGGCCCGCTTGGGCAGTGAACTGCGCAAGCTCCGCGAACGTGCGGGCACGACCGCCCGCGAGGCAGCCGGGCGCATCTCCACCGACCAGGCCAGGATCAGCCACATCGAAGCGGGACGCAGCGGCATCGGCGAGGAGCGGATCCGTCGGCTCGCGAGTTTCTACGCCTGCGACGAAGAGGCGCTGATCGACGCGTTGTGCGCGATATCCCGAGAGCACCGGGGCCAGTTCTGGTGGGACGAGTACCGGGGCGTGCTCGCACCCGGATTCCTGAACATCGCAGAGCTTGAGCACCATGCGCGCTACATGCGGTGTCTCCAGTCGGTGACGCTGCCGGGGCTGCTTCAGACCCCGGACTACTCACGGGCCCTGTTCGACGGGGTGCTCCCCAAGCTGCCCGCGGACGAAGTGACAGCCCGGGTCGAACACCGCATGCGGAGACAGTCGGTGCTCGACCGCGACGAGCCACCCGAGTTCGAGGCCATCGTGCACGAGGCCAGCCTGCGCATGCGGGTCGGCGGCCGCAAGGTCGCCCGCGAACAGCTGGAGCACCTGCTTGAGGCAACGGATCGCCCGGCCATCACCGTGCGCGTGATTCCGTTCGCGAGCGAACAGTTCGTCGAAGTCACGCAGACAGTGCTGTACGCGGGCGGACCGGTACCGCAGTTGGACACCGTGCACATCGACACACCTTTCGGTGGCACCCATCTGGACGCGGAAGCCGATCTCCACAGGTACCGGATGCAGCTCGACTTCGCACAGGAGGTCGGTCTGGCCCCCGAGGAGTCGCGAAGCTTCATTCACCACATCGCACGGGACCTGTGATAATCCGCAGCATGAACACAGAGATCGAGTGGCAGAAGTCGTCCTTCTCCGGTGGCGGCGGCGAGCAATGCGTCGAGATCGCGGAGCACGCCGGCGAGATCCTGATGCGCGAGAGTGACGCCCCGGGCGCGGTGACCACCACCAGCCGGGCCAAGTTCGCCGCGTTCATCGAGGGTGTCAAGGCAGGCGAGTTCGACCACTTCGCCCGGTAGAGACCTTCAGTCGCATCGCCCCGAGAGCCCTCCGTCCACGGCGGAGGGCTTTTGTGTGCCTCGGCAACCTGCACGCCCTGGGGCATAGTTGCACCGCGAGCCCGGTGACGCTACGGTCACCGTACGTCGCCGCAGCGACCAGGCGCACAGCCCGGCCGCACTCGCACCGCTACGTAACTCCCCGTTGCCCGCCGCTGCGTTGAGCTGCGGGCACACCCAAAAGCCGCCCCCGCCCCGCTGTTCGTCACACAACCCCGGGGCGGGGGCTCTCCGGCACCGCACCGCACCGCACCAACCCCACACGCTGCGATCGGACGGTCGACCATGCGTACCGAGGCAACAGAGACCCTCATGGCCATGGGCGTAGAGGTACTCGTCATCGACTCCACCACGACCGCCCCAACGGACGTAGCGCGCCGGATCGCCGACGCACTGCCGGCGGGCGGGGGTAGCGTCCACAGCAATCCCCACAGCCCCGACGAGCACACGGTGAACCCATGAGCCCCACACTCGCAGTCCCCGTAATCGACACGCACGTGATCCTGCGCAACGGCGACATGATCCTGCTGTCGCAACGCGGAGGACCGTACGGCCACGGACGGTGGCACGCTCCCTCCGGCAAGCTGGACCACGGCGAGCCGCTCAGGGTCGGCGCCGCCCGCGAGCTGCGCGAGGAAACCGGGGTAGAGGTCGACCCCGATCACCTGCAACTCGTGCACACCGTCCACCACAAGCAGAGCGAGCAGGTCGAGCGCATCGGCATGTTCTTCCTCGCGACCAACTGGACGGGCGAGCCGGTCAACCGTGAGCCCGAGAAGTGCCTCGCCCTGACGTGGTTTCCGATCGATGCCCTGCCCGAGGACATCATCGAGTATCCCGCCGCCGGTCTGTACGGCTACCTCAAGGGCGCCGAGACACTCGCCGAGCACGGTTGGTCATAGGCTCCACCCCGCCCCCTCCGCCCGTCGGTGCCCCATGGCCGGCGGGCGGAGTCGTTCCCACAGTCGTACGCGCACGAAGGGGAGCGCCAATGCCGCCTTCGGAACTGGCGGCCCACGTCCTCGGGCCGATCCCGCGCGAGACGGCGCGGGCCCTCCACCGGGGCGGCCGGGCGCCCCGCACACCCGGCACCCGCCCTGCCGGTTAAGGGACGGTCCGAGATGTTTGTTCTATTCCGTATGAGATTCTTCGCGGGAAGCGGGGGCGGCATACGGCCGTGCCCGGCGGGGCGGGGACCCTCCCCGCCGCCGGACGAAAGGGAGACACCGTGCGGGACACGACGGACTCGATACGGGACGGCCAACCGGGGCGCAGGCTGTCATGGCCGTGGTTCCTGGTGGTGGTGGTCGTGTACGCGGGCATCATCCAGGGGCTGGGACGCCTGGTCGGCGTGGACACCAGCTACTCGGACAGCGCGTTCCCCACCACCGAGTCCCTGGTGCGCAACGCGCTGATACCCATCGGGGCGTCGATCGTCTTCGCGGCGGCCGTCGTCACCTGGCTCGGCTGGTGGGGCGAGGTCCTGCGCTATCGGGCCCCCGTGCGGCGCTGGGTGCGCTGGGTCCCGATCTCGATGATCGCGGTGGCTCTGCTCGGCCTGAACTACGGCCACCTCTCCGACCAGAGCATCTCCCTGGTGGCCTGCCTGCTGCTGCTCGGAGTGTTCGTCGGCGTCGGTGAGGAACTCATGTTCCGGGGCATCGGCGTCCACGTCTTCCGCCGGGCGGGATTCACCGAGGGCAAGGTCGCCCTCTATTCCTCGCTCGTCTTCGGCGCCACGCACCTCAGCAACGCCATCGGCGCCGGAGCGCAGGCCATCCTCCAGGCCCTCATCGTCTCCACGTCGGGCTACTTCTTCTATCTGTGCCTCCGCGTCGGCGGCATCATCCTGCTGCCGATGCTCGCCCACGGTCTCTGGGACACCAGCCTGTTCTCCAACCTGGTGGGCGACAAGCCCCAGGCCTCCGTGGGCATGACCCTCATCATCGTTCTTCAGGTCGCCCTGATCATCGTGCTGCTCGTCAAGCGCCGCACGATCGAGCCCGTGCCGGCGGGTGTCCCGAGCTGACCCGCCCGTTCCGGTGCCCGGAGTGGGCGGGTCAGCCGCCCTGTCCGGCGCCTCCCATCGGGCCGACCGTCACCGGGGAGCCCGAGCCGTCCGTGACGGGCAGCGTGGCGGCACCCGGCCAGTCCAGGGTCACGGACTTCGTCTCGTCCGGCGGGGTCACCACCAGCCCCGTGATACGCACCCCGGAACCACCCGACTCGTTCAGCGGGTAGGTGATACCGAAGAAGATCCGCTCCCCGTCCTTGAGAACATCCGGACCCATATCCTGGCCCGCCCGCTTCGCCGACAGCGGCCCCTCACTCGTCTTCAGGTCGACACCCGCATACCCCGAGACCGAGCAGTCCCCGCCACCACTGTTCCTCAGCTCCACCACGACGGTGCCCTCACCCTCATCGCTGATGCTCTGGTCCGACGCCGTGATCTCCAGCTCGTCCGTCCGGCACTTCCCGACCCCGCCACTCGCACCGGAACCGCTCCCGCCCGACGTACCGCTCCCGCTGGAACCCTTCCCCTCGGAGCCGTCCGCACCGCCCTTGCCCGCACCGGCCCCATCCGAACCACCACCCGACGAGGACGCGGACGACCCGGCCGACGCGGACGACGGGGCACTCTGCCCTGTCCCGTCCTCCTCACCCTGGCAGGCCGTGAGCGAGAGACTCGCGGCAACGGCCAGAGCGGCGAAGGTGAGCTTGTGAACGCGCATCGTGTCTTCCTCAGCATCAGACGGCAGTGACAGTCGGCAGTGACGGCCGCCCGGTACGGGTCGGTACGAGCGGGCATCACTGATCACCTAGACCCACCCGGCCCCGCCTCCCGTTCCGCCCAACCACCGCCTAATACACCGCTGTTACACGCGCGGCCAGGCACAGCACGACGGAACACGCCTCCCACCCGGCCGCGCCACCGGTTCCCGCCCCCAACCCGCACCCGCGCCCAGTCACCCCCCGCTGGAACAGACCCGTAACCCCTCGGACCTTGACCACCACCAGCACCGTTCCCCGACCCGGCGGACAGCCGGCCCGGACCCGCGGGGTTCTCGCAGACACCTCGGCCGGGAGAGGATGCGTGCTCCGGCAGGCCGTGCGCCGTCGGTCCCGGGTGGCGGAAGCCTGCTGCCCCCGGCCCTGTCGATCGGCAGGGGCGTCGGTGCTCGAATAGCCCCATGGACGACACACCGCTTCACCCCCCTTCGCCCGCAGCCCCCGACACCGACACCGACACCGATCTGATCATCGTCGGGGGCGGGCCGGCGGGTTGCGCCGCCGCCCGGACGGCCGCCGGTGTCGGGATGCGCTCGGTCCTGATCGAGGCGGACACCCTGTGCCGCAACCTCTACCGCATCCCGGCCCTGAACAACGTCCTCGGCGGCCACACCGACGGCCCCGCGCTCGCCGACGCCATCACCGGGGAGCTGAAGAGCACCCGGCTGTGCCGCCTGGAACTCGGCCGCCGCGCCGTCGAACTGCGCGCCGACGACGACCGCGTCGCCGTCACCCTGGACACCGGTACGCGCCTCACCGCTCCGTACGCCGTCGTCGCGACCGGCGTCGGCCCGCTCCAGCCCCGTGACGCCGCCTGGATCACCGCGCCCGAGTCCCTCACCCTGCCCCCGCTCTGGCAAGTCGACGCGGACGACGCCGAAGGCCGGACCCTCCTCGTCCTCGGCGGCGACCGCCCGATCGGCACCTTCCTCCGTGCCCACCCGACCGTCGGCACCCGCCTGCTCGTGGCGTACCCGGACTCCGACGCGTACAAGATCGAGGAGATTCGCGACGACCCCCGTGTCACGCTCCTGCCCGTCGCGCACCTGACCCTGGCCCCCTCCGGAGGGACCCAGGTCACGGCGGAAGCGGTGGGCCGCGACGGCGTACGGCGCACGGTCACGGCAGACGCCGCGTACCTGAGCATCGGAAGTGTGCCCACCGCACCGCCCGGTGACCTCGTCCGCGGCGCGGACGGCTACTGCCCGCCGACCGGCCGGCGCTCCCGCCTCATCGTGGCCGGTGACCTGCGATCCGCCCGCTTCCAGCGGATCATGACCGCCATGGGCTCCGGCAGTGAGGCCGCGCTGCGCGCCTACTACGCGACGCGGGAGTTGTCCGCCGGGGACTGATCCACGCGTCAGGGCGGTCGGCGCCGAGCATGTGCCCGGTGCCCCCGCGCCACCCGGCCCTCATGCCATCACCCCTACCCGTACGCGCCGTGCCCCGGCCGTGACCAGGGCGAGGACCATCAGCGCACCGCTCACCCAGACCGGCGCCCGGTAGCCGAATCCGGCGTCCAGGGCCAGACCGCCCGCCCACGGGCCCACCGTGGCCCCGAGGTTGAAGGCGGTCGTGGAGAAGGCGCCCGCGAGGGTCGGGGCGTCCGGGGCCTGGTTGAGGACGCGGGTGATCAGGGCCGTGCCCGTACCGAAGGCGAGCATCCCCTGGACCAGGATCAGGGCGAGGGCCACCACCGGACTGCCCGCCGTCAGGGCCAGCGCGCTCCAGCCGAGGGTGAGGGCGACCATCCCCGAGGCGATGAGCGCGGTGGGGCGGACGTCGGCGAAGCGGCCCGCGACGGTGACGCCGAGGAACGAGCCCACGCCGAAGAGCGCGAGGGCGGCCGGGACCCATCCCGCGCCCAGACCGGTCTCCCTGGTCAGCAGCGGTTCCAGGTAGGAGAACGTACAGAAGGTGGCCCCCTGGACCAGGGCCATCGTGAGCAGGGTGAGCCGGAGCCGTGAGCGGGTCAGGACGCGCAGCTCGGTGCGGACCGGTACGGGTTCGGCGTCGGGCCGTCCGCCCGGGATGCTGCGGACGATCGCCAGGACCGCCGGTACGGAGACGAGGGCCACCGCCCAGAACGCCGACCGCCACCCCCACCGCTCCCCCAGCACCGCACCGGCCGGCACCCCGACCACACAGGCGACCGTGACCCCGCCGACCACCACGGCGGTGGCCCGCGCCTTCAGGTGCGCGGGCACCAGCGAGACGGCCGTCATCAGGGCCACCGCCCAGAAGCCCGCGTTGGCGAGGGCGCCGACGAAACGGGTCGCGAGGAGCACTCCGTAACTCGGGGTGAGCGCCCCCACGACATGGACGGCGACGAACACCGCGAGGAACAGCAGCAGTGCGCGGCGGCGGGGCCAGCTGCGGCTGAAGAGCGCCATCAGGGGCGCGCCGATCACCATCCCGACGGCGAAGGACGAGGTCAGCAGACCTGCCGCGGACAGGGAGACGTCCAGGTCGGCGGAAATGCCCGAGACCAGCCCGGACAGCATGAACTCGGAGGTGCCCTGGGCGAAGACCGCGAGCCCGAGGACGTAGACAGCGAATGGCATGGGAACAGGACCCCTTGGACGGAACCGTCGATGGACGAGACAGACCGGTGTGCGGGGATACGGGCCCACGCCCCGTCGTGCGCGCCGGAGCGGATCCGGCGGGCGGCGACCTGGCGGCGCGGAAGAATGCCCCGCTGATCGCGGGGGCATGACTCGGTGAGCCGCGCTGCGGCGCGCGTGACCGAGGAGGGAACGGCCCGTACCCGCGGTGATCCGGCGGGGACGGAGCCGTGCGAAGAGATGCCCGTGACCCTGTGGGTCACCCGGCGTCGGTCAGCAGGAACTCGGCCACCGGAGCACCGGTGGCCTCGGTCTGTCGGACTCGGGGCTGGACATGGGCGCCACGGTATCCGGCCGGGCGGTCCCGGTGCCAGTGGATAACAGGAGCAGGCACCGGGGGGGAACGTCAGGCCTTCGGGGCCACCTTCGACAGGCCGTTGATGATGCGGTCCATCGCGTCGCCGCCCGTCGGGTCGGTCAGGTTGGCGAGCATCTTCAGGGTGAACTTCATCAGGATCGGGTGCGTGAGACCGCGCTGCGTCGCGATCTTCATGACCTTCGGGTTGCCGATCATCTTCACGAAGGCGCGGCCCAGCGTGTAGTAACCGCCGTAGGTCTCCTTGAGCACCTTCGGGTAGTTGTGCAGGGCCAGTTCGCGCTGGGCCGGGGTGGCGCGGGCGTGGGCCTGGACGATGACGTCGGCGGCGAGCTGGCCCGACTCCATGGCGTACGCGATGCCCTCGCCGTTGAACGGGTTGACCATGCCGCCCGCGTCACCGACGAGCAGCAGGCCCTTGGTGTAGTGCGGCTGACGGTTGAAGGCCATCGGGAGCGCGGCGCCCCGGATCGGCATCGTCATGTTCTCCGGGGTGTAGCCCCAGTCCTCCGGCATGGACGCGCACCACGCCTTGAGGACCTCGCGCCAGTCCAGCTCCTTGAAGGCGGCGGAGGAGTTGAGGATGCCGAGGCCCACGTTGGACGTGCCGTCGCCCATGCCGAAGATCCAGCCGTAGCCGGGCAGCAGCCGGTCCTCGGCGCCGCGCCGGTCCCACAGCTCCAGCCAGGACTCCAGGTAGTCGTCGTCGTGGCGGGGCGAGGTGAAGTACGTACGGACCGCGACGCCCATCGGGCGGTCCTCGCGGCGGTGCAGGCCCATCGCGAGGGAGAGCCGGGTGGAGTTGCCGTCGGCGGCGACGACGAGCGGGGCGTGGAAGGTGACCGGGGTCTTGTCCTCGCCGAGCTTCGCGTTCACCCCGGTGATGCGGCCGGTGCGCTCGTCGATGATCGGGGCGCCGACATTGCAGCGCTCGTACAGCCGGGCGCCCGCCTTCTGCGCCTGCCGGGCCAGCTGCTCGTCGAAGTCGTCGCGCTTGCGGACGAGGCCGTAGTCCGGGTACGAGGCGAGGTCGGGCCAGTCCAGCTGGAGACGGACGCCGCCGCCGATGATGCGCAGCCCCTTGTTGCGCAGCCAGCCCGCCTCTTCGGAGATGTCGATGCCCATGGAGACGAGCTGCTTGGTGGCGCGCGGCGTGAGGCCGTCGCCGCAGACCTTCTCCCGGGGGAAGGCCGTCTTCTCCAGGAGCAGGACGTTCAGTCCGGCCTTGGCGAGGTAGTACGCGGTCGTGGAGCCGGCTGGGCCCGCTCCGACGACGATCACGTCCGCGCTGTGCTCGGAGAGGGGCTCGGTCACGGTCGGATCTCCCGAAGACTCGAATTCGCGTGCCGCGCGGCACATGTCCCATGCAGTCTAGGGGGGCCTGCTGATCAACCTCCCGAAGGGCTCCCCGATGTCGACCGCGCCTGTTTCCCACCCCGACGTACGTCTGCGAGTTCCGACCGACGAGGACGCCCTGACCTGGCACCGGGTGTTCGACGACCCCGAGGTGATGGAGTTCTTCGGTGGCCGGACGGCCGAACTCTCCGTGTACGAGGAGCTGACCGCCCGGCAGCGGCGGCACGACGCGGAGCTGGGCTACTGCCTGTGGACCATGACCGACGAGGAGGACCGCGTCCTCGGCTTCACCGGCGCGCAGCCCTGGCCGCACACCACGTACGGCCCGGTCGGCGAGATAGAGATCGGCTGGCGGCTGGGCCGGGCGGCCTGGGGCCGGGGGTACGCCTCCACCGCCGCGCGCACCGCGCTGGAGCGGGTGCGGGCGGCCGGGGTGCCGGAGGTGGTCGCGATGATCGACTCGCGTAACGCCCGGTCGGTCGCGGTGGCCGAGCGGCTCGGGATGCGCCGGGCCGAGACCTTCACGACCCCCAGGGCGGGGCAGGTCGCGTGGTGCTTCCGGCTGGAGCTGTGACCGGGAGGGCCGTCAGGCGCGTACGCCCCGGTGCAGGGCCACCACTCCGCCGGTGAGATTGCGCCAGGCCACGTTCGACCAGCCGGCGTCCTGGAGCCGTGCGGCGAGGCCCGCCTGGTCGGGCCAGGCACGGATCGACTCGGCGAGATAGACGTACGCGTCGGGGTTGGACGACACCGCGCGGGCGGCGGACGGCAGCGCCCGCATCAGGTACTCGATGTAGACCGTGCGGAACGGCGTCCACGTCGGCTGGGAGAACTCGCAGATGACCACGCGGCCGCCGGGCTTCGTCACGCGGTACAGCTCACGCAGCGCGGCGTCCGTGTCCTGGATGTTGCGCAGCCCGAAGGAGATCGTGACGGCGTCGAACGTCTCGTCCTTGAACGGGAGTTTCGTGCCGTCCCCGGCGGTGAACGGCATCCACGGGTGGCGTTCCTTGCCGACCTTGAGCATGCCGAGCGAGAAGTCGCAGGGCACCACATAGGCGCCCGCCCGCGCGAAGGGCTGCGAGGAGGTGGCGGTACCGGCGGCCAGGTCCAGGATCTTCTGGGCCGGGCGGGCGTCCACCGCCTTCGCGACCTCCTTGCGCCAGAGCCTGGCCTGTCCGAGTGAGATCACGTCGTTGGTCAGGTCATAGCGTCTGGCCACGTCGTCGAACATCGAGGCGACTTCGTGCGGCTGCTTTTCCAGGGAGGCTCGGGTCACCCTCCCATTCAAGCAGTCCGGCCGGATCGCCCTCACGGCGGCGTAAGAGCGGCCGGCACATCGGGGGCCGTCCAAGTCACCCACAACCTTTTGGCCCCGGAGGCACTCAGTAACGGTGAGAAGCGGAACACCTGAACGCGAAGGAGACCTCTGTCCGTGGTGGCTGAGCAGGGCGGACGGCGTACGCGCCGTGCAGCGGGGCAGGGGCGGGGCACGGGGCGCGGGCGGCGCACGCGGCGCGAGGCCCGGCGGGCCCGGACGCGGATACGGGTGCTGGGGGCGACGGCGGTCCCGGCGGTGCTGGTGGCCCTGGCGCTGCTGACCGGTCCATGGGGCGGGGAGGCGAAGTCCCCGGCCGCCGCGGGTGCCTCGGCCGGCTCAGGCCCTGCGGACTCCGCGGACTCGGCCGACTCCGCGAAGCCCGCCACCACCCCGAAGCCGCCCCCCGCCGTCTCGCCCACGGCCGACGCGGACGACACCGCCGAGCCGCCCGCCGGCTCCGTACCGCGTTCCGCCTCCGGCCGGTTCACCGTGGCGCGGCCCGTCGGCGGCACCCAGGGCAAGGGAGAGGTCCACCACTACCGGGTCGAGGTGGAGCGGGGCAGCGGGCTCACCGCCGGGCCCGCGGCGGCGGAGATCAGCGAGATCTTCGGCGATCCGCGCGGCTGGACCGGGCCGGGCGACGACGCCTTCCGGCAGATCTCCTCGGGACCGGCCGGGCTGGTGATCCGGATCGCCACGCCCGACACCGTCGACAAGCTCTGCGGCGCGTACGGGCTGCGGACCCGCGGCGAGGTCAACTGCCGGATCGGCACGACGGTCGTGGTGAACCTCAAGCGGTGGATCAAGGGCTCGCCCCGGTTCGACGGGCCGATCCACGACTACCGCGCGCTGATCATCAACCACGAGGTCGGGCACTGGCTCGGCCACGGCCACGAACCTGTCCGGGGGCGGGACGCCGGGCCCCCGCGATGATGCAGCAGATCGACGGGCTGAAGGGCTGTGTCGCCAACGGCTGGCCGTACGACGCGGACGGAACGTATCTGCGCGGCCCGTCGGTGCGGTGAACCGGGCCGGACACCCCGCGCGCCGGACAGCCGGGCCGGACACCCCCACGGCGCCACAGCCGGGCCGGGCGCCCCCACCGGTCGGCGTCGCAGGTCAACCCCACCGGACCGTGTCGCCGAAGGCCCTCGCCGGACGCCCTCGCCAGACGCCCTCGCCGATCGGCCCCGGCGCACGGCCCACCGTCAGCGGCGCCGGTACACCATCCGTCCGGCGAGCACCGTGACCACGCAGGACGCGGCACCCACCGTGGTGAGGCCCGCGACATCGGGCACGTCGAACACCGCGAAGTCGGCGTCGCGGCCCGCGAAGTCCAGCGGCGGCGGCAGCAGCGCCTCGCTCAACGGCCGCCCCGCCAGGGGGTCCAGGGACGGGCGCCCCGGGGCCTCGCCCCCGGCGGAACGTCCCCGTACGCCCAGGCCCACCCGGTGCACGGCGTCCGCCACCGCGTCCCGGGTCAGCGGGCCCGTGACGGCGACCGTGCCGTGGGCCAGCATGCGCTGCACCCCGCGCCGGGCACTCGCGCCCCAGCGGGTGTCCGTCATGCCGAGGGCGTCGAGCGCGGCCCCGGTGAGCGGCTCGGTGCCCAGGGCGTCGGCCTCGCGCGGGTCGGGGTGGTAGGTCCGCTCCAGCAGTTCGGGGCCGTACGGATGGAGCAGACCGGGCGTCAGCACGCCCGGCCAGCGGCGGACCCTGGCGGCCGGATGGGCGGTCGCCAGCTCCTCGTACGGACCGGTGGCGGTGAGCAGCCGCCCCTCCACGAGGACGGCACCGCCGGGCACGGGCTCGCGCCCGTGGCCCGGCAGCAGCAGGTCCGCGGTGTGGATCGTCAGCAAGGAGGGGGCCTAGTTGGTGCTGAGGAGCTTCAGCTCCGGGTGGGCCGTGCCGCCCTCGATCGCGGTGGACGAGATGTGCGAGACGACACGCTCGTCGACCGGGTCGTTCGCCGGGTCGTCGTGCACGACGAGGTGCTCGTACGTCGTGGCGCGCTGGGCGGGGACACGGTCCGCCTTGCGGATCAGGTCGATGATCTCCAGCCGGTTGGAGCGGTGCTTGGCACCGGCCGAGGAGACGACGTTCTCCTCCAGCATGATCGAACCGAGGTCGTCGGCGCCGTAGTGCAGCGACAGCTGGCCGACCTCCTTGCCGGTGGTCAGCCAGGAGCCCTGGATGTGGGCGACGTTGTCCAGGAACAGCCGGGCGATGGCGATCATCCGCAGGTACTCGAAGAGCGTGGCCTGCGTCTGGCCCTTCAGCTTGTTGTTCTCGGGCTGGTAGGTGTACGGGATGAACGCGCGGAAGCCGCCCGTGCGGTCCTGTACGTCGCGGATCATGCTCAGGTGCTCGATGCGCTCGGCGTTGGTCTCGCCGGTGCCCATCAGCATCGTGGAGGTGGACTCGACGCCCAGGCCGTGGGCGATCTCCATGATCTCCAGCCAGCGCTCGCCGGACTCCTTGAGCGGGGCGATCGCGGTACGCGGCCGGGCGGGCAGCAGTTCGGCGCCCGCGCCCGCGAAGGAGTCGAGACCGGCGGCGTGGATCCGCTCGATGGCCTCCTTCGCCGACACCTTGGAGATCCGGGCCATGTGCTCGATCTCGGAGGCGCCCAGCGAGTGGATGACCAGCTGCGGGAACGCCTTCTTGATCGCGGAGAAGTGCTCCTCGTAGTACTCGACGCCGTAGTCCGGGTGGTGGCCGCCCTGGAACATGATCTGCGTACCGCCGAGCTCCACGGTCTCCGCGCAGCGGCGCAGGATGTCGTCGAGGTCGCGGGACCAGCCCTTGGCGGTGTCCTTGGGCGCGGCGTAGAACGCGCAGAACTTGCAGGCCGTGACGCACACGTTGGTGTAGTTGATGTTGCGCTCGATGATGTACGTCGCGATGTGCTCCGTACCGGCGTAACGGCGACGGCGTGCGGTGTCGGCCGCCGCTCCCAGCGCGTGCAGGGGGGCCGACCGGTAGAGGTCGAGCGCTTCCTGCGGGGTGATCCGACCGCCTTCGGCGGCTCGGTCGAGGACGGGCTGAAGGTCGGCCTTCTCGGTCACCGGGCTGTCACCTTTCGGCGGTTTTTCTACGGATCCACGGACCGATCCAGCGTACGCCAGCCCCTGGCGCCGTCAGCCGCCGGACCGGGTCAGCGTGCCGTACGGAAGACCCGCGCCGCTCTCCTCGGACCGGAACCGCAGCCGGCCGCCCGCGCTCCTGGTGAAGACGACCTCGGCGGTGGTCGTGGTGCACAGGCCCGCCGTGCTGGGGCGGTCGGGGTCGGTGCGCTCCTTGAAGGTCAGCTCGTCGGCGGTTCCGGAGGCGAGCGTGCCGACGCTGTGGCAGCTGACGCTGATGCCGAGGCTGGAGATGGTCGTACGCATCCGGACCACGTCGGTGCCCCGCTTCCCCTCGGTGAACACCGCGGTGAGGGTGCCGTGCGGCTGTCCGGTCGTCCGCTCCGTGAGCGAGCCCTTCCAGGTGCCGACGAACTCCTTCGGCAGCGCGTCGACCTGAGCGCCGCCGGAACCGGTGGGTGCGGAGCCGGCGGGGGTCGGATCCCCCTCCTCGGACGGGGACTTGGAGACCGACGGTGCCGCGCCCGCGCTGTCGCCGCTCTTCCGTTCCCCGCCGCTGCCGGGCAGCACGTCGGTGAGTATGCCGGTGCTCACCATCACCACGGCGCAGGCGCTCGCCACGGCCAGGGCGACCGTGCAGCTGACCCGTCGCCCGCGGCGCTCACCGGCCGGCTGCGATTCGGCGTTCACGGTGACGGAGAACCGGGGGTCATGGGTCCGCTGCTCGGGCGTGGCGCCCGCACCGGTCTCCCCGGCGGAGGAGAAGAGCGGAGGCCCGGGGGAGAAAAGCTGAGGCCCGGGGGAGAAGAGCGGAGGCCGGGGGGCGGAGCGTCCGGAGGCCCAGCCGGTGGCGGGCTGCCCGCTGTACGGCGGCGTGGGCGATACCGGACCGAGCCGCCGCCCCAGGGACGGGGGGCCGCCCGTGCCGGGCCCGTCGCCCCCCTCCCCCGGGCCGGCCTCTCCCTCGCCCCGGTCCTGGATCTCCAGCGACGCGTTGCTGAACGGCACCGGACCCGTCTGCATCGGTACGTCCTGAGGCTCCAGGTCCAGCAGGGCCACCGCGGCCCGGCTGACCTCACGCACCAGCGGACCCGGCAGCCAGCCGCCCGCCACCATCGCGGCGGCCCCGCCGGGTGCGAGGGCGCGGGCGAGGGAGGCCGGGGCGGGCCGGTCCGCCGGGTCCTTGGCCAGACACCCGGCGACCACCTCGCGCAGCCCGCCCTCCAGGTCGCCCAGCTCCGGCTCCTCGTGCACCACCTTGTAGAGGAGCACGGCGGACGAGTCGCCGACGAAGGGGGCGGTGCCGGTGGCCGCGTACGCGAGGACCGCGCCCAGCGAGAAGACGTCGGCCGCGCCCGAGACGTCGTGGCCCCGGATCTGCTCGGGGGCCATATAACCGGGCGAGCCGACGGAGACGCCGGTCGAGGTGAGCGAGACGGTCGCCCCGAGGGCCCGCGCGATGCCGAAGTCGATCAGCCGGGGGCCGTCGAGGGCGAGCAGCACATTGGACGGCTTCACATCGCGGTGCACGATGCCCTGCCCGTGGACGACGGCGAGCGCCTCGGCGAGGCTCGCGCCCAGGGTGCGTACCGCGTGTTCGGGCAGCGGGCCGTGGTCGGTGACCGCCTCCGACAGCGGGGGTCCGGCCACATAGCCGGTCGCGACCCAGGGCACGGGCGCGTCCGGATCGGCGTCCAGCACCGGGGCCGTCCACTGGGCGCCGATGCGCCGGGCGGCCTCGACCTCGCGCCGGAACCGGGCCCGGAACTGCTCGTCCAGGGCGAAATGGGGATGGACGACCTTGACCGCGACGGTACGTCCTCCCGCGCTGCGCCCCAGATAGACCCGGCCCATACCGCCCGCACCGAGCCGGCCGAGCAGCCGGTAGGCGCCGATGGTGTGCGGTTCGCCGGCTTCCAGCGGCTGCATAAGGACTCCCCCTGTGGACCGTCCGGACCTCCGACCGAAGCCTATGGGGCGGGGGTCATGAGGTCACAGGGAAACGTGTTACCGATTTCCCCCCTAAGGGCACGAAGGGAGGTTTTCGCCACGGTAAAAGGCGCGAATGTGTCGTTCATCCGATCGATACCGGGACGCAAACGAGACTCACCCCGGACGCCGTCCATTATTCGACATCCGGGCACCGGACGTATGTCCGGCCCATTCGTTCCATTCGCTCCATTCACCGTCGCGCCGATAAACGGCTGGACGGTACGGGATTCATCCATTCCCGCTATCTCTTCCCGGGACACCTCCGGGCCGCTCCCGGCCGCTCTCAGCCGCCCAGCAGTTCCACCTGGACGTCCGCCGGGTACCCGGTGTCCGCACCGGTCCGGCGCGCGAACTCCCGTACGCCCGCCAGCTGATCCGGACCGAAGCGGAAGTCCAGGGTCGTGAAGTACCTCTCCAGCACCTCCGCGTCGAAGGATTCCCAGCGCGCGGCCTGCTCGGCGACCTTGGTGACCTCCTCCAGGGAGACGTCCCGCGAGGCCAGGAACGCCTCGTGCACCTTGGCCGCCTGCTCGGGCTGCGCGGCCAGATAGTCCTTGCGGGCCGCCCAGACGGCGAAGACGAACGGCAGGCCCGTCCAGTCCTTCCACATCCGGCCCAGGTCATGGACCTGGAGCCCGAGCCGGGGCGCGTCGTGCAGGTTGGCGCGCAGCGCGGCGTCACCGATCAGCACGGCGGCGTCCGCCTCCTGCATCATCTGCCCGAGGTCGGGCGGGCAGGTGTAGTAGTCGGGGCTGACTCCGTAGCGCTCGGCGAGGAGCAGCTGCGCGAGCCGCACCGAGGTCCGCGAGGTCGAACCGAGCGCCACCCGGGCCCGGTCGAGCTGCTCCAGCGGCACCTGGGAGACGATGACGCACGACATGACGGACCCGTCGCAGCCGACCGCGATATCGGGGAAGGCGACGAGGTCGTCGGCGTTGCGCAGGAACTCCACCAGCGTGATGGGGCCGATGTCCAGGTCGCCCCTGATCAGTTGCTCGCTGAGTCTCTCCGGGGTGTCCTTCGAGAGCTCCAGGTCGAGCAGGGTTCCCGTCCGTGCCAGGCCCCAGTACAGGGGGAGGCAGTTGAGGAACTGGATGTGACCGACGCGCGGCCGGCTGCGACGGTGGTCGCCTTCGAGGGGAGAGACGGTTGAATTGTCCACATCCCGAGGCTAGACCCGGACCCGTCCGAGGACGTCACCGGGGCGACGCGACACCCTCCCGAGTCGCTTCCGCGTCACGTCATCGGCGGGGCAATCAAACATTCGAGTGAAGTGATCTTTCCCTCTACCGCTCGCCAGAGACTGCGTGCTAGGCTCGTCGCAAGTTGCAGTTTGGTTTCCCTTGCAGTACAGAGCCTGCGGAGCATGTAACCCGCAGGCTTTTGTAGTTTTCAGACTTGTTTGCAGGTTCTGGAGCAGGGCAACCCTTTGGCCCAAGGAGGGCTTATGGCTACCGGAACCGTCAAGTGGTTCAACGCTGAAAAGGGCTTCGGCTTCATCGCCCAGGACGGCGGCGGCCCGGATGTCTTCGTCCACTACTCCGCGATCAACGCGGCCGGGTTCCGCTCCCTTGAGGAGAACCAGGTCGTGAACTTCGACGTCACTCAGGGACCCAAGGGTCCGCAGGCTGAGAACGTCACCCCGGCCTAGTTGCCCGGGTCGGCCGATCGCGGCCGTTTTGCAGTACCCAAGGAGCCCCGCTCCTCCGTTTCGGCGGAGGAGCGGGGCTCCTGCCCTTTTCTTCCCTGAACTCTCCGGGAAGCGTCTGCTCACACCGTGGCGGCCCGCGCCCTGACCGCGTCCGCCGGGTCCCAGCCCGCCCGGGGCACCGAGGCCAGCAGCAGCCTGGTGTACGGGTCGGCCGGGTCGGCCAGCACCGCGGCCGTCGGGCCCTGTTCCACCGTCGTGCCCCGGCGCATCACCACGACCTCGTCGGTGAGGTGCTGGACGACCGCCAGATCGTGGCTGACGAAGACGAGGGCGACCCCGGTGTCCCGGCGGATCTCACCGAGCAGCTGGAGGATCTGCGCCTGGATCGAGACGTCGAGCGCGGCCACCGCCTCGTCCAGGACCAGCACCTTCGGGCCGACGGCCAGCGCACGGGCGATGGCCAGGCGCTGGCGCTGGCCGCCGGAGAGACCGTGCGGCCGGGCGCCCGCCTCCCGCGCACCGAGCCCCACCTGATCGAGGAGCCCGTCGACCAGGGCCTCCTCCCGGCCGTGCAGCCGCACGGCCGTGGTCAGGCACTGCCGGGCGGTGAGCCGGGGGTCCAGCGAGATGTACGGGTCCTGGAACACCATCTGGATCTCCCGGGCGCGCGCCAGCCGGGCCGCCCGCCCGCGCGGCGTCCGGCGGTCACGGGGCCGCCCGGCCACGGTGACGGTTCCCGCGTCGGGGCGTACGAGGCCCACCAGCATCCGGGCCACGGTCGTCTTCCCGGAACCGGACTCCCCGACGATCCCCAGCGAACCGCCCGCCGGGACGGTGAAGGTGATGTCGTCGGCGGCGGTGAGGTGCCCCTTGCCGGGCAGCGCGTACGTCTTGCGCAGCCCGGCCACGGCGAGCAGCGGCACGGCTCCGGTGTCGGTGTAGGTGGCAGTGGCAGTGGCAGCCTTCGCGGCGGTCCCGCTCATGGAAGCCCTGCTCGTACCGGCGGTCATCGCTCACTCCTCTTCTCCGTGGCCGTCCCCGTGCCCGTCCCCGTGCCCGCGAGCGCGGGCAGGCGGCGGCAGGACGCGGTGCCGCCGCCGTCCAGCGGCACCGGCTCGGGCCGCCAGGTAGCGCACTCCGGTTCGGCCTCCGGGCAGCGGTCCGCGAACTCGCAGCCGCCGAAGGCGTCCGCCAGCGACGGCGGGCGCCCCGGGATCGGCCGGATCTCCCGCTCGCCCTCCCCCAGGGTGGGCGAGCAGGCCAGCAGTCCCCGGGTGTAGGGGTGCCGGGGCCGGTCGAAGAGGGCCCCGGCGGGTTGCTCCTCGACGACCCGGCCCGCGTACATCACGTACACCCGGTCGCAGTACGCGGCGGCCAGGTGCAGGTCGTGCGTGATGAACAGCAGGCCCAGGCTCCGCTCGGCCCGCAGGGTGCGCAGGAGGGCCAGGATCTCGGCCTGGGTGGTGACGTCCAGGGCGCTGGTCGCCTCGTCGGCGAGCAGCAGCCTGGGCTCGGCGGCCAGGGCGCCGGCGATGACGACCCGCTGGAGCATGCCGCCGGACAGTTCGTGCGGACGCTGGCGGACCCGGCGTTCGGGATCGGAGAGGCCCACGGTGTCGAGCAGTTCCACCGCCCGTGCGCGGGCGGCCCGCTTGTCGAGGCCGGTCCCGGCGAGCCGTTCGGTCAGGAAGTCGCCGACGCGGCGGACCGGGTTGAGGGCCGAGCGGGGGTCCTGGTGGACCATCGCGACCGTACGGGCACGGTGCTCGCGCAGCGCCTCACCGCTCAGCGCGAGGACGTCGGTGCCGTCGACCCGTACCGAACCGGAGACGGCCGTCTCCGCGGGGAGCGCGCGCAGCGCCGCCCTGGCGGTCGTGGACTTGCCGGAGCCGGACTCGCCGACCAGGCCGACCACTTCGCCGCTCGCCACCCGCAGGGACACCCGGTTCAGGAGGGGCCGGGCGGCGCCGGGGAGTTCGAGGGTGAGGTTGTCGATGTCGAGGAGCATGCGGCTACCTCCCGCTGTCGAGTCGGTCGGCGGCCCAGACCCCGACGACGTTGAAGGACACCACGACCAGGGCGATGGCGACGCCGGGGACCATGGCCGGCAGCAGCGCGCCCTGGACGACGGCCGCCTGCCCCTCCTGCACCATCAGGCCCCAGTCGGAGCTGGGCGGCTGGGCGCCGAAGCCCAGGTAGGAGAGCGTGGCCAGGGACATCAGGGCCTCGCCGAACAGCACCACCAGATAGCCGGTGATCGACCGGCCGAGGTTGGGGACGAGATGGCGGGCGCAGATCCGGGCGCCGCCCATGCCCTGGACGCGGTAGGCGTCGATGTAGGGCTTGCGGCGTTCGGCGAGCGCCACGGAGCGGGTGTATTTGGCGACGGTCGGGGTGTAGGCGAGTCCGAGCGCGAGCACGGAGGTCGTCATTCCTGCGCCGAAGACCGCGATGATCAGCACGGTGAACAGCAGCCCGGGGAAGGCGTACATGACGTCGGTGAGCCGGGAGACCACCGTGTCCGCCCAGCCGCCGCGCCAGGCCGCGAGGGTGCCCAGGGCGACTCCCAGGACGGCGGCGATGGCGAGCAGGAGCACCGGCGCGATCAGGCTGGTGCGGGCCCCGTACAGCACCCGCGAGAGCAGGTCCTGTCCGGAGGAGTCGGTGCCGAGGAGGTGCGCGCCGGTGGTGCCGTTCAGCGACGCGGAGAGGTCGATGGCGTCGGGGGCGTACGGGGCGAGCAGCGGGGCGAGGACTGCGGCGACGACCACGAGGGCGAGCGCCGCGCCCGCGACGACGACGCCGGCCGGCCACCGGTCCCCGGTCCGCTTCGGGAGGGAAGGAGTGGACAGGGTCGTGCTCATGCGGCGGCCTCCTTCACCCGTGGGTCGAGCAGCGGGTGCACCAGGTCGACGAGGGTGGTGACGACGATGTAGCCGGTGACCATCAGCAGGAGGACGGCCTGCGCGACCGGGAAGTCGTGCGTGTTGATCGCGCCGACGAGCAGCGAGCCGATGCCGCTGATCCCGAACGCGGTCTCCACGACGACGGTGCCGGCCAGCATGCCCGCCATGACCAGACCGCACATGGTGACGATCGGGCCCAGCGCGTTGCGCAGGACGTGGCGGAGCACGATCTCGCGCTCCGGTACGCCGGAGGCGCGGGCGACCTCCACATGGTCGGCGGCGCCCGCGTCGGCCATGGCCTGCCGGGTCACCCGGCTGATCAGCGCGAGTGCGCCGAGCGCCAGCGCCAGGGCGGGCAGCGTCAGATGGTGCAGGGTTCCGGCGAAGCCCTCGCCGCCGCCGGTCACCGGGAACCACCCCAGCTGGACGCCGAACAGCGCGACCAGCGCGATGGCCGAGACGAACGAGGGGACGGAGGCGGCCAGGGTCGTCCCGCCGACCACGGCCGAGTCGATCCAGGTGCCGCGGCGGACGGCGGCCAGGATGCCCGCGCCGACGCCGAGGACGACGAAGAGCACGGTCGCGTACGCCACCAGCGCGAGCGTCGTCGGGAAGCGGGCGGTGAGCAGATCGGCGACCTGGTCGCTGTATTTGAAGGAGCGGCCGAGGTCGAACTGGAGGCAGTCGCCCAGCCAGCGCCCGTACTGCACGACGAGGGGCTCGTCGAGGTGGTACTGCGCCCGGACCAGTTCCAGCTTTTCCGGGGTGAGTTTGTCGCGGCCGCCGGCCAGGAAGACGGCGGGGTCGCCGGGTGCCGCGTAGACCGCGGCGAAGATGACGAACGAGGCGGCGAGGAGGGTGGCCAGCAGTCCGGCCAGCCGCCGGGAGATCCGGGCGAGCATCGCGGAATCAGCCCTCCTTCGCGCCGAGTTCGGCGGCCCACGGGTAGTAGAGGTAGGCCATGGAGGCGGGGGGTCCGGTCAGCTTCTCGTTCAGGACGAGGACGGACGGGACCTGGGCGACCGAGATCCAGACGGCGGCGTCGGTGAAGGTCTTCTGGACGTCGGCCGTGAGTTTCGCGCGGGCGGCGTCGTCGAGGGTGCCGAGCGCCTGCTTCACCTTGGCGTCGTACGCCTTGTCCTTGAATCCGACCCAGTTGTTGGAGGAGTCGGAGAGCGCGTTGTCGTAGAAGCCCATCGGGTCGGCCTTGGAGATGTACCAGTCGCCGACCAGGACATCGATCTCGCCGCGGATCTCCGGGTCGCTGTAGAACTGCTCGAACTGCGCGGTCGGCACCGTCTTGATCTGCCCCTTGAGGCCGATGCGCTGGAGTGCGGCGCGCACGGCGTTGGCGACGACGGTGCGGCCCTGGCTGGCGTCCGTACCGATCACGATCGGGGTGGCCGCGTCGGCTCCGGCGTCCTTCACCAGCTGCTCGGCGGCGGCGAGATCGTCGGCGGTGGGGGCGGCGGGGGCGTACGCGATGGCCTTCTGGGCGGCTTCGAAGACGGGCTTCTCGTAGCCCCACGCGCCGGAGCCGACCGGGGTGCCCCACGGCTGGACCATGCCGCCGTAGCCGGAGGCGGCGATGCCCTTGCGGTCCAGTGCGAGCGAGAGCGCCCGGCGGACCCGGGGGTCCTTCAGCCCGCCGCGTTCGGTCGGGATGAGGACGAGGGAGGCGGTGGAGGGGCCGTAGTGCTGCTCGATGCCCTTCTTGCCGTTGAGCGCGGAGGCGGTGTTCGGCGACTCGGCGTACGCGCCGTCGGCGGCGCCGGTCGTCAGCGCGTTGACGAGGGCGCTGTCGGTGGCCCAGCGGAAGATGACCTTCTTGGTCAGCGGCTTCTCGCCCCAGTACCCGTCGTAGCGCTCGATGGTGATCGAGTCGCCGGACTTCCAGCCGCCGAGCGCGTACGGCCCGGTGCAGGCGTCGGGCTGTCCCGGGGTGCCGAAGTCCTTGCCCGCCTTCTCGACCTGCTCCTTGTTCCAGACGATGCCCGCGTCACCGGCGAGCGCCTTGGAGAACAGGGCGTCCGGGGCCTTGAAGGTGATCGTGATCTGCCGGTCGCCGGTCTTCTTCATCCCGGCGATGTTGCCGAACTCGTCGCCCTGCTCCATGTCGGGGTCGGCGTGCCGCTGAAGGCTCCACAGCACGTCGTCGGCGGTCATCGGGGTGCCGGCGTGGAAGGTGACTCCGGAGCGCAGGGTGAGGACGAGGGTCCGGTCGTCGGGCGTCTCGGCCTTCTCCGCGAGGAAGGGCTTCGTCGACATGTCCGGCTGGAGCTGGTAGAGCCGCTCGCAGACGTTGGTCAGGACGACGCGGCCCGCGCTGGAGCCCTGGGTGTCCAGGTCGAGCGAGTCCGGTTCGTCCTCCAGCAGCCAGTCGGCGCGGGCGAGTTCGCCCTTGGCGGGGGCGGTGACCGGGGTGAGGGTCAGCTTGGCGGCGTCGGTGGCGGTGCCGCTGCCCGAGGTGCTCCGGGTGGCGCCGCTACAGCCCGCGGCCGCGACCATCGTCGCGGCGACGAGGCCCGCGGCGAGTGCCGTCCTTCGTGAAGGGAGGTGGGTCATCACTGCGTTCCTGTCAGTTCTGGCCGTACGGGCCGTCGTAGAGGTTCCAGGGGAGGTGCTGGTACTCGCGGTCGCAGGGGGTTCCGGCGGTGACGTGGTAGTCGCCGGTGGTCAGGTCGGCCAGCGAGGAGACGAGGGTCGTCCAGTGCTTGACGACGGGCTGCCGGGGGTCCGGGTGGGTGCACAGGGACTCGGGGTGACCGAGGTGGTCCGACATCGCGCTGCGGATGATCCGCCGCGACTCGTCGGGCCCGGTGGAGCCGCGCAGCGCCTTGAGACCCTGCTCGGCGCGCGGGACGCGGACCAGGGAGTCGGACGACATGGGGCGGTATCCGGCGGCGGCCAGCGGGGCGGGGATGCCGGCCTGGTAGTGGTTGCCGTGCACGAGCAGGCCGTCGGTGGGATACATCCAGCCGTGCCCGGCGGGGGTGGTCTCCAGGTCGATGGCGAAGCCTTCGCGGCAGGTGAGCAGGGCGTTGCTGGCGATGTGGGCCCGGGTGCGGCACAGCACGTCGAGGGCGTCGGTGATGTTGCTCTGGTCCAGGACGCTGCGGCGTACGACGGTCTGGGGCAGCCCGATCGTGTCGTCGAAGCGGCCGCCGAGACCGTTGGCGTTGAAGGCGATCCCGGCGGAGTTGGCGCCCTGGCGGCCGATCTGTCCGGCCTCGACCTGCATGATCAGGGTCGGCCGCGGCGGCTGGACGATACGGATCATGACGACGGTGTCGGCGACTCCGGCCCGCCAGTCCCAGTTCTGCCCGGCGTAGACGTGTCCGTCGCCGCTGGCCTCGCCGTAGGCGGCGAAGGAGGTGCAGCCCTCGGCGGGTTCCTCGTCGGGCGGGCCGGCGGGCTCCTCGTCGGACGTCTGCCCGTCCGCCCTCATCCGCGCGAAGGACTTGTCGTAGATGACCTCGCCGCGGGCGTTCAGGGCGAGGACGTCCAGCAGGCCGACGCCCGCGCCGTCCGCGATGCCCCGCATCTCCTCGACGAGGTGGGGCGCGAAGTCGCGTACGGGTTCCAGCCAGCGGGCGGCGCGGGCGGCGACCCGGGACCAGGTCAGCCCGGCCGACTGGCCGAACGCCTCTTCGTAGTAGCCGAGGGCCGCGCGCAGTTGGGGCCGTACGGCTTCGCCGTACTGGCGGCCCCGGTCGAGCGGGCTGCCGGAGATCTCGATGACCGGGAGGACCCGGGCGGGGGCGGGTTCCGTGGGACGGGGTGCCATTGTTCTCCTCGCGACGGAACGCTTCCGCGACCGGCACCGCAGGATCACCACGATCCTGTAACGTCGATTTCAGAAAGCGTTCCCTTTGGAACGTACTGCCCAGGACAGTAACGCCGGTCACACGGAAGTCAATGCTTGTAATGGAAATTCCAGAGAACGAGACCGGAGTGACGCGTCTCCGTGCCGCGATTCGCGACCAATGGGAGGAACTGTCCGCTTCCGAGCGGGCGGTGGCGCAGTACCTCGTCAGCGCACCCGTGGAACAGCTGCTCTTCGCCAGCGCCCAGGAGCTCGGCGCCGCCAGCTCCACCAGCAACGCCACCGTCGTCCGCGCGCTCCAGCGCCTCGGTTACGCCGGTCTGCCCGCGCTCAAGCGGGAGCTGGCCAACGACTTCACCTCCGCCGTCGCGCCCGAGGTGCGCCTCAAGCAGCGCATCGCGTACGTGGGCCAGGACCTGGACTCCATCTGGGCCGATGTCTTCGACGAGGCCCATGAGCGCATCGAGCACGCCCGGCGCCTCACCGAACCGGAGGCCCTGAGGCGTTCGGTGGCCGCGCTCGCCGAGGCGCACGAGGTGTTCTGCTACGGGATCGCCGCCTCCGAACCGGGCGCCCGCCACCTGGCGCTGGCGCTGGGCCGGATCGGCCGCCGGGCCCGCTTCGTCTCCGAGACGGGCTTCGCCCTCGCGGACCAGCTGCTGGCCCTCGGCCAGGGCGACGCCGTGGTGATCTTCCAGCCGGGCCGCCGGCTGGTGGAGCTGGCCGTCATGATGGACCGCGCCCGCGCGGTCGGCGCCAAGGTCGTCCTGGTGACGGACGAGCTGGGCGAGGCGTACGCGGACCGCGTCGAGGCCGTCCTGACCGCGCCGCACACCCCGACCGGGATCACGGCGGAGTCGCTGACGGGGCTGCTGGTCGCCGACGCGCTGCTGCTGGCGCTGGCCACCCTGGACGAGACCCGGGCGGTGGAGTCCTCGCACCAGCTGACGGCGCTGCGGGAGCAGTTGCTGGACCGGAAGCGGCGCGACTGAACGCCTTCGCGAACGCCTGAACACCTTCGCGGACGCCGGAACGCCTTCGCGACGTGGCGGCGCTCGCCCCCGCGGTACGTCCGAACGCCCGCGCGGCGCGACGGCGCTTGACCTTGACACCGTGTGAGGCGGTGCAGTGGGGGCCATCATGTTCACCATCGGAGACTTCGCCCGGTACGGGCGGGTGTCGGCCCGCATGCTGCGTCACTACGACGCCATCGGTCTGCTGCGCCCCGACCGCACCGACCCCGCCACCGGATACCGCTTCTACGGCGCCGCCCAGCTCGCCCGCCTCAACCGCGTCATCGCGCTCAAGGATCTCGGCTTCACGCTCCAGCAGGTGCGGGCCGTGCTCGACGAGGAGGTGGGGCCCGAGGAGTTGCGCGGGATGCTGCGGCTGCGGCGGGCGGAGCTGGAGGCGGCCAGGTCGGCGGCCGAGGCGCGGCTTGCCCAGGTCGAGGCGAGGCTCCGGTCGATCGAGAGCGAGGGGCACATGCCCACGGACGATGTCGTACTGAAGACCGTTCCCGCGGTACGGGTGGCGGAGCTGACCGGGACCGCGGCGAGTTACGGGCCCGCGGACATCACGGAGGTGATCGTTCCGCTGTACGACCGGCTGTTCGGCCTGCTCGGCACGGCGGGGCTCTCCCCGTCCGGACCGGGTATCGCGTACTACGAGGACGCCCCGTCCGGCGGCGGCGCGATCGCCGTGCACGCCGGGGTGACGGTCTCCGCACCGGTGGGCCCGGTCGGGGCCACCGGGATCACGGTGGTGGAGCTGCCCGCGTTCGAGGCGGCGACGATCGTGCACCGGGGCCCGATGGACACCGTCCTGCCCACGGAGCAGACGCTGGCCCGGTGGATCGACGCCAGTGGATACCGGTCGGCGGGGTACGCCCGGGAGGTCAACCTGGAGTGCCCGGACGACCGGGAGAAGTGGGTGACGGAACTCCAGGAGCCGGTCACCGGGGCCTGACACACGGAACGGGGGTGAGGGGCTCGGGGCCCCTCACCCCCGTTCCGCCCGGTTCACGGCCCCGCCCACAGCCCGTCGTCCGTCAGCCCCAGCAGGTCGATCGCGTTCCGGCGCACGATCCGGTCCACGATCTCCGCGTCCAGGTGCCCCATCTGCTCCTCGCCGACCTCGCGGGAGCGGGGCCAGGTGGAGTCGGAGTGCGGGTAGTCGGTCTCGTACAGGACGTTTCCGACGCCGATCGCGTCGAGGTTCTTCAGCCCGAAGGCGTCGTCGAAGAAGCAGCCGTACACATGCTCCGTGAACAGCTCGGACGGCGGCCGGTGGACCTTGTCGGCGACGCCGCCCCAGCCGCGGTTCTCCTCCCAGACCACATCGGCGCGTTCCAGGATGTACGGAATCCAGCCGATCTGGCCCTCCGCGTACATGATCCGCAGGTTCGGGAAGCGCTCGAACTTGCCGCTCATCAGCCAGTCGACCATCGAGAAGCAGCAGTTGGCGAAGGTGATGGTGGAGCCGACGGCGGGCGGGGCGTCGGCCGAGGTGGACGGCATCTTCGAGGAGGAGCCGATGTGCATGGCGATCACCGTCCCCGTCTCGTCGCAGGCCCGCAGGAACGGATCCCATTCATCCGTATGTATGGACGGGAGCCCGAGATGCGGAGGTATCTCGGAGAACGCCACCGCGCGCACGCCCCGCGCCGCGTTGCGCCGGACCTCCTGTGCCGCCAGCTCCGCGTCCCAGAGCGGGACGAGGGTGAGCGGGATGAGCCGGCCCCGCGCGTCGGGACCGCACCACTCCTCCACCATCCAGTCGTTGTACGCCCGGACTCCGAGCAGGCCCAGCTCGCGGTCCTTCGCTTCGGTGAACGTCTGGCCGCAGAACCTCGGGAACGTCGGGAAGCACAGCGCGGACTGGACGTGGTTGACGTCCATGTCGGCGAGCCGGTCGGGCACCGAGTACGAACCCGGACGCATCTGCTCGTAGGTGATGACCTCCAGCCTGATCTCGTCCCTGTCGTAGCCGACGGCGGTGTCCAGCCGGGTGAGCGGCCGGTGCAGGTCCTCGTACACCCACCAGTCGCCGACCGGCCCTTCGTCACCCTTCGCCCCCATCACGGGCGCGAACCTGCCGCCCATGAAGGTCATTTCCTTGAGCGGCGCCCGGACGATCCGCGGACCGGTGTCCGCGTACTTGGACGGGAGCCGGTCCCGCCAGACATGAGCGGGCTCCACCGTGTGGTCGTCCACCGAGATGATCTTCGGGAAGGTCTCCATGCGTACCACGGTAGCGTTGATCTGACGAACCGTCAGCTATCTGTTCGTGATCGGCACCCGGCTCGGTTCCCGAATCGTTGTCGAGGGCTTGTGCAGAGCGTCACCCGCTGCTGACGAGTCGGCCTAAAACAAGGCAGACTGTTGAGCGCGATACCAGCGGTACGGAGCAATCCGGATGCCCGTCACACATCGGCACACAGGCAGGCATTCCGACACAGGCACCAGAGCAGGACCGGCAGGCGAGCAGGACTGGGGGCATCAATGGACCGTCACCACGGGCCACGCGTGCGCGTGCCGGAGCAGCGCGCTCCGGACGAACCGGCGGCCGGTGCCGCGCTGCGGTTCGCCGTGCTCGGGCCCGTACGCGCCTGGCGCGGTGGCGAGCTGCTGCCCTCCGGTTCACCGCAGCAGCGGGCCCTGCTGACCGCGCTGCTCCTGCGCGACGGGCGGACGGCCACCGCGTCCGAACTCATCGACGCGATCTGGGGCGAGGAGCCGCCCCAGCAGGCGCTGGCGGCGGTACGGACGTACGCCTCCCGGCTGCGCAAGGCGCTCGGCCAGGACACGCTGGTCAGCGAGTCCGGCGGCTATGCGATCCGGACCCGGCGGGAGGCCCTGGACGTCAGCCTCGCCCAGGAACTGGCCACCGAGGCGGAGAAGGTCCGCGCGGGCGGCGACCGCTGCCAGGCCCGCACCCTGATCAACAAGGCGCTGAGCCTGTGGGACGGCGAGGCGCTCGCCTCCGTGCCCGGTCCGTACGCGGAGAACCAGCGCACCCGGCTGGAGGAATGGCGCCTCCAACTCACCGAGACCCGGCTCGACCTGGACCTGGAGGTCGGCTGCCACGCGGAGGCCGTCTCCGAACTGACCGCGCTCACCGCCACGCACCCGCTGCGCGAGCGGCTGCGCGGACTGCTGATGATCGCCCTGTACCGCAGCGGACGCCAGGCCGAGGCCCTCGCGGTGTACGCGGACACCCGCCGACTGCTCGCCGACGAACTGGGCGTCGACCCGCGCCCCGAACTGGCGCAGCTCCAGCGGCGCATCCTCCAGGCCGACGAGGAACTGGCCCGCCCGGCCGACGAACCGGCCCCGGTGTCCGCCACGCTCCGCCCCGCCCAGCTCCCCGCCACCGTCCCCGACTTCACCGGCCGCACCTCCTTCGTCGCGGAGCTGGGGGCCCGGCTCGCGACCGCCGAGGGCTCGGTCATGGCGGTGTCCGCGCTGGCCGGCATCGGGGGCGTCGGCAAGACGACCCTCGCCGTCCACGTCGCCCACCAGGCCCGTCCGCACTTCCCGGACGGCCAGTTGTACGTCGACCTCCAGGGCGCCGGATCCCGTGCGGCGGAACCCGAGACGGTGCTCGGCTCCTTCCTGCGCGCACTCGGCACCGCCGACTCCGCGATCCCGGACACCCTGGCCGAACGGGCCGCCCTCTACCGCTCGGCCCTGGACGGCCGCCGCATCCTGGTCCTCCTGGACAACGCCCATGACGCGGCGCAGATCCGCCCGCTGCTCCCCGGCACGGCGGGCTGCGCGGCGCTGGTCACCAGCCGGGTCCGGATGGTCGATCTGGCCGGTGCGCACCTGGTGGACCTCGATGTGATGTCCCCCGAGGAGGCCCTCCAGCTCTTCACCCGGATCGTCGGCACGGAGCGGGTCGGCGCGGAGCGCGAAGCGGCCCTGGACGTGGTGGCCGCCTGCGGCTTCCTGCCGCTGGCCATCCGCATCGCCGCCTCCCGGCTGGCCGCCCGCCGCACCTGGACGGTCTCCGTCCTCGCCGCCAAACTCGCCGACGAGCGCCGCCGCCTGGACGAACTCCAGGCCGGCGACCTCGCCGTCAAGGCGACCTTCGAGCTCGGCTACGGCCAGCTGGAGCCCGCCCAGGCCCACGCCTTCCGCCTCCTCGGCCTCGCCGACGGCCCGGACATCTCGCTGGCCGCCGCCGCCGCCCTGCTCAACCTGGAGCCCCACGCGGCGGAGGACCTGCTGGAGGCACTGGTCGACACGAGCCTGCTGGAGTCGGCGGCACCGGGACGCTACCGCTTCCACGACCTCGTACGCCTCTACGCGCGTGCATGCGCGGAGCGCGACGAACAGCCGCCGGAGGAGAGGGAGAAGGCGCTGTCACGGCTGCTGGACTTCTACCTCGCCACGGCGGCCGGGGTGTACGCGCTGGAGCGGCCGGAGGACCGGCTGGTCGACCATCTGGAGCCCACGGTCCACGCGGGACTCACCTTCGCCGGCCGCCACTCGGCGCTCGACTGGCTCTACGCGGAGGCGACCAATCTGCTCGCCTGCGTGTGCCAGGCGTCCCGCCCCGCGACGCTGCGCCGCGCCGTCGACCTGCTCTACGCCGCCCTCGACCTGGGCGAGTCCGGCGCGAACGCGAAGCAGTACGAGGCGGCCGCGCTGACCGTCCGCGAGGCGGCCCGGGAGTGCGGCGATCCACGGGCGGAGGGCCGCGCCGTGATGTCCCTGGCCAACGCGCACCAGCTGGCCGGGCGGTTCGACCACGCGGACCGCGAGGCCCAGGAGGCGATGCGGCTGGCGGACGCGGTCCAGGACCTGCTGCCCGCCAGCTGGGCGGCCAACGCCCGGGGGATCATCGCCCTCTACCAGAACCGGCACGCGGACGGCGAGGAGTTCCTGAGCCAGGCCATCGCGGCGTTCCGCAGCGACGGGAACCGTCCGGGCGAGGCCAGTGCCCTGTGCAACCTGTCCCGGATACATCTGGCCACCGGCCGGACGAGCAGCGCCATCACGCTGGCCCGGTCGGGCATAGAGATCTACGACTCCCTCGGCCACGCGCTGCGCGGGGCGAACGGCCGCTACGCCCTGGGGATGGCACTGACCCAGAGCGGACAGTTCGCCGCGGCGACCGCCCAGCTGACGGAGGCACTGGAGATCTTCCGTGACAGCCGTCAGCGGCTGTGGGAGGGCATGGCGATGTTCCGGCTGGCGGAGGTGGACATCGCGTCCGGCCGTCCCGCACAGGCCGCCCAGTACTCCGAACTCGCGCTGACCGTCCTGCGGGGCATCGGTGGCGAATGGCGGCGGGGCAACGTCCTGACCGTCCTCGGGCGCGCACTGTCCGGAATCGGGCAGACCGGCCGCGCCCAGGTCTGCTGGCACGAGGCGCTCACCATCTACGAGGAGCTCGGTTCTCCGGAGGCCGACGAGGTCCGGTCGCTGCTGGCGCCGGCCTCCGCGTCCTGACAAACGCGGGCGTTCATCGTTCGTTTATCGCCGCCCGGCATTGTCGTACCTGTCGATCCGTCGCGTCGGGGGGCAGACGGGGCGACAGTGGCCACCCACTAAGGTGAGCGGCCCGATGAGGCCCGTCCGGCAGTCCACGGGGGAACAGCCGGACGGGCCTCGCCAACCCATAGCGCACAGCGCGGAGAGAAGGAGTTGACCATCATGGCCGACGCCAAGAAGCAGGACCCGATCTTCAAGCCTGCGGACCAGCACGCCACCGGTGAGCCCAAGACGCCCATCACGACGCAGGACCAGCACGCGACGGGCGAAGAGATCACCACGCTGGACCAGCACGCCACGTCGGAGCCGTTCAAGCCGGCCAAGTAGGACTTTCTGCCCACGGGGACGGGGGAGTGGCCGCGGCGGCGCGGAGGGGGAGCCGTCGCGGCCGCTGCATGTCCGCGTACGGGCGGCGCCGGGGCCCGAGGACCGTTCCGCGGCTCGGGCCCGTTCCGTGCGCGCGCCACAGCCCCCGGACCAGGAACTCGTGGCCGTGCCGACCTGCCTCCCGCAGCGGCCTGATCGCCTCGTCCGCGACATCCTCGGTGACCGGTTCGACGACGACGCCGCACATCGCCCACTCCCGGACGGGTCGCCGGATCCTGCCGTGATGCGCCTCGATCAACGTGACGGAACGGCCGCCGGACTGTCACCGCACGGTCAGCGGCGCGCGGGACGCGAGCCCTGCTCGCCCCTCCCCCGCAGCTCTCGCTTCACCACTTTGCCGCTCGCGTTGCGCGGCAGCTCGGTCACGAACTCCACCGACCTGGGCACCTTGAAGTTCGCCATCTCGCGCCGTGACCAGGCGATCAGGTCGTCCGCGGTCACCGTCGCCCCCGGCCGCCGTACCGCGTACGCCTTGCCGACCTCGCCCAGCCTCGGGTCCGGGACGCCGATCACCGCCACGTCGGCCACGTCCGGGTGGAGGCCCAGGAGCTGTTCTATCTCGGCCGGGTAGGCGTTGAAGCCGCCGACGATGAACATGTCCTTGATCCGGTCCGTGATCCGGAGGTTGCCCGCCTCGTCGAGCACGCCCACGTCGCCGGTGCGCAGCCAGCCGTCGGGGGTGAGCGCGGCGGCCGTGGTGTCCGGATCCTCGAAGTAGCCGTGCATCACGTGGAAGCCGCGCACCAGGACCTCGCCCGGCTCGCCGGGTCCGGCCAGCACGCGGATCTCCGTACCGGGGATCGCGCGGCCCGAGGTGGTGGCGATGACGTCCGCCGGGTCGCCCCGGCGGCACATCGTGACGATGCCGCTCGCCTCGGAGAGGCCGTACGCCGTGAGGACCGTGGAGATGTGCAGTTCGGTGCGCAGGCGTTCCACCAGTTGGAGGGGGACGACGGCCGCACCGGTCACCACCAGGCGCAGGGCGGAGAGGTCGTGCGCCGCGCGGGACGGGTGGTCCAGCAGGGACTGGTGCAGGGTGGGCGGGCCCGGCAGGACCGAGATGCGTTCGGCGGCGATGTTGGCCAGCGCCGTGTCCACGTTGAACACCGGCTGCGGGACCATGGTCGCGCCCCGCATCAGACAGGCGATGATCCCCGCCTTGTAGCCGAAGGTGTGGAAGAACGGGTTCACGATCAGATAGCGGTCGCCCTCGCGCAGCCCCGCCAGGTCGCTCCAGATCGCGTAGCACCGCAGGGTCTGGGCGTGGGTGATCACCGCCCCCTTGGGGCTGCCCGTGGTGCCCGAGGTGTAGATGATGTCCGAGGGGGCGTCGGGAGCGATCGCGTCGGCGCGGGCGCGCACCTGCGCACCGGACACCCCTTCGCCCGCCGCCAGGAAGTCCTTCCACGTGACGTAGTCGTGCGGGGCGCTGTCCGCGAGCACCACCACCGTCTCCAGGTGCGGCAGTTCGACGTCCGAGCGGCGCAGCGAGGCGACATAGGACGTACCGAGGAACGTGCCCGTGACGAAGAGCAGTTTCGCGCGGCTCCGTTGAAGGATGTACGCCGCCTCCGTGCCCTTGAACCGGGTGTTCAGCGGCACCAGCACCGCCCCCGCCGTCACCGCGCCCAGCGCCGAGACGATCCAGTCCAGGGTGTTCGGGGCCCAGATCGCGACCCGGTCCCCCGGCTCCACGCCCGAGGCCATGCACGCGGCGGCGGCCCGCTCCACGCGCTCGCCGAGTCCGGTGTACGAGAGACGGGTGCGGCCCTCGACCACCGCCTCCAGATCGCCGTACCGTTCCGCCGCCGCCCGTACCAGCTTCGGGATGCTTCCCCACTCCTCGTCGCCGCGCATCGCACGCCCTCCCGCCGAACCGAACCGCAGTAGCTGACTATCCGTCAGATTAGCTGTAGCCTCGGGCGCTGTCAGCAGTCAGGACGTTCCGGGAGGTGCACGGGTGGCGACGCTCAAAGACGTGACAGCGATAGCCGGCATCGGACAGACGGCCTTCGCGAAACAACTCCCCGAGTCCGAGAAGACCTTGGCCTGCCGTGCCATCGTCGCGGCCCTCGACGACGCGGGCATCGACGCCTCGGAGGTGGACGCCTTCGCCTCGTACACGATGGAGGAGACCGACGAGGTCGAGGTCGCCAAGGCCGTCGGGGCCGGTGATGTCACCTTCTTCTCCAAGGTGGGCTTCGGGGGCGGGGGGTCCTGCGCGACCGTCGCGCATCTCGCCGCCGCCGTCGCCACCGGGCAGGCGAGCGTCGGGGTGGCCTGGCGGTCCCGGAAGCGGGGCTCGGGGCCGAGGCCCTGGAAGAACACCGCCGTGCAGCTGCCCACCCCCGCCCAGTGGACCCGGCCGTACGGGCTGCTGCGGCCCGCCGACGAGATCGGCATGCTCGCCCGGCGGTACATGCACGAGTACGGGGCCACCCGCGACCATCTCTTCAACGTCGCGCTCGCCTGCCGCAACCGGGCCAACCAGAACCCGGACGCGATGATGTACGAACGGCCGCTGACCCGCGAGATGTACATGACCTCCCGCTGGATCAGCGAACCTCTCTGCCTCTTCGACAACTGCCTGGAGACGGACGGGGCGCTCGCCTGCGTCATCGTCTCCGCGGAACGCGCCCGCGACTGCCGGCAGAAGCCCGTCCTCATCCACTCCGTCGCCCAGGGCCTGCCCGCCCAGCACCACGGCATGGTCAACTACTGGAACGAAGACCCGCTCACCGGCCCCGCGTGGACGGCGGCGCGACAGCTGTGGAAGCAGGCCGACTTCGGTCCGGACGACGTCGATGTCGCCCAGATCTACGACGCGTTCACTCCCCTCATTCCGCTCTCCCTGGAGGGCTACGGCTTCTGCGGGCGCGGCGAGGGCGCCGCGTTCACCGAGGGCGGGGCGCTGGAGAGCGGCGGCCGGCTGCCCATCAACACCGGGGGCGGCGGGCTCAGCGAGGCGTACGTCCACGGCTTCAACCTCATCACCGAGGGCGTCAAACAGCTGCGCGGGACCTCCACCGCCCAGGTGCCGGACGCCGCCACCTGCCTGGTCACCGCGGGTGAGGGCGTGCCCACCTCCGCCGTTCTGCTGAGGAGTTGAGATGCCGACACCGGATTCCGCCCTTCTGCTGCCCGTCGTCGACGAGGACGGGGCACCGTTCTGGGAGTACGCCGCCGCCGGTGAACTCCGCGTCCAGTCCTGCGCCGCCCCCGGCTGCGGCGAACTCCGCTTCCCGCCCCGGCCCTGCTGCCCGCACTGCCAGTCCTTCGACAGCGAGTGGCGGGCGATGAGCGGGCGCGGCCGCATCTGGTCGTTCGTGCTGCCGCATCCGCCCCTGCTGCCCGCGTACGCCGAACAGGCCCCGTACAACGCGGTCGTCGTGGAGCTTTCCGACGCCCCGCACATCCGGCTGGTCGGAAACGTGGTCGCCGGGCCCGACGCGCGACTGGACTCCGTCGATCCGGGGCGGCTGCGGATCGGGGCGGCGGTCCGGGCCGTCTTCTGCCCGGTCACGCCGGACGTGACCATGGTCCGCTGGCTGCTGGAGCGCTGAGCGATGGCGCTGCGCACCGAGACGGACAAGGGGAGCAAAGTCGCCGTCGTCACCCTGGACCGGCCCACGAGGCTCAACGCCATCGACCTGGCCACCGCCGGTGAACTGGCCGCCGCCTGGCGGGCGTTCCGCTTCGACGAGGAGGTGCGTGCCGTCGTCGTGACCGGAGCGGGCGGGCGCGCCTTCTGCACCGGGATCGACCGGGGGGCCGAGGTCCCGCAGCCCCCGTCCCCGTACACGATCGACGATCCGCTGCTGGCGATCGGCCCCAAGGCGAACGACCTGTGGAAGCCGGTGATCGCGGCCGTCGAGGGGATGGCCTGCGGCGGGGCGTTCTATCTGCTGGGCGAGGCCGAGTTCGTCATCGCGTCCGAGGACGCGACCTTCTTCGACCCGCACACGACATACGGCATGGTCAGCGCGTACGAGGCGATCGCCATGGCCCAGCGGATGCCGTTCGGGGAGGTGGCCCGGATGTCCCTGATGGGCACGGCCGAACGGGTGACGGCCCGCCGGGCGTACGAGACCGGGCTGGTCAGCGAGGTCACCGCGCCCGGCGGCGCGCTGGCGGCCGCGGTACGGGCGGCCACCACGATCGCCTCGTACCCGACGGCCGCCGTCCAGGGCACCGTACGGGCGGTGTGGTCCGCGAAGGAGGCGGCCCGCGCCCAGGCCATGGCGCATGCCCCGCACCTCATCGCGCTCGGCAACCTGGCGCCGGAGCGGCAGGCCGAGCTGTTCGAGGGACGGAGCAGGGGCGGGGACGGGGCTCCCCGGTTGCGGTGAGCCGGTGGCGTTCCGCGGTCGCGGTGAGCCCGCCCGTCCGTCGTCAGGGGCGCGCCACCGCCGTGACCCGGCAGCGCTTCACCTTGGACACCTTGCGGGGGCTGTCCATGCGCACGGTCAGGCTCTTGACGTCGCCGTAGCCGAGTGTCGTGGTGGTCTCCGCGGAGTCGACCTCACGGCCGGCGGCGTCCAGGAAGGTCACATCGATCTCGTACGTCTGATCCGTGCCGGCGGCCTTGGACCTGATCTCCACGACGGACGAGGTGACGGCCCTGCGCTTGCCCTTGCGGGGCTGGGCGCAGCGGATGACCCGGACGTCGGGGGCGTCGGACGCCGTGGTGCCGGGGGTGGGCGTGCCGTAGTCGGTTCCGCCGGAGGAGCTGCTCGACGAGCTGTCGTTGTCGTCGTAGTCGTCGTAGTCGTGGTTGCTCTTCTTGGAGCTGGAGCATCCGCCGCCGCCACCACCCGAGCTGCTGCTCTTGCCACTGCGGCTCTTTCCGCCCTTGCCCCCACTGGTGGAGGTCGAGAACCCGGTGAGCGCGAGCACCACCACGACCAGCACCGCCGCGAACTTCATACGCTGCCGCATCATCGATGCAGCCCCCCTTGAGTTGTCACCGTCTGCTTGCCGGCCGTCTCCGTACCGCCCACAGCATGGCGGCCGAAGACCCATGACCAAGTCATGACCCTGTCACGGTCCCGTCATGGTCTGTGTGTCGGGGTGACCGGTGCGTGAGGGGCGGGGGTGACCGGCGCCTGTGTGGCGGGGGTGATCGGCCGGGCGTAGCGTCGGCCGGGGGTGGGGCGCGGAGGCCGTCGGCACGCGCCGCACGCACCGCACACGCGGCAAGCGCCGCAGGAGGCTGATGATGATCCGCAACGTCCTCGGCTCCGTCGTCGCCCTCATCGGAGCGGCGGGCGCCGTCCAGAGTCCCTTCAGCGAGTGGTACAACAGCCGGCTCGGGCGCGACTACCGCGTCCAGGACCTCTTCGGCGGCATCACCACCACGTCGTCCGGGGTCATGGTCTCGATCCTGCTGCCGTTCCTGTTCGCCGCCCTGGTGGTGATCGTCGGGGTGATCCTGCGGTCACGGCTGCTGGTGGCGTTCGCGGGCGTGGTGGTGCTCGGCTTCACCGTGCTGTGGATGGTCCGGCAGGGGCAGGCGGCGGGCAGCCTGACCGTGTCCGGGGACGGGTCGGGCCTCCGGATGGGGGTGGCGAGCGCCGCGGCGGGCGGGGTGCTGATCCTGCTGGGGGCGCTGCTGATGTCGGGGCGGGTGAAGAAACCGGCCGGGCGGCATGCGGCCCCCTATCGTGCGCCCGGGGAGGACCACCCGGACACCTGGCCGCCCACGCAGGAGCCGGGGATGTCCGCGCAGACGACGCCGTGGCCGGAACCGGAGGCGGACCCGTACACGGGCCCGGACCCCGGCGCCCCGCACGACCCGCCCTCCCGGGGCGCGGCTCCGTACGCGGACCCGGACCAGGACACGGCTCCGCATCCGGTGCATCCGGAGCACGACGAGGGGCACGACCCGGGCCGCCCGCCGCGGAACTGAGACCGCCGCCGTTCCCTGCGCGCGGGCCCGGTACCGTCCCTGCGCGCGGCCCTGCTCCGTCCCTGCGCGCGCGGCCCTGCTCCGTCCCTGCGCGCGGCCCTGCTCCGTCCCTGCGCGCGGCCCTTCCGGCCCCTGCGCACAGGCTCTGTTCCGCCCCTACGCGCGGGCCTTGTTCCCCGTGCCCGTGCCCTTCAGCGCGTCCAGCGCGTACACGCACCGGTCCTTGCTACAGGCGTAGACGACGCCCGCCTGCGCCACCGGTGAGCCCGTGATCTCGCCGCCCGTGGCGAGCTTCCAGCGCAGCTGACCGCCCGCCGCGTCCAGGGTGTAGAGCACATGGTCGGCGGAGCCGAAGTGCACCCGGCCGTCGGCGACGACCGGGGAGCCCACCACGTCACCGCCCGCGGCGAACCGCCACTTCGGGGTGCCGGTGACCGCGTCCAGGGTGTACAGCGCACTGCCGCTGCCGACGTGCACGTTCCCTGCCGCGACCAGCACGGGCTCGATCGACTGCCGGGCCTCCGTGGCGATCCGCCAGCGGTCCTTGCCGGTCGACGCGTCGAGCGCGTACACCGTGCCCAGGTAGTCGGCGAGGTACACCCCGCCCCCGGTGACCGCGGGGCCCGGAGCGAAGGCGGGCGGCGAGAGGAAGACCGCGGGTGACTCGAAGTGCCAGCTCACCCGGCCCGAGGCCGCGTCGACGGCCAGCACCCGGGTTCCCGCCGCGACATAGACGTAACCGTCGGGAGCCGGGGTCACCCGGACCGGGACACCGCCGCAGGAGGCGGCGTCGCCGATCGGGTACGACCACCGCTCGCGGCCGGTACGGGCGTCCACGGCCCGCAGCCGGGCGTCCTGCCACAGGTAGACCGTGCCGTCGTGTATCGCGGGCCCGGCCTCCGACGTCTCGAAGTCCGTCTGGAGGCCCGAGGACTCCCACAGCTTCTCGCCGCTGGACGCCTCCCACGCCTGTACGCCGCCACCGCGGGTCCCCGTCAGGACGGTCCCCCGGTCGGCCTTCAGGGAGTACACCCAGGCATCGGTCCGGAGCCGCCAGCGTTCGGCGCCGCTCGTCGCGTCCAGGGCGTAGAGGGAGGGGCCGTCCGAGGCATGGATCCGGCCCCCGTCGACGGCCATCGCCCAGGCCACGTCACGGGTCTTGAACTGACGGCGGCCGTTGCCCACGTCCAGCGCGTGCACCTCGAAGGACGTCACGTACAGCAGGTCCCCGGAGACGATGGGCGTCCCCCACACATCGTTCGACATGCGAAAACGCCAGGGCCGCCAGCGGTCCGGCGCCGCGGGCGCCGCGTCCGGGGCGGGTGCCGGGGCCGGCACCGGGGCGGTCGCGCCGTTCAGACCGGCGGGCGGCCGGACCCAGCCGGTGGCCGCGGCCGGATGCGCGGCGGCGGCGCCGCGGCCCTCCCCCGCACGCGGCCCGGGGCCGATCGGCACCTTCGCCCCGGCGAGCCGCACCGGGCCGCCGTCGGGCAGCGGGGACGAGACGGGGGCGGGCGAGGAGAGCGGGGACGGGGAGCGCAGGTCGGCGCCGCTGCGCCAGCCGGTGTCCGGGGAGCGCGGCGGGCGCGGGGGCGGCGGCGGTGCGGCGACCGGGGCGGGCGCGGCAGGCGCGGCGGTGCGCCCGCCGCCCCGGCGCCGCTCGATCATCGCCGTGGCACTCACGGGCAGCCAGGCCGACGCCGTACCGCTGTCGTCGCTCCCGGAGGCGAACAGGTGCGGTGCGAGCTGGGCCTGGAGATCGGCGGGGCTGGGCCGCAGCCCGGCGTCCAGCTGCATGCAGGACTCGATCAGCGGGCGCAGGTCGTCGGGCAGGCCCTCGGTGTCCGGGCCCTCCCGCAGCAGCATGAACACCGTCTCGACCGGGTTCGCCCCGTGGAAGGGCGCATGGCCGGTGGCGGCGAAGACCAGCGTCGAGCCGAGCGAGAAGATGTCGCTGGCCCCCGTCACGCTGCGCGAGTCCCGCGCCTGCTCGGGCGACATGTACGCGGGCGTGCCCACCGCGACGTTCGTCATGGTCAGCCGGGTGTTGGAGACCCCGGACGCGATGCCGAAGTCGATCACCCGGGGGCCGTCCTCGACGACCAGGACGTTGGACGGCTTCAGGTCGCGGTGGACGAGTCCGGCACCGTGGATGGACTGGAGGGCCTCGGCGATCCCGGCGGCCAGCCAGCGCACCGCCTGGGTCGGCATGGGCCCGCACTCGTTCACTATTTCTTCGAGGGAGGGGGCGGGCACATAGGCGGTGGCCAGCCAGGGCACCGCGGCCCGCGGGTCGGCGTCGACCACGGCGGCCGTGTAGAAACCGCTGACGGCGCGGGCGGCCTCCACCTCACGCGTGAAGCGGACCCGGAACAGCTGGTCCTCGGCGAGCTCCGTACGGACCGTCTTGATCGCCACCCGCCGGCCGGACGCCGAGCGCGCGAGATAGACCAGCCCCATGCCGCCGGCACCGAGCCGTCCCAGCACCTCGAACGGGCCGATCCGCCTCGGGTCGTGCTGCGTCAGCTGTTCCACCACTTGCCTGCCACCTCCCCGTACGGACCTCAGGAACAGAAGCCCGCGAATTCCCGCCCTGTGCAGCGTCTCACCACTGGGCACCACCTGGCGGTGCGCACCCCGATTGTTCCTGGCTCGGGCGCCGGTTGCGAACCCGGGGGCGGATCAGGGTGTCTCATGTCACTTCGCCCGCTATCCGCCCACAACGGCCGCCCGGAACGATTACGGAAGCAGTTCGATCGGCTGGAGTACGGCGAAGGCGGCGCCCTGATCGTCGTGGAGCACGGCCATCCGCCCGTGCGGGATGTCGAACGGCGGCGCGGAGACCCGGCCGCCCAGCCGCACCGCGGTCTCGACGGCCCGGTCGCAGTCGGCGACGGCGAAGTAGGTGAGGAAGTGGCTGGGCAGCTCGGCGGGGAAGGCGTCCGTGATCACGCTGCGCCCGCCGATCGCGGTGTCGGGGCCCGGCTCGGTGCCCGCCGGGGACCACATCCGGAAGTCGACGAGGGACTCGGCGGTGCCGGAGGCGTCGCTTCCGGACTCTCCCAGGTCGGTGCCCCGGAAGCCGAAGACCTTCTCGTAGAACGGATCGACGCGCTCCGGCTGCCGGGTGTAGACCTCGGTCCAGCAGAAGGCGCCGGGCTCGTTCTGCTTCTCGAAGCCGGCGCGGTCGCCCGCCTGCCAGAGCCCGAAGACCGCGCCGCCGGGGTCGGCCGCCTGGGCCACGAACCCGGCCCGTCCGGCGTGCACCGGCTCGGTGATCACCTGGCCGCCCTCCTCGCGGATCGCGGCCACCGTTGCCCTGATGTCGTCGGTGGAGAAGTAGACGCCCCAGGCGGTCGGCATCCGGCCGTCCTGCTTCGCGGCGAGTGCCGCGACGAGCCTGCCGTCACTGAGGGCATCGGCGAAGGGCATGCCGTCACCGGCGCGGAAGGTCCAGCCGAAGAGCCCGCCGTAGAAGCGCTTGCCCGCTTCGAGGTCGGAGAGCTGCACATCCACCCAGCACGGCGCGGAGTGCGCGAATGCGGCCATGGGCCCGGGTCCTTCCGTTGCAGTGACGCCCGTCACACTCAACGTAGCCTCGGGCCCCGCACTCCGCGCCCCGGCACACCCCCGGCCCATCCATATAGAACTTTCGCCCGAATCGTGAAGATCCTGCACCCCCGTGGACAAAAGTTGTCCACCGAAGTTGTCCACAGGCTGTTGATAACACTAATGCCGACCGGCCTCCCGCCCCGTGGGCGAGCCTCCCGGAACGGGCCCGGATGCCTCCGTACACCCCTCCGGTCCTGCGGCGTTCCCCATTTGCAGTCGGCCGAATCGCGCTCCGATCACCCGTCGGTAAGCTGACGGCATGACAGGACAAGTACGCACCGTCGACGGCCGCGTGGCCGGACGACGCGGCCAGGCGACGCGGCAGAAGCTGCTCGACTGCCTCAGCGAGATGCTCAGTTCCTCGCCGTACCGGGACGTCAAAGTCATCGACGTCGCCCGGAAGGCCGGGACTTCACCCGCGACTTTCTACCAGTACTTCCCCGACGTCGAGGGCGCTGTCCTCGAAATCGCCGAGGAAATGGCCAAGGAGGGCGCCGGGCTGACCGAACTGGTCGCGGGCCGCTCCTGGGTCGGCAAGGCCGGCTGGCAGACCTCCGAGGAACTGGTCGAGGGATTCCTCGACTTCTGGCGTCACCACGACGCGATCCTCCGCGTGGTCGACCTCGGCGCGGCCGAGGGCGACAAGCGGTTCTACAAGATCCGCATGAAGATCCTGAACTCGGTCACCAACTCCCTTACCGAAGCGGTCAAGGAACTCCAGGCCAAGGGCAAGGTCGACAAGGACGTCAGCCCCGCGGCGATGGCGGGCGCCCTGGTCGCGATGCTGGCTGCGGTCGCCTCGCACCAGAAGGGCTTCACCACCTGGGGCGTGAAGCAGGCCGAACTCAAGCCGAACCTCGCCCTGTTGGTCCACCTGGGCATCACCGGCAAGAAGCCGACGAAGTAAGCAACGGCACGGGCTCCGGACGCCCCGGCACACGCCGGGCACGTACGGCAGCCCCGGGCGCCCCCAGGTCCTGTCTCACCGACGGCGGATCACGCATGTGATCCGCCGTCGGCGTCCCCGGCCCCGGCCCCGGACGCGGGCGTGACCTGGAACTGCGGCTTCCAGGGCCTCACGGCGCCCCGGCTCCGGGATGCCGCCCCCGCGCGGCTCACGGCGCCCGGTCCCACCGAAGCCCCGGTCCCAGCCAACGCCCGACGTCACCGCGCACCCGGCCTCACCGAAGCCGACGCCACCGCGCACCCGGCCTCACGCCCCCTCCCGCAACTCCACCCGGAAGAGCCGGATCTCCCGGTCCACCCGCGCCTGATACGTCGCGTAGGGCGGCCAGAACGCCAGCGCGACCTGCCACACCTCCGCCCGCTCCTCGCCCTGGAGCAGTGTGGCGCGCACCGGGATGTCCCGCCCCTTCCAGTTGACGACGGCCGCGTCCGGACGGGCCAGCAGATTCGCGGTCCAGGCCGGATGCCCCGTACGGCCGAAATTGCTGCCGACCAGGATCCAGCTGCCGTCCGCCCCGCCCTCCGGCATACAGGCCAGCGGGGTGGTTCTGGGCTGCCCGCTCCGCGCCCCCGGCACCGTGAGGACGAGCCCCGGCAGCATCCGGGCGCTCAACAGCACCCTGCCCCGGGTGAGCCGGTGCACGGCGCGGTCCATGGCGGGGACGACATGCGGGGCGATCCGCGCGAAGGTGCGGGTCGAGGAGACCTTCTGCATCAGCCGGACACCGCGGGCCATCAGACCGCCACCCGCTGCCCGGCGGTCCGGGGTGCGAACAGTCCCGCCTGGCCCGCCGCGTGGTCGCGCAGCCGGTGGACGGGGCCGAAGAGCAGTTCGTCGGCCGCCGCCCGCTTGAAGTAGAGATGCGCCTCGTGTTCCCAGGTGAAGCCGATGCCGCCGTGCAGCTGGACGGCCTCCGCCGTGGTGACGCGCAGCGCCTCCAGCGCCTGGGCGAGCGCGAGCCCGCCCGCCGACGGGTCCCAGGCCGCGTAGTAAGCGGCGGAGCGGGCCGCCTGCACCCGTACGTACAGATCGGCGAGCCGGTGTTTCACCACCTGGAACGAACCGATGGGCCGGCCGAACTGTTCGCGTTCCTTGACGTAGGCGACGGTCCGGTCCAGCGCGCTCGACGCGGCCCCGACCGCTTCGGCCGCCAGTACCGCGGCGACCGCGCGTCCGGTCGCGGCCAGCGCACCGGCGGCGTCCACGGTGTCGTCGGCGCCGAGGAGTTCGGCGCCGGTGTCGCGCAGTTCGACGCGGGCGAGCGGCCTGGTCGCGTCCATCGAGGTCTGCCGGGTGCGGACGAGTCCGGCCGCCGTGTCCGCGCGGACGAGGAACAGGAGCGTACGGCTGCGCGGGAAGCCTCCGGTGTGGGCGGCGACCACGAGCAGCCCGGCGCTGTGGCCGTCGAGGACCTGGGCGGCCTCCCCGTACAGCCGCCAGCCTCCGTCCCCTTCGTCGCCTCCGCCTCCGTCCCCGCCCACGGCCCCGTCGGCCCGTCTGGCCTGGACCCCACCGGCACGGCCACCGCCCGCCCATTCGCCGCGGGTGTTGTCGCCGGTGAGGCCGAGCGCGGTGGACAGGGAGCCGCCGGGCACGGCGAGGGTGGCGGTCAGCCCGCCCGCGGCGATGCGGGGCAGCAGGGCCGTGCGCTGGGCCTCGGTGCCGAGCGCGGCGATCAGGGGTGCGGCGAGCACGGAGGTGGCCAGCAGGGGTGAGGGCAGCAGGGCGCGGCCGGTCTCCTCGCAGGCGAGGGCCAGTTCGGCGGTCCCGCAGCCGACACCTCCGTACGCCTCGGGCAGCGCGATCCCGGGCAGCCCGAGCTCCCCCGCGAGCCGGTTCCACAGGGCCTCGTCGTAGCCGAGGGCGGTGTCCACGGCGGCACGGACCTCGGCGGGTCCGCAGTGCTCGGCCAGCAGTTCGCGCAGGGTGCGGCGGATCTCGTGCTGCTCCGCGGTGAAGGCGGCGTCCATCCTCGGGCTCCTTCCCCTCGGGAGCGGGTGCCCCCGATCTGACGGTGCGTCATGCTAGGCGGGAAGCGGCGAGAAACCCAGACTCCGGCACACCCCCGCCTCCCCGGAAGCCGCCCCGACTCCCTTCGCGGAAGCCGGAGAACCGGCCTCCGCACCCGGTCACGTCCCCCTGAATCTGATGTACCGTCAGATTCATGCCTTCCTCACCCTCCTCCTCCCCGCGCAAGGTCGCTGTCGTCGGCATATCCCTCGCGGACTGCGGACGCGTCGACGGGCCCACCCCGTACGCCCTGCACGCCCAGGCGGCCCGCCGGGCACTCGCCGACTCGGGCCTGGAGCGTTCGGTCGTCGACGGCTTCGCCTCGGCGGGCCTCGGCACGCTCGCCCCGGTCGAGGTCGCCGAGTATCTGGGCCTCCGACCCACCTGGGTGGATTCCACGGCGGTCGGCGGCGCGACCTGGGAGGTGATGGCCGCCCACACGGCGGACGCCATCGCCGCGGGCCGGGCCAACGCCGTGCTCCTGGTGTACGGGTCGACGGCCCGCGCCGACATCAAGGCGGGCCGCCGCACGTCGAACCTGTCGTTCGGGGCGCGTGGCCCCCTCCAGTTCGAGGTGCCGTACGGGCACTCGCTGATCGCCAAGTACGCGATGGCCGCCCGCCGCCACATGCACGAGTACGGCACGACGCTGGAGCAGCTGGCCGAGGTCGCGGTACAGGCGCGGGCGAACGCGGCGGTCAACCCGGAGGCGATGTTCCGGGACCCGATCACCGTGGACGACGTGCTGTCGGGCCCGATGATCGCGGACCCGTTCACCAAGCTTCACTGCTGCATCCGCAGTGACGGCGGCTGCGCGGTGCTGCTGGCGGCGGAGGAGTACGTACCGGACACGGCGAAGGCCCCGGTGTGGATCCTCGGCACCGGCGAGCACGTCTCGCACTCCGCCATGTCCGAGTGGGAGGACTTCACGGTCTCCCCCGCCGCCGTCTCCGGCCGGCTGGCCTTCGAACGGGCCGGGGTGCGGCCCGCCGACATCGACATCGCCGAGATCTACGACGCGTTCACCTATATGACGCTGGTGACGCTGGAGGACCTGGGGTTCTGCGCGAAGGGCGAGGGCGGCGCGTTCGTCGAGAAGGGCCGGACCGGCCTGACGGGCGAGCTGCCGGTGAACACGGACGGCGGCGGCCTCTCCGCCTGCCACCCCGGAATGCGGGGGCTGTTCCTGCTGGTGGAGGCGGTACGGCAACTGCGCGGCGAGGCGGGCGCACGTCAGGTACGGCGCGCGGGCGGCCGGCTCCCGGAACTGGCGGTGGCCTCGGGGACGGGCGGCTGGTTCTGCTCATCGGGCACGGTGGTGCTGGGCCGGGGCTGAGGGCCCGGCCCAGCAGGCGGGGGCGGGCGGGCCGGGGCTCTCGTACGACCGGCGCGGCCGAGCCTGCCCGGTGCGTGCCACCGCACCGCGTACGGGAGCGCCGCGTGAGGTCCAATGGCCGCATGACCGACGCGACTCCTGATGCTCAGCGCACGTTCCGGGACCTTCTGCACGCCCAGCGCGTCTGGGACGTCGACCTCCCCGGCTTCGACCCGGCCGCCGCGCCGGACGCCCCCGTACCCCTCTTCCACGCCTGGTTCGCCGAGGCGGTGGCCGCCGGGCAGCCCGAGCCGCACACGATGACGCTGGCCACCGTCGACAGCGCCGGCCGCCCCGACGTACGGACGCTGATGCTGCACGACGCGGACGGCCGGGGCTGGCACTTCGCCACGCACTCCACCAGCGCGAAGGGCCGCCAGCTCGCCGCCCGCCCGTACGCCGCGCTCGGTTTCTACTGGCCCGCCCAGGGCCGGCAGGTGCGGGTACGGGGCCCGGTCACGGCCTGCACACCCGCCGAGAGCCGGGCCGATCTGCACGCCCGGTCCACCGGGGCCCTGGCCTCGGCGCTGACCGGGTCACAGAGCGCGGTCCTCGGCTCCGGGGAGGAGCTGACCCGGGCCGCCGACGCGGCGTGGGAGCGGGCGCGGGCGGAGCCGGACGCCGAGGTGGAGACCTGGACGCGCTATGTGGTCGAGCCGGAGGAGGTCGAGTTCTTCCAGGGCGACGCGGGGCGACGGCACGTCCGGCTCCGCTATCGCCGGGAGGCGGACGCCTGGGTGCGGGAACTGCTCTGGCCGTAGGAGACACGGCCGCCGCGCGTCTCCGTCCGTACCGCAGGCCGGATTTATTCGATTTCAACAAGAAAGGGGCATTATGGGAGACAGGTGAGCTGTTGGGAGGCATCGATGCCACGAACCCGTTCCCGTTACGCGCCGGACCGCGGTCTGACCACCCGCATGGTCAGCACCATGTTCTTCATCGGTCTGCTGTACGTCGTCCTCGTCGGCGTGCTGCTCGCGGTGGCGCGCGGGGCCTGGCCGATCATCCTGATCATCACGGGCGGCCTCTTCATCGCCCAGTTCTGGTTCAGCGACCGCATCGCGGCGTACGGCATGGGAGCCCGCGAGGTCACGCCCGAGCAGGCCCCCGAGCTGCACGGTGCGATCGACCGGATATGCGCCCTGGCGGACATGCCGAAGCCCCGGGTGGCGATCGCCACCAGCGACGTACCGAACGCCTTCGCCACCGGGCGCAGCGAGAAGACCGCCCTGGTCTGCGCGACCACGGGACTGCTGCGCAGGCTGGAGCCCGAAGAGCTGGAAGGGGTCCTCGCGCACGAGATGTCGCACGTCGCGCACCGCGATGTCGCCGTCATGACGATCGCGTCGTTCCTCGGTGTGCTGGCGGGCATCATCACCCGAGTGGCCCTGTGGGGCGGCTTCGCCCGCAACAGCCGGGGCAACGACCCCGTGGGCATCGCGATCATGCTGATCCCGCTGGTCAGCGCCGTCGTGTACGCCCTCAGCTTCCTGCTCACCCGGCTGCTCTCCCGCTACCGCGAGCTGTCCGCGGACCGCACGGCCGCGCTGCTCACCGGCCGCCCGTCGTCCCTCGCGTCGGCCCTCACGAAGGTCAGCGGCCAGATGGCCCGCATCCCCACCGAGGACCTGCGGAAGGCGGAGCCGTACAACGCCTTCTACTTCGTCCCGGCCTTCGCCTCCAAGGAGAGCCTGAGCCGGCTGCTCTCCTCGCACCCCACCCTCGAACAGCGCCTGGACCAGCTGGCCCGCATCTCGGCGGACCTGTCCCGCCCGTAGGGGTCCCCGCCGTAACCGTAGGGATCACCCCCCTTCGCGGATCGCCACCCGTACGGATCACCGATCCGCCCCCGCCAAGGACCCCCGCCCGTAACCAACTCCCGAAGGAGACTCCGTGGGCCTGCTCGACGCGATCCTGGGCCGGAGCAAACCGGTCCGCCCCGACCTCGACCAGCTCTTCGCCGTCCCCTCGGCCGCGCTCACCCTCCAGGCGGGCGCGGGTTTCACGCCGACGGGCCTGGGTTCGGTGTGCTTCGCGGGGGTGGAGGGCGGCGGTTTCGCCCGTATCCAGCAGGACGTACGGGAACTGCTGGACGCGGACACGGACCGGGGCGGGGTCCCGGTGGAGTTCAGCCGGGACTCGTACGGCTACACCTGGCTGCTGGCCCGCCACCCGCCCGAGGACACCGCCGGCCTCGTCAACGACCTGCACGCGGTCAACACCCTGCTCCAGGACGGCGGCTTCGGCCCGCAGCTGCTCTGCTCGCTGATCGGCTTCCGGGATGCGGAGGGGCGTTCGCTGGCGTTGGTGTACCTGTACAAGCGCGGCACGTTCTATCCGTTCGCCCCGGTCCCAGGAGGTGCGGAAAAACGGGACAGCCAGCTGGAGTTGCAGACCAGGGCCGTACTCGGCGACGACCTCCGGGTGGAGAAGGACCTCGCCCGCTGGTTCCCGGTCTGGGGTGCGCCGGGGCTGTGATCGAGACCTCAGCGGTCCGTGGTTCGCGGATGCCGAACCCCGGCAGCTCGCCTCTTCGGCACCCGGGTGGCGCGGCGAGCGGCCCCGCGTCAGCGCCGGGCCCGGAACACCGGTACGGCCTCCTCGCCCTCCTCCTGCCGGAAGGTGACCCGTAGCTCCATCCCGATGGCCAGATCCGCTTCCTCGCAGTTCACGATCTCCGTCATCATCCGAGGCCCCTCGGCCAGGTCGACGACGGCCGCCACGTACGGGACGCGGGTGCCGAAGGGCGGCAGGTCGTTGCGGTGGACGACGGACCATGTGTAGAGAGTGGCCCGGCCGCTCGCCCGCTCCCAGGTCACGTCCTCGCTCCAGCAGTGCGGACAGAACTCGCGCGGGTAGTGGTGGGCGCGCCCGCAGGCGCCGCAGCGGCGCAGGAGCAACTGCCCCTCGGCGGCGGCGTCCCAGTAGCGACGGGTGAAGGCGTCGGGTTCCGGCAGGTCGTAGCGGGTCGCGGCCGTCACAGGAAGAGTCCGATCGCGGCGTCGAGCGACCACGTCTGCCAGGACATGGCGAACAGGGCGACGAGCGAGATGAGCGCCATCATGGCGTTCTGCCCCTGCTCGGCCCAGTCGTGGATCATCAGGACGAGGTAGAGCAGGTTGAGCAGGAGCCCGGCGACGAGAGCGACCGGAGTGAGCAACCCGGTGATCAGCCCGAGCCCCAGGGCGAGTTCGGCGTACACGACGAGGTACGCCATCGCCTTGGGCCGGGGCTCGACGATCCGCCGGAAGCCGGTGCGCACCACGGGCCACCGGTGCTTGCCCGCGACGTCGGCCGCCCAGGCGATGCCCGTACCGCGCTCGAACCAGCCCTTCTTGTCCTTGTGCCGCCAGCTCTCCAGCCACCACAGGCCGAGCCCTATACGGAGAACGGCGAGCCATTCCGCGCCGCCGAGCCAGATGGTCTGCATCGGGGTCCCTCCCGGTCGCCAAATCTGACGGTACGTCAGTTCACCCGATGGCGACGGCAGTACGCAAGAGGCGTGCACGGGTCCCCGTGATCAATTCGCAATCGATTTCGGTCTTGACCGAGACCCAACAACAAATCCCGCTATTACGCTCCGAAGCATGTCCGACCGCGCTCTCCTCTCCGGCCCCTCCACCAGGCCCGTCTACGTCATCGGCGGCGGCCCAGGCGGCCTCGCCGCCGCTGCCGCCCTGCGCGCCCGGGGAGTGCGGACGGTGGTGCTGGAGAAGTCGGAGAACGTCGGCGCGTCCTGGCGCCGCCACTACGACCGGCTGCATCTGCACACCACCCGCCGCCGGTCCGCCCTGCCGGGGCTGGCCATGCCGCGCCGGTTCGGACGGTGGGTGTCCCGGGACGACGTGGTGCGGTACCTGGAGAAGTACGTCGAACACCACGAGCTGGAGGTGGTGACGGGCGTCGAGGTGTCCCGGATCGACCGGACCGCCGACGGCACCGGCTGGCAGCTCACCGCCACCGGCGGCCGGGTGCTGACCGGCCGGGCGGTCGTCGTCGCCACCGGCTACAACCACACCCCGCGCACCCCCGACTGGCCGGGCCGCGACACGTTCACCGGGGAGTTGACGCACGCCTCTGAGTACCGCAACCCGGCCCCGTACGCGGGCAAGGACGTCCTGGTCGTCGGCATCGGCAACACGGGGGCGGAGATCGCCGTGGACCTGGTGGAGGGGGGCGCTTCCCGGGTACGGATCGCGGTACGCACCGTTCCGCACATCGTGCGCCGCTCCACCGCGGGCTGGCCCGCGCAGTCGACCGGCATCCTCGTACGCCGCCTGCCGGTCCGGCTCGTCGACCGGGCGGGCCGCCTGATGTCCCGGATCGCCGTCCCCGACCTCGCCGCCCAGGGGCTGCCGCGCCCGACCACCGGCCTGTACTCACGGGTCAAGGAAGGGGCGATCCCGGTCCAGGACGTGGGGCTGATCAACGCGGTGAAGAAGGGCCGGGTGGCCCCGGTGGCGACGGTGGAGTCCTTCGACCAGGACACGGTGATCCTGGCCGACGGCACCCGGATCACCCCGGACGCGGTGATCGCGGCAACCGGCTACCGGCGGGCCCTGGAGGACCTGGTCGGCCACCTGGACGTACTCGACGCACGCGGCCGCCCGGTGACACACGGAGGCCGCACCCCGAAGCAGGCGCCCGGCCTGTACTTCACCGGCTTCACCAACCCGATCAGCGGCATGCTCCGCGAAATGGCCCTGGACGCGGAGAAGATCGCCAAGAGGGTGGCCCGAGCGCACTGAGCGGCGGCTTGCCCGCGACCTTCGTCCGGCCGTCGGATCAGCCGGTGGGAGGCGTCGACGCGGGCACAGGCGTTCCGACGGACCAGAAGTCGGAACGCACGTTGGGACGCGGAACCTCGACGCCCTCGTAGGCGGGCCCGTTGGGCGCGGCCGCGGGAGCCGCGACCTCCGACTTCGCCACGCACGGGGTGTTGACCTCGAAGTACGCCTGCCCCTTGTCCGCGATCTCGACATTGATACCGAACCCTTTCGGTGTCCTGGCAAAAATCGCGGGGTATTCCTTACTGGGATTCACCGAAATAATCTTGTAGCCACTCCTCTTCCAGAACCGCTCCACCATGCCGAGAAAGCTGCCGCGACGTTCCTCGGAGATGATCGTCATCACCGTCCGGCGACGGGTCAGGTCGCAGCTCCCCTCCGTCGTGTCGTCATGCGCCCACTGAACCTCCGGCTTGATGGCCCCGAGTGTCGCGTCCAACATGGCATCCGAGTGTTCCGCAGCTTCTTGCATATTCATGGCACCCTCACCCCCTTTGTTCCCCACTCCACATCCCGCGAGCAGCACGCCGGCCAGGAGCAGGGGCGGAGCTGACTTCACCAATCGGTTCACCGCCACTCCTCCGTCTTGATCTCTTCGGAATTCCCCGACACGATCAGGGCAATGTTTCGGGCGGACACGTCGTCCTTCTCCGGTGTGAAGTACTGGGAATGGGCGTCGAACCCGCCCAGGTCACGGATGGGCCGGGGTCCGTCATCGACCTCGAAGCGTCTGGCGCCGTATGCCGCGCTCGCCGGGTCCTTGCCGAAGTACAGGTCGTCGTCCCGGCGATCCGCGATGTCACCGGCCACGTATGTGAGCAGAGGGCCTCCCGGAACCAGCGCCGGGGCGGCCAACACGCTCTGTTGCTTAGCGGGGAGCTTGGTCACCGGATCGTTGTCGGCCGCTCCGACGAACACGTGCTCCTTGCCCACTCCCAGATCCGCAGCCTTGCCGACCCCGGTACCCGGGCTGCCGAGCAGGATGATGTCATCCGCGCCGGGAATGCCTCCGACTCTCTGCGCCGCAGTGCCCACCGTGAGCGAGCCGTAGGAGTGACCGATCGCGGTCAAGTGAGGGTCCTCGCTCTCGTTGGTGGCCTCCAGCCCGCGCATAAAGCTGTTGTAGGCCGGGGCTCCCTTCTCCGCGTCGCCCTTGCCCATGACGTCCACGTGCTGCGGTGCGTCGTAGCCGAGCCACACAATGGCCGCACTGGACGCATCGAACTTCCTCGCACCTTTGGCGGTGTCCATGCCTCGCTTCAAGGTGTCATCGACGAAATCCTTGTCCAGCTTGGTCCCCAGCCCAGGGACGTACGTCGACACGTTCCGCGATGTATCCGGATTTCCGTACGCCACGATGGCGCGCCCATTGCCTTCGTCCCCGATACCCAAGAGATACATCGGCACCTTGGTGGGCTCGTTCAGTTTGTCCCGGAGTTCTCGGAGCGCGTCCAGTTTCGTCCGGGCCGCCTCGCCGCCCCGCTGCTCCAAATCGCTGATCAGCACCGGCAGATGGTTTCGGTTCGCCTCGTCCCTCGCCACTGCCGGAACGCCGTCCAGGTTGCCGACCAGATCCGGGGCCACCTCCAGGTACTCCTGGCGCTGCTCCTCCGTCAGGGCGTCCCACCATTCCTTGCGCTCGGCGGGAGTTCGATCCCACGGAATGCCGTGACCGAGATAGGTGCCGGCGGTGGTGCGCACCACCGCCGTGTCGCGGAACACGTCGTCCATCGTCGCCTCGGTGACGTCGAGGCCCCGGGCTGCTCCGAGTTTGCCGAGTGCCGTCGCGTACCGGCCGTCGATCTCGACTGCCGACCGGACCGCCCGTGCAATGCCGTCCGCGATGCCCTGCGCTTTCGCCGCATGCGGATTGGGCAGGAATCGGCCTGCCGGAAGTCCGGGCCGCTCGTTCGGGCCGGGCGCTTCCAGCGGCAATCGCCCACTGCCCCGAGCCGTTCCCGCCGGCGCCTCCTCCTCCCCCAGCAGGGTTTCACCGACGGCCGCCGGATAGCTGACCGAACCATCCTCGTGGACGGTGAACTTGAGGCTCCGCGCATCCTCCAGGGCTTCGAGGAGTTGTTTGCGCGGCACGGCCAATTCGGCGGCGAGACCGTTCAATGCCGTACGGATGAGGCCCGCTTCGGTGTGGATGTACTGAAAGTTCCGGCTCAGCCGCTCCAACCGTGCCAGGGCCCCGTTCGCCGCCTCGCCCTGCTGTGTTTCCCTCAGGCCCGCCGTCATCACCCTGTCGGTCTTCACCCGGTCGGAATCGGCACGGCCCGAGACCTCGTGCCAGCCGTCTCCCGCGGTCTCGAACTCCGATGGCTCCAGGTCCCGCAGAAGCTGCCAGGTCAGAGCGGCGCCGGTCACCGGCGCCCGCCCTCCGCCACCGCGCCGAAGGAACGGTCCACAGCGACGTCGGTTTCGCCCATCTCCTTGGCGACCCTGAGCAGCACTGCCTTCAGACAGCCACACTCGCCCCGCACTCCGGCCAGTCGCTCCTCCCAGGATTCCCGGACGGACTTGAGTGCGGCCGCGGACGAGAGCCCCCTCGCTCCGGCGGCGATGCCCTCGTGCGCGGGTCCAAGTCTGCGGCGACTCCGTTCGGTGCTGATCCGCAAGGTGTCAGCCGCACCCGAGGCCCTGGTCCAGGGTCCGCCGCTGTGCCGCAGACCTCCCGCACCACCCTCGCCCGGACGGACCGGAATACTCCTCGGCCCGTCGGAGCCGACCGGGGCACGGGACATTCGCGGCGTCGCCTCTTCGGACCCGGGAGTTCTGGACCGCTCCGCCTGTTCGAACAATTTCTGCCACTGGGCCGAATATTGCACGAATATCCCCCGCCTTTCCCCCGACGCCTGCCGTTCCGCCGGGGAACGTTATCGCACCCCCTCTTGCGAAACACACACACGGAAGTCAGGAATCTCCGGGAATACCTGCGGGGCATATCATCGACAGTCGCCATTGCATGAATCATTCACCCTTTGGGATGACGCGGAATGAATCGCTTCCGCATTCGGCGTCTCGCACGCCTGGGCAGGCCCGGCCCGGCCCGGCGGTCGGCACGGCAGGCGGCGCGGTCCGCGCTCGCTGCGGCGGCCCGCCCGTCCCGGACCGGTTACGCCCAGGTGCCCTTGGCCGCGATGCGGCGGGCCCAGGTTTCCAGGTCCGACGGTGCGCGGCCGAGTACCTCCCGTACGCCATTGGTGACATCCGCCGAACGGCCTGCCCGGTGCAGGGCGAACATGGCGCCCAGCGCGTCGGCGGCGGCCTCGGGCCAGCCCTCGGTGAGCAGTTCCGAGCGGTAGGCGTCGGGGGTCAACTCCTCGTAGCGGATGGCCCGTCCGGCGGCGCGGGCGATCGTCTCCGTGGCCTCGGCGAAGGTGAGCGCGCGGGGGCCGGTCAGTTCATGGATCCGGCCGGCGTGGCCGCCCTGGGTGAGGACGGCCACCGCCACCTCCGCCACGTCGTCCACATCGACGAACGGCTCGGGCATCGCGCCGATCGGCAGTCCGAGCCGGCCGGCCCGCAGCGGGGCCAGCCAGAGGTCCTCGTCGAAGTTCTGGAAGAAGTTGCTGGGCCTGAGGATCGTCCACTCGGCCCCGGACTCGCGTACCGCCGTCTCGCCTGCCGCCATTCCCCGGCCGAAGCCTCCCCCGGCCTCGTCGAAGCCGCCCCCGGCCTTGTCGATGCCGTGGCCGGACAGGGCGACGAAGCGGCGTACGCCCGCGACCGTCGCCCGGGTGACGAACTCCCTTACCGGGGACGGGTCGTCGGGTGCGACGAGATAGACGGCCGACGCCCCGGACAGTGCGGGCTCCCAGGTGTCCGGGAGGGTCCAGTCGAACCGCACTTCACCGGAGCGCGAGGCCGCCCGGACCCTGGCCGTCCCGGCGTCGCGCAGGCGCTGGACGACCCGGCGGCCGGTCTTGCCGGTGGCACCCAGGACGAGGATGTCGGCGGGGGCGGACGCGGCGTGGGTGCTCGTCTTCGTTGTCATGGGGCAAGTCCATCGCGGCGCCGGTGCCACAGCCATGGCCGCCCGTCCGTGGCACATAGGCGATCGTCCGGACCGGCGCCGGGGCTGCGTACGGTGGGGAGCATGGACGTGTTCGATGAGCTGTTGCGGGGCGTACGGGGCAAGGGTGCGGTGTTCGGCCGTTCGGTGTTGTGGCCGCCATGGTCGCTGCGGTTCACGGACGGGGCGTATCTGACCCTGTGCGTGCCCCTGCGGGGTGCCGGGTGGATCGTGCCGGAGAGCGGTGCGCCGCAGCGGGTGGGGCTCGGTGAGACCGCGATCGTGCGGGGTCCGGCGCCGTTCGTCTTCACCGACGACCCGGCCACGAGTGCGGGGCCCGGGGCCTCGGTGCGGGAGGTGCGCTGGCGTGAGGACCGGCCGGACGACGCGTCGGCCCCCGACGACGAACTCACCGGACCCACCGTCCTGCTGGCCGCCGCCTACGACGTGCACGCGGAGGTTCCGCAGCGGCTGCTGCGGGTCCTGCCCCCGGTGCTCGTCGTGCCGGACGACCACGACTGCACGGCGATGCGCGACTATCTGGAGGCCCAGATCACCGGCGCACGACCGGGCCGGCAGATCGTGCTCGACCGGCTGCTGGACTGGCTGCTGGTCTGCACGCTGCGGGACTGGTTCGACCGCCCCGAGGCGGACCCGCCCAAGTGGTACCGCGCGCTGGGTGACGAGGTCGCGGGCCCCGCGCTGCGCGCGATGCACGAGGACCCGGCCCACCCGTGGACGACGGCCGAACTGGCGACCCGGGCCGGGGTGTCGCGGACGACCCTGGCGAAGCGGTTCACGGAACTGGTCGGCGAGGGCCCGGTGGCGTATCTGACCGAGTGGCGCATGACCCTGGCCGCCGACCTGCTGACCCGCCCCGAGCTGACGGTGGCGGCCGTGGCCCGGCGGGTGGGGTACGCGGACGCCTTCGGCTTCAGCGCGGCGTTCAAGCGGCTCCGGGGCGAGAGCCCGAGCACATACCGCCGGGAGGCCGCTTCCCTCGCACCCCCGGAGCTGAAGGCCCCTGCTGGGTGAGTGGGCGCCTCATGCGGAAACGGTCGGCACTGGGCACTGGGCACTGGGCACTGGGCACTCCGGATGAGAAAACGGTTGGTACGGGCCGGGACGGGTCGGGACGGCGCGCGGGGGCACAGGGCCGTTCGCCCCCTGCTCCCGCGCGCTCCCCCGCCCTCACACCTGCCAGGCGCCCCCCGCGGCCGCGTCCCGCACGAAATCGGTGAAGTCGCGCGGTGCCCGGCCGAGCGCGCGCCGTACCCCGTCGACGACCGGGGCCTCCTTGCTCGTCCGGATCGGCTTCAGCGCGTCGGTCCAGACCTCCGCCTCCTCGGCCGGGAATCCCTGGGCGACCAGCCCGGCCCGGAATTCGTCCTCCTCCACGGGGACATAGCGGGCCCGCACCCCCGTCACCCCGGCGATCTCCGCGAGGACATCGGCGATCCCCAGCGCCCGGGTGCCGGACAGTTCGTACACCTGGCCCTGATGGCCGTCCTCGGTCAGCGCGGCGACGGCCACCGCCGCGATGTCCTCGGCGTCGACGAACGCGGCGGTGCCGTCCCCGGTGGGCAGGGCGAGCTCGCCGCCCGTCACTCCGTCGAGGAAGATGCCCTCGCTGAAGTTCTGGGCGAACCAGCCCGGCCGCAGGATCGTCCACTCCACCCCGGAGGCCCGTACGGCGTCCTCGCTCTGCACATGGGGCCCGTTACCGTCGTACGCGGCGCCGAAGTATCCGGGCACGTCCACGCCGCGGGCCGAGAGCAGCACCAGCCGCCGGACCCCGCTCGCCACGGCCCGCTCCACCAGGGCGGGCGTCGGCGAGGGCGAGATGTCGTACGGAACGATGTAGGCCGCGGTGACCCCGTCGAGGGCCCTCTCCCAGGTTCCCGGGTCCGTCCAGTCGAACGGGATCTCCGAGGAACGGGAGGCGACGCGCGCCTCCACGCCCTGCTCCTGGAGCCGGGCCACCACCCGGCGGCCGGTCTTGCCAGTGCCGCCGATTACCAGAACAGTTTGCTTTGTCATGCCTGAAGCCTGTCCCGGCGGCTTCCCTGCGGCCATGTTCCAGAATCCGGGATGGATGTCCGGACGTCCGGGCCCCTCCGGACGTCCGGACCCCGCGCCGGTCACGGCCGCCGGACGACGCCCCGGACCGGCGGTGCCGCACGCATTCCGTGCCACCCATTCCGTCCCAGCCATTCCTGACGGGCCGTCAGTTCAGTAACCTGACAAGGCGTCAGCTTTGGAACGGGGGCCCGGACGACTCCGCGGGGCCCGGACGGACACCATCGAGCAGAAGTGGGCGGAACGATGCTTGGATCGACTCACGGCACCCTCACCACCGACTTCCGCGCCAGAGTGGTGGCCTGCGGCGAGGAGCCGCACGCCGCCGTCGTCAGCATGCCGACCGCCGCGGTGGAGGGCGGTCTCGACGTCAGCGGACGGCCGCTGCACGCGGCCGTGCCCGACCTGGACCGGTTCTTCCGGCCACGCTCCGTGGCCGTCATCGGGGCCTCCGACACCGAGGGGCGGCCGAACACCGGGATCACCCGGCAGCTCATCGCCTGGTCCGAGCGGGTCGGGGCGCGGCTGCACCCGGTGCATCCCACACGGGAATCCGTGTTCGGGCGGGCCTGCTCCCCTTCCGTGGCCGACCTGCCGGAACAGGTCGATCTGGCCGTACTCCTGGTCGGCGACCCCCTTCCGGTCATCGAGGAACTCGCCGAGGCCAAGGTGAAGTTCGCCGTGGCCTTCGCCTCCGGGTTCGCCGAGACCGGCGAGGCGGGCGCGGCGGCGCAGGCCAGACTGGCGGCCGCGGTGGAGCGGTCCGGGCTGCGGCTGCTCGGGCCGAACACCAACCTCAACGCCTTCGAGGAGTTCCGGGAGGACCTGGACGGGCCCGCGATCGCCCTGATCACACAGTCCGGGCACCAGGGCCGGCCCGTCTACACCCTCCAGGAGCTGGGCATCCGGCTCTCGCACTGGGCACCCACGGGCAACGAGGCCGATCTGGAGACCTCCGACTTCATCTCGTACTTCGCCGAGCGCCCCGAGGTCGGGGCCATCGCCTGTTACGTCGAGGGCCTCAAGGACGGCCGCGCGTTCCTCCTCGCCGCGGACCGGGCGGCCCGTGCCGGGGTCCCCGTCGTGGCGGTCAAGGTGGGGCGTACGGAGACGGGGGCCCGGATGGCCGCGTCGCACACCGGCAAGCTGACCGGCGCCGACCAGGTGGTGGACGCGGCGATGCGGCAGTTCGGGGTGATCCGGGTGGACGGCCTCGACGAACTCCAGGACACCGCCGCGTTACTGGCCCGTGCCAGGCCGCCGCAGGCCGACGGGGTCGCGGTGTATTCGATCTCGGGCGGCACGGGCGCGCACTTCTCCGACCTGGCCACCGGCGCGGGGCTCCAGCTGCCCACCCTGTCCGAGGAGAAGCAGCGCGAGCTGCACTCCTGGATACCCGGCTATCTCAACGTCGCCAACCCGATCGACAACGGCGGCCACCCCGTCGGCGACTGGCGTGGCCGGAAGATCATCGACGCGATCCTCGCGGACCCGTCCGTCGGGGTGCTGATCTGCCCGATCACCGGCCCCTTCCCTCCGATGAGCGACCGGCTCGCCCAGGACCTGGTGGACGCGGCGGAGACCACGGACAAACTGGTGTGCGTGATCTGGGGGTCGCCCGTCGGCACCGAGGACGCCTACCGCACGACGCTGCTCGGTTCGTCCCGGGTCGCGACCTTCCGTACGTTCGGCAACTGCATCACCGCCGTACGGGCCTATCTGGACCACCACCGCTTCGCCTCCGGCTACCGTTCGCCGTTCGACGAGGCGCCGCGCACCCCGTCGCCCTCGTTCCGCAAGGCACAGGCGCTGATCCGCCCGGGACGCCGGCTGAGCGAGCACGCGGCGAAGCAACTGCTGCGCGCGTACGGCATTCGCGTGCCGCGCGAGCAGCTGGTGACCAGCGCGGCGGCGGCCGTCCGGGCGGCGGGGCTGGTCGGCTACCCCGTCGTCATGAAGGCGTCCGGCGCCCAGCTCGCCCACAAGACCGAGCTGGGGCTGGTGAAGGTGCAGCTCACCTCCGCCAGCCAGGTCCGCGACGCGTACCGCGAACTCACCGACATCGCGCGCTTCGAGTCCATCGACCTGGACGGGGTCCTCGTCTGCCAGATGATCGAGCGGGGCGTCGAGATGATGGTCGGCGTCACCCAGGACGCCCTCTTCGGGCCGACCGTGACCGTCGGCCTCGGCGGCGTACTGGTCGAGGTCCTGCACGACACGGCGGTCCGGGTGCCGCCGTTCGGCGAGGACCAGGCGCGGGACATGCTCGGCGAACTGCGCGGCCGTGCGCTCCTGGAGGGCGTGCGCGGCGGGCTGCCGGTCGATGTGGACGCGCTCGTCGAGGTCGTCCTCCGGGTGCAGCGCATGGCCCTGGAGCTGGGCGACGACCTCACCGAGCTGGACATCAATCCGCTGGTGGTGCTGGGGAGGGGGCAGGGCGCGGTGGCCCTGGACGCGCTGGCCATCTGCAGCTGATCCCCCACGCCGGCCCCGGCGCCACCACCCGTCACCCCCGCCCCGGTCCCTGCCTCCGCTCCGGCCGTACCCGCCCCCGCTCCTGTTTCCGCCCTTGTCCCACCATGTGCCGCCCCCACCCCGCCGCCGCCCGCCTTGGAGCTGCCTCATGCCGTCCTCCCCCGAAGACACCGCCGGGCCCTACACCCCCGTCGAACCCATGGAACCCATCGAACCCGTGGAACCCGTGGAACCCATCGAGTCCGTGGAACCCGTTGAGTCATTGGTACTCCACACCACTGACAACGGCGTCTCGTGGATCACCCTCAACCGGCCCGGCGCCATGAACGCCGTCACCTGGGACCAGCGTGAACGCGTCATCGCCCTGCTCGCCGAAGCCTCCGCCGACCCCGCCGTACGGGCCGTCGTCCTCACCGCGACCGGTCGCGGCTTCTGCGCGGGCGCCGACCTGCGCGGCGCCCCGGCCTCCGGTGGCGAACGCGTACCCGGAGATGTCGCCCGGACGATCCGGCTCGGCGCCCAGCGTCTGATCGGCGCCGTCCTGGACTGCGAGAAACCCGTGATCGCCGCCGTCAACGGCACCGCGGCCGGCCTCGGCGCGCACCTCGCGCTCGCCTGCGATCTGGTCCTGGCCGCCGACTCGGCGAAGTTCATCGAGGTGTTCGTACGCCGCGGTCTCGTCCCGGACGGCGGGGGCGCGTATCTGCTGCCCCGGCTGATCGGCCCGCAGCGCACCAAGGAGCTGATGTTCTTCGGCGACGCGCTCCCCGCCGCGGACGCGGAGCGGCTGGGGCTGGTCAACCGCACGGTGCCGGACGCGGAGCTGACGAAGACCGCCGGGGAATGGGCGCGGCGGCTGGCCGACGGGCCCACCCGGGCGATCGCGCTGACCAAGCAGCTGGTGAACGCCTCGCTGGACAGCGACCGGGCGACCGCGTTCGCCGCCGAGGCGATGGCCCAGGAGATCAACATGACGACGCGGGACGCGAACGAGGGGGTCACGAGCTTCGTGGAGCGGCGCTCACCGAAGTACCGGGGACGGTAGGGGTTCCAGCCCTTCCGATCTGATGGTTCGTCAGTTCTAATGGAGGTGTGATGGGACACGCAGGTATGGCCGCAACCGCCGTCCGGTACCTCAGGTCCGTCGGTGCCGGAACCACCGCCCCGGCGCCGCTGGACCCGTTGCCGCGGCCCGATCTCCGAGCCGTCCGCGACGACGAACGGCTGTCCGTCGACCCCGGCGAATTCCGGCGCGTGCTGGGGCACTTCGCGACGGGCGTCACCGTCGTGACGGCCCAGGACGCGGACGGTCCGACCGGGTTCGCCTGCCAGTCGTTCGCCTCGCTCTCCCTCGATCCGCCGCTGGTCACCTTCATGGTCGCCCGCACATCGACGACCTGGCCGCGCATCGCGCGCTCCGGAGCCTTCTGCGTCAACATCCTGGGCGCGGACCAGGGCGCGCTGTGCCGCGGGTTCGCGGTGAGCGGGGCCGACAAGTTCGCGGGAGTGGCGTACGGGAACAGCCCCGCGACCGGGTCACCGCTCCTGCGCTCCGTACCGGCCTGGGTCGACTGCCGCATCCAGGCCGTCCACACGGGCGGGGACCATCTGATCGTGGTCGGCCGGGTGGAGGCGCTGGGGGCGACGGAGGACGGCGCGGACGCGGATCCGCTGCTGTTCCACCGGGGGGCGTTCGGCCGGTTCAGCGTCTGAGGCTTCCGGGGCCTCACACAGGCGCCGGTGTCTTCCGCCTGATCACCAGCGCCATCAGCGCCGCCGTCGCGCACAGCGCCCCCGACGCGTACCAGACCAGGTCGTACGAACCGAACACGTCCCGCGCCACCCCGCCGAGGAACGCCACCGCCGCCGCGCCGACCTGGTGCGAGGCCAGGACCCAGCCGAAGACGATCGCGCTGTCCTCGCCGTACTGCTCACGGCACAGCGCGATGGTCGGCGGGACCGTCGCGACCCAGTCCAGGCCGTAGAACACGATGAAGAAGACCATCGGCGGGTGGACCGTCGGCGCCATCAGCATCGGCAGGAAGAGCAGCGAGACGCCGCGCAGCGCGTAGTAGACGGCGAGCAGTCGGCGGGCGTCGTAGCGGTCGGTGAGCCAGCCGGAGAAGACCGTGCCGATCACGTCGAAGACCCCGATGACGGCGAGCAGCGAGGCGGCGGCCGTGATCGGCATGCCGTGGTCGTGGGCCGACGGGACGAAGTGGGTGCGGATCAGACCGTTGGTCGAGGCACCGCAGATCGCGAACGTCCCCGCGAGCAGCCAGAACGGACCCGTCCGCGCCGCGTCGAACAGGATGCGCACCGCACGCCCCGCGGCGCCCTTCTCTGGTGCGGGCTTCGCCACGTACTCACCGCCGTACGGGGCCAGGCCCACGTCGGCCGGGTGGTCGCGCATCAGGAGCCAGACGAACGGGACGACGACCAGGGCCGCCAGAGCCACGGTCACCGAGGCCGGGCGCCAGCCGTGGGCGTCGACGATCCAGGCGCAGAGCGGGAGGAACACCAGCTGGCCGGAGGCACCGGCCGCGGTGAGGACACCGGTGACCAGGCCGCGCCGGGCGACGAACCAGCGGTTGGTCACGGTGGCGGAGAACGCCATCGCCATGGAGCCGGTGCCCAGGCCGACGAGCAGGCCCCAATAGATCATCAACTGCCACGCCGCCGTCATCCGGACACTGGCCAGTGCCCCCACGGCCACCATGCTCAGCGCGACGACGACGACCCGGCGGATGCCGAACCGGTCCATCAGCGCCGCGGCGAACGGTGCCGTCAGCCCGTACAGCGCCATGTCGATCGAGACGGCCAGCCCGATCTCCCCGCGCGACCAGCCGAACTCCGTGTGGAGCGGGTCGATGAGCAGGCCGGGAAGCGAGTTGAACGCCGCGCCGCCGATGATCGTCACGAAGGTGACGGCGGCGATGATCCAGGCCCGGTGGACACGGTCCGGGCGGCGGCGCCCCGGGTTCCCGGCCGGCCGGGAAGGAGTCCTGGAGCGGCGCTCGTACGTCCCGGAACGGGGACCGGGCCTGTCCGCGCGCCGGCCGGACGTCCGCGAACGGCGGCCGGACGCCGCGGCGGCGCCGGGCCGTCGGCCGTCGTCCCTGGCGGCGCCTTCGGTTGTCTGGGTCACGTCACTCAGCATCCGGTCCGGACATCGGGCGTACGAGTGGCCGGACGGACACAGTTCGCAGGGATCGGGCCACGGATCCGGCCGCAGGCCGGGCCATGGACCGAAGCCACGGATCCCGCCACGGGCGGAGACACGGGCGGGAAGCACGGGCGCAGGCAGGGGTGGCAGGGGTGGAGGCACGGGGTGCAGGCACGGGCGGAGGACGCACGGGCGGAGAAACGGGCCAAGGCACCCGCGCCCGTCCGGATCCGACCGGCCCTCCCCGGCCTATTCGACGCGCGCCCGCCCCGCAGCCCACCCACACCTGCCACGCCGCACCGCCCACGCGTGCGCACCACAGGCCGCTCCCGCCCCCACCGCGTACCAGAACAGGTCCGGGGAGTTGAACGTCGAGCCGAGCACCAGCCGGGCCACCCCGCTGCGCGCCGACAGCTCCGCCGGTACGCCGGTCAGCTGGGCGAACTCCACCGCCCAGCTGAAGGCCAGCGCCACCCCCGCCACCGGCAGCGGACGCGCCCTCGGTGCGACGATCACCACCAGGACGTGGATCAGCACCGTGTACAGCGCGTCCCCGGCGTACTTGGCGACATCCCCGCCCGCCGCCGACCGGATGCCGAGCCCGGCGGCCACGGTGAGCACCGCGCCACCCGCCGCCAGCGCCCTCGTACGCGCGGCCGACGCCCGCCCGGCCACCGGCGCCGTCATCCGATCCGCTCCAGCCGCCGGATCGGCCGCGCCATCAGCAGCACGCCCACCACCAGCATGTTGATCACCGCGCCGGCCAGCAGCACTTCCGGTGCGCCCACCGCCTCCGCCACCGGTCCGGCCAGCGCCCGGCCCGCCGCCACCATCAGGAGCGAGCCCGCCACGTCGTAGGCGTGCAGACGGTTCAGGGCCTCCGGCGGGACATGGGTCTGCACCGTCGTCGACCACATCACCAGCCAGAACGCGAACGCCGCGCCCGCCACGAACTGTCCGGCCCCCAGTGCGAACACCGGTGTCCCGAGCGCCAGCACCACCAGGTTCACCACCACGGCGGACAGCGCGAGGGCCCCTGCCGCGAGCGGTCTGCGCGGGCGCAGCCGCAGGGCGAGCAGCCCACCGGCCACGCTGCCCGCGCCGTTCACCGCCATCATCACGCCGTACGTCCCCGAGCCGTGCTCCTCGGTGACCAGGACGGCGGTGAGCGGGAGCATCGGGCCGAGCACCATGAACCCGTACACCGTCCAGATCGCGATCACGCCCCACAGCCAGGAGCGGGCCCGGAACTCCCGCCATCCGTCGGCGAGCTCCGCGACGAACGTGCCGCGCACCGCGTCGTCGGCCGGGGCGGGGGCGAGCCGCATCAGGAAGAGGCAGATCCCGGAGACGGCGAAGGTCGCCGCGTTCGCCAGGTACACGGCCCCTGCGCTGGCCAGCCCGACGAGTACGCCCGCGAAGGCCGGGCCCGCCATGGTCATCAGCGCCTCGGAGACCCGGAGGACCGCGTTGGCCCGCTGGATGTCGGAGGAGACCCGGGGCACGGTCGAGGCGACGCCCGGCTGGAACAGTGCGGCGCCGACCCCGGCGACGGAACTCAGCACGTAGACCGACCACAGCGGCGGGTTGCCCGTCGCGAAGGCCACCGCGAGCACCGACGCACCGGTCAGCCGGAGCGCATCGGCGATGATCATCATGCGGCGCGGGGTGAAGCGGTCCGCCAGCACCCCGCCGAACAGCACGAAGAACGCCAGCGGCCCCATCCAGGAGGCCAGCGCGAACCCGACGGACGACGTGGGGCGGCCCGCGCCGAGCAGACCCGCGGTGAGCGCCACGGGGATCATTCCGTCGCCGAAGAGCGCGACGGTACGGGCGACGAAGAAGTACCGGAAGTTTCGGTTCCAGAGCTCGCCGGGACCAGAGCCGAGCCCCGCGCCGAACCCGGATCCGGAACCCGCGCCGGGACCCGCGCCGACCGTCACCCCCCGCAGCGCGAAAGGCGTGGGCGGCGGAACTATGCCGTCCGGTGCGTCGGGAACGGGCGCGGTTTCTGTGGGCTTCTCCATCACAGCAGTGACATGTATCAGCTTTTGGTCTATACCAGCTAGTGAGTTATAGGAGGTCCGTCATGCCGCACCGTGTCGTCGTTCTGGCCCTCGATGGGCTGCTCCCCTTCGAACTGGGCATCGCCCAGCGGATCTTCGGCCGGTCGCTCGGCGCGGAGCCCCGCAACAAGGGCAAAAAGCTGTACGAGGTCGTGACCTGCTCCGTCCGCCCGCCGGGCCCGGTCCACACCGACGCGGACTTCACGATCACCGTCGAGCACGGGCCGGAGGCGCTCGCCACCGCCGACACCGTCGTCGTCCCCGCCTCCTACGAGCTGGGTCCCGTCCACACCGAGGGCAGACTCACCGAGGAGCTGGCCGCCGCGTTCGCGCTCGTCCGGCCGGGCACCCGGATGGTCTCCATCTGCACCGGCAGTTACGTCCTGGCCGCCGCCGGATATCTGGACGGCCGGCCCGCGACCACGCACTGGTCCTCCGCCGAACACTTCCAGCGGATCTTCCCGAACGTCCGCGTCGACCCGGACGTCCTGTTCATCGACGACGGCGACGTCCTCACCTCCGCCGGGGTCGCCGCGGGGATCGACCTCTGCCTGCACATCGTGCGCCGCGACCACGGTGCCGCCGTCGCCAACGAGATCGCCCGCCGCACCGTCGTCCCCCCGCACCGCGACGGCGGGCAGGCCCAGTACATCCACCGGCCCGTCCCCGAACCGCAGTTCGCGACCACCACCGGCGCCCGCGCCTGGGCGCTGGGGCGTCTGGACCGGCCGATCCTGCTGCGTGACATGGCGCGGCAGGAGGCGATGAGCGTACGGACGTTCACCCGCCGCTTCCGCGAGGAGGTCGGGGTCAGCCCCGGCCAGTGGCTGGCCCAGCAGCGGGTGGAGCGGGCCCGGCAGCTGCTGGAGTCCACGGACCTCTCGATCGACCAGGTGGCGCGGGACGCGGGCTTCGGCACGGCCACCTCGCTGCGCCAGCACCTCCAGGCGGCGCTGGGCGTGCCACCGACCGTGTACCGCCGCACCTTCCGCACGACGGCGGACCAGGGCCACTGACCCACAACGGCGCGGGCGCCGCACACTCCGGCGCAGCACACCCGGCGCCCGCCGGACGCGACGCGCTCCCCCGGCGCCACGGAAGCCGCGCGGGCGCCACGCGGAAGCCGGGCCCGCCACGGAAGCGGCGCGGACGCCACGCGGACGCCACGCGGAAGCCGGGCCCGCCACGGACGCGACGTGGACGCGTCGCGCCGCGTGGCCTCTGCCTCAGAACACCAGCACCCCCCGCGCCACCCGCCCGTGGTGCGCGTCGTCCGCCGCCTTGTCGAAGTCCTCCACCGGGTAGGTCCTGGTCACCAGCTCGTCCAGGAGCAGCCGCCCCTCGCGGTAGAGGTCGGCGTAGAGCGCGATGTCGCGCTGCGGGCGCGACGATCCGTACCGGCAGCCCAGGATCGACTTGTCCAGATACATCGACGAGACCAGGAACGACGCTTCGGCCGTCGCCGCCGGAACCCCGAGCAGGATCGCCTGGCCGTGCCGGTCCAGCAGGTCGATCGCCTGCCGGATCAGTTCCGTGCGGCCCACGCACTCGAAGGCGTGGTCGGCGCCGGCCGGCAGGATCTCGCGCACGCCCTCGGCCGAGGTCAGGAAGTGCGTGGCGCCGAACTGCCGGGCCACCGCCTCCTTCGCCGGGTTCGCGTCGACGGCCACGATGGTCAGGGCGCCCGCGATCCGCGCCCCCTGGATCACGTTGAGACCGATGCCGCCGGTGCCGATGACGACGACCGTCTCGCCGCGGTCGACCCGCGCCCGGTTGAGTACGGCGCCGACTCCCGTGAGGACCCCGCAGCCGATCAGCGCCGCCGAGGTCAGCGGGATCTCGGCGGGGATCTTCACCGCCTGTACGGCCTTGACCAGGGTGCGTTCGGCGAACGCGGAGTTGGAGGCGAACTGGAACAGCGGTGTGCCGCGCCGCGAGAAGGGGCGCCCCGGCATGCCGATCGCCTTGCGGCACATCGTGGGCCGGCCCCGGTCGCACTGGGCGCAGGCCCCGCAGTTCGCCAGCGTCGACAGCGCCACATGGTCCCCCGGCGCCACATGCGTGACACCCGCGCCGACGGCCTCCACCACCCCGGCACCCTCGTGGCCGAGAACCACCGGCGCGGGGAAGGGGATCGTGCCGTCGATCACCGACAGATCGCTGTGGCACAGGCCCGCCGCGGCCACCGCGACCAGCACCTCACCGGGCGCCGGATCGCGTATCTCCAGGTCGTCGATGACCTCGGTCCGCTTGCCGTCGAAGACGACGCCTCTCATCTCGGCTCCCTCGGTAGGCCGAGCACCCGCTCGGCGATGATGTTCCGCTGGATCTCGTCCGAGCCGCCGTAGATGGTGTCGGACCTGGTGAAGAGGAACAGGCGCTGTGCCTCGTCGAGTTCGTACGGGCTCCGCTCGGACCAGGCGGCCGGCCCGACGGCCCCCGCCGGGCCCTTGATCCGTACGGCCAGCTCGCCGAGCCGCTGGTGCCAGCCGCCCCACAGGAGCTTGGCCACGCTGGGGGCGCCGGGGTCGCCCGTCGTGCCGAGGGTGCGCAGCGCGTTCCAGCGCATGGTCCGCAGCTCCGCCCACTGCCGCACCAGCCGCTCCCGTACGACCGGGTCGGTGACGGCGCCGCTGTCGACGGCGGCGCGCACCACCCGCTCCAGCTCGGCGGCGAACCCGATCTGCTGGACGAGCGTGGACACCCCGCGCTCCAGGGCAAGCAGCCCCATGGCGACGGTCCAGCCGTTGCCCTCGCCCCCCACCACCTCCTCGGCGCGCGCCCCGTCGAAGAAGACCTCGTTGAACTCGCTGGTCCCCGACATCTGGCGGATCGGCCGCACCTCGACGCGGCCCGGCTGGTCCATCTCGACCAGCAGGAACGACAGCCCGTGGTGGCGCGACGATCCGGGCTCGGTGCGGGCCAGGACGAAGCACCAGTCGGCGTCCCGCGCGAGTGACGTCCAGATCTTCTGCCCGGTCACGGCATAGCCGCCCGCCCCCTCCCGTACGGCGGCCGTGCGCACCGAGGCGAGGTCGGAACCGGCGCCCGGTTCGCTGTACCCCTGGCACCACAGCGTCTCGCCGCGTGCGATCCCGGGCAGGAAGCGCCGCCGCTGCTCCTCGGTGCCGTACGCGATCAGGGTCGGGGCGAGGAGGTTCTCGCCGATGTGGCCGACGCGTGCGGGGGCGGCGGACGCGGCGTACTCCTCGGCCCAGAGCACCTGCTGGGCCGGGCTCGCGCTCCGGTTGCCGTAGCCGGGGGCCGGGGTCTCCCAGCCGAGGCCGATCCAGCCGTCGCGGCCGAGGGTGCGTTCCCAGGTGCGGGGGGTGGTGGCGGTGGGGAGGTTGGCCTCCAGCCAGCCGCGGGCCCGTGCGCGGAACGCCTCGTCCTCGGGACCGGAACGGAAGTCCATGCGTGCCTCCTGCTTCTCTCCTGGGGGCTCCGCCCCACGGGCGGGTCGGGCGTCGGGCCGGGTGCGGCCCCTGGGGCGGTCAGGCGTTGGGCCGGGTGCCCGCCCTGGCCGCCGCCGCCATCTCCTCCAGCCGCGCCAGCATCGGCATCGGGTCCACCCCCACCGTCCCCGGCAGGAAGTCGGCGATCTTCTCGGGAGTCCAGGCCCCGTCCGCGTACCCCGCGCGCAGTTCCCTCGGCTGGGCCCAGACCGCGATCTTCGGGCCCGCGATCGTGTACACCTGACCGGTGATCCGCTCGGCGCGGGCCCGTTCGCTCAGCAGGTACACGACGAGCGCCGCCACGTCCTCCGGCTCCCCGATCTCCGCCAGTTCCATCGGTACGTTGGCGGACATCCGGGTACGGGCCACCGGGGCGACGGCGTTCGCCGTGACGCCGTACTTGTGCAGGCCGAGCGCCGCGCTGCGGACGAGCGAGATGATCCCGCCCTTGGCCGCGCTGTAGTTGGCCTGGGCCACGCTGCCCTGGTGGTTGCCGCTGGTGAAGCCGATGAGTGTGCCGCCGCCCTCCTGCTTGCGCATCACCGCGGACGCGGCGCGGAATACCGTGAAGGTGCCCTTGAGATGGGTGGCGAGAACCGGGTCCCACTCCTCCTCGGACATGTTGAACAGCATCCGCTCGCGCAGGATCCCGGCGACGCACACGACCCCGTCGATCCGCCCGAACCGGTCGAGCGCCGTGTCCACGATCCGCTGCCCGCCCGCCATCGTGGAGATGTCGTCGGCGACCGCGACCGCCTCTCCGCCCGCCGCCTCGATCTCCTTCACGACGGACCGCGCGACATCGCTGCTCGGCTCTCCGCCCTCGATGGAGACGCCGTAGTCGTTGACGACGACCCGTGCCCCCTCGGCGGCGGCGGCGCGTGCGACCGCCCGCCCGATGCCCCGGCCGGCCCCCGTGACGGCGACCACCTTGCCTGCCAAGAAGTTCCCCATGCCCGGCCCCTTCCCGCGGTTTCTGACGGACCGTTAGATTTTATGGGTAGTCGGATGCTCCGGCACAAGACCCAGGAGGCCCCCATGTCCCTGCCGGCCGAGTTCCACGAGATCGCCAAGCGCGTCAACAACTGGGGCCGTTGGGGCGCGGACGACGAGATCGGCACGCTCAACCTGATCACCGACGCGGTCGTACGGGAGGCCGCCGCCACCGTCCGCACGGGCCGCCGGATTCCGCTCGCGCTGCCGCTCCAGCAGGACGGCGTACAGAGCGGGCTGATCCCGGGACGGGTCAACCCCCTGCACACCATGGTCCAGATCAACCAGGAACTCTTCGGCCCCGGCACGGTCGCCACCAGCGACGACGCCGTCACGATGGGACTCCAGGCGGCCACCCACTGGGACGCGCTCACCCATGCCTCGCACAGCGGGAAGATCTACAACGGCCGCCCCGCCGCCACCGTCACCGCCCATGGCGGCGCGGAGTTCAGTTCGATCGCCGCCGTGCCGCACCTCGTCTCGCGCGGAGTCCTGCTGGACGTGGCCCGCGCCCGGGGCGTCGACCGGCTGCCGGGCGACCACGCCGTCACCCCGGAGGACCTGGACGCGGCGGAGGATTTCGCGGGCCTGCGGGTCCGGGCCGGAGACATCGTGCTCGTACGGACCGGGCAGGTGCAGGTCTACCTGGCGGGCGACAAGCACGGCTACGGCTATCCGTCACCCGGCCTCTCGGTGCGGACGCCCGAGTGGTTCCACGCACGCGATGTGGCCGCGGTCGCCAATGACACCCTCACGTTCGAGATCTTCCCGCCGGAGACCGAGGACCTGTGGCTGCCGGTGCACGCGCTCCATCTGGTCGAGATGGGCATGCTCCAGGGCCAGAACTGGAACCTCGAAGCTCTCTCCACCGCCTGTGCGGAGGAGCGGCGCCACGCCTTCCTGCTCTCGGCGATGCCGGAGCCCTTCGTCGGGGCCACCGGCACCCCGGTCGCCCCGGTCGCCATCCTGTGACGGCCGGAGTGCCGTGGCGCCGGAGTCCCGTTGGCGCACGATGTCCCGCGGTGGCGCCCGTCGCTGCCGCCCGTGCCGCCGGCGCCCCTTCTACAGGAAGGGGGTGAAGACGGCGCGGGACGGTTCGCGCACCCCGGCACCCTGTGCGCCGACGCTCTGCGCGCCGACACCCGTCGCTCCGACGCCCTGCGTGCCGACACCCTTTGCTCCGACGCCCTGTGCTCCGATGCCCCCGGAGGTGACCCCGGCCCCGGAATCCGCGACGGCGCCCGGTCCGGACAGGTCCTGGAGCACCGGGACCAGCACCGGGCCGCCCCGGTCGACCTCGCACCAGATCCGCTTGCCCGCGCCCTCGGGCTGCCAGCCCCAGCGGTCCGCGAGACCGTCCACCAGCTCCAGACCGCGGCCGTTGGTGTCGTCACCCTCGGCGTGACGCTGGAGGGGCGGGCGGGCGCTGGCGTCGGCGACCTCGACGCGTACGGTCCCGGCGGCGCAGGTGCCCCCGGTCGAGCCGAAGAGCATCCTCAGCACGGCCGGACAGCCGGTGTGGACGACCGCGTTGGTGACCAGCTCCGAGATGAGCAGGATGAGCGTCTCGGCAAGCGGCTCGTCGTCCCCCATCCCGGACCCGACCAGGCGCGACCGCGCCCATCTGCGGGCCCGCCCCACCTCCGCGGGATCCGGCCCGACCTCCAGCTGAACCTGAAGCACCTGCACCGCTCACACCATCCGAACCGGCGGACACATCGCCTCGCGCCTCCTCAGGGTCACGGAACGTGATTCCCTCGGGATACAGCATGGTTGACGTACAGTCACCGCAACAAGCGCTTCGGGCATATTCCAGCGCGAAGGAGTACGCGTGGTGCATACTGTGCGACGCACGTTGCGGGGAGTCGAACAGGAGCGCGTCGACGCCTCGGGAATCGCTTCCCGGACAGGCCCCGCCGATCTCCTTGAGGTATGCGCGGGGCATCTCTCCCGGTCCGGAGCAGCCGCACAGGCCGCACCCGGATCGCCCGGTTCCAGAACCACTCGCATCCCACGGAGCGTACCCGAGCCCGGCGCCGACTCCGGCCGGTGACGAATCACGCAACGGACACAACCCGGTCTCGGCACGGTCCGGCTGCGCTGAGTCACCCCTCACCCGCAAGCTCGGATGCCTCCTACACGGGTATCACCGGGGCCCGGTCCTGCGGTCCGCCACCGCCCAGATCGGCCGCCAGAATCTCCTCCGCGGCCGCCGCCGTGAGCCACCGGGCCGAACGCACCCAGGCCCGTTTCAGGTGGAGGTGAACATCTGCTTCCCAGGTGAAGCCCATGCCGCCGTGGATCTGGAGGCAGTCGCGCGCATTGCCGACGGCGGCCTCGTCGGCGAGCAGTTTGGCGCCCGCGATCTCTGCGGGGTCGCCCGTCACGGCCGCCGCGTACACGGCGCAACGCGCCGGTTCGAGCCGGGCCAACATCTCGGCGCAGAGATGTTTGACCGCCTGGAACGACCCGATCGGGGTACCGAACTGCTCACGCTCACGGGCGTGTTGGACGGCCATTTCCAGGGTGCGGGCGGCACTTCCGAGCTGTTCGGCGGCGGTGAGCACCGCTCCCTCGCCGCGCAGCCGCGCCGCGTCGCCGGGCAGCGGCTCCCCCTGTCCGGCCAGGTCCGTCGACCGGTGGAGCGGGGTGAACGGATCGAGCGAACGTACGGGGCGGGCCCCGCGCACCACGGCGCGCAACGGCTCCCCGGTCAGCACCCGCACGCCCTCCCCCAGGACGAGCACCGCGTCGGCGTCCGCCAGGTCCGCCACCGGACCGTCGCCGTCCGCCGCGGTCACCGCGGTCCGCCCCTCCGCGGCCCCCTCCACCGCACCGGCGGCGAGGTGGGTGGCCACCAGCGGTCCGGGCAGCAGCACCCGCCCCGCCTCCTCGAAGAGCAGCGCGGCCTCGGGCAGCCCGAGGCCCACCCCGCCGCTGTCCTCCGGCAGCCGCAGCGCGAAGAACCCGGCCGCGCCGAGCTCCCCCCACAGGCCCCGGCCGGGGCCCTCGCCCCGGTCCAGGGCGGCCCGCATCCGGTCCCTGCCGAAGCGTCCCGCGAGCAGGTCGCGCACCCCTGTCCGCAGCGCCCGCTGATCCTCCGAGAGCTGGAAGTCCACAGTCCGCTCAGCGCCCCTTCGGCAGGCCGAGCATCCGCTCGGCGACGATGTTCCGCTGGATCTGCGAGGTGCCCGCGGCGATCGTGTACGAGAGGGAGGACAGCCGGTCCAGGACCCACTCCCGGTCCAGATCGAGGCTGTCCGCACCGAGCACCTCGGCCGCCGCCCCGTACAGCTCCTGGCGGGCCTGCGAGTAGCGCAGTTTGAAGACCGATCCGCCGGTGCCGGGGACGCCGCCGCTGCGCTGGGCCTCGCTGACGTTCCACTGGGTGAGCCGCCACAGCGCCCGGAATTCCGCGTTCAGCCTGCCGAGCCGGCGGCGCAGCACCGGGTCGTCCCAGCGGCCGTTCGCCCGCGCGGCCGCCGCCAGTTCACCGAGGGTGCGGCGGCAGGCGACGACCTCGCCGACGAAGGCCGTACCGCGTTCGAAGGAGAGGGTGACCATGGTGACCCGCCAGCCGTCGTTCTCCGCGCCGACGCGGTGGGAGACCGGCACCCGGACCTCGTCGAGGAACATCTCGGCGAACTCCGTGGACCCGGCGAGGGTCCGCAGCGGGCGGACGGTGATCCCCGGCGCGTCCATCGGCAGGGCGAGCCAGCTGATGCCGCGGTGTTTCGGCGCCTCCGGATCCGTACGCACGAGCAGTTCGCACCAGTCGGCGACCTCGGCGTGCGAGGTCCAGATCTTCTGTCCGCTCACCACGTAGTGGTCGCCGTCCCGTACGGCCCGGGTGCGCAGCGCGGCCAGGTCGGAGCCCGCGTCCGGTTCGCTGAACCCCTGGCACCAGATCTCGTCGCCGCGCAGGACGGGCGGCAGCCAGCGGGCCCGCTGACCGGCCGTGCCCTCGGCGGCGATGGTGGGCCCGGCGTGCAGCAGCCCGACGAAGTTGGCGCCGACGTACGGGGCACCGGCCCGCTCGGTCTCCTCCAGGTAGATCAGGTGCTGGGTGGGGGTGGCGCCCCGGCCGCCCGCGTCGAGCGGCCAGTGCAGACCGGCGTACCCGGCGTCGTGGAGCATCCGCTGCCAGGCGGTGTCGTACGCGCGGCGGGCGGGCCAGTCGTCGGGCGGGGGCTTCGCGGGCAGCCCGGGGAGCACCGAGGCGAGCCACTTCCGCAGCCGCGCCCGGAACTCCTCCTCTTCCTCCGTGTACGTGAGGTCCACGGCGCGGCCGCCTACTCGACCCGGTCCCGGTCGAGATCCAGACCGAGCATCCGGATCGCGTTTCCGCGCATCAGTTTGTAGACGGTCTCCTCGTCCAGTCCCTTGACGTGGTCGAGGGCGACCTCCTTGGTGTGCGGGAAGGTCGAGTCGACGTGCGGGTAGTCGGTCTCGAAGGTGGCGTTGTCGCGGCCGACGACGTCGAGGGACGCGATCCCGTGCTTGTCGCGGAAGAAGCAGCAGAAGATCTGCCGGTAGTAGTACGTGGACGGCGGCTCGGGGATCAGGTCGCGCACCCCGCCCCAGGCGCGGTGCTCCTCCCACACGTCGTCGGCGCGCTCCAGGGCGTACGGGATCCAGCCCATCTGGCCCTCGCTGTAGGCCAGCTTGAGGTGCGGGTGCTTCACCAGGACCCCGCTGAACAGGAAGTCCATCATGGAGGCCATGGCGTTGTTGAAGGAGAGCGACGCCTGGACGGCGGGCGGGGCGTCGGGGGAGGCCGCGGGCATCTGCGAGCTGGACCCGATGTGCATGTTCACGACCGTTCCGGTCTCCTGGCAGACCGCGAAGAACGGGTCCCAGTACCCGGTGTGGATCGAGGGCAGACCGAGGTGGGTGGGGATCTCGGAGAAGGTCACCGCCCGCACCCCGCGGGCGGCGTTGCGCCTGATCTCCGCGACGGCCAGGTCGATGTCCCAGAGCGGGATGATGCAGAGGGGGATCAGCCGGCCGCCGCTGTCGCCGCACCACTCCTCGACCATCCAGTCGTTGTAGGCGCGCACACAGGCGAGGGCGACCTCCTTGTCGTGGGCCTCGGCGAAGGTCTGGCCGCAGAAGCGCGGGAAGGTGGGGAAGCAGAGGGACGCCTCGACATGGTTGAGGTCCATGTCCTTGAGGCGCTCGGCCGGGTCCCAGCAGCCGGGCCGCATCTCCGAGCGGGTGATGCCCTCCAGGGTCATGTCGTCGCGGTCGAAGCCGACGGCGGCGATGTTGCGCTTGTACGGGAACTTCAGGTCCTCGTAGATCCACCAGTCGGTGGGCGGTCCGTCGGGGTCCATCGTGATGACGTACTTGCCTCCCGTGTACGCCAGCTCGCCGATGCCCGCCGTCAGCGGCTGCGGGCCGCGCTCGCGGTACTTGGCGGGCAGCCAGGTGGAGAAGAGGTGCGGTGGCTCGATCACATGGTCGTCGACGCTGACGATCCGAGGCAGTTCCGTCATGGTGTCCCCTTCGGCGCACTCGGCCAATATCTGATGACCCGTCAGATTCACTTCGGCACCCAGGCTAGCCCCGCACCCCTGGACCGACAAGGCGCAGCGCTCTACGCTCTCCGCACTATCTGACTATCCGTCAGTTCAGAGGGGATCACCGTGGGAGCCGTGAACGACGGGAACACCGGAGACGCACCGGCGGGGGACGCGTCCGCGACGGAGATCGCGCACGGCCTGGGCGCCTCCCGCACCTTCTGGGAGCTGATCGAGCGCCGGGCCGCCCTGACCCCGGACCGTCCCGTACTCCTCCAGGGCGACCGCGGCCTCACCTTCGGCGAGCTGCGCAACCGCGCCGAACGGGTCGCCGCCGGACTGTACGAACTGGGGGTGCGCTCCGGCAGTGTGGTCGCCTGGCAGCTGCCGACCCGGCTGGAGACCGCCCTGCTGTCCTTCGCGCTGACCCGGCTCGGGGCGGTGCAGACACCGGTCATCCCGTTCTACCGGGACCGCGAGGTGGGGTTCGCGCTGCGCGAGTCACAGGCCGCCTTCTTCGCCGTACCGGGCCTGTGGCGCGGCTTCGACCACACGGCGATGGCGCACCGCCTCGCCGGGGAACTGAAGCGCCCGCCGCTGGTCTTCGAGGCGTACGGGACGCTCCCGGACGCCGATCCGGCGCTGCTGCCGCCCCCTCCCGCGCCCGCCGACGGGACCGCGGTGCGCTGGATCTACTGGACCTCGGGCACCACGTCCGACCCGAAGGGCGTGCTGCACACCGACCGCAGCCTGATCGCGGCCGGCTCCTGTCTGGCGCACGCCCTGCACCTGTCGGCGGACGACGTGGGCTCGATGGCCTTCCCGTTCGCCCATGTCGCCGGGCCCGACTACACCGTGATGCTGCTGCTGTACGGCTTCCCCGCGGTGATGTTCGAGCACTTCGCACTGCCGGACGCGCTGGCGGAGTACCGGCGCCACGGGGTGACGGTGGCGGGCGGATCGACCGCGTTCTACTCGATGTTCCTGGCCGAACAGCGCAAGGACCCGGACCGGAGGCTGATCCCCACCCTGCGGCTGCTCGCGGGCGGCGGGGCACCGAAACCTCCGGAGATCCACCGTGCGGTCGTCCACGAGATGGGCGTCGTGCTGACCCACGGCTACGGGATGACCGAGGTCCCGATGATCACCATGGGCACCCCGGACGACACGGCGGAGCACCTCGCCCTGACGGAGGGCCGCCCCCCGGCGGGCATGGAGATCCGGATCACCGACGAGCGGGGGACGCCGCTCCCGTACGGCGAGGAGGGGGAGGTACGGCTGCGCGGCGAAGCGGTCTGCCGGGGCTATCTGAACCCGGACGCCTCGGCCCCGGCCTTCGACGACGAGAACTTCCTGATCACCGGAGACGTCGGCCGGCTCCAGGAGAGCGGCCACCTCACCCTGACCGGCCGCCTCAAGGACATCATCATCCGCAAGGGCGAGAACATCTCCGCCAAGGAGATCGAGGACCTGCTCCACCGCCACCCCGGCGTGGCCGACGCGGCGGTGATAGGGCTGCCGGACCCGGAGCGCGGGGAGCGGGTCTGCGCGGTGGTCGAACAGCCCGCCGGGGCGCCGGTCCTGACCCTGGCCGAGCTCGCCGGACACCTGCGCACCGAGGGCCTCTCGGTGCACAAGGTGCCGGAACAGCTGGAGGTGGTGGACGCTCTGCCGCGCAACGAGACGCTGCGCAAGGTGCTCAAGTACAAGCTGCGGGAGCGATTCGCCTGATCCGAGCGGGACCGGACCGGCCGCCCGCGGGCGAACGTCCGCTACAGGGATTCCAGTTCGGCCTGGAGGTCCGGGTCGTCCAGGCCCGGCAGGGTGTAGCCCACCGGCTCCTGCCACTCGACCGCGCCGTCGTCGATCGCCACGCGCCACTCGGCGTCGGGCACGGCCCGGCGCAGCTCGGTCATGGAGCCCAGCAGATGGCGGAGCTGCGGGAACATGCGGGCGGGTTCGAAGGAGAGCTTGGTGGATCCGGCCAGGATCTGCCCGGGCTCGTCCCCACCTGTGTCGTACAGGTGGAGTCCTTCCTCGTCGTCGTAGGGATACGTGGCTCCGCGCACGGTCACGACCCGCTGGACGGCAACGGTCTCGGCCGGGCTCAGGGGCGTGTCGCGGCGGGCCGAGTAATAGAGGGAGACGCTCATGGGTGGAGCGTAAAACGGGGCACTGACAATGCCCGGGTCCGGGCGCACGGGGGCGGGGCACGGACGGCGGCTCGGCACGTCCGCACCCCGCCCCCGGCCGGAAAGCCGGAAACCGGGAATCCGGGAATCCGGGAATCCGGGCGGGGAAGACCGGGAAGGGGGCAGGGGAAGGGGTTACGCGTCCGGCTCGATCACCGTGAAGTAGCTGGCGAACGCGGCCACCGCGTCGCTCTCGGCGACCCGGCCGTCCCGGTCGGTGTCCAGGCTCTGGGCGGCGACGCTCGCGATCTCGCCACTGGCGCCGAGGACTCTCAGCGCCCGCTCCACGGCCGCCACCGAGGCCGCCCCGCCGTTCTCGCCGTCCGCGACGGCGATGGCCGCCCGCAGGAAGGGGCGGGCGATCTCCGCGAAGCGCTCGGGGTTGTCGCGCAGCCGTTTCACGGCCCCGCCCACGAACTCCTCACGGGTGACACGCTGGTCCCCGTCCACATCGGCGATCCCCGCCATGCCCTGCCAGAACGCCTCGGCCCCGGTGTAGAGCGCCTGGCCCTTGTCGCAGCGGGCCGTCGTACCGAACTCGGCGAGCAGACGGGCCGCGGCTGCGTTGAAATCGGCGCGATCGATGTATCCGTTGCCGTCCTGGTCGAAGGCGGCGAACCGGTGCGCGATCTTGCGCTCGTACTCTGCGCTGTCCATGCGGGGAGCGTACGACGCCCGGAGCCCTCACGTGTCACTAACGCACGCCACCCATGTGACAACCTGGTATTCACCAGGGCTTCAGGCGGAGAGCGGCTGGGCTTCCTCGTCGACGGCGGCCGCCGTGTCGGAGAAGACCGCGAAGAGCCGGCGCACCCCGAGCGCGGCGAGCACCCGGTTGACGTGGGAGCCGTCCTCGGCCCCCCGGGCCGGGAGAATCAGCCGCAGCCGGCCGCCGCAGGACTTCATCAGACGGCGCGAGGCGATCAGCACGCCGACCCCGCTGGAATCGCAGAAGAAGACGTCCGACAGGTCGAGCACCACGTCGTGGCGGCCCTCGGCGACCGCGTCGTGCACGGACTGACGGACGACGGGTGAGGTCACCAGATCCAGTTCACCCCGGATCCTCAGCACGGTCCACGCGCCCTGTTCGGTCTCGTCCACCTTCAGTGTCACGCGGCTGGACCTCTCGTTCCGGGGGGCTCCCGACCATGCGGAAGTTTCCGTTCCTCCTCGCGGCTGCCCCACCGCTCATCCATGAAACACCGACCCACTCAAAAAGGAACAGAGGGTTTCCTGCGGAAATGATCACTTCGGGTCCATTTCTCCCGCCGAGAGCACGGGCGGTTGACACATTCCCTACCATCCCTGGCCCTTCACCGTGCGGAGTTGAGGGAAACGTGCGTGATTGAGCGGTGCCGCCGACTACATTCGGAGTGACGAGCGGCACAGGACAGGGCAGATCAGGACAGAGCAGGGCACGGAGCAGGGCACAGGGCTGGGGGTTTCATGGCGAAGGACGCACCTCCCCGCTGGGACCGCAGGATGCAGCAACGGCTGGCACGCGGCGAGGCGGCGGCACTCGGCGAGCTCTACGACCGGTTCGCCGCGCTGGTCCACAGCCAGGCGAACCGGATGCTCGACGACGAGGACGCCGCCGACCTGGTGACCCGCGAGGTCTTCGGCCAGGTCTGGGAGAACCCCCACGCGTACGACCCCCAGCAGGGCTCGATGCGGTCCTGGGTGGCCCGGCTCACCCACCGCCAGTCCGTGAAACGGCTGCGCACGACGGAAGCCTCCTCCTACGAGGAGGAGCACGGGCACGGCGCCGTACTCGACCCGGAGGAGCTGGAGCGGCGCGTGCGCAGGGCCACCGCCGCGGCCCGCGCCGACTACATCGTCGCCTCCATGCCCGCACCCCTGCGCGCCGCGCTGGAACTCGCGTACATCCAGCGCCGGGACTACCGGCAGACCGCGGCCGACCTCGGAGTGACCGAGGACGAGGCCAGGCGACGGCTCCGGCTGGGACTCCAGCTGCTGTCCACCGCGAACGCCCGGCCACTGGAAGGGTCCTCGCCACCCGGATACGGTCGGACACTGTGACCGGCGAAGACGACAACGGCCGCGAGAGCCGCGGGCGCGACGACGAGGTACGGGGTGCGCCGCGCATACCGGCACCCCGTGGCGCAGCGGACGACCTCGACGACCTGGACCTCGCCGCCGTCATGCGCAGGGCCGCCCTCCAGGACGTACGGCGCGAGCCCCCGCCGGAGGAACCCGCGCCCGAGGAGCCCGCGCCGCAGGCGCCCCCGGCCGTCGAACCCGTGCACGAGGCGCCGCCGGCCGCGGCATCGGCGCCGGTCTGCCCCGCGCCGGACGAGCACCCACCCGAGGCGCCCTCGGCCGAAGCGCCCGCCGCCCCTACGGAACCGGAGCCCGAGGTGATGTCGGCCGCGCCGGTCCTCTCCCACCAGGTCCTCAAATCCCTCCTCGGCGCCTGGGCCCTCTCGGCCTGCTCGGCCGGGGAGACCGCGGCCGTCGAGGATCACCTCACCGAGTGCGCCGTCTGCGCGGACGAGGCCCTGCGGCTGCGCGACGCGGTGGGGCTGCTGCACACCGACCGCTCCCTGGACCTCGACCCGACGCTGCGTTCCCGGGTGATCGACGGCTGCCTGGGGCGTCGTCCGGCCGAGATCCCCGTACCGGGCTGGGCCGCACCGTACGACGCCGAGACCGCGCGGCTGGATGCCCTGCTGCGGGACATCGGCGACGCGGAATGGCACGCCCCGGTGCGGCTGAAGTGGTTCGAGAGCGAGCGCGCGGTCCACCGCAGAACGACGGTCGCCGGGGTGATCGGCCATCTCATGGCCGTCGACGGGCTGGTCTCCGCGGCCCTCGGCCTCGACGACCCGGTCGGGACCGGCGACGTGCCGTTCTCCCCCACCGAGCGCACCGAGACGTACTGGTCGGCCGCGCGCCTGCCACCCACCCGGACCGTCCGTGAACCCTGGCGCGACCAGACCCACGAGCTGATCCGCACGGTGTCCTTCGCCGGCCGCGACATCGCGGACCACTCCGTCTCCTACGGGGACTTCGCCCTCCCGCTCCGGGACTCGCTGCTGGACCGGGCGTTCGAGTGCTGGATGCACGGCGGGGACATCGCCGACGCGGTGGACTACCCGTACGGGGCACCGTCCGCCCCGCATCTGCACCGGATGATCGACCTGGCGGCCCGGCTGCTCCCCGCCGCGCTCGCCGGTCGCCGTCGTACGGGCCTTGCCGCACCGGCCAAGGAACTGGTCATGGCCGGTTCACCGGGCCGCTCGCTCCATCTGGAGGTCGAGGGACACGGCGGCGGCAACTGGTACATCGCACTGGACTCCCCGGCCGCCGTCGGCTCCCCCGATCACGCGGTGGCACAGGTCGCGCTCGACGGGGTGGAGTTCTGCCGGCTGGTCGCGGGCCACATCTCCCCGGTGGACGCGGCGGCGGGCCAGGAGGGCGACCGCGAGGCGATCCGCGACGTACTGTTCGCGGCGGCCTCGCTCAGCCGCCTGTAGACAGCCCCGCTCCCCGGAGCCCGACCGACAGGCGCGACCGGCCCGACCGGTCGAGCCGTTCGCGCCGGTCACGGTCCCGCTACGCGAAGACCACCGTACGGCGGCCGTTGAGCAGAATCCGCCGTTCCGCGTGCCACTTCACCGCGCGCGCGAGCGCCTGGCACTCCACGTCGCGGCCGATCGCCACGAGCTGGTCCGGCGTCACGTCGTGACCGACCCGCTCGACCTCCTGCTCGATGATCGGGCCCTCGTCGAGGTCCGCGGTCACATAGTGCGCGGTCGCGCCGATCAGCTTCACACCGCGCGCATGCGCCTGGTGGTACGGCTTCGCACCCTTGAAGCTCGGCAGGAACGAGTGGTGGATGTTGATGATCCGGCCGCTCAGCTGCTTGCAGAGGTCGTCCGAGAGGACCTGCATGTACCGGGCCAGGACGACCAGTTCGACATCCTCCTCGCGCACCAGCTCCAGCAGCCGCGCCTCGGCGTCCGCCTTGTTCTCCCTGGTCACCGGAAGGTGCCGGAAGGGGATGCCGTACGAGGCGACGAGCTCGGCGAACTCCGTGTGGTTGGAGACGACGGCCGCGATCTCGACCGGCAACGCGCCGATCCGGGAGCGGAACAGCAGGTCGTTCAGGCAGTGCCCGAACTTGCTGACCATCAGCACGATCCGCATCCGGTCCGAGGACCGGTGGATCTGCCAGTCCATCCGGAAGGAGTCCCCGATGGCCGCGAAGCTGGCCCGCAGCTTGTCCACCGTCACCGGGGAGTCCGCCGAGAAGTGGACGCGCATGAAGAACAGACCCGTGTCGTGATCGCCGAACTGCTGACTGTCCTCGATGTTGCACCCGGTCATGAAGAGGTAGCTCGACACGGCGTGCACGATGCCCTGTTTGTCGGGGCACGAAAGAGTGAGGACGTACTGCCCGGATACGGCGTCCGAGGCGGCGGGAGAGGCGGGCTGCGGCGCGGTCATCCCCGTAGGGTGCCACACCCGCCCGGTCTCAGGCGGCCCTGGTCATGATGCGGATGACGTCCAGGGAACGGGGCGGGATGTCCGGATCCTCGGCGTCGTTCGTGGCGAGCATCACATGCGCCTCGCGGGCCGCCCGGACGGCCTCCGGCCAGCCGTGATGTTCCAGATAGGCGGATACGGGGGCGTCCGCGCCGACCTGGTGCATGATGCGCAGCACCCGCAGCGCGGCGACATCGACGGCGGCGGCCTCACCGGAGTCCCGGAAGATCGTCCCGACGTATTTCTCGGCGGACCAGTTGTCGAGCCAGGTGTCCTCGACCAGGCGGTACACGGCGTCGGTGACGTCCCCGTACCCTTCCCGGCCGGCCAGCCAGCACTCGTGGTGGAAGGTGGGGTCGGAGAGCATGTGCAGCGCCGAGCGCACGTTGGTGCGCCAGCGCCACCACGGCATGTCATTGAGCGGCATGCCGCCCATGGTGGAGGAGCGACGGCCGCGACGGGAAGTGTTCTCCGAACCTTGCTGCACGGTTGTCGATCGTACGTTCCCTTTTCCCGTGTGCGTACGGGCCCCCGCAATTCACCTCGATGTCACCGAGCGTTGAACGGAGCACTCTGCGGCGTTACCCGAGGGGCGGAAATGTACAGACCTATGACCGGACGGCGACGCCCCACCTCCCCCCGCCCCTACAGGTTCCTCACATGTACGGCGGCGGCCGGGGCAGTGCTGATATCCGGCTGCGGTGTGCTCCCTGGGGCCTCGGGGGGCTCCAGGGAGCCCGTCACCGTGATGACGTGGGCGCCCGACCGTTCGGACGACGCCGACGCGGTGAACATGTCGGGGATGCCGGCGATGGCGAAGACGTACGCCCGCTGGGTCAACGAGCGGGGCGGCATGGGCGGGCACGAGCTGCGCGTGATCGTCTGCAACGAGGGCGACACCTCCGTCGGCGCGGAGAAGTGCGCCCGGGACGCGGTCCGGCGGAAGGTGACCGCGGTCGTCGGGTCCTACAGCCGGCACGGGCGGTCCTTCATGGCCCCGCTGGAGGCCGCCGGAATTCCGTACATCGGTGGGTACGGCGCCTCCGACGAGGAGTTCACCAGCTATGTCTCCTACCCGGTCAACGGCGGCCAGTCGGCGCTCCTGGCGGGCAACGGCAAGCAGCTGGCGGCCGGATGCGGCCAGGTGTCGCTGGTGCGGCCCGACTCGATCGCCGGCGACGGCATGCCGTCGCTCCTCAACACCAGCCTCCTGGCGGCCGACCGGCCCGAGTCCGTGGACATCCTGGCTCCGGAGACGGCCACGTCCTACGCCGACCAGGCGACGAAGGCGCTGGAGCAGGCGGGCGACGGCTGTGTGACGGCGGTGCTCGGCGAACGCACGGAGACCTTCTTCGACTCCTTCCGCCGACTCGAACCGGAGGGCAGCGGGGTGCGGATCTCCTCCGTGCTCGGCAGCGTCGGCCAGCCGCTCATCGACCGCACGGGCGGCCGGAACAGCCCGTTCGAAGGGGCCTACGTCACCGGCTGGTACCCGGATTCGGGCGACGCGCGCTGGGACGGGATGCGCGAGGTGATCCGGAAGCACGCGTTCGGCGACAACCGCGTCGACCCGGAGGACACGGGCGTGCAGACCACCTGGATCGCGTACACGGCGCTGAGGGCGGTCGTCGAGTCGCTCGGCGACTCCACGGTCACCTCCGGCCGGGTCACCGCCGCCCTCAACCACGGTGTGCGGGTCGACACCGGCGGACTGACGCCGGTCCTGCGCTGGCGCTACAAGGACATGGTCGGCTCGTCCGCGTATCCGCGCATCGTCAACGGGAAGGTGACGTTCCAGGTGGTCCGTGAAGGCCGTCTCGTCGCCGACAGGAAGGGCTTCGTGGATGTCACGGAGACCCTGTCCGACGCCCCGAACACCCTGGGCTGAGCCGCCGGCCGGCTCACCGGCGGACCTTCGGCGGCTCTTCCGGACCTCCTGCGCGCCTACGGGCCCCCGGCGGCCGGTCGGCTCCCCGGCCGGAGAGCCGGAGAGCCGCAGGAGAGCCGGAGACCCGCAGGAGAGCCGGAGACCCGCAGGAGAGCCGCCGCGGCTCAGAGCTGGGTCGGGGCGTGCTTGGTCAGGCCGTACTTCTCGGCGATGGCGTTCCACAGCGGCGACGCCTTGGCCTTGGCCTTGCTCGCGTCACCGCTGCGCATGGTGGCCTGCACCGTCTCGTCGGTCGACCTGGCCTTGCCGCCCTTGCACACCTTCTTGTTGTTCTTGGCCTGCCCGGCCCACGCGGCGTAGTGGTCGTCGGCCGACGCGGACGCCTCCCACGCCTTGGTCAGTGAGGCGGTCAGCGCGGCGTGGTCGGGCAGCTTGTCGACGGTGAGCCCCTGGAGCCTGGTCACCAGATCACGTCGCTGCTGGGCCGCGCCCTTGAGATCGGTGGCCGCCTGGTCCAGCGCCCGGCAGGACTTGATCTTCTCCACGGCGCCGATCACCGCCGAACGGCTGTTGTTGCTGTCGGCCAGCAGCTTGTCGAGCGCCTGGGCCTGCGGCTCGGCGGGGTCGGCCGCCTGGGTGCCGGTCTTCTCGGCCGAGGGACTCTGCGCGGACACCGGCTGCTTGTCGTCCTTCTTGTCGTCCTCGCCACCGCTCATCAGCGCGCCCGCGCCGAGCCCGATGACGGCGCAGCCGGCGACGACCGCGGCGATCAGCGCGACGTGCGGGCGTCGCTTGCGCGGCGCGGGACCGCCGTCCTGATGCTGCTGCGGCGGCTCCTGCGGCCCGCCCGCCCCCGGGAAGGCCTGGGGCCCCGGCCGGTACGCCTGCGGGGCCTGCGGCGGCAACTGCCCGCTCTGCGGCCCCTGCTGCTGCGCCTGGTACTGCTGCTGCGGAGCCTGCTGCTGCCCCTGCTGCTGTGCGGGGTCGAAGTGCGGCATCTGCTGCGTGGCACCCGCGGGCGCCTCGTTGCGGAACAGGTTGTCGAACTCCGCGGGCGGCTGCCGGTCCCCCGGCGCCCCCGGCCTGATCCCGTACGGGGCGCCTCCGGGCACCGGCGGTATGTACTGCGTCGCGTCCGCGTCCGCCGCCTGCGGGGCGGGGCCGGACTGCGGCACGTGCCCCAGGTACGCCGTGGACTCGGCGGGCCGCTCGGGCGGCAGCCCACCGGCACCGGGCCCGCTCGGAACCGGTCCGGGTCCACCGGGTACGGGCGCGATGAACTGCGTGGCGTCCGCGTCCCCGCCGGGCGCGCCGGCGACGGCGCCCGGTCCCGCCTCGGGCGGCAGCGGCTGCGCGTACGGCTGGGGCCGTCCCTGCTGCGGAGGCTGCTGGTACGCGCCCGGCTGCTGCTGCGGCGCCTGCTGGTACGCACCGGGCTGCTGGGCCTGCTGGTACGCACCGGGCTGCGGAGGCTGCTGATACGGGTCGGGCTGCTGCGGCTGGTACGCACCCGGCTGCTGCGGCTGCTGGTACGGCCCCGGCTGCGCGGGCGGCAACTGCTGCGCCTGCGGATATCCCTGCCCGCCCGGCCCCTGCTGCCCCGGTGCCTGGGCGTCCGGGTGCGGTGGCTGAGCGGTCTGCGGCCCCCAGGGCTGCCCCCATGGCTGCCCGCCCGCCGGCACGGCCTGCTCGGCCGGGCCGCCCGCGTCGCCCCCCGGGATCCACGGGGCACCGCCGTCTGCGGGCAGCACGACCCCTTCGTGCGCGGGCCGTACAGCAGGGAGCTGCCGCTCGTCACCCTGTCCGCTCTGCGTCACCGGGACTCCTACGTGTAAACCTACGGAATCGTCGGCTCACGCTATCGGGTGGCCGCCCGCCTCCGCCAAGCGCGTGATGCCACTCACCACCCCTTCACACGCCGGGTAACACCGAGCGCTCTTAAGACGCTGTTAAGGGGCGACTTCGCGATTCCGCGGTTCGGACCGCGGATCGGCCGCAGTTCGGACCGCGGTTCCGCCGCAGTCCGGGCCGCGTTCCGGGCCGCCCCCGTGACCCCTTCTCAGGCCGCCTGAAGCTCCAGTCGCGCGCCGAACTCCCGTACCGCCGCCTCGTCCCCGTACGGCAGGAGCCGCTGCTGGAGGTCATCGAGATATTCCGCACCTCGGCTGGAGCGCACCGTCCCCAGCAGCTCCATCGCCCGCATCCCCGTGTGGCAGGCCCGCTCCACCTCGCGCTGCTGCACCTGAGCCGTGGCCAGGAGCACCAGCCCGATGCCGCGGCGCCGCGTCCGGGACTCCGGCAGGGCGGCCAGGGCCTCCTTCGCCCGGCGCGCCGCGGGCTCCGCCTGCCCCAGGTCGCGGTGGCAGTGCGCCAGCTCGTCCGCGAGGTACCCCGCGTCGAAGTGGGCGATCCAGTCCGGGTCGTCACCGGTGTCCGGGTCGGCGTGCTCCATGGCCGCCAACGCCCGGCCCGCCACCGCCTGGCAGGTGCGGGCGTCGCCCAGCAGCGCGTGTCCGCGGGCCTCCGCCGCGTGGAACATCGCTTCCGCCCTCGGCGTCACCCGTCCGCGCGCCCCCTCCTGCGCGGCCCGCGCCAACTGGGCGATCTCCCTGGGGTTGCCGAGCTGCGCGGCGAGGTGGCTCATCGACGCGGCCAGCACATATCCGCCGTACGCCCGGTCCCCCGCGGCCTGGGCCAGCCGCAGCGCCTGGATGTAGTACCGCTGGGCGAGGCCCGGCTGGCCGGTGTCGATCGCCATGTAGCCGCCGAGCTCGGTGAGCCGTGCGACCGCGCCGAACAGCTCCCGGCCGACCGCCTCGCGATACGCCCCCGAAAGCAGCCCGGAGACCACGCTGTTGAGGTAGTGGACCAGCACCGGACGCACATGTCCGCTGCCGAAACGGTGGTCGAGGTCGACGAGCGCGGCCGTCATCGCCCGTACCGCCTCCACGTCCGACATACCGACGCGTGCCCCGGCCGTCCGGGCGACCTGCGGATCGGCACCCGTGATCAGCCAGTCCCTGCTGGGTTCCACGAGGGCGGAGGCGGCCACCGTGGAGCCGGTCAGCAGATCGCGGCGGCCCACGTCACTGCGCCACAGCTCGCAGACCTGCTCGATCGCGCCCATGACCGTCGGCGCGAACTGGAGGCCGACGCCGGAGGCCAGATTCTTGCCGTTGGCCATGCCGATCTCGTCGATCGTGACCGTACGGCCGAGCTTGCGTCCGAGCGCCTCGGCGATGATTCCCGGTGCCCTGCCGCGTGGTTGCTGACCGCGCAGCCACCGGGCCACGGACGTCTTGTCGTAACGGAGATCGAGTCCGCGTTCGGCGCCGACCATGTTGACGCGTCGCGCGAGACCCGCGTTGGAGCAAGCCGCTTCCTGAATGAGTGTCTGAAGCCGTTCGTTCGGCTGGCGGGCTACGAGTGGCCTGGCTGCCATGTTTCCCCCTTGATGGACAGAGATGGATGCGCGTGATGCGCGGAGACAGAGATGGTTACGCGGTGATCGATGAACGGATCACTGCCCGGCGGATACACAAGAAATGCGCATATTCCAACGGCATTCGGTACGAGAACGGCGAGTTGCTCAGTTCTGCATGGGGCTACCCACACACTGACGCACCGCCGCACGCGCGCCCCCGCCCATGCATCCATGCGCCCCGTACGGGGGACCGATGCGCCGTGACGCGTATGCCGCGCCCGTAACCCCAGGTGGCGGGGGGAGTTGTGCTCTTCGTGGAAGAGACCATCGGAGTCACGAAGCACGCGCACGTCCCCCAACAGCGAGGCGAGCAACTGCTCGACGCCGCCGTGCGGTACACGGAAGAGCGCCACTGGGACGTGTTCCCCGGCACCTGGCTGGAGGCGGTGGGCGGCCGGGAGCGCTGCTCCTGCGAGGACGACGGCTGTGCCGCCCCCGGAGCGCACGCTCCCCGGCCCGACTGGGCGGGCCAGGCGACCGGCAGCGCCGCCGCCGCCCGCCGGATGTGGTCCAAGCACCCCAGGGCCTCGGTCCTGCTGCCGACCGGCCGGACCTTCGACGCGATCGACGTTCCCGAGTCGGCGGGCTTCCTGGCGCTGGCCCGGATGGAACGGATGGGTCTGACGCTCGGCCCGGTCACCTGCACCCCCGACCGCCGGATGCTGTTCTTCGTCCTGCCGGGCGCCGCGGTCAAGGTCGCCGAGCTGGTACGGACCCTGGGCTGGAACGCCGAGGCGATCGACCTGGTGGGCCGCGGCGACGGCCATTACGTGGCGGGACCCCCGACCCGGATCGGGGGACGCGGCGCCGTGCAGTGGGCGCGCCGCCCCACCCACGCCAACCGGTGGCTGCCGGACGCCGAGGAGCTGATCAGCCCGCTCGCCTACGCCTGCGCACGCGAGGCGGCGGACGCTCGGGCACGCCTTTCGTAGGGTGGTCCCCAAGGATGGGGATATCGAAAGGCTGTGCCATGCCGGACCGGGCAGATGCACGAGACGTAGCGGATGAGCAGAACGCACAGGGCGCGCGGAGCACCCGGAGCGCGCAGGAGGACCGGGCGGGCGGGGCGGGGAACGGGCCGCCCGCCGTTCGTGTGGACGGCCTGTGGAAGCGGTTCGGGGATCAGATCGCGGTGGCCGGGATCGACCTGGAGCTGCCCGCCGGCAAGTTCATCGGCCTGGTGGGGCCCAACGGGGCGGGGAAGACCACCACGCTGTCGATGGTGACGGGGCTGCTCCGGCCCGACATGGGAAAGGTCGAGGTCGCCGGGCACGACGTGTGGACGGACCCGGTCCAGGTGAAGTCCCGGATCGGGGTGCTGCCGGAGGGACTGCGGCTCTTCGAACGGCTCTCGGGGCGTGAACTCCTGGCATACACCGGCCGGTTGCGTGGGCTGCCGGGGGACGAGGTCGACAAGCGGGCCACCCAGCTGCTGGACGTACTCGATCTCGCGGGCTCGCAGCACAAGCTGGTCGTGGACTACTCGACCGGTATGAGGAAGAAGATCGGTCTGGCCGCGGCCCTGCTGCACAACCCCGAAGTGCTCTTCCTCGACGAGCCCTTCGAGGGCGTCGACCCGGTGTCGGCACAGACCATTCGCGGGGTTCTGGAGCGGTACACCCGGTCCGGGGCGACCGTCGTCTTCTCCAGCCATGTGATGGAGCTGGTCGAGTCGCTGTGCGACTGGGTGGCCGTCATGGCCGCGGGCCGGATCAAGGCGCAGGGCACTCTCGCGGAAGTGCGCGGCGACGCCCCCTCGTTGCAGAGCGCCTTCCTGGAGCTGGTCGGCGCGGGCGGCCGGGACACCGGGGACTCCCTGGACTGGCTGGGCGGCACCCGATGAGCGTGCTCGACGTCCCCGGGGGGACCGCGGCCCCGGCCGCCCGGAGCGAGGGCATCGTCTCCGTCTTCGTACGGCTCAAGCTGACACTCCTGCGCAACGGGCTGCGGCAGTCCTCCGGGCGGCGGGCCGTGTTCATCACCTCCCTGGTGTTCACGCTGCTGATCGCCGCCGGCCAGGTGCTCGGGCTGATCCTGATGCGCGGGCAGGCCGGCGCGGGCACTCTCGTCGTGCTGCTCACGGCGGTGGTGGCGGCCGGCTGGGCCGTGCTGCCGCTGTTCTTCCCCAGCGGCGACGAGACCCTCGACCCGAGCCGGCTGGTGATGCTGCCGCTGCGTCCCCGCCCCCTGGTCCGGGCGCTGCTGGTGGCCTCCCTGGTGGGCATCGGCCCGCTGTTCACGCTCTGCCTCGCCCTGGGTTCGGTGCTGGCCCTGGCGCACGGGGCGGCGGGCGTGGTGTTCGGGGTGATCGCGGTCCCGCTGACGCTGCTGATCTGTGTGGCGCTGGCCCGCTCCGTCGCCACCGCCAACATCCGGCTGCTGACCTCGCGCAAGGGCCGCGATCTGGCGGTGCTGAGCGGTCTGGTGATCGCGGTGGGCATCCAGTTCGTCAACTTCGGCGCGCAGCGGCTCGGCCGGGCGGGCGGGCTCGACGCGCTGGACCCGGTGGCGGACGTGGTGCGCTGGCTGCCGGGTGCCTCGGCCATAGGGGCGGTGGACTCCGCCTCGGACGGTTCGTACGGGCAGGCCCTCGTGCAGCTGCTGATCTCGGTCGCGGCGCTGGTGGCGCTGTTGTGGCTGTGGCAGCGGAGCCTGGTGAAGCTGATGACCTCGCCGGACGGTTCGACGCTGGCCGCGTCCGCCCCCGCCCGCAAGGAGTCGGCCCCGGGCCGCTCGGGGCTCGCCGCGCTGCTGCCGGAGGGCCGCACGGCCACGGTGATGCAGCGCAGTCTGCGGTACGTGGCACGGGACCCGAAGACCAAGGCGGCCTGGGTGACGGCGCTGGCGATCGGGCTGATCGTGCCGGTGCTCAACGCGGTGCAGGGCGCCGGCTCGGTCTACTTCGCGTGCTTCGCGGCCGGGATGCTCGGGATGCAGATGTACAACCAGTTCGGCCAGGACACCTCCGCCTTCTGGATGGTGGCGCTGACGATCTCCTCGACCCGGGACGCCTACCTCGAACTGCGGGCGCGGGCACTGGCGTTGCTGATGGTCACCTTGCCGTACACGATTCTGGTGACCTTGGTGACGGCCGCGGTCATCGGCGACTGGACGGCGATGCCGGGGGCGATGGGGCTGTCGTTCGCCCTGCTGGGCGCGATGCTGGCGACCGGCGCGGTGGCCTCCGCCGCGTGGCCGTACTCGATCCCGCAGGACGGCGCGTTCAAGAACGTGGTGCCGGGGCAGGGCGGGCTCGCCTGGATCTCGATCCTGGGCGGGATGGTGGCCTCGGGGCTGCTGGCGGCGCCCGTGATCGCGCTGACGATCTGGCTGCATGTGTCGGACCAGCACGAAGCGTTGTGGCTGGTGGTGCCGGTGGGGGCCGTATACGGGACGTTCATCGGCTGGGCGGGGCTGCGGGTGGCGGCTCCGCGCACGGCGAACCGGCTGCCGGAGATCCTGACCGCGGTCAGCAAGGGCTGACCGGCAGGCAGCGGCGGGGCGGGGGGCTCGGGGCCGGGTGGCCAGGGGCAGGTGGCTGGGGCGGGGGCAGGTGATCGCGGGAGCTACGGGGCGACCGGCTCCCGGTCCTCGTGGGACTCCTCCGCCAGCTGCTCCAGGAACGGCTCCACCGCCGCCCGCCAGCCCTCCGGCTGGTCGTAGTGGACGAGGTGGCCGGCGTCCGCCACCTCCGCGTACTGGCCGCGCGGCAGGACCCGGACCATCTCCTGGGCCTCGGCCCGGCCCAGCTCCCCGTCCAGCCCGCGCAGGACCAGGGCCGGGCACCGGACCTGTGTCAGCTCCTCCCAGTGCGCGTCGAAGACCCAGGTCGCCCGGGACGTGAGCATCTGACGGCGCGAGAACACCGGGCGCCAGCCGTCGGCCCGCTCCGCCATCACCTCGGCGTAGAACTCGCCGCGGGAGGGGCTCGGCCGCTCCACCCAGGGGTCGTCCTCGCCGAACCACTTCCGTACGTCGGCGAGGGTCGCGAACGGGACGGGCCAGGAGTCGAACCAGTCCCCCCACTCCCGCTGGGAGGCGGCGCCGAGTGCGGAGGCCCGCATGTCGGAGATGACGAGCGCCCGGACGAGATCGGGGCGCTTCGCGGCGAGCTGCCAGCCGGTGAGGGCGCCCATCGCATGACCGATGACGGTCACGGGGCCGAGGTCCAGCTGTTCGATGGCGGCCTCGGCGTCGGCGACGTAGGCGTCCCGGGTGTACGGGCCGTCGCTGGGCTTCTCGCTGCGGCCGTGGCCCCGCTGGTCGAGGCCGACCGCCCGGTGCCGCTCGGCGAGCCAGCGGGCGGTGGCGGCCCAGTGCGAGGCCCGGCCCATCAGCCCGTGGAGCAATAAGATCCCGGGCACGCGCTCCGCCTCCGCGCGCGCTTTGGGTGGATCCGCGAACTCCCACGCCGCGAGGCGTGCACCGCCGGATCCGGTCACATCGATGCGCTGCACCATAGGTTCTGGCACCCCCTTCTGGGTTCTCGATCACCGTGTGGTCGCGTCACGCCAGACTATCGAACGTTTATTCGAAAACCGGGTTCCGCCACATAACACCCCACCTTCGAGTGACCGCACCCAAGGATTGACGGCCGCCGCCGGGGGGAGATCTTCAGCGGGAGGCGGGCCGCTCGGGGATGACGGTTCGTGGGGATTGACCTTGAGAGCTCGGGGCTCCGGGTCAGCGAAGGGGAGGACCGGCCCCGGCGCCCTCGGGCGCCGGGGCCGCCCCCTGTTCCCCGGGCGCCGGAAACGCCCTGCCGGCCCCGTACGACAACGATGGCAACGAGCGGGCGGAAGCGCATCGGAGCATGCGTACGGGCCCGGGCCCGTGCACGGACAGCGGTGCGGGAACAGCCATGGGCACGGGGGCAGCCACGGGCACGGGAACGGACAGGGGCCTGGGCAGGGGGACGGCCACCGGCCGTGGATCGGCGAACGGCATGGGCATCCGGGCTCGTGGCAGCCGCCCTTCGGCGCACCTGCCAGTACGACGGGCGCATTCCCTGCTCCCTCCCCGACCGCGCGGCCGAACCCGGCCGGCACCCTCAGGTCATATGCCTGGCCTCAGCCTGGCACGCGATGCGCGCGGGCGCTGCAATTCCGGACGGAAATCAGAAAGCGGGCGTTACGGTTCGGTTTCCGTAGCGCCGCGCTTCCCGTTCCGTACGCGCCGTCCGCGCGCCGTTTCCCTACGCCGGGCGTGCGCCCCGCGTAGGGCCTGCGCGTCGGTCCTCCCGGCCGGGCCTGCGCGTCACCGCTCGGTGCCGGTGCCTGGGGCCGGTGTTTCGTGCCGGTGTTTCGTGCCGGTGCTCAGCGCCGTGTCAGCGCTTCGCGACGAACACGTGCGAGGCGACCTCGGCGTCCAGCTCGGCCGCCTCCCCACTGGAGCCGACCAGCACACCGCCGGGCGACTCCGTCACGCTGACCACGGAGCCGGGCTGCACGCCCGCGCGCCGCAGTGTGTACATCAGCTGGGCGTCGGTCTGGATCGGCTCGCCGATCCGCCGCACCACCACCGTCTTGCCCTCCGCGCCCGGGTCGAGCTCGGCCAGGCTCACCATGCCCTCGTCCAGGAACGGATCGGCCTCGGCCTTCTCGCCCAGCTCCTCCAGGCCCGGGATGGGATTCCCGTACGGAGACTCCGTGGGGTGCCGCAGCAGCTCCAGCACCCGGCGCTCCACGGCCTCGCTCATGACGTGCTCCCAGCGGCACGCCTCGGCGTGGACCTGCTCCCACTCCAGGCCGATCACGTCGACGAGCAGGCACTCGGCCAGCCGGTGCTTGCGCATCACGCGCGTCGCGAGCCTGCGGCCCTCGTCCGTCAGCTCCAGATGGCGGTCGCCCGCGACCTGGACGAGTCCGTCGCGCTCCATGCGCGCCACCGTCTGGCTGACCGTCGGACCGCTCTGGTCCAGCCGTTCAGCGATCCGGGCGCGCATGGGGACCACGCCTTCCTCTTCGAGTTCGAGGATGGTGCGGAGATACATCTCCGTGGTGTCGATCAGTCCGGACATACGTGCCCCTCGATGCTGTGACAAGAAAAACGTCGTGCGATGGCCCTGCACCAATTCTGACGCATACCGCCGACAACCGTGCCGCACGGACCGAAGACCATGCGGCGGAGCGGCCCAGGCGCTATTGACAGGCCACTGGTCCAGACCGCAACGTGATCGGCGGCACGGACATCCCACCCCGCCGAAAGGGCTCTCCCCGATGAGCGAAAGCAAGCTGGCCGGTCAGTTCTTCGACGCAGCGATCGGCCTGCTGACGCGCGTGCGGGACGAGGAATCCGGCAATATCGCGGCCGCCGGTGCCGCCATCGCCGACACCGTCGAGGCGGGCGGCCGGCTCTTCGCCTTCGGCGCCGGGCACTCCTCCCTCGCCGCGCAGGACGTCGTCTACCGGGCGGGCGGGCTCGCCCTGATGAACCTGCTCACGGTGCCGGGCACCATGGGCGTCGACGTCATGCCCGCCACGCTCGGCTCCGCGCTGGAGCGGGTGGACGGGCTCGCGTCGGCGGTACTGGACACCAGCCCCGCCACGTCCGGCGACGTACTCGTGATCATCTCGCTGTCCGGGCGCAACGCGCTGCCCATCGAGATGGCGCTGAACGCCCGTGCGCTCGGGCTGAAGGTCATCGGCGTCACCTCGGTCGCGTACACGGAGGGCACCCGGTCCCGGCATGTGTCGGGCGGCTTCCTGCGGGACCACTGCGACATCGTGCTCGACAGCAAGATCGCTATCGGCGACGCCGAACTGACGACGGACGGCATCGAGGCGCCGTTCGCGCCCGCGTCGACGGTGGTCACCAGTGCGGTGATGCAGGCGATGATGGCGGCCGCCGCCGAGGAGCTGGTGGCCAGGGGGATCGAGCCGCCGCTGCTGCGGTCGGGCAACGTCGACGGCGGACACGAGTGGAACGGCCGCGTCATGACGGAGTACGCGGACCGGGTCTTCTACCGCCACTGAACCAAGGGGTCCGAACCCTCCGCGGCCACTGAACCAAGGGATCCGGATCCTCCGCCGCTCCTGCCGCGCGAGCCGCCCCGCCCCCTCTGGGGGCCGGGGCGGGGCCCCGGCCCCCTCACACCCCGGACGGGCCCCCGGTGCCGCTGCCCGCGCCCGGCCCGCCGGCACGCAGCAGCTGGTGCAGATCCACCGCGGACGCGACCCGGACCGCCACACTCTCCGCGTACATCGCGTCCGGGCGTTCGAACGCGACCCGGTTCGCCGCGCGCAGGAACGTCACCACGCCCAGCGTCCTGCCCCGGCTCCGGAGCACCGCGCACAGGGCGTGCGCCGCGTCCCGGGGCCACTGCCGCTCCAACGCCCACGCCCCGTCCGCCGCACCCGCCGCACCCGCGCTCACCCGTACCGAGCCGGTGCGCTCCACCGCCTGGAGGACCGGGTGGCCGGGGCCGTAGCGCGCCGGGACGGCACCGCCCGACACCGGAAGGCACGGGCCCGGCGCGTCGGACGGCGTCGCCGCGGCCCGCACCAGCCGCTCCCCCGCCACCAGGTCGACCAGCACATGGTCGGCGAACCCGGCCAGCGCGAAGTCCAGCGAGGACGTCGCCGCCTCCATCGGGTCCTCGCACTCGGACGCCGCCCGCGCGGCCCGGTGCAGCTGGTTGGCCCGGAAGCGCACCCGGTCCGCGTCCTGCTCGGCCAGCTTCGCCCGGGTCACGTCCTGGAACAGCCAGCCCACGCCCAGGGGCACGGGCTCCTCGGCCAGCGGTGAGGCCAGCCGCAGGAATCCGCTGCGCCAGCAGCGCCGCCGGTCGCCCTCCGCCGTCCGCAGGGTCACCCAGATCTCGGTGGGGGCGGTCGGCGCCCCCTCGGCGAGCACGTGCTGGAGCGCGCCCTCCAGGTCCTCGACGCCCTGCACGACGAGTTCGCCCAGGGGGCGCCCCAGCAGCGTCGTACGGCCGCCGCCCAGCGCCCGTGCCGCGTGGGAGTTGACGACCGTGGGCCGCAGATCGACGTCGACCAGCACCACACCCCACGACGCGTCCTCGAACAGTGCCTCGCTGAGCGCGATCGACCGCTCCAGGTCGATCTGCGCGTGCACCTCGCTGAACGCGCAGTAGACCCCGGCCGGCTTTCCGTCCGCGCCCCGCACCCCGGCCGACTGGGTCCGTACGAGGACCCGGCCGCCGTCCTTGCGCAGCAGCGCGAACTCGTGCACCTGGCGCCCCGGAGAGGCCATGGCGGACATCAGCCGCCCCTGCACCTCGTCCGCGTCGGCCCTGCGCACGGCCCAGCCGGCGAACCCGGTCCGCCCGACGGCCTCCTCGGCGGACCAGCCGAGAATCCGCTCGGCCTCGCGGTTCCAGTGGGTGATCGTGCCGCCCGCGTCGAACGCGCACAGGGCGGCGTCCATCCCGTCGAGCAGTGCCGCGAGCAGTTCGGACCCGGGGATCGCCCCGGCCTCCGGGGACCCCGCGGCTGCTCTGCCGGGGCCCTCGTCCGGCCCGAGAGCGTCGGTGGTCCCACTGCTCCTGGAAGCACTCATTCCGTACCCCCCGCAGGACGTGTCGGCCCTTGCCGTACGTATTTCCGCACGTATCGCTGTACGTATTTCCGCACGTATCGCTGCACGTCACACCATTCAACTGGAACGTGACCCGGAGCACATCCACTTCACCGAAATCCGGCGGCATCCCGGGCTCCGCCCCCCGTGCGGCGGGCGTTCACCCAGGGGCGGGCGTTCACCCCGCGACAGGAGTTCACCGACGGCACGGCGGAGTGTGCGCGGCCCGTCACTCCGTGTCCACCGCGCGCACCCACCCTGGGGGCGCATTCGTCATGTCCGCGACACCAAGGAGCCGTTCTCGTGACGACCTTCCGTCCCGCACGTCCGGCGGCAGCGGCGGCGCTGGCCGTCTGCACCGCGCTGGCGACACTGACCGCCGCCCTGCCCGCCCGGGCGCACAGCGGCGCCACCGGCTCCCTCCCCGCGGTCACCCCGCGGGCCGAGACCCCCGCGCTGTACGACGACGAGGCGGGCGGCAACGCCAACGCCGACGACCCCGCGATCTGGCGCAACGCCGCCGACCCCGGCCGCAGCCTGGTGATCGCCACCGCGAAGGAGGGCGGGCTGCGCGTCTACGGCCTGGACGCCCGTCCGGTGCAGTCCGTCCCGGCCCCCGCCGCCCCCGGCCCCGAGGACGCCCCCGGCCGCTTCAACAACGTCGACCTGGTGCACGGGCTGCGGCTGGGGTCCGGCCGCACGGACCTGGCCGTCACGACCGACCGGGGCCACGACCGGCTGCGGGTCTACCGCATCGACCCGAACCGTCCGGGCGGCCCGCTCACCGACGTCACCGACCCGGCCGCGCCGCGCGTGTTCTCCGCCGGTCAGGACGAGGTCAACGACCAGGCGACCGCCTACGGCCTGGCCACCTGGACCGACCGGGCCACCGGCCGCTCGTACGCCCTGGCCAGCCGCCGCGGCCGGACCTCCGTCGCGCTGCTGGAGCTGACCGCCACCCCCGCCGGCACGGTCACCTACCGCAAGGTCCGCACGCTCGACCTGCCCGCCGCCTTCCGGCTGCCCGACGGCACCTCCTGGAGCCCCTGCGGGGAGCCCGGCGAGCTGCCCCAGATCGAGGGCATGGTGGTCGACCCGGCCAACGGCACGCTCTACGCCGGGCAGGAGGACGTCGGCATCTGGCGCCTGCGCGCCGACCTCACCGGCACCCCGGTGCTCGTCGACAAGGTGCGCGAGTACGGCGTTCCCGGTACGTACGACGAGGAGACCGAGGAGTGCGCCCCCGGCACCGACCCGGGCTTCGGCGGCACCCGTGTCGCGGCGGACGTCGAGGGGCTGACCCTGCTCACCGAGCCGGACGGCGACGGCTACCTCCTGGCCTCCAGCCAGGGCGACAACACCTTCGCGGCGTACGACCGCGAGCTCGCCGACCACAACGAGTACGAGGGCGGCTTCCGTGTCACGGCCGCCTCGGCCGCCCTGGACGGCTCCGAGGAGTGCGACGGCGCCGCCGTCCTGAACGCGCCCCTGGGCAGCCGGTATCCGAACGGTCTGCTCGTCGTCCAGGACGGCCACGCCACCCCCGGGGACGGCGACCGCGAAGCCACCGGCTTCAAGTTCGTCGACCTGGGCGAGGTCCTCGACGCCATCGAGGACTGACGGCGGCGCGAATTAAATCGGTTGAGGGCCCCGACGGGGTTTCCTAAGCTGATGGCACACAAGAGAGGAGGTGTTCCGGAAGTGATTTATCTTCGGACTCGTGAGGTGACTGCGGGCTGACGCCCGTCGTCGCGCTCTTGCAGTGCAGGCCGGTCGCCGGCCAATCCCAAGCAGTCACCGACCCGCAGGCTCGCCGGTAAGTCCGGCCGGCCCCTCCGCAAGGAGGGACCAGAGCCTGCGGGTTTCTGCGTGTCCGGGGCCGTACGGGCTCCGCGCGCCGTACGGCCCCGGCCGCGGGACCCCCGGGCCTACGGGACCCACGGGGCCTACGGGGCCTACAGAGCCCACGGGGCCTACGGGCAGAGCCGCTCCACCCGCCACCCCGTACCGCCGGCCTCCGCCCCCTGCTCCGCCGCGTCCTCGCGGACGTACCGCAGCCGGTCGTGCAGCCGGTTCTCGTGGCCCTGCCAGAACTCGATGGTGTCCGGGACGACACGGAAGCCGCCCCAGTGCGGCGGGGCCGGGACCTTCTCGCCCTCGGGGTAGCGCGCGGCCAGCTCCTCGTACCGGGTGACCAGCTCCTCGCGCGAGCCGATGACCGTGGACTGGGCGCTCGCCCAGGCGCCCAGCTGCGAGCCGTGCGGGCGGGTGCGGAAGTAGGCGACCGTCTCCTCGCGGGAGACCCGGGCCGCGGTGCCGGTGACGATGACCTGGCGGGCCAGCGGGTGCCAGGGGAAGAGCAGCGAGACATACGGGTTCGCGGTCAGCTCGCGGCCCTTGCGGGACCCGTAGTTCGTGAAGAAGACGAAGCCCCTGCTGTCGTACCGCTTCAGCAGGACCGTGCGGGAGGACGGGCGGCCCTCCGGGGTGGCCGTGGAGACCACCATGGCGTTCGGCTCGTGGAGCACGCCACCCGCCGCGACCTGGCGGAACCAGCGGGCGAACTGGTCCATCGGATCGGGGCTGAGGTCCTGCTCGGCGAACCGCTCCGAGCGGTACTGCTCGCGCATGGCCGCCGGATCGGTGGTGCAATCGAAACCGGGGGCGCGAACGGAGGTGGGAGCGGAGGAAGCAGCGGAAGGGGCCTTGTCGTCTCGTGTGGGCACGGGGTCATCCTGCCGCAGCGGCCGAGTGTGCCCGGCGGGGAGGGGTGGTAACCGCCGGCCGCCGAAATGAGGTCCTGTGCCGGATGTCACGCTTCCCCGCATCGTGGGAACCCGCCAATATCTTGTGGCAGGCCCCTGTGGCCTTCGTACAGCCACCGCCCGCCGCCGAACTGAGGGAGCCGCCTGATGTCCGACTTCGTACCGGGACTAGAGGGAGTCGTCGCCTTCGAGACGGAGATCGCCGAACCGGACAAGGAAGGCGGCGCGCTCCGATACCGCGGGGTCGACATCGAGGACCTCGTCGGCCATGTGTCCTTCGGCAACGTCTGGGGTCTGCTGGTGGACGGGGCGTTCAACCCCGGTCTGCCGCCCGCCGAGCCGTTCCCGATCCCCGTCCACTCCGGTGACATCCGGGTCGACGTGCAGTCCGCGCTGGCGATGCTCGCCCCCGTGTGGGGCCTGAAACCGCTGCTGGACATCGACGAGGCGACCGCCCGCGACGATCTGGCGCGGGCCGCCGTGATGGCCCTGTCCTACGTCGCCCAGTCGGCACGCGGCCAGGGACGGCCGATGGTGCCGCAGAGCGAGATCGACAAGGCCGGCTCCGTGGTGGAACGGTTCATGATCCGTTGGCGCGGCGAGCCCGACCCCCAGCACGTCAAGGCCGTCGACGCGTACTGGACCTCGGCCGCCGAGCACGGAATGAACGCCTCCACGTTCACCGCCCGGGTCATCGCCTCCACCGGCGCCGATGTGGCCGCCGCGCTGTCCGGTGCGGTGGGCGCCATGTCGGGGCCGCTGCACGGCGGCGCGCCCTCCCGCGTCCTCGGCATGATCGAGGAGATCGAGCGCACCGGTGACGCGTCCGCGTACGTGAAGCAGGCCCTGGACCGCGGCGAGCGTCTGATGGGCTTCGGACACCGGGTGTACCGGGCCGAGGACCCCCGCGCCCGCGTCCTGCGCCGCACGGCCAGGGAGCTGGCCGCACCGCGCTTCGAGGTGGCGGAGGCCCTGGAGAAGGCCGCGCTGGAGGAGCTGCACGCGCGCCGCCCCGACCGGGTGCTGGCGACGAACGTGGAGTTCTGGGCGGCCATCGTGCTGGACTTCGCGGAGGTCCCGGCGCACATGTTCACGTCGATGTTCACCTGTGCCCGTACGGCGGGCTGGTCGGCGCACATCCTGGAGCAGAAGCGGACGGGCCGCCTGGTGCGCCCCTCGGCGACGTACATCGGCCCCGGCACCCGCAACCCGGCCGAGATCGCCGGTTTCGACCAGCTGGCGGACCTGGGGAACTGACCGCAGCGGCCCGGCGCGCCCGCTCCCCCTCAGCCCAGCGCCTCGTCCAGGACCGACGCCCACTGGGTCACCACGCGGTCGCGGCGGGTCGTGTCGTCGGTGAGGAGGTTGGCGAGGCCCAGGCCGCGGGCCATGTCGAGGAGGCCCTGGACCGTTTCGCGGACACCGGGGCGGGTCTCGTCGGCGTCCAGGAGTTCGACGGCGATGCGGTGGGTCTCACGGCCCACGCGGGCTTCGAGTTCGGTGACGCGGGGGCGCAGTTGCTCCTCGTTGGAGGCGGCGACCCAGAGGTGCAGCGCGGCCCGGAAGAGCGGGCCGGTGTACAGGTCGACCAGGGCCGCGACGACCTCGCTGCGGCCCTGGACGGGCAGGGCGCGCAGGGCGGCGGAGCGTTCCTCCGCGACGTACTCGACGGCTCCGGTGAACAGGTCCTCGCGGGTCGGGAAGTGGTGCTGGGCCGCGCCGCGCGAGACTCCGGCCCGTTCGGCGACGACGGAGACGGTGGAGCCCGCCCAGCCGTGTTCGGCGAGGCAGGCGACCGCCGCTTCCAGGAGCCGCTGCCGGGTGGCCCGACTGCGGTCCTGTTTGGGGGCGTTGGGGGTCTTGGGGGGTGTCACCACACCCATGCGGGGTCCCGTCGTTCGAGGAAGGCCGTCATCCCCTCCCGTGCCTCGGCGGAGGCGAAGAGCGCCGCCGAGCGGGCGATGAGGTCTTCGGCGTGCTGGTCGAAGCTCTTCAGAACCGTAGCCGTGAGCAGTTCCTTCGATGCCATCAGCCCCTGTGGCGAGGCCCTGCGCAGTCCGTCCAGTACCGGTACGAGCGCCTTGTCCACGTCCTCGGCCGCCAGGGTGACGAGCCCGGTCCGGGCGGCTTCGGTGGCGTCGAAGCGTTCTCCGGTGAGGTAGTAGCGGCTCGCGGCGGCCGGGTCCAGGCGCGGCCGCAGGGTGAGGGAGATGACGGCGGGGGCGAGGCCGAGCCGGGACTCGGTGAGCGCGAAGCTCGCGGCGGGACCGGCCACCGAGATGTCGCAGGCGGCCAGCAGGCCGAGGCCGCCGGCCCGGACGTGTCCGGTGACCCTGGCGACGACGGGTTTGGGCAGCGCGAGGACCCGCCGCATCAGGGCGACGAACGCCGCGGGGTCGGGCGGGGAGGTGAGGTCGGCGCCCGCGCAGAAGGTGTTGCCGGTGTGGGTGAGGACGACCGCGCGTACCGAGTCGTCGGCCGCGCAGGCGTCGAGCGCCGTGGAGAGCTCGGAGACGAGCCGCGCGGAGAGCGCGTTGCGGTTCGCCGGTGAGTCCAGGGCGAGGGTGGTGACACCCCGGTCGTGGGTGGGCTCGGAGAGGGCCCTGAGGGTCATGCGGACGTTCCCTTCTCACGGTCGCGCAGTTCGCGCCTGAGGATCTTCCCCGAGGTCGCGCGCGGTACGGCGGCGATGAACTCGGCCCGCCTGACCTTCTTGTACGGGGCGACGCGCTCGGCGACGTACGCCATGACGTCCTCGGCGGTCAGGGCCTCGGAGGCGGCGGACGCCCCGCGCACCAGGTACGCCTTGGGGACCTCGTTGCCCTCCTCGTCGTACACCCCGATGACGGCCGCGTCCGCGAGGTGTTCGTGGCCGATCAGCAGGGCCTCCAGTTCGGCGGGGGCGACCTGGTAGCCCTTGTACTTGATGAGTTCCTTGACCCGGTCGACCACGAACAGCCAGCCGTCGGCGTCGATGCGGCCGATGTCGCCGGTGTGCACCCAGCCGTCCGCGTCGATCATCTCGGCGGTGGCCTCGGGGCGGCCGAGGTAGCCCTTCATCACCTGCGGGCCCCGGATGAGGATCTCGCCGTCCGTGCCGGTGTCCGCGTCCTCGCCGGGGTCCTCCAGCGACACGATCCGCATCTCGGTGCTGGGCAGCAGCTTCCCGACCGCGCCGGGCGGCGGGTGCTCGGCGGAGAGCGGCACGACATGGGTGCCGGGCGACAGTTCCGTCATCCCGTACGCCTGGCGGACGGGCAGTCCCAGGCGCGCGGCGCAGGCGGAGGCGAGCGTGGCGTCCAGCGGGGCCGCGGCGCTGATGAGGTATTCGAGCGACGACAGGTCGTACTGGTCCACAGCGGGGTGTTTGGCCAATGCCAGGACGATCGGCGGGGCCACGAACAGGCCGGTGATCCGGTGCTTCTCGATCACGGAGAGGAACTGCGCGAGGTCGAAGCGGGGCAGCACGACGACGGTGGAACCGCAGCGCAGCGGGGCGTTCATCAGGGCGGTGAGGCCATATATGTGGAAGAACGGAAGCACGGCCAGGATGCGGTCTCCGGGGCCGGTGGGGACGAAGGGCTTCAGCTGCTCCAGGTTGGTCGCGATGGAGCGGTGCGTGAGCATGACGCCCTTGGGGGTGCCGGTGGTGCCCGAGGAGTACGGGAGGGCGGCCACGTCCTCGGCGGGGTCGAACGTGATCTGCGGTTCGGGGGCGGTGGAGGCGGCCATGTCCTGTACGGAGCGGTGGCCCTCGGCCCGGTCGCAGACGAAGATCTCCTGGATGCCGCCGACGAGTTCGGCGGCGCGGCGGGCGGATTCGAGGAGCGGGGACACGGTGACGATCCAGCGGGCCCCGGAGTCGCTGAGCTGCTTGGCGAACTCCTCGGCCGTGGCGAGCGGGTGGACCGTGGTGACGGAGGCTCCGGCGCGCGTGGCCCCGTAGAAGACGGCGGGGTAGGCGATCGTGTTGGGGCTGTGCAGGGCCAGCACGTCGCCCTTATGGAGTCCGGCCTCGGCGAGGGCGGCGGCGATCCGCCGGTGGAAGCCGTCGAGCTGGGCGTAGGTGAGGGTGGCGCCGTTCGTCCCGTCGATGAGGGCGACGGTGTCACCGAACTCGGCGGCCCTCCCGAGGACCGCTTCGTGGATGGGTGTGTCGAGGGCCTGGACATCTGCGTACTCGCTGCGGAACACCATGGCAGTCCCCTGTTGTCGCGGTGTGGCCGGACCGGCGCCCCTGCCGGTGGCGAGGGCGAGGGGCGCCGTGCGGATGTGGTGGGTCGGGTGGGTCGGGAGTCAGAATCGCCCCTGACGGCGGGGGTTGGGGAGACCTGGGACCGAACACCTTCTCCGGTGGGGGCCCGTCAGTACGACTTGGGCAGTCCCAGCGACTGGTGGGAGACGTAGTTCAGGATCATCTCGCGGCTGACCGGGGCGATCCGGGCCACCCGGGAGGCCGTGATCAGCGAGGCGAGCCCGTACTCACGGGTGAGGCCGTTGCCGCCGAGGGTGTGGACGGCCTGGTCGACGGCCTTCACGCACGCCTCACCGGCCGCGTACTTGGCCATGTTGGCGGCCTCGCCCGCTGCGACGTCGTCGCCGGCGTCGCAGAGCCCGGCGGCCTTCTGCATCATCAGCCGGGCCAGTTCCAGCTCGATGTGGGCGATGGCGAGCGGGTGCGCGATGGCCTGGTGGGAGCCGATGGGGGCCTTCCACACCTGGCGGGTTCCGGCGTACTCGACGGCCCTGCCGAGCGCGTAGCGCCCCATGCCGATGGCGAACGCGGCGGTCATGACGCGCTCGGGGTTCAGTCCGGCGAACAGCTGGAGCAGCCCGGCGTCCTCGTCCCCGACCAGCGCGTCGGCGGGCAGCCGTACGTCGTCCAGGACCAGCTCGAACTGCTTCTCCGGCGCCTGGAGCTCCATGTCGATCTGCGAGCGCCCGAAGCCGGGGGCCTCGCGCGGCACGATGAAGAGGCAGGGCTTGAGCGTGCCGGACCTGGCGTCCTCGGTGCGGCCGACGATCAGGGTGGCGTCGGCGATGTCGACGCCGGAGACGAAGACCTTGCGGCCGGTGAGCAGCCAGTCGGCGTCGGGTCCCGTGCCGTCGCGGCGGGCGGTGGTGGTGATGCGGTGCGAGTTGGAACCGGCGTCCGGCTCGGTGATGCCGAAGGCCATGGTGAGCGTGCCGTCGGCGAGACCGGGGAGCCACTGCCGCTTCTGTGCCTCGGTGCCGAAACGGGCGATGACGGTGCCGCAGATCGCGGGCGAGACGACCATCATCAGGAGCGGGGAGCCCATTGCGCCCAACTCCTCCAGGACTATGGAGAGTTCGGCCATGCCGCCGCCACCGCCGCCGTACTCCTCGGGCAGGTTCACCCCGAGGTAGCCGAGCTTGGCGGCCTCGGCCCACAGCTCGCGGGGGTGGGCGCCCTCGCGTATCACGGAGGTCATGTAGTCGCGCCCGTAGCGCTTTCCGAGGGAGGCGACGGCGGCGCGCAGCGCCCGGTGCTCTTCGGTTTCGAGGACGGTGCTCATACGTTCTCCTCCGGTGCGGCGGGTTCGGTGACGACGGCGAGCAGGGCTCCGACCTCGACCTGGAGGCCGGGGGCGGCGTGCAGTGCGGTGAGGGTGCCGGTGGCGGGGGCGAGGATGCGGTGCTCCATCTTCATCGCCTCCAGCCAGATCAGCGGCTGTCCGGCCTCGACGGCGGCGCCCCGCGCCAGTCCGTCCGCGAGGCGCACGACGGTGCCGGGCATCGGGGCGAGCAGCGAGCCGGGTTCGCTCTGTGCGCTCGGGTCGGTGAAGCGGGGCAGGGCGGTGAAGGTGTACGAGCCGCCGGCTCCGTCCACGTACACCCGGTCGTGGTGGACGGCGATGTCGAAGTGGCGGGTGACGCCGTCGGTTTCGAGGGTGACGCGGTCGGGGCGGACGGCGAGGACCCGGACGCCGGGGGCGTCGTGCGGGACCGGTCCGCCCCGTGCGGTGCGGTAGGCGACCTCGTGTTCGGTGCCGTCGGGTTCGCCCCGGTAGCGCTTGGTCTGTGGCTGCGAGGTGACGTTGCGCCAGGCGCCGAAGCGGGCGGGGCCCGGTCCGGTGCCGGGCCGGGATTCGGGTCCGGTGCCGGGTCCGGGTCCGGCGTGCACGGCCTGGGCCAGGGCGGCGGCGAGGGCGGCGGCACGGGTCCGGTCGGCGTCGGCCGGGGCGGTGAGGTCCGCCAGGTGCCGGTCGTAGAAGCCGGTGTCCACGCGGGCCGCGACGAAGTCCGGGTGGCGCAGGGACCGTACGAGCAGATCGCGGTTGGTGACCGGGCCGTGGATGCGGGCGCGCTCCAGGGCGCGGGCGAGCAGGCGCACGGCTTCGGTGCGGGTGGGCGCGTGGGCGATGACCTTGGCGAGCATCGGGTCGTAGTGCACGCCGATGGTGTCGCCACCGGTGTACCCGGTGTCCAGGCGGAGTCCGGGCTCGTCCGGCACCGCGAGCGTGAGCAGTGCTCCGGTCTGTGGCTGCCAGTCACGCGCGGGGTCCTCGGCATAGAGCCGGGCCTCGACGGCGTGCCCCTCCGGCTGCGGCGGGCCGGCGGCGGGCAGCGGCTCCCCCTCCGCGATCCGCAGTTGCAGCGCGACCAGGTCGAGCCCGAACACCGCTTCCGTCACCGGGTGTTCGACCTGGAGCCGGGTGTTCATCTCCAGGAAGTACGGGCGGCCCCCGGCCGAGAGCAGGAACTCGACGGTGCCCGCCCCCGTGTATCCGACCGCCCGCGCGGCGGCGACGGCCGACTCGTGCAGCCGGGCCCGCACCGTGTCGTCCAGACCGGGCGCGGGGGCCTCCTCGATGACCTTCTGGTGGCGGCGCTGGAGCGAGCAGTCCCGCGTCCCGAGCGCCCAGACGGTGCCGTGCCCGTCCGCCATGACCTGGACCTCGACATGCCGGCCGCGCTCCACGTACGGCTCGGCGAACACCTCCCCGTCCCCGAAGGCCGCCGCCGCCTCGGCGGACGCGGCCGTCAACTCGGCTTCCAGTGCGTCCAGCTCCCGGACGACCCGCATACCGCGCCCGCCCCCGCCCGACGCGGCCTTCAGCAGCAGCGGCAGATCGGCGGCGGTCACGCTCCCGGTGTCCAGGGGCGCCAGCAACGGGACCCCGGCGGCCCCCATCAGCTCCTTGGCGCGGGTCTTGGACGCCATCAGCTCGATGGCCTTGACCGGCGGCCCGACCCAGCGCAGCCCGGCGTCCTGGACGGCGGCGGCGAAGGCGGCGTTCTCGGAGAGGAAGCCGTACCCGGGGTGCACCGCGTCGGCGCCCGCCGCCAGCGCGGCGGCCACCACCAGATCGCCGCGCAGATACGTGTCCGACGGTGCGGCCCCCGGCAGCCGCACGGCGAGGTCGGCCTCGCGGACGTGCAGGGCGTCCGCGTCGGCGTCCGAGTACACGGCGACGCCGGTGATGCCCAGGGCGCGGCAGGTGCGGAAGATCCGGCAGGCGATCTCGCCCCGGTTGGCGACGAGCAGAGTGGTGATCATCTGGGGCCTCACATCCGGAATATGCCGAAGCCGCCACGGACGCCCTCGACCGGTGCGGTATGGATCGCGGACAGGCACATCCCGAGGACGGTCCTGGTGTCGCGCGGGTCGATGACCCCGTCGTCGTACAGCCGCCCGGAGAGGAACATCGGCAGCGACTCCGACTCGATCTGCTGCTCCACCATGGCGCGCAGTCCGGCGTCGGCCTCGTCGTCGTACGGCAGCCCCTTCGCGGCGGCGGAGGCGCGGGCGACGATCGACAGGACGCCCGCCAGCTGCTGGGGTCCCATGACGGCCGACTTGCTGCCGGGCCAGGCGAAGAGGAAGCGCGGGTCGTAGGCACGGCCGCACATGCCGTAGTGCCCGGCCCCGTAGGAGGCGCCCATCAGCACGGACAGATGCGGGACCTTCGAGTTCGCCACCGCGTTGATCATCATCGCCCCGTGCTTGATGATGCCGCCCTGCTCGTACTCCTTGCCGACCATGTAGCCGGTGGTGTTGTGCAGGAAGAGGAGCGGGATATCGCGCTGGTTGGCGAGCTGGATGAACTGGGCGGCCTTCTGCGACTCCTCGCTGAACAGCACGCCCTGCGCGTTGGCGAGGATGCCGACGGGATAGCCGTGCAGCGTGGCCCACCCGGTGACCAGGCTGGTCCCGTACAGCGGCTTGAACGCGTCGAAGTCCGAGCCGTCCACGATCCGGGCGATGACCTCGCGCGGGTCGAACGGCACCTTCAGGTCCCCCGGCACGATCCCGATCAGCTCGTCCTCGTCGTACGCGGGCGGCTCGGCGGGAGCCGGATCGGGGTGCGCCTTGCGCCAGTTGAGCCGGGCGACGATGCGGCGGGCCTGCCGCAGCGCGTCGTGCTCGTCCACGGCGTAGTGATCGGCGAGCCCGGACGTACGGGCGTGCATCTCGGCGCCGCCGAGCGATTCGTCGTCGCTCTCCTCGCCGGTGGCCATCTTCACCAGCGGTGGCCCGCCGAGGAAGACCTTGGACTGCTCCTTGATCATGACGGTGTGGTCGGACATGCCGGGGACGTACGCGCCTCCGGCCGTCGAGTTCCCGAAGACGACGGCGACGGTCGGGATTCCGGCGGCGGAGAGCCGGGTGATGTCGCGGAACAGCGCCCCGCCGGGGATGAAGATCTCCTTCTGGGACGGCAGGTCCGCGCCCCCCGACTCCACCAGGCTGATGCAGGGCAGCCGGTTGGCGAAGGCGATCTCGTTGGCGCGCAGGGCCTTCTTCAGCGTCCAGGGGTTCGACGCGCCGCCGCGCACGGTCGGGTCGTTCGCGGTGATCAGGCACTCGACGCCCGACACCACCCCGATCCCGGTGACCAGCGAGGCTCCCACCGCGAAGTCACTGCCCCAGGCGGCCAGCGGCGACAGCTCCAGGAACGGGGTGTCCGGGTCGAGGAGCAGCTCGATGCGCTCCCGGGCCAGGAGCTTGCCGCGCTTGCGGTGCCGTGCGAGGTACTTCTCGCCGCCGCCCGCGAGGGCCTTGGCGTGCTCGGTGTCCAGCTCGGCGAGCTTGGCGAGCATGGCCTCGCGGTTGGCGGCGTATTCGGGGCCGGCGGTGTCGAGCCCGGTGGGCAGGACGGTCATGCGGTCACCTCCGGGGCGGGGGCGGGCTCGTTTGCGGCTGCGGGGGCGGGCTCGGTTCCGGCTGCGGTCCCGGTCTCGGCTGCGGACTCATGGGCGCGGAGAAGGGCTTCGGGGATCGGGAGGCACCGGGACCGCAGCCACTCCCCCACCGCCTTGGCCTGCGGGTCGAAGCGGGCCTGCGCGGCCACGCCCTCGCCCAGCAGACCCCGGACGGTGAAGTTCAGGGCGCGCAGGTGCGGCAGGACATGGCGTACGACGGTGAGCCGGGCGGTCTCCGGGAGCAGCTCCCGGAACCGTTCGACGGTCAGCTCATGGGCGAGCCAGCGCCACGCGTCGTCGGTGCGCACCCAGACACCGACGTTGGCGTCGCCGCCCTTGTCCCCGCTGCGGGCGCCCGCGACCCACCCGAGGGGGGCGCTGCGGGTGGGGCCCGGCTCCAGGGGCTCGGGAAGCTCCGGGGCGTCCGCGAGATCGTCCGGTACGCGGGTGACGGGGGCGGGCGGCACGGCTTCCCGCGCCCCGTCCGGCAGCACGGCGATGTGCGGGACGTCCCCGGCCGGTACGTACAGGGCCTCGAACACTCCGTAGGGCGCGCCCTTTCCGGGCGGGGCGGTGACATGGAAGCCGGGGTAGCTGCCGAGTGCCAGCTCCACGGCGGCGCCGGAGACGGCCCGCCCGACGGTGGCGGCGTCCTGGTCGCGCACGACGAGCCGGAGCAGTGCGCTGGCGGTCTCCTCGGTGGGCGCGTCCGGCCGGTCGGTACGGGCCAGCTCCCAGCGCACCTCGGCCGGCCGGCGTCCGCCCCGGTCCAGGGCGTCCTCGAACTGCTCCCGCACGAGCCGTGCCTTGGCCTCGATGTCGAGGCCGGTGAGCACGAAGACGACCTCGTTGCGCCAGCCGCCGAGCCGGTTGAGCCCGGCCTTGAGCGTGGGCGGCGGGGCCTCGCCCCGTACCCCGTGGACCCGGACCCGGTCCGGCCCGTCCTGGGTGAGCCGTACGGTGTCGAGCCGGGCGGTGACGTCGGGCCCGGCGTACCGGGCGCCCCCGGTCTCGTAAAGGAGTTGCGCGGTCACCGTGCCGATGTCGACGACGCCGCCCGTACCTTCGTGCTTGGTGATGACGGACGATCCGTCGGCGTGGATCTCGGCGAGCGGGAAGCCGGGGCGGCGCACGTCGTGCTCGCCGAAGAAGGCGTAGTTGCCGCCGGTTGCCTGGGTGCCGCACTCCAGGACGTGCCCGGCGACGACGGCTCCGGCGAGCGCGTCGAGGTCGTCCGGTCCCCAGCCGAAGTGGGCGGCGGCGGGTCCGGTGACGAGGGCGGCGTCGGTGACCCGCCCGGTGACGACGACATCGGCCCCGGCGCGCAGACAGGCGGCGATGCCCGCGCCGCCGAGGTAGGCGTTGGCGGTGAGGAATCCTTCGGGCACGGGCAGGCTGTCGCCCTCGACATGGGCGACGCGCACGGGCACACCCACCTTGTCGGCCAACTCCCGTACGGCGGCGGCCAGTCCGGCGGGGTTGAGCCCCCCGGCGTTGGCGACGATCTTCACGCCGCGCTCGTGGGCGAGTCCGAGCCCTTCTTCGAGCTGGCGCAGGAAGGTGGTGGCGTATCCGCGCCGCGGGTCCTTCAGGCGGGCGCGCCCGAGGATGAGCATGGTCAGTTCGGCGAGATAGTCGCCGGTGAGGACGTCGAGGGGGCCACCGGTGAGCATGTCGCGTACGGCGTCGAAGCGGTCGCCGTAGAACCCGGAGGCGTTGCCGATCCGCAGGGGTCCGGACCGCGCGGGGCGTATCGGTGGGGGCTGCATCAGTGGCCCTTCCGGGGTGATCGTCCGGTTCCCGCCGGTCCCGCGAACGCCTGGGCGATGTCCAGCCACTGGCCGGCGTCGGGCCCGGTGGCGGTGACGGCGAGGTCGTCGCGGTGGGCGCGCTGGGTGACCAGGAGACAGAAGTCCAGCAGCGGCCCGGTGATGCGCTGCGGGGCACCCTCGGGCCCGTACGCGATCAACTCACCCTCGGGTGAGGTCAGTTCCACCCGGAACTCGCTCTCCGGCGGCTTGATCCCCCGTACCGCGTAGGCGTAGTCACGGGCCCGGACCCCGATCCGCGCCACGTGCCGCAGCCGGGCGGTCGGGGTGCGGGTGACGCCGAGGGCGTCGGCGATGTCCTGCCCGTGCGCCCAGGTCTCCATGATCCGGGCGGTGGCCATCGACGCGACACCCATGGGCGGCCCGTACCAGGGGAAACGGCTCCCGGCGGGGGCGGCGCGCAGCACCTCCTGGAGCCGTTGCCGTCCCGCCCGCCATCGCGCGAGCAGCGCGTCCGGGCCATGGGCGGCCACCAGCTCCCCGGCCGCCTCGTCGACGAAGGAGTCCGGGCGCTCCAGCGCCTTCGCCACCTCGTCGGCGAACCGGTCCGGTTCGGTCGCGGCCACCAGCGCGACAGCGTCGGTCCAGCTGAGGTGGGCGATCTGATGGGCGACGGTCCACCCCTCGGCGGGCGTCGGAACGGCCCACCGCTCGGCGCTCAACCCGCTGACCAACCGGTCGAGTTCGCCGCTCTCCTCGCGCAGATCGTCGATCACGGCTACGGCGTCGAACACATGCGCCCCCTCGGACCGGGTGTGGTGCCCAGGAGCATGGCAGCGGGCGGGGAAACAATCAAGCACGCTTGCATGATTTTCCGATTTCCCCGCCCAGGTGTCCCCGGTGTCCGCCGACACGGTCCGGCGGCCGGGCCGCGTCGGCGAGGACATGCGGGGGACGACGTCACCGCCGCCACCCGCACGCACCGCCGTCCCTCGCAGGCGCACCGCCGTCCCCCGTACGCACACCGCCGTCCCCCTACGCGCGCCGACGCACCCCGCACGCGCTCAGAGCGTCAGACGCACCGTCCGTCCAGCCAGGACGCGAACTCCTTGGTCCAGGTGGTGGCCATCGGCACCGGGGTGGTCGGGAGCCCGTTCCGGGTCAGCCTGTCCAGCCAGGAGGCATGGTTGCCGGAGGCCGCCGGAGCGGGCTCGTCCCAGACGATGCCGTCGACCCAGTAGGGGCGGCTGTTGAACGCGGCGCCGAGACCGGCCGCCGCGATGCGCTTCTTGAGCTCCTCGTCCAGCTTGGGGTACCCGTCACTCGTGTAGATCATGATCTTCTGCTGGGAGAGGCGTTCCTTGATGGGATCGATGACTTCCTTCCACGCGGCCTCGCGGATCGACGCGTCGGTGTTGAGGAGGGACGGTTCGGTCTCACCCTTGAGCTCGACATAGGCGTCCATGTTCTGGGCCTTGGCGCTTTCGAGCCACTCGCGGAAGGTGTACACGGTCTCCCCCGCGTACGGGCCCCGGTCGATCGTGCGGCCCTTGAGCTGGTCGGCACCGGTGGCCCACCAGAGGTCCGTGATCTCCGCACTCGTGCCCGTCAGTCCCCTGGTCGTGGCGTTGTGCCACATCACGCCCTTGGTGCCGTCCCTGGTGAGCTGGAGGTCGGCCTCCACACCGCCCGCTCCCCAGCTCTTCTGCTGTGCGAGGCCCTTGGGATGGTTCGGCTGACGGATCTGGTCGCGCCCCCCGGTGTCCGCCCCGACGGGGTAGCCGCCGTGTCCGAAGATCGTCGGGCAGACGGGCAGCCCCTCCGAGTGGCGCTCGACCAGGTGCGCCCGGTCGAAGTTCCAGCCGGTGGGGTCCTCCCAGCCGTGCAGGTCGCCCTCAAGAATGCCGTCGGCCCCGGCGGTGAAGGTGATGGTCTTCACGGTCTTCACCCGCAGGTCGCTGTATCCGTAGAGAGCGGCGAGGTCGTCGCGGCCGTCACCGTTGTAGTCACCGGTGACGATCTTCATGCGGGCCCGCTCGTACCAGCCCGCGAGCCTGTTCAGGATCTCGCGACGGTTGCCGAACGTGCCGTCGGCGCCGAGGCTGAAGGCGATCAGGGCATCGTGACCGTCGCTGTAGTCGTACCAGGCCGCGATGGAGTCGCGCCCGTCACCGTCGAAGTCACCGGAGTGCACGGTCGCCCGGCTGAACGTCCAGCCACTGGTGGCCTCCCAGCCGCGGACGACCTCGTTGAACCCGCCGTCGGGCCTGGTGATGAAGGACATCAGCGTCACGGTGCCGGAGGCGTAGCCGTACAGGGCACCGATGTCGTCACGGCCGTCACCGTTGTAGTCGCCGGTGGCGAACTTCATGCGCGCGACGTCCCATCCGTCGGCGGCGGTGCGCTCGAAGGACGAGAAGGGGGCGGCGAAACCGCCATCGGCGTTGGCGAGGAAGGTGAAGAGCTTGTCGTCGCCGTTGCTGTAGTCGTACCAAACGGCGAGGTCGTCACGGCCGTCACCGTTGAAGTCACCGGCCTCGGCGGTCATGGCGTCGAACCACCACATCTTGGGAGCCACGGACCAGGAGGAGAAGGGGGCGGCGAAGGTGCCGTCGCCCTTGCCGAGCCAGGTCCAGAGCTTGACGCTCCCGTCGTCGTAGCCGTAGAACGCGGCGACGTCACCCGTCCCGTCACCGTTGAAGTCACCGGTGAGGCGCTTCATGTGCTCGGCCCAGTAGTGGCCGGGGAGCCCCTCCCACCCCTTGCCGGGCTGGAGCAGGGCACCGTCCGCACCGGCGGGGAGGACGTGCAGGGCGTCCTTGCCGTCCGTCTGCCCTGCCACCTCGGCGTAGTCGTACCAGGCCGCCAGGTCGCTGCGGCCGTCGCCGTTGTAGTCGTGGCGGGCGGCGGTGCCGCTGGTCCACCGCGACGCGTCGGACGCGTCGTAGATGACGAGGTTGCCGCGGTCCTGGAGGACGGCCTCGCCGCCGGGAGCGGAGGTACCCGACTCCCACAGGACGGTGGTGGTGGCGTCGTCGTCGAGGACGCGGAGATTGCCGCTGTTCTCGAACCGGGCGGTGGCACCGGGGTTGCCCGCGGTGCCGGTGGACCACACCGTCGCCCCCGTGCCCGAGACGATGACGAGATTGCCGTCGGTCCGCATCGTCATCCGTACGCTCCCGGAGCGCACGCTCTCTCCGGGGGTGAGCGTGGTTCCGGCCGCGATCCGCGTCCCGTCGACGGCTTCACCGCCGCGCGGCGAGGCGGCAGGCGGCTCCACACCGGCCGGGCAGTTGTCGGCGCACACCCGGTCCGCGTCGGTGCCGCCGACGCCCGCGGTGGACTCGACGCCCACCTGGGGACCCTGTCTCGCCACGGCGCCCGCACTGCCGGTACCGGCGTGCAGACCGAGCAGAGCGCACACAACTGCGGCGCTTATTATGCCAAAAGGTTTCTTCATCCGGCTGTTCGTGCCCCTTGTCACTGGACGGGAGAACGCACCCGCGACCTGCGGGCGCACATCGCTCCGCCGTGAAGAGACCGCCCCCCGACCCTCGGTAGGGCATACGTTCGACCCGACAGAGCGCCGCTGATTAGACCACCGGCGCGCTGTCGTGAGCCAGCCTTTATGTCGCGGACCGGACGTGTCGGGCCGCCCTCCCACCGCCCGTTGACCGCTGCCGTCGTAGGTCGACTGCTGTGCGGCTCAAGGGCTGTGACATCGGCACATCCAACTCGCCGCGTGCGGTGGAGGAATGCGCGGGGACTCCCCCTGGCCACAGCGGCACTGCGTCAACCTCCTGACCGGCCCTGCCATCGGCCCGTATCCGGGCCGGTCGGAACGCCCGGCCCTGTGGACGATCCCGCAGGCGGGCGTCGACACGCTTCGCCGCACCCCGCACAGATGGAACCGAAGGCCGTCTCCCGCCAACGGCTGGTGCGCCGACCGCGAAGGTTCGTCAGGTCGGTTCGGTCGGGACAAGTCCAGCGGCAGTCCGAGTAGCCTCGCCCTGTGGTGGATGAAGAGGCGTACGTCCGGTACCGGGCGGACTCGAAGGTGCTGGCAGCGATCGGGAAGCATGTCGACGCGCAGGTCGACCGGGTCACGGTGCGACTGCCCAGGGCGGTCGCCGAGGCCGCGGTGGACGCCTGGGAGCGTGACGAGTCGGGCGACCTCGGTGAGGAGACCTCCGAGCAGTCCGCCCTGCGGGATCAGGCCGGTGATCTGGCACTGATCGGCCTGGTGATCTCGGAGCGTGGCCGCAGGGAGGGTGAGGAGGTCGTGATCGACCTCGATGTCGTCTTCGCCGGGGCAGCCGTGCGGGCGTCGCTGTAGTCGGGCCGCGGCGGCACGGCCGGGTCCGCCGCCCCGCCGGAGGCCCTTCTCGCCGCGACCCGCGCCCGCGCCGGCCCGCCCGACGACCACGCCACGGAGCGAGGCGGCGGCCGTTGGCCCGAGCGCCCGGATCGCGGTCGGAAAGTCACTCCCCGCGCGAGGCGGCCTCCGCCATCCGCGCGGTGGTGCTGGCACCGTCCAGGGCTTCGCGGACGATGTCCGCGTGGCCGCTGTGGTGCGCGATCTCCCGGAAGACGTGCAGCAGAACGTGCCGGACGGTCCAGCTGACCGGCTCCGGCGGCGACCACGGGTACTGGGGCAGCGTCACCGTACGGTTGAGATCGGTCTCCTCCCGGACCGTGCGGTCGAACTCCCCGGCAGCGGCGTGAAAGGCGTCGACCGCTCCGGCCAGCGACTCGGACTCGGTCAGCCGGTTGCCGTCGGGGTCGAGGTCGGACCACTCGACCTTCACCGGCGCCGTGCCGTCGACCACTTCGAGCCAGCCGCGCTGGACCTGCGCGAGGTGCTTGACCAGCCCGCCGAGTGTCAGCTCACTCACCGTCGTACGGGAGCGTGCCTGCTCCTCGGTGAGGTCCGCGACGGTGTAGAGGAAGTTGGTGCGCTGGTCGGTGACCAGCGCCAGCAGGTCCTCGCGCTCCACGGACTGCGGGAGGTCGGGGCCGTTCGACGTCATGGTGATGTCCTTCTGGTCGTTCTGGATCAACCAGGCGATTCTGCGTCGCGCGACCGGGCGGACGATGGCGTTCCGGCAGGTCCGCGCCAGGTACACCCGCGTGGCCCTGGTAGCCCGCCTGCACAGCGCGTTGCTCGCTGGTGTTGCTGTACGCGTGGCCGACCGGATACCCGTCCGCGTACGCGAGGGCAGCTGCGAACCCTGGCACGGCGCTGTGGGAAGGAGGACGCGGCGGCGGCTGGTAACTCCCTTCAATCCCTGTGCTCGACGCCGACTGAAAGCCGTGCCGCGACCCGAACAGCACGAAGCCCCACCATGCGGAGCACGACGGGGCTGTCCGGCTCGGTGAGGAACCGGGTGTTCAGACGGTGCCGAACTCTCCTGCCTTGACGCCCGCCACGAAGGAAGCGAACGCATCGGCACGAAGATCCAGGGTGGGACCGCTCAGATCCTTGGAGTCACGTACGGGGACCATGCCGCGCGAGGCGGCGAGGTTGGTGGCAACTTCGATGCACTGGCCGCCGTTCTCACTGAATGAGGACTTGAACCAACGAGGGGATTCGGTCATCACGGGTTGCCCTTTCGTAACCGGCTGATCATGGCCATGGACGCCGCTCGGGGCAGCGCTTCGGCCTGTAGTTGATGGTAGTCCGTCAGAAGAGGCAGCACCGATGTGCTGTCTCGCTCAAGGTGGCCCCGATTGGCTGACTCTGCGTACGACATGAGCGATCGATCCGGCATCGTGAGCACAGTCACGGGCAACGTCATCGGCCGACGAACCCCAATGGCAAACGGGGCGACTTGAAGCACGGTGTTCGGCTGCTCGGCAAACTCCACCAGGCGCGTGAACTGCGCGTCCATGAGTGCGCTGCCCCCGATGGGGCGGAGAAGGCAGCTTTCGTCGAGCACCACGAACACCAACGGGGCTGGTGTTCGCGCGAGCGACACTTGCCGCTGCGTAACCAGCGCAATCCGTTCGTCGGCCTGCTCCCGTGAGGCAACACCGCGTTTCACGGCGCTGTCTCCCAGTGCTGATGCATACGCCTGCGTCTGAAGCAGACCAGGTATCACGCCGACCTCGTAGAGCCTGATCTCTACTGCGCGCCCCTCGTGAGTGAGGTACTCCGGGAACCCCTCCAGCAACGCCCTATGCCTGACGGCGCGGCTCTGGCGTTCCAGTCGATCGCCGGTTCCGAGCGCCCTGTCAGCACTTACTGCAAACTGCTGAGTTGGAGTACGCCGACCAGTTTCGACGGCCGAGATATGCGCTCCGGAGCACCCCATGCGCTCCCCCAGCTCGTCCTGTGTCCAGCCTCGTTCATCCCGCAAACTGCGAAGACACGCTCCGAACGCCGCACTGGGCGACTGCTCGGGGTCAAGTTCCTTTCGGTTCACCATCTAGCACCTAACTTGCCTGTCAATCTACGTAAGTTGAAGACATCCGAACCGTAGGTCACCCTCGTCTCACCTGGTAGCGAAATGACCACGGAGAGGAACGATCGTGTCTACGGAAAACGGTTCTCCGAACGGACGTACCCCCCACGCACCCGCCCCCGGCACCCTCTTGATGGACACCAGCCGCGCCGGTCGCGTAGGTGAGTTCCGTGGGCTCGCCGGCCCGTACTGGTCGCTCCGGCCGGTCGGCGGTGGCTCCGAGTGGGAGGTCGACCCCAAGCGCGTACGGCCGGTCGTCCACGACGGCCTGACCGCGCCGGAGCCGTGCCGGGGCTGCCAGGAGATCGACCACGCCGAGGCCGTGGCCGGAGCCGAGCGCGACGCCACCAAACAGGCCGCCTGCCGGGCCTCACGCCGGCGCCACGAGACGGCCGAGCACGGAGCACCGTCATGACACCGGGGTTCCTGACGGTCCGGCTCGCCCTCACCCTCGGAGCCGCCGCCATCCTCCTGCGCCGGTACCTCCCCCGGATCATCCGGGCACTCGCCCCACAACCATCACCGCCACAACCCCTGTTCGCCGAGCTGCAACGCATCGAGTCGGACCTCGCCTACCGGGCCCTGTTCCTCGCCGGGCTGGACGCCGCGCTCGCCCGGCACGACGCGGAACGCACCGCCCGGCTGCACGCGGCCGAAGCAGCCGCCGACCTCCTCCGGCGCCTGGTCCGCCCCGCCCCCGGCCCCCGCCACGACGAACACGCCACCACCACGACCGGCACGGACTACGTCGCCGAGATCACCGTGAGCGCCGGGACGAGACGCGCGGTCCCGATCGGCCGGATCACCGCACCCAACCGCCGCCTCGCCCTGCGATGGCTCCGCAGACAGGCCCTCCGCCTCGCGGACGGCCACGGACACCTCACAGCCCCCGACACCACCCCCTGGACCCAGGCGAAGAACGACGTCCGGCCGGTCACCTTCCACAGCTCCGACGCCCCCGAAAACCTCCGCGCCTGGGCCACCGACAACCAACGCCAGACCGACGCACTGCACCAGCTGGAAACCGGCCCCGGCACCCTGCTCACCGTCACCGACCCCGCCGTCGGCCTCCACATCACCCTCACCGGCCGGGCTGCCCGACGCCCCCGGCCACACCGGACCAGCCCCTACCAGCGCCCCTTCCCCCTTCCCGTACCAAGGCATGGAGCGATCCCCATGGAAAACAACCCCGAGACCCGAATCCAGGACTGCCCCCACTGCAACCTCTGCACCGGCACCAAACCCGGCTGCCCCTACGCGAAACCCACCCCGCCCATCGCAACGCCCCGCACCCCCGGCACACACCCGGCAGCCCACTAACCCCCAAACCCCGCCCGGCTGCCCCCTGTCATGGGGACGGCGGCAGCCGGGCGGCACCACCCCCACAAGGAGGAACCCATGCCTCTCCTGACCCCGTACGTCGCCTCACGCAGCACCGACAGAGGCATGCCGGAATCCGCCCTGACCGTCGAGTTCACCCCGAACGGACCCCGACTCGCCTACCGGGACACACGCCCCCAGGACCGCGACAGGCACGGCAACCTCTGGGTCCGCATCGAGGAATCCCCCGACCCCGGCCACGTCCAGTACGACTCCCTGCACTCCACCCGCCAACGCACCTGCATGGAAAACCTGCTGTGCCAGATCTGCGCCCAGCCCGCCGACCGCAACAAAGAAGGCTGGCTCTTCATCGACTGGCGGCGCGAGGACTCACCCCCCACCTGGCCCGAGAAATCACTCACCACCATGCCCCCGCTCTGCACCGAACACGCCCGCATCTCCGCCCGCCAGTGCCCCTTCCTCCGACGCGGCGAACACGTCCTCCTACGCGTCCGCAAACCCCACCTCTACGGGGTCTCCGGCACCCTCTACCGCCTCACCACCACCGGCTGGACCTCCACCGAAAACGGACAACTCTCCCCCTACAACAAACCCCGCTACCCCGGCATGCTCGCCTTCCTCCTCCTCCGCGAACTACGCGGAGTCACCCTCGCCGAACTCCCCTGACCCCCGGTCGACGGACGGTGCGGGTCCGGCGGGTTGCCGCCGGAACGCCGGAACGACGTCACCGCGCGCACAACCGGTCCAGGGCCGCCCGGCTCTCCTCGTCCGCGGCGCGGTAGATCACCAGTCGCTGGTCAGGATCTTCGAGTGGCGTGAGGACTTCGAAGTGCACGGCGATCACTCCGGCGTCGGGGTGGTGCAGCACCTTGCGCCCGCGGCCGTTGACCCTGATGTCCTCTTCGGCCCACAGCCGCGCGAACTCCTCGTTAGGAGCGTCCGAAGCGGGGCCATGGGATGCCCGTGTTCAACAGCGGCCGCCCGCTCACCGCCGAGGCCATGGACGACACGCTGTACGAGCACATCAAGGAACGAGCGGCCCGCCGTTGATCATCGTCTCCGATGCATCCGCCCTGTACGCCGCGTTCGATGCCGCCCAGGAGGTCCGGCAGAGTCCCGAAGGACTGCGGCTGGACCTCGCGGACGCGGTGGGGGTGGTCCTCGCGGACCGCTACCGGACGAACCGCATCTTCACACTGGACCAGCGCGACTTCCGGGCCATGACGCCGCTGGCCCCGGGACTGGACGCCTTCCGCGTCCTGCCCGCCGACAACTGAGCCCCGGCCGCGCGGGCCCGCTCCGGCTCAGCCCTTCCTGCCGCCGCCCACCTGGCTGCGTACCGCGCCCACGCTCGCGCCGATGACCAGGGCGATGGCGAGGGCGTCGGTGGTGGACAGGGCCTGGTCCAGGATCAGGAAGCCCGCCGCCGCCGCGATCGCCGGTTCCAGGCTCATCATCACGGCGAACGTGGGGGCGGGGAGCCGTCGCAGGGCCATCAGTTCCAGGGTGTACGGGAGGACCGAGCTCAGCATCGCCACCGCCGCGCCGAGCGCCAGCGTGGAGGGGACCACCAGCTTGCTGCCCGACTCGACGATGCCCAGGGGCAGCGAGAGGACCGCCGCGACCACCATCGCCAGGGCCAGGCCGTCCGCCTGCGGGAAGCGGCGGCCGGTGCGGGCGCTGAAGATGATGTACGCCGCCCACATCGCGCCCGCGCCCAGGGCGTACGCCGCGCCGACCGGGTCCAGGCGGTCGAAGCCCCCGCCACCGAGCAGGACGACCCCGCCCACCGCGAGGCCCGCCCACAGGACGTTGATCAGGCGGCGGGAGACGATGACGGAGAGGGCGAGCGGGCCCAGCACCTCCAGCGTCACGGCGATACCGAGCGGGATGCGGTCCAGCGCCTGGTAGAAGAGCGTGTTCATCCCGGCCATCGCGACGCCGAAGGCCAGCACCGTGCCCCAGTCCGCCCGCGAGTGGCCGCGCAGCCTGGGGCGGCAGATGATCAGCAGGACCAGCGCGGCGACGGCCAGGCGCAGGGTGACCACGCCGAGCGCACCGGCCTTCGGCATCAGCAGCGCCGCGACCGCCGAGCCGAACTGGACCGAGAGGCCGCCCGCGACCACCAGCGCGACCGGGGCGAGTGCGGCCCGTCGGCCACCCGGGCGTGCCGCACCGCCGCCGGTCCCGTCGAGCGCCGACACCGCCTCGGGTACGGCGACGGCCGCTGCGGCGGATTCTGCGGCGGTGCGCCGGTCGTTCACGGGTGGCCTTCCGGAGGGAGAGAGTCCGGTGCAAGGGAATGCACCGGGCACGTGGCGGTACTGGACCGACCGCCTTGCTGCGTCTCTCCACCGTAAGGACCCCGGCGCGTCCCGTGAAATGCCTGTTGGGCTCCCGTTATGCTCCCCGCGCATGAGCATGGAACCTACCTCCGGCCGCCCCGTGGAGCTCCGGCACCTGCGGGCCTTCCTCGCCGTCGCGGACGAGGGCAACGTCACCCGCGCCGCCGCCCGCCTCCGGCTCACCCAGCCCGCCGTCTCCCGTACTCTCGCCGCCCTGGAGAAACACCTCGGCGTCCGGCTCGTCGACCGCTCCACCCACCACCTCGCCCTCACCCCCGAGGGCGTCGCCTTCCGCGACAAGGCCGCCGCCGCGGTCGCCGCCTTCGACGAGGCGCTCGACTCCGGACGGCTGCGCCACTGGCCCCTGCGCGTGGGGCACGCCTGGTCCGCCTTCGGCCCGTACACGACACCGCTGCTGCGGGCCTGGCAGGAGCGGTACCCGGACACCCCGCTCGAACTGCTGCGGATCGACGACCGCACCGCCGGGCTCACCCGGGGCGAGGTCGACGCGGCCCTGCTGCGCGGACCGGTGGACGCGCCGGGGCTCGTCACCGAGGTGCTGTTCACCGAGGAACGAGTGGCCGCCGTGGCCGCCGACGGACCCCTCGCGGCGTACGTCTCCCTCTCCCTCGCCGACCTCGCGGGTGCGGGCCGCACCGTCGTCCTGAACACCGTCTCCGGTACCACCGCCCTCGACCTGTGGCCACCGCACGCCCGGCCCGCCTCCACCCTCACCGTCGCCAACACCGACGACTGGCTCACCGCCATCGCGGCCGGGCGCGGCAGCGGGGTGTCAGGTGCCTCCACCGCCGGCATGCATCCGCACGCCGGGGTGGCCTACCGCCCGCTCCACGACGCACCGCCGCTGCCCGTGCTGCTCGCCCGCCGGGACGCCCCCGGCCACCCCGCGCTGCCGAAACTCGCCGCGCTGGCCCGCGAGATCGTGGGAGGGGACCACCACGCCCGGCCCTGAGGGCCCGCGCACCGGACGACGGGCCGGGAGCCGCATCACCGGCTTCTCATTCGTCCGGAACCGGAAGCGGCCACGACCAGACCACATCGGCGGCGTCCCGTTCCCTGATGATCCGCCGCTGCCGGGAGGCTTCGCGTTTCGTCCCCGAGTTGAGCGGGCGGTACCGGACCCAGTCGACCGGGACGATGTGGAGGGCCAGGGTTTCCCACGCACGGTGCCGATCGACGGAGTGCGCCAGCACCACGGCGAAGCGCTGGATGCACCACACGCACTCCCAGGGCGGTCCGGTGACGACGGCTCCGGCGTCAGCGAGCTTCCGGCCGTACCCGTCCTCGGCATCGAGCGCCATCTCCGCATGGAAATCGTCGCCCCCGAAGAAGTGGACGCAGTTGCGCCGCAGGCTGTGCGTCATCTCCGACAGGCGCTCGGCCGTTCCGGAATCGCCGTCCTCCCGCACACGGGCCACGGCGAGCGGGAAGATCGCGTACGCGCCCCGGTCGATCACGGGGAAGCCGAGGTCCGCCCACTGCGGAGTCCTCTCGGAGTACCGGTGGCCGAGCGTGCGCTCAAGCGCGTGCATGATCGACAGGCCGTCCGAGATCCGGTGCTCGTCCTGTCCGGCCCCGGTCACGGGGCCCCCGTCCCCGCCGCGGGGTCGTTCTGTGCCATGTCCAGCCCCTCCGCCAGCACTTCCGCGAGATGTCTGGCCCGGCGTCCGGCCAGTTGTTCCAGCTGGGTCCGGCAGGAGAATCCGTCCGCCAGGATCTCCGTACCGGGCTCCGCCGCCCGTACGGACGGCAGGAGTTGTTCCTCCGCGCAGGCCACCGACACCTCCCAGTGCCCCTTCTCGAAGCCGAAGTTCCCGGCGAGCCCGCAGCAGCCGCCGCTCAGTTCGCCGGTGAGCCCCATCCGCTCCCGGAGCCGCCGCTCGGCGTCGTCGCCCAGTACCGCGTGCTGGTGGCAGTGCGTCTGGCCCACGACGGGGCGCTCGGTGCGGGGCGGGGTCCAGTCGGGGGCGTACTCCTGGAGGTACTGGGCCAAGGTGCGTACGGACGCGGCGAGTTCGGCGGCCCGCGGGTCGTCGGGGAACAGTTCGGGGAGGTCGGTGCGGAGGGTGGCGGCGCAGCTCGGTTCCAGGACGACGAGCGGTTGACCGGGGAAGAGGTCCACCCGGTCCAGGGTGCGGCGCATCACCCGGCGGGCCGCGTCGAGCTGCCCGGTCGATACGTAGGTGAGGCCGCAGCACACGCCCCGGGCCGGGAGGTATGCCCTGCGGCCGGTCGCCTCCAGGACGCGTACCGCCGCCCGCCCCACCTCCGGGGAGAGGTGGTCGGTGAAGGTGTCCGGCCAGAGGGCCACCACCCGGTCGGCCGGGAAGATCCGGGTCCCCCTGCCCGCCCGCGCCCGCATCCACCGTGCGAACGTCTCCGTCGCCAGGACCGGAATCGTCCGTTCCGGTGCGATGCCCGCCAGCCGTCGGGCGAGCGCGGCGAGCGGGCGCATCCGGGCCAGGGCGTTCAGCGGGCGGGCGAAGGGGGCGGCGAGCCGCAGCCACCTCGGCAGCCGGCCCATCGCGTAGTGGGACGCGGGGCGCAGCCGCCCCCGGTAGTGGTGGTGCAGGAACTCCGCCTTGTACGTGGCCATGTCCACCCCCACCGGACAGTCGCTGCGGCAGCCCTTGCAGGACAGGCAGAGGTCGAGCGCGTCGCGTACCTCCGTCGACCGCCAGCCGTCCGTGATCACCTCGCCCGCCAGCATCTCGTGCAGCAGCCGGGCCCGGCCCCGCGTCGAGTGGGCCTCCTGCCCGGTGGCCCGGAAGGACGGGCACATCACGTCCGTGCCCGCTCCGGCCGCGGCCGTACGGCATTTCGCGACGCCCACGCAGCGGCGGACGGCCGCCGGGAAGTCGCCGCCGTCCTGCGGGTAGCCGAAGACGACGTCCACGGGGCGTTTCGGCAGCACGGCGAAGCGGAGGTTGGCGTCGAGGCGGTCCGGGCGGGCGAGCATGCCGGGGTTCAGGCCGCCGTCCGGGTCCCACAGGTCCTTGAAGCGGTGGAAGACACCGACGAGTTCGTCCCCGTACATCCGGGGCAGCAGTTCGGCGCGCGCCTGGCCGTCGCCGTGCTCCCCGCTGAGGGAGCCGCCGTGCGCGACGACGAGATCCGCCTGCTCCTCGGAGAACCGGCGGAAGCGGGCCACGCCTTCGGTGCTCAGCAGGTCGAAGTCGATCCGGACGTGGATGCAGCCGTCGCCGAAGTGGCCGTAGGGCGTGCCGCGCAGCCCGTGGTCGGTGAGCAGGGCGCGGAAGTCACGGAGGTACGGGCCGAGCCGGGCGGGCGGAACCGCGCAGTCCTCCCAGCCCGGCCATGCCTCGCTGCCGTCGGGCATCCGGGTCGCCGTGCCGGCGGCGTCCTCGCGGATGCGCCACAGGGCGCGCTGTGCGGCCGGGTCGGTGACGACCGAGCCGTCGAGCGCGCCGGCCGCCCGCAGGACGCGTTCGGCGCGGGCGCGGGCCTCGGCCGGGGTCGCCCCGCCCGTCTCGACGAACAGCCAGGCCCCGCCGCGCGGCAGTCCGGCCGGTTCGCGCACGAGGTCGGCGGCCATGCCCTCGACGGTGAGCGGACCGTACGGCAGGAGACCGGCGGCGGCTTCGGCGGCCTCGGACTCGTCGGCGTACCCGAGGACGGCGAGCGCACGGGAGCGCGGGACCTCGACCAGGCGGACGGTCGCCTCCGCGACGACGGCCAGGGTGCCCTCGCTGCCGCAGAAGGCGCGGGCCGGGTCCGGGCCGCCCGGGTGTTCGGGGAGCAGGGCGTCGAGCGCGTAGCCGGAGATGCGGCGCGGGAGGTCGGGGTAGCCGGTGCGGAGCAGGGCGAGGTTGGCGTCGACGAGTGCGCGCAGGCCCGGCGGGGTGTCGGCGGGGAGCCGGTCCTGGCCGGTGTGCCGGTCCTGGCCGTCGTGCCGGTCCTGGCCGTCGTGCCGGTCCTGGCCAGGGAGCCGGTCCTGGCCGGGGAGCCGGTCCTGGCCGATGTGCCGCCCCCGGTCGCTGCCGCCCACGCCCCGGCCCGCGTTCCGGTCCAGCCGCAGTCTCTCGCCGCCGTGGCGGACGACCGTCAGCGCGTGCACGTTGTCCGCGGTGGTGCCCCAGGCCACCGAGTGCGCGCCGCAGGAGTTGTTGCCGATCATGCCGCCGAGCGTGCAGCGGCTGTGCGTGGACGGGTCCGGGCCGAAGGTCAGCCCGTGCGGTGCCGCGGCGGCCCGCAGATCGTCCAGGACCACGCCCGGCTGGACGACGGCGGTACGGGAGGCGGCGTCCAGTTCCACGATCGACCGCAGGTGGCGGGCGAGGTCCAGGACGATGCCGGTGCCGGTGGCCTGCCCGGCGATGGAGGTCCCGCCGCCGCGCGGCACGACCGGAACCCCGTGTTCACGGCAGACGGCGAGTGCGGCGGCGATGTCGTCGGCGTCGCGCGGGGCGACGACGCCGAGCGGCACACGGCGGTAGTTGGAGGCGTCCATCGTCATGAGCGCACGCGCGGAGGCGCCGAAATCGACCTCTCCGCGCACGGCGGCACCGAGGTCGTGCCTCAGGTCGCCCGTCTGTCCGGAAATCCCCTCGCGCTGTTCGGCCATGCCCTCAGGATGCCTTCGACGGGGTGAACTCTTGGGACAGGACCGGGCGCAAAGGTGCATTCGGAATATAAAAGCCCACAAGAACTTCCCAAACCAATCGTCAATTCTCTTATAGTGACCAAGACTTGAGCAGGAATTATCAGCTCCAGTTGTCACGATCATCCATACTCGTGATGAACTGTCCCGATCTGACCTGTCCCGCACCGTCCGCTCCCAAGGACTCCGATTGCGCCCCTCATTCCGGCCGACCGCACTCGCCTTGCTGATCTCGGCAATCGTCACCGGCTCACTGACCCTGTGGGCCGTCGCCGTCGCCCCCGATTCGGTGAGGACCCCGCTGGCCTGGGGGGCGGGCGCCGCCTCCGTGCTCCTGAGCGTCGCCCTGGCCGTCATCGTCCGCTCCCTGGGCACCGCCCGCGCGCTCCGTGCCCAGCGGGCCGCCGAGGCCCAGCGGTTCACCGCCGAGACCTCGCGTCTGGTCTCCGCCTCGGCCGCCGACGCCCAGCGCTTCACCGCCGAGACCGCCCGGATCAAGGCGGCCGCCTCCGCCGAGACCGCCCGGGTCACGGCCGAGGCGCGGGCCGAGATGGCCCGGATCACCACCGCGACCGCCGCGGAACGGGCCCGGCTGACCGCGGAGTCCCAGCAGCTCACCGCACGCGCCACCCGCGCCGAGACCGAACGGTCCGCCGCCGTCGCCGCCTGCGCCAACGCCGCCGGCCGCATGCAGGCCCTGGCCACCAGCATGCTGGCCGACCTGCGGGACATGGAGCACCGGCACACCTCGGAGGACGTACTCGGGGATCTGCTGCACCTGGACCACCGCACCGCCCAGGCGGGCCGGCTCGCCGACTCCATCGCCGTGCTGACCGGTGCGCGTTCCGGCCGCCGCTGGGCGAAGCCCATCGTCATGGAGTCGATCCTGCGTGGCGCGATGGGCCGGATCGGCAGCTACCAGCGGGTGCGCCTGCACTCGACGAGCGACGTCGCCATCGCCGGGCACGCGGCCGAGGGCGTCATGCACGCCCTGGCGGAGCTGCTCGACAACGCCGCCAACTTCTCGCCGCCCACCGCCGAAGTGCATGTGTACGTCGAGGAGGTCCCGGCGGGCATCGTCATCACCGTCGAGGACAGCGGCCTGGTCATGAGCGATGTGCAGCTGCGCCGCGCCGAGCGTGCGGTGTCCGCCGAGAACCAGGACCTCACCGGCCTCTCCGGCACCCGGCTCGGCCTCGCCGTCGTCGGCCGGCTGGCCCGTAAACACGGACTCACCGTCTCTTTCCGGCCTTCCGCACGCGGCGGCACCGGCGCGCTGATGATGCTGCCTCAGGACCTCATCTCCCGCACCCCGTCGCCCACGGCAGCCGCGCCCGCCCCGGCACCCGCCCCGCTCGCGCCCGCCGCCGCGCCCGCGCCGGTGACCGGACCCCCCGGGCCCGCCGAGCCGGAGCCCGCGCACGCGGGGGCCACGTACCCGGACGCCTCCCCCGCGTCCCTCCCCGCCGCCCGGCCCGCGCCGGACCCGGCCCCCGGCGCGCAGGACCCCGACCAGGACACCGGGCCCCAGGGTCCGGAGTCCGAATCGACCGGCGCCGTTCCCCAGTTCGGCGAGAGCGGCCTTCCCAAGCGCCGCCGCGGCCGCACGCTGGCCGCCGCCGAGTCCCGTACCGGCACTGCCGCCCCCGGCGAAGCCGAAAGCCCCCGGCCCCGTACCACCGATCCGAAGGTCCAGGCAGCCCGCTTCAGCACCTTCAGCAAGGCGGTACGAGCCAACTCCCCGCACCCGGAAGGCAACACCCGATGACCGCGACCACCGACGAGAAGCTCAACTGGCTGCTGGAGGGGCTGCTCGAACGCACGCCCGGCACCCGGCACGCCCTCGTCCTGTCCCGGGACGGCCTCAAGCTGTGCCGCACCCCCGAGCTCTCCGTCGACCAGGCGGACCAGCTGGCCGCGATCTCCGCCGGGATCCAGAGCCTGTCGCACGGCGCGTCCATCGAGTTCGGTGACGGCACCGGCGGCGTACGGTCCGCGATGACCGAGTTCTACGGCGGTGTGCTGTTCATCGTCGAGGCGGGCGCGGGCGCCCACCTCGCGGTCGTCGCCGCGGAGGACTCCGACGTCGGCCTCGTCGGCCACAACATGAGCGAACTCGTCGAGCAGCTCGGCGAGCACCTCGTCGCCCCGCCGCGCTATCCCGCCGAGGGCCCGGCCACGGCCGAAACCACGGTCGTATGACGACGGCGCCCCGCCCCCGCCCCGGTCGCGACGACGATCCGGACCGGCTCTACACCCTCACCGGTGGCCGCAGCCGCTCCGACTCGGCCGCCTTCGACCTGGTGACCCTCGTCGTCTCGGAATGCGATCCGTCTCCCGGCATGCAGTCGGAACACGTCGCGATCCTGCGGATGTGCGAGCGCCCCACGGCGGTCGTCGAGATCGCCGCGAGCCTGAGCCTGCCCGTCAGCATCGTCCGCATCATGCTCTGCGACCTGCTCGACACCAGCCGGATCAGTGCCCGCCACCCCCGTACCGCCCGTGTCGCGGACCGGCTCCCCGACCCCGACATCCTGGAACAGGTGCTCGTTGGACTCCGCAACCTCTGACCGTGCCGCCCTGCGGGCGACGGCCGACAACGGACTGAAGATCGTCGTCGTCGGCGGCTTCGGCGTCGGCAAGACCACCATGGTCCGATCCGTCAGCGAGATCCGCCCGCTCAACACGGAAGAGACCATGACCCGCGCGGGCGAGGCCGTCGACCACCTCGACGGCGTGCACGCGAAGACGTCCACCACGGTCGCGTTCGACTTCGGCCGCATCACGCTCGACGCACGCTCGGTGCTCTACCTCTTCGGCGCGCCCGGACAGGAACGCTTCTGGTTCCTGTGGGACCGGCTGTTCTCCGGGACGCTGGGCGCCGTCGTCCTCGTCGACACCCGGCGGCTCGCCGACTCCTGGTACGCCATCGACCGGCTGGAACACCACGGCACGCCCTTCATCGTCGCGTGCAACGACTTCGGCGGCCCGCTCCACACCGAGCAGCAGATAAGGGAGGCCCTGGACCTCTCCGAGGACATCCCGCTCGTCGAGTGCGACGCCCGGGACCGGTCCTCCAGCAAGTACGTGCTGATCACGCTCGTCGAACACCTGCAGACGCTGGCGGCCCGCGCCCGGACCCCGCAGGCGACCCTGACGGCGACCTCGGCGTCCCCGCCGGCCAAGACCCCGGAGCCCACCCCGTGACCGCTCTCCCCGTGACGGGCTGCCCCGTCACCCACGGGTCCGTACCGCTGTCCGGACCCCGCTTCCAGACCGACCCCGTGCAGCTGTACCGGGACATGCGGCGCGACCACGGCTCCGTGGCCCCGGTCGTCCTCGACGGCGACGTGCCCGCCTGGCTGATCCTCGGCTACCGCGAACTGCACCAGGTCACCGGTGACCCGGTGCTCTTCAGCCGGGACTCGGACCTCTGGAACCAGTGGGCCCGCATCCCGGCCGACTGGCCGCTGCTCCCGATGATCGGGCGCAAGCAGCCCTCGATCCTCTACACGGTCGGCGAACGGCACAGCCGGCGCGCCATGATGATCAGCAATGCCCTGGAGGGCGTCGACCCGTTCTCGCTGAAGCGGTACGCGGAGGAGTTCGCCGACGGACTCATCGACCGGTTCTGCTCCACCGACGGGACGGACATCATCGCCGAGTACGCGATGCTGCTCCCGGCACTCGTCCTGGCGAAGCTCTACGGCTTCTCCAACGAGACCGGTGCCGCGCTCGTCGGCTCGATCAACGACATGATCGACGGCCGGGAGCGGGCGCTCGCCGGACAGCAGCACCTCGCCTCGTCCATGGTCCAGCTGCTGGTCGACAAGCACGCCGCGCCGGGCGACGACGTCGCCAGCCGGATGCTCGCCGACGACGGGGGCTTCACCGACGAGGAGATCGCCCAGGACCTGATGGTCATGATGGCCGCGGGCCACCAGCCGACCGCCGACTGGATGGGCAACTCGCTGCGCCTCATGCTCACCGACGACCGGTTCGCCGCCTCCCTCTCCGGCGGCCGGCACAGTGTCGCCGAGGCGATGAACGAGGTGCTCTGGGAGGACACCCCCACCCAGAACGTCGCCGGGCGGTGGGCCTCGCGCGACACCCACCTCGGCGGCCGGCACATCCGCGCCGGGGACCTGCTCCTCCTCGGGATCGCCGCCGCCAACGGCGACCCGCAGGTACGGACCCACGCCTCGGCCCTCACCGGCGGCAACAACGCCTTCCTCTCCTTCGGCCACGGCGAGCACCGCTGCCCGTTCCCCGCCCAGGAGACCGCCGAGGTCATCGCCCGTACGGGCATCGAAGTCCTCCTGGACCGGCTGCCCGACGTGGACCTCGCCGTCCCCGCCGAGGCGCTGACCCGCCGCCCCTCGCCCTGGCTGCGCGGTCTGACCGACCTGCCGGTGCGTTTCACTCCCACCCCCGCCCTCGGAGGAAGACCATGACCCGGATCGCCCTGGACCCCTTCGTCGCGGACCTCGACGGCGAGGGCGCCGTACTGCGGGCGGCCGGACCACTGGCCGAGGTGGAGCTGCCGGGCGGGGTGCACTGCTACGCCGTCACGCACCACGCCGAGGCGAAGGCGCTGCTCACGGACAGCCGGATCGTGAAGGACATCAACGTCTGGGGCGCCTGGCAGCGCGGCGAGATACCGATGGACTGGCCCCTGATCGGCCTCGCCAACCCGGGCCGCTCCATGCTGACGGTCGACGGCACCGAGCACCGCAGGCTGCGCACCCTGGTCGCGCAGGCCCTGACCGTGAAGCGGGTGGAGCGGCTGCGGGCGGGGATCGAGGCGCTGACGAACGCGAGCCTGGACCGGCTGGCGGCGCTGCCCGAGGGGCAGAGCGTCGACCTGAAGGCGGAGTTCGCCTACCCGCTGCCGATGAACGTCATCAGTGAGCTGATGGGCGTGGACGCCGCCGACCACCCCCGCCTCAAGCAGCTGTTCGAGAAGTTCTTCTCGACGCAGACGCCGCCCGAGGAGGTCCCGCAGATGATGGCGGACCTCGGCGCCCTGTTCACGAAGATCGTCGACGGCAAGCGGACGAACCCGGGCGACGACCTGACCAGCGCCCTGATCGCGGCCTCCGAGGACGGTGACTTCCTCACCGACGAGGAGATCGTCAACACGCTCCAGCTGATCATCGCGGCCGGTCACGAGACCACGATCAGCCTGATCGTCAACGTCGTCGAGGCGCTCCAGACCCACCCCGAGCAGCGCGAGCGGGTGCTCAACGGGGAGATCGCGTGGGAGAGCGTGATCGAGGAGACACTGCGCTGGAACACCCCGACCTCGCACGTCCTGATCCGGTTCGCCACCGAGGACGTGGAGGTCGGCGACAAGGTGCTGCCGAAGGGTGAGGCGCTGATCGTCTCCTTCGGCGCGCTGGGCCGCGACGAGGCGCAGTACGGCCCGACGGCGGGCGAGTTCGACGCCGCCCGCACGCCCAACCGCCACATCGCCTTCGGCCACGGCCCGCACGTCTGCCCGGGTGCGGCCCTGTCCCGCCTGGAGGCGGGGATCGCGCTGCCCGCGCTGTACGAGCGCTTCCCGAAGCTCGATCTCGCGGTGCCCGCCGCCGAACTGCGCAACAAGCCGATCGTGACGCAGAACGACCTGTACGAGCTCCCGGTCGACCTCGGCTGACCCCGCGCCGCCGCCCGCGCGACGCCCGGCCCACGGGTCGGAGCCCCCGTCTCATCCGACGGACACGGTCTTACGCCGTGCCGCCGAGGGACTACGCTCCGACTCGTGGCCGATATCAAGATTCCCGCTGACATCAAGCCCGCCGACGGACGTTTCGGCGCCGGACCCTCCAAGGTGCGGACGGAGGCGCTCGACGCGCTGGCCGCCACCGGCACCTCTCTTCTCGGTACGTCCCACCGCCAGGCCCCGGTCAAGAACCTGGTCGGCGAGGTGCGTGACGGTGTACGCAGCCTCTTCTCCCTCCCCGAGGGATACGAGGTGATCCTGGGCAACGGCGGCTCCACCGCCTTCTGGGACGTCGCGACGCACGGTCTGATCGAGTCGAAGTCCCAGCACCTGAACTTCGGCGAGTTCTCGTCGAAGTTCGCCAAGGCCGCGAAGCTCGCGCCGTGGCTGGCCGACCCGACGGTCATCGCCTCCGACCCGGGCACCCACCCGGACCCGCGGGCCGAGGTCGGCACCGACGTCTACGCCTTCACCCACAACGAGACCTCGACGGGTGTCGCCGCGCCGGTCAAGCGTGTCGCGGGCGCCGACGAGGGCTCCCTGGTCCTGGTGGACGCCACCTCCGGCGCGGGCGGCCTGCCGGTCGACATCACCGAGTCGGACGTCTACTACTTCGCCCCGCAGAAGTCCTTCGCCTCCGACGGCGGCCTGTGGATCGCGGCGTTCTCCCCGGCCGCCCTGGACCGCGCCGCGCGCGTCCACGCGTCGGGCCGCCACATCCCGGAGTTCTTCTCGCTCCCGACGGCGATCGACAACTCCCTGAAGAACCAGACGTACAACACCCCGGCGCTGGCCACCCTCTTCCTGCTGAACGAGCAGCTGAAGTGGATGAACACCCAGGGCGGCCTGGACTTCACCACCGGCCGCACGGCCGCCTCCTCGCAGCACCTGTACGGCTGGGCCGAGGAGTCCAAGTACGCGACCCCGTTCGTCACCGACCCGGCGAAGCGCTCGCAGGTCATCGGCACGATCGACTTCGCGGACGAGATCGACGCCGCCGCCGTCGCCAAGGTGCTGCGCGCCAACGGCATCGTGGACACCGAGCCGTACCGCAAGCTGGGCCGCAACCAGCTGCGCGTGGCGATGTTCCCGGCGATCGACCCGTCCGACGTCCAGGCCCTGACGGCCTGCATCGACTACGTGATCGAGAAGCTGTAACCGGACGTACGGAGACGGCCCGGCACACGACGTGTGCCGGGCCGTTTCTGCTTCACTCGACCGGGTGGCGGATCGCCTGCGGGACACCCGGAGCGACTCCGTCCTACGATGATGTTCTCGACACCAGCCATTCCAGGAGGCCCGCAGTGTCTGCAGCAGCAGTCGAGCACCCCTGTGACGGTGAACCGGAGATCTCGCTGCTGGAGAGTGCCAACGAACTCTCCGAGCAGCTCCCGGGGCGCCGCGTCGAGATCATCGGAGGCGTCATCACCGTGGCTCCATCGCCGGACGGCCGACATGGCCACGCACTGACCAAACTGATGCGTCCGTTCATTGCCGCAGGTCTCGACGACGGCGAATCCGCCATCATTCAAGGTATCGGCGTATGGCTGCCCAGTGGCCCGCACGACTACGCCATTCCTGACCTGGCCCTGGTGGATGAAGACTTCGACGACCACCTCGCCGAGAACAGCTGCTACGACCCCAGCGTCTTCCGTCTGGTCGCGGAGGTCACCTCCGGGAACTACCAGAACGACCTCCGTATCAAGGTCGTCGCGTATGCCCAGGCCAAGATCCCCGTCTACGTCATCCTCGACCGCAAGCACAGCCGCATCCATGTCCTGACCGAGCCGCTGGCCGGAGGATACGACCGGCACGAGGTGTACGCCCCCGGTCAGGAGGCCCCGCTCCCCGCCTCCATCGGCGCCGAAGTCTCCCTCGATGTCGCCGAGCTGGTGCAGGCGGGCCGCCCGAAACGCTGAGGTCCGGGGCGGGACCCCGCCGCCCCCATGTCACCGCTGAGCCGTCACTCCCCCGGTGCCGCCGCCAGTACGGCGCGCAGGGCGGCCACCCCGGCCAGCCACTCCTCGCCCGCACCGCCGTCCGTCCACAGTTCCAGCGTCTCCGAATTCTCGGCGGTGACCCGGTCCAGGGCCCGGACCGCGAGCGGGCGCAGGTCCGCGGGGAGCGGGGGCAGGGGCTTCTTCGGGCCGTAGGCGGTGGTGACGGGCTCACCGCCGGGGCACTGGGCGGCTATCAGCGCCGCGGCGGCCACCGCCACCTCGCCGTCGTCCACATAGTCCTGCGGCGACATGCCCGCCACCGCTGTCAGCGCGCCCCTGAGGACATCCGCGCGCTTCTCCGGCGGTGCGTCGTCCACCCGGCCCCCGAAGTCCGCCGCGGTGTCGTTGTCGAAATGGCCGATGTCCCAGGCGCCCATGAGGGTCCCTTTCTCAGTTGGTGTCCTCATCCTGACGCCCACCACTGACAATCGGCCTACGGGCCAGTACGAAACCCTGCGGCGCCCGTTCCGGGAACGCGCCGTCGGTGTCCCGCTCCCGCCACAGCCGCGCCCGTACCTCCAGGCCCGCCCGGCGCAGCAGTTCGGCGATCCCCTCCACCTGACGCCGGTGGAAGACGAGCGAGATCTCATGGCCCCAGCCGTCGTTCATCGGCAGGGGTTCGTCGCCCACCTGGAAGCCCAGTTGTACGTGGGCGCCCGGCGCCAGCACACGGTGGAACTCGGCGAAGACCCGCGGGAGTTCCTCGTCCGGTACGTGGATGGTCGAGTACCAGGCCAGCAGTCCGCCCAGCGACGCGTCCGGGAGGTCGAGGCCGAGCATGGACCCCTCCTCGAAGCGCAGCCCGGGGCAGTTCTCGCGGGCCACGGCCAGCATCCCCGGGGACAGGTCGATCCCGAACACGTCGACGCCGAGACCGTGCAGATACTCCGTGATCCGGCCCGTCCCGCAACCGACATCGGCCACCGGGAGACCGCCGCCGCCCCCCTTGCCCACCAGTTCGGCGAAGGCGTCGAGCACGGCCCGTTCGATCGGCTTGGCGGCCAGCTCACCGCGGCTGCGGGCGGCGTAGTCGACGGCGAGGGTGTCGTAGGAGTCGCGGGTGGCATGCAGGAAAGCGGGTTCGGTCATGGCGAGGACCCTAGGCCGCGCCCGCGGCTCCGGGCACGTCATTGCGCCACCGGACCTCGCCGTCCTCCCACTCCTCGGTCGGGGCGAGCCCGGCCGCCCCGGCCACGGCGGCGGACGCGGTGTGGTCGGGGTGGATGTGCGCGATGACCGTACGCACGGAACACTCCTCCCGCAGGTGCGCGACGAGGCCCACCGCCGCCTCCTTCGCGTAGCCGTGCCCCTGCCACGGGGTCCCCACCACCCAGGCGATCTCCGCCTGCGCCCCCCGTACCGTCGCCTGGACGTAGCCCGCCAGACGGCCGTCCTCGCGCACCCGCAGGACCCAGTTGCCCCACATCTCCGCGGGGTCCGGCGAACCGGCGCTCTGGCGCTCGTAACGGGCGCGCAGCGCGGCCACGTCCTCCGGGGCGCCGCCGGTGTACGTGTGCAGGGCCGGGTCGGCGAGGACGGTGGCCATCTCGTCCGCGTACGCGGCCTCCAGGGGCAGCGCGTCGAGACGTTCGGTGGTGAAGGGCAGGGGCTTGTTTCTATGCATGAGGCCCGACCTTACGCCGGGCCTCCCACCTGCGGCATCACCATTTCCCGGCTGCCCTGATCGTGCTCGGCGGCCCGTCCCCGCGCGGCTCGGCGGCCCGGCTCAGCGGTTCAGCCGCTGGAACCTGCGCACGGCCAGCGGCAGGAACACCAGCGTGATCACCAGCGGCCACAGCAGAGCCATCAGCAGCGCGTGCTCCTCGACCCAGGTGCCGCCGCCGGCCACCGGGTTGCCGAACAGTTCGCGGGTCGCGGTGGCCGTCGAGGAGATCGGGTTCCACGCGGCGACGGTGCCGAGCCAGCCCGGCATCAGGGACGGCGCGACCAGGGCACTGGAGATCATCGTGACCGGGAAGGCGACGGCGTACAGACCGCCCGCCGCCTCCGCGTTCGGGACCAGCAACCCCAGCCAGACGCCCACCCAGATCAGGCTGAACCGCAGCAGCAGGAGCAGTCCGAAGGCGCCGACCGCCTCCATCGGGCTGCCGCCCGCCCGCCAGCCGATCGCGAGGGCGGTGGCCGCCAGGATGGCCAGCTCGGCGGAGGCCACCACCAGGTCCGCCACCCCGCGTCCGGAGGCGACCGCCGACGGGGCCATCGGCATGGAGCGGAACCGGTCGATGACGCCCTCGCCCGAGTCGGTGACCACGGCCATCGCGGTGTTCATGAAACCCATCGTCATGGTCGTGACGAACATGCCGGGCATCAGGAACTCCCGGTAGTCGCCCCCGCCCGGCACCTTCATCGCGCTGCCGAAGACATAGCCGTACAGCAGCACGGACAGGATCGGGAAGCCCAACTGCCAGATGATGGAGGCGGGTTGACGCTGATAGTGGGTGAGGCTGCGCCGGGTGACGTTCCAGCTGTCGGCGAGCGCCCAGTAGGCCCGGCCGTGCCGCGGACCCGCGTGGACCGGGCCCTCATCCAGTTCGAGCACGGTCATGCCGCCACCCCCGTCTTCCCGTTCGCGTTCTTCGCGTTCTCCCCGTTCGCGGTCTTCGCGTCCGGCGCCGTCTCCTCGTCCGCGCCGCGCCCCGTCAGCCGCAGGAACACGTCGTCCAGGCTGGGCCTGCGCAGCCCGATGTCCTCGACCGCGATCCCCTCGTCCCGGAGCGTCCGCGCCACCTCCGTCAGCGCGGCCACCCGGTCGGAGACCTGCGCGTGCACGCGGTGGACCGTGTCGTCGGTGACGACGAGACCGCCCCCGGCCACCCGGTCCACCGCCCTCACCACCGCCGGGAGATCGCCCGCTTCGGCGGCGACGACCTCGATCCGGTCCCCGCCGATCCGGTTCTTCAGCCCGTCCGGGCTGTCGTCGGCGATGGCGCGGCCCCGGTCGATCACGGTGATGTGCGAGGCGAGCCGGTCCGCCTCGTCCAGGTACTGCGTGCTGAGCAGGACCGTCGTGCCGCCCGCCACCATCGCCCGTACCGCGTCCCAGACCTCGCCCCGGCCGCGCGGGTCGAGCCCGGTCGTGGGCTCGTCCAGGAAGAGCACGGCGGGCGCGAGGACCATGGACGCGGCGAGGTCGAGCCGCCGCCGCATGCCGCCGCTGTACTCCCTGACGCCCTTGTCCGCGGCCTCCACCAGGTCGAACCGTTCCAGCAGTTCCCCGGCCCGCCGCCGGGCCCGGCCGCCGCCGAGGTGGAAGAGGCGGCCGAACATCTCCAGGTTCTGCCGGCCGGTGAGGACCTCGTCGACGGCGGCGTACTGGCCGGTGAGCCCGATCCTGCTCCGTACGAGCCGGGGTTCGCGCCGCACGTCGAGCCCCGCCACCTCCACCCGGCCGCCGTCGAACCGCAGCAGGGTCGCCAGGACCCGCACGGCGGTGGTCTTGCCCGCACCGTTCGGCCCGAGCAGACCGTGCACGGTGCCGGGGCGGACGGCGAGGTCGAGCCCGTCGAGCGCCCGTTTCCCCCCACCCCCGCCCCTGCCCCGGCCCTTCTCCCGGTATCGCTTCACGACCCCTTCGGCCAGCACCGCGTATCCGGACGCAGACATGGCAACCCCCTCCGCAGCATCAGAACTGAGTACGCTGTACCCGAATGAGAGTACACCGTACCCAGTTCCTGTCCGGAGCATTACCCTGGTGCCCATGACGAGAAACGGTTCGACAGCGGAAGCGGACGGCACAGCCACCGGCAGCGGCGATATCGCGCGCAGCCTGGAGCTCCTGTGGAAGACCGGCGACCGCCCCAGCCGCGGCCCCAAACCGGGCCTCACCCTGGACCGGATCGTCACCACCGCCGTCGCCGTCGCCGACGCGGAGGGGCTGGGCGCCGTCTCGATGCGCCGGCTCTCCACGGAACTGGGCGCGGGCACGATGACGCTCTACCGGTACGTCCCCGGCAAGGCCGAACTCCTGGACCTGATGCTCGACCGGGTCCTCGGCGAACCGCTCACCGCTGGCACCGCCGACGTCCCCGACGACTGGCGCACCGCCATCGACTCGATGGCCCGCACCTACCTGGACAACCTGCGGACCCACCCCTGGCTGCTCAAGATCAACCAGGCCCGCACCGTGCTCGGCCCCAGCGCCCTGCGCGGCCTCGAACTGGCCCTCACCGGCCTGCGGGGCATGGGCCTCAGGGACCCCGAGCTGATCGCCGTGATCATCACCGTCAACAGCTTTGTCGAGGGCCTCGCCCGCACCCAGAGCCATGCCGTCGAGGCCGTGCAGCAGACCGGACTGAGCGACGCCGACTTCTGGGAGGACCAGCGCCCCTACCTGGAACGGGCCATGCTCAGCGGCGAGTACCCGATGATGGCGGGCATGGCGGAGGACACCTTCAGCGCCGACTTCGACCACTTCGAGTTCGGGCTGCGGCGGCTGATCGACGGGTTCGAAGTGCTGGTCGGGGAGCGCGCGGGAGGATGACGGCGAGCCCGGTCCGTGTGCCGATGGGGATGGGGATCGTCCGTGTGCCGACGGGGATACGGAACCACCCGTAGGCGGGGATCGTCCCGTGCGCGTTGCGGGACGGGGCAGTGCGCGGCGGGACAGTGCGCGGCGGGGCAGTGCAGTACGAGGCAGTGCGCGGCGGGCTCACGGGGCCGCAGATCACGGCCCCACGGGATCACGGCCCCACCCTCGCCTCAGCCCCGCCCCCCACGCCGCCTGCGCAGGGCGAACCAGACCACGGCCACCCCGGCGAGGACGACCGCGCCCAGGGTCATGCTCCCCTTCTCCCCGTCGCCGTCCGCCCCGTCCCCGCCGGACCCGCTCCCGGCACTCCCGGAGCCCCGTCCCGCGTCCTTGCCACCGTCCCCGCTCCCGCCCCCGCCCTTGACGTCGACCCGCTCCACCTCGCTCCCCTCGCCCTCCGAGCCGAACATCAGCGCAGAGCCGTCCGCCGTGTACGTCACGGACTCGGCCTGCCGCTGGAACGGGGCGCTCACCGCGTGGTCCTCGCCGAGCCTGCCGCCCTCGAAGGCGTACGCGCGGGCGCTGAAGTAGGACCGCAGCAGCAGTTCGCGCCCGTCCGGCGAGAACGCCCCGTCCGTCACCCACGGCACCTCCCCCACCCGCCGGAACACATTGGTCCCGCCGGTGGAGAGCTTCGCGGGCCCCTCGTACAGCCCGCCGCCGTCCTCGTTCTTCGAGGCTATGTACACCCGGCCGGTCTTCGGGTGGACCATCAGCGCCTCGGCGTTGCGCGCCCCGTCCGCGTACTTCACGTCGAACTGGGTCGCGGTGACCGTGGCGTCCCGCAGCCGCTTCGGCTCGGGGAAGCGGTAGATCCAGACGTGGTCCCACGTCCCGTCCAGGTTGTCGCCGATGTCACCGACGTACACATTGCCGTCGGGCCCGATCGAGATGGCCTCGACATCGCGGGGCTCGCCGACCCCGCGCATGGTGATCGTCGCGACGGTCTTCCCGGTGCGGGAGTCGACGGCGTAGATGTACGGACCGTCGTCGCTGTCGTTGTGCGTCCAGTAGATGCCCGGATGGGTCGGGCTGGCGGCGAGGCCGCTGGACTCGGTGATCCGGGGGTCCTCGATCGTGAAGGTCCGGTCGGCTCCGCCGTCGTCGGCCACGGCCGTGGCCGCCCCCGTCAGCACGAGCAGGAGGGCGGCACCGGAGGCTGTCAGATACGAGCGCATGACCCCAGTGTCCATCGTCACGTCGCAGGCCGAAGGGGTGATCGGCCATGATGTCGCCATGCGTTTCCTCTTCGTCGGCGACTCCATGACCGTGGGCAGCGCCGGGGACTTCACCTGGCGCTTCCGGATGTGGCAGCACCTCGAAGCGACGCTCCCCGGCCGGTACACGATCGTCGGCCCGCGCAGCGCGCTGTACGACACCGAGGCACAGGCCCCGCTCTCCCACGCGTACGGCGCCCCGTCCTTCCCCGCCGACGCCCGCCGCCACCTCGCCGGCTGGGGCGAGGGCTGGCTGCACATGGCCCCGGTGATCGCGGACGCGGTGAGCGGGGCCCGCGCCGACGTCCTGCTCGTCTCGCTCGGGCTGATAGACCTCGGGTTCTACACCGACAGCGCGCAGACCGCCCGGAACGCCCGCGCGTTCGTCGCGGCGGCCCGCACCGCCAACCCGCACATCAGGATCGTGTTCCTGCCCGTCATACCGAACATCAGGGCCGAGTCGGACGCCCCCTTCGCCGCCGAGTGCGAGCGCTTCAACGAACTTCTCGCCAAGGCCGTCGCCGACCTCGACGGACCGGCCTCCCCGCTGCTGCTGGCCTCGCGCCCGGCCTCGTACGACATCCACACCGACACCTACGACGGCACGCACCCCGGCCCCAGCGGTGAGCACAGGCTCGCGGCCGCCTTCGCCGACGCGATGCACCAGGCGTGGGGGCTGGGCGGCCCGTACGCCGCCCACGGCTGAAACCGCTGCGCCCGCCGGACCGGCCACCGTACGGTGGTGCCTGATCGGTGAAGTGACGAGCTGTTACGGGGGTGGGGTCCATGGACCCGATTTCGCTGGGTGTGCTGGCGGCGCTGGCAGGCGGCGCGGGCGGGGAGATCGGCCGTCAGGCGTGGTCCGGGCTGACGGGCCTGGTGCGCCGCCGGGACCCCGCGCCGGGGGCGCCCGACGGCGCGGCCCCGGAACCCGACACCTCCGAGACCGCGCTCACCGCGCTGGAGGGGCAGCCCGGGGACCAGGAGTGCGCCGGGGAGCTCGAACGGGCGCTGCGTACGCGGGTCGAGGCGGACGAGGTGTTCGCCCGCGCGGTACGGGTGTGGGAGGCGATGTTCCAGGCTTCGCTGACCGCGGACCCGGACGCGGCGGCGGACCTGGAGGCGGCCGTCCGGGCGATCGACCCGGAGGCCGCGGTGCCGGGGTCGGTGCACAACGACTTCCGCGACAGCACGTTCAGCGGGCCGGTGCAGGGCAGCGGCACCCAGAACAACACGTTCAACGGATAGGTTCCGCTGGTTCCGCTCTCGGCCCCGTCACGGGGTGAGGGCGTCCGCGGACACCAGCGTGTCGTCCCGGAAGCAGACCCGGTAGGCGTCGCCCGACCGGTCGTCGAACCGGTCGGCCGTCATCGCGTAGTAGGCGCACGTCGTGCCGGGTCCGCCCGGCTCGGCGGCGACCGGCCGGTGGTCGGTCCGGCGCTCGGGCAGCAGGGACTCGGCCTCGGAGCGCTCCATGCCCACCCGCAGCCGGGCGAAGTCGCCCGGCTCCAGGACGGAGCGGGACGCCGACCACATCTCCCACCCCATGAGCACCGTGCTCAGCAGCGCCCCCGCCACCAGGGGCACCACGACGGCGGCGGCGAGGGTCCGGCGTATCCGGCGGCCGGCGCGGCGGTGCTCCTGGGGCAGCGCGACGGATGTGCCGGAAGCGAGGGGTGAGGCGGGCGCGGCGGATGAGGCGCGTGCCGAGGGGCCGGGGGCGTGCGGCATCCGCGCGACCACCGCGAAGCCCCCGTCGCGGGGACCGTGCTCGAACGTGCCCCCGGCCAGCCGCACCCGCTCATGAAGCCCGACGAGTCCGCGACCGCCGTGTCCGCCGGGCCGTCCTCGCTCTCCACGGCGGGGCGGCGCGGCTGAGGGGCCGTCCGACGGCGGCCCGTTCTCGACCACCACCTCGGTCCCGGTGTCCGCGTACGTGACGCGTACGTGCGCCGTGGCGTGCGGGGCGTGCTTGGCGACGTTGGTGAGCGCCTCCTGCACGACGCGGTGGGCGGCCCGCGCGACAACCGGGGGGACGGCGCCCGCGGGGCCCTCGATCCGCAGGTCGACCGCGAGCCCGGACGCGGAGGCCTCGCCGGTCAGCCGCTCGATGGCGGAGGCGGAACTCCCCTCACCGGCGCCCGGTTCAGCACCGGCACCGGCATCCGTACCCGCACCGGCTTTCGTACCGGCGCCGACATCCGCACCCGCACCCGTACCGGCACCCGCCTCCGCAGCGCCGTCCGTCCGCGCCGCCGGGCGCATCGGTGCCTCGTCCGCCTCTTCCCGCAGGACGCTGATGACCTCCCCCAGCCGCTCCACCGCGGCCGCCGCCCTGACCCTGAGGTCCCCGGCCGCCCGCCGGTGCCGGTCGTCCAGGTCGGGGGCGAGGCTCAGGGCGCCCGCCGACAGGGCGATCAGGCTGAGGTCATGGCCGAGGACGTCATGCATGTCCTGGGCGATCCGGGCCCGTTCGCGCAACCGGGCCTGCTCGGCCACCAGTCGCTGTTCGCGCTCCAGCCGTTCGGCCCGCTCCCAGCCGGCCCGGACGAGCTCGCGGTACTGGCGCCAGAACCGCCCGGCGAACCACGGCAGCATCACCACGACGACCACCACGCCCACGAAGCGGCTCCCCAGCGGCAGCCAGGACGGCACCAGGGCCACCGCCACCACCCCGGCAGCGACGACCGCGACCAGGGCGAGCACCGTGGGGCGGGCCCGCCCGGACCGCCGCCCGTCGAGGAACGCGGCGAGGGCGGCGGGGACGGTCCACCAGGAGCCGGCCATGCTCAGGCCGACGCAGAGGGCCGCACCGGCGGCCGGGGCGGCTGCCGCGAACGGACCGGCCCACCCCGCCGCACCGCCACGCTTCGTACTGTCCATGACGAGGACGGTACTGAGCCGGTGTCCCGCCCCCGCCCGCCCGGGGTCGCTCCCGGGTCACTCCCCCTGCTGCGACCCCAGCATCGTCAGCGCGAGCTGGGTCAGCTCACCGGACACCTCGCCGGGCCGCGCCCGCCGGGGCCGCCTGCTGTGGTGCGCCATGAGCTCATGGACCGTACCGACCATCACCATCACGTCGACCCGGTGATCCCGGTCCTCCGCCTCCCCCCGGTCCACCGCCCGCTCGGCCTCCCCCGTCAGGAACTCCGTCCACAGGGCCCGCCACAGCTTGCAGTGCTCGTCCACGGTGGCGCTCACGCCCAGCACCTCGACGAAGGTCACCCGCGCCTCACGCGGATCGCGGGTGACGGCCTCCACGTAGGCGTCGAAGAGGCGCTGGACCCGTTCCGCCGTTCCGCACTTGCTTATGTCGTCCGCGTGCAGGGCTCTCTCCGCCGCCCGCAGGCCACTCGTCGTCACCCGGTTGTGCAGGGCGATGAGCAGCCCTTCCCGGGAGCCGAACTCCTGGCGCAGCACGTCGGCCGGTACCCCGGCAGCCTCGCAGAGCGCCATCTCGGTGGTCTCCGCGTAGCCGCCGACGCCGAACAGTTCCCGCGCCGCGTCGAGGAGTCGCTCGCGCGCCTGGTTACGGAGCATGTCACCGGGCCCGGTGCGCTGAGCCGGCCAGTTGTCCATCACCGGTCCTCCTTCAGCGGAAGAGGTGCGGGAGAGGGCCTCAGGCACCTCTGCACAGACCGCCCGCACCATTGTGCTCGCCCCAGCGCCCCGGTTCCGACTGCGCCACACCTCCATCGGGAGCGCGGCACCCGCCTTCACACCCCTGTCGCGCTCCTTCAGCGGATCGGCGTGCCCGTGGTGGCGGGCGCACTCCTCGGTCATGTGCACGATCCACCCGAAGCAGCGAGGCCGGGCGTCGTGGCCCTCGGCATCGAGACCGGGGACGTCGGTGACATACCGTCCGGCGAACGCCACTTCCGCCCGCCATGCCCTCCAAGCACCGGATATGACAGCGGTATGGGCGCACGGGCCGCCGAGATCCCCGTCCGGATCGGCTTCCGGGGAGAGGAGCGGCGGCGCGTCCTGTCCGGCCATGTCCTTCCGGAAACACCGGCGTTCCGTGTCGGCGGGACGGCGGACGAGGCCGGGCGGCGAGAGCGGGGACGGCTCCACGGACCGCCGCGCCGACTCGTCACCCGGCCGCGCACACCTTCATCTCAAGGGTGGTGCGCCGGGCGGACAGGAAGTTGACGAGCAGGACGCGTCCGGGACCGGAATCCCGGCCGTACCGCCGCCCGCGAGGGCGAACGGCGCCCCGGGCCGGACGCCGCCGCGGGTCCGGCGCCCTCAGCGGCCCGCGACGATATCGGCCAGGTGGTCCAGCGAGTTGCCGAGATGCTCGGGGCCGAACGGCGGGAACGGGAAGACCTCGCGTAGGGACGGCGGCACCGCCGACCAGTCGTAGGTGAGCGTGACCCCGGTCCGGGACGGGCCGAGCGACACGAGGTCGTAGCGCCAGGTCCAGCCGCCGTACTCCACCTGCCCGTCGTCCTTCTCCTGCCCCGTCAACCAGCCGATGGCGCGCGCCCGGTCGAAGACGTGGACCTTGTTGGCCACCCGGTAGTCGACCTTCGGGTGGTGGGAGTGGTGCATGTCCATCCGGAAGATCTGCCCCACCTCGGCCAGCGGCGCCCGGTCGCCGACTTCCTGGATCCAGCCGGTGCCGTCGATCGCGGCATGGGTCGTCGGGTCCGCCAGCACCGCGAACACCTTCTCGGCGGGCGCGGCGACGGTCAGGGTGGCGCTCACATTCTCCTGGTCCACGGTGTTCACCGCTCCTTGTCGTCTCATCCCGGTTCTCCCGCGGGCGCGGAAGGCTGAAGGGGGACGTTCCCCACGGGACGTTCCCCTACGCAGACGGCGCGGCGGGGCAGAACTCATCGGTCGAACGTTCACCAACCGCGCCCGGATGGCGACCAGCGACGTCACTCGGGCCCCCACGTTCTCTTGTACATAACGTGACTCTTCCTCATCTTCCTTTTGAACGAGGTCACTTATAAGTTGTGGCGCGCGAAGGAGGCTTCGCGCGCGGCCGAGGGGCGGGCGGAGTCCGGCATGGCAGTGCACAACCCTGATCTCGAAGTTCCGGAAGACGACGGGCTGACGAAGCTCGCCAACGATCTCGACGCCATGCAGCGGCATCTGGACAGCCAGGTGCGGCAGATGGACGGCATCGTGGACCGGATCCAGTCCCGCTGGCGGGGGGCGGCCGGTGAGGCCTACCGCACCCTGCAGAAGGGTGCGGCGGAGGACGCCGTACGGATCCGTGAGGATCTGCGGCTGCTGGAGGAAGCGGCAAGGCTCGCTAGGGACGGCTTCACCGAGCAGGAGCTGGACGTCCTGGCTCAGATGCGGCGGGTACAGGCCGACACCGACATCGCACGGGAGGCCGCCGCTCTTCAGGCCCCGCCCACCACGCCGGTGCCACCTGCTCCCCGCAGCCGGATCAACGACCTATAGCGGGGGGGGGCGGGACGTGACGAGCGACGATCACATTGGTGTCGACATCATCGCCTTACAGGCGCTGGCGGGCGAGTTGGAGGAGATCCTCCGGAAGCTCAACGAGGAACTGGGGCTGCTGTACGAGCGCACGGAGAAGGTGGTGCTCGGGTGGCAGGGCGACGCGCGTGATTCCTTCGTCCTCACCCTGGACCGGTGGAGCGCCGAAATGGCCGATCTCAAAGCCCGCCAGACCTGGCTGCACGAGGTCGTGACCGGCGCCCACACCAACTACAGCGCCGCTCATCAAGCGGTACTGCGCGGCTGGGGGGCTGCCTGATGGCCACTCCCCCACCGCCACCGCCAGGCTCAGGCGGGAACAGCGGCGGTCCGCCGACCACGCCCGCGGTTCCGTCGCCCGCCCCGGGGAAGCTCTACGACCCCCAGGGCAACGACATCTCCCAGGCTCAGCCCAAGCCCGACCCGGTGAAGGAGGTCCAGTCACTCAAGCCGTCGGTGGACCCCGGGGGCTATGTCAGTGGCTTCGACGTCGACCCGGGTCACGTCTGGTACACCTCGTACCTGATCCGGAACCATCAGTCGGACTTCCACAAGGCCCCGAAGTATCTGCTGGACGCCCTGGAAGGCCACAAGCACGTCTGCGGCATCGGCTCGGGGCCGTCGGAGTTCGTGGAGCAGTACAACGCCGTCACCGCCCTCTATCTGGAGGTGTGGGCCAAGGCCGTGGTCGCGGTCGGCGGTGTCTCCACCGGCCTGACCATCACCGCGAACAACTACGTCAGCGCGGAGTACGCCTCCCATCCCAGCTGGGGCGCCCCGACCACCCTGAAGGCCGTACCGGAGGTGATCCGGACCCCACCGCCGTACGGAAAGGTGGCGGACCTCGGCTGGGGAGGCGGGGACGGCGGCGGCGCCTGGGGCGACCGGATCATCGACAACGTGATGGGCGAGGTGGGCCGGGCCCTGCACTGGCTCCTGGAGCAGGCTCTGAGACGGGCTCTCCGGCACGGCAAGGTCGCCGACATCACCCCCGGCGGCAACGACGACGATCTGCCGAAGGTGGCCGCGCTCTGGCGCAAGGTCGCCGAAGACGCAGAGAAATCCGGCCGGGACCTCGACGCGGCCATCGGCTACCTGCGAGACCCCGGTCCCTCGCCGGTCAGCGGCGAATGGCAGGCGGCCATGGGCCAGTTCACCGGAAGCCTGTGGGGTACGAGGTTCTGGGGGAAGAATGCGCCCAACCCCGTGGCCAAGGGGTACCGCTGGAAGCACATGTCCGGCCAGCAGCCCGTTCTCCAGATTCTGATCGATACCGCGCGCAAGATCGCCGATCTCCTGGACCGGTTCGCCGACGCGGTGAGGGCGGTCCGCAAGGTGATCGAGCAGGTGTACATCCAGGCCGCCAAGGACTGCATGGAACTGGACAATTTCAAGGGTGCGGCCGAGGACATCTTCCGTCTCGTCATCGGCAACGTGGTGGGCCTGGCCGAGCAGTTCATCGAGAACATCGACACTCCGAAGCTCGACAGCGGGGTGAACCGCTACAACGCCGACACCCAACTCCTGGCACAGCAGATGAAGGGGCTGACCGACGCACTGGAGGAGGCGAGGAAGAGCGTGCCGACCTTCCTGGCCGAGGAGGCCCGCGCTCAGTCGATCGGTGCGCGGAGCATCGAGGGCTACGAGCCGAAGCACAACTGGACGGTGCCCGGGGACAGTGCCACGAACCACACGTACCCCATCGACCTCGCCAACCAGGAGGACATGAAGGTCGGTACGCAGAGCACACACCCCATCGACCGGCACGTGGCTCTGACCCCCGAACAGTTGCAGATACGTATGCGGGACCAGCACCCTCCGGCCGCGTCCTCGTTCACGGACCTCACCAGCGCGCAGCGGTTCGTCCAGTCGACGATCGACCGGAACGAAGCGGAGATCACCCAAAAGCTGACGGCCAACCCCACCGGGCAGTTCGTGCTGCCCAAGACCCCCTTCACGGATGTCACCGGATCAACCGTGACCAGTGCCACCGGGCTCCCGGCCGACACGCACAATGTGATCGTCCGCATCCAAGGTGTCGACGACGGCAGAGTGCCGCCGTTCATCGTGGTCACCGCCTTCCCTGAGTCCCCCTAGCCAGGTCAGGAACCGCCCCGTGCACGAGAACCACTTCCGCTACTCGGCCGCCCGCACGCTGCTCAGCCCCTTCCTGCCCTTCACCTCCCCCGGCGTTCCCGCCGACCCCGAGGTGAGGGCCGAGGCGTTGCAGGCTCCGCTGCGCGTGTTGTGGGACCGGTGGGAGCGGGGCGGAGTGACGGTCCACGAGGCCGCCGCCGAGGTGCGGGCCATCGGGGAGGCGCTGTCGGCGGGCGGTTCGGCGGTGGAGCGGGTGCCCAAGGATCTGCGGGAGCTGGCGGAGAGGTCCGGAGCCGGGGGCGAGCCGTCGGTGTTCCTCGACATCGCCTCCTACGCCGACGAGTGGCCGGCCGGTCTGTACGCCAGGCTCGGCAGCATGGTCCCGACCGTGTGGGAACTGGGCCTGCGGTTCCCACAGCTGACCCAGATGCTGTCGCTGTACTTCGGGCAGGACGGCATCGCGCTGGAGGACCCGGACCTGACCGACGTCGAGGGGATCGGGCTGTTCGTCGCCGAATGCCACGGGGGTGGGCTGTGCCAGTGGCGGCTGCCGCCCCTCGTCGCCGAATGCGCGGAGGCCCTCGCGCTCTTCCCCGATGACGGTGCCCTGCGCCGGTTCTTCGCCTTCGAACTCGGCCTCGGCTCCGGGTCCCAGGAGTCCTGGACCACCTGGCTGACCCTGATCCCCGATACCCTGACCGACCATCTGCGCCGGGAGCACGGGCCGATCGCCTGGACCGGCGGCCGAGAGGAGCCGACGCCGTGCTGACGCGTTCCGCCACCTATACCGACCGGGAGACCGCCCAGTGGGCCACCCAGGCGGTGGTCAGCCAGAACGAGCAGTCGGTACACCGATGGCTGGCCCTGTCGACACGGCAGCGGCTCACCATCGAGGCGTCGTGGCCCTCCCGGCCCGAGCCGGTCGGGCAGGTACTGCTCCAGGCGATGATGCTGGCCGGACTCGGACCGGTGGACGCGCGGGCCGCGCGGGTGGTGCTGAAGACCGCCCCGGACAGTCCGCTCGGCTTCGCCGTGCACGCCACCTTCCCGATCCACCTCTGAGAGGAAGGGCCCGCCATGGCGTTGACCCCGCTCCAGCACGACCGTCAGTACGGCGAGATGGACCAGGTGCTCCGGGCGTATGCCGGGCTGCCCGCCGACGACACCGAGGAGAAGCCCGGCGAAGCCCTCACCGCCTATCTGCGGCACACCTGGCACACCCGGCCCTGGGCGATCGGCGCCGCCGAGACTCAGCTGCGCGAGTACGCCCGCAACCCTCCGGGGCCGCTGCGGCTGCGGCTCGGCGAGGTCTATCCGCTGCCCGACACGGGTCTGGACAACGCGGCGGTTCAGTCCTGGCTGCTGATGGTCGCCGGCCATCTGCGGCGCAGCCTGGCGGAAGGTGACGTGCCACCGCCCGGGGCACCTCGTACGCCATGGGAGTGGCAGGCCCGGTTCCCTGAGCTGGGGCAGTTCCTGGGCGGCTGGTTCTCGCAGGACTTCGGGGCGGAGTTCGAGGAGCACGAGGAGGCGCTGCGCGACTACCTGGACACATCGGACCGCGGCCTCACGGCCCGAATGCTCGGTGAGGTGCACGAGCTGCTCGCGCTGGGCCTGGACGAGGCGGACCTTTCCCTGGGCCTGGCGGTCCTGGGCCTGGAGGTGGACCCTCCGGCTCCGTACAGCCATCGCGCCTGGCTGGAGATGATCGCGGAGGACGTGGCACGGGGCTGAGCGCCTCGGGGGTTAGCCCCACCCCGCACCGGGCGGGTAGCAGGATCGCCCCGTGAGGCCGCCTCCGGAGATGCTGGGCCCGGCGGACATCGCCGGTTTCCCCGACAGTTCCAGAGGAGTTGGCGCGTGCGTGAGCAGGCATGGCAGAGGTTCCGTTCTCCCGGCCGGCAGGGCGGGCGGCGTGGCAGTCGGCGCGTGGCCGCAGCCGCCGCGGTGGTCGTCGGCGTCATGACGATGGGTGCCCTGGCGCCACCCGCGGCGTTCGCCGCCTCGGGGCGGACCGACACCGTCCAGCGGGGCCTGAACACGCTGGTGCACCCGGACGGGCCGCCCGGCGCGCTGGCGAGCGTCACGGACCGCGACGGCCGCACCCGTGACTACACCGCGGGGATCGGTGACCTGGCCACCGGAGCGAAGGTGCCCAGGGACGGCCGGATACGGATCGGCAGCAACACCAAGTCGTTCACCGCGGTCGTCGTGCTGCAACTGGTCGGTGAAGGGAAGATCCGCCTGGACGCCCCGGTCGACACCTATTTGCCGGGCCTCGTCCGCGGGGAGGGGATCGACGGAAGCCGCATCACCGTCCGTCACCTCCTCCAGCAGACCAGCGGGCTCCCCAACTACAGCAACTACCTGGGCGAGGAGGTCCGTTACTTCGCCCCCCGCGAGCTCGTCGACATCGCGCTCCAGCACAAGGCCGGCTTCGAGCCGGGGAAGAAGTGGGAGTACAGCAACACGAACTACGTACTGGCGGGCCTGATCGTCGAGAAGGTCACGAGGAACCCCCTCGCCAAGGAGATGGACCGGCGCATCATCAAGCGCGTCGGGCTGCGCCACACCTACTTCCCGGCCCCCGGTGACGCGACCGTCCGAGGGCCCCATCCCAAGGGCTACTACCAGGATTCGGTGGGCGCGCCGCTGACCGACGTCACGGAGATCGACCCCTCCTGGGGCTGGGCGGCCGGGCAGTTGATCTCCACCGACTCCGATCTCAACCGCTTCTTCGGCGCGCTCCTGCGCGGCCACCTCCTGCGCCCGGCCCAGCTCGCGGAGATGCGCGGCGCCACCCGCCCCGCGGACAAGACCTTCGGCCCCGGCGCCCGCTACGGACTGGGGATCGTGAGCAGGCCGCTGCCGTGCGACGGCGGAATCTACTGGGGCCACGGCGGCAGCTTCCCGGGGTACGAGACCCGGGGCGGCGCCACCGACGACGGCCGCGCCGCCCATGTCGCGGTCACCGTCCAGCTGTCCGACGAGGCGTCCAGGAAGCGTGTCGACAACGTCGTGGAAACGGCCCTGTGCCGGTGAGGTCCCGGACGCGGAGCGCGTGCGCCGCCGCGTCCGGGCTGCGAGCGCCCGTGGTGGCTCCGGCTCAGGAGTGAAGGATCGTCTGCCCCTCCGGCACCCGGTAGCAGCCGGACGTGACGTCGATGCCGATGCTCGGGGTGTCGCGCTTGCTGTACGCGACGACCCAGACGCTCACCTTCCTGGCGTCGTTGTCCGCGACGAGGTTGAGGTTCTTGTTGGGGCTGTTGTCCCGGAAGGAGTCCTTGACCACCCAGCCGTCCGTACTCAGCTTCTCCTTGAGGTTCGCCATGGCGGTGTCGTTGTCGGCGCCGGACGTCGGGAGGAAGTTCCAGGGGTGGTGGACCCGGAAGTAGGTGTCCGGGTCCTTGCCCTCGCACTCCCGGACGCCGGGCCCCGGTACGGATGCCTTACCCGGCACCCCCACGAAGTCGTACAGCTGGCTGGAGACCTCCTTCACGGCGGCGACGGCCTCCGTGGTGCCCGCGGTGCCCGCGGACGGGATCTCCCGTGCCGTCGTGCCGGACGAGGACTTGCTGGTGTCGTTGTCAGTCATGCCACATCCGGTGAGGAGGAGTCCGGTCAGTGCGAGGGCCAGGCAGGTGCCGCCGGGCCGGTACCGACGCGGGACGGGGAGTGGTGCACGGAGCATGAAGTTCCTCGGTGTTCCTGGGTGGGTCGGTGACGGTGCCGCCGCACGGCGGCACCGTCAGGGGCGCCGCGCTACTGGGGAGCGGTGACGTCTCCGTACCGGCCGACCACGACCAGCGCCTGGTTCTTCAGCGCGGTCGAGCCCGGGCTCCAGTACTCGCTGTGGCCTTCCGACTTCTTGTGATCGTTGGGCCCACTGCCCTCGGCGTGGGTGTTCATCTGGTTCGCGCCGAAGAGGTCGTCGCTGGGGATGACGAAGGTTCCGCCGCCGAATTTCCACTGGCTGCCGCCGTGACCGTAACGGCCGATGTCGGGAACCTTGTCACCATCGGCCTCCTCGTTCCACACATGCCCCTTCGGCACGTCCATCTGCTCGGCCGAACCGACCTTGACCCCCGGGCTTCCGGCGAAGATCACGTCGTCGGCGTTGAGATCGCCCTTCTCCGCCGCCGCCCCGATGAGGGTCGTGCCGTACGAGTGGCCGATGGCCGTCCGGTGCGGCTCCCCGGAGCCGCTGTGGGAGGCGTCGAGGCCGTCCATGAACTGACGGTAGGCCGGGGCGCCGTCGTAGGCGTAGTGCTCGAAGGGAGCGTCCTTGACGGGGTCCTGCGGAGCGTCGTAGCCCAGCCAGGTGATGGTCGACACCGAGACCCCGGGGGACGCCTGGTTGGTCTCGCGCCAGAGATCCGTCATCCGGTTGATGTTGCCCCCGACGCCGTCCAGGTCGGACCCCGTGCCCGGCACGTACACCGCCTGGTGCTGCGCCGTGTCCGGGTTTCCGGTGGCGACGATGGCACGGCCGTGCCCTTCGGGGCTGAAACCGAGCAGGTACGCCTCCGGCAGCCCTTCGGTGCCGGTGGCGTCGAAACGCTTCCCGATGGCGTCCATGCCCTTGAGGGAGTCGGTGAGGTGACGGTAGTCGTCGCCGTACTTCCGGTCCCAGTCCATCCATTCGTCGGTATGGATCCTGGAGCCCCCGGCGAGGGTCATCAGAATGGTCCACTCCTTGGCGGGTGGCTTCGGGATCGCGTCCAGCCTGATCCGGTATTCGGCCTGCTTCTCGTCGAGCACGATCCGGTTGGCCTCGTCCCTGACCTCGGCGGGCAGACCGTCCAGCTTGCCCACGAGATCGGGGTGGAGGGAAAGGTACGCCTCCTGTTCCTGGGGGGAGAGCCCCTTCCACCAGTCGGCGTTCTGCACGGGGGTGGCGTCCTTCGGCGGCCCGCCGATCGAATCCAGGTAGCCCCGGCCCGCTTCCCGTACGCCTGCCGCGTCCGACTGGGCATCGGCGAGGTCGTGCGCGGAGACGGTGAGGTCGTCGTCGGCCTTCAGCGCCCGAATCTTCGGCTCCCACTTGGCGTCCGCCTCCGTCGCCTCCTTGAGGGCGGCGGCGATACGGTCCGCGAGGGCGATCGCCTCGGCGCGATGGGGGTTGGGGTTGGGGTCGAGGCTCAGACGGGCGAGCGCGGACCGGCCGCCGGGGGCCAGGGGTCCGGGGGCCTGGGGCGCCGCACCGGCGGCGACCGTGCCGCCGGGGGGCGGCAGCTCGACGCTGTTGCGCGACTCTCCGGCCGGGTAGGTGACGCTGCCGTCCGCCCCGACCGCGAACTTGAGCGCCTCCGCGTCACCGAGCGCCGACACGAGCTTCCTGCGGGCCACGTCCATGTCGTGGGCGAACCCGTTGAGCGCGGTGCTCGCCAGCCCGCACTCGATCTGCGTGTAGTGGAAGTTGGCCGCCAGCTTCTTCAGCTCCGCGAGCGCGGCGTCCATGGCTTCCCCGCTGAGGGAACCGCGCATGCCGGCCGCGACGACATTGTCGAGGTGGTCCTTGGACGCGGCGGCCATGTCGCTGGTCGCGCGGTAGCCGTCGGCCGCCTGGGTGAACTCGGACGGCTTCAGTGCGTTGAGCGTGGCGAGATCCATGGCGGCCCGTCACCGCCCCGGGGCTTGGCCACCGACGGCGTGCGTATCGGCGTACCGGCTGTCGATGGCGGTGAACGCGCCCCTGACGGCGTCGTCGGTCCGCAGGAGGTCGTGCCCGGCCCTCTCCAGTGCCTCCTTGACGCTGCCGCAGCGCTCGTCGACGCTTCTGACGTACCGGGCCCAGGAGCTGTACACGTCCTTCTGGGCCCCTGCGGTCAGGCACCCGGCGGCGTCGGCCCCCTGCTGCCCGTCCGTCAACCGGGTCAGGGCCTTGCCCAGCCCTTCCCGCAGCCCTCCGACGCCCTCGCCCGCCTTGTTCCACGCCTGCTTGTTGGACTGCAGGCCCGCGGTGACGGCGCTCGTCGACGGTGCGGCCGGCCCGTCACCGGGCAGGTACTGGTTGAGCTGCATCTGTGTCCCGTGCCGCTGGGCGGCTTCGTGCTTCAGCTGTTCCCACTCGTCCCACGCCATGTGTGGTCTCCTCCCCCGTGGCCCCGGGACCTGCCCCGGGGTGTGTGGTCCCGCTGTCCCGCGCCCCCATGGGAGCGCCGCCGCGGACGGTACGGACGGGAGCCGGGTCCGCCCTGGTGCTCCCATCGAGCGGCCCCGAGTGTCCGTACGTGGCGGCAGCGTGGCCCATCCCGGGGTCTGCCGGAGACCGGACCGGCTCAAACCGCTCGGTGCGGACGGGACCCCTCCGCACGGGAGGAACAGCTCGGACCCCATCGATCGGAAGAAACCAACTACCGCCCATGGAAAGGAGATTGGCTTGATGAACCTCCAGGAAAGCCAGGGTCTTCCGTGGAGATCGGACCGGCCGGGACAGCGGGGCCGGGCGCCGGGCGCCGCCGTCGTACGGGTGGCGCCCCTCTCCTCTTCCGGACAAGGTACTGTGCATTGCATGGAACCGGTCGAAGCGAGCAGCCGCCCCGGAAGCAAGGCCGTCAGCCAGCTCCGTAAGGGCGTGCTGGAGTACTGCGTGCTCGCACTGATGCGCGACGGTGCGCGGTACGGGGTCGAGCTGCTGCGGGAGCTGGAGGAGACGGGTGCGCTGGCGACCAGCCAGGGCACGGTCTACCCCCTGCTGTCCCGGCTGCGACGGGACGAGCTCGTCGTCACCACCTGGCGCGAGTCGGCCTCGGGTCCGCCGCGGCGCTACTACGAACTGACCGAGGCCGGACACGCCGCCCTCGCCGAGTTCACCGGCACATGGCCCGCCTTCCGCAACGCCGTCGACCACCTTCTCGCACCGAAGACGCGCACCCAGGCACCTGGAGAGACAGAACGATGAACAGCCAGCAGACGGGGCAGACCGACGGCGCGTTGGTCCAGCAGTACCTCGCGGCCGTCGAGCGCGAGACCTCGGCGCTCCCCGCGGACCGCCGTCAGGAGCTGGTCTCCGATCTCGCCGAGCACATCGAGATCGCGCTCGCCGAACGGCCCGGCAGCAGCCGGGACATCCTGCGTGAACTGGGTGACCCCCGCACCATCGCCACCACCGCGCTCCAGGAGGCGGGGGCCGGGGCCGACGCCGGGGGCTCCACCGGGGCACCGGTGAAGGCGGGTAACGGGAAGACCGCCAGACGCCGTTCGCCCGCGTGGGTCGCGGTGGCGCTTCCGGTACTCACCATGGTGCCCGGTCAGTTCTGGGGGCCGCTGGGCTTCGCGTTCAGGATCGCCGGGATCATCGTGCTGTGCAGGTCCCCGTACTGGACGCGGGACCAGAAATGGGCCGGCGTGGCGATCACCGCGGCCCTGCCCACGGCGATGGCCATGGCCTTCAACTTCGGTCTCGCCCCCAGCGATCCGCCCGCAGCCGTGGGCTGGACGGTCGTCGCGGTGATGGCGGTCATGACCTTCGGCGGCGCGGGCTGGCTCTGGAAGGTACGCGACGACCGGGACCCCGCCGCGTAGGCCGAAGCCCGGCGGACAGCCCGGCGGACAGCCCGGCGAACCGGCCCGGGGCAACCGGCCCGGGGCAACCGGCCCGCGAACGGCCGGCGCCCCGCACGCGACGGCCTAGAAGATCCCCCACAGCAGTCCCACGAACTGGTGCACCAGCACCGCCAGCAGCACAAGGATCCCGACGATCACCACGGTCACCCAGGAACAGCCGGAGCCCGCGGGCTCCACCCCGTGACTGTCGCGCCCGCCACCCAGCTCCCCGTCGAACAAGTCCACGGCCGCCCCCTCTTTCTCCCGCGCCCGGAGCCCCCCGGCTCCATCGGCATGTACTGTCGCACGCCCCAGCGCTGCCGGGGAGCCGTGCACCGTACTCAGAGGCCGGGGAGAACGTACTCAGAAAGAGCCCCTCAACCTCGCTGTCCCGCAGCGGGGTTGACCTGCCACGGGGTCAGTCGTCGCGGTCCCTGGCGGCCAGCCAGATCGTGAGGTCGTTGGCGATCCGGTGGATGCTGGTCTCGGTGGCGACCTCGTGCTCGCGCCGGGCCGTATCGCGGCGGACGACCTCGTAGCCCCCGTCGCGGACGGTGACCGAGGCGCACCAGGTCGGATCATCCGCGGGGGGCCGGATGACGACGAAGGTGTTGTGCGCGTCGTTGAGGTCGCTGAACAGCATGAACAGCGCGTCCTCGGACGGGTCGTCGATGAAGTCGCCGTCCTCGCTCTGCGCGCGGTAGTACGAAGCCTCCATGAGCTGTCCCCTCTGCGACATGCCGAGCCGATTGCGGTCAGCCTTGCACGCCGGTCCGACAACCCCACGGCGCGAACGACAGCGCGAAGGGCGCAGAAGGAGCGGGGCAGAGCGAAAGGGCAGGAAGAAGGGGGCGGAGAGCGAAGCGGCAGGAAGAGAGGGCGGGGAGAGGGGCGGCCCGGACAGTGAGCCGGCAGGCCGCCCGTCCGTACCGCTCAGGCGGCCTGCCGCTCCACGGGAATCCACAGCTCCGCGTCCGCCCGCGCCCCGTCGTCGAAGACGCGCACGCGCAGGATCTCGGGGCCCGGCCTGCTCCGGTACGGATTCGACGGGAACCACTGCGTGAACACGTCCCGCCACAGGTACTGGAGTGCCTGCGGGAAGGCACCCGAGTTCTCGAAGACGGCCCACGCCCCCGCCGGAACATCCAGGGCCGCCATGCCCGCCGGAGCCTCGGCACACGTCACCACACCGTGGTAATAGTCGAGTTCGGTCCCCTCGGCCCGGCTCGGATCGATGTGGTCGCTCACACCGACGATCCCCTTCGGCTCCTGGTCCGACAGCTCCGCGAGACGCCGGAGCTCCTCCGGGTCCATGCCCCGGATGAACGCGGCGATCGCCGGGTTGACCCCTTCATGGACGAGCGGTACGCGGACCTTCCCGCCCACCACGCAAAACGCCCCCTTGTCCACGATCCGGTAGCGCATGCTGCTGCTTCCTTCGATGACGAGGCGGAAGGACATCCGTGGCTGGGACCGCAGAGCCGCACCGGTCCGCCGGGCCTCGCCCGGACCCACACCGTGCACGGCGCGGAACGCACGGGCGAACGCCTCGCCCGAGCGGTAGCCGTAGCGCATGCCGACGTCCAGCAGCGTCCGCTCTCCGGCGAGTACCTCGGCGCCCGCCACGGTCAGCCGCCTGCGCCGGATGTACTCCGACAGCGGCATGCCCGCCAGCGCCGAGAACATCCGGCGGAAGTGGTACTCCGACGTCACCGCGATGCGCGCGAGATCCGCCACGTCGATCGGCTGATCGAGGTGCGACTCCACGTGCTCCATGGCCTGGTTCAGCCCCTCCAGCATCCCGGCCCCTTCCCGTTCGCTCCCCCAGGCTAGGAGAGAGCCCGCACGCCGCACCCGACATCCTGTGCCCGAACCGGTCGGGTCGGGGCACAGGGGCGTCGGGAACGGGCGTCGGGGGCCGGGAGAAGGCGTCGGACGGCCGGGGCGGGCTTCGGGAGCGGCCGTCGGGGGCGCGTGACGCCCTGCCCTCAGCCCTTCAGCTCTTCAGCCCTCAGCCCTCAGCCCTTCAGTCCCTCAGCCCTTCACCGTGAAGTCCGCCCGCAGCAGCGCCTCGTCACGCGACGACGGGCCGACGAGCAGTTCGAAGCGGCCGGGTTCCACGATGCGGTGGCCCTCGGCGTCCACGAGGGTGCAGTCCGCGGCCGGCAGCTCGACCCGAACCTCCCGCGACTCCCCCGGAGCCAGCGCCACCTGCCGGTACGCCTTCAGCTCCTTCTCGGCCCAGGTGACCGACGTGACCGTGTCGCTGACGTACACCTGCACCGTCTCCAGCGCGGGCCGCGCACCCGTGTTGGTGACCGTGACACGCGCCCGCACCGTGTCGCCCGCCCCCACGACGGAGGTCAGCACCTCCAGGTCCGCGTACTCGACCGTCGTGTAGCTCAGGCCCTCGCCGAACACGAACGCCGGGCTCTGCGTGAGATCCGCGTACCGCGTGCCGTGCTGGCCGCGCACCTGGTTGTAGTACGTCGGCTGCTGACCGGCGTGCCGGGCGAAGGACAGCGGCAGGCGACCGGTGGGCTCGACCAGGCCGAGGACGAGTTCGGCCACGGCCCGGCCACCGAGCATGCCCGGGTTGAACGCGTGCACGATCGCCGCCGCACCGCGAGCGGACGGCGGCAGCACCAGCGGCTTGGAGCTGATGACCACGACGACGAGCGGCTTGCCCGTCGCGGCGAGCGCGTCCAGCAACGCCACCTGGCCGCCGACCAGTTCCAGCGTCGCGGTGGACTTCCCCTCGCCGACCAGTTCGATACGGTCGCCGACGACCGCGACCACGTAGTCGGCTGCCCGCGCCGCCGCGACCGCCTCCTCGATCAGCGCCGCGTCGGCCTCGGCGGGCACGACGACCTCCGGCCGGGGCTGCCCGTCCGGGAAGAACGCGCCCTCCGGGTCGGGCCCCACGGTGAGGATGTCGGCACCACGTGCGTACGAGACGTTCCACCCGGCGGGCACATGGTCGCGGAACCCGTCCAGCACCGTACGGATCATGCGGCGCGGCTGCCCGTCCGGCAGCCAGTCGGCCTGACCCGATGACCCCGCCCAGTCCCCGAGCTGGGTCTGCGGGTCGTCGGCGTTGGGGCCGACGACGGCGACCGTGCGCGGTACGGGGCCCAGGGCCCCCGGCGCGGAGGACGACCCCGGCGCGGCCACCGCCCGCCCGTCGTCACCCGCCTCGAACCCGCCGGACAGCGGCAGCGTCCCGTCGTTGGCCAGCAGCACCAGCGAGCGACGGGCCGCCTCCAGGTTCAGCGCGGCGTGTTCGGCGCTCCCGATGAACTCCGCCTGCCGGGCGGCGTCCGGGCGGCGCGGGTTCTCGAAGAGGCCCAGCTCGAACTTGAGCGTCAGGATGCGGCGTACGGCGGCGTCGATCTCCGCCTCGTCGAGCGTGCCGGCCGCCACCGCCTCCTGCGCCCCTTCGAAGAAGGCGGGCGTCGTCATCACCATGTCGTTGCCCGCGCGCACCGCCGCCGCCGACGCCTGCGCGGCATCGGCGTACACCTTCTGCTCCCACACCATGCGGCCGACGTTGTCCCAGTCGGTCACCAGCGTCCCGGTGTACCCCCACTCGCCGCGCAGCACCTCGTTCAGCAGCCAGTTGTTCACCGTGATCGGCACGCCGTCCATCGACTGGTAGCCGAGCATGAACGTCCGGCAGCCCTCGCGCGCCACCCGCTCGAACGGCGGGAGGAACCACGACCGCAGCTTGCGCCGCGAGATGTCCGCCTCGCTCGCGTCACGGCCGCCCTGCGTCTCGGAGTAGCCCGCGAAGTGCTTGGCACACGCCAGGATCGCCGTCGGGTCGGCCAGACCGTCGCCCTGATACCCGCGCACCATGGCCGAGGCCAGCTCGCCGATGAGGAACGGGTCCTCGCCGAACGTCTCGCTCACCCGCCCCCAGCGCAGGTCCCGTGTGATGCACAGCACCGGCGAGAACGTCCAGTGCACACCGGTCGCCGCGACCTCGACGGCCGTCGCCCTGGCGATCCGCTCCACCAGCTCCGCGTCCCAGGTCGCGGCCATGCCGAGCTGCGTCGGGTAGATCGTGGCGCCCTCCCAGAAGGAGTGCCCGTGAATGCAGTCCTCCGCGACGAGCAGCGGAATCCTCAGCCGGGTGCGCCCGGTGAGCTCGGCCGCCTCCAGGACGCGTTCGGGCGAGGCGTGGAGGATCGATCCCACGTGCAGGTCCTCGACGAGGTGCCGCACCCCGTCCTTGGCGTTCAGCTGGAGCATCTGGCCGGTCTTCTCCGGCAGCGTCATCCGGCCGAGAAGGTCACTGACCCGCTCCGCCACAGGCAGCGCGGGGTCGAGGTAGGGCGGGAAGAGACCCACAGGAGTTCCTTTCAGGACGTCACTCCACACATCACCGCATCACCGTACGCTCAATACCGACCGAGTGGTAAGTATCTGGCTGTGACAGCCTGGCGGGACAGCCGTCCGGGGGACCGGGAAGAAGTCGGGAGCGTGCGAGTGACCGCAGAAGCGGGGCGTGGCTACGCCAAGGGCCGGGCGAAGCGCCGCGAGATCCTCGACCAGGCCATGGCCATGTTCGGCGAGGCCGGGTACCGGGGCGCCTCACTGCGTGTCATCGCGACCCGCTGCGGCATCTCGCACCCCGGCCTCCTGCACCACTTCCCGACCAAGGAGTCCCTGCTCCTCGCGGTCCTCGAACACCGCGACGACGTGGACGGCGAGTGGCTGGCGCTCGGCGTCGCCACGGGCGTCGACCATCTGCGCCGGCTCGCCGACCTGGCCGCCCTGAACGCCACGCGGCGCGGGATCGTCGAGCTGTTCTCGGTGGTCGCCGCCGAGGCGACCGCCGCCGACCATCCCGCCCACGCGTACTTCGTCCGCCGCTACCGGACCTCCGTCACGAACACGGAACGCGCCTACCGCGAGGCCCGCGACGAAGGCGCCCTGCGCGCCGACATCGACCCGTCGGCCGCCGGCCGGCAACTGATCGCCCTCATGGACGGCCTCCAGGTCCAGTGGCTTTTCAGCGACGGCGAGACGGACATGGCGGGCGTCCTGCGCGCCCACGTCCGGGCCCAGCTCACCGTCGACTTCTGACGCCTCCCGGTCACGGGGCGTCCCCGGCCACCTTCACCGCCCGTTCGTGCAACAGCCCCGCGTCCACGAACGGCGCCTCCACCGTCGGCCGCGACCGCCAGTCCAGCGGCCAGGTCGCCCCGTCCAGCGCGGGCACCCCGATGAAGGCCGCGCCCTGCATCGAGGGGCAGGGCGGCAGCTTCTTCATCACCGAACAGCCTGAATGGGGGCACCTGTTCGGGAAGTATGGGGTACTGCGAGCCCAGGCATACACTCCCGAAGGGTCTCTGGAAATGATCGAGAAGATGGCAGAGGAACTATGAGTACCGACCTCCACTGGTTCAAGTCCAGCTACAGCGGCGACCAGGGGGGCGACTGTGTCGAGATGGCCATGACGTGGTCCAAGTCGACGTACAGCGGGGACCAGAGCGGCAACTGCGTCGAAGAAGCCGCCTGTCCCCACACCGTCCGCGTCCGGGACTCCAAGGACCCCGCCGTCCCCGCGCTCTCCCTCTCCCCCGGGGCATGGTCCTCCCTCCTCGGTTACGCGGCCGGATCAGCTGTCTGAGCCGTGACTGCGACAGCGGGGGAATGCCTCGCCTGCGGACGGGAAATCGAGAAGACCGCCGGGCCGGGCCGGGCGCCCGCGTACTGCACCCAGGCCTGTCGGCAACGCGCGTACCGGGAGCGAAAACAGCCGTCCGTCCTACCCGTGCAGGAACTGATCACCGATCTCGGGGACCGGCTGCGGAAGCTGCGGCCGGTGCCCGGCGACACGTTCCATACCGACGTCGAGGCGCTGTCCGGCCCGTTCACGCAGCTGCGGCGCATCGCCCGGCAGGCACGTGCGGACGAGCCCGGGGGAGAAAGCGTCACATCTGAACCCGTGACGAATTCGTCGGCCGCCCCCTCCACCGACGACGTGTTCGCCGCACTCTCCGAGCAGTACGGGCGTGAGCTGCGGGTGCACTGCTACCGGCTCCTCGGTTCGTACGACGAGGCCGTGGACCTGACCCAGGAAACGTTCCTCCGGGCCTGGCGGGCGCGGGACGCGCTCAGCGGTGTCGCCGATCCCCGGGCCTGGCTGTACAAGATCTCCACCTGGCTGTGTCTGGACTTCCTGCGCGAGCACGACCGGCGGCCCACGACGTACACGCCCGTCCCCGGCGTGGACTCCGGTGTCGGGCCGCCACCGGTACGGGTGACCTGGTTGCAGCCCTTCCCCGACGATCAACTGCCCGACAGGACCGCTCCGGCGCACGAACCGGACGCGGCGGCCGTGGCGAGCGAGACGCTGGAACTGGCCTTCCTGACCGCCGTGCAGAGGCTCCCCGCTCGGCAGCGGGCCGCCGTGATCCTGCGGGACGTCGCCGGGTGGTCCGCCCAGGAGACGGCCGATCTGCTCGGCTCCGGTACGGCATCGGCGAACAGTGCTGTCCAGCGTGGCAGGGCCGCCCTGCGGCAGGCCCTGCCGGGAGGCCGGGAGGACTGGTCGGTACGCGAACCCAGCGCCGGGAAAACGGCGTTGGTCAGGCGTTACATGGACGCGGTGGCGCAGTGCGACATCGAGGCGATGGTGGAACTGGTGCGGGAGGATGTGGTGCTGACGATGCCGCCGAACCCGTTCTGGTTCACGGGGCGCGAGGCGCTCTTCACGTTCCTGCGCCCCAACCTCGATCCCGCGTCACCGAAGTTCGCGGGGCACTGGCGGACCGTGCCGGTGCGCGCCAACGGGCTGACAGCGGTGGCCGGTTACCTTCAGCGGCCCGGCACCAGCGTCTACCGGGCGCAGATCATCGACGTCCTGCGCATCGAGGCGGGCGAGGACCGGATCGCGGAGATCACCACCTTCGAGCCTCATCTGTTCCCGGCCTTCGGTCTCCCGATGACACTGTGAGGCGTGGCGGGCGATGAGTTCGCCGTTCGCGCGCGTCCTATGAGTGACAGGGCGCGCAGGGCGCCCCGGCTGATAGGGCGGGAATCATGCTCAAGGACAAGGTCGCGGTCATCTACGGCGGCGCGGGCTCGCTGGGCTCGGGCATCGCTCAGGCGTACGTGGAGGCGGGGGCGCGGGTGTTCCTCGCCGGACGTACGCGGGAGACGCTGCGGACGGCCGCCGCCGGGACCGGTGCCGGGTACGACGTACTCGGCGCCATGGACGAGGCGGCCGTCGAGGCGCACGCCACGTCGGTGGTCGAGCGGGCGGGACGTATCGACATCTCCCTCAACCTCGTACCGCGCGGGGACCTCCACGGGGTGCCGCTCACCGAGATGTCGGTGGAGGACTACACCCGGCCGGTCGTGCGGGGCATCACCTGCCAGTTCATCGGTCCTGCCGGCTCTGCCGGTTCGTGTCGCCGGGTGCCCGCACCCTCGCCCTCGCCCGCGCCCTCGCCACAGCCTTCTACGGCGCGGGCGCGATCGTCCCGACCCGCAGGTACTTCGCGAAATCGATGTGTCCCAGCGGCGCGTAGTCCTCGTCGCCGGTGCCCGGCGGCTTCGATCCGTACTCGGACGTGAAGCTGAACTCCCCGGCGTTCTTGACGTTGAACGCGCCGTACTCCTGAAGTGCCTTCGCGACCATCCGCTCGTACGGCGCGAGCGAGGTATCGGCGTCGATGTCGTACGAGCGGTCCAGCCAGATGAACTGTCCCAGCCGCCAGGGGCCTTCACCCTTGCTGTCGCTCCCCACCGCGGGGAAGACATACCGGCCGTTGTTGTCCGGGGTGCCGAAGCTCAGGGCGTGGTCGATCCGGCCGGCCTTCCACTCCGCGCGGGTGATCATTCCGGCGAGGCGGGACAGGCCGCTGCCGGTCTCCCGGCCCGTGACCGAGACCGACGAGCCCCGGACGTCGGAGACGGCTCCCCATTCGCAGCTGGGCCTGCCGTCCCGCACCTGGGCCCGCCAGCACTCCACGGCCCGCCCGTCCGGTCTGATCACCACCGCCCACTCGCGCTCCGCCGCCGGGGCCTTCCACGAGGGGTCCCAGGGCAGGTCGACACCTTGGAAGGGGTTGGGCCCCCATTGACCGACGTGCTTGCGCGGGGTGACTTCGTAGGCCGGAGTGCCGGAGGTGGCCCGGTACACCAGGGAGCCCGCCGTGCCGGTGTACAGCTCGACCCGGCCCGGAGCGAGCAGGTCGGCGACCATCCGCGCGGAGTCGGGCGCCGGGCGGGGGCGCGGGTGCCGCTGGTTGAAGGCATCGTCGGCGGCGAAGAGGCGGGAGGAGCCGTCGGCGGCGTCCGGCGGGGGCGGCTCCTGCCCGCGCCGGCTCACCAGGACCGCTCCGGCGACCACCAGGGCGAGCGCGAGGGTTCCGGCAGCCGCGACGTACGGCCACCGCCGTCCCGGCGTCGGTGCGGCTGCCGTATCGAGCTCGGCCTGCGCCGCCAGCCACCGTCGCTCCCATTCCGTACGATCGCCGCCACAGGCTTCCACATACGCCAGGGCGACTTCGAGAGACGGCAGTTGGCCGCCCTTCGCGGCGTGGGACAGTGCGCCGGGCGACTGGCCCGTACGTGCGGCCATCTGGCGGTACGTCGGACCGTCCGCCGCACTGCGGAGGGCTCGTAACCCGAGGGCGAACCTCTCTGCCGCATTCCCCGCCGGATCGTCCGGGAGTTGCTGTGATGCTGCGACCACCTGTCCGTCCTCCCAGCCATGGCCGGTGACCGGTCATATGTGACGTCTGGTCCGCTCCCGCCGAGTTTAGGGGCCGCCCCGCAGGACGTGTCGCGAAAGCGGACCTTGGGGCTGGTTTCAGGCCATCCTCTGCCGGAACGCCCCACCGCCCCCTTCCGCCCCTTGCCGGACGGCGTGTTACGAGCGGTGGAGAGAGGCTTGTTCCGGGCGTGTGACGTTCGATCACCAGGAGATGCATAGGGTGATCGACCGCGAGCAAGAAGGTCTACGCCGGCGAGGTCAACGCGGACCTCGGCGACCAGTACGGCTACTGGAAGCAGCCTCCCGGACCGGGGTGTCGTAGCGGGCATGCGGGAGCACGATGTCCGTCGGTTCAGGCCCTGTTGACACGATGCTGGTCGCAGCCGCTCGTCGCGGCGGCGACCGGCACGGCCTCCTCGCGGCGGACGCGAGTTTGTCGTAGCGGGTCACGACGGCTCCGTCCACGGCGGAATATGGACCGCATGGACCAAGGATGGGCAGCCTTGTTCGGAGCCGCGGTGGGCGTCGTCGGAACCCTGTGCACCTCGGCGTTGACGTATGCGTCCACCCGGCGGCAGGCGCGTGACCAGGGGGCGGTCGATCACGACCGGGCGCTGCGGACCGAACGCCGCGAGGCCTACCTCGTGTTCATGCAGGCGGCGGAACCGGTCGACGACGTGCTGCACCGGGTCGCGCACCAGGACGGCGTACCGGTCTCCGCTCGGGACGCCCCGCCTTCGCCCGAGGTGCTGGGCGCGGCCGTGGCGGAGCTCGGTGGCGCGGTGGACGCGCTCTACAAGGCCCAGGCACGGCTCGATCTCATGGGTCCGGAAGCCGTGGCGGCGGAGGCCGTGAACGTGTGGTCGGACGTACGGGCCCTGCGCGCCTACCTCGAAAGGGTGCTCCACGGGGTGTGCGAAGGGCTGCCGGACGCGGCTTACCGCACCGGCCTCGAAGACGCCGTCGACGCGGTGGAGATGAGCCGGGAGAAGTTCACCCGGCGCGCCCGCGAGGTGATGGTGACGCCGCCGTGAGACCGCCGGGAGGCCGGCGGGAGGTCCGCTGCCACCGGCCACGCGCCTCAACGCGGGCCGTCTCAAATGCCGTTGACCCGCGCCGTGCCCGTAACAGAGCATCGCCTCATATGACTACCACCGAACCGCACTCCCCCACGTCCGCGTCGCCGCGCCCCGTCGCCCTGATCACCGGGGTCGGCCGCACCGTCGGGATCGGTGCGGGCATCGCGCGGCGGCTGGCCGCCTCGGGCTGGGACATCGCCTTCACCTACTGGACGCCCTACGACAAGCGCATGAGCTGGGGGGTCGAGCAGGGTGCCACGGACGCCATCACCGAGAGCCTGCGCCCGACCGGGGCGCGGTCGGCCGCGATCGAGGCCGATCTCTCCGACCCCGACGCGCCCACGAGGATCTTCGACGACGCGGAGCGGCGCCTCGGCCCGGTCACCGCACTCGTGATGAGCCATGCCGAGTCCGTCGACTCGGGCCTGCTGGACACGACCGTCGAGAGTTTCGACCGGCATTTCGCCGTCAACGCGCGAGCCACCTGGCTGCTGATCCGCGAGTACGGGCTGCGCTTCCGCTCCGCCCCGGGCACCGGCCGGATCGTCGCCCTGACCAGTGACCACACCGTCGGCAACCTCCCCTACGGCGCGAGCAAGGGCGCCCTGGACCGCATCACGCTGGCCGCCGCCCACGAGCTGGCCCAGCTGGGCGTCACGGCCAACGCCATCAACCCCGGCCCGGTGGACACCGGCTGGATGACCGACGACGTGCGCGACGCCTGCCTGGGGGCGACACCGCTCGGCCGTCTCGGCACCCCGCAGGACACCGCGCATCTGGTGGACTTCCTCTGCTCGCCCCAGGGACAATGGGTCAACGGCCAGCTGCTGAAGAGCAATGGCGGATCCGCTTCCTAGGCTGTCCCCGAGACCGCGGGACGCGTTGGCATGTGCGCCTTCGGCCGAACGTCTACGGTGGCCTGGTCCAGTAGTGCACAGGGGGGCGCATGCGCAACGAAGGTATGGCCGACGGCAGAGCGGACGACGGAGCGGCCGGCGGTCCCGACGACCGCTGGGTGGCCGACGACCTCCAGCGCGCCGACGCACAGGCGCCGCAGGAGTGGCCGCAGACGCCGCCCCGGGCGGAGCCCCACGCCGGCGACACGGTGATCGACGGCCGCTACGAGCTGCTGTCACCGATCGGCAGCGGCGGCATGGGCGAGGTCTGGAAGGCGCACGACAGGCGCCTCCGCCGCTTCGTCGCCGTGAAGGGTCTGCTCGACCGCCACTCCATGACCCCCACCACGCAGGCCGAGGCGATGCAGCGGGCGCGTCGCGAGGCCGAGGCCATCGCGAAGATCGAGCACCAGAACGTGGTGACGGTCCACGACCAGGTCGAGACCGACAACCAGGTCTGGATCGTGATGAAGCTGCTCGAAGCCAGGTCCCTGGCCGATGTGCTGAGCAGCGAGAAGGTGCTCGCCGTACCGAGGGCGGCGGACATCGGGCTGCAGATCCTCCAGGGGCTGCGGGCGGTGCACGGCGCGTCGGTCGTCCACCGTGACGTGAAGCCGGGCAATGTGCTCGTCCGCGACGACGGACTCGTGATCCTGGTGGACTTCGGCATCGCCAAGTTCGACGGCGGTGCGCAGGTGACCCAGCACGGCGGCGTCCTCGGCACGCCCCCGTACCTGGCGCCCGAACTCTTCGCCCCCGGGGCCCCGGCGCCCACGCCCGCGTCGGACCTGTGGGCACTGGGGATCACGCTGTTCCTGATGGTCGAGGGGCACGTACCCTTCGCCGGCAACGAAGTCTGGGAAGTCCAGGAACAGATCAGGAACTCCCCGACGCCCGCCTTCCGTTACGCCGGTCCCCTGGCGCCGGTCATCCAGGGTCTGCTGGCCACGGACCCGCAACGCCGGCTGGACGCCGCGGGCGCGGAAGGGCTGCTCCGGGGCGTCCTGGGGGCGCCCGCCGCGCCGAACACCCCATCGCCGACGGGCGGACAGGCCGCCGAAGCCCCCCACCCGCCGACAGCCGCGGCCTCGTCCGGCCCGCCGTCCGTATCGGGTCCCGCGTCCGTGCCGGGCCCCGCGGCCTCGTTCGGCCCCGCGCCCGTATCCGGTGCAGGGGCGTCGTTCGGCCCGCCGCCCTCGTTCGGCCCCGCCGCGCCCGACCCGGGCCCCTCGGCCGGTCCCGTACCGCCCGCACCCGCCTCCTCCCCGGGCCCGCAGGCCACTCCCCCGCCCCCTTCCGTACCCGCGTCGCCCGCCACTCCAGCGGCGGGCGGGAAGAGGCGCCGGACCTGGCTGAAGGTGACGACGGCGGCCGTGTGCGTCGCGCTGCTGGCCACCGCCGGCTGGCTCGTCGCGAACAACTACGGATCGAAGACGGACGACAAGACCGGTGGAGGAGTCGCCGGCTCCGGTCAGGGCCGGGGCGGCGAGCAGGAGACGTGGAAGGCCACGCACCCCACGCTGAAGGTCGGCGTCAAGGACGACCAGCCCGGACTGAGCAAGCGCGACAAGAAGACCGGCACGTACACGGGTTACGACATCGACCTGGCCTACGAGCTCGCCAAGCGCATGGGCTACACCCGGGAGGAAGTCGACTTCACCACGGTCGCCACCGACTACCGCAGCACCGCCCTGAAGACCAAGAAGGTCGACCTCGTCATCGCCTCGTACAGCATCACGCCCGAACGCAAGACCGCGGCGCCGGGTGGATACAGCGTCGAGTTCGCCGGCCCGTACTACGAGGCGAGCCGGGAGTTCCTGGTACGCGAGAAGTCGGCCAAGTACGACATCCGCGACACCAGCGACCTGCGGAGACTCAAGGTCGAGGTGTGCACCGCCCGGGACTCGACGTACGAGAAGGAGCTCCCCAAGAAGGGCTTCACCATGGCGAAGACGCAGCCCAACACGTACCAGGACTGCCTGGACAGGCTCCTGGACAAGAAGTCGGACGTCTACGCGGTGGCCTCGGACGACGTCATCCTCGCCGGATACGTGAGGGACAACCCGGGCAAGGTGCGGCGGCTGGAGCCCATCGAGGGCGCGGAGGGCTACGGCGTCGCCATGCGGCCCAAGACCCCGCTCCTGAAGGGCGAGGTGTGCACCGCGCTGAAGGGAATCCTGGACAGCAAGGTCTGGGACGACCTGTACATGCACAACCTGTCGCCCCTGATGGGCGGCGGAAACCCGCCCGGCCGGCCGGACCTGGACGAGTGCCCCGGCTCCTGACCCGCGCACGTCACCGTCCGGGGCTCCGCACCGTCGCGGCCCCGGACGCGGCCCCCGCCGATGCCCCCGTCACCGCCCCCGTCACCGCTCCGGGAAGCGCTCCCCGCACGCGCCGCAGAACATCGGCGCGGAATCCGCCGAGAGCCGCCCGCACGCCGGGCAGACCCGGTCCAGCAGGCAGGGAGCCTCGCCGCCCTCGTACGCGACCGGCGGGGGCTTGACCGTCAGGCCGGGACGGCGGCGGTGGACGGTGAGGTACGTGAGCCCGTCCGGGCCCGCCGCGAGAGCGCGCCGGGAGGTGCGGGGCAGCCAGGTGACCGTGCTCGGGGTGAGCTCCAGGGTGTCCGGCCCGGTGCGGAGACGGCCGCTTCCCGCGACGACGACCAGAAGCACGTCCAGGACGTCCTCCTGGTGCTCCCCGACCTCGGCGTCCGGCGGCAGCCGCACCAGATTTGCGTCCAACTCACGTTCTGGTGAAGCAAGTTGCCACAGAGCGCCACGCTCGTCCGGGGCCGCGGCGGCGAGCAGATCGTTCAGTACGGTCAGCACCTGCGGGGTCGCGTTCACGGCGACCAGGCTACGTGGAGGACCGTGCGGAGGACCGGCGCCGGGGCCGCGTTTGCCGCGATCGGGTAACCGTCCCGCCGCACAGGCCCCCACAACACCCTGCTGAGCCATCATGTCCCGTGCAGGTCATACGAATTGAGTGGGGGCTCGATCGATGCGTGGCGAGACACTCGACGGCAGGTACCGGCTGACGGAGCCGATCGGTTCGGGCGGCATGGGACAGGTGTGGCGCGCCGAGGACGAACGCATCGGCCGCGAGGTCGCGGTGAAGGTCCTCTCACGGATCGACGAGGACACCTCCGCGAGCCGGTTCGCCCGCGAGGCGCGGGTGGTGGGCCGTCTGTCGAGCCCGCACATCGTCACCCTGCACGACTTCGGGGAGGCGCAGGTCGCCGGGGAGCGGGTGCTCTACCTGGTCATGGAGCACCTCAAGGGCCGTGACCTGGGCGCCGTCCTGGAGAGCCGGCGCCCGGAACTCCCCACCCCCGCCGAAGTCGTGGGCTGGGCCGTAGAGATCTGCGCGGGCCTGGAGACGGCGCACAGCGCGGGCATCGTGCACCGGGACATCAAACCGGCCAATGTGCTGCTCACCGATTCGGGGACCGTGAAGATCCTGGACTTCGGGATCGCCCGGCTGCTGTCGGTCACCTCGTCGGCCGCGGCGGATCTGACCGGTACCGGCTTCGTGATCGGCACCCCGCTCTACATGTCGCCCGAGCAGATCCGGGCGCCCGACGTCCTCGACAGCCGCAGCGACCTGTACTCGCTCGGCTGCCTCCTCCATACGCTGCTCACCGGCCGCCCGCCGTTCACCGGCGCCGGTACGACGGTGCTGGCGCGGCACCTCAGCGACGTCCCGGAGCCACTGAGCACGCACCGTCCCGGCGTTGCGGGACTGGCGGAACTCGAACCGCTGATCGGGGGGTTGCTGGCGAAGGACCCCGACGACCGTCCGGAGCACGCGGCGGACGTGGCCCGGCTGCTGCTGGAGAGCGGCGTGGGGGACTCCGGTTCCGGGAGCGGCCGAAGAAGCGCCGCAGGGGCGAGTCCGGGTGTGGGAGCGGCAGCGCCCTCGCCGGACGTCTCCCCGGACGCCTCCTCCGGCTCCGTCCCCGAGCCACCGGCCCCCGTGCCCCCGCCCACGCGGACGCCGACGGCCGTGTCCACGCCCGCGCCCTCGGCACCGGACCCCTCCGCCGTCACGGTCACCGGTTCCCTCCCGTACGCCCGGATTCCCCAGGCACCGACGGCTCCGGTCGCCGCGGCCACCCCACCACCGGCAACGGCGCCGTCGCCACCGACCACTCCCCCGCCGTCGGCACCCACCACTCCACCGGCCGCCCCCTTCCCGCCTCCTTCCGCCACCGCCCCGACTCCCGCCCCCGCTCCCGTCCGGCGGCAGCGGCTCCGCATCACCCAGCGGGCCACGCGGAACGGCGGCACCGCCTCCACCCGCTCCGTCGCCGCCACCTGGCTGGCCGGGGCGGGCACGGGGCTGCTCACCGGGGTGCTGGTCTTCGCCCTGACCCCGCTCGGCCTGGGCGCGGTGGCCCTCATCGCCGTGGGTTCCTGCCTGGCGGGCATGGGGAGCGCGCAGGTCTTCGCCGACATCTTCAACCCCGTGGGACAGCCCTTCGGGAAGCGGCTCAGTTCCACGGTGGCGCTGATGTTCCCCCTCGGCATCGGCGGCACGGCGATCCAGCAGGCGGCCGAGGGCCACACGTCCCTGGTCTTCCTCCCGCTCTCCCTCTGCGCCTCCGCCGCCGCGATGACGCTGGGGGTCCTCCTGGCCGACGGGCTGATGGCCCTGTTCCGGATTCCGGCCCGCGCGGCCCTGCTCCTCTCGATGAGCGGCTGGACCAACGGCCTCGTCGTCTGGGCCCTGCTGACCTACCGCACGCCGCTGCACGGGATGGGGGCGCTGCCGATCGCCTGCGCGGTCTGGGGCCTGACCGCCCTGGCGCTGGGCCGTCTGCTGTCCCGCGCCGACCGCGGCAGCCGCCCGGCACCACCCGCGTAACGTAGGCCCCTTCGCCCTGGCAGACCGACAGCCCGACCGTCCGGCCTTCTGGCCTTCTGGCCGACCGCGCGACAGCCCGACCGTCCGACCGCACGAGGAGAACGCCGCCGTGGACCGCAAGCCGGACGAGAAGTACCCGCCGGTCGAACCGTACGAGCACGGGATGCTCGACGTGGGCGACGGGAACCTCGTGTACTGGGAGGTCTGCGGCAACCCGGACGGCAAGCCCGCGCTCGTCGTCCACGGCGGTCCGGGCTCGGGGTGCACCGAGCGGCCCCGGCAGTACTTCGACCCGGAGCGCTACCGCGTCGTGCTCTTCGACCAGCGCAACTGCGGCCGCTCCACCCCGCACGCGAGCGACCCGGCCGCCGACATGCGGCACAACACCACGCACCACCTGATCGCCGACATGGAGCGGCTGCGGGCCCATCTGTCGATCGACGCCTGGCTGCTGTACGGGGGTTCCTGGGGCTCCACGCTGATCCTCGCGTACGCCGAGCAGTACCCGGAACGGGTCTCGGAGATCGTGATCCCGGCGGTCACGACGACCCGGCGCAGCGAGATCGACTGGCTGTACCGGGGCGCGGGGCAGATCTTCCCGGAAGCCTGGGACCTGTTCCGGGCGGGCGTCCCGGAGGCGGCGGGCCCCGGTGACCTGGTCGCCGCCTACGCCCGGCGGATGGAGAGCCCGGACGCGGCGGTACGGGAGCGGGCGACGGCCGACTGGTGCGCGTGGGAGGACGCGGTGCTGTCCCAGGAGGCGTACACGGGCCCGCTCCCGTACAGCGGCAGGCCCGCCGTCGCGCGGCAGGCGCTCGTCCGGATCTGCTCGCACTACTTCTCGCACGGCGCCTGGCTGGAGGAGGGGCAGCTGATCCGCGACGCGGGCCGGCTGGCGGGGATCGACGGGGTGCTGGTGCACGGCCGGTTCGACCTGGGCGGCCCGCTGACCACCGCCTGGGAGCTGAGCAAGGCGTGGCCGGACGCCGAGCTGACGGTCATCGAGGACGCGGGGCACCTCGGCGGGGCCTCGACCGGCCGGGCGGTGCTCGCCGCCCTGGACCGCTTCGCCCGGCGCGGCTGAGGGCTGCCCCGTCCGGGGCGCGGATCTCCCCTTGCTTCGAGCGCGCTCGAAGGCGTTGGCTTGGGGGTCATGAAGTACACGCAGCTCGGACGCACCGGACTCAAGACCACCGTACGTACGGCTACCTGATCACCAGGCGAAGGCCTCCGGGGACGGTCCCGGTCCGGGGAAGATCTCGTCCAGCCCGGCCAGCACCTCCTCGCTCAGCTCCAGTTCCAGCGCCCGCAGGGCGCTCTCCAGCTGCTCGGCGGTGCGCGGGCCGACGATGGGGCCCGTCACGCCCGGCCGGGTGAGCAGCCAGGCCAGGGCGGTCTCACCGGGCTCCAGGCCGTGCTTGTCCAGCAGGTCCTCGTACGCCTGCACCTGCGCCCGTACCGAGCTGTTGGCCAGCGCGTCTGCCGACCGCCCCGAGGCGCGGCGGCCGCCCTCGACCTCCTTTTTGATGACGCCGCCGAGCAGGCCGCCGTGCAGCGGGGACCAGGGGATGACCCCGAGGTCGTAGTCCTGGGCCGCTGGGATAACCTCCATCTCCGCGCGCCGCTCGGCGAGGTTGTAGAGGCACTGCTCGCTGACGAGTCCGACCATCCCGCGCCGGGCGGCGGTCTCGTTGGCCTGGGCGATCTTGTAGCCGGGGAAGTTGGAGGAGCCCGCGTAGAGGATCTTGCCCTGCTGGATGAGCACGTCGACGGCCTGCCAGATCTCCTCGAAGGGGGTCCGACGGTCGATGTGGTGGAACTGGTACAGGTCGATGTGGTCGGTCTGGAGTCGCTTGAGGCTGGCCTCGACGGCCCGTCGGATGTTCAGCGCCGACAGCCGGTCCTCGTTCGGCCAGGTCTCGCCCTCGCGGGACATCGATCCGTACACCTTGGTGGCCAGGACCGTCTTCTCGCGCCGGCCACCGCCCTGGGCGAACCAGCTGCCGATGATCTCCTCGGTACGGCCCTTGTTCTCACCCCACCCATACACATTGGCCGTGTCCACGAAATTCAGACCCGCGTCGAGGGCGGCGTCCAGGATGCTGTGGCTGGTCGGTTCGTCTGTCTGCGGACCGAAGTTCATCGTGCCGAGAACGAGTCGGCTGACCTTGAGTCCGGTGCGTCCGAGCTGCGTGTACTTCATGGGACCCAAGCCAACTGCTTCGAGTCCACTCTAGGCAAGAGCAGCCCGCGCAGCCCTCGATTTACGCGACAACGCGCATAGCCGCGTTGACGCATGTACGTCTGACCACCGCCGTCCGTACGCTCTTGCTGGTCGGCCCTCATACAGCATCGACCAGCCGGTAGAAGCCCTCGGCGGCGTCCGGGGAGACCAGCAGGAGCCGGATGTCGTCGACGATGGTCAGGTCGATGGACATCAGCAGAAGCATCGCTGAGCAGTTCGGCGGCGTCGAGCCGGCGGCCTCGGAGGAAGAGATCGCCGAGGGCATGCTCAAGAAGTCGGCAGCGTTCGCGGCCTCGGGCAACCGCCGCGACCTCCCATGGCGACTGACCTGGAACCACCGGCCGGGCCCGCGACCCTATGGGGGAGTCGCGGGCCCGTTGGAAGGCTCACTCTTCAAGAACAGGTCAGGGCAGTCACAGGGGTTGGGCTACGCCCCAGAAGTTGATGGTCTCAGCCCGTCCGGTTTGCGTAGCGGCTCTCCTTGTAGCCGGAATTACAGTACGGGTGAGTCAGGGCTGCGTTACTCGCCGATCCTGTTCCCCCGTCTTCTTTGCGAATCTTGTGGTCTACGGTGACTGATTTGAAGTGCAGGCGCGCCCGGCAAATTTCACACCTGGTGGCTTCGGCAAGCGCGGCTTTCAGAAATACCGAATTCTTCGTTTCCGCAGAGAAGTTCCGACGGTTGATTCGGTCGTCTTCTGTGAGTACCTTCACTGGCGCTCGCAGTGCACCGTTCTCCTGAAGGCGCGCGATGATCGCGTCTCCTTCCAGCCCTTCAAGCATCGCCTCGAAAACGATACGGTACATCGTCAGAATCGGTGGTACGGATCGCTGGAGGCTTCCGTACGCGCGGACGATCTGATTCAAGAAGTACTTGTAACCGATCAGGAATTCTTCGAAGTCCTTCCGGACGTCGGTAAACTTGAGGAGACGGTTCTTTTCTGAAAGCTCCTGGATGAGGGCCGTCGCGGCCAAGAAGGCCGCTGGTTGAAACCTTCCAGTCGCGCTATAGAAGTAGACTGCGGGGTGGAGTCCCAGTGATGCGGGGCCGTTTCCTGCAATCCTGCCAGCGGTCCTTTTCACCGCCCGCATATATTCCAGTGTAGTTGCGCCGTCAGGATCGTCGTCCAAGGTGATGATTTGTTGTTGGTTCCGACCCTTTCGCTTGGCGGCCGGGACCTCGCTGCGCCACATGTCGGGGTGGAGTTTGTTGACGAAATTGACGAGCTCGAAGACCATTTTGACGCTATCGGAAGAGTACCCTCTCCCGGCCACGGGCAAGTCCGCTGAGCGGATGGCCATATCCAAATTTGGCTTAAAGATCAGATCGTAGACATCCTTGGCGAGGGTTTCGATTTCGGACTGGATCGACTCATCGAAGGATGACCAGTACTTGTGACCTGTGCCCGCTCGAATAAAAGCCCGCGTGGCCAATGCGTTGGGCTTGCGGCGCGCCTTGATCATCTCAAGTTCGGTCGGATCGATAGGCGTGGCTTGCTGATTGATCCTGAAGAATGAGCTCTCTGCCTTCTCGGCTTCCCCGTTGACCCACTGCAGGTGGATTGCGAAAGCGCTCAGGTTTCTGGCGAGCTGCAGTTTCTCCTTGGGAGTGGTATCGGTATTGCGTAGAGCGAGGCCCAAATCGGCGTACGCTCCCACGCTTTCCTGGATGAGCCTGCGCGTAGCTTCGGCCGCCTTCTTTTGTTCATTCGGGATGACGTTGTCGAAAAATCGCATCGAAGTGTGCTTGTCGCCGTAGTCGTCTTGGACCCAAGCGGCAAGTGCGCTCAACCTGTGGGCGCCATCAATTACGAAGATGTTTCCACTGGTGGGTGAGCGCCACAGGATGATGGATGGGATCAAGTCCCCGGCAAGAAAACTACGGACCAGTTCGGCGACCTTTTCGGGTGTCCAGTTCGCCGTTTCACGCTGAAAGTCCGGCTTTCGCAGGACGTTGTACATCAAACTGTCCTGTGTCAGGTCCGTGATTTTCATCGTGGTGCTGAGAATGGAGGTCTGGGTTGCCTGCTCAGAGGTGATGGCCTCGAAGTCTTCGCGAGGGATCAACGCATCGAGGTTGACCATATGAGTCGCCATTTCCCGCCCCTTTCCTGTGCTGCGCGATTAGCCCATCCGTCGGTATCGAGCGATCACCACACTAGCGGTGTTGAACTCCACGGGGGTGGGATAGTCAGTTCGGGCGTTATCTGGGGATTGCAGTCTTGTGGGGTTTCTCCGGGTGCAGAAGGAAAGTTCCGTTTGTGTGTATTTTGTCTAGATCGGCCAGATTGGCCGGTAAGGGCATCTGTTTGGAAGTCTGGGTGGGACGGTTTCCCGTTGTGGAAACTTGAAGCCCTTGCCCTGCTCTCCCTTTGATCGGGAGCATGGAGCGGTACGCAGGGCAGCCGTAGCGAGGGGGCAAGGCGTGGAGGTCAGGAAGCTCGTCACGACCTGTGAGAACGGGGACTGTCCCACGCTGTACGCGACTGACCGGGACACTCTTCTCGTGCAGGGTGAGGTGCCGGACGGCCACGGGCTGGCGATCCCGGCGCACGAGACCCTGGTCGAGATCCCCATGGAACTCATCCGGAAGGCCATCCGTGATCAGCTCATCTAGCAACCTGGTGGAGCGGTTCAAGACGTTCGAGCGGGAAGCGTTCCGGTTGGAGATCCTGGACGACTACAACGTGCCGTCGAGCGCGGAGAACCTGCGTGCGTTCCTCGCCGGTGAGCCGCAGCCGGAGGACTACAACGCTGGTTGGGTCGAGACCGTTCGATCCGCCACGCAGGCCGGCAAGCGGATGTACCGGGTGCACATCGCCTCCCGACCGTTGACGGACTACCTCCGCTACGAGCTCGGCTGGGGGTATCTGAAGAACATGACGGGCGGTGAGGAGTTCTTCATCCTGGACATCACCGAGAAGCCGAACCCCCTGGAAGGGGTGCCGGACTTCTGGCTGTTCGACGAGACCTCCCCGGTCGTCATGAACTACGACGACACGGGTGCGTTCCTCGGGCCGGATTTCCTTGATGCCGGGCGCGCGGCGGACTTCGTCCGCTACCGGGACACGGCTCTCGCTCATGCCGAGCCGTTCTCCGAATGGTGGGCGAAGTACGGCGGGTGAACAGAACCGAACTGGGATCGGCGCTCCGGGCGCTCCGGCAGGCATCCGGCAAGGAAGCCAAGGCCGTCGCACGCAGCGCCGTCATGTCCACCGCCAAGCTGTCGAAGATCGAGAACGGCCATGTGGCGCCCAGTGTGGTGGACGTGGAACGCATCCTTACGGCCTTGGACGTGTCCGAGCAGGTCAAGGCCGAGTACATGGCCGCGGCGCGTGCTCAGGCCACGGAGGCGACGGCCTGGCGGCTGTTCCGGCGTATGGGCTTCCACCGGAAGCAGGAGGAGATCCGGGCGCTGGAAGCCTCGATGAAGCTTCTGCGGCTGTTCCAGCCGTCCCTGGTCCCTGGGCTGTTGCAGACACCCGAATACGTACGCGCCGTGTTGCAAGGCAAGGGACTGAGCGAGGACCAGCTTGCTCGCACCATCGGAGCTCGGATCGAGCGTCAACGGGTGCTGTACGACACCGGCAAACAGCTCCGCTTCGTCATCACGGAACCCGTACTGCGCTGGCGTCTTCTCCCGCCCACGATGATGGCCGGACAGCTGGACCGCATCGCATCCGTCTCCCGCCTGCCGAACGTGGACGTCCGAGTCGTCCCCCTGGACCGTCCGCAGACCGACGTGCCGGGGCACTCCTTCGTTATTCGGGGCGACCGCATGGTGACGGTCGAGACCACGCACGCCGAGGTGATTGTGACCGATCCCAGGGATGTCGCCCTGTACGTCGACAAGTACGAGCGCTTCGCCTCAGCGGCCACCGTCGGCGACGCAATGCGAGCGATGCTCGCTGACATCCGGGACGGATTCTTGCGCGAACGGGAAACAGGCTAGATCCCGCTGATCAGCGGCTGGACCATCGTCTCCACCGAATGAGCGAGCGGGGAGGCGTACGGCGTGAGCAGAGCACAGACGACGATGTCGGGCCCGATGCACCTGTCGTTGCCGAACCTGCCGCCGAAACCGGCGGACGGGTGTGGGGTGTGCTGTGCCCTGGTCGCGCAGCGGCAGGAGGCTCGGGATCTGGGTGACCTGTCGGCGGCGACGGACGCCGACGTGGAGATCCGCAACCATCCGCACCGCACTCGGAGGTCGCGATGACGCGCTCGGTACTGCGGTACGTGGAACACCGCATCAGCCGTCACCCGGGGACGGACGTGACCTTCGAGGCCGAGTGCCTGCGCTGCGACTGGCAGGCGCCGGCCGCGGACGACGGAGCAGCGGTGGACATCGAGTGCATGAGCCACACAGGCCGAACGGGGCACCAAGGTTTCCGCCGCTGGTGCACGTCCTTCGCGTGGGTTGAGCGCGCGGGATAGCCCACGGTCTCATCGTGGGAGGCAGCCCTTCAGACGTCCTCGGTCAGATGGCGGTACAAGGTGGCGCGGGAGATGCTGAGGGCCTTGGCGGTGGCGCTGACGCTCTCACCCTTCGCCTTCCTGGCACGGGCGACGGTGAGGACATCCTCGTTCACGACCGTCGGCCGACCTCCGGTGCGCCCCTGGGCCCTGGCCGCGTCGAGTCCGGCGCGGGTGCGTTCCTTGATGAGGCTGCGCTCGAACTCGGCCATCGCACCGAACACCTGAAGCATGAGTCGGCCGTCCGCCGTACCTGGGTCGATGCTCGCCAGTGCGCCCGTCAGCACTTTGAAGCCGATTCCTCGCTCCCCGAGCGTGTCAACCATCGTCACGAGGTCGATGAGTGACCGCGCGAAGCGGTCCAATTTCCACACGCACAAGGTGTCGCCGGGGCGGGCGTAGTCGAGGGCAGCTCGTAGTTCCGGACGGTCGGTGTTCTTGCCTGATGCTCTGTCCTCGAAGATCCGGGCGCACCCTGCTGCCGTCAGCGCGTCGAGCTGGAGCTGTGCCTCCTGGTCGTCAGTCGAGACGCGGACGTATCCAATGAGATGACCGGTTGTCGTGGTGGTCTCTGCCATGACGAGACTGTCGCACAACTCGTCTCAAAACACCAAGGTCGATAGTCAGGTTATGAGATGGGTTTTGAACATGACTGGCCCCCCATCAGGTTCCTGGTGGGTTCGTCTCACAAACCTTGGTTATTGAGACCACGTTCCGTAGTCACGCTTCGTAGCGAAGCTAGGCTCCCGCGCATGACCAACGATCTCGGTTACACCTGCTCATGCTGCGGCGAGTACCACGCGGAGCTTCCGATGGGCTACAGCACCACAGCTCCCGACGTCTGGGACGAGAGCTTCGAGGGCCGGCCCGACAGCCTGCTCTCCTCGGACCAGTGCGTCATCAACGCCGAGCACTACTTCGTCAGGGGTCTGATCGAGATACCGGTCATCGGCAGCGATGAGGTGTTCTCGTGGGGGGTCTGGGTTTCGCTCAGTCGGGACAACTTCTCCCAGGCTACCGACATGTGGAACACGCCGGGACGCGAAGCGGAGAAGCCGTACTTCGCCTGGCTCACCACCGAGCTTCCGATCTACTCGCCCAGCACCATCAACCTGAAGACGAACGCCCACACCCGCCCGGTCGGCCAGCGCCCCTACATCGAGCTCGAACCCACCGACCACCCCCTCGCAGTCGAGCAGCGCACCGGCATCACTCTCGACCGCGTGCGTCAGATTGCCGAAGCCGTCCTCCATGGCAACGCCGAGAACGGCTGACCGGCACAGCCGTTCAGGTCGGCGTCGGAGCGGTGGGGTATGACCCCCCGGGCCTGACAAGGCAGACCGCCACGTCTTGGCTGCTGAGATCCTGCCACGGTTCCAAAGGCCGTCAGGTGATGGCGAAGGGAGGCGACTGTGAAGAACACGCAGGTCAAACCGCCTCACCCCATCCGACCGTCGGCCAGGGGGCTGCACAAGAGTGCAGCCCTTTGGAGCTCATCTTTCGAGGCTTCGCTCTTTTGGGGCGCGCAGCGCCCCACCTGGTTAGCTTCTTGTCCTTCGCTTTTGGGCCCCTGCGGGGCCGCTCTGTCGAAGCAGGCTCGGGCGACGGCGGTCTGATGACCGCCCCTTGCCTCTGCCGCTGAGGGCGCTGCCGCGCCTCGCTTCCCTTCGCCGTTGCTCAGCATGCCGCTTTGCGTTGCCGCCCCGGCAGGGGCCGTACTGGGAGGCCAAATAGATAAGAGAGACAGCCTGCGTTTCCGCAGCTCAGAGGCGCTATGGGTACACGCGAGGCGTGTGTGGACTACACGCGGGAACGGCGCCTATCGGTCTTGGTGGATGCGGCAAGGGACCGGGGCGCCCTTCCTCTTCTGGAAGAGGTGAGGAGGGACAACGAGGCAAGCGGCCCCGGATCGCGGTGACACGAGCTCCAACCGCTTCGCTCGGATGACGGCATTGGTCGCGCTCTGGTCCGACAGGGGCTGGTCCTCCTTGCCCAGCAGAGCGGCCAACTTCCCCGGACCGAAGCTCGCGTGGCCCTGGCAGTCGGCCCACCCGAGGGCGGCGAAGTGGACGCGGTAGGCGAGCTGGTGCCGGGAGTCCTGGGCCATGCGCCGGTACTCGTGCTGGGAGATCCCGCCCCAAGAGCGGCCGGTACCGAAGTGGATAGCCACTGAGCGCGGCTCCTTCCTGTGCGGCGCACGGATGCGCCAGTTACCCCCGCCTGGTGGCGGGACATGTGCCTCCTTTTCTTCGCGGGGGTGGACCAGCCATGGCCGGCATGGTCCTCACAGGGTGCCCAGGCTTCGGGCCTGGACTCGGTCTCGTGCAGTCGGGAGCGACGGCGGCGACCTGGCAGGAATCCTACAGAGCAGGGGAGGGCCCGTAGCGGGGCCCTCCTGTCGTCCAAGGAGGAGACGGTCAGCTCTCGCTGTGCACCGCCGCCAAGTCCCGGACGCGGCGCTTGAAGTCCATCGGGATCAAGACCTGCACGCGGCCCTTTCCTTCCTGCCACATGCCGTCATGTCCTTCCGGGGGCATGGCCTGCACAGCAGTCAGGGGCGGCAGCTTCTCGGCGTGGATGACCGCCCTGACTCCGGCTGCCCGGAGTTCCTTGCCCTTCTCGTGCTGGGTCGACAGCTTTGCCCAGCGCTCGCGGTAGGTCTCATTCGTCGGGATCTCGTCCCAGCCGTCCGGCCGGGTGGGCTGGGCCATGAGTTGCTCGCGTCGTGCGTCCAGCCGTTTGTACGTCTCCCGGTACTCCTGCTTGCCCAGCTCACTGGAGTAGAGACCGGCTTCGCGATCCTCCCGGAGTTCTGCCAGCGCGCGGTTGACCTCCTCGATGTCCCGCGTGAAGTCGACGCCCGGGCGGAAGACCTTCCGCACGATCTCGACATCACCGGCCGCGCGCAGGAAGACCTCCTCGACGGCTCCCTCCAGCACATGAGCCGCAATGCCCTTGCTGCCTGTAGGGCAGGGCTTGTGCGTGGTCCGGGACGCACAGCGGTAGTAGGGCCAGTTCCGCCCCGGGCCGAGATACGCGGGTTCACCGCAGGTGCAGAAGGCGACCCTGAGCATCGGGGAGCCGCCCTTCCGGTTGCCGTTGCGCTTGCTGGTGTTCTCGTCCAGCTTCTTGTTCGCTAGCTCCCACTCCTCTTGAGTGATCAGCGGCTCCGCCCGCTGGAGAGGGCGCCCCTCCGTGTCACGGACGACGCGGGTTCGCTTCGTCTTCTGGCCGTCGATAACAACTTCCTCCGTCACCTCCATCTGACCGAGAACGTTCAGGGAGCGCACCACCTTGGCTGTGTTCGCAGCGGTCCACCGGCCGCCCTTCGGGGGCTTGCCGTTCCTGATCAACTGAGCGTCGAGCGATACCGGAGTCTTGGTCGGGTCCTCGTTGAGCCACTGGGCGATGCTGTTCGCCGACTCGCCCTCGATAAGCCGGCGGACGATTTCGCGCAGCGTCCCGGCGGTGTCCGTTCCGTAGTCGTCCAGGACCAGACGCCAGCCGTCACCGGTGTCCTGCTTCTCCGCCCGGTAGCCGTACGGGATCCGACCACCGCGCCAGCGCCCCTCCTTCACCAAGTGGTTGTACGAGGACTTCGCCCGGGCCTTGATGGCTTCGAGCTCCCCTTCCGCGAAGGAGGCGATCAGGCTGAACAGCAGCTTGCCCATCTGCGTGTTCAGGTTGATCCCGTCCTCGACGGTGGCGACCTCCTTGCCGTGCTTCTCACACCACTCCACGAGTGTGTGCACGTGGAGCACACGCCGGGAGAGGCGGTCGAGCTTCAGCGCGCAGATGATGTCGTACTCGTCGGCCCGGGACTCCTCCAGCGCGATCCGGTGCTCGATCGAGCTCACCTCTTTGCCGATCGTAGAAGGCAGCCACTTACTGAACTCCGGGCGCTTCCAAGGCTCGACACCGCCGGATACGTCGATGTCCTCGACCCACCCGACAACGACGTGCCCTTCCTGGTCAGCCCATCGTTGAACCGATCGGCGCTGGCGCTCCGGCGATGTGGTCTCGTCCGACACCTTCGACAGGCGGACTACTCCCAGGACTCTTGCCACTTGCTCTCCCCATCCCCTGTGGTGCTTGGAGATCGACGCTAGGGCCCCGGCAGGCACGGCGTCAAAATGAATTGTTTGGTACGGCAAATGTCTACGGGTGGGGCGAGAACAAGGGGCGCACCGAGGAGATCCTCGGCACCTGGTTCGCCCAGGGCGGCGACCGTCGTGACAAGGTCGTCCTCGCCACCAAGGTCTACGGCAACATGGGCCCGGACGGCGAGGCGTGGCCCAACCACGACAAGCTCTCCGCACTCAACATCCGGCGGGCCGTCGACGCCAGCCTCAAGCGGCTCCAGACGGACCACATCGACCTGTACCAGTTCCACCACGTCGACCGGTCCACCCCGATCGACGAGATCTGGCAGGCCATCGACGTACTGATCCAGCAGGGCAAGATCCCCTACGCGGGCTCGTCCAACTTCTCGGGCTACAAGATCGCCCAGGCCAATGAGCGGGCCCGGCAGCGAGGCAGCTACGGCCTGGTCAGCGAGCAGTGCATCTACAACCTGATGCAGCGCGAGGCCGAGATGGAGGTCATCCCGGCCGCCCAGGAGTACGGCCTCGGGGTCATCCCGTGGTCGCCGCTGCACGGCGGACTGCTCGGCGGCGCGATCCGCAAGGAGCGCGAGGGCGGTGGCGCCCGGTCCACCACGGGCCGGTCCGCCGACGCGCTCGCCGACCCGAAGGTACGGGCGCAGATCCAGGCGTACGAGGACCTGCTCGCGAAGCACGGTCTGGAGCCCGGCGAGGTGGGGCTGGCCTGGCTGCTGACCCGGCCGGGCGTCACCGGTCCGATCTCGGGCCCGCGCACGGGTGAGCAGCTCGACTCGGCGCTGCGCGCGGTCGAGCTGGAGCTTTCGGACGAGGTGCTGGCCTCGCTGGAGGAGATCTTCCCCGGTCCGGGCCCGTCGCCGGAGAACTTCGCCTGGTAGCCGGGTGCCGGTGCCGTCAGGCGGCCGTCGTCATCCTCCGAGGGCGGCCGCCACGGCGACAACGGCGAACATCAGCACGAGTACGGCGGCCATGATGCGGTTTCTGGTCTTCGGATCCACGCTTCGAGCCTAACCGCACCGCTCACCGGCCCAGCGGCCAGGCTCGCGTCACCTCGTACCGCGGCTGCTCCCCGGGCACTCCCGCCACGGGCAGGTTGCTCCGTACGAGACTCAGCTCACCCGCCTCCCAGTGCTGCCCCTCGAAGCCGTCGAGCACGGCCGTGAACGCGGTCAGGTCGGCCGGGGTCCGGCTGCGGGCCAGGGTGAGGTGCGGGGTGTAGCGGCGGTGCTCCTCCATCGGCAGCCCGGCCCGGCGGGCGGCGGCGTCGGCGCGCTCGGCGAGCAGCCTGAGCGTGTCGAGCCCGCCCGCCGCCCCGGCCCACAGCGCCCGTCCGTCGAACCGTCCGCCGCCGTGCACGCGGAGGGGGAACGGCTCGGTGCGGTGCGCGGCGCGCTCCATCCGCCCGTACAGCTCGGGCAGCACGTCCTCGTCCACCTCGCCGAGGAACGCGAGCGTGTAGTGCCAGCCCTCGGGCGCCGTCCAGCGCAGGTCCCGCGCACCGGGCAGCTCGTGGAGCGGGGCGACGGCCCGCCGCAGCTCCGCGACGGCCGGGGCGGGCGGCAGAACGGCCGCGAAGAGTCTCTGACTGCTCATGCGCGCGAGTCTGGCAGCTCCCGGCGTGTCCCGGGGCCCGTGCGTATCGTTGCACTACGCGGCTGCCCGCACGCCCGTGCGGCGGCGGGGAGGAGCGTCACGATGACCGTCGTAGACACCGACAGGATCGAGATGGCCGAAGAGAGCGACGAGCGCACCCTGGACATGATGTTCGAGTGGCTTGAGCCCACCCCCGAGGGATTCAAGGTAGAGATCGTCGAGGGGAACGTCTACATCTCGCCGCAGCGGGACACCCACTGGGAGATCATCTTCGACATCGTCGAGCAGCTGCGTGCCGCGTACTCCCGCAAGCAGCTGAAATCCGACGTACGCATCGATTTCCCCGGGCGGCTCAACGGCTTCGCCTCCGACGTCGTCGCCCTGACCGAGGGCGCCGCGAAGGACGAGAAGGGCCGGTGGCGATACCAGGACATCGAGTTCATCGCCGAGGTGATCTCCAAGGACACCGCCGCCAACGACTACGGCTCCAAAAAGGCCACATACGCCACCGCCGGTGTACCCGTGTACCTCATCGTCGACCCGTACAAGGGCACGTGGCATCTCCACACGCTCCCGAAGGACGACGAGTACCGCGGTGTGGTGGGTTTCGACTTCGGCACCCCGGTCGACCTGACCGACACCCCCGTCGGCCTCACCCTCAGGACCGACGCGTTCCCCCGCGACTGACCGCACGCCCATATGCGCGGAACCGCCCTCCTCCCCGTGGGGGAAGAGGGCGGTTCCGGTGTGCTCACGCAGCCGTCGCCAGTTGCTCGCGCGGGACGAACCGAACGTGCGGGCGGCCCGGACGGAGGTCGACCTTGAGGCGCAGGCCGCCGACGCGGGCCAGCATGAAGCCGACCGCCAGGGCGGCGACCATCGAGATCGCGCCGCCCGCCGCGAAACCCGTGCGGGCGCCGTACGTGTCGCTGATCCAGCCGACGATCGGGGCGCCTACCGGCGTGCCCCCGGCGAAGACCATCATGTAGAGGCTCATCACCCGGCCCCGCATCTCGGGGTCGGCGGCCATCTGGACGCTGGTGTTCGCGGTGATGTTGGTCGTCAGGCCGATCATGCCGATCGGGACCAGCAGGATGGCGAAGAGCCAGACCGAGGGCGACAGGGCCGCGGCGATCTCCAGCAGCCCGAAGGCCGTGCCCGCGGCCACCAGCATCCGCAGCCTGGTGGAGCGGCGGCGGGCGGCGAGCAGGGCGCCGGCCAGGGAGCCGGCCGCCATCAGGATGTTGAAGAACGAGTACATCCCGGCCCCGCCGTGGAAGATCTCGTCCGCGAAGGCGGTGAGCCAGATCGGGAAGTTGAAGCCGAACGTGCCGACGAAGCCGACCAGGACGATCGGCCAGATCAGGTCCGGGCGCCCGGAGACGTAACGCAGTCCTTCGCGCAGCTGGCCCTTGGCGCGGGGGACGGTCACCGAGGCGTGCATCTCGTCCGTGCGCATCATCAGCAGGCCGATGAGCGGCGCGAGGAAGGACAGGCCGTTGAACATGAAGGCCCAGCCGCTGCCGACCGTGGTGATCAGGACACCCGCGACGGCGGGGCCGATGAGCCGGGCGGACTGGAAGTTCGCCGAGTTGAGGCTGACGGCGTTGCGCAGCTGCGCGGGGCCGACCATCTCGGAGACGAACGACTGGCGGGCCGGGTTGTCCACGACCGTCACCATGCCGAGCAGGAACGCGATCAGATAGACGTGCCAGACCTCGATGGCGCCGGAGAGGGTCAGGACGGCGAGTGCGATGCCGCAGAGACCGAGCATGGCCTGGCTGACGAGCAGGATCTGCCTCTTCGGGAGGCGGTCGGCTATCACTCCGCCGTACAGACCGAAGAGAAGCATGGGGAGGAACTGCAACGCCGTCGTGATACCGACGGCGGTGGCGGAACCGGTGAGGCTCAGGACGAGCCAGTCCTGCGTGATGCGGGACATCCAGGTACCGGTGTTGGAGATCACGGCGCCCGTGGCGAACAGGCGGTAGTTGCGGATCTTCAGCGACGAGAAGGTCCCGCCGGTCTTGCTCTCGTGGGTGGACGTCGGTGCGGGGGCGGAGTCTGCTCCGGATCCCGTACTCAAAAGGGTTCGCCTCCTCGGGCGTATACGGCGTGCTGTCCGACGGGGACGTGACAGCGGGCGCTCCGGCTGTGGTCCGGGGCGCCCGTGGGGTCACAGGTGGGCAAGCTTCTCCAGCACGGGCGCCGCGGCCCGCAGCGTGTCCCACTCGTCCTCGTCCAGGCCCTCGGCGAGGGTGGTCAGCCAGGCGTTCCGCTTGGTGCGGCTCTCCAGGAGCATGGCCTCGGCCTGCTCGGTCTGGCTGACCATCTTCTGCCGACGGTCATCGGGGTGCGGTTCGAGCCGGACCAGTCCCTTGGCTTCGAGCAGGGCGACGATGCGGGTCATCGACGGCGGCTGCACGTGCTCCTTGCGGGCCAGCTCACCGGGGGTGGCGGAACCGCAACGGGCAAGGGTGCCGAGCACCGACATCTCTGTCGGGCTCAGCGACTCGTCGACACGCTGGTGCTTCAGACGTCGGCTCAGCAGCATCACGGCGGAGCGAAGGGAGCTCACGGCGGCGGCACTGTCGCCGTCGTGGATCAGGTCAGGCATGTTTGTTAGCGTAACTCATTACCTACCCTAAATACCACTCGGGTGGTACACGCGCGAGAATCTGCTCACCCGAACGAGTGATTCGGAAGCGGAAAGTGACACCGAGCGTGCGCCAGGGCGGCGACCCTGCTTGTCATGGGATCGACAGTGCTCAGCCTGCGGATAGACGGTGAGCTGCTCGACCGGCTCCGGCAGCACGCCGCAAAACGCGGAATGAGCGTCCAGGACTATGTGGTCCGGACGCTCATTCGCGACGACTTCGACGAGCGCTTCCACGCGGCCGTCGACGAAACGGAGAAGTTCTACGGGGCCGAGGCCCGGGTCGACCCGGCGAACCGGCTCACCTGAGCCGCTCCGGGCAGGACGCCGCCACCGATCATGTGAGGCCGAGAGCCGGCATCGCGTAGTAGAAGACGAACACCGCCGACACCACGTACATCGCCACCGGGACCTCACGGCCTCGGCCGGCCGCCAGCCGCAGCACGCTGAAGGCGATGAAGCCGATGCCGATGCCGTTGGTGATCGAGTACGTGAACGGCATCATCACCATGGCGAGGAAGGCCGGGATCGCGAGCGTGTAGTCGCTCCAGTCGATGTCCCGCACCGAGCCCGCGATGATCAGGAAGCCGACCGCCAGCAGGGCGGGGGTGGCCGCCTGCGACGGGACCATGGTCGCCAGCGGCGTCAGGAACAGCGCCACCGTGAAGAGCAGACCGGTCACCACACTCGCGAACCCGGTGCGGGCACCTTCACCGACACCGGCCGTGGACTCCACGAAGCAGGTCGAGGCGGAGGAGGAGCTCGCACCGCCCGCGGCCACCGCGATGCCGTCGACGAACAGCACCTTGTTGATGCCGGGGAAGTTGCCGTCCTTGTCCGTCAGCTTCGCCTCGTCACCGACACCGAGGATGGTGCCCATCGCGTCGAAGAAGCAGGACAGCAGCACGGTGAAGACGAACAGGACGCCCGTCAGAACGCCGACCTTCTCGAAGCCGCCGAACAGGCTGACCTCACCGATCAGCCCGAAGTCGGGCGAGGCGACCGGGTTGCCCGGCCACGCGGGAACGGTCAGCCCCCACGCCTGGCCCGGCAGATCGGCGATCGCGTCGATGATCAGCGCGACGACCGTCATGGAGACGATGGAGATCAGGATCGCGCCCGGCACCTTGCGGACGATCAGCGCGAGGGTGAGCAGCGCGCCGAGGACGAAGACCAGGACCGGCCAGCCGTTGAGGTGACCGTCGCCGCCGAGCTGGAGCGGCACGGTGGTGTGCGCGGCGTCCGGGATGCGGGAGACGAAGCCCGAGTCGACCAGGCCGATCAGCAGGATGAAGAGACCGATGCCGATCGCGATGCCCTTGCGGAGCGACTTCGGTACGGCGTTCATCACGCGTTCGCGCAGCCCGGTCGCGACGAGGAGCATCACGACGAAGCCCGCGAGGACGACCATGCCCATCGCGTCCGGCCAGCTCATCCGGGGAGCGAGCTGGAGGGCGACGACGGTGTTGACGCCGAGTCCGGCGGCCAGCGCGATCGGCACATTGCCGATGACGCCCATCAGCAGCGTGGTGAAGGCCGCCGTCAGCACCGTGGCGGTGACCAGCTGGCCGCTGTCGAGCTGATGCCCGTACATGTCCTTCGCGCTGCCGAGAATGATCGGGTTGAGCACGATGATGTAGGCCATCGCGAAGAACGTGGCGAATCCGCCCCGGATCTCACGGGCGACCGACGACCCCCGCTCGGAGATCTTGAAAAACCGGTCCAGGCTGCCGTGCGGCTGCGGGGCCGGAGGCTGCTCGGGGTCGACCTGAGCGGTAGCCGCGGGGGACATGGTGACCTCAGTCGTACGTAGGGGGGTTCAAGGAACGAAAAGCGATCAACTTTGGACTTTCAGACGAATAATTCGAGCCAGCCAAAGCAGATTCAGTATGAATACATAAGGCGAAGATCGCTATCTCCGCGCGTAGACCCTTGGGCCGACTGGCCCGGCGGCACTGGTGTATACGGCCCCGGGGACGTCCGACGGGCGTCCTTGGGCCGTTCCCGAACGGCCCATACACTGAGCTCATGGAGAAGTGGACACCGAAGCACGAGGCACCCGAGCCCCTGGAGGGTCCCGTCGTCGCCACCATCACGGGCGGCACGATCCTCTGGTTCATCCTCTTCCTCGCGCAGCTCCCCTTCTACGGCTGGTTCGCCGACCACGGACACACCTGGTGGGTGTGGACCCCGCTGGCCGGTGCCGGCCTCGGGCTGATCGGCATCTGGTACGTGCGGGGCCGGGACGCGGCGCTCAAGCGGCACGCGGCCGAGGCCGCCGCCTCCGCCCACGGCGGGACCCCGGGCGGGGCCTCGGGTGCCTCTCCCGCCTCTCCCACCACCTGAAGCGCCCCCCGCCTCCTGAGCGCGTTCCGTACAACCACAGGACCGACTTGATCCTCCGCTGGTCTGATCTTCCGACCCCCGGCGGGTAATCCGGCGCACCCACCCGTACCGTCGGAACCATGACACAGCGGGCACTCGACTCCTCCGGGGAGCAGACCCCCGGACCTCCCCGGCCGGCCATGATCGACGCCGGAGCCGAACTCGACCCCGTACACCCGATGCGGCCACCACCCTCGGCCCGGCACAGCGGCGGGCTCACGACCGCCGAGGTCGCCGAACGGGTCGCCCGCGGCGAGGTCAACGACGTACCCGTACGCTCCTCGCGCTCCCTCACCGAGATCGTCCGCGCGAACGTCTTCACCCGGTTCAACCTGATCATCGGCGTGCTCTGGGTGATCATGCTGTTCGTCGCGCCGATCCAGGACAGCCTCTTCGGCTTCGTGATCGTCGCCAACACCGGTATCGGCATCGTCCAGGAGTGGCGTGCCAAGAAGACCCTGGACAGCCTCGCGGTCATCGGTGAGGCGAAGCCGACCGTGCGGCGCGACGGGACCGCCGCCGAGATCTCCACCTCCGAGATCGTCCTGGGCGATCTGATCGAACTGGGCCCCGGTGACAAGGTCGTCGTGGACGGCACGGTCGCCGAGGCGGACAGCCTGGAGATCGACGAGTCGCTGCTCACCGGCGAGGCGGACCCGGTGATCAAGCGGTACGGCGACCCGGTGATGTCCGGCAGCTTCGTCGTCGCGGGCGGCGGCGCGTTCACCGCCACCAAGGTCGGCCGCGAGGCGTACGCCGCGCAGCTCGCCGAGGAGGCGTCCCGCTTCACGCTCGTCCACTCCGAGCTGCGCAGCGGCATCAGCACCATCCTGAAGTACGTGACCTGGATGATGGTGCCGACCGCGATCGGCCTGATCATCAGCCAGCTCGTCGTCAAGGACAACAACTTCAAGGAGTCCGTCGCGCGGACCGTCGGCGGCATCGTCCCGATGATCCCCGAGGGCCTGGTCCTGCTCACCTCGGTCGCCTTCGCCATCGGTGTCGTACGGCTCGGCCGCAAGCAGTGCCTGGTGCAGGAACTGCCCGCCATCGAGGGGCTGGCCCGCGTCGACGTCGTCTGCCTGGACAAGACCGGCACCCTCACCGAGGGCGGCATGGACGTCACCGAGGTGCGCCCGCTGAACGGTTCGGACGAGGCATACGTGTCCCGGGTCCTGGGCGCCCTCGGTGCCTCCGACCCCCGGCCCAACGCCAGCCTCAAGGCCATCGCCGACGCCTACCCGGACGGTGGGGGGTGGGCCGTCACGGACACGCTGCCGTTCTCCTCGGCGCGCAAGTACAGCGGGGCGGCGTTCGACGAGGGCGACGGCGACGACACCGGCAGCCCGGACGGCGGGACCGGCGGGACCGGCGGGAGCGGCAGCCGGCAGTCGGCCTGGCTGCTCGGCGCCCCCGATGTGCTGCTCCCCGACCAGGACCCGACGCTCGCCGAGATCGAGCAGCTGAACGAGCAGGGTCTGCGGGTGCTGCTGCTGGCCCGCGCCTCCGGCGCTCTCGACGGGCCCGGCGTCGGCGACGGGGCCGTACCCACCGCCCTGGTCGTCCTGGAGCAGCGGCTGCGGCCGGACGCCGCGGAGACCCTGGCCTACTTCGCCGACCAGCGGGTCGCCACGAAGGTGATCTCCGGTGACAACGCGGTCTCGGTCGGCGCGGTCGCCGGGAAGCTCGGTCTCGCGGGCGCCGAGAACACGATGGACGCGCGCCGGATGCCCACCGACCCCGACGCCATGGCCACGGCCATGGAGGAGAACGCGGTCTTCGGCCGGGTCACCCCGCAGCAGAAGCGGGACATGGTCGCGGCCCTCCAGTCGCGCGGCCACACGGTCGCGATGACCGGTGACGGCGTCAACGACGTCCTCGCGCTGAAGGACGCCGACATCGGGGTCTCGATGGGTTCGGGCTCCGAGGCGACGCGTGCCGTGGCGCAGATCGTGCTGCTGAACAACAGCTTCGCGACGCTGCCGTCCGTCGTCGCCGAGGGCCGCCGGGTGATCGGCAACATCACCCGGGTCGCCACGCTGTTCCTGACGAAGACCGTGTACTCGGTGCTGCTGGCGGTCCTGGTGGTCTGCTTCCAGGTGGAGTACCCGTTCCTGCCGCGCCATCTGACACTGCTGTCCACGCTGACGATCGGCGTACCGGCGTTCTTCCTCGCCCTCGCGCCGAACAAGGAGCGGGCCCAGCCGCACTTCGTCCGCCGGGTCATGCGGTACGCGATCCCGTCCGGGGTGATCGCGGCGGCCGCCACCTTCGTGACGTATCTGCTGGCCCGGCACCACTACTCGGGCGCGGGCGCGCTGGACGCCGAGACGAGCGCGGCGACGCTCACGCTGTTCCTGGTCTCGATGTGGGTGCTGGCGATCATCGCCCGCCCGTACACCTGGTGGCGCGTCTGCCTGGTCGCGGCGATGGGCCTGGGGTTCCTGATCGTGCTGGTCGTGCCGTGGCTCCAGAACTTCTTCGCCCTGAAGCTGGTGGGGACGACCATGCCGTGGGCGGCCGTGGGAATCGCGGCAGCGGCGGCGGCGGCCCTGGAGTTCGTCTGGCGCTGGGTAGGCCGCCGCTTCGGGGCGTAGGAAAGCCGCGAGGCACCCCGCACCTGGACGGTGCGGGGTGCCTCGGAAGGTGACTCGGGCGGTGCCCGGACGGGCACCTCGGGCAGCTCCTGGGAGACGCCCGGTGCGTGACTACTTCACGTCGAGGTAGTCGGCGCCGGCCGAGACGGCCGGGGTGGTGGAGGTGCCGCCGAAGCTGTAGCGCCAGTAGCCGTCGACCGAGGCCTTGACCGTGGTCTTCAGCGCGCCCGTGGAGCTCGACTTGATGGTCTTGATCGTCGTGTAGGTCTTGCTGCTCTTCTTGCGGAACTGGAGCTTCACGGACTGCTTGCTGTAGCCCTTGTACGTGCTGGTGTCCCAGTTCGCACGGGTCAGCTTGCCGGTGACCGTGATGGTCTTGCCCTTCTTCACGGGCTCCGGGGAGGCGTTGACCGTCAGCTTGGAGAGCCGCTGCATCTTGACCCAGGCGAGCGAGTCGTGGTCGTACTCCTCGCCGTTGTCGTCCACGCCGGAGACGCCGACGTGCCAGTTACGCGCGTCGGAGTTCATCAGCCAGCCCGGGTCGACCGTGAGGGCCGTCGTGCACGTGGTGGTGGTGGCGTTGACCGCCTTGCACTTCACGCCACCCTCCTCGGGTCCGAACCCGAAGCTGTCCTTGTCGTCGATGTTCTTGCCGACCCAGATGAACGCGGCGACGCCGCCCACACCCGCGGCGTCGGTGGCGGTCACCGAGACGGAGATCTTCTTCTTCGCCGTGGTGCCGACCACGATGGGCTTGCCACCGTTGGTGACGATCTTGGTCACCTTGAAGGTGTCGGCCGCGGCGGCGCGGGCCCCGAGGCGCGCCTTCGCGGTGTCGGAGCCCTTCGGCGCCGAGAACTTGTAGTCGTGGGACCACGAACGACCGTCGTCGGCCTGCGCGGCCTGCGCGGCCGGAAGGGTGAGAGCGGACAGGGCCAGGGCGCCGGTAGCTACGGCAACAGTGGCACGAATGCGCATGCGTTCCCCAAATGTGGAGCAGGGGGCCCACGGTTTCGCGTTCACCCGGTGGGACCCGTCTGGTCTGCGAGTCTGCTGACTCGACAGACCAGACCTCCGACACGTGTGAACGGTTGTACGAACCCATGACTTTTCTGTGAAAGTCACACCGCACCCGTCGCTCCGGACCCGTCACTCCCGGCCCGTCCCCGCCCAGCCCGTCCCCGCCCGGCCCCGCCCGGCTCAGTCGAACCAGCGGTCCCGCGCCAGCTCCTCCGTACGCGAGGGATCCTCCAGCAGCGCCGCCACCTCGAAGCGGCGCGGCCACTGCCCGGCCGCCCAGGCCAGGCCCGCGGCGACGCCCTCCAGCGTGGCGGCGTGCACGGCGCCGTCCGGGGTGCGGCGCCAGTCCAGCTCGACGCCGCCCGCCCGCAGCTCGGCGTGCTCGATGTACACGTCCGGGGTCCCGGCACCGAGCAGGACCCGGACCGATTCCGGTACGCGGTGCTCCTCGCCCTCGCTCGTCACCTCGGCATCGATCGTCTCGCCGAGCCGCCGCACCTGGAAGAGGTCGGCCAGTTCGGCGGCGCGCGCCGGGGCGACCGGCAGCAGGGCCACGCCCTCGGTCAGCGGCAGGACGTCGGGGGCGTCGGCGATCACGGCGTCCGCCGCGTCCACCACCCGTACCTCGCCGTCCACGACCGCACGCAGCTCGTCGACCAACGTGACCTGCTGCGGGTCCAGTTCGGCCAGGGCCGTGTAGAGCGCGTGCAGCTGTACGGGGCCGACCGGGCGGTCCTCCTCCGCGAGCCGCCCCAGCAGTTCCGCGGCGCCGCCCGGCTCGTCCAGGAGCGCGGCCACCGAGGTCCGTACGCCCAGCGCGCGCAGCACCTGGGCATCGTCGAACCCGGACGCGTCGACGGCGTCGTAGAGCCCGTTGAGGCGCGGGTCGCCCCCCGCCGCGCGCAGGCCCGCCGGGCGGCGGCCGTCCAGCACCGGGTGGTCGCGCAGCCACCAGGCGGTGTACGGGCGCACGGACTGCGTCGTGCCGTCCGGGAGCAGCACCCGCACCGGGTGGGTCAGGGCGTCGCGCAACGGCGGCCGGGCGAGCATCGCGAGCGCCTGCGGCCAGGCGTCGTCGTCGACGAGGTCCAGGTCGCGGACGGCGACGAGTTCGGTGGCGACGGGCGGCACGGGGGTGTCGGGCAGCTGGTCGAGGATGTCCTCGCACCACACGTCGACGGCGTCGAGCAGCCCGGCGTCGTCCGGTTCGGCGAAGTCCCCCTCGCGAGGCTCCAGTTCATCGGGGTCGAGCACCACATCGGTGGCCCGCACCAGCGCGAAGGTGGCCAGCACCCCGCACGCGGTGAGCGGCTGCTCGCCCCAGCGGCCGGCCAGCTCCTCGTCGCACAGAGCCAGTTCACCCTCGCGCATGACCTGGGCGAACGGGCTTCCCGGCAGGACGAGTTCACCGGCGGGCGCGGGCTCGCCGTCCTCGTCCGGCAGGGCCAGCGCGCCGAGCCACGGCTCGTCGCCGGGGGCCAGGTCCGCGTCCCGTACGAGGGTGAGGACGGTCTCCGCGAGCTCGTCGCCGTCCAGCGCGTCCTCGTCCCAGATCTCCCCCGCGTCCAGCGAACCGGCGACGGCGGCCCGCACCTGCGGGGTCCTCAGCACGGCGCGCGGGGTGGCGGGCAGGGCGCCCAGCTTCTCCAGGAGCGGATGGGCGGCGTCCGGGTGGGCGACCTTCAGTCCCAGCCGGGCCAGCCGGGCCATGACGGGGCCGGGGAGGGCGTCCGGGAGCGGCAGCAGGACCTGGCGGGGGCCGATGGTGGTGCGGGGCGCCTGGTCCGCGGGGGCGTCGGGGGCCCCGGCGAGCGGGACCGGGAGGCCGGAGAGCCGGTCCGGGTCGATGCCCGTCAGGCTGTCGTAGAGCCGACGCCACCAGGACGGGTCGCGCTCCAGTCCGGCGAGGCGGTCGACGGCCTCGGTGAGCGGGACGCGGGCGACGCCGAGGGTGCGCAGCTCGGTGCGGCGTTCCAGCCCGGCGGGCAGGAGGCACGGCAGCACCTCGGCGAGCACCCGCACGGTCGCGGCGCCGACGCCCTCGACGATCTCGGCCTCGACGGGCCGCAGGGCGGTGGTGGCCCCGCGCGGTGCGGACGGGGCGTCGTCCTTGTCCCAGTCGTCCCAACGGTCGGGCTCGGTCGCCGGGTCCCGGGGCGCGGCGGCCTCCAGGAACGCGATCCGGGGCAGCCGGGAGAGGATCGCGCCGCGCAGGGCGCCGTCCAGCTCGCCCTTGCCGAGCGGCCCGGGGACCAGGTCGACGGTGCCCGTGGACACCGGCTGCCACTGGGCGAGCAGTTCGGCGTACGCGTCGGCCGCGCGCTCCACCAGGAAGTCGGTGAGGGGGCCGGGCGCGGGGTGGCGGCGGCTGGTGTCCAGCGGCAGCGAGGCGATGAGGAGCGCGGGGATGCCGAGGGGTTCGTCGGTGGGGGTGGGCGCGTGGACGACGGGGGCGGTACGGGGGTGCTGCGGGGCGCCCTGTTCGTCCACGGGCACGGCCCAGGTGACCGACCAGTGCGGACGCAGCCGCTCCTCCACGGGCCGGTCGGCGAGCAGGGCGGGCTCGACCGGGCCGTGGTCGAGGATGGTGCGCCAGCGGTTCGTCCCGTGCGCGGAGTCGTCGATGTGGATGTACGGGCCCTGCTGGGTGCGCCGCAACGTCCGTACGCCGTCCGGGGTTTCGATGACGATCTCATCGAGTCCGGAGAGGGTGAGCAGGAGTGCGTCGTCCACCGCGGTGAGCAGCCGGCCGACGAGGTCCTCGGCCGTGCCGTCGCGCAGCGGCAGCACCACGACGGTGTCGTACCCGTCCGGTGCGGTGCCCTCGGCGGGCAGCGGGAGCCGCAGCAGCGGTACGTGGCCGTCGCGGCGGCGCAGTTCGTCGCCGAGACCGGGGGAGCCGATGGCCGCCTGCCGGGCCAGGTCGCGGGCCTCGGCCAGGGACCAGCGGACGCCGCCGTGCCGGCCGATGACCGCGGGCTCGTCGCTGACGGCGAGGACGGCGGCGAACCCGACGCCGAACCGGCCGACGGCGGACTCGTGCCCCTCCCGCTTGGCGGAGGCGCGCAGCGTGCTCAGGGACTCGACGCCGGTCGCGTCCAGCGGGGCGCCGGTGTTGGCGGCGGCGAGGACGGCGCGGGCGTCCGGATCGCCGGGGGCCGCCGGGTGCAGGGTGAGCCGCAGCCGGCCCGGGACACGGGCGCGGGCGGCGGCGTCGGCGGCGTTCTGGGCCAGCTCGACCACGAGGCGGTCACGGTAGCCGCCGAGCGCGAGGTCCTCCTCGGCGTTGGCGTCCTCCCGGAAGCGGGCCGGGCCGGCCCCCCAGGCGTCGAGCACGCCGCGCCGCAGCCGTGCCGTCCCGAACGGATCGGCCCCCTCGGTCGCATTCATGCTCACGCTCTCGACTCCGCTCTGTTCCGGTGACCCGTGACCTGTGCGCGGCGGGCACGACGTGTGCCGCGTACTGCCGTGTGGCACGTGTGCCCGTGCCGCCCAGTGTGCGCCCGAAGGTACCGCGACGGCGGGCAGGCACAGAATCAAGCCCGCCCGGCGATGTCCTCCATCGCCGGGCGGGCCGGGTCCTTTGCCTGTCGAGCCCGTCAGGAGTGGCCGAGATCCTCCGTGGGCGCGTCCGCCTCGTCCGGTACGGACCCGCTGTCACGCGCCGGGCGCAGCGCGTACTCGTCCACCTGGAGGGTGTCCAGCGCGTGCGGCGCGGGCTTCGCCGGCTTCGGCATCACCGCCGCCTCGGAGTGACCTCCGCAGCCGTACGCCAGCGACACCACATGGCCGTCGGCCGGGCCGAACTCGTTCGCGCACACGCCGAACGCCTGCTTGAGCGAGCCCGCCATGGGCACCAGGAACGCACAGGTCACACAGGTGGCCGGAGCTGCCTGCGCCATGGGGGTCTTCGCCCCGAACTCCTCGTCCCAGCGGTCCGCGGCCGCGTACAGCCCGTACCGGGACAGCACCCGCGCCCGCCGTGTGCCGAGCTCGTCCGCGACCGCGGCGATCGAACCGCGGCGCGTCGCGCCCGGCCGGGCCGTCGGCTCCGCGTCCTGCGACTCGACGAGGTCCGCGAGGTCCGCGGAGACCGCGGAGTTCGGCGGGGGCTCGTCCTCGCCCGTGTAGCCGGGCTCCAGGCGAAGGTCCTCCGCCTCGGTGGGCAGCAGGTCGCCGGGGCCCATGTCGCCGGGGCGCAGGCGCTCGCTCCACGGCACCCACTCGGGGGCCAGGAGCGCGTCCGAGCCCGGCAGGAGCACCGTCTCGTCCAGGGTGACGTTCTTGGCGCGGGAGGCCCTGGCGACCGTCACCGCCCAGCGCCAGCCCCGGTAGCCGGGGTCCTTGCACTCGAAGTAGTGGGTGACGACCCGGTCTCCCTCGGAGACGACCCCCACATGCTCACCGACCACTCCTGGCGCGGCGGCTTCCTCGGCCGCCGCGCGGGCGAGGTCTACGGCCTCGGCGCACAGGCGGTCGGGAACGGGGGTACGGGCCGTACGGCTTCGCGTCGTCGCAGCACTCACAGGTCTCGCTTCTCTCCATACGCCAGTCTCACGAGCGCGCCAGCTGCTGTGCGATTGCTGTTTTCGGCCATGACAGCTGTGGGCGGAGCGGACCTGGGGGCCGCGTCGACGTCCACACCCGTTGTGCCTGCCTCGGGCGCGCCTTCTGCCATCCATTCTGCGGGATCGCGGAGAGGCGCGCGGCCAAGAACAACCGCCGGTGGCGCGTTACGCACGCTACCCTCTCCGCCGCTCCGCGCCCACCTGCCGTCCCAAACGTGCCGTATCCATTCTGCCGATCACCGGTCCGATCACCGGTCCGGTGACTGGTCCGACGGGGCGCCCCGCGCCGCGTCGGTGCCCGATCACGGTTCACCGGGGCGAGGGTTGGGGCACTATGACGAGGTGGCTGCCGCCAGGTCGCACGACGGTTCCGGCCCGCTCCGCAGGGCAGGCCGGTCGATCGGTCATGCCCTGCGCTCCCCGTTCACGGGCACCGCGAAAGGCATTCGAAAGGCGACACACGCCCATGGGGCCGGGGAATCCGGCCTCGGCAAACTGATCGAACTGCACGCGGTGAACGGCGCGGGCGACGTGATGATCACGGTCGCGCTCGCCTCCACGGTGTTCTTCTCCGTCCCGACGGACGAGGCGCGCGGCCGGGTCGCGCTCTACCTGGCCATCACGATGGCCCCCTTCACCCTGCTCGCCCCGGTGATCGGCCCGCTGCTGGACCGGCTGCCGCACGGCCGACGCGCCGCGATGGCGGGTGCGATGTTCGCGCGGGCGGTGCTGGCGATCACCATGTCGGGCGCGGTCGCCACCGGCGGCCTGGAGCTGTACCCGGCGGCGCTGGGCGTCCTGGTCGCCTCCAAGGCGTACGGGGTCGTCCGCAGCGCCGTCGTGCCGCGTCTGCTGCCACCCCGCTTCTCCCTGGTGAAGGCCAATTCGCGGGTCACCCTGGCCGGACTCCTGGCGACGGGTGTGGCGGCCCCGATCGGGGCGGGTCTCCAGACCATCGGATCGGGCTGGCCGCTCTACGGCGCGTGCGCGATCTTCCTCGGGGGGACGTTCCTGGCCTTCACGCTGCCGCCCAAGGTCGACTCCGCGAAGGGCGAGCGCAAGGCGCGCCTGATCCTCCCGCACGGCGCGGACGGCGAGCCCACCGCCGCGAAGGCCCGCACCGGGCGCGGTGGCCGGCGCCTCGGCAGGAAGAACGGCGACAAGCCGGTCCGGGACAAGCGCCCCGGGCTGCGCTCCGTCGGCGGTTCCGTCCTGCACGGGCTCCAGGCGAACGCCTCGCACCGGGCCCTCTCCGGCTTCCTGATCTTCTTCCTGGCCTTCCTGCTGCGCGAGCACCCGCTCGCGGGCCAGAGCGCCGCCGTCTCGCTCGGCATCGTCGGTGTCGCGGCCGGCGCCGGCAACGCCTGCGGCACGGCGGTGGGCGCCTGGCTCCGGGCCCGCGGCCCCGAGGTGATCATCGCGACCGTCCTCGGGCTCGCCCTGGGCGTCGCCGTGCTCGCCGCGCTGTTCTTCTCCACCGTGATGGTCGCCGCGCTCGCCGCGGTGGCGGGTTTCACCCAGGCCCTGTCGAAGCTGTCGCTGGACGCCATGATCCAGCGGGACGTCCCGGAAGAGGTCCGTACGTCCGCTTTCGCCCGGTCCGAGACATTGCTCCAGATGGCCTGGGTAGTCGGCGGCGGCATCGGCATCGCACTGCCCCTCAACGGAGTACTCGGCATGTCGGTCGCCTCGGCGATCCTCGCCCTGGGTGCCGCCACCTCCGTACGGGGGCTGCTGGGCGCCGCACGGCGCGGCACGCCGCACCCCCGCGTGGCATGAGCGGGGGCGACCGATAGCCTTCGGCCCATGACCGTTGCGTTCTTCTCCGGTAAGGGCCGTCGAATCGGCGTCGCTCTTGGTGCCGTGTCCGCGGGACTCCTTGTCCTGTCCGCCTGCGACAAGCCGACGCCGCTCGCCACCGTGACGGTCGGCGACAACTCGGTGAACACCGAGGCGTCCTGCTACAACGACGGCAAGGCCCTCAAGGAGTCCGACATCCAGGGCTGCCTCAACAAGAAGGCCGAGAAGTCCGTCAAGGTCGCGATGGACGACAAGGTCCGCTTCGGCGTCGACCCCGAGATCGCCGACAACGGCTGGACGCTCTTCATCAACGGCCAGCAGGCCGAGCAGGAGCCGTACAAGAAGACCTACCGGTCGATCCCCGGCAGCGCCTTCTTCGCCAGCCAGACCGGTGAGACCTCGAACAAGACCCAGATCTCCATCGTGGAGACCAAGGGCAAGAAGCTCACGGGCATCTGGCACTTCGAGCTCAAGAAGACGTCCTGACCCCCTCCTGATCCCGCCCGATCCCGGAGGCTCCCTTCCGTGCGTGTGCTTGTCGTGACCGCTGTCCCGGTGGAACGGGACGCGGTCACGCGTGCGTTCGGGGCCACCGCGGCGGTGGCTGACGTGCCGGGCGGCGAACTGCACCGCACGGGTGCCTTCGACGTCCTGGCGGGCGGTGTGGGACCGGCCGCCGCGGCGGCATCGGCCGCCTTCGCGCTGGCCTCGGCGCCGCCCGGAGAACCGTACGGTCTGGTCGTCTCGGCCGGTATCGGCGGCGGTTTCGCCCCCGCCGCGCCCATCGGCTCGCTCGTCGTGGCGACCGAGCTCGTCGCCGCCGACCTGGGCGCCGAGACCCCGGACGGTTTCGTGCCCGTCACCGGACTCGGCTTCGGCCGGGACCGCTTCCTGCCGCCGCCCGCGCTGGTACGGGAGGTGGCGGCGGCCACCGGAGCGGCGGCCGGACCGGTGCTCACCGTCTCCACCGTGACCGGCGGGGCCGCCCGCGCCGCGGGCCTGCTCGCCGCGCACCCGGGTGCGCTCGCCGAGGCGATGGAGGGCTTCGGGGTGGCCGAGGCCGCCGACCGGGCCCGCGTCCCGGTACTGGAACTGCGGGCCGTCTCGAACGCCGTCGGCCCCCGCGACCGGGACGCCTGGCGCATCGGCGACGCGCTGGCCGCGCTCACCGGGGCGTTCGGGAAGACAGCAGCCGTACTGGAAGGTTGGACCCGGCATGACCGAAACGACTCACTCAGCTGACGCGGCGTTGCGCATCGCGTTCTCGCCCTGCCCCAACGACACCTTCGTCTTCGACGCCTGGGCGCACGGACGGGTCCCCGGCGCGCCCGCCCTCGACGTCACCTTCGCCGACATCGACATCACCAACGGCATGGCCGAGCGAGGTGAGCTCGACGTGCTGAAGGTCTCGTACGCCGTGCTGCCCTGGGTGCTGGAGGAGTACGCGCTGCTGCCGTGCGGCGGCGCGCTGGGGCGGGGCTGCGGGCCGCTCGTGCTGACGAAGGAGCCGGGTACGGATCTGACCGGCCGGACCGTCGCCGTACCGAGCGAGCGCTCCACCGCCTATCTGCTCTTCCGGCTCTGGGCGGCGGAGGTCGTACCGGGCGGGGTCGGCGAGGTCGTCGTCATGCCGTTCGACGAGATCATGCCCGCGGTGCGGGACGGCAAGGTGGACGCCGGTCTGGTCATCCACGAGGCGCGTTTCACGTATCAGAACTACGGCCTGCACAACCTGGCGGACATGGGACGGCACTGGGAGGAGACCACCGGTCTGCCGATCCCGCTCGGCGCGATCATCGCCAAGCGCTCGCTGGGCGCCGAAAAGCTGGAACGGCTGGCCGAATCGGTGCGCACATCGGTGCGGATGGCCTGGGACGCGCCGGAGGTCTCACGGCCCTACGTCCTGGAGCACGCCCAGGAGATGGACCCGGCCGTGGCCGACCAGCACATCGGGCTCTACGTCAACGAGTTCACGGCCGGCCTCGGCGAGGACGGCTACGCGGCGATCCGCGGTCTGCTGACGCGCGCCGCGGCCGAGGGGCTCGTTCCGCCCCTCGGCCCGGACGCTCTGGCATTTCCCTGACGGCGCTCCGTCGTTCCCCTGACGCGGCCCGCGGTGCCGGGCCGCGCGCCGGACTACACGTCGAGCTGGTCGGCGACCGCCCGCAGCAGACCCGCGATCTTCCCGCCCGCGACCTTGTCGGGGTAGCGGCCCCGCTCCAGCGTCGGCGTGATGTTCTCCAGGAGCGTGGTCAGGTCCTGGACGATCGACGCCAGCTCGTCCGGCTTGCGGCGCTGCGCGGCCGCGACGGACGGTGTGGGGTCGAGGATCGCCACGGACAGTGCCTGGTCACCGCGTTGGCCTGCGACAACGCCGAACTCCACCCGCTGGCCCGGCTTGAGCACCTCGACGCCGGCAGGGAGTACCGACGAGTGGACGAAGACGTCGCCGCCGTCGTCGCGGGAGAGAAAGCCGAAGCCCTTCTCGCTGTTGAACCACTTGACCTTGCCGGTGGGCACGTCTGTCCTCGTCCTCGTACTCGTCGGTGCGCGGGAGAGCCGGGAAAACGGCTCCGGATAGCAGTACAGCGGGTCCCCATGACCCGCCGGGTCCCAGGCTAATGGCCCTGGGGCCGGTGACAAGACGTCGCCGGACGGTTCCTCCGGGCTGGGAACTACCCTGGCGGGGTGAGTACTACTCCTTCTGGCGCAGGTGACCGGCTGGTTCAGGTCGGCGCGATCGTTTTCTTCGTCGGCGCACTGGCCACACTGGTCACAGTGGCCCCACTTTTCCTGGGTACGGACCCGTTCCCCTCGATCGCGTACGCGGTCTGCATGCTGATGGGCGTGGGGTTCCTGATCGCGGCGGCGGGGGTCGTGCGGTCGGCCTGGACCAGCTCCCCGAAGCGAGCCGCGAGCCGCTCGTAACGCGGCACGGGACGGACGCCCCGCACCGCCCCCGAAGCGTCGTCCCGCGTCAGCCGCGCACCGGGCCCGGCGCGCGGCGTCCCGCCCGTCCCGTCGCGGTGCGTCCGGTCGCGGTGCGTCCGGTCGCGGTGCGTCTCGCCTCAGCCGCGGGTCTCCGCGAACGTACGCAGCCAGGCCGGGAACTCCGTGAGATCCGAGAGGATCACGTCCGCGCCCGCCTCCCGCAGTTCGGCCGCGTCGCACGGGCCCGTCGTGACGCCGACCGACAGCGCGCCGGCCGCGCGGGCTCCCCGCACGTCCCCGGTGTGGTCGCCGACGTACACCTGCGCGCCGTGTTCGAGCAGCGCCCGCGCCTTGGCCTCCGCCCAGAGCCGTCCGATCAGCGCGTCCGGCTCGATCCCGAGGTGGGAGAGGTGCAGTCGCGCGCTCGGCTCGTACTTGGCGGTGACGACGAGCGTCCGGCCGCCCAGCGCCCGCACCGCCCCGATGGCCTCCCGCGCGCCGGGCAGGGCCGGGGTCGGGGTGATCGCGTGTGTGGGATAGATCTCCCGGTAGCGGTCGGCGGTCGCGGCCACCTCGTGGGCCGGGTACCAGTTCGCCAGCTCGTCCTCCACGGGCGGGCCGAGCCTGCTGACGACCAGGTCGGCGTCGATCGGCACGCCCGTCTCGACCGACAGCGCCCGGTAGTTGGCCCTGATGCCGGGCCGGGAGTCGATGAGCGTCATGTCGAGGTCGAAGCCGACCGTCAGGGGATGCGAAGACGTGTGCGAAGCCATGGTGGCCATTGTGCCGACCGGCCCCCTGGGCCCACGAAATCGCGCCGCTTAGACTGATGACTTAGCTAAGCCTTACTTGTCCCGCACCCGTGCCCGCGGCCGACGTGCCACACCACCACACGTCCCGTGCCCGTCCCGCGCGCGCCCGTGTCCGTTGCCGATTGGGTCAGATGTCAGCCGCCGCACCACGCCTCTCCAGACGCGCCTTCGCGACGGCGGCGGCCGTCGTGGCGCTGTTGCTGGCCGTTCTGCTCAGCCTCGCCGTGGGGGCGCGCTCCATCGCCCCGTCCGAGGTGTTCGACGCACTGCTGCACGGCGGGCACTCCGACGCCGCCGAGGTCATCCGGAACATGCGGGTGCCGCGCACCCTCATCGGGCTGATGGTCGGTGCGTCGCTGGCCCTCGCGGGCACGGTGCTCCAGGGCATCACCCGCAACCCGATCGCCGACCCCGGCATCCTCGGTATCAGCCAGGGGGCGTCGGTCGGCGTGGTGCTGGCCATCGCGTACGCCGGGATCCACACGCTCACCGGCTACGTCTGGTTCGCGTTCGCGGGCGCCGCGGTCGCCTCCGTGGCGGTGTACGCCATCGCGTCCAGCGGACGCGGCGGCGCGACGCCGGTGAAGCTCGCGCTGGGCGGCGCCGCGATCAACGCGCTGCTGGTGTCGGTGACCATGGCGGTGCTCACGACGAAGGCGTCCGCGCTGGACGAGTTCCGCTTCTGGCAGGTCGGTTCCATCGCCGGACGCGAGGCGGAGGTGGCCCAGCAGATCTGGCCGTTCCTCCTCCTCGGCACGGTCCTCGTGCTCTCCGTGGCGCGCGGGCTCGACGCGCTCGCGCTGGGCGAGGACATGGCGAAGGGCCTGGGGCAGAAGGTGGCGACGGTACGGATCGTCGGCGGCATCGGGGCGACCGTGCTGACCGGCGCCGGGGTCGCCGCCGCCGGACCGATCGCCTTCATCGGCCTCGCCGTCCCGCACATCGCCCGCGCGATCGTCGGCAACGACCACCGCTGGGTGCTGCCGATGGCGGCCCTGATCGGCCCCGTGATGCTGCTCGTCTCCGACGTCATCGGCCGCGTCCTCTTCCCGCCCAGCGAGGTACCGGCGGGTGTGATGACGGCCCTCATCGGGGTGCCGTTCCTGGTGGCGCTGGTGCGCCGGAAGGCGGTGCCCGCATGACCGGGACCACGAACGGGACCCTGGCCGGGACCACCGCCCCGGTACGCCCCCCGGTGCGGCCCGCCGGCTACTCGGTCGTCCGGATCGGGGCGCGCGGACGGTTCCTGCTGCACCGCCGCGCCGCCGTCGTCGCGGCCGCCCTCGCCGTCCTCCTCGCCCTGATCTGTGTCGCGTACCTCTGTGTCGGCGAGAGCTTCGTCGCTCCCGCCGAGGCGGTCAGGGTGGTCCTCGGGCAGCCGTCGCCGGACGAACTGGTCGTGGGCACGCTGCGGCTGCCGCGCATGGTCGTCGGGCTCCTCGTCGGCGCGGCCTTCGGGATCGCCGGGGCGCTGATCCAGACCGTGGCCCGCAATCCGCTCGCCAGCCCGGACATCATCGGCATCAGCCAGGGCGCGAGCGCGCTGACGGTCGGCGCGATGACGTTCGGCCTGACCTCCTACACCGTCCTGCCCTATCTGTCGGTGATCGGCGGTGTCGCCGCGGCGGCCCTCGTGTACGCCTTCGCCTGGCGCGGCGGGCTGCACGCCACCCGCTTCGTGCTCATCGGCATCGGCTTCGCCATCGCGCTGCGGTCGGTCACCACCCTGTTCCTGACGAAGGGCGACTACCTGGTCGCCCAGCAGGCGCAGATCTGGATGACCGGCTCGCTCAACGGCCGCGGCTGGGAGGAGGCGGCGCCGATCGGCTGGACGCTGCTGATCCTGCTGCCCGCCGTGCTGTGGGCCTCCCGCGCGCAGCGCACCGTCACGATGGACGACGACACCGCGACCGCGCTCGGGGTGCGCCTGGGGCGGGTACGGCTGGGGCTCGTCGCACTCGGCGTGATCCTGGCGTCCGTGGCGACGGGGACGGCCGGGCCGGTGGACTTCGTGGCGCTGCTGGCCCCGCAGATCGCCCGCCGGATGACGCGCACGGCACAGATCCCGCTGTTCTGCTCGGCGCTGCTCGGCGCGGTGATCGTCGTCTTCGCCGATCTGCTCGCCCGCAGGCTCTTCTCCCCCACCGAACTCCCGGTGGGTGTTCTGACGGCGGCGGTCGGCGCCCCGTATCTGATCTGGCTGATCATCCGTGGCCACGGCGGCCGCAGTGGAGGCAAGGCATGAGCACGACGACCCGTCCGACCGAGGTGGCGGAGGCGACGAGCAGGCTCGCGGCCCGCGGACTGACCCTCGCCTACGAGGACCGCACCGTCGTCCACGAGCTGGACCTCGCCGTGCCCGACGGCCGGGTCACCGTCATCGTCGGCCCGAACGCCTGCGGCAAGTCGACCACCCTGCGGGCGCTCGGCCGGCTCCTCAAGCCGCGCGGCGGGGCCGTCCTCCTGGACGGCACCGAACTCGCGAAGATCCCCACGAAGAGGATCGCCCAGTCGATCGGGCTGCTCCCGCAGACCCCGGTGGCCCCCGAGGCGATCACCGTCTCCGACCTGGTCGCCCGCGGTCGCCAGCCGCACCAGCACTGGTGGCAGCAGTGGTCGCAGGAGGACGAGCGGGCGGTCACGGACGCCATGGAGCGCACCGACGTCTCGGCGCTCGCGGACCGTTCGGTGGACGAACTCTCCGGCGGCCAGCGCCAGCGGGTGTGGATCGCGATGGCGCTCGCCCAGGACACCGATCTGCTGCTGCTCGACGAACCGACGACGTATCTCGACATCGCGCACCAGGTGGAGGTCCTCGACCTGGTGCGCCAGCTCTCCGCCCCGGCGGCGGACGGCACCCGGGGCCGGACCGTGGTGACCGTGCTCCACGACCTCAACCAGGCCGCCCGGTACGCCGACCACCTGGTCGCCATGAAGGCGGGCCGGATCGTCGCCGAGGGCCACCCCGGCGATGTCGTGACCGCCGAACTCGTACGCGAGGTCTTCGGCCTGGACGCGGTGATCGTCCCGGACCCGGTGACGGGTTCGCCGCTCGTCGTGCCCGGCGCCCCCTGGACGCCGTCCCCCTCCCCTCTCCGAAAGGCTCCCCAGACATGACCGCCTCACTCCGCAACCGCCGCGGCCTGGTCGCCGGCTCGCTCGCCGTGACCGCCGCGCTCGCCCTCTCCGCGTGCGGCTCCTCGGACGGGGATGGGGATTCCGGTTCCAAGGCGGCCGGGAGCGGGACGCACACGGTCAGCACCGTGAACGGGAACGTCGAGGTGCCCGTGGCGCCGAAGCGGGTCGTCGTCCTGGACAGCGGCGAGCTGGACTCCGCGCTCAGCCTCGGCGTCCGGCCGGTCGGCGCGACGCACTCGGCGGCGGAGGACAGTTTCCCCTCCTACCTGCCCGCGAGCGAGACGAAGGACATCAAGCAGGTCGGTGAGATCGCCAACCCGAACATGGAGGCCGTCGCCGCCCTCAAGCCCGATCTGATCCTCACCAGCAAGGTCCGTGACGGGGACCGTTACGAGCAGCTCAGCAAGATCGCCCCGACCGTGATGACGGAGGCGACCGGCAGCGCCTGGAAGGAGAACTTCCAGCTGCACGCGGACGCGCTCGGCAAGAAGGCCGAGGCCAAGAAGGTCATCGCGGCGTACGACGCCCATGTGGCGAAGGTGACGGAGGCGATCGGCGGCAAGGAGAAGGCGGCGGCCACGGAGGTCAACTTCGTCCGCTTCGTCGAGGGCGCGGAGATCCGTATCTACGGCAAGCAGAACTACATCGGTTCGCTCCTCGCCGACCTCGGCATGGGCCGCCCCGCGATCACGGACAAGGCGAAGGACGGGTTCTCGTACGACGTGTCCCCCGAGAAGATCGACCTGGCGGACGCGGACGTCGTCTTCACGTCCACGTACGGCGACCCGGGCAAGGCGGGGACCACGAAGACGATGAACAGCGGCCTGTGGAAGAACCTGAAGGCGTCGAAGAACGGCAAGGTCTTCAAGGTCGACGACCGGCTGTGGATCGCGGGCATCGGCTACACCGCCGCGGGCCTGATCCTGGACGAGTTCCAGGCCGACCTGACGAAGTAAGGCCCTTCGGGCGGGCCGCGCCCGGCAGAGGGGGCGCGGCCCGCCCGGACACTGCGGGCGGGGCTCAGGTCGTGCGTCTCCGGCCCCGCCACACCAGGTACAGCGCCGAGGCCACCGCCGCCGTCCTGACCACCACCGGCCACGCCCCCACCAGCGCGTCCCGCATCTGGCCCTCAAGGATGGGCTCCCCCCAGCGCCCCTCCATCCGGCCCCACACCCACACCACCGCCGCGGCCACCACCACGCCCGGCAGGCCCATCGCGGCCCACTTCGCCTCGGCCCGGGAGAGGGTGCGCGAGCTGTACGCGAGCAGCCAGCCGCCCGCCAGGGCCAGCCAGGAACCGGTCAGCGCGCCGCCGGCCAGCAGGGCCGCGGCCAGCAGCAGCAGCGGATGCGAGGTGCGGCCCTTCGGCGCCGCGGCGGACGGCTCGGCGGCGGCGGGCCTGCGGCGGCGCAGCCTCGGCAGCCGGCGACGTACGAGACCGCGCTTCGCGGGCTGCCCGTCGCCCTCCCCGGCCTCGCCCGCAGTGTTCTCGCCGTCTCGGCCGTCCTCGCCGCCGTCGCCCTCCTCGCCGTACTCGTCCTCGAAGCCGTCGGCCTCCTCGTCCTCGGCCGGGTCACGGCGCCTCGGCGGCCTCAGGATCTCGGGGATCTCCACACCGCCGACGAACCCCGGCACGCGCTCGCCGTCGCCGAACGGCCCCGGTTCGATGCGCCACCAGTCGGGCTCACCGCCGGACGGACCCTGCTGGTCGCTGCCGAGCACATGCGGTGCGGAGGGGTCCGGCCAGGCGTACGCCGGGGCGGCGACGGCCTCCTCGGCCGCATCCGCGCTCTCCGGGCGCTCGCGGTTCTTCCCGCTCTCGCGGTTCTTCCCGCTCTCGCGGTTCTTCCCGCTCTCGCGGTTCTTCCCGCTCTCGTGGCTCTTCCCGCTCTCCCGGTTCTTTCCGCTCCCCCGGGTTTCGCCGCTCTCCCGCAAGCGGCCGGGCCCCTCCGACGCGCCCCGCCCGGAACCGGCTTTCGGCTCCTTGCGGAGCAACCCGCTCCGGGGCCGGGGAACGCCCCGCCGCTGCCCGCCACCCGCACCGCCGCCCGCGCCGCGCGGCGGATCGGCCGCGGCCCGCGCCGACGGCAGCGGCACCGATCCGTCGCCCGACTCGACCGCCGCGGCCACCAGTTCGTCCGGCGTACCGAGCCTGCCGATGATGCGCCGCACCGACGCCGGGGTGTCCGTACCGTCCCTGTCGCGCTGCCGGTCGATCTCGCCCCGCAGCGTCGAGACGAGCCGCATTCTGGTGCCCGACGGCAGCTGCTGTTGCTGGGCCAGGTCCCCGACCCGGCTCAGATAGTCGTAGACGAGCTGGTCGCTCTCGATCCCCACTCGATGGTTCCCCTCTACCGGCCCTGCCCCGACGGTAGCGTTCCAGGGGCTACCGTGGGACGGATGGGGACGACCACACCACCGCGCACGCTCGCCGAAGCTCTGCGCGCCCGGGGCGACGAATCGCTGGCCGGGCTGCTGCGTGCCCGCCCCGATCTCCTCAGCCCCGTACCGAACGACATCACCCAGCTCGCGACGAGAGCGGGCACCCGTGCCTCCGTCGTCCGTGCGCTGGAACACCTCGACCGGTTCGCGCTCCAGACCGCGGAGGCGCTGGCCGTGGCGCCCGACCCGGCGCCGTACGACACGCTGCTCTCGCTGCTCACCGGTGACGGCCAGGACGATGGGGACCACCGCGACGACGCGGGCACCGCGATCACCGCCGCGCTGCCCGCCGCCCTGGCCACCCTGCGCGAACAGGCCCTCGTCTGGGGTGAGGACGACCGGCTGCGCCTGGTCCGCACGGCCCGGGAACTGCTCGCCCCTTCCCCGCAGCACCCCTCCCCCACCGGTCTCGGCCCGACCGTCGCCGAGGCGACGGCCGGCATGTCGCCCGGCCGGCTCCAGGAGATCCTGACCGCGGTCGGGCTGCCCGCCACCCACGACCCGGTCTCGGCCGTCACCGCGCTGGCCGGGCTGTTCACGGACCGGACCAGGATGGCGGCGCTCCTGGACACCGCCCCGGTCGAGGCGCTGTCCGTGCTGGACCGGCTGGTGTGGGGGCCGCCGTACGGGGAGATCACACCGAACCCCGCGCCGCCCGTGCGGTGGCTGCGCGACCGGGGGCTGCTGCTGCCGGTGTCGACGCGCACCGTCGTGCTGCCGCGCGAGGCGGCGCTGCATCTGCGGGCCGGGCGCGCCCACCGCGTACCGGAGCCGGTGCCACCAGTCGTCGCGGCGTCCGCCGAACGTGATCCCCAGGCCGTGGACAGCGCGGCGGCCGGTCAGGCGTTCATGGCCCTGTCCACGATCGAGGACCTGCTGAAGCTCTGGAACGGCGGCGGCCCCGCGATCCTGCGCGCGGGCGGGCTGAGCGTGCGCGAACTGAAGCGGGCCGCCAACGCGATGGACGTGTCGGAGCCGATCGCCGCGTTCTGGGTGGAACTCGCCTACGCGGCCGGGCTGCTGGCCGCCGACGGGGAGAGCGACGAGCGGTATGCGGCGACACCGGCGTACGACGACTGGCTGGAACTCCCCGCCCAGGACCGCTGGGCACAGCTCGCCGCCGCCTGGCTCGCCGCCACCCGCACGGCCGGTCTGGTCGGCGGCCAGGACGCCAAGGGCCGGGCGCTGTCCGCCCTGGGCCCGGAACTGGACCGCTCGGCCGCGCCGGAGGTACGCCACCGGGTGCTGGCCCTGTTCGCGGCGCTGCCGCCGGGGACCGCGCCCGACCCGGTGACACTGCTGGCCCGGCTGCGCTGGGAACGCCCCCTGCGCGGAGGCGCCCGAACCCCCGGTGCGCCCGGGGTCCCCCGTACCGCCGAAGCCTCGCCCTCCTCGCCGGGGGACACCTCCGACCTGCGGTCCCGGCTCGCCCTGTGGACGGTCAACGAGGCGGAACTGCTGGGCATCACGGGCCGGGGCGCCCTCTCCTCGCAGGCCCGCGCGCTGCTGGCCGACGGACCCGCCGCGGCCGCCGCCCGGCTCGCCCCGCTGATCCCCGAACCGCTCAGCCACGTCCTGCTCCAGGCCGACCTGACGGCCGTCGCCCCCGGACCGCTGGAACGCCCGCTGGCCGAGATGCTGTCGGTCCTCGCGGACGTCGAGTCCAAGGGCGGCGCGACGGTGTACCGCTTCACGCCCGGTTCCGTGCGCCGCGCGCTGGACGCCGGGCAGGCCGCCTCCGACCTGCACGCGTTCCTGGCCGCGCACAGCCGTACGCCGGTGCCCCAGCCGCTCAGCTACCTCATCGACGACGTGGCCCGGCGCCACGGCCATCTGCGGATCGGCGCCGCTTCCGCGTACGTGCGCTGCGACGACGAGGCCGTACTGAACGAGATCCTCGCCGACAAGCGCTCGGCCACCCTGCGGCTGCGCCGGCTCGCGCCGACCGTGCTGGCCGCCCAGACCGACCCGGCGTCCCTGCTCGAAGGGCTGCGCGAGATGGGCTACGCCCCGGCCGCCGAGTCGGCCGAGGGCGACGTCCTGATCACCCGGGCGGGCGCCCGCCGCACCCCTCCCCGGACGGCCCCCGTGCCCGTACCCGAGGGCCCGCCCGTACCGGACGGGACCCTGCTGGGCGCGGCGGTGCGGGCGATCCGGGCCGGGGACACGGCCGCGACGGTCGTCCGCAAGGACTCCGGGGAGGGCCCCGCCGCCCCGACGGCCGCGGGCTCCCTGCCCCGTACGACGTCGGCGGAGACCCTGGCCACGGTCCAGGCCGCCGCCATGACGGGCTCGGCGGTCTGGATCGGCTACGTCAACGCGGAGGGCGCGGCCAGCCAGCGGGTGATCGCGCCGGTCCGGGTGGAGGGCGGCTTCGTCACGGCGTACGACCACACGGCCGACGAGGTCCGCACCTATCCGCTGCACCGCATCACGGGCGTGGCGGAACTGGCCGACGACGCGAAGCCGTAGCACCTGCCGGTGCGGCGCACGCGGGGCCGTGCGGTGGAAGCGCCCGTACGTCTCCGAGCCCGTGGCGCCCTCGTTCCACGTGACGGTCAGGGTGTCGCCGCTCCGGTCCGGACGGCCGACCCGCTCTCCCCACCCGCGGCCGGCGGGGCTCTGTGGCCTGAGCCACGCGCCATCCGGCCCGCATGCGGCACACTGGACGTTTGGCCACATCGGTGGCCGCCCCCCGCAGAAAGGGCCGAAGCGCGTGACCGGACCCCTCATCGTCCAGAGCGACAAGACGCTGCTCCTCGAAGTCGATCACGAGCAGGCGGACGCCTGCCGCCGGGTGATCGCGCCCTTCGCGGAGCTGGAGCGTGCGCCCGAGCACATCCATACGTACCGGTTGACCCCGCTCGGGCTGTGGAACGCCCGCGCCGCCGGGCACGACGCCGAGCAGGTCGTCGACGCGCTGGTGGAGTACTCCCGCTACCCCGTGCCGCACGCGCTGCTCGTCGACATCGCCGAGACGATGGCGCGGTACGGGCGCCTCACCCTGTCCAAGCACCCGGTGCACGGTCTGGTGCTGACCAGCACCGACCGGCCCGTGCTGGAGGAGATCCTCCGGTCGAAGAAGGTCGCGCCGCTGGTCGGCGCCCGGATCGACCCGGACACCGTGGCCGTGCACCCCTCCGAGCGCGGGCAGATCAAGCAGACGCTGCTGAAGCTGGGCTGGCCGGCCGAGGACCTCGCCGGGTACGTGGACGGCGAGGCGCACCCCATCGAGCTGGACCAGGACGGATGGGCGCTGCGGCCCTACCAGCGGCAGGCCGTCGAAGGGTTCTGGCACGGCGGGTCCGGAGTCGTCGTACTGCCCTGTGGCGCGGGGAAGACGCTGGTCGGCGCCGGGGCGATGGCCGAGGCCAAGGCGACCACACTGATCCTGGTCACCAACACCGTCTCGGCCCGGCAGTGGAAGCACGAGCTGGTGAAGCGGACCTCGCTGACCGAGGAGGAGATCGGCGAGTACAGCGGTACGCGCAAGGAGATCCGGCCGGTCACCATCGCCACGTACCAAGTGCTCACGACGCGGCGCAAGGGCATCTACCCGCATCTGGAGCTCTTCGACTCGCGCGACTGGGGCCTCGTCATCTACGACGAGGTGCATCTGCTGCCCGCCCCCGTCTTCAAGTTCACCGCCGACCTCCAGGCCCGGCGGCGGCTCGGGCTCACCGCGACGCTGGTGCGTGAGGACGGCCGCGAGTCGGACGTCTTCTCGCTCATCGGGCCCAAGCGGTTCGACGCCCCGTGGAAGGAGATCGAGGCGCAGGGCTACATCGCGCCCGCCGACTGCGTCGAGGTCCGGGTCAATCTCACGGACTCGGAGCGGCTCGCGTACGCGACGGCCGAGGCGGAGGAGAAGTACCGGTTCTGCGCCACCACCGCGACCAAGCGGAAGGTGACGGAGGCGCTGGTGCGCAAGCATCAGGGCGAGCAGACCCTCGTCATCGGGCAGTACATCGATCAGCTCGACGAGCTGGGCGAACACCTGGACGCGCCCGTCATCAAGGGCGAGACCAGCAACGCGCAGCGGGAGAAGCTCTTCGACGCGTTCCGGCAGGGCGAGATCAGCGTCCTCGTCGTGTCGAAGGTCGCCAACTTCTCCATCGACCTGCCGGAGGCCACCGTCGCCATCCAGGTGTCGGGCACCTTCGGGTCACGTCAGGAGGAGGCCCAGCGGCTGGGCCGGGTGCTGCGGCCGAAGGCCGACGGGCACGAGGCGCGGTTCTACTCGGTGGTCGCCCGCGACACGATCGACCAGGACTTCGCCGCACACCGCCAGCGGTTCCTGGCCGAGCAGGGGTACGCGTACCGGATCGTCGACGCGGACGAGCTGCTGACCGACAACTGAGCGGCGCGGCCGGGGGCGAGGGCCGCGGCTCGGGGGCGGCCGCACGGAGCGGCCGGGTGGCGAGGGCGGGGACGGGGGCGGCTGTGCGGCGTCTGCGGCCTCGCACTCATGCCTGCGGGATCTGCGGACGCCTGAGGAATCTGCGGACGCACGCCGGAGCGATCCGCGTACTCATCGTGTGCGGCGGACTCCCGCCTCCTCCGCGTACTCCCCCAGGACGACGACGCCGAAGGCCGATCGCGCGAAGACTTTGACGGCGCGCAGCGCGTCGCCGACACGGTGGGGCCGGTGGTGACCGGTGGCCGCGGTCGCGCCGTGCGCGGGGCCGGTCCTGCGTGGGTTCAGGGTGACTGTGCTCATGTATCCATGGTGCTCCGGTCACCCCCGTGAACGCGTCGGCCTGCGGGCGGAACCGGCCGCCCCCACGGGTAGACCTCCGGTCGCACGCCGTCCCCTACGGGTCGCCGACCCGCTGTACGCCCACCGGCCGATACCGTCCGGGCCACGAACGTGCGGACACCGTGCGCGGATACCGTTTCGACGGGACGGGCGGTGATCGATACAATCGCCGGTCTGCCCGCCTCCCGCACCGTGGTACCGGCCTCATGCCGGCAGCCGGGGGAGCGCCGCCGGCCGGACGGAAACCGGCCGACAGCCCGTACGCGCGTCCCAGCGCGTACCCCATGCGAACGCCCCTTGAGAGCGGACCGCCCGACTCCGTCGTCACCGGAGCGGCACGGTCCGCCGTCCTGCGTTGAAGAGCCGGAGGCAACACCGTGCCCGCGCACGTAGCAGAAAGCGATTCCACCACCGACCCCCTGGCACACGAACGCGCCCATCTCGCCGCGTCCCGCGCCGCCCTGCGCGCCATGCGCGAGGACGTCCAGGCCCTCGACATCCGCGATGTCACCGCGAACTGGGTCAACGCCGTCGTGCTCCAGGCCCAGATCGACGACCGCATCAAAGCGCTCGCCGACCTCTCCCACACCCCGCTGTTCTTCGGCCGCCTCGACTATCTGCACCCCGTCGGCGGCGAACTCGCCGAGGGCGCGGAGGGCGAGCAATTCTACATCGGGCGGCGTCATGTGCACGACGCCGTCGGAGACCCGATGGTCATCGACTGGCGTGCGCCGGTCTCCCAGCCGTACTACCAGGCGTCCCCGAAGAACCCCCAGGACGTCGGCCTGCGCCGCCGGTTCGGTTACACCGGCGGCGAGCTGACCGCGTACGAGGACGAGCACCTCACCGACCCGACGGAGGCCGCGCAGACCAGCAGGCTCCTCCAGACGGAGATCGAGCGTCCTCGCGTCGGGCCGATGCGCGACATCGTGGCCACGATCCAGCCCGAGCAGGACGAGATCGTCCGCAGCGACCTGGGCGGCACGGTCTGCGTCCAGGGAGGTCCCGGCACCGGCAAGACCGCCGTCGGCCTGCACCGTGTCGCGTACCTGCTCTACGCGCACCGCGACCGGCTCGCGCGCACCGGCACGCTCGTCATCGGGCCGAACCGGTCCTTCCTGCACTACATCGAGCAAGTCCTCCCCGCCCTGGGCGAGCTGGAGGTGAAGCAGGCCACCGTCGACGACCTGGTGACGGCGCACGTCGAGGTCCGGGGCACCGACGAGGCGGCCGCCGCCGTCATCAAGGGCGACGCCCGGATGGCACAGGTGCTGCGGCGGGCGATCCGTTCGCATGTGACGCCGCCGACGGAACCGGTCGTGGTGGTGCGCGGGTCGCGCCGCTGGCGGGTGCCCGCGTACGAGCTGGCGGAGATGGTCGACGAACTGCTCGCCCGCGACATGCGCTACGGCGCCGCCCACGAGGCGCTGCCGCAGCGGATCGCGCACTCCGTCCTCGTACGGATGGAGGAGGCCGGCGAGGCTCCCGACGACCGGGTGCAGAACGCGGTGGCCCGCAACCCCTCGGTGAAGGCGGCCGTGAAGGCGATCTGGCCCGCGGTGGACCCGGCCAAGCTGGTGCTGCGGCTGCTGTCGGACGCGGAGTTCCTGGCCGCTCACGCCAAGGGGCTGCTCAGCGAGGACGAGCAGAAGCGGATCCTCTGGGCGAAGCCGGCCCGGAGCGTGAAGTCCGTGAAGTGGTCGGCGGCGGACGCGGTGCTGATCGACGAGGCCGGTGACCTGGTGGCCCGTACGCACTCGCTCGGCCATGTCGTCCTCGACGAGGCGCAGGACCTGTCCCCGATGCAGTACCGGGCGGTGGGGCGCCGCTGTTCGACCGGTTCGGCGACCGTGCTCGGCGACCTCGCGCAGGGGACGACGCCGTGGTCGACGGAGAGCTGGGCGCAGGCGCTGTTCCACCTGGGCAAGGCGGACGCGGTGGTCGAGGAGCTGACCGCGGGCTTCCGTGTGCCGCGCGAGGTGATCGCGTACGCCTCGCGGCTGCTGCCGGAGATCTCACCGGGCCTGGCCGCGGTCGAGTCGGTACGTGAGTCGCCGGGCTCGCTCGTCGTACGGGAGGTGGCGGGCGCGGACGTCCTGGACGCGGCGGTCGTCGCGGCGTGCGAGGAGTCGCTGGGCCATGAGGGGTCGATCGGGCTGATCGCGGCCGACGCCCGGATTCCGGCACTGGCCGAGGCGCTGACGGCGGCGGGGCACGCCTATCTGTCCCCCGGCGAGGAGACGACCGCCGAGTCACGGCTGACGCTGGTGCCCGCGTCGCTGGCCAAGGGCCTGGAGTACGACTACGTGGTGCTCGACGAACCGGCGGCGGTGGTCGACGGTGAGCCGGACGAGCGGACGGGGCTGCGGCGGCTGTACGTGGCGCTCACCCGGGCTGTGTCGGGGCTGACGGTGCTGCATGCGGGGGGGTTGCCGGGGGCGCTGCGGTAGGTGGGGCGGGGGTGCCTGCGGTAGATGGGGCGGGGCGCCTGCGGCGGGCTGTCCCCTGCCCGCCCCTTCCCGAAACCGGGGGCTTCGCCCCCGGGCCCCCTTTTGTCCTCAATCGCCGGACGGGCTTGAGGTGGCCGTGGTGGTCCGGACGGGCTCGAAGTGGCCGGAGTCGCCCCGCTCCTCAAGCCCCTCCGGCGCTTGAGGAGCGGAACCGGTGCGTCAGCCGTCGAGGGCCTCGCGCCACTCGCGTACCGCTGCCGCGGCCACCGGGTGCGACCAGCCCCGCGGGCGGGCGGCGCCGCCGATGTGGACCGCGTCGATGCCCGCCGCGAGCAGGCGCGGCAGGTGGTGGAGGTGGAGGCCGCCGCCGACCAGGATCTGCGGCTCGTAGCCCGGCTCTCGCGTGCGGGCCGCCTCGGCGAGGAGTGTCGGGATGCCCTCCTCGACCCCGGCGGCCGAGCCCGCGGTGAGGTACGTGTCGAGGCCGGGCAGGTCCGCGAGCTGCTTGCGCAGGGCGTCGCGGTCCGCGGCCCGGTCGATGGCACGGTGGAAGGTCCACCGGCAGCCGTCCAGCTCCGCGAGAATCCGCTCGACGGTCACGAGGTCGGGGTAGCCCTCCTCGTCCAGGAAGCCGAAGACGAACTCGTCGGCCCCCTCCGCCCGCATCTCCCGCGCCTTCTCCAGCAGGAGGTCGATGTCACCGGCGGCGAATCCGTCGACCACCCTGAGCATCACGCGCAGGGGGATGTCCACGGCGGACCGGATCGCCGCGAAGGTCTCCCGGGACGGGGTCAGGCCGTCGGCCGCCATATCGGTGACCAGTTCGAGGCGGTCTGCACCACCCGCCTGTGCGGCGACCGCGTCCTCAGCGTCGAGGGCGATCACCTCCAGGACTGCACGGTTGCTCATGGATCCCCATTCCTCCAGATAACAGCTATAGGTCTAGTCCAATAGTCAGCCTACGGGTCAGCCACCTGAAGGCGCAGCTCTCCATGTGAACGCGTGACCGCGAAGATACGCGAGCGCACGCCGCAGACGAGTGAGGGCGCCTCCCCGGAACCACTTGCCTTTCACACCCCTCAGGGGTATACATGAAGCAGCATTAGATACCCCCTAGGGGTATCCAGGACCACGCCAGGGAGGAACCCGTGTCCGCGCACCCCGCCGCACCCGCAGCCAGCAACGCGGCCCGTACCACCGGCGCCGCAGCAGAGGTCGAGCTCGCCATCGGTGGCATGACCTGCGCCTCCTGCGCGGCCCGCATCGAAAAGAAGCTGAACCGGATGGACGGCGTCGAGGCCACCGTCAACTACGCCACGGAGAAGGCCAGGGTCAGCTACCGGGGCACGGACATCTCCGTAGAGGATCTGATCGCCACCGTCGAAGCCACCGGGTACACCGCGCAGGAGCCCGCCCCGGTCTCACGCGCCGGGGACGACGGGCCCGGCGAGAGCGCCGAGGACGACGCGCTGCGGCCCCTGCGGCAGCGGCTCCTCACCGCCGTGGCGCTCGCCGTGCCGGTCATCGCGATGGCGATGATCCCGGCCCTCCAGTTCGACTACTGGCAGTGGCTCTCGCTGACCCTCACCGCGCCCGTCGTCACGTACGCCGCCTGGCCGTTCCACCGCGCCGCCTGGACCAACGCCAAGCACGGCGCGGCCACCATGGACACCCTGATCTCGGTCGGTACGTCGGCCGCGTTCCTGTGGTCGCTGTGGGCCCTGTTCTTCGGCACGGCGGGCATGGTCGGCATGACCCACCCGTTCGAGCTGACCATCGGCCGCAGCGACGGCGCCGGGAACATCTATCTCGAAGCCGCCGCCGGGGTCACGGCCTTCATCCTGGCCGGGCGCTACTTCGAGGCCCGCTCCAAGCGGAAGGCGGGCGCCGCGCTCAAGGCGCTCCTGGAACTGGGCGCCAAGGAGGTCACCGTTCTGCGCGACGGCCGCGAGGTGACCATGCCGACCGCCGACCTCCAGACCGGTGACCGCTTCCTGGTCCGCCCCGGCGAGAAGATCGCCACCGACGGCACCGTGGTCGAGGGCGCCTCGGCCGTCGACGCCTCCATGCTCACCGGCGAGTCCGTCCCCGTGGAGGTCGGTGTCGGCGACTCCGTCACCGGAGCCACGCTCAACGCGGGCGGCCGGCTCGTCGTGGAGGCGACCCGGGTCGGCTCCGACACCCAGCTCGCCCGCATGGCGAAGCTGGTCGAGGACGCCCAGAACGGCAAGGCCGCTGCCCAGCGCCTCGCCGACCGGATCTCCGCCGTCTTCGTCCCCGTCGTGATCGCCCTCGCGCTCGGCACCCTCGGCTTCTGGCTCGGCAACGGGGCGGGACTCACCGCCGCGTTCACCGCCGCCGTCGCCGTCCTGATCATCGCCTGCCCCTGCGCCCTCGGACTCGCCACCCCGACCGCCCTCATGGTCGGCACCGGACGCGGCGCCCAGCTCGGCATCCTCATCAAGGGACCCGAAGTCCTCGAAACCACCCGACGCGTCGACACCATCGTCCTCGACAAGACCGGCACCGTCACCACCGGCAAGATGACGCTGCTCGCCGTCCACACCGCCGAAGGCACCACCGAAGCCGACGTCCTGCGCCTCGCCGGAGCCCTGGAACACTCCTCCGAACACCCCATCGCCCAGGCCGTCGCCGCCGGAGCCACCGCCGAGGTCGGCGAACTCCCCACCCCCGAGGACTTCGCCAACGTCCCCGGTCTCGGAGTCCAGGGCATCGTCGAGGGCCACGCGGTACTGGTGGGCCGCGAGAAGCTCCTCGCGCAGTGGGAGATCCACCTCACGGTGGAGCTGGAGCGCCTGAAGCTGCAGGCGGAGGCCGCGGGCCGTACGGCGATCGCGGTCGCCTGGGACGGCGAGGCGCGGGCGGTCCTGGAGGTGGCGGACGCGGTCAAGGACACCAGCGCGGAAGCCATCGTCCGGCTGAGGGCCCTCGGGCTCACCCCGATCCTGCTCACCGGCGACAACCGGGCGGTGGCGGAGTCGGTCGCGGCCGAGGTCGGCATCGACGAGGTCTACGCGGAGGTCATGCCGGAGGACAAGGTCGACGTCGTCAAGCGCCTCCAGGCCGAGGGCCGTTCGGTCGCGATGGTCGGCGACGGAGTCAACGACGCGGCCGCCCTCGCCCAGGCCGACCTGGGCCTGGCGATGGGGACCGGGACGGACGCCGCGATCGAGGCCGGCGACCTGACGCTGGTGCGGGGCGACCTGAGGGCCGCCGCCGATGCCATCCGGCTGTCGCGCAAGACGCTCGGCACCATCCGGACGAACCTGTTCTGGGCCTTCGCCTACAACGTCGGCGCGCTGCCGCTGGCCGCGGCCGGACTGCTCAACCCGATGATCGCGGGGGCCGCGATGGCCTTCTCCTCGGTCTTCGTGGTCGGCAACTCGCTGCGACTGCGCGGGTTCAGGGCGGGATCGTAGAAAGCGAGATCACAGGGAGCGGGGGCGCGGAAGCGGGGCGTTGCGACGAAGAGGCCCCTGTCCGCCCACCACGAACCGGACCCGCGTTCCCGGCACGGCCTGCGCCGCCGCCGGGAGCGCGGGTTCCGGCACGACCCCGACGACCGGGTAACCCCCGGTCGTCGGATGGTCGTTGAGGAACACCACGGGCCGCCCGTCCGGCGGGACCTGAACCGCCCCGAGCACCACGCCCTCGCTGGGCAGCTCCTCCTCGCGGGCCCGCACCAGAGCCGGGCCCTCGGTGCGCAGGCCGATGCGGTTGCTGTGCGGCGAGACCCGGTACACGGCGGTGGTGAACGTACGCAGCGCGGCGTCGGTGAACCAGGTGTGGCGGGGGCCGAGGCTCACGGGGAGCACCAGCTTGGTGGGCGCGGCGGGCCAGGGCACGGCGTCGGGGAGCGGTGGGCCGTACGCCGCCGGGACGCCGAGCGGGAGTACGTCGCCGTCGCGCAGGGGCGGGGGCCCGAGCCCCGAGAGCAGGTCGGCCGAGCGGCTGCCCAGCACCGGTTCCGGCACGAGGCCGCCGGCGAACGCCAGATAGCCGCGCAGGCCGGACGCGGCGGGCCCGACGTCGAGGACCGCACCCGCCGGTACGCGTACGGGGGCGCCCCAGGCCACCGGCCGGCCGTCCACCGTCACCCGGCACACCGCACCGCCGACGACGGCCACCACGGTCCGGTCCGGACGGACCGCGCAGCCGGTGACCGTGGTCTCCAGGACGGCCGCACCGGGCGGGTTGCCGGCCAGCCGGTTGGCCAGGCGGGCCGCGGGCGCGTCCAGGGCCCCGGCCCGGCCCACCCCGAGGTGCGCCCAGCCGGTCCGCCCCTCGTCCTGCACGGTGGTCAGGGCACCGGCCCGGATCACCTCCAGTACCTGGGTCATCGACGCGCCTCCGCCCCGACGTCCGCGTCCCGCTCGCCCGTCCGCTCCACCGTGACGTCCCCCGTCCCCGTCACCGTCACCGTCCCCGTCTCCGCCGCCGCCGCCGCGACGAACCTCACGCGCGTGCCCGGTCCCAGGAGCGCCGCCGGTTCGCGGGCCGGGTCCCACAGGGTGTCCGGGCCCGGCATCCGGCCGATGAGCTGCCAGCCGCCGGGCGAGGGACGCGGATAGACCCCGGTGTAGGGCCCGGCGAGGGCCAACGCCCCGGCCGGGACCTTGGTGCGCGGGGTCGTGCGCCGGGGCACGTGCAACCGCTCGGGCAACCCGGTGAGATAGCCGAAGCCGGGCGCGAAGCCGCAGAAGGCCACCCGGAATTCGGTACGGGAGTGGATGCGGGCGACCTCGTCGGCGGCGACGCCCCAGACCGCGGCGACCTCGGCGAGGTCCGGGCCGTCGTAGACGACGGGGATCTCCACGGCCGCACCGGTGTCGCGGCGCAGTGGCGGTATCCGCCAGGAGGCGAGAGCGCGGGCGAACCTGGCCATGGCGTCGGGGGTGTGGTCCGCGATGCCGTCGAGGAGGACCGTACGGGCGCCGGGGACGATCTCGCGGACGGCGGGGAGCTCACCGCGGGCGCGGCGGCGGAGCAGTTCGGCGTGGAACGCCTCGGCGTGTTCGCCGCGGGACAGTTCGACCAGGAGCGCCTGCCGCCCGGCGGGGAGCACCCGCACCCCGCCCTCGTGGCCCCCGGCCTCACCGAGAGCCGCAGGCACCCCGGACGCCCCACGCGCCCCGCTCACATGAACGCCCGCACCGAGACGCCCGCCTCTTCCAGCGCCACCCGTACCCGGCGCGCGAGTGCCGCGGCGCCCGGGGTGTCGCCGTGGACGCACAGCGAGCGCGCCGCGACCGGTATCCGGCTGCCGTCGGCCGCGGTCACCGTCCGCTCGACGGCCATCCGGACGCTGCGGCGTACGACCTCGTCCGCGTCGTGCACCACCGCGCCCGGCTCACCGCGCGGGACCAGGGTGCCCCGCGCGGTGTACGCCCGGTCGGCGAAGGCTTCCTGAACGGCGGGCAGGCCCGCGGCCCCGGCGTGGGCGAGCAGCCGGGAGCCGGGCAGACCGAGGACGCCGAGGCCGCCGCCCGCGAGCCGGACGCCCTCGATGACGGCGGCGGCCTGGTCGTCGTCCCACACTGCGCGGTTGTAGAGGGCGCCGTGCGGCTTGACGTAGGAGACCGTGGCACCGGCCGCCTCCGCGAAGACCCGCAGAGCACCGATCTGGTACGCGATCTCGGCGGTCAGCTCGGCGGCGGGCACGTCCATCGAGCGTCGCCCGAAACCGGCCAGATCCCGGTACGAGACCTGGGCCCCGATCCGTACGCCGCCGGCCGCCGCCGCGTCGCAGACCCGCCGCATCACGGAGGCGTCGCCCGCGTGGAAGCCGCAGGCCACATTGGCGCTGGTGACACAGGCGAGGAGCGCGTCGTCGTCGGTGAGGGTCCAGTGCCCGAAGCCTTCACCGAGGTCCGCGTTGAGATCCATCATCACGGGCGCACGCTAGCGATTGTTCAACAATCTGACAAGGCCCGGTCCGGGGAACGGGACGCCCGTACGGTTCACTGGGCGTGCACAGCACGCACACGCACCACACACGGCACAGCGGACACGGCGACAAGCAGGGGCGGGGCATGGCAGGCGCGACGTCAGGGACCGGAGCGGGAGCAGGGGCAGCGGGGCGGACCGGAACTCCCGATCTCTCCGAACTGGCGGCCGACAGCGCCTCCCTGTCCCGCTCCGGCACCGCCGAACGCGTCGCCGCCATCCTGCGTGACCGGATCTCGCAAGGCTACTTCCCGCCCGGCAGCCGGCTCTCCGAGGAGTCCATCGCCGGTGCGCTGGCCGTGTCCAGGAACACCCTGCGCGAGGCGTTCCGGCTCCTTTCCCACGAGCGCCTCCTGGAACACCGCCTGAACAAGGGCGTCTTCGTCCGCATCCTGGCCGTCGACGATCTGGTGGACATCTACCGCGTACGCCTGCTGGTCGAGTGCGCGGCCCTGCGGGCGCTGGGCGAACCGCCGTACGACGTGACGGAGGTCGAAGCCGCCGTGGCGACCGGTGAGAAGGCCGCGCTGGCGGACGACTGGGCCGCCTGCTCGACCGCGAACATCCGTTTCCACCAGGCCCTGGCCGGGCTGGCCGGCAGCGCGCGCACCGACGAACTGATGCGCAACGTCCTGGCCGAGCTGCGGCTGGCGTTCCATGTGATGGCCGACCCGCGCCGCTTCCACGAGCCCTACCTGACCCGCAACAGGGAGATCACGGACAGGCTCGCCGCGGGCGACGCGGCGGGCGCCGAACGACTGCTGGCCTTCTATCTGGAGGACTCCCGCCGCCAGCTCGCGGAGGCGTACGCGGAACGGCTCACGGGCCAGTACAGCTAGCCCGAGGAGCGTCGAGACGGCCCCGACGCGGCACACGGACCCGACGCCGCACAAGGCAGGCGGCGGACAGCGGGCCGCAGGCGACGGACGGCAGACGGCAGGCGGCGGACGGCGGACGGCGGACGGCGGAAAACGGCCAGGCTCCTCATGCCTCCCTCCACCCCCTCACTCCGCCCGCACGTACCACCCACCCGGGCGGATCCCGAGCGCACCCCCCGCTTTCCGATCCATGCACCCCACACTCTTGTGGGCTTGTTCAACAATCGCCTAACGTCTCCGCGATACCTCGTCTGATCAGGACCCCGCGAGCCCCTGTGCCCGCATGTCCATACGCGGAAGAAGGCCGACGCGTGATCGTTCTCCTCGGCGTGCTCGTGGTGATCCTCGGATTCGCCACCCGCCGCAATCCCCTCCTCGTGGTGGGTGTCGCCGGCATCGTCACGGGCCTGCTCGGCAAGCTCTCCCCGCAGGAGGTGCTGGCCACCTTCGGCGAGAGCTTCGCCTCCGCGCGCTCGGTGACCGTCTTCGTCATCACCCTCCCCGTGATCGGGCTGCTGGAGCGCTACGGACTCCAGGAACAGGCCCGCACGCTGATCGGCAGGCTCGGCAGCCTGACCACCGGCCGCTTCCTGGCCCTGTACCTGCTGATCCGCCAGCTCACCGCCTCCGTCGGCCTCACCAGCATCGGCGGGCCCGCCCAGAGCGTGCGCCCGCTGATCGCCCCGATGGCCGAGGCCGCCGCCGAGGCGAAGGCGGGCGGCCCGCTGCCGGAGAAGCTGCGCGAGAAGGTCCGTTCGCACGCCTCGGGGGCGGACACCATCGGAGTCTTCTTCGGTGAGGACTGCTTCATCGCCATCGGCTCGATCCTGCTGATCACCGGGTTCGTCAACTCGACCTACGACCAGCACCTCGAACCCCTGCACCTGGCGCTGTGGGCCATCCCGTCCGCGATATGCGCCTTCCTGATCCACGGCGGACGACTGCTCAACCTGGACCGTCAGCTGGAGCGCGAACTGGCCGTCGCCGCCGCCGAGAACGCATCGTCGGCGCACGCCGCCCGCCGGACGGAGGACTCCAAGTGATCAAGTCCGAGTACTTCTTCTGGCTCGTCGGCGCGGTGTTCCTCGTCATGGCCGGGCAGATGGCCATGGACCGCACCAACCCCAAGCGCTTCGGCTCGGCCGGATTCTGGGGCCTGCTGGGTGCCGCGTTCTTCTACTCCACCGGAGTCGTCGAGGACTCCCTGCCCGCCGAACCCCTCGGCGTCGCCGTCCTGGTCCTGATCGTGCTGGGCGGCTTCGGCCTCACCGGCAAGGGCGAGTCGCGCACCCCCTCGCGCGAGAAGCGCGCCGCGACGGCCGCCCGCTTCGGCAACAAGCTGTTCCTCCCGGCCCTCACCATCCCCGTCGTCGCGATGATCTGCGCGACGCTCGTGAAGGACTGGAAGATCGGCGGCGAACCGGTCCTGGAACCGGGGTACGAGACCATCCTCGGCCTGGGCGTCGGCGCCATCGCCGCACTGGCCGTCGGCATGGTGGTGCTCCGCGAGCGCAGCATCGCCGTACCCCTGCACTCCGGCCGCAACATGCTCGAATCGATGGGCTGGGCACTGCTCCTGCCGCAGCTCCTCGCCGTCCTCGGCTCGATCTTCCAGTCCGCGGGCGTAGGCGAACAGGTCCGCAGGATCAGCGAGGCGGTGCTGCCCGAGGGCCGGCAGCTGGTGGCCGTGGTGGTCTACTGCTGCGGCATGGCCCTGTTCACCATCGTCATGGGCAACGCGTTCGCGGCCTTCCCGGTGATGACGGCGGCCATCGGCTGGCCCGTCCTGATCGAGCAGATGAACGGCAACGCGCCCGCCGTCCTCGCGATCGGCATGCTCTGCGGCTTCTGCGGCACCCTCGTCACCCCCATGGCCGCCAACTTCAATCTGGTCCCCGCGGCCCTCCTCGAACTCAAGGACCAGTACGGCCCGATCAAGGCACAGCTCCCCACGGCCGCCGCGCTGCTGGTCTGCAACATCGCGATCATGGCGCTGTTCGCCTTCTGAACCACCGAACCGCCGGGCCACCGAACCACTGGGGCCGGTGCCTGTTCGCGTCCTGACCCGAGCCGCCGAACAGCCGCCCCGGCACAACCCCGGAACACCCCGGCACCCCCGCACACCCGTACCCTCACCCGCCCGCACCCCCTCTGGAGTGATCTCGATGCCCTCCGCGTCCCTCAGCCCGGTCCCCGCTCCGTTCCCCGCCCCGTACGCCGTTCCGTTCGCCGAACTCGCCCTCGCCAACGTCGTACGCGAATACCCCAACGCCCCGGCCCACCTGTACGCGGGCCCCGAGGAACTGGTCGCGCCGCGCACCCTGCATCCCGCGTTCTACGGGGGCTTCGACTGGCACTCCACGGTGCACATGCACTGGCTGCTCGTCCGCCTCCTGCGCCGCTTCCCGGCCGGCGGCGAGCTTCCGGCCACGCTCACCACCCGTATCCACGAAGTCCTGAACACCCACCTCACCCCGCGGAACCTCGCCGTGGAAGCGGACTACCTGCGCGGCCGGCCCCACTTCGAGCGCCCCTACGGCTGGGCGTGGCTCGTGGCGCTGGCCGCGGAGTGCCGGGTGCTCGGCACCCCCGACGGCGACCGCTGGGCCGACGCCCTGGCCCCCGCCGTCGACACGGTCGGCGACCTGCTCACCGGCTGGCTGCCCCGGGCCACGTACCCGATCAGGCACGGGATCCACGGCAACAGCGCGTTCGGGCTGGGCCTGATCCTGGACGCGGGCGAGCGTGCCGGACTGACCGCACCCGTGCTCGACGCGGTGGCGGACCGGATCCGCGACTGGTTCAGCGCCGACCACGACGCGCCCACCCACTGGGAGCCCTCCGGCCAGGACTTCCTCTCCCCGGCCCTGACCGAGGCGGACGCGGTGCGCAGGGTGCTGCCCGCCGAGGAGTTCCGCGGCTGGCTGGCCGCGTTCCTGCCGGGTCTGGCCACCTCCTCGCTGCTCACCCCGCCCGTGGTCTCCGACCACGCGGACCCCTACATCGGCCATCTGCTGGGCCTCACCCTGAGCCGGGCGGCGGCTCTCCGGACGATCGCCGCGGCGCTGCCCGAGGGCCCGGAGCGCACGGCACTGACCGAGTCCGCCGAGGCACACCTGACGGCGGGCCTCCCCACGGTGTCGTCGGGCGACTTCACGTCGGACCACTGGCTGGCCACGTTCGCCGCGCTGGCCCTGGACACCGCGCCGGGCCACTGACGATCCGGCCGGCGCTCCCCCGACCCGCGCGCACGGTCCGCGCGGACGGGGGCTCTAGGGTCGGCCCATGACCGACACCACACCCTCCGGACCCGACGACGACGGCGCCCGCACCGCCGCACTCCGCGACCGCTGGCGGGAGGCCCTCGTCGCCGCCCGGTCCGGGGCGCCGGGCCCCGATCCGCTGCCGTACGCCGACAATCTCCTGGCCCGCTGGGCGGAACCGCAGCGCCGGTACCACACGGCCGCCCACCTGGCGGCGGTCCTGGACCACGTCGACACGCTGGCCGCCCATGCCGACGACCCGGCGGCGGTACGGCTCGCCGCCTGGTTCCACGACGCGGTGTACCGCCCGGACCGCACGGAGAACGAGGAGCGCAGCGCCGCACTCGCCGAGCGTGCGCTGCCCGAGGCGGGCGTCCCGGCGCCCGTCACCGCGGAGGTCGCCCGGCTGGTCCGGCTGACGGTCACCCACGACCCGGCGGACGGCGACCGCAACGGCGAGGTGCTGTGCGACGCGGACCTGGCGATCCTGGCGGGCGGCCCGCGGGAGTACGGGGCGTACGCGGCACAGGTGCGCGAGGAGTACGGATTCGTGCCGGACGCGGCGTTCCGGGAGGGCCGGGCGGCGGTGCTGCGGCAACTGCTGGAGCTGCCGCGCCTGTTCCGTACGCCGCACGGGGTGGCGGAGTGGGAGCCGAGGGCGCGGCAGAACCTGACGACGGAGCTGGACCTGCTGTCGTCGGCACGCGCGTCGGAGGAGTAGGACGACGGCAGGCGGCAGCTCGGGCCCGAGGACCGGGCCAACCGGGCCAACCGTGTCATCCGTGTCATCCGTGTCATCCGGGAGGCGACTTTCCCGGCCCGAGGACCGGGACAAACCGGGAGGCGACAGCTCGCGTCCGAGGAGTGGGACGGCCGGGAATGCAACGGGCATGATCCGTGTTGGGGCCTGTCATGCCCGACTCTGCCTCTCGCCGCACCCGTATGCCACTGGCCGTATACATCCTCGGCCTCTCGGTCTTCGCTCTCGGCACCAGTGAGTTCATGCTGTCCGGGCTGCTGCCGCCCATCGCCGACGACATGAACGTGTCCATTCCGCGCGCCGGACTCCTCATATCCGCCTTCGCGATCGGCATGGTGGTCGGCGCACCGCTGCTCGCCGTGACCACGCTCCGGCTGCCGCGCAAGACGACGCTGATCACCCTGATCTCGGTCTTCGGCCTCGGTCAGATCGCGGGTGCGCTGGCTCCGACGTACGAGGTGCTCTTCGTCTCCCGGGTGGTCAGCGCGTTCGCGTGCGCGGGCTTCTGGGCGGTCGGGGCGTCGGTGGCCATCGCGATGGTGCCGGTGAACGCGCGGGCGCGGGCGCTGGCGGTGATGATCGGCGGGCTGTCGATCGCGAACGTGCTGGGTGTGCCGCTGGGGGCGTTCCTCGGTGAGCACCTGGGCTGGCGGTCGGCGTTCTGGGCGGTGGGTGCGGCGTCCGCCGTGGCGCTGGTCGGGGTCGCGACGCGCATCCCGCACATCCCGCTGCCGGACCGGAAGCCGGAGCTGCGGCAGGAGCTGTCGATCTACCGGGACCGGCAGGTCTGGCTGTCCATCGTGATCACGGCGCTCGCGGCGGGCGGTGTCTTCTGCGCGTTCAGCTATCTCGCGCCGCTGCTGACGGATGTGGCGGGCCTGGACTCGGGCTGGGTGCCGTGGATCCTCGGCCTGTTCGGGATCGGTGCGCTGGTCGGTACGACGATCGGCGGCCGGGTCGCGGACGCGCACCTGTTCGGGGTACTGCTGAGCGGTGTGACGGCGTCGACGGTGTTCCTGACGGCGCTGGCCCTGTTCGCCTCCAGCCAGATCATGGTGATCGCGCTGGCCTTCCTCCTGGGCCTGTCGGCGTTCTTCACGGCGCCCGCGCTCAATGCCCGGTTGTTCAACGTGGCGGGCGCGGCCCCGACACTGGCCGGTGCGACGGCGACCGCCGCGTTCAACCTGGGCAACACGAGCGGCCCGTGGCTGGGCGGCACGGTGATCGACGCGGACTTCGGCTACGCGGCCACGGCCTGGGCGGGAGCGGCGATGACGGTGCTGGCCCTGGTGGCGGTGGTCGTCTCGCTGCGGCTCCAGCGCGGCGGCGGTTCCCCGTCCCGCGAGGTGGCGAAGAGCGTGGTCCCCGCTACCCGGGAGCCGGCCGCCCCTTCGGTCTGCGCAGCCCCGCAGCAGTGAGGCGCCGGACCAGCTCCTTGGAGCCGATCTCCCGCGCCCCGGCCCGCACCGCGTCCCCGTACCGGGCCTCCGGTATGTCGTAGTGGTCCCGCTCGAAGGCGCGCGGGGGGCAGCCGATCGCGGCGGCGAAGACATGCAGTTCCTCGAAGGACACATCGCTGACCAGGTGCGACCAGAGCCGGCCGTGCCCCGGCCAGTCCGGCGGATCGATGTAGACCGTCACCGCCGCAGCACCCCGCTCAGCGCCCCCACCGGCGCCACCCGCACGGTCGCCTTGGTGCACACCCAGTGCGGATCGGGCCCCAGCTCCGGCTCGACGTCCAGGGCATGCGGCCCGCCCTCGTCGGCACACACGGGACACAGCGGCCACCGCCCGTACCGCTCCAGCAGGGCGTCCTGCACATCCTGAGCGATCAGCCCGACGACGAACCCCGCCCCCTCGGGCCACTGCTCGACCCACCAGCGCCGGTGCGTCACCGCGTCCTCGACGAGCGAGACGATCTCGGCCTCGGCCACGTCTCCGGCGGCGAGATCGGCCATGACGAGCGCGCGAGCGGTGTGCAGTGCCTGCTCCAGGGGGTTCAGCTCCATACAGCCATTGTCCCCCCACGACGCGGTACGCCCGTGCCTCCGGCGGGTGGGGACGGGGCGGCCTGCCGCTCCTTGATCAGCGAACTCGTCGGACGTGTCCTGCGAGAACCAGCTTCCGAGGAGTTGGGCGAGCTGTCCGGCCGGGGGGATTGCGCGCGTACTCCCGGATCTGCTGCTCCGCGACGGACAGGGCCCAGGGCCGGGCATGCCAGGTACTCGCGTCCGGCGAGCGCCATGGCTTGCGACAGCACCCGGCCGACCGGCTCGGCCCGCGACGGCCAGGCGGCCTTGATGGCAAGACGGGGCCGGGTGCCCTGGGCCAGCCGGCGGTGGATGGCCTGTTCCTTGCGGGTGACGACCTGCTGGGTCGCCCAGTGGGCGGTTCGGTGGGTGGTTTCAGGTGGCGTCGAAGGACCAGAAGAGGCCGACCTCGTCGTCGGAGACAGCTATCAGACCGGCGTCCCAGTCGTAGCGGCTGAGCGGATTGGTCGAGCGGACCGGCTGGGCGTAGAAATCTGGCTCCTCGCCTTCCCATCCAACATTCGAATAGAAACGGGTCTTTGACGGGAATCGCGAGAGAACGACGCGAGCACGGTGCTCCATCTCGGGTCTCCGCCGGTCGAACTCCCATTCACGCGAGACGTCAAGCCAATTGGTGGCGAGCGTGACCAGCAGCGATTCCACCGAACTGCGGGGCAGCTCGAACACCCTCCTGCTCCACAGGGACGCGTCCGACGACGTATTCGTGGGTGGCGGAACGAAAGGGAACGCCGGGTCATCCGTGCGCTCCTCCTCTTCGGCATCAGGATCAAGGGATGCCCACCCCCTGGGGTCCCGCGCCTCACCACGCATGATGGACCAGGCGTCGTGCCACCATTCCTCGTGCTCACGTCGAGTGACAGCAACGAATGTATAGCGATAGAACAGAGCGAGAGCATCGGCCCAATCCTCCGCATCCGCATCTCTCATCATTCCCCCCTCCTCACCCATCAGCACCCGGCTGCCCGTACTCCGCCCGGAAGCCCCCGAGCCGGTCCGCCACCAGCGCGAGCCAGGCGCCGGGTGTGTACGGAGCCTGCGGATCGACCTCCATCCCCAGCTCGGCTACGGCGAGGGCGTAGTCGGCCTCATCAAGGCGGAGGGCAAGCAGTTCGTGCAGTTCGCCGACGAGTCGGGCCACGAGCGTACGGTCCACCGTGCTGCCGTAGTCGTCGATGGCCGCATCGTGGTCGGCGAACTCGTCGGGCATGTCCTGCGAGAACCAGCCTCCGAGGAACTGGGCGAGCTCGGGAAAGCGCGCGCGCCATTCCCAGTGCGTCTCCGGTACGGCCGACGGAGGCGGGACTTCGCCTTCCTCGACGCTGTGCTTGATGTGGTCGGCGAGCAGGAAGAACCAGCCCTGGATCTCGGACTCGGGCAGGCCCACATCCGGCACCGAATAGAACTCGCCGAGGCGCAGCCGCAGCCGGCCGGGGGGATTGCGCGCGTACTCCCGGATCTGCTGCTCCGCGACGGACAGGGCCCAGGGCCGGGCATGCCAGGTATGCCGCAGGTACGCCTGGAGGGCGCGACTAGGCATCTCCGGGGCATCATCGGCGTTCTCACCGAGGTACGCGCCGGCAACCTGGTCCAACTCGCCGTACCGGCGGTCGAATTCGAGTGGCTTCATGGACACGCGGTCAGCCTCTACACGTAGATCGGAAAGGTGGCGAGCACAACGAAGCCGTGCGGGCTCGTCGGCTCACGTCTGAGCACCACCCGCGCGGCCCGCACATCGATGGGCTCGCGCCCGGCGAGCGCCATGGCCTGCAACAGCACCCGGCCGACCGGCTCGGCCCGCGACGGCCAGGCGGCCTCGATGGCAAGACGGGGCCGGGTGCCCTGAGCCAGCCAGCGGTGGATGGCCTGTTCATTGGTGGTGACGACCTGCTGGGTGGCCCAGTGGGCGGTTTCCCTGTCGGGGTAGGTCGCGGAACGGGTGAGCACGGTGTCCTCGGTTCGGTGGGTGGTCAGCGGGCGTCAAAAGACCAGAACATGCCGACCTCGACGTCGGAGACGGCAATCAGACCGGCATCCGCGTCGTACTGGGTGAACGGGTTTACACCAGTAGCCGCCATGACGTAAAAGTCTGGATTCTCGCTCCCCCATCCGGTGTTCGCGTAGAAACGGGTTGCCGCCGGAAAGCGAGAGAGCAGGGCTCTGGCCCTCTCCTCCATCTTCGGTCTACGACGGTCGAACTCCCACTCACGCGTGACGTCCAGCCAAGCACTGGCGAGTGTGACCAGCAGCCTCTCGACCGAGGTTCGTGGGATCTCCTTTACGCGATTCCGCCACAGGTCCACCTCAGCCGCGTTCGCAGGAGGCTGCTGAAAAGGGAAAATCGGGTCCTCCCGTCGCTCGTCCTCACCCTCATGAGGGTCGAGCGACCGCCACCCCCGAGGGTCCCGCGCTTCGCCCCGCATGATGGACGCGACGTCGTACCACCACTCCTCGTGCTCGCGATGAGCAACGGAGACAAACGTGAAACGCTCGAAAAGCACCAAGGCCTCCGCCCAAGCCTCTTGTCCGAGATCGGTCACTACACGCTCTCCTTCATGCAGGCATCGATGTCACAACAACAAAGGGCGGGTTGAGATCGGGGTCCCACTTGAGCCTGGTCTGCACCCCGTAAACGTCCTTGACCGGTGTGGCCTGATCGTTCACGACTCTCGAGTTCCGGCCGGTCACCGCTGATCCTGAAAGAGGGCCAAGGTTCGGCACCGAGTCGACGGTGAAGACATCCGTAGGAGGGTCGGGGGGCGGATTCTTCAACCAGTTCTGAATGTGCGTGGTGTTCTTTCGCACACAGTATTGGGTGTATCTCTGCGCCGACTCCAGGTCGGGAAAGCTCGAAGCCGCAGGAATGGTGGGCTTGCCCGCCCCATTGGCCTGGTCCTCCAGACGCAGGAGCAGTTGGCTGTCGGTCTTTCCCACATGCTTGTCGATCGTGTGCCCGCCAACGAGCTCTTCGTTCGTCGCCAGATCCAGCGAATACACATAAGGAACCTGGCTCTCGGGCCGCTGCCAGCTGTGCTCCTTCTTGAACTCGTTGAGCGACCTGGCACCATAGCCCTGAGCACGCGCCTGCTCCGCCTGGAACGTGGGTGCACTGCGCAGCGCGAAATCCAATTCCGGCTTGAGGTTTTTCAGCTTGTCGGCAGCTTCGTGGAACTGGCGATGATGATCCTCGACCACCGCATTCATGCCGGTCTTGTCCATATGGGACCGAAAAGTGATGACGATTTCAGCAAATGCCATCGTCGCCGCAAGTCGGGTCAACTCCATCAGGTCGAGGCCGACCGTCAGATCCTTTACCGTCGCGTCAGCCGCCTCCTTGGCATACCTCACCTTCAAGCCACGGTTCTTCTCGGCAAGGTCGGCCAATGGGTCCAGGATTCCCTGGACAGCGTCCGCCGTCTTCCGCAGCACGTCGATGATGGGGCGGCGCCCGGCGGGGACCGTTCCGCGACTGGTCTTCCAACTACGCCCCTGCGGTGCCCGCTGCCCTTCTTCGTTGCGGGTGCGCCCCCATTCGGTGGTTCCCCAGATCGTCTGGCAGAACGCTCGCATCGCCCCCTGCCACTCGCTGTCCCCCTGAGGGTCGGTGAGGTACGCAATGGCGTCGGTCAGCTCCTCGGCGGACTTCGCCGCGTCCTTGGCGATCTCCCGCCACGCGACCGCCATTCCTCGGAGTTCATCGTCCCTGGCACCCGGGGTGATCTCATGGACCTTACCGAGGCGGAGGCCATGCTCGATCGCCGGCCGGATGACGTCCGCGAGGAAGTCGGGGATCTCGCCGAGAATCCCCGATATCTGCCAGGAATCGGCGTCCTCACCCGTACCCGTCCACTTGATTTCGTTGACCGGGCCGTAGGGCGGGGTCTTATTGATGACCACAGGCTCGGGCCGCTTCACCGGTGGAGGGCCCTTCCGCCCCCGAGCCTCCCAGTCGGCCTGGGCGTAGTTGTTCGCGGTGACGGTCAGGCCCACCGCCGCGCCTCCGATGCTCACCACACCCCTCCCCCAGACCTCCAGGAACTTTCCCACCACCGCCATGTACTCGGCGGCGAACGCTTCGGCACCCGACCCGGCCCCTGCCGACTGGCTGTACTTGTTCAGGGCGTCGACCAGCTTCACACCGCGCTGATCGTGGGCATCCTGTCCGTCCCGCACCAGCTCCGAGGCGTGGTAGACGTGTGGGGGCCGAATGTCGAAGCCCCCTCCCTGCGAGGGCGGTGGAGGCGGCGGGCCGGCCATCAGGCAGCCCCCCAGCCGCGCAGTACGGCCTGGTGAGCCGCCGCGTAGTTGATATGGCCGGCGACCACCACCTCTTGAAGCCAGGCCTGGGCAGCCTCCAGGTCCTGCGCCGAGTGATCCCACTTGTCGAGTTCATCGACAAACGCCTGGCGCGCCTCGCCCTCCCACGTCAGGACCACCTGCTCCACCCGGGGGTAGAGCAGGTCCAGCTTCTCGTTGAGTTTCTTGAGTATGTCCTCAAGATCAGCGGAGAGGTTTCGCAAAGTCGCAAAATCCACGGCTATGGAATCGTCGTCCGATGGCATGTGTCCCCCGATGTCACAGGTCGTTGATACGGCTGCGCGGCGTCGCTCCGGTGTGCACCCCGCCGTTCTGGTTCGGTGTGGAGAGCGCGTTCGCCTCTGCGGCCACGTCGACGGCGTTCTGCATCCGCCGGAATTGGCCCATGATCTCCAGCTCCTGCTCCGTGAAGCCGTCCCGACTCAGGCGCACGGCCTGTTCCAGGATCTTCATGACGCCCCTGATCCGCACAGCGTCTTCCGCGGCTCCCCGATGGAGCGCCCTGTACGCCTTGGCTGCGGGGCCACGCCAGCCCGCCTCGATCACATCGACGATCTCGTCCATGCGTTTTACCTGTTTGGTCAGGTATTCCTGCATTTCGTCGAGATCGTCAGCCAGGTCGGTCAATCGGTGATCGACCACCCGGAGGATCTGCCCGTCCACCGGATTCCCCCCATCCGTCAGCCCATTAACGCCCATTCGCCACGGGCCGTGCGACCAAATTAACAACTCGCACCCGGGCGCCCCCGCCAGGTCCCGCACATTTCGCCACGTACATTCCCGACACCGCCCGCCACCGAAAAGAATCGGCCCGGATTCATCTGAAATCGCGCCACCCACGCGCCCACCCCAGCGGCCCACCCCGTCGGCCCGGCCGGGCCGCCCGGCCGGGCCGACGGGGCCTACGGGGCCTACAGGGCCGACGACCGACAGGACCTGCGCCCGCCCCGACCCCCGCACCCAAGGACCCTCCAGAGGTAGGGACCAAAGGGGGGTTGACGGACCGCAGGGCTGAAAATATCTTTCAAGAGTGACCAATGACGTGAAGGAAATTTTCAGCGGCGACTCCCCGCCCGCTCCCGCGGCCCTCGCCGCCAAGGTCCGGACCCTTGCGCCCTCCATGACCCGCTCCATGCAGCGCGTCGCCGAAGCCGTCGCGGGGGACCCGGCCGGATGCGCCGCCCTCACCGTCACCGGTCTCGCCGAGCTCACCGGCACCAGCGAGGCCACCGTGGTCCGCACCGCCCGGCTCCTCGGTTATCCCGGCTACCGGGACCTGCGCCTGGCGCTCGCCGGGCTCGCCGCGCATCAGGAGTCCGGCCGGGCGCCCGCCGTCACCGCGGACATCGCCGTCGACGACCCGATCGCGGACGTGGTCGCCAAGCTCGCCTACGACGAGCAGCAGACCCTCGCCGACACCGCCGCCGGGCTGGACACCGTGCAGCTCGGGGCCGCCGTCGCCGCCGCGTCGACCGCCCGTCGCATCGACATCTACGGCGCCGGGGCCTCCTCCCTCGTCGGCCAGGACCTGGCGCAGAAGCTGCTCCGGATCGGGCTGATCGCGCACGCCCACATGGACCCGCACCTCGCGGTGACCAACGCCGTGCAGCTCCGTTCCGGTGACGTGGCCATCGCCATCACGCACTCCGGGTCGACCAGTGACGTCATAGAACCGCTCCGGGTCGCCTTCGACCACGGGGCGACGACCGTCGCGATCACCGGCCGGCCGGACGGCGCCGTCACGCAGTACGCGGACCATGTGCTGACCACGTCCACCGCCCGCGAGAGCGAGCTGCGGCCGGCCGCCATGTCGAGCCGTACGAGCCAGCTCCTCGTCGTGGACTGCCTGTTCATAGGGGTGGCCCAGCGGACGTACGAGACGGCCGCCCCGGCACTCGCCGCGTCCTACGAGGCGCTCGCCCACCGCCACAACCCCCGCACCCGCTGAACCGTACGAGACCGAGAAAGCAGAGCCGCTCCTCATGACCTCCACCACCGACGCCAACACCGACGCCAACACCGGCGGCTACGGTGAGCTGCGCGCCCAGCTGGCCACTCTCACCACCGAGGCATTCCGACCCGAGCTCGCCGAGATCGACCAGCTCCCCACGCGGGAACTGGCGCGCATCATGAACGGCGAGGACAACAGCGTCCCCGCCGCCGTCGCCGCGCGGCTGCCGGAGATCTCGGCCGCGATCGACGCCACCGCCGAGCGCATGGCACGCGGCGGCCGGCTGATCTACGCGGGCGCGGGCACCGCGGGCCGCCTCGGGGTCCTCGACGCCAGCGAGTGCCCGCCCACCTTCAACACCGACCCGTCCGAGGTCATCGGCCTGATCGCGGGCGGCCCGTCCGCCATGGTCAAGGCCGTCGAGGGTGCCGAGGACAGCAAGGAGCTGGCCGCCGCCGACCTGGACGCGCTGAAGCTGACCGCCGACGACACGGTGGTCGGCATCTCCGCCTCCGGCCGCACCCCGTACGCCATCGGCGCCGTCGAACACGCCCGCGCCCTGGGCGCGCTGACCATCGGTCTCTCCTGCAACGCGGACTCGGCGCTCGCCGCCGCCGCCGAGCACGGCCTGGAGGTCGTCGTCGGCCCCGAGCTGCTCACCGGCTCCACCCGCCTCAAGGCCGGTACGGCGCAGAAGCTCGTCCTCAACATGATCTCGACGATCACGATGATCCGGCTCGGCAAGACGTACGGGAATCTGATGGTCGACGTCCGCGCCTCCAACGAGAAGCTGCGGGCCCGCTCCCGCCGCATCGTCTCGCTGGCCACCGGCGCCTCCGACGCCGAGATCGAGGCCGCGCTCGCCGCCACCGACGGCGAGGTGAAGAACGCGATCCTCACCATCCTCGGCCGGGTCGACGGACCCACCGCCGCCACGCTCCTGACCGACTCCGACGGTCACCTCCGCGCCGCCCTCGCGGCCGTACGCACCACCTGACCCACCGGCACCACTCCCGCACCCCCGCACAGCAAGGCACCACGCACATGGCCACAGAAGACAAGAACCGCGCCACTGCCGCCGCGATCCTGCCGCTCGTCGGTGGCGCCGCGAACGTCAGCTCCATCGCCCACTGCATGACCCGGCTCCGCCTCGGTCTGCACGACCGTTCCCTCGTCGACGACGAGGCCCTGAAGGCCGTCCCCGCCGTCATGGGCGTGGTCGACGACGACACGTACCAGATCGTCCTCGGCCCCGGTACGGTCGCCCGCGTCACGCCGGAGTTCGAGAAGCTGGTCGAGGAGGGCCGGGCCGCCGCTCCGGAGCCCTCCCCCGCGGCCGGCCCCGTCTCCGCCGACGAACTGGCCGCGCAGGGCGCCGCCATCAAGGCGCAGCAGAAGGCGAAGAACGCCACCCCGTTCAAGCTGTTCCTGCGGAAGATCGCGAACATCTTCGTCCCGCTGATCCCGGCCCTCATCGGCTGCGGCATCATCGCGGGCCTCAACGGCCTGCTGGTCAACCTGGAGTGGCTGCCCTCCGTCACCCCCGCACTCGCCGCGATGGCCTCCGGCTTCATGGCGCTGATCGCGGTGTTCGTCGGCTACAACACGGCGAAGGAGTTCGGCGGTACGCCGATCCTCGGCGGCGCGGTCGCGGCGATCATCGTCTTCCCGGGCGTCGCGAACATCGACGCGTTCGGCCAGACCCTCTCCCCCGGCCAGGGCGGTGTGCTCGGCGCGCTGGGCGCGGCGGTGCTCGCGGTGTACGTGGAGAAGTGGTGCCGCCGCTGGGTGCCCGAGGCCCTGGACGTCCTGGTCACCCCGACCCTGACGGTCCTGATCTCCGGCCTGGTGACCATCTTCGGCCTGATGTACGTGGCCGGTGAGGTCTCCTCCGCCATCGGTACGTTCGCCGACTGGCTGCTGTCCAACGGCGGTGCGGGCGCGGGCTTCGTCCTCGGCGGTCTCTTCCTCCCGCTGGTGATGCTGGGTCTGCACCAGGCCCTGATCCCGATCCACACCACGCTGATCGAGCAGCAGGGTTACACGGTCCTGCTCCCGATCCTCGCGATGGCAGGCGCGGGCCAGGTCGGCGCGGCGGCGGCCGTCTACTTCCGCCTCCCGCGCAACGAGTCGATCCGCCGCACCATCAAGTCCGCCCTCCCCGCAGGTCTGCTGGGCGTCGGCGAACCCCTGATCTACGGTGTCTCGCTGCCGCTGGGCCGCCCCTTCATCACGGCGTGCGTAGGCGGCGCGTTCGGCGCGGGCTTCGTGGGTCTGTTCAACCAGCTCGGCGACACGGTCGGCTCCACGGCCATCGGCCCGTCCGGCTGGGCCCTGTTCCCGCTGCTCGACGGCAACCACGGCCTGGGCTCGACGATCGCCATCTACGCGGGCGGCCTGCTCGTCGGCTATGTCGCCGGGTTCCTCGCCACGTACTTCTTCGGCTTCAGCAAGGACCTGCTGACGGAGTTCAACGTCTCCCAGGAGCCCGCCCCCTCCGCGGTCACCGCCACGGGCGGCCACCCCGCGGCAGCCCCGGGAACACCCCCCGGCGCCGCTGGCCCCGAGACCGGCCCCGGCTCCCCCACGAAGGAACCCGCGGGGGTCTGACCGCCCTTCGTACGGCAACGGCTACGGCACCGGGTCATGTGGCAGCGCTGCACATGACCCGGTGCCGTAGCCGTCGGTGGCGCCGTGCGGTTACGGAGCCACGGGGCCCGGGAACTCCGAGGTCGGCAGCGACACAGCGAAGGGCGCGGGGAGCACGAGAGTCTTTCCGAACGGCACCGGGTCGGACCGCTTGTACGTACCGTCCTCGTTCGGCTCGGTGAACAGCGTGGTCATCGGGCCCCGCATGTCGAACCTGTCGATCAGCAGGTACATCGGGACACCGGCGCGCGCGTAGGCGCGGTACTTCTTCGTCCGGTCCTCCCGCGCGTTCCCCTTGGAGGTGATCTCCACGATGAGCAGGGCTTCCGACGCATCGAGCGGGTCGCTGGTCTCCGGGTCGGCCGCCGCGATCAGCTCGGTCGGCATGACCACGAGATCCGGCACATACAACTTGTCGAGCGGGGCGACGTGGACGCCGAGAGTCTGGTAGATGCCCAGTTCTTCCGGAATCCCCCGGTACAGACAACGCTGCACCGCCTCGGCGATGCCGTTGTGGTGTGCATGTGGCGGTGGTACCAAGACGATCTGCCCCTCGTCGATCTCGGCGCGCCATCCCTCGGGCACGTCCAGTTCACGCCATGTCTGCAACAGGTAGTCCCACGCGCGCCCTTCGGATGCCTGGTCGTTCTCGACCAACGCTGCGGTCATCGCGGGTCCCTTCTTCCGTGGCCTTACGGGGGGAGAGTAGATCGAAGATCTCACGGCAGTCGTCGTTCCCACCAGCGTCCCACGAACGGGTGGCGACCGGCGAGAGGCGCCGTCCCGCAAGGCGCACGCGCCACCGCCCGCATCCCCTCACGCGGTAATCACGACGATGCCCGGGAAAATTATTTCGCCCAGGGTGTGTAGGGATTTCGTTCACGGGCACCAGATGCATCGGAGGTTGATACATATGGTTCCCCTGATACTCGTTCTTCTGCTCGCCCTGATCCTTTTCGGTGCCGGTTTCGCACTCAAGGCACTGTGGTGGATCGCCATAATCGTGCTGGCGATCTGGCTGATAGGATTCTTCGTCCGTCCGACCGCGAGCGGCGGCGGGCGCGGCCGGTGGTACCGCTGGTAGCCGCGCCTGACCTGCACGGACAGTCTCCTCAGTGCAGACGTCAGTACAGATGACGAGTGGGCCCGGACGGATCTCCGTCCGGGCCCACTCGCGTTCCCGCGCCCCCTGGACATACGAACGGAAGAAATCACGCATGAGATCCGCAGACCCGGGCACCCGATAAACCGAGAGCCGCTCACCACCATTTCGGTGGGGGCCCTCACGCCGAATTGGACCGTCTGGAAAGGAGCCTTTTCATGAGCGACAACCTGTGGGGTTACCGGCCTTCGAGCGGTCACACCGCCGGAGCGGATCTGACCGGATATACGGTCGAGGCGACCGACGGCAGCATCGGCAAGGTCGACAAGCACTCGGACGATGTCGGCTCGGCAAGTCTCGTGGTCGACACCGGGATATGGATCTTCGGCAAGGAAGTCCTGTTGCCCGCGGGAACGGTCACGCGCATAGACACGGAGGACCGGAAGGTCTTCGTGGAGCTGACCAAGGACCAGGTCAAGGACTCACCGGAGTTCGACCGGCACAAGCACACGGGTGACCCCGGCTATCACGCGCAGGTCGGCGGCTACTACGGCGCCTTCCGCATCATGTGATCCCTCGCGCCACCCGGAGGCGGCGGGCCCGACCCTGAAGAAGGGCCGGCCCCGCCGTCCGGCATGTCGGCTCCCCGCACATCGACCGCGCCCCGCACATCGGCTCGCGGCACGTCGTCACGTCCGGCTTGCCGGCTCCCCGCGCATCGACCCCGCTCCGCCCCCGCCCGCCGGCCCCCTCGCCGATCGCCCCGTCAGCTGACCAGGTCCGACCAGAAGCGCACGCTCGGCGGTACGTCCGAGGCGTCGCCCTCCGCCGCCTCCCACCCCACGAACTCACGGTCCACGTAGTCCCGCAGGTCACGCCCGTAGCAAATGGTGTCCGCGCCGTGCACCGACAGGACGGGGTGCCCGAACGTCCCCCGGCCCGGCGGAAGGTACCGGTGCGAGTACACCGGAATCAGCTGCGGCACCGAAGCCAGTTCGTCCCGCGCGACGATCACGGCCAGATCCGTGTCCGACGGCCGGGGCCCCCACGCCTCCCCGTGCCACCACCCGTGCTCGACCGAGAACAGCAGCCCCTCGACCGGCCATGACAGCCGCCGTCGGATCTCCGCGGGATCACCGTCCCGCCAGTCCACCCAGGGCTGACGCCGGGACGCGCCCTCCTCCGGAGGGGACACGGACCCGACGGGCAGACCGGCGGCGAGGAAGGCGCGGTGGTCGTCGGCGAACTCGATTCCGTACTCCGCCTCGATGCGGCCGAACTCCCCTTCACTCAGCCCCGGCCGCATCACGCAGTCGCCGATCTCCGCCAGGCGGCGCGCTGCCCGCGCACCCGCCCGCTGTCCCGCACCGGTCATCACCTCAGCAGCCTAACGACCACCGCGCCACCGCCGGTCCGTCCTCAACGCGGCAGCTGCCCCTCCCGGTTGATCTCGGTCACCCGGGCCCGCAGGACCGCGCCCGGCGGGGCCGGTTCGACGGCCTCCGGCGGACAGTCCCACTCCGGTCCGCCTCCCGGCGGCCGCAGTTGTACGTACGGCCCGACCCGGCCCATCACCCGTCCGACCCGCCCGTCCCGGACATCCACCGCGTACGACCCCGGCTCGGGCATACCCGCGTCAAGTCCCTCACCCGTCATGACCGCTCTCCTTGTCCGCCAGCACCTGGCACAGCCGCAGCGCGGTGTCGAGGTTGCACCGGCCCAGGTCGACCAGTGGCGCCGGTTCGTTCCCGGCGCACGACACCGGATCGATCCGCAGCGACGGCAATGTGACACCGACCCCGCCGAGACCGTCCTTCAGCCGCGCCACCACGTCCTCCGCCATCCGCACTCTCTCCGCCGCCGCTTTGCGCCGCTCTGTCGCTTCCATGCTGCACACCTTCCACGCTGAGTGAGGGAAATGCCTACCCAGCGTGTCCAACGCGCAGCTGCCCCGGAAGAGGCGCAGTTCCGGCAAACGCGCATGTGTCACAGCCAGTTGCCATAAGGCCCGCCATCACCCGGGGAATGTCGTACGAACTGGCCTACGATCCAAGGGTGGCCGACACGATCCCGGCGGCCGCGTCCTGGCCCTGATCGCGCCGGCGGCAAAGGATGACGACGATGAGACCCAGCAGCTCCGACCACGATCTGTCCACGGCGACCTGGCACAAGTCCTCGTACTGCGGGGCAAGCGGTGGGAACTGCCTCGAAGTCGGTGTCTGGCGGCCGTCCCCGCACGGCGACGGCGAGAACGTGAGCCGCGGCGAGAACGCGGGCGACGGCCCCGACGCCCCCACCCGCTTCGTCCCCGTACGCGACTCCAAGAGGGCCGACGGCCCGGCGATCCTGTTCGGGGCCGGTGCCTGGGAGCCCTTCCTCGGCGACCTCAAGCGCGCCTGACGGTCTCGGCCCTCGGGTGGATCCGCCGCGCGGCCTCCCGAAGCTCAAGCAGCGAGATCCGAGCGCTCTTCACAGTGATGGGGTGGATGGGTCAGTTGTCCCACCCACCCACCCTGCCTGCGAAGTTGACCATTTGTGACCGGTTTGCCACGGACGGTTGTCACGCTCTAGCGTGCGTCACAGACAACGGAAAATGGACGACCCCCGCCGGTGCAACGAACACCGAACGAGGGTCTGGCCCACTAGATCGAAAAGGCGTCGATCCATGGTTACCGAACAGCTTAGTGCTGCCCCTGCCCCGCCGCACGTAACCCCGCCCGTCGCATCGCCCGCCGCGCCCCACCCGATGGCGAATCCGGGCTACGGCAAGCGCTCGGCCCCGTACCAACGTCCCCGTACCGATCGGGACTTCGCACACCTGCTCCCCCGTGACGCCGCCATCGCCGCCTACATCGACCGGCTGCCGGACGGCTCCGACATCTCCGTGAAGACGCTGGCCAAGGTGCTCCCGTACGGACAGTGCGCGATGCGCACCTCGCTCAACCGGCTCCAGGACGCGGGGCACCTGCGCCGGGGCAGCGAGTGCGTCGCCACCGAGGACGTCCTGTTGTGGGTGACCCGGTCGTTCTTCTCCCGTACCGCACGCGACGACGACTGGTGGGCGGCGTTCACACGGGGCGACGTACCGCAGGAGCAGCAACGGCCGACCCGCTCAAAGGCGTTCATCCTGCTGGCGGCGCTGGGGCGCACGGTACCCGCGCTGTCCCTGTCCGCCGCCGACTGCGTGAACCTGGAACCGCAGGTCAGCGAGTGGTTCGAGCGGGGCGCCACCGAGGCGGAACTGCTGCACGCCCTCACCTCCGGCCTCCCCAGCCCCGTCCACCACGCCGCGTCCCTGGTCCGCCGCCGCCTCACCGACAAGATGCCGCCCGAGCGGATCGCCCCGGTCCACCGCACGGTCCTGCGGAGTCTCGAATGCGGCGAGTGCCGTCGCCCCGGCACCCCCGAAACCCTCCTCGGCGGCCGCTGCAAACCCTGCCGCGGCGCCGTACCCGACAACGACTTCGGCCCGCCCGGGGCCGTACAGGCGCCAGGTGTCCGCGACCGCATGAGCGAGGTGCGCGCGGCGGTGGTCCCCCGATCGGAAAGGACATACCGATGACCGTGCAGCTCATCCGCGGCAGAAGCGGGGCACGGTGGAGGGGAGGAGGCGACGCCATGACCCCCAGCACAGCCGATCACGCCCAGATGTCCGTCGAGGAGTTCGAGCAGCTCGCCCGCACGGCCCCGGAAACCGTGACGCTCGAATTCATCAATGGAAGGCTGGAGGTCAAGCCCGCGCCCGACGGTGACCACGACGAGATCATCATGTGGGTGGCCGTGCAGTGCGTGCACCACCGACCGGACCTGCGGCTGTACCGGGAACGTGGGCTGCGGGTGGAGGAGTACCGCAACGGCCGGGCTCGCCCCGATGGGACTTTGGCGCGTGCCCGGCGCTTCGCGGGCGACGGTGAGTGGTCAAGTTCCGATGGTGTCCTGATGACCGTCGAGGTCACCTCGTACGGCTACGACACCGACCGCCGCGACCGCACCGAGAAGCGCGACACATACGCGGCCGCCGACATACCCGTCCATCTCCTCATCGACCGGGACAACGACACCCTCGTCGTCCACAGCGAGCCGGAGAAGGGCCGCTACCGGCAGCAGACCACGTACGGATACGGCGACACCGTCACCCTCCCCGCACCCGTCGATGTCACCCTGGACACCGAAGAGCTCAAGGACTACGCCCGCTGAACCCGCCCACCGGGGCAGCACCGTACCGCCGACGGATCAAAGGACCCGATGACCGACCCCGCCGAGACCGCCGACGCACCCGCCGCGACCGAGGACGACCACTACGGCGAGATATCCGTCGAACTCACAGGCGAGCACGGCGAGGTGCTCGTCGTGAGCGGCGAGAACATCCCCCGCGTCACCCTCACCCGCGCACCCGGAGCCGGGATCGACGACCACATCGCCATCGGCACCCGCGTCCCCGATGACCTCACGCTCACGGTGGACGGCCGCGACGCGACGATCAGGCCGGCCAAGGGCAGGCTCAGCCGCCGCTCCTACCGGGTCGACGTCACCTACGCGGGTACGTCCTACCGGCTGGTGCCCGACTCCATCCCCAGCAGTCGGCTGACCCGCGACGGGAAGCGCATCGGTGACTTCTCGTCGGACGGCGACAGGCGGGTCGTCGCCGAGTGGCGGGCGGAGGCGGCGGGGGCCGCGATCGAGCCGCTCGACGCGGCGATCGGCTACGCGCTGGCCGCCGCGTTCGGCACGGGCGGCCAGCCGATGTGGATGATGGCGGTCGATGTCGTCAGCGAGGCGCTGCCGTAGGTCCGGACCGTCGAGCTGTTGGCCGTCGGACCGTCGAGCTGTTGTCCAGTGAAGCCCCGGCCCGTGCTCCGCCCCCCGGCCCGTGCTCCACCCCCGGCCCGTGCTCCGTCAGCGTGCGTCCGCCGTGAGCTGGGTGGTGGCCAGTTCGCGGTACAGGTCGTCGGACTCCACCAGTTCCTCATGGGTCCCCGCCCTACGGACACGTCCGTCCTGAAGGACCACGATGCGGTCCGCGTGCACCACGGTGGACAGCCGGTGGGCGATGACGAGGACCGTGGTCTCCTGGGCGAGTTCGAGGATGACGTCGCGCAACCGGTGTTCGTTGACCGCGTCCAACTGCGAGGTCACCTCGTCCAGCAGGAGCAGACGCGGCTTGCGCAACAGTGCGCGGGCGATGGCGATCCGCTGGCGTTCACCACCGGAGAGGGTGACGCCCCGGTGACCGACCGCCGTGTCCAGCCCGTCCGGCAGCCGGCCGACGAGGTCGTCCAGCCGGGTGCGTTCGACCGCCGCGCGCAGTTCGTCCTCCGTGGCACGGGGGGCGGCGAACAGGAGGTTGTCCCTGAGGGTCCCGGCGAGGACCGGGGAGTCCTGTTCCACGTACGCGAGGGAGGCGCGCAGCTCGGCCAGCGGCCAGTCCCGGATGTCCCGGCCGCCGACGGTGATCGTGCCCTCGTCGTGGTCGTAGAACCGTTCCAGCAGGCCGAACACAGTGGACTTGCCCGCTCCGGAAGGGCCGACCAGCGCGACGAGCCCGCCGGTGGGGATGTCGAAGCTGACGCCGTTGTGGGCCGGGGCGCGCTCGTCGCCGTAACCGAAGACGACGTCCCGGAAGGTGACGCCGAGGGGCGTGGGGGGCAGGGGGTCCGGCGTGGTGGCGGACGGCGCCGGTTCGCCGGGCAGGGATTCGATCTCGTCGATACGCCGTACGGCGGCGAGGCCGCTCTGGAGACCTGTCCAGCCCTCCACAAGGCCGCCGATCGGGCCCATCAGATAGAAGAGGTAGAGCAGGAAGGCGATCAGCGAGGAGATCTCCAGCGATCCCGACGCGACGCGGGCCCCTCCGACACCCAGCACCGCCAGGAAGGCCAGCTGGATCGCCATCATCATCGTGACCTCGGAGACCGAGGACCAGCGGGCCACCGACACACCCCGGTCGTGGGCGCGGCGCGCGGCGTCGGCGACGAGGGCGCTCTCGCGTTCCTCGGCGCCGCTCGCCTTGACCGTACGGAATGCCTGGAGCACCCGGTCGAGCGAAGCGCCCATCGCGCCGACGGCCTCCTGGGCACGGAGCTGGGCGCGCTGGATCCGGGGCATCAGGAGCGCGGTCATGGCGCCGATGACGACGATGACGAGCAGGGTGACGCCGAGGAGCACCGCGTCCATGTACGCCATGAACGCGAGGGTGCCCAGCAGCATCAGGACGCTGTTGACCGACTCGACCACACTGCTGGACAGGACGGTGCGCAGCAGGGTGGTGTCACTGGTGACGCGGGACTGGAGGTCGCCGGGGGTCAGACGGTCCACGGCGGGGACCTTCAACCGGAGTATGCGGCCCACCAATTGGTTACGGGCCCGCAGGACGACGCCCTCTCCGGTACGGGCCATGAGGTAGCGGCCGGTCGCCGACAGACAGGCCCCGGCGAGGACGACGGCGGTGAGGGCGACGAGCGGGGCGGCGGGTGAGCCGCCCTCGGCGAAGGCGTCGACGGCGTACTTCGCCATCAGCGGCATGGCCAGCCCCGCCCCGGAACCGGCGAGCGACAGCAGACCGGCCCACAGGAGCATCCGCCAGTGCGGCCGGACACGTCCCAGGAGGAGGCGCAGGGGGGTGGGTGCGGAGGGGCCGTCCGCCGCACCGTCCGCTTCTACGTCCGCCACGCCTTCCGCTTTTGCGCCCGCCGCACCGCCCGCTCTTCCGCCCGCCGCACCGTCCGCTCTTCCGCCCGCCGCACCGTCCTTCGCGGCAGTCGTCGCCCCGGCTTTCGCCTCGGGCGTCTGCTCGCCCGCCGCCTCTGTCGTCGTACTCATCCGGATCCCCCTTCGCGCACCGAAACCACCGTCAGCGGGCGGAAGTCGGCCGCCTCAGCACGCCCGCCCACCGTCCGACCCCGTCCCCCTGTACCCAAGCATGCGGCTGTACCCAAGGATGCGGCGAGAACGGCGGTACGGTCCCCGCACCCGGGCGAGGCTCACCGCGCCGGAGGGAGCACCGAGCACCGCGCGCGAAGTGCGCCGCGAACGCCCGAGGGCGGCACCCCCTTGCAGGGGGTGCCGCCCTCGGTATGTCGGACAGCTCCGATCCACCGGTCTCCCGGAAGGATCAGAAGTCCATGTCACCGCCCGGCATGCCGCCCGGAGCGGCCGCAGAGGCCTTCTCCGGCTTGTCGGCGATGACGGCCTCGGTGGTGAGGAAGAGCGCGGCGATGGACGCGGCGTTCTGCAGAGCGGAGCGCGTGACCTTCGCCGGGTCGAGAATGCCCTCGGCGATCATGTCGACGTACTCGCCGGTCGCGGCGTTGAGGCCGTGACCGATCGGCAGGTTGCGCACCTTCTCCACGACGACGCCACCCTCAAGACCACCGTTGACGGCGATCTGCTTGAGCGGGGCCTCCAGCGCGAGCTTCACGGCGTTGGCGCCCGTGGCCTCGTCGCCGGTCAGGTCGAGCTTCTCGAAGACGGCCGAGGCCTGGAGCAGAGCCACGCCACCACCGGCGACGATGCCCTCCTCGACAGCGGCCTTGGCGTTGCGCACCGCGTCCTCGATGCGGTGCTTGCGCTCCTTGAGCTCGACCTCGGTCGCGGCACCGGCCTTGATGACGGCCACGCCGCCGGCCAGCTTCGCGAGGCGCTCCTGGAGCTTCTCGCGGTCGTAGTCCGAGTCGGAGTTCTCGATCTCGGCACGGATCTGGTTGACGCGACCCTGAACCTGGTCGCTGTCACCGGCGCCGTCGACGATCGTGGTCTCGTCCTTGGTGATGACGACCTTGCGGGCACGGCCGAGCAGGTCCAGGCCGGCGTTCTCCAGCTTGAGACCGACCTCCTCGGAGATCACGGTGCCACCGGTGAGGATGGCGATGTCCGCGAGCATGGCCTTGCGGCGGTCACCGAAGCCCGGAGCCTTGACGGCGACGGACTTGAACGTGCCCTTGATCTTGTTGACGACCAGGGTCGACAGGGCCTCGCCCTCGACGTCCTCGGCGATGATCAGCAGCGGCTTGCCCGACTGCATGACCTTCTCCAGCAGCGGGATCAGGTCCTTGACGCTGGCGATCTTCGAGTTGACGATCAGGATGTACGGGTCGTCGAGCGACGCCTCCATACGCTCCATGTCGGTGGCGAAGTACGCCGAGATGTAGCCCTTGTCGAAGCGCATACCCTCGGTGAGCTCCAGCTCCAGACCGAAGGTCTGGGACTCCTCGACGGTGATGACGCCTTCCTTGCCGACCTTGTCCATCGCCTCGGCGATCTTGGCGCCGATCTCGGTGTCGGCGGCGGAGATGGAGGCCGTCGAAGCGATCTGCTCCTTGGTCTCCACGTCCTTGGCCTGCTCCAGCAGAGCGGCGGAGACGGCCTCGACGGCCTTCTCGATGCCCCGCTTGAGCGCCATCGGGTTGGCACCGGCGGCAACGTTGCGCAGGCCCTCACGGACGAGCGCCTGAGCGAGAACGGTGGCGGTGGTCGTACCGTCGCCGGCGACGTCGTCCGTCTTCTTGGCGACCTCCTTGACCAGCTCCGCACCGATCTTCTCGTACGGGTCCTCGAGCTCGATCTCCTTGGCGATGGAAACACCATCGTTGGTGATCGTGGGCGCGCCCCACTTCTTCTCGAGGACGACGTTACGGCCCTTGGGGCCGAGGGTGACCTTGACGGCGTCGGCGAGCTGGTTCATCCCGCGCTCGAGACCGCGCCGTGCCTCCTCGTCGAACGCGATGATCTTGGCCATGTGAAGTGGTCCTCCCGGACAGGGGTGGATTTCTCCGGACCGAGTGGCGCCCGCGACGGACGGCCTGCGTGCCCGGTGGTTCCTTGCCCCACCGCGCCTGCGGGCCTCACCGGCCCGGTCCAAGTTTCTGTCACTCTCACCTGGAGAGTGCTAACGCCAATGATTAGCACTCGACCCCTGCGAGTGCAAGCAGGTGCCATGGTTTGTGGACAGCCACAGGCCCCTCGCAGGACCGCCACGCGCCGGTCACGGGACAGCGGCGGGACAGCAGTGGGGCCACCCTCCGGGGGCGGCCGGAGCAGTCACCCGGCGCGCGGGCGGCGCACATCGTGGCACCACATCGCGGCGGATGCCCTGGCACAGGTGGTGGCGGATACCGCGGCTCACACCACCGGCACACATCGCCCGGCACGCACGGAGGGCCCGTACCCCATGGGGTACGGGCCCTCCGTGCGTGAGTAGTGTCGTTGGCCGACCGCGCCGAGCTCAGCCGACGGCGAGCTTGACCATGTCCGCCTGCGGCCCCTTCTGGCCCTGCGAGATCTCGAATTCAACTCGCTGACCCTCTTCGAGGGTGCGGTACCCGTCCATCTGGATCGCGCTGTAGTGGACGAAAACATCCGCACCACCGTCGACCGCGATGAAGCCGTACCCCTTCTCCGCGTTGAACCACTTGACGGTGCCCTGAGCCATGCCTAACTCCCCTATTACTGGCCCTTGCACAGGACCGCACTTCGCGGGCCCGGGTCAGAACTCACCCTCCGAAAGGAGAGGGTGCGTGCGCCGTAGCGCGTCGACCGCGGCCGAATGTATCTGCCCAACTGCCCTCTGCAACAGGTCAATCGGACGAGAATTCTGGGCATGGCTGAACACTCGAATATGAGGAATACGTGAGGATCCTGGGCAAGTCGGGCCCGACAAAGGGAACTTACGTCGCAAGGTGCTCAACCACATTGGCTGCTTCTTGTCGTGACCGGGCGCATTCTCATATGCGGGCGGCACGGGCAGCGGAGGGCGCTTCCCCAACTCTACCCCGCTCAACCATGCAGAATTGCCCCCTCCGCTTCTCTCGCGGAGGGGGCAATCGGGGTCACGCGGTGAAGTCAGCAGCCTCCGGCCACTGCCGGAATGATCGAAATGCCCGCGCCGTCCGGGGTGGCCGTCTTCAGGCCGCCCTCGAAGCGCACGTCGTCATCGTTGACGTACACGTTGACGAAGCGGCGCAGCTTGCCCTGGTCGTCCAGGACACGGGCGGCGATGCCCGGGTGGTTCTTCTCCAGGGACTCGATGACCTCGGAGAGGTTGGTGCCCTCCGCAGCGACCTCGGCCTGGCCGTCCGTGTAGGTGCGGAGGATGGTGGGGATGCGGACCTTGACGCTCATGGTGGGGTGCCTTCCTTCGGTCTCGGGGTGATCAGAGGGCGGCGAGGCCGGCTTCGCGGAATGCGTCCAGGCTCGGCCGGATGGTCGCGGTCGCCTGCGAGGTCGCGGCCACCGCGTCGAGCGTCTTGAGGCCGTCACCGGTGTTCAGGACGACGGTGGTCAGCGACGGGTCGAGCAGACCGGCCTCGATCAGCTTCTTCGTCACGCCGACCGTCACCCCGCCCGCCGTCTCCGCGAAGATGCCCTCGGTGCGGGCCAGCAGCTTGATCGCGTCGACGACCTGCTCGTCGTTGACGTCGTCGACGGCACCACCGGTGCGGCGGGCGATGTCCAGGACGTACGGGCCGTCGGCCGGGTTGCCGATCGCCAGGGACTTGGCGATCGTGTTCGGCTTCTGGGGACGCACGACGTCGTGACCGGCCTTGAAGGCGGTGGAGACCGGGGAGCAGCCCTCGGCCTGGGCACCGAAGATCTTGTACGGCTTGTCCTCGACCAGACCGAGCTTGATCAGCTCCTGGAGGCCCTTGTCGATCTTCGTGAGCTGCGAGCCGGACGCGATCGGGATGACGATCTGGTCGGGCAGCTGCCAGCCGAGCTGCTCGCAGATCTCGTACGCCAGCGTCTTGGAGCCCTCGCCGTAGTACGGCCGCAGGTTGACGTTGACGAAGCCCCAGCCCTCGCCGAGCGGGTCGCCGATGAGCTCCGAGCAGAAGCGGTTGACGTCGTCGTAGTTGCCCTCGATGCCGACCAGCTCACCGCCGTACACAGCGGCCATGACGACCTTGCCCTGCTCCAGGTCGTGCGGGATGAACACGCAGGACCGGAAGCCGGCGCGGGCGGCGGCGGCGCCCACCGCACCGGCGAGGTTGCCGGTGGAGGAGCAGGACAGGGTGGTGAACCCGAAGGCGCGGGCGGCCTCGACGGCGATGGCCACGACGCGGTCCTTGAAGGAGTGCGTCGGGTTCCCGGAGTCGTCCTTGACGTACAGGCCACCGGTGACGCCCAGTTCACGGGCGAGGTTGTCGGCCTTGACCAGCTTGGTGAAGCCGGGGTTGATGTTGGGCTTGTCCGCGACATCGGCGGGGACCGGCAGCAGCGGCGCGTAGCGCCAGATGTTGTTCGGTCCGGCCTCGATGCGCTTCTTCAGCTCGTCCGGGGTACCGCTCGGCAGGTCGTACGCCACTTCGAGCGGCCCGAAACAGGACGCGCAGGCGAAGAGGGGGCCGAGCTCGAAACGCTCACCGCACTCGCGGCAGGAAAGCGCGGCGGCGGGGCCGAGATCCACAGCGGAGACAGCAGAATCGGTGGATGCGGCAACAGTCTGAACAGCCATGATGGCGGAGGTCCCTTTCTCCTCATCTTCCTTGCGACGCATTTCGCCACAAGACGGAATTGGCACCTTCCCCACCGTGACCTCAACGGTCGGCGGGAGGGTTGCCGGGACTTCAACGGGCCGTTCCCTCAGTCCCTCTGGATGAGCGCTGTGGCACTGGATCTTCGATCCAGGCATTTATTGGCGGACGGACCCCGACATGCGACGGTCATCCGCGTTGTTCAAGACTGTAACCGAAGCACCGGACCGTTGAGATAGTCGTCCGAACCGCGAGATGAATCACATACAGGGAGTATCGACCGTGCTGGAAGAGGTGGAACGCTGGCTGACCAGGCGTTCCTGGTCGGCCGCCGACCGCCCGCTGGACCGGCTCGTCGCCGCGCGGGCCAGGGATCCACACCGGGCGAGCGTGAGTGTCGTCCTGCCCGCGCTGAACGAGGAGGCGACGGTCGGCGCGATCGTGTCGACGATCCGGCGCGAGCTGATGGAGGAGGTCCGGCTCGTCGATGAGCTGGTGGTGATCGACTCCGGCTCCACCGACGCCACCGCCGAGGCCGCCCGCCGCGCGGGCGCCCGGGTGGTGCACCGGGACGCGATACTCCCGCGGATACCGGCCCTGCCCGGCAAGGGCGAGGTGTTGTGGCGGTCACTGCTGGTGACGAGCGGTGAGATCGTCTGCTTCATCGACGCCGACCTCAAGGACTTCTCCGCCGACTTCGTCTCCGGCATCGTCGGACCGCTGCTCACCGACCCGTCCGTGCAGTTCGTCAAGGCGATGTACGACCGCCCCCTGGGCGAAACCGCAGGTCAGGGCGGTCGGGTCACGGAGCTGGTGGCGCGCCCCCTGCTCAATCTGCACTGGCCGCAGCTGGCCGGGTTCGTCCAGCCGCTGGGCGGCGAATACGCGGTGCGGCGCTCCCTGCTGGAGCGGCTGCCCTTCCCGGTCGGCTACGGAGTGGAGCTGGGGCTGCTCGTCGACGCCCTGCACACCGTGGGCCTGGACGCGCTGGCGCAGGTCGATGTCGGCGTACGCAAGCACCGCCACCAGGACGGTCAGGCGCTGGGCCGGATGGCGGCGGCGATCTACCGCACCGCGCAGCTGCGGCTCTCCCGGGGACATCTGGTGCGGCCCGCGCTCACCCAGTTCGAGCGGGGCGAGAACGGCTTCGTACCGCGCACCCATGCGGTGGACACGGAGGAGCGGCCGCCGATGCGGGAGATCGCGGAGTACACCGAGCGCCGGGCCGCGTGAGGCACCGGGCCGCGTGGGGCACCGGGCGGCGAGCGCCGGGTGGCATGAGGCACCGGACGGCACGGGACGGGGGCGGTCCGGTACCGGCCGTGTTCGGTGTGGCGTAACCAATCGCGTTTGACGGCTTCCCGAACGGGCTAGGTTCCGCTACATGGTCTCCGAGCACGCTGCCCAGGTTCTCGTCGCGTCCAACCGCGGCCCGGTGTCGTACTCGCTGAGCGAGGACGGCTCGCTCGCGTCGAAACGGGGCGGGGGCGGCCTCGTCTCGGGCCTGAGCGCCGTCGACGACAAGCTGTGGGTGTGCGCCGCCCTGGGCGACGGCGACCGCGAGGCGGTCCGGCGCGGGGTCGGTGAGCCGGGCGTACGGATGCTCGACATCGACGCCGATGTGCACGCCGACGCGTACAACGGGATCGCGAACTCCGTCCTGTGGTTCGTCCACCACCTGCTCTACCAGACACCCGTCGAGCCGGTCTTCGACGCGGAGTTCCGGCGCCAGTGGGCCTCCTACGAGACGTACAACCGGGCCTTCGCCGAGGCGCTCGCCGAGGAGGCGGGGCCGGGGGCGGCCGTCCTGGTGCAGGACTACCACCTCGCCCTGGTCCCCGGCCTCCTCCGGGAACTCCGCCCCGACCTGCGCATCGGCCACTTCTCGCACACCCCGTGGGCGCCCGTCGACTACTTCCGCCTGCTGCCCGACGACATCGGTGAACAGCTGCTGCGCGGCATCCTGGGCGCGGACCGGGCGGCGTTCCTGACCCGGCGCTGGGCGGACGCCTTCATCAGCTGCTGCACGGAGATCCTGGGCGGCACGGGGCGGACCCGCATCGGGGTGCACGGGCTCGGCGCGGACGCGGAGTTCCTGCGGCGCCGCGCGCACGAGGCGGACGTGGACGACCGGATGGCGGCGCTGCGGGAGCAGGTGGGCGGCGACGGCGACCGCCGCACGATCGTGCGGGTGGACCGTACGGAACTCTCCAAGAACATCGTCCGCGGCCTGCACGCCTACCGCGCCCTGCTCGACACGCGCCCCGAGTGGCGCGAACGGGTCGTCCATGTCGCCTTCGCCTACCCCTCACGGCAGGACCTCGCGGTGTACCGGGAGTACACGGCGGCGGTGCAGACCCTGGCCGACGAGATCAACGCCGCCTACGGCACGCCCGGCTGGACCCCCGTCGTCCTCCACGTCAAGGACGACTTCGCGCGTTCCCTGGCCGCGTACCGGCTGGCGGACGTGGCCCTGGTCAACCCGATCCGCGACGGCATGAACCTGGTCGCCAAGGAGGTCCCCGTCGTCTCCGACCGCGGCTGCGTCCTGGTGCTGTCGCGGGAGGCGGGGGCGTACGAGGAGCTGGGCGCCGACGCGATCGTGGTGAACCCGTACGACGTGACCGCGACGGCCGCCGCCCTGCACGAGGCGCTGTCGATGGAGAGCGGCGAACGGGCCGAACGCTGCGAGCGGCTGGCCGCTGCGGCGACCGCGCTGCCGCCGCAGCAGTGGTTCCTGGACCAGCTGGAGGCGCTGCGGCGCGACTGACCGGGGGCCGGGGCCCCGGACGGGACCTGGAGCTACCGGGCCAGGGCTTACCGGGCCAGGGCTTACCGGGGCTGGGCGTGCCGCGCCAGGTCCGCGAGGAAGCCGACGACGGCCGCCGGTCCCGGCAGCAGCAGATCGGCGCGTTCGGCCAGTTCGGGAACCTCGGCACTGCCGCTGCACACCAGCAGACCGGGGATCCCGTCCGGCCCCTCGGCGCGCAGCTTCTCCACGGTGGCGAACGCCGCGAGGTCACCGAGGTCGTCACCCGCGTACAGGACGGACTCGGCGTCCATTTCCCGTACGTACTCCGCCAGCGCGACGCCCTTGTCCATGCCGGGCGGGCGCAACTCCAGCACCAGGCGTCCCGGTTCCACGATCAGGCCGTGCCGGGCCGCGAGCTCTCCGAGGGGCCCGCGCAGCGACTCGAAGGCGGCCTGCGGGTCCTCGGCGCGGCGGGTGTGGACGGCGAGGGCCTGCCCCTTCTCCTCCACCCAGGTCCCGTGCCAGGCACCGAACTCGTGGAGCACGCCGGGCAGTTCCGCCCGGACCGCGGCGACGCCGGGGTGCGGGGCGGGGGCGTGGACGGTGCCGGTGACGGCGTCCCAGCGCTCGGCGCCGTAGTGGCCGAGGACGACGAGGTGATCGAGGCCCGGCACTCCGGCGAAGCCGCCGTGGCGGACCGCGACACCGGCCGGGCGCCCGGTGATCACGGCGACCGAGGCGACCTTCGGAGCGAGCGCGGCGAGCGCCGGAACGGCGTCGGGGTGGGCGCGGGCCTGCTCGGGGTCCGGGACGATGTCGGCGAGCGTGCCGTCGAAGTCGAGAGCGACGACCGCGCGGTCGGGCCGGGCGAGGAGTGCGGCGAGGCCCTCACGGCCGGCGGGAGTGCTCGGGGTCGGCAGGAGTTCGGGGTGTCTGCCCATGCTTCGACCCTATAGCGCCCGAAGCCCCCGGGGGCGGGAAAAGCCCGTACGCCGTGTACGCCCGGCCCGTACGCCCCGTACACCGTGTACGCCGTGCCTGTACGCCATGTACGCCGTGCCTCTACGTCGTGTGCGCCCGGCCTGTACGTCGTGTGCGCCCGGCGCCTGTACGTCGTGTGCGCCCGGCCTGTACGTCGTGTGCGCCCGGCCTGTACGTCGTGTGCGCCCGGCCTGTACGTCGTGTGCGCCCGGCCTGTACGTCGTGTGCGCCCGGCCTGTACGCCGACCCCGCGTCGGCCCCGCGCCGGCCCCGTGCCCGTCCGGCGGTGCGGGGCGCGCCTCAGCGGCGATCCCGCCTCGCGTCCCGTATCCGGCGCAGCCGATTCACCGTGACGGGGTCCTCCGCCAGCGCCCGACGGTCCTCGATCAGCGCGTTCAGCAGTTGGTAGTAGCGCACCGGCGAGATCCCCAGCTCCTCGCGGATCGCCCGCTCCTTCGCCCCGGGGCCCGCCCAGGAGCGCCGCTCCAGGGCCAGCAGCGCGCGGTCCCGGTCGGACAGCGCGTTGTCGGGTCCGTTCTCGGGGGCGGTCATATCAACCAACCTAGCTCCCGCCCCGGACACCGCCACCGGGCCGCTACTCGGCGCTCTCCGCCCGGCCCGCCGCACTGGCGATCGCGGAGAGGACGCTCCGCGGGCTGCCGTCCGGGGCGACCGCGTCGCCGATGTTCTTCTTGAGGCCCTCGCTGACACCGGCCCAGGACGTCTTGGCGTACGGGTAGAACTGCGAGTTCGGCAGCGCCGCCAGGAAGCCCCGCAGCGGCTTGTGCTCGGCGTCGCTCTCCATCACGGCGGACGCGCTGCCGGTCACCGGCAGCATGTCGTACTCGTCGGCGAAGGCCAGCACGTTCGCGTCCGAGTACGCGTAGTCGAAGAACGTACCGATCTCCCTGCGGTGGTCGTTCTGCTTGAAGCCCATCATCCAGTCGGCGACGCCCATCGTGCCCTGCGTCGGACCGTCGATGCCGGGCAGCGGCACCATGCCGACGTCGATGCCCTTCGCCTCGGCCTTCCGCATCAGCGTGGGATGCCCGTTGAGCATGCCGACCTCGCCCTTGGTGAACGCGGCGAACGCCTTCGCCCGGTCGAGCTTGCCGGGCTCGACGGGGCCGGTGAGCCCCTTGCCGACCAGGTTGTCCTTCAGCCACTGGAGCGTGGCGACGTTCTTGTCGGAGTCGATGTCGTACGAGCCGACGTCGTCCGTGTAGCCGCCACCCCCGCTGAGCAGCCACATCATGGTCTCGGCCTGGGATTCCTCCTGGCCGAGCGGCAGCGCGAACGGGTAGCCGACACCACGCTGCTTGAGCGCGGAGGCGTGGTGCTGGATGTCGGTCCAGGTCTGCGGGGCGTCGAGACCGGCCTGCCGGAAGAGCTCCTTGTTGTAGAAGAGCAGCCGGGTGCTCGCGACGAACGGCAGCCCGTACTGCCGGCCCTGGATCTTGCCCGCGTCGCTCAGCACCGGGAGGAAGTTGGCCTGGGTGCGGATGGCGAGCATCTGGTCGGCGGTGTAGATCTTGCCGGCCTTGGCGTAGTCGGCGTACGCCCCGATCTGGGCGATGTCCGGCGCCTTCCCGGCCTTCACCATCTCGGCGACCTCGCGGTCGACGTCCGTCCACGGGTAGATGCGGACATCGACCTCGATGCCGGGGTGGGACTTCTCGAAGCCCTCGGCGACACGGTTCCAGTACTTCTCGGAGCTGTTGGCCGCACTGGTGCCGTAGTCGGCGGCGACCAGTGTGAGGGTGACGTCCTCCGAGCCGCTGTCACCGCCACAGGCAGACAACGCCGCTGTCATGCCGAGTGCCGCCACTACCGCGGTCCAACCCATAAAGCGCCGCTGCACAGCCCCGCCCATCCTCGTCGGTCGCATCGCTCCTGCACGCATCGCTCACGGACCGACGGACTCCCGCCGTCATCGCGCCCCGCGGCGGCCGCGGCTCCGGCACTCACGCGGACGTCGTCCGGAAGAACTGCGATTTTCCCCCATCCGCGTCCCAAAGGTCTACACCACCGGCGTATCACTTCGGCAACGTACGCAAAGGGGCAACCCGGGCCACCGGGTCCGATCATTTTGTATGGATGCGCAACAAACAGCCCTAGTGGACTAGACCTTTTAGGGGTCGGCGGGCGAAACTGTCTCCCGTGAGACATGTCATCGCCCTCGATGTGGGCGGCACAGGAATGAAGGCCGCGCTGGTCGGGACCGACGGCACGCTCCTCCACAAGGCGCGACGGGCCACCGGGCGCGAGCGCGGTCCCGAGGCGGTCGTCGAAACCATCCTCACGTTCGCCGCGGATCTGCGCGCGTACGGCGAGGAGCACTTCGGCGAGAGCGCCGTCGCCGCCGGGGTCGCCGTGCCCGGCATCATCGACGTCGAGAACGGGATCCTGGTCTACGCCTCGAACCTGGGCTGGAGCGACGTACCGCTGCGCGACCTGCTCGGCAAGCGGCTCGGCGGCGTACCCGTCGCGCTCGGCCACGACGTCAGGACCGGCGGTCTCGCCGAGGGCCGGATCGGGGCCGGGCAGGGCGCGGACCGCTTCCTGTTCGTACCGCTGGGCACCGGGATAGCCGGGGCCATCGGGATCGACGGCTCCATCGAGGCGGGCGCCCACGGTTACGCGGGCGAGATCGGCCACCTCGTGGTCCGGCCGGACGGCCCGGAATGCGGCTGCGGCCAGCGCGGCTGCATGGAGACCCTGGCGTCCGCGTCCGCGGTGACCCGGGCCTGGGCCGCTGCCTCCTCGAACCCCGAGGCGGACGCGGCGGACTGCGCGAAGGCCGTCGAGGCGGGCGACCCCGCGGCGATCCGGGTCTGGACGGACGCGGTCGACGCGCTCGCCGCCGGACTGGTCACCGCGCTCACCCTGCTGGACCCCCGCATGCTCATCATCGGTGGCGGTCTGGCCGAGGCCGGGGAAACCTTGTTCACACCACTGCGTGCGGCCGTCGAGGAACGCGTCACGTTCCAGAAACTGCCCCGCATCGTCCCGGCGGCCCTCGGGGACACCGCCGGATGCCTGGGCGCAGGGCTGCTCGCCTGGGATCTACTCTCCACGGAGGTATCCGCCTGATGGCCGGACGCGCAGACAGCACCGTTCTCGCAGGGGCCCGGGTGGTACTTCCCACCGGCACCGTCGAGAACGGCCGGGTGATCGTCGAAGGCACCCGGATCTCCGGCAGCTCGCCGGAGGGCGCCCGGACCGTCGACCTCACGGGCCACTGGGTGGTCCCGGGCTTCGTCGACATGCACAACCACGGCGGCGGCGGCGCCTCGTTCACCTCCGGCACCGTGGACGAGGTCCTCAAGGGCATCCGCACGCACCGCGAGCACGGCACCACCACCCTGGTCGCCTCCACCGTCACCGGTGAGATGGACTTCCTCGCCCAGCGGGCCGGAATCCTCTCCGAACTGGTCGAGCAGGGCGATCTGGCCGGGATCCACTTCGAGGGCCCGTTCATCTCCCCGTGCCGCAAGGGCGCGCACAGCGAGAAGCTGCTGCGCGACCCGGACCCGGCCGAGGTCCGCAAGCTGATGGACGCGGCGCGCGGCACGGCGAAGATGTTCACCCTCGCCACCGAGCTGCCCGGCGGCATCGACTCGGTGCGGCTGCTCGCCGAGCACGGGGTCATCGCCGCGATCGGTCACACCGACGCGACGTACGAGCAGACCGTCGAGGCCATCGACGCGGGCGCCACCGTCGCCACGCACCTCTACAACGCGATGCCGCCCCTCGGTCACCGCACCCCCGGTCCGATCGCCGCCCTCCTGGAGGACGAGCGGATCACCGTCGAGCTGATCAACGACGGTACGCATCTGCACCCGGCCGCCCTGCAACTGGCCTACCACCACGCGGGCGCCGACCGCGTCGCGCTGATCACCGACGCGATGGACGCGGCCGGTTTCGGCGACGGCCAGTACCAACTGGGCCCGCTCGCGGTCGAGGTCAAGGACGGCGTCGCCCGACTGGTGGAGGGCAACTCGATCGCGGGCTCCACCCTCACCCTGGACACCGCCTTCCGGCGGGCCGTGACGGTCGACCGGATTCCGGTGGACGACGTCGTACGGTCCATCTCCGCCAACCCGGCGCGGCTGCTCGGCGTGGACGACAGGGTCGGCTCGCTGGACCCGGGCAAGGACGCGGACCTGGTGGTCCTGGACGCGGACTTCGCGCTGAAGGGCGTCATGCGCAAGGGCGAATGGATCATCGAGCCGTAGAACGGCACATACCGCCCGCCGCCGACGGCGGGCCGAGCACGTAACGAAGAGACGGCGGTTGGCCCCGGGGACTGGGCCGGCCGCCGTCTCTTTGGCATGATCGTCAGGGCTTCCGCGGCAGTGCGGGTAAGCGCGTTCTATCAAGGCAGCAAAGGGCCGAGGCACCAAAGGATGGGGGGTCGGCGCGGATGATCCTGACCGTCACGCTGAACACCGCACTCGATGTGACGTACGCCGTTCCGGCACTCGTCCCGCACAGCAGCCACCGCGTGGGCGAGATATCCGAACGCCCCGGCGGCAAGGGGCTGAACGTGGCCCGGGTGCTCTCCGCGCTCGGCCACGAGACGGTGGTCACCGGATTCGTGGGCGGCTCCACCGGGGCCGTGCTGCGCGAGCTCCTGGCCGGCCCTTCCGCCGAAGCCGGGGCCGGGCGGTCCGCCGCAGCCGTAGCCGCAGCCGGTCCTGCCATCGGAGCCGGCCCTTCCGCCGCAGCCGGGGCCGGGCGGTCCGCCGCAGCCGTAGCCGCAGCCGGTCCTGCCATCGGAGCCGGGTCTTACGCCGAAGCCGGAGCCGGACCCGATCCTTCCGCCGAAGCCGGGGCCGGACCCGCAGCCATCGCCCCACCCCCGCGCGACGCCCTGGTCACCGTTGCCGGGAACACCCGTCGCACACTCGCCGTCGTCGACCGCTCGACCGGTGACACCACCCAGTTCAACGAGCCGGGACCGCAGGTGAGCGCCGGTGAGTGGGCCGCCTTCCTCCGGACGTACGGGGACCTGCTCACCGGAGCCGACGCGGTCGCCCTCTGCGGCAGCCTGCCGCCCGGTGTCCACGTCGGCGCGTACGCGGAACTGATCCGTCTCGCCCGCACCGCCGAGGTCCCCGTGCTGCTGGACACCAGCGGCGAACCGCTGCGCCGCGGCATCGCGGCCCGCCCCGACCTCGTCAAGCCGAACGCCGACGAGCTGGCCCAGCTCACCGGCGCCCGCGAACCGCTGCGCGCCGCCCGGGACGCCCGTCGCCGCGGCGCCCACAGCGTGATCGCGTCACTGGGGGCGGACGGCATGCTCGCCGTCACCCCGGACGGCGTCTGGCGGGCTTCCCCGCCGGCCGCCGTACAGGGCAACCCGACCGGCGCGGGCGATTCGGCGGTGGCCGGACTGCTGTCCGGCCTCGTCGAGGGCCTGAGCTGGCCGGACCGGCTGACCAGGGCGGTGGCACTGTCGACGGCGACCGTGCTGGCCCCGGCGGCCGGGGAGTTCGACGGCCCGGCCTACGCCGGGCTGTTGCCGCGCGTCGGCGTCGAACGCCTCGCACCCGCGGCCTGAGCCGCGGGCCCGGACGACGCCGCGGACACGACGCGGGAGTCCAGCACCACTCAGCACAACAGCAAGCAGGGGGCATCATGCCGCTCGTCAGCACCGGTGAACTCGTCTCGGCCGCGCAGGCCGAGGGCCGCGGGATCGCCGCCTTCAACGTCATCACGCTGGAGCACGCCGAGGCCATCGCGATGGGGGCGGAGCGCGCCGGAGCGCCCGCGATCCTCCAGATCTCCGAGAACGCCGTCAAGTTCCACGGCGGGCTGCTCTCCGCCGTCGCCGCCGCGGCCGCCGCCGTCGCCCGCGCCTCGACCGCACCGCTCGCCCTCCACCTCGATCACGTCGAGTCCGTCGAGCTGCTGCACCGGGCGCACGGGGAGGGCTTCGGCTCGGTGATGTTCGACGCCTCCAAGCTCCCGTACGACGAGAACGTGAAGACCACCGCGGAGGCCGTCCGCTGGGGCCACGAGCGCGGTCTGTGGATCGAGGCGGAGCTGGGCAAGGTCGGCGGCAAGGAGGGTGAGGCGCCGCTGGACGCCCACGCCCCCGGCGTCCGCACCGACCCGGCCGAGGCCGCCGCGTATGTCTCCGGCACCGGGGTGGACGCCCTGGCCGTCGCGGTCGGCTCCTCGCACGCGATGACCGAGCGCACCGCCGCCCTGGACCACACCCTGATCACCCGGCTGCGCGACGCGGTCCCGGTCCCCCTGGTGCTGCACGGCTCCAGCGGCGTGCCCGACGCGGAGATCCGGCAGGCGGTGACCTCGGGCATGGTCAAGATCAACGTGGGCACGGCCCTGAACACCGCGTTCACCGGCGCGGTACGGGCGTACCTGGCCGAACACCCGACGGGCGTGGACCCGCGCAAATACCTCGTCCCGGCTCGCGAGGCGATGGCCGGGACGGTGGCGGGTTTCCTGCGGCTGATGGGCTGACGGGCTGACGGGCTCTCGGGCCGACAACGGCGACGGGCTGACAGCGGCGACGACCGGGGCCGGCCCGGACCGGCACGCCGACAGTCCGCCGGGGGGCCGGGCACAGAACCGGCGCCGCCCCGGTCCCCCGTCACAGTGGTCGTCGCCGCTGTGACGGGGCCGGGGCGGCGCCGCCGAACCGAACGGTCAGTTCCTGGGCGGGGTGACCTCGACCCAGTCCAGGATCACGTTGCACTGATTGCCGTCCTCGCACGAGATCTTGATCTCGTTCTCGCCCTTCTGGAGGGTGACCGGCGCCCAGGTGGTCTGCCAGTTCTTCTCCCAGTTGGCGTCGGAGGACTTGATGAAGTTCTTCAGTCCGATCGGCTGCGAGTTCGCCTTGCCGTTGACCGTGAGGGTCGCGAAGGCGTCCACCGCCGGAATCGCGTAGCGCACGGTCAGGGCGTACTCACCGGAGTCCGGCATGTTCGCCTTCCAGGTCGCCGATGCGCCGACCTGGTTGAAGCCCGTGATGTACGTGCCCCCGGCGCCCTGTGCGCCCTTGACCGTCTTCTCGGTCAGGGCCGAACCACCGAGCGTCAGCGTCGCCGCGTCCTGCTTCGGCAGTTCGGCCGACTCCTCCGGGTCCTTGGAATTCTCGGTCTTCGGAGATTCCTTGACCTCACCGGCGGGACCGGCCGACGATCCGGCCTCGCTCTTCTTCTTGTCACCGTTGTCGCCCGTCGTCAGGGCGACGCCGATGCCGATGAGCACGACCGCGACGACGGCGACCGCCACGATCAGCAGGGCCTTGGTGTTGGGGCCGCCGCGGCCCGGACCGCCGTCCCTGCCGCCCTGGCGCGGGACCTGGGAGGTGGGCGCGCCACCCGGGTAGGTCTCGGGGGCCGCGTACTGCGCGTTCGGCTGGCCGTACTGCGGCGGGGCCTGCTGGCCGTACGCCTGCTGCTGATGCGGAACCTGCTGCCCGTACTGGCGCTCGCCGACGGTCCGCACCTGGTTGTACGAGGTTCTGGGCACACCGGGCTGCGCGGCCGGGCCGGGGTAGCCGTAACCGCCCTGACCGGGCGGCTGGGCTCCCGCCGCTTGTCCGTCCGCGTACAGGTAGCCGAACGGATCGTCGTCCTCGGGCTTGCTCGCGCCGTTGTTTCCGGCCGTCATCCCTGGGTCACTCCTCACCATGTCGCCAGCCGTCGCCGACCGGCCGAGCCTACCTCGAACGGAGCACTCGCCGAATTTGCCGTCACTCCACCCGTGCGGTCCCGCGGACCGATACGGGGCAGGGGAGGGACCATGCCGTGAACGTCAGCCCGCCCTGCGGTGAACCTTCGACCGGGACCGCTTCTCCACGTACATCCGCTGGTCGGCGGAGCGCAGGACCTCTTCCACCGTCATGCCGCACTCGGCCCATCCGATGCCGAAGCTCGCCCCGACCCGGACCGCCCTGCCATCCACCCGAATGGGCGGAATGATGGCATTTCGTAGACGTACAGCCAGGTCAGCGGCGTCCGCGGCGCCCAGCCCGTCCGCGAGCACGACGAATTCGTCACCCCCGAGCCGCGCGACGGTGTCCCCGTCACGCACACAGGTGGTGAGCCGCCGGGCGACCTCGATCAGTACGGCGTCCCCTGTGTGATGCCCGAAACGGTCATTGATGGACTTGAAGCCGTCGAGGTCGCAGAAGAGGACAGCGAGCCCCTTCGCCCCGTCGTCCTTGTCCGCGTCCGGTGCCGCCGTGTGCACATGGTGGTCGTACGGGCCGCCGCCCAGCACCGGGTCCGTCTCGTAGCCGTCGGGCTGGAAGCCATGCGTACGGGAGGTCTCGACATCGCCGTACGCCGCGTCCAGCGCCTCGATGGCGGTGGTGGCGGTGGAGTGCGGGCGCTCGCAGATGCGGGCGCTGAGCCGGGACTTGAGCTCGGCACTGTTGGGCAGCCCGGTGAGGGCGTCGTGCGAGGCGCGGTGCGCGAGGTTCAGCTCGTGGCGCTTGCGCTCCTCTATGTCCTCGACATGGGTGAGCAGGAAGCGCGGGCCGTCCGCGGTGTCGGCCACCACGGAGTTGCGCAGCGAGACCCAGAGGTACGTGCCGTCCCGGCGCCCCAGCCGCAGCTCGGCCCGGCCGCCCTCGGCCGACGTGCGCAGCAGGGTGCCGATGTCCTCGGGGTGGACCAGGTCGGCGAAGGAGTAGCGGCGCAGTACGGAGGCGGGGCGGCCCAGCAGCCGGCACAGGGCGTCGTTGGTGCGCAGCAGCCGGCCGTGCTGGTCCCCGCCCATCTCGGCGATGGCCATCCCGCTGGGGGCGTACTCGAACGCCTGGCGGAAGGACTCCTCGCTGGCCCGCAGCGCCTGCTGTTCCCGTTCGAGCCTGACCAGTGCGCGCTGCATATTTGCTCTGAGGCGAGCGTTACTGATCGCAATCGCCGCCTGTGATGCGTACATCTGAAGGGCTTCGCGCCCCCACGCGCCGGGGCGGCGACCGTTGCGGGGGCGGTCGACCGAGAGAACGCCCAGAAGATCCTGCCCACCGCCGGACGCGTACATCGGGGCGTAGAGCCGGTCCAGGGGATGCCACTCGTCCTCGAACCGGGGTTCGGGCCCCTCGGTGTGCCACTGCGGTACGTCGTCGTCGAGGAGGACCCAGCCCTCGGTGTGCGGTATGAACCGGAGCTCGTCCCAGGCTTCGCCCATGGTCAGCCTGCGCTCCCACGAGGAACGGGAGCCGACACGTCCGGTGATCAGGGCTTCGGCCGCGGAATTGCCCGCGAAGGCGGCGATGACGAGGTCACCGTCGGGCCGGACGAGGTTCACACAGCCCAGTTCGTAGCCGAGACCGGCGACGATGCCGTCGGCCACTGTCTGCAGCGTGTCCGCCAGACTCCGCGCCGTATTGAGATCAGCGACGGCCTGGTGCAGCTGCCGCATGGTCGCAAGACGAACGTACGGTTCCGACTCGGCCTCCATTGCTCGCACTCCCCGAGACCTCGACAGCAACTCCAGGTTTCATATCGACGTACTTCTTGCAGTGTCACGCTCACTGAATCACAGTGAGCTGTGCACCCGGTACACAGGGTCAACAAATACTGCACTCTGTGACTCAAGTCACAACAGATGGTAAAGGGTTGCCAGTGACTCTCCCAAGTCGCCCATCGTTTTCTTGAACGCAAATCCTCGGCGTTGCAGCGGCCCCCGCCACGCCGTGGAGCCCCCCGTGGTTCCGGAGTCCTAGGACCCGGCTGGTCCCCTGGCCCGATGCGGTCGCCCGGCGCTCGCGGCTAGCGTGCCCCGTGTGTTGCAGACAAAGCCCCCCGCCCCGCGTCCCGAGCCCGTCCCCCATGCTGAGGGGGTGAGCAACGACGAGTTCCGTGCCGCCCTCGCGCGGCTGGCCGCAGGAGTGGTGCTGGTCACCGCGCAGGAACCACCGCTCGACGAGCACGGCCGGGGCGAGGACGTCGGGATGACGGCGACCGCCTTCATGTCCGTGTCCCTGGACCCGCCCCTGGTGCTGGTGAGCCTGCGCAACGACTCCCGGATGGACGACCTGCTGTCGGAGCAGCCGCTGTGGGCGGTCTCCGTACTGGCGGGGAGCCAGCGGCACATCGCGGGCCGGTTCGCCATGAAGGGCCGGATCAGCGACCGGCTGCTCTTCGAGGACATCCCCTACATCAGGGGAGAGGTGACGAACGCGCCGCTGGTCGGCGGGGCGCTCGCGACACTGGAATGCCGCACGGAGCAGCGCGTCCCCGCCGGTGACCACACGCTCGTGATCGGGCGGGTGCTGACGGCGGCCCTGCCGAGCGCGGACGGCGACCCGCTGGCGTACTTCAAGGGGCGCTACCGCCAGCTGGACTGACGCACACCCGGACCGGCGCGCACCCCCGGGGTCGACGCACCCCCGGGGTCGACGCCCACGTGGGCCGACGCGCCCCCGGGCCGACGCACACGTGGGCCGACTCACACGCGGGCCGACGCCCACCGGGACCGGCACGCGGGGCAGCCGTCGGCGGCCCCGCCACCGGCCCGGCTACCAGTCGCGGCCCGACCGGCCGCGCTTCGTGTCGCCGCGCTGCTTCTTCTCCCGCAGTCTGCGCTCGTTGATCCCGCGCGGGATCCGGCTCTTGCGGCGCGCCTTGGGCGGTGGCGCCGTGGCCTCGGCCAGCAGCGCGGCGAGCCGGACGGCGGCCGTCTCGCGGTTGCGCCACTGGGAACGGTGCTCGGAGGCCCGTACCGCCACCACGCCGTTGACCAGCCGGCCCGCCAGCCGCTCCAGCGCCCGCGCCTTCCACACCTCGGGGAGCGACTCGGTCGCCGCCACGTCGAAGCGCAGCTCCACCTGGGAGTCGCTGGTGTTGACGTGCTGTCCCCCGGGCCCGGAGGACCGCGAGAAACGCCACATGAGCTCGGCCTCCGGCAGGGAGACCGAACCGCGGATGACATAGGGCCCGGACATGACACCCATGTTCCCTGCCCCACGGGCCGTCCGTCACCTTCTTTTGCCACACCCGTCCGGCCCATTGGGCCAGAAGTTCGGCAAAGAAAGTAAAGCGACCAGGAACCTCGTGGTCCATTGCCTGCGTTATGACGGGTGACGGTAGCTTTCGTGATGACACGAAGCCCGTACACGACGAAGGAAAGGGACTTCCCATGGCTGTAAGCCTGTCCAAGGGCGGCAACGTCTCGCTCACCAAGGAGGCACCGGGCCTGACCGCCGTTACGGTCGGCCTCGGCTGGGACGTCCGCACCACCACCGGCACCGACTTCGACCTCGACGCCTCGGCGATCGCGGTCAACCCGGCGGGGAAGGTCGTCTCCGACGGCCACTTCGTCTTCTTCAACAACAAGTCGACGCCGGACCAGACAATCGTCCACACCGGTGACAACGTCACGGGCCAGGGCGAGGGCGACGACGAGCAGATCAACGTCAACCTGGCGGGTCTGCCGGCCGACGTGGACAAGATCGTCTTCCCGGTCTCCATCTACGACGCCGAGAACCGCAGCCAGAACTTCGGCCAGGTCCGCAACGCGTTCATTCGCATCATCAACCAGGCCGGCGGCACCGAGCTCGCCCGCTACGACCTGAGCGAGGACGCCGCCACCGAGACCGCCATGGTCTTCGGCGAGCTCTACCGCAACGGTGCCGAGTGGAAGTTCCGCGCGGTCGGCCAGGGCTACGCCTCGGGCCTGCGCGGCATCGCCCAGGACTTCGGCGTCAACCTCTGACGCGCTCCTGACTGTTCCGCGGGAGCCCCCGGCCGTACCCCGGCCGGGGGCTCCCGTGCGTCGCGAGCGGTTGGCACCGCGCCTCCCGGAGCTCCCGTACGTCGCGGAGTCCCCGTACGTCGCGGAGTCCCCGTGTCTCCCCGAGCTCCCGTACGTCGCGGAGTCCCCGTACGTCCCAGTCGCCGTACGTCCCGGAGCTCCCGTACGTCGCGGACGGCGGCGGCACGGGTGCATGCCTCAAGGGGCCCGGTACACCCCCCGCGTAGGGTGCGCCGCATGATCATCGAACCGCTGGGCCTCGACACGGTGACCCACGACATCCCCGGTCCGCTGCTCACCGAACTCGCCGCGCTCTACGCCTCCAACCGGGCGTTCCATCAGCTCAGCGGCGACTTCCCGGACCCGGACGACATCCGCCCCGAGCAGGTCGCCGCCGCACTCGCCGACGACCTGGCCCACCCGGACGCCGAGGTGCTGCTCGCCCGCTCGCACGGCGCGCTCGTCGGCGTCGCCGTGACGCTCGCCCACCATCCGGACCCGGCCGACCCCGACCCCTGGATCGGCCTCCTGATGGTCGACGCCGGGCGGCAGCGCTCCGGGTACGGGCGGCAGTTGGCCGGATTCGTCGCCGAGCGGTTCCGGGCGGCGGGACGGGACGGCCTGCGGATCGCGGTCCTGGAGAACAACCCCCGCGCGCTCGCCTTCTGGACCTCACTCGGTTACGAAGTCATCGGCCATCGGCCGGACCGTCAACTGGGCCGCCCCTGCGCGGTGCTGCGCACCTCACTGCACCCTCTCAAGTCCGCCGAATAACGGACACACATGGACTCCAGTCGGACAAGAACTGGTCAAAAACTTGTGAGGCAATTGTCGGCACACCGTCAAAGACGGTCATTCGGTGGCACGCTCTCCGCTCGTAGTCCCCCCACAGGACGACCTACGGAGAACTCAGATGACCCTCCACATGAACACTCGTCGTGCCGCAACCCTGGCAGCAGTGGCCGCCATGGTGGTCGCGGGCGTGCAGGCCGGTTCGGCCGGCGCCGCCCCCAAGGCCGCGGACAACGGAGACTCCTCGTCCCGCACCGCCTCCGCCTCCGCGCTCGGTGTGAACACCGCGTCGCAGCGTGGCACGGCCATCAAGTCCGCCCAGGCGGACGCGGCTTCGGCGGCCGACTCCCTCGGGCTCGGCAGCCAGGAGAAACTGATCGTCCGTGATGTGATCAAGGACGCCAGTGGCACGGTGCACACCCGCTACGAGCGCACCTACGCCGGACTGCCGGTCCTCGGCGGCGACCTCGTCACCCACATCGCGAGCAACGGCAAGCTCAAGAGCGTCGACAAGGCGACCAAGGCCCCGATATCGGTGCCGTCGACCACGCCGAAGGTGAAGAGCGCCGCCGCCGCGCGCAAGGTGATCTTCGCGGGCAGCGGCAAGCCCGTCCTCGCGTTCGAGACCGTGAAGACCGGTGTGCAGAAGGACGGCACGCCCAGCAAGCTGCACATCATCACGGACGCCGTCACCGGCAAGAAGCTGCACTCCTTCGAGGCCATCGAGACCGGCACCGGCAACAGCCAGTACAGCGGCGAGGTCGAGCTGTCCACGACGCAGGGCGGCTCGGGCTTCGAGCTGACCGACGGCGAGCGCGGCGGCCACAAGACGTACGACCTCAACCAGGGCGAGAGCGGCACCGGCGACCTCGTCACGGACGACGACGACACCTGGGGCGACGGCACCGGCAACGACCGCCAGACCGCCGCGGTCGACGCCCACTACGGCGCCGCGAAGACCTGGGACTTCTACAAGTCCGCGCTCGGCCGCGACGGCATCGCGGGCGACGGCAAGGCCGCGTACTCCCGCGTCCACTACGGCGACGCGTACGTCAACGCGTTCTGGGACGACAGCTGCTTCTGCATGACGTACGGCGACGGGGCCGACAACAAGAGCGCCCTCACCGCCCTCGACGTCGCCGGTCACGAGATGAGCCACGGTCTGACCGCGGCCACCGCCAACCTCGACTACGTCGGCGAGTCCGGCGGTCTCAACGAGGCGACCAGCGACATCCTCGGCACCTCGGTGGAGTTCTTCGCCGACAACGCCACGGACGTCGGGGACTACCTCATCGGCGAAAAGATCGACATCAACGGCGACGGCACCCCGCTGCGCTACATGGACAAGCCCAGCAAGGACGGCGGCTCGGCGGACTCCTGGGACTCCAGCGTCGGCGACCTGGACGTGCACTACTCGTCCGGCGTCGCGAACCACTTCTTCTACCTGCTGTCCGAGGGCAGCGGCGCCAAGACCATCAACGGGGTCGACTACGACTCCCCGACCTCCGACGGCTCGACGGTCACCGGCATCGGACGCGAGAAGGCCTACCAGATCTGGTACAAGGCCCTCTCCGTCTACATGACGTCCTCCACCGACTACGCGGGCGCGCGCGTCGCGACCGAGAAGGCGGCGACCGACCTGTTCGGCGCGGACAGCGCCGAGCTCAAGGCCGTGGGCGACGCCTGGACCGGCGTCAACGTGAAGTGAACCAGTGCATGCAGTGCAGTGGTGCAGTAGTGCGGTGACGTAGTCAACAGCTGTTCCGCAGCTGGTGAGTGCGGTGACGTGTGGTGGGAGCCGGTCAGCCCTCGGGCGGCCGGCTCTCGCCGTACAGCCAGGTGTCCCACAGCTCCGTCAGGTCCTGCCCGCTCTCCTCCTCCACGTACGCGATGAAGTCCTCGGTCGACGCGTTGCCGTGCCGGTGGGCCTTCGGCCATCCGGCGATCAGGTCGAAGAACGCCTCGTCGTCGTCCATGGCCAGCCGGATCTCATGGATGACCATCGCCCCGCGCCCGTACACCGGCGACTCGGAGATATCGGCGGCCGACGGCGGTTCGGCGGGCGGGAAGGCCCAGTTCTCGTCGTCGTCGAACGCCTCGTCGAAGCTGTCCTGGGCCGGGGTGTCCTCGAAGTCCTCGCTCCAGATCCACTCCGCGTACGTCGCGAAACCCTCGTTCAGCCACATGTCCTGCCAGGTGGCGGGCGTGACGGAGTTCCCGAACCACTGGTGGGCCAGCTCGTGGACGAGGAGCCCGATGTCGGGCGGGCCCGGGAAGAACGGCCGGTTCTGGGTCTCCAGGGCGTACCCGGCATCGTCCTCGCGGTCGATGATCACACCGGTGGAGGTGAAGGGGTACGGGCCGAAGTTCTCCGCCGCCCACTCCATGACCTCCGGGAGCCGGCCGAGCACCGGGGCGCTCTCCTCCGCCACCTCCGGGTCCACGGCCGTGAACACCTCGATGCCGTCCGGGGTGACCGACTCCTTCGTCTCGAACTTCCCGATGGCGACGGTGGCGAGGTAGCTCGCCATGGGTTCGGGCGTGTGCCAGCTGTACGTGGTGCGGTCCCCCTCCGTCCGGCGGGCGGCCGGCTCTCCGTTGGAGACGGCCGTCAGCCCCTTCGGCACGGTGACCTCGATGTCGTACGTGGCCTTGTCGCTCGGGTGGTGATTGCCGGGGAACCAGGCCATGGAGCCGGTCGGTTCGCCGAGGGCCAGCGAACCGTCCGCGGTCCGCAGCCAGCCCTCCTCCGACTCGTCGGCGTCGGTGATGGTCTGCGGGGAGCCGGAGTAGCGGACGACCGTACGGAACGTCCTGCCCTCGCGCAGCCGGTCCTCGACGTCCGCGTCCGGGCGCAGGGTCAGTTCCCTGCCCGCCCGGTTGACGGCGGCCGGGCGGCCCTCGACGGTGGCGCTCTCGACGTCGAGCCCGGCGAGGTCCAGATGGAAGGCGCTGAGATCCTGGGTGGCGCGGGCGGTGATCTCCGCCGTGCCCCGCAGCCGGTGCGCGGTGGGATCGACGTCGAGGGTCAGACCGTAGTGCGTGACGTCGTAGCCGCCGTTGCCCAGCTTGGGGAAGTACGGGTCGCGCAGCCCGGCGGCACCGGGGGTGCCCGTCACCCCGCCCGTGCAGGCGGAGACGGTGCCGAGGACGGCGAGCGCGAGCAGCAGGGCGGCCGCGGGCGTCGTGCGCCGTATCGAGCTGTGCCCCGTCGGGGCTCGCCGTATCGGGGTTCGTTGATCCACACCGATGATCCTATGTGCGGAATGTCGGAGTCGGCAGGTGGTCGTCGGAGTGAGCGGGGTGACCGTCGGCGTCGGCAGGTGGTCGCCGGGAGTCGGCGGGTGACCGTCGGCGTCGGCGGGGCGAGCGGAGTGAACGGAGTGATTCAGAGGACGGCGATACCCAGGGGCCGTTCGCCCGCGTCGATCCGCACCGGTGCGCTGTACCCGTCCCCGTCCCCGTCACCGTCACCGTCACCGTCGTCGTGGAGGTCGACCACCGTGATGCCGTTCCAGTAGCCGTCGCGGGTGAAGCCCCCCGTGACGTACGCGGTACGGCCGTCCTCGGACACCGCCACATCCTCGTGCGGGCCCTCCAGGGGGACGACGCGCTCCTTGCCGTCCGGGCTGCGGACGGTGAGGGAGGGGTCCTCGTCGTCCGCGGCGATCGGGCCGGTTCCGACGACGAGGAGGGTGCCGTCGGGGGCGAGGGCCGCCCCGTGCTGGTGCGTGTCGGCGGTCATCCTCTCGGTCGTCACCTTGCCGGTGCGCGGGTCGAGGACCGCGAGCCGTTCGCCCTCGAAGGGCAGGAGCAGCTTTCCGTCCGCCGGGCGCACGACGGCGTAGTGCGGCTTCAGCCAGGAGCCGAGACCGCCCTCGGTGCCGTACGGGGCGACTTCCCTCCGCCGCGGTTCCAGCGTCGTCGTGTCCACCACCGTCACGTCGAAGGAGTCGTGGCCGGTGGCGTACACCTCGCCGCCGTCGGGCGAGACGTCCACGTCGAAGGGGCGGCGGCCGACGGGAACGGTGCCGGTCACCTCACGGGTCGCCGTGTCGATGACCTCCAGCGTCCCGTTGCCGCCGGGGACGTTGACGCCGACATAGACGTGCCTGCCGTCGGGGGCGAGGGCGATACCCATCCCGCCGCCCCGGTACTCGCCGGTCGTGACCGGGCCGCTCTCCGTCTCGTACGGGACGAGTGCCAGCCGGGTCCGGGTCGCGGTGTCGATGACGGCGACCCCTTCCGCGGTCGCCACCCAGGCCCGCCCGTCCTTGCCGACGACGAGCCCGTACGGGGCGGTGCCCGCCTTCACCGTGGCGATGGGTCCGCGGCCCTCGCCGGGCCGCGGGTCAACGAAGGTCACGGTGTCGCCGCCGAAGTCGGCGACGAGAAGGGTGCCCCGGGGAGTGGTGACGGCGGGCCCCGGGCCCGCCGGGGCGCTGCCTGCGGCACGGGGCTCCTCCGGGGCGCGCGAGGCGGTGCCGTCCGCCGCCGGACCGGCAGCACCCGTCGTGCTGTCCGTCGCGCACCCGGCGAGTACGGCGGCCGCGGCAAGGGCCAGGGCCACCCGGCGTACGGTGCCGGCCCCGAGTGCCACACGGCGTGAGGTGCCGGCCGCCAGGACCGCCCGGCGTGCGCCGGCCCGGCGCCCGGCCGTCGTCACCGGTCGTCCCGGAGCAGTGCCGCGATCTCCGCGAAACCCCGCCGTTCGGCGTGGGCCAGGGCCGTGACCCCGTCGCCGTCCGGCAGACCGGGCGTCGCCCCGGCCGCGAGGAGCACCTCCACGATCTCCTGGTGCGCCCGGCCGCCGTCGCCGAGGATCACCGCTTCCAGCAGGGCGGTCCAGCCGAGCCGGTTGACGTGGTCGACGTCGATGTCCGTGACCCGGAGCACCTCCCGTACGTACGCGACATGGCCGCGCTCGGCGGCGGGGATGAGCGAGATGCCGCCGAACCGGTTGCGGAGCGTCAGATCCGGACCGGCCGGAAGCAGGACGTGCAGCATCGCGACGCTTCCGGTCACGCCGGTGGCGAGCCAGGGGCTGTCCTCGCGCCGGTCCTGGGCATCCGGATCGGCACCCGCCGCCACCAGCAGCCGGGCCGCCTCGACCTGGTCGCCGTGGACGGCGAGGAGCAGCGGGGTGCGCAGTTCCTCGTCGCGGGCGTCGACGCGTGCGCCGCCCTCGATCGCGGTCCGCACTCCGGCGGTGTCGCCGGTGCGCGCGGCGGTGAGCAGGTCGTGATCGAGGGCGTTCATGCGCTTCTCCGTACGTGGGTCGGTGGGGTTGCCGCCGCGACGGGGCGGTCGCGGCGGCGGGCGGTCACCGTAGCGGGCGGTTACCGGGCGAGGGCGGCGACGCCCGCCGCGGCGAACTTCTCGTCGAGGTCGCCGCTGGGGGCGCCGGCCACGCCGATGCCGGCCACCGGGGCGCCCTTGACCTGCACCGGGGCACCGCCCGCGAGGAACAGGGTGCCGGGGATGTCCTTCAGGTTCGGGGCCTGCTCCAGGCGCTTGACCAGCTCGGAGGTGGGCGCGTTCCAGGAGACGGCGGTGTACGCCTTCTTCACGGCCGACTCGGGGGACTGCGGGCCCGCGCCGTCGCCGCGCAGGGTCACGATGGTGTTGCCGTTGCGGTCGACGACGGCGACGGAGACGCGCTGGTTCTCCTTCTTCGCGGCGTCCAGGGTGGCCTGCGCGGCCTTGGTCGCGGCGGCCACGGTCAGGTGGGTGCTCTGCTGGAGGTTCCGGTCGGCGGCGTCCGCCTTGACGGCGGCGGCGGGGGCGGCGGCCGGGGTGGAGGCGTTCGCGGACATCGCGCCGAAGGTTCCGGCACCGAGGGCGGCGGCGGCAACGGCACCGGTCAGGACGCGGGTGCGCAGCGACATCTTCTTCATGGTGGGCTCCTTGTGGCTCTGGTGACTGGGGGTGGGGTGCGGCTCTGATGGCCGGGTGGCTCTGGTGATCGAGGTGGCTCTGGTGACCGGAGTGGCTCTGGTGGGGCGAGCGGGCCTGTGGCTTTTCGGTGTTCCGCTGTTCCGCTGATCCGCCGTTCCGCTCTGCTATCGATCCTCCGGCCGGATCCGGGCGCGTACGGTCGGCGTACCGGCTGGAGGAGCCGCGCAGGTCGGCTGACGGCCCCATCGGCCGATCGGTTGATGCGGGGGTGGTCGGTTCGGGCCACCATGGAGAGGTCTGCGCAGGTCAGCAGCGGTCAGCAGCGGTCAGCGACAGGCGGCGGCTGACGGCAGACGGCAGGCAGCAGCGGGTCGTCCACCGGATCGTCGACGGGGAGTGCGAGGTACGAGGTGCAGCACCGCAGCGAGCCGCCGCACCCCGACCGTGCCCCGGGCCCGCATCCCGGTCGTCCCCCGGACGCCGGCCCCGTCCGTCCCCCCGGCGCGGATCCCGACCTGACCGCCGGCGACCCCGACGCCCGCTGGCTGGCGCTCCTCATGCACGCCGCGTTCTTCCTGCTGCTCGGCGCCTCGCTCACCCGGTTCCTGATGCGGCACCCCGGCGAGGACCGCACCCCGTGGATCATCGCGCTGTCGGTCGTCCTCGCCGCGCTCTACCTGGTGGGGCCGGTGCTCGGTTCCCGCCCGACGCCCCGCAGGCTGACCTGGCTCGGGATTCTCGTCGTCGTCTGGATGGTGCTGGTCGTCCTCGCGCCGAGCTTCGCGTGGTGTGCGGTGCCGCTGTTCTACACGGGGCTGCGGATACTCCCACCGCGTGCCGCACTCGCCCTCGTCGCGCTGCTGACCGCGTTCGTCGTCGCCGCACAACTGCGGCTGGCGACCGGTTTCGACCCGAATCTGGTGCTCGCCCCGCCCGCCGTCGCGGCCGTGGCGACCGCCGTCTTCGTCCATATGCAGCGCCAGGCGGTACGCCAGCGGGAACTGGCCGCACGGCAGCGCGAGCTGATCGACGACCTGCTGCGTACGCGGCGCGAACTGGCCGCCACCGAACGCCGCGAAGGCACCCTCGCCGAACGCCAGCGGCTCTCCATGGAGATCCACGACTCCCTCGCGCAGGGTCTCTCCAGTCAGCAGATGCTGCTCCAGGCCGCCGACCGCACCTGGGAGAACGACCCGGCCGCCGCCCGCCGCCATGTCCGTACGGCGACCGGTATCGCGGAGCGCAACCTCGCCGAGGCCCGCCGCTTCGTCCACGACCTGGCCCCGGCCGATCTCGCGGAGGGCGGCGGTCTGGAGGCGGCGCTGCACGCACTCGCGGCCCGTGAGACGGCCCAGACACAGGGCGCGGTCGCCGTCCGCTGCCATGTGGAGGGCACCGCGCACACCGCGCTGCCCGACCGGGTGCAGTCGGCACTGCTGCGGATCGCCCAGGGGGCCCTGGCGAACGTACGCGAGCACGCGGGAGCGACGGCCGCCGGACTGACCCTGACGCACCTGGACGACCGGGTGGTCCTCGACATCGCCGACAACGGCCGGGGCTTCACCCCCTCGGCGCCGGAGCCGCGCCCGGCGGGCGGCGTACGCGGCCACGGGCTGCCCGCGATGCGGGCCCGGGTGCGCCAGCTCGGCGGAACACTGACGATCGAGTCCGCACCGGGCGAGGGAACGGTGCTCTCGGCTGTCGTCCCGCTCACCCCCGTACCGCCCCCCGTTCCGCGCAACGGCCCGCAGAACCCCCCGGAGGAATCCGCATGACCGCGACCGCGACCGTCCGCATCCTGCTCTGCGACGACCACGCCGTCGTCCGCGCCGGGCTGCTCGCCCTGCTCGGCAGCGAACCGGACATCGAGGTCGTCGGCGAGGCGGGCAGCGGCGAGGAGGCGGTGGCCCTGGCGGCCCGGCTCGCTCCGGACGTCGTGCTGATGGACCTCCAGCTGGGCGAGGGCATCGACGGCGTCGAGGCCACCCGCCGGATCACCGCGGCCGGAAGCGGAACCGTCCATGTGCTGGTGCTCACGACGTACGACACGGACGCGGACATCACCCGCGCGATCGAGGCGGGAGCCACCGGCTACCTGCTGAAGGCCGAACGCCCGGAGGAACTGTTCGCCGCGATCCACTCGGCGGCCCAGGGCCGCACGACGCTCTCCGCCCCGGTGGCCAGCCGGGTCATGGCCCGGATGCGCAAGCCGGTGCCCACCCTCACCGAACGCGAACTCGACATCCTGGGTCAGCTGTCGCGGGGGCTCGGCAACCGGGACATCGCCCGCGCCCTGTTCATCAGCGAGGCCACGGTCAAGACCCACCTGGGCCGGATCTACGACAAGCTCGGCGTCGACACACGGGCGGGCGCCGTCGCCGTCGCGAAGGAACAGCGCCTGCTGCCCTAGGCGAGGACGGCAGGCAGGACAGCAGGCAAGGGCCGCAGGCACAGGCGACGGCGTAGGCACCGGCACCGGCACCGGCACCGGCGTAGGCGACGGCGATGGCAGTGCGCACCGGCGATGGCAGTGTGCACCGGCGGCGGGCACATCAGGCGGGCACGTCAGGCGGGCACGTCAGGCAGGCACATCAGGCAGGCACGTCAGGCAGGGCGCCCACCGCCCGGCCGCGTCAGGCGGAGCGCCCACCGCTCACCCGATCGTGTCGGCCTCCCGTCACCGGGCATGACACCATCGACCCGTGCTCGACATCGGCTACTCCCTCTCCCGGCGCTTCCCGGATCCCCCGCAGACCGACTACCGCCGTGCGGACGTCCATGCCCTGCGGCACGACCTGTTCTCCGGGGACGTCTATCTCGCGGACACCAAGGCGGACCGCGAAGTATCCACAGCCTGGGGATGGGTTCCGGTGCTCGACTTCGCGTGGGCGCTGTGCGACATCGTCGAGCAGATCGACCAGGACCCCCGGGGCAACCGCTCGCACCGGCAGCAGTACGCCGAGCTGGACTTCACCGAGTCCACGGACCGGATGATGTTCGAGCGGCGCTTCGGCTGGGTCGACGTCGAGGCCGACTGGATGCCCGGTGACGAGCCCCCGCTGACCTTCAGCCACTCCGTCCTGCGCCGTGAGGCCCGCGACTTCCTGCACGACCTGATCGCCGATCTGGCCGACATGCACGACGGTCTCACCGAGAACCCCGTGATCTGGGACCTCCAGGCCCGCTTCCCCCGTATGTGACCGCCCCCGCGCCCCGCCCCCGGAACCGGCCACCCGAACGCCCCGGCAGCGGGCGGCGCGCGGCACCGTCACGCGCCCCGGCGCCCCGCGCCCGTCATGCCTCCACCCGTACTCCGATCTGCGCCGCGAACGCCGGTGCCAGCTCCATCAGCTGGACCGGGCTGATCACCGCACCCGCCAGCCGTTCCACCCCCCGGGCGATGTCCAGCTCGGCGACCGCCCGCAGGTCCACCGACTCCATCCGCGCCGCGCTGAAGTCGACCCGCTTCAGCACACAGTCCCGGAACTCCACCCGCACCAGCTGCGCGTCCCCGAAGTCCGGCTCGGACAGCACACAGCCCTCGAACACGACGTCCTTCAGCCGCGCCTTCCGCAGATTCAGGTAGTCGATCTTCCCGCCGCGCACCACCACCCGCTCCAGCACCGCTCCGTGCAACTGCACCCCGCCCAGCCGCGCGTCCACGATCTCCACGTCACGCAGCGACGCCCCCGCGAGATCGGTGCCCACCCCCCGTACCCCCGTGAGCACCGAATCGATGAAGCGGGCCCTGACCAGCTCCGTACGGTCCAGGGCGCAGCCCTCCAGCGCGCAGTCCATGAAGCGGGCGCCCGGACCCGACTGGTCCGCGAGGTCCACCGCGTCGAACCGCACACCGTCGTAGTCCCCGTCCGGCTCCAGCTCCGCCCCCTCGTACGGAACGAGCGGCGGCAGCCGCACCTCCGGACGCCGAGCCGCCGTCACGGTGTCCTTCTTGCCTCTGGTCCTGCCCGCGCTTCCTGCCATGCCCCCATCGTGACGCACCGCACTGACAACGCCCCGCCCCGATGTCACAAACCACCACCGCCCGACCGTCACGTACGCAGAAGCGCCCACAGCCAAGGGAGAAACCCAGCCATGCAGCGCATCCACGTCATCGGCGGCGGCTTCGCCGGGCTCACCGCCGCGGTCACCGCCGCCGAATCCGGCGCACAGGTCACCCTCCACGAGGCCCACCACACCCTCGGCGGCCGGGCCAGGACCGCCGAGGGCCCGTACCGCACCAACGAGGGGCCGCACGCCCTGTACAACGGCGGGCCCCACTGGACCTGGCTCGCCCGACGCGGCCTCCTCGGGCCCGTCGCCGCCGTACCGCTCCTCGAAGGCACCCGCTTCCGCTTCCGCCGCGACGGCGTCTCCCGCCGGACCCCGCCCCTCGGCATGCTGCGCCTCGCCCGCCGCAGCGCCCGGCACGCCCCCGTCGACGCGGACTACCTCGGCTGGGCCGGCGGCCAGGTCGGCGAGGAGGGCGCCCGCGCGGCGGCGCACTACATGGGTGTGGCGCTCTTCCACCACGACCCCGGTTCGCTCTCCGCCGCCTTCGTCCAGGAACGCTTCCGCCGCGCCGCCGCGCTCCCGCCCGAGGCGCGCTACCCGGTCGGCGGCTGGGCCCAGGTCGTCGACCGGATGGCCGCCCGCGCCCGGAACCTCGGCGTGCGCGTCGAGACCACCGCCCGGATCGACGCCCCCGCCCTCGCCGCCCTGGCACGGACCGGCCCCGTCATCGTCGCGACCTCCCTGGACGCCGCCCGTACCCTGCTCGACGATCCCGCCCTGACCTGGGACAGCGGCCGTACGGCCCTGATCGACCTGGCGGTACGGACCCGGCGGGGCGACGCTTTCGTGGTGTCCGACCTGGACGCTCCGGGCTGGATCGAGCGGTTCAGCGCCCAGGACCGGACCCTCGCCCCGGCTGGCGAACAGCTCGTGCAGGGCCATGTGCCGATCGCTCCCGGCGCCCCGAAAGCGGACGGTGTCGCCCGCGCCGAACAGCTCCTCGACCTCGGCTTCGACGGCTGGCGCGACCGCGTCACCTGGCGTCGCGAGGCCCTCGCCACCGGGCGTACGGGTGCGGTCGACCGGCCCGGCACCACCTGGCGGGACCGCCCCTCCATCATCCGGGGCGACGGCGTCTTCCTCGCGGGCGACCAGGTGGCGGCCCCGGGGCTCCTCAGCGAGGTGTCGTTCAACAGCGGCATCGAAGCGGCGACGCTCGCGCTGAAGGCCGCCGAACGGCGCACGGACACCGGAGCGGACCTCAGGAGCGCCTGACACGCCGTGACACCCGTGACGCGTATGACGCGGAATGAGCCGCCAACCGTCCGATGGACCGGGTTGACCTCAAGGGCGATTGAGGTCACAGACTGAGGACAACCGACAGCGACCACCCCGGGGAGACCACCATGTACGCCGTCCGCCTCCATGCCTTCGGCCCCGCCGAAAACCTCACCCACGAGTCGGCCGAGGACCCCGTACCCGGCCCCGGCCAGGTACGGATCGCCGTGGCCGCGGCCGGCGTGCACCTCCTCGACACCGCCCTGCGCGAAGGCATGACCGGCCCGTACCCGGCGCCGGCCGAACTGCCCACCATCCCCGGCCGGGAAGTCGCCGGAACCGTCGAATCGCTCGGCGAGGGCACCGACCCCGGCTGGCTCGGCAAGCGCGTCGTCGTGCACCTCGGCATGGCCCCCGGCGGTTACGCCGAACTCACCGTCGCCGACGCCGACCGGCTCCACGAGATCCCGGCCGGGCTCGACGAGGCCGAGGCCGTCGCGATGATCGGCACCGGCCGCACGACCCTGGGCATCCTCCGGTTCACCGAACTGGGCCCCGACTCCGTCGTCATCGTCCCCGCCGCCGCGGGCGGCATCGGCACGCTGCTGGTGCAGTACGCCAAGAACGCCGGAGCCACCGTCATCGGCCTCGCGGGCGGCCCCTCGAAGGTCGCCGCGGTCAAGGCCAACGGCGCCGACCTCGCCGTCGACTACACGCTCCCCGACTGGCCCCGCACGGTCCGCGGCCACCTGGAGTCGCTCGGCCGGCGCGCCACCGTCGTCTTCGACTCCGTGGGCGGAGTCACCGCCCGCGCCGCCGTCGACCTCCTCGGCGAAGGCGGAGCGCACATCGTCTTCGGCTGGTCCGGCGAGGACCTCCACGACGGAAAGCCGCTGTCCTTCACCCCCGAGGAACTCGCCGAGCGCGGCATCACGTCCGAGAACGTGCTCGGCCCCGCCATGATCCGCAAGGGCGGCGGGCTGCGCGCCCTGGAGACCCTGGCCCTCGCCGAGGCCGCGGCCGGCAGGCTGCGGCCCGCCGTCCAGCGCTACCCGCTCGCCGAAGCGGCGGCGGCCCATCGCGCCCTGGAAACCCGCGGCACGATGGGCAAGGTCGTCCTGGAACCGTAACGGCGCGACGAACAGTGGGGCGTGGACCGGGACCCGGTCCACGCCAGGACGCGAAGGCGGGGCTGCGAAGCCACGAGGGCCTGAGGACACGAAGGCCCGGGAAGCCATGCCTCCCGTCTCCGCGCCGCCAGAACCCGTCGCCCCAGGCCCCGTTCAGCGCCCTCCGAGCTCCGCCAGCGCCCCGTCCGTCAGCCGGTACACCGTCCACTCGTCCTGCGGCCGGGCGCCCAGCGACTCGTAGAAGGCGATGGACGGGGCGTTCCAGTTGAGCACCGACCACTCCAGGCGCTCGTACCCGCGCTCGGCGCAGATCCGCGCCAACTCCGTCAGCAGCGCCTTCCCGTGGCCGCCGCCGCGCCGCTCCGGACGTACGTACAGGTCCTCCAGGTAGATGCCGTGGACCCCGCGCCAGGTCGAGAAGTTGAGGAACCACAGCGCGAACCCGACGACCTCGCCGTCCTCGTCCGACACCGCGACGTGCGCGTACGCGGCGGGCCGCTCGCCGAACAGCGCCTCGTGCAGCTGCTCCTCGGTGGCGTTCGCCTCGTGCAGGGCCTTCTCGTAGTCGGCCAGGTCCCGCACCATGGCGTGGATGACCGGGACATCGTCGGGAGTAGCGGTACGAATCATGGGGGCAGCGTAAACACGTCTCCCCCGCGCCCCACGACTGGCCCCGCCCGGTACAGCCCCTGTCCCTATCCCCGCTCCAGCAGCTGCCGGCCGATCTCCACATGCCTCTCCGGCAGCCGTACCTCGCCGTCCTTGATGTCCCACAGCCCGTCCTGGAGCACCCGGCCCAGCGTCCAGGCCCGCGCCCGCCCCCGGTCCCGCTCCATGCCCAGCGCCTCGGTCAACGCGTCGAACCGCCACCGCACTTCCGCCGCGTCGAACCGGTCGCCCAGGGCCGGGAACAGATCGAAGCCCGGGTGCCCGGCCAGCGGCTTCGGGTCCAGCGCCAGCCACTCGTGCGCCCGGCCCGCCTCCGCCCGGCCCGCCAGGATGTTGTCGTAGTGCAGGTCCCAGTGCAGCAGCCGGTCGCCCGGCTCGCCCACCACCTCACGTACCGCCGCCGCGCAGTCCAGCAGCAGCTGCCGTTCCGACTCCTCCACCAGCGAACCGACCGCGCCCGGAACCGCGTCCAGCATCCGCGCCGCGATGTCCCCGAGCCCGCGCAGTCCTTCCGGAGCCGGTACGGCCACCAGCCGGGACAGGACCTGTGCGAGGACGCCGACCGCCTCCCGCGTGTCGGCCACGGCCGACAGCGGGCGGCGTTCGTCCAGCCGCTCCAGCAGCATCGTGCCGGTCAGCGGATCGTGGTCGAGCAGCCCCACCGCCCCGGACCCCGCCGCACCCCAGACCCGCAGGGCGACCGGCTCGCCCACCGACTCCTCGTCCAGCAGCTGGAGTTTGAGGGCCGCCGGGCACCCGTCCGAATCCCGCACCACCGGCAGCACCAGCGCGCTCACGCCGTACATCGCGGCGCCGTCCCGCCGCAGCCCCCACTCCTCCAGGAACCGGGCGGCCAGCGACGGCAGCGTGGCGATGAACGCCCGCCCGGCCTCCCCGTTGTACTTGGACTGGGTCTCGATCAGGGCATCCGGAATGTCGATCACGCCTCCGATCGTAGGCCCGTGCGTCAATCGGTTATGCCCCAGAACCAGCCGGAGGACGAGCCGGAGCACATCCCGGCCAACGTCCCGGAGCACGTCACGGCGAGCCATCAGGAGAGCGGGCCGGAGAGCGGGCCGGATGCCCGTGCGGCCGGCAGCCTGGCCACCACCGCCCGCGCTGCCAGCACCGCCCTCCGCCGCTGGATCACCACCGCCCCCGGCACGTACGTCTGGCTGGCGATCCTCTTCGCCACCACCGTCGTGATGCACCGGATGTCGCCGGACTTCGAGGAGGACTTCCTGCGCCAGCGCTCGACCAACATCCACGAGCTCTCGCAGAACCCGGTCCGGGTCCTCGTCTCCAGCGCCCTGTGGATCGACGGCGGCCGATGGCTCCCGTACGCCGTCCTGTTCACCGTCTTCCACGCCACCGCCGAACACTGGCTCGGCACCCTGCGCTGGCTCACCGTCGCCGCCGCCGCCCACGTCCTCGCCACCCTCGTCAGCGAGGGCGTCCTGGCCTGGGCGGTCCGGCACGGCCACGCACCGCAGTCCTCCGTCAACACCCTGGACATCGGGGTCAGTTACGCGCTCGCGGGGGTGGTCGCCGTCCTCGTCTACCGCGTCCCGCGCCCCTGGCGGCACGTGTATGCCTTCGCCGTCCTCGTCTTCTACGGCATCCCGCTCGTCACCGGCCGCTCCTTCACCGACCTGGGCCACTTCACCGCCGTACTGATCGGGCTCGCCTGCTACCCGCTGACCCGTCACCCCCACCCCCGGGGCCCGCGCACCTCCTGAGCTCCGCACGAGACGAAACGCCCCGCGGCGCAGTAACGTCCGGCCACACGTACTCTCGGCGCACATCGGACAGCAGGGGCATCATGAACACCGTCAGTACCGTCAACGGCGGCATATCGTTCTGGTACGCGCAGGAGGGCACCCCCACACCCCGCGAACCCCTGCCGGGCGACGCGACCGCCGACGTCTGCATCGTCGGCGGCGGTTACACCGGACTCTGGACGGCGTACTACCTCAAGAAGGCCGTCCCCTTCCTCAACATCACCGTGCTGGAAGCGAAGTTCTGCGGGTACGGCGCCTCCGGGCGCAACGGCGGCTGGCTCTACAACGGCATCGCGGGCCGCGACCGGTACGCGAAACTCCACGGCCACGACGCGGCGGTCCGGCTCCAGAAGGCGATGAACAGCACCGTCGACGAGGTCATCGCCGTCGCCGCCGAGGAGAACATCGACGCCGACATCCACCGGGGCGGCGTCCTGGAAGTGGCCCACACCCCGGCCCAGCTCGCCCGCCTGAAGGACTTCCACTCCGTCGAGATCGCGTTCGGCGAGACCGACCGCGTCCTGCGCGGCGCCCGCGAGACCGCCGAACGCGTCAACGTCACCGGAGCCATCGGCTCCACCTGGACCCCGCACGGCGCACGGCTGCACCCGGTCAAACTGGTCAAGGGCCTCGCCGACACCGTGGAAGCCCTCGGCGTCACCCTCCACGAGTCCACCCCCGTCACCGAGATCAGACCCAAACACGCCGTCACCCCGTACGGCACGGTCCGCGCCCCCTACATCCTGCGCTGCACCGAGGGCTTCACCGCGAACCTCAAGGGACACAAGCGCACCTGGCTCCCGATGAACTCCTCGATGATCGCGACCGAACCGCTCCCCCGGTCCGTCTGGGACACCCTCGGATGGGACGGCCGCGAAACGCTGGGCGACCTGGCGCACGCCTACGTCTACGCCCAGCGCACCGCCGACGACCGCATCGCCCTGGGCGGCCGCGGCGTCCCCTACCGCTACGCCTCGGCCGCCGCGCGGTCCGGCGACGGCCGCACCCGGCCCGCCACCGTCGAGGCCCTCCGCGACCTCATGGTCCGGCTCTTCCCCACCACGGCCGGCGCCCGTATCGACCACACCTGGTCCGGCGTCCTCGGCGTGCCCCGCGACTGGTGCGCCACCGTCTCCCTGGACCGCTCCACCGGTCTCGGCTGGGCGGGCGGCTACGTCGGTTCCGGCGTCGCCACCGCCAACCTCGCCGCCCGCACCCTGCGCGACCTGATCCAGCAGGACTCCGGCCAGGCGGGCCCCACCGACCTGACCACCCTGCCCTGGGTCAACCACAAGGTCCGCCGCTGGGAACCCGAACCGCTGCGCTGGCTCGGCGTCCACGGCATGTACGCCGCCTACCGCGCCGCCGACCGGCGGGAGGCCACCTCCCCGCGCACGGGCACCGACCCGATCGCCAAGGTGGCGGACCGCATCGCCGGGCGGCACTGAGACACGGACGCCCCCGGCCGCCCTTCGAGCTCCGCCGGGCGCCCGTCAGCCGTTGAGGTGCGCGCCGATCCGGAGGAACGCCTGGACCAGCGGGGCCGGGGGCACCGTCGGCGGCATGACCTGCGAGGCGAAGTGCGTGACGACCAGGCCGAGTCCGGGCGGGACGAACAGCCGATGACCGTGGATCCCGCTCGCCATGAAGGAGCCGTACGGGTCGTTCGGGATCCACCACAGGTCGTGGTACGAGAGGGTGGCGGGCGTCGTCCCGGGGGCGCCGGGAAAGCGGACGCGCCGGGGGTAGCCGTCGGGAACCCCGGTCGCGATGGCTGAGGCGACGGATTCCGGCACCATCTGGAGGCCCCCGACAGCACCGCCGCAGCGGATCATCTCGCCGAGCCGGGCCCACATCGCGTGCGGTCGCGCTGAAACCGCCGCGGGCCGACTCGGCGCCTTCGGAGTCGAGGTCTCCCGGCTCATCGACGCCCTCAAGGCGCGCGGCCTGACGAGCCGCTGGTCGAGCGGTGCTCTACAGGGCACCGCCGTATGTGTCGCGGGGACGGCGATGGCCTCCTTCCCCTTCGTCGACGCGTCGGGCCCCCGCCTCCTGCTGATCGGCATGACCTTCGGCTGCACCGCCGTCGCGATCCCCCCGCACTACATGACCACGGCCGAGGTGGTCCCCACCGCCCAGCGCGGAGCGGTGTTCGGCATCGTCGCCGCGACCGGCACCCTCCCCGGCCTCATCGCGCCGTCGCTCACCGGCCACCTCATCGACGCGGCAACCACGCAGGCGGCGGGATACCGGACCGCGTTCCTCGTCACCGCCGTCGTCATGGTCGTCGCCGGGGCGTTCGCGGTCGCCGCGATCCGGCCGGAGCACGACGCGCGACGCCTGGCCTCGGCCCCCGGCCCGCGCACGAAGCACACGGAGGGGTGACCGGCACGCGCCCCTCCACCTCACGAGCACCGCCGCACGCCCCCGTACGCCCCGCCTCACGTCGCGTTCAGAGCCACCGTCGGGTGGAGACGGGAGGCGCGGATCGCCGGGTAGAGGCCCGCGACCACGCCGATCAGCAGGGTGGCGGCCAGGCCGCCCGCCAGGGACCAGGGCGGCACCACCGCCGTCCACCCCTGGACCTGCGCGAAGCCGTACGTCGCCGCCGCGCCGAGCAGTGCGCCCGTCGCCCCGCCCAGCGCCGACAGCAGCAGCGACTCGGTGAGGAACTGGAGCCGGATCGCGTTGCGGGTCGCGCCCAGCGAGCGGCGCAGGCCGATCTCCCGGCGGCGTTCCAGGACGGAGATGACCATGGTGTTGGCGACGCCCACACCACCGACCAGGAGGGCCACCGCGCCCAGACCGAGCATCAGGGTCGTCAGACCCTTGTCGGTGGCGGCCTTGGCGGCCAGCGCGTCCGAGGGGCGGGAGACCTTGACGCCCGACTCGCGGCCGGGGCTGATGGTGCGGGCCAGGATCGCCCACACATCCTCCACCGAAGCGTCCGTGGAACGCTCGAAGATGGTGGTGGGGTGGCCGTCGAAGCCGAAGTAGCGCTCGGCGGCGGGGAATCCGACCATGGCCACCCGGTCCAGGGTGGGGACCAGTTCGATCGGTTCGAGGATGCCGACGACGACCACGCGCGTGTCGTTCATCATGATCGTCCCGCCGGGGCGGGTGATGCCGAGGCGTTCCGCCGCCACCGCGCCGAGGACCGTTGTCGGGAGGCGTTCGCCGACCGGGTTCAGCCAGACGCCCCTGGCGACCTCGCCGCCGAGCGTGGACAGCAGGTCGGTGCGCACCGCCTGGGTGATGACACCGGCGGTCCGCTCCTCGGGGACCACATCGCTGCGGCGGATACGGGCGTCGACGTCGGCGGTGGCCGTGGCGTGCCGCACCGGGCCGACCCTCTCGACCATCGCGACCGCGTTCTTGGGGAGCTTGACCGGGTTCCCCGTCTCGTCCTCGCCCGCCTCCGCGGTGAGGAGGTTGGTGCCGAGCCGGTCGAGCTGGGCCATCAGGTCCGCGCGGCTCGACTCGGACAGGCCGACGACCGCGACCATGGTCGCGATACCGATGGCGATCCCGAGCGCCGAGAGCACCACGCGCGCCCGGCGCGCCCGGAGGCCGACCGCGCCGACCCGGAAGATGTCGCGGAGGGAGAGACGGGAGGGCTTGAGGTCGTTCCTCATGAACCGGCCTCCTCCGTACGGGAGACGGCGCGCGCACCGGAATCCGGGACGGCGCGCAGATCGGCATCCGGAACGGCGCGCACACCGGGACGCACACCGGAACCCGGGACGGCACGCACATCGGGACGCGCGCCTGGGTCCGTACCGGGTCGCACACCGGGAGGCGCGCCGGCGCGCCTTCCGGTACGGGCGTCCGCGACGATCTCGCCGTCCTTGAACCGGACCCGGCGCGGCAGCGAGTCCGCGATCCCGCTGTCGTGGGTGATCACGCAGATGGTGGTGCCGGACGCGTTCAGCTCGCGCAGCAGCTCCATGACGATCTCGCCGGACGCCGTGTCCAGCGCCCCGGTCGGTTCGTCCGCCAGCAGCAGCCGGGGGTTCCCCACCAGGGCGCGGGCGATGGCCACGCGCTGCTTCTCGCCGCCGGACAGCTCGCTCGGCGTGTGCGAGCAGCGGTGGTCAAGTCGCACCTTGGCCAGCGCGTCCCGGGCACGGGCCCGGCGTTCCTTCAGCGGGACGCCCGCGTAGAGCAGCCCGTCCGCGACGTTGTCCACCGCGTCGCGTCCCGCCGCCAGGTGGAAGTGCTGGAACACGAAGCCGATGTGGCGGGCGCGCAGTGCGGAGAGCCGGGAGTCGGAGAGTTCGGAGACGTCGTACCCGGCGATCCGGACGGTTCCCGTGGTGGGTCTGTCCAGGGTGCCCATGACGTTGAGCATCGTGGACTTGCCGGAGCCGGACGGGCCGACGACGGCGACCAGTTCGCCCGCTCCGACGGTGAGGTCCACCCCGCGCAGGGCATGGACGCCACCGGGGTAGGACTTGGTGACATCCCGCAGTTCGATCACCGGGTCCGCCGGTAGTGTCATGACTTCGCCACCCCGACCTTCATGCCCTCACGCAGCTCCGGGCCGCTGACCTCGATCAGCCCGTCGGCGGTCATCCCGGTCTCCACCCGCACCATCGTCGAGGTGGTGCCCCGGACGACCTGGAGGCCGTAGCCGCCCCTCTCGCCGCGCAGGGCGACGACCGCCTCGACGGGGACCGCGAGGACCCCCCTGCGCGCCTCGCTGACGAACTTCACGCTCAAGGGCGCCTTGACGTCCTCGCCGGACACGGCGTCCGCCCCGCCGTTCAGGACGACCTCGACGGTGATGCCCTCCTGGGCGGCCGCACCGCCCCCGGCGGCCGGCTCCTCCGGGCGCACCGTCCCGGCGACCCGGCCGGGCGCGGTCCTCCCGCTCGGCAGGATGACGTCGACCTTGGTGCCGCTCGATGTGAGCGCGCCGTCGGTCTGCTCCAGTTCCGCCCTGACGACGGGTTTGGTGGAGGCGATCGTCAGGACCGCGTCACCGGGGCCGACCGAGTCGGCGAGCGCGGCGTCGGCGGCGGCCACCTTGACCTGGCCGGGCTGGAAGACGACATCGCCCTTGCCGACCCTGCCGGTGCCGTCACGGTTCAGGGACTTCTGCCACCGCTCGACGGCGGCCGCGGTGCCCTCGTCGTACCGGACGTCGACGTACACCCCGGCCCCGTACCCCAAGTCACGCAGATTGCGCTCCAGTTGGAGTACGTCGCTGCCCCGGTCGCCCACCTTCATCTCGCGGAACATCGGGACCGGCCCGTAGAGGAGCGTGACGGGCTTGTCGTTCAGTTCGTACAGCGCCTGTCCCCTGGTCAGCGTCCGCCCTTCGGAAGCGGCCACCGTGACGGTGCCCTCGACGGCGGACTTGACGACGCGGCGCTGCGCGAAGTCGAGTTTGCCGTCGACCGTCCTGGACTGCACGAGGTCGGTGCGCACGACGGCCGTGGTGGCGGGCGGCAGGTCGCCGCCCCTGCCGGAGGCACCCGCGTCGTCACCGCCGCCGAGGAACAGGACTCCCCCGGTGACGGCGGCGGCGACGGTCAGCGCGCCCAGCGCGAGGAAGGCCGCGCGGCGCTTCACTGCATGCCGTCCAGACCTTCGAGCAGCTTCGACTCGCACGCCTTGCGGGCCTGCTTGTACGACGGCGACTCCTGGTCGATGGACGGGGAGCCCGGGGTCGGGTCGCCGCCGGGGATCGCCTGGCCGCCGGACATCGTCGGGTTGGTGAACTTGGAGACCCCGTTGTCCCGCATGCACTGGGCGTGCGCCAGCATCGACTCGTAGGCCTTCTGCTGGTCGACCTTGGGCGCGGCGTCCGACGCGGCCAGCAGCTCGGGGACGCAGGCGCGGTTCTTGCCCCCCTTGAAGGCGTCGTTGCTGCCGGGCCGGGAGGCGATCTCGTTGATCTTGGACCAGTCGAGGTATCCGCTGAGCTTGGGGTCGGGGAAGTCCTTGTAGCCGCCCTTGACGCGCATGCACTGGACGTACGTCATCTGGGCGTCGTAGAAGGCGCTCTTGGCCGCGGGCTTGGCGCTCGGCGAGCTCCCGCTCTTCGCGGTGCTCCCGGCCGGGGCGTCCGGTACGTCGGCGATCGCGTCGTCCTTCTTCGCTCCGTCGGCGCTGTCCGCACCACCACCGCAGGCGACGGAGAAGGCGAGTACGGGCACGGCCACCAGGGTGGCCACACGGAGCCGGGCGGTGGCGCGGAGCCGGCTGGCGGCACGGGAATCGGTCCTGAGGAAGCTCATGCGCTTCACGTTCGCCGTCGCGGATGATGACGGGTCCATGGCCACATGATGGGAACGTAACAATGCCCCCGACCTGCGGATCCATCCCGTACGAAGCAGGCGGACCCGGTCCCGGCATGCCCATAATCGGCCCCATGCCGCATGTGCTGCTCATCGAGGACGACGCGTCCGTACGGGACGGAATGGAGCTCGTGCTGCGCCGGCACGGGTACGGCGTGGACACCGCCGCCACCGGCGAACAGGCCCTCGCCCTGCTCGCCGGGGAGCAGGGTGCGCGGGTCGAACTGGCCGTACTGGACCTGATGCTGCCCGGCATGGACGGCTTCGAGGTGTGCCGCCGCATCCGTGCCCGCTCCGCGACCCTGCCGGTCATCATGCTGACCGCACGCGGCGACGACTCCGACATCGTGACGGGCCTGGAGGCGGGCGCCGACGACTACGTCGTCAAACCGGTGACCGCGCCCGTGCTGGAGGCCCGCATCCGGGCCGCGCTGCGACGCGCGGAACCGTCGCCCTCCGGGTCCTCACCCGCGCAGGCGGGCGGCCCGCCCGGCCTCGGGGGCCTGCTCATCGACCGCGCCGGCCTGACCGTCACCAAGAACGGCACACCGGTCCCGCTGCCGCCCACCGAACTGCGGCTGCTGCTGGAGCTGTCGGCCTGCCCCGGCCGGGTCCTCAGCCGCGAACAGCTCCTCGAATCCGTCTGGGACCACAGCTTCCTGGGCGACTCCCGGCTGGTGGACGCGGCGGTCGGCCGGCTGCGGGCCAAGCTGGAGGACGTACCGGCGAAGCCGCGTTACGTACAGACGGTGCGGGGCTTCGGCTACCGCTTCGGGCCGCTGTGACCCGGAGGGACGAGGGAGGCACGTACGGTGCCGCTTCGGCGCGGCGCTCCCTGCGGCTCCTCGTCGGGCTGCGCAGCCGGCTCGTCGTCGCGTTCGTCGTCGTCGCCCTGATCAGCGCGGTGACCGCGACCGCCCTCGCCTACCGGGAAGCCCGCACCGCCGTTCTCCAGCGCGCCCAGAACGCGACCGTGAACGACTTCCGGGAACGGGTCGGCACGGTGGCCGCCGACTTCGACGTACCGCCCGACCAGCGGTCGCTGTCCCGGTTCACGGCGCAGGTGTCGGAGGGCATCGGCGGGAAGATCGTGGTCGCCCACTACCAGGACCTCGTCGCGGTCTCCGACTCGCTCGCCGATACGGAGGGACGGATCACCACCGAACTGCGCACCGCCGTCATGACCGGCGACGACGCCGAGTTCCAGCGGGTGGTCTGGCGGGGCGAGCCCTACCTGGTCGTCGGCACGCCCGTCACGTTCGCCGACGGCGACCGCAGCGCCTCCGGCCTGGAGGTCTTCGCGATTTCCGACCTGCGGGCCGAGCGCGACGACACGGCCGCCCTGCTCGACTCCGTGCGCGACGGCATCGCGCCGGTGGTGCTGCTGGCCGCCGTGCTGGCGCTGCTGGCCGCGAGAACCGTCCTCCGTCCGGTACGGAAGCTGGGCCGCGCGACCCGTGAACTCGCCTCCGGAGACCTCGGCAGCCGGGTCGCCGTCTCCGGCCACGACGAACTGGCCGAACTGGCGAGGACGTTCAACGAGACCGCCGACGCGCTCCAGCACTCCGACGCGGAACTGCGCGAGCAGGAGGCGAAGGCGCGCCGCTTCGTCGCGGACGTGTCGCACGAACTGCGCACGCCCCTCGCGGCGATGACGATGGTGGCGACCGTCCTGGACGAGGACGCCGACCAGCTGCCGCCGGACGCGGCGCGGGCGGCCCGTACCGTCGGCGCGGAGACGGCCCGGCTGTCCCGGCTGGTCGAGGACCTGATGGAGATCTCCCGCTTCGACGCCAAGGCGGTACGGCTGAACGCGGCCGGGACGGACCTCGCCGACACCGTACGCGCGTCGCTGGCGCTGCGCGGCTGGACGGACCGGGTACGGACGCACCTCCCCGAGGGCGTACGGGCGGTGGTCGACCGGCGCCGCATCGACGTGATCGCCGCGAACCTGGTGGGCAACGCGCTGCGGCACGGGGCCCCGCCGGTCACCGTGACCCTCGGGACGGCCCTCGCGGCGGACGGGGAGTGGGTGACGCTGGAGGTCGCCGACCACGGTCCGGGGCTGCCGCCGGAGGCCCGGGAGCGGGTCTTCGACCGCTTCTACAAGGCGGACGCGGCCCGCACCCGTGGCGCGGCCGACGACAGCGGCCAGGGCAGCGGTCTCGGCACGGCGATCGCACTGGAGAACGCCCGGCTGCACGGCGGCACGATCGATGTGACCGCGGGCCCCGAGGGCGGGGCGGTGTTCACGCTGCGGCTGCCCCTGCGACGTACCGAAGGGAGCCCGGAGTGCCCGGAATGAAGGTCCGGCAGGGGGTCGTGGCCGCCGTGCTGGGGGCCGCCCTCATGGGCTGCGGCGTCCAGCCGACCGGAGTGATAGGCGCGGGCGAGCCCGCGTCCGGACTGACGCGCGGCATCCGGCTGTACTACGCCTCCGCCGCCGGGCTGCGCGGGGTGCCCCTGATCGACGTAGAGGTCGAGGACCTCAACACGGTGATCAAGTACCTCGCCCAGGGTCCCCCGCCCGCCGAACAGCGCGACGGCCTCACCTCGCTCGTCCAGCTGGGCGGCTACCGGGCCACCGGAACGGGCACCCGCGTCACGGTGCGCATCGACGGCGCCTACACGGCGACGGGCCGCGACCAGGGCACCGGCCAGCTGGTGTGCACCCTGGCGCGTGCCCAGTCCGTCATCGACCCGAAGGTGCGGACCGACGACGTCGAGGTCACGCTGCGCCCCTCCGAAGGAACCACGCTGGGCCCGTACCGGTGCGCGGAGTTCCTCGACGGGTGAGGCGGACCGCGGCAGATCCCGGCTCGGAGGGGACAGCCCTCAGCGGGCGGCCGAGGACGCGAAACCGAAGCCGCCGTGGTCGCGCATCCGGTAGTTGTCCCCCTCGACGCCGATGATCTCGCAGTGGTGGACGAGGCGGTCGATCACGGCCGAGGCCACCGCGGCGTCGCCGAGGACGAGGTCCCAGCCGCTCAGGGGCTTGTCGCTGGTGACGACCAGCGAGCCGCGCTCGTAGCGGTGCGCCACGAGTCGGGAGAGGAGCTGGGCCTCTTCGGCCTCCAGAGGGAAGCAGCCCAGCGCGTCGACGATCAGCAGGGGGTACCGGTCCAGCAGGGCCAGTTCCTTGGTGAGGCGGCCCGCGGCCTTGGCGTCGGCGAGCCGGGCGGCCCATTCGGCGGCGGTGGCGAACAGCACCTGGTGGCCGGCCTGGCAGGCGCGCGTACCGAAGGCGACGGCGAGGTGGGTCTTGCCGGTGCCGGGCGGACCGAGGAGCACCACGTTCTCCTTGGCGGTGATGAAGTCCAGCTTCCCGAGCGTGTCCACCGCCTCCCGGTCGAGCGACCTGACGAAGTCGTGGTCGAAGTCCTCCAGGGTCTTGGGGGCGGGGAAGCCCGCGGCGCGGATACGGGAATCGGCGCCCGAACCTCCACGCGAGGCGGCCGGCATCGCCGCCGACGCGGAAGGCACCGCCCGCCCCACCGACGTGACCTCGCCGTGCGTCCCGCCGGACTGCTTCGGGATCAGCTGCGGATTCCCTCCCCCGTGACCCTCCGCATGGCCACCGCCCCCACCGTCCCCATGACCGCCCTTCCGCGACTCCAGCATGGGGCCCGACATATAGGCCAGAATCGCGGCGGACAGGATGAAGGCCATGTGGATCACGGTCCCCCACAGCAGCGCGTGCCGGGAAGTGTGGTGCACATCGACGAACATCTGAAGCAGATGTACGGACGAAATACCCACGATGGCGGTGGCGAGCTTGACCTTGAGCACGTTCGAGTTGACGTGCGAGAGCCATTCCGGCTGATCTCGATGACCCTGGAGATTGATGCGCGAGACGAAGGTCTCGTAGCCGCCGACGATCGTCATGATCAGCAGATTGGCGATCATCACGACGTCGACCAGTTTGAGGACGGCGAGCATGACATACGTCTCGTCCGCGTAACCGTTGATGACATGACCGATTAATTTCCACAGCTCGTTGAAGAACTTGTAGACATAGACGCCCTGCGCGGCGACGAGTCCGAAATACAGCGGGGCCTGGAGCCAGCGGGTGGCGAAGAGGGCGTATCCGAGCGCGGCGGGCGCGAAACTCGCCGCGTCCCCCGGACCGCGGAACAATCCCGGAGCCGGAGCCCGGGACGAGGCGTTGTGGTCGTGGGCGGGCATGTCATAACTGGTCAACAGCATCTCCAACGACTGCAACAACGGGAGGCTCCACCATTCTTATGGGCCTTCCACCGCCCTTCTGAATTCGGTGCACTCGTTGGGATGAATAGAATTTCGGTAGGACAAGAGCCAGTTCATGGGGCCGCGCGCCATACGTCCATCGCACGCTGTTCCCGGAAGGGCGAAGGCGACTTCATCACACCGGAATCCGAACCCGGTCCGTTCGCGCATTTCCGAGCGATCCAGGGAAAGGCTTCGCATCCGGAGCCGACCCGGTGGCGAATCACGCCCATTTCGCCGTGACCCAACGCCTTCTCCCCGCCGACCCGGAACTCCGGCACGCACCGAATCCCCGAGCACGGCCGATCCCCCGCGGATCCGCGCACCCCGCACCCCGGGACAGCACTTGGGCCCCCGGCGACCGCCGAGCCGCACGTGAGCAGGCCCACCGCCCGGATCGATCGCGTACGGAGCCCCGACCACGGCGGTTCCACTCGGCTCCCGAACGGCCACCCCTGGCACCGTCGCCTCCGCCGCCCCTTCGCACTCAAGGGCACGGAACGGAAAAGGACCAGGTCAGAGGGTGTCTGACCTGGTCCTTCAGCGAGCCCCCTGTCGGATTCGAACCGACGACCTACGCATTACAAGGGCCCGAAAGATCATCCCGGGTGGTGCCGGACGATGCCACAGAATCCCGTATCCCCAGGTCAGAGACACCTGACCTTGATCACTATGACGCTGGGTCCACCCTAGTGCTACCCAGTCCGCTCACGCAGCGCTCACGCAAGCGAGACGTTCGACGACCGAAAAACCGCAGGTCGCTGGCCTTCGAAAGGCGACCATCCGTACGGGCCCTCACTCCTGGCCCTGCGTGACTCGCCCCCGAGCCGGGGGCCTCAAACCTCACCCCTCGGCTGGAGCCCAGGGGCCCCGGGCGCTTCCTTCCGATCATCGCGCTGACCGATGAAGATGGCGGCGAGGTGGTGGTGGCTTTGTCGTAGCGGGTGGCCGGCCCCACCGCCGCTTCAGGGTGAAGCGGTTGCACGCATGCGGTGAGGCAGGGCCCGTCCAGCGAGATCCGGAAGGGCCCTGTCTGGCCTTGCCGGGATCATCAACCCTTGCTGATCACGAGCCCTGCCATCGCGGCGCTCAACGTGAGACAGGCTCCGAACGCCGTGCCAGCCTTCAGCAGGACAGCCGGAAGAGGGTTGCCGCCGAGGTGGTGCAGTACGCCCGTGATCCCTCCGCAGATCACGGCCGTTTCCACGGCTACCACCCCGCTCAACACCCAGATGACGATGTACTCGTATGACACCTGCAGCCCTCCTTCGTCGTTGTCCGGACCTACCTTTCACCCGTGATCGACACTTTTTGTTCACCATGCACTGACTGACTTGCGTGTGATGAGCGGCTGGAACGTCAATCAGCTCGTCGCTAGGTGCGGTTCTCTGGGGCGGACAGTGATCAGCAACGCACTGAACGCCCGTAAGGGCCGGAAAATCCCATCTGCGGATACGGTCGTTAGGATCTGCCAGGCTCTCGGCGCGGACTCGACCCCGTTGCTTGAACTGCTCAGGCAAGCCAAGGAGGATCGGCGGACCCCGCCCCCCGGGCCGCGAGCAGAGGACCGGAGCCGGCAGTTCGCCCGAGAACCCAGCTCTGAGGTAGACGATGCCGCCGACACTTCAGGCCGGTTCGACCCGCTACGGCGCGAGAACCTGGAACGGTCAGTGCAGTGGGCGCTGGAAAGTGCTCCACCCGTCCCGCTTGCCTCGTTCCCTGCGGCGCCGGTCGAAGGTCTGTACGCCCTGTATTACGTGGGGTCGCACTCGCTCTATCGCCCGGTGTCCTCATCGGCTTGCGCGGTTCCGATCTATGTCGACAAGTCCCTGCCGAGTGGGAAGTCTCGTAGCGGGATGGCCGTCCGGGGTTCCATGAATCGTCGGCTGCGCACTCATCTGAGATCGCTTGAGGACGTACACGACCTTGATGCCCTGGACTTCCTGGTGCGGTATCTCCCAGTAGACGAAATCTGGACGATCGGCCCTGAGCGGCTCATGATCGGTGATCACCGACCGGTCTGGAACGTCGTCGAAGGCTTCGGGGTCCACATGCAGGGGAGCTTTCGGGCGGCAACGACCCCTCGGACGTTCTGGGATGAGCTGCATCCGGGAAGGCCGCAGTCCGAGCGCCAGAGGGACGCCGAGTTGAGCCGCGCCGATCTGCAACGGGCGGTGCGGCAGCACTTCGCTCGCGTGGCAAGTGACTAAAGCGCATGGCTTCGACCGACGGACCAGGCTGGGGGCACCCGGACTACACAGCATGCCCTTCTCCAACAGATCACGGATCGCGTCGTCTCGCCTGCGAAACAACGATCCGCCCATCCCCGGCGCTATACACAACGACAGCGGCTCCTGGAGACAGCCGCGCCTCCGCGAGTACCCCAAGGGAATCTCGATGGCGCCTGCTTCGGAGATGGTGGCCTCGGCTGGTTCCCTGATCATTCCGCCAGTGAGCCACCGCCCACGGGTCGGCTTAGAGCGTGATCAGATCGCTCCGGGGGGCCGCCCGGCCGCGCTCGTCGGAGGCGTTGCATGCAGCTTCAGGTGCTCGCGGACCGCTTCTCGGAGTGGCACGGGCCCCGATGGCTGGGGGCGCATCCCGTCGGCCCACGCCACACCGGTGTGGACCTCATGCCACTTTGGTCGCATCTGTTCGGCCTGGCGGGGCCCTCCCTGGGGGTTCACACCGAAGCCCTCAAGTATCACGTTCCAGACAGGCTGGAGGTCTTGGATCATCAAGCGCTCGGCCATCGGCGTGAAGAGGTCGTCGGCGGGGAGGTAGCGGACGTAGAAGTCTTCCAGTTCGAAATCAGCGGCCGCTTTGAGCTTCCGCCGATGGGTCGAGAGTCGCTTCCAAAGCGGCGTTCCTGCCCACGCTTCAGCGACCTCAACGCCCTTGCGGCCGCCCTCAGGATCAGACTTGCCCACATAAATGGGCACCTCGAACGATCCGGAGATCGGCGCGTACAGCTCGTGGTCCCCCGCGTAGTAGATCGCGTAGATCCCGCAGCCGTTGAACGACCGGACCCTGTCCATCCGAATAGGCTCGCCGGACGTTAGCGCCCAGAGCACACTGCGCCCGAGGTTTTCCCGTCGAAGCGGGTCGTAGATGCTGTCGGCGCCAGCCTTTGGCGGCTCGTCCACGACGCCATCGAAGGGAAGTTGGGCTGACACGGCGGCTACTCCTTTTCTTGTTCGGAATCGTTGGCTACTGGATGGGATGCTGGTCCGCGCGGGCTGGGTCAGCCCCCTGTTGTTGGCGGATCGACTTCGATGTCCCCTGCCGGCTCGGCCTCGGGCACGGCGTTGACGCGTTGGCCAGCGCGGTAGTACCGCCACGCGCTCTTGTAGTCATTGGGGCTGTCGTCGTACATGATCACGTAGCCCATGAGAGCGGCGACCTGCCATTTAGCCGGTATCTCCGCCGAGACCAGCTGGAAGACCTCGTCGGCGGTCATTGCGGCCGATGGCACGTGGACGCTTCGAGCCTTGAAGTCCGCCGACTTTCCGTACCTGAAGTTGTACGGGAGGCCAGCCTTGATCGTCTCCAGGAGTTCCTGCAGCGTCGTCTCGCCGGGCAACAACCCCTTGATCGGCCGGTCAAGATCGATGGGGAACACGACGTCGAAGTGGTTCTGCTTCAGGACGGTGCTGTCCCGCTGGCGGCCAGGATCCTTGTTGCCGAAGCCGTTGTTGTTCCAGGGGATGTCGCCCATGCCCTTGTGGTGGGTGATGAGCAGCTGTTCCGGGGCGAGGGCGGAGAAGTCCTCGGCTACGTACAGGCACGAGAAGGCCATCTCGTCCGGGGAGATGTTGCGGCGCCCCGAGATCTTGCCGAGGTGGTTGCGGAGACGGGCCGGCAGGGACTTGTCGGCCTTGCCGACGTAGACGAACTCGCCGTTCAAGTAGAGCTGGTAGACCCCGGGCTTCTCCTTGAGCCGCGCGATGTTCGGCTCCGTGAGTGGAGCCCTGTCGAGTCCATCGAGGGCGGCGGCCAGCTGGTCACCGAGCGCCTTGGTGATGCTCAACGTGAAGTCCTTGTGGTACTGCGTCCCGTCGTCGGAGCCCACCACCGGCGTCATCGGTCCCACTCCCTTGTCGGCATGATCGCGGGCAGCCTATCGGCGACCTGCACACACTGACGAACCTTCAGCTCGAAGCGGCTTGAAGATCTACAACTCCGCGGTATGCTTTTAAAATGGCTGAACTGCAAGAAGGATCAAAGAAGGACCGCACGGGTGTCGAGCTCTTCGCTGGCGCCGGCGGTCTGGCCATGGCCGTCCACCGTGCCGGATTCCGCCCCCTGCTCTTCAATGAGTTCGCCAAGCGGGCGTGCGAGACCCTGGAGGCCAACGGGGCCCAGCGGCTGCCGGACGGCCAGAAGCCGACGCGGGCTCCCGAACCCGGCGAGAAGGTGCCCCTCGTCGCGGGCGATGTCCAAGAACTCGACATGGACTACCTGGCCGGCGAAGTGGACGTCCTCGCTGGCGGCCCTCCCTGCCAGCCGTTCAGCCTCGGCGGCGTCGCCAAGGGCGACGAGGACAAGCGGAACATGTTCCCCCAGATGTTCAAGGCCGTCCGGCAGATCCAGCCGAAGGCCGTGATCTGCGAGAACGTCCGCGGTCTACTCAGGCCCTCATTCCGTCGCTACTTCGACTACATCCAGCGCGAGCTGGAGCTGCCTTTCGAGGAGCGAGTCGACGGCACCGACTGGGAGCAGCACTACGAGTACCTGCTGGAGCGCCGCGAGAAGGAGCTGGACGATCCCGGGAAGCGGTACGACACCGTCATGATGCCGGTGAACGCAGCCGACTACGGGGTCCCGCAGATTCGCAATCGTGTGATCATCGTCGCGTTTCGTCGCGACCTGAACGTCGACCTTGAGCTCTTCAAGGACCTCGTGAGGCCGACACACTCCGAGACTGCCCTCTTCCGATCCATGGAGGACGGGAGCTACTGGGAGCGGCACGCGAATGTGCCCGACCACGTGCGCGAGTGGGTCCTGGCCCGCCTCCCGAAGACCATGCCCATGGACGACGGCCTGCTCCCCTGGCACACCCTGCGTGACGCGATCGTCGGTATCGGTGACAACAAGCCACTGCCAGAGGTACCGGACGAGTGGCTGGACCGCACCGAGCACTTCCTCGGCGGGTTCACGGAACACGTCGGTTGGCCCGGTGCCCGCATCTACGACGGGCACACCCCCAACGAACTCGACCGCCCGGCGAAGACCGTCAAGGCCGGCGTGCACGGCGTGCCCGGCGGCGAGTCGGTCATGCTCCTGGACGAGCTGGTGGCCGACAAGGCCGCTCAGGGCGGCGTCCGGTACAAGTACCGGTACATGACGGTTCGCGAAACCGCTCGCGTCATGACCTTCCCCGACACGTGGGAGCTCAAGGGCCCGCGGGGGGAGAAGATGCGCCAGCTCGGCAACGCCGTACCCGTTGCCCTTGGCGAGGTCTTCGCCAAGGCGGTCGCCGCCGTCCTGGACGAGGCGGAGGAGCGCCAGAAGTGACGGCGCCCACCAGCAGAGCGCAGAGCGGCTGGAAGCACGACCCGCCGCCGGACCGGGCGTGGAAGGGGCGGCCCGACAGGGCACGCTCCGCCATCGCCGCTGAGCAGGACCGGGCGGCCGGCGGTCGTCACAGACGATCTGTGGACCTCGGCGAGGGGCGCTTCGCCCGGGCCTCTGTGGAGCTGAAGGTTCTTCCCGACACACGACGCATTCGCGCGTACCTGCGCTGGTCCGACGGCGGCAAGTCCCCGGCCCGCTACCTCGGACAGGTCGAGCACGAGACCCGGGCCGCGAACCTCGCCGAGGGTTGGAGGATGGCCTGGGAAAAGGGCCTTCTCACCGAGGAACCGCCGGCTGAGGGCTCCTGGGCTTCCTCGCCATCCGTGCGTGCGGTGATGCGGGGCAACAGGAACAAGGACACCCGGCCAGAGCTGCGACTCCGCTCCTTGCTGCACAAGCAGGGCCTTCGCTACCGCGTGGCGGCACGGCCACTACCCGAACTGCGACGAACCGCTGACGTGTTGTTCTCCAAGCCCAAGGTCGCGGTCTTCGTCGACGGCTGCTACTGGCACGGATGCCCCGAGCACCTTCGAGAGTCACACAAGAACGCCGAGTTCTGGCGCACCAAGATCGAGGGCAATCGCGCTCGCGATGCCGAGACTGATCGTCTGCTCGGTGAAGCGGGGTGGACCGTCATCCGCGTCTGGGAACACGAAGATCCGGTGGATGCCTGCGCTCGAATCGAGGGCATCGTGCGACAGACATCAAGGGACGCGACCGGCTAAAGCCCGCTCCCGGAAAGTACGTCTACGGCCTCATACTTCACGCCACCATTGAGGCATGAGGCATGGCATGAACAATTCGATCGTTGAGTGGGCGATGCAGGTGGCAGAGGCAGAACTACGGGCCTCCCTTCCACGGTGGTGGGCGCATATACAAGGCATGGCTGGCCGTGCGGGCGAGATTGGGTCCGCCCTAGGCAAAGATTCCGCTATGCTCGTCAGCGCCGCCACGCCGCACGATGTCGGGTATGCGCCACGGCTAGTGTGATGCGCCTGAAATCCTGATGCTTAGTTACTACTCTGTTGGCATGTCGCATCCCGGGCCTTCTGCTGTGGAGATCACACTGTCCGAGGCCGAGCGTGCCGAGTTGGTGCGCTGGACGGAATTGCCGCACCGGCGCTCGGCTGAGAAGGCCCGCATCGTCCTGTGCGCGGACGGCATGTCGAACGCTGGTGTGGCACGGCTTGTCGGTGTCCAGGCCAAGACGGTCGGCAAGTGGCGTCGGGCCTTCGCCGCGGATCGGATGGCTGGGCTTGAGGACGCAGGCTGGATCGGCCGGCCGAAGGCAGACCTTGTCCTCGACGACGCCGAGCGCAGGCAGCTGCAGCAGTGGGCGCGGCGGGCGAAGACCGCGCAGTTCCTCGCGTTACGGGCCAAGATCGTGCTGCGTTGCGCGGAGGGCGGGACGAACCAGCAAACCGCGGTGGACCTCGGTATCGACCGATCGACCGTGGACCGCTGGCGGGCCCGGTTCATCGCGAAACGCCTCGATGGTCTGCAGGACGAGCCGCGCTCGGGCCGGCCGCCTTCGATCCTCCTCGATCAGGTCGAGGAGGTCGTCGTGGCCACCCTGGAGTCGTTGCCGGGCCAGGACACGCACTGGTCACGGGCCTCAATGGCTCAGCGAACGGGCCTGTCGAAGTCGACGATCGGGCGGATCTGGAAGCGGTTCGGCCTCAAGCCCCACCTGCAGGACTCCTTCAAGTTGTCCACCGATCCGCAGTTCGTCGCGTAGGTCGTCGACGTTGTCGGCCTGTACCACCATCCGCCCGAGAAGGCGGTCGTTCTCTGCGTGGACGAGAAGTCCCAGATCCAGGCACTGGACCGGTCCCAGCCGGTGCTGCCGATGATGCCGGGTATGCCCGAACGCCGCACCCACGACTATCTCAGGCACGGCATCACCAGCCTGTTCGCCGCCTTCAACATCGCCGACGGCACTGTCATATCGGCACTGCACCGCCGCCACCGGGCGATCGAGTTCAAGAAGTTCCTCACCCGGATCGACAAGGCCGTGCCCAATGGCCTCGACGTGCACCTCGTCTGTGACAACTACGCCACCCACAACACAGCCGACATCAGGGCATGGCTCGCCAAACACCCCCGATTCCACGTCGATTTCACCCCCACCGGCTCCTCCTGGATGAACCAGGTCGAGCGGTGGTTCGGCCTACTCACCGACAAGCTCATCCGCCGCAGCGTCCACACCTCCGTGAAGGCTCTGGAGGACGACATCTCAGCATGGATCGACACCTGGAACGAGAACCCATGGCCCTTCACCTGGACCAAGACCGCCGACGAGAACCTCAACTCCCTCGCCGACTACCTCAACAAGGTCGGAACCACCGGCCAGAAAACCGAACAGAACTAAGCATCAGGATTTCAGGCGCATCACACTAGTGCTCTGACCGCATAGGTTCGCCGGGTCGGTGTCTCTGGCTCTGCGACTGCTCAGGGAGTGGGCGAGGTCGCCCAGGAGCGGAATAGCGTGAGGGCCTCGGTGACGTTGCCGGGGCCGCACGCGGCGTGAAAGATCTTCTCGGCGGTCCACGCGTGGACCCAGTCGTGTGTGCTGCGATCGACGTCCTGGCGGGGGTACTCCTGCTCCTCCAGGTCTGTCTCCTCCAAGTCCGGCCTGAACCGCTACGACACCGACATCCGCGTGCACCTGAAGCCGCGCATCGGCGGCCGGCGCCTCGACCGGCTGCGCGTCAGCCACCTCAGCGAGATGTTCACGGACATCCGCGACGCCAACGCCCAGATTCTGGAGGACAACGCCCAGCGACGAGCCGCGATCGACGAGATGCCGCCCTTCCGCCGCATCACCGGGCCCGCTACGCGCCAGCACGTCAAGGCCACCCTCCGGGCATCGCTGAACGACGCGATTGGGCAGCAGATAATCACCTTCAATCCCGCCACCCACGTCGAGATCGACCCCGTGCGCAAGCCGAAGGCCCTCGTGTGGACCGACTAACGGGTCACCAAGTGGGAGCAGACGGGCGAGAAGCCGTCGCCCGTCATGGTCTGGACACCCCAGCAGACCGGCGCCTTCCTCGACTTCGTCGCCGAGGACCGGCTGTACGCGAATGGCACCTCATCGCCTTCCGCGGCCTGCGCCGGGGCGAGGCGTGCGGGCAGCCATGGTCGGAGACGAACCTCGACACCCACTCCCTCACCGTCTCCTCCCAGCTCGTCCAGGACGGCTGGGGAATCGAGGCATCCGATCCCAAGACCGACAGCGGCTACCGCGTGGTCGCACTCGACGACGACACCGTCGATGTCCTGAAGCGCTACCGCGAACGGCAGGGCCAAGACCGCGAGAAATGGGGTACAGCCTGGGTCGAGACCGGCCACGTCTTCACCCAGGAAGACGGCTCCTGGCTCCATCCGGGCAAGGTGACCGACCTCTTCGAGCGCCTCGTCGCCGCTTCCGGCCTCCCGCCGATCCGCCTGCACGATCTGCGCCACGGCGCGGCAACGCTCATGCTCGCAGCCGGCATCGACATCAAGATCGTGTCGGACACCCTCGGCCACAGCGACACCCGGATCACACGGGACATCTACCAGAGCGTCCTGCCCCACGTCGGCAAGAATGCCGCCGAGGCCACCGCCAAGCTGGTCCCCCTCCAGCGCAAGACCGAGGAAAAGAAGGCTGCCCGCAAGGCCGCGAAGTCCGCCAAGAAGGCCAAGGCGACGAATACCGGCAAGGGCAACGGCAAGCCGAAGCGCGACGTGAGCCCCCAAGCCAAGGCAAAGCACCAGAAGCCCGAGAAGTAGCCATCAGCGGCTCTCCAGGCACCCCACGGCACCCCACCCCTGCTTTTCAAGCCCTGCCTCGGGTGACCTCCACGCAGTGACGACGGCAGCGCCCCGCTCCCGCAAACCAAGAGGAGCGTTCGCCTAAACCGCGTCCCACCCGACGCACCGTTTCCAAGTGCATGCCATACCGACATGATTAGCGCCGTGAAGGACTTCGTGATTCCTCTCGTGATCGCAGTGATCGGATTGGCTGCAACCGGACTGGGTGCCCTTGTTGGAGCACGAGCAACCAGGTTCGGCGCCGAGAGGAACGCCGAGACCGTTCGGCGGCAAGTACAGGACCAAGCCGCCGTGGAACACGGCCACTGGCTGAGGCAGCAGCGGCTCAATACGTACGAGAGCTTCCTCGAAGCCTGGGATGAATGCCTACGCATCACCCAAGCATCGGCAGCAGTGCACGATCCAGACTCGACGGGCCTTGAGGATCTCAGCGAGGCCGCAGGCCGAATGGCGGAACGTGCACGGCGCATCGCGCTCTTGGGGCCGGAAGAGGTCACACGCACGGCCGAGGAACTGACCGCGACGATGCAGGAAGACGTCGCAGTCTCCACCCGGTTCATCGAGGTAGCCCAAGCCGCGACAGCAGCGGTCGACAGCCGAGCGGTTCCCGCTGACGCCGTGGCCGATGCAACAGAGGAGTACAGGCAACGCACGGAGCAGCTTGGTGAGCTCATGCGCTCTTATCGCGACCAAGGGCGGAGCCTACGAGATCTTGATGGTCACCCCCTTTTGGGCGAGGTGGTGAGGAGCATCGAGCAGTACCGTCACGCTTCCAGGGAAGCGCGGGGAGCACTGGAGGAGAATCTCGCGCACCTGTCTGGGACGGTGGAAGAGGCATCCGCCATGGTGGATGTCCTCACGCGCAACAAGCAGGCCCGGGAACTCAGTCGGGAACGCTTCACGAGCGCGGTACGGCAGACACTCGGCACGCCGCCCATGACCGAGTAGCTCAAGCAGGAAAGGGCGCCGGCTGAGAGCAACGGAGGGGCCAGATCACCAAGCGGAGCAGGCTCACCCAGTAAGCCCTGGCCCCCCTCCGCTCACGCATCGCTCACGCAAGCCGACTCACGGCGTCTCGACCGCCCCTCACGTCATGGACCGAGCAGCAGAAAACCCCAGGTCAGAAGCCATCTGACCTGGGGTTCACGTGGAGCCCCCTGTCGGATTCGAACCGACGACCTACGCATTACAAGTGCGTTGCTCTGGCCAACTGAGCTAAGGAGGCGTGCCGGAGCAGTGTAACCAACCCGGCGTGGTGACCGGACGAGATATTCCCGGCGCCTCGGACTACTGACAGATCCGAAAACGCCAGGTAGCGTCACATCAGGTTCACCCAAGTGGACCAAACCACTCCCTTACTCGGACCGTCCGGCACGTTCCTGCCGGTGGAGGAGAAGATCCAGCATGGCCAGTGTCACGTTCGACAAGGCGTCCCGCGTCTACCCCGGCTCCACGAAGCCGGCCGTGGACCAGCTCGAGATCGACATCGCGGACGGTGAGTTCCTCGTCCTCGTCGGTCCCTCCGGTTGTGGCAAGTCGACCTCCCTGCGCATGCTCGCGGGTCTTGAGGACGTCAACGGCGGTGCGATCCGCATCGGTGACCGCGACGTCACGCACCTGCCGCCGAAGGACCGGGACATCGCCATGGTGTTCCAGAACTACGCGCTGTACCCGCACATGTCCGTCGCGGACAACATGGGCTTCGCGCTCAAGATCGCCGGTGTGAACAAGACCGACATCCGGGCGAAGGTCGAAGAGGCCGCCAAGATGCTGGACCTCACCGACTACCTGGACCGCAAGCCGAAGGCGCTCTCCGGTGGTCAGCGTCAGCGTGTCGCGATGGGCCGCGCCATCGTGCGTGAGCCGCAGGTCTTCCTCATGGACGAGCCGCTGTCGAACCTCGACGCCAAGCTCCGTGTCTCGACCCGTACGCAGATCGCGTCGCTCCAGCGCCGCCTCGGCATCACCACCGTGTACGTCACCCACGACCAGGTCGAGGCCCTCACCATGGGCGACCGGGTCGCGGTCCTCAAGGACGGGCTGCTCCAGCAGGTCGACTCGCCGCGCAACATGTACGACCGCCCGGCGAACCTCTTCGTGGCCGGCTTCATCGGCTCCCCCGCCATGAACCTGGTCGAGGTCCCGATCACCGACGGTGGCGTGAAGTTCGGCAACAGCGTCGTCCCGGTCTCCCGTGAGGCGCTCACCGCCGCCGCGGACCGTGGCGACACGACCGTCACGGTCGGCATCCGCCCCGAGCACTTCGACATCGTCGAGCACGGTGGCGCCGCCGCGAAGACCCTCACCAAGGACTCCTCGGACGCCCCGGCCGGCCTGGCCGTCTCGGTCAACGTCGTCGAGGAGCTCGGCGCCGACGGCTTCGTCTACGGTGCCGCCCAGGTCGGTGGCGAGCACAAGGACCTGGTCGTCCGCGTCGGCGGCCGCGCCGTCCCGGAGAAGGGCACCAAGCTGCACGTCGTCCCCCGCCCGGACGAGCTGCACGTCTTCGCGACCTCGACCGGTGAGCGCCTCACCGGCTGATCGCCCCGCCGTACGCACGGCCCCGCACCCTTCGAGGGTGCGGGGCCGTTTGCATGGCGCGGGACATGTTTGCGTTTCGATCATGGACATCACCAAATACCGCGCCAGACGGGACATTTCGAACCCTCTCGTCAACCGATGATTCGAATGACCACGTCGAACCATCCCCCGCGAGAGTGACGAAATGTCGTCAATTCATCACTGCCCGCTACGCTCGCCTGCGTGACCCACACCGCGCGCCGAATCGGCCGAACTCTCGCTCTCGTCCTGCCCGTCGTCATGGTTCTCTCCGGAACCCTCGCGGTGACCCGCGTTCCGTGGGCGGCGCAGAACAACGAATCCCCCTTGCTCGCCGCCGCATCGGAGACCGTCTCCAAGCGCGCCAAGCCGCGCGCCGCGCAGGACGTACTGCGCGACAAGCTGCTCGTGGAACTCCAGGAGAAGGACCCTGCGGCGGCCCTCACCGACCTCCAGCGCGCCGTCGAAGCGCGCCCCTCGCTCGCCCAGCACTGCATGTCGATCGCCAAGGCGCTCGGGAAGGCAGCCGTCGAGCAGTACGGACCGACGCGCGCCCACCGCTTCTCCCGCCCGGTCTGCGACACCTCGTTCGCCTCCGGTGTCGCACAGTTCAGCTGAGCGGGACATGGCAGGCACCGCATATCGTGCCTGCCATGCATACGTATCCGACGCAGGCGGTGATCCTGGCGGGTGGCCAGGGCTCGCGGCTGCGCCCGTACACCGATGACCGCCCCAAGCCGATGGTCGAGATCCCGGGAACCGGGACCCCGATCATCGGCCATCAGCTTTCCTGGCTGGCCGCCGAGGGCGTCACCGACGCCGTGGTCTCGTGCGGCCACCTCGCCGAGGTGCTCCAGGAGTGGCTGGCCTCGGCCGATCTGCCGTTGCGCGTCACGACCGTCGTCGAGACGGAGCCGCTCGGCCGCGGCGGTGGCCTGAAGTACGCGGCGGCCCGGCTGCCCGATCCGGAGCAGCCCTGGTACGCCACCAACGGCGACATCTGGACGCGCTTCTCCCTGCGCGAGATGGCCGCGTTCCATGCCGAGCGCGACGCCACCGCGACCCTGGCCCTGGCCCGGCCCCGGATTCCCTGGGGCGCCGTGGAGACGGACGCGTTCGGGCACATCACCGACTTCATCGAGTCGCCGCCCTCGCCGTATCTGATCAACGCCGGTGTGTACGTGTTCTCGCCCGCGTTCACAGGGCTGCTGCCCGACCGGGGCGACCATGAGCGGACGACGTTCCCGCGGCTGGCCCGGGAGCGCAGCCTCGCCGGGTACCCCCTGCCGCACGGGGCCTACTGGCGGGCGATCGACACGGCGAAGGACCTCACCGAGGCGGCGAAGGAACTGGGCGCCCAGACGGGCTGAGAGAGCCGCTGAGGGGAAGCGGGGAGCGGACCGTTCCCCGGCCCCTGGTCCGGACCGTCTGCGCGGACCCCGGTGGACCAGGAGCCCGGAAACGGAAGCAGCACGTCGGAGGGACGGGCACCGGAATCGGTGCCCGTCCCTCTTCGTACGTCCGGTCCGTTCTCCCGGTCGGCTCAGCCGAGCAGGCCGCCGATCGGGTTCCGACCGGCCCCGCCGGAGCCGCCGCCGGTGTCGCCGCCGGTCGAACCGCCGCCGCTGTCCGAGCCGCCGCCCGTGGAGCCACCGCCGTCGGTGCCGCCGGAGGACGTCGGACCCGCGCTGGTGGACGGGGGCTGCTGCGGGGTCGTCTGCTGCGGGGGCTGCTGGCCCGTGCCCTGGGTCTGGCTGGGCTGGGTGCCCGCCCCCGAGGCGCTCCCGGATTCGCGGACGGTGTCCGTACCGGGCGTGGACTCCTTGCTGGACGGGGTCGTGGCGGCGCCGGAGCTGGAGGGCTCGGGGCGCCGGCCGTCCGGGGTGCGGGACGCCTTTCGCTCACCGGTGGACTCGCCGGGGAGCGGCATGCCGGGGAGCTGGTTGGTCGGGTTGTCGTGGGGGCCCGGGACCGTGACGACCTCGGTGGAGCGGACGGCGCCGCCGAGCATGGAGCCGATCAGCAGCGTGAGACCGACGACCACGGTGGCGACCACGGTGCCGCGCCGCAGCACACGGCGGCGCAGGTCCCAGATCTCGGAGCGCGGGCCGAGCCGGCGCCAGGCCTCTCCGGCGAGGCGCGCGTCCACGGAGTAGACGGGCGCGCCCGCGATGATCAGGGGGCTCCAGGTGGCCAGCATGATGATGTCGGGTGCGTCGTAGACGGCGACGGTGCGCCAGCTGACCGTGACCAGGAGAGCCGCGGAGAGCAGCGCGCCCACCGAGGCGGCGACGCGCTGCCAGAGGCCGAGGACGGTGAGGACGCCGACGACGACCTGGAGGAAGGCGACGGTCAGACCGGCGCCGACGGGGTGGGAGAGGGCGAAGTCGCGCAGCGGCTCGGCCAGCGCCCAGGGGTGCAGCGAGGTCAGCCACTTGACCATGGAGCCGCGCTCACCGCCGTCGAAGTAGACGGGGTCGCACAGCTTGCCCATGCCGGCGTAGATGGAGATGAAGCCGAGCAGGACGCGCATGGGGAGCAGCACGACCCCCAGGTTCATCCGGCGGCCGGGGTAATAGGCGTGCTTGACCGGGTCGTTGCCGTGGCGGCGGTCCCGGGCGGCGGGGCTCTCGTCGTACTCCTCGTCGTCGCCTCCGGGCCCGTCGGGCCCGATGTCGACCGCGTCGTACGCCCCTACGGCCTGCCGCATGGGCGGGAGCAGCGGCCCGTTGCCGCGTCCGGGCTGGTGCGGTGCGGTCAGTACGGGGTTGGGCTGGGTCTCGTCGAGGCGCGGGATGACCTGCGTCCCGACGGCTCCGCGGCCGTCCTCGTACTCCCCACCGAGGCCGCCGTGCCCGCCGGGGCCGACATCGAGCTGTCCGGCGGTGGAGTTGCGTACGGCCTGGAGGAGGCCGGTCGCGCCCGGGTCGCCGGGGGCCGATCTGCCGCTCCAGACGACGGGGGCCCGCCTGCGGCCGCCGGAGCCGCTCATGGCGGGGACGCGGGCCGTGCCCGCGGGGGCACCGCGCAGCCGTGCGCGCTGGCCCGGGGCGAGCTGCACCCGGAAGCTGGCGTGGTTGACGATGACCTGCGCGGGGTCGCTGTCCACCTTGGTCATGCTCAGGGCGGGTTGCTCGTCGAACCGAGGCGTTCTGGTGTCCACACTCATCTAACCGAGTGACGTGTGGATAGGACACTGCTTTGACGGGCCCGATGTGTCCGAGACCCGTCAAGATCCGGCCAAACTCGGGCATCTAGGAACTGTGTTCGGCGCTCGCGCGTCAACCGACCCGGAGGTCACAGCCACTGCCACCCGCGCGAACACCGCTCGCCCCTGCCGCACGCTCGTTCCGTGCGCCCCGCGCTCCCCCTCGCCCGGGGAGCGCACGGAACGAACGGGGCGCACGAGGCGCATGACGAGCGCGGGCGGCGCACCCGAGGCCTACGCGCGGCGGCGCGCCACCTCGTACAGCACGATGCCGGCCGCGACACCGGCGTTCAGCGACTCGGCGCCGCCCGGCATCGAGATCCGGACCCGGTAGTCGCAGGTCTCGCCGACGAGACGGCCCAGACCCTTGCCCTCGCTGCCGATGACGATGACGACCGGACCGGCGAGCTGCTCCAGGTCCTCGACCGTGTGCTCGCCGTCCGCCGCCAGGCCCACGACGGTGAGGCCGGCCTTCTGGTAGCCCTCCAGGGCACGGGTCAGGTTGGTGACGCGGGAGACCGGTGTACGGGCGGCCGTACCGGCCGAGGACTTCCACGCACCGGCGGTCATCCCGGCCGCGCGGCGCTCGGGGACGACGACACCGTGGCCGCCGAAGGCGGAGACGGAGCGGACGATCGCACCGAGGTTGCGCGGGTCGGTGACGCCGTCGAGGGCGACGATCAGCGGGTCCTCGTTGTTGTCGTACGCGGCCGCGGTGAGGTCCTCCGGGTGCGCGTACTCGTACGGCGGGACCTGGAGGACGAGGCCCTGGTGGTTCAGGCCGTTCGTCATCCGGTCGAGCTCGGGGCGCGGGGCCTCCATCAGGTTGATGTTGCCGCGCTCGCCCGCGAGCTTGAGGCAGTCGCGGACCCGCTCGTCGTTGTCGATGTACTGCTGGACGTACAGGGTGACCGCGGGCACACCGTCGCGCAGGGCCTCGTAGACCGGGTTGCGGCCGACCACCATCTCCGAGGTGCCCTTGACGCCACCGCGCCGGGGCGCGGGGCGGCGGGCCGCGGCGTGCTTGGCCTGGGCGTTGGCGACCCGGTTCTTCTTGTGTCCCTTGCGGGCGGAGGCGGGCGGCGTGGGTCCCTTGCCTTCGAGACCACGGCGTCGCTGGCCACCGCTGCCGACCTGCATGCCCTTCTTGTTGGACGTGCGGCGGTTCCTGCGCTGGCTGTTCCCGGCCATGACCTACCTGTTTCGTTGCTTCAGAAGTACGTACGTAATGAAAGTGTGCCGCCCGGACGGCCGGGCGGCACATTTGCGCCGGTCAGGCCGGTGCCAAGAGGTGGTGTTCAGCGCGGTCCGAGCGTCCATCGGGGGCCGCTGGGGCTGTCCTCGATGACGAGGCCGGACTGGTTGAGCTGGTCGCGGATGGCGTCGGCGGCGGCCCAGTCCTTGCGGGCGCGCGCCGACTGGCGCTGGTCGAGGACGAGGCGTACGAGCGTGTCGACGACACCGTGCAGGTCCTCGCCGCGGTCGGTCTCGCCCGCCCAGTGCGGGTCGAGCGGGTCGAGGCCGAGGACGCCGAGCATGGCCCGGACCTCGGCCAGGCGGGCGACGGCGGCTTCCTTGTCGTCGGCGGCGAGGGCGGAATTGCCCTGCCGGACCGTGGTGTGGACGATCGCGAGGGCCTGCGGAACGCCCAGGTCGTCGTCCATCGCCTCGGCGAAGGCGGGCGGCACCTCGGCGGCGGCGGGTACGGTCTCCCCCGCCTTCTCGGTGACGCGCTGCACGAAGCCCTCGATCCGCGCGAACGCGGACTCCGCCTCGCGCAGTGCCTCCTCGCTGTACTCGATCATCGACCGGTAGTGCGGGGTGCCGAGGTAGTAGCGCAGCACGATGGGGCGCCATGCCTTGACCATCTCGCTGACCAGCACGGAGTTGCCGAGCGACTTCGACATCTTCTCGCCGGACATGGTGACCCAGCCGTTGTGCACCCAGTACTTCGCGAACTCGTCGCCGAAGGCCTTGGCCTGGGCGATCTCGTTCTCGTGGTGCGGGAAGATCAGGTCGATGCCGCCGCCGTGGATGTCGAAGGCGGTGCCCAGGTACTTGTGCGCCATGGCGGAGCACTCCAGGTGCCAGCCGGGACGGCCGCGGCCCCACGGGGTCGGCCAGCTGGGCTCGCCCGGCTTGACGGCCTTCCACATGGCGAAGTCGCGCTGGTCGCGCTTGCCGGTCTCACCGTCGCCGGTGGGCTGGCGCAGGTCGTCCAGCTCCTGGTTGGACAGCTCCAGATAGCCGGGGAAGGACCGCACGTCGAAGTAGACGTTGCCGTCCGCCGCGTAGGCGTGGCCACGCTCGATGAGGCCGCGCATCATCTCGACCATTTCGGTGATGTGGCCGGTGGCGCGCGGTTCGTAGGTGGGCGGCAGGCAGCCGAGCGCGTCGTAGCCGTCGTTGAACGCGCGCTCGTTCTCGTAGCCGATCGACCACCAGGGGCGGCCCTGCTCGGCCGACTTGTTGATGATCTTGTCGTCGATGTCGGTGACGTTCCGGATGAACGTGACGTCGTAGCCGCGGTAGGCGAACCAGCGGCGCATGATGTCGAAGTTCAGACCGGACCGGATGTGCCCGATGTGCGGGGCGGCCTGGACAGTGGCGCCACAGAGGTAGATCGAGACACAGCCCGCTGTGAGCGGGACGAAGTCACGGATCTGCCGGGCGCTGGTGTCATACAGGCGAATAGTCACGCCTCAAGGGTAGTAGGCCGACACCAGTGCCCCGCGACCCCTTGGGGATCGCGGGGACAACTTTCTGATATTGGGATGTGCCGTTCCGGCTCGCGCGAGGTAGGGGGCCGGTGCCGCGGAGGCCGTGGGACCGGTGCCCCCGAGCCCTCGGGCCGGGTCCCGGAGCCGGCCCGAGCGGGGCTCCGAGCCGCCGGACCGGGGTCCCGGAGGCCGTCGGCCCCCGGTCTCAGAGGCGCCCGACGACCTTGCGCGGGGTGATCCGCACGACCACGCGGGCGGCGTCGTCTGCCGAGCTCGGGTTGAACTCCGCGTACTTCTTGCCGCTGTACTTCAACGCCAGCTCGTCGATCAGTTCCTGGCCGCCCTCGGTGGTCAGGGTCGCGGTGCCGCGGATCTCCGCGTACGCGTACGGGTTGTCGGCGGGCTGCACGACCACGGTGACGCGCGGGTCGCGGCGCAGGTTCTGCTCCTTGCGGCGGTCCACGGTGGTCGAGATCAGTACGTCGTCGCCGTCCCGCTTCACCCAGACGGGAGAAACCTGCGGGCTGCCGTCGGGCTGGATCGTGGCGATGGTGACGAACACGGGCGTGTCGAGCACGTTCTTGAGGTTCTCGGAGAGTGCGGCGGTCATGACGTACGTCCTCCTGTGTACCGGCGGGCTGTCGGATTCGCTCCTACCCGCCAACCACGCGTCAGCCCCGCTGCTTCCCGATCCGGCCCGCCGGAAGGGTGAATGCCAGTACGGCACCGGTCAGCGGGACGGCGGCGAGGACCGTCCACAGGACGGGGCCGGGGGCGCCCAGGAGCGCGCCCGTGGCCGCGCTGCCGCCGAGGACCGCGAGCCCGGAGACGGAGGACAGCGCCCCGGTGGCGAACCCGAGCTGCCGGTCGTCGACGAGGTCGGGGACCAGCCCGCGGGCGGCGGGCACCAGCAGCATCTGGCCCAGGGTGAGCAGGACGACCAGTACGGCACCGGGCAGCAGTCCGGCGGGCCCGCCCGGCGTCAGCGGCACGGCGGCGAATCCCGCGGCGACGGTCACCAACCCGGCGACGAGCGCGGTACGCGGGGCGATCCGGTGCGCGGACCAGCGGGTCAGCGGCAGCTGCGCGCCGACGACGAGGAGCGAGGAGAGCGCGAAGAGCCAGCCGAGGGCCGCCTGTGAGCCGGTGGCGCGTTCCACCTCGGCGGGCAGCGAGAGGTAGAGCTGGTTGTACGCGACGAGGTAGCTGCTGTACGCCAGGCACAGGACGAGGAACGGCCGGTGGGTGAGGACCGCTCCCCGGGCCGGGCGGGGTTCGGCCGTCCGGCCGGCGGGAGCCCGGCGTGGCATGAGGCGGGCGTGTCCGGCGAGTACGGCGACGAAGACGAGCGCCCCGGCCAGGCAGGCGGCCCGGAAGCCGCCGCCGAGCAGCAGGAGCAGCGAGCCGAGGAGGGGCCCGAGGAAGGCTCCGGCCTGTCCGGCGGCGGAGAACACGGCCAGTACCCGGGCGCGCGGGATGCCGGTGGCCGCCTCGTGCCGGACCGCCTCGCGGGCGGTCTCCGACTCGACGGCGGGCGAGAAGAGCGCGGCGGCGAAGCCGATGAGGAGGACGGCGGCGATCACGGTCGCGGTGGAACCGGCGAACGCGAGCCAGCCGAACCCGGCGATGCGCAGGACGCAGCCGGCCAGGACCACGGGCCGGGGGCCGTAGCGGTCGGTGAGCGCCCCGCCGACGACGAAGAGGCCCTGCTGGCTGAAAGTACGCAGGCCGAGGACGAGCCCGACGAGCCAGCCGGCCATGCCGAGACCGCTGCCCAGGTGGGTGGCGAGGTAGGGCAGGACGGCGTAGAAGCCGATGTTGAAGGCGAACTGGGTGCCGGTGAGCAGCCGGAGGTAGGGCGTGTGCCGGGCGGGGGCGGTAGCTGCCTTCGAGGCGGGGGCGGGGGCGGCGGGGGCTGCTCCCTGGGTGGAGGGGAGGAACCCGGCGGGGGCGTCGTCCTCGGTCGCCGGGCCCGCGGGGCTTCCGGCGGACCCGCGGGTGCGTCCTCGGGGAACGGGCCCGCGGATGCGTCCCCGCTGCTCCGTCACTTCGGGACCGCCGGGGTCCGGCCCCGTACCGCCGCCGAGGTCAGTACCGCGAGGGCGCCGAGGAGGGCGAGGGCGGCGGCGGGGGCGAGGACGGACCAGGGGGCCCGTTCCGCGTACGGCATGTTCTCGGACAGCATCCGTCCCCACTCCGGTGCCGGTGCCTGGGTGCCGAGGCCGAGGAAGCCGAGGGAGGCGAGGGCCAGCGCGACGGCCGGTACGCGAAGGACCGCGTGCCGGACGACCGGGGGCAGCACGCCGGGCAGCACATGGCGGCGCAGCCGGTGCCATCGGCCGGCCCCGAGGGCGACGGCCACGGAGACGTGCGGGGCCGCGCGTTCCTGGGCGTACAGGGCCGCGGTGTGGGCGGCGAGCGGGGCCCAGGCGACGGCGGCGACGGCTGCGGCGGCGCCCCAGGGGCCGGGGCCCGCGATGCCCGCGACGACGAGTCCGGCGAGGACGGCGGGCAGGGCGTTGGCGGTCTCGGTGAGCGCTCCGGCGCGCAGGGCTCCGATGACCAGGCCCAGCAGCAGGGTGACGGCGCCGACGGCGAGGGCGGTGAGGACCGTGCGGGCCGCGCCGTGACCGAGGCGGGCGAGGACGTCCCGGCCGAGGGAGTCGGTGCCCAGGGGGTGCGCGGCGGACGGGGCGGCGAGGCGGGCCGCGGCGTCGACGTGGAGGGGGTCGCGCAGCAGGCCCGCGACGGTCACGGCGACGAAGAGCACGGCCAGCAGCACGGCGGCCGAGGTGATCAGGCGGCTCGTGGGCAGCGGCGGGCGGACCAGCGCGGGCAGGGCGCCGTCGGCCAGGGCCCGGCCGAGCAGGGCGCGGGAGGCGAGGCGGGCGGCCAGTCCGGCCGCGACGCCCAGCAGGAGGAGGGTCAGGACGCACGCCTGGAGGACCGGCAGGTCCTGCGCGAGGGCGGCCCCCAGCGCCGTACCGCCGAGCCCCGGAATGGCGTACAGCGTCTCCACCGCGACGGCGCCGCCGGTGAGCCCGACGACGACCAGGCCGACCTGGGGCAGCAGACCCGGCAGCGTACGGCGCAGGGCGTGACGGGCGATGCGGCGTCCGGGCAGGCCGCCCGCGGTCGCGGCACGGGCCCACGGTTCGGCGAACGCGGCGGGCAGCGCGTCGTCCAGCAGCCGTCCCAGGAGCGCGCCCGCCGGGACGCCCATGGCGAGCGCGGGCAGGATCACCTGGTCCGGGGCGCCCCAGCCGAGCGCCGGGAGCCAGCCGAGCTGCACGGCGACGACGGTGGCCAGGACGGCGGCGATGAGGAACTCCGGCAGCGCCGCGAGCACGGCGGCGCCGACCCCGGCACGTTCCCGGTCGATCCGGCGGGCCGCCCCGCGCCGCAGGGTGCCGGCGCTGAGGGCGAGGGCGAGGAGCACGGCGACGGCGAGCGAGACGCCCATCAGGGTGAGGGAGACGCCGAGCGCGGAGGTCAGGTCGGGGGCGACGGGCTGTCCGGAGACCCAGGACTCGCCGAGGTCGCCGCGGAGCAGCCCGCCGAACCAGCCGCCGAGTACCCGTAGGGGCCCGCCGTCGAGCCCGGTCTCGGCGCGGATCGCGTCGAGGGTCTCGGGGGTGGGCGGCCGGTCGGCGTACCGGGCGTGCAGGATCGTCAGCGCCGGGTCGGTGCGGGTCAGCCGGGGCAGCAGCCCGATGACGGCGACGACGGCCAGGAGGGTGCCCAGCCGCCCCGCGAGGTACCTCACGCGGTCACCCGACGCGGGTGTCGGCGGTGATGAGGGTGCGTTCCATCGGGTCCAGCGCGACGCCTTCGACGCGGCCGTCGTCGTACCCCTGGACGAAGCGTTCGTGGACGAGCGGTACGAGGGCGTCGACGCCGAGGATGCGGGCCTCGGCGGTCATCTCGGCCCGGTGGCGGGCGTCGGTGTCCGCGAGGGAGGCGGCCTTGTCCACGTCGGCGTCGACGCGCTTGTCGCAGAGCTGGGAGATGTTGAAGCTGCCGTCGCAGGTGAAGTCGGAGGCGAGGTACGAGACCGGGTCGGCGGTGTCGAGCAGGGTGTTGCGGGCCTGGATGAACGCGTCGTACTTCCCGCCGAGCGCGTCGGCCTCCATCTGCGCGTAGTCGCGGACGACCTGCTTGACGGTGAAGCCGCGCTTCTCCAGCTGCTGCTGGACGATGGTGGCGACCTCGGGGAGTTCGGGCCGGTTGGTGTACGTGGCGAGGACGATCTGCCCGGTCTTCGCGACCTCGGCCGGGGTGGCGGCCTTCGCCCGGCCGATGGGCGCGGTGCGGTCGGCGGCGGCCCACGGGACGCCGGGGCCCAGGAGCCCCCGCGCGGTGTCGGCGCGGCCCTCGTAGACGCCCTTGACCAGGGCCTTCGAATCGATGGCCTCGCGGGCGGCGGCGCGCATCGCCGGGTCGGCGAAGACACCGCGTGCGGTGTTGAGGGAGAGGCCGTTGGTACGGGCGGAGGGGAATTCGTGGACGAGGGCTTCGCCGAGGAGCGAGGCCTGCGAGATCGGTACGTACTCGGCCACGTCCACCGCCTTCGTACGCAGCGCGTTGGCGCGGGCGGTGCCGTCGGCGACGAACGTCACGTCGACGCCGGGGGCCTTCGCCCGGTGACCCCAGTAGGTGTCGTTGCGCTTCAGCGTGGCGCTGACCGCGCCGTTGACCTCGGCCAGGGTGAACGGGCCGGTGGCGTGCCCGGCGGGGTCGACCTTGCCGCCCTTGTAGGCACCCGCCGACAGGATCGTCAGGGACGGGTTGGCCAGCCGCTGGGGCAGCAGCGGATCGGGGGCCGCCGTCGTGATCCGTACGGTGTGCGCGTCCGGTGCCGAGGCGGTGAGCCGGGTGTCGCTGAGGACGCGGGGCTTGGGGGACGCGGCCTGGGCGGCGTTCAGGGACCGCACCACGGCGGCGGGGTCGACCGCGGTGCCGTCCTGGAATTCGGCGTCGCGGAGCGTGAACGTCCACGCGTTGTCGCTGTCCCGCTTCCAGGACGCGGCGAGGGCGGGCTTCGCCCCGCCGTTCCTGTCCAGGGTGGTGAGGCCCTCGATGACGGCGAGCCGGCTGAGGGTGACGGCGTCGTCCCCGTACGGCGACATGGCCTGGGCGGGCGGGAAGGCCATGACGACCCGGAGCCGCTGCCCGCCCCCCGACGCACCGGAGCCGTCCGGAGAACCGCCGGAGCAGGCGGTGGCGAGCGGGACCAGCAGGGCGGCCGCGGACAGGGCCAGCGGCAGCCTGGAGCGACGGAGTCGGGGCGTGGGCATGGCAGCGACCTTACATGAAAACGATTGTCATCTAACGGGTGGGGGCGATGTCTCCGGAGGATGCCGCGGAGGGCACGGGCATCGGCAGTTCGAAGTGGATGATGCCCTGGCCGCCGCCCGGCAGCTCGCGTTCGTCGCACACCTCGTGGGCGAGCGAGCGCCAGAACGGCTCGGCACCGGACACGGCCGGATCGGTGTGCAGGTAGAGCGAGGTGTAGCCGCCCGCCCGCGCCGCGAACAGCCCCAGCTCGCGCACCAGCAGCCGGGCCAGCCCGTGCCTGCGGTGCCCGGGGCGCACATAGATCCGGCAGAGCTGGGCGGTGGAACCGGACGGGAAACGGTCCGCGACCCACTGCGGGTTGGGCGGCGCCTGCGGCCCCCGGTCGCGTACGGCACCGGTGGCGACGATCTCGCCGTCGCGCTCGACGACCAGCAGGGTGCAGCGGTCGGGGCGCAGATAGGCGGCACCGGGGTCGATGATGTCGCCGTGCCAGCGGGGTACGTAACCGGACTTGAGGTCTCCGTAGACGGTGTCGAGCATCACGGCCCTGGCCCCGTCGAGATCCTCCGCGGTGGCGGTCCGCAGGACGTAGCCGTCCACGTCGGTCGTCGGCGTACCAACCGTCACCGTGGTCGTGCTCACCACCGGGCCCTCGCTCTCACCTCGTACGGCACATCGACCGCCGTACACATCACGTGTCTTGCACATCGCTTGCCGTACCAGCGTACGTGCAAGCGATGTGCAACAAGGGGCGGGCCCGGGAGGACCGGCAGGTCAGGCGGGTGGCGAACGGCGCGCGAACGGGCCCCGGCCGGGCGGACGGGTCATCCCACCCGGTAGACCAGCGCGGTGGCGATCCCGGCGATGCCTTCGCCGCGCCCGGTGAACCCGAGCCCGTCGGAGGTCGCGGCGGAGAGCGAGACGGGGGCGCCCGCGGCGGCGGACAGCACCTTCTGCGCCTCGTCGCGCCGCTTGCCGATCTTCGGCCGCACGCCGACGACCTGGACGGCCACATTGCCGATCTCGAAGCCCTCGGACCGGACGATCCGGGCCGCCTCGGTGAGCAGCGTGACACCGGAGGCGCCGGACCACTCGGGGCGCCCGGTGCCGAAGTGCTGCCCGAGGTCACCCAGGCCGGCGGCCGAGAAGAGCGCGTTGCAGGCGGCGTGCGCGACGACATCGGCGTCGGAGTGCCCGGCGAGGCCGGGGCCCTCGCCCTCCCACTTCAGGCCCGCGCACCACAGCTCGCGGCCCTCTTCGAAGGCGTGGATGTCGGTCCCGATCCCGACGCGCGGGATCACGGGGGCCGCGGGCGCACCCGCGGGGTTCTCAGAAGCCATCGTTCGCCCTCCGGCGTGCGAGTACCGCCTCGGCCAGCAGCAGATCGAGCGGCCGGGTCACCTTGAACGCCTCTTCGTGCCCGGGGACGACGACGACCGGCGCCCCGAGCTGTTCCACCATGCCCGCGTCGTCGGTCGCGCCCTCGCCGTCGACGGCGACCGTCGCGTGCGCCCGCACCAGCGTGTCCCGGTCGAAGCCCTGCGGCGTCTGCACGGCGCGCAGCCTGGCGCGCACGGGGGTCGAGAGCACCGGCTCCGGCTCCCCCGGCGCTCCGGGCTCGACCTCCTTCACGGTGTCGGCGAGCGGCAGCGCGGGGACGACGGCGGGCGCCCCGTCGCGTACGGCCTCGACGACCGCGTCGACCGTGTCGACCGGGACCAGCGGCCGGGCCGCGTCATGGACCAGGACGACGGAGATGTCCTCGGGCAGCGCGGCGAGGCCGAGCCCCACGGACTGCTGCCGGGTGTCGCCGCCCGGCACCACCAGGTAGTCGGTGCGCTCGGGCAGGGCGTGTTCGTCGAGCAGGTTCTTGACCTCGGGCGCACCGTCGGGCGGCGCGACGACGACGACCAGGGAGACGGCGCGGGAGGCGGCCATCGCCCTGACCGCGTGGATCAGCATGGGTGTACCGCTGAGCGCGCGGAGCGCCTTGGGCGCCCCCGGGCCGAGCCGCACGCCCCGGCCGGCCGCGGGAATCACCGCGGCGGTGCGGTGCGGACGCGATTCATCAGGCAGCGGTGACATCGGTGACATCGGTTGCACTCCGAAGCTTCGGCAGGTTTGTTTCCACGGCCGACATGGGTATGGCCCCAGCGAGCCGGGCGTGACGACCTGACTTGATCCGGGCCCCTTCCGTGACACCCGGTCGAGTCGGTCGCCGTACGGCTCGGGGTCGGCTACTGGGGGACGGTAGCCGGGAACAACCGGCGGGGGCGGATCAGCGCAGGCTTTGCCCATGACATGGCCGAATTGAGTGGTAGCGGTTTGGCCGAAAAGGGAAGTCGCGCACCTTCATGAACGTCCGGTACGGGCGGCATCATGCGTTCCGCACACACCACCGGCCCCACGTACGGCACGTTTCCGGAATACGCACCGGTAACCGCGTCCGTCCGGTCGCCACACCCCTTCGGGTAACCGCGTCCGAACATGCCGCAGGGCCCGACGACACAGCGTGAATACGGCTGGTCAACGGGCACCGCGACACATTCTTACGATCGGTATGACCCGATCCGGTTCAGTCCGGGACGATCCGGTCCGACCGTTTCGGTCCGAGCCGAAATCGGCCCGAGCCGATTCAGGACGCGAGGACCTCGTCGAGAAGGGCCTCGGCCTTGTCCTCGTTCGTGTTCTCCGCGAGTGCGAGCTCGCTCACCAGAATCTGGCGGGCCTTGGCGAGCATGCGCTTTTCACCTGCGGAGAGACCGCGCTCACGCTCACGGCGCCACAGGTCACGCACCACTTCGGCGACCTTGATGACATCGCCGGAGGCGAGCTTCTCGAGATTTGCCTTGTAGCGACGGGACCAGTTCGTCGGCTCTTCGGCGTACGGCGCGCGCAGCACCTCGAAGACCCGGTCCAGCCCGTCCTGCCCGACCACGTCGCGCACGCCCACGAACTCCGCATTGTCCGCCGGCACACGAACCGTCAAGTCGCCCTGGGCGACCTTGAGCACCAAGTAGGTCTTGTCCACGCCTTTGATCTGGCGAGTTTCGATAGCCTCGATCAGCGCGGCCCCGTGATGGGGATAGACCACGGTGTCGCCAACCTTGAACGTCATGTGACAGGTACCCCTTCCGTGGCTATCCAGAGTAACACGAGAACAGCATCTCCTGAATGGCGTTTTCGCAGGTCAGGGCATATCTCGGGGCTTGACAACAGCAACAGGAACGTGCTGCGGAAGGCTTCCGGAAGCCGGTATTCGCAGGTCGGAGCCACTGTGCGGCCACGGTGAAACGCGCGCGTCACACATGTCGCAACCCCTCCAGAAGGGGCTGAACGTCCCGTTTTGCCGGATTCCAGATGGTGAACTTTCCGTACTCCGTTCGGAGATCGATCACCCGTACGGAGGTAAGAGCGGAGGCCCAATGAATTCGATCAACGACCCTCCCGCTCACGGATTATGCGTAAGGAATACGCCAAGGACCGGGAAATTGATCACCCCCGTAATGTGAACGAACTGCGAATCCGCGTCGGCGGGTCGCGGGGGTGCCGGGCAGGTCTGAGCGGTGCCGGACAGGTCGCGGCACGAGGCAGTGGGCCCAAGGGGGCGGGTCGGGTGCGGGGCGGGAGCGGCGGCTCGGTAGCCTGACCTCGCTGACACACACTTAGGGCGGCTTTACGTCGCCCGTCCTTGCCGTCCGCAGAGTCCGAAGCCCGCAGACCGAACGTTCAAGGAGTTGCCGCCGCCGTGAGCCGCAGCCTTCGACACGGCGCTCTCGCCGCCACTGCCCTCGTGTTCTCGATCGCCTCGATGTCCGCCTGCAGCGCGGGCAACGACGCACAGACGCTCCAGATCAGGCCCGACAACGCGGCCACCTCGGTCGGCACCATCAAGATCCAGAACGTCAACGTCATCACACAGCCCGAGCACGACGCCGAGGGTCCGGCCGTGGTCGCCGCGACGCTCTTCAACGACTCCACCAAGCGCGAGGTCCTGGAGACCATCACGCTGCCGGGCTCCAACGCCGAGGTGAAGCTGCACGCCGCCGAGGGCAAGGGCCCGATCGTGGTCCCGGCCGGCGGACGGGTCGTCATCGGCGGCAAGGGCAACGCCGCCGCCGTGATCGAGAACGGCCGCGAGGCCGCCCGGAACGGCGACGTCCAGCAGGTCGTCTTCAAGCTCAGCCGGACCGGCGACATCGGGCTCGGCGCCAGCGTCGTCCCGGCGACCACCTTCTTCGAGGGCTTCGGCCCGAGCTCGCTGCCCGCGACTCCGTCGCCGAAGCCGACGCGGACGGCCTCCGACGGGACCTCCCCGACCCCGGGAGAGCCGACGGGCTCCGCGACCTCCGGCACGCCGTCGGACGGCGCGACCGGTGCGGGCACCCCCGGCGACACCGCCTCCAGCTCGGAGTCCACGGGTCACTGACCCACGCAGCCGCGTACACGTGAAGGGGCGCCTCCCGGCCGGGAGGCGCCCCTTCACACATCACACGTGTCAGGTGCCGGTCTACGGCTCGAACTTGTACCCCAGGCCCCGCACCGTCACCAGGTAGCGCGGCGCACCCGGGTCGGGCTCGATCTTGGCGCGGAGGCGCTTCACATGGACGTCGAGGGTCTTGGTGTCACCCACGTAGTCCGCGCCCCAGACGCGGTCGATCAGCTGCATGCGGGTCAGTACGCGGCCCGCGTTGCGCAGGAGCATCTCCAGGAGGTCGAACTCCTTGAGCGGGAGGTCCACCTTGCCGCCGGAGACCGTGACGACATGGCGGTCCACATCCATCCGGACCGGGCCGGCCTCCAGAGCGGCCGGGGCGACCTCCTCCGGCTCGCCGCGGCGGCGCAGGACGGCGCGGATGCGGGCGACCAGCTCCCGCGAGGAGAAGGGCTTGGTCACATAGTCGTCGGCTCCTATTTCCAGCCCGACGACCTTGTCGATCTCGCTGTCCTTGGCGGTGACCATGATCACCGGGACGTTGGAGCGGCCGCGCAGCTGGCGGCACACCTCGGTGCCGGGCAGACCCGGCAGCATCAGGTCGAGCAGGACGAGGTCGGCGCCGTTGCGCTCGAACTCGTCGAGACCGTCGGGGCCGGTGGCCGCCACGGCCACCTCGAAGCCTTCCTTGCGCAGCATGTAGGACAGGGCGTCGCTGAAGGATTCCTCATCCTCGACGACAAGCACTCGGGTCACGGAAGAGCCTCCGGGGCGGGGAATGGTTCAAAGGTGTCGGTCTCGTACGGGCCCTCGTCGTCACCATTGACGATAAGCGGTCCGCCGGTGGTGCGCTCCCGTACGACGCCCGATTCGGGCAGCCGCAGGGTGAAGGTGGAGCCCTGTCCCTCGGAGCTCCAGACGGTGACCTCCCCGCCGTGCGAGGCGGCCACGTGCTTGACGATGGCGAGGCCGAGACCGGTGCCACCGGTGGCCCGGGAGCGGGCCGGGTCGACGCGGTAGAACCGCTCGAAGACCCGCTCGCGGTCCTTCTCGGAGATGCCGATGCCCTGGTCGGTCACGGCTATCTCGATCAGATCCCCGCCGGTTGCGGCGATGCGGCGGGCGGCGATACCGACACGGGTGCGGGCGGGACTGTAGTTGACGGCGTTCTCGACGAGGTTGCCGAGGGCCGCCGCGAGCTGGCCGCGGTTCCCCCATATGAACAGGTCCGCGGTACCGCCCGAGGCCATGGTGATCTGCTTCGAGCCCGCCTGCTGGCGGCAGCGGTCGATGGCCTCGGCGACGAGCTCGTCCACCCGGACCGGTTCGGCGTCCTCCAGCGGGTCGTCGTTCTGCACCCGGGAGAGGTCGATCAGTTCCTGGACGAGGTTGGTCAGCCGGGTCGCCTCGATCTGCATCCGCCCGGCGAACCGCTCGACCGCCTCCGGGTCGTCCGAGGCGTCCATGACCGCCTCGGAGAGCAGCGAGAGAGCCCCGGTCGGCGTCTTGAGCTCATGGCTGACGTTGGCGACGAAGTCGCGCCGTACCGCCTCTATGCGGCGGGCCTCGGTGAGGTCCTCCACCAGCAGCAGCACCAGCCGGGAGCCCAGCGGGGCGACCCGGGCGGAGACGGCGAGCGCCTCGCCCCGGCCCGTCCCGCGCCGGGGCAGGTCCAGCTCGACCTGCCGTATCTCGCCGTCGCGGCGGGCGTCCCTGGCCATGTGGAGCATCGGCTCGACGGCGAGGCGCCCGCCCCTGACCAGACCCAGCGCGTACGCGGCGGAGCTGGCCTTGACGACGCTGTCGCTCTCGTCGAGCACGACGGCGGAGGAGCTGAGCACGGAGAGGACCGTGTCCACTCCCGGGGGCAGTGCGGCATTGCCGTCGGGCCGCAGGGACGTACGCGTGGGCCGTTTCAGGTCGCGCTCGCTCCAGCGGAACGCCAGCATGGCGATCACACCGGTACACAGCCCGGCGATCGCTGCAGCTGCGGCGACCGCCGCGTTCACGTCCATGCTTCAAGGTTATGCGGGCGCGACGACACTCTCCCAGCCATCCGGGTGCCATCTCGAACACTCGTCGCCCAGAGTTCACCGAGGAGCAAGTACCGGTTCACTTCGGGGGCCGGATCCGGACGCGTTGCGCACGCACCGTGGGAGCGTGGGGGCCGGCCCCAGAGCCCGGCCCCAGGACGGTCCAAGAAACTGGAGACATTTCTCATGCGCGACGCTTACCACGAGGAACTCGATTCGATCGGCGAGGGCCTGGTCGAGATGGCCCGGCTCGTCGGGTCGGCGATCGGACGCGCCACCACGTCCATGCTCGACGCCGACCTCAAGCTCGCGGAGACCGTGATCGCCGCCGACCAGAAGGTCGACGACCTCCAGCACGACCTGGAGGCACGTGCCATCGCGCTGCTCGCCCGCCAGCAGCCCGTGGCGACCGATCTGCGGATCGTGGTCACGTCGCTGCGGATGAGCGCCGACCTGGAGCGTTCGGGCGACCTCGCCCAGCACGTCGCCAAGCTGGCCCGGCTGCGCTTCCCGCAGTCCGCGGTACCGCACGACCTGCACGCCACGATCCTGGAGATGGGCCAGCTCGCCCAGCGGCTGATGGCCAAGGCCGCCGAGGTCATCATCACCAAGGACGTCGATCTGGCACTGCAGCTGGAGCAGGACGACGACGAGATGGACCTGCTGCACCGCACCCTGTTCCAGCACCTGATGGACGACCGCTGGAAGCACGGCATCGAGACGGCCGTCGACGTCACGCTGCTCGGCCGCTACTACGAGCGCTTCGCCGACCACGCGGTGTCGGTCGCCAAGCGCGTGGTCTACCTGGTGACGGGTGAGCACGCGGACGAGATCCAGGCGGCGGCCCCGGTGGAGGGCGTGTAGGACCGTCCCGTACGGATGGGGGGTGCAGGACCGTCCCGCACGGAAGGGGCCTGTCGGACCGTCCCGTACGGAAGGGGCCTGTCGGACCGTCCCGTACGGAAGGGGCCCGTCGGACCGTCCCGTACGGAAGGGGCCCGTCGGACCGTCCCGTACGGAAGCGGGGCGTGCGGGGCGCCTCCGGAGTGCGGTCGTCGCACGTTTGTCCTGCGCGCGTGCGCCGTTGATGCGCCCGCCGGGGTGGGCATGCAATGGGGTGGGGGCGCCACGCCATGCCGTACGTCCCCGGCGTGCGCACCTGTCGTACGTCACCGGCGGCGGCGTACCTGTCGTACGCCGCCCAGCCGTACGACCTGAGGAGGGACCATGGCCGATTCCCCCACGACCGAACCCCAGCAGGAGACACCGACCGAAGTGGTGCGCCTGACCGTGCTCGGCGCCTGCGGCTGCGGCTCGGGCTGCGGGTGCGGCTGCCAGTCCGGCGGCCCGTGCCAGTGCGGTGGCTGCTCCGGCTGAGTCCCGGACACGGACGGCGCCCCGCGGCGGAGTCATCCGCAGCGGGGCGTCCCGGCCGGGCAGGTCCGGGAGGCCCGGCGGAGGGCCTCGAAGCCGTCAGGCGGTCTGCTCGGCGGCCAGGTCCTTCGCCGCTCCCCCGGCGGCCGCCACCGGCACCGGCAGGACAGCCGCCTCCGCCACGGGCACCGGCGTCGGCACCGGCGCGGTGGCGCCCGTGGGGACCTCCCCCGCTCCTGACTGCGGCAGGTTCCGCATCAGCAGCCAGTAGCCGAGCGCCGCCACCGTGCCCAGCACCGCGCAGGTCCCCCACAGCCAGGCGGCGCCGTAGCGGTCGATCACGATGCCGGACATCAGCGGGGCGATGAGGGCGGCCACCGACCACGACATGGTGTACATGCCCTGGTAGCGACCCCGCCCCTGAGCCGGCGACAGCTGCACGACCAGGCCGGTCTGGATCGGGGCGTTGACGATCTCCGCGAGGGTCCAGACGCACACCGTCAGCGCGTACACCGCGACCGATCCGGCGAACGCGGTCAGCCCGAATCCGTACCCCGCGAGAAGCGAGGAGATGATCAGCAGGCGGCGCGGGTCACGGTGCTCGATGAAGCGGGTGACGGGGATCTGGAGCGCCACGATCAGCACACCGTTGACGGCGATGGCCGTGCCGAAGTCGGAGCTGGAGAGCCCGTCCGTGCCCATCGCCACCGGCAGGCCCACGTACCCCTGCTGGAAGATCAGTGACACCAGGAACGACAGCCCGACGACGCCCATGAACCGCCCGTCGCGCAGGACGGTCCCCAGCCGCACGCCGTCGTCCGACCCCGGCTTTGCCCCGCTCGACGCCGGTGCCCGCTCCGGCCGGGATTCCGGCACCTTCAGGAACACCACGACGGCGCAGAACAGAGTCATCGCGGCCTCGCCGACGAAGCCCGCCAGATAGCTGTACTCGGCGATGAACCCGGCCCCGGCGGAGGAGACCGCGAAGCCCAGGTTGATGGCCCAGTAGTTGAGCGAGAAGGCCCTCACCCGGTCCTCGGGCCGGACGATGTCGGCCATCATCGCCTGAACGGCCGGGCGCGAGGCGTTGCTCGCCATACCGACCAGGAAGGCGACACCGGCGATGGCGAACGGGTGCTCCATGAACCCGAGCACCGCCACGGACACGGCGGTCGAGGTCTGCGCGATCAGCATCGTGGGCCGCCGCCCGAGCCGGTCCGTCATCACCCCGGCCCCGAGCGAGGAGACGACCCCGCCGAGCCCGTGCAGCGCGGCGACGAGCCCGGCGTACGAGGCCGAGTAGCCCCGGTCCAGCGTCAGGTACAGCGCCATGAACGTGGCGACGAACGCCCCGAGCCGGTTGACCAGCGTGCTGACCCACAGCCACCAGAACTCCCTGGGCAGCCCGGACACGCTCTCGTGTACGGCTCTTCTGAGACCGGCGACAGACATGCGGGTTCCCCCCGGGGACGTACGGAACGGGCGTCACCGGTAAGAGTCCCGGCGGCGATCCGAACATTACGAAGAGCGGGTTCCGGGCCGCCACTCGATTGACGCCGACCGTCAAACGTCGCAGCGCCCGGCCGCTCAGGCCACCTCGGCCGACCGTCGCGGCCACCCTGCCGCCGCCCCGGATCCGCCCCGCGACCGGCCCCCGCTTCCGCCCCCGTGTCCGTCCTGTGGCCGGGCGCGCGGAGGCCGGGAGGGTTCGATTACGCTCGGACTCATGGCCGACGCACCGTACAAGCTGATCCTCCTCCGCCATGGCGAGAGCGAATGGAACGCGAAGAACCTGTTCACCGGTTGGGTGGACGTCAACCTCACCGAGAAGGGCGAGAAGGAGGCAGTCCGCGGCGGTGAGCTGCTCAAGGACGCCGGTCTGCTCCCCGATGTCCTGCACACCTCCCTCCAGCGCCGCGCGATCCGCACCGCCCAGCTCGCCCTGGACTCCGCGGACCGCCTCTGGATCCCGGTCCACCGCTCCTGGCGGCTGAACGAGCGCCACTACGGCGCCCTCCAGGGCAAGGACAAGGCGCAGACGCTCGCCGAGTTCGGCGAGGAGCAGTTCATGCTCTGGCGCCGCTCCTACGACACCCCGCCGCCCGCCCTTGAGGACGGCACCGAGTTCTCGCAGAGCGACGACCCGCGCTACGCGACGATCCCGCCGGAGCTGCGCCCGCGCACCGAGTGCCTCAAGGACGTCGTCGTCCGCATGCTGCCGTACTGGTACGACGGCATCGTCCCGGACCTCCTCGACGGCAAGACCGTCCTGGTCGCCGCGCACGGCAACAGCCTCCGCGCTCTGGTCAAGCACCTGGACGGCATCTCCGACGCGGATATCTCGGGCCTCAACATCCCGACCGGCATCCCGCTCTCCTACGAGCTCGACGCCGACTTCCGCCCGCTGAACCCGGGTGGCACGTACCTCGACCCGGACGCGGCGAAGGCCGCCATCGAGGCCGTGAAGAACCAGGGCAAGAAGAAGTAAGCAGAGCTGAACGAGCCCCCCACCTGCGGGTTTTCCGCGTGGTGGGGGGCTTCTTGGTGCGCTGGGCCGTTTGCTGGCCGTCACATGCTCAACAGGCCGTCAGGCGCGTTGGCTCCAGCGGCGGATGCGGATGTCGAGGACGATCAGTAGTGCCACGGGGACGACGATCTCCGCGAGGGCGTCGGCCCACAACGCGAGCGCGCCCCCGGCAGTGCCGATGAGCGCGAGCGGCAAGTCACGAGGACAGATGTCGACGGTGACACCTGTGCGTGGGAGCATGGGCCTCCTCCTGAGGATGCGTTGCTACATCGATGGAGACAGGGCCGTTCCCGGACACGGGGAACGGCCCTGAATTTCGCTTGAACCCTATTCAGGTGGAAGCGCTCCAGCAAGTTGCCAGGTGAGGGGCGTGAGAATTGAATGCAAGGCGTTTTGAACGTAGTTTGCAGGCCCCCTTCGCGGATCCGGTGCCCATCCGCCAGACCATGCCGACCGTGCATGCTTGCACGCACGCTCAGCAGGAAGTTGACGACGGCAGGGCAGCCAGCGTCACCGATACCAGCGCAGCGAACAGTTAGCGATTAGCCCGTTACTCACTAGTCGCGACTCCCTATTAACTCTTATCGTGACAGCCAATCGACTCCTCTTATCAACTCTTTCGACTCCTCCAGTATCCGCCGCTTTACATATCCCCTCGCCTATCCTTGTTAAAGATCTATGCAGCAGCCTTACGCATGTGCTCTTGAATCGACACCATCAGGTGCGCGCACACCCGCTGCCTCAGACCTGGCTCCGAGTAGCTGAGGTGCTCAGGGGCCGACCTCAACACGCAAGCGTCGCGGGTGGCGCCCAAACAGACACCCCATAGGGATCTGCTGGCCGGCCGCTTGCTGTACGTCGGGATTGCCCCGCAGCACGTGGCGAACCGGACCAGTGCCCAGAACCTGTGCGCGCGGGTACGCCATCACTACAGGGGCAGCGCGGCTAGCTCGACGCCACGGCTCCCTTTGGGATGCCTACGCGTGATCTGCGCCGCGTGGAAAGCGCTGAGCGTATGACCTTCGGCAGGGCAGGCGAAGCCATCCTGAGCCAGTAGATGGCGGACAACGCACTAGTGTGCTGGATGGAGCAGGAGCAGCTGTGGGAGCTGGAGTCAAAACCCATCTGCCAGCTCGACCTCCCGCTGAACCTCGACCAGCACCGCCACAACACGTTCCACAGCTGCCTAAAGAAGCTACGGGTCCAAGCACGCCAGCGAGCTGGCGAGTTGCCCATTACCTGCTAGGCCGATGGCTATCTGTCTGGGCCGACCGAGGTTGCTCAATGGCACCCGATGACGACCAATGGCACCGCTCACCTCAAGTCGATCAACATCCCCACCAGCGAAATCCCTGGTCGCCGAGATTCCCCGCAAGACCCAGGGCAAGAAGAAGCCTGCAGCTGGTCCTTCAGCTCACGAGCCCCCGCCCGCGTGAATCCGCGAGTGGGGGCTCGTCGCTTTTGCCGGACACCGTTTCGTACGTGGACACATGGGGATGGGCGGTATCCCTCCCTGGCGCCCTCGACCGGTGCGGCCGATCGTCCGGTTCGGCTGACGGCCGGACCGGACACACTGCTCCGGCCGTGGTGGAGAACGTGAGTACCCGCCAGGATCAAGCCATGAACAAGCCTTCGATTTCTGCGGGATTGAGCAGAGCCCTCGACTGGGCGGGGCTGCCCCTGCCTCTCGGTCTTCTCGCGATCGGCATCAGGGACTACCGCGACGGCGCTTCCGTGGGACGGCCCATGGGCGGAGCCGTCCTGGTACTGGTCAGCCTCTGGGTGGTCCGGCGCGGGTTGCCCCACCGGCGCGCCAGGACCACCGTGTCGCCGTAGCGGTGCGACCACGCGGGTGAGGTGTCAGGCGTCGCCTACCACTCCCGCCACTCGTCCGTGATCTCGTACCGTTCCAGACCGTTCCGTTCGGCCAGGGCCGCGACGTCCACGCCGTTCTCGGTGAGGGTCTGGTCGATGTATTCGCAGAGCATTTCGCGCTCCACCGTCTCGTAACCCACTCCGCCGTGGGCCTCGTTGACCGCGTTCAGCGCGAGCACCACACGTTGGACCGCTACGAGGATCTCGTCGTCCGATGGGGCGCCGAGGGCGCGTATGCCGGTCTCGAAGGAGTCCAGCGTCGTGCCCGTGGCGGTCACGAGGGATTCGGGGAAGAGCTGTGTCGTGTACGCGTGTTCCGGAGCCAGGGTGCCGGTCGCGATGCCGGTCGCCTCCTCGGCCAGACGTCGGCGCCAGAGGTCACTAGGTTTCTCAGCCATGGGGCGAAACTACGGGCCGGCACTGACAGTCGGGCCCGTCGGTGAACAACAGGCAGCACTCGGCCGTACGCGCTCCCCCGCCGTTCGGCCGGATGTCGCACCCAACCGATAGCGTGTCCCCACCTCACGTTCGCGCAGCGCGGGAGCGGCCAACCAGGCGTCAAGGGCAAGGAGATCGGGGAGAGCGATCATGGGCGAGTCTCTGAAGACCTTCGTCGGTGGCACCGAAGTCGAGGTGCCCAACAGCATTCCGGCCATCCGGGCCACGCTGCCCGAGGAGAGACGCGAGGAGTTCGACCGCGCCATCAACGAGGCGGGTGTGCACGAGATCCAGGCCGTGATGCGGCACTGGATGCTGGAGGCCGTCCCCGATCCCGAGGCCGAACAGATCCTGGACCGGCTGGCGCAGGACGAGGCCGAGAGGCGGAGCGTCGCTTGAGCTTCCGCATCTCCTACGCACCGCCCGCCGACGACTCCCTGGCCAAGATGCGGGACGGCGAGTCCTTCCGGGACGAGATGGCCCGCACCCTGGGAAGTGATCCGTACGGACACGGGTCGTCCGCCGTCAAGCGCGAGCACGACCGTCGCGAGGCCACGGTCTTCGGCGCCATCGTCCTCTACTACGTCTCCGGTTCCGTCCTGACCGTCACCGTCGTCCGCCTCGTCCCCCTGCCCTGAACCGGAGCCGGGCAGGGGAACGCCCCACGGATCAGGAGAGCTTCGTCGCCTGCGCGGCCACGATCGCGGTCGGCAGCCCGAAGCCCTCGGCCCTGCCGCCGGTCGCGGCGAGGTTGAAGGAGACGAACGTCGCGAAGGTTCCCGACTGCCGCAGCGCCACCAGCTTGAACGGGACCTGCTTGCCGTCGCTCTCGCTCACCACCGTCCAGCCGATGGCCTCGTCGCCGCCGGTCACCTTCTCCTCGACCAGCTTGGCGATCTTCTGCGTGTCCCCGTCCATCGTGATGGTGAATCCACCGGCGCACGCGGCCGCGGACTCCCGTACGACCGCCAGGGTTTCGGGCGCGCCCTGAGCCTCGTAGGAGGAGAGCGAGACCAGCGTGGACGTCAGGTCGAAGGCCGCGGCGAACGCGTCCTCGGCATCGCCCTCCGGCATCTCCGCGAGGTCTTCGAGCGACGTGCCCTTGTCGGTCTTCTTGGGCTCGCTGACGGCGGTGCGCTGGGTGCGCGCGACCGGCTTGCCCTGCTCCACGCCGAGGTAGGCGTGGGCGAAGGGCTCGCACTCCTTCTTGTCGACCTTGACGCCTTCCGCCTTCACCTGGTCGTCCGGGCCGGCCTTGGCGATCTTGTTGCCCTTGACATCGCCCTGGACCAGCGATGCCTTCTCCAGCTCGGCGGCGGTCAGCGTCTTCACGGCGGCCTTCGGCACGGCACCGCCCTTGTCCCCGGACCCGGACCCGGCTCCGGCTCCGGCCCCGCTCGCGCCGCCCTTGCCGTCGGAGTCGGACGAGCCGCCGCACGCGGTGGCCAGCAGGGTCAGGGCCGCCACGGAAGCGGCAAGGGCGGTACGGCGTACGGCAGTGGCGCGCATGGGTTCATCTCTCCGTCTCATGGAGCAACGGACCCTGTCCGATGCGGCAGTTCGACGCGCACCGGGACAGACCGCCGCAGTACGCCACAGCCTACGATCGGACACCTGTCCGAATCGCGGATCGGCCGCCCACCGGCCATGATCGTAATTTTGCTGTGATCAACGTGTGCAGACGCTGTGAGGGACGCACCACGGTACGTTCCGGGTTCAGCCCGCCAGGTGCCGCTGCGCCTCGTACAGATTGCGCGGGCGTACCGACTCCGGCCGCCCGTAGCCCTCCAGCCGCGTGTGCAGGTCGCCCGTGAAGTCGGGGACGTCGATCTGGTCGAACTCCGACACCTCGCTGATGCCGGCCGTCGCGCTGTACGGGGCGAGGCCGTCGATCCGCATCAGACCGGCCCTGCCGTTGGTCACCCGGATGTTCCAGTGGGTGAACCTGGCGCCGAACAGCGGTCCGGCACTGGCGTCGCCGCCGTGCCGCCCGTTGTTGTTCACCGTGATGTCCGTACGGACGTTGGCGAACGGCATCCCCCGGTGGGAGTCGAACGTGCCCATCGCCATCCGTCCGCGGGACCAGACGTTGTAGCTGGACAGGCCCTCGACGTTGATGCCGTGCAGTTGGGTGCCCGCGGGCGCGGGGACCGTGCGCCGCTCGATGGCGAAGTCCTCGATCAGGTTGTCGTGCGAGCCCTCGCGGCAGTAGTACGGGTGGTGGGCACCGCGGCCCTCCACCTTCGTACGGCGCAGGGTGCAGGCGGACGCGCCGATCAGTCCGAAGCCGTTGTCGACGTGGCGGACGGTGATGTCGTCGGCCCAGCAGTCGTACGCGCACTGGAAGGCGACTCCGTTGTACCCCTTGTCGAGCAGGTGCGGCGACTGTGGGGTCTCCACCGCTTCGAGCGTGAGCCCCTCGACGCCCGAGCCGGTGAGCGGGGTGACGAGAGTGGTCAGCCGGGGGTCCCACTCGGGGCGCACATCGAGCGGGAGCGGGCGCTCCAGCGTGACCTCGCGGCCTCGTACGGCGGTGATGCGGACCGGCCACTCGTAGGGGACGTACGACGTCAGCTTGGTCTTGTCGTCCCAGTGGTACGCAGCCGGGCCCGCGCCGTCGCCCGCCATGTGTTCCAGCAGGGTGTGCGCGGGGTCGTCGGCGAGGCGCAGCAGGACCAGCGCGCCGCTCCTGAGCCCACGGGCATCGTGGACGGTGATCGTCCGGTCGCCGCGGCGGGCGGGGGCGACGGTGGCCAGGGTGCGCCACTCGTCCCGCCGATTGCCGGTCCAGCCCTCGAACGGCCAGTCCGCGGCCCTGATCGCGTCGGTGAGCGCGGTCCAACGGCCCTCGGGGCAGAGCCAGATGAGGCCGCCCGCCCAGGACCAGCTGGACTTGTCGCCGCCGTAGCGGCTGCCGTAGGGGCCGATCAGTTCGGTGAGGTTCCTGGTGGCGTGCAGGGTGGTGCGGCCACTGCCCGCGCCCCGCACCACCACATCGCTGTGGCCGATACGGATGAGGTCGTCGATGCGGTACGTCCCGGCGGGGATGAGCACCGTGCCACCGCCACGCTCTCCGGCAGCGGCGATGGCACGGTTGATCGCGGGTGCGGCGTCGGCCGAGCCGTCCGGCCGGGCTCCGTAGCGGCGGACATCGGCGACGAAGCCGTGGGCGGTGCGGCGGGGGAGGTCCGAGCCGGCGCGGTAGCCGGCCCGGCCGATGAACGGGATCTGGGGGTGGGTGAAGGGGGCCGCGGTGAACTCCCGCCAGAGGACCGAGCCTCCGTGACGCCCGGCCGCCGCCGCGGGGACGGGGGCGCTTCCCGCCGGTGCGGTGGCGGTCGTCGCGCGGGCTGTGGTGGTCGTTGCCGGTGCGGTGGTGGTCGCCGCGCGGGCTGTGGTGGTCGCCGCCCGCGCCCTTCCGGTGCCGAGCGCGCCGGTTGCCGCGGCGGCCACGACCGCCACCGCGCTGCCCAGCAGTCCGCGTCTGCCGATGTTCCCCATGCTCGCCACGATCCCGACCGCCTTTCATACATGTGAATGACGTTCATGTCTGCGTCGGCGGCGAGCATGCCACGGCGCGACGGCACGGCGAAAGACCGCCGCACCGCCCAGATTCGGGGAATCCCCCGGGCCGGAGCGCCGGAAGTGTCAGCTGTCCGCCGGGCGTTGAATCAGATGAGTGAACGCGTCGAGGTTCCGCGTGGACTCGCCGCGCGACACCCGCCACGCGTGCTCCTTGCGGATCGCACGGGCGAAGCCCAGTTCCAGCAGCGTGTTGAACGAACCGTCCGCCGCTTCGAGGACGGTGCCCAGCAGCCGGTCCAGCTCGTCCGGCGTGATCACGGAGAGCGGAAGCTTGCCGACCAGATAGATGTCGCCCAGCGAGTCGATCGCGTAACTCACCCCGAAGAGACGCAGATTGCGCTCCAGCAGCCAGCGGTGGACCGCGGCGTCGTTCTCGTCCGGGTGCCGGACGACGAACGCGTTGAGGGAGAGGGAGTGCTTCCCGACGATCAGTGAACAGGTGGTGGACAGCTTGCGGGTGCCGGGCAGTTTCACCACGTAGGCGCCGGGCTCCGGGCTCTCCCATTCGAGCCCGGCCTCGCCCAGGGTCGCCTCGATGACCTGCGCCGCTGCGGTTTCGTCGGGTACGTCAGCCATGGGGCGAGCGTACGACAGGGGCGCCGCGCCCACGCATCGGCCGCCGGACGGACAGCGGCGCCGCGTCCACGCGGGGCGCCGTACGACAGCCGCGCCGGGCCCCACGTCGCCCCGTCGTACGACAGCGACGCCGGGCTCCCCCATCCGGCGCGGGGCGCCACGCGGGCGCGGTCAGCCGTGGTGGGTGCGGGCGACGTCAGCCGTGGTGGGTGCGGGCGACGTCAGCCGTGGTGGGTGCGGCCGACGTCAGCCGTGGTGGGTGCGGGCGCGGCGCCGGTGATCGCACATCGCCGCCGTGTACACATCCGCGGTCGCCGCCGCCGCCGTGTCCCAGCCGAACGACTGCGCGTGCGTGGCGGCCGCCGCGCCCATCCGCTCCACGAGTTCCGGCGCCTCCGCGAACCGGCCGATCGCCCGCGCGTACGCCTTCGGGTCGTGCCCCGCGATCAGGAAGCCGCTGACCTCGTCCCGCACCGCCACCGGGAGGCCGCCCACGGCCGCCGCGACGACCGGCGTACCGGCCGCCTGGGCCTCTATGGCGACCAGGCCGAAGGACTCGCTGTACGAGGGCATGACCAGTACGGACGCGGCCCGGAACCAGTCGGCGAGCTGGTCCTGCCCGACCGGCGGGTGGAACCGTACGACATCCGCGATGCCCAGGCGCGCGGCCAGCTTCTGCAGGCCCTCCGGCTTGGCGAGCCCGCTGCCGCTGGGGCCGCCGACGACGGGCACCACCATCCGGGTGCGCAGCGAGGGCTCGCGGTCCAGGAGCTCGGCCACCGCGCGCAGCAGCACATCGGGGGCCTTGAGCGGCTGGATGCGGCCCGCGAAGAGCGGGATCAGGGCGTCCTGCGGCAGTCCGAGGCGGGCGCGGGCGGCGGCGCGGCCGTCCGCGGGGCGGAAGCGCTCCAGGTTGACCCCGGGGTGCACGACGGCGACGGCCGCCCGATCGGCCTCGTAGAAACGGACGAGTTCGTCGGCCTCCTCCGCGGTGTTCGCGATCAGCCGGTCCGAGGCGCGGACGATCTGGGTCTCGCCGATGACCCGGGCGGGGGGCTCGGGGGTGTCGCCCTCGGCGAGCGCGGCGTTCTTGACCTTCGCCATGGTGTGCATGGCGTGGACGAGCGGGACGCCCCAGCGCTGCGCCGCGAGCCAGCCGACCTGGCCCGAGAGCCAGTAGTGGGAGTGGACGAGGTCGTAGTAGCCGGGACGCTGACCGGCCCACGCCTGCATCACCCCGTGTGTGAAGGCGCAGAGCTGGGCGGGCAGGTCCTCCTTGGCCAGACCCTCGTACGGCCCCGCGTCGACATGCCGGACCAGGACGCCGGGCGCCAGCTCGACCTCGGGAGGCAGCGAGCCGGTGGTGGCCCGGGTGAAGATCTCGACGTCGATGTCGATCGCGGCGAGGCGTTTGGCCAGCTCCACGATGTAGACGTTCATTCCGCCCGCGTCGCCGGTGCCGGGCTGGTGGAGGGGGGAGGTGTGCACGGAGAGCATCGCGATACGGCGCGGCTTGCGAGGTGATCCGCTGAAGCCGCCGGGAAACCTGATGCGCGGCGCCACACGTGCGGAGCCGAGCCGAGAGACGTACTGACTCACGTCGTCCGGTCCTCCTCGATCAGGGCATGCCTTCGAAGGGACACAGGGTCCCTCCGAAGGGCGAGAACAGCGGAATCTCGCCTTTCATTTCCGCTTTGCCAAATCATTACGTATGTATGGCCGGAAGCGATCGGGGGTGTCACGGCCGGAGCCCACAGCCGCGGAGGCTCCCTCCCCTTCACGCCGGACCCCTCCCTGCCTCACCCCTCCCCTTCACCCCTTCAGCCCGCGCTCCGTCCGTCGCATACGCTCGCCGCATGCGCCAGCGCCCCATCGGCACCGCGACCCGCGGGACCACCAACCCCAACCGGCTGCGCCGCATGGACCGCTGGATCGCCGCAGTGCACGGCCCGGTCCTGCGCCGCGCCGACGCCCCCGTCGCCGTCGACCTCGGGTACGGGGCCGCCCCCTGGACCGCCGTGGAGCTGCTGACGCGCCTGCGCACCGTCGAGCCGCGCACCGCGGTGGTCGGGATCGAGATCGACCCGGACCGGGTCGCCGCGGCGAAGCCGTACGAGCGGGAGGGGCTCACCTTTCTCCACGGCGGCTTCGAGATCCCGCTCGCGCGGCGGCCGCACCTGATCCGGGCGGCGAACGTGCTGCGCCAGTACGACGAGGACCGGGTCGCCGAGGTCTGGGAACGGCTGTGCGCGCGGCTCGCCCCCGACGGACTGCTCGTCGAGGGCACCTGCGACGAGATCGGGCGCCGGCATGTGTGGGTGGCCCTGGGTCCGGAGGGTCCGCGCACGGTCACGTTCGCGACCCGGCTCGGATCGCTGGAGCGCCCCTCCGATCTCGCGGAACGCCTGCCCAAGGCGCTGATCCACCGCAATGTGCCCGGCGAACCGGTCCATGCCTTCCTCCGCGACTTCGACCGCGCCTGGGCTGCTGCCGCCCCGTACGCCTCGCTGGGCGCACGGCAGCGCTGGATCGCCGCCGTGCGCGCGCTGTCCGCCGACTGGCCGACGGCGGACGGGGTACGGCGGTGGCGGCAGGGCGAAGTCACCGTGCCGTGGTCCGCCCTGCGGCCCAACAGCGGCTGAACAACGCGCTGCGCGCCCGGAAGTCGCCGCCCCGGGGAACGCCGTACGGGCATCATTCGTCCCGTACGTAAAGGGGATCGCGCTCTGCCGTACGGGCGGGACGGTGGTCCGCGTCGTACGGGGACGGTGGTCCGCGTCGTACGGGGGCGGCGGTCCGCGTCGTACCAGGGGGAAGACGGTGGCCCGTCGCGCCTCGTGTGTGACACGGCAGGTGCGGTTGGCCTCTGTTGCTTTACGGGACGGCATGGCACGATCGCGACGTTGCCGAAAAGTTACTGACGGTAAGTCATATACGCGATATCTGGCTTTTGTTGCATTTGCCCGGAGGGGGAGCTCGTGAACCGACGCCACTGTGCCGCTGCGGCGATCACTCTGGTCTGCGCGCTGGCCGTGCTGGCCGCGCCGGTCCAGGCCATGGCCGCACCGATACCGGAGCCCTCCCCCACCGCTCCCCAGGCTCCGGGGAAGAAGAGCCTCGAAGAGGTGCGCCAGGAGATCGACAGCCTCTACCGCAAGGCCGGGGCGGCGACGGACGCGTACAACCTCGCCGAGGAACAGACCGAGAAGCAGTCCGGCGAGATCGTGAAACTGGCCAAGGCGATCGTCGACGGCCAGGCGAGGATCGCCGAGCTGAAGAACCAGGCGGGCGCCCAGGCCCGCGAGCAGTACCGCAACGGCGGGCTGCCGCCGGGCGCGCAGCTGGTCCTCAGCGACGACCCCCAGCTCTTCCTGGACGGGGTGAACCAGGTCCGTCAGGGCCAGCAGGCGTCCAAGGCGGTCCTGGCGGAACTGAACAGGACCCAGGAGGACCTGGAGACGTACACCCAGGACGCGAGCCTCAACTGGCAGAAGCTCGAATCCAACCGCCTCAAGCAGGCCAAGGCCAAGAAGACGATCAACTCCCGGATCGCGGCGGCGAAGAAGCTCGAATCGCAGCTGGAGAAGAAGGAACGGGCCCGGCTCCTCAAGCTGGAGCAGGACGCCGCGTACACGGCACAGACCGCGTGGCTCTCCTCCGGTGCGCTCAAGGACATCAACCGCGAGGCGACCGCGAGCGGCAAGAAGGCGGTGGCCTTCGCCACGGGGAAGATCGGCAAGCCGTACGTCTGGGGCGCCGAGGGCCCTGATGCGTACGACTGCTCGGGGCTGACCTCACAGGCGTGGGCGGCGGCGAAGCGTCCGATCCCGCGCACCTCGCAGGAGCAGTGGCGCCAACTGCCGCGCATCGACATCAAGGACATGCGCCCCGGCGACCTGATCATCTACCACAGCGACGCGAGCCACGTCGGGATGTACGTCGGCGACGGCGCCATCGTGCACGCGCCGCGCCCCGGCCGGAACGTGACACTGGCCGGCGCGGGATCGATGCAGATCCTCGGAGTGGTCCGCCCGGACAAGTAGGCGGGCAGGCGAGCAACAGCAAAAAGGAGAGCGGGAGCCGGGGCACCGCGCCCGTCGGCACCACTCGCCGGCCGGCAGGCGGACACCGCCGGTCGGCAGGTCCCGGCCGCCACCCCCGCTCCGCACCGGCCGGGACGGTAACCCCCGGCGGACCTGCCGGGCGGGACCGCGTGAACCGGGTCACGTGAGCGGGGCCACGCCGCTGTCACGGCGGCGCGTGATGTTTGTCATGGCCTCCGCCCCGGCGCCGGGCGGTACATCTCGCCGGATCCGTGACGGGACGCGGCTTATGGCTGCGCATACGACAGCGGCCGATCCCTGTACGCCATTCCGTTCCCCTGCCACGGACCGCTATGGTCCCCGTCTGGCGGGTCGTCGATCGTCGTCCCGCCGTGCCCTCGGGGGGAGGGAAGGAAACCCGAACCGATGCCCGTACCCGTACCGCAGCAACGTGCCGTTCCCGCTGCGGAGACCACCCACGGCGCCGACCTCACCCTCCTGGTGATCGAGGACGACCCGACGGGCACCATCGCCGTACCCGAACTGTCGGCCGCCGCCGGGACCCGGGTCCGTATCCGTACCGCCCGCAATCTCACCGAGGCGGGCCGGCTCCTCACCGACGACGTCGACTGCATCCTGCTGGACCTGGCCCTGCCGCCGGGCGCCGAACCGCGGCCCACGACCACCGGGACGGCGCCGGAAACCCTCTCCGGGCGGGCGGACGAGCTGGCCGCCCTCACCCATGTCCTGCGGATCGCGCCCCGGCACGCCGTCCTCGTGCTCACGGCGGAGGACGACGCGGAGCTGGCAGCGGAGGCAGTACGGGTCGGGGCCCAGGACTACCTCTTCCGGGGCGAGCTCGACGCACGGCTGCTGAGCCGCGCCATCCGGTACGCCGTGGAGCGCAAGCGCGCGGACATCGCCCAGCACCAGCTGACCGAGTCCCGGCTCCGCGCCCAGGAGAACGCCCGGCTGGAACGCGGGCTGCTGCCCACCCCCCTCCTGGACGGCTCCGACCTGAGCTTCGCCGCCCGTTACCGCCCCGGCCGCAGCCGCGCCCTGCTCGGCGGGGACTTCTACGACACGGTCCGTACCCCCGACGGCACGGTCCACGCGATGATCGGCGACGTCTGCGGTCACGGCCCGGACGAGGCGGCGCTCGGCGTCGAACTGCGCATCGCCTGGCGGGCGTTGACACTGGCCGGACTCTGCGGGGACCAACTGCTCTCCACGCTCCAGCAGGTCCTGGAGCACGAACGGGAGAGCGAGGAGATCTTCGCGACGCTCTGCACCGTCGACATCGCCCCCGACGGCCGCCGCGCCGGACTCTGCCTGGCGGGCCACCCCGCACCGCTGATCGCCCGCCGAGGACAGTCGGCGCAGCTGCTCCCGTACGAGGACGGCGGACCGGCCCTGGGCCTGCTGCCGCGGGCCCGGTGGCCGCGGCGCCAGGTCGAACTGGGCGGCTCCTGGAGCCTGATGATGTACACGGACGGGCTGATCGAGGGCCGGATCGGACCGACGGGCACCCAGCGCCTCGGCCAGGACGGCATGGTCGCGATGATCAACGCCCAGCTGGACCGGGGACTCGCCGGCGAGGAGCTGCTGGAGACGGCGGTCACCCACGTGCGGGAGCTGAACGGCGGCGAGCTGACCGACGACGTGGCGGTCCTGCTGCTCGACCGCGACCAGGAGCGGATACGCCGACGGGGCGGGAGCGCACCGCGCTCCCGCCCCGTACCGGCGCCGGCCCGGACGGCGAACGCTCAGCGCCCGCCGTTGTAGGGCCCGTACGGCCCGTCACTGCTGGACCCGCCGCCGCGACGGCCACTGCCACCGCCCGAGACCGCCTTGATCGCGGGCCGTACGTCCACCATGAAGACGATCGACGCGACCACGCCCGCGAGCTGGAGGAACAGCATCGGCACGAAGAGGTTCACGACCACGGCGATGCCGAGAATAATCAGCCAGAACGACTTCTTCTGCTTGTCCGCCGCACGGTAGGCGTCCTCGCGGGCCGTCGCCGCGAAGAACAGGGCGATCACGGCCAGCACCAGCATGGCCAGATAGAGCAGCCCGACGAGTGTGCCGAAACCTGTGAGCAACATGGTGTCTACCGCCTAGTGAGTGGAGGGGCGCCCTGCGGCCAAGCTACCGGGAGAACGAACCGGCCACCGGTAAAGGTGCCCGGCCCGCGCCCCGGCCACTCGGCCGACAGCGCCGGAACCGCCCGGGTTCACTTTCCGGCGGGCGGGGTGGTCTTCTTCGCCGCGGGCTTGCGCGGGGCGGGCGCCTTCTTGACGGGCGCGGCCTTGGCCTGAGCCGCTGCGGGCTTGGCGGGAGCGGGCTTGGGCTGAGCGGCTACGGGCTTCGCGGGAGCGGGCTCGGCGGCGGGCTTCGCCGGAGCGGCGGTCCCGGCACGGGCGGCCTTCGGCTCGCTCTTCGCGGCGGGCGCGGGCTTCGCCTTGGGCTCGGCCTCCACCACGGCGGCGATCTCGACGATCTCGTCGGCCGTCCCGCCACGCCAGGTCCGCACGCTCTGCTCGCCGCGCTCGGCGACCTTCTCGTACGTCTCACGGGCCCTGACCGCGTACTCGGCGGCCACGCCCAGGCTGCGCAGAGCCAGGTCCTGAGCGTTCTCGCCCAGCTTCTTCAGATCGGTGTCGAACGACCCGAACACCTCGGTGACCTTCGCCTGCACGGTGGCCTGGGCCTCCTTGGCCTGCGTGGTCACCTTCTCCTGCACGGCCTTGGGGTCGGTGTTGCGTACGGCCTCGATGCGCTCGGGCGCCTCGGCCCGCAGCTGCTCGATCAGCGCCGGGACCTTGCGCGCCTGCTGCACGGCCAGATCGGCCGTACCCGCGGCGAAGTAGAGGGGGGTGGGGTCGGTGAGGGTCTTGCGCAGGTCATCGGTGATGGCCATGACTTGTGGTCCTCCCGGATCATCAGAACTAGCTGTGAGGGTGTGTGACTGTGTCGGAACCGGCATCGGGCTCGGGCTCGAACCCGTTCTCCTTGCGGAAGGAGTCGTAGATCTGGAGCAGCACGTTCTTCTGCCGCTCGTTGATCGACGGATCGGCCAGGATGACCGCCCGCGTCTCCAGCTCCTCCCGCTCCCGCTCGTCGAGAATCCCGGCCCGCACGTACAGCGTCTCGGCCGAGATCCTCAATGCCTTGGCGACCTGCTGCAGAACCTCCGCACTGGGCTTGCGCAGGCCGCGCTCGATCTGGCTGAGGTAGGGATTGGACACCCCGGCGGCATCGGCGAGCTGCCGCAGCGAGAGCTGCGCCGCGCGTCGCTGCTCGCGCAGGTACTCACCGAGATTGCCGACGTTGAGTGATGCCATGACCCGATAGTGCAACACCTTTGCTAACTATTGCAAGCAGGCGCTTGCAAAAGTGTTGCTCGCCACTCGTACGGCAGAAGGCGCCAGGACCGCCCCGGCCACCGGTGGGCACGGTCGCCCGCCCCGGCGGAGCGAGGTGCCGTTCGCGGCGCGGGCCTCGGTCCGCTAGGAGCGGGCCGGCCGGTCCAGCGAGTACACCGTGACCGGGTTGCCCTTCAGGATGTCCTCGCGGAGGGGGGAGAACCCGAGCCTGTCGGCGACCCGCACCGAAGGCGTGTTGCCGGGGCGGATCATGGCGGTGAAGCGGTCCACGTCCAAGGTCGCGAACCCCCATTCCAGGCAGGCCCGAGCGGCCTCGGTCGCATAGCCGTGGCCCCATGATTCGGCCCTCAGCGTCCAGCCGAGTTCGACCTCGTCGAAGGCTTCCCAGTAGTTCAGCCCACAGCGCCCGATGAACTCACCGCTGGACTTCAACTCGACAGCGCACAGCCCATGACCACGCTCGGCCCATTGGCGCTCGATGGACACCAGCCGTTCCGACGCCTGCTCATGGGAGTAGGCGCCGACGAACCGGTTCACACGCGCGTCCGCGTGGAGCGCGACGAACGCGTGGACGTCCTCGACCCGCAGGGGGCGCAGCAAGAGCCGTTCGGTCTCGATCATATGACCGAGCCTATCGACGTCCGGAGACCTCGGGCCACGGTGCCCGGGGTCGGAAGCAGGCGCTTGTCCCTCGGCCTCAAGCAGGGCACTTGAGCTGGGGTCGGTGCGATCCCACGCCATTTTCCGGAACCGAATCGCTGAGACAGAACCCGGACATGCACAGGATCATTTGAGGATCGGCCCGGCCCTAATGTCATCGGTGTCAGCAGGAAACACCGCACACGACAGCCGCTGGAGATCATGATGCGCTCGCGTCTCGCCGCCCGTTCCGCCCGTCTCGTCCTCGCCGCCGCGGCCGTGACAGCCCTCGCTGCCACCACCACCGCCTGCAACCCCGAGGACATCACGAACGCCGGTAGCTCCGCGGCCCCCGCCGCCGCGTCCGCCGGCACCGGCGGGAACAACGGCTCCTCCGGCGACAGCCCCTCCACCACCGGCGGCTCCGGTTCCAAGGTCTCCGGGTCCGGCGGCTCCGGTAACAGCGGTTCCGCCACCGGCGGTTCCACCGAGCAGGTCAGCGCGTCCGACAGCGGCGAGAAGAGCGGTTACGGGCAGTCCTGCGGCACCAACGACCTGGACCTCACGGTCACTTGGGAAGCCCAGCCGATCAGCCACTACCTCGTCACCGCCAAGGCCAAGTCCGGCATCACCTGCTACCTGGACGTCAACACCCCCAGCGTCTCCTTCGGCTCCGGGGCCGACGGCGTCGCCTCCCCCGTCGGACAGGGCGGCGAAGACCCCATCAAGCTCTCCGGCTCCGCCGTCGCGTACGCCGGCATCAACCCCAAGACCACGGACGGCGAGGGCGGCACGGAGTTCGACTTCGTCATCGTCTCCACCACCGAGGAAGACCCCAACCCCGCCGAGCTCGAACTCCCCGACATGGCCACCGTGGACAAGCCCATCGTCACCAACTGGTCCACCAAGCGCAACGAGGCCGTCCCGTACAACGTCTGACGCCTCCCCGCCACGCGGCTCGGCCCGCCCACTCGGCTCCACGCTCGTCCCGGACCCCGCCGTGTCCTCCCGGCAGTGGTCCCGGACTGCTGCGGAGGCCCGGTCGCCGAAGCCGGTTCACCTCCCGAGGGAGCGGACACCCGTGACGGTCAGGCAGGGTTCGCGCTGCGGAACGCGCGCCGGTAGCTGTCGGGCGGCACCCCGACGATCCGTTTGAACTGGCGCCGGAGTGTCGTGGCCGTGCCCATACCGGTGGCGAGGGCAACCGCCTCGACGCTCTCGTCGGTGGCCTCCAGCAGTTCCTGGGCGCGGCGTACACGCTGGGTCAGGAGCCACTGGAGCGGCGTCTGCCCGGTCACCGACCGGAACTGCCGGCCGAGATGGCGCGGGCTCGTGTTCGCCCGCCGCGCCAGGTCGGTCACCGTCAGCGGCTGGTCCAGCCGCTGCTGGACCCAGGCGAGCAGCTGGGCGAGTACGTGGTCGCCCGTCACCTGCACGGGCGTGGACACGAACTGGGCCTGGCCGCCGGGCCGATGCGGCGGCATCACCAGACGGCGGGCCACGGAGTTGGCGATGGCGGCGCCGTGGTCGAGGTGGATCAGGTGGAGGCAGAGGTCCACGGCGGCGGCCTTGCCCGCGGCCGTGAGCACGCTGCCGTTGTCGGTGTACAGCACGTCCGGGTCGACCTCCGCCCGCGGATGACGTGCGCTCAGCTCCGCGGCATGGGCCCAGTGGGTGGTGGCCCGTCGGCCGTCCAGCAGACCCGCGGCGCCGAGCACGAACGCCCCGGTGCAGAGCGAGGCGACCCTGGCACCCCTGTCGTGGGCCGCCCGCACGGCCTCGATCAGCTCCGCCGGCGGCGGCTCGTCGATGTCGGCGCACGCGGGCACGATCACGGTGTCGGCAACTGCCAGACGTTCCAGCCCGTCGTCGGGCTCGACCATGAACGGGCCGACCCGCACCGGTCCGGGCCCGCAGAGCAGTACGTCGTACCAGCCGTCCGTGGCTTCACGCGGGGGATTGCCGAAGATCTCGTAGGCCACTGCCAGTTCGAAGTGCAGCAGATGACCGGCGGTCAGCAGCGCGACAGTTGGCATGTCCGAAAGTGTACGCATGATGTCGTTCCTGACCATCACCGCTGGGTACCGCCTACGACAAGACTGACCCCATCAGCACATCGAGACGGGGGAACGATGCGTACGACAGCGGCAGTGGTGGTCTACGGGGCGACGGGGCACACGGGGCGGTTCATCGTCGCCGAACTGCGAAGGCGTGGCTTCGCCGTCATCATCTCCGGCCGTGACGCTGCCCAGTTGGAGGCGCGGGCGGCCGAGTGGCCGGGCGTGGACGTGCGGCCCGCGACCGTGGACGACGCGAGCTCCCTGGACCGGGCCCTCGCGGGTGCGGCGGCCGTCGTCAACTGCGCCGGACCGTTCGCGGTGACGGGCGGCCCGGTCGTCGAGGCGGCCCTGCGCGCGGGAATCCCGTACGTCGATGTCGCGGCGGAGATCGAGGCCAACGCGGCGATGTTCGCCGACTACGCGGAAGCGGCCCGTAGGGCGGGCGTACCCGTGGTGCCGGCCATGGCCTTCTACGGCGGGCTGGGCGACCTGTTGGTGACCGCGGCGATGGGCGGGTGGACCGCGGCGGACGAGGTGCAGATCGCGTACGGACTGAGCGGCTGGCACCCCACCGCGGGCACCCGGACGGCCGGGCAGGTGTCCCACGAGCGCCGGGCGGGCCGTCGGGTGCGGTTCACGGACGGCGCGCTGCGGTACCACGACGACAAGGCTTCGGAACAGGACTGGCTCTTCCCGGAGCCGCTCGGCCGACGCACGGTGATCTCGGAGTTCACCATGGCCGATGTCGTCACCGTCCCCAGCCACCTGGCCGTGCCGGAGGTCCGCACCCACATGGCCGTCGAAGCCGCGCGGGACCTGGCCGGGGAGGACACACCGGCACCGGAGGCAGTCGACGCCCTGGGGCGGTCCGACCAGACCTTCGTCGTCGACGTCCTGGTCCGCGCGGGTGGTGTCGAGCGACGCGCCACGGCCCGTGGCCAGGACATCTACGCGGTCACCGCCCCACTCGTGGTGGAGGCCGTCCGGCGCATCCTGGCCGGGCGCACGCGGACGACGGGCGTGGCCTCGGCCGGTGCGATGTTCGACGCGCCGGACTTCCTCCGGGCGCTGGCCCCGCATCTGTCGGTCGGGCTTCCGCACTGACCGGCCGGGCGTCAGGGGCGGGTCGCCCCGGCCTCCGGGCGCCCGTGCGAGCCGGCGGCGACCGCCGTCACGGCCGCCAGCGCCAGGCACAGCGGCGAGTAGGCGAGCCGGTCCAAGCGGCGGAAGCGGGCCGAGGACGATCCCGGGGACAGCAGGTCGGTCCGGCCCGAGAGCCCTGCCGCGCCACGCAGACCGAGTACGCCCGCGACCCCGGCCGCGCCGAGGCGGGACAGTGCCGGGCGGCTCCGGGGCCGGCCCGCGACCAGGAGCGCGGCGGCCCCCAGCGCACCCGCGACCGCGAAACACGCCCCCGGGCCGGGCGGGTTCGGACGGCCGACCACCGCGTCCGCGAACGCCTCACGGTCGGGCAGCGGCCACGACGAACCCACACCCCAGGCGACGTGCAGACAGGCGAGAGCGGTCAGCGTCGTGGCGGACATCCGGGTGGCAGCGCGCTCGACAGTCATGGCCCTCAAGCTACGCGTGCGCCCTCTCCCGGCGTGCGGCGGTCGCGGCTCGATCGAGCAGGACGGTGGCGGTGGCGGTGGCGGTGGCGGTGGCGGTGGCGGTGAGGAGGCTGCCGGAGTCGGCGGTGAACCGGAGATCGCGCCCATGCCGAGGATCGGCGGGGTCGCCACGAGCCCCACCAGGAACGGGAACAGGAACAGGACACCGGTCACTGTCGTACCCGGCTGTCAGAGTGCTGCCATGAACGAGGAGAGCTTCGAGGACTTCTGGTCGCTGATCGAGGATTCCCGGCAGCGGGCCGACACCCGTGACGCACGCACGGACCTGCTGCGCGAGCGGCTCGCGCAGCGGTCGGCGCAGGACGTCGTGCGGTTCCAGATCGACCTGCACCGCGTGCGGCAACGGGTCGACACCTGGAACATGTGGGCGGTCGCCGAGCAGATACACGGCGGCTGGTGCTCCGACGACAGCTTCTGGTACTTCCAGTTCTGGGTGGTGGGGCTCGGCCGCGAGGGCTACGAGAGGGTGCTGGCCGATCCGGACGCGCTGGCGGACGAACCGGAACTGAAGCGGCTGACCGGCCGGCCCATGAGCGACTGGGAGGACGACGAGTGGCCCGACTGGGAGAGCCTGGACTACGTCGCGGCCGAGGCGTTCGAGAAGTTGACGGGCGAGGAGGAAGGTCTTGAGGAGGCGCTGGACGCCGAGGGCATCGCACTCCCCTGCAACCCCGAGCCGAGCGGCGAGGAGTGGGACGTACGGGACCCGGCGGAAGCGGCCCGTCGGCTGCCCCGCCTGAGCAGCATGTTCCCGCTGCCGGAGCGCGACGCCGGGTGACATCGGGTCGGGCCTTTGGCTGACATCGGGTCGAGCCGGGTGACGTCGGTCAGGTCGGACGGCGTCGGCCGTCGTCGGCTGGCTTCCGGTCAGGTCGCCTTCTCCGGTACGTGGTCGGCGACGGCGGCACCCTCCCGGTCCGGGCGCCCGGCCGTGCGGGCGCCCGGCCGTCCGTCCGCACGGTCGTCGCGGCCTGCCTCGTCGCGGCGTACCTCGTCCAGGTATTCGGCCACGGCGTCCCTGTTGCGGGCGAGACACGCGATGCGTTCGGTCATGCGGTCGAGCTCATGCTCCAGCGTGGCCAGCATCTCCGGCGTCGCGTCGGGGAAGTGGATGATCCGGGGCTTGTTCAGGCACGGCAGGATCTGTTTGATGATCCGGGTGGGCAGCCCCGCGTCGAGCAGTCCCCTGATCTGCTGCACCCGGTCCACGAAGAACTCGTCGTAGTCGCGGTAGCCGTTCGGGGAACGGTCGGAGACGATCAGGCCCTGCTCCTCGTAGTAACGCAGCAGCCGCCTGGACGTGCCGGTGCGCTCCGCCAGCTCTCCGATACGCATGTGTCCCACCTCACATCGCGTCACATTGACCTTCACATCAGTGTGAAGGTTCGAGCATACGCAGCATGACGAGCCGGAACACCACCCGAATCCCTGCCGGTACAGCCGCCGGTCCCGCTGCCGATGCCGCCCGTGACGCCGTTCACGGCGGCGAGACCGGTGAGGCCGGTGAGGCCGCCGAGGCCGGTACCGCCGGGAAGCGCGCCCTCCCCCTGTCCGCACTACTGGCGCTGGCCACGGCCGTGTTCATCACCAGCCTGACCGAGACCCTGCCCGCGGGGCTGCTGCCCGCCATGAGCGCCGACCTCGGCGTCGGCGAGTCCACGATGGGCCAGACCGTGACCGTCTACGCGATCGGGACCGCGCTCACGGCGATCCCGCTGACCGCCGCCACGGCGGGATGGCGGCGCAAGCGGCTGCTGCTCGCCGCGATGGCGGGGTTCGCCGTCGCCAACACGGTCACCGCGCTCTCCGGCAGTTACCCCCTCACCATGGCGGCCCGGTTCGCCGCCGGGGTGGCCGCGGGCCTCGCCTGGGCACTGCTGGCCGGGTACGCCCGCCGTATGGTGCCCGCGCGTCTGCGCGGCAGGGCCGTCGCGATCGCCATGGCCGGGATTCCGGTCGCCCTGTCGCTGGGCGTACCCGCCGGGACCTTCCTCGGCACCGTACTCAGCTGGCGGGTGGCCTTCCTCGCCATGAGCGTGCTGACCGTGGTGCTGCTCGCCTGGATCGCCGTGTCCGCCCCGGATCTGCCCGGCAGGCCCGGCAACGGACGGGCGCCGGTCCTGCACGCGCTCCGCGTTCCGGGCGTGACACCGGTCCTGTTCGTCACCTTGATGTTCGTCCTCGCCCACACCGTCCTCTACACGTACATCGCCTCGTACCTCGACCGCCTCGGCATGGGCGGCTCCACCGATCTCGTCCTCCTGGTCTTCGGCGCCGCCTCGCTGGTGAGCATCTGGGTCGTGGGGGCCACGATCGGCCGACGGCTGCGGGCACTCACCGTCGCGGGGGCCCTCCTGGTCGCCGTGGCGGCCGCCGCCCTGGCCCTGCCGGCCGGCAGTCCGGCGCTGGTCTATGCCGCCGTAACCCTGTGGGGACTCGGCTGGGGCGGCGCCCCCACCCTTCTCCAGACCGCCGCGGGTGACGCGGGAGGCGACGCGGCGGACGCCGCACAGGCCATGCTCGTCACCCTGTGGAACGTGGCGATGGCGGGCGGCGGGGTCGCCGGCGGCCTCCTGCTCGGGCTCCTCGGGCCGGCCTCGCTGGCCTGGAGCGCTCTCGCCCTCATGCTTCCGGTGCTGATCGTGGTGATCGCCGCTCGCATCCACGGCTTTCCCGCCGTACGCGGCCACGCACCGCGCGGATGACGGCCTCGGGGAACATCGGTACAGCGGTTGGCGCTGAGAACGATCATGGTCAGGGTGTGAGCGCGCTGACCCGGTTCTCGCACTCGCGGCGGGCCTTGCGCTGGGCCGGGACGGGGAGTCGGCGGTCGGCGCGCGCACGGGCGGAGCGTCTGTGCGCGCATGCTCCGCCGACGCCACGGCCCTGCGCCCCACCGGCAGGAGCCCTCCCCCCACTCCCCTCCCCGCACGCGCCCCTCGGAAAAGCCCAGCAGCGGCCCGGAGGGGCGGGCGTCCAGCCGGTGCGCCGCGGTCGACGGACTGCCCGGCACCGGCCCCTGGGTCACTCGGCCGGTGCGCGGGCCGAAGGGCCCGGTCGCTCAGGTTCTGCCGGGTTTGCCCGTCGAGACCAGCAGGAGGACGGACGAGCCCGGTGCCACCGGTTCTGCGCCGCCCCGGGGGTCACTGCTGATCACCTGCCCGGCGGGAGCGTTCCAGTCCGTGTGCCGCATGATCGTGCAGCTCAGTCCGAGTCCGCGCAGCAGGCTTCCGGCCTGTTCGACCGGCATGCCGGCCAGGTCCGGCAGCGCGATGCCCCCTCCCGCGGTCTGCTCCCGCTCCTGTGTCGGAGTCGCATCGGCGCTTCCGCTCTTGGGGGTGCCGGTGGCGAGCGGGGTGCACGCCCCGTTCGCCGGTGAAGACAGGGACGGGGAGGCGCCGGGCGCGGGCGGCACGGGCTTCAGCGCGAAGAACCCCACCGTGGCGCACGCCAGCACGCAGCACGCCGCAGCGGTGCCGAGGAGCGCCCGGCGGGTGCGGCTGCGGCTGACGACTCGCTCGATCGCGGCCGCATCGACGACCGGCGCCGTCGGCCCGTCGGCGAAGGAGGCCACCGCGGCACGCAGCTCGGCTTCGAGGCCCGGCTCGAACGGGGCGGGTCCTGACGACGTGTTCCTCACTTCGTACCTCCGAAAGCGGCCGACGGGGTGTGCGGCGCCTGGGCGCCCGATACGGAATCGCGCAGCTTGGCCAGGCCGCGGGCGAGCTGGGACCTCACCGCACTCGAAGAGATGTCCAGGATGCCGGCGACCTGCCGGGCGTCCAGATCGTGCAGGTAGTACAGGACCACCACGCTGCGCATGCCCATCGGCAGCCCGAGCAGTGCCTCGATCAGTTCCGCGCGCAGATCCACCTGCCCGAACCGGTCCCGGGGGTCGGCCGTCTCGGGCACCCCCGACAGCCCGGGGCGCTCGCCCAGGCGCGACAGCCGCCGCCAGCGGTCGTTGGCCAGGTTGACCAGCACTTTGCGCACGTACGCCTCCGGCGAGTCCGCCACCGCGACCTTCCGCCAGTGTCGGCACGCCCGCTCCAGCGCCTCCTGCACCAGATCCTCGGCCACGTGCACGTCACCGGTCAGCGCATACGCGGTGCGGAACAACGCTCCCGACCGCTGTGCGACGAACTCCGTGAATCCGATGCCCGGACCGCTCCTGCGAAACCTCACCCGCCGACCTCCTCTCCTCGTCCCGTCCCGATCACTGCCCCCATGACGGCGGAACGGGGCCGGGTGCTGCACCGAGCCGCCGGCAGTGACGTGAATCACAGCCGCGGAAGGATGTCCCAGGACCTCGCGCCGCTGCCGCCCGGGGTGCGGGCGGGGCCCGGCGAAGCGGAGGGCCGCCGGGCGGGCGGCCCGCACCGGCCAGGACTCTCTTCCCGGCGCTCGCCGCGTCCAGGGCCTTCGACTCGCCCAGCAGCGCGAGGAACGGGCGCACCGTGGCGTACCGGTTCGCGAGCACGGCCCGCATGGCGACCTCGGCCGAGTTCTCGTCCTCGGGCACCAGGGTCACCACGGTGGCCGCCGCGCTCATCACGGCGGCGCGCGGGGCCACTTCCCCCACGGCTGCCCACAGCGCGGCCACGTCCACTCCACCGGCACGAGCGGACCGTAGCCAGCCCTGGCACCCGCCCGGCGATCTCTCCGCGAACCTCAGCGGAGCCACCGGCCGGTGTGCTAGCCGACCATGATCAATCTCAGCGCCAACCGCTGTACCGATGTTCCCCGAGGCCGGATGAGCGCTCCCCGGCGCCGTCTCGGGCCTCGACCCCCGACACCCGACCCCGGCGCCGTCCCCGACCAAGGGAACATCCCCTTCTGGACGATCCGCCACGGACCGAATTGTTACGCTGGCAGGCATGACCGCCATGACACCCGCACGCACCGCACCCGACCTTTCCTTCCTCCTGGACCACACCAGCCACGTACTGCGGACCCAGATGTCGGCGGCGCTCGGCGAGATCGGCCTCACGGCCCGTATGCACTGCGTACTGGTCCACGCCCTGGAGGAGGAGCGCACCCAGATCCAGCTCGCCGAGATCGGCGACATGGACAAGACCACGATGGTGGTGACGGTGGACGCCCTGGAGAGCGCCGGTCTCGCCGAACGGCGTCCCTCCAGCCGGGACCGGAGGGCCAGGATCATCGCGGTCACCGAGGAGGGCGCCCGGCTCGCCGAGAAGAGTCAGGCGATCGTCGACCGGGTTCACCGGGAAGCGCTGGCCGCGCTCGCCGCCACCGATCGCGAGGTCCTGCTCCGGGCCCTGAACGCACTGGCCGACGACCACTTGGCCACGCCCGCGGAGAACCCCCGGCCGGTACGAAGGGCACGCCAGAACAAGAAGTAGGGAGCGGCCTCCGGGGGAACACCCGAAAGAAGAACCGAAAGAAATAGTCCGCAACAAAACCATCTGCTACGGTCAAACCTGTCGCCTCAACCGACAGGAGAAGACCGATGTCCGCCGTCGTCACGCGCCCCGCCTCCGCTCCTCCCCTCCCCGCACCGCCCTCCGCCGCCGCCGCCACCGACGCCCCGCCTGAACCCCCCGCACCCTCCGCCCCGCCCACGCCACGCGTCCGCAAGCTCGCCCTCGGGGTGATCGCCACGGGGATGCTGATGATCGTCCTCGACGGTTCGATCGTGACCGTGGCGATGCCGGCCATCCAGAGCGACCTGGGGTTCACCCCCGCCGGACTGAGCTGGGTGGTCAACGCGTATCTAATCGCGTTCGGCAGCCTGTTGCTGCTCGCCGGGCGGCTCGGCGACCTGATCGGGCGCAAGCGCGTGTTCGTGGCCGGGACAGCCGTGTTCACCGCGTCCTCGCTGCTGGCCGGCGCGGCCGCGAGCCCGGCGGTACTGATAGCCGCCCGGTTCCTCCAGGGCATCGGCAGCGCGATGGCCTCCGCGGTCGGCCTGGGCATCCTCATCACACTGTTCACCGAACCCCGGGAACGGGCCAGGGCCATCGCCGTGTTCTCGTTCACCGGTGCGGCCGGGGCTTCGATCGGGCAGGTGCTCGGCGGCGTCCTCACCGATGCCCTCGACTGGCACTGGATCTTCTTCATCAACCTGCCGATCGGGCCGGCCGCCCTCGTGATCGCGCTCCGCGTCCTGCCCGCCGACCGCGGCTCCGGGCTCGCCGCCGGGGTGGACCTGATCGGCGCCCTGCTCGTCACCGCCGGACTGATGCTGGGCATCCACGCCGTCGTCAGGGCCGGGGAGTACGGGTGGACCTCGGCGCCCACGCTCGGCGAGGGCGCGCTCGCCCTGGCCCTGCTCGCGGGGTTCGTCGTCCGCCAGGCCACCGCCCGGACGCCGCTCATGCCGCTGCGCATCCTCCGGTCGCGCAGCGTCTCCGGTGCCAACCTGGTCCAAGTGCTCATGGTGGCGGCCCTGTTCGCGTTCCAGATCCTCGTCGCCCTCCACCTCCAGAAGGTGCTGGGATACGGGGCCGCCGAGACCGGGCTCGCGATGCTCCCTGCCGCCGTCGCGATCGGAGCCGTATCGCTGGGCGCCTCGGCCCGGCTCAACGCCCGGTTCGGTGAACGCACCGTACTGCTGGCCGGTATTGCCCTGCTGATCGGTGCCCTCGGTCTCCTCGCGCGGGTGCCGGTGCGAGCGGACTACGTCACCGATCTGCTCCCCGTGATGCTGCTGGCGGCGGGCTTCGGGCTCGCCCTCCCGGCACTGACCGCGCTCGGCATGTCAGGGGCGCGGGACGACGACGCGGGCCTCGCCTCGGGGCTCTTCAACACCACCCAGCAGATCGGCATGGCGCTCGGTGTCGCGGTCCTGTCCACGCTCGCGGCGGGCCGGACCGACAGCCTTCTCGGCGAAGGCCACCGCCCGGCCGAGGCGCTGACCGGCGGCTACCACCTGGCGTTCACGGTCGGTACGGGGCTCCTGGTCACGGCGTTCGCGGTCGCGTTCGTCATGCTGCGGCACACCCCGAAGGCGGTTGCCGCGAAGGCGGACACGGAAGCGGACACGAAAGCGAAGGCAGCCGCCGGGGCCGCGCCCGCGACCGGGAACGCGACCACGACCGGGGCACAGGCTCCGGCCCAGGACGAGGCGGCACCGCAGGGCAGGCCCGCCCCGCGCGTCCTCACCGACAGCGAACTCTCCCGGCTGTTGGGCGAGCAGCAGTTCGGAGTCCTCGCGGGCGTCCGGTCCACCGGACACCCGCACCTGTCCACCGTCCTCTACCGCTGGGACGCCGGCGAACGCGTCCTGCGCGTCTCCACGACCGCCGACCGCCTCAAGGCACGCCGGCTGCGCCGGAATCCACGCGCCGCGCTCCATGTCCAGGGTCCCGACGTCTGGTCCTTCGCCGTGGCCGAAGGAGAGGCGGAGGTGTCGGGAGCGACCACGATGCCCGGTGACGCGGTCGGCCGCGAACTGCTCTCCCTGACCCCGGGTTTCGAGGACCGGGCGGAGGAGGCGGCCTTCCTCGAACAGGTGGTGGAGGAGCGTCGCGTGGTGATCCGGATCAAGGTCTCCCGGCTGTACGGGACGGCCCTGGACATTCCGGCCCAGGACGGAGAACCGGACCGGCGTCATGGGCCGGGGCCTGACCCGGACCTCGGCCCGGAACCTGGCCGGCAGCTCGACGGAATCGTCCCCGGATGAAAATCTGACCTGCCGGACGGACCGGACCGGAGCGACGTGGCCGCCGGACCTGCCGGACCCGACGGACCTGCTGGAACCCTGGACGCGGACCCGAAGCGCCGGACGGAGATCTGAAGTGAGCGCGAAGTACGTCCTCCTCGATGTCGACGGCACCCTGATCGACGCCCTCGACAACCAGCGCCGGATCTGGGGCACCTGGGCCCGGCGGTACGGGCTCGACCCCGACACGGTGTACCGCACGGCCCTGCGTACCCGGCCCATGGAGACCTTCGCCGAGGTCGCGCCGGACCGGGACCCGCACGCCTGCCTGGACCTGCTGCACTCCCTGGAGGACGACGACGTACGCGACGGTGCGTACAGCGCCTTCGACGGCGCCGCGGACCTCCTGGCCGCCCTGCCTGCCGGGTCCTGGGCCCTGGTGACCTCCAACTACGAGCACCGGGTGCGCGGCCGGTTCACCCGTACGGGGCTGCCGCTGCCCGAGGTGATCGTGGACGCGGCCTCGGTCGAGGAGGGCAAGCCGTCCCCCGTGCCGTACCTGCTGGCGGCGAAGCGGCTGGGCGCCGACCCGGCGGACTGTCTGGTGATCGAGGACGCCCCGTCCGGGGTGCGGGCGGGGCTGGCGGCCGGGATGACCGTATGGTCGGTGAACTCGCCTGTCACCCAAGGCACTTCGACCGGAGCGCACCGCCACTTCACCACGCTGCGCGACGCGGTCGGCGACATCCGCGCCTTCCGGTCCGGCCGACGCCCCTTCGACGCGGTGCTCTGCGATCTTGACAACGTGATCCGGTTCTACGACACGGCGCGGCTGGCGGAGCTGGAGCGGGCATCGGGCCTTCCGGAGGGCACGACCATGGAGGTGGCCTTCGCCCCCGAGGTCGATCTCCCCCTCCTCCTCGGCCGGATCACCACGGACGAGTGGGTGGAAGCCATCGCCCACGGACTGACGGACCGGGGAACGGATCGGGGGACGGGCGCGGCAGAGGGTCCGGCGGACGGCCGGGTGACGGGCGAGCGGGCCCGCGAGCTGGGCCGGGCGCTCGCACGGGCCCCGTTCCGGGCGGACACCGAGGTGGTGGCGCTGCTGAGGCGGGCCAGGGCCCACGTCCCACTGGTGCTCGTCACCAACGCCTCGTCCCAACTGGACCAGGACCTCGCCTCGTTGGGGTTGTCAGATCTGGCGGACCAGGTGGTGAGCAGCGCCGTGGAGGGCGTGGCCAAGCCGGACCGGGCGATCTACGAGATCGCCGCCGCGCGGGCTGGCGTACCGAAGGAGCGCTGCCTGTTCGTGGACGACCGGCGCGAGAACGTCGAGGCGGCCGTCGCCCTGGGCATGACCGGCGCGCTCTTTCACGAACCGGCCGATCTGGAACGTGCGCTGAGGCCCGTCCTGACGGGCGGGGCGGGGCGGGGCGGGGCAGGGCGGGAAGCATGAGCCCCGAGGTGCTGTCCGGCTGACCTACCGAGGTGCCGACCCGCTGACCCGACCTGCTGACCCGCTGACCCGCCGACCCGCTGACCCGCTGACCCGCTGACCCGCTGACCCGCTGACCGACAGGGTTGACCACCCGCCCGGCGAACAGGTCCGCCCCGCCCCTACCGCCCCTGCTCCAGCCCCGCCCGCAGCTGTGCGAACGCCAGATCGGCCGCCCGTACCGCCCCCGCGTACACCTGCCCCGCGCTCTCCCCCGCGTCGATCCGCCGCCAGTTCGCCTCGGCCAGGATGCGCAGTACGGCGATGATCTGCCCGGCGGCGAGCCGCTCGGCGACCCCGTCCCCGCCCAGGGCATGGGCGAGCGCCGCCTCGGAGCGGCCCTGGTACGCGTACAGGCGGGCCACCAGTGCCGGCGTCCCGTACAGCAGCCGGTGGAAGGCGAGCACTTCCGGGGCGTCGCAGAGCCCCGTCACCGGGTCCCGCTCCTCCAGCCCGGCCAGGAAGTGGCGGCGCAGCGCGATCAGCGGTGTCTCCTCGGGCGCCCGCCCCGCGACCACCCTGGCCGCCTCGTCCTCGTGGTCGGCGAACCGGTGCAGCGCCAGGTCCTCCTTGGTGGGGAAGTACCGGAAGAGCGTCGGCTTGGAGATGTCGGCCGCCGCCGCCACTTCCGCCACCGAGACCTTGTCGAAGCCCCGCTCCAGGAACATCGCGATCGCGGCGTCGGAGACCGCCTGATAGGTCAGCTGCTTCTTGCGCTCCCGCAGACCGACCGGCACATGCGCCGACGCCCCGGTTCCGGCCTTCTCTCCACTCATGACGGCAAAGCCTACGCCCTTTACCTCAAGCGGACTTGATGTAGCGGACGACTGCCTGCGGCCCCCGCCCCACCTGTCCACCGCGCCCTCCCCCCTCGCACCCGCCCCTACCGCCCCCGCTCCCGGACGAGCGCCTCGATCCCGTCCAGCAGCCTGGCGAGGCCGAAGGTGAACTCGTAGTCGGGTTCGTCCGGCTCGCTCATCACGCCGGTTTTCAGCAGCCGGGAGAGCGCCGGATGCCGTACGGGATCGACGAGCCGCTTCACGGTGCGCTCGTACCCGGCCATGACCTCCTCGGGCGGCACGCCGCGCGCCTCGACGGCGGCGGCGATCTCGCTCATCAACAGCGCCTCGTTCCGCACGAATCCGGCGATGAGGAGGATCACCGAGATCTTGTCGCCCTCGGGCAGGCCGCTGCTCTCCAGCGCCTGGAGCCCCTGCTCCCACCAGGCGACCGAGTGCGGGCTCGCGGGCGGGCCCGCGATCGGGATGCGCAGCATCCACAGGTTCCGGTGGAACATCGCGCGCTGCGCCCAGGCCCACTCGGAGATCGCCTCGCGCCAGCCCGCCCCGGCCTCCAGGGCGGGCAGCGGCGAGGGCGGGCCCATGGCCGCCTCCTGCATGAGGAGGAACAGCTCGTCCTTGGCGGAGACGTACCGGTAGAGCGACATCGTCGACGCGCCGAGATCCTTGGCCACGCGCCCCATCGACACGGCGGCGATCCCCTCGGACGCCGCCACCGCGACCGCCGCCGCCACGATCCGCTCCAGGCTCAGGCCCGGTTTCGGGCCCTTGACCGGGCGCTCGCGCAGTCCCCACGCGGCCTCGATGCTGGCCGGCAGGTCGCCCGCTCCGGGCGCGTCACTCTTCTCCGCCACCGAATCCCCTTTTCCCGTTTTCCCGATTCCCGGCCCCGGCCCCGATCCCCCGCTTGACCACCATCCTAGTTTTGCGTAATGCTTACACAGTAACGCGTATGGCATACGCAGAAGGGGGATCGATCGTGATCATCGAGAGCGACAGAAGCCGACGGAGCGACGCACGGGCCACGGGCCGGTACGCCATCGAGGCCCACGGCCTCACCAAGTCCTACGGAAAACCGGCGGTACGGGTGCTGGACGGCATCGACCTCGGCGTCGAGCGTTCCACCGTGTTCGCCCTGCTCGGCCCCAACGGCGCGGGCAAGACCACCGCCGTACGCATCCTCGCCACGCTCACCGCGGCGGACTCCGGCACCGCACGCGTGGCCGGGTACGACATCGTCGCCGAGCGCGACCGGGTACGCCGCTCCATCAGCCTGACCGGGCAGTTCGCCGCCGTCGACGAGACACAGACCGGCGAGGAGAACCTGCGCATGATGGCCCGGCTGACCGGCCTCTCCCGCAGCGCCGCCCGGCGCCGGGCCGAGGAACTCCTCATCCGCTTCGACCTGACCGACGCGGCCCGCCGTCAGGCGCGTACGTACTCCGGGGGCATGCGCCGCCGGCTCGACCTGGCGGCCGGCCTCGTCGGATCGCCCGAGCCCGGCGTCTTCTTCCTCGACGAGCCGACGACCGGCCTGGACCCGCGCAGCCGCCAGCAGCTCTGGCAGGTCGTCCGCGGGCTCGCCGAACGCGGCGCGACGGTCCTGCTCACCACCCAGTACCTGGAGGAGGCCGACCAGCTCGCGGACCGGATCGCCGTCCTGAACAAGGGCCGGATCGTCGCCGAGGGCACCGCCGACAGCCTCAAGACACGCATCGCCGGGCACCGCCTCGATCTCGTCCTCACCAGCCGGGAGGCGTATCTCCGGCTGGCCGGACGCGCCGTCCACCACTCCCCCGAGACGCTCACCCTCGGCCTGCCCACGGACGGCACGGCGGCCCATGTCCGCGCCCTGCTGGACGAGATCGACCCCGCCCGCACCGAAGTGGCCCGCCTCACCGTGCACACCGCCACCCTCGACGATGTCTTCCTGGCCCTCACCACGGAGGTACCGGCCCATGTCTGACGCATCCGGAGCCCTCGGCCACGCGGCGGTCATGACCGGCCGCAGCCTGCGCATCAGCCGCCGCAACATCGACGCGGTCATCACCTCGATGATGCTCCCGATCATGCTGATGCTGATCTTCGTCTACTTCTTCGGCGGCGCGATCGACACCGGCACGCGGTACGACTCGTACGTCATGTACGTCGTCCCCGGAGTGCTGCTCCTGTGCGCCGGATTCGGCTCCGCCACGACCGCCGTGGCCGTCAGCGAGGACATGAAGGGCGGCATCATCGACCGCTTCCGCTCGCTGGACGTGGGCGGTACGTCGGTGCTGGCCGGCCATGTGGTGGCGAGCACCGTACGCAACCTCGTCTCCACGACACTGGTCTTCGGCGTGGCCGTGCTGATCGGCTTCCGCCCGGCGGCCACCGTCGGCGGCTGGCTCGCCGTGGCCGCCGTGCTCCTGGCCTACATCGTGGCGCTGTCCTGGATCTCGGCGGCGATCGGCCTGCTCGCCCGGACCCCGGAGGCGGCGGGCGGATTCACGTTCTTCATGTCGTTCCTGCCGTACCCGAGCAGCGCGTTCGTCCCGATCGACTCGATGCCCGGCTGGCTGCACGGCTTCGCCGACCACCAGCCGATCACCCCGGCCATCGAGTCCCTGCGCGGGCTCCTGCTGAACCAGCCGGTGGGCAACACCCCCTGGATCGCGCTGACCTGGGCGGCGGGCATCCTGCTGGTGGCGGTGGCGCTCTCGGGGGTGCTGTTCAGGGCCCGGACCCGGTAGGGCACCGGCACGGTACCGGACCCCGACAGGACACCGGCACCGTACGCACGGCCCCGGGCAGGACACCGGCACCGCACGCACGGACCCCGACAGGACACCGGCACCGCACGCTCACCGCCGCGTGCCCGCACCGCGTCTCAGAACACGTCCGGGCACCAGGGGCGCCGCCCCGTCCGCAGTGCCAGTTCCGCCGAGTCCGCGGCGCCCGGCCGGTTCTCCTCGACCCGGCCCAGGTCCACCAGCCGCCGCACCGACTCGTCACCCAGGTACAGCGCACCCAGCTCCCGCACGTCCAGGGTCAGATCGGCGCTCCTCGTGGTCGGGGCACAGCTCGCCCCGGACGGTGAGACGTCCAGCCGGAAACGGCCGCCCGCCAGGCCCGCGGAGTCGTGGATCTCCAGCACCAGATCGGCCTCGGCGGCGTACGTACGGGCCTCCATCGCCCGGGTGACGTCCAGGACACGCACCCACAGCCAGTCCGCCAGGGTGACGATGCGGGCGGCGCGGGGGTCCGGGAGGAGCAGGGGCAGCAGATCGTCGGGGGCCCGGTAGCCGGAACGGACCGTGGTGATCCAGTCGATCGAGCAGACGAAGTGCCACAGCGCCCGTTCCGCCGCCGGGGTCACCCCGATCAACTGCCGCACGGTCGCCTTGTTCAACGGCTGCTTGCCGTCGCCCCAGTTGTCGTCGGTGGAGTAGACGACGAGGCCGTCGACCTCACCGTCGGCGGCACGGTGGACCGCGTAGAACGGCTCGGTCCAGCCCTCGTGCGCGGGGACGTCCACGCCGGTGCCGCGCTCCCACCAGCGCTCGTCCCGGCTGATGACACCGGGCCGTCGGGCGGCGAGGCGGGCGTGGAGTCCGGGGCCCAGCTTCCGTATCTCCGCCCCGTCGGCCATCTCGATCCTGCCGCCGCCGTCCGCCGCGGACGGGCCCGCCCAACGGGGGTCGAGACCGGCCCTCGGGACGTCGATATCCCACTCCGCGGTCCAGGTGGCCGGGCCGAACCCGTACCGGCCGTAGATCGGGTACTCGGCGGCGATCAGCGTGGCGACGGCCTCGCCGCGTTCCTTCGCCGCCGCCAGGTCCGCCGCCATCATCCGGCTCAGCAGTCCGCGGCGGCGATGGGTGGGCGTCACCGTCACCCCGCTGATCGCGTCGGCCCGCACCGTCGCACCGCCGACGACGGTCAGTTCCTGGGCGAACGAGCGGAACGTCGCCACGCACCGCCCGCCATCGAACGCCCCCCGCACGCGCGAGAGGTCGGTGTGGGCCAGCCGCCCCGCGATCTCCTCCTCCGACGGCTTCGCGGCGCGGAGGAAGCCGGTGCCCACGGCACGCATCCAGTCGGGATATTCGGTGGCGGTAACGGTACGGACCTCAGGGCTCATGCCCCCACGCTAGGCATACGGCCGTCAGAATGTCGTGCGGATTTCGCCGACCTCCGCCGCCCCGCCCAGCAGCGGCGCCCGGCCGATCCGGGACACCACCGGGGCGTCCACGCCGAGCAGTTCGAGCGTGCGGGCCAGCACCGGGCCGAGTGCCCGCCCCGAGCCGTCGTCGATCTTGAAGGCCAGCGCCCGGCCGTCCGCCAGCGCCACCGCCTGCACCGCCTCCGCCCCCATCTTCGAGAGCGTCCCCGGCACCTCCCGCATCAGCCAGGTGTCGGGACGCCGGGTACCGGCGACGTACTCGGGGTGCGCGCGCATCGCGTCCGCGACCCGGCGCTCCGCCGTCCCCGGCTCCGCCAGCACGAACGACCGGAACGCCCTCGCCAGCCCGACCAGGCCGATCGCCATCAGAGGGGCCCCGCAGCCGTCCGTGCCGACCGCCGCGACCGGCTCGCCCGCCGCCTCCTCGACCACCTGGTGCACCAGACGCTGGAGCGGGTGCGCGGGATCGAGGTAGGTCGCGGTGTCCCAGCCGTTGCGTACGCAGACCGCCAGCATCGCCGCGTGCTTGCCGGAGCAGTTCATCGTGATCCGCTCCCGGACGTGCCCGGCGGCGAGATACGCCTCCGCCTCCACCGGGTCCAGCGGAAGATCGGGCGGGGTCCGGAGGTCATCGGTGCTCAGCCCGTGCTCGGCCAGCATCGTCCGGGCGAGATCGAGGTGGAACCGCTCCCCCGAGTGGCTCGCGGCGGCCAGTGCCAGCCGCTCCCCGGACAGTTCGAGCCCGGCCCGCAGGATCGCGGCGGCCTGCATCGGCTTGTTGGACGAGCGCGGGAAGACCGGCGCCGCCGGATCGCCGAGCGTCCACTCCACGCTGCCGTCGGCGGCCAGCACGACCAGCGAGCCCCGGTGATGGCCCTCGGTGAACCCGGACCGTACGACCTCGGCCAGTACGGGCGGGGCGGGGGCTATGGCGGGGGCTATGTCGGAGGTGGCGCCGATCGACGTCATGGTGGCCTTCCGGGGACGGGGTGCGGGACCCGCGCCCGGAAGGATCGCTTCAGGCGAGCAGGTCGTCTACTTGTGCTTCCCCGTCACGGTACCTGCGGGCGATCTCCGCGCCGCAATCGTCCGCGGTGCGCTGGAGCTGGTGACGGCGCCGGGAAACCTGCTGCTCATAGCGGATGAGCCGCCCCATCGCCGTGTGCAGTTCCTCGTCCGTCCGGGCGTCCAGGTCGGAGAGCTCGACCTCGGCGAGCGTCTCCGCGGCCAGCCGGCGGTACTCGTCGCTGCGCGGCGTGGTCAGCGTGACGTGCCGGGCGGAGGTGCGGTGCCGGGACGGGGCGTCGGCCAGGATCTCGGAGAGCCGGTCCACCACCGGCGTCTCGGGGTCCCTGCGGCGGGCCAGCTCGGCCCGCAGGATGTCGATGCGGCCCTGCACCAGCCGGCGTACGTAGCTGAGGTCGGCCTCGTCGCGCTGCGCGTCGCGGCGCAGCGCCCGCAGTTCCGGCAGCCGCAGCCCGGCGAACCCGGCGGGCGGGCCGTCCTCCCCCGCCGCGGCCGTCGCCACCGGCGACACCCCCTGTTCGGGTACGGACCCGGCGGGCACGGCCCCCGGACCGGCCGGGGGCGGGGGCACGGGTCCCTGGCCCGGTACGCTCCGCTGCACGGGTGGCCGCATGGTGCTGGCGCGTGGCACCGGTACGGCACCGGGAGATTGTCCGGCTCCATATGTACTCATGCTGTTCCGTCCCCTCAACCGGTGCGTCGGCACACCGCCATCGTGCATCGTGCCACCTGCCGGGGGGCCCACGCTGTTGATCTGTACCCGTTCAGCCCAAGATAGGTTGGTCTGTATGCGTGCAGTGATACAGAGAGTGGACGGCGCGAGCGTCACCGTGGCAGGCACCGCGGACGACCCGTCGGGGACCCGAACCGTCGGCGAGATCGTCGGCGAGGGACTGTGTGTGCTGGTGGGGGTCACCCATGGGGACACCCCGGAGAAGGCCGCGCAGCTCGCCCGCAAGCTCTGGTCGGTGCGTGTCCTGGAGGGCGAGAAGTCCTGTTCGGATACGAATGCCCCCCTCCTGGTGATTTCCCAGTTCACTCTCTACGGGGACGCCCGGAAGGGCCGCAGGCCCACGTGGAACGCAGCCGCGCCCGGCGAGATCGCCGAACCGCTGGTCGACGAGGTGGTGGCGCAGCTGCGGGCGCTCGGCGCACATGTGGAGACGGGCCGGTTCGGTGCGGACATGCGCGTCTCGCTCACGAATCACGGCCCGTTCACCGTACTGATCGAGGTGTAGCGGTGCGGGGGTGCGAAGGCGCCCCCGCACCGGCGGCGGTGGACGCGGGTGCGTAGGGGAACTACGGCTCGACGACCGTCTCCTGGGCGGCGGCCGTGTCCCCCGCGATCAGTTCCGCGTCCACGGCCACGTTCCGCTTCACCAGTGCCAGGGCGATCGGGCCCAGCTCGTGGTGGCGGGCCGAGGTGGTGATGAAGCCGAGCTGCCGCCCCTCCGCCCCGTCGGCCGCCAGCCGTACCGGCGTGCCGTGTCCGGGCAGGTGCACCTCGCTGCCGTCCAGGTGCAGGAAGACCAGCCGGCGCGGCGGCTTCCCCAGGTTGTGGACGCGGGCGACGGTCTCCTGCCCCCGGTAGCAGCCCTTCTGGAGGTGGACGGCGGTACCGATCCAGCCCAGCTCGTGCGGAATGGTGCGGTGGTCGGTCTCGAAGCCGATGCGCGGGCGGTGCGCCTCGACGCGCAGCGCCTCGTACGCCAGGATGCCCGCCGCCGGACCGTGCCCGGCGGCGTACGTCTCCAGGTCCGCGCGGGGCAGGAACAGGTCCCGGCCGTGCGGCGTCTCCCGTACGGCGACGCCTTCGGGCACCTCGGCGATGGAACCGGCCGGCAGATGGACGACGGCGATGTCCTCGGTACGGTCGGCGACCTCGACCCGGTAGTAGAACTTCATCGACTCCAGGTAGGCGATGAGCTCGCCCTGTGTCTCCGGTTCGACATGCATCCACACCCGCTCGCCGTCGTCGACGAGGTACATGGCGTGCTCGATGTGCCCGTTCGAACTCAGGATCAGCGCCTCGGTGGCCTGACCGGGGGCGAGGTCGCTGACGTGCTGGGTGAGCAGCAGATGGAGCCAGCTCAGCCGGTCGTCGCCGCTGACGGTGACGACGCCCCGGTGGGAGAGGTCGACGAAACCGTTGCCGTCGGCGAGGGCGCGTTGCTCGCGGAACAGGTCGCCGTAGTGCGCGGCAACACCTTCGTCGCGGCCCTCGGCGGGGACTGCGCCGGGCAGGGACAGCAGGGGGCTCTTCATGCGCCCAGCCTACGACCCGGCGGCGGACGGCCGCCCCGGCCGGGCACCGGGCCTTTGTACCTAGGACCCTGCCGGGATCTATTCGGCTGCGCCCACGGGACAGCCCCTGGGACCCGGCCGGGATCTATTCGGCCGCGGGGGACTTCGCCTTCGCGGTGCAGTCGGCACAGCGGCCGAAGATCGCGAAGTGCTTCATGTCGGTCTCGAAGCCGAAGCTGTCGCGGAGCTTGGCGGTGAAGTCGGCGACCACGTCGACATCGGCCTCGATGACGTCCGCGCAGTCCCGGCAGACCAGATGGATGTGGTGATGGCGGTCGGCCAGGTGGTACGTCGGAGCGCCGTGCCCGAGATGGGCGTGGCTGACCAGCCCGAGCTCCTCCAGGAGCTCCAGGGTCCGGTACACGGTGGAGATGTTCACGCCGGACGCGGTCCGGCGCACCTCGCAGAGGATGTCGTCGGGCGTCGCGTGTTCCAGTGCGTCGACGGCCTCCAGGACGAGCTGACGCTGAGGCGTCAGCCGGTAGCCACGCTGCCGAAGATCGGTCTTCCAGTCGGTGCTCACCACAGGGCCAGTGTAGGTCCGGGTGAGCACCTTGCCGCAGCCTCGCGGACTACTTGAAGAACGCGATGCCGTCGTCGGGCATGTCCTCGAGGTTCCGCGCCATCTCGGCGACCTCTTCCGGAGTGACGACCTTCTTCAGGTGCGCCGACATGTAGGGGCGCAGCTCGACCTCGGGGGTGGACTTCTCGCCGACCCACATCAGGTCGCTCTTCACATACCCGTAGAGGCGCTTTCCGCCGCTGTACGGGCCGGAGGCCGCCGTACGGGCCACCGCGTCGGTGACCAGGTCGATCTGCGGCTTCTGGTCCGCCAGCTCGCCGTACCAGATCTCGACGATGCCCTGGTCACGGACCATGACGACCTCGACCTTGCGGTCCTTGTCGATGCGCCAGTAGCCGGACTCGGACTCCAGCGGCCGGACCTGATTGCCCTCCTCGTCCAGCACCCAGGTGTGCGACACGTACTCCAGGAAGTCCCGGCCGTCGTGGCTGAAGGTGACTTCCTGGCCGAAGTTGCACTTCTCGGCACCGGGGAAGTCGGACACACCCGCGCCCGCCCAGTTGCCCAGGAGGAAGGCCAGCGGGACGAGGTCCGGGTGGAGGTCGGACGGAATCGAGATCATGGGCGTCTCAGACGATCTGTGAGGGAGCGGAGGAGTTCTACGAGGGTCAGCGCTGGCCCTGGTACAGCTTCTTCACGGTCACACCGGCGAACGCGAGCACGCCGACGCAGACCAGGATCAGCAGGGCGGAGAAGAATGCCTCAAGCACGGGGGCTCCTCGGAACGAGCGAATGGCGGCAGTACAGGGCCGGGCCCCAGCCTAATGGGTAGGGGCCCGGCTCTCTCGTTCAGGTCCTCAGCCGAGCAGCTGGTTCTGGAGGATCAGCGACTGCTGGAACGGGATGCGCGCCGTCTCCTCCTTGCCCTTACGGGTGTGGATGACCAGCGCGAGGGTGTCGCCCGCGACGGAGTACGCCTGGCGGACGTGCTCGCCGCCGAACGGGGCCTTCTCGCTGAACACGTACGGCGTGACGCCCGGGACCTTGTCCGCGGCGTTCCAGGACTCGTCCAGCTCCATCACGTCGGTGCCGACGATCGGGATGCCGGACGAGACCCCGACGTACAGGTCGTCGCGGAGCGCCCCCGCGAAGCCCGCGGAGTTGAACTGGAGCAGATAGGTGCGGGACACGGTGCCGTCCGGCATGGTCCAGCCCCGGGCCGCGATGTGCCGCAGGGCCGAGTCCTTGAGGAGCTGGGACAGCGCGTCCCGCTTGTCCTTCCGGAACTCCGCGAGGAACTGCCCGGTGGGGACCCAGCCCCCGGTCAGCTTCTTGTCCGCCGTCGCTCCGGCCGGGGCGGGCAGCAGCAGCTTCCGCAGGTCGGCGTGGTGCACCTCGGCGGGATTGCCGTCGCTGAACGGTCGCGGCGAACCGGCCGGGAGCGCGGGCAGGGACAGCGTCGGGTACTCCCAGCGCCCGTCGCCCTCGGTGGCGAGCCCCGGCACGTCGGTGCGCTCCATCGACGCGAGACCGAGGGCCGTACCGGTGCCGACCGAGCCGAGCACCAGCACGGCGGCGGTCCAGCGCGCCACGGCCCGCAGCACGCGCCGCGGCGGCTTCGGCCCCTGCGGCGGGGCGGCGGGAGGGGTCCCGGGTACGGGAGGTGCCGTCGCGGGTATCCCCGCGGGTATCCCTGCGGCGGTCTCCGGCACGGACACGGGTGCCTCCGGCGCGGACGCGGGCACCTCGGGCTCCGGTGCCGCCGTCACCGTCTGCTCGGTCATACGTACTCCCCCGGAGACTTGATGTGGTCGAGCTGGTCCTTCACCAGATCGGCGACGTCGGACGTGCTGAACGGCTCGCTGCCGCTCGCCGTGACGGAGACGTACGCCTCCCCGTCGTAGGCGAGGCAGAACACCCCGTCGAGCTTGTCCTTGCCGTCCTTCGGCATCCGGTAGCAGGTGGCCTTCTTGTGGCCCTCGATCCTCGGCCCCTTCCGGAAGCCCCCGAAGGAGTCCATCAGTTCCTTCTGACCCGCGTACGTGTCGTGGACGGCCTTCCTGTCCCGCATCTTCGAGATGTGGATCTCGACGGTCAGGTCATTGGCGTCCGAGGTGTACGAGCGCTGTGCGATGCCCTGGATACGGAGGCGGTCGATGCGCTTGTCCAGCTCCCGGCGCTGCTTGCCCGCCAGGCCGCGGCCCATTTCCTTCATGGCCGCCGTGGCCTTCTTGCCGCTCGTCTCGCTGTCGTTGCCGAACTCACCGATGTCCGGGCCGAGCCGGTACCCCTTGGGGACCGGCAGCAGCAGCTTGCTCAGTGCGGTGGTGGCCCGGCCGCGGTCGGGGCCACCGGCCGGGTCCTCGGCGGGCTTGTCCCCGGTCTTCGCCCAGACGGACGTGGTGACGGTGCGGTCGGCGCCGTCCACGGTGCTCTTGGTGTACGCGGCGGCGCCACCGACCGCGCCGAGGACCAGGACGAAGGGCAGCGCGGTGAGGACCAGCCGCCGCGCCCTGCCGGGCCGGGCCGGAAGGCCGTTCTGCTCGGGGCCGCTCTGTGCGGCGCCGTTCTGCTCGGGGCCGCTCTGTGCGGCATCGCTCTCCGGGCTCGTGCCGGAAGCCGTCGGGTCGTTGTCCGGACTCGTGCCGGGGCTCATCTCGTCGTTCACAGCCGCTCCAGCTGTCGCTCGGCCAGCTTGCGGATGTCCTTCTTGCTGATCGGCGTGGTGTCGAAGATGTTGATGTCGAGCATGATGTCGCCGCGCAGCGCCAGGGCCCTGGCGCGGTAGGAGGGCATGTAGCCCGCCTTCCGCTCGACCTCGAACAGGAAGTAACGGCCCTTGCCGCTGCCCTTGATCGGGTCGCCCTCGTTGCCCGCGCCGTCCTTGTCGAACGGCATGTAGTCCATCTGGCCGTCGAAGTGATCGCTCGCGCCCAGCTGCGATCCGGAGCGGAACTGGACGAGGTTGACGGCGGTGTCCCGGTACTGCCCCTGGCGCCACGCGGCCGACGCGACCCGGCGGAAGTCGCCCTCGGCCATCGTCTCGAACATGTAGTCCTCGCTGTCGAAGTCCCGGGCATAGGTGTCGAGCGGCGTCCAGCCGTCGTCGATGCCCAGCTCCAGGACCGACCTCTTGGCGCCCTTGGGCCGGTCCACCAGCAGCTTGCGCAGGTCACCGTCCGTCTTGACCTGCCGGTCCTGCGCGACGGGCAGCGGGGCCGGGACCTTGTCCGCGGGCAGCGGCTTCGCCGGGTAGCCGAGGCCCGGCTGCGACAGCGCGGCCAGCGGGGTCGGTGCGCGCTCGGCCTGGATGCCGTAACCGACGGCGGCGCCACCGGTGATGCCGAGCAGCGCGGCGGCGGCGATGAGCAAGGTCGTACGTCCACGCGGACGTGGGCGTACGGGAATGTCAGCAACAACGGGAGTGACAGGAGCGACGGGAGCGGAAGGTGGCTCGGTCGGTACGTCAGGAATGGTGTCGTTCAGTTCCAAAAGGGTCCCCCCACGAGACCTGAGGCGCAGATTCCGTTACCTGCGCACACAACTGACCCACAGGTACCGAAAGAGGTTGCCCACCCGACGATTACAGTTCGGCATATGCCAAAGAAGCTTGTGATCAAGGTGACTGCCGGGGCCGATTCCGCCGAGCGCTGCTCCCAGGCCTTCACCGTGGCGGCCGTGGCCGTCGCCAGCGGTGTGGAGGTCTCGCTCTGGCTGACCGGAGAGTCCTCCTGGTTCGCCCTGCCGGGGCGCGCCGCCGAGTTCGAGCTGCCGCACGCCGCGCCGCTGCCCGACCTGATCGAGTCGATCCTGGCGGGCGGTCGCGTCACGCTCTGCACGCAGTGCGCGGCCCGGCGCGACATCGGTGAGAAGGACGTACTGGAGGGCGTACGGATCGCCGGCGCCCAGGTCTTCGTGCAGGAAGCCATGGCGGACGGCACCCAGGCCCTCGTCTACTGAGGTCCCACGGCCGCCGGGGGGGGCTCCTACCGGCGGCGCTTCTTGCCGTCGAGTTCGTCCCACCACTCGTCGGACTTCGAATCGCCGGACGGGTCGTCCCACCAACGGTCCTCCGGGCCGCGCCGGTTGGCGACTATCGCCGCGATCGGCGGGATGACCATGGCGACCACGCACATCCCGATGGCCACCGGCATCGACCAGAGGCGTACGACGGCCCAGGCGGAGACGAAGAGGACGATGCATCCGCCCATCATCAGGAAATAGCCGCGACGGCGCCGGGCGTACATGTCTCCAGCGTAGGCCCGATCCGGCGTGCGGCCCAGGCGAACGGCACGAAGGGCCGCACCCCTGCTCAGGTGGCGTCCAACCCCCTGGGGTGCGGCCCTTCGGCCGGTCATGCGTCGTGCGTCGTACCGCCGCGTCGTACCACCGCGTACTTCTGCGTCGTACTACCGCGTCGTGCGTCGCGTCGGCCGGAGCTAGACGGCGATCGCGACCTCGGAGAGGCCACCGGTCTGCGCCACGACCGTACGGTCGGCGCTGCCGCCCGGAACCAGGGCGCGGAGCGTCCAGGTGCCCTCGGCCGCGTAGAAGCGGAACTGCCCGGTCGCCGAGGTCGGGACCTCGGCGGTGAACTCGCCGGTCGAGTCCAGCAGGCGCACATAGCCGGTGACGGGCTCGCCGTCACGGGTCACGCTGCCCTGGATGGTGGTCTCGCCGGGCTTGATCGTCGAAGCGTCGGGGCCGCCGGCCTGTGCTCCACACATGGTGTTCTGTCCTTCTGGTCGGGGTCCTGCTGAACGGTTGAGCGGTCCTGCGGAACTACTTGGCGGCGCCGAGCTCGATCGGCACGCCCACGAGGGAGCCGTACTCGGTCCACGAACCGTCGTAGTTCTTGACGTTCGCCTGGCCGAGCAGCTCGTGCAGCACGAACCAGGTGAGCGCGGAGCGCTCACCGATGCGGCAGTAGGCGATGGTGTCCTTCGCCAGGTCGACCTGCTCGGCCTCGTAGAGGGCCTTGAGCTCGTCGTCCGACTTGAAGGTGCCGTCGTCGTTGGCGTTCTTCGACCACGGGATGTTGCGGGCGCTGGGCACGTGGCCGGGGCGCTGCGACTGCTCCTGCGGGAGGTGCGCCGGCGCGAGCAGCTTGCCGCTGAACTCGTCGGGCGACCGCACGTCGACCAGGTTCAGGCTGCCGATGGCCTTCACGACGTCGTCGCGGTAGGCGCGGATCGACTCGTCCTGGGGCTTGGCCTTGTACGAGGTGGCCGGGCGGGACGGAACGGCGTCGACCAGGTCGCGGGAGTCGAGCTCCCACTTCTTGCGGCCGCCGTCGAGGAGCTTGACGCCCTCGTGGCCGTACAGCTTGAAGTACCAGTACGCGTACGAGGCGAACCAGTTGTTGTTGCCGCCGTACAGGACGACGAGCGTGTCGTTCGCGATGCCCTTCTCGGACAGGAGCTTCTCGAAGCCGGCCTGGTCGATGAAGTCACGGCGGACCGGGTCCTGGAGGTCCTTGGTCCAGTCGATCCGGATCGCGTTCTTGATGTGGTTCTTCTCGTACGCGGAGGTGTCCTCGTCGACCTCGACGATGGCGACCTTCGGGTCGTCGATGTGGGCCTCGACCCAGTCGGCGTCTACCAGGACGTCACTGCGGCTCATGTGGTTCTCCTCCGGGGCAGTCTGCGGCGGGGTGGTGCGGAGTGCGGGTGCGGGATGTACGCGCGACATGCACGGAGCGCGGCACGTACGGGACGCGGGCTCGGCCCTGACCGTGGTCGAAGGGCCGGGGGGAAACGGGACGCCGGGAACGTCCCGCTCAGAAGGTGCGACAGAGCATGGCGGCGACGCGGCAGAGGTCCACTGCCCGCCGCTTCGTGAGATCCGCCTGTCGCTTCATGTGTCCGATCGTAGGGAGGTACGGGCGGAGATGTCACCGTCGTGTCGGATGATGAGACGGGATCGTCCGCCATCCGAGACGGGAGCAGCGCGACCAGGGGCTCGGAGCCGTGCTCCGGCGGTGTGCGCCCGGCGTCCATCTGAGGACCGGACAGGAACGTCTCAATATCTGGATCGGCTGCGGATCCGGGACGGCCGGGACCGCCACGGACCGCACGCCCGGGGCGGCCGGGGCCGCAGTCGCCGGTCCGTCACCCCGTGAGCGCGACGTCCGAGCCCGTGACCGAGATCTCCAGGCCGTCCCGGGTCACCTCGACCTTCTCCAGCTTCAGACCGTCCGGCAGCCCGCCGATCTCCCGCTCGAAGTCGGTCTGCCCGCGGACCAGATCCTCCAGGCCGGGAATGCCCTCGCCCGGGACCTTGTCCGCGTGCACCCGGATGGTCCTGCCGTCGACGAGGGTGACGGTGGAGAGGACGCTGCGCGAGACGGGGCGGCCGAGGATGTCGACCGTGCCGGTGACCTTCACCTTGCCGTCGCCGCCGTACTCGACGGCGACGCCGTCGTTGGCCGCCGAGGTCAGGTCCTCGTAGTTGACGACGGCCGTACCGGTGGCACGGGCGGCCGTGGCACTGGAGTAGCCGGACCCCAGGGTCACGTCGTGCAGCTGGGCCCGCATCTCACTGATCCGGATCGCGCGGCCACCGGCGCTGGCCCTGATCCCGGTGAGCTTGACGTCCACCTGGTCGAACCGTGAACCGGCGACCTGCGTCAGGAACGGGAAGCCCTTGATCGAGACGTCCGTCGACCCGGCGCTGCCCCCGGTGATCCGGACCCGGCCCTCGGCCTCGGACTCCGCGAAGTACACGGCGGCACGGTCGACGGCGACGAAGGCACCGCCCAGCACCACCAGGACGATCAGCAGTATTCGCAGTGCACGCATGCCCGTTGCTCCCCACCCTGACCCGACCGGACCCCCGTGGGACCCGATCGGACCCCTGGCGCCCGTGAGCCTACTCGCGGCCGCACGGGACACCCGGGGTGATCGACGTCCAAAGACCCCCGATCGGTTCCCGCGGCATCACCGTCAGGCGATCACGCGGCCGATCAGGTACACGGCGGGAGCCGCGGCGGTCAGCGGCAGCGCCACTCCGGCCGTCATGTGCACGAAGCGGGACGGGTAGTCGTAGCTCGCCACCCGCAGCCCGATCAGCGCGCAGCCACCGGCGGCCAGCCCGAGGAACGCGGCCTTCGTGCCGAAGTCCGTGAATCCGCCCATCGCGAGACCGGCGCCCGTGGCGACGAGCAGCGCCACCACGACCGAAGCGGCTCCCGGCAGGGGCAGCGCCCTGACGAGCACGGCGGCCGCGACCGCGACCCCGCCCACCGTCACGGCGTCCGGGACGGCCGCCAGATGCCCGGCGGCGAGCACGGCGAGGGCGGCGGACACGACGGTGGCCATCAGCCCGTACATCCGCTCGTCGGCGCCCGCGTGGCTGCGCAGTTGCAGGACGACCGTCAGCAGCACCCAGACACCCAGGGTGCCCAGGAGGGCGGCGGGACCGTTCTCCCGGCCGGCCGCGAGCAGCGCCACGTCCGCGACGAACCCGCCCGCGAAGGCGAGCGCGATGCCCTGGCGGGCCGGCCACATGCCGTTGAGCCGGAACCACCCGGCGGCCGTCACGGCCTGGAGCAGGACCAGGGGGACGACCAGGGCGTACTGCCCGATCGCGGCACCGAGGGCGAGGAGCAGGCCGAGCCCCGCGGTGATCGCGGCGGGCTGCATGCCCGGCGCGATGATCGGCGAACGGCCCTCGGCGCGGGCCCGCTGTGCGTCGGTGACCCGGCTGTTGCCGAGGGTGGTGGGCGCGCTGAACCCGGAGGCGTCCCGCAGCGCGGAGGCCCCGGCGGGCGACGCGGGTGCGGGGGCGGGGGCCGATGCGTCCGGCACCTCGGGCGGCAGCGGGTACGAGCCCGAGTCACCCTGCGGCGGCAGATACGCGGCATCGGTGGCGGCGGCCGGGTGCTGGTGCTGCGGGTTCTGCGGGTGTCCCTGCTGCCCCTGCTGCCCCTGGTACTGCTGCTGGGGCTGCTGGGGCTGGGGGCGCTGCTCCGGGTACTCCTGATGAGCCTGGTGCTGAAGCGGCTGCTGAGGCTGCTGAGGCTGCTGAGGCTGCTGGGGCTGGATCGTCGGCTGGTACTGGGTGTCCCAGGTCTGCGCCTGCCAGGTCTGCGTCGCGCCCTGATCGAAGGCCCCCGGCTCCGACTGCCCGGTGGGCCACTGGCCCGCCGCGGCCCCTGTGGCGCCCGTGGCGCCCGCGTGGGGCTCGTACGCGCCGTACGGGGCCTGGCCACCGTACGACTGCTGCGGCTGGGGGTGCTGAGGCTGCTGCGGCTGCTGCCCGTACACGGGGGCGCCCTGGGCCGGATCGCCGTAGGACTGTCCGTCGTACGGCTGCTGTCCGTACGGCTGCTGTCCTTCGTACGGCGGGGCCTGCTGTCCGTCGTGCGGCTGCTCACCGTACGGATACGGATACTGCTGGTCGTTGCTGCTCATGGTCTGCGGTTCACCCTCCTGCGAACGGCGGGAGCACCTCGACCGTGCCGCCCTCGGCAAGCCGTACGGTCTCATGGCCACGGGTCCCGACGGGATCACCGTCGATCAGGAACGAACACCTTCGCAGTACGTGGGCCAGCTCACCGGGGTGCCGTTCGCGCACCGCGTCGAGCGCCTCGGCGAGTGTCGCCGCCGTGTACGGTTCCTCCGCGGCCCCCGCAGCGGCCTTGGCCGCAGCCCAGTAACGGATCGTTCCCGTCGCCATGGCGCCACCCCTTTCCTCGTGCGTCAGCTGTCCATGATGGGTCACGCCGCGACCGCCCAGTCGGCGATGCGGGCGAGCAGGGCGTCGTCGGACGCGTTCTCCGCGTGCCCCATCCCCCGCTCCAGCCACAGGTCCGCGCCGCCCTCACCGGCCGCCGCGGCGAGCGCCCTCGGGTGGTCGAGCGGGAAGTACGGGTCCTGGTCGCCGTGCACGACGAGCAGCGGGGCGGGGGCGATCAGCGGGACCGCGCCGACCGGGGAGAGCGGTACGGGGTCCCAGGCCGCGCGGTCGATCCGGGTGCCGAAGCCGTAGCGGCCGACGAGCCGGCCCGTGGGACGGGTGACCACCCAGTGCAGGCGCCGCATCGGGGCCGTACCGCGGTAGAACCAGCGCGCGGGAGCACTCACCGCAACCACCGCGTCGGCGTGCGCCTCCATGCGCCCCTCGCACGCCGTTACTCGAACGGCCGAATCGCCCCGTATCACATCGTGGACGGAATCCGGTCCCGCGTTCCGGGCCGGAATCGGGGTCGCGTCATCCGTATACAGCGCCCCGTGCCGGAGCGCCACGGAGCCGCCCATCGAGAAGCCGACCATAACGATCCGCCGGTGCCCCAGCGAGCGCGCCCAGGCCACCGCGGCGGCCAGATCCCGTACTTCCCGGTCGCCCACGGTCGAGCGCCCTCCGGACCGTCCGTGCCCCCGAAAGGAGAACGTGATCACGGCCGCACGCTGGGAGAACACCTGAGCCGCCCGCCGCACGGCGGGCCGGTCCAGATGGCCGGTGAAGCCGTGCGCGACGACGATCGCCGTAGTGGCCCGAACCCGCTCCCCCGCACTGTCCGCCGCCCCCTCCCCCACAGCCGCGAAACCCGCCGTACACGGTTCGTACACCGCCTCGACCGCGACCCCGTCATCGGTCAGCAATGTGGTGCGGCGGGGGTTCGGCGTGAGGAGGGAAACAGAAGAACTCAGGAATCGACCCTCGGACACAGAACTCATGTGGGTTATTCTGCTGCGAAGAGGATCCGGGCAATGCAGCCCCCGGGTCCTTTTGTGCTTTCCACACGTTGTTACGGAGACGTTTCAACAAGCTCAGCGGTCCCAGGGCGCGGGACCGCACCCGTAGAACCCGCATGACCGTACGAAGCAGTGCCGCATACTCCCCCGGGTCCGACCCGGGAGTGCCCCTCTCGCAGGGAACGAGGAGGACCGACGTAATGGGCGAGCGAACCGTGCAAGACGATCGACCGACGAACCGGGCAGGTGGGCGGCGATGAGTTCACTGCTGCTTCTGACCAACGCACTTCAGCCGTCGACGGAGGTGCTCCCCGCCCTCGGCCTCCTGCTGCACAGCGTGCGGGTCGCCCCCGCCGAAGGCCCCGCTCTCGTCGACACCCCGGGTGCCGACGTGATCCTCATCGACGGGCGCCGCGACCTCCCACAGGTGCGTTCGCTCTGTCAGCTGCTGCGGTCCACCGGACCCGGCTGTCCGCTGATCCTCGTGGTCACGGAGGGCGGGCTCGCCGCCGTCACCGCCGACTGGGGCATCGACGACGTCCTGCTGGACACGGCGGGCCCCGCGGAGGTCGAGGCCCGGCTGCGGCTGGCCACCGGCCGCCGGCAGATCACCTCGGACGACTCCCCGATGGAGATCCGCAACGGCGACCTCTCGGTCGACGAGGCGACGTACAGCGCCAAGTTGAAGGGCCGGGTCCTGGACCTGACCTTCAAGGAGTTCGAGCTGCTCAAGTACCTCGCCCAGCACCCGGGCCGCGTCTTCACCCGCGCCCAGCTGCTCCAGGAGGTGTGGGGATACGACTACTTCGGCGGTACGCGGACGGTCGACGTCCACGTCCGGCGGCTGCGCGCCAAGCTGGGTCCCGAGCACGAGTCGCTGATCGGCACCGTACGCAACGTCGGTTACCGCTTCGTCGCCCCGGAGAAGGTGGAGCGCGCCGCCGCCGAGGAGGCGAAGGCGCAGGAGGCCAAGGACCGGGCGGCGAAGGTCCGGGCGGCAGTGGTGACGGCCACCGAAGCCGTGACCCGTTCGGCGCAGCCGCCCAAAGCGGAGCTCCCGGAAGAAGCCCCGGTCCGACCTGCCAAGAGGTAGGTCCATCCGCGTAGACTGCCGCGCGTGGCCAAGGTGACGCGGGACGATGTGGCGAGACTGGCGGGTACGTCGACCGCGGTCGTCAGTTATGTCATCAACAACGGACCCAGGCCGGTCGCCCCGGCCACGCGCGAGCGGGTGCTCGCCGCGATCAAGCAGTTGGGATACCGGCCCGACCGGGTTGCCCAGGCCATGGCCTCGCGGCGCACCGACCTCATAGGCATGATCGTTCCGGACGCGCGCCAGCCGTTCTTCGCGGAGATGGCGCACGCGGTCGAACAGGCCGCCGCCGAACGCGGAAAGATGGTCCTCGTCGGCAACTCCGACTACCGCGACGAGCGCGAGGTCCACTATCTGCGTGCCTTCCTCGGTATGCGCGTCTCCGGCCTGATCCTGGTCAGCCAGGGACCCAGCGAGCGGGCCGCGGCCGAGATCGAGGCATGGGACGCCCGTGTCGTGCTGCTCCACGAGCGGCCCGAGGCGATCGATGACGTCGCGGTGGTCACGGACGACGTCGGCGGCGCGCAGCTGGCCACCCGCCACCTGCTGGAGCACGGCAACGCGTACGTGGCCTGCCTCGGCGGCGTGGAGTCGACCCCGGCGGTCGGTGACCCGGTCGCCGACCACATCGAGGGCTGGCGCCGGGCGATGCACGAGTCGGGGCGTTCGACGGAGGGCCGGCTGTTCCAGGCCCCGTACAACCGTTACGACGCCTACCAGGTGGCGCTCGGGCTGCTGTCCGGCCCGGACCGGCCCCCGGCGATCTTCTGTGCGACGGACGACCAGGCCATCGGGGTGCTGCGGGCCGCCCGCGAGCTGCGGATCGATGTGCCCGGGGAGCTCGCGGTGGCGGGCTTCGACGACGTGAAGGAAGCCGGTCTCACCGACCCGCCGCTGACGACGGTCTTCTCGGACCGCCCGGCGATGGCGCGGGCGGCCGTGGACCTGGTCCTGGACGACGCGCTGCGGGTCTCCGGCTCGCGCCGGGAGCGGCTGAAGCAGTTCCCGTCGGCGCTGGTGGTGCGCCGCTCGTGCGGGTGCGGGGAGCCGACGCCCGAGCGGTAGAGCGGTAGACCCACCGGGAGGCGGGCGGTCCGGGGCGGGTGGTCCTGGAGGCCGGCCGCTCACGGCGGGCGGTCCGGGAGCCGGGGCGGCCCGGGGCGGGCGGGGGCGGGACTTTATTTCGGACATACACGGTTCTGCCGGGCTTCTCAGGACGTATTCAGGCTCCTCTCATGTTCGCTGGCCACTCTCGTAGACATGACTGAGAGCCACCGCCCGAGCGGCGAATACCCGACGTACCCCTCGTACCCGACGGACCCCTCGCACGTGTACGCCGGCGGAGCCTCGTCCTACCCGCCGCCGCCCGCGTACGAGCCCGAGCAGCCGAAGCCCCGTCGCCGGGCGAGGCGGCCCGTCGCGCTCCTGGCGGCGGTGGCGATCGTCGCGGCGGTGGTCGGCGGCGGCAGCGCGGCCCTGGTCGGACAGCTGACCGACGGCGGTACGACCGCCTCCGGCTCCCCCGGCGTCGTCAACGGCACCACCGTCTCGCAGAGCAGCGCGGGCACCGTCTCCGGGGTCGCGGCGGCCGTGTCCCCGGCGATCGTCGAGATCGGCGCCACCTCGACGGCGGGCCAGTCCACCGGCTCCGGCGTGGTCATCACGGCCGACGGCGAGATCATCACCAACAACCACGTCATCTCCGGCGCCTCCGAGATCGAGGTGACGCTCTCCACCGGTAAGACGTACACCGCCGATGTCGTCGGCACCGACGCCGACAAGGACCTCGCGCTGATCAAGCTCCAGGGCGCGAGCGGGCTGAAGACGGCTTCGCTCGGCGACTCCTCCGCGGTGAAGGTCGGCGACCAGGTCGTGGCGATCGGCTCCCCCGAGGGTCTGACCGGCACGGTCACCAGTGGCATCGTCTCCGCGCTCGACCGCGATGTCACGGTGGCCAAGGACGACGACTCCGGCAGCGGCCAGGGGCAGGACCCGCGTCAACAGGGCGGCGGGCAGTGGCCGTTCGAGTTCGGCGGGCAGCAGTTCAACGGCGACACGGGTACGTCGAAGACCACGTACAAGGCCCTCCAGACCGATGCCTCGCTCAACCCGGGCAACTCCGGCGGCGCGCTGATCAACATGAACGGCGAGATCATCGGCATCAACTCCGCGATGTACTCGCCCAGCTCCGCGAGCGGCACGGGCGGCTCCGCCGCGGGCAGCGTGGGCCTCGGCTTCGCCATCCCCGTCGACACGGTCAAGGCCGACCTGGACACCCTGCGGTCCGGCGCCGGCTCCTGAGCACCGGTCCGGGTGCCGACCGTGCGAGGCTGAGAGCATCCTTATCAGGCCGGAACGAGAAGAGGACGAGCAGCGATGAGCCCCGCCGAAGACGATCCGCAGCGCATCCTGATCGTCGACGACGAGCCCGCCGTGCGCGAGGCGCTGCAGCGCAGCCTCGCCTTCGAGGGGTACGGGACCGAGGTCGCCGTGGACGGCTACGACGCCCTCACCAAGGCGGAGGCGTACGCCCCCGACCTGATCGTCCTGGACATCCAGATGCCGCGCATGGACGGCCTCACCGCCGCCCGCCGCATCAGGTCCACCGGCACCACCACCCCCATCCTCATGCTCACCGCCCGCGACACCGTCGGCGACCGGGTCACCGGCCTCGACGCGGGCGCCGACGACTACCTGGTCAAGCCCTTCGAGCTGGACGAGCTCTTCGCCCGCATCCGGGCCCTGCTGCGCCGCAGCTCCTACGCGGCCGCGGCGGGCGCGGACATCACCGACGACGACGTCCTGTCCTTCGCCGACCTGCGGATGGACCTCACCACCCGCGAGGTCACCCGGGGAGAGCGCCGGGTCGAGCTGACCCGTACCGAGTTCACCCTCCTGGAGATGTTCCTGGCGCACCCGCGCCAGGTCCTCACCCGGGAACAGATCCTCAAGGCGGTCTGGGGATTCGACTTCGAACCGAGCTCGAACTCCCTGGACGTGTACGTGATGTACCTGCGCCGCAAGACGGAGGCGGGCGGCGAACCGCGTCTGGTCCACACGGTGCGCGGCGTGGGATACGCGCTGCGGTCCGGCGGCGGTGAGGGGTGAGCGGCCCGCTGCGGCGGCTTCGGGCGCTGCCCCTGCGGTCGAGGCTGGCGATGCTGGTGGCGACGGCGGTGGCGGTGGCGGTGGCGGCGGTCGCCCTGGCCTGCTGGGTGACGACGCGCGAACGGCTCACCGAGCAGCTCGACACGACCCTGAGCCAGGTCAAGCCGAACGACGACGCGATCAGGCTGCTCACGGCGTCCTGCACGAACCAGTTGCCGGGTGACGTCCAGATCGTGACCGGCCCCTACACGATCCAGCTGGTGACGGCGGTCGGTGCGGAGCCCTGCACACAGCCGGACAAGTCCGCGATCCCCGTGCAGCCCTCCGACCGGGTGGTCGCCGCGGGTGTGCGCAAGAGCGCCACGCACACCACGGACGCCGCCGACGGCACGGCCATGCGCGTCTACACGACGACGATCCCCAACCAGGAGCGGCGCGGCGTCGCGGTCTCGGTGGCCATCCCCATGGACCAGGTCACCGACCCGCTGAACCAGCTGGCCCTGGTCCTGCTCATCGTCTCCGGCATCGGCGTCGTCGGCGCGGGCGCCGCCGGGCTGTGGGTGGCCAGGTCCGGGCTGCGCCCGGTGGACGAGCTCACCGAGGCCGTGGAACACGTGGCCCGTACCGAGGACCTCACCGTCCGTATCCCGGTCGAGGGCGAGGACGAGATCGCCCGGCTCTCGCGCTCCTTCAACTCCATGACCGCCTCGCTCGCCACCTCCCGCGACCTCCAGGCCCAGCTGATCGCGGACGCGGGCCACGAACTGAGGACCCCGCTCACCTCGCTGCGCACGAACGTCGAACTGCTCGCCCGCAGCGAGGAGACCGGCCGGGCGATCCCGCCGGACGACCGCAAGGCCCTGATGACGTCGGTCAAGGCCCAGATGACGGAGCTGGCCTCGCTCATCGGCGACCTCCAGGAACTGGCCCGCCCGGACGCCGCCCAGCCCGGCCCGCTCCAGGTGGTCGCCCTCCACGACATCACCCGCACCGCCCTGCAACGGGCCAGGCTGCGCGGCCCCGAGCTGACGATCACGGCGGAGCTGGCCCCCTGGTACGTAAGGGCGGAACCGGCCGCACTGGAACGGGCGGTCGTCAACGTCCTGGACAACGCGGTGAAGTTCAGCCCGCCCGGCGCGACGATCGACGTGATCCTGCACCGGGGCGAGCTGACGGTACGGGACCGGGGCCCCGGCATCCCCGCCGATGAACTCCCCCACGTCTTCGAACGCTTCTGGCGCTCCCCGTCGGCCCGCCAGCTCCCCGGCTCCGGCCTGGGCCTGTCCATCGTGGCCCGCACGGTCCAGCAGGCGGGCGGCACCATCACCCTGACCCCGGCCGCGGACGACGGCCCCGGCACGGTCGCGTCGATCCGGCTGCCGGGTGCGCCGCAACCGCCGCCGGAGCTGTGACCGGGCGGAGTCGGAGCCGACGGCGGAACTCGGCGGCGAACTGCGGTACGCCGCCCGAGTCCAGCCTGTCCAGCAGACCGTGCAGATCGCGGGGCTCCCGCCGGTAGGAGCCCACCTGGGCGCGCAGGACGGAGTTCATCAGCATCGCGCAATTCGAAAGAAACGCAAGCGGTCCGCGTCCCGCGCCTCAGGCCCCCGGGTTGTGCCGGATCAGGGATTCCACCAGCCCGGACCGGGTCGCGGGGAAGTCCAGGGGGACGATGCCCAGGCCCGTCCAGCCCGCGGTTCCCGAGCCGTCGAGGAAGGAGTGCACCTGCGGGTTGAGCCGGTCGGCGTTCCAGCGGGGCGGCATCAGGGCGGCGGTGCTCACGTAGTTCATGAACAGCTTGCCCGGCTGCTCGGCGGCCCTGCGGAACTGGGCCTCGATCTTCGGGTACTTCCCGAACGGCTCGGCCATGTAGTCGTCCTGGATGTCGAAGACCCCCGGATCGGCGTACCGGACCCCGGGCAGTCCTCCGTTGTCGGCGAGCAGCACCACCTTGCCGCGCGCCTGACCCAGCGTGGGCAGCGTGGAGTCGAGGCGGAACAGCGGCCGCCAGCCCTTGGTGTCGAGGTAGAGGTCGAAGATCCGCCGGAACGCGGCGTCGCTCTCCTCCGAGTACTCCTGCTTGACCCGCATCAGCACGGTCTCGCTCGGCCGCGCGGCCAGGAAGTCCCAGCAGGCGCCGAGGACATCGCCGAACATCAGGTTCTGGAACGAGGCCCCGTGGTGGATGGCGAACGAGTCCCCGGTGATCCGGCACCGCACGTCGAGGAAGCGTATGCCGCTGTTCAGCTGCTCGGCGATCGTCGTGTTCTGGCACTCGGACCAGGGGCCGCCGTACCGCGCACCCGAATCGTGCGAGCCCGGGATCGTGAGGCGCTGCAGGGCGGTCGCGTCGGGGATGGCGCCCATCCAGTCCTGCGGGGTGCGGACCGTACGGGACGTACGCGCCCCGGCGACGGCGGGGGCGACGCCGACCAGCGCGGTGGCGGAGACGGCGAGCGCGCCCGCCAGGACGTTCCTGCGGGTAGCGGTGTACGGGCTCATGCGGGAGTGCCTCCGTATGCCGTGGGGGTCAGCCCACGAATTATGACGGGTGCACGTCACCAGAGGAACAAGGCCGTACCCCTGGAGTCGCAGGGTGATTACTCGGCTGAAGGCGGGAGGTCCACGCGCGCCTGGCCAGGGCCCGCATCCCGGTGCACCGCTTCCGGCCGGAATGGGCGACCGGTCAGAGGCGGACCGCGCCCGTCCTGGCCCCGGCGCGGAGGCCCGCGTCGTCCCACGAGACCTCGTAGTACGTCACGCGCTCGTCCTCCCCGACCTGCCGCATGCCGGCGGCCGCCATGACGTGCCGGGAAGCGATGTTGTCGTGGTCGGCGTCACCCTTCACGCGGGCGATACCGCTCACCCGCGCGAACTCCAGCAGCGCGCGCAGCGCTTCGGAGGCGTACCCCCTGCCCCGCCCCACCGGAACGAGCCCGTACCCGATCGTGACGCTGCCGGTGTCGTCGGCGGGACCGTGGAAGTCCACACCCCCGATGGCCAGCCCGTCCTCACGACGGCGGATCTCGAACACCCCGGGGTGCGGGGTCGGCGTAGCGCCCTCGCCCGTAAGGGAGTTCAGCAGGCGCCGGGCGGCGGACACGTCCCCGTCCAGGGGATAGCCGACCGCCCAGGAGTCCCGCCGCCCCGGCCCGTCCGGCCCGCTCTCGGCGTACGCCACCAGTTCATGGGCCTCATCGGCGCTCAGCGGATGGAGGAGGAGCCGCGCTGTCTCAAGGTCGTCCATGCCCCGGTGCCTATCACGCGCCGCGGACGGACCGCACACGCGTTTTCCCACCGGCCACGCATCGGACCGCGCCGCGTCTGCCCTCCCCTCGGACGGGACGGAGAGAGGCGCGTGCTGCCGCCGAGGTGGAAGGCGAGGCAGGGGCGCACGGTGCCGCTCGACGGACGGCCGGGCTGGGGTACTACCGGGCTACCGGGCCGCGAGAACACCGCGGCTACGACGCCGCTCGTGCGGCCTTCCTCGCCGCGGTCGCGCTCCGGTACGGGCAGGCGAGTTGGCGCAGGATCTCCTGCGCCAGCAGATCCTCGGGCCCCTTCAGCGCGTCCGCCAGATCGTGATCCACGGGGAACACCAGCTCCGCCGCGATGTTGTCCTGCACGATCCGGGCCAGGTTGTCGAGGGCGACGAAGACGGGGTCGGCGGGCAGTTGGGCCGTCGGCAGGTCGATCAGGTGCGAGTCCGCCTTCGCAGGGTCCATGAGCTGTCTGACGATGATCGAGTTCTGGTTCAGGGCGGACGTCGTCCAGATCGACAGGACGACGACGTACAGGCCGGGCCAGTCCTCCTCACCGATCGTCTCCCGCCACCGCCCCATGAGGTCTTCCACACCTTCGATCTGCGCCTCGGACGCGTGCCGCACATTGGTGCGGATGGCCGCGTTCAACGGGCCGGTGAAGTCCTCGAACGACTCCATGTCGACCTGCCCGCGCCGCACCGCCCCCTGGACGAAGTCGAGCGCCCCGTCGAGGATCCGCGCGCTCGACGCTTCCAGCCGCCGCGGCAGGTCCGCGTCGCCGAGCTGCTGCCTGGCTGTCGTCAGGGTCGTACCGAAATCCCGGAGCGGACCGATCCAGCCTTTCTCCGCCGCCCCCTTGAACGCCACCATGTCCACGTCGTGCCGGTCGAGACGGTCGGAGCTGGGGAGGTCCGGGAGCCGGCGGCCGAGGTACGGGGCGGTGATCGAGTAGATGCCCAGCGGAATGTGGGCGATGGATTTGGCCAGTTCGAAGATCTCGGAGACAGGGTGCAGCGACTCCTGTTCTCCGTTGTGGATCAGGGTGTACAGGCCGCCCTGGTCGTCGTTCTGAATGACGATGACCGGACTCAGTTGGTCGATCAACTCGGCCCGGAGCGCGTCGTAATGCTTCTGCGTTCCGCTCTCGGCCGCGAGGATCGCCTCGCGGGCCGGGAGCTTCCGGGCCACTGGATCCGGCCCCGGAGAAGTGCTCCCACCCTCTGCGGCTGCGGCCTGAGGAGCGCCGAGGAATGTCATGGCACCGGCTGCGGTGGCGGAGCCGAGAAAACTTCTGCGCGTGCTCACTCACCGCATTCTTCCGGTTCGGATGCCGATGGCTCACGTGCCCGCGCCGAGAATGGAGAGACTGTCGCCATGACCGCGCATCTCATCTCCGTGATCGGAAGCAGCCCCGGCGTCGGCAAATCCACCCTGTGCCGGGCAGTGGCCGACTGGCTCACCGGCGCCGGCGCATCGGTCGACCATTTCGAGGAGGCCGACGTTCTCACGCGACCGGCCTTCCGCCCCGTCGCGGAGGAGTTCGCCGGCGGAGCCGCCGGAGCCGCCGGTGTCCGGCCCGCGACCCTCGTCGCGTGCACCCGGGCCTACGTCGAGGAGTCACTCGGGTCAGGCAAGGACCACCTGGTGACCGACGCCCTCCTGCCGTTCGTCCCGTCCCTCGTGGCATGGGGCCACGACGAGAACACGCTCATCCACGTCATGGCCGAACTGACCCGGGCCGTGGAACCCGCCGAGGTCACGGTGGTGTACGTCCACGACGACCCGGACACGGCACTGCGACGCGCCGTCGACCGGGAAGGCGCCGCCTGGGAGGACTGGTACGTGGCCAGACTCGCCGGTTCCCCCGGCACCCGGGCTGTTCATGACCTCGCCTCGGCCGCCGCGCACCTCCGCTACGAGGCGGACCTGACCCGCCGCCTCCTCGCACGGACCCCCTGGCGGCTTCTGACCGTGGATGCGGGAGATCTCAACGCCGAGAAGTCCTTCGCCCACACCCGTCACCACCTGACGGAAGCGCTGGGGCTTGCCGGACGGGCGGCCCCACCCTGCGCCAGGGGGGACCGCCCGAAGCGAACGTGACCCGGCCGACTAGGCCAGATCGTCGAACTCCCCGTCCTTCACCCCACCCAGGAACGCGCGCAGCTTGGCACGCGTGGTGCGGATGACGACGTCGGGGTTGTCGCTCTCACGCATCAGGATCTCGCCACCGAAATCAGCGAGTTCCAGGCAATTGTCCGACTCGGCATCCGCCGACTTGGACGACTTTCGCCACTGAATGTCCAATGCTTCTCACGCCTTCATACTTGTCGTGCGATTTCACCAATGAAGTCCCTCGAACTCAGCGGGTCGAGGGATCGGCCTTCGGTCCGGTCGAGCACAGCCCGAAAGTTCTGAAGCCGCACCTCGGCATCCACGAATCCGGACCCGGTCGGAGTGTCCGTCTGCACAGTGTCGAGCTGCGGCACGGGCCCGTACACATAGTGCGTCGAACTGCCGGAGTTCGGAAAGCCGCCTGCGGAGAACGGGATCACTCGCACGGTGACGTTGTCGCGTTGAGACTCCTTCAACAGGTGATCGAGCTGACTCAGCGCGACCTTCCTACCGCCGTACTGCATCCGCAGAGCAGCCTCATGGATCAGGAATGTGCAGGTGGGTGGGTTCGGCCGATCAAGTACGTCACGGCGCCTCAGGCGATGCGACAACCTGCGGCGAAGGTTCGACGGAGAGGGGACGGGCATGGCTTCGGCGTACACCGCACGCGCGTAGTCCTCGGTCTGGAGCAGACCGGGCATATGCATAATCTGCACCGCTCGAAACCCGATGGCGTGATGCTCCAACTCGGCCAGATCGAGCGCACCGCTGGGAAGTTCGCCACGGTAGTCCTCCCACCAGCCCTTGCCGCGCTCCTCAGCCATGCCTGCCAGCGCGTCGACGTACGCCTCGTCGGGGCACGCGTAGTGGTTGGCCCACATACGTACGCGCGAACTGCTGACGCCGAAGCGTCCGGCTTCGGTGTTGCTGATGGTGGTGCGGTCCGTGCCGAGCAGCCCTGCGGCCTCGGTGGGGGAGAGACCCGCGCGCTCCCGCATCCTGCGCAGTTCCGCACCCAGTCGGCACTGGCGGGCAGTCGGCGGCTTCCTCGGGGGCATCGGCTTCTCCTCTTGTCAGGCTCGGTGTGTCCATCGTCCCTCTAACGGGTCCACTTCCATCAGCGTTTAGCGATTCACATACAACAATTGATACACAGACGCTACGTTCCTCACCATGACCACCCGGCGCGCTGGTTGGTCCGAAGTGCAGCCGATCCGCGGCACGTTGAGACACGTCGCGACACGGCCATCGCCACGGACAACGAGCGAAGCACCCGTCCGAACGCAGAATGTGGGGAAACCAACATGTTCACCACCGCCCCAACCCCGCCCCTCCGTGCACCCTTTGGGAGCGAGCGATACCGCCTCACCCTTCCCAGCACCGCCAACGCCGCCAGGATCGCGCGGGACTTCGTCGGTTCGTTGCTGCGGGTGAGCCGGCATCTCAGCCTCGTGGACGACGCACGCCTCTGCGTCTCGGAGGTGGTCACCAACGCACACCGGCACACCCGTACGTCGCTGATCCGCGTCCAGGTCGCGGTCAACCGGAAGCGGGTCACCGTCTCCGTCGCGGATGAGGAGGCCTGCGCCGGGAACGCGCTCGCCGCTCTGCGGGCGGGGCCGGAACACGGCGGTGGAAGGGGCCTGTTGCTGGTGGAAAGCCTCGCACTCGCATGGGGCACCAACACGCTGGACGGCTGCCTGCCGGGGCACAAGGCCGTCTGGTTCACGCTGGGCCGGCCCGATCCGCAGCCGTGACGCCTCCCGTACCCTGCGGCGACGTACCGCACTGGGACTTCGTGGTCGTCGCCGTCGTCCTCGGCGCGCTCGCCGCCGGGCTGACCTTCGCGCCGGTGCCGCGTACGCGACCGGAAGACGCGGCGGGAGGGCGCGGACGACGGCCACCGCGTGGGCGGGACGCTTCCGGCTGAAGGCCGTCGCAACAACGCGATCCCGACGCCTCCGAGCACCTGGTCGAGCAGGGCCGCATCGAGAGCGGCGGCGTACGGAGACCAAGAAGGTGGGGGCGGCGGGCCCTTCCGGCCCACCGCCCCCACCCATGTACTCACGCACTCATGCGGTCACCCGCGTCACGGGGTCACTTGATGATCGTGATCCGGTCCGTGGCCGGCGGGGCCAGCGGGGCCGTCGCCGTGGAGTGGGCCGCCAGGTAGGTGTTGAACACGTCCAGGTCGGACGCGCCGACCAGCTTGTTCGTGCCCTGGCCGAGGGCCGCGAAGCCGTCGCCGCCGCCCGCGAGGAACTCGTTCATCGCGACGCGGTAGCTCTTCGCCGGGTCGATCGCCGCGCCGTCGAGCTTGATGGTGTCGGTGACCACGCGGGCCGCGCCCGTCTTCGTCATGTCCAGCGTGTAGGTGAGGCCCCTGGAGACCTGGAGGATCTTCGGGCTGGCCTCGTTGGAGCCGCTGACCTGCTGCTGAAGGGCCTCGACCAGCTGCGCGCCGGTCAGGTCGACCACGTTCATCATGTTGGTGAACGGCTGCACGGTGAACGCCTCGCCGTACGTCACCACCCCGTCGCCCTCACTGCCCGACGCCTTGTGCACCAGGTCCGAGCGGATGCCGCCCGGGTTCATGAACGCGACCTGGGCGCCGCCCTTGTCGGCCGGGGCCAGGCCCTCCAGCTGGGCGTCGGCGATCAGGTTGCCGAGCGGCTTCTCGGGGGCCGTGGAGCCGCGGCCGTTGATGTCGGCGGTGATCCAGCCCTGCGGCCTGTTGGCTATGGGAGCCGCGAGGGCGTTCCAGCGGGCGATCAGCTTCGTCATGTCGGTGGCCTTGGACTGCTCCCGGCTGACGACGTGGTTCGCGGACTTCACCGACGTACGGACGATGTCCTTGGTGCGGCGGTCGTAGGTGAGCGTCGTGTCGGTGTAGACCTTGCCGAACGAGGACGCCGAGGTGACCATGCGGGGCTTGCCCGCCGGGTCGGGGACGGTGCACACGTACGCCTGGTGGGTGTGGCCCGTGACGAGCGCGTCCACCTTCGGCGTGATGCCCTTGGCGATGTCGACGATCGGCCCGGAGATGCCGTCACCGGCGCCGGGGCTGTCGCAGTCGTAGTTGTACGAGGTGGAGGCCGGGGCCCCGCCCTCGTGGATCAGCGCGACGATCGACTTGACGCCCTTGCGGTCCAGTTCCCTGGCGTACTTGTTGATCGTCTCGACCTCGTCGTGGAACTTCAGGCCCTTGACGCCGTTGGCCGTGACGATGTTCGGGGTGCCCTCCAGGGTCACTCCGATGAAGCCGATCTTGACGCCGTTCTTCTTCCACACCGTGTACGGCTTGAGAAGCGGCTTGCCCGTCTTCTCCTTCGTCACGTTGGCCGCGAGGTAGGGGAAGTCCGCGCCCTTGAACTTCTTGCCCTTCTCGTAGCAGCCCTCCGTCGGGTGGCAGCCGCCGTTCTGGAGACGGGCCAGCTCGGTGGCGCCCTCGTCGAACTCGTGGTTGCCGACCGACGTGACATCGAGGTCGAGCCCGTTCAGCGCCTCGATCGTCGGCTCGTCGTGGAAGAGCCCCGACAGCAGCGGGCTCGCGCCCACCATGTCACCGCCCGCGGCCGTGACGGAGTAGCGGTTGCCCTCGCGCGCCTTGCGCAGCGAGGTGGCCAGGTACTCGACGCCACCGGCCGGAACCGACTTCACCGTGCCGTCGGCCTGCGTCTCGGAGACCGTGCCCGCGGAACCGGCCGGGGGCTCCAGGTTGCCGTGGAGGTCGTTGAAGGACAGCAGTTGCACGTCGACGGTACGGGGCTTGTGCCCGTGCCCGTGGCCGTGACCGTGGCCGTTGCCCCGGTCCTGGGCGCCGGCCGGCAGCGCGGCGACGAGCGCGCCCACGGTGGCCAGCCCGGCTGCGGCGGCGAGCACCCGCCGGGACGCACGGTTCTTCTGCGGAGTCGCTGACATCGGTCCCCTTGTGAGTTCAGCGGGAGGGTTGGGAAGTGGTCAAAAGTCTGAATCCTGCCTGCCGCAGCCTAGAGTCAACGCGCGTAGCGCAACAGGGGCTTTCGGGTTACGAGCTGGTTGCCCTTGAGGTCACAGGGAGGACCTAACGGTGCATATAACTCGTTTGGCTTACATATGCAGGCAGAAACGTCACGGCACTCACGTGTGGCGCAAGCCTGTACGGCATGGACAGCGAACTGACGGCCAAGGCCGTCGTACCGGGCGCACGGACGCCGGACCTGCCGCCGGGCTTCAACGAGATGGTCGACCAGCTGAAGTCGATCGTGCGGGGCGCGCATGTGCGCGCACAGCTCAAGGTCAACACCGAGATGCTGCTGATGTACTGGGAGATCGGGCGGACGATCCTGGAGCGGCAGAGCGGCAGAGCGGGGAGCGGTGGGGGACGAAGGTCATCGACCGCATCGCCACCGAGCTGCGGACGGAGTTCCCGAACCAGCGGGGGTTCAGCACCCGCAATCTCCAGTACATGCAGCAGATGGCGCGGACCTGGCCCGACTCAATTGCGCAACAAGCTGTTGCGCAATTGCCGTGGGGCCACGTCGCCCTCCTCATGAGCAAGTGCAAAACCCGCTTTGAGCTGGACTTCTACTGGAGCTCAAGACGCAAAAGGCCCGGCCCGAGCACTTCGGGCAGCTCGGGTTCTACGTGGCGGTGGTGGACGACCTGGTCCGGGACAAGGAACGCGACGAGCCCACCATCGGCATCCTCATCGCGGAGAGCCGCGACCGGGCCATGGTCGAGTACGCGTTGCGCGGTTCCAACCACCCACTGGCCGTCAGTACGTATGCCGGTCTGCCCGAGCGGGTCCGCGGGCTGCTGCCCAGTGCCGAGGATCTGTCGCGGATCGCGGATCAGGTGCTGCACGCCCCGCCCGGAGCCGTGTGACCCGCCTCGAAGCCGTCCGCCGTACGCTCGTACGCATGACGACTGATGTGCCCCTCCCCGCCCCCGGACGCGAGATTCAGACCCTCGACGCGCTCGACCCCGCGCAGGCCGAAGCCGTCCTCGACCTGCTCGGCGAGGCGGCCCGCTCCGACGGCAGGCAAGCGGTCTCCGAGCAGGGGCGGCTCCGACTCCGGGGCGGACACCGTGTGGGCGTGCGCCACCTCCTGCTCACCACCGGCGGCACCCTCGCCGGGTACGCCCAGCTGGAGGACACCGACCCCGTCGAAGCCCCCGCCGCCGAACTCGTCGTGCATCCCGCCCACCGGGGCCACGGGCACGGGCGGGCCCTGGGCGCCGCTCTCCTCGCCACGACCGGCAAGCGGCTGCGGGTGTGGGCGCACGGCGGTGGGTCCGCCGCCCGGCATCTGGCCCAGGTCCTCGGCCTCTCCCTCTTCCGCGAGCTGCGCCAGCTCCGGCGCACGCTGATCCCCCTCGACCTCGCCGCCCCGGTCCTGCCCGAGGGCGTCACCGTCCGCACCTTCGTGCCCGGACAGGACGACACCGCCTGGCTCGCCGTGAACAGCGCCGCCTTCGCCCACCACCCCGAGCAGGGCTCCCTGACCCAGCAGGACCTGGACGACCGCGAGGCGGAGTCCTGGTTCGACCCGAAGGGCTTCTTCCTGGCCGAGCGCGGGGGCGAGATCGTCGGCTTCCACTGGACCAAGGTGCACGCCCGGGAGCAGCTGGGCGAGGTGTACGTCGTCGGCATCAGGCCCGACGCGCAGGGCGGCGGCCTCGGCAAGGCGCTCACCGCGATCGGGCTGCGCCACCTGGCCGCCGAGGGGCTGCCCACCGCGATGCTCTACGTCGACGCCGACAACACGGCGGCCGTGACGGTGTACGAGCGGATGGGTTTCACCACCCACGAGGTGGACCTGATGTACCGCACGGAGTCCTGACCTGGCCTCATCTCCGGCAGGGGCGGCGCCACTTGACGCCGCCCCTTCTTTGCGCCACCCTTTCACTACTCAATTAGTGAAAGGGTGGTGAACATGGCAGAGTCCGCAGCGGTCGAGTTCCGCATCGACCGGCGCAGCGGCGTCGCCACCTACCTCCAGATCGTCCAGCAGACCAAGCAGGCCCTACGGCTGGGCGTGCTGGAGCCGGGCGACCGGCTGCCCACCGCACGGGAGGTCGTCGAAGCCACGGCCATCAACCCGAACACCGTGCTCAAGGCCTACCGCGAACTGGAGCGCGAAGGGCTCGTGGAAGCCCGTCGCGGGCTCGGCACCTTCGTGCGCCGGACCCTCGGCGGCGCCGCGGCCGACACCGACGCGCCGCTGCGCGCCGAACTCACCGACTGGGCCCGCCGGGCCCGGAAGGCCGGGCTGGAGAGGGACGACGTGAGCGCCCTCTTCACCGCCGTACTGGACAGCACATTCAAGGGGGACCAGCACGCATGACTGGCGCTGCGATCGAGGCGGACGGCCTCGGAATGACGTACGGGCGCAGAAAGCAATGGGCCCTGCGCGACTGCACCTTCCGGCTGCCCGCCGGACGGGTCTGCGCGCTCGTCGGGCCCAACGGGGCCGGCAAGTCCACGCTGCTCGCACTGGCGGCGGGACTGCGCGCACCGGGCGAGGGCACCGTGCGCGTCCTGGGCTCGTCCCCCGCCGAGGTCCGCGAACGGATCGCGTACGTCGCCCAGGAGAAGCCGCTGTACCCACAGCTCACGGTCGCGGACACGCTCTGGGCGGGCGGCGAACTGAACCCCGCCGCATGGGACCGGGACACCGCCGAACGCGTCGTCGGGGACCTCCCCCGCGACGCCCGGGTCCGTTCGCTCTCCGGCGGCCAGCGCACCCGGCTCGCCCTGGCCCTCGCGCTCGGCAAGCGGCCCGAACTGATGCTGCTCGACGAGCCGATGGCCGACCTCGACCCGCTCGTCCGCCACCGGCTGATGGGCGTCCTGATGGCGGAGGCCGCCGAGCACGGCACCACCATCGTGCTGTCCTCGCACATCCTCACCGAGCTGGAGGGCGCCTGCGACTACCTCCTGCTCGTCGACGGCGGGCGGGTCCGCCTCGGCGGCGAGACCGAGGACCTCGTCGGCGCGCACGCCCTGCTCACCGGCCAGGTCCGCGATCTGGCCCCGCACACCGTCGTCGAATCCCGCACCACGGGACGTCAGCTCACCGCGCTCGTACGGAAGGAGGGCCCGGTGGACGACACCGCCTGGGACATCACGGAACCCTCGCTGGAGGACCTGCTGCTCGCACACCTCCGCGCGCCCGACGCCCCGCCGCTGCTCACCCCCAGCGCGACGGCCCACACCTCCCGCGAGGCGGTGACCTCGGCATGAGCACCCTCACCCAGCACGGACCCGGCGCCCGCGACGGCGCACGCGAAGCTCCCCGCGCCGGCGCGCCCACCGAGGGCCTGCGCGGTTCCGTCCGCGTCCTGCTGCGCACGCACCGCCGCACCCTCCGGACGGCGGGGGCACTGCTCCTGCTCGGCGTCGGCGCGGTCGTGGCGCTGCGGATCTGGGTCGCGGTCGCGGCCTCCGAGGAGCGCTGCCCCGACGGGGACACCACCGTGTGCGGGGATGCCTTCTACGGGCCCACCAGCGCGCGCGTCAACGCCCAGACGTTCCTCGCCGACGGCGGCACCGTGGCACTGCTGCTCGCCGGACTCCTCGGCGTCTTCGTCGCGGGCCCGCTCATCGCCCGGGAGCTGGAGAGCGGCACCTTCAGAATGGCCTGGACCCAGTCGGTCACCCCCGCCCGGTGGCTGACCGTGCGCCTCGCCGTCCCGTTCGTCCTGGCCACGGCCGCGACCGCCGTGCTGGTCCCCGTGTACCGCTGGGGCTGGACGGGCCTCCAGCACAACCCGTTCTCCTGGGGGCTGCGCTGGTACGAGAACGCCGTCTACCTGAGCAGCGGCCCGGTCACCCTCGGCTACGCCCTGCTGGCCGTGGCTCTCGGCGCGCTCGTCGCCGTACTCGTACGCCGCACCCTCCCGGCCATGGCGGTCACCGCGCTCCTGGTCGGCGCCGTCGCCCTGACGATGACGCAGCTGCGTGAGCACCTCTGGCCGATCGCCCGGTTCTCGGGGAAGCCGAACCCGGACGACTTCTCCTGGTTCATCGACTCGGGCATGCTGACCGCCACCGGCAAGGCGGTGTACTGGAACGACTGCGCCCACGAGGCGTCCGCCGTCGGGGACATGACCGTGTGCATGCGCGAGCGCGGCGGCGTCACCCCGTTCACCGATGTCCACCCCTCCTCCCACTTCTGGCCGCTCCAGCTCGTCGAGACCGGCATCCTGCTCGCCGTCGCCGTGCTGGCCGTGTTCGTGGCCTTCCGGGTGCTGCGCCGCCTGCACGGCTGAGGAGAGCGCCCACCCGGCTACGCGCGCCGGTCAGGGCCCCGCGAGGGGCGGACCCGGACCGGCGCGCGTACGGTGGGCCCGGGCGCCCGGCCGGCCGGCGCACGGCCTCCGCCGCGTACGGTGGATTCGGGCCGCGCGGACCGCCGCACGGCCTCCGCGTACCGTGTGCGCGAGCCCCACCGGCAGGCACACCGCTTCCTGCATGTCATGTCGCCGTTACCGGCCATTCAGACACGCTTGCGACCCTCACGGGATGCAGCCAGCTGTGCCCACCCCCCGCAACGGGAGAGTCCCCCGGAAGGAACCCGGGAGAGCGCCCGGAACAGCGCGCGGAACCGAACCCGGCTTCCCCGGACCTTCCGCGATCTTTCCCGGCTCCGACGAGCCTGGAGGGCCGTACGCGCGGAACAATAGGTACATGAGCCAGCAGCCCAGCTCCGAGGTCCCCGCCCAGCCCACCCAGCCGTCCGTCGGTTCCCTCGCCGCGCACCGGCCGCATGCCACCGCCGCTTCCCACAACGTCGGCTTCTCCACCGCGGCCGACCTGGATCCCGACCTCGACGCCGACGCCGACGCGTACGAGCCCGACCGGGACGGCGACGAGCTTCCCCAGGGCCGTTTCCTCGACCGGGAGCGCAGCTGGCTCGCCTTCAACGAACGCGTCCTCGAACTCGCCGAGGATCCGGCCACACCGGTACTCGAACGGGCTAATTTCCTCGCCATCTTCGCCTCGAACCTGGACGAGTTCTTCATGGTCCGGGTGGCCGGACTCAAGCGCCGCATCGCCACCGGCGTCGCCACCCGCTCCGCGTCCGGGCTACAGCCCCGCGAGGTCCTCGAACTGATCTGGACCCGCTCGCGCGAACTCATGGCCCGGCACGCCGCCTGCTACCAGCAGGACATCGCACCGGCCCTGTCCGACGAGGGCATCCAGCTGATCCGCTGGCCGGAGCTGACCGAGAAGGAACAGGCCCGCCTGTTCACCTTCTTCCGCCAGCGGGTCTTCCCGGTCCTGACCCCGCTGGCCGTCGACCCGGCGCACCCCTTCCCGTACATCTCGGGCCTCTCGCTCAACCTCGCCGTCGTCGTACGCAACCCGGTCAGCGGCCACCGCCACTTCGCACGCGTCAAGGTGCCGCCGCTGCTGACCCGCTTCCTGGAGGCCTCCCCGCAGCGTTACGTCCCCATCGAGGACGTCATCGCCGCACATCTGGAGGAGCTCTTCCCGGGCATGGAGGTCCTCGCCCACCACATGTTCCGGGTCACCAGGAACGAGGACCTGGAGGTCGAGGAGGACGACGCCGAGAATCTCCTCCAGGCCCTGGAGAAGGAGCTCATGCGGCGCCGCTTCGGCCCGCCGGTCCGGCTGGAGGTCGAGGAGTCCATCGACCCGTACGTCCTGGACCTGCTGGTCCGCGAGCTGAAGGTGTCCGACGCCGAGGTCTACCCGCTGCCCGGCCCGCTCGACCTCACCGGACTCTTCGCCATCGCCTCCCTGGACCGGCCGGAGCTGAAGTTCCCCAAGTTCATCGCGGGCACCCACCGCGATCTCGCCGAGGTCGAATCCGCCTCCGCGCCCGACATATTCGCCGCCCTGCGCGAACGCGACGTGCTGCTGCACCACCCGTACGACTCGTTCTCCACCTCCGTCCAGGCGTTCCTGGAACAGGCGGCGGGCGACCCGGACGTGCTCGCGATCAAGCAGACGCTGTACCGGACCTCCGGCGACTCCCCGATAGTCGACGCCCTGATCGACGCGGCCGAGTCCGGCAAACAGGTCCTCGTCCTCGTCGAGATCAAGGCCCGCTTCGACGAGCAGGCCAACATCAAGTGGGCCCGCAAGCTGGAGGAGGCCGGCTGCCATGTCGTGTACGGCCTCGTAGGGCTGAAGACCCACTGCAAGCTCTCGCTCGTCGTCCGCCAGGAGGGCGACACCCTGCGCCGCTACTCCCACGTCGGCACCGGCAACTACCACCCCAAGACCGCCCGGCTGTACGAGGACCTCGGCCTGCTCACCGCGGACCCCCAGGTGGGCGCCGACCTCTCCGACCTGTTCAACCGGCTCTCCGGCTACTCCCGCCGCGAGACCTACCGCCGGCTGCTGGTCGCCCCGAAGTCCCTGCGCGACGGACTGATCACCCGTATCAACAAGGAGATCGCCCACCACCGCGCCGGGCGCCCCGCCTACGTCCGCTTCAAGGTCAACTCGATGGTCGACGAAGCGATCGTGGACGCCTGCTACCGGGCCGCGATGGCCGGCGTGCCGGTCGACATCTGGGTACGCGGGATCTGCGCGATCCGCCCCGGTGTCACCGGCCTCTCCGAGAACATCCGGGTCCGCTCGATACTGGGCCGCTTCCTCGAACACTCACGGGTCTTCTCCTTCGGCAACGGAGGCGAACCCGAGGTGTGGTTCGGCAGCGCCGACATGATGCACCGCAACCTCGACCGCCGGATCGAAGCACTGGTCCGGGTCACCGACCCCGCCCACCGCGCCGCGCTCAGCCGGCTCCTGGAGACCGGCATGGCCGACACCACCTCCTCCTGGCACCTGGGTCCCGACGGCAACTGGACCCGGCACGCCACGGACGCGGACGGCCAGCCGCTGCGGCACGTACAGGAAATGCTCATTGATGCCCGGAGGCGCCGGCGTGCGACGCCCTGACCACCAGACGACGACGCGGGACCCCGCGGACCTGAGCGCGGAGGCGGTCCTCGCGCCCTACCTCCGGGCGCAGGCCGCGGACTTCCTGCGCAGCCTGCGCCTGCACCGCGAGCACAGCGCCCCGACGGACCCCGGTCAAGGGGGAGCCGACGCGGCCGCGAGCGCGCTGCGCCGGTCCGCCCGCCGGATCAGCGGCTCGCTGCACACCTTCCGCGGGGTGCTCGACCCCGTCTGGGCCGACCAGCTCCGTACGGAACTGGCCTGGCTCTCCGGCACACTCGCCCGCGAGCACGCCTACTCCACCAGGCTCGTCCGGCTGCTCGAAGCCCTGCACCGGCTCTCGGGCGCCGCCCTGCCCGCGGCACGCTCCTCCGCCACGGCTCCGGCATCCGCGTCCCCGGCCGCCCCGGGCCAGGAACGGGCCGCGCTCGGCGTCGGGGCGGCCCGGGCCGGGGCGCTCCTGGAACGCCAGCTGACCCTGGCCCGGACCCGCGCCCACTCCGCCGCCCTCCAGGCGCTGGGCTCCTCCCGCTTCCACGCGGTCGCCGACGCCGTCGCCCTGCTGGCCTCCGAGGTCCCGCTGGCGGCCGGGGCCACGGGTCCGGCCGCCGAAGCCCTCCTGGAGTCGGCCGAACGGGCCGAGCAGCGGCTGCTCGGTGCGGTCGCGGCGCTGCCGCCCGACGAGACGGCCGAGCCGTACAACGAGGCGCAGGACGCGCCCTGGCACCAGGCCCGCCTGCTGCTGCGGCTGCACCGTTACGCCCACGAGGTGGTGCTGGGCGCGCCCGATCCGGTCCTGGCCGGGGCGGGGAACGCCCTCGATCTCCACCGGGACGCGGCGGAGGCGGCAGCGGCGGCGGCAGCGGCGGCCCGCACCCCGCGGATCGCCCCGGCGACGGCGTACGCCCTCGGAGTGCTCCACGCGGACCAGCGGCACGAGGTGGAGGCGGCCCGCGGGGTGTTCCGGGAGACCTGGCCGTACGCGGCGGCCGCGACCGCGCCATGAGCGGGGCGACGTCCCACCCGGACGCTGACGGTGGCCACGCGGCGGACGGCGCGGGTCCGGTACCGGACGGCGACCGCGACCGCGGCGGCGCGGCGGACGGCGCGGGTCCGGCGCCGGACCCGGCGCCCGTGCTGGCCGCGGGCTGTGTGCTGTGGCGCCGGTCCCCGTACGACGGCGGGCCGGAGATCTGTCTCGTGCACCGGCCGAAATATGACGACTGGTCGTTCCCCAAAGGGAAGCTGAAGCGGGGCGAGGCCGCGTTGGACGGCGCCCTGCGCGAGGTCCTGGAGGAGACCGGCCACCACTGCACCCCGGGGACCCGGCTCCCGACGTCGCGGTACGTGGTCAACGGCCGGCCCAAGGAGGTCGCGTACTGGGCGGCCGAGGCCACCAGCGGCGCCTTCGCCCCCAACGACGAGGTGGACCGCCTCGCCTGGCTCTCCCCCACGGCCGCGCGCAACCGGCTGACCCGCCCGCGGGACCGGGACCAGCTGGAAGCGGCCCTCCCGGACCTCCTCCCGCACGCCTGACCTGTGCCCGACCCACCCCTGACCTGCTCCTGACCTGCTCCTGACCTGCTCCTGACCTGCCCCTGGGCGGCTCGTGGGCGGCTCGTGGGCGGCTCCTCAGCCGGTTCCTGACCTGCCTCGGACCGGCTCATCGTGGGCCGCCCCCCGTCTGTCCGACACGGTTCACCTTCCGTTCACTCTCTTCCGTGGGCCGCTTCACCTGTTCTGCCTAATTTCGGACGTACAAGGTGCGCGGCGCCAAGCCGCAACACCGATCCTCATCGCACGCCGTCGTAGAACGAACAGACCACGGCGGCTCCTGGAAGGAACACCCGAAAGTGAAGCTTCAGCGCAAGAACCGGCTTCGTGCCACCGCGCTCGGTGCCCTCGCCGTCTCCGGCGCCCTGGTCCTCACGGCGTGCGGTTCGGACAACAACAGCGGCGACGGCAGCACCGGCGGCAGCGGCGAGAAGACGAGCGCTGCGTCGAACATCAAGTGCGACGACGCCAAGGGCCAGCTGCGCGCGTCCGGCTCCAGCGCACAGAAGAACGCCATGGACCTCTGGGTCAAGAACTACATGGCCGCCTGTTCCGGTGTGGAGATCAACTACAAGTCCTCCTCCTCCGGCGAAGGCATCATCGCCTTCAACCAGGGCACCGTCGGCTTCGCCGGCTCCGACTCGGCGCTGAAGCCCGAAGAGGTCGCCGACTCGAAGAAGACCTGCAAGACCGGCCAGGGCATCAACCTCCCGATGGTCGGCGGCCCGATCGCGATCGGCTTCCACCTGGAGGGTGTCGACAGCCTCACGCTGGACGCCCCCACGCTCGCCAAGATCTTCAACAACAAGATCAAGAAGTGGAACGACCCGGCGATCGCCAAGCTCAACGACGGCGCCAAGCTCCCGGACAAGGCCATCCAGGCCTTCCACCGCTCCGAGGACTCCGGCACCACGCAGAACCTCGGCAAGTACCTCGCCGCCACCGCCCCGAGCGACTGGAAGTACGAGGCCGAGAAGAAGTGGCCGGCCCCCGGTGGCCAGGCCGCGTCCGGCTCCTCCGGCGTCGCCGCCCAGGTGAAGCAGGTCGACGGCGCGATCGGTTACTTCGAGCTCTCCTACGCCGCCTCGCAGAGCATCTCCACCGTCGACATCAACACCGGCGGCTCCGCCCCGGTCAAGGCCACCTCGGAGAACGCCTCCAAGGCCATCGCCGCCGCCAAGGTCAAGGGCACCGGCAAGGACCTGGCGCTCGACCTGGACTACACCACCAAGGCCGAGGGTGCCTACCCGCTGGTCCTGGTGACGTACGAGGTCGTCTGCGACACCGGCAACAAGGCCGACACCCTCGGCACGGTCAAGTCCTTCCTGACCTACACCGCCTCCGACGAGGGCCAGAAGGTCCTCACCGAGGCCGGCTACGCCCCGATCCCCGCCGAGATCAACGCCAAGGTCCGCGAGACCATCGGCAGCCTTTCCTAACCGAACGGCACACCCGCAACACCTGCACCACACGCACCACCCGGCAGGCCGGTCCGGCGCACCCCTCCGGACCGGCCCGCCACCCCCTCTCCCACAGCAACACCGCGACACCAGCCCCACCGCGACACACGCACTGCCCGCCCCACCCGCTCCACCCTCTCCATCCGCCCCACTCCATCCGGTGCACCGCCGCCAGGGGAGCGCACCGCTCCCCCACACAGACCGGAAAAACCATGGCTTCCACCACACCGATAGACACGCCACCGGCCCCGCCGGTCCGACGAACGCCCCCCACCAAGTCCACCGGGCGCACAGGCGACAAGATCTTCCTGGGCCTCTCGCGGGGTTCGGGCATTCTGCTGCTCGTGCTCATGGCGTCGATCGCCGTGTTCCTCAGCTACCGCGCCGTCCTGGCCGTCTCGAAGGACGAGGGCAACTTCCTCACGACCTTCGACTGGAACCCGGCCGGTGACCCGCCGGTCTTCGGTATCGCGGTCCTGCTCTTCGGCACCGTCGTCAGCTCGATCATCGCGATGCTCATCGCGGTTCCGATCGCTGTCGGCATCGCCCTCTTCATCTCGCACTACGCGCCGCGCAAGCTGGCCGCACCCCTCGCGTACGTCGTCGATCTGCTCGCCGCCGTACCGAGCATCGTCTACGGCATCTGGGGCGCGCTCGTCCTCGTGCCGTACCTGGAGGGCCTGAACCTCTGGCTCGACCAGTTCTTCGGCTGGACGTACATCTTCGAGAAGACCGAGGTCGGCGTCGCCCGCTCGCTCTTCACCGTCGGCATCCTGCTGGCCATCATGATCCTGCCGATCGTGACCAGCGTCAGCCGCGAGGTCTTCCTCCAGGTCCCGAAGATGAACGAGGAAGCCGCGCTCGCCCTCGGCGCCACCCGCTGGGAGGTCATCCGCCTCTCGGTGCTGCCCTTCGGCCGCTCCGGCGTGATCTCCGCCTCGATGCTGGGTCTGGGCCGGGCGCTCGGCGAGACGATGGCCGTCGCCACGGTCCTGTCGCCGAGCTTCCTGATCTCGCTCCATGTGCTCAACCCGGGCGGCGGGACGTTCGCCCAGAACATCGCCGCGAAGTTCGACGAGGCCGACGCCTTCGGGCGCGACGCCCTGATCGCCTCCGGACTCGTCCTCTTCGTCCTCACCCTGCTCGTCAACGGCGCGGCCCGGCTCATCATCGCCCGCCGCAAGGAGTACTCGGGGGCCAACGCATGAGCCACGCACCTACCAGTGTCGAGGAACGCCCGAAGCCCGTGACGACGACCGAGCCGAAGAACAGCCTCAGCAGCCGGACCCTGCCCCGCCTGGCCCCGCTCGGCTTCGCCGCGGTGGCCCTCGCCCTCGGCGTCGGCATCGGCGTGGCCGCCGGCTGGCACAGCCGCACCCAGTGGGGGCTGATCTCCGCCCTGCTCTTCCTGGTGATCTCGTACGTGGCGACCACCGTCGTCGAGAACCAGCGTCAGGCCAAGGACCGCCTCGCCACCAGCGTGGTGTGGGTCTGCTTCCTGATCGCCGTCGTCCCGCTCGCCTCGCTGCTCTGGACCACCGTCAGCCGCGGCGCGGAGCGTCTGGACGGATACTTCCTGACCCACTCCATGGCCGGAGTGCTCGGCTCCGAGGCCAGCGGCGGTGTCTACCACGCGCTGATCGGCACCCTGGAGCAGGTCGGCATCGCCACGGCGATCTCCGCCCCGATCGGTCTGCTGACCGCCGTCTACCTGGTGGAGTACGGCAAGGGCGCCCTCGCCAAGGCCGTCACCTTCTTCGTCGACGTGATGACCGGTATCCCGTCGATCGTGGCCGGACTCTTCATCCTCTCGATCATGCTGATGGCCGGGCTCCAGCCGTCCGGTCTGATGGGCGCACTGGCCCTGACGATCCTGATGGTCCCGGTCGTGGTCCGCTCCACGGAGGAGATGCTCAAGCTCGTCCCCAACGAGCTCCGCGAGGCGTCCCTCGCCCTCGGCATCCCGAAGTGGCGCACCATCCTGAAGGTGGTCCTGCCGACCGCGATCGGTGGCATCACGACCGGCGTCATGCTCGCCATCGCCCGCATCGCCGGTGAGACCGCCCCGATCATGCTGCTGGTCTTCGGCAGCCAGCTGATCAACCCGAACCCCTTCGAAGGCGCTCAGTCCTCGCTCCCCTTCTACATCTGGGAGCAGTACAAGATCGGCGAGCCCGCCGCGTACGACCGTGCCTGGGCCGCTGCCCTGGTCCTGATCGCCTTCGTCATGATCCTCAATCTCGTGGCCCGCGGCATCGCCCGCTGGAAGGCCCCGAAGACCGGTCGCTGACGCGGCCACCAGCGACCTCCCGAAAGAAGCAGTGATCTGATCATGGCCAAGCGCATCGACATCAGCGGACTGACCGCCTACTACGGCAGCCACAAGGCCATCGAGGACATCTCGATGACCGTGGAGCCCCGCTCCGTGACCGCCTTCATCGGCCCGTCCGGCTGCGGCAAGTCCACCTTCCTGCGCACCCTGAACCGGATGCACGAGGTCACCCCCGGCGGCCGCGTCGAGGGCAAGGTGCTGCTGGACGACGAGGACCTCTACGGCTCGAACGTCGACCCCGTCACCGTGCGCCGCACGGTCGGCATGGTCTTCCAGCGCCCGAACCCGTTCCCGACCATGTCGATCTTCGACAACGTCGCGGCGGGCCTGCGCCTGAACGGCGGCTACCGCAAGAACGAGCTGAACGACACGGTCGAGAAGTCCCTGCGCGGCGCGAACCTCTGGAACGAGGTCAAGGACCGCCTCAACAAGCCCGGCTCCGGGCTCTCCGGCGGCCAGCAGCAGCGCCTGTGCATCGCCCGCGCCATCGCGGTCGAGCCGGACGTCCTGCTGATGGACGAGCCGTGCTCCGCCCTCGACCCGATCTCGACCCTCGCCATCGAGGACCTGATCGGCGAGCTGAAGGAGCGCTTCACGATCGTCATCGTGACGCACAACATGCAGCAGGCGGCCCGTGTCTCGGACCGCACGGCGTTCTTCAACCTCTCGGCGGTGGGCAAGCCCGGCCGCCTCATCGAGATAGACGAGACGGAGCGGATCTTCTCCAACCCGTCGGTCCAGGCCACGGAGGACTACATCTCCGGCCGCTTCGGATAACCCCCAGACGGCCTTGCGGTGCTGCATGGCGGTGCCACCACAAGGCAAAAGGGTCCGCCCCCGCTCTCCGGAGAGAGAACGGGGGCGGACCCATATGACTACCCGATCGGCTGTGCGTACCCGATCAGCCGAACAGCAGGACGACGATCCCGTAGCTCAGCGCGGCGACGAGCGCCGCGGCCGGCATGGTGATGAACCAGCCGAGGATGATGTTCTTCGCCACGCCCCACCGCACCGCGTTCACCCGCTTGGTGGCACCGACACCCATGATCGCCGAGGTGATGACATGCGTCGTGGAGATCGGCGCGTGGAACAGGAACGCGGAGCCGAACATGATCGAGGCACCGGTCGTCTCGGCCGCGAAGCCCTGCGGCGGATCCAGCTCGATGATCTTGCGGCCGAGGGTACGCATGATGCGCCAGCCGCCCGCGTACGTACCGAGCGAGAGCATCAGCGCACAGGCGATCTTCACCCAGACCGGGATCTCGTCGTTCGGTCCCTCGACATCGGCGATGACGAGCGCCATCACGACGATGCCCATCGTCTTCTGCGCGTCCTGGAGGCCGTGCCCGAGCGCCATGCCGGCCGCCGAGACCGTCTGCGCGATCCGGAAGCCGCGCTTGGCCTTGTGCGGGTTGGCGTTCCGGAACATCCACATGATCGCGACCATCACCAGATAGCCGACGACCAGGCCGACGATCGGCGAGAGGAACATCGGGATGACGATCTTCTCCAGCACCCCGTCCCAGTGCACCATCGTCCCGCCGGCCAGTGCCGCACCGACCATGCCGCCGAACAGCGCGTGCGAGGAGGAGGACGGCAGGCCGTAGTACCAGGTGACGAGGTTCCAGATGATCGCGCCGACCAGCGCCGCGAACAGGATGCCCATCCCCTTCTGCCCCTGGGGCGTGGCGATGAGCCCTTCACTGACGGTCTTGGCGACCCCCTGGCCCAGGAAGGCGCCCGCGAGGTTCATCACGGCGGCCATCGCCAGGGCCGCCCGCGGGGTCAGCGCCCGGGTGGAGACCGAGGTGGCGATGGCGTTCGCCGAGTCGTGGAAGCCGTTCGTATAGGTGAAGCCGAGCGCGACACCAATGGTCACGATCAGCGCAAAGGTGTCCACGTGGTTCAGGACTCCTTGACCGCGATGGTCTCCACGGTGTTGGCGACGTGCTCGAACGCGTCAGCCGCCTCTTCCAGTACGTCCACGATCTGCTTGAGCTTCAGAACCTCCATGGCGTCGTACTTGCCATTGAAGAGCTGGGCGAGCAGCTTGCGGTGGATCTGGTCGGCCTGGTTCTCCAGACGGTTGACCTCGATCCAGTACTCGGTGAGGTTCTCCATGGTGCGCAGGCTCGGCATGGCCTCGGCGGTCAGCTCCGCAGCGCGGGCCAGCACCTCGATCTGCTGCTCGACACCCTTGGGGAGCTCTTCGACCTGGTACAGCACGACCAGGTCGACGGCCTCCTCCATGAAGTCCATGATGTCGTCGAGCGACGAAGCGAGGTTGTAGATGTCCTCGCGGTCGAACGGCGTGATGAAGGAGGAGTTGAGCTGGTGGAAGATCGCGTGGGTGGCATCGTCCCCCGCGTGCTCCGCTGCCCGCATACGCTCCGCGATCTCGACTCGGGAGGCAGAATCCGCCCCGAGCAGTTCCATGAGGAGTTTCGAGCCCGTGACGATGTTGTCCGCAGACGCGGAAAACATGTCGTAGAAGCTCGTCTCCCTGGGGGTCAGACGAAAGCGCACGTGGGGTCCTCGGGGTGCTTTGGATTCGGTCAGGCTGATGCTAGGCGCATCATCCGGCCACGGCTAACCGGCCTTGTCAGTGTCGCCCATCGGGCACAGTGATCAGCACGGGGCCCCGGTCACGTTTCGGCTGGATTCGTTACGATATACCCAGCAGGGGTATGTCGGACGTAGGCAAAGAGGACAACGGGAGGACGCAATGACGGACGCGATGACCACGGCCGAGGCCACGGACTCGGCACAGACAGCGGACCCGGCGGCCGCGGAAACAGCGGCGGCGGCACCGGCCGAGGTCCTCACCGACCACGACCGCGGCATCCACGGCTACCACCACCAGAAGGACGAGCACCTCAAGCGGCTGCGCCGGATCGAGGGCCAGATCCGCGGCCTCCAGCGCATGGTCGACGAGGACGTCTACTGCATCGACATACTCACGCAGGTCTCGGCCTCCACCAAGGCCCTCCAGTCCTTCGCGCTCCAGCTCCTGGAGGAGCATCTGCGCCACTGCGTCGCCGACGCCTCGGTCAAGGGCGGCGGGGAGATCGACGCGAAGGTCGAGGAGGCCACGAAGGCGATCGCCCGGCTGCTCCGTACATGAGCCGGTGTACGAAGGCCCGCGGCGCGCGGGATGTCACCCCCGGCAACCGGCCTGCCGGGGGACCGACGTCCGCTGCCCGCCGACGCCGCAGCCGTCCCGGGTGTCCCTGACGTCCCGGGCGTCCCTGACGTCCCGGGCGTCCCTCCGGACGTCACCACGGGCATCGGCCCGGACATCGGACCTGAAATCAGTCCGCACGTCCCCCCGGGCATCGGCCCTCGCCTCTCCCCGGGCGTCTCCCCGAACGTCGAGCACCTCGTCGATACGGTCCGGACTGAGGCGTTCCTCACGGCTGGCCGACGCCGCGATCATCAGCTCACCGCACCATTCGATCTCGGCGAGAGCCACACAGTCCTGAGCGTTCGGAGCGCTGAGCGTCACCACCTGCGTCACCTCTCTCTGCCGTATCACCGCCGTCGCCGACCCTTGGCGTACCGCTTCCTAGCGTAGGGATCGCGATACGCGCCGCGCATGGCACGGACGGACCATTTCGGCCACCCAACCGGACCCCACGCACCACACCCCGTCGCTCCCGGCCCCGTCCGCCGCACCGGCTCCGTCCGATCCCGCGCGCATATCAGCTCTGTCTGATCCTGCCGGTATAGATGTGCGCATCGTCCGGCAACGTCACGGTGACCGTCGCCCCGAACCCGTACAGGAGCATGGTCGAGACCACGGACACCGCGGGCCCCTCGGCGGCGAAGCTGAAGCGGTGGCGCACCTTCCGCAGCCGTCCCTCGTCGTCCAGATACGCGTCGAACGGCACCGCGTCCCTGCTGAACCCTTTCGCCGCCGCGGCCAGCGCACCGCGTGACAGTGGTGAGGCCGCCATCGCCGCGCGCCCCAGATCCGCGACGCCCCGGTAGTGACGCACCGCCACCCCGGCCAGCTCCGTCCTCCCCCGGTACGTCACCTCCCGTGCGCCGCGCAGCAGTTCGGCCGCGGCCATCGGATCGGTGACCCCACCGGTGACGAGATTGCCGTCCTCCAGAGCCGTCGTGTCGACCCTGACCCACTTGTCGTCGGGGACTCCGGCGCCGCGGTGCTTCATATAGAGGGCCCCGGGGGCCAGCAGCTCGATGATCGGCCGGTGCCCGTCGGCACCCGCGGCGTCCTTCGGGAGCACGACCTTGATCTGCCCGAGCTGTCTGCGGAAGTCGTACGTCCCCTGTCCCCTGATCGTCACCCGGGTCCCGCCGACCGCCGTCTCCATGGACGTACGGGTCTCCGCGCCACCCGCCTCCGCCAGCACATCGGCCGCCTGCCCGAGCACAACGGCCGGACGCTCCGCGGACACCGCACGGCCGCCGGCCCCCGCCCCGCCGCTGCCACCACCGCCACCGCCCGCACACCCGGCGGCCACCGCCATCACACCCGCCACCGCGAGGGCACGGACCGCCAGGGGCCCGCCTCCGCACCTGTGCTGCCGCACCACCATCGCCTGCCAACCCCCAACGACTTACCACCCGACCGAGCCCTCACCCGCCCCGCATAACGACCACCGGGGTCCCCCGTCACGCCGCCCCGGCGCGCCCCCACCGCGCCCCCACCCCAACGACGGACGGATCGGCCCGCTCCCCCTCCCGTACGGGGGCCGCCGCCAGTACCGTGGACGCGTGCATGAGGAAGCCCCCACCCCAGCCCCCACCACCCCGGCACCCGCTCCTTCCGCCCCCCTCCTCCCCCTCGCCCCTCCCGCACCTCTGCGGGTCCCGCCCCCGTCGACCGTCGCGGCGCACAGCACCACGACGGTCGAGCGGGGCTCGTTCTGCCTGGCCCGCTGCACCTGCGGCTGGTCGGGGCCGGCCCGCAGATCACGGGACCGGGCCCGCACCGACGCGGAAGAGCACCTCTCCACTCCCTGAAGCCCCCGGACGCCCGTGAACGCCGGCGGATTCCCGGGCTGTTCCGAGAAGTTCCGGGACATTCCCTGACACCCCAGGATGCTCCCGGACGTTCTCGAATGTTCCCGGACATTCTCGGACCGTCGCTCGTCCCGGCCGGAGGCCCGACCCGGAGGTCCCATGAACGCCCCCACCACGCCGACCCGCCGCACCGTGCTGGGCACCGGCCTCGCCGCGGCACTCGCCACCGCCACGGCCTGCGATCCGCCGGACCACGGCACCGGCGGCGGCACCGCGTCGGCCACGCCCCACCCCGCCCCGTCCGGGTCCGCCCCGTCCGGGTCCGCCTCACCGTCCCGCGCCGACTGGCCGGCGCTGGCCCGCGGCCTCGACGGCACCCTCGTACGGCCCGGCGACTCCGCGTACGCCACGGCCCGGCAGCTCTACAACACCCGGTTCGACGGGCTGAAGCCCGCGGCGGTGGCGTACGCGCGGCACGAGGACGACATCCGCGCCTGTCTGGACTTCGCCCGCTCGACCGACACCCCCGTGGCGATCCGCAGCGGCGGCCACTCCTACGCGGGCTGGTCCAGCGGCAACGGCCGCCTCGTCATCGACGTCTCCTCGCTCTCCCGGGTCGACCGCGACGGCACCGACAGCACCATCGGCGCGGGCGCCCGGCTCATCGACGTCTACCAGGGCCTCGCCCGGCACGGCCGCACCATCCCGGGCGGCTCCTGCCCCACCGTCGGGATCTCCGGCCTCACGCTCGGCGGCGGCCACGGCGTCGCGTCCCGTGCGTACGGTCTGACCTGCGACAGCCTCACCTCGGCCCGGATGGTCACCGCCGACGGCAGGACGGTCACCGCGGACGCCTCCCACCACCAGGACCTGTTCTGGGCGCTGCGCGGCGCGGGCAACGGCAACTTCGGCGTCATCACCGAACTCCGCTTCCGTACCCGCCCGGTCCCCCGAACGGTCAGCGCCTACCTCAGCTGGCCCTGGTCCCGCGCCCAAGCGGTCCTCGCCGCCTGGCAGGAGTGGGGCCCCGACCAGCCGGACGAGATCTGGTCCTCCGTCCACCTCGCCGCAGGTCCCGGCGGCGGCACCCCCACCCTCACGGTCGCCGCCTTCAGCCTCGGTACGTACGGGGACCTTCAGAACGCCGTCGACCGCCTCGCCGACCGAATAGGCGCCTCGGCCTCCTCCGTATCGCTGCGCCGCCGCAGCTACCAGGAGGCGATGCTCGTGTACGCGGGCTGCTCGGGCATCACGGACGCGCAGTGCCATCTGCCGGGTACGACACCGGGCCGTACGACGGACGGGGTCCTCCAGCGCGAGACGTACGCCGCCGCGTCCGACTTCTTCACCGGCTCGCTCCCCCCGGCGGGCCTGCGCGCCCTGATCGACCGTACGGAAGCGTTCACCCGGATCGGCGCGGCGCGTGAGCAGGGCGGAGGCGGCGGTTCCGTTGCCCTGACCGCGCTGGGCGGGGCCATCAACCGGGTCGACCCGCAGGCGACGGCGTTCGTCCACCGCCGCTCGCGGATGCTCGCCCAGTACATCGGTTCCTGGCGCCCCGACAGCTCCGGTCGTGCGCAACAGGAGTGGCTGAAAAACACTCATGGGGCGCTACGCCGATACGCGTCGGGAGCGGCGTACCAGAACTACGCGGACCCCCTGCTGACCGACTGGCGGACGGCCTACTACGGCACATCGGCGGACCGCCTCACACGGCTGAGGAAGCGGTACGACCCGACGGGCCTGTTCACTTTCCCCCAGGCGCTGTGAGGCGTTCCCCGAAGTTCCGAGGCCGCCCGGCACGGTGACGTCTCCGGGCTCGGGGCTCCGGTCTCCGTCCGGCACCGGTGACGTTCCCGGGCCCCGGCCTTCGGGCTCCGCCCTGCCCGCCGGCATTTCCGGCCTGCGGGCCCCGTCCTCCGCCCTGCCCGCCGGCATTTCCGGCCTGCGGGCCCCGTCCTCCGTCCGGCACGCCGGCCTTCGTCCGCACGGTGAAGTTCGCCGGGCACGACAAAGCCCCGAAGCCGTGAGGCCCCGGGGCGCCGGGTCGGATCCGAAGGGGGGAGGCCCGGACGATGCGAGGCCCGGATCAGGCCGCCAGGTCCTTCTCCCCCGCGTTGCCGCGGCCGGACCCCGGCCGCGGCTCGGGAATCCCGAGCGCGTCCTCACGCCCGTCGGCGGACGCGGCGCCGGGACGACGGGACCGTACGAGCCCGCCCACCCGTTCCGACCGGGAGACGGCCGTCACCAGCGGGGTCAGCAGCGCCATGGCCGGCGGGGCGAGCAGCAGGGCCACGGCCGTGCCGAGGGCCATGCCGCCGATCACGTCGGTGGGGTAGTGCACGCCCATGTAGACGCGGCAGAAACCTTCGACGAGCGCGAGCCCGAGGGCGACGAACCCGAACTTCCGGTTGGCCACGAAGAGTCCGACGGCGATGGCCATCGCCATCGTGGCGTGGTCGCTGACGAACGAGAAGTCCGTCTTGCCCTTCACCAGGACATCGAGACCGTCGTGGTCGTTGAACGGACGCGGCCGTTCCACGAAGCCACGGATCGGGATGTTGATGAGGAGGGCGATCCCTGCGGCGAGCGGTGCCCAGATGATCCCGGCGACGGCCGCCACCGAGTCCTCGGCCGTGCCGCGCCGGCGCATGCTCCACCAGCACCACAGGGCCACCAGGACCATGCCGAGCATGATCCCGTACTCACCGACGAACTCCATGACCCGGTCGAACCAGGGGGGAGCGGCCTTCGCCAGCCCGTTGATGTCGTAGAGCAGGCTGACGTCGGGGTTCGACCCATCGAGTGCGAGTCCAGCCATCTGCCGCGGCCCCTTGCCTTGTCTGCTGCCGCGACGCGCGTCCGCGCGCGCCGCATCGGTCGAACCCCCGTGTTCGGTGCGATCCGGATACCGCGGTCCAGCCGCTGCGGTCCCGTCACCCTGCGACCACGCTGTCGCACGACGTCCGGACCGGCGTCCGCATGGTCAGTGCGCATGCTGTCCCAGTTCAGGGAACGGCCTGTCCACCGTCTACGTTCCGCTCTCCACCGAATGATCACCATGACGTTATCGAAGAGTGACTCATCGTCGCAGCTCAGGGCCCAGGCTTCACGGAGAGTTCCGGCCACGGCCGACTCTCCGTCAGGCGCGACACCGAGCCCCGGCCCGGTCCCCGCCCGTTTCCGTCCCGGTCCCGTACCACTCCCCTCCCGCGCGCCTCCCGCTCCCCTTCCTCCCGCCGGTCAGGCGGAGGGAAGGTCCCGGGGAAGAGCGGCGGCGCCGTCCTTGGTGACCCGCGTCGCACCGAAGTAGTCGGGGGTGTCGATCTTGTCGAACCGGATCACGGACCCGGTGTACGGAGCGTTGATCATGTACCCGCCGCCGACGTAGAGCCCCACGTGCCGAATGGCCCGCGAATTGTTCAGGTCGTCGGAGAAGAACACCAGGTCCCCCGGCAGCAGCTCGTCCCGCGAGGGGTGCGGCCCGGCGTTGTACTGATCATTGGCCACACGCGGCAGGTCGATGTCGACGGTGCGGTACGCGGCCTGGGTCAGCCCGGAACAGTCGAACCGGCCGCCCTGCTCCTTCGTCCCGTTGCCGCCCCACAGATACGGGGTGCCCAGCCGGCCCTGCGCGAAGTAGATGGCACCGGCCGCCTGCCGGGACGGCTCGACGCGGCCGACGGGCCTGGCGAAGCTCTTCTCCAGGGACCGGATGATCTTGACGTAGTTCTGCGTCTCCGAGATCCCGGGGACCCCGCCCGCCTTGATCACCCGGTAGGCACCGGCGTTGTAGGCGGCCAGCATGTTGTCGGTGGGGTCGCCCGGGACCTTCTTCACGTACCCGGCGAGCTCACAGTCGTACGAGGCCGCGGACGGAATCGCGTCCGCCGGGTCCCATACGTCCCGGTCGCCGTCCTTGTCCCCGTCGACCCCGTGCGAAGCCCAGGTGCCGGGGATGAACTGCGCGATGCCCTGCGCGGCGGCGTGGCTCTGCGCCTTCGGGTTCCATCCGCTCTCCTGGTACAGCTGGGCGGCCAGGAGAGCCGGGTTGATGGCGGGACAGAGATTGCCCCACTTCTGCACCAGAGGCTGATACCGCGCCGGAACGGCCCCCTTGGCCAGCCCCACGGCACCACCGCCGCCGGCTCCCGCGATCCCGGCGGCGGCCGAGTACGTACCGACGACGAGCAGGGCCACGAAGCACATGGCCATCCCGACGCCGATCCCACCGATCACCCAAAATTTCCGCACCCCTCAACCATCCCCCATTCGTGCGTGGTTCAAGGGCGTTTTCGAGGGTGTGTACGAGTCGTTCGGGTCACCGGTGGGGCTGACCGACCCTCAGGACGCTCCGGCGGACCAGAAATCGGAGCGGACGTTGGGGCGGGGCAGCGGGTAGACGCCTTCGTACGCGGGCCCGTTCGGCTCAGCGGTGGGGTCGGCGACCTTCGACTCCTTCACGCAGGGGCTGTCCGCCTCGAAGAAGGCCTGGCCCTTGCCGCGAATGCTGACGCTGATGCCGAACCCGCTCTTCGTCACGGCGTAGACGGCGGGGAACACCTTGTCGGCGTTGACCGCCTTGATCCGGTAGTCGCTGTCCCGCCAGAACGTCTCCACCCGGTCCAGGAACATCTCCCGGCGGTCGGCGGACACGATGGTCATCACGGTCCGCCTGCGGGTCACCCCGCAGGCACGCGTGGTCGTGGGACCGTGCGCCCACTCGACCTCCGGGTCGATGCCCTCCAGTACCGCGTCGAGCATCTTGTCGGACTGTTCGGCGGCTTCCTGCATGTTCATACCGCTCTTCTTCCCCGCGTCCGTCCGCAGCGTGTCCTCGCTCCCGCAGCCGGACAGAGCGAGCCCGAGAGCAAGGGCCATCGCCACGATCGGGAACCTTCGCCTCACCTTTGTTCCTCCATCTTGAGCCGGTCGGAGTGCCCCGACACGATCAGAGCGATGCTGTCCGCCGAGACGGCGTCCCGTTCAGGATCGAAGTACTGCGAGTGCGCGTCCAGACTGACACCGCTGCCACTGATCACCGGCGGCCCGGGGTCCACGGGGAACCGCTGGGCCCCGAACGCCTTGCTCGCCGGGTCCTTGCCGAACCAGAGGTCATCGTCCCCCGGATCGGCCAGATCGCCCACCAGGTAGGAGACACCGGGACCGCCCGCGATGAGACCGATGGCCCCCACCGCGGCCTGCGTCTTGGACGGAAGCTTGGTCACCGGGTCATTGGCGGCGGCACCGACGAAGACGTGCCCGCTGCCGACCCCGAGGTCCACGGCATGGTCCACACCCACCCCGGGGCTGCCGACGAGGATGATGTCGTCGACCCCCGGAATGCCGCCCTCCCGCTTCGCCGCGGCACCGACGGTGCGTGAGCCGTAGGAGTGCCCGATGGCCGTCACATGCGGGTCCTTGTTCTGGTTGGTGGCCGCGATGCCGCCCATGAAGTCGCTGTAGGCCGCACCGCCCTTCTCCGCCCGTCCGGTACCCATCACCGCGAAGTACCCGCCCACACCGTCGCTGTCCGGCAGCTGCGGAGCGTCGTAGCCGAGCCAGACGATCGACGCGGTGGACTCGTCGTACCCCTGGGCACCGATGGCCGTGTCCCGGGCGCGCCCGAGGTCGTTCTTGGCGAACTCCTCGTCCAGGGAGGTGTTCAGCCCCGGCACGTACGCCGACACGTTCTTCGACGTGTCCGGGTTGCCGAACGAGACGATGGCCCTCCCGTTGCCCTCGTCCCCGATACCGATCAGGTACATCGGCGGCTGCTTCTTCTCCTTGAGCTGCCGGTCGATCTCCTTGAGACCGGCCAGCTGCTTCTGGGCCTTCTCGGTGTCCGTCTTCTCCAGCTTCCCGATCAGGTCCTGGAGGTTCTTGCGGTTGGCCGCGTCCCGGGCCTCGACCGGAATGCCGTCGAGGCTGCCGATCCGCTCCGGGCTCAGCTCGATGTACCGTTCGCGCTGCTCCTGCGACAGCCCGTCCCACCAGGACTTGCGCTGGGCCGCGGTGGCGTTCTGCGGGATGCGGTCGTTGAGGTAACCGCGCTCGGCCTCCTGCACCTTGGCGTCGACCCGGCCACCGGAACCGGGCATGCCCATTCCGGCGCCGCCACCGCCACCGGCGGCCTTGTTCAGGTCCCAGGCCGCACCGATGAAGTCGCCCCGGTCCCACTTGTCGCTCGCGTTCTGCGAGTCCCGGGTCCACTGGTCGACGATGCCCCGGCCGCTCTCGACCGGGTGGAGGACGGCGTCGACGATCCCGCTGACATCGCCCCCGAGCCCGTCACCGAGGAACCCGTCGATGAACCCGCCGTCGGAGCCACTGCCCGAGCCGCTGCCCCCGGCGCCACCGGATCTACCCGCGTCGACCGGCGTAGCGGAATCGCCCCCACCGGACGCGCCAGACCCTTCGGAACCACTGGAACCACCGGAGCCGCCGGCCCCGCCAGCACCGCCGGCGCTGCCCGATCCGCCGGAGCCGCCCGATCCGCCCGATCCGCCGGAGCCTCCCGCAGCGGCCGATCCGCCCGTGTCGGACCCACCGGACGCGTCGGACCCACCGGAGCCGGACCCACCGGACGTCGTGCCACCGGTGACGGTCGACCCCTCGGAGCCCGCGCCGCCGGAGGCCGAACCCTCGCCGCCCTGGCCGCCTCCGGAACCACCGCCGGCTTCCACACCCGTACCCGGAGCCGGGCACGAGCTGCCGGTCAACTCACAGATCGCACTCTGGAGCCGGCCGGACACCGACCCGCCGATACCCGTCGCCGTGATGGCGCCGACGAGGGCCACGACCACCAGGACCAGACCCAGGTACTCCAACGCGCTCTGGCCGTTGTCCCGGCGCAGTTTCATCATCCGGGCGACGCTGAACACCTGCTGCTCGGCGCGCTGTTCCCGACTCAGCCGGAACCACTCACGCGACCCGGGGCGTGTCAGCAACACCACGACGGCGGCGGGGACGACCAGCCGCGTCACCCCTTGCACCCCGGCGTCACCGCTCAGCGTGGCCAGCGCGCCGAGGATGAACCAGGCGTGTACGGCGAGCAGTCCACGCCAGATCCAGACACCCCCTGTACGCGCATACAGGGACAGCACGAAACCGCAGACGCCAGGCAGCGCGGCGTACAGAAGCATCCCGATCAGGTAGCCGTCGACGGCATCGACCGACGAGGCGACCGACAACACCTCGATCGCACCCACGATCGTGGCCACGAGGAGCACTTGGACGAGAATGAGCACCGCCTGCAGCGGGCGTGGCATCGCATGCCCACCCGGACGGACCGCGGCAGCGCTTACATCAACGCCGCCCGGAACCGCGACTCCTCGTATGCCAGACAAGACCAGTCCCCTACCTTGTGAGTGGGCGGCGCAGCGACAGATAAATCACTCCACGTATGCGACCACAGCGGCAGGGGACGCAGCATGGGTCCCTGGGCCCAATGCAGGGCTCAAAAACTTTGCCCGGTGGGCAAGTTGAGAGGGATTGCTCCGGTCACGGGGAGGACGCCACTGCCGCCCCGGCCGCGAGGGTCCCGGCGGACCAGAAGTCGGAGCGAATGTTGGGGCGGGGGATGTGTTCCATGCCCTCGTACGCGGGGGCGGTCGCCCTGCTGGTGGAGTCGGCCACTTCGGAGGGGGTGACGCAGGGGGTGTCGACCTCGAAGAACACTTGCCCCTCTCCGCCGACGATCAGACTTACTCCGAACCCCTCCGAGGTCTGAGCGAAGATCGCGGGAACATCCGCATCATTATTGACGGCCTTGATCGTGTAGCCACTCTTCCGCCAGAAGCGATCCACCACGCCCAGGAAGCTGCCGCGCCGCTCAGCCGACACGATGGTCATGACTGCGCGACGTCGAGTGACGTCACAACTGCCTGTACTCGTCGAGTCATGCGTCCAGCGCACTTGCGGTTGGAACTGCGCCAGCACTGAATCCAGCATTCCGTCGGCATGCTCTGCCGCCTCCTGCATATTCATGCCATTCCCATTCTCAGGATTTCCTGCGGAACCACCGGCGCAGCCCACTACTGACACACAAAGAAGAAAGGCGAACACCGCAAATCGAATCGGATGATTCATCGATGGCCCTCCACTTTCACTTTCTGGGAATTTCCTGAGGCGATGAGGGCGATACTGTTTGCTGATTGCGAATCCCTGACGGGGTCGAAGTATTGAGAGTGCGCATCAATGGAGAACCCTCGCGGACCGACGACCGGGGGCCCCTCATCCACACGAAATCGTTTCGCGCCGAACGCCGCACTTGCCGGGTCCTTGCCGAACCAGAGATCGTCACCTCCCCGGTCAGCAGCATCACCCGCCAGATAGGAGGCTGCAGGCCCCGCGAGAGCATGTTCGAAAACACCAATGAGGCTCTGCTGTTTGGACGGGATCTTTGTCACCACATCGTTCTGCGCCGCACCAACGAAGACATGGTCCTTCCCCACTCCAAGGTCTTCCGCGCGATCTACCCCCACCCCCGGACTGCCGACAAGAACGATGTCATCCACACCGGGGATGCCTCCCGCCTGCTGCGCGGCGGCCCCCACCGTCCGCGATCCGTACGAATGACCAATGGCGGTCAGGTGAGGGTCATCATTCTCGTTCGTGGCGGCCAATCCGCCCATGAACCCGTTGAAAGCACCACCCCCCTCTCCAGCCCTGCTATCTGCCGAGACCGCGAGGCTAGAAAACCCGTCAGGGCTCTGCGGCGCGTCGTATCCGAGCCAAACGATGGCCGTACTGGACGGATCGTGATATCGGGCGCCTTTAGCGGTATCGAAGGCGCGCTTGAGGTCATCCTTCGAAAACTCTTCATCCAGGGACGTATTCAGCCCCGGGACATAGGCCGCCACATTCCTCGACGTATCAGGGTTCCCGTACGAGACGATCGCCCGCCCGTTCCCCTCGTCGCCGATGCCGAGCAGGTACATCGGTGGGTCCCCCGCCCGGGGGACGGCCTGCAACTGCCGGTCGATCTCGCGCAGGGCCACCAACTTGGTCGCCGCCGCGTCATCGTCCAGCCCCTCCAACTTGCCGATGAGCAGACGCAGGTTGTCCCGGTTGGCCGCGTCCCGTACCAGGGCCGGGATCCCGTCCAGATTGCCGATCCGGTCCGGGTACACCGCGAGGTATTCCTCGCGCTGTTCGTCCGTCAGCCGGGCCCACCACTCCTTGCGCTCGGCCGGAGTCGCGTCGAGCGGGATGGCCTTCTCCAAGTAGCCGCCCGCCGCGTCCCGCACCGCGGCCGCGTCCGCCGCCGCGTCCGTCCACGTCGCGTCCGGGACCCTCAGCCCCTCCTCGGCCTTCAGCTTCCGGAGGATGTCCGCGTAGCGCCAGTCGGTCTCGGCGGCCGCCCGTACGGCCCGCACCACCCGGTCAGCGATGTCCTGGGCCTTTGCCCTGTTCGGGTTCGGCGCGACCAGCCCGGACGGCGCCACGAGCCCCGGCCCGGCCACCCCCGACGCCGTGCCGCCCTGTAGCGGACCGTCTCCGATCAGACCTTCCCCCGCCTCCGGATACGTCACCGAGCCGTCCGCGTGCACCGTGAACCCCAGCGCCGTCGCGTCGTCCAACGCGTCCCGCAACGCGCGCTGCTGGTCCTTCATCTCGTGGGCCAGACTGTTCAGCGCCGTACGCAGCAGGCCGCACTCCGTGTACACGTACTGGAAGTTCCGGGCGAGCCGGCGCAGCCGTCCGACCGCCGCCTCGGCCGCCTCGCCCCGCTGCGTCTCGCGGAGGCCGTTCAGGAGCTGCTTCTCGATACGGTCGCGGGCCGCGTCGGCCCGGTTCGCGGCCCGGCCCCACCCGTCGGCCGCGCCCTCCAGCTCGTCGCACTTCACCTGGCGCAACGTCGCCCACGTCAGGGTGGAGGACATACCGCCCACTCCACCGCGCGCCCCCTGCACCCCAGGCATCCCAGGCGCCTCAGACCCACCCCGCACCCCACTCACCGCGTCCCGCCACCGTGCGGCGACATCGGCGCGAAGGCGGACTTCACGGCTTCGTTCGTCTCGCCCTGGGCCCGTGCCACGGCCCGCAGTTTCCCGGCCAGGCTGTCGCACTCACCGCGGGCGGCCTCGATCCGCCGTTCCCAGGAATCCCGTACGGCGCCCAGTTCGGCCAGCGCCGCCAGCGCACCGGCTCCCGCCATCAGCCCCTCGTGGGCAGCCTCCAACTCCGCTGTCACCGGGCCCATATGCGTACGCAGGGCTTCCGCGCCCCCGGCGGCCCGCGTCCACGGACCGTCGCTGTGTCGCAGCTCCGTGCCGCCACCCGCCGGTCCCGCCAGATCGCTCAGCCTCTGCCGACCACCACTCACCCAGCCCACCCGCTCCCTGATCGTAGAGCGGCACTGTGCCAAATCGGAACGACGCGACACGCCGCTGTCATGTGCCGCAGTGTCTGCACTGCCCTTGCCGCATCAGGGCCCGCAAGGCGCGGGCGGGGTCCGATGCTTCACCCGAACGTGCCGTCTTCCGTTCCTACGCCTCATGGGACTCCGCCTCGCCCCGCCCTCCCCCGCACTCGACCCACAGGAGCTTCCCGTCCCGCCCCGGCAGTCCGCCCCGCATCGCGTACGCGCCCCAGTTGTCCGCGCAGAGGCTCACGAGGTGCAGACCACGCCCGTGCTCGGCGAGCTCCGGCTGCTGTTCCGCCCTCCGCACCCCGTCGAACGGAGCGGGTATCTCGGGATTCGTGTCCCACACGCTCAACCGGATACGTCGCCGCCCCGCTCCCCACAGCCGCAGCGCGTACTCGCCCGACGAGTAGCGGTACGCGTTGGTGACCAGCTCGCTCGCCAGCAGTTCCGCGGTCTCGCGGAGTTCGGTCAGCCCATGCGCGCGCAGCACCGTACGGAGGGTCGAACGGGCGATTCCGGGCGCACGCGGGTCCTGCGGGAGGTGGAGGGTGTAGGCCCAGGGCGGCGATACGGTGGCCACGGCCATGGAGGTCTCCGTTCACGGAGGGGGGTCGGTGGATCGGACAGCGAATCCCGGCGACAGGGCCACCCCGTCGAACAGGCGGCACCGGGCTGATGACCTTGGAAACGACACTAGGTTCGCGCAAGGATTCTTTGCACGCGATGGGCGGAATTCCCGCGGCGAATCACTCGTGTGAGTGATCGCGCAATCCACACGCCTCCCAGGAGGGTTCGCCATGGCAGGCAGGGCCGCACCGACCGCTCGTCGCAGCCGCCTCGGAGCGGAACTGCGCAGATTGCGCCGGCGAGCCGGACTGACCACCACTCAAGCAGCCGGTCTGCTGGGTACCAGTCCGGGTCAGCTGAGCAATATGGAGGTGGCGCGGTTCGGGGTGAGCGCCGAGCGCGTACGCGTCGCCGCCAGCGCCTACTCCTGCACCGATCAGGCCCTCATCGAGGCATTGGTCGCCATGACGGGTGACCGCAGGCGCGGCTGGTGGGAGGAGTACCGGGAGACGTTGCCGCCCGAACTGCTGGATCTGGCCGAGGTCGAGCACCACGGCACGGCTCTGTACGCGGCGCACAGCATCCACCTCCCCGGCCTGCTCCAGACCGTCGATCACGCGCGTGAGCTGCACCGTCAGGCAGTGCCCGAGATCTCCCCGCCGGAGATCGAGGACCGTGTCACGTACCAGGCCAGGCGTCAGGCCGCCCTGTACGGGAACAGGTCCGTCCCGTACCGGGCCTTCATCCATGAAGCCGCTCTCCGTATGAGGCTCGGCGGTCCCGCGGTGGCGCGCGCCCAGCTCCTCCACTTGCTGGAAGCGAGCGAGGCCGATCACGTGACGGTGCGTGTGATCCCGTTCGAAGCCACGTACTACCCGGGGCCCGGTCAGTCCGTCCACTACGTCCAGGGTCCCGTTCCCTGCCTGGACACCGTGCGGCTCGACCAGTCGCACGGCCCGCTGTTCCTCGATTCCGAGGCCGAGCTCACGCACTACCGGCTGCTGCTCGAACGGCTCGACGACGCGGCACTCGGCATCGAGGAATCCCGCGACCTGATCCACGGGATCGCCCGGTCCGTATGACGGAACCCCTCTCCCTCTGCCCCAGGGCCGAGAGGAGGAAGGGTGCCTGGTCCACCGCCGCAGGACCGGAACGGCCGGCGCGCGGGGTGTCGGAGCGACCGTTGGTGCCATCATCCGCTGATGCCCCCGGAGAAGATCAGCCCGACGACCGCGGCCTCGGCCGCCGGCACCTGGAGTCTCGGCGACCTGACGGTCAACCGCATCGGCTACGGCACGATGCGCCTCACGGAGAACGCCGACGGCACCCCCCTCGACCGCGACCGGGCCCTCACCGTCCTGCGCCGGGCGCTCGAACTGGGCGTGAACCACATCGACACCGCCGCCTTCTACTTCTCGCCGCTGCGCTCGGCCAACGAGCTGATCAACCGGGCGCTGGCCCCGTACCCGGACGATCTCGTCATCACCACCAAGGTCGGCCCCGGACGCGACACGTGGGGCGCATGGCACTGGGCCACCCCGGAGCAGCTGCGCGGCCAGGTCGAGGAGAACCTGCGCCAGCTCGGCCGCGACCACCTCGACGTGGTGAACCTGCGCGTCCCCCGCAAGGAGACCTCGGGGTCGATCGCCGCCCACTTCGGCGCACTGGCCGAACTCCGCGAGGCCGGGCTCATCCGCCACCTGGGCATCTCCAACGCCCGCCCCGACCACCTCGCCGAGGCCCTGGCCATCGCCCCGGTGGTCTGTGTCCAGAACGCGTACGCGGTCGGCGCGCCGCGCGAGGAGCACGAGTTCCTGGACGCCTGCGGTGCGCGGGGCATCGCCTACGTACCGTTCTTCGCCATCGCCGGGGCGGGCCGCGAGACGGGCGCGGCCTCCACCGACAACGAACGGGTGCTCTCCGTGGCCCACGCGCACGGGGTGACTGCCGCTCAGGTCCGCCTGGCGTGGACGCTGAACCGCGGTCCCCACGTCCTGGCCATCCCGGGCACCGGCAACCCCGACCACCTGGCCGACAACGTGGCCGCCGGCGCACTCCGGCTCACCGCCGACGAGCTGTCCCTGCTCGAAGCTCCGGCCGACGACGAGGCGTAGGAAAGGCGCGGCCCGCACCCGAATCCCGGTGGCATGATCGCCCGATGGACGACGCACCGGGCGGGATACTCCGCTGGAACCTCTTCATCGGCGGCCACCTGAGTTCCTCCGTTCCCGTGCGCCTCGTCGAACGTACGAGGGTGGGCCGGCTGCTCTGGCTGGAGACCGGAACACCGATGTGGCGCACCGAACTCCCGGGCGGCGCCCATCTCCGCGACATCCCGCCGCAGGACCGCCCGGCGCACGGGTACCCGGCGAAGGCCGACCGCTGGCCCATGGGCAGCGCGCTCATCCACCAGCCGTTCGGAGCCGGACACGCGGTGTTCTGGTTCTTCGGCCGACGCCAGAGATTCCGGGGCTGGTACGTGAACCTGGAACGCCGCGTGCACCACGGCGAGGACATCGACGTCGTCGACCACGAACTCGACATCACCGTGGCGCCCGACCGGACATGGCGGTGGAAGGACGAGCGGTCGTTCACCGAGAAGACCGGTCACCCGGCCTACTGGTCGGCGGAGGAAGCCGCGTCCATCCGCACCGAGGGAGAGCGGGTGGCCGCTCTCGCGGAATCCGGAGCCTTCCCCTTCGACGGCACCTGGTGCGATTTTCGGCCATCCAGGCGTTGGATGACGCCACCTCGCTCAGCGCCACCGAGCCGCACCGTCCTGTAAGACGCACGGCGCGACCGCAGACCGCACCGTCCTTCCCCACCCACCTCCTGACGACGCGTCGAACACGTCGAACACGAAGCCGACCGGCGCACCGACGGCTCTCGAACGGCGCATACGAACACCCCGTGCCCCACGAACGCTGCAACCGTGTCGGGAACCCATAGCCACCGTCGTTGCTCGTGGTCATATCGCGTGATACACAGAGTGACTATGCATATGCACGGGAAACCCGGAACGAGCCGCAGGTCAGGGCAGCCGTCCCGGTCAAACGTGCGAGATCCGGGTAAAGAGACCCGGGAAGGCGTCGTGCGGGCGCGGTTTCATCAGCGAAGATAGAAGGCGACCCGTTGCTGTTCGGCGCGGGCGGCGAACTACCCAACAGGGGCGGTGACTTACATGATCCTGGCAGCGGAAAAGGGCGACATCACCACCATCATCGGCGGAATCGCCCCGAACTGGGGGCCGTTCGGGACGCTGGGCAACGAGGCGCGCATCATGATCGAGGTGGTGATGGCGATCGCCATCCTGCTCTGCCTCGGCATCGCGATCTGGGGCGCGGCGAAGCAGCGCATCGGGGCGACGGCGCTGCGTGACACGTTCAGCGCGGAACAGGGCAAGGGCCTGATCGTGGCGGGCCTGACCGGAGTCTTCATCATCGGCTCACTGGGCACCCTGTTCACCATTGTCTACGGAATGGCCGTCTGACCGGCCGTCGGCCGGCCCTGCTCACCGTCACCCGCCCCCGTACCACCCGGGCCGTCCCAGCCCGCTCCCCCACCATCCGCCCGTCGTGCCCACCGGCTGAGGTTGCGTCTCCCTGATGTCGAGTCACCACACCGCGCCCACGCGGCAACCAGCACAGCTACCGTCGTCCTGCGCGGATCCGCACACGACCGAGGGAGCGTACGCGGCATGAGTCCCGGCGACGAGCACGACTACCGCGGCATGGACCAGGGCGGCCGCACGGACGACCCGTACAGCACCCTCGGCGGCACCCGCCAGACCCGCACCCGCCTCCCCGACGGCGACACCGCGACCCCCCACACCCGCCGTCCCGCCCGCAGCTCCCGCTCCCTCGTCACCGTCATCGGCATCGTCGTCCTCCTCATCGCCGCCATCGCCTTCGCGAACCGGGGCGGCGGCAACAGCGACGACGAGGCATCCGGCAACGGAAAGAAACCGGGCGCGGCAGGCCCAGCGCCGACGGGGGCCACGGGCACCAAGCCCGTGCAGGGCAAGAACGGCACGATCGCCTCGGGCTTCGCGCACGACGAGCAGGGGGCGCAGAGCGCGGCGGCGAACTACGCGGTGGCGCTGGTTTCTGCCGATATCCTCAAGCCGGATCGCCGAGCAGGCATTGTGCGTCAGATCTTCATCGCCGAGCGGGCCGGCGAGTTGGAGACGAAGTTCAACCAGGCGTACGGCCAAGAGTTCCTCGACAAAGTCGGACTCGACCAGAACGGGAACGCAGCCGAGGGAATGACGTACGTCTCCCGAACGGCTCCCGTCGGCACCAAGGTCACCGCGTACTCGGCAAGCTCTGCGACCGTCGACGTCTGGTGCACCGGCGTCTTCGGCACCGCGGGGGTCAGCTCGACCAACCCGGTGAGCAGTGACTGGTTCACCATGACGCTGCAACTGCAGTGGACCAGCGAGGACTGGAAAGTCGACAGCTTCGCCCAGAAGGAGGGGCCTGCTCCGGTGAACACCGACCGTACGGCCTCCAACGCGGACGAGATCGCCAAGGCAGTCGAGGAGTACGGAGGGTTCACTTATGCCCGCTGATTCACGTCGTGGTCTCAAGATCGGGGGATTCCTCGTCGGCATTCAGGCCACGATGGTTATCCTCGCGACCCGTGTCGCCGCAGCGCCTACGCCGACACCGACGCCTTCACCGTCCGACAAGGACAAGTGTGACCTCATTGTCGGCCCCGCCAAGGACTACTGCGAAGGCGGCGAAGGCTCCCCCTCCTCCGGCCCCCCCGTCCCCCCGGACTCCACCGACCCCCTGGCCTCCCTGGCCCGTGGCTGCGCCGACGCCGCCGCGTGGATCGTCGGCAAGCTCAGCGAGGCCGTGAAGGGCACCGCGAACGTCGACTTCACGAACCCCAAGTTCCTCCAGCAGTACGCCGTCATCTTCGCGGCCTCCACCATCCTCACCCTCGTGCTGTGGCTGCTCGCCGTAGCCAAGCGCGCCATCCGCGGCGTCCCGCTCACCACCGCGATCTCCGAGGCCGTCGGCTTCCTCTGGCTGACCGTCCTCGCCTCCGCGTTCACGCCACTCATCCTGTACACGATCGTCTCGGCCACCGACGGCGTCACCGAGGTCATCGCCAGCTCCACCGGCGGCCAGACCGATGTCTTCTTCGGCTCGTTCGCCGAGGCCCTCAAAAAGGGCAACGACATCGGCGGCGGGCCGATCATGCTGATCGTCGTCTCGCTCGTATCGATCCTCGCCGCCGGGGTCCTGTGGCTGGAGCTCGTCATCCGGGCCGCCCTGCTCTACGTCGGCGCGCTCCTCGGCATCGTCGTGTACTCCGGCCTCGTCGACAAGAACATGTGGGGCCACGTACGCCGCTGGGCGGGCATCATGATCGCGGTGATCATGGTGAAGCCGGTCATCGTCATCGTGCTCGGCCTGGCCGGGGCGCTCTCCGAGGACGACGGCCCCGACGCCTTCTCCGCCGTCGTCTCCGGCCTCGCGATCATCCTGCTGGCCATCTTCGCCTCCGCCATGATCTACCGCTTCGTCCCCGGCTTCGGCGACGAGATCCAGGGCGCCCGCACCAACCGGAAGCAGGCCACCGACGGCGCCCAGGCCGCCGCCCTGATCAGCTCCCCGGCCGCCCTCGTCTCCCAGGGCATCAAGACCCACAGCGGCCGCAACGACCAGAACAGCGGAGGCGGCGGTGGCGCCCGCCCCTCCAACCCGGCCAGCGGCGGTGTCGCCGCGCACAGCTCCCGCAGTACCGGCGGGGGCGGAGGCGGCGGCGGATCTGTCCCCTCCGCCGCACCTTCGCCCCGCAGCGGAGGCGGCCCCACCTCCGGCACTCCCCACGGCAGCCGCTCCCCCCGGGGCGGTTCAGGCAGCACAGGTAATCCGAACACAGGAGGTGGAGGGCGTTGACGACCCAGTCCCACACGATCACGCCCCGCCGTACGTATCTCATCGGCCGTGCCCGGCCGAACGCGATCGTCGGCAAGAACCGCGAGACCGGCGAGATCGCCCTGATCATCGCCGGTGCGTTCCTCGGCATGATGAGCGGGCTGATCGTCCCCGTCCTGTCCCTGCGGATCGTGCTGCTCATGGGCTTCCCCATGCTGGCGCTGGCCATCGTGTACGTCCCGTACAAGCACCGCACCTTCTACAAGTGGTTCGAGATCAACCGCAGCTTCAAGCGGTCCCTGCGGCGCGGCACCGCGTACCGCTCCACCGCCATGGAGGCGGGCGTCAGCGCCGACGGCCGTGAGGTCGAGATCGGCCCGCCGCCCGGCATCGGCCGGATCGGCTGGCTCGCGGCCCCCTTCGGCCCCGACGAGATCGCCGTGCTCCTCCACGCCGACCGCCGCACCGTCACCGCCGCCATCGAGATCGAGGGCCCCGGCGTCGGCCTCCGCGACAGCGAGGACCAGGAGGCGCTGGTCGACCGGTTCGGCACCCTGCTCAAGCACGTGGCCAACGGCGACGGCTTCGTGACCCGCCTCCAGATGCTGGCCCGTACGCTGCCCGCCGACCCCGACGCGCACGCCAAGGACGTCGCCCAGCGCGGCGACAAGGCCGCCCCCGGCTGGCTCCAGGAGTCCTACGACCAGCTCCAGTCCATGGTCTCCACCTCCAGCGAGCAGCACCGCGCCTACCTCGTCGCCTGCATGCACTACAGCCGCGAACTGGCCGCCGAGGGCCACGCCATGGCCCGTGCGGCCCGCCCCCAGGGCGGCCGCAAGCTCGACCGCGACGCCGGACTCGCCGTCGTCATGGCCCGCGAGCTCACCGACATCTGCGCCCGCCTCGCCGAGGCCGACATCCGGGTACGCCAGCCGCTCGGCCAGAGCCGCCTGGCCTCCCTCGTCCACTCGATGTACGACCCCGACCACCCCATCGACCACATCCAGGCGATGACGAAGCGCAACGCCTGGCCGGCCGAACTGGACGCGGTCGAACCGACGTTCCTCCAGGCCAAGACCCGCGAGTCCTCGACCCGCGCCCCCTGGTGCCACGCCACGGCCTGGGTGAAGGAGTGGCCGATGACCCCCGTCGGCGTCAACTTCCTGGCACCGCTCCTCGTGCACACCCCGGACGTCATCCGTACGGTCGCGGTCTGCATGGACCTCGAACCCACCGAGGTGGCCATCGAGCGCATGCTGACGGAGAAGACGAACGACGAGGCCGAGGCCAGCCGCCAGGCCAAGATGAACCGCACCGTCGACCCGCGCGACATCGCCGCCCACGGTCGGCTCGACCAGCGGGGTGAAGATCTGGCGAGCGGCGCGGCCGGGGTGAACCTGGTGGGGTACATCACCGTGTCGTCCCGATCCCCCGAGTCCCTCGCCCGCGACAAGCGGACGATCCGGGCCTCGGCCGGCAAGTCGTATCTGAAGCTGGAGTGGTGCGACCGCGAGCACCACCGCGCCTTCGTGAACACCCTGCCTTTCGCCACGGGCATCCGCCGCTGACCCCCTGACCCGCTGCCCCCTGACTCAGCGGTCCGCAACACCGCAACGCCGCAGACAGCCGGACACCACACACACCACCGGACAACCACCGCACCCCCAACGCACCCGCACCCGACCGAACCCACACCAGCACCAGCCCCCGCACCCGCACCCGCAAGAACCAAGACCGGAAACCGAGAGAGAGGGCAGTCACGCCATGCGAGACCCGTTGTCCGCATTGTCGGATGCCTTCACCGCCTTCCTCTTCGGAAAGGTGGAGACGACGCGGCTGCCGGTCCGTACGTCGACCGGCCAGGCCCAGGCCGTCTACCTGCCGACCGCCGCCCCCGGCCTCGGCGACTCCGGCGTGATCATCGGGCGCGAGGTGTACTCCGGCAAGGGCTACATCTACGACCCCTTCCAGCTGTACGGGCAACAGCTCCCCGCCCCGCACTGGCTCGTGCTCGGTGAGTCCGGCAACGGCAAGTCCGCGCTGGAGAAGACCTACGTCCTGCGCCAGCTCCGCTTCCGCGACCGGCAGGTCGTCGTCCTGGACGCCCAGGGCGAGGACGGTGTCGGAGAGTGGAACCTCATCGCGCAGGAACTGGGGATAACCCCCATCCGCCTGGACCCGACCGCGGCGCTGAACGGCGGTATCCGGCTCAACCCGCTCGACCCGTCGATCACCACCACCGGCCAGCTCGCCCTGCTCCGGACGATCATCGAGGTCGCCATGGGCCACGGGCTCGACGAGCGCTCCGGCTTCGCGCTCAAGGTCGCCCACGCCTACGTGAACGAGACCATCACCGACCGCCAACCGGTCCTGATGGACATCGTGGAACAGCTGCGCCACCCCGAGCCCGAATCGGCCGAGGCGATGAACGTCGACATAGACGACGTACGCGCCTGGGGTCTGGACGTCGCTCTCGTCCTGGACCGGCTGGTCGACGGCGACCTGCGCGGCATGTTCGACGGCCCCACGAGCGTGGGCATCGACCTCGACGCCCCGTTGATCGTGTTCGACCTCTCGCACATCGACCGCAACTCGATCGCCATGCCGATCCTGATGGCGATCGTGGGTGTCTGGCTGGAGCACACCTGGATCAGGCCCGACCGGAAGAAACGCATCTTCCTGGTGGAAGAGGCCTGGCACATCATCAACTCGCCCTTCGTGGCCCAGCTCTTCCAGCGGCTGCTGAAGTTCGGCCGACGGCTCGGTCTGTCGTTCGTCGCCGTCGTCCACCACCTCAGCGACGTGGTGGACGGCGCCGCGGCGAAGGAGGCCGCGGCGATCCTGAAGATGGCCTCGACCCGGACGATCTACGCGCAGAAGGCCGACGAGGCGCGAGCGACCGGACGGGTCATCGGCCTCCCCCGCTGGGCGGTCGAGATCATTCCCACGCTCACCCCGGGCATCGCGGTCTGGGACGTCAACGGCAATGTGCAGGTGGTCAAACATCTGATCACCGAGGCGGAACGGCCGCTGGTCTTCACCGACCGCGCGATGACCGAGGGCTCCGACACCGACATGCTTCCCGAGGACGTACGAGCCGCGGAGCTGGAGGCGGAGCAACGTGCGGCCCGGATCGAGCACCAGCAACGGCTGAACGAGTCGTCCGAGTCAACGGTGGCATGACATGGCACGGCAGGCAGGGCACGGTACGCGGCGCGGACGCGACGACGAACGGGGCAGCGGCGGCATCCCGGACGGACTGCTGATCGGCCTCCTGGGCTTCTTCCTCGCGCTGACCGTACTGGCCTGGACGGCCACGGGCCTGGCCGGACTCTTCGCGCACGGCGCCTGGCCGGAGGGCGTCGCCTTCACACAGACCCCCCTTGCCCTGCGCGAACTGATCGCGGCACCGAACGACCTCCCCAACGCCTGGCCGCACACCCCACCGGCCGAGCTCTCCGGGTACGGGCTCTTCTGGGGCCTCCTCATCGGCGAGTTGATGGTGCTGGTGGTGCTGACGGTGTTCGTACTGGGGGTGGTGGCCCGTGGACGCGCCGTGCGGGAACGGCGCCGCGAGGAGCGGCTGAACCCGGTGCGCGACGAGCCCGCGCAGAAGGGGGTACGCGACCGGGGCCGGGCCAGGGAAGCCGCACCCACCACCGTGCACGAGCAACCCACCACCACACAGCCCACCGCCACCCCTTCCGGCGCACCGGCAACCACCCCCGTGGAAGCGCCCCCCGCCCTCACGGCACCCGCGGCGTTCACCACACCCACGACACCCACGGCCGCCACCACACCCACCACACCTCCCACGTCTCCCACGCTCCTCCCCTCCCCCCGCACCCCCCTCCTCCTCTACGCCCCCGCCGCCACCCGCCGCCCCACCGTCGTCCAGGCCATCCGGGAAGCCGACGGCCCCGTACTCGTCGTCACCTCCGACCCCACCGTCTGGGCCGAGACGAAGGACGCCCGCAGCAAGCTCGGCCCGGTCCTCGTCTACGACCCCGGCCACCTCTGCGACACCCCGGCCCGCCTCCACTGGTCGCCCACCGCGGGCTGCGAGCAACCCGACGTGGCCGCCACCCGCGCCGCCGCGCTGCTCGCCCCGGTCCGGCCGCAGGCCCGGATCGACGCGGCGACGGCCGACACGGCGCAGACGCTCCTGCGGTGCTGGCTGCACGCCGCCGCGGTGGACGGCCGGCCCTTCCGCCAGGTCCACCGCTGGGCCCTCGGCGGCAGCGCCCACGAACCCGTGCGCCTGCTCCGTACCCACCCCAAGGCCGCCTCCGGACTCGCCGGACTGCTGGAGTCCGCCTTCACCGCGTACCCGGAACGCCGGGAAGTGGCACAGGAGTTGACCGTACGGGCCCTCACGGCCCTGTCCTCGGTCCATATCCGGGAGGCCTGCACGGCGAACCGAGCGGATTCGCTCGCGCTGGAATCATTTACGGGTGAAGGGGGAACGCTCTATGTGGTGGGCGAACCCATCGAGGATCCCCGCTCCCACCCCGGCGCGATGCCTCTTCTCACCGCGCTCGCCTCATACGTGGTCGAGCACGGCCGCCGCATGGCCGCACGGTCATCCGACGGTCGGCTCGACCCACCAATGACGCTCGTCCTCGACGACGTCGCGGCCGTGGCTCCTCTTCCCCTGCTCCCGGAGCTGCTGGCGACCGGTCAGGACCAGGGCATGCCCACCTTGGTCCTGCTCCGCTCGCAGGAACAGGGCCGCGCCCGCTGGCAGCAGCAACTGCAACTGCCCGCCACCTGAATCAGACCCTGAATCAGATGGTCAACGGGACGGGACCGGGGGTTCCGGGGTTCCTCGCGACTACTCGCGCCCGAGGACGTACTCCAGCTCCCATTCAGGCACTCCCGCCACGCCCGTGCCATCCGCATCGTCCACATCACTCGTGTCACCCGGCAGACGAACGGTCTGTCCGGACGGCGCGAATCCGAACCGGCGGTAGAAGGCGGCGGCCCGCGGGTTGTTCTCGTGCACATACAGCCGCACCCGCTCAAGCGGCGGCTCGGACAGCGACCAGGCCCACTCGACCGCCGCACGGAACAGCGCATCGGTCACCCCGGTGCCCCGCACCTCCGGCCGCACGAACACGCCGACGAGATGCCCCTGGTTCACCTCGGCGGGAGCCCCGAACCGCACCTCGTCCTCCGGAAGTTCGACGAGCAACGTGACCGACCCCACCCACGTGCCGTCCGGCGCCTCGGCGACGAACTGCCGGACACGCGTCCCCGTGGCACCGGTGGCAGTCCGCTCCTGCCAGAACCCGTCCGGCTGCGCGAACGCGTTCTCGTACGTGTCCAGGAACGCCACGGGCGCCGCAGGATCCTGAAGGGCAGCCAGCCGCAGCTCTCTGGCCTGCGGCCATTCCTCGGCCCGCACGGGGCGAATCACATAATCCATGCGCCGATCCTCACCTCCGGCGCGCGGGAGGGGCAAACCGGTTTCGGCGTCGTACCCCGGTACTACGCCCCCGCCGACATCCCGCCCCCGGTCGGACGACCACCGCCCGGCCGCTCCGTAGCGTCGACGGCATGATCAAGGCGTACGAACTCACCAAACGGTACGGGGACAAGACCGTCGTCGAGGGTCTCGACTTCACGGTCCGCCCCGGAACCGTCACCGGATTCCTCGGTCCCAACGGGGCCGGCAAGTCGACCACGATGCGCATGCTGCTCGGCCTGGACGCCCCGACCCGCGGCCGGTCCACGATCGGCGGGCGAACCTACGCCGCCCACGCGGCGCCCCTCACCGAGGTCGGCGCCCTGCTGGAAGCCAGGTCCGTCCACCCCGGCCGGTCCGCCTTCCACCACCTGATGGCGCTGGCGCACACCCACGGCATCCCGCGCAGCCGCGTCGAACACGTCCTCGACCTGGCCGGCCTGACCGAGGTCGCACACAAGCGGATCAAGGGCTTCTCCCTCGGCATGGGCCAACGGCTCGGCATCGCCGCCGCACTCCTCGGCGATCCCCGCACCCTCATCCTGGACGAGCCGGTGAACGGGCTCGACCCGGAGGGCGTCCTGTGGATCCGCAACCTGCTCAAGTCCCTTGCCGCCCAGGGCCGTACGGTCCTGATCTCCTCGCACCTGATGAGCGAGACGGCCCTCACCGCCGACCACCTGATCGTGATCGGCCGGGGCCGTCTCCTCGCCGACACCACGGTCGCCGAACTGGTCCGCACGGCGGGCGGCGCCTCCGTCAAGGTGGTCACCCCGCAGGCCGCAGCCCTGCGCGCACTGCTCACCGCCCCCGGCGTGGAGATCACCACGCCGGACGCCGACTGGCCCGGACCGCTCGGCCAGTTGGAGGTCCGGGGCATGGACGCGGCGCACATCGGCCGGATCGCGGCCGCTCACACGATCGCCCTCCACGAACTCACGCCGCAGACCGCGTCGCTGGAGCAGGCGTTCATGGACCTCACACACGAATCGGTCGAGTACCGAGCCCCAGCCACCCCCCTGACCGGAGCCGCGTCATGACCACCACCGACCCCACCGTCACCACTCCCACCGCCACTCCCACCACCGTCGACCCCACCGCCACCGTCCGTCCGCCGTACCGCATCACCCCGGCCCGCGTCCTACGATCCGAGTGGCACAAGCTCTGGTCCCTGCGCTCCACCTGGATCACCATCGGCTCGGCCGCCGCGCTGATCCTCGGAATCGGTCTGATCATGGGTGCCACCTACACATCCGGCGGCGGCGATTCCGACGTCGACACGGTCATCCTGACGCTCTACGGCACCCTGCTCGGCCAGCTCTGCATCGCGGTCCTGGGCATTCTGGTCACCGCGGGCGAGTACTCCACCGGCATGATCCGCGCCTCGCTCACCGCCGTACCGACCAGGCTCCCCGTCCTGTGGGCGAAGGCCGCGGTCTTCGCCGTGTCCGCCTTCACGATCATGTTCGTGACCGCGCTGATCACCTTCTCCACAGCACAGTTGTTCCTCCACGACACCGACCAGTCGGCCTCCCTCGCCGACCCGGGCGTCCTGCGAGCGGTGGCGGGCAACTCGGCGGCCATCACCCTGCTGAGCCTGATCGGCCTCGGCCTCGGCGCGCTGCTCCGTTCCGTGCCCGGAGCGATCGGTGCCTTCATCGGCGGAGTCATGATCGTCCCTGAGATCCTGGGCATGATCCCGTACGAGACCGTCGAGACGGCCATCAGGTACTTTCCGACCCAGGCCGCCGGAGCACTCGGCTCCGCCACCCCGATCCCGGACACGGCCACCCCGGGCGCGGCCCTGCTCGCCCTGTTCCTGTGGGCAGCGGCCTCACTGGGCGCGGCAGGCCTCCTCCTGCGCCGCCGGGACGCCTGACGGCGAACAGGCGTCAGGAAGGGGGGCTTACGGCGAACAAGGCGACGGAGCCGACGAGGATGACCCTGTGACGGACAACAAGGCACACGCCGAACCAGGCGTCGGCGGTACGGGACACGACGCGGCTGCCCAGGACAGGCGGGACGAACCCGACCGGCGGGACGGGCAGGACGGGCGGGACCAGGAGTGGTTCACGGGGACCGCACCGCTCACCCGGTACGTCCAGGAGCGCCTGCACCGCCTGCGCGCCTTCGACCGGCGCCGGCCGAGGGTCTGGGACGTCCTGGTGACCTCATTCTGGGTCCTGGTCACGGTGCTCGACTTCACCACGGGCGGCTGGCGGACCGTGGCTCGCGACGTGGACGCGCCCGAGCCGCTGGTCCTGCTGCTGACCCTGAGCTTCTCGGTGCCGTTGCTGTGGCGGCGTACGCATCCGGTGGCCGTGCTCGTCCTGATGGCGCCGGTGTCCATGGCCAACATCTGGGCCGGAGCCGTCGTGCAGGCCGCGTTCCTCCAGCTGATCCCGGCGTTCCAGATCGCTCTGCGCCTGCCCCTGAGGACCCTCGGGGGGGCGGGCCTGCTGATGAGCGCCCCCGCCGTGGCCGGGGCGGCACGCATCCCGGAAGTCTGGAACCAGCAACTGGTCTCCTACCTCTGGGGCTTCGCCTTCGTCTCCCTCCTGGGCATCGCGGTCCGGACCCGCAGGGACTACACGGAGGCCCTGGTCGAACGGGCCCACCGGCTGGAACACGAACGCGACCAGCAGGCACGCCTGGCGGCCGCGGCCGAACGCACCCGTATCGCCCGCGAGATGCACGACATCATCGGCCACAACCTCTCCGTCATCACGGGCCTGGCGGACGGCGGCGCCTACGCGGCGGCGAAGACCCCGGAGCGAGCGGTCCAGGCGCTGGAGGCCATCGGCACCACCAGCAGACAGGCCCTGTCCGAACTCCGCCGGCTCCTGGGCATCCTGCGCGAGGACCAACCCGACGCCGACCGCACCCCCCAGCCGACGCTGAACGACCTGCACCCCCTCGTCACGTCCGTCGGTGCCGCGGGCCTCCCGGTGCGCCTGGACATCCACGGCACGCCCCTGGCCAACTCCCTCACCCCCGGACGCGAACTGACCGTGTACCGCGTGGTGCAGGAAGCCCTCACCAACACCCTCAAACACGCGGGCGGCGGCCCCGCCCTGTCCGCGGTGGTCACCCTCACCCACAGCCGTACGCACCTGGAAACCCGGATCACGGACACCGGCCCCCGGACCCCCACCACCCCGGCAACACTTCCGCGCGGCTCGCACCAGGGCCGGGGAATCACGGGGATGCGGGAGCGCGCCGCGCTCTACGACGGCACAATCGAAGCGGGCCCTCTGCCGGACGGCGGCTGGCAGGTACGACTTCGCCTTCCCCTGGAGGACACTCCCCTGTGACGACCGTACTCATCGCGGACGACCAGCCGATGCAACGCTTCGGCTTCCGCATGCTGCTGGAGAGCCAGGACGACATGACCGTCGTCGGCGAGGCGTCCAACGGCACCGAAGCGCTCCACCTGATCGGCCGACACCAGCCCGACGTGGCTCTGATGGACATCCGTATGCCGGGCCTCGACGGCATCGAGGCCACCCGCCGGATCATCAGGTCGGGCGCCCGTACCCGCGTCCTCATCGTGACGACCTTCGACCAGGACGAGTACGCGTACGACGGCCTCCGCGCCGGAGCCAGCGGGTTCCTCGTCAAGGACGCCCTGCCGGAGGAACTCCTCTCCGGCATCCGTGCGGTGGCGGGTGGCGACGCGGTCGTCGCCCCGAGCCTGACCCGCCGGCTCCTGGACGCGTACGTACAACATCTCCCGGCCGTACCGGGCGTGGCCACGTCGGCGGACCCTCGCATCGCCACCCTCACGGAGCGGGAAAGAGAAATCCTCACGGTGATCGGTCAGGGCTGGTCCAACACGGAAATCGCCGCCCGTCTCCATCTCGCCGAATCGACTGTGAAGACGCACGTCACCCGCATCCTCGCCAAGACCGGGGCCCGGGACCGCGTCCAGGCCGTCATCCTGGCCTACGACACCCGCCTGGTGACGCCGGCCTAGACGCCACCGTTCCGTTTCCCCATCCCCTGGTTCCTCCCTGCCTCCACTGCCACAAGCGCAGGAAAGCGGGGAAGCAGGGAAGCAGGGAAACCGGTGGTGAACGCAGAAAAGCCCCGTGCCACAAGGCACGGGGCTTTCCCGGAAAAATTGTTCGGCGGCGTCCTACTCTCCCACAGGGTCCCCCCTGCAGTACCATCGGCGCTGAAAGGCTTAGCTTCCGGGTTCGGAATGTAACCGGGCGTTTCCCTAACGCAATGACCACCGAAACACTATGAAATTAACCAACACCGGAACACAACACGGCCGTTCGTTATTTCAGAACTAACACAGTGGACGCGAGCAACTGAGGACAAGCCCTCGGCCTATTAGTACCAGTCAGCTCCACCCGTTACCGGGCTTCCACATCTGGCCTATCAACCCAGTCGTCTACTGGGAGCCTTAACCCTTCAAGAGGGTGGGAATACTCATCTCGAAGCAGGCTTCCCGCTTAGATGCTTTCAGCGGTTATCCTTTCCGAACGTAGCCAACCAGCCATGCCCTTGGCAGGACAACTGGCACACCAGAGGTTCGTCCGTCCCGGTCCTCTCGTACTAGGGACAGCCCTTCTCAATATTCCTACGCGCACAGCGGATAGGGACCGAACTGTCTCACGACGTTCTAAACCCAGCTCGCGTACCGCTTTAATGGGCGAACAGCCCAACCCTTGGGACCGACTCCAGCCCCAGGATGCGACGAGCCGACATCGAGGTGCCAAACCATCCCGTCGATATGGACTCTTGGGGAAGATCAGCCTGTTATCCCCGGGGTACCTTTTATCCGTTGAGCGACAGCGCTTCCACAAGCCACTGCCGGATCACTAGTCCCGACTTTCGTCCCTGCTCGACCCGTCGGTCTCACAGTCAAGCTCCCTTGTGCACTTACACTCAACACCTGATTGCCAACCAGGCTGAGGGAACCTTTGGGCGCCTCCGTTACTCTTTAGGAGGCAACCGCCCCAGTTAAACTACCCATCAGACACTGTCCCTGATCCGGATCACGGACCCAGGTTAGACATCCAGCACGACCAGAGTGGTATTTCAACGACGACTCCACAACCACTGGCGTGGCCGCTTCAAAGTCTCCCACCTATCCTACACAAGCCGAACCGAACACCAATATCAAACTATAGTAAAGGTCCCGGGGTCTTTCCGTCCTGCTGCGCGAAACGAGCATCTTTACTCGTAGTGCAATTTCACCGGGCCTATGGTTGAGACAGTCGAGAAGTCGTTACGCCATTCGTGCAGGTCGGAACTTACCCGACAAGGAATTTCGCTACCTTAGGATGGTTATAGTTACCACCGCCGTTTACTGGCGCTTAAGTTCTCAGCTTCGCACACCCGAAAGTGCACTAACCGGTCCCCTTAACGTTCCAGCACCGGGCAGGCGTCAGTCCGTATACATCGCCTTACGGCTTCGCACGGACCTGTGTTTTTAGTAAACAGTCGCTTCTCGCTGGTCTCTGCGGCCACCCCCAGCTCACCGAGTAAATCGGATCACCAGTGATGGCCCCCCTTCTCCCGAAGTTACGGGGGCATTTTGCCGAGTTCCTTAACCATAGTTCACCCGAACGCCTCGGTATTCTCTACCTGACCACCTGAGTCGGTTTAGGGTACGGGCCGCCATGAAACTCGCTAGAGGCTTTTCTCGACAGCATAGGATCATCCACTTCACCACAATCGGCTCGGCATCAGGTCTCACCCTTATATGTGTGACGGATTTACCTACCACACGGGCTACACCCTTACCCCGGGACTACCACCGCCCGGGCTGGACTACCTTCCTGCGTCACCCCATCGCTTACCTACTACAAGTCTGGTTCATCGGCTCCACCACTACCCTCAACTCCGAAGAGATCGGGCCGGCTTCACGGACTTAGCATCGCCTGATTCAGTACTGGGCGTTTCAAAGCGGGTACCGGAATATCAACCGGTTGTCCATCGACTACGCCTGTCGGCCTCGCCTTAGGTCCCGACTTACCCTGGGCAGATCAGCTTGACCCAGGAACCCTTAGTCAATCGGCGCACACGTTTCTCACGTGTGTATCGCTACTCATGCCTGCATTCTCACTCGTGAACCGTCCACAACTCGCTTCCGCGGCTGCTTCACCCGGCACACGACGCTCCCCTACCCATCCCAGCCCCCGTTGGGGGTATGTGCTGGAATGACACGACTTCGGCGGTACGCTTGAGCCCCGCTACATTGTCGGCGCGGAATCACTTGACCAGTGAGCTATTACGCACTCTTTCAAGGGTGGCTGCTTCTAAGCCAACCTCCTGGTTGTCTCTGCGACTCCACATCCTTTCCCACTTAGCGTACGCTTAGGGGCCTTAGTCGATGCTCTGGGCTGTTTCCCTCTCGACCATGGAGCTTATCCCCCACAGTCTCACTGCCGCGCTCTCACTTACCGGCATTCGGAGTTTGGCTAAGGTCAGTAACCCGGTAGGGCCCATCGCCTATCCAGTGCTCTACCTCCGGCAAGAAACACACGACGCTGCACCTAAATGCATTTCGGGGAGAACCAGCTATCACGGAGTTTGATTGGCCTTTCACCCCTAACCACAGGTCATCCCCCAGGTTTTCAACCCTGGTGGGTTCGGTCCTCCACGAAGTCTTACCTCCGCTTCAACCTGCCCATGGCTAGATCACTCCGCTTCGGGTCTTGAGCGCGCTACTAAATCGCCCTGTTCGGACTCGCTTTCGCTACGGCTTCCCCACACGGGTTAACCTCGCAACACACCGCAAACTCGCAGGCTCATTCTTCAAAAGGCACGCAGTCACGACTGACAGCACAAGTGCTGCCAGCGACGCTCCCACGGCTTGTAGGCACACGGTTTCAGGTACTATTTCACTCCGCTCCCGCGGTACTTTTCACCATTCCCTCACGGTACTATCCGCTATCGGTCACCAGGGAATATTTAGGCTTAGCGGGTGGTCCCGCCAGATTCACACGGGATTTCTCGGGCCCCGTGCTACTTGGGTGTCTCTCAAACGAGCCGTTAATGTTTCAGCTACGGGGGTCTTACCCTCTACGCCGGACCTTTCGCATGTCCTTCGCCTACATCAACGGTTTCTGACTCGTCTCACAGCCGGCAGACTATGAAAGAGAGATCCCACAACCCCGCATGCGCAACCCCTGCCGGGTATCACACGCATACGGTTTGGCCTCATCCAGTTTCGCTCGCCACTACTCCCGGAATCACGGTTGTTTTCTCTTCCTGAGGGTACTGAGATGTTTCACTTCCCCTCGTTCCCTCCACACTGCCTATGTGTTCAGCAGCGGGTGACAGCCCATGACGGCTGCCGGGTTTCCCCATTCGGAAACCCCCGGATCAAAGCTTGGTTGACAGCTCCCCGGGGACTATCGTGGCCTCCCACGTCCTTCATCGGTTCCTGGTGCCAAGGCATCCACCGTGCGCCCTTAAAAACTTGGCCACAGATGCTCGCGTCCACTGTGCAGTTCTCAAACAACGACCAGCCACCCATCACCCCGTCGCATTCGACGAGTTCACTGGGGCCGGCAACCGAAGGACAGACTCAAACGAGTCCGTACCCTCAGATACCCAACAGCGTGCCCGACCCGACCGATCCCTCCCCACGTTCCACGCCGAAGCAGTACTAGTGAAAAACAACCTGTCGTGCCGAGTAGTCAACGTTCCACCCATGAGCAACCAGCACCGAACATTCGCCGGTGTACTGGCCTCTGACCAAACCGAAGCCTGGTAAGAAGTGCTCCTTAGAAAGGAGGTGATCCAGCCGCACCTTCCGGTACGGCTACCTTGTTACGACTTCGTCCCAATCGCCAGTCCCACCTTCGACAGCTCCCTCCCACAAGGGGTTGGGCCACCGGCTTCGGGTGTTACCGACTTTCGTGACGTGACGGGCGGTGTGTACAAGGCCCGGGAACGTATTCACCGCAGCAATGCTGATCTGCGATTACTAGCAACTCCGACTTCATGGGGTCGAGTTGCAGACCCCAATCCGAACTGAGACCGGCTTTTTGAGATTCGCTCCGCCTCGCGGCATCGCAGCTCATTGTACCGGCCATTGTAGCACGTGTGCAGCCCAAGACATAAGGGGCATGATGACTTGACGTCGTCCCCACCTTCCTCCGAGTTGACCCCGGCAGTCTCCTGTGAGTCCCCATCACCCCGAAGGGCATGCTGGCAACACAGAACAAGGGTTGCGCTCGTTGCGGGACTTAACCCAACATCTCACGACACGAGCTGACGACAGCCATGCACCACCTGTATACCGACCACAAGGGGGGCACCATCTCTGATGCTTTCCGGTATATGTCAAGCCTTGGTAAGGTTCTTCGCGTTGCGTCGAATTAAGCCACATGCTCCGCTGCTTGTGCGGGCCCCCGTCAATTCCTTTGAGTTTTAGCCTTGCGGCCGTACTCCCCAGGCGGGGAACTTAATGCGTTAGCTGCGGCACCGACGACGTGGAATGTCGCCAACACCTAGTTCCCAACGTTTACGGCGTGGACTACCAGGGTATCTAATCCTGTTCGCTCCCCACGCTTTCGCTCCTCAGCGTCAGTAATGGCCCAGAGATCCGCCTTCGCCACCGGTGTTCCTCCTGATATCTGCGCATTTCACCGCTACACCAGGAATTCCGATCTCCCCTACCACACTCTAGCTAGCCCGTATCGAATGCAGACCCGGGGTTAAGCCCCGGGCTTTCACATCCGACGTGACAAGCCGCCTACGAGCTCTTTACGCCCAATAATTCCGGACAACGCTTGCGCCCTACGTATTACCGCGGCTGCTGGCACGTAGTTAGCCGGCGCTTCTTCTGCAGGTACCGTCACTCTCGCTTCTTCCCTGCTGAAAGAGGTTTACAACCCGAAGGCCGTCATCCCTCACGCGGCGTCGCTGCATCAGGCTTTCGCCCATTGTGCAATATTCCCCACTGCTGCCTCCCGTAGGAGTCTGGGCCGTGTCTCAGTCCCAGTGTGGCCGGTCGCCCTCTCAGGCCGGCTACCCGTCGTCGCCTTGGTAGGCCATTACCCCACCAACAAGCTGATAGGCCGCGGGCTCATCCTTCACCGCCGGAGCTTTTAACCCCCGCCCATGCAGGCAGGAGTGTTATCCGGTATTAGACCCCGTTTCCAGGGCTTGTCCCAGAGTGAAGGGCAGATTGCCCACGTGTTACTCACCCGTTCGCCACTAATCCACCCCGAAAGGCTTCATCGTTCGACTTGCATGTGTTAAGCACGCCGCCAGCGTTCGTCCTGAGCCAGGATCAAACTCTCCGTGAATGTTTTCCCGTAATCGGGACACACATCACGAGAGCGGAACGACCGGTCGGAATAAGACCAGTCGTTCACAGCGTCCTCGCTGTGTAATTGCCCACCGGAACCCTAGGGCCCGGCAGGACTTTCAAAGGAACCACCAACCTGCCGAAGCAGGCCGGGGTATCAACATATCTGGCGTTGACTTTTGGCACGCTGTTGAGTTCTCAAGGAACGGACGCTTCCTTCGGTCCCGTTTCACCGGGGCCCTCCGGGCGCTTCCCTTCGTGTTCTTGCGTTTCCGACTCTATCAGACTCTTTCGTGTCCGATTCCCGGTCGAAGCGGGCCGAGCAGTTTTCGCTTTCCAGTTCTTCGCTTTCGCGTTTCCCTTTCCGGCGAGTCCGACTCTATCAGATCCTTTCGGGCCTGATTCCCAGTCAGCGGGGCTTGTCTTCCCGGCTGTTGGGCCGTTCCGACGCTCAAACTCTAGCGGATTCTCCCGGCGGCTCATAATCGAGCCTCGAAATGAATTCCGGCATGCCGAAATTATCCCGGGTGGGAGATCGTGCTGAGTTTTGGTTGCCGCGTTCGCGGCGGGATCGGCTGTCACAGAACCGTTCCGGCCCCGTGACAACTCGAAGAACCTTACGGATCGGGCGGGACTGTGTCAACCCCGCCGTGGGACCCCGCAGAGGGGGTCAGTCCAGGTCGGTGAGCCGGCCGCCCGCGTCCGGCTGGGCGTGCTCCACGCGGCGCAGCAGCCTGATCAGCATCTCGCCGAGGACTCCGCGCTCGTCGCCGGAGAGGTCCTGGAGAAGGTCCTCCTCGAAGTCGCTCGCCATGCGCATCGCCTCGAGCCACTTCGTACGACCCTCATCGGTCAGTTCGACGATGACGCGGACGCGGTTGTTCTCGTCCCTGTCCCTGGTGACCAGGCCCTCGCCGGCCATGCGGTCGATCCGGTGGGTCATGGCCGCCGGGGTGAGACCGAGGCGCTTCGCGAGTTCACCGGGGCCCAGCCGGTAGGGGGTGCCGGCCAGGACGAGGGTTTTGAGGACCTCCCACTCGGCGTTGCTGATGCCGAGGGCGGCGAGCTGTCTCCCGTACGCGACGTTCATGCGCCGGTTGAGGCGGCCGAGGGCCGAGACGACCTGTTCGACCTGGAGGTCCAGGTCGCGGAACTCGCGCTGGTAGGCGGCGATCTGCTCGTCGAGGCTCGGCTCGTGGAGGCCGGGCTGCTCGGTGGTGTCAGACATGGCGGGCAGTATGGCACGCCCTCCATCGCCATCGAAGTCCTTCCATCTGTATTGTTAAGGTTCTAACTTTAGTGCTAAAGTCTTCGAGTCTGATTCCTTCAAGATCTTGAGGTAGGTGAGTGTGACCAGGGAGATGGGCGCAGCGCTGCGGCGGATCCAGGTGGGGAGCGCGCTGAGCGCGTTCGGCCTCGGGTTCACCGTCCCGTATCTGTACGTCTATGTGGCGCAGGTGCGGGATCTGGGTGCCGGTACGGCGGGGGTCGTACTGGCGGTCTTCGCCATGGCAGCGCTGGCCGTACTGCCGTTCACCGGTCGGATCATCGACCGGCGCGGGCCGCTGCCCGTACTGGTCGTCGCCTCCGGTGTGGCCTCCGCGGGGGCCACGGCGCTGGGCTTTTCGAGCAGTGTGACGACCGCTGTGCTGTCGGCCGCGGTCCTCGGTGCGGGCACGGCGGTCATGCAGCCGGCCCTCGCCACCATGCTGGTGTGGTGCTCCAGCACCGCCACCCGTACGCGGGCCTTCGCCACACAGTTCTTCCTGCAGAACCTGGGACTCGGCCTCGGCGGACTCGTCGGCGGGCAGATCGTCGATACGAGCAGGCCGGCGAGCTTCACGCTGCTGTTCCTGATCGAGGCCGTGATGTTCATCGTGCTCGGCGTCGTCGCGGGAAGCGTGCGGATGCCCCGTACCGCCTCCCTCTCCGGCGCCAGGCCGGGCGACGGGGCCGCGGCGAAGGGCGGGCTGCGGGCGCTGCTCTCGCACCGGGCCATGGTGCAGCTGTGCGTGATGGGCTTCGTGCTGTTCTTCGCCTGCTACGGACAGTTCGAGTCCGGGCTGGCGGCGTACGGGACCGAGGCCGCCGGGATCCAGCCGTCGACGCTGGGTATCGCGCTGGCCGCCAACACCGCCGTCATCGTCGTGGCGCAGTTCGTCGTCCTGCGGCTCGTCGAGCGGCGGCGGCGCAGCCGGGTGATCGCGTGGGTCGGCCTCATCTGGGCGTTCGCCTGGATCGTGGCGGGGTACGCGGGGCTCGGGCACGGGAGCCAGACCATGGCGACGGCCGCGTTCATCTCGACGTACGCCCTGTTCGGGCTGGGCGAGGCGATGCTGTCACCGACCGTGGCTCCGCTGGTCGCCGATCTGGCGCCCGCGTCGATGGTCGGCCAGTACAACTCCGCGTTCGCCCTGTGCAAGCAGCTCGCGCTGGCGGTCGGTCCGGCCGTGGGCGGGCCGATGGGGGCCGCGCTGCACGGCCCGTACATCGTGACGTTCGTGCTGTTCTCCCTCGGCATCACCGTGCTGGCGCTGCGGCTGGGCCGTCGGCTCACCCCCTTGCAGGATCAGCCGTCGCTCGCGGCGGTGCCGTCGCGGGTGGTCGCCGTTTCCGTACCGGAGACCGAGCCCGCGGCGGCACGCGCCGCCGCTCACTGAGGCAGCGCGAACTCGCACCAGACGGCCTTGCCGCCGCCCGGGGTGCGCCGGCTGCCCCACGACGAGGCGATCGTCGCGACGATCGAGATGCCGCGTCCCGCCTCGTCCGCCGGTTCGGCGCGGCGGCGGCGCGGCAGGTGATCGTCACCGTCCGCCACCTCGATGATCAGGCGGCGGTCCGTGCGGCGCAGCCCCAGGCGCATCGGCGGGGTGCCGTGCTGGAGCGAATTCGCCACGAGTTCGCTCGCGGCGAGGACCCCCAGATCACACAGCTCGACCGGGAAGCGCCAGGACGTCAGGACGCCGGTGGCGAAGGCGCGGGCGCGCGGCGCCGCTTCTATGCCGCCGAGCAGATCGAGCGACGCGTTGTGGAACAGCTCCGCGTTCGTCCCCGTGCGGGCGGGGTGCTGGACCACCAGGACCGCCACGTCGTCGTCGTGTTCGGCGGTCACCCCGAGGGAACGGATCAGCCGGTCGCAGACCACCTGCGGCGAGCCCTTGGCGCCGGACAGCGCACGTGCCAGGGCGGCCACTCCCTCGTCGATGTCCTCGCTGCGCCGTTCGACCAGGCCGTCCGTGTAGAGGACGGCGGTGGAGCCGGGCGGCAGCGGGATCGTGCCCGAGGTGTGCACCCAGCCACCGGTGCCCAGCGGCGGTCCGGTGGGGTCCGCGGCCCGGTGGACCGTGCCTTCCTCGTCGCGCACGAGGATCGGGAGGTGGCCCGCGGAGGAGTAGACGAGCAGGCCCTCGTTCGGGTCGTGGACCGCGTAGACACAGGTCGCGATCTGGCTGGCGTCGATCTCGGCGGCGAGTCCGTCGAGGAGCTGGAGCACCTCGTGGGGCGGCAGGTCCAGCCGTGCGTACGCCCGGACGGCGGTGCGCAGCTGTCCCATGACTGCGGCGGCGCGGACCCCTCGGCCCATCACGTCCCCGATCACCAGGGCGGTGCGGCCCGCGCCCAGGGTGATGACGTCGTACCAGTCGCCGCCGACGGCCGCGTCCGTGCCGCCGGGCTGATAGGTGGCGGCGATCCGCAGGTCATCGGGCTGCTCCAGCTCCTGCGGGAGCAGGGAGCGCTGGAGCGTGACGGCCGTTTCGCGGTGCCGTCGCTCGCTGGTGCGGAGCCGTTCGGCGGCTTCGGCGTGGTCGGTCACATCGGCGGCGTACACGAGGACGCCTCCCACGCCCTTGCCCGCGCCCTTTCTGTCCTTCTCCTTGTCCCTGGGTTTCGCCTTCGCCCTCCCCTCCGCTGTGCCTTCTTCTTCGCTCGCGTCGTCCCAGGCGGCCACGGGGGTGCAGGTCACGGTGTACGAGCCGCCGTCGGCGGTCTTGCGGGACTTGACCGTGCGGGGCGTGCCGCTGCGGAAGACCTGGTCCATCAGCGGGAGGACGCTGAGCTCCGCGAGCTCCGGCATGGCCTCGGCGGCGGGGACGCCGGACGGGCGGGGGCCGAAGACGGCCTCGTAGGCGTCGTTGACGTAGGCGATGCGGTGGTCGGGGCCGTGGAGCAGGGCGACGGGCGCGGGAAGCCTGCCGAGGATCTCGCGGGCCGAAAGGTCGTCGAGGGCGGGGGCGACCACCGGTGCCGGTTCCGGGGCGGGGGTGACCTCGGCGGGTGAGGGGAGGGGCGAGGTGGGCTCGCCGTCCGGTGGGGTGGGCGGGTTCTCCGGCCGGGCGTACTCGGCTCGCGCCGCGGGTACGGAACTGCGGTCGTCCCGCGCGGCGGCGCGACGCTGCGTTCCGGGAAGGCGGGCGCTCCAACGCGTGAAGTTCACGGAATCTCTGGCCTCGTGTGTCGGTCTGGTCCGCTCGGGCGGGCTGCATCTTCTGCCTGGATCGGGGCGCCGGGGGCCGGACCCCGGGAAGGCGCAGCCGGGCCTCGTCATGCTGCTGGTGCGTCGCGGCTGGTCACTTTTGGTCACTGTCGGCCGGGTCACTCTGTGCAGGCGTGGGCCCACCTATGGTCACACGTCCAGTGTGACCGACCGTACTGACAGTCGCCGTTCAGCCGGATGTCTTCGGCGGTCCGTCGCCCTGGGAAGGGTCGCTTCCGGGGGGCGGGGTGCTGCCGGGTGCCTGACGGTTTCCGGGTGCCTGACGGTTTCCGGGGGCCTGGTGGTTTCCGGGGGCCTGGTGGTTTCCGGTGCCGCCCGCCGCGAGGGCGAACTCGGCGCGTGGGTGTTCCAGGGAGCCGAGGGAGACGATCTCCCTCTTGAAGAGTCCCGCCAGGGTCCATTCAGCAAGGACGCGTGCCTTCCGGTTGAACGTGGGGACTCGGCTGAGGTGGTACGTACGGTGCATCAGCCAGGCCGGGTAGCCCTTCAGCTTGCGACCGTAGACGTGGGCGACGCCCTTGTGCAGACCGAGCGAGGCGACCGATCCCGCGTACGCGTGCCGGTACTCCGTGAGCGGCCGGCCGTCGATGGACGCGAGGATGTTCTCGGCGAGGGTCTTCGCCTGGCGGACCGCGTGCTGGGCGTTGGGCGCGGTCTCCGTGCCCGGTTCGGCTGCGGTCAGGTCGGGCACGGCTGCGGCGTCGCCCGCCGCCCAGGCGTGTTCGTTGCCCTCGACGCCGAGCGTGGCGGTGCACCGGAGCCGGCCGCGTTCGGTGAGCGGCAGGTCGGTGGCGGCCAGGAGCGGTGCCGGTTTGACGCCCGCGGTCCACACGAGCGTGCGGGTCGGGAAGCGGGAGCCGTCGCTGAGGACGGCGACACGGTCCTCGCAGGTGTCCAGGCGCGTTTCGAGGCGTACGTCGATGTTGCGGCCGCGCAGCTCCCGGACGGCGTACGTGCCCATCGCCTCGCCGACCTCGGGAAGGATGCGTCCCGAAGCCTCGACCAGGATCCATTTGAGGTCCGTGGCCTTGATGTTGTGGTAGTACCGCGAGGTGTAGCGGGCCATGTCCTCCAGTTCGGCGAGCGCCTCGACGCCCGCGTAGCCGCCGCCGACGAAGACGAACGTCAGGGCGGCGTCGCGGATGGCGGGGTCGCGCGTGGCGGAGGCGATGTCCATCTGCTCGATGACGTGGTTGCGCAGGCCGATGGCTTCCTCGACGGTCTTGAAGCCGATGCCGAACTCCGCGAGCCCGGGGACCGGGAGGGTGCGCGATACGGAGCCGGGGGCGATGACGATCTCGTCGTAGCGGATCTCCACGGCACCGGTGCCCTCCTCGCCGGTGGCGAGGGTGGTGACGGTCGCGGTCCTTTTGGCGTGGTCGATCCGCTGCGCCTCACCGATGACGATCTTGCACTGGCCGAGGACACGGCGGAGCGGCACGACCACATGGCGCGGCGAGATCGAGCCCGCGGCCGCTTCGGGAAGAAACGGCTGGTAGGTCATGTACGGCTCGGGCGTGACGACCACGATCTCGGCGTCGCCGCTCTTGAGTCTCTGCTTCAGCTTCCGCTGGAGACGCAGCGCTGTGTACATCCCGACGTAGCCGCCGCCGACGACGAGAATGCGCACACTTGGCCGGGTGCCGGGGGTCGTCCCCCGGGAATCTGGAGCCATCACCACCCCATGACGCAACGGAGTCGGGGGTTTGTCCACAGCCCCGGCAAATTGTGTGACCGGAGGATCCTGACGGCCCATCGGGGACCACGCACCGCGGAACAGTGCAGTTGCGCAGGTCAGACCTTGCGGGAGGCGCGAGGGGATGGGGTGGAATCGGGAACCAACCGGCCCTTGCTCCGATCGGGGGGCGCTCCGTGCGGAACTACCCCCTTCTGAATTGACCCGGGCTCAACTATGTTCGTAACCCGTCGGGGTGTCGGGTTCGGACTAGGTTGTGATCCGCTCCCCGACCGACACGGCGGGGAAGTCTCCGGGGGGAGACGTCATAACCGGGGGAAGTTATGCACATTCAGGATTCGCATTGGCAGGCTGCTGTCTCGTCCTCGTCCGAGGGCAACGGGCGGCTGAGCTCAGTGGGGGCGGTCGGAACCATAGGTTCGGCGGCACCGCTCGGGGCGGTGGGACCGGTCGGATCGGCCGTGACCGTTCCGTCGGCCGGAGGCAACGGGGGCACGCCGCGTTCGGCGCCGCTCCGTGTGGACGCACAGCGCAACCTGGAACATGTCCTGCGAGCCGCACGTGAAGTGTTCGGCGAGCTGGGGTACGGCGCTCCGATGGAAGACGTGGCACGCCGCGCCAGGGTCGGGGTCGGCACCGTCTACCGGCGGTTCCCGAGCAAGGACGTGCTGGTACGGCGGATAGCCGAGGAGGAGACCGCCCGGCTGACCGAGCAGGCGCGGACGGCTCTCGGGCAGGAGGAGGAGCCCTGGTCCGCACTCTCCCGCTTCCTGCGGACATCCGTGGCGTCGGGTGCGGGACGGCTGCTGCCGCCGCAGGTGCTGCGGGTCGGGGCCGCCGCGGACGAGCCCGGCTCGGCGGTGGGTCCGGTCTCCGGCGACATCGTCGACGAGACGCGTGTTCCGCAGCAGCGGCAGAGCGCGGGGCAGCCCGATCTCCGGGTGGTCCCGCAGCGCTCCGCGGCCGTGGACGGTCTGGACGACGACGATTCGGGAGCGGCCGAGCTGTTGGAGATCGTGGGCCGCTTGGTGGACCGGGCGCGGGAGTCGGGTGAGCTGCGCGGTGATGTGACGGTGGCCGACGTTCTCCTGGTCATCGCCACGGCCGCGCCTTCGCTGCCCGACGCCGCTCAGCAGGCGGCCGCTTCGACACGGCTGCTGGACATTCTGCTGGAGGGCCTGCGGTCCCGTCCCGCGTGACGGTGTCTGCGTGACCGCGTCCTGCGTGACGGTGTCTGCATGACCGCGTCCCGCGTGACCGCGTTCTGCGTGACCGCGTTCTGCGCGGTGGGTGTCTGTTCGGCCCGGTCGGCCGGCTTCGGTCGGCCGGGCATGGGCGGGACGGACCCGTGCGGCGGCCCCGGTTCCCGGCCGACCGGCACCCGGCGGCTGAAGATCGCCCAGAAGCATTCCCCGAATGGGCGACGGCTAGTGCTCCCATTCGGAAAAACGCCCCGGATGAGTGGTTGGCAGGGCTGACCGTTCGCGGCCACGGGGCCGTATGGCACTCTTGCCCGGTGTTCGGGTCCGAAGGGTGCATACGGGGGCTTCCGCTGTGAGCGGTGACGGGCAACAGGAAGAACCGCTCGACGGCATCACTGCCGCGGGCGGAGGCACGGGGACGGAGACCGGTGGGCTGCCCTTGGGGCAGGTGCCGAGTCAGGCCGGACGCGTACGGCCGGACGACGATGCCGAGGGCGGCACCGTGCTGCCCGGCCCGTGGCCCGCGCCGGTCGACAGCGCCCCGTCCGCCGGCGGCCTGTCCTCACCCGGCTCCCCTTACTTGTCCGATTCCTCGTCAGGTCCCTCTTCCTCCACCGGCCCCGCGGGCAGTGCCGGGATCGCCGTTCCGTCGCAGCGGGAGGGCCGCGGTGGTTCCGCCGACCTCGGGCTGTCCGACGTCCAGCTGATCCAGGGCATGCGGGCCGGTGACGACGGCGCGTACGAGGAGCTGTTCCGGCGGCACTCGGGCGCGGTGCGCCGCTACGCCCGCAGCTGTTGCCGGGACGGGCACACCGCCGACGACCTGACGGCGGAGGTCTTCGCTCGGACACTGCAAGCGGTACGCGGCGGCAAGGGGCCGCAGGAAGCCGTCCGGGCCTACCTCATGACCGCCGTCCGCCATGTCGCCGCCGCCTGGACGAAAAGCGCGAAGCGGGAGCATCTGGTCGATGACTTCGCGGTGTTCGCCGCGCAGGCGTCGCGTACCTCCGAGCTGTCGGACGACGACACCCTCGACCTCGGCGCCGACGTGATGGCGATGCACGAGGCCGAACAGACGATGGCCATGCAGGCGTTCCGCAGTCTGCCGGAGCGCTGGCAGGCCGTGCTGTGGCACACCACCGTGGAGGAGGAGTCGCCGAGCGAGATCGCCCCGCTGTTCGGTCTGACCGCCAACGCCACGGCCGTTCTGGCCAGCCGGGCCCGTGAGGGACTCAAGCAGGCGTATTTGCAGGCCCATGTGAGCCGGGCGCTCACGACGGGCGGCGACTGCGCCCAGTACGCCGACCGGCTCGGCGCCTATGCCCGGGGCGGTCTGCGGATGCGGGCCGAGCGCGGGCTGCGCAAGCACCTGGACGAGTGCGCGCGGTGCCGGGTCGCGGCGGGCGAGCTGGACCATGTGAACGCCGGGATTCCGGCGCTGCTCCCGGTCGCGGTCATCGGGTGGTTCGCCGCCGGGTACTCGCTCAAGGCCGCGGGCATCGTCGCGGGCGGCGTGGCGGGAGCCGCGGGTGCCGGGGCCGCCGCCGCGGCGACCGGCGGAGGCGCGTCCGGGGGTGCCGCCGGTGGTGCCGCCGCGGAAGGGCTCGGGGCACCGGTGAAGGCCGGGATCGCCGCGACGGTGGCCGTGGCGGCCGCCGCCGGGCTGGTGTGGGCGCTGGTCGGCGACGACCAGCCGGAACCGAAGCCCGTCGCCAAGCCGCCCGTGGTGGCTCCCGTGGTGCCGTCTCCCGCTCCGCCGCCGAAGCCGAAGCCGAAGCCTCCGGCGGCGCCCGCGCCGCCGGCACCGGCTCCGCCGCCCGAACCGAAGCCGAAGCCCACGCCCACACCCCCGCCGAAGGCCACGCCCGAGCCCACACCGACGCCCACACCGAAGCCCACGCCCCCGGCACCGAAGCCGCCCGCGCCGACGCCCACGCCTCCGCCCAGCCCGAAACCGCCGCCACCCGCCCCGACCGTCTACCAGGTCAGCGAGCTCGGCTACACCCTGCTCGGGGACCACACCGAGCCCGAGGTGGTGTTCGGCGACAGCAGCTGGCTCTGGCAGCGCTCCCGGGTGTCGATCGCGTCCACTTCGTACGCGCCCGGGGTGACGGTGCACGCCAATTCGTCGGTCACCATCCAGCTGAACCGGGAGTGCACCCGCTACGAGGCGAAGGTCGGCATCGACGATCTGACGATGGGGCTCGGCTCCGTGCGTTTCTCCGTCTTCGACGGGGCCGGTGTCCGGCTGTGGCAGTCCCCGGTCATGGAGGGCGGCGAGCCCGCCGTTCCGGTGAGCGTGGGCATCGGCGGTCAGTCGTCGATCCGGCTCGTCGTGGAGGCGCAGTCGCCGCTCGGCGGTGTGGGTCTGGCCGACTGGGCGGAGTCGAGGATCAGCTGCCGGTGAGCCGGCGCCGGTGACCGGACAGCGGCAGCCGGGAGCGGTGACCGAGCGGGGCCGGGCCGGAAGCGGTGAGCCGGAGCACCGGCCGCCGGTGGACCGGGCCGCGGACGGTCACGGCTGGAGGGTGCGTCCGGCAGGGACCACTCCGCCCGCCACCGCGCGTTGGCGTGGAGCCGCCGTGCCCGTCCAGCAGGTGCCTCGGCGGGCGAGGAGGCGGCGGAGCCAGAGTTCCGTGGAGGCCAGGTCGGCCAGGCCGTCCAGCGGGAGGGGTTCGCCCTCGGAGGCGGCCCGCAGGGCCTTGCGTACGACGCGTGCCTCGACCAGGCCCGCGTCGGCCAGCAGCGGGGCGTCGAACAGTGCCATCAGCTCGGGGAGCGCGGCGCGCAGACCGGTGCGGGTGGCGACGGCCGAGGTGGCCTGGGACGGGGCTCCCCAGCCGGGCGGGAGGTCGTGGATGCCCGCGCCGCCCAGGACCCGGCGCAGGATCGCGGCCCGTGCGCCCGGTTGGACGCGGAGGGATTCGGGAAGGGCCCGGGCGGCCCGGACGACCTGGTTGTCGAGGAACGGGGCGTGGAGGCGCTGGCTGCGGACCTCGGCGGCCTGCTCCAGGATGCGGTGGTCGGCGGCGCTGCGGGCGAGGGCGGCGCGGGCGCGGGCCTCTCCCGGGCGCTGCACGGAGGTCGGCCGGATCGCCGCCTCCTGAAGGCGAACCGCCACTTGGGCCAGCGCCTCCCCCGTCAGCCAGCGCGCCGCGGGTCCGGGGCGCGACCAGGCGAGGGCGGCGAGCGAGGCATCGGCCGGGGTGTCGAGGTCGGGGGCGTAACGGTTGGCGTCGGGCAGCCGGTCGGCCGCCGTCTCCAGGCCGGTGCGGTACGACGTACGGGCCAGCCGCCGCGCCGCGCGGTAGAGCGTGAGCGGGACGAACAGGGAGCGCGCCGCGGGGCCTTCGGCCTTGGTGAGGGCCGCCAGGGGGCGCACGATGTGGCGTCTGCGCCGGTCCATCAGCAGGTCGGCGAGGCGGGCCGGGTGCGCGTCCAGCACCTGCCGGGCGCCGTGGCCGACGAAGTGGTCGGCGCTGCCCGCGGCGAGCCGGCGGCGGTGACGCTCGGAGACGACCAGGGAAGGGGCCGGTTCGTCGGTGAGCGGGCCGCTGTCCAGCGCCGCGTACGGCAGTGCCTCCTCGCCCGCCGCGACCACCACATGGTGCAGGCGCGGGTTGGCGGCGATGGCTCGGGCGCGTTCGAGTTCGTCCTCGTGACCGCGGGTGGTGAGGTCGTTGAAGGTGACCGCGAGCAGCCGCTCCCCCGCCTCCGTGCCGTGGCCGAGGAGGGTGCCGGGGAGTCCGGGCAGTCCGGAGGCCAGCAGCGCGAGGGTGGCGGACGCGCTTCCTCCGGAGAGGTCGGAGCCGACGCCCGGCACGGGTGCGCCGCGCGCCGCCCGGCGTTCGGCGGGTCCCATGCCGGGCACCGGTCCGGGGTCCGGCGGCAGGGTTTCCGGGGCGTGGCGCGGGGCCGTGAGCCGGGCGCGTACCGCTTCGACGAGCGCGTCCCGTACGCCCTCGACGGCGTGTACCGGGTCGGCCTGGGGTGCCGCGACGGCGAGCGAGGCCACCGCCTCGTACCCGGTGATCTCGCGCGAGCCCTCGCGCAGGATCAGCGCGTGTCCCGGCGGGACCCGCTTCACACCGACGTACGGTGTGCCGTCGCCCAGCGCCTCCGGTGTCTCGGGGCAGGCGAGCAGGGCGGCGAGATGGCCGATGTCCAGCTGGGCTTCGATGAGGTCGGCGAGGGGAAGGGCCGCGGTGGCGTAGGCGGTGCCGTTGGCCCAGGGCGTGTGGAATACGGGCCGGGCTCCGGCCAGGTCCCCCGCGACGGTGATCCGGCGGCCGATCTGCACGACGGCCGTGTAACTGCCCGGCCAGGCGGTGAGATGACGCATCGCCCCGCCGCGTGCGGAGAGCAGCCCGACGCGCAGCTGTTCGTCGGTGGCCCCGCAGCAGCCGAGGACGGCGAGGCGCGCGGTGGGGGCGCCTTCGGGGGTCGCGACGTCGATGACGCGGATCTCGTCGGGGCGCCAGTCACCGACGGCCCAGAGCGGATCGGGGTCTCCCCACAGGAGTTGGGAGCCCACGGGCTGGACCGTGCGCCCCTCCCCGCCGGCACCGACCGCGCCGACGGTGCCGAAACTCGCGGCGATACTGCTCCACCCCACCAACCAACGCATCGCCGCCTCCACAGGCTGTGGACAAAGCGGTGCACAGGGAGAACGGGACACCGCTGCGGGACATGCTGCCACGACAACGGCGTACGGGAGGGGGTACGGGCAGCGCACGCCGGAAGAGCATGCGCCCCTGGCAAGGGCCCGGCACCGCTTCCCGGGGGCGAGCGGCGGCCCATCCGCAACGGAACGATGGCTTCCGGGTGTTGTGGAGCCGAAGCGTCAGCCCCGAATGGCCGGTGCGGCGTTGCGGCCGCCCGGTTGACCGCCCGCACGAGCGGTCGAAATCCGGCCATAGTCGGACCGTTGACCAGAGCATCACCCCAGCGTCGTCATTCAGCCATTCTCGGCGCGCGCCGCAACCGGCGATTGTCCGCTTTCACCCCCCGCGCCGAGCGGCTCCACGCACAGCCCGGGAGGTGGGCCTCACCTCCCGGACCGGTCCGCCGCCCGCGGGGAATGGGGCGGCAGTATCCCCCAGCCCACTGAGTCCAGTACAGCGGGCCGACCCACGCAGCATCCATGGAAGCCCTCCCGGAGCGGGCCGGGCCAGAGCGCACGGCCGGGCGCACGGCCACACAACAGGAGCACGCCGGACCCTGCCCGGCACACGCCCGGGATTCGAACACCGGCCGCCCGCACGGACAACAATCCCGCCATCCGGACGCTCGCCCCTTAACGGTAGGGATGCGGCGAACTACGCTGGGTTTACTGATGTTCTCAGCAGGGCGGCATATTCCTCGGGGCTCGGCCAAATGCGTGTGCAGCCGGAGTGACGGGGTTCGAACCTGGGGAGGCATCGGCACGAATGCCGCGCGCCGCCCTCGGTGTCGCGGCGGCTGTCTGTGTGTCGAGGGGTGGCGCATGTCCAGGGAGCAACGCGGGCCGAACGAGAAGCTCGGCACGGTTCTCGCCCTCGCGGGAATCAGTAACGCCGGCCTCGCCCGGCGGGTCAACGACCTCGGAGCACAGCGCGGTCTGACACTTCGCTACGACAAGACCTCGGTGGCCCGGTGGGTCGCCAAGGGCATGGTGCCGCAGGGCGCCGCGCCCCATCTCATCGCTGCGGCGATCGGCGCCAAGCTCGGCCGGCCGGTCCCGCTGCACGAGATCGGGCTCGCGGACGCCGACCCGGCGCCCGAGGTCGGACTCGCCTTCCCGCGTGACGTGGGCGAAGCGGTGCGGTCGGCGACCGAGCTGTACCGACTGGATCTGGCCGGGCGGCGGGGCGGCGGCGGAATCTGGCAGTCGCTGGCGGGGTCGTTCGCCGTCAGCGCGTACGCGACCCCCGCCTCCCGATGGCTGATAACCCCCGCCGATCCCTCGGTGGCGCGGGACTCCGCGGCTGCCCGGGTCGCCATCCTCGGCGCACAGGGCGCGCAGGGCGCGCACGCCGCTCAGAACCTGCGGAGCGCACTCGGCCCGTCGGGCGCGCCGGGCATGCCCGGCGCACTGATCGGGCACGGTGCGCAGGGGTCCGTGCCCCTCCAGCCCGGCCCGGAGTCGGCGGCCGACGCCTCGCCGCTGCGGGTCGGCCACAGCGATGTGGCCAAGCTGCGCGAGGCGGCCCAGGACGCGCGCCGCTGGGACTCCAAGTACGGCGGCGGGGACTGGCGTTCCTCCATGGTTCCGGAGTGCTTACGGGTCGACGCAGCGCCGCTGCTCCTCGGCTCCTACAGCGACGAGGTGGGCCGCGCCCTCTTCGGCGCCTCGGCCGAACTGACCAGGCTGGCCGGGTGGATGGCCTTCGACACCGGCCAGCAGGAAGCCGCCCAGCGCTACTACATCCAGGCCCTGCGCCTGGCCCGCGCCGCCGCCGACGTACCGCTCGGCGGGTATGTGCTCGTGTCGATGTCCCTCCAGGCGACCTACCGCGGCTTCGCCGACGAAGGGGTCGACCTCGCGCAGGCCGCCGTCGAACGCAACCGCGGGCTCGCCACCGCCCGCACCATGAGCTTCTTCCGGCTGGTGGAGGCGCGGGCGCACGCGAAGGCGGGGGACGCGGCGGCCGCGGGGGCCGCGCTCAAGGCCGCCGAGGGCTGGCTGGAGCGGTCCAGGGCGGGGGACGCCGACCCGTCGTGGCTCGGCTTCTACTCGTACGACAGGTTCGCGGCCGACGCCGCCGAGTGCTACCGCGACCTCAAGGCGCCCCGGCAGGTGCGGCGCTTCACCGAGCAGGCACTGTCCCAGCCGACCGAGGAGTTCGTCCGTTCGCACGGACTGCGGCTCGTCGTCTCCGCGGTGGCCGAGCTGGAGTCGGGCAATCTGGACGCGGCGTGCGCGGCGGGGACCCGGGCGGTCGAGGTGGCGGGCCGGATCTCCTCGGCGCGGACCACGGAGTACGTACGCGATCTGCTGCACCGGCTCGAACCCTACGGGGACGAGCCGCGCGTCGCTGAGCTGCGCGAACGTGCCCGGCCGCTGCTGGTGGCCCCGGTCTGATCCGGCGCCCGCCCCGGGTCCGCGGGGCCGGGATGTGCGCTACGTCCTGCCCGTCCCGGGTTTGAGCCGGTTGTCAGTGGGTCAGTGCACTATCGGGGTGGGAGGTGGCGTGATGATGACGCACGCGGCGTACGACTGCGATGTGCTGGTGATCGGCGGCGGGATCGTCGGTCTGTCGACCGCGTATGCGATCACGCGGTCCGCTCCGGGCACCCGGGTGACGGTGCTGGAGAAGGAGCGGGGCCCCGCCCGCCATCAGACCGGGCGCAACAGCGGAGTGATCCACAGCGGCGTCTACTACCGCCCCGGGTCCCTCAAGGCCCGCTACGCGGTGCGCGGCGCCGCCGAGATGGTCGACTTCTGCACGGAGCACGGCATCGCGCACGCGGTGACCGGCAAGCTGATCGTCGCGACCGAGCGGTCCGAGCTGCCCCGGCTGCACGGCCTGGTGCAGCGCGGCCGGGAGCACGGACTGCCGGTGCGGGAGCTGGGCCCGGCGCAGATCGCGGAGTACGAACCCCATGTGCGCGGACTCGCGGCGATCAGGGTCGGGACGACCGGGGTGTGCGACTTCACGGCGGTCGCCGCACGGCTCGCGACGGAGGTCACGACGGCCGGGGGCCTCATCCGGTACGGGGCGGAGGTCACCGCGATCGACCGGCGCCCCTGGGGTGTCGCGGTGCGGACGGCGGACGGCCTCGTCGTCCGGGCCCGGGTGCTGGTCAACTGCGCGGGGCTGCACTGCGACCGGGTGGCACGGCTGGCGGGCGACGACCCGGGAGTGCGGATCGTGCCGTTCCGGGGGGAGTACTACGAGCTGGCCAGGCCGGAGTTGGTGCGCGGGCTGGTCTATCCGGTGCCGGACCCGGCGTTCCCGTTCCTCGGGGTGCATCTGACGCGGGGCTTCGACGGCTCCGTCCACGTCGGCCCCAACGCGGTACCGGCCCTCGCCCGGGAGGGGTACGGCTGGCAGGTCGTGCGCCCCCGTGAGCTGATGGAGACGCTGAGCTGGCCGGGCTCCTGGCGGATAGCCCGACGGCACTGGCGGTACGGGGCGGGCGAGGTGCACCGTTCGCTGTCGAAGCGCGCGTTCACTCTGGCCGTCCAGCGGCTGCTGCCCGAGGTGAGCGAGGACGATCTGCGGCCGTCGCCCGCCGGGGTCAGGGCCCAGGCGGTCCTGCGGGACGGCACGCTGGTGGACGACTTCCTGATCCGTGAGGCCCCGCACACCGTGCACGTGCTGAACGCCCCGTCGCCCGCCGCCACGGCCTCGCTGCCCATCGGCAGGGAGGTGGCACGCCGGGCACTGATGCGGGCTCGCGGCGCGGGGTGGAAGCCGCCCGCCGTAGAATCGGGTCATTGTGTCTGAGCAGCCTGTGAACCCCACTCCTGATGCCCCTGACGCACCCGGTGCCCCCGGTACCACTGGTGCGTACGACGCGGCCGGTGCCCCTGGTACCACCGGTGCGGCCGATGTGGCCGGTGCCTCCGGTACCACCGGTGTGGCCGGTGCGGACGATGCCGCGGACGACGCGGCTGCCCGGCGTGCCGCCTCCTTCGAGCGGCAGCGCAGGCTCCGCCAGGAGCCCCGCTTCCCCGGCGGTCCCGCCGCCGACCCGGCGGGCTCGCACCACGAACGCCGGATCCGCAGCTTCCAGCCGCGCCGCAGCAGGGTCACGACCGGACAGGAGGACGCCCTCCAGCGGCTGTGGCCCATGTGGGGCCTGGACATCGACGGGCTCCGCGTCCTGGACCCGGCCGAGATGTTCGACGGGCTGCCCGTCGTCCTGGAGATCGGCTTCGGCATGGGCGAGGCCACCGCGCAGATGGCGGCCGACGACCCGGGCACCGGGATTCTCGCCGTCGATGTGCACACCCCCGGCCAGGGCAATCTGCTCGGCCTCGCCGACCGGAACGGCCTGACCAACATCCGGGTGGCCAACGGTGACGCGGTGATCCTGCTGCGCGAGATGCTGAAACCGGACGCGCTCGATGGCCTCCGGGTGTTCTTCCCCGACCCCTGGCCCAAGGCGCGGCACCACAAGCGGCGGCTGATCCAGCCGGAGTTCCTGGACCTGGTGGCCCAGCGGCTGAAGCCCGGAGCCGTGATCCACTGCGCGACGGACTGGGAGCCGTACGCGGAACAGATGCTGGACGTCCTCACCGCGCACCCCCTCTTCGAGAACACCGTGGCGGACGGCGGTTACGCCCCGCGGCCCGCGTTCCGGCCACTGACCCGCTTCGAGGGGCAGGGTCTGGACAAGGGGCACGTCGTCCACGACCTGCTGTTCGCCCGCGTCTGACCGACGCGGCACACGGGCGGACGCGGGCGCACGGCCCGATCCGGCACAGGGTCCCGACGCGGCACAGGGTCCGGGTCGGCACAGGGTCCGGGTCGGCACACGGGCAGACGCGGCACACGGACCGACGTGGCACACGGACCGACGTGGCACACGGACCGACGTGGCACACGGACCGACGTGGCGCGCGGCCGGGGACCGTTGCGAACCGGCCGTGTCTCCCGGCGCCCGTGGTCAGCTGTCGGTCCCGCTCGTTAGGGTCATGGGGTGTCCGACGGGTCCGTGCAGCATCAGCAGCCGCAGCCGGCCGTCCCGGTTCTCGAGGAGCGTCAGCTCGGCGAGATCCTGGGCGCCGTGCCGGAGCGTGGCTGGCGATACCGGCCGCGCCGCGTCGGCATGGTGTGGCGCAGCAAGGCGTTCCGCGCCGGTGCGGTGATCGTCGCGCTCGCGCTGTGCGGGCTGGTGATCCTGTCCCTGGTCCGTGAGCAGACCGGCACGGAGGGGTTCCTGGTCGGGCTCGGGCTGGCCGTGCTGCCCGTGCCGCTGCTGATGGCGGCCTTCCGCTGGCTGGACCGGGTCGAACCGGGCCCCTGGCGGAATCTGCTGTTCTCCTTCGCCTGGGGCGCGTGCGCCGCCGCACTCGTCGCGATCATCGCCAACTCGTTCGCGACCCGCTGGATCGCCACGGCCACCGCCGACCCGGCGAGCGCCGACACCCTGGGTGCCACGGTGATCGCCCCGGTCGTCGAGGAGAGCGCCAAGGCGGCCGCGGTGCTGCTGATCTTCCTGTTCCGGAGACGGGAGTTCAGCGGCATCGTCGACGGCATCGTGGTCGCCGGATTCACCGCGACCGGCTTCGCCTTCACCGAGAACATCCTCTATCTGGGCAATGCCTTCGGTGAGGACCAGCAGCTGGGGATGACCGGGTTCGCCTCGGTGACCGCCGGGACGTTCTTCGTACGGATCGTGATGTCGCCGTTCGCGCACCCGCTGTTCACGGTGCTCACCGGCATCGGCTTCGGGTTCGCCGCGGTCGGCGCGCGGCGCCACCGGGTCCGCCGGATCGCGCTGCCGGTACTGGGCCTGGTCCTCGCGATGGGCCTGCACGCCCTGTGGAACGGTTCGTCGGCCTTCGGCCCGTACGGCTTCTACGCGGTGTACGGGGTCTTCATGGTCCCGGCGTTCGGGCTGGTGACCTGGCTGGCGGTGTTCTCGCGCCAGCGGGAGCTGCGTACGCTCTCCGCCGAGCTGCCCGCGTACGCGGCGGCGGGCTGGCTGACCCCCGCCGAGCCGCTCGCGCTCTCCTCGATGCGGGCGCGCGGCATGGCCCGTGATCTGGCCCGCCACTGGCACGGCCACCCGGACCGGAACCGGGGCAGGGCGGCGGCACGGGCGGTCGCCGAGTACGAGTCGTTCGCGACGTCCCTGGCCGTACTGCGCCGACGGGCCCGCCGCGACACGGCGGGCCCGGACTTCGCCGCGCGGGAACGGGAGCTGCTGCATCACCTCTGGCAGCGCAGGGAGATCGCGGGCCCGGCCCTGACATACGCGGCCCACGCCACGGGCCGGCTGCGCGCACACCTACGCCTTCCGGTCCCGCCCTACGGCGGGCCGTTCCCGCAGCGGCCGCCGTACGCGTACGGGGCACCGCAGACGCAGACGTACCCGCACGGGGGCGCCGGGACACAGACGTACCCCTCCGCGTACGGGGGCGCGGGGACGCACACGTACCCCTACGCGTACCCGAACGCGGGACCGGCCCCGCAGCCGTATCCCCACGGCGCGGCACCCAAGCAGCCGTATCCGTACGGGCCGGTGCCGCAGACGTTCCCGATGCCTCAGCAGCGCGGGACGGAGCCGCACGGCGCACCGCACCCCCAGCACGGCGGCGACAACCCCTATCTGCGTCCTCCGCAGTAGCCCGGCGCCCGCTGCCCGGTCGGGTGGATCAGGCGGATGCCTCGGTGAGCTCCGCGAGTTCCCGGTCCGTCAGGCGCAGCTCGGCGACCGCGACCAGCGCGGGCAGCTGCTCGACCGTACGGGCCGAGGCGATCGGCGCGACGACGGTCGGCCGGGAGGCCAGCCAGGCCAGGGCGACCGTGGCGATCTCGGCCTCGCGCTCCTGGGCGATCCGGTCCAGGGCGACCAGCACCTTGCGGCCCTGCTCCGACTCCAGGTGCTGGCCCGCCTTCTCGGCGCGCGCGCTGTCGACCGAGGTGCCCGGACGGTACTTGCCGGTGAGGAAGCCCGAGGCCAGCGCGAAGTACGGGACGGCGGCGAGCCCGGCGCGGGCGGCGGTGTCCTGGAGGGCGCCCTCATAGGTGTCGCGGGAGACCAGGTTGTAGTGCGGCTGGAGGGCGACGTACCGGGCCAGGTTCTCGCGCTCGGAGAAGTCCAGGGATGCCCGGAGCCGCTCCGGGCTGATGTTGGAGGCGGCGATCTCCCGCACCTTGCCGTCCTTCACCAGCTGGTCGAGGGCGGTGATGATCTCCTCGACCGGGACGGTCTCGTCGTCGAAGTGCGTGTAGTACAGGTCGATGTGGTCCGTGCTGAGCCGCCGCAGCGACTCCTCGGCGGCGGACTTGATGGTGGCGGCGGAGAGCCCCTTGTACGAGGGGTGGGCGCCGACCTTGGTGGCGACGACGATGTCGGACCGGTTGGCGCGCGAGGCGAGCCACTTGCCGATGACGGTCTCGGACTCGCCGCCCTCGTTGCCCGGGACCCAGGAGGAGTAGGCGTCGGCGGTGTCGATGAAGTTGCCGCCCGCCGCGGTGTACGCGTCCAGGACGGCGAAGGACTGTGCCTCGTCCGCCGTCCAGCCGAAGACGTTGCCGCCGAGGGCGAGGGGGAAGACCTGGAGGCCGGAGGAGCCGAGCGGGCGCAGAGAGTTCGCAGAAGTCATGTTGGGTTCAACGAGAGCACCGGAGAGGACTATTCCGCGTGGGCGGGAGCCTCTCTGCGCCGTGTGCTGTGTGTCATGTGCTGTGTGCTGTGTGCTGTGTGCTGTGTGCTGTGTGCCATGCGCGTCTGCCGGCGTCGGCTCCGGCTGCGCTGCGGGGCCCGGGGCGTTGTGTGCCCCCATCACCCGTACGACGCGGACGCCACGCGCGTTCTCCTGCGGACAGCAGACCGGCAGCCCTGACGTCGGGGGGTGTGCGTCAGGGCTGCCGGGGTTCGGGTGCGCCCGGTGGACGGGCGCGGGGGGCTCAGACCGTGAGCCCCTTGCTGCGCAGCCAGCTCATCGGGTCGATGCCCGCGCCGCCCCCGGTGTGGACCTCCAGGTGGAGGTGGGCACCGGTCACATTGCCGGTGGCGCCGACGCGTCCGATGGTGTCGCCGGTGGAGACCTTCTGGCCGGCCGTGACGTTCATCGTGGACTGGTGGCAGTACCAGATCTCCGTGCCGTCATCGAGTTCGAGGACGGTGCGGTAGCCGTACGCACCGGAATAGCCGGCCGACTTCACCGTGCCGCTGTGCACGGCCTTGACCGGAGTGCCGGTCGGCGCCGCGAAGTCGAGGCCGGTGTGGTGGCCCGAGGACCACATCGGGCCGGACTGGCCGTAGGTGGAGCTGATGCTGTACGAGGAGGTCGGCAGCGCGTAGCTGGCGGCGAGCTTGGCGAGGCGCTCGGCCTCCTTCTTCTTCTTCGCCGCCTCTTCCGCCTTCTTCTTCTCGGCGGCGATCTTGGCCTCGGCCTTGTCCTGCTGCTCCTTGGCGTCGGCCGCGGCCTTCTCGGCCGCAGCCTTCTCCTCCGCGGCCCTGGCCTCGGCGTCGGCGTTGGCCTGCTGCTGCTCGGCCTGCTGGAGGATGCGGGCGCGGAGCGCCTCACCGGCGTCGGTCGTGCCCTGCTCGGCCTCGGCGCTGGTGATGCCCGCGGAGGTGAGCGGAGCCGCCGAGACCGGGGTCTTGTCCGCGTCGTCGGACATGAAAGCGCCGACGCCGGGAAGGGACTTGGCATCGGGGAGGTTGTCCGCGAGGGAGTCAGGAAGGGAGATGGATACCGGCGGCTTGCTCTGCGCGGTGGCCATGCCGCCCGCGCCGACGGCCGCGATGACACCGACGCCGAGGACGGTGGAGCTACGGGCGAGTCCCCGCTGCTTGGCTACGCGGTGCCTGCCGCGTACGGGCCGGATGGACTCCTCGGTGGGATTCCATTCCTCCCAGGTCCTGTCCGCTTCACCGAAGTTGTCGGTGGCGAAGGGCGACGGGGCCTCGGGGGCAGGCTTGTTGGACGCCACGTGGGCGCACTCCTTTCCTTCCTTCTCGCCTACCGGGTTAGCTGACGGGTTCGGAGCAGGAAGGTCTCCTACGGGCTCCTCTGCCTCTCACGAGACACAGGTGTCCGATTCACCCCATGTAGGTGGTTCCCCGGTTCCCTTGCGGGATTCGGCGCTCGCGCACGGTGCCGCCTCTTGCGACGACTGGGACAACCGCGCTGCGTTATCGAACGTTAATAGACTGATGGGCCCTATTCCAAGCTCTTCCGACTGATCGTTCATGACTTTGGCCTGGACTTAACGGGTACAAGGGGGCGGAATCGGGCGAGTTGAACCGGGCCCGGCCAATACCCAGTTTCTGACGTTGCGTCAAATGTTATGCGGAGCGGCGTCCTTCAGTCACGTACGGTGGTATCGCCCCTGGCTCATCCGCCGCCGCGGCCCACGATCTTCACCGTCTTCCGGCGCTCGGGCTGCCCCTCGGCCGGCCGCCCCACCGCGAGAAGTGCCATGTCGTCAGTGGACCGGCCACCGGTGTGCAGCCGTACGTCGTCGGTGAGCGCGGAGAGCAGCTCCTCGGGACCCGGGAAGATCCGGCCCCGCAGCCGCGTCGCCGGGTCGTAGAAGGCCCCGGACGGGTCCCGGGCCTCGGAGAGGCCGTCCGTGAACACCAGCAGCGTCGCCCCGGCGGGCAGCGCCCACTCATCGGCCCGGTCGGGCCACACCCCCAGGTTCATGCCGAGCGGCAGCGCGGGCACGGACGGGGCCAGCACCTCCAGCGCCCCGTCGGAGTGGAGCAGGATCGGCTCGGGGTGCCCGCGGTTGACGATGCGCAGGATCGTCGAACCGGGCGGGATCTCCGCGAGCACGGCCGTGATGAACCCCTCCATCGCGTCCAGCCCACCGCGCCGCGTCCCCTCCCGCGCCAGCGCCCGTTCCAGCCGCTGCGCGACCCCCTCCAGCGAACGCTCCTGCTCGGCGGCCTCCCGGAACGCCCCGATGATCACCGCCACCGCCTCGACCGCGTCCAGCCCCTTGCCCCGTACGTCCCCGACCACCAGACGTACCCCGTACGGGGTGTCCGCGACGGCGAACAGGTCACCGCCGACGAACTCGTCCGCCTGTGCCGCCTCGTACCGCGCGGCGACATGCAGCCCGCCGATGCGGTCGTCCGGGGTCGGCAGCACGGCCCGCATGGCCGTCGCCGCGATGAACCGCGCCGAGGCCAGCTGCTCGTTGCCGCGCCGCACGACGCCATTGATGACCAGGGCGAGGACCGAGGCGGTGAGCACGGTGGCCAGCTCGGTGACCGGGACGGCCCGGGTCAGCGTTCCGGCGTACGCGTGCAGCCCGACGACGGCCAGGACGGCCGCCACTCCGGTACGGACGGTGCTGGCCAGCGAGAAGAACGGTGCGGCCATCAGCGGTGCCGCCACGAACAGCGGGACGGCGGTGAAGGTGGGCGGGGTCCCGATGTCGAAGAGCAGCCCGCCGCCGATCATCAGGGCGGGCAGCGCACGCACGAACCGCCGGGCGCCGCGGCCTCCCGGGCGCCCCCCGCCGCCACGCGCCGGGAAACCGAAAGCGGAACCTCCCAGGCCGCGCGCCGGAAGGCCCGGAACCTTCCGGCTCCAGGCGCGGGGCAGCCCGGCAGGTCCCCCACGCCGCCTGTCCCGCTTCCCCACGTGTGCACTCCTGCCAGGTCCGCCCACGGCTGCGGACGGTACCGCGCCCCGTCCAGGCTTGCCGGAGCCGCGCCGTGCGGCGACTCCTCATCGGCCAAAGGGGGGAGCGTGCGGCAGCCCCGGCCTTCCGGAGGTCAGTCGGAGAGCCGGTGTTCCGCGTGGATCGTCAGTGCATCCCGTACGAAGGCGGCGGTGCCGTCCCCGTACTGATCGTAGTTCTTCGCGAAGCGGGGATCGGCGACATACATCTCGCCGAGCCCGGTCACATAGGACCGGGTCGGTGCCGCCGTGGCCGAAAGCCAGGCGCAGTGCCGGCGGGCGATGTCCTGCACGGCCCCGCTGCCCGCGGCCAGGCCGTCCCTCCGGGCCTGCCCGTAGTCCGCGGCGATGGCCTCGTGCGAGGCGATGTGGTCCCGTCTCTCCGCCGGACCGAGCGAACGCCACCAGCGGTCGCCCTTCTCATACGCGTCGCGGCCCCAGCGCTCGGTCACCTCCTGCTCGTGGGCGGTGTGGTCGAAGCCGTCGAACACTTCCTCGGCCATGAGTGCCGTCCCCTCCTCCGTCTTGTGAAGAGTGGTCCGCACCGAGGCGATCTGCCGCCCGATGCGCTCGCGCTCCCGCTCCAGCAGCCGCAGATGTGCCCGCAGGGCCCCGGCCGTGTCCCGCTGCCCCTCCAGTACGTCCTTGATGGCGGGCAGGCCCAGCCCCAGCTCCCGCAGCAGCAGAATGCGCTGGAGCCGGACGAGGGCGTCCTGGCCGTAGTAGCGGTAGCCGTTGCTCCCGACCCGGCTCGGCGCGAGAAGACCGAAGTCTCCGTAGTGCCTGAGCGTGCGGCTCGTGGTGCCGGCCCTTCTGGCGATTTCCTGGATGGACCACTCCATGCCGGAAACGCTAGATCTTTACGCTGCGTCAAGGTCAAGCGCGGCGGATGCGGCGCGCCCACGGTGTGCCGGAGCCCGGAAACGACTCGGGCCCGGAACGCTGTGTGCGTTCCGGGCCCGGGCCTTCAGTAGCGGGGACAGGATTTGAACCTGCGACCTCTGGGTTATGAGCCCAGCGAGCTACCGAGCTGCTCCACCCCGCGTCGGTAAACACAACTCTACGGCATGCTGGACGCACTCTTGACCACGTAGCCGATCCCCGCCGCCGGCCGGCCCGCCTCCGCCCCCTCGAAGGCCCCGGCAGAGACCCGCGCAAGGGCCCCTTGGAGGCCCCTTGGAGCCCCCCGTGCCGTGAAGGCCCCCATGGAGCGGGGCGTCAGACGTCCAGCGAGAGGGCGTTCTTGGCCCGGTCGACCGCCTCCCAGGACGCGGGACCGGCCTCGCCGCCGCCGTTCTCCGTCACCAGGGCCTGGTTGGCCGCGACGAACGGACGCATCCGTTCCGTGTACCGGGCGAACGCGGCGGCATGGTCGTCACCGGCCCGCGCCAGTTCGTCCGCCAGCACCTGCGCGCCCACCAGAGCGAGGCTGGTCCCCTGCCCGGAGAGCACGGACGCGCAGTACCCCGCGTCACCCAGCAGCACCGCCCTCCCCCGCGACCAGCTGTCCATACGCACCTGGGCCACCGCGTCGGCGTAGAAGTCGGGCGCGTCCCACATCGCCTTCAGCAGGCGGGCGTTCTCCCAGCGCAGGGGCGCCATCCGCTCGGCGACCAGCGCCCGGTACTGCTCCCGGGTCCGGGCGCCGGGTCCGAGCGGGCCGCCCTCGAAGCCGAACGTGACCCGCAGCTCGGTGTTGTCGCGCACCGGGTAGATGCCGTAGCCGGCCGGGCCCTCCCGGTGCCACACCTGCCAGTTGTCGAGGTCCAGGAAGTTCTCCACGCTGAAGATGGCGATGTGCATGTCCAGGTGACGGACGAACTCCTCCTCCGCGCCGAAGACCAGCCGCCGCACCCCCGAGTGCAGCCCGTCGGCGCCCACCACCAGGTCGAAGGTGCGCGGAGCGGCACGCTCGAAGGTGACGCGCACACCGTCCCCACCCTCCTCCAGAGCGGTGATGCGGTCTCCGTGGCGGAACTCCGCACCGCCGCCCAGGCGTTCGTGCAGCATCGGCACGAAGTCGTCGCGAAGCACCTCGATGTCGCCGCTGTCGAACCGGCCGCTGCTGAGGGTGGCCTCGGTGGAGCGGTGGATCTCGTTGCCGTCCCCGTCGAGGACGGACATGCCCCGCATCCGGGTACGGGCGCCGCGCGCCTGCTCCAGCAGGCCCAGCCGCTCGACCACGTCGAGCGCGACGCCACGGATGTCGATGGCCTGCCCGCCCCGGCGCGGTGCGGGGGCGCGCTCCACGACGGTGACGGAGAAGCCCCGGTCGCGCAGCAGGCACGCCAGCGCCGCGCCGCCGACACCACTGCCGGATATGAGCACTGTCCTCATGGCGAAACCCCTTCGATTTCCTTCGGGCGGCTTGAGCTGCCGGAGCTGTTCACGCCCGCCCAGTACGGTGTACGCGTGCTGAATGTACGGCGTACACGCACGTCCACCAAGTGCGCTTTTCCCGTATCTGAGCTAGGACAGAGCCCGAATCCGCGCCCGCGCCCCTGCTAGTCTCTGCACTAGTACAGCTTCAGAAGAAAAAGAAATCCGCAGAGCGATCCGGAGAGAAAGAAGAAGGAGCAGGGCATGACCGCGGCACCCGAACCCCCCTACCGGCGCATCGCCGACGAGATCCGCCGCCGCATCACCTCCGGCGAGCTGGTCCCCGGCGACCGGGTGCCCTCGACCCGGCAGATCGTCAGGGACTGGGGTGTCGCCCTGGCCACCGCGGCCAAGGTGCTGACCACCCTGCGCCTGGAGGGGTACGTGGAGACCCGCCCCCGGATCGGCACGGTGGTCGCCACGCGTACGCCGACCGCGGCTTCCGCGCCTCCCGCACCGCGCTCCCCTTCGCCCGCGCCCGCCTCCGCCTCCTCCGGTCCCGGTCCCGGCTCCGGCCCCGACCACGACCTGACCCGCGACCGCATCGTCCGTGCCGCCATGCACATCGCCGACACCGAAGGGCTGTCCGGTCTGTCCATGCGCGGGGTCGCCGCCCGGCTCGGGGTCGCCGCGATGTCCCCGTACCGGTACGTGAAGAGCAAGGACGACCTGATCCTGCTGATGGCCGACGCGGCCTTCGGCGAGGAGACGTACCCCGTCACGCCCCCCGAAGGCTGGCGCGCCCGCCTCGAACTGTGCGCCCGGACCCTCTGGAAGGTGTACCGCAGGCATGCGTGGCTCGCCCAACTCGCCCCGCTGTCGCGCCCGTTGGTACTGCCCAACCTGATGGTGCACGCGGAGTGCGCGCTCGCCGCGCTGGACGGTCACGGGCTGGAGCCGGCCACCATGATGGACGTCCACGTCCTGCTCTACAGCTACGTCCAGGGGCTGGCCGTCAGCCTGGAGCAGGAGGCCCAGGCCGAGGCCGCCACCGGACTCACCGAGGACGAATGGATGGCCGACCAGGTGGAATCCCTTCGCGCGATCGCCGGATCGACCGGCTACCCCGTCTTCGCCAAGGTCACCGCCGCCCTCGCCGACGGTTACGACCTGGACCTGGACGACCTGTTCGAGTTCGGGCTCGGGCCGCTGCTCGACGGGTTCGCAGGCATCGTCGAGGGCCCCCGCCCCGCCTGACGGCGGCTCGCGGCGCACCGGACGGAAAGCGGGCGCCGGACGAAACGCGGCGCACCGGACGGAAAGCGGGCGCCGGACGAATTGCGGGCACCGCCGACCGGCGAGAGGCTTGACGTACGTGATGTACCAGCCCTGCGGTGTCCGACGACGCCGCCGGCTCTCGGGGTGCCGGAGCGCCGGCGTACGAACAGACCGATCAACGGCACCGCGGCAGGGGGAAGCAGCCGGGTGTGCGCCGCGGTCCGCGTGTCACCGAGGAGATGCCATGGACGCCGCCACGCTCGAAGCGATGAGAACCACGCTGCGCGGTCCGGTGATCGGCCCGCAGGACCCGGAGTACCAGCAGGCCCGCACGGTCTACAACGCCATGATCGACCGCCGTCCGGCGGCTGTCGTGCGGTGTTCCGACGCGGGCGATGTGATGGCCGCCGTCGATTTCGTACGGGAACACGGCCTCGAAGCCGCCGTGCGCGGCGGCGGGCACAGCGGCGCGGGCCTGTGCCTGGTGGACGACGGGGTCACGATCGACCTGTCGCCGATGCGCGGCGTACGCGTCGACCCTGCCGCGAGGACGGCGGAGGCCGGCGGCGGCGCGCAGCTCGGCGACCTCGACCACGCCGCCCACGCCTTCGGCCTCGCCACCCCGGCCGGCATCATGTCGACCACCGGCATCGGCGGCCTCACGCTCGGCGGCGGGCACGGCCACCTCACCCGCGCGTACGGACTGACGGTGGACAATCTGGTCTCCGCCGACGTGGTCCTCGCCGACGGCAGCTTCGTCACCGCGAGCGCGTCCGAGAACGCCGACCTGTTCTGGGCGCTGCGCGGCGGCGGCGGGAACTTCGGCATCGTCACCTCGTTCGGCTTCCGGTTGCATCCGGTGGACACCGTGGGGGTCGCGATCACCGTGTGGCCGCTGGACCTCATGCGTGAGGTCCTCCAGTGGTACCGCGAGTTCCTGCCCCGGGCGCCCGACGAGCTGAGCGGGTTCTTCGCCGTGCTGACCGTCCCGCCCGGCCCGCCGTTCCCTGAGGAGATCCACGGGCAGCCGATGTGCGGTGTCGTCTGGTGCTCGACCGGCGACCCGGCCGGTCTGGACGAGGCGCTGGCCGCCGTGAACGAACCCGGGCCGCCCGCCTTCCACTTCACGACACCGATGCCCTACCCGGCGCTCCAGACCATGTTCGACGAGCTGATCCCGAAGGGCCTCCAGTGGTACTGGCGCGGGGACTTCTTCGACCGGATCACGGACGAGGCGATCGACGTGCACGCCAAGTACGCCGGGAGCCTCCCCACCGACCTGACGACCATGCACCTCTACCCGGTCGACGCGGCGGCGGGCCGGGTGGACCCGGACGACACCGCGTGGGCCTACCGGGACGCCGTCTGGTCCGGGGTCATCGGCGGCATCGACCCCGACCCGGCCAACGCCCCGGCGATCCGGCAGTGGGCGGTGGACTACTGGGAGGAACTGCACCCGCACTCCATGGGCGGCGGGTACGTCAACTTCATCGGCGCGGGCGAGGACCAGGAACGTGTCCGGGCCACCTACCGCGGTCACTACGACCGGCTGGCCGCCGTCAAGCAGACGTACGACCCGCACAACCTCTTCCACGCCAACCAGAACATCGCACCGGCCGGTTGAGCAGCGGGGCCGCCGCCGCCCCTACTCCGCGGCCGGGGACACCGGGGCCGGACAGCCGTGACGCCGGGCCGAGTTGGTGGCGAAGGTCTTCAGCGCGGCCCGCTGGAGTTTCGGGTCGGCGGCGCGGAAGGCACCGGCCTCCTCGTCCCGGACGGTCTCGACGGCGAAGAGCGCCTCGCCGTCCGGGCAGTCGGCCGTGGTCCAGTACACCCCGTCCGCACCGCCCGTACGGGTGAGGTAGCGCTTGCCGCGGACCGTCTCCAGGCGGGCGGCCTTCACGTACGGACCGTAGTAGGCGGACAGTTGGAAAAGCCGGTTGCCCGCGTCGTCCGTCAGCACACAGTCCTCGACCGGAGCGGGACCGTCCGCCGCGGCCTCGAAGACGGCTGAGGCGATCCCCTCGCACGTGCCCGTGGCGCTGCCTTCCGCCTTGAGGGTCCGCGTGGTGTCCTCGGGAACCTCGGTGATCCTGTCGCCCCCGGTGGGACCGGAGCCGCCGCAGTCCCACTTCTCCGCCGTTCTGTCGAGGGTGCCGGCCAGCACGCGGGCCAGCCTGGCCCGCTGGGACGGCTGGTCGAGCGGGGAGCCGGAGCCGTCGCGTACCGCCGCCATCACGACGGTCAGCCGATCCGCCGCCTCACTCCCGGCGCCGCCCTTCCCCGCCCCGCCGGTCGCCGTGTTCCCCGCCTCGCCGTCCCCCGCCGAACCGCCCTTCCCGCAGACGAGGTACCCGCTGGCCACGGCCGTTCCCCTGGAGGTCTTCAGCACCGCGGACCGGCCGTTCCCGAGCGGCGACATCAGCGTTCCGCCGAGGTGCGGGTCGGCTCGCCGCAGGGTGCCGAGCAGCCGCGCGGGGGCGTCGCCCCGGGTGATCTCCACCTGGAGCGAAGCGGCGCCCTCACCCGGATCGGACACCGAGCAGTGCGCCGGATCCTCCCCCTCGCCGCGCAGTCGGTCCGCGCCGAGCAGGTCCGTCAGCTCCGAGGTGTCCAGCAGGCCGTCGCAGGCCGAGGCGAGGGAGCGGCCGTCGTCGGTCGCGTAATAGATCCCGCCCCCGATCAGGGCGAGCGCGACGACACCCGCCGACGCCCAGATCACCCGCCGGCGCCCGCCCCCGGGCGATCCGCCGTGACGGGTGCCCTCGTCGGAGGTGCTCTCGTGAGGCGTGCCGTTCTCCGTCATACGGTTCAGTCCCTGCCCAGCACCGAGAGTGCGGTGGTACGGGACGTGATGTACGACTGCGACGCCTCGTCGCGCATGTTGATCACCGCGGTGTCCTTCACGTAGTCCTTGCCCTGCCCGGCGGCCCACTGGTTGATCAGGTCGTGCGAGGCGTGGTTCTTCGCCATCAGGTCCTTGGTCGTCTCGGCCTTGGCTATCTGGTCCGCCTCCGCCTTGATGTCCTTGGACCATTCGTACGTGGCGGCGTCGAGCATGCGCTGCGCGGTGTCACCGACCCCGGGGATCATCGTCAGGGGCGTACCGCCGAGGTGGTAGCTGTAGCGGGCCACGTCGTCGGCCCACGCCTTGCGGTCGTCGCGCTCGTCGAGAATGATGTCGGCGCCGATCGCGTTGAAGGCGCCGAGCCCGGTGGCCGTCCTGCGGGCGGGAACGTCCCAGTTCTCGGTGCCGTGCCCGGGGCTGTCGGGAGCCCTGCCCAGCCCGTCGGCGGCCTGGGCCCGCTCCGCCTCGTACAGCATGGCGAAGTCCTTCGGGTCCTCGGCCACGCCGCGCAGCATCCTGGTCAGCGAGTCCTGACCCACATTGAGATGGGCCCCGTCCTTGTCGGTGCGGACGTCGCCGCCCGACTCCCAGTCGTGGTTCGCCTCCTGGGCGAAGGTGTTGTGGGTGTCGGGGGCGTAGTCGGCCATGGCCCTGGCCAGCGGCGTCTGCATGTTGGACGGGACGCTCTCGGCGCCGTCGCCCCGGTCGAGGAGGTTGATCGTGTCCTGCATGACGCGGGTCTGCTCGACCGTGTGGGTGCCGTCGCGCCCGCTGTCCGAGCCCGCGGGCGACCCCGTGGACGCCGCCTCGATGGCGGCGCCCAGGCCCGCCCTGTCGTCGCCGTCCCGGCTGTCGGACGCCGTGTACTCGATGTTTCCGCGCCAGCCCATGTTGTTGACGATGTCCGTGTCCCGGTCCATCAGGTACTTCAGCCGGTCGTTGGGACGGTGCTCGGCGTCCGCGCCGCCCGCGCCCGGGTCGAGATAGCCGGTGGACGCGACCGGGTCCCTGCCCATGACCTGCAGCGCGCCGTCGACCGGGTCGTTGGCGAACCACCCGTCGTCCTTGCCCGCGAACGACCCGTGCAGGTCCCAGATGTTCTTGTCCTTGCGTTCGGCCGCGATCATGTCGTCCGTGACATCGGCGAGGAACTGGGGCGAGTACCCGTCCCCCTGCTGCATGAGGGTGACCAGGCTCTGGTAGCCGCGCGCCTGCTGGCCGTGGCCGGTGCCGACGGAGATCTTCTCGCCCGCGACGTCGACGTCGTACTGCTTGACGCCCGCCTTCTGCATGCCCTCGCGCCAGTCGTTGTAGAACGTGGCGTCGCCCGACTTCTTCCAGGCGTCGAGCTTCTCCTGGTAGCCCTTGGAGCCGTACGCGATCGGCTTGCCGTCGGCGTCCTTGAACTCCGGTACGCGGGTGGCTCCGGCCAGCGTGTTCCCCAGGCCCCGTTCCAGCGCCTGGTAGTCCTTCCTGTTCCCCGTGTCGTCGAAGTGGCCGAGGTCGGTCAGCCTGTTCTCCAGCTTGATGGTGTTCTCGGGGCCGAGGGAGTTCAGCAGGGTCTGGCTGTAGACCTTGTTGTCGGCGTTGTCGCGGTTCAGCCGCTGCCAGTTCGCGCGGTCCTCCGCGGAGAGCTTGCCGCCGTCGAGAACCTTGTCGGCGTACGACTTCGCCTCGCGCGCCTCGTAGATCTCGATGTCCCCGACCGCTGCGCTGTTGAAGCCGTGCTGCGCCGAGCCCGGCAGGATCTTCTCCAGACCGGTCTTGACCCCGGCGGCCTTCGTCAGCGCGAGCTGCGCGCCCTGGTCGGCGTCGTCGACCGCCTTCACGGCTTCCTTGATCCGCCGGGTCCAGGTCTCCTCGGCCTCGATGCGCTTGCGGACGAAGTCCTGGTAGTCGGGGTCGTTGTGGTACTTCGCCGTCTTGCTGAAGTCGTACGACGCCTCGCCCTTGGCGTCGACCGTCATCCCGTCCTCGCCCGCCTTGGCGACCATGTCCGTGACGGCCTTGCACAGCGTGACGAACTGCGTGTGCGCGTCCCTCAGCAGGGAGGCGATGGCCTTCGACTCGGTCTGCGCACCCTGCAACTGCGCCCGCGTGGCCTTGAACTGGGCGGAGGCCGAGCCGACCGCGATCCCCTGCCAGCCCCCGTCCTCGGCCACCGGCTGGACCTGGCTCTTGTAGAGGTCCTCGACGTCCTTGAACGCCTTCGCCATGTCGTCCCACTTGCCGGCCGCCGTGGTCAGCGGCTCCAGCTTGGTCGTGACGACGTCCTGGTAGGTCAGCATCCTTGCCCCCGTGCGATGTGTGCTGCTGGTGGTGCGGTTGTTCGTTCCGTACTCCGGCGCGCATTGCCGCCCTCGGCGTGCGCTTCCCCGGACTCCCGTCCTACGGCGTGCGCTGTTCCGCGATGCCGTGCGCCGGTCTGCTGCCGTAAGCCGGGCTGCATTCCGCACGCCGGGCTACTTGCCGCACGCCGGGCTACTTGCCGTACGACGGATTACTTGCCGTATGCCGGGCTACTGGACGTCCGGCGCGTACGGCCCGTAGAGGGGCGGCGACTGGAGGCCCGGCGCGTACGGCCCCTGCGACTGCGGGCCACCGAGCCTCAGCAGATCGTTGCCCGTGTGCACGTCGTTCAGGAGGTAGCTCTTCTTGGCCTCCTGGAGCGAGGACCTGTCATTGGCCAGCCGCCCCTGAAGGCTCTTCACCTGGAGGGACCACTCCTCCAGCGCGTCCTTGAGACCGGCGCCCGTCGCCCACCCCTTGAACCCGGTCACCGCGCTGTTGGTCGATTCGTCGGCGACGACCCCGGCCTTCCCCGCGCCGGGCTGTATCTGGTTGGTCAGCGCGCTCACCGCGGCTGCCTTGCCGGTGTTGTTCGTCTTCAGATCGGCGTCCCCGCCGCCCTGCCCGCCACCGGTCCCGTTGAGGCGCATGGCCGCCTCGCTCTTGTGCGCGGCCCATTCCTGTTCGAAGGACACCGTTCCCCCACACAGTTCGCTTCTTGCTTCGGATCAAAACACAACACTACGTATCAATTCGCTGTCAGCAAAAGGACAACCAGGAACAGCTACGGACACCTGACCAGCGGATCGGAGTGCCGGTACAGGTGCGGCGGACTCCTACAGATGCGGGGCGATGGCCGGCATGAGGTCCTGGAAGGTGCGCCCGTCGGCCGGGCTCCCGATGGCCGCCATCTCCCAACCGGTGCCGCTGCGGCGCACCTTGGCCATGATCTGGGCGGTGTGACGCCCGCCCCCGGTGAGCGTGTAGCGGGCCAGTTCCTGGCCGTTGCTCTCGTCGAGGAGGCGGCAGAACGCGTTGTCGACCTCTTCGAAGGTCTGGCCGGTGAAGGAGTTCACCGTGAAGACGATCTGGTCGATGTGGACGGGGACGCGTTGCAGGTCCACGACGATCGACTCGTCGTCACCGCCCTGGCCCGCTCCGCCGACCCGGTTGTCACCGGTGTGGCGTACGGAACCGTCGTCGCTCACCAGGTGCTGGAAGAAGACGACATCCACCGGCTGCTTGTCGGCGAAGAGCACCGCGGAGGCGTCCAGGTCGATCTCACGGGCGGTGAGCCTGGCGAGGAACCCCTTGCGCGGCGCGGACTTCCAGCCGAGCCCCATCCGTACGACGCTCAGCGCGCCGCCGTCGGACTTGCTGAGGCTGATCTGCTGGCCCTTGGTCAGGTTTACGGACATGTGCCGCCTCTTCGTTCGATCGGGTGGGCAGAGGGCGTGGGCGTCGGTGCGTCGGTGCGGTGCGTGGGTACGGGTGGTTCAGCTCCCGGCGGGCCCGCCGTCCGTGCCGCCGCCCGGCCGCACGGTGGTGGTGTCGCCGGGGCGCACCCGGATGACCTGGGGGGACGGCGATCGCGGGTCGGCCGCGGAAGTCCCGGACGTCTTCGCCTCGGACTTCATCGCCTTGGTCTCGCTCTTGAGGATGCGCGCCGCCTTTCCCGCGCTACGGGCCAGGTCCGGGAGCTTCTTGGCACCGAGGAAGACGACAACGACGATCAGGAGGATGGCGAGTTCGCTGAGTCCGAGCACTGGAATCCGCTTTCTTGAAGTGGCCGTGAAGGACGAGGGGCACGGGGCGGGGCATACCGCACGGGGCGCGGAATGTGTCCCGTGCCCCGTGCGTACGGCGGTGTGACAGTGACAGCGGTGGCGGTGGCACCGGCGGTGATGCCGTGCGCAATGCCGCCGAGCGGGTCAGATGTTGACGCCGAAGTCCTTGGCGATACCGGCCAGCCCGCTCGCGTAACCCTGGCCGACGGCGCGGAACTTCCACTCGGCACCGTTGCGGTAGAGCTCCCCGAAGACCATGGCGGTCTCGGTGGCGGCGTCCTCGGACAGGTCGTAGCGGGCGAGCTCCGCGCCGCCCGCCTGGTTGACCACGCGGATGAAGGCGTTCCGTACCTGGCCGAAGCTGTGGCCGCGGCTCTCGGCGTCATGGATGGAGACCGGGAAGACGATCTTCGACACCTCGGCGGGGACGGCTGCCAGGTCGACCTTGATGACCTCGTCGTCGCCCTCGCCCTCACCGGTCAGGTTGTCGCCGGTGTGCTCGACCGAGCCGTCGGGGCTCTTGAGGTTGTTGAAGAAGACGAAGTGCTGGTCGGAGAGGACCTTCCCGGCTTCGTCGACGAGCAGGGCGCTGGCGTCGAGGTCGTAGTCGGTGCCGGTGGTCGTACGGACGTCCCAGCCCAGACCGACCAGTACGGCGGTCAGGCCCGGAGCCTCCTTGCTGAGCGAGACGTTGCCGCCCTTGGCCAGGCTGACACCCATGTCGTACCCCTATCCCGCGTGTATCCCGTGCGAAGGAGCCGGGTCCGTTACCCGGTTCCCAGTGACACCCCAAAATCTACAGCACTGTAGAAACCATTGGGGGGGCCGATACGGAACGCTGCGGGCCGCTCCTCCGGGCCCTGCGGCAGGGCATCCGCACCGACGGCGGCCGGACGGAGGCGAAGGGCCGGGCCATCAGTCAGTACGATGAACCGCCCCGCGGCGGCAGGCGAGGCCACGAGGCGGGCGGGAGACGGCATGACGGAACAGCGCCAGGACGGTATCGGCCGGCATCACCGCCGCCGGGGCCAGGGAGAGCTGGAAGCACTGGTACTGGCCGCGCTGCGCCAGGCACCGGGCGCGGTGAACGCCGCCTGGGTGCAGGAGCGGCTGGTCGGAGACCTCGCGTACACCACCGTGATCACCATCCTCACGCGCCTGCACGCCAAGGGAGCGGTCGCCCGCGAGCGGACCGGCCGGTCCTTCGCCTGGACCCCGGCCGCCGACGAGGCGGGGCTCGCCGCCCTGCGGATGCGCAAGGTGCTGGACGGGGAGTCGGACCGTGAGGCCGTCCTCGCCAGCTTCGTCACCGCCCTGTCCCCCGGCGACGAACAGCTGCTGCGCGGCCTGCTCGCCCAGACGACCGACGACGCGGAAGACTGACGTCATGGGGGTCTTCGTCTTCCTGCCACTCGTACTGCCCTTAAGCGCATGGCCGATCGCGCGCCTGGCCGAGCAGCACCTCCATCCGCGCGCCGCCACCCTGTTGCTGACGGCGGTCGCCGCCGTGCTCGCGGTCTGCAGCACGCTGTGCCTGGCGCTGCTGATGGTCGTCGGCACGGCGCAGCTGCCCGGCAACCCGTTGCCGGACGCCTGGTCGGACCCGGAGGTGCGCGAGGCCCTGCCGTACGACGAGGTGGCGGGCAAGGTGGCGATCCCCGCCCTGTTCTGCGTGCTCATCGCGTGTGCGAGGACGGCATGGCGGCATCACCGGGTGCGGCGCCGGGCCGGACAGGCTCTGGCGTGGCTGCCCAGCAGGCCGGTGGCGGTGCTGCCGGACGAGACGCCGTACGCGTACGCCCTGCCGGGTGGGCGCCGTGACCGGATCGTCGTGACGACCGGCATCCTGGCCGGTCTGAACGCCCCGGAGCGCCGGGCCCTGTTCGCCCACGAGCGTGCCCATCTGACCGGGCGCCACCATCGCTTCCTGCTGGCGGTGCAGCTGGCCGCGCGGGCCAACCCGTTCCTGCGCCCGCTGCGTACGGCCGTGATCTACACCGCCGAACGGTGGGCGGACGAGGACGCTGCGGCGGCGATCGGCAGCCGGCGCACGGTGGCCCGCGCGATCGGCAAGACCGCCCTGGTCTCACGCGGAGCGCCGGTCGCCACGCTCGCCGGTTTCGCGACGGCCGGGCCGGTGCCGCGCCGGGTGGCCGCCCTGCTCGGACCGGCCCCCGCCGCGCGTGTGTGGCCGTCCGTCTTCACCACGGTGGGGCTGGCGGCCTGGGGAGCGGCGGCGGGCACCACCGTCTCGGCGCTGTCCTCCGCCAACTCGGCCATCACGTTGTACTTCGTCCTGCACGCCGCGACACCGATGTAGAGGCGGGGCCCCGGGCGCTCGCGGGACGTCGGGGCCGCCTCAGCCCTCCTCGCCCTCTTCTTCCTCGTCCTCGCCCTCGAAGGCGTCGCCGATCTCGTCGACCACTTCGGCCGCGACGATCCCGCCGACCACCCCGACGGCGAGTCCTGCCGCACCGGCTGCGACGACGGTGCCCATCCCGGGTCCGGAGCGGTGACCGTGCCCCTCCCCGTGGTGCGGCTCGCCATGGCCGAAGCGGTCCGCCTGATACGGATCCTGGTGCCCGTACGAGCCGTGGGTGCCGTGTGAGCCGTACGCGTCATGGGCTCCGTGGGTGCCGTGGGTGCCGTACGAGGCATGCGTGCCGTACGAGGCGCGGTGCTCGACCAGTTGGCCCATCCAGCCGTCGACCTCGGCGTTCCAGTCACGCCGGCCGACATCGTGGTGGCTCACGGTGAAGCGGGTCACCGTGTCGTGGCCCTCGGCGAAGAGCCCCCCGCGCTTGTCGGCCTCCAGGACCACTTCCATCCCGCCCGGATGCGCGAGGAAGGTCACCTCGATCTCGTTGACCGCGTGCGCGTACCGGGCCGAGGGGGTGAGCTCGACCTCCTGGTAGAACGGCAACTGCTGGCCGGTCCCGCTGATCCGCCCCAGTTCCAGGTCGGCCGACTTGAAGCCGAAGCTGCTCTGCCCGAAGGCTTCGAGGATCGCCTCCTGCGCGGGCAGGGGGCGCACCGCGAGCGGGTCCAGGTCGCCCTTGTCCTTGGCGCCCGCCACCGACAGTTCGGTACGCACACCGAGGACCACCCCGAGACTCTGGCCGTGGAGTTCGGTGACGGGGGTCTCCCACGGCAGCGTCACACCGAAGGGGATGCTGCGCCGCTCCCCCGCGGCGAGGCGGAAGTTGCCGCCGACGGCGAAGCGGTCGAAGACGACGGTGCCCTCGTGTTCGCCGTCCTCGCGCTCGGCCTCGACCCGGGCCACCAGCTCCAGGGTGATCTGCTCAATGGTGAAGTCGGCGTCACCGCCTTGGAGATGGACCTGGCCGTCGAGGCTGCCGCCGGGCGCGAACGCGCCCGCGTCGAGGACCGTGTCCACCGTGGGCCCGCCCACGCCGAGTGAGCCGAGCAGCCGTTTGAACACCATCGTGGCGTTCACTCCTTCTTCTCTGCGGGTGATTCCGGAGCGGCGGGCCGGTGTGCCGCGGGCGTCCGTGGCACACCGGCCCGCACACCATGCCTACTTGGCGGTCGCGCCCAGTGCCGCCAGGGCCTGCGCCCAGCGCGCGTACTTCAGCTCTGCGAGATCGGCGACGGTCTTGACGCCGAACGCCTCCTGGAGCAGCTCACCGCCGCGGTCGGAGACCCCCTTCAGCGCGGACACGGGTGCGTCGAGGATCTCCGGCAGGCTCTTGTCCGCCCATGCCTTGTCCAGCACCTTGTCCAGATCGATCGAAGCCACGACGGTCCTCCCACGGAATTCGGATGGATGGTGCGTGCGACCGGTCCGGGCCGGGGACCGGTCGTCGTGCGCCCCCGTCGGAACTCCGTTCGCGCGCAGGGCGAAGCCGGAAGTCCGGGCCGCCCCACACTTCTTCTACACGCGTGTAGAAGCATAGGGCCGGGAAGATGCCGTCCGGGTCCGAACCCGAAGACCTGAGGAGCGCCGTCCCCCGCAGGGTCCGTTTGCCGTTCCTTTACAGTGAGTGTAGAAGTACGCCCCTTCGGCACCCACTGATCTGACCCCTGACAAGGAGCCACGGACCCGCGATGGGTGAGCCTCCCAGTACCGGCCGTGCCACTCCCCGCCTCCCGCGCAGGAACCGCGGAACGGGAGTGACACGGTGAACGAAGCTGTGCCTGAAGGCCCCGCGCGAACCGTCCCTCTCCCGCCCCGGCGTACGACTCAGCGCCCCGCCCGGCGTGCGCCTGAGCATCCCGCCGGGCGTACGCCTCAGCGCCCCGCCCGGCATGCGGCCCGGCACCGGGCCCGACACCAGGCTCAACACCCCGCCCGGCGTACGCCCGAGCACCCTGCCGGGCGTCCGGCTCAACACCCCGCCCGGCACCCGGCCCTCCGCCCTCCACCCTCCCCACCCCTCCAGAAGGAGCGCTCCTTGTCCGCCAGACCGACGGCACCCGACTCGCCGGGGCACAGTCCGAGACCCCCCGCCCCCCGCCGTGACGCACGGCGGCGGCAGGGTGCCCCCACGCGATCGACCTGCCGATGAACGCCGTGCTGGGGCTGCTGGCCGTGGTCGTACTGACCGCCGGCACCGGATACTTCGTCGCCCAGGAATTCGCGTACGTCGCCGTCGACCGGCTGGCACTCGCCCGCGAGGCCGCGGCGGGCGACAAGCGGGCCGCACGCGCCCTGAAGGTGCTCGGGCGGCTCTCGTTCATGCTCTCGGGCGCCCAGCTGGGCATCACCGTCACCGGGCTGGTGGTCGGTTTCCTCGCCGAGCCGTCCGTCTCCGCACTGCTCAGGCCCGTACTGGAGGGCCTCGGTCTGCCGGACGGAGCCGTCTCCGCGATCTCCGTCGTACTCGCCTTCGTCCTCGCCACCTTCGTACAGATGGTGCTGGGCGAGCTGGCGCCGAAGAATCTGGCGCTCGCCGTACCCGAACGGCTGGCCAAGTCGCTGGCCCCGTCCACCCTCGTCTATCTGAGGATCGTGGGCCCCGTGGTGCGCGTCTTCGACGGGGCCGCGAACAAGCTGCTGCGCACCATGCGGATCGAGCCGGTCGAGGAACTGCATCACGGGGCCACCCTCGAAGAGCTCAGCCATCTCATCGGCGAGTCCCACGAGCAGGGGCATCTGCCCGCCGACACCGCCGAACTCCTCGACCACGCGCTGGCGTTCTCCGAACGCACCCTGGACGAGGTGATGGTCCCCCGCGCCGACGCCGTGTTCGTCCGCCAGGACGCCACCGCCGCGCAGGCGGTCGAACTCATCGCCAGGCACGGCCACTCCAACTACCCGGTGGTGGGCGATCACCCCGACGATGTCGCGGGAGTCCTCGGCGTACGGGATCTGATGCGGCTGCCCGCCGCCCGGTTCGAGCGCACCACCGCGGGCGAGGTGGCCCACCGGCCGCTGCTGCTGCCCGACACGCTTCCGCTGCCGCACGCGGTGGCGCGGATGCGGGAGCGGGACGACGAGTTCGCGGTCGTCCTGGACGAGCACGGGGGCATCGCGGGAGTCGTCACGTACGAGGACATCGCCGAGGAGCTGGTCGGCGACATCGCCGACGAGAGCGACACCGTCGTCGAGCTCGCGGTCGCCGACGGAGCGGGCTGGCTCGTGGACGCCGGCCGACGCCTGGACGAGGTCGAGTCGGCCACGGGCATCGCGCTTCCCGGCGAAGAGGACTACGACACCGTGGCGGGCCTGATCATCGACCGGCTCGGCCGCTTCCCGGCCATCGGCGACCTCCTGACCACGGACGGCGTCCGCATCCAGGTGCTGAGCCTGGACCGCCACGTTCCCGAACGCGTACGCATCGAGCCGGCCGAGCACCCGGCCGAGGAGGCACAGGCATGAGTTTCCCCGTAGCCGTCCTCATCACCGTCCTGCTGCTCATCGGCAGCGGATTCTTCGTCGCCGCCGAGTTCGCCCTGGTGGCGGCCAAGCGCCACCGTATGGAGAAGGCCGCCGCCGAAGGGCAGCGGGGCGCCGGAGCGGCCCTCGCCGGAATGCGCGAGCTGTCCCTGATGCTCGCGGGCGCCCAACTCGGCATCACCATCTGCACCCTGGGCCTCGGCTCCCTCTCCAAGCCCGCCATCTCGCACCGGATCGACCCGCTGCTGGTCGATCTGGGCCTGCCCAGCGGCCTCAGCTACGGCATCGCCTTCGCCCTCGCCATGCTCATCGTCGTCTTCCTGCACATGGTGGTCGGTGAGATGGCGCCGAAGTCCTGGGCCATCGCCCACCCCGAGCGTTCCGCGATGCTGCTCACGCCGCCCTTCCGCGCACTGGTCAGGACCGTGCGCCCGCTGATCCGGTTCCTCAACACGATCAGCAACGCCCTCGTACGCCTGTGCCGCGTCCAGCCACGCGACGAGCTGACCTCCGTCCACAACCGCGAACAGCTCACGCAGCTGGTCGCCGAATCCGAGCGCCTCGGCCTGATCAACAAGACCGACTCCGAGCTCATCACCCGTTCCCTGACCGAACCGCAGACCCCGGTATCCGAGCTCCGGATCCCGGCGGGCGACATCATCACCGTCCCCGCCGACGCGGGCCTCGACGCGATCCTGGCCCGAGCGACCACCGCCGACCGCACCCGCCTCCTGGTACGGGACGGCGACCGGGTGCTCGGCTCGATCCACGCCCGCGACGCCCTGGTGGCCCGCGCCCACGACCGCTCGACCACCGCCCGCCAACTGGCCCGGCCGGTACCCGAGCTGAAGAGTGACGACAGCATCTCCCACGCGGTGGAACAACTCCGCCGCAACCGCGCGTCACTGGCCGTCATCCGCGACGACCACGGCCGCCTCACGGGCCTGATCAGCCTCGACGACCTACTGGCCCGGCTGCTCCACCCGCAGACCGCCTAGAGATACCGGACTGCGCGAACAGCCCTTCCCGGACGGGCGGGAAGGGCTGTTCGCGTGCCGCGCGGGCACGCGGGGCGTAACCCTTGCGACGGTGTGCGACAACGGCACAGAACCCTCACCGGCGAGTTGTCGAACACCGAAGTCAGGCCGCAGCAGGAAGCTTGGGCCTACGTAGGCCCAGGGCCGAACGCAGGCGCTCAACTCGCTGCGGCGTACCGAAAGGCGCGTTGGTGGCCATGGCCAGCCCTTGGGTGCTCTCTGCCGGTCGAGGGCAGTCAGAGACAGAAGCTTTCGCGCTGTTGGCGGATCTCAGCCAGAGCCCGAGCAACATCGCGCCGGGGGCCGGCAGATTCGACGCTGTTGGTACCAGGGGCGCCGTCGGGCGTGCATGTCGGATGGCGTTGGTGGTGAGTTCTGAGTTCCGAGCCGAGGAGCCGGGCGTCTGCAAGGGGCTCGGCGGGGAAGCGCGCCGTTGCTGTAGGACGCCGACGGTGCGACAGCGAGCCCAGGCGACGGCGTCCGGTGCAGCAGCGAGGGTCAGTTCGCTGATGGACGGCGGCGCCTGGTTCATGTGGTGGCTCCGTCGGCGGCGTGGCCGGGCGGCGCGGCGTGATGTGTGGTGGACCGGAGAGTCCTGGGCGGCAGATGAGGGAGGACCCGCGGGACTTTCCGGCTGCCGCGTGAGGGCGCTACTTCGTCGCAACGACGTAGACGCTGCCCCACCGGCGCTTCGGGTTGGCCATGGCGGGATCGAACGTCCAGGGCTCGACGGTGCTGAAACCGACCTCGGTGAAGAGGTGGACGAGCTTCTCGTGGTCGTAGGCCCACAGGTGTGGGGTGTAAGTGGGGTCGTCGTCCTGGTCGCGGAAGACGAGGTTGATCAGGTCGAGTCGCGTGTTGATGTCGCTGCGGCAGTCGCGCTTGGCGTACCAGCGCTCGATCGTCTCGTCGCTGGCGTCCAGGGGGCCGGGGTACTGGTTCAGGGCGAGGGCGGCGTCGGGAACGCCGGTGATGATCCGGCCGCCCGGCACGAGGACCCGGTGGGCCTCGCGAACGTAGTGCTTGGCCGAGTGCGGGTAGTCGATGTGCTCCAGGAAGTGCTCGGAGAAGATCTCGTTGGTGCTGTCGTCCTGGAGAGGGATGCCCTCACGAATGTCCCACAGGAGGTCGGCCGGCGGGACTAGGTCGATGTTGAAGAAACCGTCGACGCGGTGAGCCCCGCCGCCGATCTGCACCTTGATGGGCCTTTCGTCGAGCCGGCCGTTGGGCCAGGCGCGGCAGCTGGCGTGGTGGTAGCAGTGCAGTTCGATCTCCTTCGCTGCGGCCCGGAGAGTGCGGGCGAGGCCGTGGGTAGTGGCGGGGTCGGCGAGTACGGCAGAGATCTGCTCGCCGAGAAGGTCGACGGAGGGCATGCCGGAGGGACTCATCACGGGTCTCCTGCGTGTGAGGCCGTTCGGGGTCGAGTGGGCCCCGGATGGCGCTGGCGATGATCAGGCGACGCTGGGCGCAGGGCGGCCCACTGGTTGTTGCGCATCAGGGTGTACTTGATGTCCACGAGCCGCGGAGTGATGGTCAGCGAGAGCTCTTCGGCCGGGTGGAGGTGGCCGGCGTCGTCCTGCTCGGCGCGCCAGACGCGGTAGTCGAGGTTGGGGTAGGCCGGGTTGATGCCGATCTCGCCCTTGGGCATCGTGCCGTTGAACGGGGCGACGATGTCCATGTGGTTCCAGTAGTTCCAGGCTTGCAGTGCCTTGTGCTGGTCGAAGTAGAAGTAGAAATCGGGGTAGCGGCCGAAGGTACGCAGTTCTCGGTGGATGAGGTGGCCCAGGAGCGGTCCGAACTGAGCGGCCAGGGAGTCGAATTCCCAGCGGGTGTGGTGCCATGCTTCGGGGGCGTCACCGGGTGCGAAGAGGCGAGCTGCGACGAGGTAGCTGATTCGCTCGACCAGGTATGCGTTCGCGTGGCTGATGTCGATGGTCGGCTCGACTCGGTGGAGGAGCGCGGCCAGCTGCTTCGGCCGGGGGCGGAAACTCGCGAGGTCGAACTTGCCGGCCATGGCAGGGAAGGAGGCGAACAACATCTCCTTGTACAGCCAGTTGTTCAGCTCGCCGAGTTCGGCCAGACGCCGGGTGTGGTGAGAAGTCGAATGGAGCATCAGGTACTCGGCGACCGCTTCGAAGTACAGGTAGCCAAGGATCGGCAGGCGGGGGATCGTCTCGTCGAGCAGCTTGAGGAACAGCCCGGCATCAATCCGAGTGCTCTGATAGGCGACGGCGGCAGCGGTGGCGAGGAACGCGGCCGAGTTCTTGACCCGGCACACGACGGTCTCGCGCAGCTGGTGCCGTTCGTTCTTGCTCAGCAGGTATTCGAGGTGGCTGTAGATCTGCAGGTGGATGAGGCCCAGCCGCAGGTAGTCCACGCCGGCGAGACCGCGGTATGCCTGCGGCGGCGTGTCGATTTCGAAGATCAGCGGAGTGGGGACGCGATCGGTGACGCCGAGCTTGGCCAGGAAGGTCGGCGCTTCCTTGGTCAGGACGTAGTCGCCGAGATTGTGCATGCGGAAGCCCCGGTCGATCGCCGTGAGCGGTGCACAGTAGATGCTTCCTACAAGGCAGCCACCCGACGGGTAGAGCACTCCCTGTCGGCTGATCGCCTCCAGGGCGTGGGTGACGTGCAGCAAGTGCAGCTTGCCGCTGCCGCTCAGTGCCTCGAAGAGGGCATTCTGGCGTAGCAAATGGCCGTTCGGAGTTTCCTCGGCGAGCCGTCTGTCCCAGCCCGCAGCCTGGGAGGCGAGGGAGTGGGCGTGATCGCCGGGGCGGGGGCTGAGGGTGGAGTCGAAGAATGCGTGGGCGTCGGCCCACAGGTGGTAGGAGTCGAGGAAGTCCATGGTCAGACCAGGCCCTTCTCGGCGAGCGCGTAGCCTACGGCCGTGGTGTCGTCGGCCCCGGCGAGATAGGCCCGCTCCGAGATCAGTACCAGGTCGAAGGCGAGGCCGCGCAGTTGGTCGAAGGCGGGCTCACGCACATGCCGGGCATCCGGCCACCACTTCAGCTTCGGCAGGCGATAGCGGTCCAGGGCATCAGCGGCCTTGACCACGTCGGTGATGCGCTCGGCCCGGGTGTGGTCGGTCTTGTCGTCTGCGGTAAACGCCTCGTACGGGATGTCGTGCAGACGGATGGCGATGGACGCTTGCACGATTCGCCGTGGTGTGGCGGCGAGGCCGAAGTGGCTCCAGACAGTGTCGGCGTTCGCGGCCAGCCAGATGGCCGCGCGGGCGCCATGTCCGCAGTCGGCCTTGTCGTGCCGCCGCTGGCAATCGTGCACGGCGGCGGCGAGAATCGCCGTGGCGGAGTCGGTGTCGTCGAGGCCGTTCGCCTCGGCAAGGACAGAGACCAGCGCCGCCGTCCTCATGGCGTGCCGGACTCCGTGGAGCGACGTGTACAGGCGTGGGTCCGCCCACCACCGGGTGGGCAGTCCGCTGCGAGCGAGCAGTTCCTTCGACTGCGGACGCAAGGCCGACGCCGATGCCGATGGCAGGACGGGCCTGTGGTCGCTGATCCACACGACGGTGGCATAGTCCATGTGCTGGTGGAGCGGAAGCTGCCGTCGGGCAGCCAGGTCGATCAAACTTGCGGCTGACGGGGTTGTGCTCACTCGTGCCCACCCCCTTGGTGGTCTCCGCGGTGATGTTCCCTACCGGATCGGCGCGGCCTGCTGCTCGCGCTCCTTGCTTTCCTTCTCGGCCGCCTCGAACGCGGCGGTGAAGTCGGCCAGCTCCTGCTCCGTCATCAAAGCCACGCCGAGCACCGTGGCGACGTCCGTGATCTTGGCCTCGGCCTCGGCACGGGCTTCGTATGAGGCGCCGTCCTCCAGCAGGACCTCGAACTCCGCGTGGTAGCCCCACGCCTCGCTCCACTTGACCGCGATCTCGATGTCGTCGATGCGGAAGTTGTGACGGAAGTTGAACGCCTCGTGCATTGCCGTCTCGAACCCGAGGGCGTTGAACACCTTCACCGCGGCGGGAACGTCGGCGGGGGCGATGGCGAACTCGGTCTCGGCGAAGGCTGCCCCCTGCCCGATCTTGCTCCCCTTAAGGGTGATCTTGGCAGTGCCGACAGCGGTGTTATCGGTGACCTTCAGGAGCTGGTCGGGGAGCACGTAGAAGTAAATGTGCTTGTCGTCGGGGCCCAGATCCTCTCCGTCCGCCTTCAGGCGGGTGACGAGCTGATCGTGGGCCTCCTTGGTGAAGCGCGCACGCATCTCGATCTCGACAGCCACGGGACTGTTGCCTCCTGGTTTCAGGCATGGCGAAGCTAGCCGGACCCGGCCGCGAGGAGGGCCTGTCCGGTCGGGCGATCGCTGTGGGGGTTGGTGGTTGTGCGCGGGGTGGTGCGACCGATGCGGGTACCGACCGCATCACCCCGGTACATCTTTGGGCGTCAGCCAAGGGCGCCGAAGCGTCCCTCGACGACCCCCGAATGCAGGTAGGTCGGCAGCTGAACGCCTCCCACCGACGTGCGGCCGGTGGCCACCTGCTCCTCCGTCTCGCTGGAGAAGCCCTCCAGCAGACGCAGACACTGTTGGGCCCACTCACGCGACGCGGGTCGGTCCCCCAGGTCACGATGGCGCACAGCGATGGCGTACGCCGTCTCGGCGGCCGCCCACCGGTCGGTCACCAGCTCACGCTGGAAGATCGACTCCAGTTCCTCGGTGGACGCCGGGCGGGTCGAGTTGGTCATGGTGCCCTCTCGGATCAGACAGTCGTGCCCCAGTGGTGATCAACGCTCCGGCGTCCCCGCAGTGACGCTACGACCAGTTGCTAGTAGGTGTAGATCTCGGCCAGCGTCTTGTAGTCCTGCAGTTCGTCCTTGCCGAACCACAGCTCCAGCTCCTGCTTTGCCTCCTCCGCGTTGCCGGAGGCATGCACAAGGTTGGCGACCGCCTTGCCCGAGGCGATGCTTGCCGCGGCGCTGTAGTGCGAGAGATCGCCCCGCACCGTGCCGGCCGGAGCCTGGTTCGGATAGGTGCTGCCGACGATCTTGCGGACGGTAGCGATGGCATCGAAGCCCTCCAGCACCAGGGCAATAACCGGCCCCTGCTGCATGAACGTCGACGTGACGTTGTAGACCTCCGGACCCAGCCGTTCCTCAAGGTCGAAGTAGTGCCGACGGGTGAACTCTGCGTCCATCCACTTCATCTTCGTGCCGACGATCTTCAGCGCGGCGTCCTCAAACCGCGTGATGATCCTTCCTGCCAGGCCACGCGCCAGCGCATCGGGCTTGAGCAGGACGAGCGTGCGCTCGACAGTGTGTGCCTGAACTTCGGGCATTGACTCCCTCTCTCCATGCCGGCAAACGAACATGACGGTCAATCAGCCGTCAGCTGCTGAGGCTACCGGCGTCAGCAAGTCGGTTCGGGCGAGGAACGCCCCGGACGGGTGAACGCTGGCTGGCGTGACCGATCAGCTGATCAAGAGGAGCGATTCAGCCAACTTCTCCTTCTCCGTTATCCACTGGAGACAGGCACCTAAAATCCCCCTGTGGTCGTCCGGCGCTTTCGCGCCTCTCCTATGTCTCCCACCCACTGGGCCCTGGGGCGCTTCCTCGGGCCTCGATGACTCCGATTCTCCCCGGGCTCCTATCCCGCAACCATGAAGTGCCAGTGCAGTGGGAGTGCACTTTCGGCGTGCGGATTCCTGCACCGGGACAGCTACGAGGGGCAGTCTTATGGACGTGGTTGAGCGCTGGAGCGGCAGGTACGCCTGCCTGTTGCAGTCGGCCCTACGGCTCAGCAACGAACAGTTCGCTGCCCGCCTGGGCATCGCCGCAAGGACCGTGGCCGCCTGGCACTCCGACGCCTCTCTTGTGCCCCGCAGGGAGATGCAACAGCTCCTCGACACAGCTCATGAGCAGGCTCCTCCGGCTGTGCGACAGCGCTTCGCCCTCCTACGGGCGAAAGAACGGGCCCCAGCGGACTCGCCGCCCGCCGGCGCGCAGGCGCTGCGGGTGGCCATCGCGGTAGTCGTCCGCGAAAGCGATGTCCTTCTTGTGTGCCGCCGAGATGACGACGCTACTGGGACTACGTGGCAATTCCCGGCCGGCGTCATCAAGCCGGGAGGGAGGGCGGAGACCGCCACTGTGCGGGAGACCTTGGACGAGACGGGAGTCCACTGCGCGGTCCGGCAGCGCCTCGGGGACAGACTCCATCCCGTCACCGGCGTGTTGTGCGAGTACTTCCTGTGTGAATATCTGGCTGGTCAGGCCACCAATAGCGACGTGGCCGAGAACATCGACGTCATGTGGGTGCCCAGAAAGGCGGTACCCCGCTTCATCCCCGTCGATACGATCTTCCCACCCGTCCTGACCGCCCTGGAGAAGCAGACGTGACGCAGCAGAACACGGACGATCGTCCGGGCATCGCCGCAGCAATTGTGGTGAACGAAGGCCGTGTACTCATGGTGCGCCGCCGGGTCAGCGAGGGACAACTCTCCTGGCAGTTTCCGGCCGGAGAGGTCGAGCCCGGCGAGGCCCGCGAGGACGCCGCTGTGCGGGAGACTCGAGAGGAGACCGGGCTGACTGTGGCGGAGGTGAAGTTGCTTGGCGAGCGGGTCCACCCGAAGACGGGTCGGCTGATGTCGTACACCGCTTGTGACGTGTTGAGCGGTACCGCCCACGTCGCAGACACCGAGGAACTCGCCGAGCTGGCCTGGGTCGCCCACGACGAGATCCCCGAATACGTGCCGTACGGGCTGTTCGAGCCTGTGCAGGAGTACTTGGACGCGACCCTCGCCTCCTGACTGGCCAGGAGCCTGTGAACAGGTTCTTTGCCGTTGTCCTGAGACAGGGCAGGGAGGAGCACGGGTTTTCCCACGGACCGGGGGACCTGGCGCGAGTATCAGCCCCCCTACTTCCTGCGAGGACGTTCGTTCTCCAGTGTGGTGACCTTCGCGAACGTCTGGCGGACGTTCCCCCGTTTCCTCGCCGCCACCGACCTGCCGCCGATCCTCCTGCGAGACCTGCGTCACGTCGCGGCCGCTCTCACCCACGGCGGGTATGGCGATCGACCCACACGATCACGGAGACGCTGATCCACTCCACGATCACGCTCACGTCGGACACGTACACGGGTCTGCTGACCGAAGTCGACAAAGCCGCGGTAGAAGTCCCCGCTGCGCCGGTGCCACGTGCCCGTAAGGCTTCTTCCGTAGCCCCCGCTGCCGGTCCGTCCGCTCACGCACGAGGCCGGAGAAGGCTGAGCGCCTCGACCGGATAAACCCGATCGAGGCGCTAAATAGCAGCTCAGAGAGGGTTTTCCCTCGCTGCCGACGGTAGGCCGTGTGGGACTCGAACCCACAACCAACGGATTAAAAGTCCGCTGCTCTGACCAATTGAGCTAACGGCCCCTGGCGAATCACCCCCGAGCATAGCCCGCCCGAGCCCGGCAGCCGATCCGGTATCGGGTGCCGGGGCCTGTCGTCCCGGTCGGAGGGTGATCGGAGGGTGTGCGGGGTGTGGGCGGGGAGGGGTCAGTGCGGGGGTTCGGGGGAGATCGTGCGCTTGTGATCCGGGTTGTCCGGCTTCAGGAACCAGTGCCAGGCCGAGACCAGCCACCAGGTCGCCGCGAAGCCGAGTACCACCAGGACCGCGATCGGGGCGTAGTTGAAGGTCTCCCAGGTGACCGGCGACACCTGGGGCAGCATGAACAGCACCGTGATGATCACGACCCACGTCACCGCCACGATGCCGATCGGGCGGGACCAGCGGCCGAGGTGCCAGGGGCCGCGGGCGAAGTCGTCGCCGCGCAGGAGGCGGAGCAGGGTGGGGATCACGTACGCGATGTAGAGACCGATCACCGCGATGGACGTGACGGCGGCGTACGCGGTGACATTGATCAGGTACGGGAGGCCGAGGGCGAGGGCGCCCAGGGCGGCGAGCCAGACCGCCGCGACGGGGGTGCGGGTGCGGGGGCTGACCGTGTGCCAGATGTGGGAGAACGGCAGGGCGCCGTCGCGGGAGAAGGCGTAGATCATGCGGCTGTTGGCCGTGACCGAGGCCATGCCGCAGAAGAGCTGGGCACCGATCACCACCAGCAGCAGGAGCTTGCCGGTGGTCGCTCCGAGGGCGTCCAGGAGGATCTGGGCGGGCGGGGCGCCGGTCGGGGACGTGAGGGCTCCCTCGTACGACTGGATGGCGAAGGTGAAGCCGAGCAGGAGGACGAAACCGGCGATCCAGGAGGTCCAGATCGACTGCACGATCCCGCGCGGCCCCGCCACCGCGGCGTCGCGCGTCTCCTCCGTCATGTGCGCCGAGGCGTCGTAGCCGGTGAAGGTGTACTGCGCCATCAGCAGGCCGATCATCACCACGTAGAAGCCGCTGCCCCACCCCGTGTTGTTGACGAACTCGGTGAACACGTACGACGCCGACTGGTGCGAGTCCGGCACGAAGGTCAGAGCGCCGACGATGACGGCCACGCCGAACACGTGCCACCAGACGCTGACGCTGTTGAGGACCGCGACGATGCCGACGCCGAAGGTGTTGAGGAGACCGTGCAGCACCAGGATCGCGGCGAAGAGCAGGATCGTCCGGCCGGGCGTGACCTCGAAGCCGAACTGGAGGTTCAGATACGCCCCGAGGAACGACGCCGCCCCGAAGTCGATCCCGGCGGTGACGGCGACCTGTCCCAGTACGTTGAACCAGCCCGTGAACCACGCCCAGGCGGCCGCCGAGCGCGGCGGGGCGAGACGGTGGGCCCAGAAGTACAGGCCCGCCGAGGTCGGGTACGCCGAACAGATCTCCGCCATCGCCAGCCCGACGAACAGCGTCATCAGGCCGACCCCGACCCATCCCCAGGTGATGACGGCGGGGCCGCCGGTGTTCATCCCGAACAGATACAGCGTCAGACAGCCGGAGAGCACCGAGATGATCGTGAACGAGACGGCGTAGTTGGAGAAGGCCGACATCCGGCGGGCGAGGACCTGCGTGTAGCCGAGTTCGGCCAGCCGCGCCTCGTCCGATCCGGGCGCCGCGGACCGGTCGGGGGATGCGGACGGACCGGAGGACGCGGGCCGGTCGGTGGGCGGGGCGGACGATGCCGGTGGGCCGGGGGGTCCCGCGTGTGGCGCGGGAGAGTCGTTTGTCATGCCCCCAGCGATTCCCTCGCCGGGCAGCCGACATGCGTACCAGGTGGCCCGGAAACGACCTCGCGCTCCTCCCGGAGACGAGCACGAGGACGAAGACGAGCGGCGAGCGGCGAAGGAACGCCACGGCGCAGAGCCGGGGACACGACAAAGCGGGCCCGTCCGTGAAGGACGGGCCCGCTTCAGCAGCTCGGCCGAGCCGCCTCGCGGCAGCTCAACAGTTCAGCGGAGCGCGATCAGCCGTTGCGCTTCCAGCGCGGCTTGTCGTCGCGGCGGCCGAACGAACCGGTGTTGGTGCCGGTGTTGGCACCACGGTGGTCATCACGGCGGCCGGTCGGACGGTCGCCGGCGCCACCGGCGCGGAAGCCGCCCGAGGGACGGTCGTCACGGCGGTCACGGTTGAACGGACGGTCGCTGCCGCCGGAGCGGAAGCCACCGGTGGGGCGGTCGCCGCCACGGTCGCGGTTGAACGACGGACGGTCGTTGTCACGACGCTCGAACGAACGGCCACCACGGTCATCGCGACGGTCGCCGCCACGGTCGTCACGGCGGTCGCCGCCGCCGGAGCGGAAGCCACCGGTGGGGCGGTCGCCGCCACGGTCGCGGTTGAACGACGGACGGTCGTTGTCACGACGCTCGAACGAACGGCCACCACGGTCATCGCGACGGTCGCCGCCGGAGCGGAAGCCACCGGTGGGACGGTCGCCGCCACGGTCGCGGTTGAACGACGGACGGTCGTTGTCACGACGCTCGAACGAACGGCCACCACGGTCGCCGCCACGGTCGTCGCGACGGTCGCCACCACCGGAACGGAAGCCGCCCCGGTCGTTGCCACCGCGGTAACCGCCACGGTCGCCACCGCGGTCGTCACGGCGGTTGTCGCGGCGCTCGTAGTTGCCGCGCTCGTCGCGGCGCTCCTCGCGCACGGCCGGCTGCTCCGGCACGGACACGGCGGCCTCGATCGCGGCCTCCGCCTCGGCGGTGACCTCGGCCACCGCTGCCTCGGGGTCGTCGCCCCGCTCGCGCGCGGCGCGGGCGACCAGGCGGTCGGCCTCCTCGCGCAGCTCACCGGCACGGCGCTGGACGCGCTCCAGCTGCTTGGTCAGGTCGGCGACCTCGCGCTCGGCCTGCTTGGCGGCGTTGTTCGCGGAGTCGGCCTGGACCTCGGTCAGCGAACGGGCGCCGGTGATCTCGGCGACCTCCGGCTCGAAGACACCCGCGCCCTGCACGAGGTGGCGGGAGGCGTCGACGCCCGCGTCCTCCATCAGGCGGAAGATCTGGCGGCGCTGGTGCGGAAGCGCCAGGGAGACGACGACACCGGACTTGCCGGCGCGGGCGGTACGGCCCGAACGGTGCAGGTAGTCCTTGTGGTCACCGGCCGGGTCCACGTTCAGGACCAGGTCGATGCCGTCGACGTGGATACCGCGCGCGGCGACGTCGGTCGCGACCAGCGCGTTGACGTAACCCTTCTTGAAGTCCTCAAGAACGCGGGTACGGGCGCCCTGGGTCATGCCGCCGTGCAGCGCGTCCGCCTTCACGCCGGACTCGATGAGCTGCTCGGCGATGCGGTCGGCACCCAGCTGGGTGCGGACGAAGATGATCGTGCGGCCCTTGCGGGCGGCGATGGCGGCCGTGACCGGTGCCTTGTCCTTCGGCTTCACGACGAGGACGTGGTGCGACATGGTCGAGACGTTGCCCTGGGCGCTGTCGACCTCGTGGCTCACCGGGTTGGTCAGGTAGCGCTTGACCAGGGTGCCGATCTCGTTCTCCATGGTGGCGGAGAAGAGCATGCGCTGGCCGCCGCCGGGGATCTGGTCGAGCAGCTCGGTGACCTCGGGCAGGAAGCCCAGGTCGGACATCTGGTCGGCTTCGTCGAGGACGGCGACCTGGACGTTCTCCAGGGAGCAGGCGCCCCGGTTGATGATGTCGCGCAGGCGGCCCGGGGTGGCGACGAGGACGTCGACACCGCGCTCCAGCGCGTAGATCTGGTTGCCCATCGACGTACCGCCGCAGACGACCTTCATCTTCAGGCCGAGCACGTCGCCGTAGGGCTGGAGCGCGTCCGCGACCTGCATCGCGAGCTCACGCGTCGGGGTGAGGATGACGGCGCGGGGCTTCTTCTTCTCGGTGAAGCCACCGGCCAGCGCGGCCAGGGTCGGCAGACCGAAGGAGAGGGTCTTGCCGGAGCCGGTACGGCCGCGGCCGAGGATGTCCTTGCCGGCCAGGGCGTCCGGGATGGTCGCAGCCTGGATCGGGAAGGGCGAGGTCACACCGTTCTGCGCGAGCTTGCGGACGATGCCGTCGGGCAGTCCGAGCGAGCTGAAGGTGACGGTCGGCTCGGCGTCGGCCTCGTCGGCGGCCTGTGCGTCCGCGGTCTCGGAGACCTCGGCTGCGACGGTCTGCGTCTCGGGGACCTCAGCGGCCTCAGCGGTCTCGGCGACCTTGACGGTGATGGTGTCGGCGACGGTCTCGTCGGCCCGGGGTGCCTGGGAAGCCTGGGCCACTACGGCCTCGGCGAGCTCAGCGAGCTCTGCGTTGTCGACGTTCTCGGGCATGACGGTGTGGTCAGAACTGGAAATTGACATGCGAAATGCGAAACCTTCCGGAGTCTCGGCACGCGCCCGTAACTCCGTGATTCGCAATTTCGACCGCCTCAATGCGGTCCAGCCACGGCAAGGGAGAGTACGCGCCACACGGCGCTCTTCTGTGTCGGCGCCGGGCAATGGGATCAAACGATCTACCACCATACGCACTCTCACCCACATTGCGCAAACCATCCCCTCCCCTCGCGTCCCTACACCGGCCCCACCTGCGGTGATGCCTCCGGAGTCCGCAGCATCTCCGGCCGCCGCGGTGCGGTCATCGCACCGGCACGGAGCTGCGCGGCCGGCGAGGCCGAGGGGGGTGGTGTGGGCGGTTCCGAGGGCTGCGAGGGCTTCGGATCGGGGTCGGGATCGGGTCCCGGAGCCGACGGGCTCGGCGGCTCCGGGGTGACCGGCGACGGCTCCGCGGGCCCCGGAGCGGAAAGGGTCGGGGCCGGCGGCCGGCCTCCCAGGGTGGGCGGCGGGGTGACCGGGGGCCTGCGTCGGTCCGCCGGGGCGGCCGAGGAGGTGGCCCCCGAGGCGTCCGGGTCCGGCTCCCCCGGGATCTCCCGGTCGGAGTGCGTGCGCGCGAGGCCACGGCCGGCGCCGGCCGTGCCGGAGTCCGGCACGGTGCCGTCCGGCTCGGCATCGCCGCCCTTCTCGTCCGCGGACCGCGAGGGCCCCGGCCTGGCGCCGTCGTCGCCGACGCTCATACAGCCTGTGGACGCGACGATCGTCAGCGCGGTGACGGCTGCCCATCGGACGGGGGCGGACAAGTGGCGCACGGGTGGCACCTCCGGGACGAGGGAACGGCGGAGTGGGTCGGCGGAGCGCAACGGCGACGGAACGGAACGGCCGCACAGGACGGCCGCGCAGAACAGCCGCGCGAACGGCCGCTCGGGGCGGCCACATCGGGTGGCGGGGGCGGGGACAGCTCCGTGAGTCCGCGAGGACCTACGCCGACGGGGCCGTACGGGAGCGGCTCCGTGCCCAACTCCCCAACCCCCGCCGGAGACACGCCCGACGCGCCACCCGCCCGCCGCGTTACGCCCCGAACCCGCCCGCCAGCTCCGCGCCCAGAAAGACCGCCCCCAGTCCCACCAGCAGGGACACCACCACATTGGCCGCGGCGAGGAAGGCCCGGCCGGTCTCGGCCAGCCGCAGCGTCTCGTACGAGAACGTCGAGTACGTCGTCAGCGCCCCGCACAGGCCCGTACCCAGGAGGGCGTACGTATGTGCGGAGACCGCGGCCCCGGTCAGCACCCCGAGCAGCAGGCTGCCCGCCGCGTTGACGGTGAACGTCCCCCACGGGAACACATACGGAAGTCCCCTTCCGTGGTGCGCCTGCACCGCGCGGTCCGTCAGATAGCGCAGGGGCGCCCCGACGGCCCCGCCGATCACCACCAGCAGCCAGTTCACGCGGCCCGCCCACCACCGCGTACGCCCAGCAGCGCCCGCGTCGCCACGGCCGCGCCCCACACCGCGCCGAGCGCCCCCACGACGGTCACCACCGCGTACGCCATGGCGGTCAGCGCCTCCTGGCGCACCAGCAGCTTCGACACATCGGCCGCGTACGTCGAGAACGTCGTGAACCCGCCGAGCACCCCGACCCCGAGGAACGGCCGCACCAGCGGACGGGTCACCACACCCCGCTCGGAGACCAGCACCATCACTACGCCGATCAGGGCGCAGCCGGTCACATTGACGCCGAGGACCGCCCAGGGGAACGCCCCTTCGGCGGCCGGCCAAAGCAGCAGGGCGGCGTACCGCGCGGAGGCACCCAGCGCGCCGCCCGCCGCGATGGCCCCGAGCACCTTCCACTTCTCGCGGCCGGCCGTCTCGGCCCGTTGTGCGGGAACGGAGAGATCGACATCGGGGTCGATGGCCGGGCCCCGGGCCCGACCGCCACGGCCCCGGTCACCGTTGCCGAACCCGCCCCCGCCCCCGCCCCCGCCCCCGTCACCGTGGCCATCGCTGTCGCCGTGGCCGTCGCCGTCGGGCTCCCGCTCGGGCCGGGGAGAGCTCACCCGTACCCCAGCGCGTGCAGCCGCTCGTCGTCGATGCCGAAGTGGTGGGCGATCTCATGGACCACGGTGATCTCCGTCTCGGCGACGACGTCCTCGTGCGACTCGCACATCCGCAGCGTCGGACCCCGGTAGATGGTGATCCGGTCCGGCAGCACGCCCGCGTACCACTCGCCGCGGTCGGTGAGCGGCGTTCCCTCGTACAGCCCGAGCAGCTCGGGGTCGCCGGGGGCCGGTTCGTCCTCGACGAACACCGCGACGTTGTCCATCAGCCGCGTCAGCTCCGGCGGAATCCGGTCAAGAGCCTGGCTCACCAGCTCTTCGAACTGCTCCCGCGTCATCTCCAGCACCCCGCCATTGTCACGTACGACCGGCCTGAACGGGCGGGCTCCGCCGGTCCGGGCCGGGGTCCCGGCACAGTGCCCCCGCATGCCGGGGGCCGTATCGGGGCATACGGGCCCAATGGCCCGCGACCCGTTCCGTGCCGCAGTCGACCGCACCCGGCACCGCTCCCGAACCAAGCGCCCGCACCCCCGCAACTCCTTCCGCAACGCCCTCCGCAGCCCCTTCCGCAACCCGCTGCGCAGACGCCTCGGCCCGCCCGAGCGTCCCGGCCTCCCCACCGGCCCCCTCGCCGCCGCCCCGAACCCGTACCTCCGCGCGCTGGGCCTGCTCGCCGTCGTCGTGCTGGGGGCCTGGCTGGGGCTGCTGGCCGTGGGCAGCGTCCGTACGCCGGTCGGCCCCATGGACACGAACATGACCCTGCGCCCCTCCCTCACCGGCGGCAGCAGGATCAATGTGTCCCCGCTCGGCGCCCTGGAGCTGAACTCGCACGTCGCGCCGCTGCGTCTCGACGTCGATGTCGACCGCCTCGACCCGGCCCGCTCGCAGACCCTGGTCGATCACCCCGAACAGTTCTCCGGCCTCCAGGACCAGGTCACCCGGGACGTCGCCACCGGCACCCGTGACCTGGCCGTGCGGTCCTGTGTGGCCGTCGTCTCCGGTGCCACCGCGCTCGGCCTCGCCGTCTACCGCCGCCCGCGCCGCGCCATGGCCGCCGGAGGGCTCGCGCTGACGCTCCTGGCCGCGTCCGGCGTCAGCGCGTACGCCACCTGGAACCCGAAGTCCGTCCTGGAGCCCCGGTTCTCGGGGCTGCTGTCCAGCGCCCCGTCCGTCGTCGGCGACGCCCGCTCGATCGTCACCGAGTTCGACGTCTACCAGCAGGAACTGGCCCGGCTCGTCACCAACGTCACCAAGCTGTACGACGCCACGTCCACGCTCCCCGTCTACCGCCCCGACCCCGGCACCATCCGCGTCCTGCACGTCTCCGACGTCCACCTCAACCCCGCGGCCTGGCACATCATCGGCTCGCTCGTCGAGCAGTACGAGATCGGCGTGATCATCGACTCCGGCGACACCATGGACCACGGCAGCGCCGCCGAGAACGGCTTCCTGGACCCGATCCGCGATCTCGGCGCGCCCTACGTCTGGGTCCGCGGCAACCACGACTCCCCGGTCACCCAGCAGTATCTGAAGGGCTTCGAGAACGTGCACGTCCTGGACGAGGGCAGCGCGGTGAGCGTGGCCGGACTGCGGATCGCCGGCACGGGCGACCCCCAGTTCACCCCGGACCGCTCGATCCCAGCCGAGGGCCGGGCGGCCGAACAGGCGGCGGGCGCGCGGCTCGCCTCGGCGATCCGCGGCCAGAAACGGGCCGGCACCCCGGTGGACATCGCGGTCGCCCACGACCCGAACGCAGCCCGGGAGACCGACGGCACGGTCCCGCTCGTCCTCGCCGGGCATGTGCACCACCGGGTGAACGAACTCCTGAAGCTCGGTACGCGGCTGAAGGTCGAGGGCTCCACGGGCGGCGGCGGGCTGCGCGCCGTGCAGAACGAGAAGCCCGAGAAGGTGCGTGCCTCGGTGCTCTATCTGGACCGGGCCACCCGCCGTCTACAGGCCTGGGACGAGATCACGCTGGGCGGTCTGGGCCTGACGACGGCCGAGGTCAGCCGCCATCTGCCGGAGGAGAATCTGAAGAACGCCTCGCCCCCGCCGACGCCCGCCGCGACCTCCCCGTAAACCGTTTTGGCGATAGCTCCCCGCATCCCATATGCTTCTCACGTCCCCGACGCGCTGCAAAGCGAACAGGTGGGCCAATTAGCCCTCATCGTCTAGTGGCCCAGGACGCCGCCCTTTCAAGGCGGTAGCACGGGTTCGAATCCCGTTGGGGGCACGCTTTACTGTGTGCGAGACTCGTCTCGCACATTGCTTGGTCCTGTGGAGCAGTTTGGAGTGCTCGCCACCCTGTCAAGGTGGAGGCCGCGGGTTCAAATCCCGTCAGGACCGCTGCAGCCCTTGTGTGCTGCGTGGCTGGGTAGCTCAGTTGGTACGAGCGATCGCCTGAAAAGCGATAGGTCGCCGGTTCGATCCCGGCCCCAGCCACCACCCGAAGGCCCCGTCCGGTGGACGGGGCCTTCGCCGTGTCAGGCGTCTTCCCTTTCCTTCTGCTCCGGTGCCCCTGCCTGCTCCGGTGCCGCGGCGTCCCGCCGACGCCAGGCCCGCACCCCCAGAACCAGCACCACCAGAGCCACCACGGACCCCAGCAGCGCCACGTCCGGGACGCGTTCCCCGAGGCGCTGCGCCCACTGCTCGACCGCGAACGAGTCGTCCACGTCCAGCAGTCCGGGCAGCGCGGTCGTCCCGTCGTAGATGAGGAACAGCGCCCCGAGGCCGATGAAGAACAGCCCCGAGAGCAGCGACGTGGTGTGCAGCTCGAAGCGGCCGAGCCGGAAGGTACGGCCGCGCAGCCAGGCGCGGCGGCCGAGGTCGAAGCGTTCCCACAGCAGCGCCAGCACGAACAGCGGTACGGCCATGCCCAGCGCGTAGACGGCGAGCAGCAGCCCGCCGTAGACCGGGCTGCCGCTGACGGCCGCCACCGTGAGGACACTGCCCAGGATCGGACCCGCGCAGAAACCGGCCAGGCCGTACACCGCGCCCAGGGCGTAGACCGAGAACGCGGTCGTGGGGCGGATGCGGCCGCTGAGGGCCGCGATCCGCCGCGAGGCGAAGCCCAGGCCGACGATCTGCGCGACGCCGAGCCCGATGATCAGCCAGCCCGCGCCCGTCACCAGGGCGTCGCGGTGGCTGTAGAAGAGCCGGCCCGCGTACGACCCGGCGGCGCCCAGCGGGACGAGGGTGGTGGCCAGACCGGCGTAGAAGATGCCGGTACGGGCCAGCAGGCGCGAGGTGGAGTCGATGGAGTACGCGAAGAAGGCCGGGAGCAGCAGGGCGCTGCATGGGCTGACCAGGGCCAGCAGTCCGCCGAGGAAGGCCGCGAAGTAGCCGATGTCCGCCGTCACTTCGCCGAGTTCCCCGCGTTGCCGGTGCCGGGGCCCGTGCTCTTCGCCTTCTCGGCCGCCGCCTCGATGGCCTGCGTGAAGGTCTCCATCGGCTGGGCTCCGGCGATCGGGCGGCCGTTGATCAGGAACGAGGGGGTGGAGGTGGCGCCGATGCCGTACCCCTGCTCCTGGTCCTTGCTGACCGCGGCGCGGGCCGCGGAGCCGTCCAGGTCGGTCATGAACCGGTCGACGTCCTTCACCCCGGCCTGCTGGGCGAGCGCCTTGAGCCGGTCCTTGCCGAAGCCCTTCTCCTTGGCTCCCTCGGCGTACGCGGCCTCGTGGAACTGCCAGAAGCGGTTCTGCTGCCCGGCGGCCCAGGCGGCGCGGGCGGCGGCCTCGGACTCCTCGCCGAAGATCGGGAAGTTGCGCCACTCGATGCGCAGGGTGCCGTTCCCGACGTACTTCTCGATCAGCTCGGGCTCGGTGTCACGGGCGAACTTCCCGCAGTAGCCGCACTTGAAGTCGGCGTACTCGATGAGCACGACGGGGGCGTCCGCGCGGCCCTGGGCCAGCTTGTCACCGGCGTCGCGGCGGGCGAGCCCGGCCAGTTCGGGGTAGACGCCCTCCTCCGGGTCGGTGGACACCTCGGCGGCCGGTGCGGAGGCGCCGGAGGTTTCCACCGAGCCGGATCCGGAGTCGGGGGCGGTCGCCCGGTAGGAGACGAAACCGAGGAGCCCGGCGGCGAGGACGACGACGGCTCCGTACAGCAGCGGCTTCTTGGCGGAGGAGGAAGAGGAGGCGGAGTTCTTCGACGGGGATGTGGGCGTGGGCATGCGGCACTCCGTGCTGGTGGTGCGGGAGAAAAGGGCAGGGTGGGGCGGGGCAGCGGGGGCTGCTACACCCTCAGCACGGAGAGTTCGACCGGGGTGGGCGTGGCCGGTGCGGGGGCGTGCGGGCGTATCCGTACGAGCGACCGGGGCGGTTCCTGGCCCACGGCCGCGGGGAGGCCCCAGTGGACCAGGCCGGGCGCCTGGTCGTGCGCCGTGCGGGTCCGGGCCGGGACGGCGGGTTCGGTGCCGTCGTGGCCGCGCTTCTTGCCGCAGCCCGGGATGCCGCTGCCGCGCCGCTCCTCGTCGACGGAGGGGACGGCTGCCGAGACGGCCGGGGCGCTCACAACCGCCGACCCGCGCGCCGGGGCACCGTACGCCGGGGCCCCTTGCGCTCCGGTCCCTTGCGTCGAGGTCCCGTGAGTCGAGGTCCCTTGCGCCGAGGTCTCGTGAGTCTGGGTCCCGTGCGCTCCGGTCACCGTCGCCGCCGGTCCGCAGAACAGCCCCATGACGACCGCGAGCACCGCCGCCAGGCAGCACCACTGCGTACGGGACACGGGGACGGCCTTCCTGGGGAATCCTGCGGGGCACACGCGTTCAGTTGCCCGAAATGGTACGTGCCGTGACCGCGTCCGCTCCCGCGGTCACCGGGAAGGTGACGCAGCCCGCGCGAAATGCGTTCGCCACTCCTTGGGCGCGGGTGAGATCCTGGGACCCGTATGTCTACTTCCTTTGCCGATCTCCAGTCCCAGCTCGGACGGCTCTCCCTCCGTGACGCGCACCGGCTCGGCCGTCGCCTCGAAGGCGCGCGCCGCATCCGCAAGCCCGAGGCCCGACAGTCCGTGCTGGACGAGATCGCGGCCGAATCGGGGAAGGCAGCTGAGCGGCTCGCCGGGCGCGCCGCGCGGATGCCTGCCCTGTCGTACCCGGAACAGCTGCCGGTCAGCCAGAAGAAGGACGAGATCCTTGAGGCGATACGCGACCACCAGGTCGTGATCGTCGCCGGTGAGACCGGGTCCGGCAAGACCACGCAGATCCCCAAGATCTGTATGGAGCTGGGGCGCGGAGTCCGGGGCATGATCGGGCACACCCAGCCGCGCCGGATCGCGGCGCGCACGGTCGCGGAGCGGGTCGCCGAGGAGCTGAACACCCCGCTCGGCGAGACCGTCGGCTGGAAGGTCCGCTTCACCGACCAGGTGAACCCGGAGTCGACCTTCGTGAAGCTGATGACGGACGGCATCCTGCTGGCGGAGATCCAGACGGACCGCGAGCTGCTCGCGTACGACACGATCATCATCGACGAGGCCCACGAGCGGTCGCTGAACATCGACTTCCTGCTCGGCTATCTGGCCCGGCTGCTGCCCAGGCGCCCGGACCTCAAGGTCGTCATCACCTCCGCGACCATCGACCCCGAGCGCTTCGCCAAGCACTTCGGCGAGGCGCCGATCGTCGAGGTCAGCGGGCGTACGTATCCCGTCGAGGTGCGCTACCGGCCGCTCCTGGAGGAGGACAGCGAGGACTCCGACCGGGACCAGATCACCGCGATCTGCGACGCCGTCGACGAGCTCCACGCGGAGGGGCCCGGCGATGTCCTGGTCTTCCTCTCCGGCGAGCGGGAGATCCGTGACACCGCGGACGCGCTGAACAAACGCAACCTCCGGCACACCGAGGTGCTCCCCCTGTACGCGCGCCTCTCGCACGCCGAGCAGCACCGGGTGTTCCAGCGCCACACGGGCCGCCGGATCGTCCTCGCGACGAACGTCGCCGAGACCTCCCTGACCGTCCCCGGCATCAAGTACGTGATCGACCCGGGCAACGCCCGCATCTCCCGCTACAGCCACCGCACGAAGGTCCAGCGGCTGCCGATCGAGCGGATCTCCCAGGCCAGCGCCAATCAGCGCAAGGGGCGCTGCGGCCGTACGTCGGACGGCATCTGCATCCGGCTGTACTCCGAGGACGACTTCGTGACCCGCCCGGAGTTCACGGACCCGGAGATCCTGCGGACGAACCTGGCCTCCGTCATCCTCCAGATGACCGCGGCCGGCCTCGGCGAGATCGAGAAGTTCCCCTTCATCGATCCGCCGGACCACCGCAACATCCGTGACGGTGTTCAGCTGCTCCAGGAACTGGGCGCGCTGGATCCCGACGAGAAGGACCCCAGGAAGAGGCTGACGGAGCTGGGGCGCAAGCTCTCCCAGCTGCCCGTCGACCCGCGGCTGGCCCGCATGGTCATCGAGGCCGAGCGCAACGGGTGTGTCCGCGAGGTCATGGTGATCGCCGCCGCGCTCTCCATCCAGGACCCGCGCGAGCGGCCTTCGGAGAAGCAGACGCAGGCCGATCAGCAGCACGCCCGGTTCCGGGACGAGACCTCCGACTTCCTGGCGTTCCTGAATCTGTGGCGCTACATCCGCGAGCAGCAGAAGGAGCGCGGCTCCTCCAGCTTCCGCCGGATGTGCAAGCAGGAGTATCTGAACTTCCTGCGCATCCGTGAGTGGCAGGACATCTACGCCCAGCTGCGCACGGTCGCGAAGCAGATGGGCATGCAGGTGGAGGAGCCCGCGGCGGACACGGCCCCACCCGAGCAGGCGGTGCACACCTCGCTGCTGGCCGGGCTGCTGTCGCACATCGGGCTCAAGGACACGGAGAAGAACGAGTACCTGGGCGCCCGGAGCGCCAAGTTCGCGATCTTCCCCGGATCCGCCCTCTTCAAGAAGCAGCCCCGGTTCGTGATGTCGGCGGAGCTGGTCGAGACGTCCCGGCTGTGGGCGCGGGTCAATGCCCGGGTCGAGCCGGAGTGGATCGAGCCGCTGGCCCAGCATCTGCTGAAGCGCACCTACAGCGAGCCGCACTGGGAGAAGGACCAGGCGGCGGTGATGGCGTTCGAGCGGGTGACCCTCTACGGGGTACCGATCATCGCCCAGCGCAAGATCAATTTCGGCCGAATCGATCAGGAGACCTCGCGGGATCTGTTCATCCGCAACGCCCTGGTCGAGGGCGACTGGCGCACGCACCACCAGTTCTTCCATGACAATCGCAAACTCCTGGGCGAGGTCGAGGAGTTGGAGCACCGCGCCCGGCGTCGCGACATCCTCGTGGACGACGAGACGCTCTTCGACTTCTACGACCAGCGAATTCCGGAGCACGTCGTCTCCGGAGCCCACTTCGACTCGTGGTGGAAGCACAAGCGCCGTGACGAGCCGGACGCGCTGGACTTCGAGCGCTCGATGCTCATCAACGAGAAGGCCGGGGCCGTCACCAAGGACGACTACCCGGACTCCTGGCGACAGGGGAAGCTCAAGTTCCGGGTGACGTACCAGTTCGAGCCCGGGGCCGACGCCGACGGTGTGACCGTCCACATCCCGCTCCAGGTCCTCAACCAGGTCACCTCCGAGGGCTTCGACTGGCAGATCCCGGGGCTGCGCGAGGAGGTGGTCACCGAGCTGATCCGCTCGCTGCCCAAGCCGATCCGCCGGCACTACGTCCCCGCGCCGAACTACGCGGACAAGTTCCTGGACCGGGCCGTGCCCCTCCAGGAGCCGCTGCCGTTCACGCTGGCCCGTGAGCTCCAGCGGATGGTCGGCGTCCCGGTCACGGCCGGTGACTTCGACCTGACCCGCGTCCCGGATCACCTGAAGATCACGTTCCGGATCGTCGACGAGCGGCGCCGCAAGGTCGCCGAGGACAAGGACCTGGAGGCGCTGAAGCTCCAGCTGCGCCCCAAGGCCCGCCAGGCCCTCTCCAAGGCCGCGGCGGAGACCGCGGGCCCCTCCGGGGAGTCCATCGAGCGCTCCGGCCTCACCGACTGGACGATCGGCACGCTGGACCGTGTCTTCGAGACCCGGCGGGCCGGGCAGCCGGTCAAGGCGTACCCGGCCCTGGTCGACCAGGGGGACACGGTGGCCGTCCGGCTCTTCGACACCGAGGCCGAGCAGCAGCAGGCGATGTGGCGCGGCACCCGGAAGCTGATCCTGCTGAACATCCCGGTGAACCCGGCCAAGTTCGCCTCGGACCGGCTCACCAACCAGCAGAAGCTGGCCCTGTCCCGCAATCCGCACGGCTCCGTACAGGCACTCTTCGAGGACTGCGCGACCGCCGCCGCGGACCGGCTGATCGCCGCCCACGGCGGTCCGGCCTGGGACGAGCAGGCGTTCCGGAAGCTGTTCGACAAGGTGCGCGCCGATCTGGTGGACCTGACCGTCCGCACGATCGACCAGGTGCAGCAGATCCTGGCGGCCTGGCAGGCGTGCGAGCGCCGGCTGAAGTCCACCAGCAGCCTGACGCTGGTCAACAACGTCACGGATGTGCGCGACCAGCTGGCCCGGCTCGTGCCGCCCGGTTTCGTCACCGCCACCGGGCTGCGCAGACTGCCCGACCTCATGCGTTACCTGGTCGCCGTGGACCGCCGGCTCCAGCAGATGCCGACGGCCGTCCAGCGCGACACCACGCGCATGGAGAAGGTGCACGAGATGGCGGACGAGTACGCCTGGCTGCTCGAACAGCTGCCGCAGGGCAGGCCCGTTCCGCAGGAGGTGCTGGACATCCGCTGGATGATCGAGGAGCTGCGGGTGAGCTACTTCGCGCACGCGCTGGGCACGGCGTTCCCGGTCTCGGACAAGCGGATCGTGAAGGCGATCGACGCCGCGGCCCCGTGACCGACGCAGCGGCGGCCCCGTGACCGGGGGCGCCGCGGAGGAGTGACGGAGTCACCACCAGGAGTGAAGTCGACCTGGACCTCCCACCTCCTGTACAGTCTGGTTTCGCAGCCAGCCGCGAGGCAGGCAGCGAAAACCTGGTCCTGTGGAGCAGTTTGGAGTGCTCGCCACCCTGTCAAGGTGGAGGCCGCGGGTTCAAATCCCGTCAGGACCGCAGTAGACGAAAGCCCGGATCCTCTGGATCCGGGCTTTCGTGCGTCTTGACGGCGACATCCGCCACGGGTAACCCGTAGAGACAGAGGCCGCCCCTGTTTTCTTCGGCGAGAGGCGGCCGGGCCCACCGGGAGGTGGCTCGTATGTCCGCGTCCACAGCACGGCACGAGACCCGCGCACTGCTGCGGGCCCATCTCGCGGCCGCCTCCGACTTCCGGCACCTCACCCGGCACTGTCCGGTCTGCCATCGCCTCCTGCGGCTCGCCATGGAGCCCCTGGCGGCCCCTGGGGCCCCGTACGGACCTCCGGAGACCCAGGAGGCTCCCCAGGAGGCCTCGGACGCCCCCGAGGCGTCCGAGGCGCCCGAGAGGGGGAAGCGGCCCGCCGGAGCGCGGGAGGAGACCGAGGACGAAAGTCCCGCCCCGACATGACCAACGGCGGGACCGTTCCACCTCCCCGCAGTGGCAGGCTCGTAGTTGGCAAGCTCGGGGCGATGTGACGGGAGTCACGGGAACATTTTTCGGAAGGGGTGACCTTACACCCTTCCTACAACTGGCGAATTTAATATGTGCAATTGCACTACCTCGACAGCGCTACCGGACCGTTCCGTCCGGAGCTGCCCCACCGCGTCCCGGACGCTCACCCACAGTCCCCCACAGACCCACCCACAGCCCACCGAACCGAACCGACCGCGCGGTTCCGGGACGCGCGCCGGACACCCCGGCCGGACGCCATGCCGGACACCCCGGCCGGACACCCGCGCCGACGCCGTCGGGGCACAAAAAAGATCGCGCTGGACCCGGCGGAGTCCAGCGCGATCAAAACGACGTATCCGTCTTGCGAAGGAATGACGCCCGTTGGGGCGGGCGTCCGTCGTGTGGAGCTATGGGTGGGCGGCTGAGGTTTGGGGGACCTGGCAGCTGCCCGGTTGTGGTGCGGCGCGACAGGGGTGTGTCAGGCCTCGCTACGCTGCTGCGGAATACCCGCAAGCAGTGCGCGGACCTCTGCCTCGCGGTACCGGCGATGCCCACCGAGCGTGCGGATGGACGTGAGCTTGCCAGCCTTGGCCCAACGGGTGACCGTCTTCGGGTCCACGCGGAACATCGTGGCAACCTCAGCCGGGGTCAGCAGCGGCTCGGCATCAGGGGTGCGAGCGGTCATGAGCGGCCTCCTCGGGAGAACCGAACATTCTCGGTTCTTTCCTCTAAATTCTGCACCTTGACCCACGTTGCCCGAAATGGCGGACGCGGGCCGAGTCGGTTATAGGACGAACGGCTTGTCCTCGGCACTACAACTACACCATCCGTCCAGCCGCTTCGGCCAAACCGATGGAATTGCCCTCCCAGGTGTTCATCAGCGACGGAAGCCGATGGACCATGCCATAGCGGACAGTCACACCACCGTGACGATCAGTCACAGAGCGATCAGGAGTCACCAGACCCCCCATAGCGTGCAATGCTGAGCATTCCGCCCATAGTTGGGCGGATGGAGCCCTCCCCGGACTCCTTGTCCTATTTTGGCACGAGGAGTAGGGATGGGCGCAAGGGCCCCGTTAGTGCTATCCGTCACGCTTGAGGCAAAGGCCCGGTTCGGGACGTAGGTCCTAGGCCCGTGGGAGTACTCTTCCGCCTCGCCCATCCCACGTGTCACACGGGACGCAGGTTCACACCCCGTCAGTTCCCATCAGACCCTGCCGGTTCACGCGAGTTCCCATGCCACTCCCGCGACGACCGGCCGCCCTCCCGGCTCCTTCCGGCACCTCCTCTCGCGGTTCGGGTTCGTCCCGAACGGAGGATGCCCCGGTTCACTCAGATTGATGCCGCTGTGTGCCTTTTCACGTCAATTGGTGAACTGGCGGTCCTTTACCGCCCGCCAGCGTTCCGCGAGCCGGGCGTACGCCACCCCCGCACCGTCGCTGTCGCCTTCCCGGAGCGCCGCGAGCCCTTCGGCCACGTCCGCGGCCGACCGGTCCGCCGCGAGGTGCTCCGCCGGCAGCGCGTGCACCAGACCGCCGTAGTCGAGCTCGACCAGCGACCGCGGATGGAATTCCTCCAGCCAGCGCCCCACATCCACCAGCCCCTCGGACAGCGGCCCGTCGTCGACGCTCTCGCGCAGCGTCCTGAGCGCCCACGCCAGCCGGCGCCGCGCCTGCACCATCGGCGTCCGGTAGCGCAGCACGGACGGCCCGCCGTCATCGGCCGCCGCCCCGTACTCCCGTTCCTCGTCGGAGAAGAGCACGAACCAGCGCACCGGGATGTGCCACACCGTGGAGCGGATCCATGGCCGCGCGTCCGGATTCCGCTTCTGCCAGCGCTCGTGGTCCGCGAGCGCCTGCCCCCGGACGACCGGCGGCAGCACCGCGTCGAGCACAGTGGCCGGAAACAACCCCCCGAGCTCCTCCAGAGCCAGCCATCCGCGCAGCCGGGTACGCCACGGACAGACGCACACCACCCCGTCCAACTCGGCCACGAACGCGTCCCCGCTCTCGTGCACGGGCACCCCGACCGGCGGGGTCGGCACCAAGTCCGCCAGCGAGCGACGCAGTTCGTCCTGGTACGTGGGCAGGGCGGAGCGCTGCGCGTACCGGGTCCAATGACTTCGTTCGGGCTCCGGGAAAGCGGCGAGGGGCTCGTACACCCGGAGATAGGACGTGTAAGGGACGAGCACTGAAGACACCACCGACATGCGGTAAATCGTGTCACGCCCGTACTCCGCCAGGGGGTGATCCTCCACACCGGCACGGATCTACGGGTCCGTAGGACTTACGCTCTTGCCCGTACCGGCCGTGCTCCGGCCGGTACAGGGCCCTCCCCACCTTCAGGAGGGCTTCCGCCGCTTCGTACTTGGGAGTCACCACAGTGACCGATGTGACCGACGGCGTCCTGCACACCCTGTTCCACTCGGATCAGGGGGGCCACGAGCAAGTCGTGATCTGCCAGGACCGTGCCAGCGGCCTCAAGGCCGTCATCGCCATCCACTCCACCGCCCTGGGCCCGGCCCTCGGCGGCACCCGCTTCTATCCGTACGCCTCCGAGGAGGAGGCCGTCGCGGACGCGCTGAACCTCTCGCGCGGCATGTCCTACAAGAACGCCATGGCCGGACTCGACCACGGAGGCGGCAAGGCCGTCATCATCGGCGACCCGGAGCAGATCAAGACGGACGAACTCCTACTCGCCTACGGGCGGTTCGTGGCCTCGCTCGGCGGGCGCTACGTCACCGCCTGCGACGTCGGCACCTATGTCGCCGACATGGACGTCGTCGCCCGGGAGTGCCGCTGGACCACCGGCCGCTCCCCCGAGAACGGCGGCGCGGGCGACTCCTCCGTCCTGACCGCCTTCGGCGTCTTCCAGGGCATGCGCGCCTCCGCGCAGCACCTGTGGGGCGACCCGACGCTGCGCGGCCGCAAGGTCGGCGTCGCGGGTGTCGGCAAGGTGGGCCACCACCTCGTCGAGCACCTGCTCAGGGACGGCGCCGAGGTCCTGATCACGGATGTCCGCGAGGAGTCCGTACGCCGGATCACCGACCTGCACCCCGAGGTCGCCGTCGTCGCGGACACCGCCGCGCTGATCCGCACCGAGGGCCTCGACATCTACGCCCCGTGCGCGCTCGGGGGCGCCCTCGACGACGACACCGTGCCGGTGCTCACCGCGAAGGTGGTGTGCGGCGCGGCCAACAACCAGCTCGCCCACCCCGGGGTCGAGAAGGACCTTGCCGACCGGTCGGTTCTTTACGCCCCCGACTACGTGGTCAACGCCGGCGGCGTGATCCAGGTCGCCGACGAGCTGCACGGTTTCGACTTCGACCGGTGCAAGGCGAAGGCGTCGAAGATCTTCGACACCACGCTGGCCATATTCGCACGTGCGAAGGCCGACGGGATTCCGCCGGCCGCGGCCGCCGACCGCATCGCCGAGCAGCGCATGGCCGAAGCCCGCCGCCACTGATCGGTCACGGGCCGTTCGGAGGCCCGTCACCCAGGCATGCCGGGCCCGACGCGCGGACCGGGCACGGACGACCCGCCGACCGGCGAGACAAGACTCACGCCGGTCGGCGGGTCGTTCGCCAAGAAGAGGTTAAAATCGCAGTTGACCAGGGAGGACGGGGCTCCTCACTGGCCCTGCGGCAGGGTGCGTGATGCGGGCGGCGTACCGTATGGCCACGGAAGCAGGTACCGTTAAAGCTCTACGGGCGCGGTCTCTCTCACGGGAGTCCGTCCTGAAACATGAACGCGTGTCAAGACTCTGGGGCCGTCGAGCCCCGTCACCGAGGGGGTCGAGCCATGGGGCGCGGCCGGGCAAAGGCCAAGCAGACCAAGGTCGCCCGCCAGCTGAAGTACAGCAGCGGCGGGACTGACCTGTCGCGTCTGGCCAATGAGCTGGGCGCATCGCCTTCGAGTCAACCACCGAACGCTGAGCCGTTCGAGGACGACGACGAGGAAGATGACCCGTACGCACAGTACGCGGATCTGTACAACGACGACGACGAGGACGAGGACGACCAGTCCGGTCCGTCGTCACAGCGCCGCGGCGCTTGACCTCGCGCTGACACAACAACCCGGTCCGGGCCTGTCCCGGACCGGGTTCTGTGTTGCCCGGGTCCAGGAGCGACGCAGCCGCGCCAGGCCGCCGGACGGAGGGTGTGATCCCACCCGCCCGGCGCCCGTGGGCGTTGCTCAGCGTGCGTAGTCGCCGGTCAGCTCGGCGCCCGTGGTGTGCGCGCCGCGGTCGGTGATCTCCCCGGCGACCCAGGACTCGACCCCGCGGTCGGCCAGGGTCGTCAGGGCGGCGTCCACCGAGTCGGCCGGGACGATCGCGATCATGCCGACGCCCATGTTGAGCGTCTTCTCCAGCTCCAGCCGCTCGACCCGGCCCGCCTTGCCGACCAGGTCGAAGACCGCGCCGGGCGTCCAGGTGGAACGGTCCACCGTGGCGTGCAGACCGTCCGGGACGACCCGGGCCAGGTTGTTGGCCAGGCCGCCGCCGGTGACATGGCTGAAGCCGTGCACCTCGGTCGTACGGGTGAGGGCCAGGCAGTCCAGCGAGTAGATCCTGGTCGGCTCCAGGAGCTCCTCGCCGAGGGTGCGGCCGAATTCCTCGACCTGACGGTCCAGCGACCAGCCGGCCCGGTCGAAGACGACGTGGCGGACCAGCGAGTACCCGTTGGAGTGAAGGCCGGAGGACGCCATCGCGATGACCGCGTCACCCTTACGGATACGGTCCGGTCCGAGCAGGTTCTCGGCCTCGACCACGCCCGTACCGGCACCGGCGACATCGAAGTCGTCGGGGCCCAGCAGGCCCGGGTGCTCGGCCGTCTCGCCGCCGACGAGCGCGCAGCCCGCCAGGACACAGCCTTCGGCGATGCCCTTCACGATGGCCGCGACACGCTCGGGATGCACCTTGCCGACACAGATGTAGTCGGTCATGAAGAGCGGCTCGGCACCGCAGACGACCAGGTCGTCGACGACCATGCCGACGAGGTCGTGGCCGATGGTGTCGTACACGCCCATCTGACGCGCCAGGTCGACCTTCGTACCGACACCGTCGGTCGCGGAGGCGAGGAGGGGACGCTCGTAACGCTTGAGCGCCGAGGCGTCGAAGAGGCCGGCGAAACCGCCGAGGCCGCCGAGGCCCTCGACCTCCGGGCGACGCGTCTTCTTCACCCACTCCTTCATCAGCTCGACGGCACGGTCACCGGCTTCGATGTCGACGCCCGCTGCCGCGTAGGAAGCACCTGTTGTCTCAGACATTGCCTGGGATCTTTCGTGTGGAGATACGGGGCTGGTGGGAAGGACGCCGGCCGGTCCGGGTCACGGACGGCGCAGCGCGTCGGCCGCGGCGGTCGCCGCGGGGCCGGCCGCCAGCTCGGTCTCCAGCAGCTGCTTGCCGAGCAGCTCCGGGTCGGGCAGCTCCATCGGGTACTCACCGTCGAAGCAGGCGCGGCACAGGTTCGGCTTGGCGATCGTGGTCGCCTCGACCATCGCGTCGAGCGAGATGTACGAGAGGGAGTCGGCACCCATCGAGGTGGCGATCTCGTCGACCGACATGCCGTTCGCGATCAGCTCGGCGCGGGTCGCGAAGTCGATGCCGAAGAAGCAGGGCCACTTCACCGGCGGGGAGGAGATCCGGATGTGGATCTCGGCGGCACCGGCCTCGCGGAGCATCCGGACGAGCGCGCGCTGGGTGTTGCCGCGGACGATCGAGTCGTCGACGACCACCAGGCGCTTGCCCTTGATGACTTCCTTGAGCGGGTTCAGCTTGAGGCGGATGCCCAGCTGGCGGATGGTCTGTGACGGCTGGATGAAGGTCCGGCCGACATAGGCGTTCTTGACGAGTCCGGCGCCGAACGGGATTCCGCTGGCTTCCGCGTAGCCGATGGCCGCAGGCGTACCGGATTCCGGCGTCGCTATGACCAGGTCCGCGTCCACCGGAGCCTCGGCGGCCAGCTTCCGGCCCATCTCCACGCGGGAGAGGTACACGTTCCGCCCGGCGATGTCGGTGTCGGGCCGAGCCAGGTACACGTACTCGAAGACACAGCCCTTGGGCTTCGCTTCCGCGAATCGCGAGGTGCGCAGGCCGTTCTCGTCGATGGCGACGAGCTCGCCCGGCTCGATCTCGCGTACGAAGCTGGCGCCGCAGATGTCGAGGGCGGCGGACTCGGAGGCCACCACCCAGCCGCGCTCCAGACGGCCGAGGACCAGCGGGCGGATGCCCTGCGGGTCGCGGGCCGCGTACAGCGTGTGCTCATCCATGAAGACGAGCGAGAAGGCGCCCCTGACCTCGGGGAGCACCTTCGTGGCGGCTTCCTCGATGGTGAGCGGCTTGTCGTCGTCATCGGTCTGGCCGGCGAGCAGCGCCGTGACCAGATCGGTGTCGTTGGTGGCGGCGACCTGGGTGGCCCGGCCGTCCTTGCGCGGAAGGTCGGCGACCATCTCGGCGAGCTGCGCCGTATTGACCAGGTTGCCGTTGTGGCCCAGGGCGATCGAGCCGTGCGCGGTGGCACGGAATGTCGGCTGCGCGTTCTCCCACACCGAGGCACCGGTGGTGGAGTAACGGGCATGACCGACCGCGATATGGCCCTGGAGAGATCCCAGAGACGTTTCGTCGAAGACCTGCGAGACCAGTCCCATGTCCTTGAAGACGAGGATCTGGGACCCGTTGCTCACTGCGATGCCCGCGGACTCCTGTCCACGGTGCTGCAGGGCATACAGTCCGAAATAGGTGAGCTTGGCGACCTCTTCACCCGGAGCCCAGACACCGAAGACGCCACAAGCGTCCTGGGGGCCTTTCTCTCCGGGGAGCAGGTCGTGGTTGAGTCGTCCATCACCACGGGGCACAGCACCGAGTGTAGGCGAGATCGACCACTGGTCCGAATTCGGGACCGGTCGGCAAAGCACCGCCGGAGCACCGGGAACGCACCGGGAAGCGGGCCGCGGCGGGCGTTTCGGGGGGCTTCGTGTGATCACGGGGAGTGATCATCGGGCGGCTTCCGGGAGGTGTCCCGAAGGCGTTCCGGAAGCACGGGGCGCGGGCGTCGCCCCGATACGGAGCCGATTTCCGGCCGAATACCGACGCCGTTCACGGGTGGGCGAAGGGAGCCCGGCCGTGGCGCTGGGTGAACCGGCGCCGACGGCGGGCCGGCCCCTGGCCGAACGCTCGTTTCGTGGTGAGCCTCACACCGGGAGCGCGGCCGCGGGGACCGTTGGGGCTCCTGCGAGAAGGGTCATCGGGCGGGCGCGGACGGGGATCGGGTGCGCTTCGGATGCGTGGGCGTCCGGAGCGCGGGGTGCGCGGTGTCCGATGTGCGGGGCCGGGCGTCCGGCGTACGGGGCCGGACGGCCTGTGCGCGGGGCCCACTGGCCGGCGTTCGGGCGCGGGCGTCCGGAGTGCGAGATCAGCGTTGACACGAGCATGTCCGCTTGGCAGGCTCCTGGACCATGCAGCCCCTCGGTGACCGTTCGGTCACGCTCGTGGAGCGCCGCCACGTCGATCTGGGACGTGTGTCGAGCGCCATCTGTCGCTGCTCCTAGTTCTCCCGGTCGTCCCTGGTCGCTCCCGGCCACTCCCGGGCCGTTCGCCGGCTGATCTCCCGGCCGGTTCTCGCGGTCGGCCGTCGCGGCCGGCCCTCACGGCTCCGCCCGGTTCCCGGGCACCGGTGAGCGCGCACCGACGCGCACACCGGGTACGCGCCGCGCCGCTCCTTCCCCCGCCCCTTTCCCCTTTCTCGTCGTCCCGCCCGGAGACCCTTCATGCCTTCACATGCCCACGATGCGGCCGATTCGAACAAAAGTGCGATATCCCCGCTGACCCGGCGTGCCTTCGGTACGGCCGTCGGCGCTACGGCCGCCGCCGCCGTCGGTCTGTCCGCCGCGCCGGCGGCGGAGGCCGCGCCCGCCGAAGCCGTACGGGAGCGGCCCTTCCGCGCGGCCCGCGGCAAGCACGCGCGGCGCCCCAACATCCTGTTCATCCTCGGCGACGACCTCGGCTGGGCCGACCTCTCCTCGTACGGCTCCCCGGACATCCGGACGCCCAACCTGGACCGGCTCGGCCGTCAGGGAGTGCGGTTCACCGACGCGTACTCCGGCTCCGCCACCTGCTCCCCCACCCGCTTCAGCCTCTACACCGGGCGCTATCCGGGGCGGACGAAGGGCGGGCTCGCCGAGCCCATCGCGGACAGGTCGGTGGGCCTCGAACCCACGCACCCGACGCTCGCCTCGCTGCTGCGGGGCAGCGGTTACGCCACCGCCCTGATCGGCAAGTGGCACTGCGGCTACCTGCCGGACTACAGCCCGACCAGGTCGGGCTGGGAGGAGTTCTTCGGGAACTTCGGCGGCGCCCTGGAGTACTACTCCAAGCTCGGCGGCAACGGCGAGTACGACCTGTACGAGGGCGACGCCGAGTACAAGGACCTGCGCTACTACACGCGCGTCCTCACCGAGCGGGCGAGCGAGTACGTCCGGCGCGACCACGGCAGGCCGTGGCTCCTCAACCTGAACTTCACCACCCCGCACTGGCCGTGGATCGCGGACGGGGACCATGAGGAGAGCGCCGAGATCGTCCGCCGGATCAAGGCCGGGGACCGCAGCGCGCTCTGGCACTCCGACGGCGGCTCGCTGGAGAAGTACAAGGAAATGGTCGAGGACCTGGACCGTTCGGTCGGCGAGGTCCTCAAGGCACTGAAGCGGTCCGGCCAGGAGGAGGACACCCTGGTCTTCTTCGCCAGCGACAACGGCGGTGAGCGCTTCTCGTACAACTGGCCGCTGTCCGGCAACAAGGGCTCGCTCAAGGAGGGCGGCATCCGGGTTCCCGCCGTGCTGCGCTGGCCCGCCCGGATCGACGCGCACCAGGTCAGCGATCTGCCGGTGTTCTCGCCCGACTGGACGGCGACCCTGCTGGAACTGGGCGGCGCGCGGCCCGACCCCGCGTACCCGCTCGACGGGACCAGCCTCGCCGGGTATCTGCTGCGGGACGAGGAGCCCGGGGAGCGGGACCTGTTCTGGCGGGTGCGCGGGGAGCGGGCGCTGCGGCGCGGCGAGTGGAAGTACTACCGGGGCAGGGGCGGTGCCGATCAGCTGTTCCGGCTCGCGCACGACCAGCGGGAACAGGCCGACCGCGCGGCCGCCGAGCCGGAGCTGCTGGCCGAGCTGCGGGCGTCGTGGGAGAGGACGGACGCGGGCCTGCTGCCGTACCCGGCGAGTTCCTGAGGCAGCGGCCGGCACTCACCGTTTCCTTCCCCCGTCACCACTCAGCCCTTGTCCGGCGCGGGTGCCGAGGCGCCGATCCCCTTGCCGCCGGCAGCGGTGAGGGACAGGGCCCGGCCCTTGAGCACGTACGTCGTCTCCCCCTTCAGGACGGCGAGGACGGACCGCTCCACCTCCATCTCGGCCTCCGGGCACATCCGGCGGGTGGAGGCGAGCGGCCCGAAGGTGATCGTGGCGCCCGCCACGGTCGCCTTTCCGTGGAAGCTGTTGCAGCCGAGGTTGCCCTCCACGGTGCCGTCCTTGCCGAAGGTGAGGTGCGGGGCCCGGTCCGGCGGGGTGTCGGCGGGCAGCGCGGTCGTGGTGGTGCCGCCGACCAGCGTGGTCACCCTCCACTTGGTGCCGGTGAGCGGGGCGGCGGGCTGCGAAGTGAGGCTGATGGAGTCCCCCTTGGGCGTGGTGAGAGTGAGGTCCCTGCCGTCCACGGCCGCGGTGAGCTTGCCGCTGAACGTCCGGGACAGGGACTTCTCGAACTGCTGAAGATCCTTCTCGCACCCCATCTCGGTGGTGGTGCCCGGCCCGACGGTCACCGCGTCGCCCTCGACACGGACGTCGGCGGTGAAGCGGTTGCAGCCCAGGTTGCCGGTGGCCCGGCCCTTCGGGCCGATCTCGACGTGCGCGCCGGCCGGGGCCTCGGTCTTCTCGCCGCCCACGGTCAGGGCGTCGACGCTCCACCGGACCCCGGTGACGGGCACGTCCGTCCGTACGGTGCCGCTGCCGTCGCCGGATCCGGAGTCCGCTCCGGAGCCCGGCTGTGTCCCGCAGGCGGCAAGGGTGAGGAGGGCCAGGACGCTGACAGCCATACGTTGTGTGCGCATGGCCCTCTGACGGAACGAGCGGCCGATCCGGTTCCCCTCCCCTCGGCCCATCAGCCCATCAGCGGCAGCAGGTCGGCCAGATCGGCCCGCTCACCGCCGGCACTGACCCGGGCCTCGTCGAGCTCCCGCGCCCACTCCGCACGACCGGTGGCGAGCCGGATCCAGGTGAGCGGTGCGGTCTCCACCACATTGGGCGGCGTACCGCGCGTGTGCTTGGGGCCGCCGATGCACTGGACGACGGCGAACGGCGGGACGCGCACCTCGACCGAGCCACCGGGCGCCCGGTCCGCGAGGACATCGGCGAGCAGCCGCGTACAGGCCGCGAGCGCCTGCCGGTCGTACGGGATGTCGAGCCCGGCCGCCTCGTTCAGATCGTCGGTGTGCACGACGAGTTCGACGGTGCGGGTGACCAGGAGATCGACGAGCCGCATCGTCCCGGCCCGGGTCGGCAACAGCCGGTCCCCCGCTCCCTCCGGCACCGCCGCCGCGAACCGCTCGGCGGTCTCCGCGTACAGCGCGTCGAGGTCGGGGCGGTCCAGGGCGAGGGCCAGGGCCAGGGTGTCGTCGCTGATCCGTCCGGCCCGCACGGCGGTGGAGGACGGCCACTGGAGCAGCCCGACCTCGGGCTTCGGGCCCGACGGCTCCGGCAGCTCCAGATTCCGGCTGACGTGGGAGAGCGCCATCGTGAGGTGCACGGCCAGGTCCCGCACCGTCCAGTCCCCGAGCCGGGTCGGCAGGGCGAGCTGCTCGGGCGTCAGGACCCTTACGGCTTCCCGGACATGGGCGAACTGGGCGAGGACCGCGGTCCGGGTCCTGGCGTGGTCGTAGGTGCGCGGACGCTTCTTGGCCGGTGGCATACGGCCGAGACTAACCGGCGCCCCCGACACCGCCCGCGCACCCGGATCAGGCGGGACCGACCGGCTCCCCCGCGCTGAACACGTCACCATTGGCCGGGACGCCGATGCCCCGCCAGGTGAACGGAATTCCGCGGGCCACATCCAGATCCGGATCGTCCATCAGCTGGAAATGCACATGCGGTTCGGTGGAGTTTCCGGAATTCCCGCAACGGGCGAGTTGCTGCCCCGCCCGGACGGTGTCCCCGGCCTTCACTCGGAGCGAACCGCGCTGGAGGTGGGCGTACAGGGCGAATACGCCGTCGCCCAGGTCCAGAACGACATGATTTCCGACAATTCTGCTCGCGCCGAACATGTCCCGCACGGACGCCTCGAACAGCATCAGATAGCCGAGGGCGAGACCCGAGTTCCGGCTCAGGTGATCACGCTGCCCGTGGCTCGCGTGGACGACGGTCGCGTCGGCCACCGAGAACAGCGGGGCACCGAACGCCGGGAAGTCCCGGTTGCGGCGGACGACCGGCCACAGCCAGCGGAACGGCGGCCGGACCGGTGCGTCCTCGCCCTCGGGTTCGGCGACGATGTCGATCGCGTACGCCTGCCCGTACACATGCGTGCCATGGCTGGGCACCTTGTCCGCCGGGCTGTTCAGCGCGGTCCAGCGGCCCGTCACCGGGGGGCCGACCTCCACGGCGGGGCGGCGGCGGGGCTCCCGCGCGCGGGACGCGACACCGGTGCGGCTCAGGTGGAGAGCGATGGCTGTCGCGGCTGCCGCGGGCACGAAGGTCGCCCAGAACGGATAGAGCCGTTCGGCGAACACCCCCACGACGGCCATGACGACAAAGACGATCCAGCACACACGGTGCAGCACCATCAGTACCTTGCGGACAGACATGTCTTCCCCCTGGTAGGTCATGCGTTCCGTTGCCGTACGGCCCGTTGCCGGGCGTTCCGCAGTCGCGCGCCCCGTTGCCGGACGCCCTTTGTCGGGCGTTCCGTAGTCGGGCGTTCCGTAGTCGGGCGTTCCGCCGGGCGGCCCGTCACGGCCGGGCAGCCGTCAGCACCACCAGCAGCGGCACCACCCGGCCGCCCGGCACCTCGTAGCGCCCGCGTCCCGTCGTGTGCAGCCAGCCCGCGCCGGTCAGTTGGCGCAGATGGTGGTAGATCTGGCCGGTCGTGCCGACCTCGTCGAGTGCGGCCAGCTCGGCGGCCGTGCGACGGCCGCCGAGGATCTCGCGGAGCAGCCGCAGCCGTACCGGGTGGCCCAGCGCGGCGAGCGACTCGGCGGTGTCCGCCCAGTCCGCTTCCATGAGGCTCTCGGTGAGGACGCCGTACTGCCATTCGTAGCCTTCGCCGGTGGGCATCCGGACCGCGCCCGTGTAGAGCACTCCGCCGCCGCCGGCCGCGCTCCCCACGTCGGCGAGCTGCGCCTTCAGCCCCTCCAGCGCCCAGAAGTCGCCCTCGCCGAGGTGCGGCGCCTCCCGGTCCGGCGCCTCCAGCGCGGTGAGCCGCCGTTCCAGCTCGGCGACGCGTTCTTCAAGCCCCATGACTCAACCTTACGTAATTACGTAATCTCATTCAACAGTGGATACGCCGAAGCCCCTGCCCGGACGGACCGGGCAGGGGCTTCGAAGAGGCGGAAACGGCTCAGGCGAACAGCGCGGGGATGATCTCCTCGTGCGCCGTACGCAGCTCGCTCAGCGGGATGCCGAACTCGCCCTGGACCTCGATCTCCTCGCCGTCCACGACACCGATCCGGGCCACGGGCAGACCGCGTGCCCCGCACATGTCGTTGAAGCGGAGCTCCTCGCTGCGCGGGATCGAGACGATCGCCCGGCCCGCCGACTCGGAGAAGAGGAAGGTGAACGCGTCGAGACCGTCCGGCACGACCAGCCGGGCACCCTTCCCACCACGGAGGCAGGACTCGGTGACCGCCTGGATCAGGCCGCCGTCCGACAGGTCGTGCGCCGCGTCGATCATGCCGTCGCGGGAGGCCGAGATGAGGATCTCGGCGAGCAGCTTCTCGCGGCCCAGGTCCACCTTGGGCGGCATACCGCCGAGGTGCTGGTGGATGACCTCGGACCAGGCCGAGCCACCGAACTCCTCGTGCGTGTCACCCAGCAGGTAGAGGAGCTGGCCCTCTTCCGCGAAGGCGACCGGCGTACGCCGGGTCACGTCGTCGATCACACCGAGCACGGCCACGACCGGCGTCGGGTGGATCGCCGTCTCACCGGTCTGGTTGTACAGCGACACATTGCCGCCGGTGACCGGGGTGCCCAGCTCCAGGCAGCCGTCCGCGAGACCACGGGTGGCCTCGGCGAACTGCCACATGACGTCCGGGTCCTCGGGCGAACCGAAGTTCAGGCAGTCCGAGATCGCGAGCGGCTTGGCGCCGGAGGCGGCGACATTGCGGTACGACTCCGCCAGCGCGAGCTGCGCACCCGTGTACGGGTCGAGCTTCGCGTAACGGCCGTTGCCGTCGGTCGCCATGGCCACGCCCAGGTTCGACTCCGCGTCGATCCGGACCATGCCGGCGTCCTCGGGCATCGCGAGCACGGTGTTGCCCTGCACGAAACGGTCGTACTGGTCGGTGATCCACGCCTTGGACGCCTGGTTGGGGGAGGCGACCAGCCTGAGGACCTGCTCGCGCAGCTCGGCACCGTCGGCCGGACGGGCGAGCCGGCCCGCGTCGTCGGCCTGGAGCGCGTCCTGCCAGGACGGGCGGGCGAACGGGCGGTGGTACGTCGGGCCCTCGTGGGCGACGGACCGCGGCGGCACGTCCACGATCTGCTCGCCGTGCCAGAAGATCTCCAGCTGGGAACCCTCGGTCACCTCACCGATGACGGTGGCGATGACGTCCCACTTCTCGCAGATCTCCATGAACCGCTCGACGTGCTGCGGCTCGACGATCGCGCACATGCGCTCCTGCGACTCGCTCATGAGGATTTCCTCGGGCGAGAGGGAGGAGTCGCGCAGCGGCACGGTGTCCAGCTCGACGCGCATCCCGCCGGAACCGGCGCTGGCCAGCTCGCTCGTGGCGCAGGACAGACCCGCACCGCCGAGGTCCTGGATGCCCGCGACGAGCTTCTCCTTGAAGATCTCCAGGGTGCACTCGATGAGGAGCTTCTCCTGGAACGGGTCGCCGACCTGGACCGCCGGACGCTTGGCCGGACCGGTCGACTCGAAGGTCTCCGAGGCCAGCACCGAGACGCCGCCGATGCCGTCGCCACCGGTGCGGGCGCCGTACAGGATCACCTTGTTGCCCGGACCCGAAGCCTGCGCGAGGTGGATGTCCTCGTGCTTCATCACGCCGATGCAGCCGGCGTTGACGAGCGGGTTGCCCTGGTAGCAGGCGTCGAAGACGACCTCGCCGCCGATGTTCGGCAGCCCCAGGCAGTTGCCGTAGCCGCCGATGCCCGCGACGACGCCCGGCAGGACGCGCTTGGTGTCGGGGTGGTCGGCCGCGCCGAAGCGCAGCGGGTCGACGACCGCGACCGGGCGGGCCCCCATGGCGAGGATGTCGCGGACGATGCCGCCGACGCCGGTGGCCGCGCCCTGGTAGGGCTCGATGTACGAGGGGTGGTTGTGCGACTCGACCTTGAAGGTGACCGCGTAACCCTGGCCGACGTCGACCACACCGGCGTTCTCGCCGATGCCGACGAGCATCGCGTCGTTCGCGGGGACCTTCTCGCCGAACTGCTTGAGGTGGACCTTGCTGCTCTTGTACGAGCAGTGCTCGGACCACATCACGGAGTACATGGCGAGCTCGGCGCCGGTGGGACGGCGGCCCAGGATCTCGCGGATCCGGGCGTACTCGTCCTCCTTGAGGCCGAGGTCCTTCCAGGGCTGCTCGGTGTCCGGGGTCTCGGCCGCGTGCTTGACCGTATCCAGGCTCATGCGTTGACCAGCTTCTTGATGATCGAGGTGAAGAACCCGAGGCCGTCGGTGCGACCGGTTCCGATCAGCGGCTCGACGGCGTGCTCCGGGTGCGGCATCAGGCCGACGACGTTGCCCGCGGCGTTGGTGATGCCCGCGATGTCGCGCAGTGAGCCGTTGGGGTTCGCGCCCACGTAGCGGAACGCGACACGGCCCTCGGCCTCCAGCGCGTCGAGCGTGTGCTCGTCGGCGGTGTACCGGCCGTCCATGTTCTTCAGCGGTACGGAGATCTCCTGGCCGGCGGTGTAGTCCGAGGTCCAGGCGGTCTCCGCGTTCTCCACCCGCAGCGTCTGATCGCGGCAGATGAAGTGGAGGTGGTTGTTGCGCAGCATCGCGCCGGGCAGCAGGTGCGCCTCGGTCAGGATCTGGAAACCGTTGCAGATGCCCAGGACCGGCATCCCGCCCCGCGCGTTCTCGATGATCGTCTCCATCACCGGCGAGAAGCGGGAGATGGCCCCGGCCCGCAGGTAGTCGCCGTAGGAGAAGCCCCCGGCCAGGATGACCGCGTCGACCTGGTGCAGGTCCTTGTCACGGTGCCAGAGCGATACGGGTTCGGCGCCCGCGATCCGGACGGCCCGCAGGCTGTCCTGGTCGTCGAGGGTGCCGGGAAAGGTGACGACTCCGATACGAGCGGTCACTTCGGCTCCTCGACCTTCACGACGAAGTCCTCGATGACGGTGTTGGCGAGGAAGGTCTCGGCCATCTCGTGAATACGGGCCAGGGCGGCGTCGTCGACCGGCCCCTCGACCTCCAGCTCGAAACGCTTTCCCTGACGAACGTCCGCGATTCCCTCGAAGCCGAGACGCGGCAGTGCACGCTGCACCGCCTGTCCCTGCGGGTCGAGGATCTCCGGCTTGAGCATGACGTCGACTACGACGCGTGCCACTGGCACTCCCGGTGGTGTGGTGCGGCTGTGTCTACGGGGGGTTCCCCAGACCCCCGCGGGTCCACTCAGCGTACCTGGCCGAAAATTCTACGCGGGTAGATATCGGGTGAAGCAGATCACGCGGAGATATCGGACGGGACATCGCACGGGGAAAGTCCTGGAAAAATCATGTCCGGATTGCATGCGGACACGCGGATGTAATTGGCGGGGCTTCACAATGCGGTGCCAACCGCTGTACAAATGATTACCGGGGAAAGCAACATTGCCCTGGAACACCGGAACGCCGGAACAGTCGACATCAGTCGATCCACCTCCGCATCCACATCCGCCTAACAGCCGGAAGGCCGGCATCAGCGCACGTCCGACGCGAGGATGCCGTAGGAAAGGACCGATATCCGTGGCTCAGCGCGTAGTGGTTACGCTCTCCGACGACATCGACGGGGGAACAGCGGCGGAAACGGTCACCTTCGCCCTGGACGGGAAGACGTACGAGATCGACCTCAATCCCGTCAATGCAAAGAAGCTGCGCAAGACCCTGGCCCCGTACGTGGCGGCCGGCCGCAAGCAGACGAACGCGGGCAAGCACGGCCGGAAGCCGGCCTCGTACAGCCACACCGCCCTCGCCCCCGACCCGGCGGCCGTCCGCGCCTGGGCCCGCTCGCACCGGATGGAGGTGCCGGCCCGCGGCCGGATCCCCAAGAAGGTCTACGAGGCGTTCCACGCCGCGAGTTGACCCGGCGGACGACTCCGGGGCCCGGCCTCCGGACGGCTTCCGGTCACCGACGGCCCGGCCCCGCGGCCGGGCCGTCGGTCGCGGTCGGCGCTTCGGCCGTCGCACCGTCAGGCGCGGGGCACCCGTGCGCAACCCCCCTCATCGGCGCCCGCTCCGGACCCTTCGCGCGACACCCGCAGGGAGCCGACTTGCGCGACACCCCTGCAGGTCGGCTAGAGTCTGGAGCACGCCGAGGGGCGAGGCCGCAAAGCCGAATCCCACGCAGCGTGCGGGTGTAGTTCAGTAGTAGAACATCCCCCTTCCAGGGGGAAGGCGCAGTGTGCAATTCCTGTCACCCGCTCTGCACCACCTTGTTCGACCAGTTCGCTGGATCGGGTAGAGTGGTGAGCACTCCACCGGTGAAAGCCGAGTGGTAGCAATGCGGACGTAGCTCAGTTGGTAGAGCGCAACCTTGCCAAGGTTGAGGTCGCCAGTTCGAACCTGGTCGTCCGCTCTTGATCAAAGGCCCTGACCGATATCGGTCAGGGCCTTTGTCGTATCCCCGTCGGTCTCCGCCGACCTTCATGGGTCCCGGGTCCTCTCCGAATCTCCATGCGTCGGCCGCACCCCCTGATGACGTTTGTCATGAGCAGTGATGACAGTGCGCACTGCTCCCGGCCCCGATCCGGCGGAAGTCTGGTGTCATGACCAGAGACGACATTCTCAGCGACAGCGGACGGGACCACGGCCGTGACTCCGGGCAGGGCGCCGTGATCGAGGCGTCCGACGTCCGGCGCAGCTACGCGGGCGGCTTCGAGGCGGTCTCCGGTATCTCCTTCTCGGTGGCGCGTGGCGAACTGTTCGCCCTGCTCGGGACGAACGGCGCAGGCAAGACCTCCACCGTCGAGCTGTTGGAGGGCCTGGCCGGCCCCGACAGCGGAACCGTGCGCGTGCTCGGCCACGACCCGTACCGCGAACGCGCCGCCGTGCGCCCCCGGACCGGGGTGATGCTCCAGGAAGGCGGCTTCCCGTCCGATCTGACGGTCGCCGAGACCGTACGGATGTGGTCGGCCTGCACCAGTGGCGCCCGGCCCGCCGGTGAGGTCCTGGACCTCGTGGGCCTGTCCGCGCGGACCCGGGTGCGGGTCAAGCAGCTGTCCGGCGGCGAGAAGCGCCGTCTCGACCTGGCGCTGGCCCTGACCTCGCGGCCCGAGGTGCTCTTCCTGGACGAGCCGACGACCGGGCTCGACGCCGAGGGGCGGCGCGACACCTGGGATCTCGTCCGGGCGCTGCGCGACAGCGGCACCACCGTGCTGCTGACCACGCACTACCTGGAAGAGGCCGAATCGCTCGCCGACCGGCTGGCGATCATGCACCAGGGGCGGATCGTGACCACGGGGACGACCGCCGAGGTCACGGCCCGGCAGCCGGCCCGGATCCGGTTCGAGCTGCCCGCCGGCGTACCCGCCGCGCGCCTGCCGCTCTCGCTGCGGGCGGCGGCGGAGGGACAGCGGATCGAGATCCGCACCCCCGCACTCCAGGAATCCCTTGACGAACTCCTGCGCTGGGCAAGGGAGTCCGGTGTTCAGCTGCTCGGCCTTGATGCCCGTTCCGCCTCCCTCGAAGAGGCGTTCCTCGACATCGCGAAGGCCCAGCACACCCGGGCCGCGCACCCGGAGAAGGAGCGGGTGGCGGCGTGACGACGACCTCGACCGCCGCGAGGCGGCTGAACGCGCTCGGGCGGGCCGAACTGACCCTCCTCCTGCGCAACCGCACGGCCGTCTTCATCGCGCTGCTGATGCCGCTGCTGATGATCTTCGCGATGAAGTCCTCGCTGGACCGGATCGACCTCGGCGGCACCGGGCTGACCGTTACCGGGGCGGCCCTGACCGGCGGCATCGGGATGGTGCTGATCCAGGTCGTCTACATGAACCTCGTCTCGGCGTACGTGGCCCGGCGCGAGGAACTGGTCCTGAAGCGGCTGCGCACGGGCGAGGTCTCCGACCGGGAGATCCTGACCGGGACCGCCCTGCCCTCCGTGCTGCTGGCGGTCGCCCAGTGCGTACTGATGGTCGTGGTCGGCACCCTCGCCTTCGACCTGGGGGCGCCCCGGCGGCCCGCGCTGCTCGTCGCCGGGCTGCTGCTGGGCTTCCTCCTGATGACCGCGCTGGCGGCGGCCACCGCGGCCATGACCCGTACGGTGCAGAGCTCGCAGCTCACCACGCTGCCGCTGTTCTTCGTCTCGATGCTGGGATCGGGGCTCTTCATCCCGCTGGAGATCTTCCCGGACCGGATCGCCTCGGTGTGCGAGCTGCTGCCGGTGACCGGGGTGATGACTCTCGTACGGCACGGCTGGCTCGGCGGCGCCGGGGGCGGCGACCTGCTCATGGCGACCGTGACCGCGCTGGCCTGGACCGGGTTCGCGGTGTTTGCTGTGCAGCGGTGGTTCCGTTGGGACCCACGACGGTGAGAAGGAGGGCTGTGCCATGTGGCTGAGGACGAAGATGCGGGGCTGGCACAGCCGCAGCGGCTTCGACAAGATCGATCTCTACACCCGCGGCACGCTGTACTCCCTGGTGTGGATGACGGTCCTGTCCCAGTCCCTGCTGACGGTGACGCGCCCGGTGCGGGACTCCGGCGCCCCCGCCCCGCTGATCGCCGGAACGGTACTGACCGCGATCGCCCAGGGGTTCTGCGGCACCTCGCTGGCCTCCCGCGCGGTCGAGGGCTACCTCGGCCGGCGCACCGTCGACCGGCGGTTGACCGGTCTCGGATTCGTCCTGATGGCCGCGAACGCGGCCGGACTGCTGATCCTGTGCTCGTACACCGGAGCGGACCGGTTCCCCGAGCTGGGGCTGGCCCTCGGCGCCTCGGTGGTGCCGTTCCTGACCCCCTTCGTCCTCCTCGTGCCGCTGTGGGCGTCCGTCGCCTTCCAGGTGGCGATGTCCCTGGCCCTGAGCGGCGGCGTCGCCCTGGCCGGCGGGGACAGCTCGTTCGTGCTTGGCACGATGCTCGGGTCGGCCCTCGCCAGCGGTCTGATCGCCGTCACCGTACGGCTGTCCGCGTGGTCCTTGGGAGTGATGGCGAAACTCCGCGACGCCCAGGACATGGAGACACGGCTCGCGGTCGCCGAGGAGCGGCTGCGGTTCGGCCGCGACATGCACGATGTGCTGGGCCGGAATCTGGCGGTGATCGCGCTGAAGAGCGAGCTGGCGGTGGAACTGGCCCAGCGCGGCAATCCCGCCGCCATGGACCAGATGGTCGAGGTCCAGCGCATCGCCCGCACCTCGCAGCAGGAGGTGCGCGATGTCGTACGCGGCTACCGCGAGGCCGACCTCCGTACGGAACTGGCCGGTGCGCAGGGGGTGTTGCGGGCCGCCGGGATCGCGTGCGACATCGAGGACAGGAGCGGTGGCCGGCTCGCCCCGCCCGTACAGGCGGCGCTCGGCTGGGTCGTCCGGGAGGCCGCGACCAATGTGCTGCGGCACGGTGATCCACGACGCTGCACGATCCGGCTCGCGAACGCCGGGGGCACCGGTGTGCTGGTCGTGGAGAACGACGGCGTGCCGGACGGGGCAGCTCCCCCGAGCGGCGGCTCCGGTCTCGCCGGGCTGCGGGAACGGCTCGCCGCGCTGGGCGGTTCGCTGGAGGCGGGGCCGGTGGGCGGCGGCCTGTTCCGGCTGACCGCGTCGGTGCCGGGGACGCCCTCTTCGTCGCGCTCACCCTCGTCGCCCTCGTCGTCGCAGCCTTCTTCGTCGTCTTCGTCGTCTCCCTCTTCGTCGCAGCCTTCTTCGTCGCCGGGGCTGCGCGGCGAGGACCCCGACGGTCACGACCGTGCCCTCACGGAGGAACGATGACATCCGCACCGCCCGTACGGGTCCTGCTCGCCGACGACGAGCATCTGATCCGGGGTGCGCTGGCCGCGCTGCTGGCCCTGGAGGACGATCTGGTCGTGGTCGCGGAGGCGGCGACCGGTCCCGAGGCGCTCGCCATGGCGCTGGCCCACCGGCCCGATGTAGCGGTCCTCGATCTGGAGATGCCGGGTGCGGACGGTGTGAACGTCGCCACATCGCTGCGGTCCGCGCTGCCCGGCTGCCGGACCATGATCGTGACGAGCCACGGGCGTCCGGGACACCTGAAGCGGGCACTGGCGGCGGGCGTGCGGGGCTTCGTGCCGAAGACCGTGAGCGCCCGCAAGCTGGCCGAGATCATCCGCAGCGTGCACCACGGAAACCGTTATGTGGACCCGGAGTTGGCCGCCGACGCCATCGCCGCCGGGGACTCCCCGCTGACCGCCCGGGAGGCCGAGGTGCTGGAGCTCGCGGCGGACGGAGCGCCGGTCGCGGAGATCGCGGAACGGGCTTCGCTGTCGCAGGGAACCGTACGGAACTACCTGTCATCCGCCGTCACGAAGATCGGTGCGGAAAACCGTCATACGGCAGTGCGGCTCGCACGCGAGCGGGGATGGGTATAGTAGGCATCGCGCTTCGGCGCCTGCGAACGTAGCTCAGCTGGTAGAGCGCAACCTTGCCAAGGTTGAGGTCGCGAGTTCGAACCTCGTCGTTCGCTCCATGGAAGAAGGCCCCGGTCCTCAGGACCGGGGCCTTCTTGCGTTCCACCCGTCTTACCGCCGTGCGGTGCTACCAGTTGGAACCGGTCAGCAGCTCGTACGCCTCGATGTACTTGGCGCGCGTCGCGTCGACGATCTCCTGGGGCAGCGCCGGGGGCGGCTGCTCGCTCCTGCGGTCCCAGCCGGAGGCCGGGGAGGTCAGCCAGTCCCGGACGAACTGCTTGTCGTACGAGGGCTGGGCATGGCCGGGCTCCCAGGTGGCGGCGGGCCAGAAGCGCGAGGAGTCCGGGGTCAGCACCTCGTCCGCGATGATCAGCCTCTCGCCGCCGTCCGCCGTGGACGCGAAACCGAACTCGAACTTCGTGTCGGCGAGGATGATCCCGCGCTCGTGCGCGATGTCGCGGGCCCTGCGGTAGACATCCAGGGTCGTCCGGCGCAGCAGGGCGGCCGTCTCGACGCCGACCTCACGGGCGACCGCCTCGTAGCTCACGTTCTCGTCGTGGTCGCCGACGGCCGCCTTGGTGGCGGGGGTGAAGATCGGTCCCGGGAGCTCGGACCCGTCGACCAGACCCTCGGGAAGGCCGATGCCGCAGACCGTACGGCTCTCGTTGTACTCGACGAGCCCCGAACCGGTCAGATAGCCGCGGGCCACACACTCGACCTGGACCATCCGCAGCGACGTGCAGACCAGGGTGCGGCCCGCCCAGTCCGCCGGAGCGCCCGCGGGCAGCTCGGTGGACAGCACATGGTTGGGCACGAGGTCGGCGAGCTGGTCGAACCACCAGAGCGAGAGCCGGGTGAGGACGCGGCCCTTGTCGGGGATCTCGGTGGGCAGGACCCAGTCGTACGCGGAGATACGGTCGCTGGCGACCATGACGAGGTCACCCGCCTCGTTCCGGTACAGGTCACGCACCTTGCCGGTATGCAGGTGGGTGAGGCCCGGGACCTGCACGGGCTCGGGCTTTTCTACGAAACCGGACACGCTGCCTCCGCGTAGGTTGATCCAGGAGCGGTTCCGATTGTCCCGTATACCGGAGTCGGATACGGCCGCGGGGCCGCCCGATGCGCGAGGTCCGCCCCGGAAAGGTCAGCCGCGCTCGCCGATCCGGCCGGTCGTGGCTACCGATCCGGTCGGTCGCGCTTGCAGATCCGGTCGGTCGCGGCTGCCGATCCGGTCAGTCGCGCTTGCAGATCCGGTCGAGCAGGTTGGCCGTGGCGCGCTGGATCCGGGCGTCCACATGGCCGGGGCGGTCCAGCGCCGGGGACCAGGCGAAGGTGCCGGAGGCGAAGACGAGCGCGCCGGACGGGGCCCGGTACAGGGAGGTCTCCTGGTGGCGGGTGGTTCCCTCGGAGTCCTGGTACGGGGAGTGGGCGAGCAGGATGCGGTTGTCGTGCTCGGGGAGGCTGGTGCGCGGGAAGTAGCGGTCGGCCTCGCCCGCGACCATGCCGTCGAGCTCGTCCCCCTCGTTGGCGCCGGTGGAGTCCCAGAGCCAGTGCTCCGCGTTCCGCACGATCAGGGGGCGGGCTTCGGGGACCCGGCCCGCGTACTGGATGCCGAGGAGCTGCTGCTCGGGCCGGTCGATTTCGCGCCACAGCGCCGGTTTCCCGGGGCCGCGGCGCTTGCGGCAGGTGAGGAGGCGGTCGGGGACCCCGGACGCGGACGGGGCGAGGCCGACCTGCCAGTACATGGTGTTGGCCGACAGGAAGACGAGCGAGGTGCCGGTGTCCCGGGCGCGCTCGGTGGTGCGCCGCATGGGCAGCGACCAGTACTCGTCGTGGCCGGGGAAGATCAGGCCCCGGTAGCGGCTGGGGTCGACGCGGCCCGCGTGCAGATCGCGGGCGTCCGCGTAGGCGAGGTCGTAGCCGTACCGCTCGGCCCAGCGGATGAAGTCGTAGGCGTGCCCGACGTGGAGGGGCAGTCCTGCGCCCGCGAACGGCCGGTCGAAGGAGATCGTGGCGGCGGCGTCCTCCTCGCCGAGCAGCCGCCCCTGTTCGTCCCAGGCGTGGTAGAGGCTGGCGCCGGTGCGGCCGTCCTCGGGGTAGAGGTTGTACGCCTGCCACGTGATGTCCGGGAGCAGGAGCAGCAGGTCGGCGGGGCGGTCGTCGCGGATCGTGAACGGGATGTGGGAGCGGTACCCGTCGACGGTGGTCAGAACGGCGACGTACGCGCCGACCGACCAGTAGCTGGGGATCTGCAGCCGCCAGGACATCCACCAGTGGTGGCAGGAGACCGTGCGGTCGGCGGCCAGCGGGGCGGGCTGGACGATGCCGGAGAGCCGGGGGCTCGTCGTGATCTTGGCGGCTCCGTCACCCGCGTAGTGGCCGATCCGGTAGACGTCGACAGAGAACTGCTGGGGCGGGTCCACGGTGATGTGGAAGTCGATGGCCCCACCGGGGGCGGCGGCACTGGGTGAGACGAAGCCCTTGATCTGCCTGCGCACATCGTCGGACGGCCGGGTCCCGCCGCCCGCCCCGCCGCGGCCGAGGTCCGGGTCGGCGTACCAGGGGACGACCTGACCGGTGTCGTCGAAATAGTTCTCGCTGCCGCGCAGCCAGGGCAGCGGGCCCTGCCCGAAGGGGTCGCTCACGGCGTGCGCGAGGGCACCCGATTCCCATCGGCGAATCTGCTCCGCCCCCATACCGCTCCCCTCCCTGAAGGCCCACGGACATCTTTGGCGCGCCAATTTAGTGGCTTGATGTCAGCGTCGATCCCCAGCACATCACATAACGCATGCGGTCCGTCACCGTTCGTCGCGAATTGACGTGAACGGAACCTAATCTTCCGGATATTGGGGCCGCAGTGATGCGTGGACGGGGTGGCCGGAGTGGGGCCTGAAGGGCGGGTTCCGGCGGGCGAAGAGGCAGCTCCGGGTGGGCCTGCGGACGGCCGGGACAGGACCTTCGTACGGGCATGGGGGCGCACGGGCTATTGGGGCGCACGACCCCCGCGTACGGCCGCCCGCGCACAACCGGCGGATCCTCGCGAGGGGCCGGTTACCGGCCGCACGAGGGGCCCGCGCACACCGGAGCCGGAGCCGGGCCGACGGTGGGCCGGGGGTGGGCGACGGTGGCGCTGTCGGGCCTGCGGTGGCGGTGGGCCTGCGGTAGGGCGGCGGTGAGCCGGCGCCGGAGCCGACCCGGCGGTGGGCCGGCGTGGCGCTCAGACCAGGCGTACCGGCTTGTCGCAGCGCACGCCCAGATCCATGAGCCAGGACCGCAGGGGCTCCGCGTCGCCGTCCTCCACGAGGGTGAGGACGGGGGTGACCAGGTCCGCCCGCCGTTCACCGTCGACCAGCAGGGCGGGGCCGTCCAGCCAGTCGAGGCCCGGCGCCGCCCCGGCCGTGTCCACGGCCGCGCAGCAGACCATCGCCGCGACGTGGTCGGCGAGCAGCTCCGTACCCGTACGGGGCGGCTGGAGCGGGAAGAGCGGAAGCGGGTCGGGACCCCAGAGGTCGAGGGGGTCCGGGCCACCGCCCGACGAGCGCTGTGCCGAGGCGCCGGTCGCGGGCTTCGGGGCTCCGGCCTCCTCGCGGGCCACCTCGGCGCTGATCCCGGCCGCGAGCTCCTCACCGGCGCCGTCCGGCCCCGCGAGATGCTGCATGACCCGGGCCAGGGTGGGCACCCCGGGATCGGCCGAGGGCGCCGGGGGCACGCCCATGGAGTCGAGAACGCGGTGCAGCCGGGCGGCCTCCGTGCGCCACTTCCGGTCGACGACCTCCTCCGGATACTGCTGCCAGTCGACCGGCGACCAGTCGGGGCCGCTCTCCGCCGGACCGCCGTGGAAGAGCCGGGCGGCCAGCAGCGAGGCCGCCTCGTCGGCCGTACCGGGCTCTTCGAGGAGGTCGCAGGCGGGCCGCTCACCGAGCCGGGAGGTGAACCCCTCGGCCAGCCGGTCGCGCCGGGAGAGCTCGGTGAGCGCGGAGACGACGCCCGCGTCCAGCCGGGAGGGCCAGCGCCCCATCCGCCAGGCGGGGAGCGCCACCCGGGTCAGCAGCCGGTCCCAGCCCGCGTAGGCGAGGCCGACCTGCTCCTGGGCGACGATGCGCAGCCCGTAGTCCACGGTCTGCGCACGCATCGAGGCGGCGGCGGCGACACAGCGCTCCATCTCGGCCGCGTGGCCGCGGCAGCCGCGCAGCAGCAGGCGGGCGATCCAGCCGACGAAGGCGCGCGGAATCCTGCGCACGGGACCCGCGCCGGTCGCGGCTGCGTCGGCGACCGCGGCGTCCAGACCCCGCACGAAACGGCGGGCGGCGGCTATGTCGGGATGTGCGGACGGGGCCGTGCCCGCGACGACCGGGGCGAGCACGGCACGCAGTTCGGCGACCCGCATCCACCACAGGAAGGGCGAGCCGATGACCAGGACGGGTGCGGCCGGCACCCGACGACGGCGCCGCTCGCCCGCGAAGTCCCGGGCCGACCGCTTCGGCTTCGCCCCCTGCTTCCTCCCCTGCTTCGGCTGGGCGGAGGGGTGCGTACGGTCCTCCAGCCAGCTGTCGCAGTCCGGGGTCAGCGCTATGGCGGAGGGCGCCGGAACATCGAGCCGGTCGGCCAGATCCCGGACCAGCCGATAGAGGTCGGGGGCGGCTTCCTCCGTCACGGCGACGGTCGGGCTGACCGCGGGCCTCGCCCGTGCGACGGCCACCGCGACCGCGGCGGCGAGCACCAGCACCAGGACCGCCACACCGGTCACGGCCCAGCGCGCCGCGTCCCAGCCCGCGCCGCCGGCATGGCCCTGCGCGCCCGCGGCGAACAGCACGACGGCCACGGCCGCCGGCAGGATCGCCACGGCGAGAGCCCTGCTGCGGATCCGCAGCAGGGCGAGTGCACGGGCCCGCGCGGCCCGCGCCCCCAGCTCCTCACCCACATCGGTACCGGACACGGCCGGAAGTCACCCCCTCTGCCCCCGCGACGGTGTTGCTCACTCCCCCACTGTGGCACCCGTCACCGACATCGCAATGCCGGTGGGCCAAGTGCCGGAACGCTTGCGCCGCACCCTAGTTGGGGCCTCGGCGGGCGTCATCCGGATGGCTCAGTCGTCACTCGATGGAATGGCTTTGGGCAAAGCTGCTGACGTATCGGCGCTTATGAGGCAGGTGTCTCCCGGTGCGCGCGGCTCGTGTGCGCCGCACGCACCGGCGCACACAGGGCGCGCAGCTCATGGAGGTACCGGGCGGGATCAGCCCTCGGCGGCCTTCCGCGCGATGTCCGTGCGGTGCTGGGAGCCGTCCAGGCGGATCCGGCCCAGCGCGGTGTAGGCGCGCTCACGGGCCTTGGCAAGGTCCTTGCCGGTCGCGGTCACGGAGAGCACCCGGCCGCCCGCGCTCACGATCGCGTCGCCGTCGGTCCTGGTCCCGGCGTGCAGGACGTACGCATGCGGGGCATCCTGCGCCGCGACATCCGCGAGCCCGTCGATCGGGTCGCCGGTGCGCGGGGTGTCCGGGTAGTTGTGCGAGGCGATGACCACGGTGACCGCGGCCTCGTCGCGCCAGTTCAGCGGCGGGACGAGGTCGAGCGTGCCGTTGGCCGAACCGAGCAGGACGCCGGCCAGCGGGGTCTTCAGACGGGCCAGGACCACCTGGGTCTCGGGGTCGCCGAAGCGGGCGTTGAACTCGATGACCCGTACGCCGCGCGAGGTGATCGCGAGGCCCGCGTACAGCAGCCCGGAGAAAGGCGTGCCACGGCGGCGGAGCTCGTCGACGGTCGGCTGGAGAACGGTCTCCATGACCTCGTCGACCAGCTTGGGGTCGGCCCACGGGAGCGGGGAGTAGGCGCCCATGCCACCGGTGTTCGGGCCCTCGTCGCCGTCCAGGGCGCGCTTGAAGTCCTGGGCGGGCTGGAGCGGCAGCACGGTGGTGCCGTCGGTGATCGCGAAGAGGCTCACCTCGGGGCCGTCGAGGAACTCCTCGATGACCACGCGGTCGCAGGCCAGCGCGTGGGCGCGGGCCGCCTCGACGTCGTCGGTGACGACGACGCCCTTGCCCGCCGCGAGACCGTCGTCCTTGACGACGTACGGGGCGCCGAAGGCGTCGAGGGCCACATCGATCTCGGCCGGGGTGGTGCAGACGTAGCTGCGGGCGGTCGGAACGCCCGCCCCGGCCATGACGTCCTTGGCGAACGCCTTGGAGCCTTCGAGCCGGGCCGCCTCGGCGGAGGGGCCGAAGCAGGGGATACCGGCCGCGCGCACGGCGTCGGCGACCCCGGCGACAAGGGGCGCCTCCGGGCCGACGACCACCAGCTCGGCGCCCAGTTCGCCGGCGAGGCGCGCGACGGCGTCGCCGTCGAGCGCGTCGACCGGGTGCAGTTCGGCCACCTCTGCGATGCCGGCGTTGCCGGGAGCGCAGTACAGAGCGGTGACATCGGGGTCGAGGGAGAGAGAGCGGCACAGGGCGTGTTCGCGGGCGCCGCCGCCGATGACGAGGACCTTCACGGGGTGCAGCCTAACCGCCGGGGGCCGGGGGGCTTGACGGCCGCCGATCCGTGGACGCACGACGCCTCCGTGCGCACGGCCTCACCTCGTACGCACGACGCCGTCGCAGGGGCGCCTCACTCCGTACGCACGACGTCTCCGTACGCACGGCGCCTGCGCACAAGCGGCGCCTCACCTCGTGCGCACGACGCTGTCGCGCGGGGGCACCTCAACCTCGTACGTACGACGTCTCCGTACGCACCGGGCTCACTGCTCGTTGGTGAACTCCTCCACGACCGTGGCGCCCAGCTCGCGGACGATCAGGTCGTGTCCGGAGAGCGCCGAGTCGACGAGATCCGGATCGTCGGCCTCCGGGGTGTCGTCCTCCGGTGCCACCGAACGCGGGGGCTCCGACCCGTAGGAACCGGACGACGCATGCTCCGCGCCGGGCCCCTGGGAGCGCTGGGGCGGCTGCGGGGCGGGAGCGGACGACGGCTGCGGGGACTGCTGGGGCTGTGTGGGCTGCTGCTGAGCAGGGGCCGGCCGGGACTCGTACGCCTGCGGGGCGGCGGGCGCGGGCTGGTACGAAGAGGCCGCGGGCCGTCCGCCGCCGGTGTCCGGGGGCAGACCCGCGCCACCGGAGGAATCCACGATGGCCTCGACCCGCCACTGGGCGTTGAAGTGCTCGGAGAGAGCCTGCTTCAGCACTTCCTCGCTGCCGCTGCTCGCGAAGTTGTCGCGGGCGCCCGCGTTGAGGAAACCGATCTGCAGGGTGGTCCCGTCGAAGCCGGTGACCTGGGCGTTCTGGCTGAGCAGGATCCAGGTGAACCGGCGGCGGTTCTTCACCGCCTCCAGGATGTCCGGCCACATGTTCCGGACCTGGGCGGCACCCTGCACCATGCCCTGGCTCGGCGCGGGCGCCGAGGGAGCCTGGGCGGCGGGCGCGGCCGCCTGGGCGGGCGCCGGGGCGGCGGTCTGCGGGGGCGGCGTGCTGCCCGGCGCGGAGGCGGTCGGCCAGCCCCCGGGGCGTCGCGCCTGTTCCGTACCGGCGGCAGCGGGCCACGAACCGGGGCGCTGGGCGGGCGCGGGTGCCTGGGCCGGGGGCTGCTGGGCGGGCGGTGCGGCGGGGGCCGGGGGCTCGGCCGCGACGGGCGGCGCGAACGGCGCGGGGGCCGGGGCTGCGGGGGCGGGGGCCATGGGCGCGTCGCCCCGTACCGCCGCACGGGCGGCGGCAGGCCCGCCACCGGGCTGTCCGGCCGGGGCGGGCGGTGCGGCGTGGGCCTGCGCCTCCGGTCCCGGTACGTATCCCAGGGCGGGACCCGCGGCGGGGGCCGTGAAGGACGCCGCCCCGCGCTCCAGCCGGTCCAGCCGGGCCTGGAGCGAACGCTCGTCGTCGAAGGCGGCGGGCAGCAGGACCCGGGCGCAGATCAGCTCCACCTGAAGGCGCGGGGAGGTCGCCCCGCGCATCTCGGTGAGCCCCTCGTTGACCAGGTCGGCGGCACGGCTCAGCTCGGCGGCGCCGAAGACCGACGCCTGGGCCTGCATGCGCTCGACCACATCGGCGGGGGCGTCGATGAGTCCCTTGTCCCCGGCGTCGGGGACGGCGGCCAGGATCACCAGGTCGCGCAGCCGCTCCAACAGGTCGGCGACGAAGCGCCGCGGGTCGTTGCCTCCCTCGATCACCCGGTCCACGACCTCGAAGGCGGCGGCGCCGTCGCCCGCCGCGAAGGCGTCCACGACCGAGTCGAGCAGGGAGCCGTCCGTGTATCCGAGCAGCGAGGTCGCCATGGCGTATGTCACACCGTCGTCGCCCGCGCCGGCCAGCAGCTGGTCCATGACGGACATCGAGTCACGCACGGACCCCGCGCCGGCGCGCACGACCAGCGGCAGCACCCCGTCCTCGACGGCGCTGTTCTCCTTGGCGCACACCTCGGCGAGATATCCGCGCAGCGTGCCCGGCGGGACCAGCCGGAACGGGTAGTGGTGCGTACGCGACCGGATCGTGCCGATGACCTTCTCGGGCTCGGTGGTCGCGAAGATGAACTTCAGATGCTCCGGCGGCTCCTCGACCACCTTCAGCAGGGCGTTGAACCCCGCCGGGGTGACCATGTGCGCCTCGTCGATGATGTAGATCTTGTAACGACTGGAGGCGGGTCCGAAGAACGCCTTCTCGCGCAGATCACGGGCGTCGTCCACGCCACCGTGCGAAGCGGCGTCGATCTCGATCACATCGATGGAACCCGGACCGTTGCGCGCGAGGTCCTGGCAGGACTGGCACTCGCCGCACGGAGTGGGCGTCGGCCCCTGTTCGCAGTTCAGACAGCGGGCGAGGATGCGTGCGCTGGTCGTCTTTCCGCAGCCGCGCGGCCCGCTGAACAGGTACGCGTGATTGACCCGGTTGTTACGCAGGGCCTGCTGCAGCGGGTCAGTGACATGCTCCTGACCGATGACCTCGGCGAACGACTCGGGGCGATAGCGGCGGTACAGCGCAAGGGACGACACACCTACGAGGTTATCGGGACGGACCGACAACCGGCCCCGCACCGCTTCCGCCCGGCCCGCACAAAGCCCCCCGGACACGCAAGCGCCCCCCACGCACCCGCCAGAGCCAACCTACCCTTGCTGCCTTCCGGCCCTGGGGGAGTTCAGTCAGATAGCGCCACGTGAGGGGCTGACGCCCACCTTAGCGGATCCCCACCCCCTCCGGTCCACCCACCTGGCCCCGCCACCCGGCTCCGGGACCGCCCCGGACGATCTCCGCGGGAACAGGTTCGCGAGCACTCCTCAACGTCTTGTATTGTTTGCCGCGGAGGATTCGCCTAGTGGCCTAGGGCGCACGCTTGGAAAGCGTGTTGGGGGCAACCCCTCACGAGTTCGAATCTCGTATCCTCCGCCATTGCTCTCACCGGGCAATACGTCGAAGGCCCCCGCAGCTTGCTGCGGGGGCCTTCGACGTTGTCTCAGCCCTCGTTGTTCTGGTCTTTGTCCACAGGGGCGCTCGGAGCGGGCCCCCAGATGGCGTCCGCGAGCTTCTGCGCCACCTCCTTCAGCATGGCGTCGGGCACGTGCAGGTACCGTGCGCGCATCCGTGAGGACGTGCCTGCCTCCCAGCCCATGATCTGGTCGATCACGCGGTCAGGAATGCTGAGCAGCATGAGGACGGTGGCAGCGGTGTGACGGGCGTCATGCAGCCGCGCGTCACGCACCCCGGCGTCCTCCAGCAGCCTCTTCCAGTCGTGGTAGTCCGTGTTCGGGCTGAGCGGTCCACCGAGCGGCTTCGTGAACACGTAGTCCGATTCGGTCCACAGATTGCCTGCAGTCTTGCGCTCCCGGGCCTGCACCTCCTTGTGCTTGCGCAGCATCACGACCAGGGGGCCCGGAAGAGGCACCGCACGACGGCCGGCGCGCGACTTGGTGTTCTTCGTCTCGCGCCTCACCTGCTTGCGGTCCGGGCAGTACCCGGCCTTCCGGCCGCAGGGAGTCGCCTCCTTGCACCCGTGCTCGTACTTCGGGCGCAGCCGGTTCCGGCGCAGCTTCAGGTACTCGTGGTCCAGGTCCACATCGACCCAGCGCAGCCCCAGTGTCTCCCCCTGCCGTAGACCGAGGGCCAGCGCCAGCATCCACCGAGCGCTGTTGCGGCGCTTGTCCACCTCGATCAACAGGCTCTGCACCTCCTCGACCGAGTAGGGCTCGATCTCCTCCTCCGGCTCCTCCACCCGTGGCGGCTTGGCCAGAGCGGCGGCGTTCTTTGCGGCGTGGCCACGGCGCACCGCCTCACCGAAGGCAGTACGGGCGGTCCGGTGGGCCTGGTGGGCAGTGGCTGCCTTGCTGCCGCTCTTCTGCATTCGGCGGTACAGGCTCTCCAGGTGTTCCGGCTCCAGGCGGTCGATGCGGTGTTTGCCGATGCCGGGTACGAGGTGCACGCGAACTGCTACTTCGTACCCGTCGTAGGTGTTCTCGCTGACGACGTCCTTGGCGATGTTCTCGACCCAGTGCCACAACCACTTCTCAACCGTCCACAGCTTGCCAGGCTGCTGCGCAGTTCCCTGGTCTCGCTGCTTCTCCAATCGCTTGACCTCTTCGGCCAAGGCGTCCTCGGAGGGACGGGTGATGTGCCTGCGATAGGGCTCACCATTGTCCTTGTAGCCCATCGGCACCCGGGCGTGCCAACGGCCGTCCTTGCCGAAGTAGACAGCTGTTTCACCGTTCGCCCGACGAGTGCGCTTCTTCTCCGCCACGGGCGGACTCCTTCAACTTCAGGTGCGAGCACGAGACGTCACCCGGCAGGGGCGGCGTCCCGTGTGTGAGGTGGTTCAGGCGGCGTGCTGCTGGGCTCGACGGCGTGCGAGGTACGCGGCCGGGGCGTCGGCGGGGACACGGCGAAGGGTGCCGATCGTCAGCGACTCCAGAGCGCCCGAGCGGATCAGGGCGAAGCATGTGGTTCGGCCGACGCGGAGACGGCGGGCGGCCTCTTCGACGGTGAGCAGGATCAGGGTCGGGTCGTCTGCCGCATGGGATGCGGCTGCATGGATGCGGTGCACGGGCTCGCTCCTTGGCGGTGAGGTGCTGGCGGATGTGTCCGAGGCTGTGATTTCTGCGTCACCACGTCATCCGCGTCACTCTTGGCCCCTGACCTGCCGCTATGTGATGACGCAGGGGGTTGGGAGTGCGTCATCGGTGACGCAGGCGTGCGTCATGGGGTGACGCAGGTGACGCGGGGTGACGCAGCCGAAGCCGTTCTGCGTCATCGCCGTTGCAGCAGTTCAGGGGCTGTTTCAGGGCCTCTGGTGACGCGGGTGACGCAGCCTTCCCTTTCTTAAGAAAAAAGAGAGGGGGTGTCTGTTGTGTTGTGGTGCGACTCGGCGTGAATGGGGAGCCGCTTCGCGGCGCGACCCTCGGGCGGCGTTCCGCCGAACAGCAAGAGGAGCACGCCCCCCGTTTGGGTGGGGTGCTCCTCTTGCTTGCCCGTGCCCCGGTCTCCGGTGCCGGTCAGAACGACTGCTGCCCGTGGGTCGGCAGGGCCGGACGTCGGGTCATTTCGATGAACCGGCCTTCCTTGGTGCGCCCCCAGTCGATGAGGACGCCTCGGGCGCCGAGGGTGGGCTGAAGGCGCTTGAGGCGGTCGGAGAGGACTTTCCCGGTCGTGGGCCACCCTTTGGGCACGGGACGGCAGTCGTCGCCGCTGTAGAGGCCGCTGAGGAGGTGCAGCCACTCGGAGGACGTCATCCGCGTCTCGGTGCCGGGGGCGAGGCCGGCGGCGTGCTTGAGGACGGTCTGTGCGAGCAGGTCGCCTTCGATGACGTCGTCGTTCAGCTCGTCCAGGCTGCTGCGGTAGGCGGGGAGCGTGCCGAAGCCGGTCGCGGCGTCGATCTGCGCGCACAGGTGCGCGAAGTCGGCCATACGCAGGTCGCTGGGGATGTCGGCCTCGGTCGCCCGGACCTTGACCGTGAGGTCGAGGAGAGAGCCGAGGATGACCGGCAGGGCCTCATCGAACTCCCGCCACAGTTCCGCCTCGGTCCGCCGCACGCTGGGGCGTTCCAGACGCAGGGGCAGGAGGCGTTCGGCGAGGTCGGGGCGGATGACGCCGACGTCGATGCCGGTGAGGAGGAGGGGGCGGCGGTAGCGGGAGCGGACGACGTCGCCGTCGCTGAAGAGGGCCCTTTTGATGGACTCGGCTCCGGTGACGATGCAGCACATGAGGTCGGACAGGTCCGGGGCCAGGTGGCTCAGGTTGTCGAGGGCGGTGACCCATCCGGCGGCGACGGCGGTGATGAGGTTTTCCTCATCTTTCGGTGCCCGGCGAAGGTCTCCGGTCATACCCTCGATGATCCGCACCAGCATCCGGCCCGCCGTGGACTTGCCCGCGCCCTGGGGGCCGGTGAGGAACGGGGCCGGGACCGGAACACTCGGTCCGAGGCAGCCGATGAGCCAGGCCAGGGCCAGCGCCTCGGTTTCGGCGGTGGCGAAGTTCGTCAGCCGCAACAGCCGGTCGATGCCCTTGCCCTCGGTGTCCCGTGCGGGCAGGGGGAGTTCTCCGGTGAGCTGGGTGCGCCGCCAGCACACCTCGCGCGGGTCGGGGATGAGGATGTCCCACCCGTTGGGGTGGATGCGGACGGACTGCCCGTCGTCGCGGCCCAGGTCCAGCCACGTCGCCCCGTCGAACCCAGGGGCGACACGGATATGGGTGGGCTGGACGTCCTGGCTCAGTGCGAGTGCTTCGATCAAGTCCAACGCCTCTTTCAGCGAGGTTCCGTTGAAGACGCCGACCCCGTCGTTGAAGAGGTCGACCATGAGTTCCTGGCGGTGGCTGCCGGTGGTGCCCTGGGAGCGGATGGGGCGGGCCACGGGGTGGCCGATCCGCTGGGCGTAGACGGTGCCCTCGGTGGTGCGGAAGTACCGGAAGTGCGACTGCGCGTACTCGGTGATGACCTCACGCGCCGGGGTCTTCTCGTCCTCGGACATGTCACATCCCCAATGCCGTACGGGCGTTGGCCCAGGCGTTCGCGCAGTGCCGGGGGCTCTCGCCCTTGGCCTGCGCGGCGGCGAACAGCCGCTCCGTGTGGGAGCCGGTGAGGCAGCCGCACCGGGCGTGCGTGGACAACACGGCGAGGAACGTGCGGTACACGGTCGCGTGCACGCCGCCGGTCGCCTCGGTGATGCGCTGCTCCGCCATCGTGATGCCGCGGTCCAGGTAGGCGGGCGTGCGGTGGGGGCACGACCCGTTCCCGGTGGGCACGGGCACGGTGACGGGCCGGACCGGCGACGGCTCCTTGACGGTCAGGTCGCGTACGGCGTCGGGCAGGGTGGTCATGGTGCCGGTGCCGGGTCCGAGCCACCGGGCGTAGGACATCGTGGACTTGATGTCGATACTGGGACGGACGGCGTTCGCGGAGGGCATCGTGCCCCGGTAGATCCAATGTTCACCCCGCGTTGTGGGCACGGTGCGGGTGGCGGGCAGCGACCGGCGGGCCCAGGCGACCGCGGCGGCGGTGTCGAGGTCCACGACGGTGACCCCGGCTCCGCCGGGGCAGTACGCTACCGCCCCCGCCCGCTCCCACGCAGTCCCCCACACGGGTGAGGCCACAACGGCGGGGTCGGTGGTGGCGGCGGCCCACGCGTGGCACGGTGCCGGGCAGCCGCAGGGCCCGGCGGACTTCATGTTCGGCCGGCCGCCACACGCGTTGTCCCGGCAGGTGGCACAGTTCCCGAAGGGCAGCTTCCCCGCCCGCAAGGGCAGGACCGGCACGGCACGAGAGGCCAGGTCCAGGGCGGTGATCAGGAGGGCGTTCACGCGGCCACCTCCGCAACGCGGGTCAGGAACGCGGAGCCGATCCGCTCGGTGTAGGCGGGGGGAATGGCCTCGGTCAGTTCCTCGCGGACGTCGGTCCAGGTGATGCCCATGGCGGTCTGCATCTCCGGCACGGTGGCCTTGCCGCCGCCGGCGCCGTACGCGGCGACGTACGGGCCGTCGCGGTAGACGCCGTGCCGATAGCCCCGCACGTATCCCCGGTGCGGCCGGTGTTCGGGCTGAGGGACGCTCCAGCCGCCACCCAGCTCGAACACCCTGTGCCTCAGGACGCCGAGCCCGAACATCTCCCCGCACAGCCGCAGATCGGCCCGGACGGGGGCTTTCCCGTTGGGCTGCTCGATGACGTACGGCAGCCCCGTGGCGTCCAGGAGCGCCCGGAGGTCGGGGATGAGCTGGACGTGGGTGCGGCCCCAGCCGCGTGAGGCGTTGGTGCCCACGGTGAGGGCGCATCCGGCCTGGCACGGCGGGGACGCGTGCACCGCCGCGTACCGGGCGATGTCCCCGGACGTGATGAGGGCGGCGAGGTGGTCGAGGGCATCGGCCCTCACGAACGTGAAGGGGTAGTTCGGGCGGTCGGCGATGTCGACGCCGGTCACCTCGAACCCCGCCCGGTGGTACCCCATCGCTGCGCCGCCGGCGCAGGAGAACAGATCCAGTAAGCGGGGCCGGTGACCGAATACGCTTCGGATCGGGACGTGTTGAGTCATGCTGGTATCTCCAGTCCACTGTTGAGTTGTGCTGGACGAGGGCGGCCCCGGCTCTTGGTCGGATGAGGGGCCGCCCTCGGTTGTGCGTGGGTCAGCCGCGGCGCTGCGGGCAGTGCTCGGCGCCGAGCGCGATGAGCCATGTGGGCCAGTGCTGTGGGTGGCTCCGGTAGATGACCTCGGTCTGGCGGTCGACGTCGTAGGGGCCGTCCACGGCGGGGCCCTCAATCCGGGCATAAATGGGGTGGATGCCGTTGACAGGGTCGAGGTCGCCGAGCCGGTAGGTCAGCCGGACGATCTCGGGGGTCAGGGTCCGCTTGGCCCTGTACGTGTAGTCCGGCATTCCCTCGACGTGCAGCTTGACGGTGACGGTGTCAGTCACGGGTCTCCTTCTGGGTGACGAAACGGCCCCGGCCTGGCCGGGGCCGTCCTCAGCTATGAGGCTTTCGGGCCGCTGGGGCGGCGGGGGATCGTGGTCGTGGTGGTCGAGGGGCGGGAGCCGGACTCCTTGTTCCAGCGGCCGGGGCCGTTGCCGCACGGCATCGTGGGCCCGGCGGTGGTGGGCTTTCCTCGGCTGTCACTCATGCGCACTCCTCCTGTCTGCCGGCAGAGTGTCGGCGGCGGTCAGTTGTGGAAGCGGCGGGATTCGGGGCGCTGGTCGAGCAGCATGCGGAATCCCTCCTTTCACTCACCCAGGGAGGCGGTAGCACCCCCTCGGGCAAGCGCGCGGAGCGGGGTTTCGGGGCTCTGGCCTGGGATGCCTCCCTGCCTCCCTGAACATCATTTGTGCAGGTCAGGCAGAGGGAGGCGGGTCAGGGAGGCGGTCAGGGAGTTCTCCCTGCCTCCCTGACCGGCCAGGGGTGCGCCTCCCTCTACTCGGCGGCGGAAGCGGAACCGTCGCCGTCCCGGTTGGCGAGTGCGCGGGCCAGACGTTCGCGGCCGATGACCATGCGCCCGTCGGACTTGTAGGGCTCGGCTCCGGTGCCGTCCAGCACGCGCTTGAGGTCGGCGTGCGTCCAGGTTCCGTAGCTGTCCTTGGACAGCATCGCGAGGCGCTGCAGCACGTCCTGAGTGAAGACCCGGTTCGTATCTCCGATGACGCTCGCGATGTCCGCGAGCGCGTCCCGCTCTTCGCCGCGGCCGATGACGTGGAGGGTGATGACACCGTCGCGCATGGCCTTGGCGCGGTCGGTGATGGCTTCGGCTCCGTCGTCGTCGATGTAGTGCGTGCGCACCGTGATGGATGCCTGGCCGGCCGGGATGGCGATGCCGTCGGACGCGACGACCAGGGTTCCCCTGTCCAGGCCGGGGCGCAGGAGGTTCGGCGCGGCGCCGCCGTCGACGGCCTTGTCCCCGAGCGCCATGCGCGCCTGCGACTCGGTGCCCAGCGCGAGTGATGCCCGCGTGTGGGCTCCTTCGCGGACCAGCTTCGGGAGGTTCTGATCGGTGGGGTCCTGGGTGCCCTGCCACATGAGGACGTTGACCGCACGCCCCTGGTTGTGGATCTTGCGGACGGCCATGAAGTACCGGGAATTGGCCTTCGAGCCGCCGTACGGGCGCTTCTCGTCGTCCTTGACCGGGCACATGAACGCGACCTGCGCCTCATCCACCAGCACGACCAGAGCGGGGAACACGCTGCCGGGCGGTGCCTGGAGTCGGCGGTTCATCTCGTCCACGGCACCTTCGACCATCTCGGTCACCTGGATCACGTGGTCGTCCGTCGGCCCCTGGATCAGGGTGGTCGCCAGCCCGTCGAACATGTTCCAGTCGCCGACGCCCTTGAGGTCGCCCATCAGGAACTGCACCGACTTGTCCAACGCCAGCCACAGGGCCAGCGAGCGCAGCGCGACGGTCTTGCCCTGGTTCGACAGGCCGGTGATGAGCAAGTGGCGCTGGTACAGGCTGATCGCCGCCGCGTCCCCGCGCAGGTCCTGGCCCCAGGGGGCGCGGCCCTTGGCGTAGTTGGCGGTCATCGTGTCGTCGGTGGTCAGCGGCGACGGGCCGATCGGCTCGTCCAGCGCGCCACTGTCGGCGACCCAGAGCCGGACGGTGCGGGCAGCCTGGGGGATGGTGATGAACACTTCGTGCTCGTGCCGGGCAAGGTTCTCGGCCAGCTTGCGGCGCCTGCCCTGCACCTCGTTCGTGGAGACCCCGGAGGGCAGGGTGACGTCGACTTCGACGCCGCATCCGGCGATCCGGATCGGGCCGAGCATCGCCGCGCCCGCATCGCCCATCTCCTTGATGGCGGCCCGCAGCGGGGCGACACCGAGGTCCCGCAGGGCGGTGACGACGATGGACGGGGTGATCGGGGCGCCCGCGTCGTCACCGCGGCTGCCGGTGGGCAGGGCCCACGCGGGTGCGGCTCCACGGTGGCGGCCGACGGCCCATACACCGGCCAGAGCCAGCCACGGGGCGGCGGCGACCAGCGGCCCCCACACCACCGTGGTGATGACGACCAGCAGCCGGATCAGGTCGATGAACGCCATGAGCGGGGTGACGACATCGGCCGCGTCCTTGTTCGCGACGGCCAGCGCGATACCGATCACGATCAGCGTGCCGACCCCGCCGGCCGCGCCGACGGCAGCACCCTTCACGACCCGTTCCGGGGCGGTGAGCAGGTCCATCCGCCGCTTGTGACGGTCGGCACGGAACCGGTGCAACCTCTCCTCCCAGTCTCCGGCCACCTCGTAGTTGCCCACGGCCTCGGCGGCCCGGAGCATCCGCTCGTAGCGGGCGCCGGTCCGGCCGTCCCACGCCCGGCGGCCCACGATCCGGGTACCGCCCAGCACGTAGGAGCCGTGCCGCACCGCGACGCGGGCGACGGACTGCGTCCGCTCGTGCCGTACCGCACGCACCACCGTGCGCCCGGTACGGCGGAACACCCGCACCCGGTCCGGCGCAGGAGCAGAGGCAGGGGCCGTGCCTTCCGGAGCAGGCGCGGCGGGAGGTTCCTTGAACAGGGGGACTACGTTTTCGGCGCTCACGGTGCACTCCTGATCCTTGAGAAAGAGAGAGGGGGTGTTCTCAGCGGTCGGCGCGGTTCACGGCCCGCTCGGCGAGGCGTACGCGCTTCTCGACGTCCTTGCGTGCCTGCTTCGCGGCGGCCCGGACGATCTCCGTGTGGTCGAACGCCAGCGGTCCGGGGGCGTCCAGGGGCATCCACTGGACGGCGGCGGCGTCGTCCCCGGCGCGGGCGGTGGTGTCCTCGGGGACGAGGGCGGCGTAGGCGGCGGTGATGTACCGGCCTCGGGGGTCGCGGTTCGGCTCGTCCCACACACCGACGAACACGAGGTCGGCGGGGACGACGTGAACGCCGGTCTCCTCCAGCAGTTCGCGGGCGGCGGCGTTGCGGGAGGTCTCGCCGGGGTCGACGTGACCACCGGGCAGCGCGAGAGCACCCTTGTGCGGGTCCCAGCCCCGCTCGATGAGCAGCACTTCGCTGCCCCGGATGCACACGACGTCGGCGGTGTAGCGGATATTCTCGACCAGCTCGGTCATGATGAACGTGCCTCTCCTGCTTGATGGAACGGGAAGGGTGAAGGGGGCGGCCGGTTTCCTTGGCCGGGGTCGGCCGCACCCGGTCAGCTCTCGGCGCGGCTCACGGCCCGCTCGGCGAGGCGTACACGCTTCTCGACGTCCTTACGGGCCTGCTTCGCGGCAGCCCGCTCGGCGCGGGGCGTGGTGCGCTCGGTGGCCTTGGCGCGGGCGAGGTCGTTGCGGGCCTGCTCCTGCACGTTGTGCAGGGCCTGAAGCTCACGGGCGCCGCGCTCGGCGGCGCTGCGGTCGATCTCCTGGATGCGGTGCTCAAGGCGCGGGTCGACGCAGTCGGCCAGTGCCTGGCGGGCTCCCTTGCGGAAGAGGCGGTTGCGCTCGCGCTTCTCGGCGGGGGTGTAGCTCTCCATGACGTGCCTCCCAGATGCGGGCCGGACTGTCCGGCTCCCCAACCGCCCCCGAACCACGTGGTGTTCGGGGGCGACGGGCAGCTGTCAGGCAGGCCGCAGTTCGTGGGTGTGGCACAGGACGGGGCCGATCAGGGGGCTGATCCGGTGGACTGTCCACCGGCCCCCGGTCAGCGGGCCGGGCGGGACCGCGTCGATGATCCGACCGGTGCGGCCGGCGGCGCGGGGGTCGTCCTCGCAGGACACGATCCGCACCCGGTCACCCGACGCGAACGGCCCCGCCGTCTTCGTGTGGTTGCTCATGGCGTTGGGCTCCTCCCTACGGTCAGGGACCGGTCAGAAACGGATCCGGTCGGGGAACAGCGGGCGGTGCGCGCGGGCCATGTGGGCCTTGCGGTCCCGCTCGGCGGCGGCGTCGGTCTTCCTCGGGAGCGAGGTGGCGCCGCACGAGCAGGAGAACTGGAAGCCGACGTACTTGGCGTACGGGTCGATGCGGACGTAGGAGCGAGCCACGATGTGGTCCTTTCGCGGGCAGGGCCGGTCTTTCCGGTCCTCCGCCCGCCCGGTACAAGACCGGACGGACGGGGGCACGTCAGCGGCGGCGCGACCTGCGGGCGGGTGTGCTCTCGGTGCTGCCGACCGACTTCACGACGGTGACGACGCCCCAGGTCGCGACGGCGGCGAGCAGGGCGAGGATCGCGAGGTTCGCGGCGATGGCGGTCAGCACCCCGACGAGGAGGGGACCGAAGTAGACGCCGGCCGCGACCGCTCCGGCACCGGCCCCGGAGCCCAGCGCGATGCGCTGCACCGTGCGGTCCGGCGGTGCCTGGTGGATGTGCTGCACGATCGGCTGCGGCGGGGCCTGCTGCGCGGGCAGGTGAGGTGCGGCGGTGTAGCCGTATGTGCCGTCCGGGAGCTGCACGACGGTCAGCGGCCGGTGGGCGGGGAGCTGGTCCATGCCGGTCCTTCCTCGGGCTGGTCAGGTGTGCGGGGAGTGCCCCGGGCCGGATTCGATCCGGCGCCGTCACGGTGTGTCCGGGGCTGTGGTGTGGTGGGTCAGCCGCGGCAGCCGGGTACGTGGCACCCGCGTCCGCGCCCGGCGTACTGGATGTGGCCTGCTCCGCACGTCACCCACTTGGCCTGCTCGGCGCGGCGGCGGTCGTTCTTCTCGGATTCGGCCTGGAGTGCGGCCTCGGAGTCTGCGGCGGTCTTCTTCTTGCCGAACATGGGGTTCTCCTAGGTGGTGTGCTGGTCTTCGGGGGTGGCGCAGGGGACGCACATGCCGAGCGTCGGCGGGATGCAATACCCCACGTCGGTGCGGCAGTTGGGGCAGGTCCGACGGGCCCGCATGGCTTTGGCAAGTGCCGCTGTGCGGGCGGGGGTCATGGGTCGTACGGGCTTGGCCCGGTCGATGCGGTACAGGTACGCGATCAGCGGGCCCCGGCGGCGCCGTGGGCGCTGGAGTTCGGCGACGACGTCCTGTCCTCCGGGCCGCAGGCCCATGGCCCGGAGCTGGCGGCGGGTCGCGTAGCCGTCCGGGGCCATGCGCCACCGGTAGTCGGAAACCAGCGGGTTCGCAGATTCTGAAGGTCGACTGGAAGTGAACCCGCTGGAATGGCGGGCGTTGGAAGGGCTGGGCACTCAGGTTCTGCGCTGCTTGAATGCTCTAGTGATCGAACTGGTGGTTGTCCTGGCAGCGGCAGGACTGACGGCGTGGTTGCTCCGCCGCAGAGTGAAGCAGCGGGCAGAGAGTGCCGCTCAGGGAAATGTGATCAAGATTCCCTGCCTGCTCCGCCATCCTTCGCTTGAAGGGCGGTGGCTGCGGGGGCGACTGTTGGTAGGCCCCTCTGGAATGGGCTGGGAGCCACGGACCAAAGCCGGTGCGGCAGTGTCCCTCCCGGAGGGGCTGCGGCAGGTCAGCTTGCGGTCACCGTCATGGCGTGAGTCGATGAAGATCAACGGTAGGTCCAGAATCGTCGAGTGCAGCTCTCCCGAAGGCGCTCTTCTTGTTGCTGTGATGCCGAATGAGTTGGATCACGTGCTCACTGCCTTGAACAGCGGCTGAGCAGGGCAGGAAGTGCCCCTTCACGCCTGGGTGGGGTCGATGGTGAAGCGCTCGGGGTAAGCCGTGCGGACGTAGTGGATCGCTGTGTGCGAGGTGATCCCGAACAGGCGCATCAGCCGGACCGGGTCGGCGGTTTCTCGGGCTTCGTCGAGAAACCGGTCCTGTCGGAGCTGAGTGAAGTTGATGCCGATGCGGTCGCGGAGCGATGAGAAATTGGCGATGCCGACGGCCGGACGATCGATGTGCAGTGCGGTGAGAGGGCTGACGATCAGGTAGGGATTGGTGCTCAGGGGCCACCGGTGGTGACGTTCAGCCAGCCATTCCTTGACGAGTCGCAGAGCGAACTCGTCAAGGCAGATCACGTGATCGAGTCGGTTTGGCCTGCGGATTCGCAAGCGTCCCGTGGACCGGTCGAGGTCGTCGAGGAGGATCTCGGCGACTTGCTTGGGGCGGACCGCGTAGACAGCCATCAAAACCAGCGCGAGCCGGTCTTTCGCGCCGCCTGCCAGGTTGAGCAGACCTTTGAGGCGGTCCGCCGGGATCGGCCTGGGGACTCTGACCGGGGTAGTGAGATGTACGTTTCTGGCTGGGTCGCGGAAGACTCGGCGCTCGCGTCGCAGGGCCCGGAACAAGGAGCGTAGTGAGGTGAAGACCGAATAGTTGACGGCCGCTGTCTTCACTTCCTGCTCGGTCACTTCGCCCAGCGAGGCGAGATGCTCCCAGGTGCTGAGGACGGACACGACGTGAAGGACGTATCCGCGGATCGTGCCCCAGCGCATGGGCGGGGAGGGACGTTTGCCGTGGCCCCGGAGCACGGCTATCCAGGTGTGGAGATCAGCCTGGAACTGGGCCGGTGCCTGGTCCACCCATCGGCGAACCGAAGCCTCGTGAGTGCCGACGGCGTCCGAGTCGAACGCCAGCATGCCCTTGGTCTGCAGGAATCCGGCGACCCGGACAGTGTTGTAGTGCGGTGAGAGATCACCGACGCCCACGACATCACGCTCGGGGATCGCGGTTGCGGCGCCGAGCCAGGCCAGGAGAACCCGCAGAGTGCGAAGGCTCTTCTTGCGGGTGGCGCTCGACCATGCCTGGTCGCGGGCGAGCCGGTCGAGCTCGCTGACGACCTCCTGCGCCGGTTCGCTGAGCCTCAGCAGGCCCGGGTTCGCGATGGCCTTCCAGTTCCTCTCCGGTGCCGGAAAGATTTCGAGCTGGTTGGCGTCGATCAGGTGCCGGGGCCAGTAGCGAAGCTCTGCCCGGTGCTGTTGAGCCTGCCGGTCTCGCGCGTTGTTGAGTTCGCGGCCGGTCTTGTTGACGTAGAGGTCGATGTCGCCGCCGAACCACAGCTGGTCAGGGACCGGGGCGTCGGCCAGCGTCTGCTCCAGTTCGACGACGCGGCATCGACGGCAGCGTCCCAGGGAGAGCGGAAGCGTCCGGTGGCAGCGTCGGCAAGGGCCCCTCTGGCTGGAGCGTCGCCAGTTCTTGCAGGCGGAGCACAGTTTCGCGGCGGTTCCTGACCAGGACAGGCAGTGCCCGCAGCTGACCGCCGAGGGTTGGGGGTGAAGTGCGAGATGCCACTGGTTCGGACGGCGCCGAAGCAGACCCGCGCGACGGAAGATCTCCACCACGGGCCCGCGTAACTGCGGCAGTTGGGCAATGTCCTGTTCGCTCACCAGGACCTGGTCGGCCTCCCGGACGGCGAGTGCGAGACGGGCCATGTGGAGGGCGAGCCTTTCCCAGGCGTCGCTCAGGTTCCGCTCCGCCGCCATTTGCGCGATGACGGCGCCCAGGGCTGGTAGTTCCGGAAAGTCCCGGTCCCTGATCCGCTGGGCGTGCTCAACCCTCAGTGCCCGCGGCGGCGCCGGCCAGGATATCTGGCCGCGCACCTGTGCCGGGCAGATCCGTTGGTCGTCACAGACCAGCGGCGCCTGTGGCTCTAGAGCCAAGGGCCGCCAGTGGCCGTCCGGGATGGGCAACTCGGGGAACCGGAGAACCCGCTGACGCCAGTGCATCGAACCCTGTCCTCAGTTGGGCGGAAGGCCGCGCGGACCACGCCCCGTTCCCGGAATCGGCCGGACCGCAGAACCCCGGTCTGGCCGGGTGCCGGCCACCCTGCGTTCCTCCTGCTCCCGGGAGGCGAGGTGCGGCTCGGGCTCGGCCTGCATCAGGTCCGCGACGGTGCAGTCCAGAGCCGCACAGATCTTGTCCAGGTCCTCAAGCCGCACCGTCACGGGCTTTCCGCTCCACAACGCCGCGACCTTACTCAGCGACGGGGTGAAGCCCACCTCGGCCAGGACGGTCTGCAATTGGGTCGGGCGCCAGATGTCCCGTTGGGCAGCGACCATCCGCAGGTTCCATTTCACCCTCAAGCCTCCATACTCAAACGTCGGACCGCCCGGCGCGCGGACTGCAGACTCGCCAGTTCGGGATCAGCCTGGACGGTCGAAAGGTAGCCGACCGTCGTACTGGCCCAGATATGGCCGAGGACCTTCTGCACGTCCCAGAGCGCCATGCCGCTCTCGTAGAGGTGCGTCGCCCTCGCGTGCCGCAGCAGATGCGGGAACAAGCAGGTCACCGGGCCTGGAAGATAGAGACCGCCAGCAGTCTTGAGCGCTTTGCGGAACGCATCAGGACGCACCGGCATACCCACTGCAATGTTCAGGTCCACCACCGCCTGCGGCCGCCGCTCCGAAGGGAAGAGCGGTGCAGCCGGGTCCAGGGCGTCGTCGCTGAACAAACCGCGGACGTCCTCGATGTACCACCACAGCAGTTCGCGTCCCTCAGCGAAGAGGTATGCCTGCCGTTCGCGCTTGCCCGACCCGCCGGCCCCTTTGCCCTGAACCACGAACCGGCCCCACTGGCCAAGCTCCCAGTGGATGTCCCCGAGACGGACCGCGCAGAGCTCGCTCGCCCGGACACCGGAAATGTAGGCGATCTTCGCCATCACGTAGTCGCGTACGGCCACCGGATACTTGCGTGCTGACGGAAGCGACGCCCGCCACTTCGAGAAGCACTCGGCCAGGGCCCGCTGCGAAGGAGGAATCCGCAGCCCGAAGTCCCCGCGGTGCACCGGCCTGTTGAACGAGTCGACCGGTGACTCCACCCTGGCGCCGAAGCGGCGTGCGATCTCCCCTGCGTAACGCTGTTCCAGGAACGCGAAGTAGCTGTCAAGCTTGGTCAGCTTGCTCCGCACTGTCGAACGGGCCCGGCGTCCCGGCCCGGTGTAGAACCGGTCCACATGCCGCGGGGTGAGCCGCCAGGGCACCAAGTCGTAGAAGGAACACAGCTCCAGCACCGGCCTGACCAGGTTCTCCAAGGTGCTGGGCGCAAGACCAGCGACGTCGCGGGCCCACAGGTACTCCGACACGGTTTCCAGATAGAAGCCCTGCTCATCGACATCACTCTGTGCGGCAGCCCGCCGCTGGAGTATCTGAACATCGGCCAGACCACGGTCCTCGGCCTCGCCTGAACCCTGTGCGTCGCCGTCCCCCACCTGCCCAGTCAGCAGTGTCAGACGGCGGCGACTTCCCGAATCCTGCATGGCATCGCAAGTTACCGGCCGCGCTCGCAGAATCTGCCAGTTACTGCGAACACCTCACACGCACAGATCAAGGCTGATAGGAGGGCTCCTACCTCACCACTTGCCCTCTTCTCGGCAGCCGCGTCGCGAAGGAACCCGCGTGGACTCCAGTTGGCACGGTGGCCATCAGGCGACGCGTTTCCACGCGGCCCTCAGCCGGACTTCGGAGGCGGCGTGTCCGGCGGCGCGGAAGCGGGCGGACATCTCCCGGTAGGAGAGGGCCGGCGTCTCGCTGTGGCGGATGTCGTCGACCAGCAGGTCAAGCGCGTCATCACTGAGCGCGGGGGCGTCGAGGGCGGGTACGGCCTGCGTGGGGCCCCAGACGGGCAGCTCCCACGCGGGTGTGACGCCGGGTGTGACGCGGGTCGTCACGCTGGTCAGCGCCCTGCCGGTGTCCTTCCCGGCACGGGTGCTCTCCAGCGTCGACCAGGCGCGGGCCAGGGTGGTGGCGGTCTGTGCCTGGACGCGTGCGACGCGGGCCCCGGCCTGCGTCACGGCGCCGAGCCGCGTCTCCTCCGTACCGGCCTCGGAGCGCAGGCGGGCACGGGCCACCGCCGCTTCGTCGCGGGCTTCCTGCTGGATTCCCTGGATCGCCTCCAGCGCGGAGCCGGTCAGCGCGGTCCGCTCCCACAACGAGTGGACCAGCCATAGCGCCTTCGCGGCCATGGGCAGCCACGCCACCGCCAGCCACGCGCCGGCACTCCCGTCCGCGGTGACCGCGTGAGCGACCAGTACCCCCGTGGCGACCAGGCCGAAGCCCCAGCCGACGACCGTGACCGGAGTGCTGTGATCGCCCTGCGCGGCCAGACGGCGCTCATAGGCGAGGGTGGCGAGCCATCCCCCGTCGATCCCGAGACCGACGACCAGGGCGATCAGCCACGGCATCGAAGCGCCGAGCCACATCACCACCACGGCCAGCGTCAGAACCATGGACACGGCAGTCATCGCGATGGCAGGTGCAGCGGACTTGGCCCTCATGCCGCACCGCCCGACTGCACCGTCAGGGTGCGGTTGGTCAGGTCGCGGCGGGCGGCGAGGATCTTGCGGCGGGCCCGGCGGATGCGCTGCTGGTCCAGCTCCGTCGGCGTCCGGTCCAGGGTCATGATCTGTGCGTCGAGCAGGTCGACGCCCGCCAGGATCAGCGGCATCTCCAGCTCGATCGCGTCCAGCTCGGCGGCGGTCGGCCCACCGTCGACCGGAAGGGCCGTAACAGGGGCCGGAAGTGCGGCGATGTGTTTCATGAGTCGTTCTCTCCCTTGAGAAGGTGGTGCGGCTCGACAGCGGCCCCGGTGTTGGAGCACCGGGGCCGCGCTGCGTCGTGAGGGGGGTGTGTCAGTCGTTGGAGTTGCCGACGTGGACGCGGCCGTGGAAGACCCCGCCGCTGATGCCGTTGTCCTGCCCGCCGAAGTGACCGCCGTTGATCACGGCACCGCCGGCCTCCATGGCCTGCCGCAGGTCATCGCCCGAGCCGTTGTTGTCGCTGTCTTCGATGGTCACGTTGCCGATGCGGATAGCCATCAGGTCTGTCCTTTTCAGGGGTTGGGTCCGGGTGATCCGGGCCTCTCCGCCGTCCCCAACTCCCGTGCGGGGTGGTGGCGACGGAGAAGTACGGGCCGGTCAGACGGTGGCGATGACCACTGAGGCGATCAGCAGCCACACGTGGTGAAAGGACTGGTCCAGGGCGTAAGCGCCGGTGCCGAGCGTCGCGGCGGGGGTGCCGGTAGCGGTGACCGGGTGCGCGGGGTGGGCGGCAGTGCCGAGGCTGTAGAACTCGGCCTTGCCGGTCACCTTCGCCAGCCACGCCAGCGTGGAGCGGCGGTCCGCCCACCAGTGCGTCACCGCGTCCACCCCCAGGCCGATGACCAGGCCGAGGGCCGACAGGTCCAGGCCCAGCAGGTAGGCGACAGGGGCGAGCACCAGCAGTTTTGTGGTGGTCAGGGTGGCGACGTGGCGGGCGACGGCCAGACGGCCGGTCCAGCCCGGCAGGCCCTTCGCGGCCGACTGGCACGAGGTCTGCACCCAGTGATCACCCACGCTGTGAGCGACGAACAGGGCGACGAAAACGGCGGCGAATGTGGCGGCAGTCATGAGGACTCCTCAGTGAGGGAACGGAGGGAAGCCCAACCGGCGAGTGCGGCGGGAGTGGGTGCCCCGACCGGGAGTCGAACCCGGTCTACGACCATCGGGGCGGTGAAGCGGTGAAGCAGATGTCTCCTTGCGGGGCCGCTCCCGTATCAGGTAGAGCGGCGAACCGGCGAAGGCGTATGGAGACGTGACCTTTCGGTCTCAAGCCCTCCGGAATGACAAGGGTCCGGGTCCCTCCCCCCGACCAACGCGGGGCTCCTGGGTCGTGCGATGCGGTCCGGCGGAGAGCCGACGGGCGCAAGTCGAAGCAGCCCAAAGAAGGGCCCTTCTGGCGCTCCACCTTGCGGCTGATGCGATACCTCTATTACAGGTACTGCATCGAGTTTCGTCAAGCGGGGCGCCGGAACTTCTTGGCTTTGCGCCGGAACTCCCTGGCGCACGATCAGAATCCCTCCAGGTCACGGGCGTTGTTCACCCCGCCCGTGGACAGCTCAGGGACACCTGGCTACCGTCAAGAGCTCCCAAGACGTCCCTCGGGGGTGGACATGTCCAACGAGCGTTTGAGATCAGCCCTGTTAGCGAGGGGAGCGTCAATCCAGGACCTGGCAGATGCCGTTCAGGTCAACTCGAAGACAGTGGAACGCTGGATCACGCAGGGGAAAGTGCCGTACCGACGGCACCAATACGCCACCGCGACGTTCCTTCGGGTCGACGTCACGACGCTCTGGACTGATGCGCGAGCGGTCGAGACGGCCACGGACCTCGGCAAGGCCGAGATAGTGACCGTCTATCCACACCGGCACATGGTTCCGGCGAACCTATGGCGCGACCTGTACGCGAGAGCGGAGCGGTACCTGGATGTGCTCGTGTACGCCGGCCTGTGGCTGTCGGAGGACCCCGTGTTCCACACCATCATCAAATCGAAAGTTGAGGGCAACGCTCAGGTCCGCATCCTGATAGGAGACCCGGCATGCGCGGCGGTGCAGCAGCGCGGCATCGACGAGGGGCATCGCGTCATGGACGGGAAAATCCGCAACGCGCTGGTCAACTACCAGCCGCTGTTCGGCAGCCATCCAGACATCGGATTCCGACTGCACGACGCGACCCTCTACAACTCGCTCTTCCGTGCTGACGACGAGATGTTGGTTAATACGCACGTGTACGGCATCGGGGCGTACATGGCCCCGGTCCTTCATCTGCGCCGCTTGCCGGGCGGTGGCCTCTTCGACACGTACGCGACCAGCATCGAACAGACCTGGGGTAGCGCCCGGCAGGTCACAGATCACGACATCACGGGAGACTGACCATGGGACGCATTGACTACCTACACGACCCTGATGCCCCGGCGGCCAACTCCGTCGTACCGTCCGTCGTTGCTTTCGTTCAGGATGCGCGGGGGCGGGTTCTCATGATCCAGCGCTCCGACAACGGTCGATGGGCGCTGCCGGGCGGCGGTCATGACGTGGGCGAGTCCATCAGCGACACAGTGGTCCGTGAGGTCTGGGAAGAGACAGGGATCAAGGCAGAGGTTCTCGACGTGTCGGGAATCTACACCGACCCCGGTCACGTGATGGCGTACGACGATGGGGAGGTACGGCAGCAGTTCTCTATCTGTTTCCGGGCTCGTCCGATCGGTGGCGACTTGCGGACGAGCGACGAGACAACTCAGGTCCGCTGGGTTGCCCTGACGGACCTGGTCGACTTCGATGTACACCCCACGATGCGTCTCCGCATCGAGCATGCGGTGGACCACTCCCGTAATGCGCCCTACGTTGGCTGACGTTTGATGGCTGCTACTCGTTCAAGGACGCGTGCTGTACAGGCCAGGATCTCCGGCTCGGCACGCCGGATGAACTTCTCGATCAGGCTGTCGGGCCCGTACCGGCTGGCGATCTCGTTGACACGGTCGACCGGATTCGTGGGCGTACCCACCGGGGTCGTGTTCATGTCGCAGAAGCACAGAGCATCGTCCAGGTGCGGGAGGTCTTTGGGAAACTCGCTCTCCAAGTCCTCCCGCAACCCACGCGCTTCGGCCTCCATCCAGGCGCACGAGTGGTGCGCAACCAGCCTCACGATCCGCTCGTTGGCTTTGGCAACGTCCCGCAGATACCGGGCACCGTCTAGCGGGTGGAACCCGGTCTTGGCTACACCCGGCGAATAGCCGATGTCGTGCAGCACAGCCGCTGCTTCCACAAGGTCGGCATCCTTGCCGAGAACGGGCGAGATGATCCGCGCGCGCTCGGCAACCCCCTGGGAGTGTGCCCAACGTCGGGGCAGCGGTTCCGCGAGGAGAGACTCGGCAAGAGGGTAAGCCCACTCGCTCAGTGTCGTGGCGGTCACGTTAGGAAGGCCCCTTTCGGCCGGGAAGAGCCAGTACGGTTCGCCGCTTGCCCTGCCGACTCTCTGAGAGCAGCCCGTCGGCTCGCAACTTGTCCAGGGCCTTGGCGACGGTCGGCCGCGAGGCCTCGAATCGGTCAGCTAGCGCTGTCGTACTGGGGAACTCGTCTCCTACGTTCAGCGTGTCCGTGCGGAAGATGTCCGTGATCCGCTCGGCCAGCGGTCGACGATCCTGATGCTCACCCGCACGCACCACTCGCCAACGGCCGCCTAGAGCTGGCTCGGCTCTTCCCTCCTCCTTGAGCACCTTGAACGCCCGGATTACAACCCCGCGTGAGACGTTGTGCGCCGCCATCAACTCGGCGAGTGTCGGCAACTCCGCCATCGCCGGATCGGCGTCGATCTGAGCCTTCACTGCCTCGGCGACGTGCAGGAACGTTCCCCGAGGACTGGCTTGCCGTGACACCACTTCTCGTCTCCGCATCTGTCGTGATTCAGCACCGCGCGTGTCCATCCTCCCCCACGATGCCAGAAGACAAAGTCATCTTCCTGCAGAAATATAGGTGCATATACAGCCAAGAATCGACAATCAAATGCATTCGCAAATGCATTATATGGCAACATAAGCCACAAAAGGCACTATTTGAAAAAGAGAGTGACGAGTAAGCGTTCTTGTTAAGGTCGACCGTCAACTCAAACTGAATTCATGGCGACGCAATCCTTGCGCGCCCACGAACAAAGGATGACCGCATGCGTTCCAGAACACTTCTCGTGGTTGCAGCCGCCATCGGTGCTCTCGCGGTGCAAGCTACGCCAGCTAGCGCCGCTCAGAATTGGCAGGCTGTCGATACTAATTCCAACTGGTACTGCAGCGACTATTTCAAGCATTCCGTATCCGATTACGTGAAATACAAGACTTGCATTGTTCTAAATTCCAACTATGACGCCCAGGCGGTTCTGGTAGTACAGAGCACCGCAAGCGTAGCGGTGTCGATTGGAGGATCCCTGAAAGAAAGTAATTTCTCCAGCAATGTGAGCTGCGCTAATACGACCCTCAATCCCGGATTCACTCGCGGGTGTTTCGCTCCTACCATAGGGGTCGGCAGTTCCGGAGACCTGAAAGCCACGGGGGAGCTGAAGCTCAACGGCGTCAGCAATTCTAAAACTTTTACGCTTCTTCGAGTCTCTAGGTGAGTGGCCCTTCATTCTCGTTCATACAGGGTGCGTATGAACGAGAATGAAGGGGTGGGGCGACTTTGGGCCAAGTGAGTAAATCGATCGGACCATGCCCACCGCCACAGAGTCGGGTTGAGCACAGCAACCGTGAGGCAAGGTGACCCAACTGTTGGCGCTCGTTGTCCTGGTCGTTGTTCAGTTCGCTCGTGCTCGCCATGGTTCATCTCCGTACGCCAGCCCTCGCTGAGCTGCCAAGTGGCCTCATATGAACGCTCGCGAACGGCCATGCGCACAGTTGGAAAGCGTGTTGGGGGCAACCCCTCACGAGTTCGAATCTCGTATCCTCCGCCATTGCTCTCACCGGGCAATACGTCGAAGGCCCCCGCAGCTTGCTGCGGGGGCCTTCGACGTTGGCGGTCTCAGCCCCGGCCCCAGTTCATTTCCGACATGCAAGACATGTCATTCCACCGGCTTGTCGTCGACGGCGGCCGAGTCGCGGACATCGCCGTCGCTCGGAAGCGGGTTTCTGCCGATCAGGGCGCAGGTGTCCCCCTCGATCGGCCATTCTGGCTTCTGTGCGGGAGCCGATTCGGGTCGGAGCCCACCGGCACTCGTCCTTGTGAGGTGTCCCCATCGGCAAGCCCAGTGGATCAACTCTGGCCGCGTGGCTGAGTGATCTGGAAGCCGACCGGCTCGAACGGGTCCTGGCAGCCCGCCCGGATGCCGTGTCGCCGCCGGAGCCACGGTCGTTCGGCGAACTCGCGGACCGCCTTGAGCGGCCTGCGTCGGTGGCCCCGGTGCTGACCGGGCTCGCGCTGCCGCACCTCCAGGTGGCCGAGGCACTGGCGGCAGTGGGGCCCGTTCCCCGCGCCGCCCTGGCCGATCTGCTGGTCTCGACCGGAACGGAGAGCGTTCGCGGGCTGGACGCGGCCTTGGAGGCGCTGGCCGACCGCGCGCTCGTCCGGGCGGACGGCGAAGGGCTGCTGCACATGGTCGCGCCCTTGCGGCAGGCGTGGGACTCGCCGCTGGGGGTGGATGCTCCGCTCACCCGGCTGTTGGCGGACACGACTTCCGAGGAACTGCGCCGCATGCTGGTGGCCCTGGGCATCCGGTCGCCCGGCACCACCAAGAGGCACCGGCTGACCGCTCTGCTGGAACACCACGGCGATCCGGAGCGGGTGGCCGCGGTCGTCTCTTCGGCGCCTGCGGCCACCCGGAAACTCCTTGAGCGGCGAGCCTCTCACCAGGGCGAACAGGCTCAATCACCGGCGCGTCTCCTCACGTTCAGGACCCCGCCGCCGCCCGACTCCGAGCCGGGCTCACGCTGGGCGCTGGAGCGGGGACTGCTGGTCCAGGACCGGCGGTCCGGGTACGGATCCACACGCATGCCCGCCGAGGTGACGCTCGCCCTGCGCGGGGCCGACCGGCGTGCCCCCTTCGAGCCCGTCCCGCCCGTCGTGCGGGCGCTGCCCGTGACCTCGGCGGAAGTGGACCGGGAGGCGGCGGCCACCGCCACGGCGTTCGCCGCACATGCCGCGTCGGTTCTGGCGACATGCTCCGCGGCTCCGCCGGTCCTGCTGAAGTCCGGTGGGGTCGGAGCACGTGAGTTGTCCCGGATCGGCAGGGCGGCGCAGTGCGACGGCATCGTCGTACGCCTCGTTCTGGAGACGGCGTACGACGCCGGGCTGCTGGCCCGGGACGGCGGCCGGGTCGCGGCGACGGACGCGTACGACACCTGGGCGGAAAGAGAACCGGCGGAGCAGTTCACCGCGCTTCTCCGCGCCTGGCGGACGCTGCCGCTGACTCCGTCCCGGGCCCACGACGAGGACGGCAGGGCGCTGCCCGCGCTCGCCGGAGAACCGCCCTGCGACAGTTGTCCACAGGCCCGGGAGGGGCTCCTCGCCGCCGCGGCGGCGCTCCCGGTGCACCACGGGGCACTCAGCACCGCGGAGCTGGGGCAGCTGGTCGCCTGGTACCGCCCGCTCGCCGAGCACCTCCCCCAGGACACCGCGCCCTTCGCCACCGTGATCCGGGAAGCGGAACTGCTCGGGGTCGTCGCCCGCGGCTGCCTGTCCCCCATAGGTGCCGCTCTACTGGCCGACGACTCCGAAGCCGCCGAAACGCTCGCCGCCGTCTGTGAGCGGCTGCTGCCGGAGGCCACCAGGGCTGTCCGTTTCGGCGCGGACCTCACCGCCGTCGTCACCGGCACCCCGTCCGCCCGCCTCGCCGCACTGCTGGACGCCGTCGCGGACAAGGAAGCCGGTGGCACGGCATCGGTGTGGCGGTTCAGCCCCACAACCGTTCGCCGTGCCCTGGACACGGGCCGCGCGGCGGATGCCCTCGCGGCGGACCTGAGCGCAGTCGCCGTCGGTGCCCTCCCCCAGCCGCTGTCGTACCTGATCAACGACACCGCGCGCACTCATGGCCGTGTGCGCATCACCCCCGCCGCATGTGTGATCCACGGCGAAGAACCCGCTCTCCTCGCCGAACTCGTCACTCACAGAAAGCTCGCCGGTCTCGGCCTGCGCCTGCTGGCGCCGACCGTGCTGGTCAGCCGGACCCCACTCGACCAGGCGCTCGCCTCGCTCCGGGCCGCCGGCTACGCCCCCGTCGCGGAGAGGGCCGACGGAACCGTACGCGTCGAGAAGACCCGGCGCTCACGTGCACCCGCCCCGGCCCCGCTCCCGGGCCGGCGGCGACGGTCCGTGCCGACGGTGACTCCGGTGACCGTCGACCTGAGCGCGCTGGCCGCCAGGCTGCGGGCCGCCCCAACGGAACTTCCGGCGCCCGACCCGTTCGGCACCGGGGTCCCCTACGGCACGGACACCGAGGAGATCGTCGCCGGGTACGCGAAGAACCTGGCGTACGCCGATGTCCGCCAGGTCGCCCATGCCGTCGACGCCGGCACAGCCATCACGGTCGAGTACGTCGCCGCCTCGGGCAACCGGACCGTACGCACCCTCAGCGAGCTCGTGCTCGACCCGCCCCATGTGTATGCCTGGTGCCACCTGCGCGACGACGAACGGGTCTTCACCCTCTCCCGCATCCACGGCGTCATGCCCGGATAGCGGGCCGCCTCGCGCGGCTCGGTGTGCGGCCGGCCGCAGCGGCCCTGCCCCGCCACCCAGCCGGGCGAGGCGCCGCCACTACGATCGCCGACCATGGACTGGGTCGAGCGCACCGCGCAGTTGAGGCAGTGGACGAGGAGCGGGGCACGGGCTCCGCACAAGCCGCTGCTGTTCCTGTACGCGCTCAGCCGGTTCCAGCAGGCCGCCGATGACGAGCTGCGGTACAGCGCCGTGGAGGAGGACCTGCGGGGGCTGCTCGTCGCCTACGGTCCCGCGAACCGGACGACGCCCGCCTATCCCTTCCATCACTTGGTGAGTGACGGCGTGTGGGAGGTCCGCACCGAGCGCGGGCCGGGCAGCCCGGGGACCGGGGTCGGGGAACTGCGCAGCTCCGGCGCCGCGGGGCGGCTGGCGCCCGAGCTGCGGGCGGCGCTGCGGCGGGAGCCGTCCCTCCTCGGCCGGATGGCACGGGTGCTGCTCGATCTGAACTTCCCGCCCTCCCTCCACGGCGAGCTGTGCGAGGCCGTCGGCCTGGAGCTGGAGGAGGCCGGGACCGGGCTGATCCCGGCCGCACGGAGGCAACGGGACCGGCGGATGCGGGAGTTGGTCCTGACGGCGTACGAGTACCGGTGCGCCTTCTGCGGGTACGACGGCAGGATCGGCGCGATGCCGGTCGGGCTCGAAGCCGCCCATGTGCGCTGGTGGGCGTTCGACGGACCGGACGACATCGAGAACGGGCTGTGCCTGTGCTCGCTGCACCACAAGCTGTTCGACAAGGGCGTGCTGGGTCTCGGCGAGGGCCACCGCATCCTGGTCTCGCAGAGCTTCGTCGGCCACAGCGCCGCCGCCCGTGACCACGTCATCACGCTCGCCGGCCGTCCGCTCATCGGCCCCCAGCCGGGCGCCCGCCCCATCGCCGCCGCCCACCGTTCCTGGCACACCAGCCAGGTCTTCCACGGCAGCCCACGTCCCGCCGCGACCGCCTGAGCGCCGGTCCGGGGAGTGACGGATCCCGCCGGAATGTTCGACACTCGCACGTGGATGCGCGCGATGGCGGGTGGGCGGCAGCCGTTCTCGGACAAGGTCGCCCTATTGGCGACGGAAGCGTCCGTCCCGGCGTAGAACTCAAGAGAGCGGGCGAGGCCGACGAGGCCGCGTACTGGGCGGCGGGGAAGGCGACGAGTGCTGTCGGACGAGACGTGGCGCGAGCTACGGGACCAAGGCGCGACCCGCACCTTCCGCGAACGCAGCGTGATGCTGAGACAGGGCTCTGCGGGAACGCACCTGCTCGCCCTCACCGACGGCCTCGTCAAGGTCGTGTGCCGGGAACCGGGCGGAGTCGTGACCTGGCTGGCCTTCCGGGGGCCGGGCGACCTGCTGGGAGAGGTGTCCGTCTTCAACGGCACCCCACGCACAGCGGAAGTGGTAGCGCTCACCCCCTGCTCGGCTGTCGTGCTGGAGGCCGAGCGTTTCCGCCGGTACATCGAACAGCGCGGGCTCGTCATGGACTTGATGCGCCAGGCGTTCTCCCGACTGCGGGAGTCCGATGCGCACCGCGCCGAGCTGCTGACTCTGCCGCTGATCGTCCGGCTGGCGCGCACGCTGCTGCGACTGGCCGAACTCACCGCTCCCGGCAACGAGTCGGACGGCGTACGGCTGACCGGCCTGAGCCAGGAGGAGATCGCCCAAGCGATCGGAGTGACCCGCAACGCAGTCATCACCGGACTGCAACGGCTGCGGGAGTCCGGTGCGGTGGAGACAGCCCGCAGAACGATCGTCATCAGGGACATAAGAGTGCTGCGCGCCTGGGCAGCGGCCGCACAGGAGATGACCTCGTCGCCCTTATCGCCGTCCCCGGCTCGTTGAAGGCACCCCCACCGCAGCGGTGGCCATCGCCTGAGCTCCCCGCGTTGTGATGTGGAACACCATGGGAGTGCCCAGCGCTGTGCACTCCGCCGAACGGAACCGGCGGAACCTCGGATCAGCCGGTCACCGGCCTTCGCCACCGTTTCCGAGGAGCCCGCACATGTCCACGCCCGTCCCCGCTCCGTACTCCGAGAGCCGACCGCTGCCTCCCTACCAGGCCCTGTTCGCCGTCGACGCAAAGGACTTCACCGGCCTTCCCGCCGTGCAGCACGGACCGGTGAGCCAGTTGATCCCCGAACTCGTCGACCAGGCCCTGGAGCGAGCCGGGCTCAGCGAACTGCGCCACTCCAAGCGGTTTCCCGCCAACACCGGGGACGGCGTGGTGTTCGGCTTCGATCCGGCGTTGCTCCCCTTTGTCCTCTGGCCGTTCCTTGGCGTGCTGGACGATATCCTCGGCGCGTACAACCGTCAGAGCGTGGGCCCCCGCATCCGGCTCCGGGCCAGTGTTCACGTCGGTCCGTTGCCGGACGGGAACGGCCCCGGCGACGGCAACGGAACCGCCCGCAACGACACGCACCGGCTGCTGGACTCGCGTCCGGTCAAAGCCATCCTGAGCGCGGCGAGCGATCAGGTCACCCACCTGGCGGCAGTCGTCTCCCAGCGCGTCTACGAGGACGTAGTGCTCGGCGGGTACACCGGACTGCACCCCGATCGCTGCGTGGAGGTCCCCGCCACCGTGGAGGGGAAGAACTTCTCGCAGCGGGCATGGCTGTACGTCCCGTCGCCGTCCGGAAACCTCGTGCAAGCCGGTGTGCGACCGCGTGAGGAATCCGTAGCACCGAACGACACCTCCGCCGACCGGGAACAGGACCCGGCGACCTCGCCCGGTCCGTACTACAGCGGCAACACGCAGCATGTGGGCGAGGGCGCCGCCGTCATGGGGAGCGTCGGGCGGGACATCACGTACACGGGCGGTTCCACCTCGTACCGCGGTACCAATCAGCACTGGGGCGGCGGCGACAACGTGGCGGGCGACAAGCGGGTCGGTGGCGCCGGGGACCCCCGGTGAGCGCCGGCGCGGACACCTCCCCGGGTCCGGACGCCGAGGACTCTGGGGAGGGTCCCGGCCCGGGAAGCTCCTACCGCGACAACCAGCAGCGGGTGGACCAGGGCTTCGCGATCATGGGCGAAGTCACCGGCGACCTCACCGTGATGTTCGGGGCCCCGTCCGACGGTGACGTCAGCGAGCACATCCGCAAACCCCGTCTGCGGGAGGGCCCGTACCCCGCGGACGACGTGCGCGACCGTCTGCTCGGATTCGTCGAGCCGCCGACCTACGTGCAGTGCCGAAAGGCGCTGGACAGCCACATCCTGCTGCTGAGGGCCGACACCGGCACCGGCGCAAGTACGGCCGCGTTCGCACTGCTGGCGGAGCGGTACGGTGCCGACGGGATCACCGGTCTGGACTCGCCCGACGATCTGTCGCGATGGCGTCCCAAGGAGGCGCGGGGCTATCTGCTCCAGGGTCTGACCCCAGGAGCCGCCGACCTGCTCGGTGAAGTGGTGCTCACCGAGCTGGCCTCGCTGTTGCGCCGCTCGGGCGCCCATCTGGTCGTCACCCTACGGACGGAGACGGCGTTGCCCGGCGACACACTGTCCTGGCAGGTCGCACACCGCCCGCCGCCGTCGGCCGAGGTGGCCCTGAAGCGTCTCAGCACCATGACCGAGGCGGGTGAACTCAGCACCGGACAAGAGGCCGATGCGCTGCGGCACCTGGACGCGCCGGACTTCGTCGGCCACCTGGGCGCCCACCCGCTGCCGGGGGACGGTGTCGCGGTGGCGGAGGGGCTGCGCGACCTCGTCCTGACCGGGAAGTCAGCTGCGTCCCTCCTCGCCGACCTGCGGACCGGCAGCCCCGCGGCGGCGCGCAAAGCGCTCGCGGAAGCACGCGACCGGGCCGACCGGATCTCGCTGATGGCGGCGATCTCGCTGCTGCCCGACCAGGACCGTACGGTCGTCGAACGGTTCAGCGCGATCCTGCGCCCCCACATCGACGGCCGCGGCGGCGCGGCACCGGCGGTGGCCGTGGGACCTGGGCACGGCGAGGGGGCGATGGCCCGTCACGACCTGCTCGGGCCCGCATTCGAGGACCGGCTGGCGGCCGTCGGCGCGCGCCTGCTGCCACCCCAATACGGAGCGGCGCAGCGCTATCCGGTCCAGCCGGTCGACTTCTCCGGACGGCACCGGGCGGATGCCCTGCTCCGGTCGCTGTGGCTGGAGTACGAGGGCATGGCGGGCCTGCTGTGGAAGAGCCTGGACGAGTCTCCGCACCAGCCCGGCGTCGAACTGGCGGCGGGCGAGGCGATCGGGAGGGTACTGGCCCACGCGACCGGGCCGGACACCCTGCGCCAACTGCACCCCTTCGCCGCGTCGGACAAGCGCTGGCGCCGCCGCCTGGTGGCCAACGCGCTCGGGGAGATGGTCCAGCACCCCGCTCTCACCGGAGCAGTACGGGAGCAGTTGCGGCAGTGGAGCCGGGCCGCGCCCGTCGCTCTCCGCTGCACCGTGGCCGAAACCTGCGGGGGCAGTTACGGTCTGGCCCGCCCCGCCGCCGCTCTGAAGCTTCTGGACACCGTGCTCGACAAACCGGGCGAGAAACTGGAGGTCCCGTTGCGTACTGCGGTGTCCTTCGCTCTCAGCGCCCTTCTTTTCGAGGACGCGAACTGTGCCCCCGTCCTCGACCTCCTGCGGGAGTGGCAGAGGGCCGGTCCGGGCACACCACGTCATGGTCTGGCCGTTCACGCTGTCGAATCGATGAGCAGGGCTTCCTTCCCCCTGCCCAGCGCGCCGGGTGTGCGTCGTGTGAGTCTCGCCGACCTGCTCGCGGACCACACCGGGAGGATCTTGGACCTCGTGGTCGCCGCCCTGGACGACCCTGCCACCCACGAGGCGATGGCGTCGTGCCTGGACCGGATCGAGAGCGACCCGGGTCCACGGCACCGGACGGCCTTCCCGCATTTCCTCGCCGCGCTCTCCGGCACGGCCCGCGGCCACCGCGGCGTCATGCGTTTCGTCCTGCGTCGCCATCGCGCCCGTTCGGGCTCCCCCGCAGAAGGGTTCGCCTCATGACCGGTCCGCTCATCACGCCTCTGGCCTCCTCACCGACCTGGCAGCTGTTCCGCCACCGGCTCGGTTCCGCGGACAACCGAGCCCTGGTGTTTCTCGCGGACGGCGAGGATGACGCCATGCTGCCGCCCCGCAGCGGCGACCACTGGGGATACCCGCGGCCGACAGCACGTGGGGTACGTCAGGGGGACTTCTTCGACATCGTGTGGGTCTCGCTCGCAGAACGGCGGATCTCGGTCGACATCCCGCGCCGACCGCCGAAACCCCCCGCCCGGTATACGGTCGCCTGGAAGATCAGCAACCCGGTCGTCGCGGCGAGGAGCCAGATCACCGAGGAACAGGCCCGCCACCTGGTGGTCGGCCACATCAGTGACCACGCCACGCTGCCCGGCACCGCCGACCCCTTGCGGAGGCCTCCGCCCCATTTCGGTACGACCGAGATCGAACCGCCCGGCCAACCACGGGTGATCGACGGCTACGGCCTCACCTACTGGTTCCTGGATCCGCCGGCCGCGCTGCTGCCCACCACCGGCGCCGGTGCGGAACTGACCCTTCCGCCAGGCTTCGGCGAGGCCCACCGTGAGGCCTACCGCTTCTACCGGGAGGTTGTCGCGGGCGGACCCGTCGGCCTGGCCGCCTTCTGGCTGCTGCAACAGCCGGAGCAGGCGCGGGACGTGCTCGACTGGACGGTGACCCATCGGAGCCTGCTCTCCGACCGGAACGACTGGGAACACACCCTCGCGGCGGCGCTCAAGTCGCTGACACCGGAGGACCGGGGTTTCGTCGGTGCCAACATGGCACGGGTCCTGAGCGACGTGGGGGTCCCGCAGGGCGACGAGGTGCTGCGCCGGATCAGCGACACCGGTGCGGCGGGGGACGGGAGCGACCCGTTCGGGGATCGTCGGTGACAGTACGTAGCCGCGGGCCGGTACCACCGGGAACGGGCCGCAGCGGCCGGGCTCGTCGCCACATGACGATCGCCGGGCTGGAATTCCTCATGCAGGTGGGCGCCGACGCTGTTCGCGGCGTCGCTACCTGTCACGTGCATGGGCATCGGCAGAACCGCCACGTGTCCCGGTGACCCCACTGAGGGCCCTCCAGAACCGTACGAAGCGTCGGGGGCGGGGGGCTCTTCGCTCTGCGATGGCCGGGTACGCCCGGACGAGCTGCTCGGCCAGGTAGACGGAGTCCTGCCGAACATTCCGGTAGTCGAATCTGAGGTACTGAAGGACGGCGAGTCCCTTCAGCGGGTTCGGGAGATCATCCTCACGCAGACGATCGACTCCGGACAACAGCACCGGAATGACCGTCCGTTCATATCTCAGAGCCCCTTCGATCTCCCTCAGGACCCAATCGGAGGAAGGCGAAGATTCGCCGTTGTCGCTATCGCCGTTGTCGCTGTCGAATCTGCCCAGCCACCCGTCGTCCACGATGACCAGCATCACACCACAGCCACGCACGGCCTCAAGAAGGGACTTCTCGTAGTCCGAGCCCGCCGTGATGGACTTCGCTGCCCGAAATACCCGCGCTTCCCCGAAGCGCCTGGACAGCAACTCATCGAGAAGGGCCGCCGCGTAAGCGCCGCCCTCCCTGCGGTAGTTGATGAATATATGAGCCATTTCCCCCCGCCTTCCTCGCAAACCTCCCACCGCGACCCCGTGCGCAAGCTCAACTGCGCCTCCGACCAAGGGCCGTTGACGGACGAACACGCCGACAACGCTCCCCGGACAGACGGGGACGGGTGATCCACTACAACCGTCCCGTGGCGCTGTGAGTCTGTCGAGTCGTCCAGCCGCCCTCCGGTCTGCACGTATGCCACCTGGACCGGGATCTCTCACCGCGAAGGAACGCTCAACGATGCCCATAAGACACCTGCTGCGCACCTCGGCCGCCTCCGTGACCCTTACCGCCACGCTGCTCGTCGCCGGTGGCGCCGAGGCGGCCGGTATCCCGTCCACGTGGGAGGTCTCCCTCTCCGGGGACGGCCCTGCCGGGTCCCTGATGTCGGTCTCCTCCGTCGATGACGGACTGGCCTGGGCCGTCGGCCGGAAGGAACAGCACGGCGTCATCATGCGCTGGGACGGGTCGGCGTGGAACGAGGACACCGCCCCGGGGCTTCCCGACGTCTGGCAGTGGTCGTCGGTCAGCGCGGTGTCCGCCGACGACGTCTGGGCCTACGGCACGCGGAACAGGGATCAGGTGCTCGCGCATTTCGACGGTGAGCGCTGGAGCAGCGTTCCCACCGCCGGACCGGCCGACGAGTCCTGGCCCGAGGTGCCGATCGATGCCGTTCCCGGGCGGCTGTTCAAGGGCGGCAATGCCCTCTACACCTACGCCGACGGCGCCTGGAAGACCTTCGCGCTGCCGCGCCTGGTCGACATCCGCGACATCGACGCCCTGTCCGCGGACGACGCCTACGCGACCGGCATGCGGTACCCGGTGAAGGGCGGGCACCCGGTGACCTACCACTGGGACGGCACGACCTGGACCCTGATGGACCAGCCGCCCGTGCGGGCCGGTACGGACACCGCCGAGATCGCCGCGGAGTCCCCCGACAGCGTCTACGTGGCCGGGTGGGCCGACGACCCCGACGCCGGTCCGCCCGTCCCGGCCGTCGCGCACTGGAACGGCGCCCGCTGGGAGGACGTCACGGGCTCGCTCACCGGCCTCTACGTCCACGCGATCGCGCCCGACGGCCGCGGCGGTCTCTGGGTCACCGGTAACGACCAGGCCGAACCCGCCGCCTCTGGGCCGGTCTTCTGGCACTACGACGGCACCACCTGGACCAAGGGGACCGGTGCGTCGGCACCCGACGGCGCCACCGAGTGGCCGTCCTACTCCTTCTACGATCTGGCGCCGGCCGGAAGCACCGGCGCCTTCTGGGCCGTCGGCGACTACACCACCCCCATGGACACCCACGGTGACCAGCAGGTCAATGGCCTGATCGAGCGGTCCACGGAGCTCACGCCGGCGACGACGGCCCGCCGCTGAAGGGTCCGGCAGGTCGGCGAAAGCCCGAACCCCCCGGCGGCCGGCTCGCGGCCCGGCCGCCGTCCGGGATCCCGTATACGAGATCCTGACGTCAACTACGGCTGGATTCAGCCGCCTTGACTCGGTTTCGGACAACGATGGGCGTCTCGTGCCTCGGAGACAACCCCGGGAGTGCCGTACGTCATCTCTCACAGGCGGGAGACAGTTTCGTCATCGCATCCGGTGCGGCACTGTCCGTCCACCGTCCCATCAGGCACTCGGAAGTACGAGGAATGATGACCAGATCCCACCAGGCCCGTCTGTCGCGTTCGGCCATCGCCGCAGCAGCGGCCATCGCCGTGACCGCGGGCGTCGTCGCCGCAGCACCCGACGCCAAGACGGCCGAGCCCACGCCGAAGCTCAGCCTGATCGCCGCTTCCACTTCGGTGACCCTCGATTCGTGGAAGGAGGACCCCGGCGTCTACCTGGACCTCGGCACGTACGTCACCGCCGAGAACGGTCCTCTCGAACTCAAGGTGAGCCGTAAGTCCTACAAGGACCCGATCATCGCGAAGCAGATCATCCGGGACGGGAAGGGCAAGCAGACCGGGACGAAGGTTCTGCCCAAGCGTCTGCTCAAGGACTTCGCCGGGCTGCCCGATTTCGCGAAGATCACCGTCACGGACGCGGCCGGCAAGACCGTGCTGGACAAGACCGAGGCGTTCTGTCCGAACAACGCGTCCGGTCGCATCCGTCCCGACGCACCGGCCAACTCGAAGTACCCCGAGAGCTGTCCCGTGAACCCGTTCACCCTCGGTTCCGTGTGGGGTGTCGAGAACGGCTGGGCGTCCAACACCTACGCGGGCTACTACTCCACGCCGGTCCAGCTGGCCGCCGGCAAGTACACCGCCAAGGTGTCCGTGTCGAAGGCCTACCGCGATCTGTTCGGCATCGCCGACAAGCCGCAGACGATCAAGGTGACGGTCCGCGAGCGCAGTTGGGAGGAGGGCGAGGGCGTCTCGGGCTCCTCCCAGATGTCCGGGCACGACATGTCCAAGATGTCCGGACACGAGATGTCCGGCCACAGCATGCCCGGACACGGCGCGATGCGTTCGCCCGCCCCGGCGGCCGCGACGAGCGGTGCCGGTCCCTCGTACAACGTGGGTCACGGGCCCTACGCCCCGGCGCCGCCCGCCCTGCCGTGGGCGCTCAAGAAGGCCGCCCTCAAGTCCGCGCAGGCGGGTGACGTGGCCGGGCGTACCGACGGGTCGCGCAAGGCGCCCGCCGCCCAGCCCAACGCGAAGCGGCCCACCGGCAAGGCGACCGTGCCCGACGTTCCCAAGCCGGACCTCCGGTCGCTGCCCGCCTACGGCATCACCGTCAGCGACGGGTACGAAGAGGTACCGGGCAAGGACTACCTCGCCTTCAGCGCCAACGTGTGGAACGCGGGCCCCGCGAAGCTCGTCGTGGACGGCTTCCGCGCTCCGGGCAAGGAGCTGATGGACGCGTACCAGTACTTCTACGACGCCAAGGGCAAGCAGATCGGGTACACCCCGACCGGCACCATGGAGTGGGACCCGCGCCCCGGCCACGAGCACTGGCACTTCACCGACTTCGCCAGCTACCGGCTGCTGAAGGAGGACAAGAAGGAGACCGTGCGCAGCGGCAAGGAGGCGTTCTGCCTCGCCAACACCGACGCGGTCGACTACACGGTGAAGAACGCCAACTGGCACCCGGAGAACACCGACCTGTCCACCGCGTGCGGCCAGGAGAACTCGATCTCCGTCCGCGAGGTGCTCGACATCGGCTCCGGTGACACGTACACCCAGGACCTGCCCGGCCAGTCCTTCGACATCACCGGCCTGGCGAACGGCACCTACTACATCCAGGTGCTGGCCAACCCGGAGAACCGGCTCAAGGAGACCGACCTCACCAACAACAGCGCCCTGCGCAAGGTCGTCCTGGGCGGTAAGCCCGGCGCCCGTACGGTGACCGTCCCCGCGCACGACCGGGTGGACGCCAACTAACGCCACCCCGAAGCCGGCCAACGGCGACCAACACCCCACAGGTGCGGCCCCCTGGACTTCGGTCCCGGGGGCCGTATCCGTATCCGCGCCCGTATCCGCGCCCGTATCCGCGCCCGTATCCGTACGCGGGCCGCGTGGGGTCAGTTCCTCGGGTGGCGCCCGGTGATCCGGCCCTGGGCATCCGCCTCCAGGAACGCCTTGCCCGCCTTGCCCGTCACCGATACCCGGACGGTCAGGTCCCGTCCCCCCGACGCCGGCTCGACGTCGATGCGCCATGCCTCGGGGTCACGTACGCCCAGGGTGTTCCGGGCCTCGCGCACCAGGCCGGGGAACAGTTCGTACGGGAGCGTGCGCAGGTCGATGGACCGGGCCCCGTTCTTCGGGCCGCCGGTCTCGCCGCTCACCGCCATGCGGTGCTCCTCGATGCCGAGTTCGGCCACGCTCGGCGTGCCCACCCGGTCCGTCAGTGATTCGGCGGTGTCGCGCATCCTGCCGATGTCCAGCATCGACGCCGAGGGCCCCGAGACCGTCGTGGACGACGAGAAGGTACTTGTCGAGGACGAGTGCGAAGAAGAGGACGAGGAAGAGGGAGAGGAACCGGGGCGGGTCTCGGAGTCGTCGAACAGCTCGCCCCGGAGCAGCAGAATCACGGCCACCACGCCGAGCAGCAGCCCCACCAGGCCGATGAAGCAGTTCGATCCCGCCTTCTTCCGCCGGTCCTTCTCCCGGGTGAACTCGGGCGCGGAGTCCACCCTCGCCGTCTCCGCCCGCCGCAGCCACTCCGGCGACGGCCTGGTGACGATCTCGACCTCCCACGGCGCGTCGGGGCGGTACTCGACGACCGTCATACCCCTCGGCCGGTAGGTGGGGATGTCAACGAGGTTGATCGGCTGGTCGACCGTGACCCGGTACGCCGCTCGGTCGTCCGGGGCGACCGTGAGATCGAACCTGACCGGGACGTCCGCCGTCTCGCCGCCGGTGGCGCGCAGGTCCTCGATCAGCGCCAGCGCCGTGCGGGTGGCCGCGGTGCCCTTCCCGGCCTCCCTACGGCGCTCCAGGACGAGCAGCACCACGACGGTGAGCACCAGGAGCCCGGCGCCCGTCACGAAGACGGGCACGCTCTTGATGATCACCGCGCAGACCATGCACGCCAGCGCGGCACCGGTCGTCCCCCCGGCCAGGAATCCGCGGATCTGGGCTATCGGCCCCGCGGTGTCTTCCCGCCCGGCAACTGTGTTCCCCATGGCGGTGATTCTGCCGTGCCGGAGGGGGTACGGCGGTGGGTTCGGCCGGGCCGGGCCGAATCTCCCGGCCCGGCCGACTCCGGATCAGTCCTCGCCCTCCAGGTTGCCTTCCGTCTCCAGGAAGACCTGGCGCAGCGCTTCGAGCACCGCCGGGTCGGGCTTGGCCCACATCCCGCGCGACTCGGCCTCCAGGAGGCGTTCCGCGATGCCGTGCAGGGCCCACGGGTTGGCCTGCTGGAGGAACTCGCGGTTCGTCGGGTCCAGGACGTACGTCTCGGTGAGCTTGTCGTACATCCAGTCGGCGACCACGCCCGTCGTCGCGTCGTACCCGAAGAGGTAATCGACGGTCGCGGCCAGTTCGAAGGCGCCCTTGTAGCCGTGGCGGCGCATCGCCTCGATCCACTTGGGGTTCACGACGCGGGCGCGGAAGACGCGGGACGTCTCCTCGACCAGGGTGCGGGTGCGGACCGTCTCCGGGCGGGTGGAGTCGCCGATGTACGCGGCCGGGGCGGTGCCCTTCAGCGCGCGCACGGTGGCGACCATGCCGCCGTGGTACTGGAAGTAGTCGTCCGAGTCCGCGATGTCGTGCTCGCGGGTGTCGGTGTTCTTCGCGGCGACCTCGATCCGCTTGTACGCGGTCTCCATCTCCTCACGGGCGGGCCGCCCGTCGAGCTCGCGCCCGTAGGCGTAACCGCCCCACACCGTGTAGACCTCCGCGAGGTCGGCGTCCGTGCGCCAGTCGCGGGAGTCGATGAGCTGGAGCAGACCGGCGCCGTACGTACCGGGCCGGGAGCCGAAGATACGGGTGGTGGCGCGGCGTTCGTCGCCGTGCTCGGCCAGGTCCGCCTGCGTGTGGGCGCGTACGTAGTTCTGCTCGGCCGGCTCGTCGAGCGAGGCGGCGAGCCGTACGGCGTCGTCCAGCAGACCGATGGTGTGCGGGAACGCGTCGCGGAAGAAGCCGGAGATGCGCAGCGTGACATCGATGCGGGGGCGGCCCAGTTCCTCGTACGGGATCGCCTCCAGACCTGTCACACGGCGCGAGGCGTCGTCCCAGACGGGGCGGACACCGAGCAGCGCGAACGCCTCCGCGATGTCGTCGCCCGCCGTGCGCATCGCGCTCGTGCCCCACAGGGACAGGCCGACCGAGGTGGGCCATTCGCCGTTGTCGGTGCGGTAGCGCTCCAGGAGCGAGTCGGCGAGCGCCTGACCGGTCTCCCAGGCGAGCTTGGAGGGGACGGCCTTCGGGTCGACGGAGTAGAAGTTGCGGCCGGTCGGCAGCACGTTGACCAGGCCGCGCAGCGGGGAACCGGACGGACCCGCCGGGACGAAGCCGCCGTTCAGCGCGTGGACGGCGTGGGCGAGTTCGTCGGTCGTGGCGGCGAGGCGCGGTACGACCTCATGGGCGGCGAAGTCGAGGATGTCGGCGACGGCCCGCGGGTGTCCGGCGGCCACGGTCGCGACGGCGGCCGGGTCCCAGTCCGCGTCCTCCATCGCCTGGACCAGGGCGCGGGCCTGCTCCTCGATCTCGTCGGCGGCGGTGCGGGTGGCGGCGGACTCGTCGAGACCGAGCGCCTCGCGCAGGCCGGGCAGGGACGCCGTACCGCCCCAGATCTGGCGGGCGCGCAGGATCGCCAGGACCAGGTTGACGCGGTCCTGACCGGCGGGTGCGGTGCCCAGGACGTGCAGACCGTCGCGGATCTGGACGTCCTTGATCTCACAGAGCCAGCCGTCGAGATGCATGATGAAGTCGTCGAAGCCCTCGTCCTCGGGGCGGTCCTCCAGCCCCAGGTCGTGGTCGAGCTTCGCCGCCTGGATCAGGGTCCAGATCTGGGCGCGGATCGCCGGGAGCTTCGCCGGGTCCATCGCGGCGATCTGGGCGTGCTCGTCGAGCAGCTGTTCCAGCCGTGCGATGTCGCCGTAGCTGTCCGCACGGGCCATCGGCGGTACGAGGTGGTCGACCAGGGTGGCGTGGACGCGGCGCTTGGCCTGCGTACCCTCGCCCGGGTCGTTGACCAGGAACGGGTAGACGAGCGGGACATCGCCCAGGGCCGCGTCCGGGCCGCAGGACGCGGACAGGCCCGCGTTCTTGCCGGGCAGCCACTCCAGGTTGCCGTGCTTGCCGAGGTGGATCATCGCGTCGGCGCCGAACCCGTTGTCCTCGGCGGACGCCGCGATCCAGCGGTACGCGGCCAAGTAGTGGTGCGAGGGCGGCAGATCGGGATCGTGGTAGATCGCGATCGGGTTCTCGCCGAAGCCGCGCGGCGGCTGGATGAGGATGAGCAGGTTGCCGCGGCGCAGGGCCGCGAGCACGATGTCGCCCTCGGGGTTGGCGGACCGGTCCACGAACATCTCGCCGGGCGCCGGGCCCCAGTGCTGCTCGACGGCCCCGCGCAGATCGGCGGGGAGCGTGGCGAACCAGCGGCGGTAGTCGGCCGCCGGGATGCGGACCGGGTTGCGGGCCAGCTGCTCCTCGGTGAGCCAGTCCTGGTCGTGACCGCCCGCGTCGATCAGCGCGTAGATCAGTTCGTCGCCGTCGCCGGAGACGAGGCCGGGGATCGCGTCCTCGGGGCCGAAGTCGTAGCCCTCGGCGCGGAGCCGGCGCAGCAGGGCGACGGCGCTGGCCGGGGTGTCGAGGCCGACGGCGTTGCCGATCCGGGAGTGCTTGGTCGGGTACGCGGACAGCACGAGCGCGATCCGCTTCTCCGCGTTCGGGATGTGGCGGAGCCTGGCGTGCCGTACGGCGATTCCGGCGACCCGGGCGGCACGTTCGGGGTCGGCGACGTACGCGGGCAGCCCGTCCTCGTCGATCTCCTTGAAGGAGAACGGCACGGTGATCAGGCGGCCGTCGAACTCCGGCACCGCGATCTGGGTGGCGGCGTCCAGCGGGGAGACGCCCTCGTCGTTCTCCTCCCAGGCGGCACGGGCACTGGTGAGGCAGAGCGCCTGGAGGACGGGGACGTCGAGACCGGTCAGCGCGCCCGCGTCCCAGGACTCGTCGTCGCCGCCCGCGGACGCCTCGGCGGGACGGGTGCCGCCCGCCGCGAGAACGGTCGTCACGATGACGTCGGCGGCGCGGAGTTCGTCGATCAGCTCGGGCTCGGGGGTACGCAGCGAGGCCACGTACAGCGGGAGGGGCCGGGCGCCCGCGTCCTCCACGGCCGTGCACAGGGCCTCGACGAACGCGGTGTTCCCGCTCATGTGGTGGGCGCGGTAGTAGAGCACCGCGACGGTGGGCGCGGACGCGGGGACCTGCCGGGCGGTCCGCTCCAGCGGGCCCCACGCGGGGGCCGGGGCGGGCGGCTCGAAGCCGTGGCCGGTGAGCAGCACGGTGTCGGACAGGAACCGGGCCAGCTGGTCGAGGTTGGCGGGGCCGCCGTGCGCCAGGTAGGCGTGCGCCTCGGCGGCGATGCCGATGGGGACGGTGGAGGCGGCCATCAGCTGGGCGTCCGGGGCCTGCTCGCCGGTCAGGACCACGACCGGGCGGCCGGTGGCCAGCAGCTGGTCGAGTCCCTCCTGCCAGGCGCGTACGCCGCCGAGGAGACGTACGACGACGAGGTCCACGCCGTCCAGGAGCTGCGGAAGGCCGTCCAGCGGGAGCCGGGAGGGGTTGGCGTAGCGGTAGCTGACCGGGCCGTCGGAGGCGCGGGCGCTCAGAAGGTCGGTGTCGGACGTCGACAGGAGCAGAATCATGCTGCGTCTTGGCCTTCCTCGGGGTGTCCACGCCCCGGGCGGTGTCGGAATCGGGTTCCCCTGCTCGAACGGGGTCGAGCACTGCGGGGAAGGGAGTTCCTGACTCGCCCGGCCGGGGTGTCGGCCGGGCTCACAGTGGCGGGACCGCGCCGGATTCTCACCGGGCTTCCTCCCCTGTCGCCGTCTGGCGATGGCGGACCGAACGGGCCGCCGTTCTGCATCCTAAGCGGGTGGGGTGCGGCGGTGAATGGGCGCGGGTGCGGAAGGCCGGTGGGCAGGGGTGCGGGGCGGGGCTCCCCTCAGCCGGTGGGCAGGGGTGCGGGGCGGGACGGCAGGGGTGCGGGGCGGGGCTCCCCTCAGCCGGTGGGCAGGGGTGCGGGCGCGGATGCGGAACGCCGGTGGGCAGGGAGCGCGGCACGGAACGGAACACCGGTCGGCAGGAAGCGCGGGGCGGGACGCAACACCGGTGGGCCGGGGGGCGGGCGCGGAGTCGTACGTCACAGGGAGTCGGCGGTGGGCGGTCGGTATGCTCGCCGCCATGTCCGATTCCGCCCCCTCGCCCCGATCCACGGGCGCCCTCCCCGTCCCGAGCGGTGGCGACGCCTGCCCGGGAACCCTGAGGCTGCACCGGGCGGACGACGGTGCGCTGGCGCGGGTCCGGCTGCCCGGCGGAGTGCTGACCACCGCTCAGGCCGAGGCCCTTCTGGCGGCGGCCGGGCGGTTCGGGGACGGTGAGCTGCATCTCACCTCACGGGGCAACGTCCAACTGCGCGGACTCGGTCCGGGCTGCGGAGCCGAGCTGGCCGGTTCGCTGGGCCGCGCCGGGCTGTTGCCCTCCGACGCGCACGAGCGGGTGCGCAACATCGTCGCCTCGCCGCTCTCCGGACTCGACGGCCGCGGGCTCCCGGACATCCGTTCCTGGCTGACCGGGCTGGACGCGGCGCTCTGCGGGAGCGAGCACGCGACGGGGCTCTCGGGCCGCTTCCTGTTCGCCCTGGACGACGGCCGCGGCGATGTGGACGCCCTCGGCGCCGATGTGACCCTGATCGCGGACGGCGGGAGCGCGCTGCTGCGGGTCGGGAGCGACGACGCCGTGTTCCGGGTGCCCGCCGCCGACGCCCCCCGCGCCGCGCTCCTCGCCGCCGAGGCGTTCCTCGGCCCGGCCCGCGAGTCCGGTGCCTGGCGGGTGAAGGACCTGCCCGACGGCGCCCGCGCCGCGCTGCCGGGTGAGGTCGCGCGGCGGGTCGGCCCGGTGGGCCCGGCCGTCCACCGTGCCCGCCCGCCCGCCGCACACCCCCCGGCCCCGGGCCCCGTGACCGGACCGCACGGGCTCACCGCGCTCTGTGCCGGGGTGCCGCTCGGCCGGCTCGCCCCCGCACAGTGGCGGTTGCTCACCGAGGTCGCGCGGCGCGGCTCCGGCGAACTGCGGCTCACCCCGTGGCGCGGGGTCGTCCTCCCCGGGCTCGCCGAAGCGGATGCCGCCGAGGCGCTCCGTACGCTCGCCGGCGCCGGGCTGATCACCGGGCCCGACTCCCCCTGGACCGGTGTGGGCGCCTGTATCGGGCACCCGGGCTGCGCGAAGTCGCTCGCCGATGTGCGGGCCGAGGCGGGGGCCGCCGTCGGACCGCTCGGCCGGCTACCTGTGTACTGGTCCGGGTGCGAACGCCGGTGCGGCCATCCGCACGGGGAGTGGATCGACGTGGTGGCCACTGGCGACGGGCACCGGATCTCCCATGTGCGGGGGGACGGGCGCGAGGCTCCGGTGACGGTCCGGGACGATCCGGCCGCGCTCGCCGCCGCGGTCGCCGCGGCCCGCGCCTGAACCGTGCCGGCCCGCACGCACCGTCATTCGGCAGCTGTACCTGTTCCCGTATCCCTATCCGTATCCCTTTCCGCGGATGAAGAAGAAAGCGACAGCACTGTGCATCAGTACGAGAAGGACGGACCGGCGATCTACCGCCAGTCCTTCGCCACCATCCGCGCGGAGGCGGATCTGGCCGGGCTGCCCGCCGATGTGAGCCAGGTCGCCGTCCGGATGATCCACGCCTGCGGCATGGTCGACCTCGTACGCGATCTCGCTTTCTCCCCGGACGCCGTGGCCCACGCCCGTACGGCGCTGCGCTCCGGCGCTCCCATCCTGTGCGACGTGGCCATGGTCGCCAGCGGGGTCACCCGCAAGCGGCTCCCGGCCGGCAACGACGTGGTGTGCACCCTGTCCGACCCGTCGGTGCCGGAGCTCGCCGCGAAGATGGGCACCACGCGCAGCGCCGCCGCCCTGGAGCTGTGGCGCGACCGGATGGAAGGCGCCGTCGTCGCCGTCGGCAACGCGCCCACCGCGCTCTTCCGGCTGCTGGAGATGATCGAGGAGGGTGCCCCGCGTCCCGCCGCCGTCATCGGCGTCCCGGTCGGCTTCATCGGGGCCGCCGAGTCGAAGGAGGCCCTGGCCGCCCACCCGTCGGGCCTGGAGCACCTGATCGTGCGCGGCCGTCGCGGCGGCAGCGCGATAGCCGCGGCCGCGATCAACGCGATCGCCAGCGAGGAAGAGTAGTGAGCGACAGCGTGAACGAGGCCGGAGCGGGCAAGGTGGACGGGTCCGGAGCAGCCGGAGTGCACGGGTCCGACGCGGGCACGGCCGGCGGGACCGGGACAGGCAGGCTCTACGGCGTGGGGCTGGGTCCAGGCGACCCGGCCCTGATGACCGTACGGGCCGTGCAGATCATCGGTGAGGCCGATGTCGTCGCGTACCACAGCGCCCGGCACGGCCGGTCCATCGCGCGGTCCATCGCGGCCGGGCACCTGCGCCCCGACCACATCGAGGAGGCGCTGGTCTACCCCGTCACGACGGAGACCACGGACCACCCGGGCGGCTACCGGGGCGCGCTGGAGGAGTTCTACGCCGAGGCCGCGGCCCGGCTCGCGGTGCACCTGGACGCCGGGCGCACCGTCGCCGTGCTCGCCGAGGGCGACCCACTGTTCTACGGCTCGTACATGCACATGCACAAGCGGCTCGCGGACCGGTACGTCACCGAGGTCATCCCCGGCGTCACCTCCGTCAGCGCGGCGGCCGCCCGGCTCGGCACCCCGCTCGTCGAGGGCGAGGAGATCCTGACGATCCTGCCCGGCACGCTGCCCGAGGAGGAGCTGACGGCCCGTCTGGCGGCCACGGACTCCGCGGTGGTGATGAAGCTGGGCCGTACGTTCCCGGCGGTGCGCCGTGCGTTCGAGGCGTCGGGGCGGCTGCCCGAGGCCCGTTACGTGGAGCGCGCCACGATGTCCGGGGAGCGCACCGGCGACCTGGCGGACGTCGAGGCCGGTTCGGTCCCGTACTTCGCGGTCGCCGTGCTGCCGAGCCGGATCGACGCGCCGCGCCCCGAGCGCGCGCCGGACTCCGGTGAGGTGGTCGTGGTCGGAACCGGCCCGGCCGGACCACTGTGGCTGACGCCCGAGACGCGCGGGGCACTGGCCGCCGCCGACGACGTGGTCGGGTACACGACGTATCTGGACCGGGTGCCGGTACGGCCCGGCCAGGCACGCCACGGCTCCGACAACAAGGTCGAGTCCGAACGCGCCGAGTTCGCCCTCGACCTGGCCCGGCGCGGGCGGCGGGTGGCGGTGGTGTCGGGCGGCGACCCGGGGGTCTTCGCGATGGCGACGGCGGTGCTGGAGGTGGCATCGCAGGACGCCTACGCGGACATCGCGGTACGGGTCCTGCCGGGGGTGACCGCGGCCAACGCGGCAGCCGCCCGCGCGGGCGCTCCGCTCGGCCACGACTACGCCACGATCTCGCTGTCCGACCGGCTCAAGCCGTGGGAGGTCATCGCGGAGCGGTTGCGCGCGGCGGCGACGGCGGACCTGGTGCTGGCCCTGTACAACCCCGGTTCGAAGAGCCGGACCTGGCAGGTCGGCAAGGCCCGCGACCTGCTGCTCGAACACCGCTCGCCGGACACCCCCGTGGTGCTCGGCCGGGACGTGGGCGGGCCGGCGGAGAGCGTGCGTACGGTGCGGCTCGCCGATCTCGACCCGGCCGACGTCGACATGCGGACCCTCCTGATCGTGGGCTCGTCGCAGACGCGGTGGGTGCGGCGGGGCCGCGAAGGACAGCAGATCGTCTGGACGCCGCGGCGGTATCCGGAGGCGTGAGGGCCGGCCGGTCAGGCCGCCACGCCACGCAGCCAGGACGCGGCCTCCTCCGGAGTGGCGGCCACCGGGACCCCCTCGGGGACGGGTGGCCGCCGGACGACGACGACCGGAATCCCGGCCTCGCGGGCGGCGGTCAGCTTCGGGGCGGTCGCGTCGCCGCCGCTGTCCTTGGTGACGAGGACGTCGACGCGGTGGCGGCGGATCAGCTCCCGTTCCCCGTCCAGGGTGAACGGGCCCCGGTCGAGCAGCACCTCCATCCGGGCCGGGCAGGGCCCTTCGGGCGCGTCCACCGAACGCATCAGGAACCACAGCGCGTCCAGCCCGGCGAAGGCCGCGAGCCCCATCCGGCCGGTCGTGAGGAACACCCGCTCGCCCAGCGCGGGCAGCAGTTCCGCCGCCTCCTCCAGTGACCCGGCCGGGTGCCACCGGTCGCCGTCGCCGGGCACCCAGCCCGGCCGGCGCAGCGCCAGCAGGGGAACATGGGCCATGGCGGCCGCCGCGGCCGCGTGGAAACTGATCGTCCCGGCGAAAGGATGGGTGGCGTCGATGAGCGCGTCCACCTGGTGCTCCCGCAGCCACGCGGCGAGCCCGTCGGTACCGCCGAAGCCACCGATGCGGACCTCGCCCGGCGGGAGCCTCGGCCCGGCCACACGCCCGGCGAGCGAACTGGTCACCCGTACGTCCCCGCCGGTGTCCTCGTTCTCCACCAGGGACTCGGCGAGGCGGCGGGCCTCCGTCGTACCGCCGAGAACGAGTACATGCATCGGAACGGTCCATCTCCATGAGCAGTGAGGCCCCCATGAACGGCGAGGCGCGGGGCAGCGAGCCGCAGGGCGGGCGCAGCGCTCAACTCAAGCACACCGGTCTGCGGCCGGGGTGGACCACCGGGGCCTGCGCGACGGCGGCGACGACGGCCGCGTACACGGCCCTGCTGACCGGCGAGTTCCCCGACCCGGTGACCATCACCCTGCCCAAGGGGCAGACGCCCGCGTTCGCGCTGGCGGTGGAGGAGCTGTCGGCCACGCCGGAGCGGGCCATGGCCGGGGTGGTCAAGGACGCGGGCGACGACCCGGACGTGACGCACGGGGCGCTGGTACGGGCCACGGTACGGAAGCTGCCGCCGGGGTCCGGGGTGGTGTTCCGCGCGGGGCCCGGCGTGGGCACGGTCACCCTGCCCGGCCTGCCGCTGGCGGTCGGGGAGCCCGCGGTGAACCCGGTGCCCCGGCAGCTGATGCGGGAGCACGTCGCCCGGGTGGCCGCGGAGCACGGCGGTACGGGGGACGTGGAGATCACGGTCTCCGTGGACCACGGCGAGGAGATCGCCCGTTCCACGTGGAACGGGCGGCTCGGCATCCTGGGCGGCCTCTCCATCCTGGGCACGACCGGCATCGTGGTGCCCTACTCCTGCTCGGCCTGGATCGACTCGATCCGGCGCGGGGTCGACGTGGCGCGTGCCGCCGGGCACACCCATGTGGCGGGCTGTACCGGCTCGACCTCGGAGAAGACCGTGGTGGCCGAGTACGGGCTGCCGGAGATCGCCCTGCTCGACATGGGGGACTTCGCGGGTGCGGTACTGAAGTACGTACGCCGTCATCCGGTGGCCCGGCTCACGATCTGCGGAGGGTTCGCCAAACTGTCGAAGCTCGCGGCCGGCCATCTGGACCTGCACTCCGCCCGCTCCCAGGTCGACAAGGGGTTCCTCGCCGATCTGGCCCGGCACGGCGGCGCGGACGAGGCCCTGGCGGCGGAGATCGCCGTCGCCAACACGGGCCTGGCGGCACTGCGCCTGTGCGAGGCGGCGGGCGTCCCGCTCGGCGACCTGGTGGCGTCCCGCGCCCGCGACGAGGCCCTGGCGGTGCTGCGGGGCGCGCCGGTCGAGGTCGACGTGATCTGCATCGACCGCGCGGGGGTGGTGGTGGGCCGGACGTAGGGCCCGCTACCGGACACCGGGTCCGCCGTGTCCACCATGTCCACCGGACGCGGCAGCGGCGAGCCGCGCCCGCCACCCTCCCGGCCCCTGCCCGGCGTCCACGGCAGCCGCCGCGTCGCCCGCGAGGTCGACGCCGAGGTCGGCGGCCCTCCTGGCGGCCCAGTGCGCCCAGGCCGCGGCCTGCTGGCACTCCGGGCACTCGGTCTCGCCCGCCATGGCCCGGAAGACGTGCTCGGGCCCAGGTCCTTCGCAGGTGACGAGCGGGGGGACGTACCGGGGAACGACGGGCCGGGAGGGCGAGACGTCGGGACGGACCGCCTTCGCCGAGGGCGAGACCTCAGCCGGACATCCGTCCGCCGCCGAGGACGGGACCTCAACGGGACACCCGTGACCCGCCGAGGGCGAGACCCCGGCGGGGCGCCCCGCCCCCACCGGGGCGACAGGACCGCGCCGCTTCCCCTCGGGCATCTTCTGCACCAGCCGGTGCCGCAGGAACCCCCCGGCGGAACGGACCCCGCCCGGTGGCAGATCGCTGGTCAGTACGCGCCGGAGCTCACCGCCGGAGATCCCGCGCCGCAGCCACTCCACCGCGTGCGCGACGAGCGCACGCGCCTCGGAGACGCCGAGATGCAGGTCACGATGGGAATGCCGCAAGGACAGCAACACCGCTTCGGCCTCAGCGACTTCGGGCGCTTCAGCCGCTTGGAGCGCTTCAGCCTCCGCGACTTCGCGCGCTTCGGGCTCTTCGGGCGGTGAGACCTGGCCATCGCTTTCCGTGTCGGCCGCTTCGGTGGGTGGGTGGGATGTGCTCTTCTCCCGTTCTTCGTCTACCGGTAGTTGGCGACCGACCGTCCGAGGGGTCGGTCGGCCGACCGTCGGAGAGTGCGTACTCGGAGGCGCACCGCTGTCGACGCCCGCTTCCCGCCACACGGCGAGGGCATCGCCGCCGGAGAGCGGCACGTTGGAGCAGAGCTGATGGGTGAGCCAGCGCCCCTGCTCCCCGGAGACCCGCCGCTCATGCACGAATCCGTGGCTGACCAGTTGTTCCTTGGCCCGCTGGAACGCCCGTCCCTTGATGCCCAGTTTCCGCGCGTGCTCGGAGAGCGGGAGGTGGTTCTGATCCTCGGGAAGCCCCTGGACGTACAGGAGGAGGACCTTCGCGTCGCTGCACAGACGCGGATGGCGCACGACGTCGTGCGAAGCCTTCGTGTAGCGCCGAACCGGCGCGATAGCATGCCAAAGCATCCCGGTGGACCTCTAGACCACTCGTGGGTGAAGGCCTCCGGACCGGTGCTCTAACACCCCCGGGGGCCGCCCCATGCACACGTACACACAGAGCGTGATGACACGATTACGGTACCGCAGCCGGGAGCACGCTGCGGACAATCCGCTCAACGCCCCGCTTCTGCCGGACATTTACTGATTCCCCACGGCCGCACCGCACCGCGCGACGCGCCTTCCAGTCAGCTCAGCGCTTTCTCGATGGCGTCGAAGATGTCGGCGTCGGTCTCACGCTGCCAGGCGGGCAGGTCGGGCCAGTCGGCCACGTAGCCCGGCTTCGGGTCGTCGAAGTGCTTGAACATCTGGGCCGTCCAGCAGGTCGCGACGAACCGGCCTCGCTGCTCGCGGGACAGCCGGGAGGTATGTGCGTCGCTGATCTCGACGAACTGGGCCACCTGTTCGTAGACCGCCCCTGCGGCTTCGCGCTCCCACTGCGGGGTGTCGTCCCACGGGGTGACGTAACCGGCCTTCGGTTCACCGGGGAAGTGCCGGTGAACTCCCGCGATCCAGGTCTCCCGGAACAGTCGCGCACCCTCGGTCTGCGACATGCCATCCCCTCTCGTCACGGCGTGCTCAGCGCGGCGATCTCCGCCCCCAGCTCCGCCACACGGTGGTCACGGCTCAAGGGACCGAACTCGTCGCACAGGCCACGGAGTCTACGTACGACGTAACCGGATCCCGAGGCGCGGGCCAGACTGATCGCCTCATTGCCGTACGCGACGACCTGCTCCTACTTCAACAGGTGATCGATTTGCCCGTCAGTGAAGCCCATCTCCGTACCACCCTGACCGCCTACCTCGACGAACACCCCGAGGAGAAGCCCGGCCTCGCACCGGTCCTGGACCTCCTGGACTCCGGCGCCGACCTCACCCTCCGCAACGAGTTCCGCGGCCATGCGACCGCCGGTGCGATCCTCTCCGGACCGGACGGGCGCATCCTTCACGTCCGCCACCTCGCCCTGGACAAGTGGCTCCTGCCCGGCGGCCATCTGGAGAGCACGGACCACACACTGCTGGACGCGGCCCTGCGGGAGCTCACCGAGGAGACCGGTATTCCCGCCGACGCGGTCACCACAGTGGACCACCGGCCCGTTCACATCGACGTCCACCCCATCCCCGCCAACGACGCCAAGGGTGAACCCGACCACCAGCACATCGACTTCCGCTTCCTCTTCCGCACCACGGCCGACGTCGGTCGGCTCCAGACCGAAGAGGTGACCGGCGCCGCATGGCGCGACGCCGGGGCCATCGGCGACCCGACCCTCCGGCAGCGCGTCGCCCAAGCCCTGCGCTGACGCCCGATCCGGCCGCCCCTGCGCCACGTCCCAAGGCGCGGTGCAGGGTGCCGGTCGGCTTCACGAGCAGGACCGGGGAGTGTGCCGGGGCACGCCCCCGGGCACGGCTCTCAGCACACGTGGCGGTCGCGCTCCGGGGAGTACAGGTGGCTGTCGCGGAACTGCTCCGCCCCCAGCGTGCGGCCCACCATGATCACTGCGGTCCGGACCACTCCGGCCGCCTTCACCTGCTCCGCGATCGAGTCCAGCGAGCCCCGCAGGACGATCTCGTCGGGCCGGGACGCCATGGCCACCACCGCGGCCGGGCAGTCCGCGCCGTAGTGCGGGAGCAGTTCCGCCACCACCCGGTCCACGTACGCCGCGGCCAGGTGCAGCACGATCAGGGCGCCGCTGCGGCCCAGGGTCGCCAGGTCCTCGCCCTCGGGCATCGCGGTCGCGCGCTGGGCGACCCGTGTGAGGATCACGGTCTGTCCGACGGTCGGCACGGTCAGCTCCCGCTTCAGCGCGGCCGCCGCCGCGGCGAACGCGGGCACCCCGGGCACCACCTCGTACGGCACGTCCGCCTCGTCGAGCCGTCGCATCTGCTCGTTGACCGCGCTGAAGACCGACGGGTCGCCGGAGTGCAGCCGGGCCACGTCGTGGCCCTCCGCGTGGGCCCGTACGAGCTCCGCCGTGATCTGCTCGATGTCGAGGTTCGCCGTGTCGACCAGCCGCGCCCCCTGCGGGCACTCGGCCAGCAGCTCGACCGGGACCAGGCTGCCCGCGTACAGGCAGACCGGGCTGGCGGCGAGCAGCCGCGCGCCGCGCACCGTGATCAGGTCGGCCGCGCCGGGTCCTGCGCCGATGAAGTACACGGTCATGGGGTGTCTCCTGTGTCTGCTGAGGCTGAGGTTTTGCGGCACGACCACTGCGTTACGGGCATCGCCTGGCGCCAGCCGGTGAAGCCGCCGACCGGTACCGCGTGGGCCACCGCGAGCCGTACCAGCTCGCCGCCGTGCTCCCGGTACCGAGCCGCGAGCAGCGCCTCGGACTCCAGCGTGACCGTGTTGGCGACCAGTCGGCCCCCGGCGGGCAGCGCGTCCCAGCAGGCGTCGAGGAGGCCCGGCACGGTCAGGCCGCCGCCGATGAACACCGCGTCGGGCGCGGGCAGCCCGGCCAGTGCCTCCGGTGCCCGGCCGGTGACCACGCGCAGGGCGGGGACCCCGAGCCGGTCCGCGTTGCGGGCGATGCGCGCCGCCCGTACCGGGTCGCGTTCCACCGTGATCGCCCGGCACGACGCATGGGCCCGCATCCACTCGACGGCGATCGAGCCGGAGCCGCCGCCGATGTCCCAGAGGAGTTCGCCGGGCGCGGGCGCGAGCGTGCCGAGCGTGGCGGCCCGTACGTGGCGTTTGGTGAGCTGTCCGTCGTGGTCGTACGCCTCGTCGGGCAGGCCCGGTACGGCGCCGAGGCGCAGCGTGTCCGGGGCGCTCCGGCACTCGACCGCGATGACGTTCAGCGGGTCGCCCGGCGGGTGTGCCCAGGTCTCCGCCGTGCCGTCGACGTGGGCCTCGCCCTCGGCGCCGAGCTGTTCGAGCACCCGCAGCCGGCTCGGGCCGAAGCCGTGCTCGCGCAGCAGGGCGGCGACCGCGGCGGGCGTGGCCGCGTCGGCGCTCAGGACCAGCAGGCGGCGCCCCTCGTACAGCGCGGCGGCCAGCCGGGCGGCGGGACGGCCCACGAGCGTGACGACCTCGGTGTCCTCCACCGGCCACCCGAGTCGGGCGCAGGCGTACGACACCGACGACGGGTGCGGCACGACGTGCAGCGCCCCGGCCCCCAGCTCCTCGGTGAGGGCCCGGCCGATGCCGTAGAACATCGGGTCCCCGCTGGCCAGTACGGCGATGGCGCTGCCCCGGTGCGCGGCGAGGAGACGGGGGACGGCGGGGCGCAGCGGGGACGGCCAGGACACGCGCCGTCCGGTGCACGAGGGCGGGAGCAGCTCCAGCTGGCGCTCACCGCCGATCAGGACCTCGGCGTGCCGGAGCGTGTCGCGCGCCGTGCCGGACAGGCCCGCCCACCCGTCGGCGCCGATCCCCACGACGGACACGGGGAGGGCGGGCTTGGGGGCAGCAGACACGGCCGGGACCTCGGTGTTCGGGCGGGGGAGGGGGCGGGAGACGCAGCCGAAACTCTACTGAACGGCCGCATCCCGCCCCCGGCCAGGTGGCCACCGCCCCGCATCCCGCCCCCGGCCAGGTGCCCACCGCCCCGAAAGGACACGGTTCACAGCCACCGCCCCGAAAAGGCACGGTTCACAGCCGCCGCCCCGCAAGGCGGGCACGGTTCACAGCCGCAGTCCCTCCGCGAGCAGCCCCAGGTGCCGGTCGTACAGGGCCGCCAGGTCCGCCGTCCCGCCGCCCTCCGCCCAGTGCCGCACGACGGCCGTGAACACCGCGACGACCGCCGCGGCGGCGCAGCTCGCCTCCAGGTCGCCCGGCGCGCGCCCGTTGCGTTCGGCGATCAGTTCCGCGACGACGTCCTGGCCGCGCTGCTGCTCGTCCAGCCTGCGGGCCCGTATGGCGGGGTCGGTGAGGCCGAGCCGGGTACGGAACAGCAGCTCCGCCCGGTCGGTGGCCGACAGCCCGGCCAGCGAGTCGGTCAGCGCGTGCCGGACGGCGTCCACGACCGGTTCGCCCCCGGCCACGCGGGACCGGAGTGACCGGGCGAGCGCGAGGACCTGACCGTGGTCGTGGTCGTGCCCCTGGTCGTCGGCCAGGACGATGTCCTCCTTGGCCGGGAAGTAGCGGAAGAGCGTGCTCGGGGAGACCTCGGCCGCGTCGGCGATCTGGTCGACGGTGGTCGCCTCGTAACCCTGCTCGGCGAACAGGCGGTACGCCTCGCTCCGGATGGTCCGCCGGGTCCGGAGCTTCTTGCGCTCGCGCAGCCCCATGGGCGGGCCCTGGACGGAGCCTTCGGCCGGGGCCCGGACCGGAAGCCGCCCCGGAAGCGGAGCCGGGGTTTCCTTGACGCTCATACGGTCGATTCTCCGGCACCCGCCGTCCCGGCGGCACCTCCCCGTACGGGGCAGGGCGGGTGATGACGGAAAAGTTCTGCGCGTGGTGTCGAGGAACCGCCCCCGGCTCCGACGTCCCCTGTGAAAGCCGCCCACCCGGGGCGGTCACAGGAACCGAGGAGCGAACTCATGAAGTATCTGGTGATGGTCCAGGGCACCCAGGCCGACTACGACACGATGTCCGGCAAGGGCTCCGCGAACAGCGTGACCTGGAGCGAGAAGGACATGCAGGCGATGTTCTCCTTCATGGAGGGCATCAACAACGACCTCGCCGAGTCCGGTGAGCTCGTGGACGCCAACGGTCTCGCCGAACCCGCGCAGACCCGGTTCGTGAGCGCGGGCGACGACGGCCGGCCGGTCATCTCGGACGGGCCGTACGGGGAGACCAAGGAACTGCTCGCCGGGTACTGGGTGCTCGACTGCGAGAGCCTGGAGAGGGTCACCGAGATCGCGGCCCGCATCGCGCGCTGCCCGCAGCCCGCGGGCGCGCCCGAGTACCCGGTGGTCATCCGCCCCATCCAGGGCGGGAGCTGACTGCGCCGAAGGCCGGAGGCCACGTGTGAACCATGACGAAGACCGGATCGAGGACCTGTTGCGCCTGCACGCGCCACAGGTCCTCGGCGCGCTCGTACGGCGGTACGGACACTTCGACGCGGCCGAGGACGCGGTGCAGGAGGCCCTCCTCGCCGCGGCACGGCAGTGGCCGGAACAAGGACTGCCGGACAACCCGCGCGGCTGGCTCATCAGGATCGCGTCCCGGCGGCTGACCGACCGGCTGCGCGCCGACTCGGCCCGGCGGCGGCGCGAGGAGACGGCGGCGGCGCTCACCCCGAGGGACGCCTTCACCGCACCGCCGCCCGGGGAGGGCCGAGCACCTTCCGAGGACGACACCCTCACCCTGCTCTTCCTGTGCTGCCACCCCGCGCTCACCCCCGCCGCGCAGATCGCGCTCACCCTGCGCGCGGTCGGCGGTCTGACCACCGCCGAGATCGCCCGCGCCCATCTGGTGCCCGAGGCGACCATGGCCCAGCGGATCAGCCGGGCCAAGCACAAGGTGCGCGGGACACCGTTCCGGCAGCCGGGGCCCGAGGACCGCGACGAACGGCTGGCCGCCGTGCTCCAGGTGCTCTACCTGATCTTCAACGAGGGCTACACGGCCTCCTCCGGCCCCGCTCTGCACCGCGCGGACCTCGCCCGCGAGGCCGTCCGGCTGGCCCGTTCCGTCCGCCGCCTCCTGCCGCGGGAAGGCCGGGTGACCGGGCTGCTGGCACTCATGCTGCTCACCGAGGCCCGCAGCCCGGCCCGCACCGGCGCGCACGGCGAACTGATCCCGCTCGACGAACAGGACCGCACCCTCTGGGACCGTTCCGCGATCGCGGAAGGAGTCGCCCTCGCCGAGGAGGCGCTGTCCCAGGGGCCCGCCGGGGACTACCAGCTCCAGGCCGCCGTCGCGGCCCTGCACGACGAGGCGGAGCACTCCGACGACACCGACTGGCCGCAGATCCTCGCCCTGTACGACATCCTCGTGCACCGCACACCCGACCCGATGGCCGCACTGGGACGGGCGGTCGCCGTGGCGATGGTGCACGGCCCACGGGCCGGCCTGGCGGAAGTCGCCCTGCTGGAGGGCCCGTTGGCCGGTCACCATCGGCTCGATGCCGTACGGGGCCATCTGCTGGAGCGGGCCGGGGACGCGGAAGCGGCGCGCGCCGCCTACCGCTCGGCGGCCGACCGCACCCTCAGCGAACCCGAGGCCCACTACCTGCGGAGGCGGGCGGACGCGCTGACCCCGTCTCCGTGAATCCCTCGCGGGTACCGGGCCGTTCGGCCCGTGCCGCTACGGCCTCCGGCCGAAGAACTCGACCTCCGCCACGGCGACCCGGCGGCCCTCCCCGGTGCCGTACGCCGAGTCGACCGTGAGCCGGGCCCGTACGGTCTCCGTGCCGCGTACGTCGAAGGTCTGCTGACCCGCCTGGTCGCGCAGCCGGATCGTCCGGCTGGTCTCCTTGCCGTCCTTCGCCGTCAGTACGACGGTGATCCGCGCCGGGCGGGCCTGGGTGAGGAATTCGTCCTTCCGCCCCGAGGTCCCGGAGAAGACGACGATCTTCCGCACCCCTACCGGCTGCGCGAACTCGCACTCCAGGTACTCCCCGGCGCCTTCCCCGGCCTCTTTCGGTGCCCAATAGCGGTTGTTGAACCCGTCGAAGGCCGCGCCCGCCGGGTGGCCGGACACCGCGCTGGACGCGCGGAACACCGAGGGCGGCACCGACTCGGGAGTCCCCGTCTCCTCCTTCGCGAAGCCGAACAGGCCGGACAGGTGCGGAAGCGCGAACCAGATCCCGACCGCCAGCAGAAGCAGCACGACCGGCAGCCCGAATCTCGGCCGCCGCCATCCGCGCTTGGGCCTCGCCCCCGCGACATGGGCCTGCCGGGGGCCGCGGCGGAAGATCCTGCGCCACCACGGCGGGCGGACGTCGGGGGGCGGGCCGGGGTCGAGGAGCAGCGCGCAGCGGATACAGAGCGTGCGCCCCGGCGCGTTCTCCGTACGGCAGTTGGGGCAGATCACCGGCGCTCCGGCAGTGACCGGCCCCGGTGTCCCGGGGGCGGGCGGCCTCGGCCCCCGGTCCGGCCAGGCATCGGGGCCCGGAGCGGGACCGCCCACCTCCTCCCCGGGACGCCGGGGTGCGGCGGTGACCGGTGGGGGTTGTGTGGGGGGTGGGGCCGGTGGGGGTGGCGCGAAGGCGGGCGGAGGCGCAGGAGGGGGTACGTGGGCGGGCGGAGTAGCGGGAGGAGGTACGTGGGCGGGCGCGGGTGCCACCGGCGGAACCGGCGGAGCAGAAGGCGCAGAAGGCGCAGAAGGCGCAGACGCAACGACCGGCGGGACAGGCGGAACCGCCGCTCGCGCCTGCACCCCCGGCGCGGGCGCTGGCGCGACCGGCGGAACAGGTGCCGGGGCCGCGCTCCCCTCCGCCGGCTCCCAGGCCAGGAATGCCTCGCAGGACGCGCAGAACTCCCGCCCCGGCGCGTTCCGGTGACCGCATGCCTCACAGATCACTCCGCACCACCCCCCGAAGCCGCCGGGCTCCCGGCCGGCGGCAGGATCTCCAGCGTGAACCCGACGTGCGCCGGAACCTCTGTACCGATCAGCTCCTCCAGCCGCACCCGGTCGATCCGCCGCCCCCGCCCCGCTTCCGGCTCACGGACCCGGATCGTCACCCACGGGCGGGCCTGGCCCGGCAGCGGGGTGAGCGGCCGGGTCGACCACGCCGTACCGCCGCTCTCGACGATCTCCGGTTCCGCACCGGTCTCCAGCCGTACCGCCTCGGCCAGACCGCCCGACGTCCCGCGCCGGGCGTGCCGGGCCACCGCCCCCCGTACCGCGGCCCGTTGGCGGTCCGGGGCGCTGTCCTCGTACGGCTCCACGGCCACCCACTGGGCGAGCCAGGCGAGAAAGTCGTCGGGGGCGCTGCGGGGGTCGAGGTGGGCGGGCAGGTTGTCGATGGTGAGCAGGACCGGGGCGAGCACGTCGTCCAGCGCGGCGAGGAAGCGCTGGAGGAAGTCCTGCTCCAGGTAGACGGCCGGCAGTTGCTCGATCAGCGGGTGCGGGGTCGGGAGACCGGGGACGCCGGTACGCATCGGCTCAGCCCTCCCGTACCCGGAGCGCGTGTTCGTAGCTGAAGACCAGCGCGTGCCGGTCCAGCGGAATCCGGGTGGTGGCTTCGGTCCGCTCCCCGGTCACCGGGTCCGCCGGGTACAGCCGTACGTCCTCCACCAGGTCCACCCCGGGCACCCGTTGCAGCACGGCGAACGCCTCGCCCGACTGGATCGGCCGGCCGAACGGCCAGCCCTGCCCGTTCGGTCCGCCGGTCAGCGGGTTGAAGTACCCGTACAGCGCGGCGAGCGCCGTCTCACGGACCCGTTCGACGACGGCTCCTCGCTCGGCCTGCACCGTGGCGACGACGGTGACGCCCTGGTAGAACGGCGGCTCGACCACCAGCCGGGCCCCGATCGGACGGCGGGCGTCCAGATGCCCGGCGATGAGGCCGAGGGTCTGGGCGGGCGGGATGAGTTCGTCGAACACGATCCGGCCCTGCTCGTCACTGCGTCCGGCCGGTACGACGAGCAGCCGCACTCCGCCCGCCCCGGCGCCACCGTCGCTCCCGGCGCTCCCGCTCTCCGCCGCTGCCCCGCCGCTCCCCCCGGACCCGCTCCCGCCGGACCCGCTCCCATCCTCTCCGGCCCGGATGCAGTGCACGCGGGCCGCGTCCGGGGCGATCTCGCGGGCCAGGAGTTCGTAGTCGTGCGGGACGACGGCCCGGTGCAGGGTCCGCAGCGTCATCGGCCCGCGCACCCGTGCGCTGTCGACGCTCTCCCCGTCGACCCCGCCGAGCGCCGGGCGACGGTTCTCCACCCGTGCCACGTACGGGATCGCGCTGCGCAGGACCCGCAGGGTGGACCGGGCGACGTTGCCGCGCAGCCCGCCGCCGGTGCGGTAGGAACGCACCCGGACGATGGCGCCCTTGTCCGGGAAGTCGCCGTAGTAGCGGATGCCGCCGTCCCGTTCCCGCACGGCGGGGCCGAACTCCACGCGGCCGGAGTTCGGGTCGAGGGTGATGTGGCGGTCCTCGGGCCCGGAGTGCGCGAAGTCGTCGACCTGGGTCCACCGGGTGAACCCGTCACCGCCCGCCTGGTCCGACACCTCCACGACGAACTCGCCGGGCACCACGGGCGGGCGCGCCAGCGTGAACACCTGGCCCGGTACGCCCTCCGCCGCTCCGAGCACCTCGTCGGTGACGGTCTCGGCGTGTTCGGCGGACACGGTGGCCCCGATCGTGAACGCGGAGATCCGGCGGACCACGGGCGGCGCCATGTACGTCGGCCGGCCCGGCTCCGCCTCGATCAGACGGCAGCGAAGCCAGCCGCCGGTACGCCCCACGACGGCCGCCGGTACGTGGTTCTTCGGCAGATGCAGGATCAGCTCGCCGGACCGGTTGAAGCCGCCCGTGTCGTCCTTCTCGACCTCGCAGACCGTCCAGGCGGTACCGTCCCACGCCTCCCAGAGCAGCGGCGGCCGCAGCGGGTCGACCCCGACGCCCTCGACCCGGCAGTCCAGCCGAAGGACGACCACGCCCGCCGGAACGGCGGCGGACAGACCCACGTACAGGCAGTCCCCCGGCGCCGGAGTGGCCCCGAAACACGCCACGTCCCGCCCGAGCGCCAGCTCCTCCGTACGGTCCACGGCTTCCCCGGGCGAGGGCCAGGTGGCGAGATGGGCGAAGGCGCAGGGCTCCACCGTCAGGGTCTCGGAGGTGGTGAAGACGACCGCCTCCTCCGTCTCCGTACGGAGTGTGGCGACCTCCGTACCCGCCCGCACCACCACCGGGTCGGGCTGCGGCGCGGACAGCCGGAACGTCACCTCGGTCTGCGCGGCCGTGGGCGGGTGGAGCCGCACCCCGATCAGGTCGAGGAAGGTCAGGTAGTTCTTCTCCGGCACCCGGTTCACCCGGTAGACGAGCTGGTCGACCATGGCCGCGAACGCCTCGATGAGGGTCACACCGGGATCGGACACATTGTGGTCGGTCCACTCCGGGCAGCGCTGCTGCACCAGGCGCTTGGCCTCGTCCACCAGGTCCTGGAAGCGGCGGTCGTCCAGATGCGGACTGGGCAGCGTCACGCGCCTGCCTCCTCGTCGTAGGGCGTTCCCCGGGCGGCCGTCGCGTCCTGGGCGGCGTTCGTGTCCTGGGCGTGCTGCGGGATCACATAGAAGGGGAAGACCAGGTTCCGGGGGTCGTTGGCACCGCGCACCGTGTAACCGATGTCGATGTACAGCACCCCCTCGTCCGCCTCGTCGAACCGGACGACCACCTCGGTCACCTCGATCCGGGGCTCCCAGCGCTCCAGCGCCAGCCGTACCTCGTACGCGAGCTGCCCGGCGGTCCCCGCGTCCGCGGGGGCGAACACGTAGTCGTTGACGGCGCAGCCGAACTCCGGCCGCATCGGCCGCTCCCCCGGCGAGGTCGCCAGGATCAGCCGGATCGACTCCTCCAGCTCGTGTTCGCCACGCACCAGGGCGATGGACCCGGTGGCATCCGTACGCGGCGGAAACGCCCAGCCCGCACCGATGAACTGCTGTCCCATACCGGCTCAGCCCCCGATCAGCACCGACGTGCACCCGGACACGACCGGTGCGCCGCAGCCCGCCAGATCCCCGACCCGGGCGGCGGGCTTCCCGCCGATCAGCACCGAGGAGCTGCCGGGCGGCGCGATCGTGGACGGCGGATGGGCGGCGGGGGACGCGCACTGGTGCGCGGTGCCGACCGTGGCGGCGGGCTTCCCGCCGATGAGCACGGACGGCACACCGGGCGGCCCGACCGTGCCGGGATGCCCGGTGGGATCGCCGACCCGGGCGGCTGCGGATGCTGCTGCCGACATGCGGTCCACTCCTGTTCGGTACGAGTGCGAGTGCGTGAGCGGTGCGTGTGCGTGTACGTCTTCATGTACGTCTGCGTCTGCTTGTACGGGGCCGGAGGCGAGGGTGAGTACGTCAGTTGAGCTTGATGATCGGGGCGTTCACGGACACCGAGGCACCGCTCTTGATGTCGGTGCGCTGGGTGCCGTCGACCGAGACCTGGCCGCCTCGCACCTCCACCGCTCCACCGGTGGAGAGCGCGAGCTTCCCGTTCCCGCCGTCGACGGACACTCCGCTGCGGGACGTCAACGTGACGCTGTCACCCGCGAGTTGGAGAGCACCGCGGCCGGCGTCCAGCGCGACCCCCTTGGCCGCCGTGATGGAGACCCGCTCCTTGGCCTCGATCGTCACGCTGCCGTCGCTGTTGATGACGATGGCGGTGCCCTTGCGGTCGAGGTCGATCGTGAGCTTGCCGTCGCCGGTACGGAGCCGGACGCCCTGCGGCCCGTTCGCGGCGTCCAGCAGCTCCAGCTGGTTGCCGCTCTTGGACGCGAAGGTGCGCCGGTTCACGGCACCACTGGTGGGATCGACCAGTTCACCACCGCCACCGCCACCGGCGGGAGTACCGCTGTCACCGGCGGGCGCACCGCTCCCGGAGGCGCCGGAACCACCCCCGCCCGGCCGGTCCTTCCCGTTGTACAGCCCCGCGAGCACATAGGGCCGGTCCAGATGCCCGTGCTCGAACCCGACCAGCACCTCGTCACCGACCTCCGGGATGAACGCCTCGCCGCCGCCCGTCCCGCCCGACTGCGCCGTACGCGCCCAGTCGCTCGCGTACTCGTCGGACAGCCACGGGAACCGGACCTTGACGCGCCCCGACCCCTCCGGGTCCTGCGTGTCCGTCACGGTCCCGCTGACCAGCCCGGCGCACCGCGAGCCACCACCACCGCCGCCCCCGCCCGGTGCTCCCCCGGTCAGTCCGAACAGCGAACGCTCCTGCTGACCGGAGACGGTGATCCAGGTCTCGTACCCGCGTACGGCGTCGAAGACATGGCGCGAGGACGTCACCGTGTACCGGCCCTCGAACGGCGCGCCCACCGCGTTCAGCGCCACCGCGCTGCCCGCCCGGACCTCCGGATTCCCCCGGATCACCGCCTCCAGCTCCGCGAACGATCCGGCGATCCGCTCCGCCAGGGCCTTCGCCGCCTGGTCCACCTGCGCCTGCGCCCCGTACGCCGCGTCCGTCACGACGAACCGCGCCTCGCCGAACGGGGCGGCCACCTCCGCGGCCGTCACCCCGAGCTCCAGCGTGGACGACTTCCCCGCCGGGGCCCTGCCCACCAGCGGCTGCTTGGCCTGGACGTCCCAGCCGCGTACCTCCACCTCGGAGACCTGCTCGGCGGCGGACACCCCGGCCCGGCAGCGCAGCAGGTTGCTGCCCAGTTCCAGGACGAGGGGATCGCGGTCCGCACGCGCCGAGGCGTCCGGTGCACCGCTCGCCTCGGCGGGCCGGGTGATGTGCAGCTGCCCGTCGCGTACGTACGCCTGGGCGCCGGCCTCCTCGGCGAGCCCGCGCACGAACTCCCAGTCCGTGACGTTGGGCTGCGCGATGTGTTCGAGCACCGGACCGGCGATGTCCACGTTCCCCGGCTTCAGCCCGGCGCGCCGGGCGACCTGACCGCAGATGTCGGCGAGGGTCATGTTCTGGTAGCTGGCCACCCGGCGCCCCCGGAAGAGCCGGTGCGACTCGTCGAGCCCGCGTACGACGGTGAAGGTGCCGGTCTCGTCGAGCTCCACCTCCAGAGCGGTCACCACGCCGTCGAGCAGCGGCTTCGGAGCCGTGTCCCCGCCCGCGCGGGCCAGCAGCCGGGCCTCGCTGCCGATCTTCAGCCCGGCCTGCTCCAGCAGCACCCGGTCGGGGTCCCGGAACCGCAGCAGGAACAGGTCCGGGAGCGTACGGCTGTCGTCGACGTACCCCTCGACCAGGGTGTTCACGAACTTCGCCGGCAGCGGTGTGCCGCCGAACTCCACCACCAGCGCGGTGGCGACCCCCTGCTGAGCCATCAGCCCCGCCTCTCCCGGACGACGGCGCCGCGAGGCCGGTCGGCCGCGTCCCGGAGCCGGTTCAGCTCGTCGAGGGCGGGCAGCAGGAGCTGGGTACCCGGCGCGATCCGCATCGGGTCGTCGATGCCGTTCGCCTCGGCGATCACCCGCCAGGCACCGGCGTCCCCGTACTCCCGGTGGGCCAGCGAGGGCAGCGAGTCCCCGGCGTCCACCCGGTGCACGCGCCGGGCCGCCAGCGCGCCCGAGGTCGGGTTCTGCCCAGGTGTCTCCCCGCTGATCTCCTCCATCGTGACCTGGCAGACCGCCCGGATCGGCACCCCGGACGTCGTGAACAGCGTGTATTTCGCCGCCACTTGACTGACGTACCCCGGAAATCCCGTGAGCCCGCCCCAGTGGAAGACCACCCACGGCGGCGAGGAACGCTGCTGCTGCCGGGTCTCGTTCGTCGGCACACAGCACGCGAACAGCTGCTCCACCGAGGTCACCACCCGGGTGTCCTGGGTGTCACTGGCGTCGAAGAACATCTCGACGGTGAGCTTGCTGGGCTGCGACCCCTGGTACTCCGGCGGCCCGGAGCTCTTCGCCCCCTTGGCCGGACTCCGCTTCCAGGAAGCCGCCTTGGTCAGGCTCAGCTCCTTGGGGTTGAACTGGAAGTCGATCCGCCCGCACGGCCCGCCGGGGGTGAGCCCGCCACCGGTCGGCGGGGTCCGCAGCTCCAGGTAGGCGTGCTCCAGCTTGGGCCGGGCCGAGCCGCCCTTCGCGGCGGACGCCACCCCCGACGTACCGGCGGCGCTGAAGGCGATGGGCCCTGCCCCGCTCACGCCGCTCAGCCCTCCATCACATAGCCGTGATGGGCGATCTCGATCGTCTCCATCGCGACCTTCGGCGACTCGGGCGTGAACGACGGGCCGGTCCAGCGCACGGGGACGACCTCCAGCAGCCCCCACTGGGCCACCTTGCGCCCGTCCCCGGTCCGCGCCTCGATGTGCGCCGTCTTGCGGCTGAACCCGGTCGTCATCGTGGCGAACCAGCGCGCCACCTTCTCCGTCTCCCGGGTGAGCGGCCGGGAGAGCTTCACATTGGAGTACTTCAGGCGGGTCGGCAGCTGCCACAGATGACCGTTGTTGCCGCCCTCCTCCCGCGTTTCGAGCACCACTTCGCAGCCCAGGCCGTCACATGTGTTGAACGACCCCAGCTCGATGTCGTCGATCGTCACGACGAAGCAGACGCTGACGGCGGGGTCGCTGTCCTGAGCGGTGGCCATGACACGTACCTCTCTCAGTGGGTGGTGCTCAGTGGCGGGTGTTGATGAGGAATCCGGCGCGTTCGCGTTCCAGCCGGAGGTCGGCCTTGAGGAGACGGCTGAGCGGGGCGTACAGGGCACGGACCAGCTCGTCCGTCACGGGCGGCGCACCCGCCTGGCCCGGTGCTCCACCACCACCGGCGCGGGAGGCAGGAGCACCGGCCGCGTCACCTGAGGAGGACTCGGAGTCCGGTTCCGCGTCCGCGTCCGGTTCCGGTTCCGTCGCCGTGTCCGGTACGGGGTCGGGTGGCGGTGGCTCCTCGGTGATCTCCGCGTCCCGCTGGACGACCGGTCGCGCCGTGCCCGAAGGCGGCGAGGCCGACGTGGCGGACGGGGGGCCGAAGACGACGCTTCCGTCGGGCATGCGCTGGGCGACCCCTGCCGCGACGGCGAAGGCACCGGCCGTGGGAAAGGCGCTGCGGCTGCCGCCACCCGGCGGCCGTTGGCCGGTCCGCCGCTGCACCGGGAGGCGCGACGCCGTGGGGGGCGCGCCCGGGGAGGCGACGACGGTCCGCTGCACGGAAGGCGCTCCCGCGTACGTGCCCGCGCCCGTCCCCGTCCCTGTACCCGCTCCCGTACCCGTCCCCGCCGTGGTCCAGCGCACGGGCACGGCGTCGGGTACGCCAAGGGGTCCGGCACCGGCCACCGCGCCGGAAGGCCCCTCCGGGGAACGCTGCACGACGGGTCCGATCGGCGTTTCGGCCCCTTCCGGACCGGCGGTGGTGCGAAGGGTCAGCGGACGATCGCCGAGCAGCGGGGCGGTGGGCAAGGAGTGCGGGGGACCAGGAGCAACGGGATCACCGGAGGCACCAGGAGTACCGGTGGAACGCTGGACCGCCGCCCCGGCAGCCTCACCACCGAAACCACCGGAACCACCGAAGCCACCGGGGGCGGCGCCAGACACGGCACCGGACACGGACACGGACACGGACACGGCACCGACGAGCGGATCGTCGCCGAGCAACGGGGCGGTGGGCCCGCTCATGTCCGTACCGACGGACGGCGGCTCGGGTCCTTCGTCCGGTACCGCCGGTACCGCCACCTCCGGTAGGCCGGGGCCGTCCTCCGCACTCCGCGACACGGGAACCGCCGCCGCGCCCCCCTCACTCCCGGCGCCGCCCCCGCTCCCGCCCCCACTCCCCGGTACGGAAGCGGCGGCCGATCGCTGAGCTGTCGGCGGCAGTCCGGCCAGAGGCGCCCCGAGTCCGGGCGCGCGCCGGGCCGGCTCCGCTGCCGGAGGCTCCACACCACGCTGAACAGCCCCACTCCCGGCGGTCCCCGCATCGCCCGGTGGCGGGATCACCGACTGCGGTACGAGGGGTTGTTCGCCGACGAGCCGGTGTACGGGAAGGCCGGCCACCGCCCGCTCCCCGGCCGAGGTCATGGCCGGTGCGCCACCCGCGTACACACGCTGTACCGGCACCGTCGCCACTCGCATCGGCATCTCGACGGACCGCTGGGCCGTGGGCGACGGCCGCGGGCCCACCGGCGCCGGCGCGGTGAGCCCGTGGACGAGTCCGGCGGGCGCGTCGGGGCTGACGAGATGGCCCAGGGGCGTACCGAGAGCGGTGTCCCGCCGGGTGGACAGCGACTGCTCGAACCCGGAGGGATCGGTGACGAGTTCCTGCCCGGCGAGGGTCCGCTGCACGGGCACCAGCCGAAGCACATCGACACGGTCGTCCCTCGGCGCCGGAGTCCGCGCGCCCTGCGCGGCCACCGGCACGGCCCCGCTCGTGGAACGGCCGCCGCGCAGCCAGGACATCAGCCCCATGGATCTCGTGTCCTCCCCCGCGCCACCCGCTACTGCCCGTTGAGGCGAGCGATCTGTGCGACGAACTTCAGGCGTTCCGGATGTTCCAGGTCCAGCAGGTCATCGAGCGGCCAGTGGAAGTGATAGGCGAGGTACGCGACCTCCTCGTAGAGCAGGTCGGCCGCGTACGTCACGATTCCCCCAGGCGGCCACCGGCGAGATCCACCGCGAACTCCTCCTGGCAGGAGGGACAGGTGACGGCGGCGCGGGTGTGTCCCTCGGCGTTGATCCGGCGGTAGAAGTCCTGGAGGAACGCCAGGTCCGAGGCGAACAGGTCCTCGATGATGCCGGGGTGGATGTCGTCGATGGTGCCGATCCGGGTCACGACCCGGGAGATCAGGACGACGGAGAGGTACGCGGAGTTCTCCCGGACCCGGTCGTCCCGCAGCGGCACCAGTTCGTCGCGGGCGGTCGCGAGCCGCATGACTCCGCCGCGGTGCACGGCGCCCGAGTCGTCGACGTACCCGCGCGGCAGCTCGAAGGCGAACTCCGTCCGCAGCGGCTCGGGATGCCGGTCCCGGCCCTGCTGCTCCGCCCGCTCCGTCCTTTCCTGCTGCTCCTGCCCGGGGGCCTGGAACTGGACCGTACGGCGCATCAGTCGAGTTCCATGCTCTCGTAGGTGATCGCCAGCTTCTCCGTCAGGACCGAGGTGTCGCCGGCCTTGAGCGTGCCGATCTCCAAGGACTTCGGCCAGGCGTTGATGAGCTTGTAGCGCTTGATCGGCATGCCCTCGTAGTCGTAGACGATGACCGAGCCGTTGCGGCGGGCGTCCGTCATCCGGCCGAAGCGCGAGTCCTTGATCCAGCGCTCGAAGCTGTTGTCCTCCGTGAGGCCGCGCGTCACGGTGACCTCACCGGCCTTGGGCCGGCCCGGCAGCTTCTTCAGGGCGTACTTGCCGTCGGCGGTGTTCTGCTTCAGCTCGATGACGTCCTGCTCCATCTTCAGACCGCTGACCTCGGTGATCTGCTTGATGAGGACGCTGTCGAATTCGAGGCCGAACGAGCACCCGACGGAACTGTCGAGATCGGGAAGTGGCACAACGGGCTCCTTACGCCATGCTCAGAAACGGACCGGGCTGCGGGCTGTTCGAGGGTCCGGTCATTCGTCGATCCCGCCGGTGCCGCCGGTCAGCTGGGAGAGCCGGAACACCACGAACTCGGCCGGCTTGACCGGTGCGACACCGATCTCGCAGATGACCTGACCCGCGTCGATGCTCTCGGGCGGGTTGGTCTCGCGGTCGCACTTCACGTAGAACGCCTCGTCGGGCGTCAGCCCGAACAGCGACCCCTTGCGCCATTCGTTGACCAGGAACGCCGAGACCGTACGGCGGATACGGGCCCACAGCGCATCGTCGTTCGGCTCGAAGACGACCCACTGCGTGCCGGCGAGGATCGACTCCTCCAGGTAGTTGAAGAGCCGCCGCACATTCAAGTACCGCCAGGCCGGGTCCGAAGCGAGCGTCCGCGCACCCCACACCCGGATTCCCCGCCCGGGGAAGGAGCGGATGCAGTTCAGCCCGAGGGGATTGAGCAGGTCGTGCTCGCCCTTGGTCAGCTGCGTCTGCAACGCGACGGCTCCCCGGACCACCTCGTTCGCCGGAGCCTTGTGCACCCCGCGCGAATCGTCATTGCGCGCCCAGACCCCGGCGATGTGCCCACTGGGCGGTACGAGGGTGGCGCGGCCCGAGGCGGGGTCGGCGACGCTGATCCAGGGGTAGTAGAGCGTCGCGTACTTCGAGTCGAAGTTGGCCCGGTCGGTGCGCCAGCCCCTGACCTGCTGGGGCGAGAGCCCCGGCGGCGGGTCGAGGATGGCGACGCGGTCGCCCATCAGCTCGCAGTGGGAGATCAGCCCCTGCTGGACGGCGATGACCGACTCCAGGTCCAGCAGCCCGCGTTCGTACGCGCTCATCAGGTCGGGAACCGCGATCATGGTGACCTCGTCGACCGCCTCCAGGCCGCCGAGCCCGGTCCTGCGGTCGGCGTCACCGACGTACACCTCGGGGGCCAGCGACCCGGCACCACCGGCGGCGGGAGCGGCGGGCGCGAGGGTGACGGACTGCGTCTCGGGGCGGGCGGGCGCGGCGCCACGCCCCGACTCCCGTACCTCGATGAGCTCGGACTTGGCGTTGACCCGGGTGGCGACGTTCTCCTTGCTGCGCTTCGTCGTCACCGAGGGGTACGTCTCCGCGACCTGCCCGTCGCGCTTCACGATGAGCTGGAAGACGTCGGAGGGAGGGTCGTCGCCCTCGGCGTCCGTCACCTCGACGCTGATCTCCCCGGCCACGCCCGGCCGGGGCCGCACGGCGTAGGGGCCGACCTGCACTTCGGACCCGGCGGCCAGTTGGCCGCTCTCCCCGCTCTCCCCGCTCTCCCCATCGCCGCCCTGCGCGGAACCGTCACCGATCCGCACGACGTAACAGATGCCGCCGCCGTTGGCGAAGAAGCCGTAGACGGAGGAGGCGAGGTACGTCCCGTCGACGAAGTCGCCGAAGGTACTGACGAACTGGCTCCAGTTCGTGATCAGCGTCGGCTCGTCGAGAGGTCCCCGCTGGGCGAAGCCGACGAAGGCGGCGACCGAGGTGCCCACCCCTTCGATCGGCCGGGATCCGGACTCGACCTCTTCGACGTAGACGCCCGGGGACAGGTACGACGGCATATGAGCCTCTCCTTGACGCGCTCCTCGACGTGCTGCTCGCCCCGTTCCACGACCGGGGAACGCCGGCAATTCTCGCCACTCGTTCGATCACCGGGAACGGATGCACGGCCGCCCTGCCGTGCACCAACGACTGCCCTAAGAGGCAACGCGACACCTCCGCCCGGACGGGCCGTCTCTGCCCCCGACCGCGCCCCCGCAGACTCCGTCCGCCCCCGGGGTCCCCCGGCACCCTGACAGGCACCACGTCCGGGCAACCGAGGGCTGGCGGGAGGGACGGCGATGAAGGCGGTTCCGGAGAAGACGGCCCCCACCGCAGCGCCCCGCACCGAGACCCCGCACCCGGCTCCTGTTCCCTCCCTGCCCTCCCCGGACCGCCACTCGCTCCAGCGGCTACGGCACCTGCAACGGTCGGCGGGGAACGCGGCGGTCTCCCGTCTGGTCGCTCAGCGCTACACGGAACCGGTGAAGCCTTCCCCCGCGCAGGCCCCGGGTTTCCGGGCGGTGAAGGCGGACGTGGCGGCGAAGCGGACCCGGATCGCTGTTCACGCGCCCGCGGCTGCGGAGTCGAAGGCGTCGCAGGACGCGGCCGTCGCGCCGCCGGACGACAAGGAGGCCCAGGGCAAGACGGCGAACGCGGAGAAGATGAATGCCGCGAAGCCGGGCGAGTTCGACAAGAAGGCGTTCGTCGACGCGGTGAACAAGGCGATCGACGCGCAGGCGCCGAAGAACCTCGACGAGGCCGACAAGTTCTCCAAGTCCGGGAAGGCCGACAAGGTCAAGGACGAGGTCGACGGGAAGGTCACGGACGGCAAGGAGTCCTCGGCCAAGGACATCGACACGGCGACGAAGGCCCCGCCGGACACCTCGGCCGCCAAGGACAAAGAGGTCACCCCCCTCACCCCGGACCAGCCCCCGGCGAACCCGGGCGCCCCGTCCGCGGCGGACGCGGTCCCGGCGAAGCAGCCCGCGGCGGTGACGGACTTCTCGGAGGGCCCGGCGCAGAACGACCAGGCGATGGCGGACGCCGAGGTCACCGAGGAACAGCTCGCCAAGAGCAACGAGCCGGAGTTCAACGATGCCCTCTCCGCGAAGAAGACCGCCGAAACGGACTCTGCGGCGGCCCCGGCGAAGGGCCAGGCGGCGGAGAACCAGCAGCTTTCCACGGCGAAGCAGAACGCGGCTGCCTCCGGCGCCCAGGCCATGACCGCGCTGACCGCGACCCGGGCATCGGCGGGGAAGCAGGTCGACGGCGGCAAGGGGGACACGAAGACCAAGGACGAGAAGAAGCGCGCCGAGGTCACGGCGAAGCTCCAGAAGGTCTACGACGGCACGAAGAAGGACGTCGAGGAGACCCTGTCCGGCCTGGACAAGAAGGTCGACACAGCGTTCACGACGGGCGAGAAATCGGCGCGGGACGCGTTCACGGCGGACCACAAACGCCGGATGAAGAAGTACAAGGACAAGCGCTACTCGGGTTGGACGGGCAAGGCCCGCTGGGTGAAGGACAAGTTCGCCGGCCTCCCGAAGGAGGCGAACAACCTCTACCAGGAGGCCCGCAAGCTCTACGTCTCCCAGATGCAGACGGTGATCTCCGCCGTCGCCGACCTCATCGGTACGGAACTGGGCAGGGCGAAGGCCCGTATAGCGAAGGGCCGCACGGAGCTGAAGGCGGAGGTCGACAAACTCCCCGCGGACCTCAAGCAGTTCGGCGAGGAGGCGGCGAAGGACTTCGCGGGAAAGTTCGACGACCTGGAAGCCACGGTCAACGAGAAGTCCGAACAACTGGTCCAGGACCTGGCCAACAAATACACCGCTGCACTGAACAAGATCGACGAGGAGATCAAGAAGCTCCAGGAGGCCAACAAGGGCCTGATCGACAAGGCGAAGGACGCGATCGCAGGAACCATCAAGACGATCAACGAGCTGAGGAAGCTCCTGCTCGACATCCTCGCCAAGGCCGCCTCCGCGGTCATGAAGATCATCAAAGACCCCATCGGGTTCCTGGGCAACCTGGTCAAGGCGGTAGGCGCGGGCCTCAACCTCTTCATCAGCAACATCACCGAGCACCTGAAAACAGGCGTCGTCTCCTGGCTTCTGGGCACCGCGCTCAAGGCGGGCCTCGAACTCCCCGCGAGGTTTGACCTCAAGGGCATCATCCAGCTCATCGGCTCACTCCTGGGCCTGACCTGGGACAACATCCGCGCCCGCGTGACCCGCAAGGGCGTCCCCGACGAGGCGATGACCGCCGTCGAAACGTCGGTCCCCGTAGCGAAGAACATCGCCCGCGAGGGCCCGGCAGGCGCGGCCAAGGAAATCCAGGCGGAGACGGGCGACCTCAAAGCCACAATCCTCCAGAAGCTGACGAGCTACCTGATCCCCACGGTCATCATCGCGGGCATCACCTGGATCCTCTCCCTCCTCAACCCGGCCTCCGCATTCATCCGGGCGGTCAAGGGAATCATCGACATCGTCACGTTCATCGTGACCCAGGGCGCCCAGATAGCCGACTTCGTCAACGCGGTCCTGGACGCGGTCATAGCGATAGCCAACGGCGGCGCGGCAGGCGTCCCAAAGCTGATAGAAGCCGCCCTGGCAACCAGCGTTCCGTTGTTGATCGGCTTCCTGGCTTCACTGCTGGGCATCGGCAGCCTGGCCAACAAGGTGAAGAGCGTCTTCCATGCGGTGTCCCGTCCCGTGAACAGGGCAATCGACAAGATCGTCGACTTCATAGCCAAGAAAGGCAAAGCATTCTGGAAAAATCTAAAGAAGAAAAATGACGAAAAGATAAAGAAACCTTCAACGGAGCCGGACAAGAGCACTCCCACCCCTTCCAAAAAGAAAGCCCCCAAAAAAGAGATCGGAGACGAAAGGAAAAAAAGGGTACTCAACGCCGCACTGAAAGACGCCGAATCTCGAATAGGCGGCGGGATCGACGGAAATTCAATAGAAAACACATTGCAGAGCATAATGAAGCGTTGGCGCCCAAAGGGCCTGCGCCGACTATGGGTCGAGACGGGCGGGTTTGCAGAGACCCCCGACTTTCGACTTAAAGCTCAGGTCAATCCAGTCGGATCGACCACTAGATATTTTCTCAATTTCCTAAGAAAATCCACCCAGGCTGCTTTCATAGCAGATATTCATGGAGACCTCCCCCTACCTACAGCGCAGCAGGCCCCCGGAGGCGCCCACCCCATATTTCATCAACGACAGCTCCCCTATTATCCGGTTCAATCAAACTCCCATCCGAATGTAAGCAGAGGACGACCGACGCAGGACACTTTCTCGATAGGCTATCTTCGATATCCAGATGGTGGAAACCCAGGAGGGAAATGGGCTGGCTCAATCAAAAGCCGAGAGCGCACCAATTACAAGCTCCACAGCGTGCGCGAGGCTCACGCCGAAGAGGGCGTGGTTAATCATTTTGATGATCTATTGAGCACCGACCCGAAAGTCCATAAATCAATTAAGAAATCTACCGATCCGAGCCTAACCCTGTACGTGACCAGGTCGCCATGCATAAATTGCGCCTCTCATATTGGAAACTTCTCCGAAAAGCTAAGCGGAATTAACCCGAAAGTTAAATCGACGGTGCACACGGCCGCACTGTACGGCGGACCCCAAGGTAAAGTCACACAAACATCGTCAGACAACATAAATGATAACTGGGACGCGATATCACGTGTAACGGCGGCCCGAACACCTCTAGGCCAGCAGGGCATCAGCAACATTCCTGCGGCCGACTTGAGGCAGATTGTAGATCCGGTCACCGGATCACGACTGGACCAGTGGTTCACATCTCGGGGAGCACCACAGATCACTCCCCCAATCAATGCCGTAATTCAGGAAATCTCCACACCGCCATTGGATATGCGTTACCCAGGACAATCTGAAGCGCAATCCAGGCAAAGCTGGGCAGCTACCCGTGAGCCATGGGTCAACCTCGATACCGGCCCAGAGCACATGGCAGCAAGGCTTGGAATCGCCGTTCTTTTATCTCGGGGTGTGGACGTGGAGCCGATTGACGCATCGGATCCACATGTTGGATTCGTCATAGGAAGTGCGCATCAAGCAGCACGTAATAACCCCTCGGGAGCCTCTCAGACGCGAGCCTTCGACCCCGCAAATGACACTGGCCTCAATGTTCAAGAGGCATTTGACTACCATTACATCCGCACACAGATGGCTGCACGTTCCAGCGAAATCAAAGCACTGGTCAACGAGGTACGAACACAACTAGCGACGATCAATATCATTTGAGCCGACTGACGGCTCACGAGGAGGCATTAGTGCCCATGGATCGTTCAGAAATGATCAGGATATTTGGCGCCGCCCTGGCGCCAACTTTGCGCTTTAGCGAGATCCCGGAACAATTGACGAACGATCAAGCCAGAATGGTGCTGAAGAGTATCGGAGTTCCCACAAGCCTCGGCGATTTGGTCGCAACAAATTTGTACAACCTGAGGCCACTGAGTGAAGTGCTGACGGGAATACCACTCCCCCCCTGGGCGCAATCTACACACGTTTTGAATTTAGGACTATTCCTCGATGGATTCCTATGTCTTGACGCAGAAGACGGCAGGATTCTCATGCTGACTCGCGCCCTTGAACAAACTCCGGTAGTACTTGCGAGCGACCTCTACACTTTTGTCACCTTACTCGCAAGGATCTCGCAAGTAGCACACCAAAGAACCTCTAGCGACATCTCAGACCTCACTGCACTGACTCAGGAAATAGATCCTCTGGCCCTGAGTTCTTCAGACAAATGGGAGCAGTTATTCGAATACTTGGCCAATTGATTCAATCGCTCGATTCTTGCATCGCATTATCACCACAAACGCTCGAACTTATTCCCGAAGATCCAAATGCCCCCAATCGTCAAACTCCATGACACTGTGGTGGATATAGCATTTATCCTCCTCTCGGCCACTCCGTTAATTACGCAAAAAAAGAGCATCCCTTGTTGAAATTCCCCACGGCTCGCGGACCGACCTGTGCTCACCCATCAGCCACCCGCACAGGCAGCGTCTTCAGCCCGTTGATGAAGTTCGACACCAGCCGGCGCGGTGGGGCCACAGAGTGGAGTGCCCCGGCGGGGAGCGCTCGGCACATCTCCTCGTACAACGCGCGCAGCTGCAACCGCGCGAAGTGCGCCCCCAGGCAGACATGAGGGCCGTCGCCGAACGAGATGTGCGGGTTCGGGGACCGGGAGAGGTCCAAGGTGAACGGGTCGGGGAAGACGCGTTCGTCGTGGTTGGCCGAGGCGTGGAAGACGACCACCTTGTCGCCTGCGCGGATACGGGCACCCGCCAACTCCGTGTCCCGGGCGCCCGTGCGGCGGAACGTCAGGACCGGGGGGTGGCGGCGGAGCAGTTCGTCCACGGCCGTGGCGAACCCCACCTCGCCGTTGCACAGGCGGCGGTACGCCTCCGGATGCTGGGCCAGTAGATGCAGGCCGCCAGGAGCCGCGCTGCGTACCGTGTCGTTGCCCGCCACCACCAGCAGGAAGAAGAACATCTCCAGTTCGGGCGCGCTCAGTTCAGGATCGGTGGCGAGGGCCGTCATCACGTCATCGGCAGGGTGCTGACGCTTGTGTGCCGCCAGCTCGTGCGCGTACGCGAACATGTCGCGCAGTGACGCCGGAGAGCGCGGGTTGACCGGCTTGCCGTCCGGGCCGAGTGTCGGTGTCCCCGCCTCGTCGGGGTCCTGGTAGCCGATGACCCGCTGGGTCCAGTGGAGAAGGAGGCCCCGGTCGCTGTCCGGTACCCCCAGCAGGTCCGTGAGGTTGAGCAGCGCGTAGTCGTCGGTGACCTGAGTGACGAGGTCGCAGGTGCCGTCGCCGTCCCGCGCCTCGGTGACCGCCCGGGTGAGCAGGGAGCGGGCGCGTTCACGTACGACCGTCTCGAAGCGGTCCACCCGGCCGGGGGTGAAGGCGCGGCTGACGAGCGTACGCAGTCGCCGGTGGTGCGGTGGGTCCTGGTTGAGCATCATGCGGCGGATGAACGGCAGGTCGGCGGGGTCAGGGTCGCGGATCTGGGTGGCGCCGAGGTACGAGGAGTAAGTGGACGAGTCCTTCAGGACCCTGACGGCGTCCCCGTGCCGGGTGACCGCCCAGAAGCCGGGGCCCGCAGGCCACCCCAGTACCTCCGGCTCCTCCTGCCACGCGACGGGGTGGTGATCGCGCAGGTGGCGGTAGCGGTCGTGGGGGATGCCCAGCGCGTACTGCCTCGGGTCGAAGATGTCCGGTACGGACGATCCGGCGTCGGGCCCGCTCACGCCGTCACCTCGCCGCCCTCCACGTGCGTGTGCGCATGCACGTCCACGTCCACGTCCGCCCGCAGGAAGTCCTCCATCACACGGATCAGGTCGAGCGGAGCCTCGTCCATCGCGTAGTGGCCGCACGAGGGCAGCTCCACCAGCTCGGCACGCGGAAACCAGCGCATCCAGGTGGCACGCTGCAGATCGGCGGAGAGGGCCGGGTCCAGCGCCCCCGCGACCGCCAGGGCCGGCACGGGCGAACCGTCGATCCGGTCGTGGAAGTCCTCGCCGGCCCAGGAGTCCAGCCAGGCCCGGAACGCCTTCGCGTCGCTGCACTCGACCGAGCGACGCACCATGCGATCCAGCCAGCCCGCCGGGCGCCGGCCTCCGGTGGTGGTGTCGAGGATGGTCCGACGGTTGTCCGGGTTCTGCGCCGCCGCGGCAAACAGCTCCCACTGCTCGGGCGGCAGAGGCAGGCCGGACGCGGGGACAGGCAACACCCCGACGATTCTGCGGACCCGCTGCGGCGCTGCGGCCAGCGTCCGCTGGATGACGGAGCCACCCATCGAGTGGCCGATCAGCGAGAACCGGTCCCAGCCTAGCCGGTCGGCCAGCGCGATCACGTCGTCGGCGCCCTCCGCCGTGGTGTACGACCCGTCCGCGTCCCTGGCCTCGCCGTATCCCCGTAGATCCACCACCGCGTACTGGAATGAACTGACGTCGAGATCCGGCAGCAGCGGGTCGTAGGCGGAGCGGTCGGCGAGCCAGCCGTGCACCGCGATCACCTTGTGCGGGCCGTCGCCGTGCAGGACATGAGGCAGAACAGACAATGCGGTCACACTGGCTCCCGTCGCGGTACGGCGATGATCTGTCGGTCAACAGCCCGCCCGCCCACGGTGGCGGCAACCAACGGCCCGCGCAAGGGCACACGCGGAGGCCGTCGGCACCGCCGTCCGCCACCGCCCCTCTCATAGAATTTTTGTTAGAGTTGATGCGTGACGATTCCCGCCTACTCCCCCGGCGAGGGGCCCACCAAATCCGTGTCCGTGTCCGTCCACGAGGGCACCATCGAGGCCGTGCGCGCCCGTGTCGGCAAGCGCGGTATCTCCGGATACGTCGAGGCCGCCATACAGCGCCAGATCGAGCGCGACGACCTTGCCGAGTTGATCGCCTCGAACGAGGAGATCCATGGTCCGCTGACCCCCGAGGAGATCCAGGCAGCGGAGGAAAGACTGTCCGGCCCCACCGACAGGGGCACCGGTACCGCCGAGGCCGCGGCGTGAGCGGTACGTGGGTGCTCGACAGCGAGGCACTGTCTCTCTACCTGCGAGCCGACCGGGAAATGACAGCGTTCCTGGCGGTAGCTGCCAAGCGCGACGTCCGCGTGATCATCAGCGCGGTCACCCTCGTGGAGGCCGACCCCAGCGGTGCGCACAGGGCGCGCATGTCCTGGGCCCTCTCCCGGCTCGTCGTCGAGCCGGTGACGAAGGAAACGGCCGCCCGCGCCGTCGAGATCCTTCGGAACGCGGGTGGGCTCGCGGGTCACAAGTACGCCATTGACGCAGTGGTCGCGGCTACCGCACTCCATGCGTCCGGACCGGTGACCGTCCTCACCTCGGATACCGAGGACATGCACATGTTGTGCGGCCCGGCTGTGGCCGTCGTCAAGGTCTGACCGGCCGGGCCGGGCCTGGCAGCATGCCATCGAGGTCATCATCCGGCAGCCCCATGGCCAGTGCACCCACTATGCGCACCTCGACCGGGTGATCCACAACACCGGCGACTGGATCCCGCAGGGCCGCACGTCTGACTGCCCGGCAGCTCCCTGCCGCTCTCCCCGCGCGGTCCGTCCACGTACCGGAGCGAGAGCGGCAGCGGCATGTCCACGCACGCCGAGCCGCCTCGCGCCCGCCCTCAGCCCTGCACCAGTCGCAGATACGGTCCGAACTCCGACGCCAGCGTCAGCCGTCCCAGCTTCTGGTACTCCCGCTGGATCGCGTGGATCAGCGTCGGCATGGTCACCGACTCCCCCGTGTCCGCCGCCAGGTACGCCGCCGTCACCGCGATCGAGCGGATGTTGCCGCCCGCCAGCTCGAAGTTCTCCGCGCAGAAGTCCAGGTCCAGGTCCGTGCCCCTCGGCAGGAGCGGGCCCAGGCAGCGTTCCCAGAGGACCAGCCGTTGGTCGGGGTCCGGGACCGGGAAGTCGATGACCAGGTCCAGGCGGCGGGTGAAGGCGTCGTCCAGGTTCGCCCGGAGGTTCGTAGCCAGGATGGCCAGGCCGTCGAAGGACTCCATGCGTTGCAGGAGGTACGCGCTCTCCACGTTGGCGTAGCGGTCGTGGGCGTCCTTCACGTCCGAGCGTTTACCGAAGATCGCGTCCGCCTCGTCGAAGAGGAGGACGCCGTTCACACCTGCCGCCTCCGTGAAGATGCGCTCCAGGTTCTTCTCCGTCTCGCCCACGTACTTGTCGATGACCGTGGCCAGGTCGACCGTGTAGAGGTCCAGGCCCAGGTCCGAGGCGATCACCTCCGCCGACATCGTCTTGCCGGTGCCGGAGTCGCCCGCGAAGAGCGCCGACACACCTCGGCCCCTGCCGCCTCCCGGACGCATGCCCCACTCCCCCAGGACCCGGTCGCGGTGGCGGGCACGGGCGGTGAGTTCGCGGAGTTGGGTGTGGGAGTCGGGGGGCAGAACCAGGTCGTCCCAGGTCACCGTGGGTTCGATGCGGCGGGCCAGCCGGTCGAGGCCCGCCGCGTTCTGGGCGCGGGCTCCCTGGCGTACGTGGTCGGAGGTGAGGGTTCCACCGGCCAGGCGGGCCGTCTGGGCGGCGCTCCGGGCGGCTCCCGTCACCTGCTCCGGAGTGAGGAGGAACGGCGCGAGGAGATGGTCCGGGTCGATGGCGGGCGGAAGGGGGGACGGGGCCAGCTGTTTGTACGCGTCCGTCCAGAGCGCGCCGCGCGCCGACGGCTCCACCCTGGGGGCGTGCAGGAGCAGCGGTGGAGAGGTGGACCAGGACGCGTCCCAGGGCACCCGGCCCACCATGACCGTCGGTACGGGGGTGGCCGTGAGGAGCCTGAGCAGGTGCGGGTGTTCGCGCGAGACCGCGTCCAGCGGGGCACAGACCAGGCCCGCGCCCGTCAGCCGCGCCTCGCGGACCAGGGAACGTACCGCGTCCGCCGGTGCGGGGTCCTCGGCCAGCCGTGCCAGGTCCAGGCCCAGGACGCCGCGGCCCGCCCGTGTGAGTGCCGAGGCGGCCAGCGCCGTGCCCGCGCCGCCCTGGTCCTCACTGAGGTAGGCCAGCGGGACGCCGTCGGCCAGGACCCCGGCGAGCGGAGCCGGGTCGCCGACGCCCGGTATCGCGTGCCAGGGAGCCAGCAGGTCCGCCAGACGCGGGTCCGGGGTGTCGTCGCCAAGGAGGTGGGCGGTCACCCGGTCCGGTACACGCAAAGCTCGGCTCAGGAACGGGCGGTCCAGGTCCTCGACCAGCAGCAGCCGGCCCTCCCGCAGCGGAGAACGGGCCGACAGCCGGCCGCGCGCCACCTGATCGGCCGGAGACAGTCCGCACAGTCCCAGCGCCAGACCGATGGACGGGCGACGGCGCGTCACGTCGTCGTTGAGGTAGCCGTAGAACGCCTCGAACCGGTCGTCCAGATCCGGTACGAGGGCGATGAGCAGGATCTCGACGTCGAGCGGCGTGAGCCCGAACTCGGCTTGCAGGGACGTCAGTCGGGATGCCGGGGCGGGGCCGGGAGCGGCGGGGGTTTCCGAAGTCTTCGGGGTTTCCGAAGCCTCCGGTGCTTCCGCGGCTTCCGGGTACTCCGGGCCCGCTGGGGCTTCCGGCAGCGGCTCGGGGAAGCCGCGTACCGCGTCCTCGTCCAGCAGTCTCGCGATGTTCTCGTCCGTGAGGTACAGCCCCCGGAACGCGTCGTCCGGGTCCGGGTCGACGCGTTGCCGGGCCTCGACCGCCCGGCGGATGCGCTGCTCCACGGCCACCGCCCGAGCGAGGAGATGGCGCAGGTTCGGATCGTCGGTGGGGTGGCCCGAGGTCGTCATGCGGTGCTGTCCTCGCTGTCCTCCGTACGTCCGCCTAGGCCGTCCCTCTCGCCTCCGCCGTCCCGGTCGTCCCTCTCGCCTCCGCTGCCCCGGTCGTCCCTGCTGTCCTTCGCGCCCCGGCTCTCGGTGATCCGGAGCGAGAGGCCCCGGCGGGGCTCGCCCGTACCGGACGCCGTGCGCCGGTCGCGTCCATCGGCATCGGACCGTCCGTCGGAGCCGGCCCGCCCATCGGGGCCGTCGCGTCCGTCGGACCCGTCGACCGCCGCCCGTCCGGGGCGGCCCGGACGGGACCCGTACACCGGCAGACCGGGCCCACGCCCCGGCATCGGCTGACGGGGCCGTTCCGGAGGTGTCGGTACGTCCCCGAACCGTGCCCGGAGCCCCTCGTCCCCCACCGGCGGGCCCGCCACATAGGTCGGCGATGCCGTCACCGGAACGCTGATCACCAGGTCGAGCGAGGGTTTCAGCTCCCCGCCCAGCGCACTCCACACATCCGCGAACGAGCGGTCCTCGGGCGGCGGCAGCGCGATCGACATCGGTACGGCGGCCCCGATCTCTGCCAGTGAACCCGTCAGCCGCTCCGGGGGCAGCGCCTCGTAGCGCAGCAGGCACGCGAGCAGCGAGGACAGCAGCCGGTGTTCGTCCTCCGGGCGTTTCGTCCACGCCGTGATCAGGTACGACAGCTTGAAGTAGCGGGGCGGGCGGCGGCGCGCGACGACCGTCCCGTGCTCGTCGTACTCGTTGTGCAGGCCCCGCTCGCGGCGCTTCATGTCCTCGCGGATGTCATAGAGGTAGAGGTTGACCATGGGGGCGTTGACCTTCGCCGCCCACTCCCTCGTCGGCGCGTCGAAGACCACCGCGATCTGACCGCCTTCGAGCACTTCTGCCCGGATCAGGGACCGTAGTACGTCATCGACCTCGTGGATCATCCGGTGACCGCCCTCATCCTGCTCGGCTCAACTTTCTCTGCTCATCAGGCTCGGCTCATCCTTCTCGGCTCATCCTTCTCGGTTCATCGGGCTCGGCTCGTCATGTACCGGCTTCTCCCTCTCGGCTCCTCATGACCGGCCCGCGAAGTCCGGTGGCTGGAGGTTGCGTTGCACCACCAGGACCGGTTTCCGGAGACGGGGGAGGTCGCGGGCGTCCGCTCGCAGCATGCGCGGGCCGAGGGTGTCCTTGCGCAGGACCAGCATCTGTACCTCGAAGGTCCCGTCGCGGCCCACCCGTACGCCGGACCGGTCGGCGGTGATACCGATGTTCCACGTGAAACGTACGGTCTCGCCGGGCGGATAGTCCTTGCCCCGGGCCAGTACGGGCTGCCCCGGCCTGGCGACCTGCGGGGTGACGGTGAGCGAGGGCTTCAGGACGCGCAGCCGGTCCGTGTCCTTGTTGTTCGACGTGCGGCGGTCGGGCAATTTGCCGCGCACGGTGGCCCGTACGTCGCCGGCGATCGCCGCCCGGTACGTACCCGACTGCGTCACCTCGATCCGTCCCCCGGCGGGGATGGTGCACGGCTTTGCAGCAGTACACCGGTTGAGCCCTGGCAGGCTGCGGTCCTTAGCCTCGGACGGCTTGGGCCAGGTCGCGCCGATGACGACCCCGGTTGCCGCGTCCGGGCCGGCGTTGGTGACCGTGAACCGGGCGCGGGCCGGGCGCCCGACGTAGGTGCGGTCCGGGCTGACATCGGCCTTGACCGCGATGTCCGACGAGGGGGGCACCGGGGCTTCCAGCACCTCGAACTCCGCCGTGTCGGTCGCGGTGTTGCCCGCCGCGTCCGTCGCCGAGCAGGTGACCGTGGTCGCCCCGACCGGGAAGAGCGATCCGGACGCGGGCGTGCAGGTGACCGGCAGTGTGCCGTCCTGGGCATCCGTGGCCGTGGCCGTGTAGCTGATGCGCACCCCGTCGTCGTCCTTCGCCCGGACCGTACGGTCGTCCACGGTGACGACGGGAGCGTTGACGTCGTTCACGTCGATGCTGATCTGCTGCTGGAAGTCCGGGTCGGGCACGGCGGCCGGTCCGATCGTGTCCGTCCCCGGCACCTGCGTCCCGAGCAGGAACTGCACGGTGCAGGTGAGGGTGGTGCCCTGCGGCGCGTCGGCCGCGACATCGATGGTCTCCGCGAAGTCGGCGGTCTCCCCGCTGGTCAGGCTGCGGATGGGCGGGTCCAGCGCGACGGTGAGGTGCGGGTCGCAGGTGTCGAGGCGGTAGCCGACGGAGGTGGGCAGGTTCTTGAAACCCTCGATGATCGCGTCGGTCACCCCGTCGCCCGGTATCCCGCTGAGCATCCGGCCGTTGGTGGCCGCGGCGATCCGTTTGGCCTGGTCGGGCTCGTGATACGGGTCCTGATAGGTGGGACTGCTGTACCCCCAGCCGTTGAGCCCGTCGCCGTCCTCCGTCGTCACATCGACGGCGATGACCCGCACCCCCTTGTCCTGGAGCGCGAACACCGCTTCTTCGTAAGGGATCTTGTTGCTGGGGTTGTGACTCGACGCGTCGCCGACCAGGACGACCACCGGACTGGCCCCCTCCCGGAAGACCGTCCCGCCGTCCGCGCCGTTGGCCACCTTCCACAGCGCGTAGATCCAGTCCTCGGACGGGCCCTTGCTCCTGAAGCCGCGAGAGGTGTCCAACTTGTCGACACCCTTCTTCTGCACATCGTCCAGGTTCGTCGTCAGCCCCTGGAGCACGGCGAACTCCGCCGTCGGATCGTCCTTCTCATCGCCATAGGTAGCCACGGCGAACCGCGAATCCTCCTGCTGTTCGCGGACCGCCGTCGTGATGTCCTTCAAGCCCTTCTGCACATCACCGATCGGGACATCCATGCTCCCGGTGCCGTCCACCAGCAGCACCACATCGGGCCTCGGCGGGATCGCGGGCGTACGCACCCGCTTGTCCACGCCCGTCGAGCCGCCCGGGTCGAGCGCCTCGTGCACGCTCGCCGGGGTGACCCACGGGTCCGGGGGAACCGGCATGGCCGTGGCCACGCCGGTCACACCCGAGGCGGGAGCCAGACCGGTGGCGAGCAGGAGCAGAACGAGTGCCGCCGAACGGCGCGCTCCGGCCGGCCCGCGTGATCCTTTTCCTGGCTGCAACCACCGCACGGAATTCCTCCCCCGAAACCCGACCCGATCGGTTCGCACGGTCCCGCGAGAACTGCGCGTCCGCACCGGAAAGCGAGCCACACCACCGGGAAGGCCGAATTGCCCTTTGAGGCAATACAACGGCGCCCGAAGATCAAATAAGGCCCTGCCGCATCGCATACGCCACCGCATGGGAACGATTTCGCAGCTGAAGGCGGGTCATCACGGAATGCAGCACATTCTTGATCGTGCGCTCGGAATAGGCCAGTTTCGTCGCGATGTCCGCGGTGTCGTACCCCTCGGCGACCAGCCGCAGGACATCCACTTCGCGCGCCGCCAGACCCGTGAAGTGGAGACCGCGCGGACCCAGCACCTGCCCCTGGAGCCTGCCGACCTCTTCGAGGAGGCGTCCGAGCAGATCGGAGGGGAGATGGCCCTCCCCGCGCGCCACCGTCCCGATGACATGCACCAGATGCTCGGGCGTGGACTCGGAGCGCCTGACCACACCGGCGACGCCGCACTCCGCGGCGCTCACCAGTTTCTGCTCATCGATGTCCGTGGTGACCAGAACGGTGCGGGCGGTACTCGTGCGCTGTATGTGGCGCAGCATCCTCAGTACGTCCTCGTCGACCGTGTCCACCACCACGACCACCACCTGGGGCGAAGGCTCGGCCTCGCCCCATTCCATGACGCTGACCTCGGGACGGGCCCTCAATTGGCTGGCCACGCCCGCCTGCGAAATTGGATCTTGGGCCCTTAATGCGACAGTGGTGCGCTCCATGTCAATGCTCCCCCTGGGCAACAGCCGGAAGCATCACAGCATGCTCAAGCCTCACAGCTGCACACGTCTGCCTCATTAGTTTGAGGCGGTCAAAAGATTCCCATGTTTACTGACGAGGAAACTAAAAGGTGGTTACGGGCACTACATCTGCCCGGAAGTGTTCCTTCACGGCCGATGCCCGACAACGTCGGCGACCCTACGGTCCGCCGTATGAGTCTTACGGCAAGTCTCGACGAGTCGTCCGTCACCGCCGCACCGGGCGAGGAGACGGCCCTCCCCCTGCGGGTCCTCAACTCCGGCCAGACCGTCGAGGAGTACCGCTTCGAGGTGGTCGGCGCCTGTGCCGCCTGGTCGACGGTGGAGCCGGCGGTTCTGTCCCTGTACCCGGGTGACTCCCGGACCGTATCGCTCATGCTGCGGCCGCCCCGCGACTCGACCGTACTCGCGGGTGAGACCCCGTTCGGGATACGGGTGGTGCCCACCAGCGAGCCGGACGGCACCGTGGTGCCCGAAGGCCGGGTGACGGTATTGCCGTTCACCGAGACGACCGCCGAACTGGTACCGCGCAGCTCCCACGGCTCCCGCGGCGGACGGCACCAGTTCGCCGTCGACAACCGCGGCAACACACCGGTCACCGTGCGGCTCGGCGCCCAGCCCGGTTCCGAACTGGCACGCGTCGTCTTCGCCGTGTCCGAGCTCCAGGTCGCCCCCGGGCACGCGGAGTTCGGGAAGCTGCGCATCCGTCCGGCCAAGCGGATGTGGCGTGGCACCCCGGTCACGCACCCCTTCCAGGTGTTCGCCGCCCCGCAGGTGGCGGAGGGCCAGGAACCGGTGGAACCCGTCCTCGTGGATGGCTCCTACCAGCAGGAACCGATCCTTCCGCGCTGGCTTCCCCGCGCCCTGATCACGGCGGCGGTGCTGCTGATCGCGCTGGTCGGCCTCTGGTACGCCCTGCTGCGCCCGGCCGTGAAATCGGCGGCACGGGAGGCGGTCACGCCCGAGGCGGTACGTTCCGCCGCGGCGGCCGACAAGAGCAAGGCGCCGAACCAGGGCGACACGGCCGGAGCCGGCTCCGGAGGCGGTTCCGGAGGCGGCGACTCCGCAGGTGCGGGCTCGGGCGGCGGCGCGTCGAAGCCCAGCGCCGCCCCGAGCACGGGCGGCGCTGCGGGGGACCCCGCGACATCAGCCGCCCCGACCAGCGCCCAGGTGCGGGTCAGGGACGCGGTGGGCGGCGGCTCGAACACCTCGACCGCGCTCCAGGTGCCGGACGGGCACACGTTCCAGCTGACCGACATCGTGGTGCAGAACCCGCAGGGAGACGCGGGGACGGTGACCGTCTCCGCCGGAAAGGACAACCGTGTGCTGAGCCTCGGGCTGGAGAACTTCCGGGACTCCGACTACCACTTCGTGACGCCGATCCTGGTGCCCGCGGGCGGCAAGGTCACCATGACCATCGACTGCCGGAAGATCGGGAAGCCGGTGGGCGCACCGGCGCCCTCACGGTGCGCCGAGTCGCTGTTCCTCGGCGGCACGATGCGCCCGGACTCCGCAGGCTGACCACCCGACCGGGCCGGGTCGGTCCGATTGCCGGGCCGGGCCGGTCGTCGAGCCGGTCAGGTCAGGGAGGCCCTGCGGGTCAGGGAGGCCCGGCGGATCAGGCGGCTTCGCACCGTCGCGCCGTCGGTCCGTGCGGCTGCGGAGAGCCGGGCAGGGGGCTGCTCAGGCCGGTGGGGCTTCCTCTTCCTCCTCCGGGCCCTTCTCCTCGGCCCGCTGGACGAACGAGCCCTGCACGTCGGCCGGTTGTTCGTCCTCGTCCTCCGTGGCCGCACGCTGTACGGCGGGCGCGGCGGGTGCGACCGGCGCGGCGGGAACAGCGGTAGCGGCGGCGGCCGACACGGGTGCCGGGTCCGAGAGCACCCGGTCCGCGTTCGCCACAGCCTCCCGCTCGAAGCGGTCCGAGGGATCACTGACCCGGATGCCGCCCGGCGCCTCCGTGCCCTCGACCGGCCCACTGCGCTGCTGGATCACATGCGTCAACTCATGGGCCAGCGTCGTACGGCCCTGCGGTGACGACGGGTCGTACGCGTCCCGCTGGAAGACCACGTTGTTGCCCACGGTGTACGCGTGCGCTCCGACGCCCTTCGCCGACTCGTGCGCGGCGGAGTCGTTGTGGATACGTACGTCGGAGAAGTCCGCGCCCATACGGCTCTCCAGATCCGTACGGGTATCGGTGTCCAGGGGCGAACCGCCGCCGGACGACACGACGTCGTGCACCGGTGAGCGCTGCGCCGCTTGCGGTTCTTCCTCCGCCGGTCCGGACGGGCCCGCCTTGGCGCGCTGGATCATCGGGTTGAGCGCACCGTTGCCCACGGTCCGCTGGAGCATGCCCATGCCGCTCGTCCCGACCACGTCCGTACGCCCGGCAGCCGCGGCCCGGAAGAGGTGGTGCGTCTCCGTCCCGCCGTCGTGGACGTCCGCCGTCCTCGGCGCCGCGACCGCGTCCGCGTGCTCGTGCCGCCCGTGCTCGTCCTGCCCGTACTCGCTCCCGCGCGGGAGGTCGTGGTCGTGGGCCCGCTCCGGGTCCTGCTCGTGCTGATGCTCGTGGTCGTGTGCGTTCATCGTCATCTCCCCTGACCGCACCGGTCGCGGACATCCGCCGCGACGCCCTGCGGCGGCCCGCACCGGTCCCGGCTCTCCACCTTTACGGGAGGCTCCCTGCCCCGTCCAGCCCGTGTCCGGCCCGTCCGGTGCACCCGGTGCTGCCTTTTCGGGCATCCGGACGGTACGGACGTCCCCCGCGTCCCCGCCCGCACACCGGGCCGAAGCGGCAGCACCGCGCCGCCGCTCAGAGCGTGCCGCGCGCCGGAGCCACGCTCACCGACACGCGGCTCTCTCCCGGCCCCGGCCGCCGGGTCCACGAGGCACCCCGCACCGCGTGCAGCCGGCCGTGGCGCAGGGCGAACCGCGGCAGCGTCACCCCGAACGCCTCGGCTGTCGCGTCGAGCGCCCGTATCTCCGCTTCCTGGTCGAGATGGGCACCGGCCCCGTCGGCGAGGCCGTGGGGACCGGGCCCGAAGAGGGCGGCGCCGAAGAGGGCAGGGTCCAGCCCTTCGGGCGGTGTGCCGGTGGACTCGGCCGCGCCTCCGTGTGCCGTACTCACGAAGCGCTGCCGGCCGTCCTCCGCGTACGAGAAGCGGAACGCGCGCCGCGACCCACTGCCCACTCCAACGGTCCAGAAACAACTGCCAGTTGTCGATGCCCACGTATCCGATCCTGACATCCACCACTGACAACCCACAGCGACGCGAAGGCGAGACGACGAAGGCGAGACGATACGTCTTGCGAGGCCCGGGAGATCGCGCTACTCTGCCACTCGAACCAAACGAGACGATACGACTCGTCTAGTCACGCGACCCGTCGTACTGGTCTCGCCCACGCTTCACCGCCCCTGTCGCCGACGGAAGGAATCGCCCTTGCAGCCGACCCCAGCCACCACCGCGCCCCGCTCGACCTCCCGGATCGTCCTGACCGACATCACCAAGCGCTACGACGACCGCCAGGTCCTCGACCGCGTCACCTGCACCCTCCGCCCCGGCGAACGGGTCGGGGTCATCGGCGACAACGGCTCCGGGAAGTCGACGCTGCTCCGGCTCCTCGCGGGCGTCGAGCAGCCCGACAACGGCACCGTCGATGTCACCGCCCCAGGCGGCATCGGTCATCTTCCGCAGACCATCGACCTGCCGGACACCGCACGCGTCGGCGACGCCATCGACCTCGCCCTGGCCGACCTGCGCGCCCTGGAACGGCGCATCGCCCGCGCGGAGGCGTCCCTGGGCCGTGCGACGCCCGAGGAGCTGGCGGCGTACGGCGAGCTGGTCACCGCGTACGAGGTACGGGGCGGCCGGGACGCGGAGCGCCGGGTGGAGATCGTCCTGGCCCGGCTCGGCGGGCGCACCGCCCCGGACCGCGACCGTCCGCTCGGCACCCTGTCCGGAGGGCAGCGTTCCAGGCTGGCGCTCGCCGCGACGCTGGCCGGCGCCCCCGAACTGCTGCTCCTCGACGAGCCGACCAACGACCTGGACGACGAGGCGGTCGCGTGGCTGGAGGAACACCTGCTGGCCCACCCGGGAACGGTCGTGGCCGTGACCCACGACCGCGCCTTCCTGGACCGGGTCACGACGAGCATCCTGGAAGTCGACGGTGCCCGGCACACGGTCCAGCGGTACGGCAACGGCTACGCGGGGTTCCTCACCGCGAAGGCCGCCGACAGGGCGCGCCTGCACCGGCGGTACGAACAGTGGCGGGCCGAGAACGCCCGGTACTCCGCGCTCGCCGACTCGAACATCGGGCTGCTCTCCGCCATCCCGCGCAAGGCGCCCGCCTCGTTCAGCGGCGCGGGGGCGTTCCGGGCGCGGTCGCGGTCGCACGGCGCGATGAGCCGCATCCGCAACGCCCGCGAGCACCTGCACCGGCTCGCCGAGAACCCGGTGCCGCCACCGCCGCAGCCTCTGCGCTTCACCGGCCGCATCCAGGGCCCCACCGACGCACCGACCGGAACAGCCCCGGACCTGCACCTTTCCCCGTCCCCGGCCCCATCGGCGGACCCGAGCCCTTCCCCTTCCCCGGCCCCAGCGACATCCCCGGCCCGGTCCCCCGAGGCCGCCGCCGCCCAGCTCACCGCCGCCCAACTCACCGGCGCCCATCCCACCGGCGTCCAGCTCACCGGCATCCACGTCCCCGGCCGTCTCACCCTCGATGCCCTGCACCTCGCCCCCGGCGACCGCCTCCTGGTCACCGGCCCCAACGGAGCGGGCAAGTCCACCCTCCTCCAGCTCCTCGCGGGCGAGCTGGTCCCCGAGCGCGGCACGGTCCGCCGCCCGGACCGGGTCGGTCTTCTGCGCCAGAGCACCGCACGCCCGGAGGGCGCCGAAGCGGCCCGTACGGTCCTCGAAACCTTCGCCGCGACCAGGGGGTACGACGACCCTGCGGAGGCGGCCGACGAACTGCTCGCCTTCGGCCTGTTCCGTGCGCATGACCTGGCCACCCCCGTCGGCGCGCTCTCCATCGGCGGCCGGCGCCGGCTCGAACTGGCCGCGCTGATCGCGAACCCGGTGGATCTGCTCCTCCTGGACGAGCCGACGAACCACCTGGCCCCGGCCCTGGCCGAGGAGATCGAAGCGGCGCTGGCCCAGTACACCGGAACACTGGTGGTCGTCACCCACGACCGCCGGATGCGGGCGGCGTTCGCCCACGTGAACCGCCTCCGTCTCGCCCATCAGCAGCAGCTGGAGTCGCCGTCCTCCGGCGCTCTCGGGATCATCGGAGGATGACGCGAAGCGACAGCGGCAAGGACATCACGGTGCGGATCGCCCAGCAGCCCGAGGCGGACGAGCTGCTCGGGCGCAGCCCGCTGGCCGCCCTCGTCGGGATGCTGCTGGACCAGCAGGTACCGATGGAATGGGCGTTCACGGGCCCGTTCACGCTGGCGGAACGCATGGGCGGGGACGACCTGGACGCCGGGGAGATCGCCGCCTACGACCCGGAGGCGTTCACCGAACTCTTCACCACCAAACCGGCCCTGCACCGCTATCCCGGCTCCATGGCCAAGCGGGTGCAGCAACTCTGCCAGTTCCTCGTGGCGGAGTACGGCGGTGAGGCGACCGCGGTGTGGACCGACGCGAAGACCGGCGACGAGCTGCTGGAACGGCTGAACGCGCTGCCCGGCTTCGGCACCCAGAAGGCGCAGATCTTCCTGGCACTGCTCGGCAAGCAGTTCGGTGTCCGGCCCACGGGCTGGCGGGCGGCGGCCGGTCCGTACGGCGAAGCGGGCTCGCACCGCTCGGTCGCCGACATCACCGGCCCGGACTCCCTCGCCGAGGTGCGTGCGCACAAACAGGAGGCGAAAGCGGCGGCCAAGGCAGCCAAGGCTGCCAGGACGGCAAAGACCGCGACCACGGCGACGGGGACGGGGGCCGCAACCGCTGCCGCGAGGGCGCAGCAGGGCGTGAAGAAGGGGGCGAAGAAGTGATCACGGATCGGTCAGTCGTCGAGAGGCTCTTCAAGGGCACCCCTGAGCGGTCACTCGATGAATAACAACTGATCACAAACGGCCACAGCGGTTCACAGAACTCACCTCACTCGCTAGCTTTCCCAGCACATCCGTTCACGCCGGAAGGACCCCTGTGCACGCAACACGTCGCAGAGCCATAGCTGTTGTGGCCGCCACCGCCCTGGCCACGCCGCTCCTCATGGCCGCGTCCCCGCACCAAGGCCACCCGTCCTCGCACGACGCCGCGAAGGAGGCCGCCAAGCTGTCGCGGAAGCTGGTGCAGCGCTCGTCCGCGCAGGACGCGTACCGGCACCTCCAGCAGTTCCAGGCGATAGCCGACTCGGCGGAGGGCCACCGCGCCGCCGGTTCGCTGGGCCACGACGCCTCCGCCGCGTACGTGTACCGCCAGCTCCAGAAGGCCGGCTACAAGGTCTCGTACGAGAACTTCGACTTCACCTACACCGAGACGCTCGCCGAGAAGCTCTCCGTGGTCTCGCCCACGCCCCGCGACGTCTCCATCAAGGCGATGACCTACACCCCGTCCACCAAGGTGGGCGGCCTCACGGCGCCGCTCGCCGGGGTCCCCGTCGACGACACCACGGGATGCGAGGCGGCCGACTACGCCTCGGAGACGTTCACCGGGAAGATCGCGCTGATCAAGCGCGGCGGCTGTTCCTTCGCCGAGAAGCAGGCGGCGGCCGCTACGGCGGGCGCGGCCGGCGCGGTCATCTACAACAACACCGAAGGTGTTCTCTCCGGCACCCTCGGAGACGCCCCTTCCGGCAAGATACCCACCGGTGGCCTCACCCAGGCCGAGGGCGAGAAGCTCGTCGCCGATCTGGCGAAGGGCGAGGTGAAGGTCGCCTTCGAGATCCGGGAGCTCCAGGAGGAGCGCTCCACCCGCAACGTCATCGCGGAGACCCGCGGCGGCAAGGCGGCGAAGACCGTGATGCTCGGCGCCCACCTGGACTCGGTCACCGAGGGCCCCGGTATCAACGACAACGGCTCCGGCTCGGCCGGTCTGCTCGAAGTCGCCCTGGAACTGGCGAAGTCCAAGAACAAGGTCGCCAACAAGGTCCGGTTCGCCTGGTGGTCGGCCGAGGAGAACGGCCTCCTGGGCTCGGAGGCGTACGTCGCGGGGCTGACCGAGGCGCAGCGCAAGCAGGTCGCGCTGTACCTCAACTTCGACATGATCGCCTCGCCGAACGGCGCGCAGTTCGTCTTCGACGGCGATGACTCCGACAAGGTGGGCGAGGGCCCCGGTCCGGAGGGCTCCGCCCAACTGGAGCGCGACATCAACGACTTCCTCGACCGCAAGAACACCCCGCACGAGGGCACGGACTTCACCGGGCGCTCCGACTACGGGCCGTTCATCGAGGTCGGCATCCCCTCCGGTGGTACGGACACGGGCGCCGAGGAGATCAAGACACCGGCCCAGGCGGAGAAGTTCGGCGGTGAGGCCGGAGTCGCGTTCGACCCGTGCTACCACGCGGCCTGCGACGACCTGGACAACATCGACATGGCGCTGTTCGACACGAACATCGACGTGATCGCCAACGCCGTCGGCACGTACGCCCACGACATCAGCTCCCTGACCCGCCCGGTCACCTCCACACCCACCACGGGCGGGCCGGGCAGCGGCGGCGGCCTGCGCGACGGCCACGCACACGGAGTCACCGAGTAGACGGAGTCACCGGGTAGGCGGCACGGACACCGGAACGACCCGCACACCCCGGGCCCGCACACCCTGAGCGGGCCACCCCAGGCGGGTACACCCCCGGGCGGCCGGCGCACCAGCGCCGGCCGCCTGTCCACGCCACCACCCTCGCCGACGGCGGCGGCCGGCCCCGGACAGCTCCCCGTATCTCCGGACCGCTCCCCGTACCTACGGACCGCCCCGAACCGCTTCATACCGCTCCGTACCTCTAGCGCCTGCGACGTGCCGTACCGAACAGCGACCGGGAGATCTCCCGCCCCAGCTGGGTCCCCACCGACCGCGCCAGGGACTTGAACATCCCGCTGCCCACCACCTGGTCGACCAGCGAGGCATCCTCCTTGCCGTGCTCGGCGGGCGTACGCGTCGGCCTCACGGCCTCCTCCACCGCCGCCCGGTCAGCCACCTCCTGGGCCTTCTGAGCCCCCTGGGCCCCCTGAGCCGCCCGGTCCTCCTCCGACCCACCCGCCTCCCGAGCCGCGAGCTTCTCGTAGGCCGACTCTCGGTCCACGGCCTCGGCGTAACGCCCGTACAGCGGCGATCCCTTCACGGCGGCGTCCAGCACCTCCGCCGCCACCGGCCCCATCAGCGACTGCGGCGCCCGCAGCCGGGTGGCGGCCACCGGCGTCGGCGCCCCCTTCTCGCTGAGCACGGTGATCACGGCCTCGCCGGTGCCCAGCTGTGTGAGCAGCTCCTCCAGGTCGTACGGGGAGTTCGGAAAGGTCTTCACCGTCGCCCGCAGCGCCTTCGCGTCATCGGGGGTGAACGCGCGCAGCGCATGCTGCACCCGGCTGCCGAGCTGCCCCAGCACCGGTGCCGGAACGTCCTGCGGGGACTGCGTGACGAAGAAGATCCCGATCCCCTTCGAGCGGATCAGCCGCACGGTCCGGGTGATCGACTCCAGGAACGCCTTCGACGCGTCGTCGAAGAGCAGATGCGCCTCGTCGAAGAAGAAGACGAGCTTGGGCCGGTCGAGATCGCCGACCTCGGGCAGATCGTGGAAGAGATCGGCGAGCAGCCACATCAGGAAGGTCGAGAAGAGCTGCGGCTTGTCCTGCACGGCGGCCAGTTCCAGTACGGAGACCAGGCCCCGCCCGTCCGGTGCCTGGCGCAGGAAGTCGGCCGTGTCGAACTCCGGCTCCCCGAAGAAGTCGCCCGCGCCCTGCTGCTCGAAGGCGGTGAGCGAGCGCAGGATCACCCCGGCGGTGGCCGTGGAGAGCCCGCCGATCCCCTTCAGTTCGGCCTTCCCGGTGTCCGATACGAGGAACGCGGCGACGGACCGCAGATCCTTGAGGTCGACCAGCTCCAGGCCCTTGGTGTCCGCGTAGTGGAAGATCAGCCCGAGCGACTGCTCCTGGGTCCGGTTGAGACCGAGCACCTTGGAGAGCAGGACCGGCCCGAAACTGGTGACGGTCGCCCGCAGCGGAATGCCGGCCCCGATGCCGCCGAGCGCGTAGAACTCGCTCGGGAAGCCGGTGCCCCGCCAGGTCTGGCCCACCTGCCCGGCCCGCTCGTCCACCTTGTCGCCGGGCAGGCCGGGAGCCGAGATACCGGAGACATCGCCCTTGATGTCGGCGAGGAAGACCGGCACCCCGTTGGCGGAGAGCTGTTCGGCGATCAGCTGGAGGGTCTTGGTCTTCCCGGTGCCGGTGGCACCCGCGACCAGTCCGTGCCGGTTGAGCATGCCCAGCGGGATACGGATCTGCGCCGCGGGCAGGCAGGCGCCGTCCCACAGGAGGGCTCCGAGATCGAGGGCGGTGCCGGAAACCGCGTACCCGGCGGCGATGTCCCGCGCCGGCTGCGGCAGGGAATCCACACCGGGACCGGGGCCCGTACCCGCGTCGGCGGCCGTGCGCGCTTCGGAGCCCGTACCCGCGTCGGAGTCCGCTCCCTCGGCCGTGTTCGCGCTCCCACTCATGGCGACCCCTGTCCCGACATCACGCGCTATATGACATTCCGTCCAGCATCGCAGTAGCGTTCCCTGGCTGCGCCCGGAGCCCCTTGGCCGGTAGGCTTTCCGTGTGATCTTCAAGCGCATCGGAAATGGGAAGCCTTACCCCGACCACGGCCGGGAAAGCACCCGACAGTGGGCGGATGTCGCGCCGCGTCCGGTGCGTCTGGACCAGCTCGTGACCACCAAGGGCCAACTGGACCTGGAAACCCTCCTCGCCGAGGACTCCACGTTCTACGGTGACCTGTTCGCGCACGTCGTGAAGTGGCAGGGCGACCTCTATCTGGAGGACGGGCTGCACCGCGCGGTCCGCGCGGCACTCCAGCAGCGCCAGGTGCTGCACGCCCGCGTCCTGGAAATGGGCTGACCCACCCCGCTCACCCCCGACCCGATTCCGGCCTTTCGGGTGCTTTAGTGCGCATGCGGGTGCCATCCATTGATCATTTAGTACGCATCATCACCAGGTCGCACTACGCTGCGCCCATGAGCATGCTCACTCCCCCCGGCATGGGCGGAAAGTACCGCATCACGGGCGACACGTACCCACGGATGCGCCGCCCCCGTCACCGCCGCAGGCTCGTCCTCGCGGGAATCTCCGCCGTGGTCGCCCTCGGCCTGGCCGGCTGGGGCACGCTGCAGCTCATCGACGTCTTCACCGGCGGCGACAAGAAGGCGAGCGCCGCCGACCACAAGCGCGACTGCCCGACCCCGAAGGCGTCGGCGCCCGCGAAGGTCCTGCCGAAACCGGCCGGCATCAAGGTCAACGTCTACAACGCGACACCCCGCAGCGGGCTCGCCAAGGCGGCCGCGGACGAGCTGAAGAAGCGCGGCTTCACCATCGGCAAGGTGGGCAACGCCCCGGCGGCGTACGACAAGAAGGTCCCCGGCGCCGGGATGCTGCTGGGCGCCCCGGCGGCGACGAACGGCACCTTCCCGGTACTCGGTACGCAGCTGCCGGGCACGGCGCTGAAGACCGACGCCCGAAAGACGGGGGACGTCGATCTGATCCTGGGGACGAAGTTCACGGCGTTCAGCACCCCGAAGGCGGCCGCGGCGGCGCTCACCGCCCTGTCGAAGCCGGCTCCGGCCCCGTCCTCCTGCTGAAGCCGCACCCGCGACTCCTGAGAGACCGGCGACGGCGGGGCGGTGACCGCACCCGCCTCGCCCCGTCCCAGCTACGCCACGCCACGCCCGAAGAGCTAGCCCGCCGTGCCGTACATGCGGTCGCCCGCGTCTCCCAGCCCCGGCACGATGTAGCCGTGGTCGTTGAGCCGCTCGTCGACCGAGGCGGTGACCACGGTGACCGGGGTGCCCGCCAGCTCGCGCTCCATCACCTCGACGCCCTCGGGCGCCGCGAGGAGCACGACCGCGGTGACATCGTCCGCACCGCGCTTGATCAGTTCCCTGATCGCCGCGACGAGGGTCCCGCCGGTGGCCAGCATCGGGTCCAGGACATAGACCTGCCGGCCCGAGAGGTCCTCCGGCATCCGGGTCGCGTACGTCTCCGCCTGGAGCGTCTCCTCGTTGCGGATCATGCCCAGGAAGCCCACCTCGGCGGTCGGCAGCAGCCGCACCATGCCGTCCAGCATGCCGAGACCGGCGCGCAGGATCGGCACGACCAGGGGCCGCGGGTACGACAGCTTCACACCCGTCGTCCGCGTCACCGGGGTCTCGATGTCGACCTGCTCGGTGCGCACATCCCTGGTGGCCTCGTAGGCGAGGAGGGTGACCAGCTCGTCGGCGAGCCGCCGGAAGGTCGGGGAGTCGGTGCGCTTGTCGCGCAGCGTGGTGAGTTTGTGCGCCACCAGCGGGTGGTCGACGACATGGATCCGCATGCGTCAACAGTAACCGCGCCTCCCGGCACTCTGCGCTGGCATCAACCACCTGTTCGGAGGGAAGGTGGGGGCATACGGACCCGGCGTTGGGGTGGTGTGTCGATGCAGGACGGGGAGCAGCGGAATCAGGAGCGTCCCTGGGGCGAGGCTCCGGAGACGTCCGGGGCACGCGAGGTCCGGGGGACGTCCGGAACCCGCGAGGTCCGGGAGACGTCCGGAACCCGCGAGGTCCGGGAGACGTCCGGAACCCGCGAGGTCCGGGGGACGTCCGGAACCCGCGAGGTCCGGGGGACGTCCGGGCCGGGCCGGGTACGCGACGTACCAGAGGCATCCGCGGCACCCCGGGCGCGCGACGTATCCGAGGCATCCGGGGCAGCCGACGCACCCCGGGCGCGCGACGCGCGCGAGGCGCAGGACGCGGCGCAGGACGTGCGCGACGCGCAGGAGAGTGACGCGGACCGGCGCAGACGACGCGCCCACTTCCTCCGCGAGCTCCACGAGGCCAAGCAGCTGCGCGACCGGGTCCAGCCGCGCCGGGCGCGTGCGGCCCGTATGCGCCAACAGATGCGGATGCGCACCTTCCGCTGGTGACGGTCGCGGCGAACGGGTGGCGCTCGCCGCGCCGGAACTCCCACGTCAGAACCACCGCCGAGCAGGCACTACGGGAACTGATGGCCGACGCAACGCCGGAAGAGGTCTCGCGCGGCGCTTGTTTCTGCCACGATGCCGATTGGGCGGGGCACAGAGCAGCCGGATTCACCGTCTGCCCTCCCGCCGGACCGATTCGCCTATGACCAGTGGGAGAGTCACGGTGTACTTCGCCGCACTGCTCGCGCGCACCGAAGACGGGTGGGAAGCGAGCGACACGGAGCTGGACGATGTGGAGACCCTGTCCGATCTGATGGATCTGGCCCGGGAAGCCTCGGTGGACGAGGACACGGTCCTGGTCTTCATCGAGCAGGAGGACGCCTGGTTCGGCGTCATCCGGGTGGACGGTGAGGAGGACCCGCGTATCTACGTCTCGAACGCGTCCGCCGCCGCCCGCTCCTCGTACGGGGAGATCCTGCTCACCGACGAACTGCTCGGCCGCGAACCGGGGGCCGAGGAAGAGATCGCCGCGCTGGAGGAGCTTGTCGACCTCGACGATACGGAGGACGACGAGCCGAGCGTGACCATCGGGAGCGGGCGGTCCGCTCCCGCAGCCGAATCCATCGACACCATCGACCCGGACGACGACCCCGATGCCGTACCGGCGGGGCCGATCGGAGAGTTCGGGGTCCTCACCGACCTCGGCATGTCCGAGAAGGAGCTGCTGACGTTGCGGAACGACGCACTGGTGGAGATCGCGGACGCGCTGGGAGCGGCCGAGGTCCTGGAGACCGTCCGTTAGGGTCCGCGGGTGACCGCCCGACCTCCGAAACCTTCAACCACACCCGCCGCCGCTTCCGTACGGGACCCCGTACGGGATCCGTGGCGGGCCCCGATGCGCCGCGCCCTGGCCGAGGCGGCGCAGGCGGCGTCGTCCGGCGATGTGCCGGTCGGCGCCGTCGTACTCGGCCCGGACGGAACGCCGCTCGCGCTCGCCCACAACGAGCGCGAGGCCACCGGCGACCCGACCGCGCACGCGGAGATCCTGGCCCTGCGCCGAGCGGCCACCGCGCTGGGCGAGTGGCGCCTGACCGGCTGCACCCTGGTGGTCACCCTGGAGCCCTGCACCATGTGCGCGGGCGCCCTGGTCCAGTCCCGCGTGGCCCGGGTCGTCTACGGAGCCCGCGACGAGAAGGCGGGCGCGGCCGGCTCCCTCTGGGACGTCGTACGCGACCACCGCCTCAACCACCGCCCGGAGGTCATCCCCGGCGTCCTGGAGGAGGAGTGCGCGGCCCAGCTGACGGCCTTCTTCCGCGCGCTCTGAGATTGGATTTCGAACCACGGCCCAGGATGGTCTAAGCTCTCTCTCGGTAGCGTGTCCGAGCGGCCGAAGGAGCTCGCCTCGAAAGCGAGTGTGGGGAAACTCACCGAGGGTTCAAATCCCTCCGCTACCGCCATCGACGCCCTCCTGAACTGCGGAAACGTAGATCAGGAGGGCGTTCGCGCGTCTCCCGGCGGACAAGCGGGCCGGTGACTACGGTTACCTCTACTACTTCTCTTACCTCTGTGCACGGCGGCCCACAGAGGCGCGGGAGAACGAGAACGGCCACGCGGACCGGGGAGCCATTGCCGGTGCCGGTGCCGGTCAGGAAGCCCCCGGTGCCCGAGTTCCGCCAGGCAAGCAAAAACGGGCCCCTGCCCGCTTGAACAACCGGGTCAGCAACTGTGGTCCCGGGGGGTGCGGGGTTGGTCCCCGCGAGGCGAACGGCGCGCACGGCGCGTACGAGTGGTCCCCGCGCGTGCGGGGTTGGTCCCAGGCCGCGGCCGTTCTCGTCGTCCGGGTCCGCGTGGTCCCCGCGGGTTGCGGGGTTGGCCCCTCGACCGCCGGCACCCGTGGCCGATGCCCGAGGTGGTCCCCGCGCGTGCGGGGTTGATCTCTGCCGACGGCCGTCCGGGTCGCGGCGAGTGCGGTGTTCCCTGCGCGTGCAGGGTTGGCCGCTCCCCGCCGGCCCGATGCTGGGGCATCTGACCGTTCCTCGCAGGCGCGGCTAGGCGCACGGCGCTACCTGCGACTCTCCGGGCCCCTATGTGCGGCCGAGGCAATGCAGACGGAGCGCTCCCAGCGCCTTCCTCACCCCAGGAGCTCTCATCCTCATCAGCTTGGCCAAGGCAATCCCTGATGCCAGTCACACGTGCATTCCGCTCGGAAGCACAGACCGTGCGCATCCGAGACATCCATGATCTGCACGCTTCGGCACGACGCGGGCTCAGGACCCACAAGCGTGGCTTCGCACCGATCAGGCATGTCTGCGGCAGCACGTGCCAGTTCTCGCAGGCGGCTCAGGTGAAGGCACACGCCGCACCAACAGCGCGCCTGCCAGAACACCGTGTGGTCGAGCCGTGCCCGATACAGCACCGCGTCATCGCCCACTGGCAGCTGCCGCGATTCACTCACCACACGACCACCGCCCAGACGATCTTGCCGAACGGGCGGTCGTCCACCCCCCATCGCAATGCCAGCACCTCGACCAGATGCATCCCCCTGCCGCGGACGCGTTCCTCCGATGCCGGCCTGATGCGCGGCTTCCTGCGGCAGGTGTCGTGCACCTCGATACGGCAACTGCCCGGCTGAGCCGCCACCTTCACCATCAGCGAGTCGCCCGGCTCCGTTCCGTACCGCACCGCATTGGTCACCAGCTCGCTCGCGACAAGTTCGAGGGTGCCGAGCGCGTCTTCGGTTACGGACGGCTCCTGATAGGCAGCCGCCTCCTTCACGTAACGCCGAGCAGCCCGCACGGACTCAGGCTCAGCGGAGTAGATCGCCTGCGGCGGCACGACAGGCGGGCCACAGGGGTGGGTCGGTGGTAACGCTCGCGAATGCATGGCCATCGTGCGGACCCCTCGCGTATGGGCCGACCAGACGCGCATCGCTCTGTATCGGCACGACTGCAACTCTTGCACCTAGAGTGACGCCCATCATTGCACTCTGCAAGCCATTCACTCGCATGTGCAAATCTGCACTCGACCGAGAGAACGGCCGGAAGGAAGAGGTGTTCGAAGGTGACAGCACGGCGGGAAGCGCGGCAGACTGAACGCGGTCAGAAAGAGGCGGGAGGGTACGTGTCGGCACCGACAGTCAGACGGCGGCAGCTCGGCCGAACCTTGCGTTCGATTCGGGAGAAGCTCGGCCTCACGCAGGAAGAGGCTGCGGAGAACACCGGCGGTCGGATCTCGCCCGCAAAGCTCTCGCGTATCGAGACGGCGCGAAATGCGGCGTCGGCCAGCGATGTCGAGGCGCTGCTAGACCTTTACGGAATCTCCGACGCAGACGTCCGCCGCGACATGATTCGCCTCACGCGCGAAGGTTCGCAGCGTGGATGGTGGCAGTCGTACCGGTCGGTCCTGTCCCCGGTGTACGAGGACTTGATCAGTCTCGAAGCTGAGGCCAGCACGATCCGCACATGGCAACTCGCGTCCATTCCAGGACTGCTCCAGACCCCGCAGTACGCGCATGCCGCAATCGCAAGTACCGCAATGTCGAAGGCGATCACCGACCGCGTACAAGCGTTGGTCGAGGTCAGGCTTGCCCGGCAGTCGGTGCTGTCTCGCAGCGAGCCGCTGCGTCTACGCGCAATCATCGGTGAGGCCGCTCTCCGCACCCGGCTCCCCGACGCTTCGGTGATGTATGACCAACTGTCGCGCCTCGTGCACTTTGCATCAATGCCCAACGTCGATGTTCAAGTGCTGCCGATCACCGCGCCGCTCACCGTCGGGCAGACCGGCAGCTTTTCCATCCTCGGATTCGGTGAGCTGGCGGAGCTGAGTGTGGTGCACCTCGAACAGCTGACCAGCGCCCTCTATGTCGAAGATGCGACGCAGGTCAGCACGTATGCCGACGCGCACGAGTCGTTGACCGCCGCAGCGCTCTCGGTCGAACAGTCACTTGACCTGATCACACACGCAAGGGACCAAAAACCATGACTATCGCCGATTCTTCAACTCTGGCCGTGACCTGGTGGAAGTCCAGCGCCTCACACGCTCAGTCCGACTGTGTCGAGTGCGGCACTGTCAGCCCGTCGACTGTCGCCATCCGCGACAGCAAGTACCCGGCCGGCCCCGCCCTGCTCTTCAGCCGTGAGGCTCTGTCAGCGATGGTGACGGCTGTCGCGACCGGAACTCTGTGATCCCGCTTGGACCCAGAGGGGCTGGTTCGCCCGCGAGAACGTCGGTGGTCAGCCCTCTCTTGCGGTGCGCCTGCGCCGTCCCGACGCCAGGACGGGTAGGCCACGGGGCATCTGGGGCGAAGGAATGAGGCGGTGGATCCAGTGAGCACAAAAGCCTCAACAGACAGCTGGTCACGGCAACATGTGAGAACCGCAGAGACAACCCGCGCCACGCGGCCACTGATGTACAGGAAGTTCCCTATGCCCGAATTTCGCAAAGTAAGTAAAAACAGGCCCCTGCCCGCCTAAACACACAGGTCAGCAACTGTGGTCCCCGCGCCTGCGGGGTTGGTCCCTTCGCCTTCCCGCACCGGTCGGCCAGGCGAGCGTGGTCCCCGCGCAGGCGGGGCCACCGGCCCTCCGCCAGTCGACCAGGTGACTCCGGCGAAAGCGCCCCACACGCAAAACACCGCACCCCCGACTCATCGTGCCCTTGCATAGGCGTCGAGTCCGGAGCGCGGTTCATCGGGGGTGTCGGAAAGTTAGGTCGGGGGAAGCGGCATCGGGGGGACAAGCCGCTTCCCCCGATGAGAACAGGGCCTACTGGTCCCCGCCGCAGTCAGGGGGAAGTCTTGCGGCGTGGACCCCACAGAGAGGTCCTGTTCCAGCCCCTCGGATTCCTGCCAGATCCGCTGGGCTCGTCATCCATCCTGCCCCTCCGCGGAAGCCGGCCCTGCGGGCAAAAGACCCCGGCCGCCGGGCCATAGGTCCTTAAAGAGCGCATCAGTGATCGGAAACAGCCACTGGATACGGCCAAGTGTGCGGATAGAATCGCGCGACTGCACACGCGACCGAAGGGGAGGCAGGGGCTGTGGTGCAAGCGAAGAAGATCGCGCTCTACATAGTGGTGGTCTTCGTGCTGTACACGATCATCACGTCCCCGGCCAGGGCCGCTGATCTCGTCCAGGTAGGGTTCGAAGGCGTTTCCAGTGCCGCCCAGAGCGTCGGCGACTTCATGTCCGAGCTGGTGAAGTAGGAGTATCCGATGATCCGCCACCTGGTCCTGTTCAAGCTGAACGACGGCGTCGAGCGGGACGATCCGCGGGTGGTCGCCGGGGAGCGGGCCTTCCGGGAGCTCGGTGGGCTGATTCCGGAGCTGGAGTTCTGGGAGTGCGCCTGGAACATCACCGATCGGCCGATCGCGTACGACTTCGCCATCAATTCGGCGGTCGCCGACGAGGACACCCTGAAGCGCTACATCGAGCACCCGGCCCACCAGGCCGCGGCCGGTCAGTGGCGGGAATTCGCCACCTGGGTGATCGCCGACTACCCCTTCTGACGGCCTCCCGCCCCTCGGTTCCGCCGACCCCTCGCCGCTCAGGTGAGGGGTTTTTGGCGTTTAAAAACAAAACTGTCCTCAACACGACCATATGCGGTGCTTGCACACAGTGGACATGTCTTGTGATGCTATGACCGCTTTTGACGGATGAGTTGATCGTAGTTGACCGCAAAGGGGTGGCGTCACCGTGCCGGCCAGTACAGCGCCTCAAGTGCCTCCCCAGAACGTCCAGACCGAGGACATCCAGACCGAGACGCCCGACCCCACCGCCCCGCCCGCCAGAACCCGGGGCGCGGACACCAGGGCGCTCACGCAGGTGCTCTTCGGGCAGCTCAAGGACATGGAGCCGGGCACCCCCGAGCACCGCAGGGTGCGGGCCGCCCTGATCGAGGCGAACCTTCCGCTCGTGCGGTACGCCGCCGCGCGGTTCCGGAGCCGCAACGAGCCGATGGAGGACGTCGTCCAGGTCGGCACCATCGGGCTGATCAACGCCATCGACCGGTTCGATCCGGAACGCGGCGTCCAGTTCCCGACGTTCGCGATGCCCACCGTGGTCGGCGAGATCAAACGTTACTTCCGGGACAACGTGAGGACCGTCCACGTACCCCGTCGGCTGCACGAGCTCTGGGTCCAGGTCACCGGCGCCACCGAGGATCTGACGACCGCTCACGGTCGCTCCCCCACCACCGGCGAGATCGCCGAACGGCTGAAGATCTCCGAGGACGAGGTACTGGCCTGCATCGAGGCGGGGCGCTCCTACCACGCGACCTCACTGGAGGCCGCCCAGGAGGGTGACGGGCTCCCCGGACTCCTCGACCGGCTCGGCTACGAGGACCCCGCGCTCGCCGGGGTCGAGCACCGCGACCTCGTACGGCACCTGCTCGTCCAGCTCCCCGAGCGCGAGCAGCGGATCCTTCTGCTGCGCTACTACAGCAACTTGACCCAGTCTCAGATCAGCGCCGAACTGGGTGTCTCACAGATGCATGTGTCAAGGCTTCTGGCCAGAAGCTTCGCCCGACTGCGATCCGCAAATAGGATCGAGGCGTAGTCAGAACGGGTAGACCACACAAAGAGCACTTTTGGCGGTGTAAAAGCCTCACACCCCCTGTTTCCTGCGCAGACTTGGCGCTGACTTGTCGACATGTCACTACAGCGTGTTGCCGACATGTGACATTCTGCTGGAACCGCGTTTGCCGCAGCCCCGCCTCCGGTATTCAGGTGGAGGCTGCGTTCCTCCGATGGTCGCGGTCACCGCGACCGTCCGCGACCTCAAGGGGGTGGCATGTCCGCAGAACAGGGCAGCTCGAAGGTGCTCACGCTCACGAAGAGCGTGCCGGCACCCGCCGTGCTCACCAGCTCGTCGGAAGCCATCGACACCCGTACTCTGTCCCGCTCCCTGTTCCTGCGGCTCGCCGCGCTCGGCCCCGCGCCGGGCCCCGGAGGAACGGACAGCCCGGAGCGTGCCTACGTACGGGACACACTCATCGAGCTCAACCTCCCGCTGGTCCGCTACGCCGCAGCGCGCTTCCGCAGCCGCAACGAGCCGATGGAGGACATCGTCCAGGTCGGCACCATCGGCCTGATCAAGGCGATCGACCGGTTCGACTGCGAACGGGGCGTGGAGTTCCCGACGTTCGCGATGCCCACCGTCGTCGGGGAGATCAAACGGTTCTTCCGCGACACCTCCTGGTCGGTACGGGTACCCCGGCGCCTCCAGGAGCTGCGGCTCGCGCTCACCAAGACCAGCGACGAGCTCGCGCAGAAGCTCGACCGCTCGCCGACCGTGCCGGAGCTGGCCAAGGCGCTCGGGGTCTCCGAGGAGGACGTGGTCGACGGTCTGGCCGTCGGCAACGCGTACACCGCCTCGTCGCTGGACTCCCCCTCGCCCGAGGACGACGGCGGCGAGGGCTCGCTCGCCGATCGCCTGGGGTACGAGGACGCCGCCCTGGAGGGCGTCGAGTACCGCGAGTCCCTGAAGCCGCTGCTGGCCAAACTCGCCCCGCGCGAACGCCAGATCATCATGCTGCGCTTCTTCGCCAACATGACCCAGTCACAGATCGGCGAGGAGGTCGGCATCTCCCAGATGCACGTCTCGCGCCTGCTGACCCGCACCCTCGCCCAGCTCAGGGAAGGGCTCATCGCCGACTGACCCGGTGCCGCGCGCACAAGGGTTCCGAATTGACGGACCGTCAGCCACACTGGCGCGATGCGACGTCAGACATCCGGCTCGACCGGCCGCCGGGGCACCGCGATCGCCGCCTCGGCGGCCGTGCTGTGTCTGGGCGGCGCCCTGGCCTCCTGCGCGGGCGGCTCGGGCGGCGGCGACGGCTACGCGGCCGTGGGAGCCGCCGCCGCGGGCCCCGAGAGGACGCCCACGGGCGCGGCGGCCCCCTCGGGCAAGGTGACGCTGGTCCCGCTGGACAGGGGCGGCAGCGGGGCGGGAAGCGGCAGCGACGGGCGGGGTGCCGCCGGAGGCGGTGCGGGTGATGCCGGCCGCCCTGCGGACATGAGCGATACGGAGAGCGCGGGCGCCTCCCCCGCACCCGGAACACCCGGCCCCGAGCCGTCCTCCGGGAACGGGGCAGGGAGCGGAACCGGGAGCGGCCGTGGAACCGGCACCCCTACGTCCCCATCGGGCCCCTCGAAGCCCAGTGACCCCAGTACTCCCGGCACCCCGGGCACCACCACTCCGCCCGCCCCGGCCGCCCTGCGGCTCGGGGATCCCGAGCGGGCCGCCGGCGAGAAGCGCTGGTGCGAGGAGGTGAGCATGGAGTTCCGCAATACCGGTGGCTCACCGGTGCGCTCGGGCACCGTCACCTTCGCCACGCACATCATCGGTGCGCTGGGAGTCGACTGGGCGACGATCGAGTCGACGCAGCCGCTGCCCGCGCCGATCGGCGCGGGAGCGGTGCGGAAGAAGACGTACACCGTCTGTGTGGACGCCTGGCGGGTCCCCCTGGGGATGCGTATCGAGACCCAGGACGTCACCGCCGTATGGAAGTGACCCCCGCGGACGCGGGGGCGGCGGAACGTCAGCTGAGCGCGAGCCAGGCGACCGCTCCGAGGACGACAACGACCGCGACGACCGCCGCGATCACCCCGGTCCTCGGCCCGGACGAGGTCGCCGCCGGCTGCTGCCGGCGCTGCGGCTCGCCCTCGTCGACAAAGGCGCGGAACATCTGCGTGCTGCCCGCCGGGTCGTGATTGCCCTCGGGGCCCTGCTGAGGGGCGTGGGGGTTGTGTGCCATGGGGCAGGACCCTAGCGAACTCGGGCGTACGGCCCAACCCCCGGGGCCCACAGGGAGCGTGGTCCCGCGCGGGCCGCACCGGTGGAGGCGAGGGCCGGACGCCATGGAAAGCAGTGCCGGGCGCCGTGGAAAGTGGTGCCGGACACGACGGAATGCCGTGCCGGGCGTGAGGGAGGGCTGTGCCGGACGTGACGGGGAGCCGTGCCGGACGTGACGCATGACACCCCTGTTGCGAGGGCCCACCGCACACGCTGCACGCTTGACCGGGACCCTACGGAGGCTTTTGCCTTCCTTTACTTCTGCAAGCCCCTTTTCGTTTGCCTGCGGCAACCAACGAATCTATGGTTGCCCTAAGCAACAAGATGTCGGCGAGTCTGTCTGGGGGTCCCGTGGCCGAGCGGAGTCAGTACGAAGAACTGGCCCGACAGCTCAGCGCCATCGGGGCCGTCAAGCGCGGACTCGCCCGCGCCCTCCCCTCCGAGTGTCCCGGTGGCTCCGCCGCCGTGCTGGCGCTCCTGGCTCAGCACGGTGAGATGCGCATCAGCAGACTCGCCGAGCTGCTGGCCGTGGACATGTCGGTGACCAGCCGTCATGTCGCCCATGTGGCAGAGCACGGCTGGATCGAACGGTCTTCGGATCCAGCGGACAAGCGGTCCCGCATCCTGCGGCTGACCCCCGCCGGCAACGACCAGCTCGGCGAGCTGACACGGCGGACCACCGAGATGTTCGCCCACAACCTTCAGGACTGGTCCGACGACGAGGTCGGGCAGCTCAACTCGCTGTTGTCCCGGCTGCGCGACAGCTTCGCCTGTCGCGGCTCCGGCGGATGTGCCCCCGGGACACACACCGGCGACTGCCGTACCCGGCACTCCGACGACGCCTACACCCGTACACCTGTGTAACAGAAGCAAAGACAAGGAACTCCATGGCTACGACCACACCAACCGGTGTGCGGGGCGGCCACGCCAAGCACGGTGGCGCCGACGCCGCCGACGGCACGCCGATGACACACCGGCAGATCATGGAAGCGCTGACCGGGCTGCTGCTCGGCATGTTCGTCGCGATTCTGTCGTCGACGGTCGTTTCCAACGCCCTGCCGGAAATCATCTCCGACCTCGGCGGCGGCCAGAGCGCGTACACCTGGGTCGTCACGGCCTCGCTGCTGGCCATGACCGCCACCACCCCCCTGTGGGGCAAGCTCTCCGACCTGTTCAGCAAGAAGCTGCTGGTCCAGATATCGCTGGTCATCTACGTCGCGGGCTCGGTCGTCGCCGGTCTGTCGACCAGCAGCGGCATGCTCATCGCCTGCCGTGTCGTCCAGGGCATCGGCGTCGGCGGTCTCTCCGCCCTCGCCCAGATCGTGATGGCCGCGATGATCGCCCCGCGTGAGCGCGGCCGCTACAGCGGCTACCTCGGCGCGGTCTTCGCCGTCGCCACCGTCGGCGGTCCGCTCCTCGGCGGTGTCATCACCGACACCAGCTGGATGGGCTGGCGCTGGTGCTTCTACGTGGGTGTGCCGTTCGCGGTGATCGCGCTGGTCGTGCTCCAGAAGACCCTGAAGCTCCCGGTCGTCAAGCGCGAGGTCAAGGTCGACTGGTCGGGCGCGTTCTTCATCAGCGCCGCCGTCTCGCTGCTGCTGCTCTGGGTGACCTTCGCGGGTGACAAGTACAACTGGATCTCCTGGCAGACCTACACGATGCTCGGCGGCACCGTCGTGCTCGTCGGTCTCTTCCTGCTCATCGAGTCCAAGGCCAGCGAACCGATCATCCCGCTGCGCCTCTTCCGCAACCGGACCATCACGCTGGCCTCGGTGGCCTCGCTGTTCGTCGGTATCGCGATGTTCGCGGGCACCGTCTTCTTCAGCCAGTACTTCCAGCTGGCGCGCGGCAAGTCGCCGACGATGTCCGGCGTCATGACGATCCCGATGATCACGGGTCTGTTCCTCTCCTCGACCGTCTCGGGCCAGGTCATCACCAAGACCGGCCGCTGGAAGGCCTGGCTGGTCAGCGGTGGCTTCCTGGTCACCGCCGGTCTCGGGATGCTCGGCACCATCCGGTACGACACCGCGTACTGGCACATCGCGATCTACATGTTCGTGATGGGTCTCGGCATCGGCATGATGATGCAGAACCTGGTCCTCGCCACGCAGAACCAGGTCGCCCCCAGCGACCTCGGCTCGGCCAGCTCCGTCGTCACCTTCTTCCGTTCGCTCGGCGGCGCGATCGGCGTCTCGGCGCTCGGCGCCGTCATGGCGAACCGCGTCACCCACTACGTCAAGGACGGCCTCGCGGACCTCGGTCCCGAGGGCGCGGCCATGGGCCACGGCGGCACCGGCGGCGGGGGCATCCCCGACCTGGACAAGCTCCCCGGCCCGTTCCGTACGGTCGTCGAGGCCGCCTACGGTCACGGCGTCGGCGATGTCTTCCTCTACGCCGCTCCGGCCGCGCTCGTCGCCTTCATCGTGACGATCTTCATCAAGGAGGTCGCGCTGAAGACGAACGCCGCCAACGACGACCCGGCCAAGGCCGCGGCGGTCCCCGCCCAGGTCCCCTCGCAGGCTCCTGTCGAGGCCGCGGTGCCCGCCGCGGTCGCGGTCGGCGCTGCCGCACCGGTCGCCGAGGGCGCCGCCGGGATCACCTCGGTCGACACACTCGAAACCCCCGCGGTCACCGTGCAGGGCACTCCGGTGCACGGTGTGGTGCGCGGCGCCGAGGGCGCACCCGTCGCCCGCGCCGCCGTCACGCTGATCTCGCTGGGCGGCCGCCAGCTGGGACGCTCCGTCGCCCGGTCCGACGGCGGCTACACCCTGGACGCGCCGGGCTCAGGCTCGTACGTCCTGATCGCGTCCGCCGACGGTTTCCAGCCGCAGGCGACCACCGTGATCGTCGGCGAGGAGGCACTGGCCTTCGACATCCTGCTGGCCGGTACGAGCGGCCTGGCCGGAACCGTCAGGGCCGCCGAGGCCGGTACGCCGGTCGAGGGCGCCATGGTCATCGTGACCGACGTACGCGGCGACGTCCTGGCCACCGGCAAGTCCGGTGAGACGGGCGAGTTCGCCTTCGGCGAGCTGATCCCCGGTGCGGTGACCGTCGCGGTCAACGCCGCGGGCTTCCGCCCGCTCGCCCTGCCGGTGGAGATCGGCGGCCAGGGTGTCACCCGGGTCGACGCCGCCCTCCGGGCCGGTGCGCTGGTCCAGGGCCTCGTACGGGCCGGTGCCGCGCGGGCCCCGCTGCCCGACGCACGGGTCACGCTGATCGACGCGGCGGGCAACGTGGTCGCCAACACGACGACCGGCCAGGACGGGGCGTACGCCTTCACCGACCTGGACGCGGGCGAGTACTCGGTCATCGCGACCGGCTACCCGCCGGTGGCCGGCTCCCTGACCGTGGCCGGTCACGGCGTCGACGGTCACGACATCGAGCTCGCCCACCCCGGCGAGTAGGACGAGAGCGCGGGATGCCGGTGTCGCCGGTATCCCGCGCAGCACTGGTGTCCCACGTGACACCGGTGTCCCGGGTAGCTCACCGGTACCCGGGTGACAAGACCCCTGGCGGTACGGCACTCCCAGCGGAGAGGCTGTCCCCGCCGGCGGAAATGGGCCCCAGGGCGGGGACGGCAGGCAGGGGACGGCCTGCCGCCCCCGCCCCGGGGCCCGACTCATTGACCCACCGGGTCAAGATGCAAGGAGAGAAAACGGGATGGCACTTCGCGCACAGGTACGGACGCGGGACGGCTGGGCGGTCCAGCACGCGGTCGTGACGGTCACCGACATGACCGGCACCCAGGTGCTGCGGGCCGACGCCGACGAGAACGGGGCCGTCCGTGCCGACGGCTCCCTGCCGGCCGGCGCGTACACGGTGATCGTCACGGCGGTCGGGTACGCCCCCGCCGCCTCCACCGCGCTCGTCACGGCCAGTGGCCTGATCTCGGCCGGGCAGATCGTGCTGGCCCGGCAGGGCGGCGTGGAGCTTCCGCCGCCCGGCGCCTGGTCCCTGGACCCGGCGCACTCCTCGGTGGCCGCGGTCGCCCAGCACCTGGGCATCTCCAGCGTGCACGGCCGGTTCACCGAGTTCGGCGGCCGCATCGAGATCGCCGAGGACATCGCCAGGTCCCGCGTCGACGCGGTCATCGGCGCCGCCAGCATCGACACCGGCAACGGCATGCGGGACAAGCACCTGCGTTCGCCCGACTTCCTGGACGTGGAGCGGTTCCCCGAGATCACGTACCGCTCCAGTGGGCTGACCCCGGCCGGACCCGACCGCTGGACGGTGCACGGTGAGCTGTCGATGCACGGCGTCGCCCGCCCGGTCGACCTGGACCTCAGCTACCTGGGCACCGGCCCCGACCCGTGGGGCGGCATCCGCGCGGCCTTCCACGCCACGGCCGAGCTGCGGCGCGACGACTTCGCCATGAACTACAACCAGGTGATCCAGGCGGGCATCTCGGCGATCGGCACGACCCTGCGCGTGGAACTGGACATCCAGGCCGTGCAGGGCGACGCGCTGCCTTCGTAGGCGGTTCGCCGGTGCCGGGGGGCGACGCGCCGGTGCCGTGGGGCGGGTCTCCTCTGTCGTAGGGCGCCGCGCTGGTGCCGCGGGGTGGTCCGCCGGTGCCGTAAGGCGTTCGCCGGTTTCGTGGGGCGGTTCGCTGCCTTCGTAGGGCCCTGGTGCCGCCGTAGGGTTGGCCGTATGGCATCCAACATCGCGACCAACACCGCCGTGGAGCTCGACGAGTTGCTGGCTTTCGTACGGCCCCGGCACCGGGCGGTCCTGCTCACCACCCGGTCCGACGGCCGCCCCCAGGGCTCCCCGCTGACCTGCGGCGTCGACGACGCGGGCCGGATCGTCATGTCGACCTACCCCGAACGGGCCAAGACCCGTAACGCGAAGCGGGACGAGCGGGTCAGCGTGATCGTCCTGTCGGACGACTGGAACGGGCCGTGGGTGCAGATCGACGGCTCGGCCGAGGTGATCGACTCACCGGATTCGGTCGAGCCGCTCGTGGAGTACTTCCGGAACATCTCCGGGGAGCACCCGGACTGGGACGAGTACCGGGCCGCGATGGTGAAGCAGGGGAAGTCGATCATCCGGATCACTCCGGAGCGCTGGAGCCCGATCGCCACCGGCGGCTTCCCGGCCCGCCTGGCCCCCGAGAGCTGACCGGCCCGTGCCTCTCTCTGCCGGCGGTATACCGGGGCCGGACCTGCTCGCGCGGGCCCGGCTCCTTGTCGACCCGGACCTCGACGCCTCCCTGGTCCGCGCGTTGGAGCGGATCACCGGCCGTCACGCCGAGCCGATGGGCAGCGCCCCGCCGGACGGCGTCCCCTGCGTGTGCGTGGGAGCCACGCTCCCGGACGCCTGGCGCGCCACCGGCCGTCCGGTGTGGTTCCACAGCGTCAACGCCGGGACGGACGCGCTGCTCGCCTCCGGTGCCTGGCCCGCCGGAGCGCTGCTGACCCGGACCGTCGGCCGGATGGGCGAGCGGATCGCCCAGTACGTCCTGGCCTGGGTGCTCGCCGAGTGCCAGTCCGTGCCCGAGTTCGCCGCCCAGCACGCGCGGGCCGAGTGGCGTCGCATCCCGTCCGAGCTGGTCGCCGGGCAGACGGCCCTCGTCTACGGAACCGGCCGCATCGGGGCGGCCGTCGCCGGTCTGCTGCGCGGGTGCGGGATCAGGACGGTGGGCGTGGCCCGTACCGCGCGTGCCGTGCCGCCGCCGGGTTTCGACCGGGTGATCGGGACCGGCGAGGACATCGGAGCGCTCACCACCGCGCGGTGGGTGGTCTCCGCCCTGCCGTTGACCGGTGCGACGGAGGGGTTCTTCGGTGCGGACCGGTTCGCGGCCGTCCGGGAGGCCACGTTCATCAATGTGGGCCGGGGCGCGACGGTGGACCCGGGGGCGCTGGAGACCGCGCTGCGGGACGGCTCGGTGCGGCGGGCGGTGCTCGATGTGCTGCCCGAGGAGCCGGCCGCGCCCGGGGACCCGTGCTGGCAGCTGCCCCGTACGGTGATCACCTCGCACTCCGCGGGGATCACCGCCCCCGATGACGTGGCGGCGGACTTCGCCGCGTGCTGGAGCGATCTGCACGCGGGCCGCGTACCCGGCCTCGCCGTGGACGTGGGCCGGGGGTACTGAGGGCCGCCTGCGACCCGGGCGTTACGGGGGGCGGGGCCCCCAAAAGACCTGCCCCGCCCCGCCCGTCACGGAGCCGTGGCATCCTCACGGGCGCACATCGCCTCGATGCCCGCGACCAGCAGATCCAGCGCGAAGACGTAGTCCCGCTCGCGCATCTCCTCGACCGTCTCGCCGCCGCGGGCGTCCATCAGGTCCTGCGAGGAGTCGACGATCTCCTTGAGCTCGGGCCGGCTCCGGACCGCGGCCACCGCCCGGCGGAAGTACTCGTCCTGGCTGAGCCCCACCCCCTTGCTCCGCTCCAGCAGGTGGCCCTCGATGGTGCCGAATCCGTAGACGAACTGGAAGACGGCGGCCAGCGCGCCCGTCTGGTGCTTCAGGGGGAGTCCGGTGGCCCGGATGACGTCCTGGACGGCGTACGAGAACAGCATGGAGTGCGGGCCGATGTTGAGGAAGTGACCGGCCAGCGGCGACACCCAGACATGGCGGACGAGCAGCTCGCGGTAGCTGCGGGCGAGCTCGCGCAGCCGGTCGCGCCAGTCGGCGGACTCGTGCGGGGGCCCGATCTCGGCGTAGACCGAATCCATGGCCAGCTCCAGCAGGTCGTCCTTGGCGTCGACGTACCAGTAGAGGGACATCGCGGTGACGTCCAGCTCGGCGGCGAGCCTGCGCATGGAGAACTTGGCGAGGCCCTCGGCGTCCAGCAGCCGGACCGTCGCCGCGGTGATCTTGTCCCGGTCCAGGCCCTCCGGCGAGTCGGTCCTGCGGGCGCGTGCGGAGACCCGTTGATCCAGCCACACACTGGTCCTCGCGGGGTTCTTCGCACGGTCTGCCGCAGACACCATGGGCGCACTCTCCTCGTCTTGCCGGCGGAAACGAGCCGGTGGCGGACGCACGTACGGGAAGGTGAACATCCGGTACGTGCGTCCTGTCCGATGCTATGCCGCCGACCCGGTCGAGTCTGCCGGAGCGGAGCCCGCCCGGTCAGTGCCGGTACCGGAAGCGGAACCGGAATCCGTGCCCGTGCCCGCGGCTTCGGCGCGTTCCGCCCGTCGCAGCAGCACCGCGGCGATCAGACCGCCGGTCAGGACCGCGACGGCGCCGACCAGCTGGCTGGTCTCCAGACCGGAGGCGAACGCGTCCTTGATGCCCTGCGCCTCCGACTCGCTGTCCGCGGCGGCGAGTGCGGCGGGCAGCGAGGCGGCCCCGACCGCGGCGGGCACGAGGGCGGCGAACCGGGAGTTGAGCACGGCGCCGAGCACCGCGACCCCGAGCCCGTTGCCGAACTCTCCGAGGGTGCCGTTGATCCCGGCGCCCACGCCCGCCTTCTCCGGCGGGATGGCGCTCATGATGGCGTTGGCCATCGCGGGCATGGCGAACGAGATGCCCGCCCCCATCACGACCAGGCCGAGCAGCATGCCCGCGTAGTCGTGGCTGCCGAGCAGGGCGATCGCCGCGAGACCGGCTGCCAGGCAGGTCATCCCGCTGGCGATGGTGAGCGGCGTCCCCAGCCGGGGAACGAGGCGCGCGCCCACGCCGGTGAGGTTGAGGGCGACCACGGTGAGGGCGAGCGGAGCCGTACGCAGACCGGCTTCCAGCGGCCCGTAACCGAGCACGAACTGCAGGTGCTGGGTGAGCAGGAAGAGCGATCCGCTCATCCCGAAGGCGACCAGGATCGCGCCCCCGATCGCGCCGACGAACTTCTGGTTCCGGAAGAAGTGCATGTCCAGCATCGGGTTCGGGATGCGCAGCTCCCACAGGACGAACCCGCCGAGGACGGCGATCCCGACGAACGCGGTCAGCAGCACCCGGCCGGAGGTCCAGCCGTGTTCCGGCCCGGAGATGATCGCGTACACGACCGCGGTCATCCCGATGGTGGAGAGCAGCGCGCCGAGCAGGTCGGGGCGGTCGCCCTGAGGGTTCTTGGACTCCGGTACGAGACGGACCACGGCGACCAGGCCGATCACCGCGATCGGAATGTTCACCAGGAAGATCGCGCCCCACCAGTAGTGGTCGAGCATGAACCCGCCGAGGAGCGGGCCGACGGCGAAGCCGAGGGAGTTGACGGTCGCCCAGAGGCCGATCGCCTTCACGCGCTCGCTGTCGTCGAAGATCTGGACGATGACGGCGAGCGTGGTGGTGATCAGCAGCGCCCCGCCTATGCCCATCCCGGCACGGGCCGCGATGAGCTGGCCGGAGGACTGCGAGAGCCCGGCCGCCAGCGAACCGACGCCGAACAGGGCGAGCCCGGCGACCAGCATCTTCTTGCGCCCGTAGCGGTCGGCCGAGCTGCCCGCGGTGAGCAGCAGCCCCGACTGGACGAGCGAGTAGGCGTTGATCATCCACTGCACATCGGCGGTGGAGGCGTCCAGCTCCGTGGTCAGGGAGGGGATCGCGACGTTCAGGACGGTGTTGTCGAGCAGCACGGTGAGCTGGGCGAGGCAGATGACGCCGAGAATCAGCCAGCGCTGCGGGTGGCCCCGGGGGGCGAGGTCTTTTTGCTCGGCGACGGTTGCCGTCATGCGGGCTCCTTGCGCTCCAGCGCTACTTGTACGGTGTACGGGACGTAGTGCTGTACACCGTATGGGACGCCCTGTACGCCGTACAAGTCGATTTCGCGCGAGCGGGCCTGGGCGGGGGGTGCGCGGGCGGGGCGGGCTGCACGGTCGGAGCGGGGGGGGCGGTTCGGCGTCGGTAGGGGCGGCGTGGTTCCGGGCGGCGGAAGGCGCCCGACCCGGGCCGGATGTTCCGGCCCGGGTCGGGGTGGGGTGAGGGGTGCCTGGTGTACGGGTCAGGTGGTGGGCCGGGTCAGGTCGTAGAAGGTGGAGCTGCCGACGGTGACCTCCGTGAAGTTCTCCGTCACCCACGAGGAGATCTGCGAGGACGTACCGGCGCTGCCGCCCATACCGCCGCCGCCCATGCTTCCTCCGCCGCCGCCCGAGATGAAGTAGTGGATCCGGCCGTCGGCCACGTACTTCTTGAACTGGGCGAGCGTCGGGGACGGGTCGCTGCCGTTGAAGCCGCCGATCGCCATCACCGGGTCACCGGTGGCGAGCTGGTAGCTCGCGGCGTTCTGCGAGCCGATGGCCGCGGCGGCCCAGGTGTAGTCTCCGGCGTTCTTCTCCAGGAGCTTCCTGGCCTCCGCGCCGACGGACGAGCCGTTGAGCAGTCCGCCCATGCCGCCCCCGCCCATGCCGCCGCCCATGCCACCGCCCATACGGCCTTCGCCGGTGGTGCCGGGAGCGGTGCCAGGAGCGGTGCCGGGCATTCCGCCCTGTCCCTGCCCCTGGCCTTGCCCCTGCCCCTGGCCCTGGCCCTGGCCCGGCTGACCGCCGGTCGGCGGCCGGCCCGTACCGCCGCCCTGCTGGTTGCCCTGCTGGGTCCCCTGCCCCGGAGGCCGCATCCCGCCACGCATTCCGCCGCCGTCACCACCACCGCCGGGACCGCCCCGGCCGCCGCCACCCGGGCCGCCCATGCCGCCGGCCCCCGAGGGGCCCGCCGTCACGATCGACCCCTGGTGTCCGGTGTCCAACGTGCTGATCGTGTACGCCGTCGGCCCCGCCAGCGAGGCGACGAAGCCCAGAGTCACCACGGCGAGTGCGAGCCGCCGCCCCGTCCGGCCGGCGAGCAGCAGGCCGACTGACGCCACCAGACCGCCGATCAGGACGGCCCAGCGCAGCCACGGCAGGTAGTCCGGGGTGCGCCCCAGCAGGACGTACGACCAGATCACCGTGACGGCGACGGTCACGGCGAGCACGCCGCCCGCCCACCACCTGGCCCGTTCCTCCCACAGGACCGTGGCGCCCATGCCGACGAGCGCCGCGACGTAGGGCGCGAGGGCCACCGTGTAGTACTGGTGGAAGATCCCTGCCATGAAGCTGAAGACGACCGCGGTCATCAGCAGCGAACCGCCCCAGGCGAGGAAGGCCGCACGCGCCGTGTCCGTCCGCTTCGCCTTCCAGGTCAGCCAGACACCCGCGGCGAGCAGGATCAGGGCGGCGGGCAGCAGCCACGAGATCTGGCTGCCGATCTCGGAGTTGAACATCCGGCCGACCCCGGTCTCACCCCAGCCACCGCCACCGCCACCGCCACCGCCACCGCCACCGCCGACGCTGCCGGTCTCCTCGCCGTTGATCCGGCCGAGTCCGTTGTAGCCGAAGGTGAGTTCCAGGAACGAGTTGTTCTGGGAGCCGCCGATGTACGGCCGTGAGGAGGCGGGCATCAGCTCGACGATCGCCACCCACCAGCCGCCCGCGACGACCATCGTGAGCGCGGACAGGGCGAGTTGGCCGAGCCTCCCGCGTACGGGACCGGGTGCGAACACCCCGTACAGCACGGCCAGCGGCGGCAGGATCAGGAACGCCTGCAAGGTCTTCGTCAGGAACGCGAACCCGACCGCGGCCCCCGCCCAGACCAGCCACTTCGTGCGCCCGTTCTCCATCGCCCGCAGGACGCAGCAGACGGTGACGGTCATCAGGAGCGCCAGCAGCGCGTCCGGGTTGTTGAAGCGGAACATCAGCGCCGCGACCGGCGTCAGCGCGAGGACCGCCATGGCGATCAGCCCGGCGGCAGCGCTGAAGCGACGGCGCACGGCGGCGTACAGCACGGCGGCCGTGGCGACGCCCATCAGCACCTGCGGGACGAGGATCGCCCAGGAGCTGAGCCCGAAGAGCCGCACGGACAGGGCCATCGGCCAGAGGGTCGCCGGGGGCTTGTCGACGGTGATGGCGTTGGCGGCGTCCAGCGAGCCGTAGAAGAACGCCTTCCAGCTCTGACTGCCGGCCTGCACGGCGGCGGAGTAGAAGGAGTTGGCGTAACCGGAGGCGCTGAGATTCCACAGGTAGGTCAGCGCGACGACGAGCAGCAGTCCGAGGAAGGCGGGCCGTACCCAGCGGGGGTCGTCCGGCCTGCCCCGCAGGGCGCGCCGCGCGAACGTCTCCCTGGTGCGCCCGGGCGCGGCGGGGTCGCCCGGGGGCGGGGCGGGGGCATGGTCGGGGTACAGGGTGGTCATCGGACGTTCCCCAGTTCGTGTTCGGTACGCCGGTCCGGGAAGACCCAGGCGCGGAAGAGCAGGAAGCGCAGCACCGTCGCCGCGAGGTTGGCCGCGATCAGGACGGCGAGTTCCGTGCCGTGCGAGGGCGAGCCGGATGCCGCCCCCAGCGCGGCGAGCGAGCCGCTGGTCAGGGCGAGACCGATGGCGAAGACGACGAGCCCCTGCGCCTGGTGGCGTACGGCGCCGCCCCGGCCGCGTACGCCGAAGGTGAGCCGCCGGTTGGCCGCCGTATTGGCGACGGCCGACACCAGCAGCGCGCCCCCGTTGGCGAACTGCGGCCCGAAGCCCGTCCGGAACAGCGAGTACAGGGCCAGATAGAAGAGGGTGGAGAGGGCCCCCACGACACAGAACCCGACCAGTTGGCGGGCCAGCCCGCCCGGCACCCCGGGCAGGGCGCGGTCGCGCGGGTCGTCGCCGAAGGGCCGGGCCAGCCGGTCCAGCGGCAGTGCGCCGACGGCCAGGGCCCGCCCCACCCGCCACACGCCTTTCAGGTCCTCGGTCGCCGTCCGCACGATGTGGACGGTCGAGTCGGGGTCGTCGACCCAGTCGACCGGCACCTCGTGGATGCGCAGCCCGGCCCGTTCGGCGAGCACCAGCATCTCGGTGTCGAAGAACCACCCGGTGTCCTCGACCATCGGCAGCAGCCGCTGGGCGACCTCGCGCCGTATCGCCTTGAATCCGCACTGGGCGTCGCTGAACCGTGCGGCCAGCGACGAACGCAGTATGAGGTTGTAGGCCCGCGAGATGAACTCACGCTTCGACCCGCGCACCACCCGCGAACTGCGCGCCAGCCGCGACCCGATGGCCAGGTCGGAATGGCCGGAGATCAGGGGGGCGACCAGCGGGAGCAGTGCGTTGAGGTCGGTCGAGAGGTCGACGTCCATGTAGGCGAGGACCGGGGCGTCGGAGTGCGACCACACGGTACGCAGCGCCCGGCCGCGCCCCTTCTCCTCCAGCCGGTACGAGCGCACTTCCGGGATGGCCGCCGCGAGCGCGGCCGCCACCCGGGGCGTGCGGTCGGTGCTCGCGTTGTCCGCGACGGTGATGCGGAAGGGGTACGGGAACGTGCGGGCCAGATGGTCGTGCAGCCGCAGTACGCACGGTTCGAGGTCCTTCTCCTCGTTGTGGACGGGAACCACGATGTCGAGCACGGGGGCACCGGCCGCATCGGCCTCGCCTGCCAGGAGATGTTCCCTGGCCGGCAGGCTGTCGCCACTGCCACTGCCACTGCCACTGCCACTGCCACTGCCACTGCTGACGCTGCTGTCGTCGCTGCCGCTGTGGCCGCTGCCGCTGCTCCGGAGGCTGTCGGTTCGCATGTCATCGACATTCGCCAACCGCGCTGTCACACCGGTGTGATGAGCCTGTGTCCACCCTGTGAGCCGCCTTCGCCGAGCCCGGTGCCGGGCCCTGCGCCGGGATCCGTAACGGAGCGCGGAGCCGATCCCGTACCGGAGCGTGTGGCGCATCCCGTACCGGATCCCGTACCGGAGCCCGTAGCGGCCGGGTCGGCGGGCAGCTGGACGGCGAAGACCGTGCGTCCGGGCTCCGAGCGCACCTCCACCCGGCCGCCGTGCGCGGTGACGACGGCCTGCACGATGGCGAGCCCGAGCCCGGTGGACCCCGCGCCGCGTGAGCGCGAGGCGTCGCCACGCGCGAACCGTTCGAAGACATGCGGCAGCAGTCCGGCCGGGATGCCGGGCCCGTCGTCCTCGACCTCCAGCGTCACCCGGGGCAGGTCGGCGGAGGCCGCCCGCACCCGGACGGTGACGGTGGTCCCTGCCGGGGTGTGCGTACGGGCGTTGGCCAGGAGGTTGACCAGCACCTGCTGGATGCGGGCCGGATCGGCCCGTACGGTCGTGGGGGCGTCCGGCAGCTCCAGCCGCCAGTGATGTACGGCTCCGGGCCCGCCGCCCGGTCCTCCGCCGCTCCCGGCCCCGGGCCCGCCGCCCGCTTCGCCCGCGACGCGCGCATCGCTCACCGCGTCGACGACGAGCGGCAGCAGATCAGTGCTCTCGTAACTGAGCGGCCGTCCGGCATCGAGCCGGGCCAGCAGCAGCAGATCCTCCACCATCCCCGTCATCCGCTGCGCCTCGGACTCGATCCGGCCCAGTGCGTGACGGGTGTCGGGGCCGGTGTCCTCACGGCCGCGCCTGGTCAGTTCGGCGTACCCGCGGATCGAGGCCAGTGGGGTGCGCAGCTCATGGCTGGCGTCGGCGACGAACTGCCGTACCCGCATCTCGCTGTCCTGCCGCGCCGCCAGCGCCGAACCGACGTGTCCCAGCATCCGGTTGAGCGCGGCGCCCACCTGCCCGACCTCGGTACGGGGGTCGGCCTCGGCGTCCGGGACACGTTCGAACAGGGCCACCTCACCGCTGTGCAGGGGGAGTTCGGAGACGCGGGTCGCGGTGGCGGCGACCCGGCGCAGCGGACGCAGGGCCACGGGGACCATGGCGGCGCCCGCGATACCGGCGGCGATCAGTCCGGCCGCGGTGACACAGACCTCGACGAGGATCAGGGTGGTGAGGGCGCTGCTCACCTCGTCGCTCGGGATGCCGACGAGGACAGTGTCCCCGTCGGAGGTGGCGACGGCCTCCACCCGATAGCCGCCGAGGCCGGGCAGATCGATGCCCCGCGCCTCTCCGCCGGCACCCGGTCCAGAGGCGTCGGGCCCGTCCCGCAGCCCGTCCATGAGCCCGTCGGCCAGCGCGTTCTCCAGCGCGGCCCGCTGGGCGCCGGTCAGCGGCTCGGCACTCTCCTGGGCGCGCTGACCGCTGTCCTCGACCACCTTCGACTCGGTGACGGTCCCGTCGACGACGACGGCCCCGAGGGTGCCGAAGGGCTGACCGCCCCCGCCGATGAAGCCCAGCGGTCCGGCGGCGCGGAGCCCGGCGACGAGCGGCGAGGGGCCGGGCGGCCGCTCCGCGCGTACGGCGATGGAGTGCAGCTGATCGTCGAGCTTGCCGTACATGTAGCTGTGGAAGGCGATGGCGGTGACCGAGCCGATCACGGCGGCGACGACGGCGATGAGAGAGACGGCGGACACGACGAGCCGGGTCCGCAGCGTCCAGGGCTTCCGCGGCGCCCCCGGCCTCAGCAGGTTCCGCGGCTTCCGCAACTTCCGCAGCGCCCCCGGCTTCAGCAGGTTCCGCAACTTCCGCGGCGCCCCCGGCTTCCGCAGCCTCGGCGGCTTCCGCGCCGGGCCACCCGCCCGCGACGGTCCGCGCACCGTGCCGCCCACGGGTCCGCCCACAGGGGTGCGCACCGGCCTACTCCCCGGGCTTGATCAGATACCCCGCCCCACGCCGGGTGTGGATCATCGGCGTCCGTCCCGCGTCGATCTTCTTGCGGAGGTACGAGATGTAGAGCTCGACGACGTTGGCCTGGCCGCCGAAGTCGTAGTTCCACACCCGGTCCAGGATCTGGGCCTTGCTGAGCACCCGGCGCGGATTGCGCATCAGGAAACGCAGCAGCTCGAACTCGGTGGCCGTGAGGTGGATCGAGTCCTCGCCCCGGCTCACCTCATGGCTGTCCTCGTCCAGCACCAGGTCCCCGACGACGAGCGTCGACTCACTGCGTACCGCCGCTGCCGCCGTGGCCGAGCGCCGGATCAGCCCGCGCAGCCGCGCCACGACCTCCTCCAGGCTGAACGGCTTGGTCACATAGTCGTCGCCGCCCGCGGTGAGCCCCGCGATCCGGTCCTCCACGGCGTCCCGCGCGGTCAGGAAGAGCACCGGGACGTCGGAGTACTCCCGCCGCAGCCGGCCGAGCACGGAGAGCCCGTCCATATCGGGCAGCATCACATCGAGAACCACCGCGTCGGGGCGGAAATCACGGGCGGCCCGTACGGCTCCGGCACCGTCACCGGCGCTGCGCACGTCCCAGCCCTCGTACCGTAGGGCCATGGAGAGCAGCTCGGCGAGCGGTGCCTCGTCGTCCACGATGAGGACGCGCACGGGGTTGCGGTCCGGCCTGAGCATCTCGGTACGCCCCTGGGGCGAGGTCGTCGTCATGCCTCCACCCTGTGAGGCCCGCCTGAGAGCCGCCTGACCCATTCCTGTGAATTCCCTGAGAAACCTCAGCCGAACAGTGCGCTCGCGTTCCCGTGGCACACGCCCCGCAACCACGCGTCGCCCAGCTCCAGCCGCTCCAGCGCGTGCAGTTGATGGACGTACGGGTAGGGAATGTTCGGGAAGTCGGTTCCCAGCAGGATGCGGTCACCGAGATCCGCGAGCCGCCCCCGTTCCGCCGCCGGGAAGGGGGTGAACCCCTCGGTGAAGTCCGTGAACGCCATCGTCGTGTCGAGGCGGACCTGCGGGTACACCTCGGCCAGCGCCATGAACTCGGCGTACTCCGGCATCCCCATGTGCGCCACCACGAGCGGCAGCCGGGGATGCCGCGACAGCAGCCCGGCGATCGGCTCGGGCCCGGTGTACGCGCCCGGGGCGGGCCCGGACCCGCAGTGCATCACCACCGGAACTCCGGCCTCCGCCAGCAGTCCCCAGACGGGCTCCAGGAGCGGGTCGTTCGGGTCGTACGCGCCGACCTGGAGGTGCGACTTGAAGACCCGCGCCCCGTCCTCGACGGCCTCCTTCACATACCGCTCGACGCCCTCCTCCGGAAAGAAGGTGGCGGTGTGCAGACAGTCGGGCACCCGCCCGGCGAAGTCCTTGGCCCAGCCGTTCAGCCAGCGGGCCATCCCCGCCTTGTGCGGATAGAGCATCGAGGTGAAACGGAGCACCCCGAACGAACGCAGCAGGGCCAGCCGCTCGTCCTCGTCGTGCCGGTAGGTGATCGGCCACTCCATGCCGGTCAGCGGCCCGGCGGAGTCGAAGTACGCCCACACCTTGCGCAGGACCCGCTCCGGCATGAAGTGCGTATGGACATCGATGATCCCGGGCAGCCCCAGCCGCTCCCAGAACCGCACGACATCGTCCCGTTCCTGCCCCACGTGCGCTCCCTCACCTGTCCCCAGGGCCGATCCGCCCTCAGAACAACCCACCCTGCACGCCGCCACCCCCGATGTCGATGGTGGGCACACTCACTCCGGCCCCGGCCCCGGCCCCGGCGTCGGCGTCGCCCCCGGTCCCGCCCCCTTCGCCCTCTCCGGCGCCGACCCCCGAGAGCTCCCACCCGCTCATCAGCCGGGTGTCCAGCACCACCACCCCACCGCCGCCCGGCCCGGTCGTCGCCAGATGCAGATCGGGCCCGGCCGCCGCGAGGAGCCGCCCCGCGACGACACCGCCGTCCGCCAGCGCGCTCACGGCCCTGACCGCCCCGGGCGCGCCCTCCAGCCCGAACAGCCCCAGATGATCGACCGCCTCGAAGGGCAGCCGCTCCAACGACTCCGGCCAGCCGTCCCCTTCCAGCGCGACGGCCCGCCGGTACAGCTCCGCCACCTCCTCGCCCCGCTCCCCGGCACCCGGCAGCGTCCCGCGCACGGCCCGCTTCCTCGCGTACGGAATCCGGTCCGGCACCCCGAGCGCGGCCCGCAGCACCTCCTCGGTCCGCCGCGCCGCCATCAGGGGCCCGCGCCCCAGCCAGCTGAACACCACGGCCCCCTGCTCCCGCAGCCGCGCCGCCCCGCGCTCCTCCCCGGTGATCCCGACCTTGACCATTCCGGGCCCGAACCAGGCGAGATAGACGCGGTACGTACGCGGGTCATCGGCGATCGTGTCGGCGGCCACCGAATGCGCCCGGTCCAGCCGCGCACACTCCGCGCACCGCGCTCCGGTACTCCGCACGGGCACCACGGCCCCCACCGGACACACGTTCCCCCGAGCCCCCACACAGTGCCGCTCCCCCACGGCCCGGAACCCGAGCCCGGCCCCGTACGAGAGCACACTCACCCGCCGGGCCGCCCCCTTGCGCCACCCCAGCTCGGGCACCTCCCCCGGCCAGCGCAGCCCGGTGCACCACCACCCCATGAGCCGATATCCCTGCCCTCCGTGAATCACAACGCGAGAGGCCCCCAGGATTTCTCCTGGGGGCCTCTGGCCTGCTGTGCACTCGGCAGGATTCGAACCTGCAACCTTCTGATCCGTAGTCAGATGCTCTATCCGTTAAGCTACGAGTGCTTGGCGTTCCGGGCTTTTCTGCCTGGTCGGCGTTGCGGGAACAACATTACATGACCTGCGCCGTGACGCGAAATCCATTAGTCATATGGCCTCTGACCTGCGAAAACACCATTCTGAGGCGTATCTCGGCCATCCTCCCGGCCGCCCCGGCGCTCTCCCGTCGCGCCGACGCCGTGCCGACCCCGTACTCACCCCGTGCCGACCCGCGAGCGGCGTGTCCGGCCGGAGACGACCGAAGCCCCGTGCCAGGGGCACGGGGCTTCGGTGTTCGAGCGGAGGCGGAGGGATTTGAACCCTCGATGGGCTTTAAAACCCAAACCGCATTAGCAGTGCGGCGCCATAGACCGGACTAGGCGACGCCTCCAGCACACCCCGCGCGGACGCGAGTGGTGCGTGCAGATGATGACACAGACGAGCGCGCTGTCACCAATCGCCGCCCACGGTACTAGGCATGCGGGCGCCAGGGCAAAGCATTCGGGCATCGCCCGCCGCCTTCACCCACCGCCTTCGCTGACCGTCATCGTCCGCCGCCTTCGCCCGAAGCCCTCACCCGAAGCCTTCACCCGACGTTGCACACCGATGTCGCACACCGACGTCGCACAACGTCGGGGCGCGCCCTCGGGGCGCAACGTCGCGGCGTCCGGAGCGTTAGAGGAGGCGGGGTGACGGGGTGACGGCCCGTTGGTCGCCGTCGCTGTCCGCCGCCCTCCACCGAGCCCGTCGTGTCAGAGCACAGGAGCCCCGCATGCTGCGCCGTCTCACCCGAACCGCCGCCGTTTCCCTCGCCTCCCTCGCCGTGCTGTCCGCCGCCGCTCCCGCCGCGACGGCCGCGGGGTCGCTGACCATGCCGATCCCGCCGCTGCCGTCGTTCCAGCACCTCCCGCTGTTCCAGGAGCTGGGCGGCGTGTACCACCCGGCGAACACGGGGCAGACCCGGCTGACGGTGACGGTCTCCTCGTCCGGCAACCGGGCCGCCGACGGAACGTTCGAGCTGGAGTGCGGGCCGACCGGGGGCAGCCACCCGCAGCGGCAGGGGGCCTGCGACCGGCTGGCGGAGGCGGCGAAGGCGGGCGAGGAGCTGTTCGCGCCGACGCCCCAGGACGCGATGTGCACCCAGATGGACGGCGGGCCGGCCGGCGCGCGCATCGTCGGAACCTGGCAGGGACAGCGGGTCGACACGTCGCTGAGCCGGGCGAACGGCTGCGAGATCTCGCGCTGGAACAACCTCGTTCCGGTGCTGCCGACCGTCAAGTAGCCGTCCGTACCAGGCCCGCCGCCCTGTGTTCGCGCACGTCACAGGGTGTGCGGGCGGTCATGTAACCGACCGGGGGTGTACCCGCCGTGCACAGAACCTTGGTGAGAGCTCCCCCTCATCCGCCGCCCCTCGGCCCTCCCCAGCCTTTAGACTCCTCCAGTGACAGCCTGCGGCCCGAGGGGCAAGATGGGGCCCGCTGTCGGCAAGGTGCGGTAACCAGGGAGGAAGCGTCGTCGTGAGCAGCAGGCCATCCCGAGGCGCTGCTCGCCTCGCAGCCATACTCGACGCCCTCCCGGACGGGCTTCTGCTCGTCAATTGCAACGGCACGGTCGTCAACGCCAACACCATCGCCCTCGAAATGTTCGAGACCCCGGGCACCGCGCTCGTCGGGCGCGGACTGCTCGATCTGCTTCCGGAGTTCGACTCCAAGCTGATCCCGGGGTCGATGCGCCGGCCGGAGGCTGCGGACGAGCAGGGCAGGACCAGGCCGACGCGGATGATCGCGCGGCGCACCGACGGCAACGAGTATCCCGTCGAGGTCACCAGCGCGAGCCTGGACAGCGGACAGGCCGAGTACAACGACATCCACGCGAGCTACACCGGCGACGAGCTGCTGATGCTCGTCGTACGTGATCTCTCGGGCACCGTCGACACCGAGGCCGAGCTGGCCCGTTCGCAGCGCCAGACCGAGATGATCCTGCGGGCCGCGTCCGAAGGCGTCGTGGGCACGGACAACGACGGCAGGGTCGTCCTGGTCAACCCCGCCGCCGCGCAGATCCTCGGCTTCCGGGCGAGCGATCTGGGCGGTCAGGAGCTGCACCCGCTGATCCTGCACTCGCGTGCGGAGGGCGAGCCGTTCCCGTACGAGGAGTCGCCGCTCGCCGACACCCTCAAGTCCGGGCGCAAGCACCGCGTGCGCGGCCAGGTGCTCTGGTCCAAGAGCGGTGCGCAGGTGCCGGTGGACCTGACGACCGCACCGGTACGCGACGGGGACCAGCTCGTCGGCGCCGTGATGACGTTCACCGACCGCAGGCCCCAGCAGGAGCTCGCCGATCAGCACGAGGCGTCCGTCAACGAACTGACCGCGAGCCACACCGCCGAGGTCGCCGCGCTGACCGAACGGCACACCGCCGAGATCGCCGCGCTCACCGAGCGGCACGCCACCGAACTGGCCGACAGGACCGAGCGGTACGCGTCCGAGCTGGAGGAGCAGGCCGAGCACATCGCCGCGCTGAACGGCCGGCACCTCCAGCTCACGGCCGTCCTCGGCGAATCGCTGCGCGGACCGCTGGAGGAGCTGCGCGGCGAGCTGTCCACGCTCGCCGCCGACCCGGCGGGCCAGCTCTGGCCCGAGGCCAATCAGATCCTGCATCACCTGGCCGCCGGCTACGCCCGGATGACGACGCTCGTCGACAACGTGCTGGGCTACCAGCGTCTCGACGCGGGTACGGAGGGTCTCGCCAAGGCGCCCGCCCTGCTCGACGCGGTCGTGGCGGCGGGGGTCGACGGGGCGGTCGAGCTGATCGGGCCCGGACGCGCGCAGTTCGCGGTGCACGCCCCGCCGATCGAGGCCGAGGTGGACGCGCGGCGGCTGGCGACGGCCCTCGCTCATCTGGTCGCGGACGTGGCCGGCGTCGACTCCACCGGCAAGGCCCGGCTGGTTCCGGGCGGCGGCTATGTCGACTCGACCGTGGTCGTGGCCGCCGCGCAGCGTGGTGACGTCGTACGTATCGAGGTGCGCGGTCCGTTCTCCGGGGGCGACCCGGTGCACGAGCCGATCGTGCGCGGGATCGTACGGGCGCACGGCGGGGTGCTCCAGACGCACGAGGTGCCGGGCATGAGCGGCAGCGCGTACGTCCTCGAAGTGCCGCTCGGCACGGGCTCGGGGACCGTGGCGCCTCCGACGGTGGCGCCGGAGGCGTTCGGGGCGGAGCCTTTCGGGGCGGAGGTGGCCGGTACGGAGGCCGCCGTTCCGGAGGGGGCCGTTCCGGAGGCGGCGGTTGTTGCGGAGGCTGTTGTTCCGGAGGCCACGAGCGGCGGGCGGCGCCGGGCCCGCCGGTCCTCGACCGATGCCTTCCTGGAGAGCCCGGTGGGCGCGGCTCGGGCCGAGGACACCGCGGCCGCCGAACCGACGGGGCGTCGCAGGGCGCGTCGTGGGCCCGCGGCGCCGGACGAAGAGCAGCAGGCCCAGGAACTGATCCCGGCCCAGCAGGGCGAGGGCTCCGGGCGCAGGCGCGGCCGTCCCAGCCCGGCGGAGACCGGGTCGGTGGCCTCCCCCACGGGCCGGGCCGGGCAGGTCACCGGGCAGGACCAGCAGGCCGGGCAGTCCGGCCGGCAGCAGGGACAGCAGCAGGGAAGGGCGCTGGCGTTGCCCGCGGGGGCCGCCGCGCCGCCGGCCGATCCGTCCGCCCCCTCCGAAGGCTCGGTCGTCACGGCGGCGGAGGGTGCCCAGGGCGGCGGACGCCCGCAGCGCGGACAGACCGTACCGCCGCAGGGCGTGCCGTCCGAGGCACAGCTTCCGGTATCGCCCTCCGGGCGTCGCGCACGCCGCGACGGGGAGGACCGGCCCGCGCTTCCGGCTCTCGCGGCCGGCAGCGCCGACGCCGACGCGCCCGTCGACGCCGGGGCCGGCACGGGTGCCGCACAGCCCGGTGGGCGGCGTGCCCGACGCGCGCTGTCGGCGGCGCAGGAGCGTTCCGCGGCGGCCGAGGCGATGGGGCCGCGTACCGCGTTCGCCCTTCCGCCCGCCGACGCCGACCGGACCGCCCCGCCCGCGCCGCCCGTCGGCGGTGTGCAGGGCGCCCCGTACCAGGAAGGCCAGGAGGACCAGGCAGGTCAGACAGGTCAGGCAGGCCAGGCGAACCACGGAGCTCCGTCGGGCCACGGAGCTCCGTCGGGCCGGGAGGTCCCGGAGCGGCAGGTGCGGCACGACGCCGTGCGTACCGCACCGGGAGCCGACCACACCCCGCCGCAGGCACACCCCGCTGGGCCCGACTGGGCGCGGGGCGGCGTGTCGGGGCAGGGACCGGCCGCACTGACGGTGCACGACGACGTCGACGGACCGGAGGGCCGGTCCGCGGCACCGCACGCCGCGCCTCCCGTCGGAACGCCGGAAGCCGCGCCGGGCCACGGACCCGACGACGCTCTGGACGACGGGCCGGACGACGTGTCCTGGGCGGGCCTCGACCGCACCACGCACACCACCGGCACCACGGGCAACGCCGCAGCACCTCACCCGGCCGACGGCGGGGCGGGCGGTCCCGCGGGGGACGCGCGCAGGCAGCCGTTGCCCGCCGAGGCTCCGATGTCCGGGTCGTCGGACTCGACACAGGGGCGGGCCTTCAGCGTGCGGACGCTCGGGCAGGGTGTGCCCTTCGCGCAGAACCTCGCGCACCAGCAGAACCAGAGCGCCGGCGGTGCCGGACGGCGCCGTAAGCTCGCCGCCCCGCCGGAGGGTGAGCGTCCGGCTCCCCAGAGCGGCGCGGCACAGAGCGGCGCGGCACAGACCGGTACGGCACAGACCGGTACGGCACCGACCGGTACGGCGCAGGCCCCTGGTGGCCCGGCCGCCGGTACCCAGCCGGCCGGCAGCAGGCCCGGCGCCGCTCAGCCGGGCGCCGCTCAGCCCGGTGGCACCCCGCCCGGCGGCACGGCAGCCGGTGGCACGGGACCGGGTTCCGGTCAGTTGCTGCCGCCGCACGCCGCCGAGGGGCGCGCGTACGCGATAGGCGCCCCCGACGAGGGCGCCGAGGGACCGGAGCCGCTGGACGGCCCCGGTGGCGCCGTCGAGGTCGCCAACCGCCCGCAGCCGCGGCCGGTCGACGACGAGCTGCCCCCCGAGCCGCTGGACAACCCGCGCCGGCTGCTCGTCTGGCCCGCGCCCGACGTCTCCACCCAGCAGGCGCTCAGCGACCGCGGCTACCGTCCGGTGATCGTGAACTCCCGCGAGGAGGTCGACGCCCAGATCGCGGCGTTCCCCGCCGCGCTCTTCGTCGACCCGCTGACCGGGCCCATCACCCGTACCGCCTTGCAGTCGCTGCGCCGGGCGGCCGTGGCAGCCGAGGTTCCGGTGCTGGTCACGGCCGGTCTGGGGCAGGCGACCAGGGAAGCGGCGTACGGCGCCGATCCGGCCGTACTCCTCAAGGCCCTCGCCCCGCGCGACAGCGAGCAGCACCCCCCGCGGGTCCTCCTGATCGAGGAGCACGAGGAGATCGCGCTGGCCCTCACCGAGACGCTGGAGCGGCGCGGGATGCAGGTCGGGCGGGCCGCCGCCGACAGCGAGGCGGTCGACCTGGCCACCCGGATGCGGCCGAACCTGGTGGTGATGGACCTGATGCAGGTACGTCGCCGGCGCGCCGGGATCATCGACTGGCTGCGCGCGAACGGCCAGCTGAACCGCACCCCGCTCGTCGTCTACACCTCGGCCGGGATGGACCGGGCGGAACTGCCGAGGCTCAGCTCCGGCGAAACCGTCCTTTTCCTGGCGGAACGCTCCACCAGCGAAGAGGTGCAGTCCCGCATCGTCGACCTGCTGGCGAAGATAGGCACCAACTGAGGTCGCCGTCCTAGGTCCTCGCCCGGATCGGTGGCGAGGACCGGAGCACGCGGCACGGCACGCACGAGGGCGGTACGGAGTTTCCCGTACCGCCCTCGTGCGCGTACGCCGACGGGCGCGCGTCGCCGGTCGGCGTGCTGCCGGTCGAACACCGCCGGTCGCGTGCTGCCGGTCGAATGCTTCCGGTCGCGTGCCGCCGGTCGCGTGCTTCCGGTCGCGTCAGAGCTGGGTGATGTCCAGCTCGCCGTCCGCGTACTGCTTGCGGATCACCTTCTTGTCGAACTTGCCGACGCTCGTCTTCGGTACCGCCGGGATGATCGTCCAGCGCTCCGGCAGCTGCCACTTGGCGATGCCGGACTCCGCGAGGAACGCCTTCAGCGCCTCGTACTCGGCAGTGGCGCCTTCCTTGAGGACGACGGTCGCCAGCGGGCGCTCGCCCCACTTCTCGTCAGGGACGGCGACGACGGCGGCCTCCGCGACATCCGGATGCGCCATCAGCGCGTTCTCCAGCTCGACGCTGGAGATCCACTCGCCCCCGGACTTGATGACGTCCTTGGCCCGGTCGGTGAGGGTGAGGAAGCCGTCGGTGCTGATCACGCCGACATCGCCGGTCTTCAGCCAGCCGTCCTCACTGAACTTGTCCTCGGGGCGCAGATGCGTACCGTCCGCACCGCCGTAGTACGCCCCGGCGATCCAGGCGCCGCGGACCTCCAGCTCACCGGCCGACTCGCCGTCCCACGGCAGGTGCTCGCCACCGGGACCGACCAGGCGTGCCTCGACCCCGGCGGGGAAGCGGCCCTGGGTGATGCGGTAGGGCCACTCCTCCTCGGCGCCGAGCCCGGCGGGCGGGTTGGCCATGGTGCCCAGCGGTGAGGTCTCCGTCATGCCCCAGGCGTGGCAGAGCCGGACGCCGAGCTTGTCGTACGCCTCCATCAGGGAGGGCGGACAGGCGGCGCCGCCGATGGTGACGTTGGCCATCGAGGTGAGGTCGCGCGGGCGGGCCGTGACCTCGGCGAGCAGGCCCTGCCAGATGGTGGGCACCGCGGCGGCGTGGGTCGGCCGCTCCCGCTCGATCATGTCGGCGAGCGGGGCGGGCTGGAGGAAACGATCCGGCATGAGCATGTTGACGCCGGTCATGAAAGTGGCGTGCGGCAGGCCCCAGGCGTTCACATGGAACTGGGGGACCACCACGAGAGTGGTGTCCTTGTCCGTCAGCCCCATCGACTCGGCCATGTTGACCTGCATGGAGTGCAGGTAGATGGAGCGGTGGGAGTAGACGACGCCCTTGGGGTCGCCGGTGGTGCCGGAGGTGTAGCACATGGCGGCGGCCTGGCGTTCGTCCAGCTCGGGCCAGTCGTACGCGGTGGGGCGGCCCGCGATCAGTTCCTCGTACTCGTGCACGCGCGGCGCGACACCGGCGAGGCCCGAGCGGTCGCCGGGGCCCGAGACGATCACGTGCTCGATGGACGGCAGGTGGGGAAGCAGCGGCACGAGGAGCGGCAGCAGCGAACCGTTGACGATCACCACCTTGTCGTCGGCGTGCTGGACGATCCAGACCAGCTGTTCGGCGGGCAGCCGGAGGTTGAGGGTGTGGAGCACGGCGCCCATGGAGGGAATGGCGAGATACGCCTCCACGTGCTCGGCGTTGTTCCACATGAGTGTTCCCAAAACACTTCCCTCGGTCATGCCGAGGTCGTCGCGCAGGGCATGGGCGAGCTGTGCGGCGCGGGCGCCGATCTCACCAAAGGTGCGCCGGTGCGGCTCCGCCTCGCCGGTCCAGGTCGTGACCTGCGAGTTCCTGTGTACGGTCGAGCCGTGCGTCAGGATGCGTGAAATCAACAGCGGGATGTCTTGCATTGTGCTCTGCACCGGGTACCTCCGCTTGGTGGGTATCCGGTGATTCTGGCGTCATACCGCGCGGTATGTCACTACCTGCGGGTAGCTCATTTCTGACGACCTGCCCCGGAATCACTGCCCATGGGTCCGGCTCCCATCGTGGATGCATCACGATTTCCACGTCCGCGCTCGCCGATCCGTGCCTGATGAGCACAACCCGCCGCAGGAGCTTGCGAAGCAGTGCGTTGCGCTCCGGGGTGATGAGTACGGGCCATTCGGTGAGTGTGCTGCTGATCAGGGGCTCGAACTCGGCGCGGTCGGGCAGCGGCTCGACTTCGGCCGGTAGATTGTCGAGGGCCGATTGAGCGGCGGCGCGCTTGGACCGAATGAGTCCGGCCGCGGCTTCGTACTCTCCGGGGCCATAGTCATCGGGGTCGGCTGCATAGTCGGCGCGGAGCCTGGCGAGGGCCGCCGACTGCTTGTCCACATCAGCTTGGGCGCGTACCCGTGCTCGCGCATGGGCGGCGCGGTCGTCGCGAGGGGCACGGCGCAGATCCGTGGCAGGTGAGCCGTCTATTCCCGCGGCCCCTTCGCGCTTCAGCCACCGATAGACCTCGGCTTCTACGAGGTTGCGCGGCACCAGGACGCCATCACAGGCGAGGGGTCCGGCCTTGGCCCGCAGGCTGCACCGGTAGGCAAAGCCCGTCTCGTGGGAGCCGTTGTGGCCTCGCCTCGCGTTCAGGCTGGTGCCCTTGCGGCACCCGCCGCACTTCGGTAGACCGGTCAGCTCATAGATTCCGACCCGGGACCGCGGGTACGTCGCGGCGACTTCGGCGCGGCGCTTGCGATATGCCTCCCAGAGGCCGTAGTCGATCAGTTCTTCTTGGGCCCCCTGGATGTAGATGCGGATGCGGCAGGTGCCGTTCTTCTTGCCGCACCGGCATTCCGGGTCATGGACCCGGAGCAGACCGGCCGCAAAGCCGCTGTCCATATAGCGCGCGAGGGTGTCTGTTGTCCACAGGGTGCCCTGCGTGGTGCGGTGCCCATCCGTGTTGAGCCGAATGGCCAGGATGCCAAATCCGTCGCCTGCGACGTACTCGCGGTATCGGTCGGCGATAGCAGGGCCGGCGGATACGGTTTCCGGCTCGTACCACTCTTTCTGTAGCGTGCCGGCCGCTTCGTCCCATCGCTTGTGCCAGATGTAGCCGAAGCGCTTTCGACCCTGCGCGGGCAGCCCCAACTTGTACTTCCGGTGATCGTGCGTCTCTCGCCACTGCTCGCCGGCGCGGTCGCTCTCGAACGCGGAGAATTCGAGGATCATCCCCCGCTGAAACCGTCCGATTGCGGTCGTGGCGTCAACCGGCTCAGTTGCGGATTCCAGCTCGCCACCTGCCTGTTGCAGGCGGGCCAAGTTCGCGGCGTTGCCAGTGCGATCACGCCCGAAGCGGGAGTATTTCCAGACGGCGACGCCGCGTACTTCGCCTGCCTCAACCCGCTCGATGCACTTCATGATCTTGCGCCTGAAGTGCCTCCCGGACACGTCGAGGTCTTCGACCCATCCGACGATGCGGCGGTTGGTGCGCTTGGCCAATTCGAGGATTGCGTCACGCTGAATTTCGGGCGAGATTTTTTCCTCGCGCCATGTGCTGACCCTGATGTAACCGAGCCAGGGCTCGCCGTCATCGTCGACGGTCGAGCCCTGGAAGGTTGCTGGTACATCCCTCATGTCACAGTGCTTTCCGTTCATCGTGCGGGCCGGTGATGCTGCGGGCGTGCAGCCACCGGACGTTTTCGGGTGTGGCGCGGTGACCATCGCCGGTCGGGGTCGGCTCCAGGAGTCCGCGGGCGACGTGGTCGAGTGCCATGCGGTATCCGGCCGTGTGCGCGTCGGCAAGTTGGTCAGCCGTGGTCTGGTGGGCGCGGCGTTGGGCCCAGCAGGTGACAGCGGGCAGCGCGGCGAGGGTGCCGAGGATGCCCACCGGTAGAAGCAGATCGGTTCGGGGGGTGGGGAGGAGCCCAGCAGCGCCAACAAACACTCCGGCCGAGACGGCGAGGATGGCCGGCGGGATGGTGCGCATGGTGGGACCTCCGTGCTCGTGCTTAGTCGGCGACGGCGTCGCCGTTGGTATTCGCTTGGTGACGTAGCGTCTCGGTCATGGAGATGAAAAGGCGCCTGGCCTGCGCGTCATCGATTCCAAGCTCGTCGGCTGCTTCGTCGGGTGTGATGTGTCGTCGGGCGCCGGGGGTCTGCACGGCGCGGAGTTCGTCAGCCGAGAGGATGCCGGCGCGAACAAGAATTTCCGCGAGCGGCACATCCAGTGCCGCGGCGAGCTGAGCTAGGACGCGGGTATCTGTGGCGCCCTGACCGGTGAGGATGCGACTGATCGTGGCGCGGCCGATGCCGCTGACGTCCGCGAAGCGCGTGCGACCCCCGCCGCGAGCGGACATCTCGTATCCGCGGCGTACCAACTGGTCGTGAAGCCACTGGCCGAAGTCTCGGGCCTGCTGTACGGCCGCATCGTCATCCCTATGTTCCATGGATGGAACATACCGACCACGGATGGTAGACGCATCGCCGCCCCCGCTTTACCCCCCGGATTTTCACCGCGCTTACACATACCAGCCCCCGTGTGCAAATTTACTCGAACTGACTATCGATCGTGCCCGGCTTGTCAGCCGGTGTCAATGAGTTAGGGGAACGGACCGTTCCCATTGGCCGCATCGTCCACGCACCGTGCTAACGTTCCACTCGTGGACGGAATGTACCGGCCACGAAAGGACGTTCCCTATGTATGACCGCACCGCGCTGCACACCGCCGCCCGCGACATGGGAGACCACACCCCGTCAGACCTTGCCCGGCGGTTGAAGGTTGCACGAAACACCGGCTGGCGGCTGTGGCACGGCCACACCGCGCCGTCGGCCGCCGTAGTCGCCCGAATCGAGCACGCATACGGCGTCTCCGCCCGCCAGCTCACCCGGCCCGCCGCATGACCGACGACACGATCACCCGCGAGCAGGCGTTCGCCGAGGCCCGCGCCGTCCTCGACCGGGCCCGCATCCGCATCGCCGCCGACCGCACCGCCGGACGGCTGCCGCCGGAGCACGAACTGATCATGCGGCGACTCGAACGCGAGCAGCGCCACCAGCAGACCACCGGCCACCGCGCCGCATAACAGCAAAGGGCCGCCCCGGATTGCGCCCGGGGCGGCCCACCACGACCCGTGAGGAGACACGACTCGTGAACACCACGCACAGTACCCGCCGCCCGCTCCGCGCCGCTCTCGCCATCCGTGGCGGGCAGGCCGGCCGACGCCACGTCACCCGCACCGGCGTGCTCCGCCGCCAGCTCAACCAGATCGCCCCCGGCGTCGCCGTCGTGTGCATGGTCCCCGTGACAACCGCCGGAACGCACGGCACGCACGTGATGCTGCTGAACGACCTCGCGCAGCCCGTCGGCGACGACCTCGCGCACCGCGCGGCCGGTCGCCTGCTCCGCGCCGCGTTCCCCGCCGCCCAGGACACCGCCCACGACTACTACGTGCAGTCCGGGCGCATGGTCGACGCCACCCCGACCGCCCCGGCCGCACTCGGCATCGACACCGCGCCGGTGCTCCTGTGATCCGCCCCGGGCTCACCGCCGCCGGTGACCGCGTTCGCCTGCCCGTCGGCGAGCAGCTGCTCGCCCCGCTGATCGACGCCCTCGCCATCACCTACACCGAGGACCCCGACGCGGTCGGCCGACTGCTCGCCGGGCACGCCGTGCGCGTGCTCGCCCTCGACTTCGCCGAGTGCTCCCTCGACATGCCGGAGTACGAGCGGTCGATGCGCGCCGCCGAGGCCGACGGCACCCGCGAGGCACTGTTTGCCGAGCTGCCCGACGAGGTCCAGAAGGACCCGCTGCTCACTCCGGGCGACGCGGTCGCATTCGCCACCCGCCTGAACCGGCTCGCCGCCCGCATCCGCCGGACGGCTACCCCACGCGCTCGCTGGACCCGCCTTACCGCTCGCATCCGCTGCACCAAGAACAGGACCACCCGCTCATGACGATGACCCTTGCCGAGCGCCCGCAAGCGCCTGCCGCTCTCCAGCCCGCCCCTGGCGGCTCGCTCGCCATCCACCCCGAGCAGACCGCGTGGACGGCCGATCAGGTCGCTGTCCTCCGCCAGGCTGGCATCAAGCAGCAGGTGACCAGTGCGGAGCTGTCCGGCTTCCTGCACCTGTGCCAGCGCACCGGCCTTGACCCGTTCTCCCGGCAGATCTACCTGATCGGCCGGTACAGCAAGAAGGACGGGCGGGACGTCTACACCCCGCAGACCGGCATTGACGGATACCGCGTCATCGCCCAGCGGGTGACCGCGCAGACCGGCGGAACGTACGGCTACGAAGACATCGTCTGGTGCGACCCGTCTGGCCGGTGGCGTGACGTGTGGTTGGCCGAGGTGCCCCCGGCCGCCGCGAAAGTGACCGTCATCCGGAACGGCCAGCGATTCTCTGCTGTGGCGACGTTCCGTGAGTACGTGCAGACCTTCCCGGACGGCAACGCGAAAGGTCTATGGGCGAAAATGCCCGCCGGCCAGATCGCGAAGTGCGCCGAAGCGCTTGCACTCCGAAAGGCTTTCCCGCACGACCTTGCCGGGGTGTACACAGCCGAAGAGATGGGCCAGGCCGACAACGCGACCGACGCCGCACCGGCCCCGCAGATGCAACGGGCGCAGCAGGCCGAGCCCGACGAGTGGGCCACGGCCGCGCCGCGCCGCGACTACCTTGCCGAGGCGCGCGCCGCCGAGACCGCCGAGGACGTGCGCACGATCTACCGCGCCGCCGCAGCCGAGTTCGGCCCCGGCACAGCAACCGCGCAGGAAATCGCAGCCATCGGCGCGACGAAGCCCGGAGCGAAGACGCACGAGCAGGCCGCCTCGAACCCGGTCGGCCCCTCCCCGTACTCCATGTCGGATGCCATGGCCGAGGAGGGCGCCTACGACGACGGATACCGACCCGCCGACGAGACCAGGGCCGCCCCCCTGGATGCCGCCGAGCAGGACCCGGCGGACAAGGCCGCCGAGGCCGAGAACGCGCTCCGGCTCGCCGCGTCCCGCGCCAACCTCCCCACCCTGGACCGCGATTTCGAGAGGGTGTTCGGTCTGCCCATCGCGCAGGCTGCCGCGGCGCAGCTCGACCTGTTCCGCGAGCGCATCGAGGCCGCCGCCGGGGGTGCCCAGTGACCGCCGTCGAGGAGAAGCCGCAGGCACCCGACCCCGCGTACCTCGCCGCCGTGCTCCGGCACCGGCAAACGATGCAAGCCCAGCTTGACCGCGCCAAGGCCATGTTCGCCGAGGTCGACGCCGACGCGTCCGCACTGCTCGCGCAGCAGTACAAGGCCACCAAGAGCACGAAGGCCGAGGTCACGCTCCCGGACGGCGAGACGAAGTTCGCCACCGTCACGCGCATCCCCGGGCAGGCCGACGCGGAGGTCACCGACCGCGACCGATTCGCCGCGTGGGTGCGGGACACCTACCCGGAGTACTGGGGCTTCAAGGTGATTCCGGCCCGTACGGAGGTCGTTGTCGACGCAGCGTTCATCGACCGCGTGTTGGCCGCCGTGAACGCCGCCACCGTCACCGAGTACGCCGACCCGGAGTCCGGCGTCGTGCACAAGGTGCCGGGCGTGGCGATCAAACCCAAGCGCCGCGCCCACTTCAAGTGGGCGTTCACCCGCACCAGCAAGTCACAGCCGCTCGACGGCCGCGAGCTGGCCGCGCAGGCGGTCGCTGCCGGGCTGATCAGCACGGACGCGCCGCCCGCCCTCCCCGCCGCACTGGCCGACGATCAGTCGGCCGCCGCGTAGCCACCCCCGCAGGGCCCGCCCGCCTCCACCGGGCGGGCCCCGGAAGGACACCATGCCCATCACTCTCATGACCCCCGACGAGCGGGCCGTTATTGCCGCCCGCCTCGATGGCCAGAACCCCGCCGCCCCCGAGCTGGTCGACGCAACCGTTTCCGCCGCGAACGGCATCATGCGCAGCGGACGCAGTGGCGCCGCCGTGGGCCGTCTGCTCGCTGCCGACGTGCGCGCCGTCGCCGCCCGCCTGATCGCCGCCGAGCAGGAACTCAGCACCACCCGCGACGTTCTCGCCCGCATCCTTGCCGCGCAGGAAGCCGGGGACTACTACAGCCCTGACGACGTTCTGCACGAACTGGACCGGGCAGGAATTCACCTCCGCGCCAATGTCGAATCCGCCGGAGTCGCGGCCGACGCCGCCGAGACCGCGTGGGCACTGCGGTGACGCCGCGCGCCCGCCTCGACCGGACCCGCCAGCTACTCGACACCCCGCCCCCCGCGCCCGTCCCCGGACAGCTTGCCGTCGAGATGCCCACCGACCGACCGTCGCGACCGTGCGAGCACGGAAACCCCCGGTGCCGCGCCACCCCGACCTGCCCATACCGGCGCGGCCCCCGATGCGAGCAGCACCAGCCCAGCGTCACCCGTCCCTACTTCCGTCAGGAGTCACCGTGAGGGCATTTCACCGCGGGTACGACCCTGACAAGGGCCGCCAAGGGCCCGCGGTTCGCCGCCTGCACATCATGCGCGAGACGGGCAACTTCGCCGGTAGGCAGGGCCTTTGCGGGTCCGCCGGGTGGGCCCACCGCACCACCACCGCCGTTGTCATCGACCCGCTGCCTGCCGAGCCACCCCCCGGACTGGAGTGGTGCCCCGCGTGCGTCGGCCGCGCCGCCGAGAACGCCGGACAGCTCCGATGGATGGCTGCCGCCCTCGCCGCCCTGTAACACCCCTTGACGGCCCGGGGCGAGGACGAGCCGCCGCGCCCCTCGCCCCCAGCGCCCCACCACCCCGAAAGAAGCGCCACCGTGGCCCGTATCCGCACCATCAAGCCCACCTTCTTCACCTCCCTCACAATCGCCGATCTCTCGTACGAGCAGCGGCTCACCTTCGTCGGCATGTGGACCCACGTGGACGACGAAGGCCGCTGTGTCGACGACGCCCGACTGATCAAGGCCGCTGTCTGGCCACTCGACGACCGGACCGCCGCCGATGTCGAAGACGACCTGCGCGCACTCACTGAGCTTTCACTGATCACTCGCTACACGCTCACGCGCCGCTCGTACATCGCCATTTCCGGGTGGGCAGAACACCAGCGAATCAACCGCCCGACCCCAAGCAGATACCCCGCGCCCGACCAGGCTGAATCTGCCCCGGAAAAGCCTCTGACCAGCAGTAATGAAAGGTCGTCGAGCACTCACACACAACTCAGTGAGCCCTCACGCCCGGAAGGGAACAGGGAACAGGGAAGGGAACAGGGAACAGGGAACAGGGAAGAAGCATCGTCCGGGACCGCTGTCGCGCTCCCAGACCCGCCGCCGGACCGCGACGACGTCGAACGGATCTGCACGCACCTCGCCGACCGCATCGAGCAGAACGGCAGCAAGAGGCCAACCATCACCAAGTCGTGGCGGACCGCGGCCCGGCTGCTGCTCGACAAGGACGGACGCAGCGAGGAGCAGGTACACGGCGCAATCGACTGGTGCCAGAACTCGGACTTTTGGCGCTCCAACGTGATGAGCCTGCCGAAGCTCCGCGACAAGTACGACACCTTGCGCCTCCAGGCCACACGCCCCACCCCCGGCAGCAACGTCGTGCCCATCGGCGCCGGTGGCCGCCAGCTCGGCCGCGCCGCGAACGCCGCCGCCGTCATGGCCGAACTGCTCGGACAGGAGAAGGTTCAGTGATCCCCGCTCACGTTGCCGCACTGCTCGCCCACGTTGATCGTCTCGACCCCAGCCGCGCCCCCGTCGAGCGCGCCGCCATCGCCGAGCGCCTTCAGCAGTGGTGCGACGTCCTCGCCGACGTCGCACCGACCGCCCCGCACCCCGAGGGCCGCGATTGGGACGCCTCGCAGGCTGTGTTCCGCCACATCGCGACGTCGCCGTACCCGATCAAGCCGTCCGACGTGAGCATCCCGTGGGCCGCGTTCAAGCGTGATGTGCTGTCGCGCCATTTCGACCCGCTGCCCGACGTCGACCCCGACGACGAGCCCGCCTACCGGGCCGCCATCGCCGACCACCGCCGCGCCATCGAGTCCGGCCGCACCGTGGCTACGCCCCGTGCCCTGATGCCGTCCGGCACCCGCGCCGAGCGCGACCAGGCCGCCGCCGAACGCCTTGCCCAGCTCGGCACCTACGTGCCCCGCAGCGTCGTTGACACGCTCGCTTCGACCCGCCCCGGCATGACCGAGCGTCGCCGCCTCGCCGTCGCTGGACAGGCCGACCCGTACAGCGTGCCGTGCCCGTGGGAAGCCTGCCGCGCACCCCGCGGCGCCAAGTGCCGCACGGCCGGCCGCCCTCGCCGCGACTTCCACGATGCCCGCCTTACCGCCGCCGCCCGACAGGAGCAGCCCGCATGAAGCATTACGCCACCCGCCCCGACCGCCCGCACAAGCGCAAGGCTCCCAACCGGGACCGCACGCGAAGCGCCAACGCGTGGCGAATCACAGCGAGTTGGGACTCGCGCCCGGACCGGCCAGCCGTCCGCACCACATCGGACAAGAAGGCCCGGAACCGCATGGTGCGCACCTTCACCGCCGACGGGGCGTACGTCATTGTCGAGGAGCAGCACGGGCCCGCGTGGCGCACCTGGCGGGAGTTCAACGGCGCCGAGCAGCTGCGCAACGCTGCTCGCGCCGAGCAGGAGCAGGCTGAGGCCGCCGCCCGTGAGACCCGCCACCGCGCCGACTACGACCGGCAGGTGCGCGTGCACCAGGCCGTTGCCGTCGAGCAGGCAGCCGCCGACCGCGACCGCCTAGCCGCCCTGATGCGGCGCCCTCCGATCGCCCGCCAGTCCACCGGGCATGCCACCGCCCGCCACATCACCGGCAGCCAGCGGTGAACACCCAACTTCCGGACGCAGTAGCAGCGATCATCGCCGCCGCCATCCGAGACGACCCGACCAGCACCCCCGAGCAACAGGCACACATTGCCGTACGGACGCTGCGCGAGCAGGGGTGGCACATTGCCGCACCCGAGGTCATCGCCGCCGCCCTACGGGCCGCGTAACGCCACGAGGGGGGGTGCTCCACAACTCCCAAGCGCACCCCCCTCCATGCTACCGTCCACCCATGGACGGTACGTACCGCCCAAGAGCCGTGAGCCGTCGCTCAGACCGGAAGGACCCCGCCATGCCGCCCAGGCCCCGCCCCACCGCCGCATGGCGCTACTGGTCCCGCGTCGCATTCGACGGCCCCCTCCCACTCGTCCGCGGAGTCACCAGCCACTGCCACGAATGGACCGGCAGCCGGAACGAGCGCGGCTACGGCACCTTCTGGCTCGGCCGCACCGTCAAGGCGTACCGCCACGGATACGAGATCGCTCTCGGCCCCATCCCCGCCGGCCTCGACATCGACCACCGGTGCCGCAACCGGGCCTGCGTCCGGCCCAGCCACCTGCGCGCCGTCACACACCGCGTGAATCTCCTCGCGAGCACGAACCACGTGGCCTTGCGCGCCGCGCAGACCGCGTGCCATCGCGGCCATCTTTTCGACGCCACAAACACGATCCGCGCGAAGAACGGCACGAGGAAGTGCCGGACTTGCAAGAACACCCGCGCCCGCGCCTCGCACCACACCACCACCCCCGAGAGGACCGCAGCCTGATGGCAGGCGAAACCGTGATCACCATCGTCGGCAATCTGGTCGACGACCCCGAGTTGAAGTTCACCCCGGCCAGCCACGCCGTCGCCAAGTTCCGCGTGGCTTCCACCCCCCGCACGTTCGACCGCCAGACGAACGAGTGGAAAGACGGCGAGTCCCTGTTCCTCACCGTCACCGCATGGCGCAGCCTCGCCGAGAACGTCGCCGGATCACTCACCCGCGGCATGCGCGTCATCGTCCAAGGAGCCCTGAAACAGCGGTCGTACGAGGACCGCGAGGGCGTTAAGCGCACCGTGTACGAGATCGAAGCCGAGGACGTCGGCCCGTCGCTGAAGACCGCCACCGCCGCCGTCACGAAGACCAACGGCAACCAGGGCCAGGGTCGCCAGCAGCAGCCCAGCACCGGCGGATACGGGGCACAGCAGCCCGCACGCGACCAGTGGAACACCGGACAGCAGCAGAACACATGGGGACAGCAACGCCCCGCCGACGCCCCGTTCTGACCCTTCCCCGCGCGGCGACCGGTCGCACCGCCCGCCGCGCGCGTGAGCAACCCACGCCCCTTCCCTCGCTCCACATTCGAGAGGACCCCATGAACACCCAGCCCCCGCCCCGCTCCGCGTCCGAGGCCATGCGGCGCGCTCTCGGCCCCCAGGTGTCGGGCGCGCTCGCTCGCGGCATCGCGCAGGGCCAGCAGCGCGCCGACATTCCGCCGACCGCGTTCGGTGTGTCGTCGGAGGAGGCCGCCGCGAACATCAAGGCCAACGTGCCGCTCCTCGCCGCACTTGCCCCGACCGCCGAGGCGTGCACGGACCCGCGTCACACCGGCCCGATCCGGGCGCAGCTCGGTTGCACCGGGCCCGACCCGGCCGCCGAACAGCCCGACTACGGCCCCGTACCGGAAGCGTGGCCCGCGTGGTCCGCGCTCCGCAGCACCCTCGTACGGTCCGTGTCGTCCGACGACGCCGACCGGCTGATCACCGACTACTACCGCGCCACCATCCGCCGTGCCCAGCTCACAACCGCTGAGCAGCCCGTGCCACGTACGGAGCGCGCCTACTGGCAGTCCATCGCTGACGCCCTGAACGCCGCGCAGGCCGCAGGGATGCCGGTCGGTATCGAGCTGGACGGCACGCTCACTGACCACCGCGCGTGGTCCGTCGTGTGGAACCGGGACGCCGAGCGCTGGACCCTTACCGGGTACGAGGGCGACGAGGACCAGGAGCAGCGGTCCGCGTGGCTGACCGGTGCCGAGGCCGGAGAGCCCGCGCCCATCACGGCCACCGCTGACAAGCCCCCGCGCCTCGACCCGTTCGACGAAGCCGCGATCCGCCGCGCGGCACTGCTCGGCGGCGCCGACGCCATCGAGGCACTGCCCCAGGATTACGAGTGCGACCCCGGCCGCGGTGACGCCGTGAAGCTGCTGCGCCGCCTCGCCGGACTCACCACGACCACGGAGCAGCCGACCGGGCTGACGTGGGAAGCACGCGCCGATCACGCCGTCCGCTTGTACGCCACGACCGCGATCGAGCTGGAGGATGCCCGCCGCGAGAACGGCCGGCTCCGTACCAAGCGGGACGAAGCCACCCGCGACGCCAACCGCTACGCCGCGCGCATCGTTACCGCCCGCGACCTGCACACGCAGTACATCGACTCCCCGCACTGCGCGCACGACGCCGAACAGTGGCCGTGCCCGACCATCGCCGCGCTCGACCGCGACGACCAGGCCGAGGGCCCCGCGCTGCTCACCGTCGCCGAGCTGGAGCAGCGCCAGGCCGACGCCGACCACCTCGACACCATCACGGCGCTGGTCGACGAGATTGCCGACGACATCCCCCACCACCGCGCCCCGCAGATCGCTGCCGACTACCTCAACCGGCACGCCCGGCTGCTCGCCAAGCAGATCACCACGCTTGGCCAGGCCCGCGGCTGGTCCACGTGGGCCGCCGCGCTCATCCACCCCGACCGCGAGTTCGTAGACCCCGGCAAGGACGACGACCAGGCCGAGCAGCAGCTCGCCGTGCCCACGGTCGGCGACCGGTACGAGAAGCGGACCGCCCCGGACGCCGGGCGCATCGTCACCGTCAACCGCGTGTGGGTAGCCGAAAGCGGACGTACCGCAGTTGCGTATGACTGGCGCGACGACAGGCCCGGCCAGTGCGGTAGCGCGTGCCCCCTCGACGTGTTCCACCGCGAGTACAAGGCCGTCGAGGAGCAGCCGCTCGCGTTCCCGCAGCTGGCCGTACCGTGCCCCCGGTGCAAGGCGCCCGCCGGGCAGCTCTGCACCAGCCACAACGGCACACGCCAGCGCACCGCCGACACGCACCAGGACCGCAGCCGCGCCTACCGCAGGCAGCAGGCCAGCCGATGAGTACCCCGACCCCGGCGCCCGTCGCCACCACGCTGCTCCACTCCCGCATGTTCGGCCGCACCAACGCCGCCCGCGAAGCCGCCGACCAGCTCGCCGCCGACGGCCACCACGTCCACTACGTCGCCAGCAGCGAGACCCGCTGCCACACCGGCCACTGCACCCCGAAGGCCGGCCGATGACCGGGGCCGCGGCCACCGCCGCCTACGTCGCACTCGTCGTCGTCGCCGCCGGGCTGCCCGTCGGCATGTGGACACGCACCACCGGACCGCGCCGCGGCGACGAGCAGATTCTCACCCGCCTCGCACCGGTCCCCATCGCCAACGACGAGCAGAGCCCGCACTACTGCTACACCTGCCGCCGTATCTGCGGCTCCCAGCCTCACCCCCCGCAGTAACCACCCCCGGGGCGCCGCCATTGCCGCGGCGCCCCGCACCCCACCGGGAGCCCCGTACATGGCCGTTCGCCGCTGCTCGTTCCGCTACCTCGCCCACCGCACCGGGCTGCTCTGCTCCTGTTTGCTCCTGTACATGGACGTGCCCTTCTCCAACCGTTGGCACCGCCGCCGCATCATCGCCCGGAAGGACCGCACCTGATGGCCCGCCGCACCATGGCCGAGCGGAAGCGCCGCGCCGCCGAGCGTGAGACCCGCCGCGAGTCCCTGCTCGTGCTCCTCTCCCGCATGCAGCGAGGCGCACTGCTCGACGTCGAACGCCCCCTGCTTCGCGCCCACGTCGAAACCGAGCTGTCTGACGCCAACGAACTGCGCCGCACCGTCGCCGGACAGCAGACGCTCATTCAGCGTCAAGCCGTCCAGCTTGACGCCGCACACGACGCCATCCGCGAGGCCGAGCAGGACGCCGCCGACGTCCGCGAGCAGCTGCTCGCGTACCGGGCCGTCGAGGCGCAGCGCCGAGCCGAGCACCGGCAGGCCCTTTCCCGACTGCTCACCATCCGGTCGCACTCCAACGTCCGGGCGTTCCTGGACGAGCAGACCGCCCACCTCGCCACCTCGACCCCGGAGCAGCCGTGACCACCGTCCCCATCGACGCCGCCCGCCAGGCCCTCAACGACACCGAGGCCGCCCTCGCGAGGCTCCGCCCCGCCCTCGCCGCCGCGTACGGCACCGCCGGAGAGAACCTGACCGCCGCCGCCGGGCAGATCGACGCCGCCGAGCGCCGCGCCGAGCGGGCCGAGGCCGACATGAAGGAGATCGCCGAGGCGTACGACCGGCACCGCCGAACCCTCGCCGCGGTCTTCGCCCGGTCGGCCGAGACCCCGTTCGAGGAGATCACCGAGTACGCCGCGAAAACGCTCACCCGCAGTGGCAAGCGGCTGCTCGACGCCGAGGAACGCCTCGCCGCCGCCGAGCAATTCGCTATCCGACTCGCCGCCGCCGAGAAAGCCCGCGCCAAAGCCGAACGCGTCGCCGACCGCGCTACCAACACCCTGCTGCGGATCAAGCACGCCCGCACCGCCGCCGACGCCTGGACCGAACTCGGCACGCACTACCACCTGCCCGCCACCGAAGCCGGCCGCCGAGCCCGCGACTGGCGCAGCACCGCCGAACGGGACGCCGCCAAGCGCACCGAGACCGCGTCCGCGCTCGGCGCACGGCACATGGGCGACTCGGAGCGGTTCCACGCCGCGTGGCACTCCGCCCGTCTCCGCGCCCAGCAGACCGCGTCCGAACTCCGCGTCACCCGGGCATCCCGCCGCCGCTGGAAGCGCCGCGCAAAGACCGCCGAGCAGGCCCTCGCCGACATCCGCACCCCCAAGCCCATCAGCCGCGACCACCCGATGTACGCGCTGCTCGCCGCCATGGTCGGCCCCGGCATCGGCCAGGCCGAGGCCCGCCAGCACCTCACCGACTACTACGACGCCATCACCGGCCGGAAGCAGTGACCATGACCAACCCGCCCACCATCCGGCCCGACGCCGTCGACTACCTCGACCGCCAGCAGACAGCCGCCGATCTGCGCGCCGTCCGCGAGCAGTGGGGCGACCTACTCGCCGCGATCGACTGCCCGCCCCGGGCCGAATGGCCGCCGCGTGACTCCCGCGCCCTCGGTGCCACCCCCGAGGCCGAGGCCGAGCCCAACGACACGCCGGCCGTCGGACGTCTGCCACTGATCCTGCGCGAGCATCCCGCCCCCCTCAACCTCACCGCGCTGAACGCTGCCGTGGAGACCGAGCGCGAGCTGTTCCAACTGTGCGACACCGTGGCCGCCGCCGTACAGCGCCCCGTACGGCGCCGCTACCACCGCCCACAGCCCGTACGCGGCCGGGCAGCCCCCCGAGGCGGCTACCGCTCCCAGGCATACATCGACTCAGCCGACCGCGCCGACCCCGCACGATGGCGCACCGCCTCACCCACCACCCCAGGAAGCCGGACACACGGACTGCATTGGGCCGCCGTGTGGCTGGAAGGACGCGCGCTCGGCGAGGAGTCCGGCGACCTGTTCAGCCCCGTCCTGCCGCCGCTCAGCGAAACGATTGCGACGACTGCCCGCCGCGCCCGCGCACGAGTCGAGCGGGCACTCGGCCGCGACAATCAGCCCACCCAGCTTGGCCAGCCATGCCCGTACTGCCGGGGCCCGCTCACCGCGTACACCCGGAGCGGTGACCCGGCCGCGGCGACCATCGAGTGCGGCACGGGAAGCAACTGCACCGCGCCCGTGCCGCTGAACGGCCGGCGCCGCCGGGAGTGGGCAGGTGCCGAACTGGTGAGCTTCTACGTAGCACTCAATGCCGCGCAGCGCCGGGCCAAGCGATAGCACAGACAGAAATAGCGCCAACTCCCGCGTAGGCGGTGACCGGTTTCGATACCATCAGAGCGGTCCCCGCCTATGCGGGGTTGGTCCTTGAACGAAGCGTTCGTGGACGAGCAGTACGAAGCGTTCCCCGCGCGGCGGGGCTGGTCCGCTTCTGTGCTTGCGGTTGCAGTCGTCCCCGCAGAATGCGGGGATCAGCAGTTGTCCCCGCGCGTGCGGGGCATCCCCTGAATCATGCTCCCCAAGGAATCTCTTCATGCCTGTTGTCCGCTGCACTCATTGCAACTGCTGGCAGAACCCCGCCGTCAACGGCTGTGCAGGATGCGCCTATTGGGGACGTCGTAGGGCTGAGGTAGGCGACGGGCACCGCTGCAAGCACTGTGCCGCTCCCTTGCCGCAGGACGCGCCGACGCGCTGCACCAAGTGCGCTGCGGTTCGGGGCGACGCTGAATTCCAGGTGCGCAAGGCCGCGGCCGACAGCCGCTTTCCGCAAGGCATCCGAGGTGCGCTTCTGGACCGGCTGACTACCGGAGAGCACATCACGGCTGCTGCCGCCGCCTTTGGTGTAACCAGTCAGCAGATTCACGGATTCAAGGCGTACGACGACACGTGGGCCGATGCGCTGGACGCTGCCCTCATGGCCGGCCGAGTTGATGCCGGATGGCATGGCACGGAGCGGGGCTACAGGCGGTGTCGCTGCCGGTGCCCCGAGTGCCGCGAGGCGAGGCAGGCGCGACGCTTGCGGTACTGAGTACCGAGGGAATACGGTACTCGGTACCGGCGAGGCTCCACACCTCGCCATCCACCACCACGGGAGCAAACCCCATGGACACCCACGCCGTACAGGGCGCAGCACACCAGGCCACCGGCCACTACCGCCGCCCCGGCACCCGCACCCTCTACTGCGGACGCCCCGCCGGACCCCGCAACAGACTTTTCTGCACCGTCCGCGGCTGGAAGGTCTGCCGGTCCTGCGTCAACGCCGAGGCCCGCGACCGCGTCGACGCCGAAGCCGTCGCCGCCGAGCACACCGCCGAACAGCCGGCCGCCGTGGCCCCCGCGCCCGCCCGCCCCCGCCGCGCCCTGCCCGTGCGCACGTACGTCTACGGCGCGCAGCAGCTCACCATCATCGGCACCCCGCGCCCCGCACAGGGCGCACTCTTCGCCGCCCGCTGAAAGGCCCTCATGGACAGCAGAAGCAACACGGAATCACTCGGTCGCCGAGTTCGCAACTCCCTTGTGGAAAACGTGCGTGAAGCAACGATGAGTGCACTAGAAAGGGCGTTCAACGAACTGGAGGCCAAGCATGCCGCCTCAATGAGTGCGGTAACACCGGGCACCCTGTCGGACCTCGCCGACGACTACGACGCAGCCGCCACAGATCAACTTCGCGCCGCAATCGCGTACGCAGTCGCCGAGGACATCCCACTTGAGACAGCGGGCAAGATCCGTCGCGCCGCCAAGGCGATCGAGCTTGGCACCCCTGGCCTTATCCACCGTGCCACTGCCAATGGGGCAACCCCCTCCGCCATCGCCAAGGAACTCAGCGTCACAGACTCTTACGTACGTCGCATGATCCGCGAAACGCGCCAGGTGTCCTGGCGCATCGACTTGTTTGAAAGCGAGGCCGGACGCGGATGGCAGGCGTGGGAGTCAGGCGAGAGCGTCATCCCGGCCACCTACACCGCCGCAGACCTCGCGGAGCACGTTCTCAGCCGCGGCGGGCGCGGCCCGAGCGAACACCGCTCCCGCGTGCTGATCTGGAACGGTACTGACGAGCAGCCGAACAGGGCCGCGATTTACGCCCAAGAGCAGGACCCTGCTTACTGACACGCCGCGGGCCCGCCCACGACTCCACATCGTGACCGGGCCCTCACCACCACGGGAGCAAACCCCGCCATGGCTGACCAGAACCCTACCCGCCGCCCCATCCGACGCCGCCCGAGCCCCGTCTCCGTCCCCCGCACCGCCGCACTTGATGACGCCCTCGCCACGATCATGCGCACCGGCATGACACAGGCCGAGGCCATGCGTACCGCGGCCCGATTCCTCGCCCACGGACTTCAGTCCGCATGGGAATCCGGGGCCGTACCCGACGGGACCATGCCTCACCGCATGCTTATGCGCGTAGAGCGACAGGACACACCGCAGCCCGCCGACCAGCGGGTATGACACCTGCATGACCACCTGCGCCCCGCTGTACGACACGGCGGGGCGCAGCGGTACGACCGGTCGTACCCGCTGGTGCGCGCGTGAGCACCACAACCATTCGCCGCCCCCACATGTCTCACACTGCACACGACTACGTACGGAGTGCCACCGTGAGACCTACCGCCGCACTGCTCGCTGCGTCCGCTGCCGCGCTGCTCGTGCTCACTGCCTGCTCGGCCGAGGAGGACAAGGCCGCGCCCTCACCGAAGGCGAAGACGTCCGCGCCGGCCGCCGAGACGACCGACCCCGGCAAGAGCAGCGACGCCGAGAAGAGCGCGGGCATCCCGGACGCGCCGACGGGGGCCGATCGCGCCGCGTACCTCGCCGCGATCAAGGCGATTGACCCCGCGATCGTCGAGGACGAGGAGAAGGCGATCGACGCGGGCCGCAATCAGTGCAGCCACCTGGCCTCGCCGAGCGGCAAGAGCGACTGGCTTGCCGCACAGCGCTTCGGGAACGACGCCCGGCCGCTCACGGACGCACAGGGCAAGCAGCTGAACGCCGCACTCCGCAAGACCCTCTGCCCCGCCTGATTGCACGTCGTTATCAATCCGTGATCTAATCAGGGCGACCCCAGCGTGCCCGAAAACGGCCGCCCCGAACGCCCCGCCGCACACCGCGACGGGGCGTTCTGCATGCCCGGACCACCGCGGCGAGGAGGTGGCGTACCCATGGGCCGACCCATCACTGAGACAGACCGGCGAGCGGTACGACGCCACCACGCCGCGGGCATGACCCGCAACGACATTGCACGGAAGATCAAGCGCAGCCCGAGCACCGTCTCGAAGCTCGCCGCCGAGCTAGGGCTCACCTTCGACCGCGCCGCCGAGGTAGCCACCGCAACGGCCGTACGCAAGGCGGACCTTGACGCACGGCGCACCGAGATGGCGCACCGGCTTCACGACGTCGCCGAGCGCGAACTCGGCAAGATGACCATGCCGCAGCTCTACTGGGAATGGGGCGGCAAGGACCACACTTATGCGCAGAAGGAGCAGCCCGAGCCGACACCGGCCGACCGTCGCACCATGATGGCGACCGCCGGGGCCGCGCTCGACCGGTCCCTCAAGCTGCTGCCGCCGAAGACCGACCCGGGCGAGCAGGGCCGCAGCGTGGTAGGCGAGCTGATGGCGGGACTGGCCCGGGACTACGTGGCACGCCACGGCGGGCCGCCCCCGGACGCCGATGACGACCAGGCCGCCGCCGATGAGCCGTAGCCTCGCGCTCTCCCCGAAGCAGATCGACAGCATCATGGAGGCGCGCGCCTTCCAGAACATCTGGGAAGGCTCGGTCCGCTCCGGCAAGACGATCGCCAGCCTGTTGCGTTGGCTTGACTTCGTGGCCGATCGGCCCGAGGGCGGCGAACTGGTCATGGTCGGCCGCACCCGCGACAGCCTCGCGCGGAACGTGTTCGGGCCGCTGACCGACCCGTCGATCTTCGGACCGCTCGCCCGCGACATCACGTACACCAACGGGGCCCCCACCGCGAACGTACTGGGCCGCACCGTGCACTGCTTGGGCGCCAACGACGCTCAGGCCGAACCCAAGGTCAGGGGCCTGACGTGCGCGGGCGCGTACGTGGACGAGCTGACCACGCTCCCGAGGACGTTCTACGACCAGCTGAACGCCCGCTGCTCCATCGAGGGCAGCAAGATCTTCGGGACGACCAACCCGGACAACCCGAACCACTGGGCGAGGCGCGAGTACCTGCTCCGCCCGCGCGAGACGAGGTTGCGCAGCTGGCATTTCGTCATGGACGACAACCCCGGATTGTCGGACGAGTACAAGGCGCGCACCAAGGCGTCGTACCGCGGGCTGTTCTACAAGCGCAACGTCTTGGGCTTGTGGGTCATGGCCGAAGGTGCGATCTACGAGGCGTACGACGAAGCACAGCACGTCGTCGACACGCTGCCGGAGATGCGCCGCTACTGGATCGGCATCGACTACGGCACGGTCAACCCGACAAGCGCGATTCTGCTTGGTCTCGGTGCCGATGACCGCCTGTACGCGGTCGCAGAGTGGCGCCATGATTCCCGCGCAGCACAGCACCAGATGACCGACGCGCAGTACTCCAGCGCAATCCGCGAGTGGGTATCGGGGCTCGGCATCACACCGCAGTGGACGTTCATCGACCCGTCTGCCGCATCGCTGATTACGCAATTGTGGAGCGATGGCTACCCCAGCATTGCCCGCGCCTCGAACGAGGTCAGCGACGGAATCAGAAGCGTCGCGTCTGCGCTCGCGGCCAGCCGACTCCGCATCCACCGATCGTGCACCGGCCTGCTCGACGAAATCCCCGGCTACGTCTGGGACGAGAAGGCCGCCGAGAAGGGCGAAGACCGCCCGGTGAAGCTAAACGATCACTCCGTGGACGCGCTCAGGTACGCCGTACACAGCGCCGCCCACGAGTGGCGGCACATCCTCTCTCTTGCCGCATAGGAGGCCGCCACCATGGCGTACACCCCCGCCGTCAGCATCTCCCTGCCCATCACGATCACCGTTGGGGACCTGCCTTGCGAGGCCGGGACGATCACCATCGACCCCGGCGACGTAGCGGGCAGCATCCGCAGCGAGTTCGCCGCGTTCCTCCGCGAGGCCGCCAACATCGTCGAGGGGGTGACCGACACGTGACGACCATCCCGACCGAGGTCACCCTCGACCAGCGGCGCGCAGCGTGCCGCGCTCTCGGTCTCCCGCCCGCGATGGTCGCCGACCTGAGCCTGAGCCAGGGCGACGGGGTACACGCGCACCTGTACGTCCTGGACCGCGAGGGACGCCGCATCCAGCACGGCGAGCAGCCCCTCACCGCCGCCGTGCACATCCCGACCGCCGAGGAGGTGACGACGCCGTGAGCATGCCCGCCCCGGGGTCCGCATGGCCGCCGCCGCGCATGGCCGCCGTCTACCGCGAGATGGCCCGTGACGCCATGTGGTACGCCGGAGACCCTGACCGACTTGCGTGGGCACATGACCGCCGCGAGACCGCACCGCGCCGCGCCGACAGGCACGGCCGCGACGGGCGTACGAACCGATGGGGACGGCAGCCGGCCGACTACCCGCGCAAGCGGGAACGCAGATTGCACGTTCCGCTGCCGGGCGACATCGCCACCAAATCCGCCAATCTCTTGTTCGCGGACATGCCGACGATCACCGCACCGACCGCCGAGACGAACGTCTTCATTGGCGACGCGCTCGACACGATGCACCTGCACGAGGTGCTGCTCGGCGCAGCGGAGCAGGCCGCCGCCGTGAGCGGGATTTTCCTCCGGCTGACGTGGGACCGGGACATCGTGCCGGACCGGCCGATCCCGACGACCATGCAGCCGGACAATGCCATCCCCGAGTACGCGTTCGGTGTCATGAAGGCCGTCACCTTCTGGCGCGAGCTGGACGGCGGCGACACCCAGACCGTCTACCGGCACCTGGAGCGCCACGAGCCCGGCCGCATTGAGCACGCCCTGTACGAGGGCACCCCCGACAATCTCGGCCGGGCCGTGCCGCTCACCGAGCACACCGACACGGCCGGCCTGATCGGCTCACTTGGCTCCGACGGGGTATCCGTGGAGACCGGTATCCGGATGCTCACCGCCGTTTACGTGCCGAACATGACACCCAACCGTCTGCACCGGGCAAGCCCGTACGGGCGCAGCGACTACGCCGCGCCGATTCACGACCAGTTCGCCGCGTTGGACGATGTCTGGACAAGCTGGATGCGTGACATCCGCCTCGCCCGCGCACGACTCGTCGTGCCCGACGGATACCTCACCAACTTGGGCCCCGGCCAGGGCGCGGCATGGGACGACGACCGCGAGGTGTACAGCGGTATCAACATGCCGCCGAACGAGGGCGGAGGCTTGACACTCGCTCAGTTCGGCATCCGGGTCGAGGAGCACCAGAGGACGGCTGAGGCCGTGACCCGCAAGGCCGTCGAGTCGGCTGGGTACTCCGCGCAGAGCTTCGGGTTGGAAGGCCGCAGGGAAGCGATCACCGCGACGGAGGTAGACGCCCGCGACCGCGACAGCACCGTTACCACGGGGAGAAAGGCGGGCTACTGGCGAAGCCGACTCCCTGACTTCCTGTGGGCGTACCAGTTGCTTGCCGTCGAGCAGTTCGGGGCCAGAGTTGTTCCGGAGCGGCCGACGGTTGAGTTTCGGCTCGCCGCCGAGAGCGAGCAGTCCAAGGCCACCACGCTGGAGCTGTACGCACGCGCCGGAGCCGTGAGCACGGCCACCAAGGTCAAGTACCGGTCGCCCGACATGGACCAGGCGGACGTTGATGCCGAGGTGGCCGCGATCCTCGCCGAGACCGGCGCGGGCGCACCCGACCCGGGCGACACCTACCCCATGTAGGAGGTGTTCCGCGTGCCGATTCACCCGGGCATGGTCGAAGACCTTGCCGCCGGTACGCGGGACCTGTACGCGTCCGCCGAGGAGCGCCTACTTGGCATCATCGCGAAGCAACTGGAGGGCGGGTTCGATTCGCCGCAGTGGGCCGAACGGAAGCTCGCCGCGGTTGCCGCGCTGCGCCGGGCGGCGACAGCCGTCACCGACCAGCTCGACCAGGCCGTGCGCCTGGAGGTGTTCGAGGTGACGGCCGAGGCGTACTCGACCGGGCACCGCGCCGGGGTCGCCGAGCTGGGCGCGCTCGACGACGACGCCCGCCGCCTGGTCGACGAAATCACGCCGCAGGCGCAAGCCGTCGACCGCCTTGCACAGCAGACCGTCGACCGCGTCACGGACACCCACCGCAGCATTCTGCGCACCGTTCTGGACCGTTTCCGAGCGATCGTTGCCCAGGTGGCCGCACTGCCGCTGCTCGGCACGGCTACCCGCCGTCAGGCCACACAGGACGCCATGCGGAAGTGGGCAGACGAGGGAATCACCAGCTTTACCGACCGCGCCGGCCGACGGTGGAAACTCACCTCGTACGCGGAGATGGCGGTACGCACCGCCGTGGGCCGCGCCGCGACCGAAGGCCACATGCGGACGCTGGAGGCTGCCGGTGTAGAGCTGGTCATCGTGTCCAACTCCCCCCGAGAATGCTCACTGTGTCGTCCATGGGAGACCCGCGTACTGACCATCAGTGGCCCGGACGGGCCCCGTACGGCCGCGGTCGAGCACGCCACCCGCGACGGCGAGCAGCTGCTCGTACGGGTCGCTGGATCGCTCGACGAGGCCCGCCGCGCAGGGCTTCAGCATCCCAACTGCCGCCATTCCGTGAGCGCATATACGCCGGGCATCACCCGCACCGAGACCGCCACGCCAGACCCCAAGGGGTACGAGGCCGGGCAGCGTCAACGGGAAATCGAACGGAAGATCAGGCAGTACAAGAACCGGTCGGCCGCGGCGACAACGCCGGAGGCCCGCACCGCCGCAAACGCCAAGACTCGGCAGTGGCAGACCGCCATGCGCGACCACCTCACCGCGCACCCCGACCTGCGACGGCTCCGCGCCCGCGAACAGCCCGGGGCCTCGAACCTCCCCACCTCGCAGACCGCGCCGAGCAGCCCGTACGTACAGGCCGCCCGCGTTCGGTCCGGCGACGACGGGACCATGCGCGAGATGACCGACGACGAGATGGGCACCGCGATGCGGGCCGCCTCGCTCGACGACCGCGACCGCAACCGAATCGCCGCCGAACTCGACCGCCGCTACCCGCCCGATCCTTTGCCGGCCGCCGCCGCGACCGGTGACGCGGTCGCCGACATGCTCGCCGACCGCGCCGCCCTTGACGACGCCCTCGACCCGCTGCCCGCACCGGAGGAGTGGGGGGCGCTGGCCCGTGATGCCCGGTTCGCCGACGACCTTGCCGCAGCGGTCAAGGCCGCCGAGCGGAAGACGGGCGACGCCGAGCCGCGCGAGCGAATGACCCGGGCCAAGGCACGGGAGATGTACGCCGAGTACGTCTACCGGCAGTACCTCGCCGCCGAGGGCGACACTCGCGGCTACCTCCTGAACAAGAAGGCGCAGGCCGACGGTATCGACCCCATGTCGCTGTTCAGCGGCCCGGCTCGGATCGCCCACGCGCGCGCCAGCGACGAACTGCGTGAATGGTGGGCGCGGCATGGCCGGTTGACGCAGGCTGAATTCATCGAGCAGGCGACCGGCGAGGCGCAGCGGTGGGCCGACGGGGCCCGACTGAACGAGTCTGCCCACCAGAACAAGAGGTGATGATGGGAACGCGCGAGGAGATTACGCGTGCGGTCGTCGAGGGGGCCAAGGCTGGCCACCGAGGCGACCGCCCGACCACTTGTCCGTACGCCGCTGACACGCTGCTTCGTGCCGCGTGGATTCGCGGCTATGCCACCGTGCGCCCGCTCACCGAGTAGGCGCACCACAGACCAGCACGATCCCCGGGGCCCGCCAGGTGCGGGCCCCTTTTGCATGCCCACACGGCCCGCCAGGCGCGGGCCCGACCGCACCAGGAGTGCACACGATGAACACCCCCGCGTACCGTCACCCGCTCGCCACGTACCCGGCCGGGGCCGTCCTCGGTTACCGCGCCGACGGCCGCCCGATCTACGCCATCGCCGGAGGCGACGGCACCGGAGAGGGCGGCACCGGGGGCGACGGAGGCCAGGGCGCGGCCGGTGCCGACACCGGACAGCAGGGCGCGGCCGATGGCCAGCAGCAGGGCCAGGGCGGGCAGGACCCCACCGGCCAGCAGCAGGGCCAGCAGCCCGCCGAAGGTGACGTGTCGACGCTCCCCGCATGGGCGCAGAAGGCCATCAGCGACGCCCGCGCCGAAGCCGGAAAGTCTCGGACCGTGGCCAAGGCCAACGCCGCTCAGGCCGCCGAACAGGCCCTCGCGCAGAAGATCGGGCGCGCGCTCGGCCTGGTCCAGGACGACCAGCAGGCAACGCCCGAGCAGCTGACGCAGCAGCTCGCCGAGTCGCAGAAGTCTGCCCGTGAGACCGCGGTACACCTCGCCGCGTACAAAGCGGCGCAGACCGAGCAGGCGCGTGCCGACCGGCTGCTGAACAGCCGGTCGTTCACCGACCGCCTTGCCGCGCTCGACCCCGCCGCCGCCGATTTCGGCGAGCAGCTGAAGGCAGCAATCACGGCCGAGGTCGACACGGACCCCGACCTGTACAAGGTCCGCCCCGCCGGGGCCGTCAAGGGCGGCGCCGACTTCTCCGGCGCCGGTGCCGGAGACCGGAAGCCCACCAACCTGCACGACGCCGTTGCCGCCCGCATGGGCAGCCGATCCTAGGAGTACCACCTCATGCCCGTGACCCTCGCCGAGGCGAAGAACAACACCCAGGAAGACCTGGATGTCCAGGTGATCGACGAGTTCCGCAAGGAGAGCGCGGTCCTCGACAGCCTCACGTTCGATGACGCCGTGAATCCGGCCGGCGGGGGCGCGACCCTCGAATACGGCTACCGGCGCCTGATCACCCAGCCCACCGCCAGTTTCCGTGCGCTGAACTCGGAGTACTCGCCGAGCAACGTGACTACGCAGAAGTACAGCATCGAGCTGTCCGTGCTCGGTGGATCGTTTCAGGTGGACCGCGTCATCGCGAAGCTGGGCCCGGCCGCGTCCGGCACTGTCGCGCTGAACATGAGTCAGAAGATCAAGGCGGCTCGGACCAAGTTTCAGGACGCCGTGATCAACGGTGATGTGGCGGTCGAGGAGGACGGTTTCGACGGACTCGACAAGGCGCTCACCGGTACTGCGACCGAGCACCGCGCAACCGTGGTAACCGACTGGACCGACTTCGACAGCAGCACCCGCGCAGAACACAAGGCACTCGACGCCATCGACGAGTGGCTGTCCCTGCTCGACGGCACCCCGACCGTCATTCTCGGCAACAAGACCGCGCTCGCCCGCGTCCGGGCCGCTGCCCGCCGAGCGGGCATGTACACCAAGGACCCGGTGGACGGGCTCATGGGCCCCGGCGGTCGGCCGATCGTCCGCGAGACGTACGGCGGGATCATCTTCGCCGACCCGGGCGACAAGCCTGGTACCTCTGACCCGATCATCCCGATCGAGAACCGCACCGTCGGCGGCACCGCGGCAACCGGTCTCACCGACCTGTACGCCTACCGGGCCGCCCTCGACGGTTTCCACGGGGTGAGCACCATGGGCGGGCAGCTGGTCAGTACGTGGCTGCCCGACTTCACGTCGTCCGGTGCCGTCAAGACAGGTGAAGTCGAACTCGGCCCGCTTGGCGTCGTCCTCAAGGCCACGAAGGCGGCAACCGTCTTCCGCAACCTGAAGGTGCGCTGACCGATGATCGACACCCCGGGCGGCGAGCACCGTAGCGCGCTCGCCGCCCCGGCGGTTGACGTCGGTTCTGGCGAGTCCCGCCGGCCGCTCAGCGAAGTACTGGCCGAACTCACGGGCGGGCCCGCGCAGCCGATCGCGTGGGCCGACATCACTGGCAAGCCCACGTCGTATCCGCCTGCCGCGCACACGCACACCGCGGCGCAGGTGTCGGACGCCACGGCGACCGGACGCAGCGTTCTCACCGCCGCCGATCCTGCTGCCGTCCGAACCGCGATCGGCGCGGGCACGTCGTCGCTCGCACTCGGCACCACTGCGGCGACCGCCGCCGCAGGCAACCACACCCATGCCGCAACGGCCGTCACCGCTACGGCGATTGGGCCCGGCACCGCCACCACGGTGCAAGGCGTCCTTGCCGAGCTGGCCGCCCGCATCACAACACTGGAAGGGGCCCCGTAATGGCCACTTTGCACACCCCTGTCGAGGACTTCACCGGCCCCGGGCCGGGCGGAACCTATTTCGCCAACGGAACCGCCGAGTCGGACGATCCGGCGGTCATCGCGTACGCGCGCCGGCACGGCTACGGGGTCGAGGAGACCAAGCAGCGCCGGAAGCCGCCGGAGCCCCCGAAGGAGTAGGCCAGTGCGTGTGTACGCCACCCCCGAGCAGTACACAGCGCGACCCGGGGCACGCCCCATACCGCCGGGCGAGGACATCGCGGCTCTCCTGGCCCGTGCCAGTGAGGACGTGGACGATGCACTGCTCACCGCGATCTACGACACCGACACCGACGGAATGCCGACTGATCCGGACGTGGCCGCCGCACTGGCCGCTGCAACGTGCGCGCAGGTTGAGTACGTCGCGGAGCAGGGCGGGGACGACACCGGCGCGGCCGGCCAGTGGGATTCCGTGAGCATCGGGCCTGTGGCCATGTCCGGCCGCAAGGGCGGGCCGGTCGGGTCCGAGGTAGATCTAGGCCCGCGGGCGCTTCGCGCTCTGCGCCGAGCTGGACTGCTGCCGGGGGTGGTCTGGTGAGGGCACCATCCTGGCTGATGCCGCACCGCATCGTCGTTCAGCGGTACCGCGGTGAGGGTCCTGTCGGGCCGGTGTACTGGCCGCCGGGCGCACCAGTGGCCGCGCTTGTCTCCGAACGGGTTCGCACCGTCCGGGACCGAACCGGAGCCGAGGTGACGAGCACTGCTCAGGTCATCGCCGCACCGGGGCTCGACTGCCCCCCGCAGTCCCGCATCTCCCTCCCGTCCGGCCGCGTGACGACCGCGCTGCACGTCGCCGCCCACACCGCCCCGGGCCTTCCGGTGCCTGAGAGTACGGAGGTGTTCTGCGAGTGACGCGCGCACGCCTCACCTGGAACGGCAACGCCGTGATCCGGGGCACCCACGACGGTGCTGTTCGCGGTCTGCGGCTCGGCTCCGAGCACGTCCTACAGGTCAGCCGGGAGCGAGTCCCCATCGAGGAGGGCACGCTCGAACGCAGCGGCACCGCCACCGTGGACGAGCAGTCGTTGACGGCCGCCGTCGCCTACGACACCCCGTACGCCGTCCGGCAGCATGAGGAGATGGACTACCGGCACGACGCCGGACGCACGGCGAAATTCCTCGAACTCCCCATGGCGGAGGAGGCCGACACGGTCGGCGAGATCATCGCCGCCGAGATGCGCCGGGCCCTGCGGTGAGCTACACCGCCGACGTCGTCGAGGGCCTGGCCGAACTCCTCGCCGAGCAGGGGCTCGGCACCTACGGGCCGCCGGATGAGCCGTACCCCACGACAGGTACGGCGATCGTGCTGGGCGTCATGCCCGCACAGCCGGACCGGGTGCTGTGCCTGACCCCGTACCCGATCGAGGACACCGGGGGGCCGGAGGCGATCACCGCCGTCCAGGTCCGGATGCGCGCCGGGCGTGACCCACGCGCCGTATACGCCCTCGCCGACGGGGTGTTTGACGCGCTGCATGGCCGCGAGTACTTCCGGCTGCGTGTCGTCCCCGTGGCGCTGATGTGGCGGGCCTCCGAGGCATCTCTCGGCCTCGACGCGAACGGGCGGATGGAGATCACCGCCAACTACTACGCCCGCACGAGCAGGGCGACACCCAACACCTATGAGTAAGGAACCGCGCCCATGAGTACACCTGTTGAGCCCGACGTTGTCGCGCTCGCCCGACGGTGGCGGATCGAAATCAACATCGGTACGGGGACCACGCCGGATTGGAAGGTCTGCCCCGGGATCACCAGCTTCCAGCCGGCCGCCGAACCGAACATCGAGGACTCCTCGGACTACGACAGCGACGGTTGGGCCGGGAACACCAAAACGGGCCAGGCGTGGGAGCTGTCGCTCACGATCAACCGGCGGATCGCGGAGACGGCGAAGACGTACAACGCGGTGCATGAGGCGCTGCGGCTGGCCAGCTTCGCCTACGGTGCCGCCTCGCGCGTTCACGTCCGATACCTGGACCGGCGGGGCCTGCCCGAGGCGTACGAGGGTCACGCCCTGGTGACGTGGGCTCCCTCCGGCGGGGAGTACACGGCGCTGGATCAGGTCGAGATCACCCTCACTGGTGATGGCCCGCTCCTGCCCATCGCGAACCCGGTGGAGACCCCGTGAGTGGGGGGTTCGCCGCACTCGGCGATTTCCTTGACGATGTCCTCGAACTTCCCGTTACCGGGAAGGACGGGGAGACGCGCACGTACCGGATCGAGGACCCTGCGGCCGAGGACGGGCTCAAGATCGAGCGCATCACCACGCTGGCCGCGCGGCTCGCAGCCGGGGGCAACGCGCTCGACGGACCCGCCCTCGACGACAAGGAGGAGATCGACCTCTACCGGCTGTGCCTCGGTGCGACGTACGAGCAGCTGCTCGCGGATGTGCGCTGGAGCCGCTTCCGACACGTGGCGCTCACGGCCATGATGTGGATCACTGCTGACCGCGAGACCGCGGAAGCCTACTGGAACACCGGCACCGGCCCGGGAAAAGCGAATCGGGCGGCGAGGCGGTCGGCGTCGCGCGACTCCTTGGCAAAGGGTGCGGCGAGTACGACCCCGACACCGGCCTCTACGAGTGGTACGAAGGCGGGCTCGGCTCGCAAGGGCAAGGCCAAGGCGGCCCCGCGCTGACCTGGGATGCCCTGTTGGACCGGTGGGAGCTGATTGAGGCTGATCTCCACCAGGTCTACGGCGTTGACGTCGAGTCGGGCATTCTCCGCGAGCGCAAGTGGCGCTGGCTCCGGCTCCGCATTACCGGTCTGTTGAGCACCGAGTGCCGCATACACCGCACCTTCGCACCGCCCGACTCCGGGCAGAAACGGGGGCGGTAGCTATGGCGCTCACCATTGGCGAGTTGACCGGTTTCATTACGATTGACGATGGCGAGGTGCGGCCGGCGCTTCGGCGCGCGGAGGGCAGTCTCCGTACGTCGGGGCAGCGGATGACCGACGATGCGGAGCGGGCCGGTCAGGCTGCTGGGCAGGCACTCGGCGATGGGCTGACCCGCGCGGCCGACGGGTCAATTCGGGACGCCCGCGGGCGATTCGTCGCGGCCGGCCGACGGGTCGGTTCAGCCGCGGGTGACTCGCTGGGCGATGGCCTGCGGCGCGGTGCTGACGACGGTGCCAACGGTGCCGTCCGCTCTGCCGAGGGCGGCTTCTCCCGCATCAAGATGGCTGCTGCCGCGGCTGGGATTGCGGCCGGCGCGGTGCTCATGCAAGGCATGGCTCAGCAGCTGGAGCAGTCGCAAATTACGGGGCGGCTCGGTGCACAGCTGGGGGCTACTCCGGCTGTGGCTCAGAAGTACGGGCAGATCGCCGGGAAGATGTACGCGGACGCGGTAACAGCCGATTTCCAGACGGCTGCGAATGCTATTTCTGTGACGATGCGTGCGGGACTCCTCCCGCCCGGTGCCACGAATTCGCAGATCCAGGCGATCAGTACGAAGGTCAGTGACCTTGCGGCGACTTTCGAGCTGGACCTCGGACAGTCCGCCAATGCGGTCGGGCAGATCATGAAAACGGGTCTTGCTCCGAACGCGAAAACGGCCCTGGATATCATCACCAAGGGTATGCAGCAGATGGGCCCGCGTGCCGATGACGTCATGGATACGTTCAATGAGTATTCGGTCATTTTTCAGCGCCTGGGACTAAATGCTCAGATGGCCACGGGGCTCATGTCCCAGGGTCTCAAGGCGGGTGCACGCGATACTGACACCATCGCGGACACGTTGAAGGAATTCACTATTGAAGCCGTCGCAGGGTCCGACAAGATTGTTGGCGGATTCAAGGCTATCGGGCTGAATTCGAGTCAGATGGTCCGAATGATGGGCGAGGGTGGGCCGCAGGCAACCAAGGCCCTGCAAATGACCCTGGATAAGCTGCGCGAAATGGAAGATCCCGTCAAGCGGGACGCTGCCGCGGCTGAGCTTTTCGGCACCAAATCCGAGGACATGCAAAAGGCGCTGCTGTCACTCGACCCCTCGAAGGCCGTGGCCAATCTCGGCAACTTCAAGGGCGCCGCGGACAAGATGGGTAATTCCCTGCGTGATAACGCGGGGGTGCGTCTGGAGCAATTCAAGCGGGGTATGCAGCAGGGTGTCGTGAATGTGCTGGGCACTCAGGTGATTCCCGCGCTGATGAAACTCGGTACGTGGGCGCAGCAGAATTCGACGACACTGAGGGTGCTTGCCGCGGTTGTGGGTGGCGCTTTGGTGCCGGTACTCATACTCATGGGTGTCACCGCGACTGTTTCGGCCACTCGCACTGTTGCGGCGTGGGTTATGACCGGCGCGTCTTCTCTGGCATCGGCTGGTACACAGGTGGCGGCTGGCGCGCGGGTGGTCGGTGCGTGGCTGCTCATGGGCGTTCAGAGCCTGATTCAGGGCGCGCGCATGGCTGCGGCCTGGGTCATCGCCATGGGCCCGATCGGCTGGGTCATCGCCGCATTGGTCGGTCTTGGACTTCTGATTTGGAAGAACTGGGATTCCATCAAGAAATGGACTGCTCAGGCGTGGGATTGGGTTTGGGAGAAAATTAAATCCATCGGCGGGGCGATCCTGGGATTCCTCATCAAATGGAATATCGTCTCGATTTTCCTGCGGCACTGGGACCGGATTAAATCGGGTCTTGCCGAGAAGACGCTAGCCGTACTCGGTTTCGTCGCCAAGCTTCCTGGGCGCATCAACGGCGCAATTGTCGGGCTCGGGAGTCTGCTGTACGGCAAGGGCCGGAATGTGGTCGAGGGCCTTTGGCGCGGCATTCAGTCCATGGGCGGCTGGATCAAGTCGCAAATTATGGGTTGGGCTCGTGACGTGATTCCGGGGCCGATCGCTAAGGCGCTCGGAATTCACTCGCCAGCACGTGTGACTAAAGAGCAAGGCCGGTGGATTGCTCGCGGTCTGATTGATGGTCTGCTCGGCTCCACCAAGCAGATCAAGGCCGCTTCGGCGCGGCTTGCCGAAATGGTTACTGACGGTCTCAAGCCGGGCAAGAAGCGGTCAAAGGCCCTTGGGAAAATCAGCTCGGGCAGTAAGACGCTGCTGAAACTCGTAGACCGCGAAGTACGGGTTGCCTCGCAGCTGAAGGCGGCACAAAAGCGTCTCGCGGATCAGGTCTCTGCCCGCGAAAAGCTTTCCGCCGATGTCCGCAATGGTGTTCTCGCCAGTGGCAATATCACGTCGCTGGACGGGCCCGCCACAGCTGACACCATCATCAACACCCTGGCCGCACGGGTCGATCAAGCGCAGCGCTTTGCCGCACAGCTTGCTGCGTTGAAGAAAAAGGGTGTTCGCTCGGACTTGATTGCGCAAATTGCTCAGGCTGGAGTCGAGCAGGGCGCGGCATCGGCCGCTGTGCTCGCCAATGCTTCCACTTCGCAGATTGCGCAGATCAATTCGCAGCAGGCGCAGTTGGTGAAGGCGGCTACGGCCGCTGGGGACACTGCTGGGAATGCGATGTACGGCGCTGGTATCAATGCCGCACGGGGGCTTGTAAGGGGCCTCCAGAATGAGCAAAAGGGCATTGAGCGGCAGATGCTCAAGATTGCCCTGGGTATGCAGAAGGCCATTCGGCAGGCTCTTGGTATTCATTCGCCGTCGCGAGTAATGGCGGCGATCGGCCGGTACATCCCGCAAGGGCTGGTACGCGGCATCAAGGGCGGTCAGGCTGCGGTCGATCGCAGCATGGCCGCGCTGGTCGACCCGTCCGCTGTTCCGGTCGCTGCCGGGGGCGCGTACGGCGGTGCGGGGCCAACATCGGCTCCGGCCCGGACCGTGATCGAGATTCGCAGTGACGGTTCGCGCCGGTCGGACTGGCTTGTCGAAGAGCTACGACAGTCGGTACAGGCAAGGGGCGGGGACGTGCAAGTCGTTCTCGGCGGAAGGAGGTAGGCGCCGTGGCGTTTCCTGAAAGCTCACTTGGCCTACGCGCCGAGCTCCACATCAGCGGGTCCTGGGTGGACGTGACTCGGCACGTCTACACCCGGGACCCGATTCGTACCACCGTAGGAATGAGCGCTCAGGGGACGGGAGTTGATCCGTCGACTCTGGGTCTCACTCTCAACAACCGCGACGGTCGGTACAGCCCGCGGAACCCTCTATCGCCGCACTTCGGGCTGCTCGGCCGGAACACCCCGATACGCATCACTGTGCCGGGGGGCGAGACGTACCTCGCGGTCGACGGGCAGGCAGGGTCACGCGCCTCAACTCCCAGCGCTGGACTGCCGACCGGTGACATCGATCTACGTATCGACCTGACACCGGAAATGTGGGCGGGGCCGTATACGGCCGATGGGTGCGAACTGATCGGCCGTTACGCCACGTCAGGAAATCAGAGGTCGTGGCGGCTGCTGCTCCGCGCGTCGGGAGCCCTTGAATTTGTGTGGTCGCCGGATGGGACTGCACTGCTGGCTGCGACATCACTCCCCACTCAGTACGCCCCGGGGCAGCGCGGCGCGGTGCGCGTCACCCTGGACGCGGACAACGGGGCCGGCGGCCGGACGGTGTCCTTCTACACCGCTCCCACGCTGGCTGGCCCCTGGACCATGCTGGGGTCTCCCGCTGTCCAGAGCGGCACGACGTCTCTCTACCCGAGCAGCGCCCCGCTGGAGATCGCTGACATTGCCGGGCTGGGGTTCGGGCGGCTGTCCGGGGCAGTACACGGGGCAGAGGTGCGCGGCAGCGTCGGCGGCGCACCGGTCGTGCGCGTCAATTTCGGCGCTGCCTCGGTAGGCGCCGGGTCCCTTGTGGACAGCACCGGGCGCACGTGGTCAGTGGTCGGCGGCGCGCGCATTGACGACCGTGCGGCATTGTTCGTGGGGGAGGTGAGCGCCTGGCCGTCCAGGTGGGCGCCGTCGGGTGCCGATGTGTGGGTACCGATCGAGGCGTCCGGGGTGCTGCGGCGTATGCAGCAGGGTCGCAAAGCCCTCGCCTCGACGCTGCGGCGGCGCATTCCGACGGGTGCCCCGGTGGCGTACTGGCCGCTGGAAGAGGGCCGCGAAGCAACGCAGGCGTACAGCCCGCTGCCGGGCGTTGCACCGATGCGCACCACCCTGTTCAGCTACGGATCGGATGCCACGCTCCCCGGATCGGACCCGCTGCCCACCATGGCCGCGGGAACAACTTGGGTAGCCACAGTGCCCGGGACCGCTGTGGCAACTGCGTGGCAGGTGGAGTTCGTCTACCACCTGAGCGCGGCGCCGACACTGACGATGCCGCTGGTCGACGTCGTGACCGGGTCGACGGTGTGGCCGAGCCTGTCTGTGCGGCTGGGCGCATCGGGGCTTACTCAACTCGTGGGCACTGGCTCCGATGGTGAGGCGACCACTCTCCTGATCAACGGGGGTGGTGGTGCTACCTCTGGCCAGTGGAACCGACTTCGGTTGACCGCCCGCCAGGATGGGGCCCTGGTCCGCCTGGAGATGTGGATCATCCCCATCGGTGGGGCTGGGCAGATGTGGTCTACGTCGTACACGGGTCAGATGGGCGCCGTGCGTCGGCTGTCGGGTTCGTACGGTTCCCAGTACGACGGTATGGCGCTGGGGCACCTTGCTGTCTTCCCCTCCGCAACCCCGGTCTTCGACTTCGCTGACCATGGGTACACGGGCGAGACTGCCGCCGCGCGGGCCCTTCGCGTCAGCGCTGAAGAGGGTCAGCCGCTCGCGGTCTATGGCGACCCTGCCGACAGTATGGCGATGGGGCCGCAGCCCTCGCAGACGCTCGTAGACCTGCTGCACGAGTGCGCGGAGGCTGACGGCGGAATCCTCATGGAGCGGCCGGGGTCACTCGGCCTGGCTTACCGGCCCCGCACGAGCCTCTATAACCAGGGGCCGACGCTGACCCTGGACTATGCGGCCGGACAGATAGCGCCACCTCTCGAACCGGTGGAAGACGATCAGTCAGTACGAAATGACATCACTGTGACGCGTACAGGGGGAGGGTCGGGCCGTGCCGTCGTAGAAGCTGGGCCGCTCTCCGTGCTGCCGCCCGAGCAGGGCGGTGTAGGCATCTATGACGAAGCCATCGAGCTGAACCTCGCCACTGACGGTCAGGCGCAGCCAATCGCCGCATGGCTGGCGCACTGCGGCACGGTCGACGAGCCGCGGTGGCCAAGCATCCGCGTGCAGTTGCACCGGCACCCGGAGCTGATTCCCGCAGTGCTGCGTCTACGCGTCGGGGACCTGATCCGGCTCAATGGGCTACCGCCGTGGGCTGGGGCCGCATCCACGGATCTGCACGTCATGCAGATACAGCACGAGCCGCGTCCCCGGGCGTGGGTGGTGACACTGGTCGGTGCGCCGGCCAGTCCGTACCACGTCGGAGTCGTGGGGGACGGAACTCGCGGACGAGTCGATACGAGCGGGTCTCAGCTGGCCGCGGACGCCACGGCTGCGGCTGCGGCGCTGTCCGTCACGGTAACGGCTGGCCGTCCATGGATCACGTCGAGTGTCTTCCCTGCGGACTTCCCCTTCAACGTGAAGCTCGGCGGTGAAGTCGTGACCGTCACGGCGATCAGCGGCACGGGCGCAGCGCAGACGTTCTCTGTGATTCGCGCCGTCAATGGGATTGTCAAGCCTCACTCGGCCGGAGCAGATGTGCGCCTGGCCGACCCCACCATCGTCGCCCTGTAGAGGAGAACCACCATGCCCGTACCCGCCACTTTGTGGCAGCCCGGCATGCGCATCACGGACACCAGGCTCAACACCCGGGACTACCAAGCCGGTCAGCTGGTCGTTTCGTTCACCAACTTGGCGTCATACACGCTGCCAGTGACGTTTCCCGAGCCCTTTCCGGTGGCGCCGATCATGAACTGTGAGATCGCCGCGGGCGCGGGTTCGACGGGCCGTTTTGAGGCCCGGCCTATCAACGTCACCGCAACCGGCTGGACGCTGTTCGTGCTGATCACGGACGCTGCCGAGGGCCCCGACACGTGGGTGGGTGTGCCGGTCCACTGGACCGCCCGTATGCCCACCTGACCACACAGCCGCCGCCCCGTACGCCCCGTGCCGATTCCGGCCGGGGCCATTTTTATGTCTGGAGACACCCCTCATGTCCACACCGCTCACCGCCGACCGGCTGCTCAAGGCCCTCAAGGACGAAGGGCTCACCGTCGTCCAGGTCGGCAACTGGCGTACCCACAACCGCAACCACAAAGGCCCCTGGGGGCCGGTGAACGGGGTGATGATCCACCACACCGTCACCCAAGGCACCGCCCACACCGTGGAGCTCTGCCGCGCCGGACACAGCGCCCTGCCGGGCCCGCTGTGCCACGGCGTCATCGACAAGGCCGGCACTGTTCACCTGATCGCGAGCGGTCGGGCGAATCACGCGGGACTCGGCGACGACGACGTGTTGCGCGCCGTCATCGCCGAGAAGCGACTCCCCGCGGACAATGAGGCCAACACCGACGGGAACAGGCACTTCTACGGGTTCGAGTGCGTCAATCTCGGCGACGGCCGCGACCCGTGGCCGGCCGAGCAGGTCGAGGCCATCGCCCGCGCCGCGGCCGGTATCTGCCGGGCGCACGGGTGGGGCGCGGCGTCCGTGATCGGTCACTCCGAGTGGCAGCCGGGCAAGGTCGACCCGCGGGGCCCGATCGGCGCCCCGGACGGGCCCGCGCTCACCATGGCGCGCATCCGAGCCCGCGTCGAGCAGCTGCTCGACGACGACAAGCCGACCACGCCGAGCACCCCCTCGAAGCCCAAGCCCAAGCCGAAGCCGTACGCGCCGCCTGCCTTCCCGAAGGGACTCGCACCGGGCCGCAAGGCGCCGTCGGCCCGCGGCCTTCAGCGCGCGCTCAAGGCCGCCGGGTTCATGTCCAAGGGCATCCCCGAGGCCGACTCGTACGGGCCCGCCACACAGACCGCCGTCGCACGCTTCCACCAGGCGCACCCCGCGTACCGCGCCGCCGGTCTGCACTACGACCCCGCCATCGGCCCGCGCGGGTGGGCCGCACTCCACACCGTCGCCTACGGGAAGAAGAAGTGACCATGAAGTCGAGCACCAGGCGCACGATCCGCACCGCCATCCAGGCCGCCGTTGGCGTCGCGGTCGCGCTCCCCGCGATCGTCGCCGCGTCCGGCATCCCCGAGTCCCTGCCGTGGGTCGTCGGGGCCCTCGCCGTCGCGGCCGGCCTCGCCCGCGTCATGGCGCTCCCCGCGGTCGAGCAGCTGCTCGACCGCGTCGGGCTCGGCCTGGTCGAGGACCGCCCGTGACCATCCCCACCCCGTCCGACCCGGCCGCCGTCGCCGTCGAGCTGGAGAAGCTACGCGGCACGATGGAGACCGGATTCGCCACGGTCAACGGATCGCTGGCCCTGGTCGCACAGCGCGGCGACCAGACCGATAGGGCTCTGGAGGACCACGAGAAGCGGCTTGACGCCCTCGAACGCGCCCGGTGGCCGCTGCCGTCCCTGGCCGCGCTGGTCGGTGTTGTCAGCCTCGCCCTGGCCCTGTGGCAGCTCTCCCAGAAGTGACCGCGCCCCCTTCCGCCTGGCGCGGAAGGGGGCGCTTTCGTGCGTCCAGGGTGGTCTACAGGGTGCCGTCTGTGACCGCGTCGACCATGGCCGCGAGGGCGCTGCGGCCGAAGATCAGGGCGGGGCCAGTCGGCGCCTTGCTGTCGCGGACGGCGATTGCGTCGGCACTGATGATGCCGCACTCCACACAGTCGGACTGTGCGGCCGAGCGCGACGACTTCCACCAGGTCACGGCGAGGGCAGACGCATCGGGGGCTACGGAAAGGATGGTCATCTCTGGTCCCTAATCTGTGTGATCAAATCGGCAGAGTCGGCAGCTGATAGTGCCCGAGCACGCAGCGCGCGGATAGCGTCCTGGTACGCGGCGACGTTGTCGCGTCCCTCGACGTACAACGCCTGTGTCAGTGACTCGATGTGCACCACGTCGAGGCTGGCGTGAGAGCCATACCCGAGGATTGAGTAGGCGCCGGTCTGGCCAACGTGCGGCGGTTCACTCAAAGGCAAAATCTGAATCGTGACGTTGGGCCACCGGGATGCCGCAAGCAGCCGCGCAAGTTGTTCGGACATGATCCGCGCGTCCTCCGTACGGGTACGAAGAGCGGCTTCACCAATGATCGCCCACAAGGTCAGCGGTTCGTGCCGCGTCAGCACAGCTTGCCTGGCGAGTCGCACCTCAACCAAGGCGGTCACGCGTTCGGCAATTGCGTCGCCCATGGCGGTGGCCGCGATTATTTGGCGGGCGTACTCGCCCGTCTGAAGCAGACCCGGAATCATGACTGGCTGCCAAGTGCTGATCTGTTCGGCTTCCGATTCGAGGCTGATCAGGTCCTCGTAGGCGGGAGACAAAACCGATCGGTACGACTGCCACCATCCGCGCCGTGCGCCGTCGCGGGTGAGGCGGAGCAGTCCAGATCGGGTGTCATCGTCTTCGATTCCGCAGGCGTCCAGGATGAGGGTCACGTCTGCGGCGGTCGCCGCAGTCACGGCAGTCTCGATTCGGCTGATCTTTGCCCCGTTGAGCTTGCCACCAGACCGGGCCGCTACGTCGTCCTGCTTGAGCCCGAGGTTTTCGCGGAGTGCCCGCAGAGTGCGGCCGAGCTGCCGCCGTCTGACTGTCGGTGCGCTCACGAATCCCTGCCCTCTCGCCGTGTGGTCAGCATCAGTCTGCCGCGATCCGCGCCGTGCTGTCACCTCTGGACACCCCTTCCTACAGCCGTTCTACCCGGCATATGCAAATTCTGATTTCACTCGTAGGACACTTGCATTCGTCACTGTATGGGTCGCACGATGATGTCAGATTTCCATCCGCGCCGACACGGCCGCGAGAGGTCCGGATCGGCCAGACTCAAGGGGTCCGCATGATGACCGCCCTACCGCCGCCCGGCGCCTGCGCGCTGCCCGAGGTGCCGCCCCAGCTGATCGTTGCGGCTGTTCCCGAATCCGTCCGGCCTGCTCGTAAATACGTACGAGCCGCAGTGGCCTACCAGGAGCCGGCCGTACCGGAGGATGCGCTCGGCACCCTCGAAATCATCGCCAGCGAGCTGGTAACCAACGCGATCCTCTATGGAGCGCCATCCCCAAACACCTTGATCCGGGTGGTGGTGGAGGCCGAGCCGCATCACGCTCGAATCGAGGTGCACGACGGGTGCTGCAAGACTCCACGCATCCGGCCACTGTCGACCAAGCGCAGCCGCGGGCGCGGGCTGCTTCTGGTCACAGACATGGCCGCAACCTGGGGCACGGACGAGCGCGCGGCCGGAAAAGTCGTGTGGGCGGTGGTGACGTGGTGAGACATTCGATTCCGCAGCTGCCGGTGACGGACGACGCGGTTATGCACCGGGCGGTGATAGACCACACCGCGAACTGCGAGGCATGCAACCGCGCGTCGGGCCCGTGCCCGATCTTGCTGCGCCTGAAAGAGTTTGCGCGGGTGGCTACGGATCTATGGGTGGCCCGGGTTGACGCGGCGCTGTCCGCGTACGAAGCCACGATCGGCGAGCAGGCCGAGAGCCCGCATTGTCGGGCGGCACGGCTGATGAGCGCGGCTGAGGGGCACGGCATGTGTGCGCGTGCTGGGTGTGTGTGCGGTTGCCACAAGGGCGTCCCACAGCAGCGTTGAGTCATGAGAGCGGCCCCGGAGTGACGAAGACTCCGGGGCCGTTCTGCTTGTCATACGGTACCCGCGCTATGCGGGAAGTGTTTTACATGCGTTGTTCCACATGAGGGTGGCCACCCGCTGGTCGCCGTCGACCCCCAGCTCGTCGCGCAGGGCGTTGGCCAGCTGCGTGGCGCGGGCGCCGACCTCGGCGAAGGTGCGTCGTTGCGGCTCGGGTTCGCCGGTCCAGGTCGTGACCTGCGACTTCCCGTGGATGGTCATCCCATGGGTCAGGATGCGGGTGACAGTCAGCGGTACGTCCTGCATGGTGCTCAGCACGGCGTCCTCCCGGTGGGCGCTACGCGGCAGTAAGGTTCCGCTGATTCTGCTCACATACCACGCGGTATGTCACTACTTCCGGGCGTACGAATCGGTGCCGGTCGGCGGAATCGGGCTTCGGGGACGGTTCGGACCCCACTTCGCCCACCGCGCCGGATCAGCGGACGGACCAGGGACGGGCCAAGGGATGGGCCAAGGGACGGGCCAAGGGACCGGCGTCAGCGGACCGGCGCCGGAAGACCGGCGTCAGCGGACCGGCGTCAGCGGACCGGCGTCAGCGGACCGGCGTCAGCTCCGGGTCCTCACGGAGCTTGCCGAGCGCCCGGGACACGGCGCTCTTGACCGTACCGATGGACACTCCGAGCACCTCGGCCGTCTGGGCCTCGCTGAGATCCTCGTAGTAGCGCAGGACGACCATCGCCCGCTGCCGGTCCGGGAGCTTCAGCACGGCGCGCCACATCGCGTCGTGCAGCGACTGCTGCTCGGCGGGGTCCGGCGCCGGGACGCTCTCCTGTTCGGGCAGCTCGTCGCAGGCGAACTCGTCGACTTTGCGCTTGCGCCACTGCGAGGTGCGGGTGTTCAGCAGGGCCCGGCGGACATAGCCGTCGAGCGCCCGGTGGTCCTCGATCCGCTCCCACGCGACATACGTCTTGGTGAGCGCGGTCTGCAGCAGATCCTCCGCGTCGCAGGGGTTCGCGGTGAGCGAGCGGGCCGTTCGCAGCAGTACGGGGCCCCGCGCCCGTACGTACGACGAGAACGACGCGTAGGGCGGGTGTCCGGAGGCGGCAGCGGCTGCCCTGGAGGCGCCCGTGCAGACTGGCGTGGTCATGTCTCCACGCTAGGAGCGGGCACCGCCCGGGGGATCGGCCCCAGGTCCCGAAGCCGGGTCCGCCTCAGGTTGTAGGGGCGGGGCGGACTACACCTCCTGTAGGTGGAGGGGCCACCACCGCCCGTCAGGGTCCACCCCCGAGTCGTACGCGGGGGCCTGGTCCGCCCGGCCGCGGGTGTACCCGGCCTTACGCGTCCGGGGCGGGAAACCTAAGGCACTCAGTCGTCCCTGCCCAGGATCAGCCCCGAGGTGGGGACGCCGGTGCCCGCGGTGACCAGCGTCCTGGCCGCACCGGCGACCTGGTTGACCGAGGTGGAGCGGATCTGCCGGACCGCCTCCGCGATGCCGTTCATCCCGTGCAGATACGCCTCGCCCAGCTGACCGCCGTGAGTGTTCAGCGGCAGTTCGTCGCCCGCCACGAAACCGGCGGCCTCGCCCGGCCCGCAGAAGCCGAACTCCTCCAGCTGCATCAGGACGAACGGGGTGAAGTGGTCGTAGAGGATGCCCACGTCGATGTCGGCGGGAGACAGCCCGGAGGTCCGCCAGAGCTGCCGGGCGACCACTCCCATCTCCGGCAGCCCGGTCAGCCCGTCCCGGTAGAAGCTGGTCATCTGCTCCTGGGCCCGCCCCGCGCCCTGGGCCGCGGCGACGATCACCGCAGGCGTCCCGGGCAGGTCCCGGGCGCGTTCGGTGCTGGTCACGACGATCGCCTGACCGCCGTCCGTCTCCTGGCAGCAGTCCAGCAGCCGCAACGGCTCCACGATCCAGCGCGAGGCGGCGTGGTCGGCGAGCGTGATCGGCTTCCCGTAGAAGTAGGCGGCCGGGTTCCGCGCGGCATGGCGCCGGTCGGTGACCGCGACGTGGCCGAAGACGTCCGGCGTCAGCCCGTACGTATGCAGATAGCGCTGGGCCGCCATCGCCACCCAGGAGGCGGGGGTGAGCAGCCCGAAGGGGAGGTTCCAGCCGAGCGCCGCGCCCTCGGCGGTGGGCTCGCGCCGCTGCACGCCGGAGCCGAATCTGCGCCCGGAGCGCTCGTTGAAGGCGCGGTAGCAGACGACGACGTCGGCCACCCCGCTCGCCACGGCGAGGGCCGCCTGCTGGACGGTGGCGCAGGCCGCGCCACCGCCGTAGTGGATACGGGAGAAGAACGACAGCTCACCGATGCCGGCCGCCTGGGCGACGGTGATCTCGGGGCTGGTGTCCATGGTGAAGGTGACGAGACCGTCGACGTCGGAGGGCGACAGGCCGGCATCGTCGAGCGCGGCCCGCACGGCCTCGACGGCCAGCGTGAGCTCGCTGCGCCCGGAGTCCTTGGAGAACTCGGTCGCCCCGATGCCGACGATCGCGGCCTTCCCGCCCAGCGAATCCGCCCTGCGCACGCTCATCCCGTCACCTCCGGCCGGGCGTCGGGAGCGGAAGCGTCGGAGAGGGGATGCACGGACGCGTCGGAGGTGGCGGGACCGATGGCGACGGGAGCTTCGGGGACGGCGGGCAGAGCGACGGTGACCGTTCCGGCGACGTGGCGGCCCAGGCCGTTCGTACCGACGACCGCCACCTCGGCGACGGGCACGGGACCGGGGGTGAGCGCGGTGACGGTCCCGGTCAACACCATCGTGTCGCCCGGGTAGTTGGGCGCACCCAGGCGGATCGCGACTCCGCGCAGCACCGCGGAAGGACCGAAGTGATCGGTGATGTAACGGCCGACGAGGCCATTGGTCGTCAGGATGTTCATGAAGATGTCCGGCGAGCCCTTCTCCCGGGCCAGCTCGGCGTCATGGTGCACGTCCTGGTAGTCCCGGGAGGCCACCGCCCCCGCGACGATCAGGGTCCGGGTCACCGGAATCTCCAGGGGCGCCAAGGCGTCGCCCACCCGCGCACCGCGCCCGTCCGCCCGCTTCACGATGACTCCCTCTCCTCGGCGGTGCCCGTCAGCAACAGGCCCAACTCCTGGAGTACTTCACTGCCGCACCCCAGATACGCGTCGAGCTGCCGGCCCCAGAGGAAGTGCCGGTGGACCGGGTGATCCAGGTCGGCGCCGGTCCCTCCGTGCAGATGCTGCCCGGCGTGCACGACACGTTTCCCGGCCTCCGAGGCCCACCAGGCTGCCGTCAACGCCTGTGTCGAGCAGGTCAGTTGGTGATCCCTGCGCCACGCCGCCTCGTACGTCGTCACCCGGATCGCCTCGACATCCATGTGTGCGTCGGCGGCGCGCAGCAGGACCGCCTGGTTGGTGGAGAGCGGTCGGCCGAACTGCTCGCGGGTCGCGGTGTGCTCGACGGCCCGCGCCAGCGAACCGGCGCACACCCCGGCCTGCAGACCGGCGAACGCCGTACGCCCGGCGGCCAGCACCGACGCGTAGGCGCCCACGCTCGTACCCGTGGCCGTTCCCGTTCCCGTTCCCGTTCCCGTACGGGCCCCTCCGTCGGACCCGCCCGCCCCGCCCAGCCGTTCGCCGGGCGCGCCGTCGAGGACCAGCCGTCCCGCGGACCACGGAGCCGTGGTGTCCACCGGCAGCACCGTCACCCCCGCGTCACCGGTCCGTACGATCCACAGGCACTGATCGGCATCGGCCACCAGCACATGGGTCGCGTCCCTCAGCCACGGCACATAGGGCACCACCCCGCTGAGCCCCGCCCCCGCGCTTCCCGCACTTCCCCCGCTTCCCCCGCTGACGCCACCGCCACTGCCACTGCCCGACCGCACGCCGCTCCGCGCCGGGAAGGCCCCGGTCGCCACGGCCGTACCGTCGTACAGGTCGGGCAACAGCCGTTCCCGTTGCTCCACCGTGCCGTGCTCGGCGACCGCCAGCACGCCATAGACGCAGGTGGCCGCGAACGGCACCTGCGCCGTGGTCCGGCCCTGTTCCTCCAGGAGCAGCACAAGGCCGAGCAGCCCGATGTCCTCGACGGCTGCGGGCAGCCCCGCCGCGCACAGCTCCTTCCACAGCTCCGTGTCCGTGCCGGTCCCGGCCGCCGCCAGCCGCTCGGGCGTCGACAGATCACCGAAGATCCGCGCGGCGAGCCCCTGCGCGGCGGACTGCTCCTCCGTGGGCGTGAAGTCCATGTCACCCCTCGCTCTCTCGGAAGTTCTCCCGGACGCTCTCCCCCGGATCCCGCAGGTTCCCCGGGTCCCGCAGGTCCCCCGAGTCCCGCAGGCCCCCCGGGTCCCCGCGGAAGACCGGGTCCCCGCGGAACACCGGCAGTTCCAGACCGGGGTCCGTACGCAGGAACTCCAGCCGCACCGGCAGGCCCGTGCGGACCTCGTCGTACGGCACACCGATCACATTGCTGACCATGCGTACGCCCTCGGCCAGTTCGATCAGCCCCACGGCGTACGGCCCGCCCTCACCGGAGGCACTGAAGGCGGGGAACGGCGGGTGGTGCATCACGACATGACTGAAGACGGTGCCCTCGCCGCTCGCCTCGACGGTGTCCCAGTCCTGGCCGCCGCACGCGTTGCAGCCGGGCAGCCACGGGAATCGCAGCGTCCGGCAGTCGCCGCACCGCTGAATCAGCAGCTTGTGTTCGGCGACTCCCGCCCAGAATCCGGCGTTGTCCCGGTTGATCACGGGCCGGGGCCGCAGAGCCGCCGCCCCCGTCCCCGCGCCACCCTGCTGGTCCGCACCACGCCGCTCGACCGCGCCACGCCGCTCGCCCGCGCCACCCTGCTGGTCCGCACCACGCGGCCCGCCCGCGCCGCCCTGTCGCTTCGTCGCGGGCGTGTACTTGAGGATCCGGAAGCGGTGCGTCCCGGCGGGCTCCCCGCCCGCGCGGACATCCATCCGGGTCGTGACGAAGTAGCCCGTCCCCAGCTTGGTGGTCTTGCGCGGCGACACCGACTCGACGACCGCGTCGAAGGTGATCCGGTCGCCGGGGCGGAGCGGCCGCAGATACTCCTGCTCGCAGTCGGTCGCGACCACCGAGGTGTACCCGGCGCCGTCGAGCAGGCCGAACAGCTCCTCGTACGCCGGTGAGCGGTCCGAGTGCCCCGAGAGACCGCCCATCGTCCACGCCTGAAGCATCGTCGGCGGGGCGATCGCGCCGGGCCCCCGGTACGCGGCCCCGGTGTCCCCCATCGCCTCGCACCAGTGCCGGATCATCGCCTCGTTGACCAGGTCCTTGCCGACGCCCGCCGTGGCCGCGGAGCATCCCTCGTACGCCTTCAGCCGCCCGTACAGCTCGTCCGCCGGGGCCGCCGCGCCCGTCGGCCCCGCCGGGCCGCCCGTCATCGCCTGCCCCTCTTCATGCCGAGCCGCATCGTCGCGACGATCTCCCGCTGCACCTCGCTCACCCCGCCCCCGAAGGTGTTGATCTGCGCCGCCCGGTTCATCCGCTCCAGCTCTCCGTCACCGGCCCCGTCGCCGAGGGAACCGAGCGAGCCACCGCGGACCAGCGCCGCCTCGCCCAGGATCTCCTGGCAGATCCGGTACACCTCGACAGCGCTCTCGGTCCCCACGAACTTCACGCCGCTCGCCTCGCCGGGAGCCAGGGACCCCGCCCCCACGGAGCCCACCAGACGCCAGTTGAGCAGGCGCGTCGCCGCCAGCCGGGCGTACGCCTCGGCCAGCCGGGCCCGCACCCACGGCTCGTCGGCCCGCCGCCGGCCCGTCACGGGGTCGGGGGTCCGGACGTGCGCGAGCGCCGCCCCGTAGAAGTCCTCGGCCTGCATCCCGATCGCGGCCAGGGCCACGCGCTCATGGTTCAGCTGGTCGGTGATCAGCCCCCAGCCGCCGTTCTCGGCACCGACGAGGTTGGTGGCGGGGACCCGGATGCCGTCGTAGTACGTGGCCGTCGTGGTCAGCCCGCCCACCGTCTCGATGGGCGTCCAGGAGAAGCCCGGGGCGCTCGTCGGCACCAGGACGATCGAGATGCCGCGGTGCTTGGGCGCCGCCGGATCCGTACGGCAGGCGAGCCAGATCCAGTCGGCCTGCTGGGCGTTGCTGGTGAAGATCTTCTGGCCGTCGATCACCCAGTCGTCGCCGTCCCGCACCGCTTTCGTCCGCAGGGCGGCCAGGTCCGTACCGGCTTCCGGCTCGCTGTAGCCGATCGCGAAGACCAGGTCGCCGCTGAGGATCCTGGGCAGGAAGTACGCCTTCTGCTCCTCGGTCCCGTGCTTCATCAGGGTCGGCCCCACGGTGTTGAGCGTGACCATGGAGACGGGGGCACCGGCCCGGTACGCCTCGTCGAAGAAGACGAACTGCTCGTCCGGCCCCCGGCCCTGTCCGCCGTATTCGACGGGCCAGCCGAGACCGAGCATGCCGTCGGCGCCGATGCGGCGCAGCAGACGGCGCTGCTCGGCGCCCTCCCGGACCTTCGTCGCGGGCATCACATCGCGGAAGTACGTGCGGAGTTCGGCGCGCAGCCGCTGCTGGCGCTCCGTCGGGGCGAGGTGCACGGTGGCGGGCCTCCCGGGCATACGGATCAAGGCTCTGACAGTTTCCTGACTGTCCGTCAGGTTCACTCGCCCTGTCAAGACCGGAGCCACGACCCGTACACGCCGCCACCCGTCCCGCCCCGTCCCACACGGGCACCCGGCGGACCACGGCCCGGCACCCCCGCACCGCCCGACACCGCACCTGGCACTCCAGCACCGCGCAACACCGCACCCGGCACCCCAGCCCTCCGCGGCACCACACGCGACGGCCCGCGCGACGACACCGAAGTGCCGCCCCGCGGGCCGTCGTTCGGCCTTCCGGGACCCACCCCCCAGGGGGCCCCGGAAGGGGGCTCACCAGAAGGGAGTGAAATGCACCGCGACGTTCGTATGGGACTGATTGATCGGCGCGATGGCGGGGCCGTCGACCTGGGCCGAATTGCTCTGGTTCGACGCACCGGCTCCGACGGCCTGCTGCTGCGACGTGGACGAGTTGCCGCCGTTGTTGCCGCCGACACCGCTGCCGCCGACCGTCGCCACGGCCGCGTTCGATCCGTCGTTGGCGAACGAGCCGTTGTCGGCCACGGCCACCCCACCGAAGAGCGCGGCCGCGAGCGGCAGCGCGGCAACAGCGGCGAGGACGCGAGCGGTACGGGTGCTTGCCATGTCAATTCCTCCAGGAACCGAAAATACGGCACATATGCGTCTGATTCCGGGGCAGTTGGCCGACCGTCCCGGCGTTGGTCACGACGTCGCGAGACCAAAGTTGCCCACCGGACCCCGGGCGAATCCCGGCGCCTGACCGATTCCCCCACAAGCGTGAGGAACAACTGATAAACCTCTTACCCGCCCCCGCGACCGAGCCCCTCTTCCCTTCTTCGAACGCTTGTACGAAAATAGATCCATGGCCACCATCGACCGGCAGACCGCCACCCTGGCCCTGGCCCATGCGCTCGCCGCCGCCGAGCGCGGGCTCCCCGTCTTCCCCCTGGCCGCCACCAAGCTCCCCGCGCTGCGCTCCCCCCACCGCGGCGAGAGCCCGCCGGTCCACTGCCGGGGCGCCTGCGGCCTGCCCGGCCACGGCGTCCACGACGCCACCACCGACCCCGCCGCCGTGCGCGCCCTCTTCGCCGCCGCGCCCAGGGCCACCGGCTACGGCATCGCCTGCGGACGTGCCCCGCACCGGCTCGTCGGTGTCGATCTCGACATCGACACCACCGGCGGCAACGACTCCGTGGCCGCCCTCCAACAGCTGGCCTTCCAGCACCTGTTCACGATCCCGCCGACCGTCACGGTGCTCACCCCGAGCGGCGGCCGCCACCTCTGGCTGACCGGGCCCGCCGACATCTCCGTACCGAACTCGGCCGGCCGCCTCGCCCCCGGCATCGACATCCGCGGCACCGGCGGATATCTGGTCGGCCCCGGCTCCGTCACCACCCACGGCATGTACCGCTTCGCCCCCGGCACAGCCGGCCTCGTCCCCGCGCCCTGCCCCCGCGCCCTCCTGCGCCTGCTCACACCCCCCACGCACCCTCCCCGCCCCTCGGGCCACCCCGCGCGCGGGCGCCAGGGGCAGGGCCTGATCCAGTTCGTCCTCGCGGCGCACGAGGGCCAGCGCAACACGCGCCTGTTCTGGGCGGCCTGCCGCGCGTACGAACACGGCTTCGGCGACGAACTCGCGGACGCCCTCACCGATGCCGCCGTCCGCACCGGCCTCACCGAGCACGAGGCCCGTGCCGCCATCGCCTCCGCCGCCCGCCTCACCTCGGGCCGCCCCGGACGCGGCTGAGCGCACGGCCAGCCGACCGGGCCGGGCGGCATGTCCGCATTGCCGGTTCCCGGCAGCGAGCGGCACCTCACAGGTGCCGCCCTCACCCGTGTTCCGCTCGGCCGTCACCGCCGGACAATGCCCGGATGACCCCCGCGAAGACCGACCCGCCCATCCGGAGCAGCCGCACGGCGATACTCGGCGCCTCGGTGTTCGGCCTCCTGTGCGTGCTGGTGGCGACGTGGCTGCTGCTGGTGCCCACGCGCGGGGCACTCGACGAGGAACGTGCCTTCCGGTCGGCGGTCGGGTGCGCGTCGGACGGCAGCGTTCCGGGCGCCCGGGGCGACGACTGCCTGCGGACCGTCGAGGCACGGATCGACCGGGCCGGGAGAGTGGAGCGGGGCCGGAAGACGGCCCGGTTCTGGCTGTACGTCACCGAGGCGGACGGAACATCCACCCGCACCCGCCTCCCGGGCAGCCCGGACGAACACCCGGTCACCCGGCCGGGAACGCGCGTCGACGTCACGTACTGGCGGGACCGGATCCGGTACGTCGACTTCGAGTCCACACGCCGGTACACGAACGCGGACCCCCGCGGCGACTACCGGCTGCCCTGCGCCTTCGGCCTGGGCCTCGGCCTCTACGGGCTGCTCCTCACGTCGGGCGTGTATGTGGCGGCCCGGCGCTCACGGACCTCGGTCCGAGCCTTCTCCTGGCAGGTCAATCTCACCGTCGCGGGAGCGCTCTGCCTCACGGCGCTCGCGGCTGCCGCACCGTGGCTGACCGACAGCGCCGGGTCGGCGTTCCGGCTCGTCGGCCTGTCCGTCCCCGTGGTCCTGGCCGCCTGCTGGACAACCGCCCTGCTCCTGCGCCGCCGAAGGAGCGACGGCGACGACACCATCGCGGTGACACCGTCCGCGCCCACCACGGAACACTGCTTCCCGGGCACGGTCCTGGGCGACATCCCGTACGCGGGCGCCGGCGGCTACCTGGTGGCCGGCCCGGCTCTCCTGGCGTCGACCCCCGACCCGACCGGCACCGCCTTCCGCCGGGAGGTCCCGTCCACCCTGACCCCGGTCCGCGTCCGCCCGCCCTATCTGACGGACCCCGGCCGCCCCGACCACCACTGCTGGGTACTGGAGTGCGAGGACGGCGGCGTACCGGTACTGATCATCACCCGCAAGAAGACGATGCCCCGGGTCCTGGGCGCCCTCCGGCCGACGCCTTCCACCGCCCCGAGGCAGCCCTGACGCCGCGCCCCGCCCGAAGCGGACCAACGACCGTTCCTGCGGCCGCCCCTCAGGAGTTCGGCCGGTCCGTGGGCGCGCCGAGACCATGGCCCGATGACGCAACAGGCGCCCCTGGCACGGCGGGAGAGACGGAACCGGCCGGATTCGAACCGGCGTCCTCACAGTTTTGGAGACCGTGCGCGACGACCTCTGCGCTACGGCTCCGCCCCGCTGGCCATCCTGCCAGCCGAGGGAGCCGACCCTCGCACCAAGGCCCCAGGAACGAGTCGGCCGATCGTCCCGGACGAACCCCACCGCACCACCGCGCACCGAAACGGCCCCCGACCGTTTCACCCGGTCAGGGGCCGTACTCATGGCGGTGGGTGTGGGATTTGAACCCACGGTCACATCGCTGCGACGACGGTTTTCAAGACCGTTCCCTTAGGCCGCTCGGGCAACCCACCCCGCGTCATCGCCCCGTCGAGCCCCGAGACCCGACGGTTCGCCCGGCCCCGCGGCCGGTTCGACGCGTGGGACAGCCTAGCCGGTCAGCTGTCGCCCTTGCGCTCGCCCAGGGTGACTTCGGCCGTCGCGGTCCTGCCGTCGCGCTTGTAGGTGAGCGTGACCTTGTCGCCCGGCTTACGGGTCCAGATCTCGCCGATCAGGGTCGGGCCGCTGTCGACCACGGTGTCGTTGAACTTCGTGATCACATCGCCGGCCTTGAGACCGGCCTTCGCCGCGGGGCCGTTCGGGGTGACCGCGGCGGTGCCGCCCGCGCCCTCGGCCGAGATCGCCGCGCCGCCGGTCTTCTCCTCCATCGTGACCGTCGCGCCGATCACCGGGTAGACCGGCTGACCGGTCCTGATCAGCTGCTCGGCGACGTTCTTCGCCTGGTTGATCGGGATGGCGAAGCCGAGACCGATGGAGCCCGCCTGGGACTGTCCGGCGCTGCCGCCGCTGGTCGACTGGATCGCCGAGTTGATCCCGATGACCGCGCCGCCCGCGTCGAGCAGCGGGCCGCCGGAGTTGCCCGGGTTGATCGAGGCGTCGGTCTGCAGGGCGCTCATGTAGGAGTTCTTGTTGCTGGAGCCGTCGCCGGAGGCCACCGGGCGGTTCTTCGCGCTGATGATGCCCGTGGTCACCGTGTTGGACAGGCCGAACGGCGCACCGATCGCGATGGTCGAATCGCCCACCGCGACACTCTCCGAGTTGCCGAGCGCCAGCGGCGCGAGGCCCGACGGCGGCTTCTTCAGCTTCAGCACGGCGACGTCGTAGCCCTGCGCCCGGCCGACCACCTCGGCGTCGTACTTCTTGCCGTTGGAGAACGTCGCCGTCAGCTGGCCGCTGTCCGCCGCGGAGGCCACCACGTGGTTGTTGGTGAGGATGTGGCCCTCCTTGTCGTAGACGAAGCCGGTGCCCGTACCGCCCTCGCCGTCGCCGCCCTGGGCGTCGATGGTGACCACGCTGGGCAGTGCCTTCGCCGCGACTCCGGCCACGGTGCCGTCCGCGCGCCTGAGGTCCTTCGGGGTGTCGGAGGCCTCGACCGTCGTCGACCCGTTGGAGGAGCCGTCGCCGTTGCGGTCGGCCGCCCAGAAGCCGAGGGCGCCGCCGATGCCGCCCGCGACGAGCGCCGCCACGGCCACGGCCGCGATCAGACCGTTCGCACGGGGCTTGCGCGGCGCGTCCGGCGCCGGAGGGACCGGGGCACCCCACACAGGGCCACCGCCGCCGCCACCGGCGTACGACGGGACGGCGGGCGGGGGAGGCGGCCAGGCACCCGCCGCGGCAGGGGACTGCGGGGCGGGGTAGGGCTGGTGGGCGGGCGACGGGGGTGGCGTCGGCTGCGACTGGGGCAGTGACTGCTCCTGGTACGTGGTGGCGTCCGCGCCGGAATCCGGAACGGAGGTGGCCGCCGTCGGGGGCGTGGCTCCGTCAGGGGTGTGCTCAGGAGCGGCGGCCGGCACTGGAGGTGCGGACGGAACGGACGGTACGGCCGGAACCGCGGTGCCCTCGTTGCCCTCGTTCTCGGTGCTCACAGCTCTTTACTCCTCGGTTCCACTCGGCATTCGGCAAGAGATCCGCTGTGCACGTGTCTGCGGTCAGCTTTTCCCACAGCACGTCAGGCCACTGTAAGCAGGACCTGTGCATCCGCACACCAATCTTTACATCAGACAAAACCGTCCTCCATGACAACGTGCGCGCACCCGCCGTGTCACGGTGACACCATGACTCGGTGACCCACGCACGGCAGCACACCCCGCACACGCCCATCCAGGTCATCGCCCACCGCGGGGCCTCCGACGATGCCCCCGAGCACACCCTGGCCGCGTACCGGAAAGCGATCGAGGACGGCGCCGACGCCCTGGAGTGCGATGTCCGGCTCACCGCGGACGGAGAGCTCGTCTGCGTGCACGACCGCCGGGTGAACCGCACGTCCAACGGCCGCGGCGCCGTCTCCGCCCTGGAGCTCGCCGACCTCGCCGCTCTCGACTTCGGTTCCTGGAAGGACCGCGAGGAGTCACCGGACTGGGATCCGGTGCCGGGCGAGCTCACCTCCGTACTCACCCTCGAACGCCTCCTGGAGCTGGTCACCGAGACCCGGGCGGCCGGGCGGCCCCTGCAACTGGCCATCGAGACCAAGCACCCCACCCGCTGGGCCGGACAGGTCGAGGAGCGGCTCCTCCAGCTGCTCAAGCGCTTCGGCCTGGACGCCCCTGCGGCCGAAGGCACCTCGCCGGTACGCATCATGAGCTTCTCCGCGCGCTCGCTGCACCGTGTGCAGGCCGCCTCGCCCACCCTGCCCACCGTCTATCTGATGCAGTTCGTCTCCCCGCGGCTGCGCGACGGACGGCTGCCCGCCGGGGCGCGGATCGCCGGACCCGGGATGCGGATCGTACGCAGTCACCCCGGGTACATCGAACGGCTCCACCGCGCGGGACACCGGGTTCACGTCTGGACCGTGAACGAACCGGCGGATGTCGAGCTCTGCGCGCGCCTCGGCGTGGAGGCAATCATTACAAATCGCCCGAAACAGGTCCTGTCCCAACTGGGCCGTCTTTAAGATCAGTTACAGGGAGTGCACCGGCGCACTCGTTGCGTGCCCGATCGTTACGAGTGCGTCACCGGTAATGCTTTGGCCGGTTTCCGGTCCGGTCACTCGGGGCATCCAATCCGTGGCGTGGGGCAAAGGAGGTCTCGGGGGTGGCGTTTGTGGTGGCACAAGAAGTGCCCACGTCGTCGAGCATGGCCGTTCCCCATGGCCCTGCCGGCGTGGGACAGGCAAGACATCGGATGCGCGAGCAGTTGCGCGGCAACGGGGTATCCGATGCGGTCCTCGACGACGCGGTCCTGATCCTTTCCGAACTTCTCAGCAATGCGTATCGGCACGGCAGACCGCTGGGGCGGCAGGCCGACGTCGGTGACGGTGACATCCGTGCCGCGTGGCGCGTGGACAGAAAGGGCGGGCTGACCGTCGAGGTCACGGACGGGGGCGGACCGACGCGCCCGATTCCGGCCACCCCTTCGGTGACGGCACGGGGCGGCCGGGGGCTCAACATCATCAGCGCCCTTGCCCAGGAATGGGGCGTACGGGACGGCTCCTCGGGCGAGGTCACCGTCTGGGCCCTGGTCGCCTCCAAGGTCTCCTCCAAGGTTTCCGCCAAGCAGCACCGGCTCAGCGGGCTCGGAGGGCTGGCCGGATTCGACGGCCTGGACTTCGTGGACGCCTTCGACGACGCGAGCTGAACCCGGCCGGGCAATCCCCTCCGCCGTTGCCCATCGGCCGTTGCTCCACGGCGGTTCCCCGCGGTCGTCGCTCCGCGGTCGTCGCGCCGCTCGTTCCGGCACGGTCGCGGCAGACTTTCCGGCAGTGCTTCCCGCCCCGTCGCGGCAGTCGTCCACGCGGGTGTGCCGCTGAGGGTCGGCACGTGCGGCTAGGCTCGCGCCGAGACCGCACTGTCGCAAACGGGAGAATGCCCAGCATGGCCAAGAAGCGCCCTCAGACCAAGGCCGGGAAGCAGCAGCTCAAGGACGGTGAGATCCCGGTGGTCGGGGCCCGTGAGCCCTGCCCGTGCGGCTCGGGCCGCCGTTACAAGGCGTGTCATGGACGCGCCGCCGCCCACGCCGTGACCGAGCTCGTCCACCGCCCCTTCGAGGGCCTGGCCGGTGAGTGCGACTGGGTGTCCCTGCGTGAGCTGGTGCCCGCCGCCACCGCCGAACTGACGCTGAAGGGCGGGCTGCCCGAGGGCGTGCCGTCCGTGACGCTCGCGACCGTCCTGCCGATGGCCTGGCCCGCCCTGCGCCGCGACGACGGCACCGTCCTGCTCGCCCTCCAGAACGACACCTCCTCCGGGGACCTCAGCCGGGACCTCGCGGACACCCTGCAACGGGCGCTGGAGACCGAGCCGGGTTCCCCGGTCGCCGCCCGCCGGGTGCCGGCCGACGGGCCGCGGCTCCAGGATCTGCTCGACCCGGACGCCGCGTTCGAACCGGTCGTCCACTCCGGATTCGAGTTCTGGGTCCCCGACGCGGAGAACGCCACCCCCGAGGTGTCCGCCTCCCTGGAGCGCGCCAACGCCGCGGCGATCCCCACCACCCTGCTCTCCGGCGTCGATGCCGCGTACTGGTGCGAGACCCCGGAGAAGAACCACCTGCGCTGGGTCATGCCGCACCCCGAGGAGCAGCTTCTCGACGCCCTCGCCCGGCTGCACGCCGCGGGCACCTCCTCGCTCGGCGAAGGAACCAGGCTGGTCGGGTCGTTCCGGGCGCACGGGCTGATGGTCCCCGTCTGGGACCTGCCGAGCTCGATGGGCGCCGAGGCGTGCGAGAAGCCCGCGGTGGAGTTCGCCGAACGGCTGGCGGGGGCACTCGCGTCGGACGCCCCCCTCACCGCCGAGGAGCGCCGGGCGCGGGGCGGGCTCACCAACCGCCAAGTGACGCTCAGCTGACAGTGACGACACCTGTGGGCATCTGGTGACTCGCGTCACAACTCCCCGTACTCACAGGTAAATCCCTGTCCGAATAGGCGAGATCGAATTTGCGAACGGCAGATCTCTTGTTACCGTTCTAAAAGCCCGGTCGCTGGTGCATCCCCCGTCGCCAGCGATCGGGCGTCCTCATTTCCGGGTGCGTTCCGGATACGTCGCGCGTACGGCAGCCTCGTGCGCGGCGCCCGCCGCGGAGCCGGGACCGGCCGTTCGGCACCGTCCCCAGGTCGCGGGAACGCCTCCTCTCCCCCATCAATCCGATGCGTGAGACGGCAGATTCGACCAGAAGCGCAGCAGCGGCGGAGCCTCGCCCCCGGACCCGCACCCGTCACGTCGCGGCGATGCGTCCACGTCTCACGCCCCTGCCCATGTCACACGTCACATGTCCGGGCCGGGGACATCCGCGTCGCGGTCACGGACCCCGGGCCGCGCCGGTGCTGTCCGCGGTGATGGAGCGTTCGCATTCGGACAATGGTCCGGGGCCGGAACTCCTATTCGGCACTGCCGAAGAAGAGGCATCGGAGGGTACGTCGGAAAGGTCACCGGAAGGGTCGTCAGAAAGCCTGCTGTCAGCAGATCTTGCCACTGGGGCACGGGATTCCGTATCTTCCGATACCGGTTCCGGACCACCCGGGTTCCCTGTGGAAGCGACCGGGGGAAGCAGTCCGGTGACGACGACCGGAGCCGTGGGGCCGATCATGCGGATTCGCGTCGGCTCCGCCTGGCGACTGTCCGGGAATTCCTGACGGTGGGCCGAGGATATCGGCGGAATACTCCACGCCGGGACGCCGGGCGCCCATTCACCGCAGACCCCGGGCGGCGCGCACCCCTGCGAGTGGGCCGCCCGAATCCGCGTCAGTACGCGAGTCTGCTGCCGCCGTCGGGTGCGCCGGTGCTCGCTTCGACCAGCGCGTCCAGGACCGCCTCCACATCGGGCAGCCAGGGTGCCGCGGACCCGGGGCCCGGCACCCGTTCCCAGTGCGCCTGCCCCGTACCGGCCTCGGACGGCGGCAGGAGGAGATAGCCGCCCTCGCCGTGGAACCGCAGCGAACTGGGCACCCAGTCCTTGGCGTGCAGCAGCTCTCCGAGCCGTTCCAGGGTGTACGGGGCCACCAGCAGCGACCACCGCGTCGGCGTCGCCACCACGGGCCCCAGGCGCAGACCCAGGCGGTCGAGGGCGGTCAGTGCGCTCGCGCCGGCCACGGCGGGCAGGCTCACCGCGCAGGGCGCGCGGCCTCCGGTGGCGAGCAGGACAGGAGCGGTGGGGCGGTTGGCCCACCACCAGCGCACCATGCGCTCGTCGGTGGTGGCCGCCAGGAGTCCGGGATCGAAGGGGTGCGCGCCGGGTACGGCGCACTCGGGGTCGGGGCAGGCGCAGCCGCGATCGCCGCGCGGACCGGCAGCCGCAGAGCCGACTCCGGGGAGCACGGGCCACCGCCATGCCGTGGCACAGATCAGCGCCGCGTCGAGCTGGGCAGGGCCCCCCTTGCGCCGGAGCCTGCGTCGCCTTCCGAGGATCTCGCGCATGAGCGCTCGTTCCTTTCCGTTGAACGCCGAGGTCCACATCGCACCACGTGGGCGTTACCGCACGTGTGCGTCTCTTCGCTGTGCGTACTTGCTCAACAGTTCTGCGGTACGGGCAAGCCGTCGGTACCGAGCGTGAGCCGAGCCGAGCAGAGTGGAGCCGATTTGAGTGGAACCAAGCAGGGTCGAACTGAGCGGAGTCGAACTGGCCTGGCGGAGTCGAACCGGCCGAGCCGGATCGAGGCCGGCCACATCATGGCGAGGTGGCACGCACCTCGCGCGAGCCGTCCCTGGTGCAAACCCCGCCACTCGGGGGCGGAGGTGTAGCCGTCACGGATAAGGACGTCCGGGCCCGCTGCCAGGTTCCGGGGGCGATCACAACTGCCCCTGCTCATCATCGATTACGTACCCAGCATGCCCGGAATGACGCTCCCCCTGGGACTTCGTCCCGAGGGCACCCCCTGTCGAGCACGACCAGTCGACCGCAAATAGCTGCCATAGGGTGCATTTTTTGGCCAAGTTAAGAATCACTTGGACACCACGATTCCCGTGGGGACAATGCTGGACATCAGCTTACTTGTGCGTGTACATGTGGATGCCTTGATAGCGGCGCAGAATGACTTGGGGGTTTGCGATGCTATTCGACGAATCGCACCAGTCGGAAAGCTGGCTGCCATGAGCTCCCTACACCTGCCGAAAGTGGCTGGAATCGATCCCACAGTTCCGGTTTCAACGCACACTGCCGCACCTCTGACGGAAGTGCCTGCCGCCCCCGGAGCCTTCATCCAGGACCGTCTGGCGAGCTGGGTCTCGGATCTCACCACGCTCCACGAGCTCACCGAGCGCCTGGCCGGAACCCGCACCCTCGACGACGCCCTGCACGAGCTGCTGCGGGCCGGAGCCGCCCTGGTCGGCGCCCGTCGTGGACTTCTCGTACTGGAGCCCGCGGACGGTGGCGGACCGTCCATCACCATCGGACTCGGGCTCGCCCACGCCGAGCTCGGCAGCATCGAGACCGTGCCGCGCAGCGTCACCTCCTACGGCCGGATCCTCGACGGGCGGCCGGACGCCGAAGGTCCGCTCACCCACCGCGATCTGCTCGGCGACAAGGGCCTCGACCCCCGCCACCGCGAGGTGGCCGCCCGGCTCGGCTACGCCGCCAGCTACGCGCTGCCGCTCGCCACCGGGACGGGCGGCCGTCTCGGCGCGGCCGTCTGGCTGTACGACGAACCCGCCGAACCCCTGGAGCGTCAGCGGCACCTCGTCGGCCTGTACAGCCGTTACGCCTCCGAGCACCTGGCCCGGCTGCTCGAACTGGAACGGGCCAGGACCGAGGCCGCGCTCCTCGCCGAGGAGCTGCTGCCCACCCGGCTTCCCCGCGTCCCCGGCGTCCGGCTGGCCGCACGCCGTCTGGCCGCGGCCAGGGGCGGCGGCGACTGGTACGACGCCCTGCCGCTGCCGGACAGCGCGCTCGGCCTCGCCGTCGGCTCCGCGGGCGGGACGGGACCGGGCGCCCTGGCCGCCATGGGCCGCCTTCGGGCCGGCCTGCGGGCGTACGCCGTGATGGAGGGCGAGGATCCGGTCGCCGTGCTCTCCGATCTCGAACTGCTGCTCCGGCTGACCGAACCGTCCGGAACCGCGACCGCGCTCTTCGCGTACTGCGAACCCGCGGCCCGCAGGATCGTCCTGTCCGGGGCGGGACACTCACCGCCCCTGGTCACCGGCGAGCGGCGCACCGAGTTCATGGAGACGACCCTGTCCGCCCCCCTGGGCATGCTCGCCTGCTGGGAGGCGCCGAGCGTGGAGTTCACCCCCGAACCCGGCGAGACGGTGCTGTTCTACACGGACGGGCTGCTGCGCCGCACCGGCGACTCGATGGACCGGGCCTTCGCCCGGCTGCACTCCGCTGCCGCCGGGGTGCCCGGGGCCGCCCGCCACGACCCCGCCGCCGTCGCCGACCACGTGCTGGGGACGATGCTGCCCGACGGTCCCGACCGGAGCGACGGCACCGAGGACGTGGTGGTGCTGGCCGTGTACTTCGAGTGACGGCGACGGCCGCCGGCAGCCCGCAGTCCGCGCCGTTCGTCCCACCGCCGCCGCCCCGCGGGCGTCGGAGGTGTAACAGGTCCTTCTGCCCTGGGCCCCCTTCCGTACACCCGTACGATGGAGGCGGTCCAGTGTCGTATCAAGGAGAGACAAATCGTGTCTGAGGAGCTCACCCCGGAGAACCCGGAGCCGGAGACCGAAGAAGCAGAGCCGATCAAGCAGCGGAAGAACGGCCTGTACCCGGGCGTCTCCGACGAGCTTGCCGAGAGCATGAAGTCGGGCTGGGCCGACACCGAGCTGCACGGCCTCGAACCGATCGCCCAGGCGGAGCACACCGCCGCCCGCCGCGCCGCACTCTCCGCGCGCTTCCCCGGCGAGCGCCTGGTCATTCCCGCGGGCAACATCAGGACCCGCTCCAACGACACCGAGTACGCCTTCCGCGCCTCCACCGAGTACGCGTACCTCACCGGTGACCAGACGCACGACGGCGTGCTCGTCCTGGAACCGACGGGCGCCACGGGGCACGACGCGACGGTCTACCTCCTGCCGCGCTCCAACCGCGAGAACGGCGAGTTCTGGCTCGACGGCCAGGGCGAGCTGTGGGTGGGCCGCCGCCACTCCCTGACCGAGGCCGAGCAGCTGCTGGGCATCCCGGCGAAGGACGTCCGCGAGGTGGCGGCCGCACTGTCCGAGGCCACCGGCCCGGTCCGCAACGTCCGGGGCCACGACGCGGGCATCGAGGCCGCCCTGACCGACAAGGTCACCGCGGAGCGCGACGAGGAGCTGCGCGTCTACCTCTCCGAGGCCCGTCTGGTGAAGGACGCCTTCGAGATCTCCGAACTCCAGAAGGCCTGCGACGCCACGGCGCGCGGCTTCGAGGACGTCGTCAGGATCCTCGACCGGGCCGAGGCGACCAGCGAGCGCTACATCGAGGGCACCTTCTTCCTGCGCGCCCGCATCGAGGGCAACGACATCGGCTACGGCTCGATCTGCGCGGCGGGCCCGAACGCCACCACGCTGCACTGGGTCCGCAACGACGGCGCCGTCCGCGCGGGCGAGCTGCTGCTCCTGGACGCCGGTGTGGAGACCAATGACCTCTACACCGCCGATGTGACGCGGACGCTGCCGATCAACGGCACCTTCACGCCGCTCCAGCGCAAGATCTACGACGCCGTGTACGAGGCACAGGAAGCGGGCATCGCGGCCGTCAGGCCCGGTGCCGAGTTCCGCGACTTCCACGACGCCTCGCAGCGCGTGCTCGCCGAGAAGCTCGTCGAGTGGGGTCTGCTCGGGGATCTGTCCGTGGACAAGGTCCTGGAGCTGGGCCTCCAGCGCCGCTGGACCCTGCACGGCACCGGCCACATGCTCGGTATGGACGTCCACGACTGCGCCGCCGCGCGCACCGATTCGTACGTCAACGGCACCCTGGAGCCGGGCGTCTGCCTGACCGTGGAGCCCGGACTGTACTTCCAGGCCGACGACCTGACGGTGCCCGAGGAATACCGCGGCATCGGCGTCCGGATCGAGGACGACATCCTCGTCACGGAGGACGGCAACCGGAACCTGTCCGACAAGCTTCCGCGCCGGGCCGACGAGATCGAGTCGTGGATGGCTCAGCTGAAGAGCTGACCCACCCGCCGACCGGCAGACGGAGGGCGCGCCGCTCAGGACACCATGAGCAGCGCGCCCTCCCGCCATTTGAGGACCTTGTCGAAGCTCACGACCGCGCCCCGGCCCGGACGGTTGCCGAAGTGGACATGGTCGGCGAGCTGTTCGATGAGACCCAGGCCCCGGCCGCTCTCGGCGGTGGGCAGGGGTTGTGCGGCAGGGCGAAGCACGCGCCGGGCGGGAAAGCCCGGCCCCGAGTCGGCGACTTCGATACGGCATTTCTCGCCGTCCAGATACGCCGTGACCCGGTACTGCCCGGAGTCCGTACGGGGCTGCTCGTACCCGGAGTCCTCCCGGCCGCCGCCGTGTTCCACGGCGTTCGCACAGGCTTCGCTGAGCGCGACCGACAGGTCGTAGGAGATGTCCGGATCAACCCCGGCCGTTTCCATGGTGCCGAGCAGAAAACGACGGGCGAGCGGGACGCTCGCAGCTTCGCGCCGCAAATGGAGTGACCACCACATGCTCATGCTCCAGCCTCCTGGCTGCGGCTCGACATACCGATACGTATTGCCGCACAGGGCGCTTCGTAAGCACACAACGGCTGTGAGAGCCCTCATTCGGCGGATGCGAATATTCCGCACAGCGGTGTATGTACGGCCGTGCGATGGTGCGCGCGACGGGGGCGCGGTGCGGCGGGGAACGGCCGCGACGGGGTCGGCCGACCGGCCGCGCGGCCCCCGCGAACAGGTGCAACAAGCACTCTTGGGGACGGAAGTAGATCTTCCGGACCTGCCGTACGGACACCGGGGGCACAGTGCGATGATGTCCCGGCCATGTCCACGCCTGACGCACGTGCCGGAGCCGGTCTGCGGCTCATGAGGGCCGCGGTGTTCGCCGCGGTCTGTGTCGTGCTGTCCGCCGCGGGGCACGCTTTCGCCGCCGGTTCCGCAGTGCCCCTCTGGACGCTGCTCGCCGGTTTCGCCGCGATCTTCGTGATCGCCGCCTCGCTCGCCGGGCGCGAGCGGTCACTGCCCTCGATCGCCGGCGCCCTGGCAGGCGGCCAGCTCGCCCTGCACGCGCTCTTCGGGGCCGGGAGCCATGGCACGGGCGCCGCGAACGCGACCGGCGACCACTCCCTCATCCGGTTCGCCGCCGGGCTCGTGTGCGGCATGGGCCCGTCCCAGCTGAACGCCGCCGAGGCCCACCGCATCGTCACCACCGCGGGGATCGACCCGGAAGCCGTCTCGCAGGGGCACGACCACCTCGCGTCGGCCGGAGCGGCCGGCGCCGGGGCGGTACCCGGAGCCACGGGTACGGCCGGGGCGTACGGGCCGGTGATGGACCTGCTGCCGAACCTGCCCATGTTCCTGGGGCACCTGCTGGCCGCGCTCGCCACCGGCTGGCTGCTGCGGCGCGGCGAGATCGCCCTCTTCCGGCTGGCCACGCTCTCGGCGCACGGCGCCCAGGAGCTGACTGCCGCGGCCCGGCTGCGTGCCCTGCGGGCCGCGCTGGCTCTCGTACGCGCCCTGCGTGCGGGCCTGCCCGGACAGCTCTCGTCCGGGCCGCTCACACTCCGCACGGCCGAAGATGTTCCGGCGCCCGCCACCGGGGACCCTCTTCAGCACATGGTGACCAGGCGCGGGCCTCCCGCCGCGTACGCACTCGCAGCCTGACACGACACCTCCGCTTCGCCGTTCCACCGCTTCTTCGCGGACGGGTGTCGTGCTGCCGTCGCGCACCCGCGCGCCGGACCACCGTTTCCTCGTAGCCCTGTGGAGTGATCCCTGCCATGAACGTTTCACGCATCGCCATCGCGGGCGGCGTCGCCGCGTCCACCGTCCTGCTGCTCGCCGGTCCCGCCGCCGCACACGTCGGCGTGCAGCCGCAGGGCGAAGCCGCCAAGGGCGGTTACGCCACCATCAACTTCAAGGTCCCCAACGAGCGCGACGACGCCTCGACGGTCAAGGTCGAGGTGAACTTCCCGACCGACCACCCGCTGTCGTCCGTGACCCCGCAGGCAGTGCCCGGCTGGAAGATCGACATCACCAAGAGCAAGCTGGCCAAGCCGCTCGACGTACACGGCAAGAAGATCAACGAGGCCGTCTCCAAGGTGACCTGGACCGCGGACGGCAGCGAGATCAAGCCCGGCTACTTCCAGCAGTTCCCGCTCTCGGTCGGCCAGCTCCCCGAGGACGCCGACCAGCTCGTCTTCAAGGCGCTCCAGACGTACGACAACAAGGAAGTCGTCCGCTGGATCGAGGAGCCCAAGGAAGGCGCGCCCGAGCCCGAGAGCCCGGCCCCGGTCCTCAAGCTGACCGCGGCGGCGTCCGACGGCCACGGCGGCGCCGCGGCCGGCAAGGACACCGGCACGGACAAGGCGAGCGACACGGCCGTGTCGTCCAAGGACGAGAAGGCGACCGCCGCGTCCTCCAGCGACAACACCGCCCGCACCCTGGGCATCATCGGCATCGTCATCGGCATCGCGGGCGTCGCCTTCGGCGTGCTCGCGGGCCGCCGCCGTAACGCCTGATCCACCCGTTCCACCACCCGCACCACACTCAGGAAACCCCCATGCGCAGCAAGAAGATGGTGCTGACCGCGGCGTTCGCCGCCGCGGCCGCACTGACCCTGTCGGCCTGCGGCAGTGGTGACGACTCGGCGAAGAAGCCCGTCTCCGACGTCAGCACCCAGCCCACGACCCAGGCCGCGACCGTGCTCGACCAGCCGTTCACCAAGCCCGACCTCGTACTCACCGACACCCACGGCAAGAAGTACGACCTCCGCGAGGCGACCAAGGGCAAGCCGACACTCATCTACTTCGGCTACACCAAGTGCCCCGACGTCTGCCCGCTGACCATGAGCAACATCTCGCTCGCCAAGCGGTCGCTGCCCAAGGCCGACCAGGACAAGCTCCAGGTCGTCTTCGTCACCACCGACCCCGAGCGCGACACCCCGTCCTCCCTCGGCAAGTGGCTCGCGGCGCAGGACCCGTCCTTCACCGGACTCACCGGTGACTTCCCGACCATCCAGGCGGGAGCACGGCAGATCGGCATCGGCATCGACGCGCCGAAGAAGGAGAAGGACGGCACCGTCGTCTCGATGCACGGCGCCCAGGTCATCGCCTTCTCCCCGAAGACCGACCAGGGTTACGTGCTCTACGGCGAGGACACCACGTCCGAGGAGTACGCCAAGGACCTCCCCAAGATCCTCAAGGGGGAGACTCCGTGAACCGCCGCACGGCCCTCGCCGGCGTCCTGGCCCTCACCACCGGGCTGACGCTGGCGGGGTGCTCCTCGGACAGCGAGCCGGAGCTGAAGGTCGTCGGCGCGTTCATGCCGCAGCCCGTCAGCGACATGGCGGCCGCGTTCCTCGTCGTGGAGAACAGCGGCGGCACGGCCGACCGGCTCACCTCGGTGACCAGCCCGCTCTCTGACGACGTCACGATCCACGAGACGAAGAACCAGACGATGCGCAAGGTCACGTCCTTCGAAGTCCCCGCGGGCGGCGAGCTCGATCTTGAACGCGGTGGCAACCACATCATGTTCATGAAGCTCAAGCAGAAGCCCAAGCAGGGCGAGAAGGTCTCCATGGAACTGCACTTCGAGAAGGCCGACCCCATAAAGGTCGACCTTCCCGTGAAGGAGACCACCCACAACCCGAAGAAGCAGTGAGGGACTGACACCCATGACCGCCACCGCCCCGCGCTTCGGGCCGTCCCCGATACGACGGCCGCTCGCCGCGGCCTCGCTCCTCGCCACGCTGATCAGCCTGCTGTTCGGCCTGGTGCTGGCAGGCGCGAGCCCCGCGTCCGCGCACGCCGCCCTCACCGGGAGCGACCCGCAGGACGGGGCGGTGGTGGCATCGGCCCCCAAGGAAGTCACCCTCACCTTCTCCGAGTCGATCGCCATGGGCGACGACTCGATACGGGTCCTCGATCCCAGCGGCAAGCGGGCCGACACCGGCGCGCCGCGCGATCTGAACAGCGGCGGCACCGTGCGCTACGGCGTCAAGCTGCACGCCGGTCTGCCCGACGGCACCTACACGGTGGCCTGGCAGGCCGTCTCCGCCGACAGCCACCCCGTCTCCGGCGCCTTCACGTTCTCCATCGGCGCCCCGTCCGAGACCACGGTCGCCCTGCCCTCCGGCGGAGCGGGCGGCGGTCTCGTCGGCACCCTCTACGGCATCGCGCGCTACGCCGCGTACGCCGGGTTCGTCCTGCTCGTCGGCGGCTCCGTGTTCGTCCTCGGCTGCTGGCAGCGCGGCGCGGCCGCCCGCCCGCTGCAACGTCTCGTCGTACGCGGCTGGATCACCCTCACCGCGGCCACCCTCGCGATGCTGCTGCTGCGGAGCCCGTACACCGGCAGCGGCAAGCTCGCTGACGCCTTCGACCTCGACGGCCTGCAGACCGTCCTCGACACCAAGCCCGGAGCCGCGCTCGTCTCCCGGCTGCTGCTGCTCGGCGCCGGCGCGCTGTTCATCGCCGTCCTGTTCGGGGCGTACGCGAAGCGCGAGGACGAGAAGGTGAAGAAGGACCTCACCTTCGGGCTCGCGACGGGCGGAGCGGTCATCGCCGCGGGCATCGCCGGTACCTGGGCGCTCTCCGAGCACGCGTCGACCGGCATCCAGGCGGGCCTCGCCATGCCGATGGACGTCCTGCACCTGCTGGCCGTCGCCACCTGGCTCGGCGGGCTCGCCGCGCTCCTCGTCGCCCTGTACCGGACGCCGGACATCGGGAGCACGGCGGTACGACGCTTCTCGCGGGTCGCGTTCGGCAGCGTCCTGGTCCTCACGGCGACCGGCATCTACCAGTCCTGGCGCCAGGTCGGGTCCTGGTCGGCACTGACCGGCACCCGGTACGGACAGCTGCTGCTCATCAAGGTGGGACTGCTCGCGGTACTCATCGGACTGGCCTGGATCTCCCGGCGGTGGACCGGCCGGCTGACGGACGGCACGCAGACCGAGGCGGAGACCTCCGGGCAGGGGGAGATCTCCGAGCAGGCGGAGACCTCCGGGGAGGCGACTTCTGCGGAGGGTGCGACTTCCACGGAGGAGCAGGCGGGTCCGGAAGAGTCCGAGGCGCCGGTCGCGGGTGCACGGGAGTCCGAGGCTGAGGTCGCGGGTCCGGATGAGTCCGGGGCGCAGGTCGCTCCCGAGCGCGCCGCCCAACTCGCCCGTCAGCAGGCCGTCCTGACCGCCACGAAGAAGAAGCGGGTCCGCGACGCCGACCCCGAGCGTTCCGGGCTGCGCCGCTCGGTCCTGGCCGAGGCTGCCGTCGCCGTGGTGCTGCTCGCGGTGGCGACGGTCCTGACGTCCACCGAGCCGGCACGCACCGAGGAGGAGGCCGCTCGCGGCAATACGGCGGTGAGCGCACCGGTGTCCGAGGGCCCCGCCGAACTGAGCATGCCCTTCGACACGGGCGCCCGGAACGGCAAGGGGACCGTCCGGATCGAACTCGATCCCGGACGCACCGGCGCCAACGAGCTGCATATCTGGATCGACGGCAGCGACGGGAAGCCGATGGACGTCCCCGAGGTGAAGCTCGCCCTCACCCTGGAGTCCAAGGACATCGGCCCGCTGCCGGTCATCCCCGACCGGCTCACCGAGGGGCACTGGACGGCGAGCGGCGTCCAGATCCCGATCGCGGGTGACTGGAAGGTCGCCGTGACGGTGCGTACGTCGGACATCGACCAGGCCACCATCGACAAGAACGTAGAGATCGGCTGAGCACGGTGAGCAAGAGCACGAAGCGTACGAAGGGCGCCTCGACGGGAGCGGGCGCGGATTCCCGCACCGGCGCCGGTGCCCCCGGGCGCGACCTCGGTGGAGCCGGCGGCCCGGAGCACGGCCGCGGTGGAGCCGGTGGCCCGGAGCACGGCCGCGGTGGAGCCGGTTCCCCTGGGCGCGACCGCGGTCCTGCCGGTACCGGTGGCGTCTCGCGGCGGCGGCTGCTCGGCGGCGCGGGAGCGGCCGGGGCCGCCGGTCTGGTGCTCGGTGCCGCGGGTGGTGCCACCGGGTACGCCGCGACCCGGCCCGACGAGCCGACCGCTCTGACGGCCATCGGGTCCACCGAGGCGATGTTTCACGGGAAACATCAACCGGGGATCACCACTCCGCTTCAGGCCCGCGGCCATCTGGTCGCCTTCGACCTCGCGCCGGGCGCGGGACGAAAGGAAGCCGCCGCCCTGATGCGCCGCTGGTCGGCCGTGGCGGGGGAACTGATGGCGGGGCGCCCGGCCACGGACGGCGGTGCGGACGGGCCCGGCCATGACACCGGGATCGCGCTGGACGCCGGGCCCTCCTCCCTGACGATCACCTTCGGCTTCGGCCGGACCTTCTTCGACCGCACCGGCCTGACCGGCCGCCGGCCCGCCGGGCTCGACCCATTGCCGCCGTTCTCCTCCGACCACCTCGACGCCAGGCGGTCCAACGGCGACCTGTGGGTGCAGATCGGCGCCGACGACGCGCTGGTCGCCTTCCACGCGCTGCGTGCCATCCAGAAGGAGGCGGCGGGAGCGGCCGGGGTGCGCTGGCAGATGAACGGCTTCAACCGCACCCCCGGCGCCACGGAGCGTCCGATGACCGCGCGCAATCTGATGGGCCAGATCGACGGAACCGGCAATCCGAAGCGGGCCGACGACGACTTCGACGAACGGATTTTCGTACCCCCCGCGTCGGATGCTTCGCAGGACTGGCTGGCCGGTGGCTCCTATGCCGTCGTACGACGCATCAGGATGCTGCTGGACGACTGGGAGAAGCTCTCGGTGGACCGGCAGGAGCGGGTCATAGGGCGGCGCAAGGCGGACGGGGCCCCGCTCAGCGGCGGCACCGAGACCACCGCGATGGACCTCGACAAGGCCGGTCCCGATGGGCGGCTCGTGATCCCCGACAACGCCCACGCCCGGATCTCCTCCCCGGAGAAGAACGGCGGCGCGGCCATGCTGCGACGCCCCTTCTCGTACCACGACGGCATCTCGGCGGACGGCACCCCGGACGCCGGGCTGCTCTTCGTGTGCTGGCAGGCGGATCCGTACAAGGGCTTCGTCCCGGTGCAGCGCAAGCTCGACCGGGGCGACGCGCTCTCGCCGTTCCTCCGGCACGAGGCGAGCGGCCTCTTCGCGGTGCCGGGCGGCGCAGCGAAGGGTGAGTACGTGGGACAGCGACTCCTGGAGTCCTGACGCACGGGCCGGTGCGGTGCACCGCGACCGGGGCCGTGGACCGCGACCGGGCGGTGGACCGCGACCGGGGCGGTGCGGGCCGTGTGCCGGGGGACGCGTTCCGGGCCGGGCTCGGAGGCACGGGCCGGGGCGGCCGCCGGGCGGGCGTGGCACCGGCCCGGTCGCATCCTGAGACAGCACGGCAGCCGTCGTACAGCGCATTAGGGTGACCGTATGTCAGCCACGCGCTACGCCTATCTCGGCCCAGAGGGCACCTTCACCGAGGTCGCCCTCCGTACGCTCCCGGAGGCCGCCACCCGGGAACTCGTCCCGATGGTCTCCGTACCCGCGGCCCTGGACGCGGTACGCAACGGGGAGGCGGCGGCAGCGCTCGTACCGATCGAGAATTCGGTCGAGGGCGGTATCACGGCGACGCTCGACGAGCTGACCACCGGCGAACCGCTGATGATCTACCGCGAGGTCCTGCTCTCCATCACGTTCGCGCTGCTGGTGCGCCCGGGGACCAAACTGACGGACATCAAGACGGTCACCGCGCACCCGGCCGCTCAGCCGCAGGTACGCAACTGGATGGCGGCCCACCTCCCGCAGGCGGCGTGGGAATCGGCCGCCTCCAACGCGGACGGGGCACGGCTGGTCCAGGAGGGGCGGTACGACGCCGCCTTCGCGGGCGAGTTCGCTGCGGCGACCTACGGCCTGGAACCCCTCGTGACGGAGATCCACGACGCCGAGAACGCCCAGACGCGCTTCGTCCTGGTGGGCCGCCCGGCCCGGCCCTCCGCGCCGACGGGTGCGGACAAGACGTCCGTCGTGATCTGGCTGGGCCACGACCACCCGGGTGCGCTGCTCGAACTGCTTCAGGAGTTCGCCGTACGCGGGGTCAACCTGATGCTCATCCAGTCGCGTCCGACCGGGGAGGGCATCGGGAACTACTGCTTCGCCGTGGACGCCGAGGGTCACATCGCGGACCGGCGGGTCGGCGAGGCGCTGATGGGGCTGAAGCGGATCTGTCCGAGCGTGCGGTTCCTCGGCTCGTACCCGCGGGCCGGGGTGACGCCGGAGGAGGTGCGCCCGCTGCGGGCGGGGACCTCGGACCGGGAGTTCACGGACGCCTCCGACTGGCTGGCACGCAGCCAGGACGGCCGGATCTGACATTCGGCGGGGAGGGCCGGGCCATCGGTCCGGTCCGACACCGGCGGGAGCCGGGGCACCGGGCTCCCGTACCGCCCCGAGCGGTTGCCCGACGGTCCGACTTCCCGATTTTCCTGTGCCCACAGAGTTATCCACAGGGCAGTCCCTCAACCTGGGGACAAGTCGACACTGCAATGCGACATCATCGACAAATCGCCCCAGCGACCTCAGGCCCCACCAGGGGGGCAGGGGCCGCACGAGCGCCCCCGTGTCACCTCAATTCCCTTGATCAACTCTTTGGGGCGAGCAATTCCCACCCGAATGAGCGTGTGGGGTGGGTTTGGGAGGGAATCCATGAGCCTTCATCCAGCTTCCGGAACACTCCCTTCCGGCATCCACAGAACTTCTTCACAGCCTGTGGATAACTAATTCAACTCACACTCCCCTGTGGACAACATCGGGAACGCCGCCCCTCAACTCCCCTCCCACGGAAGGCCGGTACGTCAAGACCGGACGCCCCTTCTGCCCTGTTCAGGGGAATAGAACACCCTTTATTGACCCCCACGCCCGCCGAACACCCGAGGAACACCCGGCGATTGCCGCCAGGATTATCAATTCCGGCAATTCGGGCAAAGTGACACGCGCGGCAATATCGGTTCGAGTGCCAGAACCCCGCACCGGTAGCCTGGAGGGGTGATTGACCTTCGCCTGCTCCGTGAGGACCCCGACCGTGTTCGCGCCTCCCAGCGCGCCCGTGGAGAGGACGTCGCGCTCGTCGACGCCCTGCTCTCCGCCGACGAGCTGCGCAGGTCGTCCGGCGTCCGCTTCGACGAACTCCGCTCCGAGCAGAAGTCGCTCGGCAAGCTGATCCCCAAGGCATCCCCCGAGGAGCGCGCCGAGCTGCTGAAGAAGGCCGATCAGCTCAAGGCCGACGTGAAGGCGGCCGACGCCGCCCAGGACGAGGCCGACGCCGACGCCAAGCGGCTGCTGCTCCAGCTCGGCAACATCGTCCACGAGGACGTGCCGGTCGGCGGCGAGGAGGACTTCGTCGTCCTGGAGACGCACGGCACCATTCGCGACTTCGGAGCCGAGGGCTTCGAGCCCAAGGACCACCTGGAGCTGGGCGAGAAGCTCGGCGCCATCGACATGGAGCGCGGCGCCAAGGTCTCCGGTTCGCGTTTCTACTACCTCACGGGTGTCGGCGCTCTGCTGGAGCTCGCCCTCGTCAACGCGGCGATCGCCCAGGCGACCGAGGCGGGCTTCATCCCGATGCTGACCCCGGCGCTGGTCCGTCCGCGCGCCATGGAGGGCACCGGCTTCCTCGGCCAGGCCGCCGAGAACGTGTACCACCTGGAGAAGGACGACTACTACCTGGTCGGCACCTCCGAGGTACCGCTCGCCGCGTACCACATGGACGAGATCATCGACGCCGACAAGCTGCCCCTGCGGTACGCGGGCTTCTCCCCGTGCTTCCGCCGCGAGGCCGGTACATATGGCAAGGACACCCGGGGCATCTTCCGCGTCCACCAGTTCGACAAGGTCGAGATGTTCTCGTACGTCGACCCCGCGGACGCCGAGGCCGAGCACCGCAGGCTCCTGGACTGGGAGAAGCAGTGGCTCACCGGCCTCGGACTGCCCTTCCAGGTGATCGATGTCGCCACCGGTGACCTCGGGTCCTCGGCCTCCCGCAAGTTCGACTGCGAGGCCTGGATCCCGACCCAGGGCAAGTACCGCGAACTGACCTCCGCGTCGAACTGCGACGGCTTCCAGGCGCGCCGGCTCTCCGTCCGGATGCGGGAGGGGAAGAAGGTCCAGCCGCTGTCCACGCTCAACGGCACGCTCTGCGCCGTACCGCGCACGATCGTGGCGATCCTGGAGAACCACCAGCTGGCGGACGGTTCGGTACGGGTGCCCGAGGTGCTCCGGCCGTACCTGGGCGGGCGCGAGGTTCTGGAGCCGGTCTCCAAGTGACCTTTCCCTACAAGCTCGTCGCGACCGATCTGGACGGCACGCTGCTGCGTGAGGACCACACGGTCTCCGAGCGCACCCGTGAGGCGCTGGCCGCTGTCACCGCGGCCGGCGCCGCACACATCGTCGTCACCGGCCGCGCGGTCCCGTGGACGCGGCACATCCTGGACGACCTGGGCTACGAGGGCCTCGCGGTCTGCGGCCAGGGCGCTCAGGTCTACCACGCGGGCGAGCACAAGCTCCTGACCTCCCTGACCCTGGACCGGCAGCTCGCCGGGCTCGCGCTGTCCAAGATCGAGGCGGACGTGGGCCCGGTGGCACTGGCCGCGAGCCGGGACGGGCTCGACGGCGAGGTGCTGGTCGGGCCCGGTTACCGGGTCCAGGAAGGCCCGCTCCCGGCCGTGCTCGTGGACGACCCGGCCGAGATGTGGTCCGCCCCGATCAACAAGATCTACATCCAGCATCCGGAGCTCGACGACGACACCCTGGCGAAGAGGGCCCGGGAGGCCGTCGGCAGTCTGGTGAACGTGATCATGGCGGGTCCCGGGGTCGTGGAGATCCTGCCGCTGGGGCTGAGCAAGGCGACCGGTCTTTCGCTGGCCGCCCGGCGGCTGGGCGTGAAGGCCTCGGACACCGTGGCCTTCGGCGACATGCCGAACGACATCCCGATGTTCGGCTGGGCGCGGCACGGTGTGGCGATGGCCAACGCGCACGACGATCTGAAGGCCGTGGCCCACGAGATCACGGCATCGAACGAGGCCGACGGCATCGCGCTGGTGCTGGAGGAGCTGCTGCGGGCTTCCCGCCCGTAGCCGGGGCCGGTCCCAGCCCGGCCCCTCGTAGCCCGGCCCCTCGTAGCCCGGCTGCTCGCGGCGGAGGTGTTCGTGGCGCGGCGCCGTGTGTGACGGTGGTCTTCCGTGGCCGCCGAACGTGACGGTGGTCTTCCGTGGCGGAGGATGCGCGGATCGAACGCGCGCGGGGTTCAGAGCCCCGACGACGGCTTAGCAAGCCGCTGCCTTACCACTCGGCCAATCCTCCGGGAGGGTGGCCGCGCGATGCGCCGGAGGGCCACCCCGGGGGTCCTGCGGCGAGCGGGCGCCCGGTAACCGCTGTCGTTACCGGGGCGTCTGCCGTGGACCGCCCTGCGGGGAACTCGACGGACTCGGACTGTCGGTCATCGCCGCGCTCCTCTCCCGGTCCTGTGGCTTCTGTGCGTCCTACGACTGTGCCCCGTCGGCGGACTGCGGTCCACCGGTTTTCCTCGCGGGGCTGCCCGCGACCCGGAGGGCCGCGGGCAGCGGTGAAGGGACGCCGAGCAGACCGGCCGTGACACGGAGTACGGCGTTGCGCCCGGCATCTGTGGGCCGGGCCGGCCGGTCGTGCGGACCGATGGTCAGCGGCGCCTGTTACGGCGGCGCAGATCCTTCAGCTGGTGGGCGAAATCGTCCATGCGCGCGTCGATACGGGAGATGTCCTGCGAGACGTCCGACAGCCGCAGGCTGATGGCGCCGACCACCTGATGCGTCACGTCCAGCTTCCGGTCGAGGCTGTCGAACCGCTCCGACATCCGGCACAGCACCGGCCCCAGCTCCTGGAGCGCGCTGCCGACTCCGGCGAGGCAGCTCTCGATGCGCGTGACGCGCCGGTCGAGCGAGTCGTACCTCGACCGCAGCTCCTCCTCCGCGTCGAGAAGGTACGTGCGGACGCAGCGGGCGATGTCGCTGTCGCGAAGAAGCATGGCGACGTTGAGGACGGTCCGACGGGTGTAGAGCCGCAGCCGAGCGGCAGCCTGTGGATAACTCTCTCCCTGCGCCCCCTGCTCCCCCTCCCATAGCGACACCATGTCGCTATGGAAGGACCGCAGCTCAGAGCCGCGCAGCAGACGCATCCCATTCTCGGCGAGCTCTTGCTGATGCCGGTCCGTGAGCCTCCTGACCGAGGTTGTGGATACTTCGAAGTACCGGGCCACATCCTCTGTGCGAACGTGAATTCCGTCCGGGAGCATGACAAGGCTCTTGACCTTGTCGAGGATGTCGACGCGCCCCATCCGCTCGACGCGCAGCGCGCGCGATTCGAGCAGGGCGAGTTCCGTGGGCATGGGGTGCCTTTCGTACGCGGGAACGACGAGGGACGGCCCAGTCCCCGGGCTTCAGGGGTGGAGGACGCTCACGGTTGCCACTCACTCGATGACCGGCCCGGTGGACGAGGTCTCACCGGTGCCGGCACTCCCCGATTTCACGAAAGCTACGACGCCACAGAATCCAGTTGCCCCCACGCACCCTGCACAACGAACCGATAACCGCACCGTTACGCGGACAGCGGTCCGCTCATAGGACAACCCCCGCCCATCGGACGGGGGTTGTCCGGCCCCCTGAAGCAGGCCGGGAAGATCTAAAAGAAGTCGCTCACTCCTCGCCGGCCAGCTTCAGGGTGCGCAGCTTCTGACCCGCGTACCAGGTGGCGGCCACCGTGACACCGATCAGCAGCACCGTCGCGAGCGGCATGCCCACGTCGGAGGTGATCGCGCCGTCCCGGCCGACCTTCTCGGCGATCGCGAGGGACCACTGCTGCACGCTGAGGGTCCGCGCCCCGGGCACCAGGCTGCCGAACAGGGCCTCCCACACCAGGGCGTACACCAGGCCGAGGACCACCGCGTGGCGGCTGATCGTGCCCAGCAGCAGGAACAGCGCGCTGTACGCGATCGAGGCGACCAGCGCCGCGATCGTGTAGGCCACGGCGATCTGCTGTCCGTTGCCGTTCAGGACCAGACCGGCGACGAGGGTCGGCAGGGCGGAGAACACCATCGTCACGGCGATGGCCACGATCAGCTTCGTGAAGATGATCGTCGGCCGTTTCACCGGCTTGGCCAGCAGATAGACGATCGATCCGTCGTCGATCTCGGGACCGATGGCTCCGGTACCCGCGATCACGCCGATCAGCGGCACCATCGTGGCGATGGCGAAGCCGCCCAGCACGTTCGAGGCGACCTGGTCATCGGCCCCGGCGAAGGCCCGGACGGCCACGGCAATGGCCACCAGCAGCACGGGCAGGACGAACAGGATGGCGGCCCGGCGCCGGCCGAGCAGGGCCCGGTAGGTGAGCCGGGCGACTGTGGGGTCGTACATGACGCTTCACAGCTCCTTTCAGGCCACTACTCAGGCCGCTACGAGATAGGAAAAGACCGATTCGAGGGACTCGTCGGACGGCGAAACGGTCAGCAGCCGGATGCCCTGTTCCCGTGCCACCCTGGGCAGCAGTTCGGTGAAGCGCCCGAAGTCGACGGCCTGGATCCGCAGCGCCTTTTCGCTCAGGTCGACCTCGATCCCCGCCGTGGACGGGTCGGCGATGAGTGCGGCCGCGAGGGCCCGGTCGTCGCTGGACCGTACGAGATACCGGTGCGGCCGGTCCGTCATCAGGCGGCGGATCTTCCGGAAGTCACCGGACGCGGCATGCCGCCCCGCCACGATCACCTCGATGTGTGTGGCGAGCTGCTCGACCTCTTCGAGGATGTGGGAGGAGAACAGGACCGTGCGCCCCTCCGCCCCCATCTGTCGCAACAGCTCCATCAGCTGCATCCGCTGACGCGGGTCCATGCCGTTGAACGGCTCGTCCAGCAGCAGCACGGACGGCTCGTGAACCAGCGCGGACGCCATCTTCACGCGCTGGCGCATGCCCTTGCTGTACGTCGAGATCTTGCGGTCCTGCGCGTACTCCATCTGAACCGTCGCCAGCGCCCGCTGCGCCTCCGCGGCCCCCAGGCCCTGGAGTTCGGCGTTGGCGACGACGAACTCCTGGCCGGTCAGGAAGTCGTACATGCCCTCGCGTTCCGGGACGATGCCGATCTGCTGGTAGACCGCCTCGTTGCGCCAGATCGGCGCCCCGTCGAGCGTGACCGTGCCCGTCGACGGGGCGAGGAACCCGGCCATCATGTTGATCAGCGTGGACTTCCCGGCACCGTTGGGCCCGAGCAGCCCGGTGACACCCGGCCCCACCGTCATGCTCACGTCGTTGACGGCGACCACATTGCCGAACCAGCGCGAGGTGTGGTCGATCTCGATGGTGGTCACAGCCCGACCCTCCGGTAACGGCGCATCAGGACGGCGTACGAGCCGGCGACGAGCGCGAGAACAACGATCAGATAGACCACCCCGGTGCCCGTCCCCGGGCCTTCCCCGGAGGGGAAGGACGAGGTGGCGCCGAGGAACGCGGTCTGGACGCCGTCGATCAGTGTGATCGGCGAGAAGAGCCCCATCCACTGGACGGCTCCGGTGGACCCCGTCTCCCAGGCGATGGCCTGGACCGTGGACACCGCACCGTAGGAGATGGTCAGCACCGCGATCACCGCGGCGACACCGAACCCGCGGCGCGGGGTCAGCGCGGCCATCACCAGGCCGAGACCGGCGAACAGGACGGACAGCAGCGCCACCGACACCAGCCCCTGGCCGAACCACTTGGTCTGATCGGCGAAGTCGAACTTCGCGAGCAGGGAGCCCACGTACAGGATGAGCAGCGGCGTCCCGGTGAGCACGAACAGCGCCGATGCCATGGCCGCGAACTTGGCGACGACGTAGTCGACCCGTTCGATCGGCCGTGAGAAGTACAGGGGCACGCTCTTGAAGCGGAGGTCCCTGGAGACCGCCTGTGGCGCCTGCGCGGCGATGAAGAGGCCGATGACCGCCTGCAGATAGATCGCGTACGCCGTGTACTTGACCACCAGCTTCGACGCGTCCGGAGTGGCCATGGAGACCGCCACGAGGATCGCCGCGACGAGGGCCATCACACCGAACAGCAGCATCGGCAGCACCTTGGACTTGGCGGAACGGCCCAGTCCGAAGGAGCCCCGGAGGGTCTGCGAGTAGAGCGAGCGCCGCGCGTAGGCGCGGCCCAGACGCGGGCCGTCGTACGAGCGGTACCCGATGTTGTGGATCCGGGAGGTGTCGCTCCCGGTCACGGCCCCGGTCTCAGTGCTCATCGCGACCGTTCCCCTTCTGTTCTCCGGCCCCGGCGGCCACGGAGGCGGTCTGCTCCGCGGTCCGTGCCGCGGGAGCCTGTTCGGTACGGAACACCTCGGCGATGTGGTGGCGCCGCTGCTCCATCCGTACGAGGCCGAGTCCGAGCCCGGCGACGCTGTCGCGGACGATGTCGTACGTCTCCTCGCCGGTCGCCTCGACCAGCAGGATGTGGCCCGCGCCGGGCAGTCCTTCGGCGTCGAGACCGTCGTGGCCGATGAGCGCGACCCCGGCCGCGGCGAGCGCCTGTCGCAGGGCGTCCGTGCCGTCGGGGTGGGTGTCGCTGTCGGTCACCTCGACCGCGAGGGTGGTGGTGGTCTGGGTGAAGTCGCTGGTGGAACTGGACCTCAGCAGGGCGCCGCCGTCGATGACGACGACATGGTCGCAGGTGCGTTCCAGCTCGCCCAGGAGGTGCGAGGTGACCAGCACGGAGATACCGAAGTCGGTGTGGATCCGGCGGATCAGGCCGAGCATCTCGTCACGGCCGACCGGGTCCAGGCCGTTGGTCGGCTCGTCGAGGAGGACCAGTTTCGGGTCGTGGACCAGTGCCTGGGCCAGCTTCACGCGCTGCTTCATACCGGTCGAGTAGCCGCCGATGGGGCGGTAGCGCTCTTCGTACAGGCCCACGTGGCGCAGCGTGTCGGCGGTACGCTCGCGCGCCGCGGTCGGCGGCAGCCCGGACATCCGGGCCATGTGCACGACGAACTCGGTCGCCGAGACGTCCGGCGGCAGGCAGTCGTGCTCGGGCATGTAGCCCACCCGTTCCCGGATGGCGGCGCCGCTGGTCGCGACGTCGAGCCCGAGCACTGCGGCCCGGCCCTCGGTGGCGGGGGAGAGACCCAGCAGGATCTTGATCAGTGTGGACTTGCCGGCTCCGTTGGAACCCACCAGGCCGGTCACACCGGGTCCGATGTCCAAGGAGAGCCGGTCAAGCGCGGTCACCCGGGGGAACCGCTTGCTCAGGCTTTCGGTCGCGATCACAGTCACGTCTACGAAGGTAGTGGTGCGCACCACAGAGGTCGTCAGCCCTGGCGGCTGGTTCCGCCTCAGACTCCAGACGTAGGGACCCGTAGGGGGACCCCACGGAAGAGGAGTCACGAACCTGCGCCGGGGCCGGGGGCGATCGTGCGCCGGGGCCGGGGAACAACCTGTGCCGGGGCCGGGAATCGATCGTGTGCCAGGCCCGGAACCACGCGGCCGAGGGGTTGTCCACAGGTCGGCGCACGCCTCTTGACGTAGCCGCTGGACATTGTCACATTCATCAGTGTCACGTTACGGGCACGTACCGCACACGGCAGGGAACGGACGGTGGCACGGCATGGCCTCGGCGGTGAAGGACGCAACAGCCCTGGAGCTCCAGGGGTTCAGAGAGGTGCAGCGCCTCGCCTACGACTGCGCGGAGGCGGTCGCGGGCCAGCTCAGGCCGGGCGTGACGGAGCGCGAGGCGGCGCGGATGCAGCGCGAGTGGCTGCGCGAGCGGGGGGTGCGGGACTGGTTCCATCTCCCCTTCGCCTGGTTCGGGGACCGTACGGCGTTCGCCGGCTTCAAGGTGCCGCTGCAGTTCTTCCCCACCAACCGGAAGCTGGAGCCGGGAATGCCGTTCATTCTCGACATGGCCCCGGTGTACAAGGGATTCACGGCGGACATCGGGTATTCCGGCTGTCTCGGTCTGAGCCCCCTGCACGACAAGCTGCTGGCCGATCTGGAAGCCCATCGCGACCTGATCCTGCGCGAGGTGCGCGAACGCCGCTCGCTGCGCGCGATCTACGAGGACGTGGAAGGCCTCATGATCAGACAGGGCTACGCGAACCGGCACCGCGCCTACCCCTTCGGCGTCATCGCCCACAAGGTGGACCGCGTGGAAGAACGCCGCTGGTCCCCCCATGTCCTCGGGTTCGGAACCCAGTCGCTCAAGGGCCTGTTGAGCGACGCGCTGCACGGACACCGGGACGGCTGGTCGCCGCTGTGGAGTCCGTACAGCTTCTCCGACCATCCACCGCGGCCCGGACTGTGGGCGGTGGAACCCCACCTCGGATTCCGGGGTACGGGCGCCAAGTTCGAGGAGATCCTGGTCGTCACCGACTCCCGGGACCCCGAGGAGAGCGCCTTCTGGCTGGACGACGATCTGCCGCACGTGCGGCGCTGGGCCGAGGAGAAGGTGGCGGCGTGAATCTGTCAGGAGCGCGTGAGCGCTGGGTCCGCACCGGCGGAATCGAGCTGTGCGTGGCCGAGTTGGGCGACGAGAAGCAGCCGACCGTGGTGCTGGTGCACGGCTACCCGGACAGCAAGGAGGTCTGGTCGGACGTCGCCGTGCGGCTGGCCGAGCGATGGCACGTCGTGCTCTACGACGTGCGGGGGCACGGCAGGTCGACGGCGCCGAAGCCGCTGCGCGGCGGCTTCACACTGGAGAAGCTCACGGACGACTTCCTGGCGGTCGCGGACGCGGTCAGCCCGGACCGGCCGGTGCATGTGGTGGGCCACGACTGGGGTTCGGTCCAGTCCTGGGAGTTCGCCACGGTCACGCGCACGGAGGGCCGGATCGCCTCCTTCACCTCGATGTCCGGCCCTTCCCTGGACCACTTCGGGCACTGGATAAAACAGCGGATGACCCGCCCGACCCCCCGGCGCGTCGGCCAGCTCCTCGGCCAGGGAGCCAAGTCCTGGTACGTGTACATGCTGCATACGCCGGTCCTGCCGGAGCTCGCCTGGCGCGGGCCGCTGGGCAAGCGGTGGCCCCGGATCCTGGAGCGGATGGAGAAGGTGCCCGCGGGCGACTATCCGACGGCCTCCCTGCCGAACGACGCGGCACACGGCGCCTGGCTCTACCGCGACAATGTCCGCGCCCGGCTGCGCAGGCCGCGCGCCGACGCCTACGCCCATGTACCGGTCCAGCTCATCACGCCGACCGGCGACATCTTCCTCTCGGAGAAGCTCTACGACCAACTGGAGCACTGGGTACCCCAGTTGGTACGCCGATCCCTGCCGGCCAAGCACTGGGTACCGCGCACCAGGCCGGACCAGCTGGCGTCCTGGGTCAGTGAGTTCGTCGCGGCGAACGAGACGGCCCGCCGGGAGGGCATGCCGGTGCAGGACACGGTGGCGAAGGGGGCGTACGCCGACCGGTTCGGCGGACAGCTCGTCCTGATCACGGGCGCGGCGGGCGGCATCGGCCGGGCCACCGCCTTCGCCTTCGCCGAGGCGGGTGCCAGGGTGGTGGCCGTGGACCGTGACGCCGAAGGGGCTGCCCGGACGGCGGAGATGGCCCGGCTCATCGGCGCCCCGGCCGCCTGGGGCGAGGCCGTCGACGTGAGCGACGAACAGGCGATGGAGAAGCTCGCGGAGAAGGTCGCCGCGGAGTACGGAATCGTCGACGTCCTGGTGAACAATGCCGGGATCGGGCTGTCGGGCTCCTTCCTGGAGACCACCAGCGAGGACTGGAAGAACGTCCTGGACGTCAATCTGTGGGGGGTCATCCACGGCTGCCGCGTCTTCGGCAAGCAGATGGCCGACCGCGGGCAGGGCGGCCACATCGTCAACACGGCCTCCGCGGCGGCCTACCAGCCCTCCAGGGCACTTCCCGCCTACAGCACGTCCAAGGCGGCCGTGCTGATGCTGAGCGAATGCCTGCGGGCAGAGCTGGCGGAGCGATCGATCGGGGTCAGCGCGATATGCCCCGGCATCGTCAACACCAACATCACCGCGACCACGCACTTCGCGGGGGCCGACGCGGCGGAGGAGAAGCGCCTCCGGCAGCGGACCAGCCGGCTCTACGGGCTCCGCAACTACCCGCCGGAGAAGGTCGCCGACGCCATCCTCAAGGCCGTGGTGCGCAACCAGGCGGTGGTACCGGTGACGCCGGAGGCCCGGGGCGCCCGGCTGCTGTCCAGGATCAGCCCCGGGGTGCTGCGCGGGATCGCCCGGTTGAAGCCGCCGCTGTGAGCGGGCCGAGCGTGTCTTCGGCGACGGAGGACCGGGCACGGCCGGCTGCCGGGACGGCTGCGGGCAGCCGGACGGAACCGGGCGCCCGCGCCGTCACGGGCAGCCGGGCCGGCGCCGAGTACCGGATCGAGGATCTGGCGCATGCGAGCGGCGCCACCGTCCGCACGATCCGTGCCTACCAGGACCGCGGGCTGCTGCCGACACCGGAGCGGCGCGGGCGGGCCAATGTGTACCGCGAGACGCATCTGGCCCGGCTGCGGCAGATCGCCGATCTCCTGGACCGCGGCTACACCCTGGCCAGCATCAAGGAGCTGCTGGAGGCATGGGACGCGGGGCGCGGTCTCGGCGGAGTGCTCGGGCTGGTCGCCGAGGTGCACGGGCCGTGGACGGACGAGGAGGCCGACCGGATCTCCCGGGCCGAGCTCGATGTCAGGTTCGGCGGTGCCCAGGACGACGAAGCGGTAGCGGAGGCGGTGGAGCTCGGGGTACTGGAACGCGTCCCGGGCCGGGACGACGAATTCCTCGTACCGAGCCCCCAGGAGCTGGCCGTGGCGGTCGAGTTGCACGCCGCCGGTGTCCCCCTGCCCGCAATCTCCGCTCACTTGCGGGAACTTCGCGGCCAGGTCGAGCACATAGCGGCACGTTTCCTGGAGTTCACCACCGAGCATGTCTTCGCCCGCTACCTCGGCCACCGTCCCCCGACGGACTCCGACGCGGCGGAGGCGGCCTCCATGGTGCGACGGCTCCGGCCGCTCGCCCAGCAGACGGTGGACGCCGAACTGGCGCGGGCGATGCGGACCTTCGCGACCCGCCACCTGCACCACCACCTCGGGACCGAGGAGTCGTTCATCAACGGTCAGCCCCGTCCGGTGCTCCTGCCCGCCGCCACAATGGAGGCTGTCCAGGACCTTGTTGGCCGGGACAACGTGGCGGCCTTCGTCACGGCCGCTGCCGAACGTGAGGTGCAGGCCAGGACATTGGACGCACTTGCCTCATCTCACGCAGAAGCTAGGAAAGTTGATCAAATGGACTAAACCGCAGTCCACTTGTCCACAGAATCATCAAATTGCCTGTGGATAACCCGAGTTGGCTGTGGATCAAACCTGGGGAAGGAAATTTCTGCCGCGAACTTCGCATGAAATCCGGATGCACCGGGACACGCGTCACGGGCACTCTGACGTGATGGACGAAGCCCGCACCGTGAAGGTGTCCAAGTACCTCTCGAAGCATCTCCGGCACCGGCCCGAGCGCATCGGGATCACCCTCGACGCCAACGGCTGGGTCGCCGTCGACGAGCTGCTGCGGGCGACGGCGCGCAACGGCTTCGCCGTCACCCGTGCCGAACTCGACCACGTCGTCGCCGCCAACGACAAGCAGCGCTTCACGGTGGACGGAGAGCGGATCCGCGCCAATCAGGGCCACACCGTCGCCGTGGACCTCGGCCTGCCGCCTGCCGAGCCGCCCGCGTACCTCTACCACGGCACCGTCGCCCGGGTGCTGGACACGATCCGCAGCGAAGGTCTGCTGCCCATGGACCGCCACCATGTGCACCTGTCGTCCGACCGTGAGACGGCGACGCGTGTCGGCGCCCGCCGCGGGCGGCCCGTCGTCCTCTCCGTGGACGCGGGGGCGATGCACCGTGCGGGTCATACGTTCCGGGTCAGCGCCAACGGGGTCTGGCTCACGGACGCCGTCCCGCCGCAGTTCCTGCGCCTGCCCGGCTGACGCGGCGCGAACGCCGCCCGACAGCCCGGCGCCGTACACCTGCGCGGGGAGGTACCGGCCGGGCTCGGCTACGGCGTCCCGCCGGGGCGACCGGCGGCACCACCTGTCGGGGATGCCCGCCACGCGTATCGGCGGCCGCGGCCGTATCGTCGGGGCCATGCGTCTGAGCACTGTCATTCTGCCCATCTACCGCTGGACCGAAGGCCGTCAGGTCTGGCAGCGCGCCGAGGAGCTTGGCTTCCACGCCGCCTACACCTACGACCACCTGTCCTGGCGGACCTTCCGTGACGGTCCGTGGTTCGGTGCGATTCCGACCCTGACCGCGGCGGCCGCCGCCACCGAGCGGCTGCGTCTCGGCACCCTCGTCACCTCGCCCAACTTCCGCCATCCGGTGACGCTCGCCAAGGACCTGATCACCCTGGACGATGTCTCCGGCGGACGGATCACGCTGGGGATCGGCGCGGGTGGCAATGGATTCGACGCCACGACCCTGCGCCGGAGCGACGAGGAACCGTGGACTCCGCGCGAACGGGCGGACCACTTCGGCGAGTTCGTGCCGCTCCTCGACAAGCTGCTGCGCGAGCCCTCGGTGACGTACGAGGGCGAGTTGTACGCGGCGAACGAGGCCCGGAACATTCCGGGCTGCGTACAGCGCCCCCGGCTGCCGTTCGCGGTCGCCGCCACCGGCCCGCGCGGGCTGAGGCTCGCCGCGCGGTACGGCCAGGCGTGGGTGACCACCGGCGACCCCAAGGTGTTCGAGACCGGGACCCCCGAGGAGTCCGTGGCAGCCATCCGCGGCCAGTTCACGAAGCTCGGCGCCGCCTGCGAGAGCGTCGGCCGGGACGTGGCGGAACTGGACAAGGTCCTGCTCACCGGTTTCACCCCGGACCGCCCGCTGGAGTCGCTCGACGCGTTCGTCGACTTCGCCGGAACCCACTTCGCGCTGGGCTTCACCGAGATCGTGCTCCACTGGCCGGTCCAGGAATCGGACTTCGCGGCGGACGAGAAGGTCTTCGAGCAGATCGCCACCGACGCGCTGGCCCAGCTCGGCTGATCAGCACAGCGGCTCATTTCCGGCATATGCCGGAGGGATGTTCCGCAGCTCAGGGGCGCGCATCCTCAGATGTGCGCCCCTGCGCACGCCCGTGCACCTTCGTACGCGAGAATGAGGCGGTGACCTCAGCTACCGATTCGCCTCTGCCTGCCCTGACCCGGCTGATCGCCACCGACCTGGACGGCACGCTGCTGCGCGACGACAAGACCGTGTCCGACCGCACCGTCGCCGCCCTCGCCGCCGCCGAGGAGGCCGGGATCGACGTCTTCTTCGTCACCGGCCGGCCCGCCCGCTGGATGGATGTGGTGAGCGACCACGTCCACAGCCACGGCCTGGCGATCTGCGCGAACGGTGCGGCGGTGGCCGACCTGCGTGCCGACGGCGAGCTGCTCACGGTCCACCCCCTGGAGCGCGACGCCGCCCTCCACGTCATCCGCACCCTGCGTGAACGCGCCCCCGGCACCTCCTTCGCCGTCGAACTGACCACCGGCATCAACTACGAACCGGCCTACCCGCCGTTCCACCTGGACCCGGGTGCCACGGTGGCCGTCGCCGAGAAGCTGCTCCACGAGGACGCGCCGGGCGCCGGTGCCCCCGTGCTGAAGATCCTCGCCCACCACACCGAGCTCGCCCCCGACGACTTCCTCGCGCTGGCCCGTACGGCCGCCGGGGACCATGCCTCCTTCACCCGCTCCAGCCCTTCCGCGCTCCTGGAGGTCAGTGGGCTCGGGGTCTCCAAGGCCAGCACGCTCGCGGACTGCTGTGCGCGGCGCGGCATCTCGCCCGCCGAGGTCGTGGCCTTCGGTGACATGCCCAACGATGTGGAGATGCTCAGCTGGGCGGGTGCCTCGTTCGCGATGGGCAACGCCCACCCGGCGGCCGTGGCCGCCGCGTCGGGCACCACGCTCACCAACAACGAGGACGGCGTCGCGGTCGTCATCGAACGGATCCTCGCCGCCCGCTGACGTCGCCCGTCCGGGCCTGGGGCGGAGAAACGGCCACTGCCCGTCGGCCCGGACCCGTCAGATCCGCACGCCGTGCTCGCGCAGCCAGCGTGCCGGATCGACGCCGGAACCCAGCTGAGGGGTGAGCCGGACCTCGAAGTGGAGGTGCGGGCCGGTGGAGTTTCCCGTGGTGCCCGACTGCCCCACCCACTGACCCGCCCGCACCCGCTCCCCCTGGTCCACGGTGACGCCCGCCAGATGCGCGTACTGGGTGAAGTAGCCGCCCGTATGCCGCACCAGTACCTCGATGCCGAACGCGCCACCGCAGGAGACCGAGGCCACCCGGCCCGCCCCGACGGAACGCACCGGCGTGCCGATGTCCACGGCGAAGTCCTGCCCGGTGTGCCGGCGCGTCCAGTGCTCGCCGACGCTGTCGAACCCCGCCGACAGCTCGTACGTCTCCACCGGTGTCACCCAGCTCCGGTCGTCGGCCGGGCCGCCCGGCCGCTCGACACGTACGGCCCCCGAGCACTTCCCGGCCGCCACGCTGCGGTCCGCCTCCCCCTGGAGCTGCCACTGGGCCGACTCCAGCCTGGCCGCGATGCCCCGCTTGACGGCGGCCAGCCGGATCGTGCGTACCTCCAGTTCGTGCCAGGCCCGCCGGGCCCGCCGCTCGCCTGCGGCCAGGTCGCGTTCGGCGCTCCGGGCCCGTTCCAGCAGCCGGGCCACCGCCCGCTCCGCCTGCCGGGCCAGCCGGTGCCCGCGCAACAGCTCGTCCGGGTCGTCGGCGAGCAGGAGCCGAGCGGCGTACGAGAGGCCGCCTCCGCCGCCGCGGTACTGGGCGCGGGCGACCCGACCCAGGTCCGAGCGAACAGCCGCGAGGGTCCGCCGCTGCGCCGTGAGCCGTCTCTCGTAACGGCGCGCCGTCGCACGTTGCACGGCGGCGGAGCGCCTGCCCCGCTCGTACGCCTCGGTGGCCCTGGCGGCCTCCTCGTACAGCCGGGCGACCACGGCACCCGCGCCGGGCCGGGGATCGGAAGGGCCGGACGGACCGGGAGCACGGGAAACACCGGGCGGCCCCGAAAGACCCGAAGAACCGGGAGAACCTGAAGAACCCGGAGGACCGGCAGTTCGCGGACGCCGCTCCCCTTCGGCGGCCATCGCGTCGGCTCCCGGCACGGCGGGCAACGTCAGCAGGACGAGCAGAGCACAGACCAGCAGGACGACGAGTCGGTCACGGCGACGGCGACGCCAGCGACAGCGACAGCGACACAGTGCGGCGGAACGCATCTTCGGATCGTCGCCCCCGGCCGCCACGATTCCCGGGACCCCGAGGCGTCGTACGGCCGGTCGGCCTACTCCCCCCGACCGTCAGAGCGGGGCCTCCCACACCACCGTCGTACCACCGCCGTCCTCCCCGATCCCCGGGCCGAACCAGCTCGCCCCGCCCAGGGACTCGGCACGGCGGGCCAGGTTGCGCAGTCCGCTGCGGCGCCCGTCCTGCGGAATGCCCACCCCGTCGTCGGCGACCGAGAGGCGTACCGCGTCGCGCCCGTCCGGCAGGGTGGCCGTCGCGTCGACGACCACGTCGATGAGGGAGGCGTTCGCGTGCCGGAAGGCGTTGGACAGCGCCTCGCGCAGGGCCGCGATGAGGTTCTTCCCGGTGAGTTCACCGACGAGTGAATCGACGGGGCCGAGAAAGCGGTGCGACGGCTTGAAGCCCAGCGGGACCGCCGCCATGTTGATCTCGCGCAGCACGCGGGTGCGCAGTCCCGACGGGGCCTCGGCCGGTTCCTGCTGGAGCGCGAAGATGGCGGTACGGATCTCCTGGATGGTCACGTCCAGTTCGTCGACCGCCCGGCCGACGCCGGTCTGCACCTCGGGGACCTCCGACCGGCGCTGCGCGCTCTCCAGCATCATCCCGGTGGCGAACAGCCGTTGGATGACCAGGTCGTGGAGGTCGCGGGCGATCCGGTCGCGGTCCTCGTAGACGGCGAGCCGTTCCCGGTCCCGCTGTGCTTCGGCCATCATCAGCGCGAGCGCCGCCTGGGAGGCGAACTGGGTGGCCAGCGTCCGTTCCGTCTCCGTGAAGGGACGCCCGCCCCGGGCCCGTGGGGTGGCCAGCGCGCCGAGGACCCGGCCCCCGCTGTGCAGCGGCAGCATCATGCTGGGGCCGAACCGGCCGGCCAGCCTGGTGATCATGCGGGAGTCGGTGGCCGAGTCGTCCATGAACACCGCGTCACCGTCGAGCAGGGCCGCCACCACCGTGCTCTCCGCCGGAATGATCACACCGAGGGCCGCGGAGGGGTCGTCGGCGGAGACGGCGACGATCTCCAGACCGCCCTCCTCGGCGGGCAGCAGCACGATTCCGGCGGCGGAGTCGGCGAGATGGCGGGCCTGCTCGGCGACGACGGCCAGGGCGTCGTCGGCGTCGCCACCGGAGAGCAGCGCGGTGGTCACGGCCACCGAGCCGTCGATCCACCGCTCGCGCTGCCGCGCCGCCTCGTAGAGGCGGGCGTTGCCGATGGCGATCCCCGCCTCCGTGGCGAGCACCCGCACCATGTGCAGGTCGTAGTCGCTGAACTCGCCCCCGTCGTGCTTCTCGGTCAGATAGAGATTGCCGAAGATCTCTCCCTGTACGCGGATGGGCACGCCGAGGAAGGTCCGCATCCGGGGATGGCCGGGCGGGAATCCGGCGACCCGGGGATCGGCCGTCAGATCGGCCAGCCGGACGGGGACAGGATCGTGGATCAGCGCGCCCAGAAGGCCACGGTGCCCGTCGGGGCGGCGCCCGATCTCCCGGGCCACCTCGTCCGGAACCCCGAAGGTGACGAAGTCGGAGAGCCCTTCACCCGCTTCGTCCACGACGCCGATGGCGGCGTAGCGGGCGTGGGCGAGTTCGGCCGCCGTCTCGCAGATGCGGTCGAGCGTGGAGTGCAGTTCCAGGCCCGTGCCGACGGAACGCATCGCCTCCAGCAGTTGCGGGACACGGGCGGTGAGCTCGGTGGAGAGGCCCTGCAGGCTGCGGGTGGCCTGCGTCGCGGCTTCGAGTGAGTCCTTCGGGTCCTGCTCTGGCATGCACCGAGCCTAATTAGTACCGATTGGCAACGAAAGTCGGAACTCCCCTCAGGCCCCTGCCCGAACGGACGTCTCCGCCACGGACGCCTCCGCCATGGACGCCTCCTCCGCGGACGCCTCCTGCATGGACGGCTCCTCCTTGGACGCCTCCACCACCGGCACGGACTTCCGTGCGGGCTCCCCGACGCTCTCGCGCACCGTCTCCCGCTCGCGCTCCAGCATCCGGCGCAGCGGCCCCTCCTGCGCCACGAGCGCGGCGTACGGGCCACGCTGCACCACCCGGCCCGCGTCCATCACCAGCACCTCGTCGACGGCGTCCAGCCCTTCGATGCGGTGGGTGATCAGCACGGTCGTACGTCCCCGGGTCGCCGCCAGCAGGTCCGCGGTCAGGGCGTCCGCCGTTGCCAGGTCGAGGTGTTCCGCGGGCTCGTCGAGGACCAGGACGGGGAAGTCGGCGAGCAGCGCACGGGCCAGCGCGAGCCGCTGGCGCTGGCCGCCCGAGAGCCGCGCTCCGTGTTCGCCCACCAGGGTGTCCAGTCCGTCCGGCAGCCCTTCGGCCCAGTCCAGCAGCCGGGCTCCGGCCAGGGCCTCGCGCAGTTCGGCGTCGGTCGCCCCGGTACGGGCCAGCCGCAGGTTCTCGCGGATGGAGCTGTCGAAGACATGGGCGTCCTGGGCGCACAGCCCGACGAACGCGCGAACCGTGTCCCCCTCCAGCGCGCAGGCGTCGACTCCACCGACCCGGTACGTGCCCTCCCGGGCGTCCAGGAAGCGGAGCAGGACCTGGGCCAGCGTCGTCTTGCCCGCGCCGGAGGGCCCGACGACGGCGACACGCCGTCCGGGCACCAGCGTCAGGTCGACGGACTCCAGGGCGTTCCGCCCCGACCCCGCGTACCGGGCCGTCAGGCCCCGTACCTCCAGCGGGAAGGGTGAGGCGGGCGTCTCGGCCGGGCTCTCGGGTTCCCGCACCGGTACGGGGGCGTCCAGCACCTCGTGGACCCGCTCCGCGCTGCGCCTGACGCGCTGGCGGTACTGCACGGCGAGGGGCAGTCCGGTCACGGCCTCGAAGGCGGCGAGCGGGGTGAGCACCACGACCGCCAGCTCCACTCCCTCCAGCCGTCCGTCGTAGACCGCGGGTACGGCGACGAGGGCGGCGGCCACCACGGTGAGCCCGCAGATCAGGGCGGAGAGTCCACCGCCGAGCGCGGTCGCGGTCGCCGCCCGGGAGGCGATCCGGGTGAGGAGGCCGTCGGCCTCACGCACCCGGGCATGGCGGGCGGGCAGCGCCCCGGCGACGGTCAGTTCCGCCGTTCCGCCCAGCAGATCGGTGACACGGGTGGCCAGCTCGGCACGGGCGGGCGCGAGTTGACGCTCCGCGTGCCGGGCGCAGGCGCCGCTGACCAGCGGTACGCCCACCCCGGCGAGCAGCAGCCCGACGGCGAGCACCACGCCCGCCTCCGGGAGCAGCCAGGCGGTGAATCCGGCGGCGGCCGTTCCGACGAGCACCGCGGTCCCCGCGGGCAGCAGCCAGCGCAGCCAGTAGTCCTGCAGCGCGTCCACATCGGCGACGAGCCGGGACAGCAGGTCGCCGCGGCGCGTCGTGCGCAGTCCCGCGGGCGCGATGCGCTCAAGCCCGCGGTACACGGCCACGCGCAGCTCGGCGAGCATCCTGAGCACCGCGTCGTGGGAGACCAGGCGCTCGGCATAGCGGAAGACGGCCCGGCCGATGCCGAAGGCGCGGGTCGCGGTGACGGCGACCATCAGATAGAGCACCGGCGGCTGTTCGGAGGCGCGGGAGATCAGCCATCCGGAGACGGCCATGAGCCCGACGGCCGAGCCCACGGCGAGGCTGCCCAGCAACAGGGCGAGCGCCAGCTGACCGCGCTGCGCACCGGCGGCCTCCCGGACGCGGGCGAGCACCCGGCCCCCGGACCGGGGGGCGGTCTCGCGCAGCAGCGCGGGCTCGGGAAGGTCCACCGGGTCACCGGCGGCGAACGGTTCCTTACCGGCCGGACGCTGCGACGGTGCTACCGAGGCGTCCCGCTCTCCGTCGGCGGCCGTGGCGGCCCGCTCGGTGTGCTCACGCGGCTCCAGCGTCACCACACGGTCGGCGACCGCCAGCAGCGCCGGACGGTGCACGACCAGCAGCACGGTCCGCCCGGCCGCCAGCCGCCCGACCGCCTCGACGATGCCCGCCTCCGTCTCGCCGTCCAGGCTCGCGGTCGGCTCGTCGAGGAGCAGCAGCGGCCGGTCGGCGAGGAACGCCCGTGCGAGGGCGAGCCGCTGGCGCTGACCGGCCGAGAGCCCGGCACCGTCCTCTCCCAGCGGTGTCCGGACCCCTTCGGGCAGCTCCGCGACGAAGTCGTACGCTCCGGCGTCCCGCAGCGCCGTGGCCACGGCGTCGTCGTCCGCGTCCGGCCTGGCCAGACGCACGTTCTCGGCGATCGTGCCCGCGAAGAGGTGCGGACGCTGCGGCACCCAGGCGATCCGTTCGCGCCAGCGCTCGGGGGAGAGGTCGGCGAGGTCGGTGCCACCGACCCGCACCCGCCCCTCGTCGGGCACCGCGAAGCCCAGCACCACATTGAGGAGCGTGGACTTGCCGACGCCGCTCGGACCGACCAGGGCGACGGTCTCCCCCTGCTCCACGACCAGGGACGCGGCGTCGAGCGACGGTTCGCCACGGCCACCGTGCCGGACCGTCACATCCTCCAGCTCCAGCCGCAGCGACGCGGGGACGGCCCCGGTGCCGGCGGCCGGCGGCTCGGCCTCCAGGACCGAGAAGATCTCCTCGGCGGCCGAGAGTCCCTCCGCCGCCGCGTGGTACTGCGCCCCCACCTGCCGGATCGGCAGATATGCCTCGGGCGCGAGGATCAGGACCACCAGCCCGGTGTAGAGGTCGAGTTCCCCGTGCACCAGCCGCATCCCGATGGTGACGGCGACGAGCGCCACCGACAGCGTCGCCAGCAGCTCCAGGGCGAAGGAGGACAGGAACGCGATCCGCAGCGTCCGCATGGTGGCCCGGCGGTATTGAGAGGTGATCGTGCGGATCGATTCGGCCTGGGCCTTGGCCCGTCCGAAGACCTTCAGGGTCGGCAGCCCGGCGACCACGTCCAGGAAGTGCCCGGAGAGCCGGGACAGCAGCTGCCACTGACGGTCCATGCGGGACTGGGTGGCCCAGCCGATCAGGATCATGAAGAGCGGAATGAGCGGCAGCGTGACCACGATGATCGCGGCCGACACCCAGTCCTCGGTGACGATCCTGGCCAGGACCGCCACCGGCACCACCACCGCGAGCCCGAGCTGCGGCAGATAGCGCGCGAAGTAGTCGTCGAGGGCGTCGACCCCCCGGGTGGCCAGCGCCACCAGGGAGCCGGTGCGTTCCCCGCTCAGCCAGTCCGGGCCGAGCCGCGTGGCCCGTTCCAGGAGCCGGCCGCGCAGTTCGGACTTGACCGCCGCGCTCGCCCGGTACGCGGCCAGCTCGGTGAGCCAGGCGACGAGCGCCCGGCCCAGCGCGACCGCGGCGAGCAGAAGCAGTGGTGTGCGGAGTGCGGAGACCGTCATACGGTCCTCGAACCCGCCCACCACCACCTCGGCGATGAGCATGGCCTGGGCGATCACCAGCGTCGCACCGACCAGTCCCAGTGCCACCACGGCCGCCAGGAAGAAGCGGGTGGCCCTGGCGTACCGGAGCAGGCGCGGGTCGATCGGTTTCACGTGAAACATCTCCCAGAGGGCTCAGTGCGCGACGACACGTACACGTACACGCGCGTACGTCAGTGCGCGTCGGCGATGTGCTGCGTACCGATGCGCTTGCGGAACACCCAGTACGTCCACCCCTGGTACATCAGCACCACGGGCGTCGCGATCCCGGCACACCAGGTCATGATCTTCAAGGTGTACGGGGTGGACGAGGCGTTGGTGACCGTGAGGTTCCAGGCGTCGTTGAGCGAGGACGGCATGACGTTCGGGAAGAGCGTCAGGAAGAGCATGGCGACCGCCGCCGTGATCGTCACGCCCGAAAGTGCGAACGACCAGCCCTCGCGCCCCACCGCGATGGCGCCGATCGCACCGACCAGCGCCACCACGGCGATGATCATCGCGAGCAGGCTCCAGCTGTCGCCGTTGTCGGCCTGGGTCCACACCAGGAAGCCCAGCGCGAGCACCGCGGTGACCAGGCCCAGCTTGAGAGCGAGCTTGCGTGACCGCTCCCGGATGTCCCCGACCGTCTTGAGCGCGGCGAACACCGAGCCGTGGAAGGTGAACAGGAAGAGCGTGACCAGCCCGCCGAGGAGGGAGTACGGGTTGAGCAGGTCCCAGAAGTTGCCGACGTACTCCATGTCGGCGTCGATCTTCACGCCGCGCACGATGTTCCCGAACGCCACGCCCCACAGCAGTGCGGGGATCAGCGAGGTCCAGAAGATCGCGTTCTCCCAGTTGGTCTGCCACCTCTCCTCGGGCCGCTTGGCGCGGTACTCGAAGGCGACACCCCGCACGATCAGACAGAGCAGGATGATCAGCAGCGGCAGATAGAAGCCGGAGAACAGCGTGGCGTACCACTCCGGGAAGGCGGCGAAGGTCGCGCCTCCCGCGGAGAGCAGCCAGACCTCGTTGCCGTCCCAGACGGGCCCGATCGTATTGATCAGGACCCGCCGCTCCTTGCGGTCACGGGCCAGCAGCTTGGTGAGGACTCCGATCCCGAAGTCGAATCCCTCCAGGAAGAAGTAGCCGATCCAGAGGACGGCGATGAGCACGAACCAGACGTCGTGGAGTTCCATCTCTCAGCTCCTCTGCTCTCAGTAGGAGAAGGCCATCGGCCGGTCGGCGTCGTCTTCGTCATGACCGCCGATCTTGGTGGGCGGGTTGAGGTCGGCCTCCGTGAGTTCCGGCGGTCCGGCCTTGATGTACTTCACGAGCAGCTTGACCTCGATCACGGCGAGCACCGCGTAGAGCAGGGTGAAGATGGTCATCGAGGCGAAGACCTCGCCCTGCGAGACACCGGGGGAGACCGCGTCACGGGTCTGGAGCACGCCATAGACGACCCAGGGCTGACGCCCCATCTCGGTGAAGATCCAGCCCCAGGAGTTGGCGATCAGCGGGAAGAGCAGGGTCCAGAGCGCGACGATCCAGTAGAGCTTGGTGAGCTTCGGGCTCAGCGCCTTGTTCTTGAACAGGACCAGATGTGGCACTTCGTCCTCACCGGTACGCATCCCCGGTGGCAGCATGAACTTCTTCCGGGTCAGCCACAGCCCCAGGATGCCGAGGGCGAAGGACGCCATCCCGAAGCCGATCATCCAGCGGAAGCTCCAGAAGGCGACGGGAATGTTCGGCCGGTAGTCGCCGGGCCCGAACTTCTCCTGCTCGGCCTTGTTGATGTCGTTGATGCCGGGGACGTACGAGTTGAAGTCGTCGTCCGCGAGGAAGGACAGTATCCCCGGGATCGAGATCTCCACGGAGTTGTGGCCCTTGCTGACATCCCCGTACGCGAAGATCGAGAAGGGCGCCGAGTTCTGGCCGTCCCACAGCGCCTCGGCCGCCGCCATCTTCATCGGCTGCTGCTTGAACATCACCTTGCCCAGCAGGTCGCCGCTGACCGCGGTGAGCAGTCCGGCGATCACGACCGTGACCAGGCCCACCCGCAGCGAGGTCCGCATCACCGGGATGTGCTTCTTGCGCGCCAGGTGGAAGGCGGCGATGCCGACCATGAAGGCGCCACCGACGAGGAACGCCGCCGTGATGGTGTGGAAGAACTGGGTGAGCGCGGTGTTCTGCGTGAGCACGTGCCAGAAGTCGGTGAGCTCGGCGCGGCCGCGTTCCTTGTTGATCCGGTAGCCGACCGGGTGCTGCATCCAGGAGTTGGCCGCCAGGATGAAGTACGCGGAGAGGATGGTGCCGATCGAGACCATCCACATACAGGCGAGGTGGATCTTCTTCGGCAGCTTGTCCCAGCCGAAGATCCACAGCCCGATGAAGGTGGACTCGAAGAAGAACGCGATCAGCGCTTCGAAGGCGAGCGGTGCGCCGAAGATGTCGCCGACGAACCGTGAGTAGTCGGACCAGTTCATTCCGAACTGGAACTCCTGGACGATGCCGGTGACCACACCCATGGCGATGTTGATCAGGAAGAGCTTGCCCCAGAACTTGGTAGCCCTGAGGTACTTCTCGTTGCTCGTCCGGACCCAGGCGGTCTGCAGGCCGGCGGTGAGCGCGGCGAGCGAGATCGTCAGGGGGACGAAGAGGAAGTGGTAGACGGTGGTAATACCGAACTGCCATCGCGCCAGGGTCTCCGGCGCCAGAGCTAGGTCCACGTCGTCTTCTCCTTAGGTCGCCGTGGTCACAGCGGCAGCTTGCCCTGTTAATCCCGTCAATCACGGGACGAACCGTGACACGCTTGTGAACGCGTTCACATTCACAAGCATTATGGCGCACAGACTTTCGGGGCGTTCGTGCGGGGTACCCCTCTTCGGGCTTTCAGCACGATCCCCCCGCAATCCACCGGGAACGCCCCCGGACAGCACGGTGGCCCCGGACCCCGCAGGTCGGGGTCCGGGGCCACCGGTGGACGTACTGGCGCGACCGGCAATGGCCGGCCGCCACGGCCGAGGGCAACCGATCGCCGCCGATCGCCGCTCAACGCTGTCGGCCGAAGCCGCGCGGCGCCTCTCCGCGACAGCCGCGCGCGGCACTCCCCTGCTACAGCCGCGCGCGGTACTCCTCCGCCACCTTCAGGAACAGGTCGTTCGCCTCGCCCTCCCCGACCGAGACCCGCACTCCCTCACCGGCGAACGGCCGCACCACGACACCGGCCTTCTCGCAGACGGCGGCGAAGTCGCCGGTGCGGTCGCCGAGCCGCAGCCAGACGAAGTTGGCCTGGGACTCCGGAACGGTCCACCCCTGCCCCACCAGCCCCTCGTACACCCGGGTCCGCTCGCCGACCAGGAAGCCGACCCGTCCCAGCAGTTCGTCCTCGGCCCGGAGCGACGCGACCGCCGCGTCCTGCGCGAGCTGGCTGACGCCGAAGGGGACGGCCGTCTTCCGCAGCGCGGCGGCCACCGGCTCATGGGCCACCGCGAACCCGACCCGCAGCCCTGCCAGGCCGTACGCCTTGGAGAAGGTCCTCAGCACCGCCACATTGGGCCGGTCCCGGTAGATCTCGATGCCGTCCGGCACCTCGACATCACGGACGAACTCCCGGTACGCCTCGTCGAGCACCACCAGGACATCGCCCGGCACCCGGTCCAGGAACCGCTCCAGCTCGGCCCTGCGCACAGCGGTGCCGGTCGGGTTGTTCGGGTTGCAGACGAAGATCATCCGGGTCCGGTCGGTGATCGCGTCCGCCATCGCGTCGAGATCGTGCACCTCGCCGTCGGTCAGCGGCACCTTCACCGAGGTCGCCCCGCTGACCTGGGTGATGATCGGGTACGCCTCGAAGGAACGCCAGGCGTAGATGACCTCGTCGCCGGGGCCCGAGGTGGCCTGGAGCAGCTGCTGGGCCACACCGACCGATCCGGTACCGGTCGCCAGATGGGCGAGGGGCACACCGAAGCGTTCGGCCAGCTCGTTCATCAGAGCGGTACACGCCATGTCCGGGTACCGGTTGAAGTCCGCAGCCGCGGCCAGCGTGGACTCCAGCACGCCGGGCAGCGGCGGATACGGGTTCTCGTTGGAGGACAGCTTGAAGGCGACCGGTCCATCGGCGGCGGCCGGCTTGCCCGGCACATAGGCAGGCACACCGTCCAGCTCGGCACGCAGCTTGGGGCTCGTCTCGCTCACCGCAGGTCCTCCTAGGTCATCCGCACGCATCAATACTGCTCACCTTATGAGGATTGGGCCCTGCTGCGAATGGCGGGAGCGAGGAATCGTTCGAGGGGGGAGCGTTTCTCCGTCCCGACGCACGCCGGTGGCTCACTCCGTGGCGCGCGTCCCCCGAAGTGGTGAGTTGAGACCTCTTCGAAACATCGAACATTTAGTAGGCCCACACCGTCCGACACATGACACACTGAGGTTCAGGCACCCAACACCCTTTACTTGCAAGGCATTTGGTCGACGATGACCATGCAGAAACGTGCCTGTCAACGTGCGCATATGCGACCGGCCTGACCACCCCTCCGAGCCCTACTATCGGCTCGCCATGACAGCAGCAGGGAAGCACCAGGTGAGCCGGACGGAGACACCCCGGCGCAACAGCCGGCCGGGACGGGCGGGTATCCGGGACGTGGCCGCCGCGGCCGGGGTCTCGATCACGACCGTCTCCGACGCGCTCAACGGCAAGGGCAGGCTCCCGGACGCCACCCGCCGCCATGTCCGCGAGGTCGCAGAGCGCCTGGGCTACCGCCCGTCCGCCGCGGCCCGAACCCTCCGTACCGGCAGGTCCGGCCTGATCGGCCTGACCGTGACCACCTACGGGAATGAACCTTTCACCTTCACCGAATTCGCGTACTTCGCGGAGATGGCCAGAGCCGCGACCTCCGCGGCCCTCGACCGCGGATACGCCCTCGTCATCCTCCCCGCCACCTCCCGCCACGACGTCTGGTCGAACGTCGCACTCGACGGCACCGTCGTCATCGACCCCTCCGACCAGGACCCGGTCGTCACCGAACTCGTACGCCAGGGCCTGCCCGTCGTCTCGGACGGCCGCCCGGCCGGGACGCTTCCGGTCACCGCCTGGGTCGACAACGACCACCGGGCCGCCGTGCTCGATCTCCTCGACCACCTCGCCGCCGCCGGAGCGCGCCGTATCGGCCTGCTGACCGGCACCACCACCGACACGTACACCCGGCTGTCCACCACCGCGTATCTCCACTGGTGCGAGCAGGTGGGCCAGGACCCGGTCTACGAGTCCTACCCGGCCCACGACCCCTGCGCGGGTGCGGTCGCCGCCGACCGCCTCCTCGCCCGCCCGGACCGCCCCGACGCCGTCTACGGGCTCTTCGACCCCAACGGGACCGATCTGCTGGCGGCCGCCCGCCGCTACGGTCTGCGGGTCCCCGAGGACCTGCTGCTGGTCTGCTGCAGCGAGTCCACCGTGTACGCGAGCACCGAGCCGCCCATCACGACGCTCTCGCTCAAACCGCACCGCATCGGCACAGCCGTGGTCCAGCTCCTCATCGACGCCATCGAAGGCGTCGAACACGACGGTCCGGTGGAGCAGGTGATACCGACGGAGCTCATCGTCCGGACCTCCTCGCAACGGCGTCCGCCCCGCACCACCGTCAGTCCGCCACGATCGCCGAGCGGGGACTGATCGTATTATTCCGGACCAATTGGCCGGTGAACCGTGCGTGCGCCCGGATTCACCACCCCTGGTGCGTCACACAGCACGATCCGCATTCCTATGATGGGCGCACGACACCGCGGACCACCTCTACCAGGCACGGCCCGTCAGGTGTACGGCGGCGCGACGGTGGTGGAGGGGTCGATGACTCAGGGGGCCGGTCAGGAACCCGTGGTGCGGACGGCGACGTTGCGCGACTTCCGCGTACCGCCGTATGCGCAGACGCCCGTGCCTCGGCACCCACCGCACCCGGGCAACGCCCTGCCCGGCGACGAACCGCCGGAGGGTTACACGCCCACCGAACGCGATCTTCCCGTCATCCATCGCGGCGACACCGTCCAGGCGCGGACCGCCGCGGCCCCGCAGGCCGTTCCCGCTACGGAGCGCGGACCGCTGTTTGTCGTGGGTGACGTCCACGGCTATCTGGACGAGCTGCTGGCCGCCCTCGCCGAACAGGGTCTCGTCGACGCCGACGGCAACTGGACCGCGGGCAACGCCCGGCTGTGGTTCCTCGGTGACTTCACGGACCGCGGCCCGGACGGCATCGGCGTCATCGACCTCGTCATGCGCCTCTCCGCCGAGGCGGCGGCCGCGGGCGGCTACTGCAAGGCCCTCATGGGAAACCACGAGCTGCTGCTGATCGGCGCCAAGCGGTTCGCCGACACCCCGGTCAACTCCGGAGCCGGCACCGCCACCTTCCAGGCCGCCTGGCTGCTCAACGGCGGCCAGAAGACGGACATGGAGCGGCTCCAGGACGTCCACCTCCAGTGGATGTCCCGGCTCGACGCGGTCGTCGAGGAGGACGGGCACCTGCTGATGCACTCCGACACGACGGCGTACCTCGACTACGGGTCCACCATCGAGGACGTCAACGACACGGTGCACGCCATTCTCACCCGCAACGACGCCGACGAGTGCTGGGACCTCTTCCGCAAGCTCACCAAGCGGTTCGCCTTCCGCGACGAGGGCGGCTCCCAGGCGGTGCGCGAGCTGATGACGACCTATGGCGGACAGCGCGTCGTCCATGGTCACAGCCCCATTCCGTATCTGCTCGGCGAGGTCGGCTCGGAGGACGGCGAGAACGGCGCGGGACCGGTGGTGAACGGTCCGCATGTGTACGCCGACGGGCTCGCCATCGCCATGGACGGCGGAGTGACCATGGCCGGAAAACTACTGGTGGTCCAACTCCCCCTGCATGACTGAGGGCTGTCGGGGAAGGCGCATCCACGACCTGACTCCGCCGATCACCGGGCCCAATTACGGAAAGCCCCTGTCACCCCGTGCCGTGAGCGCTCTACCATCGGCGTATCAGTAGCAGGCTCTCCTCCGTTTCCGCCCGATCGCCCGGCCACCGCGGCGCATCAGGCCCTACGGAGCATCGGGGGATGCATATGACTAGCGCTCCGCACCTGCTGGCCGAGGACCGCCCCGAGTACGAGCGGATCCTCGGTGACGCACTTCGTCATGCTCATGAACGCCCGGATCTGGACGGCGTCGGGGACCGTCTCAATACGGAACAGCTGCGCACCATGGCGCTGAACGCCACGGACCTGATCACCGCGGCCGCCGCCACGGAGTACGAGCACTATGTGCGCGCCCGCGGCGAGCTGCGTACGCCCACGGGTGCGGCGGACCAGGACGAGGAGCAGGAACCGGACCTCGGTACACCGCTGGACGGCACGGACCGGACGGGCGGGATAGGCGCGGCCGTCACGGTCCTGGCTCCGGTCCTGGCGGGGACGGCCTCTCTGATCTTCCTGCTGGTCGGCTATGTACTGAAGGCCGTCAGTCCGTCGCTCGCCTTCGCCGGCACCATGGTCACGGCCGGGTGGTTCTTCGGGGCCCTCGCCGCGGTGGCCAGCCTCGTCGCCGCCACGGGGCTGCTGGTCACCGCGCTGCACAACGGCGCGTCCTCGCTGTCCGCCGAGAACGAGGAGCAGGAGCTTCCGGAAGAGATCGCGCGGGCCAGGGAGGCCTGGCGCCACGCCCTGCTGGAACGCGGCATCCTGCCGTTCCTGCGGGACGCCCTGGACGATCCGACCGCCGGTCCCGCCGCCCGGACCCCGCACCGCTCCCCGAACCGCATCCCGAAGATCGGCTACAGCAGCCCGGACTTCTCCGGTCCGGAGGACGGCCCCTCGGCGGGACCACGGCCGACCTTCACCAGCCCCGACTTCACGAGCCCGGACTTCGGCGGCCCCGAGCACCAGCCGGACTGACGCCCCCGGCCGGCGGCCAACACCCGCCGCCCACCGCCCGTCGGCCACCGCCCGTCGTCCACCGCCCCCGGCCGGTGAGCGACACCCCGCGCGCATCAGGCAGCCCGTGCCCGCCCCGCGCACGCCCGCGCGGACATCCGGTGATGTCTCGACGGACCGTGGAAGGCAGCCCGCCCGCGCACGCCCGCGCGGACACGGCAAAGGCCGGGGCAGCTCGCGCTGCACCCGGCCCGTGCGGTGTTCCGGCCCGTGACGGGCCGGAGCGGTGAATCAGATGCCCTGCGGAGCCAGCTTCGGGTTGGCACCGTACTCGTTCGCCTCGTACTTGCCCTCGGTGGCCAGGAAGACCAGCAGGATGATGCCGCCGACCAGCGGGACGAGCGAGATCAGGATCCACCAGCCCGAACGGCCGGTGTCGTGCAGCCGGCGCACGACGACCGCGATCGAGGGGACGATGACCGCGACGAGGTAGATGTAGTACGGGATCTGCGTGCCTATCACCCCGCCGATGACCATCAGGATCACGGCAGCGATGAAGTTGAAGAGCACGAACATCCAGTACTCCTTGCGGCGTGCGCGACCGCTGAAGCCTGCGTAGTTCTTGAGTACGTCCAGGTACCAGTTCATGGTGATTCCCTCCCCGGGCCCCCCGTGCGAGGGCTCACATTTTCCAGCCAGGCATGCCGGAAAGTAAGGCACAGATAAGGACGCGGTCAAGCGCAGGCGGGCCCGGGGCGAAACGTACATCCAGCTGCAGCTCTACCGTGTCCATACCGTCGCTCAACCAGTGCGGAATCCATGGCAAATAGCTCTTCCATGGCTGAAACGGCCTGTTGCGGACAGTTGTTGACACCCCCGTGTACCGGAGCACGGCGTCGCTCCGGGCGCAAAGGCCCCTGGGGCGAAGCCGCCAAGTCCCTCCGTGCGCGCTGCGGTTCCGCATACCCCGGACCCCTCCCCCGGAGCCGGGGAGCCGTACGAGCGCGGCAGCGTTGAGCGCCCGACGTGACCAGCCACTCGGCCACGCGGCCCTACCGCACTCCCGCTGAGGGCCAGAAGCGACAGCAACCGCACCGGGCCCTCCACCCGCCGCCTCCGGTATGACGTCCTACGATGCGTCAGTCTCCGGCGGATCCGGATCACCGTGCGGCAAGGGAAGTCCATGCGCCTGTCCAGCTACGTCAAGAAGGCCACCGTGAGCGCGGCGGCGATACCCCTCTTCGCCGGATGCACGGGGGAACAGAGTCCGGGTGGGACCGTGGAGCAAGCTGCGGAGATGCCTGCCTCCTGGACGGACCTGCCGGTGCGGACGGGCGCACGGGACGTCGTCCACACGGACACCGACCACCGGTCCTACGCCGTCAGGATCACGGTCAAGAGCCTGGTCCGGGGCTCGGAGGAGGACATGCTGGGGGCGCGCGTGGACAAAGAGCTGAAGGGCATGGTCCCCCACTACCTCGGCTTCGAGGTCACCAACACCGGTCGGACGAGGATCCCCGCTGCCTACATGGTGGACAGCGGCTTCGCTCTGAACGGCACCGACTGGGCGCGCGGGGAGAAGGTCCACGTCAGCGGCGGCAGGGCAGACGGGGTCGACCTGCCCTGCGCGGACACCGCTCCGAAGACGCTGGCTCCCGGCGACTCGTACGACACATGCGTGACCTACGCGCTGCCCGAGGGCGTAGGCGTGCTGTCGCTGACGCACAACGCCGACGGCTACCTCGACGAGGGCGGCGCGGTCGCCACCTGGCCCGTCGAGGGCGGCCTCAAGGCGGCGTCCGCAGGGCTGGCGGAGCCGGGCGACCTCGTCCGCGTCCGGTGGGACACCGACGAGGACGGCGTCCTCGAACTGCCGGCCACGCTGAAGTCCGTACGCCGGGGCAGCACGGCCGACCTCGCGGGTCTGGACCTCGGCCTCAACGAGAAGGAGCGGCGCGGCGTCCCGTACTACGTGTCGGTCACCTACACCAACACCGGCCCGAAAGACCTCTACGCCGACCAGGCCGACCGAGTCCGCCTGCTCACCGAGGGCGGTCGGCGGATACGGGGGAAGACCCCCTTCGTCCTCGACACGAAGATCCCCGGCTGTCCGTCCGACTGGGTCGCCCGGACGGTCCCGCCGGGCGACAGCGTGACGGAGTGCAGCATCCACCTGGTGACGGACGACGGCGACAAGCCGTTCGCGGTGGGTTTCGCGGAGGCGGGCCGGCCGGGACCGGTGGCCTGGCGGGCCCCCCTCCGCTGAGGCGCCCAGGTCAGCCGGCCGACCTGCCGCCCGTCTCCGCGATCGGCAGATAGACCCGGTTGCCCGAGGCCGCGAACTCCTTCGACTTCTCCGCCATGCCCGTCTCGATCTCCGCCCGCGAACCGCCGTGCTCGCGCCGGATGTCCTGGGAGATCTTCATCGAGCAGAACTTCGGCCCGCACATCGAGCAGAAGTGCGCCGTCTTCGCCGGTTCGGCAGGCAGCGTCTCGTCGTGGAACTCCCGCGCCGTGACCGGGTCCAGAGCCAGGTTGAACTGGTCCTCCCAGCGGAACTCGAACCGCGCGTCCGACAGCGCGTCGTCCCAGTCCTGCGCCCCGGGGTGCCCCTTGGCGAGGTCAGCCGCATGGGCCGCGATCTTGTAGGTGATCACGCCGGTCTTCACGTCGTCCCGGTTGGGCAGCCCCAGGTGCTCCTTGGGCGTGACGTAACAGAGCATCGCCGTCCCCCACCAGGCGATCATCGCCGCGCCGATGCCGGAGGTGATGTGGTCGTACGCCGGAGCGACATCGGTGGTCAGCGGGCCGAGCGTGTAGAACGGCGCCTCCTCGCAGATCTCCTGCTGGAGGTCGATGTTCTCCTTGATCCTGTGCATCGGGACATGGCCCGGTCCCTCGATCATCGTCTGGACGCCGAACCGCTTGGCGATCGTGTTCAGCTCGCCCAGCGTGCGGAGTTCGGCGAACTGCGCCTCGTCGTTGGCGTCGGCGATCGACCCGGGGCGCAGGCCGTCGCCCAGCGAGTACGTCACGTCGTACGTCGCGAGGATCTCGCAGAGCTCCTCGAAGTGGTCGTACAGGAAGGACTCCTTGTGGTGCGCGAGGCACCAGGCGGCCATGATCGAACCGCCGCGGGAGACGATGCCGGTCTTGCGACGGGCGGTCAGCGGCACGTACGGCAGGCGCACACCGGCGTGCACCGTCATGTAGTCGACGCCCTGCTCGGCCTGCTCGATGACCGTGTCCTTGTAGATCTCCCAGGTCAGCTCCTCCGCCCGGCCGTCGACCTTTTCGAGTGCCTGATAGAGGGGGACGGTGCCGATCGGCACCGGGGAGTTGCGCAGTACCCACTCACGGGTGGTGTGGATGTTGCGCCCGGTGGAGAGGTCCATGACCGTATCGGCGCCCCATTTGGTCGCCCAGGTCATCTTGTCCACCTCTTCCTCGATGGAGGAGGTGACGGCGGAGTTGCCGATGTTGGCGTTGACCTTCACCAGGAACCGCTTGCCGATGATCATCGGCTCGATCTCCGGGTGGTTGACGTTCGCGGGCAGCACGGCCCGGCCCGCGGCGATCTCCTCGCGTACGACCTCGGGCCCGACGTTCTCCCGGATCGCGACGTACTCCATCTCAGGGGTGATCTCGCCCCGTCGGGCATACGCGAGCTGGGTGACGGGGCGCCCGTCCCGACTGCGGCGCGGCTGGCGCGGGCGGCCGGGGAAGACGGCGTCGAGGTTGCGCAGCCCGCCGCGCGGCGAGGTGTGCTTGAGCCCGTCGTCCTCGGGGCGGCCCGGACGGCCGGCGTACTCCTCGGTGTCACCGCGGGCGATGATCCAGTTCTCCCGCAGCGGTGCGAGCCCGCGGCGGACGTCGGTGTCGATGGAGGGATCGGTGTACGGCCCCGACGTGTCGTACAGCGTCACGTCGTCGCCGTTGGTGAGGTGCACCTGACGGACCGGCACCCGGAGGTCCGGGCGCGAGCCCTGGACGTATCCCTTGTGCCATCCGATGGACTTCCCGGCCTCGTCGTCCGGTGCGTCCTGACCCTGCTGCGCATGACGCGCATCCCGGTCATTCTGCTTCGAGGCAGGCGTGCGTGCGTCCGATGTGGTCATGAGACCTACTCCCTACGCCGGCATTACCCGGTAACAGGTTCGGCGGTCGGCGCAGCATGTCCCGTACGGAGTACGGAGGTCAGCGCCCTCTCAGCCCGGTGCTCCGAGCTCCCGCGTGTGCAAAGGTGCCACCACGCTAGCGCCCTTCCTGGCGAGCTGACCAGAGGACCCCTCCCGTTCTTGCGATGATCGCCCCGTGACATCCCCCCAAAGCGACCCCGCACCCCACGACCACGCCCACGGCCACTCGCACAGTCACGGCCCCGCCGCGCCCGTCTCGAAACATCTGCGCAAGGTGATCGCGGCCGTACTGATCCCCTTCGCCGCCGCGGTCGTCGTCGGCCTGCTGGTCCTCTGGCCGGACGGCACCCCGGCCCACGAGCGCACGGGCGTCGGCTTCGACCGGCAGACGCAGCAGGGCAAGGTGGTCCGGGTCGACAAGGTCGACTGCAAGGACGTCAACGCCGCCCAGGTGCCGCCGACCGGTGACACCTCCACGCCGTCCGGGCGCGAGGCGGTCAACGAGCAGTCCGGGCTGTGCGAGAAGGCCACGATCGAGGTGACCACCGGAAAGGACAAGGGCCGCACATTCGTCGAGGTCGTCCAGCCCGACGCGCCCCGGCAACTGCGGCAGGGACAGGGCGTGGTCGTGGCGTACGCGCCCGACGCCCCCCACGACCTCCAGTACTCGGTGACCGATGTGAACCGCACGGTGCCGATGGCTCTGCTCGCCGGGATCTTCGCCCTCGCGGTCGTCGTCGTGGGCAGGCTGCGCGGGGTGATGGCACTGGTGGCGCTCGCCGTGTCGTTCGCCCTGCTGACCCTGTTCATCCTGCCGGCGATCCTTCAGGGGTCGAATCCCCTGGTCGTCGCGGTGATCGGGGCCAGCGCCATCATGCTGGTCGCCCTCTACCTGTGCCACGGGCTGACGGCCCGTACGTCCGTCGCGGTCATCGGCACACTGATCTCACTGCTGCTGATCGGGCTTCTCGGCTCGCTCTTCATCGGCTGGGCGAGCCTGAGCGGCAACACCGACGACAACACCGGTCTCATCCACGGGCTGTACCCGGACATCGACATGAGCGGCCTGCTGCTGGCAGGCGTCATCATCGGCTCGCTCGGAGTGCTCGACGATGTGACCGTCACCCAGACCTCGGCGGTCTGGGAGCTCCATCAGGCGAACCCGACGATGGGTTGGCGGGGGCTGTACCGGGCAGGTATCAGAATCGGACGGGATCACATCGCCTCGGTCGTCAACACCCTGGTGCTCGCCTACGCGGGCGCGGCACTGCCGCTGCTGCTGCTCTTCTCGATCGCCCAGAGCAGCGTGGGAACGGTGGCCAGCAGCGAACTGGTGGCTGTGGAGATCGTCCGGACGCTGGTCGGTTCGATCGGACTGGTCGCCTCGGTTCCGGTGACCACGGTGCTCGCCGCACTGGTCGTCTCCGCGGACCGCACAGGGCTCGGCGCGGAAGCCGGAGCTCCTGCACCCGTACGGACCGGGAGGGGCCGTCGTCGCAAGGCGTAACCGCGGACGACAGACAGACAACCCGTTCGGCCGACACTCTGTTGCTCTACAACCGACGCCTCATGTCTCCAGCGGGCGCCGTGCTTCTCTCTCAGCCGGCGTTCTGCTCCTCGGCGAGGATCCGGCCGAGTGCCTCTTCAAGGTTTCCGTCGAAGTCACCCAGCGTGTGCTCCTGCCCCAGCGGCACCAGCTTGTCCGTCCGGTCGAGGAACGCGACGAGGGGTGCCGTGCCGGCCCGGAACAGCGCGCGATCCGCGCCGACCTGGAGCCGGATGTGTACATCGCTCAATCCTTCGGGCTCGGTCGGCCCGATGTGTACATCGCCGTCGCCACTGGGGCTATTAAGACCGTCCAGAAGCAGCTCGCGGCCGAATGCCCAGGTCACAGGGGCATCGCCGGGCAGGTGAAAGGTCATCCGGATCGCATACGGATCGCTGACCTCGTACCGGAGCTCCACCGGAATTCGGAACGAGAGCTCCTCGGAGACGAGGAAGCTCATCATGACCTCTGCTTGAACCGACTCACGCATCGTTCAACCCCGCAGTAGATGAAACTGGCCAGGAATGATCCCCCATGGCCCTATTGACGCCATCGTGGTGCACGCGATAGCAGATCACAAGGAGTGATTTTTCAGATACTGATAGAGAACACGAACGAACGCAAGAGGCTCGCCACTTCGCCACGTAGTTGTTCGACTGCGGGGAGCAACCGATCTTCCTGGTCAAGGGGTACAGAAATGGCCACTGCGGCGAGCGTGCTACCTGCGGTAATCGGGATGGCGGCGCAGACCGTACCCAGTGCGTACTCCTGTCGCTCAATGACAGGTTCCGCACGCTCCATCGATCTGAACCGCTCAAGAAGCGACTGTCGATCTCGCACTGAGTAACGGGTCAGAGGTTGGACCGGATGGCGGTCCAGATGGTCCTCGCGGGCCTTCTCGTCGAGCTGGGCCAGCAGACACTGACCGATCGCATGCGCGTGCCCGGTCTCCCGGAACGCGGCCCACTCGTCCACCGCGGGGGCGGCGGGGGTGTCCGCGACCGCGATGAGCTCGATCTCACCCTCGCGGTAGACGGCGCAGTACACCGGCGCGCCGATGGCATCGCGCAGATGCGCGAGCGAGTCGCCGACGGTGCCTCGACGTTTCTGCACTGCTGGCAGACCAGTCAGTTTCTCAGCGGCTGCGCCGAAGACGAAGACACCGTTCTCCCGGCGGAGATAGCCCTCATGGGTCAGGGTGCGCAACAGGTGGTACGCGGTCGGGAGCGGAAGGCCCGCCTCCCGCGCCAGCTGCTTCGCGGGCGCTCCGTCCCGATGGGCGCCCACAGCCTCCAGCAGCCTCAGCGCCCGCTGAACCGAGCCGATCAGCGTCGGGACAGCGGCATTCGTTGCCGTGGTCAAAGGTCACCCCCAGGCATGGTGACGGGCGGTCAGCCCTCCCATGGGGGCCGCCCCCACGGGCCTGCCGCGAACCTGGGGTCCGGAGACCGGACGGACGTACAAACCACTGGTCATGGTGGTGACGGACTGTTACGTCCCAGAGGGCGGCAGCGGTGCCCCACTGTATCCGTATGACCCGTTCGGGGTGCGGTTTCCTGGGGGACTTAGCTCAGCTGGGCTAATCGTCGTAACTGTCCGTGGTCGCGGGTAGATGTCGCACCCGCTGCCGACCGGGGCCTCCTCCACGGATACGCGCCCCCACCGGTCTCCTCCGCCGGCCGACCGGCGAGGACGGTCGCCGCTACCGGTCGCCTCGCGAGGACCCGTAGCCGCTACCAGTCGCCTCGCGAGGAGGAGGACGACATGAACTTCCGGACGAGGAAGACGACACCGCCCACCAGGACGACGAAGACCAGCACCTTGAAGAGCAGGCCGATGACGAACCCGACCACGCTGGCGATCAGGCCGCCGAACACGACGATCGCGATGATGGGCACCGCGACCCACTTCACCCACCAGGGCATCCCCGCGAATATCTCCCGCACGGCCATCGCCTTTACCTCGTCTCTGTGAGTTCCTGCTTCGATGCTAGAGGCGCGGGAGTGGCCGGCGGGGGCCCCGGAGCCCTTGAACTCCCCTGATCCACCCCCTAGGGAACCCGGGGTCCGGGACTCAGCTCTCGGGCGGTGAGAAGACCACCATCACCCGGAGGTCCTCGGTGATGTGGTGGAACTTGTGGGCCACTCCGGCCGGTACGTACACGACGCTTCCCCTGCCGACCTGCGTCGTCTCCATGCCGACCGTGATCGCCGCCCGGCCGCTGACGACGAAATACACCTCGTCCTGCTGGTGGGGCTGTTGCGGATCGAGTTCACCGGCGTCCAGGGCGTACAGGCCGACGGACATGTTCCGTTCCCGCACGAACTGCAGATACGCGCCGTCGTTGGCGGCCCGCTCCGCCTCCAGCTCGTCCAGTCTGAATGCCTTCACGGCCCGTCCGCCCCTCGTACCCGTAGTGCCGGTGTCGGCCACCCGATCATGTCTGCCACGATCAGACACATGAAGAATTTCCTAGTCAAGACGATCGCCAACGCGGGTGCGCTGGCCGTGGCCATCTGGCTGGTCCAGGACATCACCCTCGACGGGGGCAGTACCGGCCGCAAGGCCCTCACCCTGATCGTGGTGGCCCTGCTCTTCGGCCTGGTGAACTTCCTGGTGAAGCCGGTGGTGAAGCTGCTCACCTTCCCGCTCTTCATCCTGACGCTCGGACTGATCACCCTGGTGGTCAATGCCCTGATGCTGATGCTGACCTCCTGGCTGGCCGGCCTGTTCGATCTCAGTTTCCATGTCGACGGGTTCTGGACCGCCGTACTCGGTGGCTTGATCATTTCTGTCGTGTCCTGGGCACTCAACGTCGTCCTGCCCGATGAGGACTGACCTCCGGGGCCCCGGAGCCGGCTCCGGGGCCGCTTGAGACAGTGCGGTGCGGACCGGTGGTACGCCGGGGAGAGAAGTGAGGAAGCAACATGAGCACCATGGGTGACGGAACACGGGCGGTGCGGGCGGGGCTTCCCGAACCGGAGCAGTACGAACCCACCCTGCCCGGTCCGGTTTTCGCCGCGCACTTCCATCTCTCCGGCGCACCCGTCGGCCCCTACACCTACGGCCGGGACTCCAACCCGACCTGGACGCATCTGGAGCGGGCCATCGGCGAGCTGGAGGCGCCGGGGGAGGAGGTCGGGACCACGGTCTTCGCCTCCGGTATGGCCGCGATCTCGGCCGTGCTGCTGTCCCAGGCACGCACGGGCGACACCGTGGTACTGCCGGACGACGGCTATCAGGCGCTGCCACTGGTCCGTGAGCAGCTGGAGGCCTATGGCGTCGAGGTGCGGACCGCGCCCACGGGAGGCGACGCTCAGCTCGCGGTCCTGGAGGGCGCCAAGCTGCTGTGGATCGAGACCCCGTCCAACCCGGGCCTCGATGTCTGCGACGTACGACGGCTCGTCGCCGCCGCGCACGCGGTGGGCGCGCTGGTCGCCGTCGACAACACCCTGGCCACCCCGATCGGCCAGCGCCCGCTGGAACTGGGCGCCGACTTCTCGGTGGCCAGCGACACCAAGGGCATGACCGGACACGGCGACATCCTGCTCGGCCATGTGACCTGCCGCGACCCCGAGCTGTCGGCAGGGGTACGGCGCTGGCGCAAGGTCGTCGGAGCGATTCCGGGCCCCATGGAGGCATGGCTCGCCCACCGCTCCCTGGCGACGCTGCAGCTGCGGATCGACCGTCAGTGCGCGACCGCGCTGGCGCTCGCCCAGGCGCTGGGCAGACGCGCCGAGGTGACCGGGCTGCGGTATCCGGGGCTGCCCACCGACCCCTCGTACCCCAACGCCGTACGTCAGATGCGGCGCTTCGGTTCCGTCGTGTCGTTCGTGCTGGCCGACCGGGAGACCGCCGAGCGGTTCCTGGCCGGGCTGCGGCTGGTCGACGACGCGACGAGCTTCGGCGGCGTACGCTCCACCGCCGAGCGCCGAGGCCGGTGGGGCGGCGACGCCGTACCGGAAGGCTTCATCCGCTTCTCGGTCGGCGCGGAGGACCCGGAGGACCTGCTGGCCGATGTCGAGCGGGCCCTGGACGAGGCGGCTCGCTAGGCGGTGCGCCGCGGAGCGGCATGCCGGAGCGGCGCCGGGCCGTGGATCTTTCGCCGTACGTCATGACGGGGCATGGCGGTCCGAGCCTCCCCCCTCGTGGCTCGGACCGCCCCGGTTCTCCATGCGCTCTCCGCCACTCCCCGCATGAAGCACCGCCTGGACAAGGCTAGTTGACTCTGCGTCAGTGTCCAATCACAGTAGCGGCAGCGGCCTATCGACATATCTATCGCTGTCCGGGACCGAGGCGGCGCGCTGCCGGGAGGGGGCAGGACATGGACCTGACTCTGCTGCGCACGTTCGTGACCGTGCACCGGGCGGGCTCCTTCACGCGCGCCGCCGCCCTCCTCGGGCTGTCCCAGCCCGCTGTCACCTCGCAGATCCGCACCCTGGAACGGCAGCTGGGCCGTCCGCTCTTCCTGCGCAGAGCCCGTGGAGTGACCCCGACCAGCATCGGCGACGAACTCGCCCACCGGGCGGCCCCCCATCTGGACGCGCTGGTCGAGATCGCCGAGACCGGGCTCGACGAGGAGTCGGGCGTACGGACACTGCATCTGGCCGGTCCGCCGGAGTTCACGTCCGTCCGTGCGCTGCCCGCTCTGGCCCCCCTGGTCTCCCAGGGCCTCGCACTGCGCAGTTCCTTCGTCCCGAACGCCGAGGAGACGCTGGAGGGGCTGGCAGCCGGACATCACGATCTGGCCATCACCACGGCCCGGCCGCGCGGCGGGCTGCTCACCTCGACACCGCTCTGCGACGAGGAACACGTGCTGGTGGCCGCGCCCCGCTGGGCCGGGCGGCTGGGACCCGGAACGCTGCGGCACAAGGGCCCCGTGGTGCTGGAGCAACTGCCGGTGGTCGAGGTGCACGAGAGCCTGCCGCTCGTCTCCCGTTACTGGGCCGCCGTCTTCGACAGCCGGCCCGCCGCGTCCGCCACCGTCATCGCTCCGGACCTGCGGGCGGTCCTGGAGTGCGCGGTGGCGGGTGCCGGGCTCGCCGTCCTGCCGCGCTACCTCTGTGAGCGGGCGCTGGAGCGGGGTGAGGTCGTGGCCCTGCTCGACCCCCCGGTCCCGCCGCTGCGCACGTACTTCGTGGCCGTACGGACCGGCACGCTCGCCCTGCCGCACATCTCGCGGGCGCACGAATGGCTGGTCCGCGCCGCTGTCGCCTGGTGACCCGACGGGCGGCGGGCGTTTCAGAACCCGTTTCCCGGGCCACGCTCTTGCCATGACCGAACGTCCTGTGGTCAAGCGCACCGCACGTGCCATCCTGCTCGACGGTGAGGACCTCGTCCTCATCAAACGCACCAAGCCGGGGGTGGATCCGTACTGGCTCACGCCCGGCGGCGGGGTCGAACCGGAGGACGCCACCGTCGTGGACGCCCTGCACCGCGAGGTCGACGAAGAGCTCGGTGCCAAGGTCGTCGATGTGGTGCCCTGTTTCGTCGATACCGTCGAGCACATCGCGGACGGCGGGGTGACCGGCGTGAAGGTTCAGCACTTCTTCGTCTGCCGACTGGAGTCGATGGACCCGTCGCGCCGCCACGGCCCCGAGATCGACGAGCCCTGCGGGGAGTACGAGATCGTCCGGGTGCCCTTCAGCAGGGTCGGGATCGCCGCGGTCCATCTCGTACCGCTGTCGCTGCGGCACTATCTGGACGGCAATATCGAAGGGGTACGGGCCATGCACGCGCCCGACCTGGGCTGAGGCGGCGCGGGCGGGAACAGCGAGCGGGAGCCACGGACATCGGAGCCTCCAGTCGCGGCGCTCTGCTGTCCGGCTGCATGAGCAGCGCTCTCTGCGCCCGAGCCCGCGGGCCGCGTACGTACGCCGAGTTCAGTACAGGCGGATACTCCCGTCGGCAGACGACCGGTCCCTCCGCGCTTGGCACCGTGTTTCACGTGAAACCACTCAAGCGTCCCGTTCGCCGGGGTCTCCTCGTCGCCCATGTCGCCGTCTCCGTGAGCTGGCTCGGACTCACCGTCGGTCTGCTGACTCTCGGTGTCGCGGCGTTCGTCACCGGGGATGCCGGCACCGCTCAGGCGGCCACCCGCGCCATGAAGATCTTCGGGGACTGGCTGGTGATCCCGGTGGCCCTCCTCTCGCTCCTCAGCGGCCTGGTGCTGGCCCTCGGCACCCCCTGGGGGCTCGCGCGTCATCGCTGGGTCTGGACGAAGTTCTGGCTGACCCTGATCACGGCGGGACTGTCGGTCTTCTCGCTGCGCCCCGGGATCGACGAGGCTGCCACCAGCGGCGTCGTGGACATCGATCTGATCATCGCGCCTTCGGTGGCCACGGCCACCTACCTCTCCATCACGGCCATCTCGGTGCTCAAGCCCTGGGGGCAGACCCAGCGCGGCCGGCGCCTGCGGGTCTCGGCCAGTTCCGCCAAAACGGTGGACGAGCGATCACCGCATCGGACAGCCTGACCTTCATGCACCGCCCACTGCCCCGGCCGCTCGCCGAACTGCCCATCCGACGTCTCACCCGGGGCGACCTGGTCGCCTGCGCGGATCTCTGCGAGGACCGCGGGTGGCCACGCGACGAGCACCGATGGGGCCTGCTGCTCTCCGCCGGTACGGGGTACGGCATCGATGCCCCCGACGGCAAGGGCCTGGTGGGAGCCTGCGTGGTGACCTCGTACGGGCCTCGGCTCTCCGCCATCGGCATGCTGCTCGTAGCCGGACGCTACGCCCGGCAGGGAGTCGCACGGAACCTGATGCGGTACGTGATCGAGGCCGCCGGAAGCACGCCTCTCTCGCTGTACGCGACAGCCCAGGGGCAGCCGCTGTACGAACAGCTCGGTTTCGGGGTCGTGGGCCGGGCGGAGCGCGTCAGCGGCTATTTCCGGCCGGACGGCGGGGCGAGCGGTGCCGCCACGGTCCCGTCCGCCGTGACCACCCGCCCGGCCTCGGCGGACGACCTTCGGGCCATGGTCAGGCTGGACCTCGCGGTCTTCGGTACCGACCGGACCCACATCATCGCCCGGCTCCCGGCATTCTCCGACCGGCTGCGGGTCGCGGAAGCCGACGGCGAGCTCATCGGCTACGCGGCACTCTGGCCCAGTGGAAACGCCCATGCGCTCGGCCCGTTGATCGCTCGGGACACGGCCACGGCCAAGGCACTCGTCAGCTCGCTCGCCGCGACGACGGACCGCCCCCTGCGGGCGGATATCGACGCACGCCACGAGGAGCTGCTCGGCTGGTTCGAGGAGCACGGCCTGGAGCAGGGCTCCCGTACGGCTGTGATGACGTACGGGAACCCCGGCCTGCCGGGTGACTGGGCCCGCCGCTTCGCCCCGCTGACCGTCGCGACGGGCTGACGGGGCGCCGCCGAGGGGCGGCTGTCAGAGGAGTGCGTCCGCGGCAGCCGACGCGAACCCGTGGTCCTGCTCGGGTGCGCCTCCGCCGACACCGATGGCCCCGACCAGCCGGCCGTCACGGCGGACGGGAACGCCGCCCGCGATGAAGAGCAGCGGCCGGTCGAGCGCGGTCGGCAGCGTGTGGAAGAGCCCGCCGGGCTGAACCGCGTCGACGAGGTCCGCGGTGGGAGCGTTCAGCTGAAGCGCCGTGTACGCCTTGCGGGTGCTGGTCTCGCCCGCGATGAGTACGGCCCGGTCGTCCCGCCGGAAGGCCAGCGGATGACCGCCCGCGTCGAGAACGGTGACGGCGACGGTGACACCTGCGGCCTCGGCGGCGGTACGGGCCGCCTCGACCAGTGCCTCGGCATCCTGGATGGTCAGCGGGGCAACGACGGTGGTGGGGGTGGTGGTGCTCATGGGGACTGCTCCTGTCGGTACGTGGTGCGTGGTGCGTGATACATGGGGGGTGCGCGTCGTGTGGCGTGCTGGGCGCGGGTGTGCGGTGAGGGCCGCGCCCGCCGGTGGGGCGGGGGTTCAGGGACGGGTCGCGGGGACGGCCACCGGCTCGGGGCTGTGCGCGGCGACGGCCACCGGTTCGGGGGTGTGCGCGGCGACGATCCGGCCGCGGACGGCGGTGCGGCGCTCCAGGGTGCTGGAGACGACGGCCAGCACCAGGGCGGAGGCGGCGAGCGCGGCGCCGACCCAGTTGGGTGCGGTGTAGCCGAGGCCCGCGGCGATCACGAGTCCGCCGAGCCAGGCGGACAGGGCGTTGCCGAGGTTGAAGGCTCCGATGTTGACGGCGGAGGCGAGGGTGGGCGCACCCGCTGCCTGGTCGAGAACCCGCTTCTGCAGTGGTGGCACGGTCGCGAAGCCCAGGGCGCCGATCAGCACGACGGTGACGGCTGCGGCGATCTTGTTGTGGGCGGTCATGGTGAACAGACCCAGCACCACGGCGAGCGCGCCGAGCGACACGTACAGCAGCGGCATCAGGTGGCGGTCGGCGAACTTTCCGCCGATCAGATTGCCACCGACCATGCCGAGCCCGAAGAGAACCAGCAGCCAGGTGACGGAGGACGTGGAGTATCCGGCGACCTCGGTCATCATCGGGGTGATGTAGGTGATCGCGGCGAAGACTCCGCCGAAGCCCAGGACGGTCATCGCCATCGCGAGCAGGACCTGGACGTTGCGGAACGCGGCCAGTTCATGACGGATGCGTACGCCTTCGGCCCTGGGCTGGTCGGGTACGAGTTTCGCCACACCGAGAAGACCGATCACGCCGAGTCCGGCGACGATGAAGAACGTGGTCCGCCAGCCGGCGGTCTGTCCGATGAAGGTGCCGAGCGGTACACCGACCACATTGGCGACGGTGAGCCCGGTGAACATCATGGCGATGGCCCCGGCCTTCTTCTGCGGGGCGACCAGATCGGCCGCGACGACCGATCCGATGCCGAAGAAGGCTCCGTGGGCGAGCGAGGCGATCACCCGTCCGGCGAGCATGACGCCGAAGACCGGGGCGACGGCGGACACCACGTTGCCCACGATGAACAGCCCCATCAGGAGCATCAGCATGCGTTTACGGGTGACCCGGGTGCCCAGCATCGTCATCAGCGGAGCGCCGAGCACGACACCGAGTGCGTAACCGGTGACGAGGAAGCCCGCGGTGGGGATCGACACCTGGAAGTCCGCGGCAACCTCAGGGAGCAACCCCATGATCACGAACTCGGTGGTTCCGATACCGAATGCCCCGATGGCGAGAGCGAGGAGCGCGAGCGGCATGGGTTTCACCTTCCCTGAAGATTGCGTCTGCGCCTAACAAGCGTCCACAATAATTGCAGACGCTGGTTAATTGCAAGCGCGGGCTATTGCAGACGTCCCCTATCCTGGAGGAACGCAGCTCCCGCACGGAGGAGAGACCCATGACCGCGACCGACCCCGCACTGACCGCCCTCTCCCAGGGCTGGTGCGCCCTCTCCCTGCTCCACGGAAAGATCGAGGGGCACATCGAACGGGCACTGCAGACCGGTCACGGCCTCAGCGTGCGGGAGTACTCGCTGCTGGGGGTCCTGAGCCGGCAGCACAGCGGGCCGGGCGGACATCTCCAGATGAAGCAGGTCGCCGACGCCGTCGTCCTGAGCCAGAGCGCCACCACCCGGCTGGTCACCCGCCTGGAGGACCGCGGCCTGCTGACCCGGTACCTCTGCGACACGGACCGCCGCGGGATCTACACCGACGTCACCGACGCCGGTCTCGCCCTGCTCGATGAGGCCCGGCCGACCAATGACACCGCGCTGCGCGCCGCCCTGGACGAGGCCGCCGAAAACCCCGAGCTCGCCCCGCTCGTCAGGACGGTCGAAGCGCTGAAGGTCCCCGTGTAGCACCCGCGAGCTGCGTATTGTGCCGATCATGAGTGATCTTGAGATACGTCCCGCTGTTGTCGACGACCTCGCGGCGGTCGTGGCCATGCTCGCCGACGACCCGCTGGGCGCACAGCGCGAGTCGCCCGACGACCTGACTCCGTACCGGGCCGCGTTCCAGCGGCTGGCCGAGGACCCGAACCAGCATCTTGTCGTTGCCGTGCGCGAGGACCGCGTCGTCGGGACGCTGCAACTGACCGTGGTCCCCGGGCTGTCCCGGCGCGGCGCCACGCGCTCGATCATCGAGGGCGTCCGCATCCACGGCGACGAGCGCGGCAGCGGTCTCGGCACCCAGTTGATCCAGTGGGCCGTGGACGAATCCCGCCGCCAGGAGTGCCAGTTGGTCCAGCTGACATCGGACGTCACCCGTACCGACGCACATCGCTTCTACGAGCGGCTCGGGTTCACCGCCAGCCATGTGGGCTTCAAACTGACGCTCTGACCGAACGAACGGGCACCCTTCATCGGCGCCGGCACCAGTGGAGGGTGCGTGTTTCACGTGAAACACGCACCCTCGGACGATCAGCTGCCGAGCCCGCGCCAGCCGCCCTCGTCCACACCGCCGGGAACGGCCGCCCCCGCGTCGTAGGGCTCCCGGGTGAAGACGAACGACCCCAGGTCGAGGTGGTCCACCGTCCCGTCCTCGGCGCGCACGATGCGCAGGGTCTCCCCCGCGTAGTAGCCGCTGAGGCCCGTCCAGGTCCCGTCCGGCTCCGCACGGAAGGCCGCACCACGACCACTGGTACGCAAGGGCTGCAACTCCAGACCCCGTTCCGCGACCAGCCTCAGCGCGAATGCGTGGGTGCCCCAGTACCAAGGGCCGGTCAGAGCCACCAACTCGGCGTCGGCCTCGGCCTCGGGCAGCGGGCGCCACGGCTCCGGGATGCGCGGCTCCGCCTCGGCGACGATCTGCACGAGGTCGGCGGCCACCACACCGGCGAGCAGCCCGGCCGTCGTGTTGGTGAGCACGACCGCGGCGACGTCGTCCTCCACGCTGAACCACAGCGCGGCGAGGAAGCCCGGCAGCGACCCCGTGTGCCCGACAAGAGTGCGCTCGTCCTGCCGGATGACCTGGAGGCCGAGACCGTAATTGCCGTACCAGTCACCGGACTCGGACGGTGCGGCCGGTTCACGCATCTCCCGCACCGAGGCGGCCCGCAGCACCCGCTCGTCCCCCTCGGCGAGGAAGGCGGAGAACCGGAGGAGATCGGCCGCGGTCGACCAGAGCTGACCGGCCGGCGCCATCAGGCCGAGGTCCTCCGCCGGTTCGGGCAGCATGACGTCCGCCCAGGGGTGCACGGCCCAACCGCCCGCGTGCGGTGCCTCCGGCCGGACCGTCGTACGGTGCATGCCCAGCGGCTCCAGGATCTCGCGGCGCAGCACCTCCTCCCACGACGCTCCGCGCACCGCCTCGATCAGTGAACCGAGCAAGGTGTAACCCGGGTTGGAGTAGTGGTGGCGATGGCCGGCCTGGTGCATGTGGGGCTGCTCACCGAGGACATCGGCGAGCTCGGGACGCTTGGTCCCCGGCGTCCGCTCCCACCAGGGAGCCGGCGTCTCGGCCCCCAGGCCCGCGCTGTGCCCGAGGAGCTGGAAGACCGTCGCGCTGCCCACGCCGGTGCCGGGAAGGTGCTTCTCCAGTTGGTCGTCCAGATGGATCAGGCCCTCGTCGCGCAGCCTCAGCACCAGCACGGCGGTGAACGTCTTGGTGATGGAGCCGATCCGGAACTGCGTATCGGTATCCGGGGCATGCCCCTCGACACAGCTGCGCGCGCCGCTCCAGACCGGCTGTCCCTGCCGCTGGACCGCGGCCACGAGTGAGGGCGTACGCCCTTCCACCTGCGCGGTGGCGGTGCGGTGCAGCAGGGCGCGCCGAGTACTGGGAAGCAGTTCTTCACTGGGGGAGGTCATGGTCAACAACTACCCGGCGCCCCGGCTCGGGGCGAGCCCTTTTCGCCGGACGCGGAAGGCGCTCGCCACGAGGGCGCCCGGCACGGGACGGCGACCTCGGGCCGAAGGGCCGGAAAGGAAGCCGGAGCGGCACCGGGAGGCTCAGCGCTTGCGGCTGTACGTCCTGACCAGCACCCCGTTCTCGAACGTGCGAACGTCCCTCAGCTCGAACTCGGTGACCGCGAAGCCGGACCCGAACATCGGCATCCCACTGCCGTACACCAGGGGATATGTCTTGATCACGAGCTCGTCGACCTCGTCCAGCAGTTCCCCCGCCAGCTGGGAGCCACCGCAGAGCCAGATGTCCAGCTCGCCGTCCTCGGCCTTGAGCTCCCTGACCCTGGCGACCAGATCCTCGGAGATGAGCTCCACATTCGGGTCGGGTGACTCCTTGAGCGTCCGGGACGCCACGACCTCCCGCAGGTGGCCGTACGGGCTGGTGGTCCCGGAGTCGAGCGCCAGCTGGTAGCTGGACCGCCCCTGGATCACGGTGTCGAAGCGCTGGGACTTCGCGTCCTGGAGCCCGAGCGACTCACGGCCCTGGACCGCGATCGTCTCCGGATACCCCGATGTGAGGAACCCGAGGAACTCCTCGCTCACGAAGGGGTACATCGTTGTCGCATCACCCTGGGGATCGCCGATGAACCCGTCGATCGAGCAGGCGATGAAGTACGTGAGCTTTCGCATGTGTTCCCCGTTCCACGTTCGGCGCAGGCCGAAATGTCCTGTTCACGGTGGCAGCGGCGGCTTGGCGCCCCGCACCGCGACCACTTCACTTATAGTGCTTCACATGTAGTGGTTAAGCAAGCCTCTTTTCCGGAGAGGCGATCGGACGGAGGAGAGGACCATGGCGAAGAACCCCGAGCGCAGAACGGCGCTCACGGACGCGGCGATCGAGGTACTGGCGCACGAGGGGGCCCGCGGGCTCACTTTCCGCGCCGTGGACGCACGGGCGGGTGTGCCGGTGGGCACGTCGTCCAACTACTTCAGCAATCGCGACGACCTGTTCATGCAGGCGGGCGCCCGCATCAACAGCCGCATGACCCCCGACCCGGCCAAGGTCGAGCGGGCGATGCGCCCGGAACCCTCCCGCGAACTGGTCGCCGACCTCATGCGCTGGCTGGTCCAGCGCATGGCCGAGGACCGCACCGGCTACCTGGCCATGCTGGAGCTCCGCCTGGAGGCCACCCGCCGCCCCGCCCTGCGGGCACAGCTGACCCGTACGGTGCGTACGGCATTCGACGAGAGCTCCGACTTCCACCGGGACGCGGAACTCCCGGGCGACAACGACGTGTTCCTGGTCCTCTACCTGGCCATGACCGGCGTACTCCTGGAGCACTTCACGCTGCCCGACATGCTGGCCGACACCGCTCTCGACCAGTTGGTGGAGACGGTCGTCACGCGCATCGTGCCCGCGCGGTAGGACGCGCCGGGCCGGCCACCGAGGGAGCGGTGTGTCAGTGGTGGGCGGCCATGTGGGCGAGGGTCTGTTCGGCGCTGTCGGGGGCGAAAGCTCCGTCGATGCCTTCAGCGGCGCCCTCGGCCGCCTCGATGGAGCGCGGCAGGAGGATCTCCTCGTAGGCGGTGACGGCGTCATCGAGGGAGCCGTGGCCGATGAGGGCCTGGGCGAGGTCGGCGCCGTCACGCATGGCGAGGTTGGCGCCCATACCGGAGAACGGGGACATCAGATGGGCGGCGTCGCCCAGCAGGGTGACGCCGGGGGTGTGGTCCCAGGTGTGGGGGACCGGCAGGGCGAACAAGGGGCGGTTGGTGTAGCCGGTGTCGGTGTCGGTGATGAAGCCGCACAGGGCGGGGCTCCAGTCGGCGAAGCGTTCCAGGAGGGCGTCGCGGACGGCGTGGGGGTCGGCCGGATCGACGCCTGCCCGCCGGTACCAGTCCTGCGGGGTGCGCATGCCGACGTAGACGCGGATGTGACCGCCGCTGTTGCGCTGGGCGACGATGCCGAGGTTGTCGTCCAGAGCCATCATGGTGCCGTCGCCGGTGAGGGCGGCCAGTGCGGGGTGGCGCAGGGCGGCGTCGTGCAGGCCGGTTTCGACGAAGGTGACGCCGGTGTAGACGGGGACGGCGTCGGACAGGACGCGGCGTACGCGCGACCAGGCACCGTCCGCTCCGACGACCAGGTCGGCATCGCTGCTGACACCGTGGGCGAAGTGCAGACGGTGGCGCCCTTCACCGAGCGGTTCGGCGCGCTCCAACCGGTGGCCCCACCGGACGGTGCCGGGGTTGAGGGAGCCGAGGAGGAGGTCGCGCAGCCTCCCTCGGTCGATCTCGGGCCTGCCCCGGCCCTCCTGGGGCGGGGCAGCGTCGAACAGTGTCTGCCCGTCGCGCCCGACCAGGCGCCACTGCTCACCCTCCGGGCGTGCCAGCGGGGTGAAGTCGTTCCACAGGCCGGCGGCACGCAGGGCGTACTGGCCGGTGTCCGGGTGCATGTCGAGGGTGCCGCCCTGGTCGCGGGCGGTCGCGGAGGCGTCGAGGTCGTGGACGGTGACGTCGATGCCGTGGCGTTGGAGGATGCGGGCGCAGATCAGACCGCCGGGTCCGGCGCCGATGACGGCGATGCGGGCAGGGGTGTGGTTCATGTCGTCTCCATGTGCTGCGGAAGTGGCGGCGAACATCACTGGCCACCGCTGTGAGGGAATCGGAGAGGTCGAGGGACGTCCGGCCGGTGCGATCCCGGCGGGCCCTCCGCCTCCACAAAAGCACGATCACTACAAAAGTGCAACGGTGCAACTTTTTAGATCAGACAACTTTGTGTATGATGTAGGAATGACGACTCCCATGGGGCGGCGTGAACGCAAGAAGGCCGCCACACGCCAGGCGCTCGCCGACGCCGCGCTGCGCCTTTTCATCGCACGCGGCTATGACGCGGTGACCCTGCACGACATCGCCGAGGCGGCCGACGTGTCCACCACCACGCTCCTCAAGCACTTCCCGGGCAAGGAGGCCCTCGTCTTCGACGAAGAGGCCGAGCAGGAGGCCGGACTCGTCGCCGCCGTTCGCGACCGCACGCCCGGCACGACCATCCCCGAGGCCCTGTGCGCGCACGTCAAACGGGTCCGGGTCCGCGCCGAGGACTCCGATGCCGACGCCGACTACACCGGCTTCCTCAACCTGGTGACCAACACCCCCGCCCTCAGCGACTACGCCCACCGCATGTGGATGCGCCACCAGGACGCCCTCGCCCACGCCATCGCCCACGACACCGGCGTCCCGCCCGACGACCTGCGCAGCGCCGCCCTGGCCCGCTTCGCCCTGGAGACCTCCGCCCTCGCCCACAGGGCCACGGATCCCGCACAAGCCGTCGACATCGCCTTCGATCTCCTCGAACGCGGCTGGGGCACCCCGGCCCAGCGGCCCGGCACCGGCCAGAACTGATCACCACCATGCGCGAGGAGCCGATCACTCCCACCGCGCAGCATTCCTAGTTCAGCACGCTGGGTTCCTCGTGCCGGAGCAATCGCTGGGCAACGAGCTCGGAGCGGGTCAGTTCGAGCAGCCGCCCCATCCAGTTCCGTCCCCGAGCGTCGGGGACATCTCTCCAGAAGGGCGAGTCCGAGAGGCCGGTGTAGCTGATCCTGGCGTCCCCTGTGGAAACGAGGACCTGGGCGATTTCAGGGTGCTGAGTGAACTTCGCGCGAAGGAGCTCCGCCATGACCGCGAGCCGGACGTCGGGCCAGTCACTCCGGTGCGTGGCCCGGCCACCCAGGTCGCGTGCCTCTCCGCCGGAAACCGCATCCCGGATTGCGCTTCTGTCGGAAGCGTCGGCTGCCGATAGCGCCCAGTACCCATGCACCACGGACGCATAGGACTCGCCGGCAAACACGATCCGTGCGGGGAAGTCGTTGCGGAGCATGAACAGACCCGGCTGTTCGGGCCACCCCTGTGGGTAGACGGTTTCGCGCGAGATCAGAGCCGGTCGGCCGGTTTCCGAAGGATCGTCGGCATGCCGGACGGCTCGCCACTCCTGCTCGCTCCGGACCCCCTGATCCCCGCGGCCGAAGTAGTCCAGGGCGTCCTGATGCAGCTCCGCCGTCACTACCGGGCCATCGCCGTCGACGGCCTCACCCATGTTCGTGAGCAGGATCCGCAAGGGACGGTCCTGGCGATCCATATCTCCGAGGACATAGATCCGAAGATGCGGCGGAACCGCCAGATATGCCGCTCGGAGAAGTGCTCGGTTGGACTCGTCCGGCTCCTGCTGAAAGCGTCGGATCGCATCCCAGCAACGATGCCCGGCAGTTGGCCGCTCATTGAGTGCTTCGATGCGGTCGGCGACTTCCAGGAGAAACCCCTCCGGTGTCAGCGGTTCGCCGTGCCGAGAGGCCCATATCGATGGTTCGTCGGGGAGCGGTGGAGCCTCAGGGTCGGTCACCGCCAATCGGCCCGTTGCCAGCAACTTCCCGAGGCCGGCCAGGTCCGTACGTTCTTCGCAGGTGATCGCTCCGTCCGCGAAGACGATCAAGTCGTCGAGGTGGTACTCACCGCCCGGCCGATTCCGCCGCCAGACGTGGCACCAGGCCCCATCGATCCTCTCTCCGTCCACCACCCGATACGTCGGTCCCCGCCACGTCATGAGCGCACGCTATCGCCTGCGAGACGACCATGGGCGTGGCAAGGAAGTCCCCCGTGCCGCTGCTTCCCGCCCGGCCGGGAACTGGGGTGGAATGTTCGAGGAGGGCCAGAGCGCTGCGGGCGAGACGCAGGCTCGGTGGCTGACCCGAATCGGACCCACCAGCCGGAATCAGGTCTGGGCCATGTCCACGAAGCGGGAGTAGTGGCCCTGGAAGGCCACGGTGATGGTGGCCGTCGGGCCGTTACGGTGCTTGGCCACGATCAGGTCCGCCTCGCCGGCGCGCGGTGACTCCTTCTCGTACGCGTCCTCCCGGTGCAGCAGGATCACCATGTCCGCGTCCTGCTCGATGGATCCGGATTCACGCAGGTCGGAGACCATGGGCTTCTTGTCCGTACGCTGCTCGGGTCCACGGTTCAGCTGCGACAGGGCGATGACGGGGAGCTCCAGCTCCTTGGCCAGCAGCTTGAGGTTTCGGGACATGTCCGAGACCTCCTGCTGTCGGCTCTCGGCCCGTTTCGAGCCGCCGGACTGCATCAGCTGCAGGTAGTCGATGACCACGAGCTTCAGGTCGTTGCGCTGCTTGAGGCGACGGCACTTCGCGCGGATCTCCATCATCGAGAGGTTCGGCGAATCGTCGATGTAGAGCGGGGCGGCCGAGACGTCCGGCATTCGCCGCGCGAGCCGTGTCCAGTCCTCGTCGGTCATCGTGCCGGAACGCATGTGGTGCAGGGCCACCCGCGCCTCGGCGGACAGCAGACGCATCGCGATCTCGTTGCGTCCCATTTCGAGCGAGAAGATCACGCTCGGCAGATTGCTCTTGATCGAACAGGCTCGTGCGAAGTCCAGGGCCAGCGTGGACTTACCCATGGCGGGACGCGCCGCGATGACGATCATCTGGCCGGGGTGCAGCCCGTTCGTCAGGGCATCGAGGTCGGTGAAGCCGGTCGGTACACCGGTCATCTCGCCGCTGCGTGAACCGATCGCCTCGATCTCGTCGAGAGCGCCCTCCATGATGTCGCCGAGGGGCAGATAGTCCTCGCTGGTGCGCTGCTCGGTGACGGCGTAGATCTCGGCCTGTGCGGAGTTGACGATCTCGTCGACGTCCCCGTCGGCCGCGTATCCCATCTGCGTGATCTTCGTGCCGGCCTCGACGAGCCGTCGGAGCACGGCCCGCTCGTGGACGATCTCCGCGTAGTACGAAGCGTTGGCCGCGGTCGGCACCGACTGGACGAGGGTGTGCAGATACGGCGCTCCGCCGACCTTGGTGATCTCACCGCGCTTGACCAGTTCGGCGGCGACCGTGATCGGGTCGGCCGGCTCTCCCTTGGCGTAGAGGTCGAGGATCGCCGTGTAGACGGTCTCGTGGGCCGGACGGTAGAAGTCGTGGCCCTTGATGATCTCCACGACATCGGCGATGGCGTCCTTGGACAGCAGCATGCCGCCGAGCACCGACTGCTCGGCATCGAGATCCTGCGGAGGCACCCGCTCGAAGCCGGGAGAGCCGCCGTCCCAGCTGTCCTCCGAGCCCCGGTCGTGCCGGTCGTCACGGCTCTTGCGGTCTCCGCGGCGCTGACGGGCGGGCAGACGGTCACTGGGACCGGTGTCGGCCCAGGGGTCGTCCAAAGGCTCGGGAATGCTCACCGGGCCACCTCCTCCCGTCCGCTTCGCGGACCTAGCCATGCCACTCTTTCTTACGGCACGGCACCGACAAACAGGCCGCCCGACTCCGCTTCCGGCGCGTCGAGTTCTGCGGGATTCCGAGGCCGGAACGGAGTGCGGGCGCCGGACCACGGTAGGCCGCTCCGCACCGTCAGCCAATCTGGTTATCCACAGGGCATGTGGACGACGGACCAGATGCTGTGGAGAACCCCGCCGAACCTGTGCACGGACCGGGGGACAGCACTGTGGACAAACTCATAGCCACTCGACCATCAAGGCCCTGACCTGCACGTTCCCCATCCACCGACTGTGGGGGAGAAAAACTTTTCCCCTCGATTCAAGATCGCTGCAAACCGTGCACACCTGAGCGCACAACCGTGACCCAAGTAAGGACTGCAATGGCATTGCATCTCTTACCTGTGGAAGATTAGATTGGCCCCCATGTCCCAGGCGCCCGCGACCCCTCCATCCAGCCGCAGAAGGCACGACCGCGAGATCATCGCGCTCGCTGTGCCCGCCTTCGGCGCGCTCGTCGCCGAGCCTCTTTTCGTGATGGTCGACAGCGCCATCGTCGGCCATCTCGGCACCCCTCAGCTCGCCGGTCTGGGAGTCGCCGCCGCACTGCTGATGACCGCGGTGAGCGTCTTCGTCTTCCTCGCGTACGCCACCACGGCCGCCGTCGCGCGCCGGGTCGGGGCCGGAGATCTACCGGCCGCCATCCGTCAGGGCATGGACGGCATCTGGCTCGCGCTGCTGCTCGGCGCGGTCGTGATCGCGCTGACCCTCCCCTCGGCCCCCTGGCTGGTCGAGGTCTTCGGCGCATCCGACACCGCGGCCCCGTACGCCACCACATATCTGCGGATCTCCAGCCTCGGCATCCCGGCCATGCTCGTCGTGCTCGCCGCGACCGGCGTCCTGCGTGGCCTCCAGGACACCCGCACTCCGCTCTACGTCGCCATCGGCGGATTCGCCGCCAACGGCGTACTCAACGCGGTCCTCGTCTACGGCGCCGGCCTCGGCATCGCCGGATCCGCCTGGGGCACCGTGATCGCCCAGGTCGGCATGGCGGCCGCCTATCTGATCGTGGTGGTACGAGGGGCGCGCAGGCACGGAGCCTCCCTGCGCCCCGACGCAGCGGGGATCAGGGCCAGCGCCCAGGCGGGTGTTCCCCTGCTCGTCCGTACGCTGTCGCTGCGCGCCGTCCTGATGATCGCCACCGCCGTCGCCGCGCGCCTCGGCGACACCGATATCGCCGCGCACCAGATCATCCTCTCGCTCTGGAGCCTCACGGCCTTCGCCCTGGACGCGATCGCCATCGCGGGACAGGCCATCATCGGCCGCTACCTCGGGGCGAACGACGCCAAGGGCGCACGCGAGGCATGCCGTCGTATGGTCGAGTGGGGGATCGGGTGCGGTGTGGTGCTCGGCGTACTGATCGTGCTCGCCCGCCCCCTGTTCATCCCGCTCTTCACCGGCGACCCGTCCGTCAAGGACACGCTGCTCCCCGCGCTTCTGGTGGTGGCGGTCTCCCAGCCCATCGCCGGAGTGGTCTTCGTCCTGGACGGTGTACTGATGGGAGCGGGCGACGGACGCTATCTCGCCTGGGCCATGCTGGTCACGCTGGCCGTGTTCGCTCCGGTCGCCCTGCTCGTTCCCGCCTTCGGCGGCGGCCTCACCGCACTCTGGTGGGCGATGACTCTGATGATGGTGGTCCGACTGGTGACTCTCTGGCTGCGTACCCGGTCGGGCCGCTGGATCGTCACCGGCGCCACACGCTGACCCCGCGTGCCTCCGCGAGCCGGTCACCGGTGCGGCAGGCACCCTCGCACCCCCGTGCCCCGAAATCGCTCCCGTCCACCCCGGCCCCGGCAGCTGTTTCACGTGAAACGAGCTGTCGTTTCACGTGAAACGACGAAGGGCCGCACCCCATGGGGTGCGGCCCTTCACCTAGCTCTGCTGAGCTCTGCCCTTAGGCAGCAACGACCTCGATGCCGAGCTTCGCTGCGACCTCGGGGTGCAGACGCACGGACACCTGGTGTCCGCCGAGCGTCTTGATCGGCGAGCCGAGCTCGACGCGACGCTTGTCGACGTCGGGGCCACCGGCAGCCTTGATCGCCGAGGCGACGTCGGCCGGGGTGACGGAACCGAAGAGACGGCCGGCGTCGCCGGAGCGAACAGCCAGACGGACCTTCACGGCCTCGAGCTTGGTCTTGATCTCGTTGGCCTGCTCGATCGTCGAGATCTCGTGGATCTTGCGGGCGCGGCGGATCTGCGCCACGTCCTTCTCGCCGCCCTTGGTCCAGCGGATGGCAAAGCCACGCGGAACCAGGTAGTTACGGGCGTACCCGTCCTTGACGTCGACGACGTCGCCGGCGGCACCGAGGCCAGAGACCTCGTGGGTGAGGATGATCTTCATGCTCTTGTCACCCTTCCCTTATCGCGCGGTGGACGTGTAGGGCAGCAGCGCCATCTCACGGCTGTTCTTGACTGCCGTGGCGACGTCACGCTGGTGCTGCGTGCAGTTGCCGGTGACGCGGCGGGCACGGATCTTGCCACGGTCGGAAATGAACTTCCGCAGCATGTTCGTGTCCTTGTAGTCCACGTACTGGGTCTTGTCCTTGCAGAATGCGCAGACCTTCTTCTTAGGCTTGCGCACAGGCGGCTTCGCCATGGTGTTTCTCCTGTGTGATCAAGAAGTGGGGGTACGAGCTGCCCTAGAAGGGCGGCTCGTCCGAGTAGCCGCCGCCGGAGCCACCGGAGCTGCCGGAACCGCCGGAGCTTCCGCCCCAGCCGCCTCCGCCGCCCTGCTGGCCCCCGCCCTGCTGGCCGCCTGCCGGCGCGCCGGTCGCCCACGGGTCGTCGGCGGGAGCACCGCCGCCACCCTGCTGGCCGCCGCCACCGGGACCGCCGCCCCAGTTGCCGCCGCCCTGCTGGCCGCCGCCGCCGCCGTATCCACCCTGACCGCCCTGGCCACCGCGACCGGTGGTCTTGGTGACCTTGGCCGTGGCGCTCTTGAGACTGGGGCCGACTTCCTCGACGTCCAGCTCGTAGACCGTGCGCTTGACGCCCTCACGGTCCTCGTAGGACCGCTGCTTCAGCCGGCCCTGCACGACGACGCGCATGCCTCGCTGGAGCGACTCCGCGACGTTCTCCGCCGCCTGACGCCAGACCGAGCAGGTGAGGAACAGGCCTTCGCCGTCCTTCCACTCATTGGTCTGCCGGTCGAAGATGCGGGGAGTGGACGCGACACGGAACTTCGCGACCGCCGCACCGGACGGGGTGAAGCGCAGCTCGGGGTCGTCGACGAGATTGCCGACGACCGTGATGACGGTCTCGCCTGCCATGGGTGAACCTCTCGGCGGGGATTGCTTCTGGCTGCTTGCTGCTACTCGAACCCGATGACCACTGAGCTAGAAGCTCAGTGGGTCTCGGGACGGAGGACCTTGGTCCGGAGGACCGACTCGTTCAGGTTCATCTGGCGGTCGAGCTCCTTGACGATCGCAGGCTCGGCCTGCAGATCGATGACCGAGTAGATGCCCTCGGGCTTCTTCTTGATCTCGTAAGCGAGCCGACGACGGCCCCAGGTGTCGACCTTCTCAACCTTTCCGTTGCCCTCACGGACAACGGAGAGGAAGTTCTCGATCAGCGGGGAGACTGCTCGCTCCTCGAGATCGGGGTCGAGGATGACCATCACCTCGTAGTGACGCATGTGGAACCCACCTCCTTTGGACTCAGCGGCCACGGTCGTTCCGTGGCAGGAGGGTCGTGATGCGTAAGCAACAGTGTCTCCGAGTAAAACAGCCGCCACTGACAATTCGCTCGGTGAAGAGGGACTCGCAGTGCTGGCCTGGGCAGACACCGGTGCAGACCGTACAGAGTACCTGTAGACCGGCTTCGGGTTGAAATCCGGTGCCCGGAGGACGCAATCTGTACACATCGGGTGTGAGCGGCGCTACAGTGCGCCGCCTTCCGGCCAGGAGGTACTCCATGGCACAGGCAATTCGATCCCGCTCATCCGTCTCTCTCTTCGCCACGGACGGCAAGGCTCATCCGCTCCAGGACACCCTGGTGGCTGTGACCCTGGTGCTCGGCGCTCTCGCCTTCGTGACGGCGATGTTCCACAGCCTGCACCTGATCAGTTCGTGGGCCGGGCTGATCGGCATTCTCACGGGCGCCTACGGGCAGTACGTCTCGGTGACCACCCGCGAGAGGTTCGCGCTGATCCTGGGCCTCGGCGCGTCCGGCGTCGGATTCTTCCTCGGAATGGCCCATGGCGGCCTCTTCGGAGGCGTGATCGGCTGAGTACGGGCCGCGCCCGACCGGGCACCGGCCCTTCGCGGCCGGCGCCCGGTCGGGCGGGGCCAGACCGGGCGCTCCTCGGTCACAGTAGGCTTCGGCGCGAGAGCCGGAGCCCCTGACCGATGGGGACACACCTGCCGAGGAGCCCCCCGCATGAGCCTGACCCTGAGGACCATCAGCCGAGAGCAGCATCTGGCGTACATCCAGAGTCTCTCCTCGGCCAGTCACTGCCAGGTCCCGGCGTGGGCTGATGTGAAGACCGAATGGCGCTCGGAGAATCTGGGCTGGTTCGACAGGAACGGCGAGATGGTGGGCGCCGGCCTCGTCCTGTACCGCCAGCTGCCCAAGATCAAGCGCTACCTCGCGTACCTCCCCGAGGGCCCGGTCATCAACTGGTACGCACCCAACCTGGACGAGTGGCTCCAGCCGATGCTCGCCCACCTCAAGCAGCAGGGCGCCTTCTCGGTGAAGATGGGCCCGCCCGTGGTCATCCGTCGCTGGGACTCGGCGGCCATCAAGTCCGGCATCCAGGACCCCGAGGTGAAGCGCCTGCGCGACGTCGAGGCCACCCACATCGAGCCGCGCGCCTTCGAGGTGTCGGACCGGCTGCGCAAGATGGGCTGGCAGCAGGCCGAAGACGGCGGTGCCGGCTTCGGTGACGTACAGCCCCGCTACGTCTTCCAGGTGCCGCTGGCGAACCGCTCCCTGGAGGACGTCCTCAAGGGCTTCAACCAGCTCTGGCGACGCAACATCAAGAAGGCCGACAAGGCCGGTGTCGAGGTCGTCCAGGGCGGCTACGAGGACCTCGCCGAGTGGCAGCGGCTGTACGAGATCACGGCCGTGCGCGACCACTTCCGGCCGCGCCCGCTCTCGTACTTCCAGCGGATGTGGACGGTGCTCAACTCCGAGGACCCCAACCGCATGCGCCTCTACTTCGCGCGGCACAACGGTGTGAACCTCTCCGCGGCGACGATGCTCGTCGTCGGGGGCCACGTCTGGTACTCCTACGGCGCGTCCGACAACATCGGCCGCGAGGTCAGGCCCTCGAACGCGATGCAGTGGCGGATGCTGCGCGACTCGTACGCGATGGGCGCGACCGTCTACGACCTGCGCGGCATCAGTGACTCGCTCGACGAGACCGACCACCTCTTCGGCCTGATCCAGTTCAAGGTCGGCACGGGCGGCGAGGCCGTCGAGTACGTCGGCGAGTGGGACTTCCCGCTCAACAAGCTGCTGCACAAGGCGCTCGACATCTACATGTCGCGCCGCTGACCTCCGGTGGCATCGGTGACGAAACCGGTGCCACTCGCTTCAATGGACACTCCACCAAGTACCGCACACCTCCGACTCCACCGCAGCCACCAGAAAGGTTCCGGGCCGGCCATGGCGCTCTCCCTCTACGTCGACACCGCGCGCTGGCGGGCGCACCAGAAGTCCGTGATCGACCAGTTCCCCGGACTCGTACCGGTCTGCAAGGGCAACGGTTACGGCTTCGGCCACGAGCGGCTCGCCGACGAGGCGATCCGTTTCGGTTCCGACACGCTCGCCGTCGGGACCACCTACGAGGCAGCCCGGATCAAGGACTGGTTCAGCGGCGACCTGCTCGTCCTGACCCCCTTCCGGCGGGGCGAGGAGCCGGTCCCGCTGCCCGACCGCGTCATCAGGTCCGTCTCCTCCGTCGACGGTGTGCACGCCCTGGTGGGCGCACGGGTGGTCATCGAGTGCATGAGCTCGATGAAGCGCCACGGCGTGAAGGAGGAGGAGCTGGGGCAGCTGCACGCCGCCATCGAGGACGTACGGCTCGAAGGCTTCGCCCTCCACCTGCCGCTGGACCGCACCGACGGCTCCGACGCGGTCGAGGAGGTCATCGGCTGGATGGACCGGCTGCGCGCGGCCAGGCTGCCGCTGCACACCATGTTCGTCAGCCATCTGCGCGCCGAGGAACTGGCCCGGCTCCAGCAGCAGTTCCCGCAGACCCGCTTCCGCGCCCGCATCGGCACCCGGCTCTGGCTCGGCGACCACGACGCGACGGAGTACCGGGGCGCCGTCCTGGACGTCACGGCAGTCGCCAAGGGCGACCGGTTCGGCTACCGCCAGCAGAAGGCCGCCTCGGACGGCTGGCTGGTGGTCGTCGCCGGCGGTACGTCCCACGGCGTCGGACTGGAGGCTCCGAAGGCCCTGCACGGGGTGATGCCGCGGGCCAAGGGCGTCGCACGCGCCGGACTGGCGACGGTCAACCGGAATCTCTCGCCGTTCGTCTGGGCGGGCAAGCAGCGCTGGTTCGCCGAGCCGCCGCACATGCAGGTGTCGATCCTGTTCGTGCCCTCGGACGCGCAGGAGCCGAAGGTGGGCGACGAGCTGGTGGCCCATCTGCGCCACACGACGACCCAGTTCGACCGTCTCGTGGACCGCTGACCCGTCCCGTACCCCTGCGGCCGGGTGACCCGGCCGCAGGTCAGTCGGCGGCGGCCCTGCTGTGCGCCGTGCCCCACTCCACCCGCGGTCCCTCGACCGCGGGTGCCGTGTGCCGGGACGGATGCACCACGGGCCCCAGGACGAACGCGTCCGGTGCCTTGTCGAGGACTCCGCCCGACGGATCGTCCGAGCCGTCGGTCCGCACGCCGTCCCGCTCGGGCAGCAGGATGTCCCGTACGACCACGGCGCAGAGGTACAGCGTTCCCAGCAGGTGCAGGGCGATCACGACCTGGTAGCCCTGCTCGGGCAGCCCCTGGTGCTTGTCGCCGCTGGTCGTGTACGCGAGGTACAGCCAGATCCCCATGAAGTACATGACCTCGCAGGCCTGCCAGATGAGGAAGTCCCGCCAGCGCGGCCTGGCCAGCGCGGCCAGCGGGATCAGCCAGAGCACGTACTGCGGTGAGTAGACCTTGTTCGTCAGGATGAACGCGGCCACCACCAGGAACGCGAGCTGGGCGAACCGGGGCCTGCGCGGGGCCATCAGCGCCAGCCCCGCGATCCCCGCGCAGAACACGACCATCAGCAGCACCGACGCCGTGTTGACGGTGTCGACCTCGATGGCCTTTCCGGTGCGCTGCGTGATGATCAGCCAGAACGAACCGAAGTCGATCGGCCGTTCCTGACTGAAGGTGTAGAACTTCTTCCACCCCTCGGGGGCGAACACCATCACCGGCACGTTGACCACCAGCCAGGCCCCCGCCGCGCCCAGGGCCGCCATCGAGAACTCCCGCCATTTGCCCGCCCGCCAGCACAGCACGAACAGCGGTCCGAGCAGCAGGACCGGGTAGAGCTTGGCGGCCGTCGCGAGGCCGATGAGGATGCCGAAGGCGAGCGCCCGGCCCCGGGACCACATGAGCATCGCCGCGGCCGTCAGGGCGACGGCCAGCAGGTCCCAGTTGATCGTGGCGGTGAGGGCGAAGGCGGGGGCGAGGGCGACCAGCAGCCCGTCCCAGGGGCGCCGCCGGTGCGTACGGGAGGTGCACACCGCGATGACCACGGCACAGATCATCAGCATGCCCGCGTTGACCATCCAGTACATCTGCTCGCGCTGCTGGATGGGGTCGCTGTCCGGCGTCAGCGTCAGCCAGGCGGCGACCTGCATGAACACCCCGGTCAGGACCGGGTATTCGAGGAACTGCATATCGCCGGTGAGCCGGTCGAAGTACGGCGTGAGGCCGTCGGCGAAACCGCGCCCGGCGAAGAGATGCGGAATGTCGGAGTAGCAGCCGTGGGTGTACTGCGAGGTGGCGCCCCTGAACCAGGCCCACTCGTAGCAGGGGATCTTCTGCACCATGCCGAGTGCGAACATCCCGATCGCCACCAGAGCGATGACCCGCACGGGAGTCAGGGGGCCGTCGCCGAGCCGCGCCCAGCGGCCCACCCGCCCGCCGATCAGCTCGCTGCCGGCCGCGGCGACCTCGTCCTGCCGCGTGGGCCGTACGACGGGCCGCTCCTGGTGCACGCTCGTGTCTTCTGCGCTTGGCATGCCGCACATCCTGCCGTACGGGACTGTGAGAGAGATGTTTCACGGGCCTGGAACACGGAGAGGGCCGCCGCACCGGGTGGTGCGGCGGCCCTCTTAGGAACGGCCCTCTTAGGAACGGCTCTCCTGGGGGCGACCCTCGTGGGCGCGGTCCTCGGCCGGTCGGCTTATGGGGCGGTTAGCCTCCGCCGCCCCACAGAGTCCCGTTCCCGTTCCCGTTCGTCCCGTTGGCGCCGTCCGTCGCGCCCTCGGCCGCACCGGAGTTGGCGCCTCCCTCAGTGCCTCCCCCGTCACCGCCCGCGGTCGTTCCGGTGGTGTCCCCACCGTTCGCACCGCCATTGGCGCCCGCGTTGGCGCCACCGTTGGCATTGTTGCACTCCCAGTCGAGCGGGTTGCAGGTGTTCGTCGGTGTGGGTGACGCCGTGGTGGGGTCGGGCGACGGCGTCGGGGGCGGCTCGGTGGAGGGGGTCGCCGACGGCGTCGGGCTGGGCGTCGGGGTCGGGCTGGCCGCGCCGCCGCCGTAGAGCGTCTCGCCCAGCGGCTGCGGCTCCGGGAAGCGCACGACGTCCTTCTTCTTCATCGCTTCGGCCATGTAGTCGTGCCAGATCGACGCCGGGAACGAGGCACCGTGGATCTTCTTCTCGCCACCCGTACCGAACATCTCCAGGAACTCGCGGTTCTTGCTGTTCTCGTCGTCGTCCAGCCGGAACATGCTGATGGCGGTCGAGACCTGCGGGGTGTAGCCGACGAACCAGGCCGACTTGTTGCCGTCCGTCGTACCCGTCTTGCCCGCCACGTCGCGGCCGGGGAGCCGTGCGGGCCTACCCGTACCGTTCTCGACGACGTTCTTCAGTACGTCGCTGACGTTGTCCGCGATGGCGGGGTCGAAAGCGCGCTTGGACTTCTTCTGGTGCCGGTAGATGACGTTGCCCTTGTACTTCACCTCCTTCACCGAGAACGGCTCGTTCTGCTGGCCGCTGGTGGCGAAGGTGGAATAGGCGCCGGCCATCCGGATGGCGCTGGGCGAGGACGTACCGATGGAGTACGACGGCACGGTCGAGTTCGCCATGTACTCGTCGTCACGCAGACCGGCGGCGAGGGCGACGTCCTTGACCTTGTCCGTCCCGACATCCATGCCGAGCTGGACGTAGGGGGAGTTCGCGGACTCCTGCATGGCGTACCGCAGGTCGATGTCGCCGTAGTCGTGGTTGCCGTCGTTGGTCTGGAGCCACTTGTTGTTCTTCTCGTCCTGCCAGACCTCGCCGTTGTACTTCTTGATCTCCAGCCGGTCGTCACCGTTGTAGACGCTCTTCGGGGACACCGGGGTGCGCGACGACTCGCCCTGGTCGGGGCCCAGCGCGGGATCGCGCTTGCCGTACTGCATCGCCGCGGCCAGGACGAACGGCTTGAAGGTCGACCCGACCTGCGCGCCGGTCGGGTCGGCGTTGTTGGTGTAGTGCTGGGTGGCGTCCTGACCGCCGTACGTGGCGAGCATGGCACCGGTCTTCGCGTCCACCGACGCGCCGCCGAACTGCACATGGGTGTCGGTCTTCGGGCGCTCCTTCGGGTCGATCTTCGCCTTGTAGACCTTCTCCACCGCGGCGCTGAGGGCGTCGACCTTGTCCTTCTCGAACGTGGTGTGGATCTCGTAGCCGCCCAGAGCGAGGGCTTCGGCGTCGACCTTGGGGCTGCTGTTGTTGATGAAGTACTTCTTGGCGAGGTCCACCAGGTAGCCGATCTGACCGCCCAGCTGGGCGTCCTTCTTCGGCTTCTTCGGCATCGGGAACTTCTTGTACGTGTCGCGTTCGGCCTGCGTCATCCGGCCGTCCTTGACCTCCTCGTCAAGGATCCACTTCCAGCGCGCCTTCGCCCGCTCCGTGTTCTTCGCCGCGGAGGCCTTCTCCTTGTCGACGTCGGGAGCACCGGCGGGGTCGTAGTAGCTCGCACCCTTGAGCAGCGTCGCCAGGAACGCGCACTCGCTCGGGTCGAGCTTGGAAGCGTCCTTGCCGTAGTACGTGCGGGCCGCGGCCTGGAGGCCCGACGCGCCGCGTCCGTAGTAGGAGACGTTCAGATAGCCCGCCATGACGTCGTCCTTGTCGCCATTGCTGCCGACCTTGAGCGTGATGAACAGTTCCTTGAACTTGCGGCTGAGCGTCTGTTCCTGGCTGAGCATCGAGTTCTTCACGTACTGCTGCGTGATGGTCGAGCCGCCCTGGGTCTCACCGCCCTTGGCCATGTTGAACAGGGCGCGGGCGATGCCCATCGGGTCGATGCCCCGGTCGTCCTCGAACGTCTTGTTCTCGGCCGAGATGACGGCGTTCCGCATCGCCACGGGGATCTGTTCGTAACTGATCACCTGACGGTTGACTTCGCCTCCGGTCGCCACCATCTGCGTACCGTCGGCCCAGTAATAGACGTTGTTCTGCGCCTTGGCCGCGTCGTTGACCTTCGGAGGGACGACCATCGCGTACGCGAGCCCGGCCGCGCCCATCAGCAGTCCGAGGAAGCTCAGACAGACGCCGGAGACCAGCCTCCACGACGGCACCCAGCGACTGAACCCGTATTTCCCGTGGCGCGGATAGTCGATGAAGCGCTTCTTGCCGGGGCGGCTGTCACCACGCCCCCGGCCGCGCGGGCCGTCGTGCCCGCCTCCGCCGCCACCGCGCCGTCGGCCGCCCCCACCGCCCGCGCCGGCTCCATGGCCCGCCTCCTCGGCTCCGCGCCGACGTCCGCCGCGCTGAGCGGCACGACGGGCCTCGGCGCGGCCGCCGTAGGGGCGCCCCTCGCCGTGCGACTCGGAAGGTGACTCGTTTGTTGCTCTGCGTGACGGTGCTGCGCGGCGTCCTGTTGGCTGCTGGGCGGCTCGTCTGGCCGCGGCACGCCCGCTGCCTTCCGGCTGAGGCGATTTGCGACGGTGCTCGCTCATGGAACGACTACTCCTCGGGCAGGCGAGAGCGCCTGGAAGCGGCAGTTGAGATCCGGTCCCCCCGAATTACGGACAAGCCCTGCGGAAGGCTCACCCGCAGCACATCCGGCAGTCCGCGATGACTGACGCCCGGCGGCGCCACTCGGTTCCCGGTGATCTGCATGCCGCACAGACTACGCACGGTCAAAACCCGCCTAGGGCCGAAGTTCACCCCAAACAACGCAAGTCGCTTCCTAAGAATTCGTGATGTGACGCCGTTCACGAAGGCTCCCCTTGTCGAACCGTGCGGACCGATCTATCGTGCTGATGTATCGACTCGATACATCAGCACGGCATAAGTTCGACGTACGAGCTCCACGGGAGCACTCGGAGCAGGAGGAGGCGAAGGTGAGCAGACGCTCCGGCATCCTCGAATTCGCCGTCCTCGGTCTGCTCCGCGAGTCCCCGATGCACGGGTACGAGCTGCGCAAACGCCTCAACACATCGCTCGGGATCTTCCGCGCCTTCAGTTACGGCACCCTCTATCCCTGCCTCAAGACGCTGGTCGCCAGTGGCTGGTTGATCGAGGAGCCGGGAAGTGCGCCGGCGGACCTTCAGCCGGCCACCGGCCGGACAGCGGCACCCGCCTCTTCACTCGCAGGGCGCCGCGCCAAGATCGTCTACCGGTTGACGGCGGAAGGTAAGGAGCACTTCGAGGAGCTGCTCTCGCACACCGGGCCGGACTCCTGGGAGGACGAGCACTTCGCGGCACGCTTCGCCTTCTTCGGACAGACGGAACGCGACGTGCGGATGCGCGTGCTGGAAGGCCGGCGCAGCAGGCTGGAGGAGCGTCTGGAGAAGATGCGAGCCTCCCTCGCCCGTACCCGTGAACGGCTCGACGACTACACGCTTGAGCTGCAGCGACACGGCATGGAGTCCGTGGAGCGCGAAGTGCGCTGGCTGAACGAGCTCATCGAGAGCGAGCGGTCGGGACGGGATCAGCGACGATCCTCGCCCGAGGGCTCCGCTCAGCAGGACACATCTGGAGAGACGGGCGGCCTGCCCCGGCACCGGGGTAACACCCCGCCGGATCCGTCCGACGACACCGCCAAGTGAAGTCCCCGCAGATCCGCAGGACTTCATCCTTCATCGGTCATACCGAGAACACACAGGGAGCAACCGGAATGGGTTCGGTTCGCGTAGCCATCGTAGGCGTGGGCAACTGCGCCGCCTCGCTGGTGCAGGGCGTCGAGTTCTACAAGGACGCCGATCCGGCCGGCAAGGTGCCCGGTCTGATGCACGTCCAGTTCGGCGATTACCACGTCAGCGACGTCGAGTTCGTCGCCGCCTTCGACGTTGACGCGAAGAAGGTCGGCCTCGATCTCGCGGACGCCATCGGCGCCAGCGAGAACAACACCATCAAGATCGCCGACGTGCCGAACACGGGCGTGACCGTCCAGCGCGGTCACACCCACGACGGTCTCGGCAAGTACTACCGCGAGACCATCGAGGAGTCCACCGAGGCGCCGGTCGACATCGTCCAGACCCTCAAGGACAAGCAGGTCGACGTCCTCGTCTGCTACCTGCCGGTCGGTTCCGAGGTCGCTGCGAAGTTCTACGCGCAGTGCGCCATCGACGCCAAGGTCGCGTTCGTCAACGCTCTCCCGGTCTTCATCGCCGGTACCAAGGAGTGGGCGGACAAGTTCACCGAGGCCGGTGTCCCGATCGTCGGCGACGACATCAAGTCCCAGGTCGGCGCCACCATCACGCACCGCGTGATGGCGAAGCTCTTCGAGGACCGGGGCGTCGTCCTGGACCGCACGATGCAGCTGAACGTCGGCGGCAACATGGACTTCAAGAACATGCTCGAGCGTGAGCGCCTCGAGTCCAAGAAGATCTCCAAGACGCAGGCCGTCACCTCGCAGATCCGTGACCGTGAGCTCGGTGCGGACAACGTCCACATCGGTCCCTCGGACTACGTGGCCTGGCTGGACGACCGCAAGTGGGCGTACGTGCGCCTTGAGGGCCGTGCCTTCGGTGACGTTCCGCTGAACCTTGAGTACAAGCTCGAGGTGTGGGACTCCCCGAACTCCGCCGGTGTCATCATCGACGCCGTGCGTGCGGCGAAGATCGCCAAGGACCGCGGCATCGGTGGCCCGATCCTCTCCGCGTCCTCGTACTTCATGAAGTCCCCGCCGGTCCAGTACTTCGACGACGAGGCCCGCGAGAACGTCGAGAAGTTCATCAGCGGCGAGATCGAGCGCTGAACCGGCCCGCACGGCTGACAGCCTCACCAGGGCGATGAGCGGCGACGCTCCTCCCCTGCCTCACGTCGGGGGTCCCCGGGCAATCCGCCCGGGGGCCCCCGACGTGTGTGACGCTTGCTCACATGCCTGTCGCGCGTGATCTGCGCATACTCCTGCGCCTTCGGAACTTCCGTCGCCTCCTCGCCGTGCGACTCCTCTCCCAGTCGGCGGACGGCGTCTATCAGGTCGCCCTCGCCGCGCACGTCGTCTTCTCTCCGGAGAAACAGACCTCGGCCGGCGCCATCGCCTCGGCGATGGCCGTGCTCCTTCTCCCGTACTCACTGATCGGCCCGTTCGCCGGCGTACTGCTGGACCGCTGGCCGCGCCGTCAGGTCTTCCTCTACGGCAACCTGTTGCGGGCGACCCTCGCCTGTTGCACGGCTCTGCTGATCCTCGGCTCGGTGCCCGACTGGCTCTTCTACGCCTCGGCCCTCTGTGTCACCGCCGTCAACCGCTTCGTCCTGGCCGGACTCTCCGCGGCCCTGCCACGCGTGGTCGACGCCGACCGCCTCGTCATGGCCAACTCCCTCTCCCCGACGGCCGGTACGCTCGCGGCCACCGCGGGGGGCGGTCTCGCCTTCGTCGTACGCCTGGTGGCCGACGAGTCCGATGCCGCGGTGGTCCTGCTGGGCGCGCTGCTCTACCTCCTCTCCGCAGTGGCTTCACTGAGCCTGCCCCGAGGACTCCTGGGACCGGACCCCGACGGAAGCCCACTGCGGCTGCGGGCGGCACTGGCGGTCACGGCCCGAGGGCTCGTCGCCGGACTGCGCCATCTGGCGGAACGCAAGGACGCGGCCCGCGCGCTGGCCGCCATGACCGTGCTCCGCTTCTGTTACGGCGCTCTGACCGTGATGGTGCTGATGCTGTGCCGCTACGCCTGGTCGGACAACGAGTCCGACGGCCTCGCCCTGCTGGGCCTGGCCGTGGGCATCTCCGGGGCGGGCTTCTTCGTCGCCGCCGTAATCACCCCGTGGGCGGTGGGGCGCGTCGGCCGGTACGGCTGGATGGTGGTGTGCGCCGGGACGGCAGCCGTCCTGGAACCCGCGCTGGGGCTGTCGTTCGCCCTGGTGCCGACGCTGATCGCCGCGTTCGTTCTCGGAGTCGTGACGCAGGGCTCGAAGATCGCGACGGACACGGTGGTGCAGACCGGGGCGGACGACTCCTTCCGCGGCAGGGTCTTCTCGCTCTATGACGTGCTGTTCAACGTCGCGTTCGTGGGCGCCGCGGCCATGTCGGCCCTGCTGCTGCCCCCGAACGGGAAGTCGGTCACCGTGGTGGCGGGAGTGGCGGTGCTCTACGCGGCCGTCGCGGTGGCGATGTTCCGATGGAGGCGCACGAGCACGGAGTCGTAGCGTGCACGAGGGGCGTTGTTTCACGTGAAACAACGCCCCTCGGTCCGCGGCGGTCGGTGATGTTTCACGTGAAACATCACCGACCGGGTACTCAGCTCTGCGCGGCCCACCACTCCCTGAGCGCCGCTACCGCCGCATCGTGCTCCATGGGCCCGTTCTCCAGACGCAGCTCCAGCAGGAACGCGTACGCCTTGCCGATCACCGGTCCGGGACCGACATCCAGCACCCGCATGATCTCGTTTCCGTCCAGGTCCGGGCGGATGGAGTCCAGCTCCTCCTGCTCCTGCAGCAGGGCGATGCGCTCCTCCAGCCCGTCATAGGTCCGCGAGAGAGCATTCGCCTTGCGCTTGTTCCGCGTCGTGCAGTCCGACCGGGTCAGCTTGTGGAGCCGCTCCAGCAGCGGCCCCGCGTCGCGCACATACCTGCGCACCGCCGAGTCGGTCCATTCGCCGTCGCCGTAGCCGTGGAAGCGCAGATGCAGTTCCACCAGCTGCGAGACGTCCTTGACCATGTCATTGGAGTACTTGAGTTCAGTCATCCGCTTCTTGGTCATCTTGGCGCCCACCACTTCATGGTGGTGGAAGGAGACCCGGCCGTCCTTCTCGAAGCGACGCGTCCTCGGCTTGCCGATGTCATGGAGCAGCGCCGCAAGCCGAAGGACGAGGTCGGGGCCGTCCTCCTCCAGATCGATGGCCTGCTCCAGGACGGTCAGGGAGTGCTCGTAGACGTCCTTGTGACGGTGATGCTCGTCACTTTCGAGCCGCAGCGCGGGAAGCTCCGGCAGCACCCGGTCGGCCAGACCCGTATCGACCAGCAGCCCCAGCCCCTTGCGGGGGTGTGAGGAGAGAAGCAGCTTGTTGAGTTCCTCACGGACCCGCTCGGCCGAGACGATCTCGATGCGGCCGGCCATCTCCGTCATGGCCGTCACGACCTCGGGGGCGACCTCGAAGTCCAGCTGTGCGGCGAACCGGGCGGCCCGCAGCATGCGCAGCGGATCGTCGGAGAAGGACTCCTCGGGCGTGCCCGGTGTACGCAGCACTCGTTCCGAAAGGTCCCTGAGGCCGCCGTGCGGGTCGATGAACTCCTTCGCCGGCAGAGCGACGGCCATGGCGTTGACCGTGAAGTCGCGACGCACGAGGTCTTCCTCGATGGAGTCGCCGTAGGAGACCTCCGGCTTGCGTGAGGTCCTGTCGTACGCCTCCGACCGGTAGGTCGTGACCTCGATCTGATAGCCGTCCTTCTGGCAGCCGACGGTGCCGAAGGCGATCCCGACCTCCCACACCGAGTCGGCCCACGGACGCACGATCCTGAGCACGTCCTCGGGGCGGGCGTCGGTGGTGAAGTCCAGGTCGTTCCCGAGCCTGCCGAGCAGCGCGTCGCGAACCGAGCCGCCCACCAGGGCGAGGCTGAATCCGGACTCCTCGAATCGGCGGGCGAGGTCGTCTGCGACCGGGGACACCCGCAGCAGCTCACTCACTGCGCGGTGCTGCACCTGACTCAGGGCGCTGGCGTTGTCTTCGTTGGCGTTCGGCACAACAGAAAAGGTTACGTGCATGGACCGGCCCGGACGTCATCGTTTACGGGGACCCTGCAAGACTCTCCCGATCATGTGGCTCGGACCCCAGCACTTAGCCCCGGCGCACATCGTTACCATGCGTGGACGCAGAACCGACAACGATCGACAGCAGTTGACGACGACGAGGGACGGGCAGGCGCGTGGCCGAGGCGGCAGACATCCAGGGGATCAGTCCCGCTCCTGCCCGCCGGTGGCTGCGGCGCACCGTCTCCGTGATCGTCGGGGCTCCGTTGCTGGCCGGGCTGCTGCCCGGTCTCCTGGCCGGTCCGACGGCGCATGCCGCAGAGACCGGCAAGGCGCCCACCGGCTCCCGTACGGTCGCCGTCTCCCTGAACACGCTCTCCCCGAGCGCACCGGTGGAGGGGGACACACTGACCGTTTCCGGCACCCTCACCAACAAGGGCAAGGCAACGATCAACGACGCCGAGGTCGATCTGCGGGTGGGCCCGCGGCTCTCCGGCAGGGGCGAGATCGATGATGCGGCCAAGCGCACCGGTTACGTCCCCGGAGTCGATCCGGTCGAGATCGGCGGCAAGTACACGCTGAAGGTCCCCGAGCTGCGCAGCGGAATCAGTCAGGACTTCACACTCGCCGTCCCCGTCGACAAGCTGGATCTGGACGACTCGGGCGTCTACCAGCTCGGTGTCTCGCTGTCGGGCCGGACCTCGGGTTCCGCATACGAGCAGGTGCTCGGCATCCAGCGTTCCTTCCTTCCCTGGCAGCCCGAGGACACCGACAGCAAGACCAAGCTGACGTTCCTCTGGCCGCTGATCACTTCCCCGCACGTGACGGCGGAGACGGGATCGGACGAACAGCAGACGCCGGTCTTCGCGAACGACGACCTCGCCATGGAGCTGGCCCCGGGCGGGCGGCTGGAGCAGCTGGTCTCGCTGGGACGGCAGCTTCCGGTGACCTGGGTCATCGACCCGGACCTGCTGGCCGGTGTCGACGCGATGACGGGGAACTATCAGGTCAAGGTCGGTGACACCACGGTCCCGGGGAAGAACCAGGCCGTCGCCAAGCAGTGGCTCACCTCGCTGGAAGCGGCGGTGGAGGACGGCAAGGTGATCGCGCTGCCGTTCGCCGACCCCGACCTGGCCTCCATCGCCCACCGCGGCAAGAACGTCTCCGGCACCCTGAGCCATCTGCAGACCGCTTCCGAGGTGGCCGCGTCGACGGTGGAGACCGTCCTGCACGTGAAGCCGTCCACGGACTTCGCCTGGCCCGTGAACGGGGCCGTCGACCCGTCGATCGTCGACATCGCCACCTCTGCGGGTGCACACAAGATCATCGCCCGCAGCGACAGTCTCCAGCAGACCGACAACCTGCCGTACACGCCGACCGCGGCCCGGCCGATCGGCGGCGGCACCACGGCGGTCGTCGCCGACGCCAGGCTCTCCACCGCGTTCGACGGCGACATGTCGAAGGCCGGCGCCTCGACCCTGGCGGTCCAGAAGTTCCTCGCCCAGACGCTGGCGCTGACCGAGCAGGCCCCGGACAACGCGCGCAGCGTCGTCGTGGCGCCGCAGCGGATCCCCACGGCCTCCCAGGCCCAGACGATGGCCCGCGCCCTGCAGGCGCTCGGCCAGGGCCACTGGACGCAGCCCCTCGACCTGGTGGCGGCGGCCGAGGTGAAGCCCGACGCGAAGGCCACCACCAAGGTGCCCAGGGCCTCCGCGTACCCGAAGAAGCTCCGCAAGCAGGAACTGCCCACCCAGGCGTTCCAGGACATCAGGACCACCCAGGACTCGCTCAACAGCTTCCGGGTCATCCTCACGCAGCCCGAGCGGGTCGTGACCCCCTTCGGCAACGCGATCAACCGCTCGATGTCGACGTCCTGGCGCGGCAGGACGCTGGAGGCACAGCAGTACCGTGACGCGGTACGCACGTATCTGCAGAGCCTCGCCAATGAGGTCCAGCTCATCGCGAAGTCGGACGTCACCCTGTCCGGCCGCAGCGCGACGATCCCGGTGACGGTGCAGAACAAGCTGGTGCAGGGCGTCGACCATCTGGTGCTCCGGCTGACGTCGGACAACCTCCGGCTCAAGTTCAACGACGACGGGGCCGTGGCCCAGCTGCCGGTCAAGATCTCGGGCGGGCACAGCCAGTCCGTGAAGTTCGACGCGGCGACCAGCGCCAACGGTCAGGCGCACGTCACGGCACGTCTCTTCACCGAGGACGGAACCCCGTACGGCGAGGAGATGACCTTCACCGTGAAGGTCTCCGAAGTGACCCCCACCGTGCTGCTGGTGATCGCCGGCGGACTGCTGCTGCTGGTCCTCGCGGGCGTCAGGATGTACAGCCACCGCAAGCGCACCGTCGCGGGCGTCGCGGCGGACGACAACGGCGGCGAACCCGAGCAGCCGAGTGACCCGGCCTCGGACACCGGTCCGGAAAGCGGGGCACCGTCGGGAACTGGTGAGAAAGTGGACCGTTGAGCGATGTCTGTCGTGGCCGGTCGGCCGGGGACGATGAGGTGGGGTTTCGATGAACGCGCCGTACGACGGTGACCGCGGCCAAGGCGCGGGCGGAGCAGGATCTACCGGCGGGCCCCCGGTACCCCCGGGTGCCGGCCAGGACGGCCCGGTGCCCCCCGACCCGTACCTCCAGCACGCCTACGAGCACGACCCCTACCGGGCGCAGGACCTCGCCGCCCAGGACCCGGTGAACGAGGCGCTGTACGACCGTGCCTCGCACCCGCCGCCGCCCCCCGGCACCTACCAGGAGCCGCAGCCGCTCTACCAGCAGCCGCCCGCGGCTCCGTACGCCCCCGACCCACGTCTCTGGGCGCAGACCCCGCCGCCCGAGCCCGCGGGCCCCTCCCGCCACCTCCCGTACGGGGACAACGCGGCGACCACCCAGTTCGTCGGCGTCGATGCCCTCGTCACACAGGCGTCCGAGAATCACGAGGAGCCGGACGCGTTCGCGCATCTCTTCCGCGACCAGGAAGGGACCGGGAGGCCACCAGGGCCGCCCGAGCCGGAAGCCGCCCCGGCGCCGGTACCGCCGAAGTCCGGCGGCCGGGCCTCCGGCCTGCTCAAGTCCAGCGCGCTGATGGCGGCCGGAACCCTCGTCTCCCGGCTCACCGGATTCGTCCGCAGCCTGGTGATCACCGCCGCGCTGGGTGCCGCGCTGCTCGGTGACAGTTTCACCATCGCGTACACCCTGCCGACGATGATCTACATCCTCACCGTGGGCGGTGGCCTCAACTCGGTCTTCGTACCCCAGCTCGTCCGCTCCATGAAGGACGACGAGGACGGCGGCGAGGCCTACGCCAACCGGCTGCTCACCCTGGTGATGGTCGCGCTCGGCCTGATCGTCGCTGCCGCGGTCTTCGCCGCGCCGCTGCTGATCCATCTCATGTCGAGCACGATCGCGAACGACGCGGCGGCCGACAGTGTGGCCGTCACCTTCGCCCGCTACTGCCTGCCGACCATCTTCTTCATGGGCGTGCACGTGGTGATGGGGCAGATCCTCAACGCCCGCGGAAAGTTCGGCGCGATGATGTGGACCCCGGTCCTCAACAACATCGTCATGATCTTCACGTTCGGCATGTTCATCTGGGTCTACGGCACCTCCGCCGAGTCCCGGATGGGGGTCGAGACCATCCCGCCGGAGGGCGTCCGGCTGCTGGGCATCGGCACCCTGCTCGGACTGGTCGTCCAGGCCCTCGCGATGATCCCCTACCTGCGGGAGGCAGGCTTCCGCTTCCGCCCGCGTTTCGACTGGAAGGGCCACGGCCTCGGCAAGACGATCAAGCTGGCCAAGTGGACCGTCCTGTTCGTCCTCGCCAACCAGGCGGGCGTCCTCGTCGTCACCCAGCTCGCGACATCGGCCGGCAAGCTCGCCGGCAAGGACGGCACGGGCTTCCTCGCCTACTCCAACGCCCAGCTGATCTGGGGCATGCCGCAGGCCATCATCACCGTCTCCGTGATGGCCGCGCTGCTGCCCCGCATCTCGCGCGCCGCCCACGACAACGACCCCGGTGCGGTCCGCGACGACATCTCGCAGGGCCTGCGCAACTCCGCGGTCGCCATCGTGCCGGTCGCCTTCACGTTCCTCGCTCTCGGGCTGCCGATGTGCACCCTGCTGTACGCCTCCAGCGGCACCGAGGCCGCACGGTCCATGGGCTTCATCCTGATGGCCTTCGCCCTCGGCCTCATCCCGTACTCCGTGCAGTACGTCGTGCTGCGCGGGTTCTACGCCTACGAGGACACCCGTACCCCCTTCTACAACACGGTCATCGTCGCCGCCGTCAACGCCGCGGCCTCCGCACTGTGCTACGTCGTGCTTCCCGCCCGGTGGGCGGTCGTCGGCATGGCGGCCTCGTACGGGCTGGCCTACGCGGTCGGTGTCGGTATCGCCTGGCGCCGCCTGCGCAACCGGCTGGGCGGCGACCTGGACGGTGCCAAGGTCGTGCGCACGTACGCCCGGCTCTGCCTGGCGGCGCTCCCCGCGGCCGTCGTCGGCGGCGGCGTGGGCTTCGTGCTTCTCGAAGTCCTCGGCGAGGGGGCCCTCGGTTCACTCGCCGCGCTGATCTGCGGCGGCATCGTCCTCCTGAGCATCTTCTTCGTAGCCGCGAAGAAGATGCGCATCGAAGAGGTCAACGGCCTGGTGGGTATGGTCCGAGGACGGCTCGGACGCTGAATAAGCGTCCTTCCGCACAACCATCGCCGGAGTCCGCGTGTCGTGCATAGCACCGGAGTGTGGGCACAATTGGCGTGACTGTGCAGAGCTGGCTGGCATCGCGCAACGGATGGGGAGGCAGGAACGACGGTGGCGGAACGTAGCACAGCTGCCGTCGACGTGGCCGACAACAGCGGCGACGAGCCGCTGACCGCCAAGGCGGACGAGGCCACGACCGACGGTACGACGGAAGCCAAGGACACAGCGGGCGAAGACCCCAAGGGCGCGGACGGTGAGCGGGAACCCTCCGCCGCCGTCCCGGCGACGCCCGATCTGCACAGCGGCCACAAACTTGCCGGACGCTACCGGCTCGAAGAATGCGTCACCCGTCTGGACGGTTTCAGCAGCTGGCGCGCTGTCGACGAGAAACTGCGCCGCGCGGTGGGCGTTCATCTGCTCCCCGCCGACCATCCGCGTGCCCGCTCCGTGCTGGCCGCGGCACGCTCGTCCGCCCTGCTCGGCGACCCTCGCTTCGTGCAGGTCCTGGACGCCGTCGAGGAGGACGACCTCGTCTACGTCGTCCACGAATGGCTTCCGGACGCCACCGAGCTCACCGCTCTGCTGGCCGCCGGACCGATGGACGCCCACGACGCCTACCAGCTCGTCAGCCAGGTCTCCCAGGCCATGGCGGCCGCCCACCGCGAGGGCCTGGCCCACCTCAGGCTCACGCCCGGCGCCGTCCTGCGCAGCTCGACCGGGCAGTACCGCATCCGCGGCCTCGCCGTGAACGCCGCCCTGCGCGGCATCACCGCCGAGCGCCCGCTGCGTGCGGACACCGAAGCGATCGGCGCCCTCCTGTACGCCGCGCTGACCCAGCGCTGGCCGTACGAGGACGACGCCTACGGTCTCTCCGGGCTGCCCAAGGGCATGGGCCTGATCGCTCCGGATCAGGTCCGGGCCGGCATCCACCGCGGTCTCTCCGAGCTCGCCATGCGCGCGCTGGCCAACGACGGCGCCACAGCCTCACGCCAGGAACCGCCGTGCACCACTCCTGACGAACTGGCCAAGGCCGTCGCGGCCATGCCGCGCATCCTGCCGCCCGAGCCCACCTTCACGGCACCGCCCGAGTACCAGCGCACCACCTACCAGCAGGGCACCTACGGCCGCCCGTCGGCCCGCCCCGTCTCGGCGACCCAGCCCGTGATGGCGCCCCCGCCGCCCCCGCTCCAGAGCCGTACCGGCAAAGCCCTCAAATGGGCCGTGTCCGCGCTGCTCATCGCCGCCCTGGGGCTCGGCAGCTGGCAACTCGCCGAAACGCTCCTCGACAGCCGCAACGACTCCTCGGACCCCGGCACCACGCAGACGACGAAGAACGAGGGCGACGAGAAGCCCAGGCCCGCCAAGCCGCTCCGCATCGCCGGAGCGACGGAGTTCATGCCCAGCGGGTCCGGGATACAGCAGGAGGATGTGCCCAAGACCATCGACGGCCTGCCCGGCACCTCGTGGATCACTCCGCAGTACCGGGGATATGCCAACTTCGGGAACCTCACCAACCGCAAGCAGGGCAGTGGCATCATCGTCGACCTGGGCAGCGTCCAGGACGTCACCGGCATCGAAGTAGCCATGTACCGCAGCGGCCAGGGCGCCGAGGTACGGGCGGCCGCACCGGAGGCATCCGCACCGTCGGCGCTCACCGACTTTCCCCAGCGGCTCGTCGAGCAGACGACGGCCGGGGGCACATTGAGCGGGAAGCTGACCGAGCCCCTGCGGACCCGCTACATCCTGGTCCGCATCACCGAGCTCCCGACGGACGGATCACCCGACCGGTTCCGCGGCGGGATCTCGGAGATCTCCGTCATGGGCTGACAGCTCCGGGTGGGGAGGCAACCCCTCGCCACCGGAGCTGCGCCCATCGACCCCGTTGATCTTGAGGAAGACGCCCCTCTTCAGCATCACTCCACGGTTTCCGGGTACCTCTACGCGGTCACAGCCACCGTTCACGGAGACATCGCACCAGCCTGAGCGACGGCCGCGGCAAGGGTTGCGGCACCAAGGCTCATGGCGGCAGCCTTCTTCCCATTGGGCACACCCGCATACGATCTGGCCAAGAAAGGGGGGACGGTGGCCTTCGATCCGTCAGCTCCACTCAGCGACGCGGAACTGCTCGCCCAGCACGTCGCGGGCGAACCGGACGCCTTCGGTGAGCTCGTACGCCGCCATCGCGACCGACTGTGGGCCGTGGCGCTGCGCACCCTCGGGGACCGGGAGGAAGCGGCCGACGCCGTCCAGGACGCCCTGGTGTCGGCCTTCCGGGCCGCCCACACCTTCCGCGGCCAGTCCGCTGTGACGACCTGGCTGCACCGCATCACGGTCAACGCCTGCCTCGACCGCGCCCGCAAGGCGGCCTCTCGCAAAACGGCGCCGGTCGACGACGCCGAGCGACTGGATCAGCTCCTGGAACCCCACGAGTCCGCCGAGGCTCCTGCGGAACGCCAAGATCTGCACCGCCAGCTCCTGGCGGCCCTGGCCACCCTGCCCGCCGAACAGCGCGCCGCCCTCATCCTGGTCGATATGCAGGGCTACCCCGTCGCGGAGGCGGCTCGCATTCTCGATGTGCCGACCGGCACCGTGAAAAGCCGCTGCGCACGCGGCCGGGCGAGACTGGTCCCCCTTGTCACCCATCTGCGCGGTGACAACGGGGATAGTGGCGGCCTCGCCGTGGGAAGGAACCGGACGCCCGGGACATCCGTCCCACCAGCGTCAGGACCAAAGGACGCAGGAACAAGTGATCCTGCTGCTGTTAAGGGAGGAGGTGGGCGCACGTGACAGCCACGACGGACACCGCTCAGCACCCGGACGTCTCGGAGATCTCCGACCTCACCGAAGGACTTCTCTCCCCTTCCCGCGCAGCGGAAGTGCGCAGCCATGTCGACGGCTGCGCACTCTGCGGTGACGTCCGCACCTCGTTGGAGGAGATCCGCGGGCTGCTCGGCACGCTCCCGGGCCCTCAGCCGATGCCCGAAGACATCGCCGGACGCATCGACGCCGCTCTGGCGGCAGAAGCCCTTCTCGACGCCACCGTCCCCGAAAGCACGGCCGATGTTTCACGTGAAACATCGTCGCCCACCGAGGACCTCGCCCCCCGGACGACCGCCCTCCCGGACCAGCGCACCGGCTCTTCCCCCGCCGGCCGCCCCGCAGGGCGCCCACGGGCCGCCACAGGACCGGGCCGCCACCCCTCCCGGCGCCGCCGCCGCGCAGTGATCATCGGCACGGCGTTCGGCGCTGCGGTGATCGCCATGAGCGCCTTTCTCCTCCAGCAGCTCCAGACCCCGCAGGACACGGCAAGCAGCCAGGCGGACAGCAGCGCCGCCTCGGCGGACAGCAGCACACAGACCTTCGCGGAGGGCACCCTCGAAGGCAGGGTGCAGGGCCTGCTGAGCAGCACAGCGGCCTCGGAGAGTCCCGACGGCCAGAAGCAGCAGCCGGAGGCCGGCACCAAATCCACCAATGAAGTCGGCGCTCCCGACTCCTCCGCGCCCAAGAAACCGCTGCGTACCCCTACCGTGACAGTGCCCCCGTGCGTTCAGCAGGCCACCGGCCGGAACACCCCGGCTCTGGCTCTCGACAAGGGCCGCTACCAGGGAACGGGCGCCTTCCTCGTCGTCCTGCCCCATGCCACCGACGCCACCCGCGTCCAGGCGTACGTCGTCGATGCCACCTGCGTCGACGCCACGCCCGAGGCCAAGGGCCGACTGCTGCTCACCCACTCCTACGACCGCCCCTGACAACGGCCCCGGCACGTCGGGAATGCATCCCCCGTAGGATCCGTTGGGTGGGGTGAGAGTCGTTGAACCGGCCCCAGTAGGCAGTAGGCAGTCTGCAGAGACGAGGAAGTAACCCGTGAGCGACGTCCGTAATGTGATCATCATCGGCTCCGGACCGGCCGGTTACACGGCCGCCCTCTACACCGCGCGGGCATCGCTGAAGCCGCTGGTCTTCGAGGGCGCCGTCACCGCCGGCGGTGCGCTGATGAACACCACCGACGTGGAGAACTTCCCCGGCTTCCAGGACGGCATCATGGGCCCCGAGCTCATGGACAACATGCGCGCGCAGGCCGAGCGCTTCGGTGCGGAGCTCGTCCCGGACGATGTCGTCTCCGTGGACCTCACCGGCGACATCAAGACCGTCACCGACACCGCCGGCACGGTCCACCGTGCGAAGGCCGTCATCGTGACCACCGGCTCCCAGCACCGCAAGCTCGGCCTGCCGAACGAGGACGCCCTCTCCGGACGTGGCGTCTCCTGGTGCGCCACCTGCGACGGCTTCTTCTTCAAGGACCACGACATCGCCGTGGTCGGCGGCGGCGACACCGCCATGGAAGAGGCGACCTTCCTCTCCCGGTTCGCCAAGTCCGTCACGATCGTCCACCGCCGTGACTCCCTGCGCGCCTCCAAGGCCATGCAGGACCGGGCCTTCGCCGACCCGAAGATCAAGTTCGCGTGGGACAGCGAGGTCGCCGGGGTCCACGGTGAGCAGAAGCTCTCCGGTCTGACCCTGCGCAACACCAAGACCGGCGAGACCTCGGAGCTCCCCGTGACCGGCCTGTTCATCGCCGTGGGCCATGACCCGCGCACCGAACTCTTCAAGGGTCAGCTCGACCTCGACGACGAGGGCTACCTCAAGGTCGAAGCCCCCTCGACGCGTACCAACCTGACGGGTGTCTTCGGTGCGGGAGACGTCGTCGACCACACCTACCGACAGGCCATCACCGCTGCCGGTACCGGATGTTCCGCGGCTCTGGACGCCGAGCGCTTCCTCGCCGCGCTCGCCGACGGCCAGCTCGCCGAGCCGGAGAAGACCCCGGCAGTCTGATCTTCCTCATCTCACCCCACCACGAGAGACTAAGGAGGCCGCCGTGGCCGGCGACCTGAAGCACGTTACTGACGACACTTTCGACGAAGTGGTCCTGAAGAGCGAGAAGCCTGTACTGGTGGACTTCTGGGCGGCCTGGTGCGGCCCCTGCCGCCAGATCGCCCCCTCGTTGGAGGCCATCGCCGCCGAGCACGGCGACCAGATCGAGATCGTCAAGCTCAACATCGACGAGAACCCGGCCACCGCCGCCAAGTACGGTGTGATGTCCATCCCGACACTCAACGTCTACCAGGGCGGCGAGGTCGCCAAGACGATCGTCGGTGCCAAGCCGAAGGCCGCGATCCTCCGCGACCTCGAAGGCTTCATCGGCCAGTAAGCACCACCCTGCGCGATGTTTCACGTGAAACGGGCCCACCCCTTCAAGGGATGGGCCCGTTTCGTGTCTCGGAGACTGACTGCTCAGAGCGGACGCAGTACCGGCTCCTTCTGTACCGCTCCCAGCAGCCGGTCCAGAGCGAGCTCGACGTCCTCCTTCCAGGAGAGCGTCGTCCGCAGCTCCAGCCTCAGCCGCGGGTACGTCGGATGCGGCCGCACCGTCTTGAATCCGACCGCAAGCAGATGGTCCGCTGGGAGCACACAGGCAGGCTCCTTCCACCGGGCGTCCCCGAACGCCTCAATGGCCTTGAATCCCCGCTGCAACAGGTCCTTGGCCACGGTCTGCACCATGACACGTCCCAGCCCCTGCCCCTGGTATCCCGGTGTGATCCACCCCGTGATGAGCTGAACGGCATCGGGGGAGACGGGGCTGGTGGGAAACGCGGTCGCCCGCGGGACATACGCGGGCGGCGCGTAGAGAACGTAGCCGACCGACACATCATCGACCTGAACGACCCGGCCGCAGGAACCCCACTCCAGCAGCACAGCGGAGATCCAGGCTTCCTTTTCCAGCTCGGCCCTGCCCGCTTTTACTGCGGCTTCCCCACTGACCGGATCAAGTTCCCAGAAGACGCACGATCGGCAACGCTTGGGGAGATCCGGAAGGTTGTCCAGTGTGAGCGGTACGAGTCGACGCCCCATGAAGGCGATTCCTCACTTCCTTCGCCCGCCGCCTCGCGTGCGGCTGTCAGCGCGCTCCGTTCGCGGAACAGACTGCCGACGAAACCTCCGACGGCCCCCAGGCCCAACCCGATGGTCATCAGTCGGCTGCGGCTCACTGCTCGCACGGTCTCCGGCCTCCTCTGAGATGGATCCAGGTGGATGCGCCATACCAGAACGCATCGTATCCACCCAGAGTTGATGCGGAAACCGAGAGAGAGCAAAGGGCGGGCTGTGTTCCGGCATTCGCCGGAACACAGCCCGCCCCACACGGGTCCTTCGACCTCAGCCGTCCGCGTCCTCTTCCGAGCCCTCGGCGAGTCCACGCTCCAGCACACGCCCCTCGCCCGGTGCGAGGCTGCCGAGAATCCGGTCCAGATCCTCCATCGAAGCGAACTCGACGACGATCTTGCCCTTCTTCTGGCCGAGGTCGACCTTCACCCTCGTCTCGAACCTGTCGGAGAGCCTGGATGCCAGATCGCTCAGGGCGGGCGACACACGCCCGCCGGCCCTCGGCCCCTTCGACTTCGGCGAGCTCGTGGGGCTCGACCCCATGAGCGTCACGATCTCCTCGACCGCGCGCACCGAGAGCCCTTCGGCCACGATGCGATGAGCCAGCCGGTCCTGCTCCTCGGAGTCATCGACGGACAGCAGCGCGCGGGCGTGACCGGCCGAAAGCACTCCCGCCGCGACCCTTCGCTGCACGGGCGGAGACAGCCGCAGCAGGCGCAGCGTGTTGGACACCTGCGGACGGGACCGCCCGATCCGGTCGGCCAGCTGATCGTGGGTGCATTTGAAGTCCTTGAGGAGCTGGTCGTACGCAGCCGCCTCTTCCAGCGGGTTCAGCTGAGCCCGGTGAAGGTTCTCCAGGAGAGCGTCCAGGAGCAGTTTCTCGTCGTCCGTCGCCCGGACGATGGTCGGAATCCGCTCCAGACCCGCCTCACGGCAGGCCCTCCAACGACGCTCACCCATGATGAGCTCGTAGCGGTCCGGACCCACCTTCCGCACGACGACGGGCTGGAGGAGACCGACCTCCTTGATGGAGGTGACCAGCTCGGCAAGAGCGTCCTCATCGAACACTTCACGAGGCTGACGGGGGTTCGGCGTAATCGATCCGATGGGGATCTCGGCGAAGTACGCCCCGGCAGAAGCCGTCGTGTCGGCAGCCGTCTCCCGCTCGGCCTCCGGGGCACTCGGCTCCGGCACCACCGATGCCTGCGGGAGTGTGGTCACCTTCGCGGCAGCCACTCCACGCTCGGCCGTCAGCACCGGAACCGTCCCGGGCGACGTCGAGCCGCCTCCCGGAGACGACACCTGCTTCTCCTGCGGAGCCGCGGGGATCAGCGCACCGAGCCCACGCCCCAACCCTCTACGACGCTCACTCACTGAATGCCCTCCGAGATGCTTTGCTGGCTGTTCTGACTACCCGTGTGGGCATGCTGGGCCTCGTAGTGCACCCCGACGCCCCTCAGGGCGATCTCACGTGCCGCCTCAAGATACGACAGCGACCCGCTGGATCCCGGGTCGTAGGTCAGCACGGTCTGCCCATAACTCGGTGCCTCCGAGATACGCACCGACCGCGGAATGCTTGTCCGCAGCACTTCCTTGCCGAAGTGGGTGCGCACCTCCTCGGCGACCTGCGAGGCGAGCCTGGTCCTGCCGTCGTACATCGTCAGCAGGATCGTCGACACATGCAGATCCGGGTTCAGATGTCCCCGGACCAGGTCGACATTCCTCAGCAGCTGCCCCAGTCCCTCCAGCGCGTAGTACTCGCACTGGATGGGGATCAGCACCTCGGCTCCGGCGACCATGGCGTTGACCGTCAGCAGACCGAGCGAGGGCGGGCAGTCGATGAGGATGTAGTCCAACGGCTGTTCATACGCCTGGATCGCCCGCTGAAGCCGGCTCTCCCGCGCCACCAGTGACACCAATTCGATCTCCGCACCGGCGAGATCGATGGTGGCGGGGGCGCAGAAGAGACCTTCGACGTCCGGGACCGGCTGAACCACCTCGGAGAGGGGCCGGCTCTCCACCAGGACGTCATAGATGGAGGGAACCTCGGCATGGTGGTCGATTCCCAGAGCCGTGGAGGCGTTGCCCTGCGGGTCGAGGTCGACCACCAGAACACGCGCGCCGTGCAGTGCCAGGGACGCGGCAAGGTTGACCGTCGAGGTCGTCTTGCCGACCCCGCCCTTCTGGTTGGCCACCACCATGACGCGGGTCTGGTCAGGGCGGGGCAGCCCCTCGCCGGCGCGGCCAAGGGCCTCAACCGCCAGCTGGGCCGCACGACCGATGGGTGTGTCGTCCAGCGGCGGCGGTGTTTCACGTGAAACACCCTCCCCCGCGGACTCGGTTCGGGGACCGGGGACCGGATCGGTCATCGGTCCCGCGATGTTGGCGTCGGACCGCAAGGATTCACTCTCCTCGACTTCAGGCTCGCAATGAACAGAGCCTGCCATGCTTTCGGGGTCGTGAACCAGCGAGGCCCGCTGTTCTGTGGATGAATCCACGTCTGTGGACAACTCGGTAGCCCTAACGGGCTTGCGGTCGCGCGGCGTGGCAGCCGCGCGGCCGCGGCTGATGATTCCCTGCAGCAGAGAGCGACGTTTCACGTGAAACACGATGCCCCCGCATCGCTACTACCAGGCCACGACACTCCGCACGAGGTACGTACAGCCTCATTACCGGAGCATTGCTGATAGACCGAACGAACCGGTACGTAACGGACTTCAGCGTTTCGTCACCCCGTCCATCCGACCGCGTCAGCGACGCCGACGCGTACGTCCCACCCGCGCGGCCTTGGCCCTCTTTGCGGCGAACCTCACACCACCGGGGCTCTCCCCGACCACCACACGCACCACCGTGGACGTCGGATCGACCACGCCCTCACCGACGTGCAGCACCTCGGTCTCGACCACCCCGAGCTTGCTCAGGGCGGCACGAGCGCCCTGGATCTCCTCCGCCGCGGTGTCGCCCTTCAGCGCCAGCATCTCTCCGTACGGGCGCAGCAGGGGCACGCCCCAGCCCGCCAGCCGGTCCAGCGGGGCCACCGCGCGAGCCGTCACCACATGAACGGGCTGCAGAGTCCCGAGAACTTCCTCGGCACGGCCACGGACGACCGTCACATGATCCAGTCCCAGCAGCTCGACGACTTCCTGGAGGAAGTTCGTCCGTCGGAGCAGCGGCTCCAGCAGGGTGATCTTCAGATCCGGGCGCACCAGAGCAAGCGGGATACCGGGAAGGCCGGCCCCCGAGCCCACGTCGCACACCGTGACCCCCTCAGGAACCACCTCGGAGAGCACCGCGCAGTTCAGCAGGTGACGCTCCCAGAGCCGCGGCACCTCACGCGGCCCGATCAGACCGCGCTTGACCCCGGCATCCGCAAGGAGCTCCGCGTACCGGACGGCTTCAGGGAAGACCTCTCCGAATACCGCCTGCGCCTCTTCAGGTGCCTGGGGGAGCTCTGCTGCCTCCGTCACGGGGACCGTCCTTCCGTACCGCACTAACGCACTGTGGGTGGCTGACTATCAGGCTGACAAAGATCGGCCCCGCCTGCGAACAGACGGGGCCGACAGTACAAGGATCCGGTCAGGCCGGGAGAACGACGACGAAGCGCTGCGGCTCCTCGCCCTCGGACTCGCTCCGCAGACCGGCTGCCGCGACCGCGTCGTGCACGACCTTGCGCTCGAACGGCGTCATCGGGTCCAGCTTCTTCGGCTCGCCCGAGGTCTTCACCTCGTCCGCGGCCTTGGCACCCAGCGCGGCGAGGATCTCGCGCTTCTTGGCCCGGAAGCCGCCGATGTCGAGCATCAGACGGCTCCGGTCACCGGTCTCCCGGTGGACGGCCAGCCGCGTCAGCTCCTGAAGCGCCTCCAGCACCTCGCCGTCGCGCCCCACGAGCTTCTGCAGTTCACGTGCCGAGTCGCTGATGATCGAGACCGCGGCCCGGTCCGCCTCGACGTCCATGTCGATGTCGCCGTCCAGGTCGGCGATGTCGAGCAGGCCCTCAAGGTAATCGGCTGCGATCTCCCCTTCCTGCTCAAGGCGGGTCAGAGTGTCGCTGCCCTCAGCGGCCGTGGAGGTGGTGCCTTCCGTCACGGATGGACTCCTTCTTACTTCTTGGACGGGTGCTTGGGCCGCTGCGGGCCCTTGCGCTGTCCGGACTTGGCTTGGCGTGAGGAGCCGGACGCGGGCTTGCCCGCCGCCTTCGGCTTGTCGTCGTCCTGCGAGGCGTCGCTCTTCTCCAGCGAGGTCTTGGAGCCCTTCTCGGCCGAATCGGCCGGGTCGGAATCCTTGGCACCACCGGCCGTGGCGGCCCCGGTCTGGCGCTTCGCCTTGGTCTGCCGCTTGGGCTGGTGCCGCTTCTGCGCACCGCCGCCCTCGGCCTCGGCCACGGCCGTATCGCTCTTGGCCACCGTGCCGTCCTCCTGAGCCGCGAGACCCAGCTTGCCCAGACCGGTGATGAACTTGCGCTCGATGTCATTGCGGTCCGGGCCCTTGGCGACGATCCGCTTGATCATGTTGCGCCTGGTCCGGCCGCGGACCTCGCCATGAGCGGTCACGCTCTTCAGCAGACGCCCCAGGTACTGGTCCTGCGCCTTGCTGCCCGGCGTCGGGTTCTGGTTGATCACGTACATCTGCTGACCCATGGTCCAGACGTTGGTGGTCAGCCAGTAGACGAGGACACCGACGGGGAAGTTGATACCCATCACGGCGAAGATGACCGGGAAGATGTACATCAGCATCTTCTGCTGCTGCATGTACGGGGTCTTCACCGTCAGGTCGACGTTCTTCGTCATCAGCTGGCGCTGCGTGAAGAACTGCGACGCGGACATCATCACGATCATGATCGCGGTGACGACGCGGACGTCGGCCAGCGAAGCCTGGAGAGAGGCGACCTTGTCAGCACTGTCCGTGAACTTCGCGGCCAGCGGGGCACCGAAGATGTGGGCCTGACGCGCGCTGTCGAGCAGCGACTGGTCGATGGCGCCGATCTTCTTGCCCGAGGCGATGGCCGAGAGCACGTGATACAGGGCGAAGAAGAACGGGGACTGCGCCAGGATGGGAAGGCACGAGGAGAGCGGGTTGGTACCCGTCTCCTTGTACAGCTTCATCATCTCTTCGGACTGACGCTGTTTGTCGTTCTTGTAGCGCTCCTGGATCGCCTTCATCTTCGGCTGGAGCACCTGCATGTTCCGGGTCGACTTGATCTGCTTCACGAAAAGCGGGATCAGGCAGATCCGGATCAGCACCACCAGGGACACGATGGACAGGCCCCAGGCCCAGCCCGTGTCATCACCGAACATCGCTCCGTACAGCTTGTGGAACTGGACGATGACCCATGAGACAGGTGTGGTGATAAAGCTGAACAGACTGGCAATCGTGTCCACTAATCAGGCTCCTTGAGCTTTGGACGAGGTCTCTGTGGCCGGGCTCAGGGGTTCGGAGACCGACCCCCCGGGCGGCACATCAGCGGCGGAGTCCCCGCCCTTGCCGCCGCGCAGAGCGTTGCGCAGCAACTCGTGCCAGCGCGGACGCTTGCGTGGCGGGACATGATCCACACCGCCGGGTGACCACGGATTGCATCGCAGGATGCGCCATGCGGTCAGCGCTGTTCCCTTGATCGCACCGTGTCGGTCGATCGCCGTATATCCATAGTGGGAACACGACGGGTAGTAACGGCAGACAGGCCCGAGGAGTGGGCTGATCGTCCACTGATACAGCTTGATGAGAGCCAGCAACGGGTACTTCATCGCGCGCCCCCTCCCAGGAGCCGCTGCAGGGCGGCGTCCAGGTCTCGGGCCAGCTGTGCATGGTCGGCGTCGCCCGATCCGGGCAGCGCTCGTACGACAACAAGGCTACCGGGGGGCAGCTGAGCCAGCCGTTCGCGGACCAGATGACGAAGCTGTCGCTTCACCGCTGTGCGTACGACCGCTCCACCCACAGCTTTGCTGACAACGAAACCCGCACGCGGCGGGGGAACAGTCTCCCCAGTCACGTGCGGGTCCGTTGCACCGCTGCATAGATGGACGACGAGTAGCGGACGTCCGGCTCGACGTCCTCGTCGTACCGCGGTCGCGAAGTCCTCGCGCCGCCTCAGCCGATTCTCGGTAGGCAGCACGTCATGACCTGTAAACGATCAGGCGGACAGGCTGCTGCGGCCCTTGCCACGGCGGTTCGCGAGAATCGCACGGCCGGCACGGGTACGCATACGCAGCCGGAAGCCGTGGGTCTTGGCGCGACGACGGTTGTTCGGCTGGAAGGTGCGCTTGCTCACTCGGGGGCTCCAGAAATGATTCGTGTGTTGGCGGGACATCGCCTGGCTGTCACCGTGCGCCCACGAGGAACTCGCGTAAACGCCTTAGTGCACCGCTTCACAATCACAGATCGTGATCTTTGCCCATCGGAGGCAGGCGGCAGCAGCCATCGACAACTCGACCTGGTCACGGTACGCGCGGCTACGCCATCCGGTCAAACCGGCCCCGCACGGGGCACCGCTATGCACAGCCTGTGGACAACAACTTGAACCACGCGGGTCGGCCTGACTACCTTGGCTGAACTCCGGTTCTTTTCCTTCCCGCCTGCCGGGCCTCACCCGACCCGACCCATCCCGTCCCGAGAACCACACATTCGTGGGACCTGCGAGAGAGCGTGCCCTGTGGCTGACGTACCTGCCGATCTTGCCGCAGTGTGGCCACGCGTGCTGGAACAACTCCTCGGGGAGGGCCAGCAGGGCATCGAGCCGAAGGACAAGCAGTGGATCGAGCGCTGCCAGCCGCTGGCACTCGTCGCCGACACCGCACTGCTGGCCGTCCCGAACGAATGGGGCAAGCGCGTCCTGGAGGGCCGGCTCGCGCCGCTCATCAGCGAGACGCTGACCCGTGAGTGCGGCCGCCCCATCCGGATCGCGATCACCGTCGACGACTCCGCCGGCGAACCGCCCACCCCGCCGGCGCCCCCGATGCACCAGCAGTCCCACCAGGGCCAGCAGGCCCACCGTTACCAAGGGCAGCAGCACGACGACTCTCCGCACAACGACGGGTACGACGGATACGGGCACCGGCCCTCGGACGACGGCATGCCGACCGCCCGCCCGGCCTACCCCGACTACCAGCAGCAGCGCCCCGAGCCCGGCGCCTGGCCCCGCACCCAGGAGGACCTCTCCTGGCAGCAGCCCCGGCACGGCGGATACCAGGACCGCGAGCAGCCCTCCGACCAGTGGCGCGAGCCGTACGGCACCGGGCGGCCCCAGCAGCCGCAGCACGACTACCGGCCGCAGCCGCCGGAGCGCCAGGGCTACGAGCAGCAGCGCCCCGACCGCCACGACATGCAGGAGCAGCAGCCCCAGCACCGCCAGGGCGGGCCCGGCCCCGGCCGCACCGGAGGCGGCGGTCCCGGTCCGATGGGCGCCCAGTCGGCGCCGCCGCCCGGTCCCGGCGAACCCCATGCCCGGCTGAATCCGAAGTACCTCTTCGACACGTTCGTCATCGGCGCCTCCAACCGGTTCGCGCACGCCGCGGCCGTCGCCGTCGCCGAGGCTCCGGCGAAGGCGTACAACCCCCTCTTCATCTACGGGGAGTCGGGGCTCGGCAAGACCCACCTGCTGCACGCCATCGGGCACTACGCGCGCAGCCTCTATCCGGGCACCCGGGTGCGGTACGTGAGCTCGGAGGAGTTCACCAACGAGTTCATCAACTCGATCCGTGACGGCAAGGGCGACACGTTCCGCAAGCGCTACCGCGACGTGGACATCCTGCTGGTCGACGACATCCAGTTCCTGGCGAGCAAGGAGTCGACGCAGGAGGAGTTCTTCCACACCTTCAATACGCTCCACAACGCCAACAAGCAGATCGTGCTGTCCTCCGACCGGCCGCCCAAGCAGCTGGTGACCCTGGAGGACCGGCTGCGGAACCGTTTCGAGTGGGGCCTCACCACCGATGTGCAGCCGCCCGAGCTGGAGACGCGCATCGCGATCCTCCGTAAGAAAGCGGTCCAGGAGCAGCTCAACGCCCCGCCGGAGGTGCTGGAGTTCATCGCCTCCCGTATCTCGCGCAACATCCGCGAGCTGGAGGGCGCGCTGATCCGGGTGACGGCCTTCGCCAGCCTCAACCGGCAGCCGGTCGACCTCGGGCTGACCGAGATCGTGCTCAAGGATCTGATCCCGGGCGGCGAGGACTCGGCTCCGGAGATCACCGCACCGGCCATCATGGCGGCGACCGCGGACTACTTCGGTCTGACGGTGGAGGACCTGTGCGGATCCTCCCGCAGCCGCGTCCTGGTGACGGCGCGCCAGATCGCGATGTATCTGTGCCGCGAGCTGACGGACCTCTCCCTGCCGAAGATCGGCGCGCAGTTCGGCGGCCGCGACCATACGACGGTGATGCACGCGGACCGCAAGATCCGGGCGCTGATGGCGGAGCGGCGCTCCATCTACAACCAGGTCACCGAGCTCACCAACCGCATCAAGAACGGCTGACGCACCGACTCGCCCCGCACGCCTGCCGACAGAACCGCCCCGCCTCTCTATGGGGCACCAGGCGAATCGGACGTACGAAAGGCGCCCCGGAAGGACTCTCCACGGTCCTTCCGGGGCGCCTTTTCGTCGTCGGCGACCCGTCGGTACGGCAGTCCGCACCCGTCGGCACGGCAGCCGGCACCCGCCGCCAGGGCAGTCGGCACCCGTCGTACGGGGTCGACACGCCCGGCGCGACGGCCTTCGTGAGTGTTCCGGATGCCTCCAGATGCCCTCCGGAAGGCGGCCAGAAGCCCTCGGACGGCCCTCTGCGAGGCCTCGATCGGACCGGGAAAGGGCCGGAAGCGCGCCCGGAAGCCCCTGCCCGAACCCGCCGCGGCGTCACGGCTGTTCGAATACGGGCCGCCGAGTGCCCCTTCTCCACAGATCTGGGAGGAATCTGCCGTCCACAGCCTGGGGACTGGGAAGTTGTCCATATTGCGTCCACAGGGGCATCTGCCGATACTCCATCAGACCAGGTCAGGTGCCTGGGGATTTGTGGTCAACAATGATCCACAGCCTGTGGACAAAGTTTTCGTCCACAGGGGGGCTTCGGGGTTGTCCACCGTCGGCCCACAGGCCGGGCCGTGTTGTCCCCAGCTTCTCCACAGCCCTGTCCACTGTTCGGCAACCCAGCGCCCGCTTTCACCGCCGAGAGTGAAAGGCGTCACACCATGAGGGTCGGTTGGGCTGTGGGGAACGTGGGTAAAGCTGGGGACAGGCCTGGGGAGAAGTAGCCCCCTCCTGTGCATCGGGTGTGCAGAACTTTCCTGTGTCCACAGAAACGCCTGGTTGTCCACCGGTACCGCCCACAGGGTCGGTGGATAAAAAACCGTGGCTGACCTGCGCAAACGACGTTATCCACGGTTTCCACAGGGCCTACTACTACTACCACTCAGAGTTAGCAAGGAATCCGCTTCGAAGTGGGGCCTGTGTACAACTCGACCGGCGAGTGCCGACGACCTCTTGGCGCGACTTGACCCCGAGCAGCAACGACTGTCGGTGCCGTACGTCAGACTGGACCCCGGGTCCTCCCCAGCCCCTCGGCAGGGAGACCCCATCCAGACGACGAAGGCCAGCAGGGCGAGCGAGCAACAGCAGGAGGCGGTTCCGGTGAAGATCCGGGTGGAGCGCGATGTACTCGCGGAGGCGGTGGCCTGGGTGGCCCGCAGCCTCCCGGCCCGGCCGCCGGCGCCCGTTCTCGCGGGCCTTCTGCTGAAGGCTGAGGACGGAGCCCTCAGCTTCTCGAGCTTCGACTACGAGGTCTCGGCCAAGGTCTCGGTGGACGCGGAGATCGACGAGGACGGCACGGTGCTCGTCTCCGGCCGCCTGCTCGCCGACATCTGCCGCGCCCTGCCCAACCGGCCGGTGGAGATCTCCACCGACGGTGTACGGGCCACCGTGGTCTGCGGCTCCTCGCGCTTCACCCTCCACACCCTTCCTGTGGAGGAGTACCCGGCTCTGCCGCAGATGCCGACCGCCACGGGCACCGTCCCCGGTGAGGTCTTCGCCTCGGCCGCCGCGCAGGTGGCCATCGCCGCCGGCCGCGACGACACGCTGCCCGTCCTGACCGGTGTGCGGATCGAGATCGAGGGCGACACCGTCACCCTCGCCTCGACCGACCGCTACCGCTTCGCGGTCCGCGAGTTCAACTGGAAGCCGGAGAACGCGGACGCCTCGGCCGTCGCCCTGGTGCCGGCCAAGACGCTCCTGGACACGGCCAAGGCGCTGACCAGCGGCGACACGGTCACGCTGGCGCTGTCCGGCTCGGGTGCGGGAGAGGGTCTGATCGGTTTCGAGGGCGCGGGCCGCCGTACGACGACCCGACTGCTCGAAGGCGACCTGCCGAAGTACCGGACGCTCTTCCCCACCGAGTTCAACTCGGTCGCGGTGATCGAGACCGCTCCGTTCGTCGAGGCGGTCAAGCGTGTGGCTCTGGTCGCCGAGCGGAACACTCCGGTGCGGCTCAGCTTCGAGCAGGGTGTGCTCATCCTGGAGGCAGGGTCGAGCGACGACGCACAGGCTGTGGAGCGCGTCGACGCGGTGCTGGAGGGCGACGACATCTCGATCGCCTTCAACCCGGCGTTCCTGCTGGACGGTCTGAGCGCGATCGACTCCCCGGTCGCCCAGCTCTCGTTCACGACCTCCACCAAGCCCGCCCTGCTCAGCGGCCGCCCGGCGGTCGACGCGGAAGCGGACGACGCGTACAAGTACCTGATCATGCCGGTCCGCCTCTCCGGCTGACCCGGTCGACCGGCTGATCCGCGGGTCGGTCCCTCCACGGCAGCTTCCGGCGGGCACGCTCGGCGCAGAGCATGCCCGCCGCGCTGTCCCCGGCCGGGCGTAGGCTCGGCCCTGGGTACGAATCGGCACAACGCTTAAGGAATCTCTGATGGAGCTCGGTCTCGTCGGCCTCGGCAAGATGGGCGGCAACATGCGCGAGCGCATCCGCCGCGCAGGCCACACCGTCATCGGTTACGACCGCAACCCGGACGTCTCCGATGTCCAGAGCCTCGAAGAGCTCGTGGGCAAGCTGAAGGGCCCGCGGGTCGTGTGGGTGATGGTTCCGGCCGGTGCCGCGACCCAGTCCACGGTCGACGAGCTGTCGGCGCTGCTGTCCCCCGGCGACATCGTCGTGGACGGCGGGAACTCCCGCTGGACCGACGACGAGAAGCACGCGGTCGAGCTGGGCATCAAGGGCATCGGCTTCGTCGACTGCGGCGTCTCCGGCGGTGTCTGGGGCCTGGAGAACGGCTACGCGCTGATGTACGGCGGCGACGCGGAGAACGTCGCGAAGGTGCAGCCGATCTTCGACGCCCTCAAGCCCGAGGGTGAGTTCGGCTCCGTCCACGCGGGCAAGGTCGGCGCCGGCCACTTCGCGAAGATGGTCCACAACGGCATCGAGTACGCCATGATGCAGGCCTACGCCGAGGGCTGGGAGCTGCTGGAGAAGGTCGACTCCGTCACCGACGTGCGCGAGGTCTTCCGCTCCTGGCAGGAGGGCACGGTCATCCGTTCCTGGCTGCTCGACCTGGCGGTCAACGCGCTGGACGACGACGAGCACCTCGACAAGCTCCGGGGCTTCGCCGCCGACTCCGGCGAGGGCCGCTGGACCGTGGAGGCCGCCATCGACAACGCGGTGCCGCTCCCCGCGATCACGGCGTCCCTCTTCGCGCGGTTCGCCTCGCGTCAGGACGACTCCCCGCAGATGAAGATGATCGCCGCGCTGCGCAACCAGTTCGGCGGGCACGCGGTCGAGAACAAGAAGTAGTACGAGAAGCACACAGCGGAGCAGGAAAGCGGGAGGTCGGCGCAGATGCATGTCACCCATCTCTCGCTGGCCGACTTCCGCTCGTACGCCCGGGTCGAGGTCCCTCTCGACCCGGGCGTCACCGCGTTCGTGGGGGCCAACGGCCAGGGCAAGACCAATCTGGTCGAGGCGGTCGGCTATCTCGCGACGCTCGGCAGCCACCGGGTCTCGTCCGACGCGCCGCTGGTGCGGATGGGCGCGGAGCGGGCCGTCATCAGGGCAGCGGTCACCCAGGGCGAGCGCTCGCAGCTCATCGAACTGGAGCTCAACCCCGGGCGGGCCAACCGTGCCCGGATCAATCGGTCCTCGCAGGTCAGGCCCCGTGATGTGCTGGGCATCGTACGGACGGTGCTGTTCGCTCCGGAGGACCTGGCCCTGGTGAAGGGCGATCCCGGTGAGCGCCGGCGGTTCCTCGACGAGTTGATCACGGCACGCTCGCCGCGGATGGCGGGCGTCCGGTCCGACTACGAGCGGGTGCTCAAGCAGCGCAACACGCTGCTGAAGTCCGCGGCGATGGCACGCAGGCACGGCGGCCGGTCGATGGACATGTCCACGCTCGACGTCTGGGACCAGCATCTGGGCCGAGTGGGCGCCGAGCTGCTGGCACAGCGGCTGGATCTGATCGCGACGCTGCGGCCCCTGGCGGACAAGGCGTACGGGGACGTGGCGCCGGGCGGCGGGCCGGTGGCGTTGGAGTACCGCAGTTCGGCGGGGCCCGAGGTGGGTGCCGACATGGCCGCCGGACGGACGCGCGAGGAGCTGTACGAGCAGCTGATCGCGGCGCTCGCGGAGGTCCGCAAGCAGGAGATCGAGCGCGGCGTGACGCTCGTCGGTCCGCACCGCGACGATCTGGTGCTGGGACTGCGGGGGATGCCCGCGAAGGGGTACGCGAGCCACGGCGAGTCCTGGTCGTACGCGCTGGCGCTGCGGCTGGCCTCGTACGAGCTGCTGCGCTCCGAGGGCAATGAGCCCGTGCTCGTCCTGGACGATGTCTTCGCCGAGCTGGACGCCCGCCGTCGTGAGCGGCTGGCGGAGCTGGTGGCTCCGGGCGAGCAGGTGCTGGTGACGGCCGCGGTGGGCGACGATGTGCCGGGTGTGCTGGCCGGGACGCGCTATGCGGTGTCCGCGGGCGAGGTGGAGCGGGTATGACCGCCCGGGGCGCCCGCGGCGAAGGGCCGGCCGGTTCGCCGGACGGCGGTGCGCCGGGGCCGTCGTCCCAGGACCCGGGCGGTGCGGCGAAGCCGCCGGATGTGTCCGGGGTCGATCTGGCGCGGGTGGCGTTGCGCGCGGCCAAGGAGCAGGCCCGTGCGCGGGGCGCCGCCGCGCAGCAGAAGAAGCAGGCCCGGCGGGGTGGCGGGCTGCGTTCGGGAGCGCGGTCGGACGGCCGTGATCCGCTGCCGTTGGGGTCGGCGATCAACCGGCTGATCACCGAGCGGGGCTGGGAGACACCGGCCGCGGTGGGCGGGGTGATGGGGCGCTGGCCGCAGATCGTCGGTGAAGATCTGGCCAATCATTGTGTGCCGCTGCGTTACGACGAGGATCCGGACGCACGGGTGCTGACCGTGCAGTGCGACTCGACGGCCTGGGCGACACAGTTGCGGCTGCTGGCTCCGCGCCTGGTGGCCCGGCTGAACGAGGACCTGGGCCGGGGCACGGTGCGGATGATCAAAGTGCTGGGGCCGGGAGGCCCGCAGCGCCGGTTCGGCCCGCTGCGGGCGCCGGGCAGCACGGGCCCCGGGGATACGTACGGCTGAGCCCCGCGCCACCCGCGTACCCGCTCATCCGCGTACTCGCTCATGTCCGTGCCGCTCACCCGTGTACCGCTCACCCGCGGGAGCGCGATCCGCGTGTCCGCCCGCTGCCTCCACGGGGGCGCGCTCCGTGAGGTGCCGGGCCCGCGGCGCTGTACGTCCCGCTCGCGCCCCGACCCCGTATCGCCCCGCTGACCTGGCCTTCCGACGGTGTCAGGCGCTGTGATTCCGGTCATCTCCGCCGCTTCGGGCACCGACCGGGGCTTCCGCGATGTGCCCGGTACGGCGGTGCGGACCGGGCCCTGGAACCGCGCCGTCCCTCACCGTAGCGGGAGGTTGACAGGCGGAAGCGCTCAATGCCCGTCACAGCCTCTTGGGGCCCCTTCCTGAATATGGGGAGTCGTCAGCCGCTCATTCAGGGCGGCACATGCGGACTCAGGTACCGGCAAACCCCCATTCATGTCGGCGCTACCGGTAGACTGATGGCTAATCCCGCTACTGAAGCGGGAGTCGTCGATACAAGCCGAACGACGCAGCCGCTCCCGCCTGACCGGAGAACGGCCTGTGCTGTGCCAGAAAGGGCGCTTCGTGGCCGATTCCGGCAACCCCAACGAGAACAACCCGTCCACAACCGGTGAGCACGGCGAGGTCACCGCCTCGTACGACGCCAGTGCCATCACCGTGCTTGAGGGCTTGGACGCGGTCCGCAAGCGACCTGGCATGTACATCGGCTCGACCGGTGAGCGCGGTCTCCACCACCTCGTGCAAGAGGTTGTCGACAACTCGGTCGACGAGGCGATGGCGGGCCACGCGGACACCATCGACGTCACGATCCTCGCCGACGGCGGGGTGCGCGTGATCGACAACGGCCGTGGCATTCCGGTCGGCATCGTGCCGTCCGAGGGCAAGCCCGCCGTCGAGGTCGTGCTGACCGTGCTGCACGCGGGCGGCAAGTTCGGCGGCGGCGGCTACGCCGTCTCCGGCGGTCTGCACGGCGTCGGCGTCTCCGTCGTCAACGCCCTGTCCACGCGGGTCTCCGTCGAGGTCAAGACGGACGGCTACCGCTGGACCCAGGACTACAAGCTCGGTGTCCCGACCGCGCCGCTGGCCAAGCACGAGGCCACCGACGAGTCCGGTACGACGGTCAGCTTCTGGGCCGACGGGGACATCTTCGAGACCACCGAGTACAGCTTCGAGACCCTTTCGCGCCGCTTCCAGGAGATGGCGTTCCTCAACAAGGGCCTCACCCTCAAGCTCACCGACGAGCGGGAGTCGGCGAAGGCGACGGCGGGCGCGGACAGCGCGGACGCGGTCGAGCCCGCCGAGGAGGAGACCGCCCGCTCGGTCACGTACCACTACGAAAACGGCATCGTCGATTTCGTGAAGTACCTCAACTCCCGCAAGGGCGACGTCATTCACCAGTCGGTGATCGACATCGAGGCCGAGGACAAGGAGCGCCTCCTCTCGGCCGAGATCGCCATGCAGTGGAACACGCAGTACACCGAGGGGGTCTACTCCTTCGCCAACGCGATCCACACGCATGAGGGCGGTACGCACGAGGAGGGCTTCCGTGCGGCGCTGACCTCGCTGGTCAACCGGTACGCGCGCGACAAGAAGCTGCTCCGCGAGAAGGACGACAACCTCACCGGTGAGGACGTCCGCGAGGGCCTGACGGCGATCATCTCGGTGAAGCTGGGCGAGCCGCAGTTCGAGGGTCAGACGAAGACCAAGCTGGGCAACACGGAGGCCAAGACCTTCGTGCAGAAGGTCGTCCACGAGCAGCTGACGGACTGGTTCGACCGGAACCCCAACGAGGCCGCCGACATCATCCGCAAGGGCATCGCGGCGTCGACCGCCCGGGTGGCGGCCCGCAAGGCCCGCGACCTGACCCGGCGCAAGGGCCTCCTGGAGAGCGCCTCGCTGCCCGGCAAGCTGAGCGACTGCCAGTCGAACGACCCCACCAAGTGCGAGATCTTCATCGTCGAGGGTGACTCCGCCGGTGGTTCGGCGAAGTCCGGCCGTAACCCGATGTACCAGGCGATCCTGCCCATCCGCGGCAAGATCCTGAACGTCGAGAAGGCCCGGATCGACAAGATCCTCCAGAACACCGAGGTCCAGGCGCTGATCTCGGCCTTCGGTACCGGGGTCCACGAGGACTTCGACATCGAGAAGCTCCGCTATCACAAGATCATCCTGATGGCGGACGCCGACGTCGACGGCCAGCACATCAACACCCTGCTGCTGACGTTCCTCTTCCGCTTCATGCGCCCGCTGGTCGAGGCGGGGCACGTCTACCTCTCGCGCCCGCCGCTCTACAAGATCAAGTGGGGCCGGGACGACTTCGAGTACGCGTACTCGGACCGTGAGCGGGACGCGCTCGTGGCGCTCGGCAAGCAGAACGGCAAGCGGATCAAGGAAGACTCGATCCAGCGCTTCAAGGGTCTCGGCGAGATGAACGCCGAGGAGCTGCGCATCACGACGATGGACGTCGACCACCGGGTGCTCGGCCAGGTCACCCTGGACGACGCGGCGCAGGCCGACGACCTCTTCTCGGTGCTGATGGGTGAGGACGTCGAGGCACGGCGCTCGTTCATCCAGCGCAATGCCAAGGACGTCCGCTTCCTCGACATCTGAGTCGGCCGTACAAGCAAGCCGCAGCTCGAAAGGACTTTGACCAGCAATGGCCGACGAGAACACCCCTGTCACGCCCGAAGAGGAGCCCGCCGCCGGTGTGGGCATGCGTGTCGAGCCCGTGGGGCTCGAAACGGAGATGCAGCGCTCCTACCTCGACTACGCGATGTCCGTCATCGTCTCGCGTGCGCTCCCCGACGTACGGGACGGTCTCAAGCCCGTCCACCGCCGGGTGCTGTACGCGATGTACGACGGCGGCTACCGGCCCGAGAAGGGCTTCTACAAGTGCGCCCGTGTCGTCGGTGACGTCATGGGTACGTACCACCCGCACGGCGACTCCTCGATCTACGACGCGCTCGTGCGCCTCGCGCAGCACTGGTCGATGCGCATGCCGCTGGTGGACTCCAACGGCAACTTCGGTTCTCCGGGCAACGACCCGGCTGCCGCCATGCGGTACACCGAGTGCAAGATGATGCCGCTGTCCATGGAGATGGTCCGGGACATCGACGAGGAGACCGTCGACTTCCAGGACAACTACGACGGCCGCAACCAGGAGCCGACGGTCCTGCCGGCGCGCTTCCCGAACCTGCTGGTCAACGGTTCCGCGGGCATCGCGGTCGGCATGGCCACCAACATCCCGCCGCACAACCTGCGCGAGGTCGCCGCCGGTGCGCAGTGGTACCTGGAGCACCCGGAGGCCTCGCACGAGGAGCTCCTGGACGCGCTGATCGAGCGGATCAAGGGCCCGGACTTCCCGACGGGCGCGCTCGTCGTGGGCCGCAAGGGCATCGAGGAGGCGTACCGCACCGGCCGTGGCTCGATCACGATGCGCGCGGTCGTCGCGGTCGAGGAGATCCAGAACCGGCAGTGCCTGGTCGTCACGGAGCTTCCGTACCAGACCAACCCCGACAACCTCGCGCAGAAGATCGCCGACCTGGTGAAGGACGGCAAGGTCGGCGGGATCGCGGACGTCCGGGACGAGACCTCGTCGCGTACCGGTCAGCGCCTGGTCGTCGTGCTCAAGCGGGACGCGGTCGCCAAGGTCGTACTGAACAACCTGTACAAGCACACCGACCTCCAGACGAACTTCGGCGCCAACATGCTGGCGCTCGTCGACGGGGTGCCGCGCACGCTGTCGATCGACGCGTTCATCCGGCACTGGGTGACCCACCAGATCGAGGTCATCGTCCGGCGCACGCGGTTCCGTCTGCGCAAGGCGGAGGAGCGGGCGCACATCCTGCGCGGGCTGCTCAAGGCGCTGAACGCGATCGAGGAGGTCATCGCCCTCATCCGGCGCAGCAACACCGTGGAGATCGCGCGTGAGGGCCTGATGGGCCTGCTGGAGATCGACGAGATCCAGGCGAACGCGATCCTGGAGATGCAGCTGCGCCGGCTGGCGGCGCTGGAGCACCAGAAGATCACGGCGGAGCACGACGAGCTCCAGGCGAAGATCAACGAGTACAACGCGATCCTCGTCTCGCCCGAGCGGCAGCGGCAGATCGTCAGCGAGGAGCTCGCGGCGATCGTCGACAAGTTCGGCGACGACCGGCGCTCCGCGCTGGTGCCCTTCGACGGCGACATGTCCATGGAGGACCTGATCGCCGAGGAGGACATCGTCGTCACCATCACGCACGGTGGCTACATCAAGCGGACCAAGACCGAGGACTACCGCTCGCAGAAGCGCGGCGGCAAGGGTGTCCGCGGCACGAAGCTGAAGCAGGACGACATCGTCGACCACTTCTTCGTGTCGACGACGCACCACTGGCTGCTCTTCTTCACCAACAAGGGCCGTGTCTACCGGGCGAAGGCGTACGAGCTGCCGGACGCCGGCCGCGACGCGCGCGGCCAGCACGTCGCCAACCTGCTGGCCTTCCAGCCGGACGAGAAGATCGCCCAGATCCTGGCGATCCGCGACTACGAGGCCGCGCCGTATCTGATCCTGGCCACGAAGGGCGGTCTGGTGAAGAAGACCGCGCTGAAGGACTACGACTCCCCGCGCTCCGGCGGTGTCATCGCGATCAACCTGCGGGAGACCGCGGACGGCAGCGACGACGAGCTGATCGGCGCGGAGCTGGTGTCGGCCGAGGACGATCTGCTGCTCATCAGCAAGAAGGCCCAATCGATCAGGTTCACCGCTACGGACGATGCGCTGCGCCCGATGGGCCGTGCGACTTCGGGTGTCAAGGGGATGAGTTTCCGCGAGGGCGACGAACTGCTCTCGATGAATGTCGTCCGGCCCGGTACTTTCGTGTTCACTGCTACCGACGGCGGATACGCGAAGCGGACCCCTGTCGACGAGTACCGGGTTCAGGGTCGTGGCGGCCTGGGCATCAAGGCCGCCAAGATCGTGGAGGACCGGGGCTCGCTCGTCGGTGCGCTGGTGGTGGAGGAGACGGACGAGATTCTCGCCATCACCCTCGGCGGTGGTGTGATTCGTACGCGAGTCAATGAAGTCAGGGAGACGGGCCGTGACACCATGGGCGTCCAACTGATCAATCTGGGCAAGCGTGATGCCGTCGTCGGCATCGCGCGCAACGCCGAGGCCGGTCGCGAGGCTGAAGAGGTCGATGGGACCGATGAAGCCGAAGGCGACACGGCCGAAGTCCACGCCGAGCGCGTGGTCGAGGGCACTGTCGAAGGCACGGAGCCTTCGACCGGGGAGCACGAGGAGTAGAGCGTGAGTGGAGCCACGGGCGCCGGTTCGGCCGCTTCCGGAGCTGGAGCGAACGGTGCCCGTGGCCCTGCCACGGACTCCCAAGGGGGCACTGTGACGGACACTCGGGGGCCTCAGCCCCAGTACGAGGGTTACGCGACCGGGCCGTTGCCCGGCGAGCGTGAGCCCGCGCCGGGGACGGCGGGGCCGTACCACCCGCCGCAGGCGTACCCGTCGCCCTCGGGCGGCACACAAGGGGGTCAGCAGCGCGGCGGTCAGCAGGGCGGCACACAGGGCGGCGCGCAGGCGATGCGCCTGCCGCGCACGGGGGCGCGGACCACTCCGCGCACCCGCAAGGCGCGGCTGCGGGTGGCGAAGGCCGATCCGTGGTCGGTGATGAAGGTCAGCTTCCTGCTCTCCATCGCCCTGGGCATCTGCACGGTGGTCGCGTCGGCGGTGCTGTGGATGGTGATGGACGCGATGGGCGTCTTCGACACCGTCGGCGGCACGATCAGCGAGGCCACCGGTTCGAACGAGAGCAACGGCTTCGATCTCCAGTCGTTCCTGTCGCTGCCGCGCGTCCTCATCTTCACGTCGGTCATCGCCGTGATCGACGTGGTTCTGGCGACCGCGCTGGCGACGCTGGGCGCGTTCATCTACAACTTGTCGGCGGGCTTTGTGGGCGGCGTCGAGCTCACTCTGGCCGAGGACGAGTAGCGCACCGGGTATCGATTTTGGGACTGGCCCCGACGTGCGCTAATCTTCAGAAGTCAGCGCACAGCGCGGCGGGGCTATAGCTCAGTTGGTTAGAGCGCATCCCTGATAAGGATGAGGCCACAGGTTCAAATCCTGTTAGCCCCACGCAGACGAAGACCCCCAACCATTCGTGGTTGGGGGTCTTCGCGTTTCCGGGGTGGTGCGGGCCGATGTCGTGGTCGGAGCCGGGCGGTGCGGCCGGAGTCGGCGGCGGGGCGGCCGGATTCCGGAGGTGGCGTACGCGGGGTTCGGGCGGGGGCGTCCGAGGTGCGAGGTGCGGCGGGTCGTGATCCGTGCGTACGGATGTGGCGGAGGTCCGGCGCCGCTGTGGGTGCCGGTGCGGACGTGGGAAGCGGCCCGCTCGCCGTCCACAGGGCGGGAACGGGCTCGGGGGCGGGCAGGGGGACGGCTCGGGCTCGGGAACGGCTCGGGCACGGCTCGGGCACGGGGGAAGCCCGTACCTGCCGTGCGTACGGGCATGGAAAAGGCCCCCGTCCGGTGTGAACCGGACCAGGGGCCCTGGGAGAGCCGTGCGGCGGGGTGGGATCAGGGTGGCAGCAGGGACGAGTCGTCCGCCGGGGCCGCGGGGTTGGTGCGGGCCGTTCCCGCGGCGTTCAGGGCGTCCGTGGTGTCGGCGGACAGGTGCCGGGTGGCCGGTGAGGAGTTGTGCGCTTCGGCGCGGATGCGCTGCTTCATCGTGGGTGGCAGCGCCCTGTCACGCGGAAGGGTCCATCGGACCGACGGGGTGGTCGCGGTTGCCGCGGTCGCACCCGTGTGCTCCTGAGTCGTGGCCGTCGGCTGCGTGATCGCCGCGGCGGGGGTGGAGGCGAGGCCCAGCGACGCGAGGATCGCGAAGAAGGCGGTGATGAAGGCGGTCCAGATGCTCTTGACCCGGAAGGTGCTCATGGCCCCTCGCTTTCAGGTGGTCCGGTTTGCTTACTTTCCTGATCATGTGGATCCGGCTCGCGATGTGGGGGACCGACGCCCCCGCTGCGCCGATCTTCGGATGAACACCACTCGTATGGTTCAACCGGTGCTGACGGACCGTCTGTGGGTCGTCACGGGGGCCCTGAGGATGCTCGGATGATCGCTCCGGCCCGCCGCAGCGGGGTTCCGGGCAGGTCACCGATCGGTATCGGCCGGTGTGTATAGTCGGGCGGCAGAAGTCCCCTACGTCAAGGAAAGACGAGGTCGCGCGGTGAAGAAGCTTCTCCTGGTCGCACTGGCCGCCATCGGCGGGCTCCTCGTGTACCGCCAGATCCAGGCGGATCGCGCCGAGCAGGATCTGTGGACGGAGGCGACCGACTCCGTGCCCGCAGGTTCGGGTGTGTGAGACGGCACAGTCTGTTACGGGCCCCGGTCGCTGAGCGGCCGGGGCTTCGTGCTGTCCGGGGGCTTTCCCGGTGATCGCCGACGGCCTCTTCGCCGCCGGGGGCGGGCGGCCCCGCTGTTGCGCGACCGTGACGCCCCGACCCTTGAGTTCACCCACGCAAATCAATAGGTTGCGAGAGCGAATCGGCTGGGTCGACGGCCGAGGGGGCACCGGTTGAGGGCATGTGACCACTGCCGGACTGTGACGGCCCGGGATGCGCGGGACGCGGAGATCGCGGAGAATCCCCGGGCCGGTGTGGTGCTGCCGGTGGCGGTGCTCGCCGAGGAGCTGTCCGGTCCTCGGCGCGGTGCCCCTGTCGCGGTCGATACGACGTCCGAGAACCCTGACAAGAGTGGCAATTCGACAGCGGCCGAAGACAGCAGTGGTGCGGGCGGGGCAGGATGGACCGGCGTTGCGGCCGTCGCGGGGCAGCCGAGCGGACAACGAGGGGAAGCGCGTGAAGAGGCAGCGCAACAAGGGCCGGGTGACGCTGGCGGCCATCGCGGCGATGTGCGCGGTGGTGGCGCTGCCGGGGCAGGCGCACGCGGCCGGCCCGTCGGCGTACACCTTCGATCCCGGGGCGAAGAGGGTTCAGGGTGCCGTGGCCAACGGCGACGCGTCGGTGCTGGACGAGGGCGCGGTGTACCGGAGCACCATCAAGCCGGGCGAGAAGCTCTACTACCGCGTGAAGCTCGACGCCCGGTCCAACGCCTATGTCTCGGCGGTGGCGGTGCCCGAGGCGGGTGGCACGGTCGCCTACGGCGACGGCATCACCGTCAGCCTCCGCGATCTCGACGACTCCCGGTGCAGCTCGGAGGACGCGGACTTCGGGTCGACCGAATTCCCCCGTCCGATCTCGGCCTACGCGTACCGGACCATCGACAAGGAAAGCTCCACCTGCCAGAAGGCCGGCACCTACGACGTCCTGATCGAGCGGGAGAGCAAGGCGACCTCCAGCCCCGCCCCCTGGGACCTTGAGCTGCGCTTCGCCCTGGAGCCGAAGCGGAAGAACGGCGGGTCGATGCCGACCGGGGCGCCGGAGAACTGGCCCTCGGCGTCCCCCGAGGCGATCACCGAGCCCGGGAAGAAGCGGACGGGCGGCAGCGGGTACTACGAGGCCACCAGCCTCGATTCCGGTGAGTGGAAGGACACCATCGCACCGGGCCAGACGCGCTTCTACCAGGTGCCGGTGGACTGGGGGCAGCAGATCTACGCCACCGCCAAGCTGAGCAACAGCCCCACCGACTCGGACGAGTTCGTCGGCAACGCGCTCTCGTTGTCCCTGGACAACCCCGCGCAGGGGCATGTCGACGACGCGACGCTCTCGTACTCCGGAAGGCCCGCGTCGGCGGCACTCGATCCGCTGCCTCCGGTGGCGTACGAGAACCGGTTCGACTTCAGTACCGATGTCAACGCCATGCGTTTCGCGGGCTGGTACTACCTGTCGGTGTCACTCAGCCCGGCGGTCGCGAAGTCCTACGGCAAGGACCCGATCCTGCTGACCCTGAGCGTGCAGGTGAAGAACAAGGCGAAGACCTCCCCGTACGAAGGGGACGCCGGGATCTTCGGTGTCACCCAGAAGGACAGGGACATGGCCAAGAACGGGCAGAGCGGCCCGCAGGCCGAGAAGAGCGACACGATGAGGCTGGTCGCCGCGGGCGGGATCGGCACGGGCACCGTGCTGGTGCTCGGGCTCGGTGTGTGGACGCTGCTGGCCGGGCGCCGTCCGCGGTCGGCCGATGCCGTGGCGCCGGGCGGCAGCGGGCAACAGCCGCCGTTCGGCGGTCCGCCGCCGCAGAACTGGTAGCGGGCCCGGGGCCCGGCGGCCGTGGTGCCGGCCGCCGCCCTCCCGGACGAGCCCGTCGTCAGCTCTGGGTCAGCGCCCAGATGCCGACCGCGAAACAGAGCAGCGCCACCAGCAGGACCGGGACCGCCACCTTTCGGGGCGGTCCCGTTCGCGTCCGGGGGGCGGGGGCACCGTGCGACGCGGGGGCGTGCGGCGAGGGGACCGATGCGCCGGGGTGGGAAGCCTGCGGGTGCTGGGCGGTGTAGGCCCGGGTGGCGGCCGGATCGTGCGGCACCGCGGAGGTGGGGGCGTGGGAGAGGTCCGGGGTTCCGGCGGCGTAGGGGGCGCCCGCGTGCGCCGGGAGCGGGGCGGGAGGCACGGGAGGCACGGCCGACTGCGACGGGTGGGGCGGTTGCGTGGACGCAGGCGTGGACTGCTGAGGAGGCGGCGCCAGGTGGAAGCTGCCCGTCTCCGACATCGAGACGGGCTGCTGTGCGGGCTGCTGCGCGTACGGATCCTGTGTGTACGGATCCTGTGTGTACGGCTGCCGCGCGGAGGGCGGCTGTGTGGCCTGAGAGGCGTCCTGGGGCGGCTGGGTGGCGTGGGGAGCCTGTGCGGCCTGTCCGGGCGCCTGGAGGCCCGCCACGGGGCCGTCGGGGCCGAATCCGGCCGGTAGCGGACCGATCTGGTCGAAGACCTCGACCGGCTCGTCGCCCGGGCCCGGTTCGGGCAGCATCTCGACCGCCGCCGTCAGGGCCTTGCGCGCCCCGGTGGCGGTCCGGAAGCGGGACTGCGGGTCGGGTTGCAGCAGACCGGCCAGGACCTGCCACAACGGCTCCGGGATGCCCTGCGGGGCGCTCGGGGTGCCGTGGGTGACGAAGTGTTCGACGAGCGCCTGGGAGTCGGGCTTCTGGCCCTGGAGCAGATAGAGCGCGACGAGGCCGACGGCGAACAGGTCGGCGGGGAAGTCCGGCTCCGCGCCCATCATCTGCTCGGGTGCGAAGTAACCGGGCGTGCCCACCACGTAGTTGGTCTCGGTCAGGCGCGGTTCGCCCTTGCGCATCGAGATGCCGAAGTCGGAGAGGCGCAGATGCGGACGGCCCGTTCCGGTGGCCTCCATCAGGATGTTGGCCGGCTTGATGTCCCGGTGGACCACGCCCTCCGCGTGCACCGTGGACAGTCCGGACAGCAGCTGGTCCAGCAGCAGACAGACGAAGCGCGGCGGCAACGGGCCGTAGTCGCCTATGACATGGGCCAGCGAACCGCCGCTGACCAGATTCATGGTGAACAGGACCTTGTCGTCGTCGGCGGCCCAGCTGGCGGGAGCCAGCACGTGCGGGTGCTCGATGCGCAGCGCCTGTTCGCGTACGAAGCGCAGCAGCGTGTGCGCGTCGCTCTGTTGCAGGACCTTGGCCGCCACGTAGCGGCGGCGCCGGTGGTCCCAGGCCCGCCACACGGCGCCGACCCCACCACGTCCGATCGGATCGATCAGTTCGTACCGACCAGCGAAGACCTCACCCATTGCGCTGCGCCCGCTCCCCGTTCCTGGTTCCTGCTCCGGTGTTGCTCACCGACGCGTACCCCGGTTCTCAGGGGTGCTGCCGGGTCCAGGGCATCTGCCGTCGGGCGAGCCCTGGCTCCGGTGTCCGTGCGGCCCTGGGGCCTGTCTCAGCTCTGGTGCCCCTCGTAGTGCGCGACCGCGTCCGCGGTGCGCCCCGCTCCGTACACCTTGAGGAACTCTGCCAGTTCCGGGTGGGTCGGGGCGAGGGAGTCGGCGGCGTCGATGATGTCCCCGGCCGCGGCGACCGACCTCAGCAGCGACTGGATCTCGCGCACCACGCGGCGGACGGTGGGGGCTCCGCCCGTGTTCGTGGTCTGCCCGGTGTTGGTCAGGACGGAGCCGCCCTGGGACTTCTTGATCTCTTCCATCCGGTCGGTGGCCTCGCCCGCGCTGACGCTGCCGTCCGCGACCTGGCTGGCCAGCTCCTGAAGGGCCTGCACACGCTGGACGACCGCGGGGTTGCCGATCTTGGCCCGCTGGCCGCTCATCAGCTGGGACAACATGGGCGCCGACAGCCCGAGTACGGCGGCGAGCCGGGCCTGGTTCAGGCCGAGATCATCGATCAGCCGGCGGAAGAGCGCACCGAGCGGCTCTCCGTACCAACTGCGCTGAAGCTCCCTGGCTCTTGCCGTTGCCTCTTGCTGCGCTGCGTCCATGGCGTCTCCCCTTCGCTGCGGCTTCGCTGCTGCGAACCTCGTCGTGCATCTTACGGAGAGTGGTTGCCGACCGGGAGTCCCAATCCTTTTGCGAGATTCCGGGGGTCACCCGGTACTCTGGTCTGCGACGGCAGCCGTGACACGGACGTGTTCGACGTTGTTTGCGTGTGCTGTTTTCCGGGGCCTTAGCTCAGTTGGTAGAGCGCTGCCTTTGCAAGGCAGATGTCAGGAGTTCGAATCTCCTAGGCTCCACATAGAAAGAGGCCCCCTGGCCTGCGGAAACGCAGACCGGGGGGCCTCTCGTCGTCTTCGTCCCCGCGAGCCCGGGTGCCCTGCTGCCCCCGGGCTCGCGGGAGCTGCCTACGAGACCTTGAAGCTGTCGACGATGAAGTAGTCGCCCGTCTTCATGACGCCCTTGAGGGTGTGCGGGCCAGGTGCGAGGCCCGTCCTGCTGAAGACGGTCCGCTGGTGGACACGGGTGTCGCTGTGGTTGTCGATCGTGGCCACGAGTGTGCCGTCGAGATACAGGTCGACCTGGCCCTCGTCGCTGTTGACCTGGGTGATGAGGTCGATGGCGGTGCCGTTGAAGGCCAGCTCGAAGGAGTCGCCCTTCGTCTGCGTCGCGTGCACATCGTCGGCCCAGCCACCGGCGCCGCCTCGGGAGGCGTTCTTCCAGTCCCAGCCGCTGCCGCCGTACAGCACTCCGGAGGTGTTGTTGAGCTGCTCGCCGCCGACGGGCTTGGTGACGGTCAGGTCGGAGGACGCCTGGTCGCGCCAGATCGTCAGCCTCATCGAGGAGCCGGGCGCCAGGCCGTTGTACACGTGCCAGAAGCTGTCGCGGTCCGTGACCTGAGCGCCGTCGACCCTGCGGATCACGTCATTTCCGCGCAGCCCCTGCAGGTACGCCTCCGACGTCTGCGCGACGGTCTGGAGGTAGAGCCCGTCGCTGTCGGTGAGGCCGGTGGAGGACTTGATCCGGTCGGAGTAGATCCGCGTCGCCAGTGCGCCGAGCAGCGGTTCGGGGAAGGCGTCGACCGTGTCGGTGGGGGTGTCGTCGGCCCACTCGACGGGCGGCGGAGTGGGGGAGCCGGCCTTGCCGAAGCCCGTCATCGGGATGTTCCTGAATCCCAGCGCCAGAGCGGGTGAGCCGTCCTGGACGGTGTAGTCGAGCTTCTTCGGGTCGCTGAACGGGTCGCTCCCGGTGAATTTCGGGTCGGCGATCAGCGAGTGGGTGTCGAGGCCCCGGCCCCGCCAGGCGTCGCTCAGGTCGGGAACGGGGCGCCCGTTGTTCCAGAACAGGTTGTTGTCGATGACCGGCCTGCTCCTCGCCGTGTCCACCTGGATCAGGTCGTACGGGTCGGCGGTCACGAAGAGGTTCTTCTCGACCGTGTCGCCGCTGTCCGCGTACCAGACGTGGAAGTGCGCGCCGCCGTTGACGAAGACGTTGTTGCGTACGGTCCGGTGGAAGCCCTCGCGCAGCTTGACGCCACCGTTGAGCAGCAGGTTGTTCTCGACCAGATAGTTGGACGAGCCGTCGTCGAGGTCGATGTCCCAGTGCGAGGAGTGCCGGATCCGGTTGTGCCGGATGACGGTGGTCTCCATCGCGTCGAGCTTCGCGTACGACTTCTTCGTCGCGTCGTCCGCCGTGAGCGGCCAGAAGCGGTCGCGGCCCCAGGCGTTGACCGGTCCGTGGTCGGAGGTCTCCTTCACGCAGTTGAAGATGTCGTTGTCCTCGATGACATGGCCGCCCCAGGTGCCGTCGTTGATGTCGACGCAGGCGCGCGGGCCGTCGTGGAGGGTGTTCCCGGCGACGGTGACGCGACGGCTCATCGAGATCTGCACGCCGGACGTCTGCTTCTCGAACTGCCCGTTGTCGTGCATGTAGTTGTCATCGACGCTGATGTCACGCGGGTAGTTCTCGGTCTTCGGCCCGGGAGCGGTGTCGCTGATCGTCCTGCGCATGCTGTCCCAGGTGGACGGCTCGCGTACGGCGTCCGGGCTGCCGATGACCGCGACGTCCGAGGCCCCGGAGTGGCTGAACTCGTTGCCGGACACCGCGTTCCCGCTGTTGTAGCCGTCCAGGAGGACGGCGTTTCCGCCGACCTGGTCGAAGCGGGAGCCCCTGATGTCCACCCGCGCGGTGTTCTTCAGGTGGACCGCACCGGCGCGGGCGATGGCCCAGTCGCCCAGCTGGAGCTTCTCGTACGGCTGGTTGAAGAGGGTGCGATGGGTCTGGGTGAAGGTGAAACCGGTGAAGGAGAGGTGGCGTACGGGGGCCGTACTGCTCTTCCCCTCGACCCGGATCAGCTCGTTCCGCTCGGCCGTCGCGATCTTGGCCCTGCTGAGGTCGGTGCCTTCGGGGGCGTAGAAGTAGAGCTTGCCGGCGGGCTTGTCGTAGAACCATTCGCCGGGTGCGTCCAGCTCCTCGAAGACGTTCTCCACCATGCGGTACGTGGGGTGCAGCCCGCTGCCGCGGTTGTTGTCGCCGACCCAGGAGAGCGTGGGTGTGCCGTCCGGGCCGAGGCCGGTGACCTTGAAGGAGTTGCCGCCCCACTCGCCCTGGTGCAGTCCGCGTACGAGTGCGGTCGTCGGGTTCTTCCAGCGGGCCGCGCGCTGGGCGGACGCGGCGTCGGCGGCGTAGCCGCCGAGGATCGCGGTCGCCGGGTCGTGGTTGGGGTAGCGGGCGAGGGTCTGGCGCGCACCGTCGAGGAACAGTTCGTCGAAGTCCAGGCCGCGGCCGACGTCGGCGACCCGTACCTTGCCGGAGTGCGTCCTCCAGTGCGGGGTGAGCGAGCGGCCGCCGCTGATGACGGCCTTCTCGCCGCGAGCGGCCGTGTACCGGACCGGGGCGGCGGCGGTGCCGGAGTCCTCGGGCCCGAATCCCAGGGTCTGTCGCAGCCGGTACGTACCGCCGCGCACGATGACGTCGACCGGGCCGCGCCTGGTCTTCGCGGCCTTGCGGGCGGCCCGCTGGGCGCGTTCCAGAGTGCGGAAGGGCCTGGCTTTCGTGCCCTGGGCGTGGTCGTTCCCGGTGGGGGACACATAGAGCTGTACGGCGCGGGGCGTCGCGGAGGCGGTGGTGGCGGAGGCGCCGGCGGTGGGCAGCAGGGTGAGCCCGGCCAGCGCGAGGGCGGCGACCGTGGCGGTGGCGCCCGCCCGCGTTCTTCTCGGGGAGAGCGGCGGTGAGGGGTGCGGTGGGCGCACAGATGACTCCTGGTGTCGTGCTGGACGGGAATCATCCGAGCTATCCGGGTCGTCCAGCGCATTGGTGGACCATGTGCGCCTGGAAGTTATAAATAGATCGGATGACCGTCAAGGGTGGTGGCAGAACCCGCCGCGTCGGGGGGATCGGCGTCAACACCCGTCCGTGTCCACGGAAACAGCCCGATCGAGGGAAATCTCGCTGCCGCAGGGTGACGCGGAGCAACGCTCGGCGATCCGGTGAGCCAGTGGTGCGTGCGATCGCCTACGCCGTGCGGACGGTGGCACAAGGGGCGGGGGCTCGGCGGACGCGGTCGCACCGGCTCGCTCCCGTGGGTTTGTTGGCGAATCATCATAGAGCAGCAACGGCGCTGTGGTGGGCGTCAGTTGGAGTTGACCGGGGTTGTCGGGCGGAGAGCGTGAACCACGGGGAAGGGCGGGGAAGAATCCCTCTCGGGAAGTGAGGAACATCACGTGAAGGCTCCCGTGCGGTCAGCCGCCGGGCGCCGAGCAACGGTCGGGACGAGGGAAAGAGATGACAGACGGTAGCGGGCCCCCTTCGTCGGGCGGCGAGCCCGGTGCCCCGGGCGGGGACGCGGGCAGTGCGGGCGGGGACGGCCGGCGTGCGGGTACCGGCGGCGGCCGGGGCTTCGGCCGTGCGGCCGCGTGGATACGGCGTCACGGCCCCTCGACGCTCATCGGATCGGTTCTCGTCACCGTCGTGGGCGCGACGGTGACGGTGGTCCTGACCGCGCTGATCGGTGACGGCGGAGGCGGCGGCGAGGCGGAAGCCGGGCCGGGCCCGTCCGGGGTGTCCGCGCGGGTCACGGCCGGACCCGGGCCGACACCCCGGACGAGCCCGCCCGGCTGCACGGGCGAGGGCTGCGCGGGGCTCGACCCCAAGGACACCGGCTGCGGCGACCACGCGAGAACCGTGGGGAGCGAGTGGGCGGGCACGATGAGCCTGGAGATCCGCTACAGCCCGGAGTGCCGGACCGTGTGGGGCAAGCTGACCGGGGCGGAGGTCGGCGACACCGTCGAGATCCGGACCTCACCGACCAGGTACCAGATCGCCAAGGTGCTGAGGGGGCACACGAAGTACACGTCGATGCTTCCCGCCCCGGCGGGGTTCACGGCGCAGGCGAGCGCCGTCGCGGTCAACGCGACCGTCGAACGGGACGTTCCGCCGGGGCATGTGGTGAGGGTCGGGGCGGACAGCTCGGACCTGCCCTCCGGGGGCACGGTGGACGGCGTGGTGGACGGCGTGGTCAGCGGTACGGCTGGGGACGCGGACAGCGGTACGGCCGGGGCGGGCCGGAATCCGGCTTCCGCTTCCTGACCCGCACTGACGCCCGTGGCCGAGCCCGTGTGCCGTCGTGTCCCCTCGGCCGGACGGCGGAAAGGGGCGCCGGCAGACCGTGAGGTCTTCCGACGCCCCTTCGTTGAGCCGTTGAGCCGTTGAGCAGTTGGCTTGCTGTCATGGTGCCGGATCGTCGCACCCGGCCCCGGTTCAGCGCCGGTCGTCGCGGTCGGTGCCTTCCACGTCGCCCGACTCGGAATCGGCCTGCTTCGCCCGGACCTCCGGGTCGAGCACCGGCTCGCCGCTGCCGTCGACCGAGGTCAGCGGTGCGCGCTCGTCGGACACCTCCGTGGGGGCGGGCGGCTCGACCAGCCAGTCCGGGTTGGCCTGCTTGTCCCACCACCGCCAGGCGGCGTACGCGCCGCCCGCCAGGACACCCAGTACGACGACGCTCCTGGCCACCCGGCCGGCCCTGGCCCGCCGCTCGTGCTTCTTGACCAGCTTCTGGATCTCCTTCGCCGTGACCTGTCCGCGCAGGGCGGCCAGTGCCGCCGCGCTGCGAGCGGTGGCCTGCTCGGCGACGGGCTGGGCCACGGCCACCGCGTGCTCGACGCGGGGCACGGTGTAGTCGGCGGCGCTCCGTGCGGCCTGCCGGGTCCGGACCGCGGCGCGGTGCGCGGCCTCGTCGACCTTGGGCGGTACATGGGTCAGCGCTTGTTCGATACGTGGCGCGAGATGGGACGCGTACTGGGCACGGGCCTGGTGGGACGCCCTGGTCACCTTGGGCGCGAGCCGTACACGTGCCTCGTTCGCATAATGTGCGGCCTGTTCCTTGGCCGTGTCGGCGTAGGGCGCCACCACTTCCGCGGCGTGCTGAGCGCTGTCCTTCGCCGAGTAGGTTGCGGCGCGCACGCGGTCGATGCGGGTCACGGGATCCTCCTCCTTGGTGGCGGGTAGGTACTCCGCCTTTCCACCCAATTCGAAATCATGCCTGTCAGGGCCCTGAGCGGCATGCGGGACAGGCATCCGGGTCATGGGCGTCTTCTTCGGGCAATGCGGTGCAAGCGGAGCGTGCCGACGACAATGCCACGGATCGGCCCTGTCCGCGTGGCTTCGGCGGGCATGTGGCCGCGGTCGTCCCGGCGGGGGTGCGCGGGCGGAGGGACGGCACCGTCGCCGCGCGGTGACAGCGCGACGGCGGGGGTGGGCCGTGCGAGGATCGGTCCACGCCAGTGAAGACTTACGGAAGGCAGATCGTGGCCGAGCAGCTTTACGCCACCTTGAAGACCAATCAAGGCGACATCGAGATCCGGCTTCTGCCGAACCACGCGCCCAAAACGGTCAGGAACTTCGTCGAGCTCGCCAAGGGCGAGCGCGAGTGGACCCACCCCGCGACCGGGAAGAAGTCCACGGACAAGCTGTACGACGGCACCGTCTTCCACCGGGTGATCAGCGGCTTCATGATCCAGGGCGGGGACCCGCTGGGCAACGGCACCGGCGGTCCCGGCTACGAGTTCGCCGACGAGTTCCACCCGGAGCTGGCGTTCACCAAGCCGTACCTGCTGGCCATGGCCAACGCGGGCCCGGGGACGAACGGTTCGCAGTTCTTCCTGACCGTGTCGCCCACCGCGTGGCTGACCGGCAAGCACACCATCTTCGGCGAGGTCTCCGGCGAGGCCGGCAAGAAGGTCGTGGACGCCATCGCGGCAACGCAGACCAACCCGCGCACCGACCGTCCGGTGCAGGACGTGGTGATCGAGTCGGTCGTCATCGAGACCCGCTGACGGTCCGGTCCCCCCGGGAACCAACCGCCCTGCTCGTCCGTACTGTTACATAGCGGACGAGTGGGGCGGCGGCATGTGCGCCGCCCTCATGACGAGGAGCGAGAGGCAGGCCAGGACCGATGGACCAGCAGCCGCCGGCAGACCAGGGCCCGTCCGGGGACAGCGGCGGCGCGCCGACCTGCTACCGCCACCCGGACCGGGAGACCGGAATCCGCTGCACGCGCTGCGACCGCCCGATCTGCACCGAGTGCATGGTCAACGCTTCCGTCGGTTTCCAGTGCCCGGACTGCGTACGCCAGGGCTCCGGCACGGGACACCATCCGGCCGCCAACCAGCCGCGTACGCTCGCGGGCGGCCGGGTCGCGGCCGACCCGAGGCTGGTCACCAAGGTCCTGCTCGGCATCAACCTCGCGGTCTTCGTGGCGGTCTGGGTCACCGGCCGCTCCTGGCTGGTGGACGATCTGATGCTGCTGGGCCGGGCCTGGGACCCCAGCCCGCCGCCGGGCAGCATCGAAGGGGTCGCCGAGGGCCAGTGGTACCGGCTGGTGACGTCGATGTTCCTGCACCAGGAGGTGTGGCACATCGCGTTCAACATGCTGGGGCTGTGGTGGCTCGGGGGTCCGCTGGAGGCCGCGCTCGGCCGCGGCCGCTATCTGGCGCTCTATCTGCTCTCCGGGCTCGCCGGCAGTGCCCTGATGTACTGGCTCGCGGCCCCGAACGAGGGCTCGCTCGGAGCCTCCGGAGCGGTCTTCGGGCTCTTCGGGGCCACCGCCGTCATGATGCGCCGGATGAACTACGACATGCGGCCGGTCCTGGTGCTGCTCGCACTGAACCTGCTCTTCACCTTCACCTTGGGCGGAATCGCCTGGGAGGCGCATGTCGGCGGTCTGGTCGCGGGCACGCTGATCGCGATCGGCATGGTGCACGCCCCGCGTGAGCGGCGTACAGCCGTGCAGTACGGGACCTGTGCACTGGTTCTGGTGGCGATCCTCGGGATCGTCCTCGCCAGGACTGCCGCGCTCACCTGAGCGGATCTCTGTCCTCCGCCCCCAAAGTTGTCCACAGTGTGCGCAGGATCTTGTGCATGGCAAGAGGAACATGTGTTCCCGTTGTCGCTGAACTGGGTTTTTCCCGCAGAAACAAGGGCTGCAGCCCCCCTCGATGAGGGAGGCTGCAGTCACACCGGCGTCAACATCGGCGGAAGTTATCCACAGATCGTCTGACCTTTTCCCCCACCTGTGGATAACTCTGTGGGTAACTTCAGGGCAGGGCTTGCGTTACTTCCACTGGGTCGATACGCCGAAACCGCCGGCGATGAAGCCGAAGCCCACGACGATGTTCCAGTTGCCCAGGGCGTCGATCGGCAGATCGCCCTCGGTCACGTAGAAGATCACGATCCAGGCCAGCCCGATCAGGAAGAGGGCCAGCATCACCGGCGCCACCCAACTGCGGTTGGTCAGCTTTATGTTGGTTGCCTGCTTCGCCGACGGCGGCGTGAAGTCGGCCTTCTTGCGGATACGTGACTTCGGCACGAGGAACTCTCCTGTCGATGCGCTGCGTGACCGCGCAGGGATCTTTGGCTGGCGCCGGGGCGAGGCGCGAGGGGGAATGCTGCCTCCCCCGGGCGTCCGTTAGCGTAGTGCTTCCATGGCGCCTGAGGAGATAAGGGTACGTTGAGCAATTCTGCCGACTCTCCTGACGGCCCGGCCCGGCACACCTCCAAGTGGCCCGTCCGGGGGCTCACCGCTGCTGTTTTCGCCCTGGCCGGACTGATCTTCGTCACCAGCGCCAACACGGCCAAGGGCACGAACATCCGCAGCGACTCCTCGCTGCTCAAGCTCTCCGACCTGATCAAGGAGCGCAGCCAGAACAACGCCGAGCTCAACGAGTCGACCGCGACCGTGCGCGAGGACATCGACGCCCTGGCCCAGCGCGACGACGGCAGCACGAAGGCCGAGGACGCCAAGCTCAAGGCCCTGGAGAAGGCGGCCGGCACCACGAAGATCACCGGTGAATCCGTCAGCGTGACGCTCAACGACGCGCCCCCGGACGCCACCGCGAACCCGGGTTACCCCGACCCCCAGCCCAATGACCTGGTCATTCACCAGCAGGACCTCCAGGCCGTCGTGAACGCGCTGTGGCAGGGCGGGGCCCGCGGCATCCAGGTCATGGACCAGCGGCTGATCTCCACCAGCGCGGTCCGCTGCGTCGGCAACACGCTGATCCTGCAGGGCCGGGTCTACTCCCCGCCCTACAAGGTCACCGCGGTGGGTGACCAGGGCAGGCTCAGGCAGGCGCTCAACGACTCCACGGCGATCCGGAACTACCAGCTGTACGTGAAGGCGTACGGGCTCGGATGGAAAGTCGAGGAGGACAGGGCGGTGACTCTTCCCGGCTACTCGGGCACAGTGGATCTCCACTACGCGCAGCCTGTGGAGTAGCCCCGGGGAGGCCGGCCGGTGACGGTGCGACTGATCGTCAGAACGTTCAGCGAACTCTGCATCACCGTCGGCACGCTGATCGTCCTCTTCGTGGTCTACGTGCTCTTCTGGACCGGGGTGAAGGCCGCCGGTGCGACGGAGGGGCAGATCGACACCCTCCAGAACCAGTGGGCGCAGGGTGCCGTGCCCGGCCCCACGCCCGACACCGGCCCCGGACGCGGTCCCACGCCCGCCCCCGGCCCCGACACGGCGCCCGCGGCCCCGCCCCCGTCGAAGGACCGGGAGGCGTACCGCGGCGGAAAGCCGTTCGCGATGATGTACATCCCCCGCTTCGGCACCGGCTGGGAATGGCCCGTCCTGGAGAACACCGAGGTCAGGACCCTTCAGAAGGGGCTCGGGCACTACAGCGGGACCGCCCGCCTCGGTGATACGGGCAACTTCGCGGTGGCCGGGCACCGCCGGACGTACGGCGACCCGTTCAAGGACTTTCCGAAGCTGCGTTCCGGGGACGCGGTGGTGCTGACGGACGGGACGACCTGGTTCACGTACCGCATCGCCTCCAGGCCCTACCGGACCGTGCCCGGCGACACCGCGGTCATCGACCCCGTCCCCCGGAAGTCGGGGTTCGACGGGCCGGGGCGCTATCTGACGCTGACCACCTGCGAGCCCGAGTGGGGCAGCAGCCACCGGCTGATCGCCTGGGCGCATCTGGACTCCACCCGGCCTGTGACGGACGGCAGGCCGGCAGCTTTCCACAGCTGACCCACGGCCAGGCCCCGGCCCTTTAGTCTGGTGCCGTACCGAATGGAGGGGTCAGCATGTACGGCTGGATCTGGCGGCATCTGCCGGGCAACGCGTGGGTGCGGGGTGCCATCTCGCTCGTGCTGGTCCTGGCCGTCGTCTACGCGCTGTTCCAGTACGTCTTCCCGTGGGCGGAGCCACTGCTTCCGTTCGGTGACGTGACGGTCGACGGCGAAGGCACCAGCGGAGCGGGGACCGGTCAGTGAGCGCACGCATCCTTGTCGTGGACAACTACGACAGCTTTGTCTTCAACCTCGTCCAGTACCTCTACCAGCTCGGCGTGGAGTGCGAGGTGCTGCGCAACGACGAGGTGACGACGGCACACGCCCAGGACGGCTTCGACGGCGTCCTGCTCTCGCCGGGTCCCGGCACCCCCGAGCACGCCGGTGTCTGCGTCGAGATGGTGCGGCACTGCGCGGAGACCGGGGTTCCGGTCTTCGGTGTCTGCCTGGGGATGCAGTCGATGGCGGTCGCGTACGGCGGCGTGGTGGACCGCGCCCCGGAGCTGCTGCACGGGAAGACCTCCCTCGTGACCCACGGGGGCAAGGGAGTGTTCGCGGGTCTGCCGTCCCCGTTCACGGCGACGCGCTACCACTCGCTCGCCGCCGAGCCGGGCGCGCTGCCCCCTGAGCTGGAGGTCACCGCCCGTACGGCGGACGGCATCATCATGGGCCTGCGCCACCGGGAACTGGCGGTGGAGGGCGTGCAGTTCCACCCCGAGTCGGTGCTCACCGAGCACGGTCACCTGATGCTCGCCAACTGGCTGGAGCAGTGTGGTGACGAGGGAGCCGTCGCGAGGTCGGACGGGCTCGCGCCGGTGGTGGGCAAGGCCGCCGCGTGACCCCACTCCGCCCCGAACCGGAAGCCGGACAGGAGGGCCCGTACGCGCAGGGAGCGGACGGGGCCGACGGCGCGTTCGAGGCGGCGGTCGACAAGCTCGCGGACCCGCTGAACGATCCGCTTCCGGGGCAGCACGCCTCGCCGTGGTTCCGGGCGGACAACATCCCCACGGATCAGCCGGGGCGCCCGGTCCACCCGGCGCCACGGCAGCAGGAGACGACGCAGCAGGCGCACCAAGGGCCTCAGGGCGGCCAGGACGCCCCGAGCGAGTGGTACGACCCCGAGGGCTACCAACGGGACTGGTACGGGCGGCAGGGGCCCCCCGCACCCGCTCCTGCACCGGTTCCGGCCCCGGCCCCCGCGCCCTCCCCCGCCGCGGTGCCCGAGCCGGCTCTTCGCCCGGCCGACGACGAGACCGTCGGTCTGAGGACAGCCGATACCCGGCGCATGACGGCGGTCGACCGGGACGGGCGTGAGCCGCGGCTCGGGCAGGAGTCCGCACAGGATCCGGAACCGACGCCGGTGCCGTCCGAACCCCGCACCGGAGGGCGTGCCGAGCGCCGCAAGGCCGCCAAGGGGCGTGGCAGACGCCGCCCCGGACCGCAGCCGGACCCGGCAGCGGGCACCGCGGACCCTGCCGTACCGGCCGTTCCCATGACGCGCCTGGAGGCACGGCGCGCGGCGCGTGCGGCCAAGGACAGCCCCGCGGTCGTCGCCAGCCGGGTCGTGGGCGAGGTGTTCATCTCGCTGGGGGTGCTGATGCTGCTGTTCGTCACCTATCAGCTGTGGTGGACCAACATCCGCGCCGATCAGATAGCCGGCAAGGAGACGAGCAAGATCCAGGACGACTGGGCGAAGGGGGAGCGCAGTCCCGGTGTCTTCGAGCCCGGCCATGGATTCGCGATCATGTATATCCCCAAGCTCGACGTGGTCGCGCCGATCGCCGAGGGCATCAGCAAGGAGAAGGTCCTCGACCGCGGCATGATCGGCCACTACGGCGAGGGCAAGCTGAAGACGGCGATGCCGTCCGACGAACAGGGCAACTTCTCGGTGGCGGGACACCGGAACACCCACGGAGAGCCGTTCCGCTACATCAACAAGCTGAGCCCCGGCGACCCGATCGTGGTCGAGACGCAGGACGCTTACTACACGTACGAGATGACCAGCGTTCTTCCCCAGACCTCGCCGTCCAATGTCTCGGTGATCGGGCCGGTGCCGCCCGGTTCGGGCTTCAAGGGGCCCGGCCGGTACATCACCCTGACGACATGTACGCCGGAATTCACGAGTACGTACCGTTTGATCGTCTGGGGCAAGATGGTCGACGAACGGCCGCGCAGCAAGGGAAAGCCCGACGCGCTCGTGGGCTGAACATCATCACGACAGGGGACGGGTGCGGTGGCAGCGAGGACCGAGCACGAAGAGCGGACCGACGAGTCCGCGCCCCCGGCGCGGAGCAGGGGCCGCCATCCCGTCGCGACGGCCGTCAGCGTCTTCGGTGAACTGCTGATCACCGTGGGCCTGGTGCTCGGCCTCTTCGTCGTCTACTCCCTGTGGTGGACGAACGTGCTCGCCGACCGTGAGGCCGACAAGCAGGGCAACACGGTCCGCGACAGCTGGGCGGACGGTCCGGGTGCCCTGGACACCAAGGACGGCATCGGCTTCCTGCACGTACCCGCCATGAAGAACGGCGAGGTGCTGGTCAAGAAGGGCACCGACACCAAGACCCTGAACAACGGCATCGCCGGTTATTACACGGACCCGGTGAAGTCGGCACTGCCCTGGGACGAGAAGGGCAACTTCACGCTGGCGGCGCACCGGGACGGTCACGGTGCCAAGTTCCACAACATCGACAAGGTGCGGACGGGTGACGCGGTCGTCTTCGAGACCAAGGACACCTGGTACGTCTACAAGGTGTACAAGGAGCTCCCGCAGACCTCGAAGTACAACGTCGAGGTGATCCAGCCGGTGCCGAAGGAGTCGGGCGTGAAGAAGCCCGGCCGCTACATCACGCTGACGACCTGCACCCCGGTCTACACCTCGAACTACCGCTACATCGTGTGGGGCGAGCTGGAGCGTACGGAGAAGGTCGACAAGGACCGTACGAAGCCGGCGGAACTGCGCTGAGCCCCGTACCGAGACCGCCCGTACAGAGGCGGCTTTCGTACAGAGACCGCCCCGTACGGAGAGCGTCCCCCCGTACAGCGAACGGCCCCGTACCGCGAACGGCCCCGCACACCGGTGAGGTGTGCGGGGCCGTTCGCTGCGCTGTCGGCAGGGTCAGCGTCGGAAGCCGGAGGGGCCGCCGAAGATGCCGTTGCCGCCGTCCTGTGCGGTGAAGAGCGTGACCTTGCTGTTCTTGTCCACCTGGGTGTTGGGCCCGGGGTTGCTCGTGACCACCTTGGCGTTGGGGTCGTCGGACGAGCCCGGGGCCAGCTCGACCATCAGCCCCATCCCCTCCAGCTGGGCCTTGACCTCCTGGAAGGTCTTCCCCGCGATGTCGCCGGGAATGGCGACCTTCTCGGGTACCGCAGGACCCTTGGAGACCTTCAGGACGATCTGGACGTCCTTCGCCGCCTTGCTGTCCCGCTCGGGGGTCTGCTCGGTGACCTGGCCGGCCGGCTCGTTGGAGTCGACGTCGGTGCGGGAGATGTTGGTGAAGCCGAGGTTCCTGAGCTGGGACTCCGCGTCCGCGAAGGACCTGCCGACCACGCCGGGCACGTTCTGTGTCGCCTTCTTGGCGATCGTGATCGTGACCTCGGACTCCTTGGCGGCCTTCGAGCCGCCGTCGGGCTTCTGGTCGATGACGGTGTTCTCGGTCTTCTCGGACTCGACGGTCTTGACGGTGACCGTGAAGCCCTTGTCCTCCAGGGCCTGGCGGGCGCCGTCCTCCGACTTCTCCATGACGTCGGGGACCTCGACCTTCGGCGCCCCGGTGGAGACGACGACCGTGACGGTCCCCTTCTGCTCCACCTCGCCGCTCTCCGGTGTCTGGCTGCAGATCAGGCCCTTGTCCTGGGTCTCGCAGGGCTCCTTGGCGCCGATCTTGAGAACGACGTCGGCGCGGTCCGCGAGTGTCTGCGCCTCCTTGACCGTGGAGCCGACCATGTTCGGCACGCTGACCTTGCCGTCGTCGGCGGTGGGGCCGAAGACGGAGCGGCCGATCAGGATCGCGCCGATGAGCACCAGGATGCCCGCGACGATCAGCAGGATCGTCGAGGTGTTGCTCTTCTTCTGACGGCGGCGGTCCGGGCGGTCGTCGTAGCCGTAGCCGTCGTCCGGGCCCACCGGCGGCAGCATGGACGTCTGCCCGCTGTTCGGGTCGGCCTGGCGCAGCGCGGTCGTGGGCTGGTCGTGGTCGTAACCGCCGTAGCCCACCCCGCCCATCGCCGCCGTGGCCGCGACCGGCTGGCCGTCGAGGCATGCCTCGATGTCGGCCCGCATCTCGTCGGCGGACTGGTAGCGGTAGTCGGGGTCCTTGGTGAGGGCCTTCAACACGATCGCGTCCATCTCGGGCGTGATCTCGGGGTCGAAGTTGCTCGGCGGCTGGGGCTCCTCCCGCACGTGCTGGTAGGCCACGGCGACGGGCGAGTCCCCGACGAACGGTGGCCGCACCGCGAGGAGTTCGTAGAGCAGGCAGCCGGTGGAGTAGAGGTCGGAGCGTGCGTCGACCTGCTCGCCCTTGGCCTGCTCGGGGGAGAGGTACTGGGCGGTGCCGATGACCGCCGAGGTCTGGGTCATCGTCATGCCGGAGTCACCCATGGCGCGGGCGATGCCGAAGTCCATGACCTTGACCTGCCCGGTGCGCGTCAGCATGACGTTCGCCGGCTTGATGTCACGGTGGACGATCTGGGCGCGGTGCGAGTACTCCAGCGCCTGGAGGATGCCGACCGTCATTTCGAGCGTGCGCTCGGGCAGCAGTCTGCGACCGGAGTGCAGCAGCTCCCTGAGCGTCGACCCGTCGACGTACTCCATCACGATGTACGGGATGGAGACCCCGTCGACGTAGTCCTCGCCGGTGTCGTAGACAGCGACGATCGCGGGGTGGTTGAGCGAGGCGGCCGACTGGGCCTCACGGCGGAACCGGGCCTGGAAGGACGGATCGCGGGCGAGATCGGCCCGGAGCGTCTTCACAGCTACGGTGCGGCCGAGCCGGGTGTCGTGCGCGAGGTAGACCTCGGCCATGCCACCACGGCCGAGCACCGAGCCCAGCTCGTACCGGCCGCCGAGGCGACGCGGCTCTTCCATAACTGTTCCAGCCCTCTCCGTCAGTCCCGACCGCACCCGTGTGTGGTCCGGCGGTGCGCTGTTCGCGCATACGCTACCGGGCACGCGCTACGTGATCGGCCCGCACCCGTCAGCTGATATCTGACCGGTATCCCGATGTCCGGTTATGGCGGTCGCTGTGACGGGACTCACTACTTGCTGTCGATGACCGCCTTCATCACATCGCGCGCGATCGGGGCGGCCAGACCGCCACCGGAGATGTCGTCCCGGTTGGCCTGACCGTCCTCGACCACGACGGCGACGGCGACCGGGGAGCCGTTGTCGGTCTTCGCGTAGGAGATGAACCAGGCGTACGGCTTCTCGCTGTTGTTCAGACCGTGCTGGGCGGTACCGGTCTTGCCTCCGACAGTGACGCCGTTGATCCGGGCGTTGGTTCCCGTGCCGTTCTTGACGACGGTCTCCATCATCTGCTGGACCTTCTGGGCGTTCTCCCCCGAGAGCGGCTGGCTGAGCTGCTCCTTCTTGTGGGTGTAGATGACGTCCAGGTTGGGCGCCTGGCGCTCGGCGACCATGTACGGCTGCATGAGCTTGCCGTCGTTGGCGATGGCGGAGGCCACCATGGCCATCTGGAGCGGGGTGGTGCGGTTGGACGCCTGGCCGATGCCCGCCATGGCGTTCTGCGGCCTGTTGTCCTTGGGGTAGATGCTCGCGTCGGCGCGGACCGGAGTGAAGACTTCCTTGTTGAAGCCGAACTTGTCCGTCTGCTCGATCATCTTGTCGTTGCCGAGGTCGTCGCTCATCTTGCCGAACACGGTGTTGCACGACCAGCGGAGCGCTTCCCGGAGCGAGGCGTTCTCACACGGGATGTTGCCCTCGTTCGTCAGCGGCTGGGTCGACTGCGGAAGCGTCCAGGGCAGCGGGGATTTCGTCTTCTCGTCGATGCTGTCGTAGAGGCCGTTCTCCAGCGCCGCGGCGGCGGTGACGACCTTGAACGTCGAACCCGGCGGGTAGGTCTCGCGCAATGCCCGGTTGAGCATCGGCTTGTCCTTGTCCTTCAGGAGCTTCTGCCGGGCGTCCGAGTCCTTGAGCGAGTTGCCCGCGAAGACCGAGGGGTCGTACGAGGGGGTGCTCGCCAGGGCGAGGATGGCGCCGCTCTGCGGGTCCAGGGCGACGACGGCGCCCTTCTTGCCGCCGAGCCCCTTGAAGGCCGCCTTCTGCGCGGCACCGTTCAGCGTGGTGACGATGTTGCCGCCGGTCTTCTTGTCGCCGGTGAACATCGACAGCGTCCGGTCGAAGAACAGCTGGTCGTCGTTGCCCGTGAGGATGCCGTCCTCAAGGTTCTCCAGCTGGGAGGAGTCGAAGGCCTGCGAGGAGTACCCGGTGACGGGAGCCCACAGGGGCCCGTTCTTCCAGACCCGCTTGAACTTGAAGTCGCTGTCGGTGGTTTCGACGGATCCGGTGACCGACTTGCCGTCCACGATGATGTCGCCGCGCTCATGGGCGTACCGCTCTATCTGTACGCGGCGGTTGTACTTGTGGCTGTTCAGCTCGTCGGCGCGGACGTACTGGAGCCAGTTGTCCCGGATCAGCAGGGCGAGGACGAGCAGCCCGCAGAAGATCGCGATCCGGCGCAGAGGCTTGTTCACGGTCGGACCACCTGGGTCATCTCGGCGTCGGGTGAGGGGGCTGGGGCCGGGGCGGGACGGCGGGCGGTGTCGCTGATCCGGATCAGGATGCCGATCAGCGCCCAGTTGGCGATCACGGACGAACCGCCTGCCGCGACGAACGGCATGGTCATACCCGTCAGCGGGATGAGGCCCATGACGCCGCCGGCGACGACGAAGACCTGGATGGCGAACGAGCCGGAGAGTCCGATCGCGAGGAGCTTGCCGAACGGGTCACGGGCGGCGAGCGCCGTACGGACACCGCGTTCGACGATCAGACCGTAGATGAGCAGGAACGCCATCATCCCGGCCAGCCCGAGTTCCTCGCCGACGGTGGCGAGGATGAAGTCGGAGTTGGCGGCGAAGCCGATCAGGTCGGAGTTGCCCTGGCCGAGCCCGGTGCCGAGGGTGCCGCCGGAGCCGAAGGCCATCAGGGACTTGGCCATCTGCTCGCTCGCGTCCTCCTTGCCCCAGCCCGCGAACGGGTCGAGCCAGGCGGTGACGCGATCCTGGACGTGCGGTTCGAACGAGGCGACGCCGACCGCGCCGGCCCCGGACATCAGCAGACCGAAGACGATCCAGCTGGTGCGCTCGGTGGCGACGTACAGCATGACGACGAACATGCCGAAGAACAGCAGCGAGGAACCGAGGTCGGTCTCGAAGACCAGGATCAGGATCGAGAACGCCCAGACCATCAGGATCGGTCCGAGGTCACGGCCGCGCGGCAGGTACAGCCCCATGAAACGGCGGCTGGCCAGCGCCAGCGCGTCGCGCTTCACCATCAGATAGCCCGCGAAGAAGATGGTAATGATGATCTTGGCGAACTCACCGGGCTGGATCGTGCCGACACCAGGGATCTTGATCCAGATCTTGGCGCCGTTCACCGCGGGGAAGAACATCGGCAGGATCAGCAGGAACAGGGCCACGACCATGGAGATGTACGTGTAGCGCTGAAGGATGCGGTGATCCTTGAGGGCCACCAGCACCACCACGAGCAGTGCCACGCCCACGGCCGAGAAGAGCAGCTGCTTCGAGGCCGCCGGGACGAAGGTGTCCAGCGCCTGGAAGCGCGGGGACTGGTCGAGGCGCCAGATGAGCGCGAGTCCCAGCCCGTTCAGCACGGTGGCCAGCGGCAGCAGCAGCGGGTCCGCGTACGGCGCGAACTTGCGGACCACGAGGTGGGCGACCCCGCCGAGCAGGGCGAGCCCGATTCCGTATCCGAGCATGCCGGAGGGCAGCTCGCCGTTGAGGGCGAGGCCCACGTTGGCATAGGCGAACACCGAGATGAAGACGGCGAAGACCACCATCATCAGCTCGGTGTTGCGGCGGCTCGGTGCGTCGATCGCGCCGATGGTGGTCGTGTTGGTGACAACGCTCATGGTGCTGAAGGCCCCCTACGGCTTTACTGCTTACCGCACTGCGGGACCAGCTTCTTCTCTTCCTCCGAGAGGCTGGGGCCGGGAGTGGGAGTCGCTGCGGTCGGCTTGGTCGCGGTGCTGGCGGACGTGGAGGACGTGGCGGAAGTCCTGGTGGCGGGGGCACCGGCGGTGCCGCCCGCCTCGCCCTCGCCGGTGCGGGCATTGCTGTCCGCCTCGGCCGCGCGGCGCTGCGCGTCCTTCTTGCAGGCGGATGCCTGGGCGGCGAGTTCGCCGACCTTCTTGCGGGCGTCGGCGATGCTGCCCTCGGCGATGGTCGCCTCGACCTGCTTGCGCTGGTAGGGCGGGAGGTACTTGAGCTCGATCTCGGGGTGGTCCTTCTCGATCTTCGAGAGCGAGACCCACGCGAGGTCCTGGCTGATGCCGCGGAACATCGCGACGTTCTCGTTCTTCGTGCCGACGTAGTACTGGGTCTGGGTCCAGCGGTATCCGCCGTACAGCCCGCCGCCGACGACGGCCAGCGCCAGGACGACGTACAGGGACCTCTTCAGCCACCTACGGCCACCGGGTTTGACGAAGTCTTCGTCGGTGTACGAGTCGAAGTCGTCGTCGGGCATGCCACCGTAGCCGGTGTCCCCGCTGCCGGGGGGGCCGAAGCCGCCCGAGGGCGGCGGGACGGGGCGGCCGAGACCGGCCGCGCGCCCGGCGGGGGTCTGCATGGCCCCGTCGTCGTTCAGCTGGGCGGCCTGGTTCTCGGCGACGGCTCCGACGATGACCGGGGTGTCGTTGAGCTGCGCGGCCAGGGTGTCGTTGCTGTCGACGTCCAGGACGTCGGCGACGATGCAGGTGATGTTGTCGGGACCGCCGCCGCGCAGAGCGAGCTGGATGAGGTCCTGGATGGTCTCCTGCGGGCCCTGGTAGCTGGCGAGGGTCTCTTCCATCGTCTGGTGTGAGACGACGCCCGAGAGGCCGTCGGAGCAGATCAAGTAGCGGTCGCCGGCCCTGACTTCACGGATGGAGAGGTCGGGCTCGACGTGGTCGCCGCTGCCCAGCGCCCGCATCAGCAAGGAGCGCTGCGGGTGGGTGGTGGCCTCTTCCTCGGTGATCCGGCCCTCGTCGACGAGCCGCTGCACCCAGGTGTGGTCCTGGGTGATCTGCGTCAGCACCCCGTCGCGCAGCAGATAGGCGCGGGAGTCGCCGACGTGGACCAGGCCCAGGCGCTGCCCGGTCCAGAGCAGGGCGGTGAGCGTGGTGCCCATGCCCTCCAGCTGGGGGTCCTCCTCGACCATCATGCGCAGCTGGTCGTTGGCCCGCTGGACCGCCGTACCGAGCGAGGTGAGGATGTCGGAGCCGGGGACGTCGTCATCGAGCTGGACGAGGGTGGAGATCACCTCGGAGCTGGCGACCTCCCCGGCCGCCTGGCCGCCCATGCCGTCGGCGATGGCGAGAAGGCGGGGGCCGGCGTAGCCGGAGTCCTCGTTGCCTTCCCGGATCATGCCCTTGTGCGATCCGGCGGCGAAGCGCAGGGACAGACTCATGCGCACCTCGCCCGTCGGCTCGGGGTACAGCCGGTCTCGAGCCACACTGCCCACCCTCCGGTCGGGAGCCGGGCAGCGTCCGTCGTCAGGACCGCCGCGGCTCGCTCGCTCCGCTCGCTCATTGTCGTACTACTTCCGCAGCTCGATGACGGTCTTGCCGATACGGATCGGCGCGCCCAGCGGAACAGGTGTCGGGGTGGTGAGTCGGGTCCGGTCGAGATACGTGCCGTTGGTGGACCCGAGATCCTCGACGATCCACTGGCCGTCACGGTCCGGGTAGATCCTGGCATGCCTGCTGGACGCGTAGTCGTCATCCAGCACGATCGTCGAATCGTGCGCGCGGCCCAGGGTGATGGTCTGGCCCTGGAGCGCGACCGTGGTGCCCGTGAGGGTGCCCTCGGAGACGACGAGCTTGGTGGGTGCCCCGCGGCGCTGGCGCCCGGGTTGCTGACGCTGCGGTGGCGGCGCCGTCTGCTGTTGTTGGCGTGCCTGTTGCGGGCGCGCGTCGGCGGCAGTGCGGCGTGAGCCGCGCTGCGTGACGCGCGTTCCGAACAGGTCGCTGCGGATGACCTGGACGGCCACGATCACGAACAGCCACAGAACAGCCAGGAAACCTAGCCGCATGACCGTCAGGGTCAGCTCTGACATTGCCCCCGCTTCACCCTTCGGCTTGCCGGTAAACGATGGTGGTGCTACCCACGACGATCCGCGAGCCGTCGCGGAGCGTAGCGCGGGTTGTGTGCTGCCCGTCTACCACGATGCCGTTGGTAGACCCGAGATCCTGGATCGTCGAGGGCGTTCCGGTCCGGATCTCGCAGTGCCGACGCGATACGCCGGGATCGTCGATCCGCACGTCGGCGTCGGTGCTGCGTCCCATCACCAGCGTCGGACGGGAGATCTGATGGCGGGTGCCATTGATCTCGATCCAGCGCCGTACCTGGGCGTCCGGCAGGGAGCCGGGCGCGGTCGGCGGGCGCCGGTCGGTCGAGGTGCCCGGGGGCCGTCCGGTGCCGGGCGGCGGGGCCGCGGGCATCGGCGGAGCGGCGCTCGGGGGGTAGCCGTAGCCGCCGGTGCCCTGCGGGGCGGCGGGCCGCCCGGGCCGCTGCGGCTGGGCGGACGCGGGGCCGCCGTGCTGGCCCTGCGGGTCATGCTGTGACGAACTCGATGCCAGGGTGCGGCTGCGTACCCGGTAGAGCCCGGTGTCGAGGTCGTCGGCCTTCTCCAGATGGACCTTGATCGGGCCCATGAAGGTGTAGCGCTGCTGCTTGGCGTAGTCGCGTACGAGGCCGGAGAGCTCGTCGCCGAGCTGGCCCGAGTACGGACTGAGCCGCTCGTAGTCGGGCGGGCTGAGCTCGACGATGAAGTCGTTCGGGACGACCGTCCGCTCACGGTTCCAGATCGTCGCGTTGTTGTCGCACTCACGCTGGAGGGCACCCGCGATCTCGACCGGCTGCACCTCGGACTTGAAGACTTTGGCGAAGGTGCCATTGACCAGACCTTCGAGACGCTGCTCGAAACGCTTCATGACTCCCATGGGGCACCTCCTCCGGTGTCGTCGTCCCTGTACTGCTTACTGATCGTATCCACGCGTCGGGAAATCGGCTGGTTCCCCTTGTCTGCCCAGTGGATGAGTGTCACCCCTCACACGGATCGTAGAGGTGGCTCCCTGACAGTGTCCCGCACACGGGGTGCTCTCTGAAGGAGTGGGTGCGCCCGCTCCGCGTTCCCGCTTCCCCACCTGGGATCGGCGAAACAACGGATGTGAATCCACCCTGTCCAGCGTGCTAATCTTCCGGATGTCGCCAGGCGCTCGCACCACACGGTGGGAGAGCCCGGAAACACCACTCATGCGCGAGTGGCGGAACGGCAGACGCGCTGGCTTCAGGTGCCAGTGTCCTTAGGGACGTGGGGGTTCAAATCCCCCCTCGCGCACAAAGAGAGCCCCCGCTTCGGAGAGATCCGGAGCGGGGGCTTCTTCGTTGTACGGCTGTGATCTTGCCGCCGCCCCGACGAAAGTCGGGGTGGTGCCCTGCCGGAAGAGGGGCGACCGGTTCCTTCGGTGGGATGTGTCCGCATCCGGCCGGACCTTACGTTCCGAATGACCGGAGAACGTGGGAATCGGCGTGCGGAGAACGACACCCCTTATGTACATCGACACAGCGCACAGCATCACGGCGCACAGCGCCACAGGGCTCGGCGGTACGGCGCTCGGCGTCACCGGGTTCAGCGGTACGGCGTACCCGGAAGCGGCCGGTCCGCCGCAGAAGGCGGGACCCGACTACGGAGTCGGGGTGTACCGCGGGATCACGGAGTGGGCGGCAGGGACTCCCGAGTGGCTTCAGAAGCTGGGGGAGGCCGTCACCGAGGGCGGGATACTCGTCTTCGTCGCCCTCTTCGTCCTTCAGTGGTGGAGGGCCCGCAGGCGCGACGACCGGACCCTGGCACTGGCCCTGCTCGGTCCGGTGGCGGTGGCGGTGGTCTACGCGCTGAGCGAGATCATCAAGGTCTGGCTGCACGAGGAGCGCCCCTGCCGGGACATTCCGGGTGTCACGGCGATCGCGGAGTGCCCGGAGCCGGGTGACTGGTCGTTCCCCAGCAACCATTCCGTCATCGCGGCCGCGTCGGCGATGGCCCTGGTCGTCTCCTGGCGCGTCATCGGACTGCTGGCGGTGCCTCTGGCGGTGCTGATCGCGCTGTCCCGGGTGTACGTCGGCGTCCACTATCTGCACGACGTGGCGGCCGGCTTCCTGCTCGGCGCGGTGGTCGCGCCGCTGCTGATGGCGGTCCTGGCGGTACCCGGAACCCGGGCGGTGAGCAGGTTCCGCAGGGCCCGCGGCCGGCGGGGCACGGGGATCGCGGCGTGAGCTGAAGGACGGCCGCCGCCGGGGCTCGGGGGCTCGCGGCTCCGGCGGCGGAGTGCCCGGGCGGTGAGGCGCCGGGGCTCCGGGGTGGCGGGGGTGCCGGGGTTCCTGGGGAGCGGGGGCGCCGGGGCCTCGGTGTTCCAGGGCTCCGGGGTGGCGGGCGTCGGTGTGCCGGGGCTCCGGGACGGTGGGGGCGTTCAGTCCTTGTGTTCGATCAGCCCGGACTCGTACGCGACGATGGCGGCCTGGACCCGGTTGCGTACCCCGAGACCGGTGAAGATGGCGCTCACATAGCTCTTCACGGTGCCCTCCACGACGTGGATCCGCCGGCCGATCTCGGCGTTGGACAGCCCGCCGCCCAGCAGGGCGAGCACTTCCCGTTCCCGGGCTGTCAGCGCGGTGACCCGCTCGTGCAGCGACGCCAGGCGTACGTCGCGGTGCCGGGCCGAGCCGCGGTTCAGCTCCGCGATGACGTGCTGTGCCACCTTCGCGGAGAGGCAGGAGGCACCGGCCGCGGCGGTGTGCACGCCGGCCAGCAGCTCCCGCGGGTCACCGGACTTGAGCATGAAGCCGCTGGCGCCGCCGCCGAGAGCCCGGCTCACGTACTCGTCCTCGGAGAACGTCGTCAGTACGAGTACGGAGGTGCCGGGCGCGGCGCGCTTGATCTCCTCGGTGGCGGTGAGACCGTCCATGACCGGCATACGGATGTCCATCAGGACGACGTCCGGCCGGTGTTCCAGGGTCAGCGCGACGGCCTCCCGCCCGTCCCCCGCCTCGGCCACGACCTCGATGGCGGGGTCGGCGGCGAGGACGGCCCGCAGACCGGCCCGGATCATCGTCTCGTCGTCGGCCAGGATGAGCTTGACGGTGGTGATGGATGGCTCCTCTTCAGCGGGGCACGGGGGCCGTGCGGGACAGGACGTTCCGGTACCACTCGCCGTGTCCGCCCAGCCGTGCCGTGAGTCCCGGGCCACTGGAGCAGCCGGTGCTCCCCCACAGGGGGGACCGGTACCAGCGGTCCTCCGTCATCATCCGGGCCTGGCGGACGCCGACGGCCCCGGGGGTCCGTCCGAGCCGTTCCAGGTACTCGGGCGTCGGCAGGCTCGCCGTGGGCAGCGGCAGTCCCGCGGTACGGGCGAGAGCCGTCACCAGGTCGCGCAGGGCGACCGGTTCCGGGTGGCCCGCGTGGTGGACGCCGGGGGGCGGCGGAGCGGGGGACAGCGCCAGCGAGGTCACCAGCCGGGCCAGGTCCTCGACCGCCACGAGCGACATCAGGGCGGTGCCGCCGTCGGGCAGCGCGGGGACCCTGTGCAGGAGCTCGGCGATGGCCGGGACCACCCAAACGTCGCCCCGCCCGTACACGAAGGGGGGCCGCAGGATCGTTCCTCCGGCGGCCAGCACGGCCTGTTCGGCCAGCAGCCTGGTGCGGCTGACCTCGGACGCGGGGGCGGGCGGCCGCGTGGCCTCGGACAGGCCGCGGTGCGGGCCGGCTCCGTAGACGGCGGTGGTGCTGATGTGGATGATCCGGCGGACCCCGGCGCGGGCCGCCTCGTCGAGCAGGGCCCGGGTGCCGGCGTCGTTGACCGCGCTGCAGGCGGAGTCGTCCGGACCCACGTAGGACGCGCAGTGCAGGAGCGTGTCCACCTGGTCACAGGTGCCGTGCAGCGAGGCGGGGTCGGTGAGGTCCGCGACGAGGTACTCGACGCCCGGAGCCGCCGGACCGGTGCGAGCGGGGTCCGGACGGCGTCGGGCCAGCGCCCTCAACGGGGCGGGGGGCTCGGGAAGGTGGCGGCTCAACGCCCGTACGACAGCGGAGCCGATGAATCCGGTGCCACCGGCCACCAGGATCCCGCCAGGGCCCGTCACGGGCGTACGGGAAGGTCGTGGCGGGCTGCCGGTTTGACGTCCTGCACGAGCAGGAGGGCGAGGGCGGCGACCTCATTGTCCTGATACATGGTCACTTCTATCGGTATCCGGCCGTCGGGCTGCTCCGCCCCGACCTCCGTGCTGACGGTGCAGGGGCGGTCGAGTTCGACGTACCGCCGGAACTCCGCGTTCATGGACGGCACGAGGGCGTGTTCGAGGCCCGCGGCGAGCTGGGCGGCCTGGCGCATGGCTTCGATGATGCCCCGGCCGGGCAGGTGGTCGCTCTGGCTGTCGAAGATGACGGGGTGGTGCCGGTCGGCGCGCAGCTGCCAGGCGGCGGTACGGGGGGTGCCGGCGGGCCGTGCGCCGCTCCAGGGGGCGGCAGGGGGGGTGGGCGCGGTGTCCAGGGGCGCCGCGGGGGCGTGCGACGGGGTCGTGGTGTTCAGGGGGGACGCGGAGTCGAAGGGGGACAGCATGACGTCCTGGTCGTTCTCCTTGCCCACGAGGGTGGGCGGGATCGCGGTTCGTGGTGCGACGGCCGGCACCGGAGCATCATGCGCGTCCGATACATCCGATGCGTCCGGGAGGCCCGGGCGCAGCCGTCGATAGGCGGCGGCGGAGAGGCAGTTCGCGGAGGCCGCGCCCGTGCCGATCCGCAGATGGCCGGAGAACAGCTCCATGTCTATGTGAATCGTGGCCAGTCGACGGCCGCGCAGGGTGACCTCCGGGCTGCGTATGACCGCTTTCGTAGGGGTCGGTGGCCCGCCGGGCCTGCGGAGATCGTGGAAGGACTCGTAGCGCAGGTTCCAGAGCAGGAACTGGTCGTCCATCGGCGCCTCGAAGACCTCGTGCGCCAGTACGGTGCCCGCCTGCCGGACTGTCTCCGCTATCAGCATGGGGTTCTCCTGTCCCAGAACTGAGCTGAACAGCGCGTGTGTCGTTGGCCATTGGACGGTGAACAGATACGTGTCAGCATCGGCTCGGCCGAAGTGCGTCAGCAGGACATCGGCCTCGTCGGACCGGTGCACGAGGTGCGGCGGCACGGGACTCATGACTGACGGCTCACCGGTGAGGGGTGTGCGGGTGCGTATGTTCTGGTCTGCCGGAGCGGCGAGTGCGGTCACGTGATCTGTCCCCTTTCACGTCGTAGGAGCCGGACGGCTCCCACGGCCCTGCAAATCCAAACCATCTGGCCGGTTTATTTATGCAATGAGTCTGCTCGCGAGTGGTAGTTGATGCTATGGGAGAAAGCGCTCAACTTGCGTGCTGACGAGTGCGCAAACCCCTTGACCAACCGGAACAAGAGGGTTTTTCACACGTCAGAAGGGGTAGGGGGGCAGCGCGTTGGGCGACGCCTCGGCATACTGCGACAACGTGCGTTGGACGCTTATGGTCCAGTGCGTAAACAGACCGTTGGTCGGTTAGAGTGAAGTGCTTGCATACGCTGACTACTGATGCTGGATTGACGGTTGCTCGGTTGCTCGGCGCGACGGCCGAGCACACAGAACGTCCCGGAGGCAAGAGATGGCGAAGCAGGCTCGCGCGGTGCAGACGAGGCGTTCGATCGTGGAGGCAGCGGCGAGTGTCTTCGACGACTACGGGTACGAGCGTGCCGCGATCTCGGAGATCCTCCGCCGTGCAAAGGTCACCAAAGGGGCCTTGTACTTCCACTTCGCGTCCAAGGAAGCCATCGCCCAGGCGATCATGGATGAGCAGACCGCCACGGTGGACCTGGTGGAGGACGGCTCACCGCTCCAGTCGCTGGTGGACGGCGGTCAGCAGTTCGCCTTCGCACTGCGCCACGACTCGATGGCGCGGGCCGGTACTCGTCTCTCCATCGAGGGCGTATTCCTCGGCGGTCCGCATCCATGGAGCGACTGGATCGCGGCGACGTGCCGGATGCTGGAATTGGGCAAGGAGCGCGGAGAGGTGCTCCCCCAGGTGGACCCACTGGTTTCGGCCGAAGTCATCGTCGCGTCGTTCACCGGTATTCAGCTGATTTCGGAGGCTAATTCCGGACGGGCCGACCTGCGTGAGCGCGTGGCCCAGATGTGGCGCCATATTCTGCCGTCCATCGCTCATCCCGGTGTCATCGTGCATATCAAGCCGGAGGGCCGGGTGGACCTGGCCGCGCAGGCGCTTGAGAGAGAGCGGCTGGAGGCCGAGGAGAGCGCGGCGGGGGCGGCGGCCCCTGTGGGTGCCGCTGTCGGCGAAGCGGTCGGGGCGTCTGTCGGCGCGGCCGGCTGAGCGGTCGGCTCAGTCTGCTTGAGGGGCGCCTGTCCGAGGGCGCGGTGCGCCGTTTCACGTGAAACGCCCGAATCGTAGGGCGCACGAGGTTTTAGCCACACGAGGTTGTAGCCACACAGGGCTGTAGCCACACAGGGCCGCGGGGCTCATTCGAGCCCCGCGGCCCTGTTATGTCAGGCGATCGGTCGCGCAGGCCGCTGGGCCGGCGGCGTGAGCGCGCCGCCGGCCCAGCGGTCGCGGTGTCAGGCGGCCAGTCGGCTCGCGAGGGCTTTCGCCTTCTGCGCGGCTTCGTCGAGAGCCTTGGCGCGGGACTTCACGGCGAGCGGTATCAGCTCGGCCATCTCGGGCTTGGAGTGCGCCAGTGTCAGCTCCGGAACGATGAAGTCGACCTCGACGGAGAACATCCCCGTCAGCACCTTCTCCAGGTAGTTCGTGACGAACTCGAAGTCCTCGCGCGGAGTGCCGGGGGCGTACGAACCGCCACGGCTCGCGACGACGGTGACCGGGACCCCTGGGACAGGGCTGTCGGATCCGGCGTTGTGGCCGACGATGATCACTTGGTCCAGCCATGCCTTCAGCGTGGACGGGATGGAGAAGTTTTACATGGGCGCGCCGATCAGGACGGCGTCCGCGGCGGCCAGCTCATCCGCCAGTTCCCGTCGCAGCGGGTCATCGGCACCGGCGGCCACTGCCGCGGCGTCCAGGTGGGGAAGCGGTGCGGCGGCGAGGTCGCGGTAGACGACCTTGCCCTCCGGGTGCTGTTCGCGCCAGGTCTCCACGAACGCCGAGGTGACGTCGCGGGAGGCGGAACCCTCGGGGAAGACGGCGGAATCGAGGTGCAGAAGTGTGGCCATAGAGGTCTCCACAGGTATGGGGGATCGAGAGGCGCGGGCCGGTGGGTCCGTCGTCGGCCATCCGTCGCGAGTGGCGCGGGCGGGTGGTGCGGACGCGGATCTGTCGACCGAGCGCTAATTTTTCGTGTGTACCTAGGAATACCATAGTCCCTTACTTTTCGTAAGCACCTCACGAGGGCGCAGTACTCTGGGGGTATGGCGGATCACAGCGAGCAGACCTGTCGGCGGGTCGACGTGGGCATCACTCGCGTCTTCGAGCTGTTCGGCAAGCGCTGGACCGGTCCGATCGTTTCGGTGCTGATGCGGCAGTCGGTGCACTTCGCGGATCTGCGGCGCGCGATTCCGGGCATCAGTGAGCGCATGCTCTCGGACCGGCTGTCCGAGCTGGGGGCTGCCGGTCTGGTGGTGCGTGAGGTCGACGAAGGTCCGCCGCTGCGCGTCTCGTACCGCCTGACGGATGCCGGGGCTGCGATGGAGCCGGCCCTCAAGGAGCTCGGGCGCTGGGCGGACGTGTATCTGCCGGGCGGGGATTCCAACTGCTGACGGCTCCGCTGCGGGAGCCCGCCGGGGTGCCCGGGGCGCCTGTCGCGGAGACGTCCGGGCTGTTCGGGATGCCTACTGCGGGGCTGGGTCGCCGGTCGAGTTGTAGCGCAGGAGGTAGTCCGCGAACCGGGTGAGGTCTTCCGCGGTCCAGTCGGCCAGCCGCTCCTGATAGGCGGCCCGACGGCTCGCCTGGGTGGAGGCGAGGGCCTGCGTGCCGGCTTCGGTGGGGTGCAGCACCTGGATCCGGTGATCCGTGGGGTCCGGGTGGCGCTCGACCAGGCCGAGCTTCTCCAGGGTCGAGATCTGCCGGCTGACGGTTGATTTGTCGAGCATGTAGTGAGCGGCCAGGTCGGTCGCACGGCAGCCGTGCTGGTCGTCGATGTGCGCGAGCAGGGTGTACGACACCAGCGGCAGTTCGGGGTGGAGCCGTGCCGCCGCCGCGCGGGCGCGGCGCGCGAAGGCGGTCAGCTCACGCTGGATGACGTCCAGCGACTTCTCACGCTCTCCGGGGGTGCCTGGCACGGATTCACCTTCCTCGAAATTTCAGTTGTATAGTACAACGGAACTAGGAGTTGTAAAAGCCAACCATTGGAGATCGTCCAGATGTCCGCAGGCCCGAGTACCGCTTCCGGCGCCACCGCCGGCGCGCTGCGTCATGTGCTGACCCACCTCGTCACCCCGCTGCTGATGTGCGTCGGCATGGGGCTCGCTTATCTGGGGGCCTTCCACGCCCCTGAACCACACGATCTGCGCGTGGACGTGGTCGGCTCCGGGCCGAGCGTCCAGGTGCTGGCGCAGACCCTTCAGGACACGGGGGACGGCGCACTGGACGTGCGTACCGTCGCCGATCGTGATGCGGCCGTGGACCACCTGGATACACAGGCGAGTTACGGTGCGTACGTGCCGGGGAAGAGCCCCGAACTGCTGGTGGCCACCGCCTCGTCGGACACCAGCGCCACGGTGGTGCAGAAGGTCTTCACCGAGGTCGCGGCCGGCCAGGGTGCCCCGCTGAAGGTGACGAACGTGGCGCCGACGGCGGACGGCGATCCGACCGGGCAGGGCATCTTCTTCCTGCTGGTCGCGATCAGCATCGGGTCGTACGCGTCGGTCGCGGTGATCGGCGGCGCGGGCGGTGCGCTGGCGCTCCGGATCAGGGCCGCGCTGGTGGCGGGCGCCTCGCTCGTGGTGAGCCTGGTCGGCGCTGTGTTCGCGGGGCCGCTGTTCGGTCTCGTGGACCACGGGCTCGGCGGTCTGTGGGCGATGGCGTGGCTCTACTCCGCCGGAATCCTGCTCGTCGGTGTCGGGCTGCACACCTTCCTCAAGCGTTGGACGACGCTCGGGGTGATGGTGCTGTTCGTCATGCTCAACTTCACCAGCTCCGGCGGCATCTTCCGGCCCGAGTTGCAGCCCGGTTTCTTCGGCTCCCTCCACGCCTTCTGGAACGGCGCGGGCTTCGTCGAGGGCGTGCGGAGCCATGTCTACTTCGACGGTCATGCGCTCGGCGGGCATGTGCTGGTGCTCGTGCTGTGGTTCGTGGCGGGTCTGGCCGTGATGGGAGCCGCGGGTCTGGCCGAGGCCCGGAAGCGGGCAGCTGCTCCGGTGGAGTCCGGGGTGGGGGCAGGTACGGGGACGAGTTCGACGACTGCGGGGGCGGAGACGGGTTCGGGGGCGCGGGCGGACGCCGGGCCTGCGGGATCCGGTTCCGAGTCCGTTTCCGAGTCCGTTTCCGATTCCGGTTCCGGTTCCGGTTCCAGGAACGGTTCCGGGGGCGTGGCCGGGGTGTCCCGCACGGGGGACCAGCGCGAGGAGCTGGAGGAAGAGCTGGAGGAGGCGGTCGGCGTCTGACCTGGACAGTGAGTTGTCCACAGGCCGAGTCGCGGGTTGTCCACAGGGGCGGACGGGTTTCGGGGAACGGCTGTACCGTCGTGGTCGATTGATGGTGGGACGACAGCCGGACAAAGGTGGGGGAGGCGGCGCGCCATGGGCGAGGTCGATGCGACAAGGCCGGCACAGCGGGCTGTGATGGCGGACCCGCGTATTCCGGAGGTCTCCGGGTTCGCCCGGCGCTCGGCGCCGAACCCGCCGAAAGCCGCCGGCAAGGCATTGCGGGACCGGGTGCCGCGCTCCTCGCACGATGCGCTGGTCCTTCCGCCGGGGCGGCCGGACGCCGTGCGGGCGGTCGAGGAGTCGAACCTGGGGCGGGTGCCGCACCTGACGCCGATCCGGGTGGGGCGGATGGCGGCCACGCCGTTCGCGTTTCTGCGGGGTTCCGCCGGGCTCATGGCCCACGACCTGATGGGCACGCCGGTCACCGGTGTGGGTGCTCAGCTCTGCGGCGACGCGCATGCCGCCAACTTCGGTCTCTACGGCGATGCCCGGGGCAGCCTGGTCATCGATCTCAACGATTTCGACGAGACCGTCTTCGGCCCCTGGGAATGGGACCTCAAGCGGCTCGCCACCTCTCTGGTACTCGCGGGCCGTGCGGCGGGGGCCGATGAGGACGTCTGCCGGCAGGGTGCGTACGACACCGTGGGCGCGTACCGCCGGACGATGCGGCTGCTGGCCGGGCTCCCCGCCCTGGACGCCTGGAACGCCATCGCGGACGAGGAGCTCGTCTCCCACACGGACGCGCGGGATCTGCTCGGGACGCTGGAGCGGGTCTCGCAGAAGGCCCGTAACAACACGAGCGCCCGGTTCGCCGCCAAGTCCACGGAGGACACCGGGGACGGCGGACGCCGCTTCGTCGATGCCCCGCCCGTGCTGAGCCGGGTGCCGGACGCGGAGGCGGCGGCGGTCGCGGCGGGGCTCGGCGGCTATCTGGACACGGTTTCCGAGGACCGGGTGCCGCTGCTGGCCCGGTACGCGATCCATGACGTGGCGTTCCGGGTGGTCGGCACCGGCAGTGTGGGAACGCGGTCGTATGTGGTCCTGCTGCTGGACCACCGCGGTGAGCCGCTGGTCCTGCAGGTGAAGGAGGCCCGCCCCTCCGCTCTGGCGCCCTTTCTGCCCGCGGTCGGGTTCGATGTGCCGGAGGCGGCGCACGAGGGGCGCCGAGTGGTGCTCGGGCAGAAGCGGATGCAGGTCGTCAGCGACATTCTGCTCGGCTGGGCGGAGGTCGACGGCAGACCGTTCCAGGTGAGGCAGTTCCGGAATCGCAAGGGGAGCGTGGATCCGGCGGCGCTGGCGGCCGATCAGGTCGACGACTACGGGCGGATGACCGGTGCGCTCCTGGCTCGGGCCCACGCGCACAGTGCCGACCCCCGGCTGCTCGCGGGCTACTGCGGCAAGAGCGCCGAGCTGGACGAGGCGGTGGCCTCCTTCGCGGTCACGTACGCGGACCGTACGGAGGCGGACCATGCCGAGCTGGTGCGGGCCGTCAAGGCGGGGAGGATAGCTGCCGAGCTCGGTATATGACGTGCCCTGCGGCGACCGCGCGTCCTTGGGGCGCCGGCCGTGGCCATACGCTGGACGGGTGACCGACGAAGCCGCCGGGGTGCCGACCACCCGGAACGACGATGACCGGCAGGACAACGACCGGCAGGACGAGCCGCAGTACGCGCAGGACGCGGCGCACGACGCGGGGCCGAGCCCGGTGCGGGATTCGGAGGGCGATGTGGGCCGGAAATCGGCGCAGAACCCGGACCAGGACTCGGCCCAGCACCCGGACCAGGGTTCGGTGCGGGATTCGGCCCGGGAGGACCGGCAGGTTCCGCCGCGACCCGAGGAGCGGCTGGCCAAGGCCGTCCAGGTCGCCGAGCAGGCGCTGATCGAGTTCGAGATCGCGGTGGAGACCTTCCGGGTCGAGGTCGAGAACTTCTCCCGGCTGCACCACCAGAAGCTCGGCCCGATGTACACCCGCCTCGACGAGCTGGACGCGTTGATCGCCGAGGCGCGGGCCGCCAGGACCGGCGACCCCGAGGATGTGCGCAAGGCACAGGAGGCGCGGGCGGTCGTCATGCCGATGCCGGGCGTCGATGAGCTGTTCCACGACTGGATGGACTCCGACGGGCTGTCCCCCGAGGCCGCGTCCATGCTCACCGAGCAGCCGGTCCGGCCGCCGAAGCGGGTCAGGCCGAGCGAGGAGGCACGCAAGCTCTACCGAGAGCTGGCCCGCAAGGCGCATCCGGATCTGGCCCAGGACGAGCGGGAGCGTGAGCGCCGGGACGAGTTCATCACCCGGGTCAATGCCGCCTACGGACGTGGGGACGAGGCGCTGCTGAGGGAACTGGTCGAGGAGTGGGCTGCGGGACCCGTCGCACCGGAGACCCTGCTCAGCGAGAGCGAGGAGCTCTACGCCCGGCTGGAGTGGCTCAGCCGTCGCAAGGAACTGCTCACCGTGCTCGCCAGGGAGCTTGAGGAGGGTGCGATCGGCTCGATGCTGCGGATGGCTCCGGACGATCCGGACAAGCTGCTGGAGGACATCGGCGAGCAGCTCCTGGGCGAAGTGTCCCGGCGTGAGGCCGAGCTCGCGGGGATGGTGCAGTAGCGTTTCCGTTGACGTTGCCGCGTACGTACGAGAGAAGGCATGACCCATGAATTTCGCCCCGCTGCCCTCGGTGGACGTCGCGGCGGTGCCGTCGGACGGCTTCGTCCTGGACGTCCGGGAGAACGACGAATGGGCGGCCGGGCATGTCGAGGGTGCCCTGCACATTCCGATGAGCGACTTCGTGGGCCGTTTCGGTGAGCTGACCGAGGCCGCCGAGGACGGTCGCCGCGTGCATGTGATGTGCCGGGTCGGCGGCCGGTCCGCCCAGGTCACCCAGTACCTGGTTCAGCAGGGCGTCGACGCGGTGAACATCGACGGCGGGATGCTCGCCTGGGACGGCGCCGGGCGCCCGATGGTCGCGGACAACGGGAACCCGGCCTTCGTCCTCTGAGACGCCCGCGTCAGCCGAGGGGGTGTGCGGCCAGCAGGTCGCCCAGTGCCTCCTCGTGGGCCGCCGCCGGGCCCAGCGACAGCTCGATCTGCTTCGCCCAGGCGTGGTAGCGGTGCAGCGGGTAGTCGGTGTCCGCGCCGAAGCCGCCGTGCAGGTGCTGCGCGGTCTGTACGACGCGCCGGACGCCGTCCGAGGCCCAGATCTTCGCCACGGCGATGTCCCCCTCGGCGGGCAGCGCACCACCGGCCTCGGTGGAGATACGCCAGGCCGCCTGCCAGAGGGTCACCTCCATGGCCCGCAGATCGATGTACCGGTCGGCGGCCTGCACGGCGACCGCCTGGAACGTGGCGACCGGGAAGCCGAACTGCTCGCGCTTTCCGGTGTATTCGCTGGTCATCGAGAGCACCCGCTCGCCCAGTCCCAGCGCCAGCGCACAGGTCCCGGTGGTGAGCAGCGACCGCAGCCAGTCCCAGGCACCGGGTGTGTCGATCAGCTCGCGGTCATCGATGCGCACGGCGTCGAGCGTCACCTCGGCGAAGCGCTCGCCGCTGGTGGAAACCTGTTCGGCGAGCGTCACGCCGTCGTGGGTGCGGCGCACCAGAGCCAGGACGGACCGGCCCTCACCCGTGTGGGCGGGGACCGCGATCCAGTCGGCTACCTGGGCCCAGGGCACCCCTGACTGCACCCCGTCGAGCACCCACCCGGATGCTTCCCCCGCTCCGGGCCCGGAGTCTTCGCCGCCGGTGCCCTCGCTGCCGGGGTGGGTGGTGACGCGGTGGGCGGTGACGGCCAGTTCGGCCGGGTCGTGTCCGGTGCGCCCGTTGGCCCCGACGGTCAGGACCAGCTCGCCCCGGCCGAACCCGGGCAGCAGTTCCGCCGCCAGCGCGCGGTCGCCGTGGCGCTGGAGGGCCATCGCGACCGCGCAGCTCTCCAGCAACGGAACCCTGGCCAGCACCTTGGCCGCTTCGCGCAGTACCAGGCAGAGCGCGACCGGGTCGAGTCCGGCGCCGCCATATTCCGGTGACAGCGTGAGGCTCAGCAGATCCGTATCGGCGAGCCCGGCCCACAGCGCCCGGTCGATGTCCTCGGCGACGGCACCCGGGGTCAGCGCGGGGCTGGGTACGTGGTCGGGTGCGACGGACGAGAAGACCGCCCTGGCCGCCTCGACGGCTGCCTGCTGTTCCTCGGTGAAGGTGAAGTCCACTGTTCCGGCCTCCCGCGAACCGTAGTGTCCCTGAACCGTGCGGCCCACAAAGGGACCTGACGGGCCGTCAAGATAGAACAGGTTCTACAAGATGGGAACACCGCGCACCCGTGCCCCTTCACACCGGGAGCCCGCAGAGCCGGGAGCCTGTCGTGCCGGTGCCTCTTCGCGCCGGGAGCCCGCCGGAACAGTCGGCACCGGGCACCGGCCACCAGCCACCAGCCACCCGTGACCGGCCACCCGCCACTGGTGCCGAGCCACCGGCCACCGGCCACCCGCCACTGGAGCCGGGCCACGGCCACCGCCGACCGGCCATCGGCCGCTGGTACCGAGCCACGGCCACCGGCAAACTGGTACCGGGCCGCCGGCCACCCGTCACCGGTCGAAGTCGAGCTCCACCTCCGGCGTGAGCGGGTGCGACTGGCAGGCCAGCACGAAGCCCGCCCCGGTCTCCTCCGGTTCCAGCGCGAAGTTGCGGTCCATCCGCACCTCGCCCGAGACGAGGAAGGCCCGACAGGTCCCGCACACTCCGCCCTTGCAGGCGTACGGCGCGTCCGACCGGCTGCGCAGCACCGTCTCCAGCAGCGATTCGGCGTTCTCCACCGGCCAGCTGCCCGAACGGCCGTGAAGGGTCGCCGTCAGGGTGCTGTCGGCGGGCGAGGCGACCCGGGCCGTGGCGGGCGCCGCAGGTCCGTCGTCGACGTGGAAGATCTCCTGATGGATCCGGGTCCGGTCGACGCCGAGCGCGCGCAGTGCGCTCTCCGCCCCCCGGACCAGACCGAACGGACCGCACAGGAACCAGCCGTCCACGTCCGCCACCGGCAGCAGTGCGGGCAACAGCCCGGTGAGCCGTTCACGGTCCAGCCGGCCGGACGGCAGCCCGGCCGACTGCTCTTCCCTGGACAGCGCGGTCACCAGCTGGAAGCGGTCCGGATACCGGTCCTTGAGGTCGGCCACCTCTTCGAGGAACATCATCGAGGCCGCTGTCCGGTCGCTGCGGATCAGACAGAACCGGGCCAGGGGTTCCCGTGCCAGCAGCGTCGCCGCTATCGACAGCACCGGAGTGATGCCGCTCCCGCCGACGACCGCCGCGAACAGGCCGGGGCGCGGCTTCAGCACGAAGCGGCCCATCGGAGCCATGGCCTGCACTTCGTCCCCGACGGCCAGTTCCTTCAGGGCGTACGTGGAGAACGCGCCGCCGTCGACCATGCGGATGCCCACCCGCAGGACCGGTTCGGCCGGTGCCTCGGCGGCCGGTGCGCAGATCGAGTACGAGCGCCGGATCTCCTCGCCGTCGACGGTGTAGCGCACATTGAGGTGCTGGCCCGGGGTGTGACGGAAGGTCTCGCGCAGCTCGGCCGGCACGGCGAAGGTGACGGCCACCGCATCGTCAGTTATCCGTTCGATCGCGCAGACCCGGAGCGGATGGAACATCTACAACTCCTTGAAGTGGTCGAACGGTTCGCGGCAGGCGACACAGCGGCGGAGCGCTTTGCACGCCGTGGAGGAGAACCGGCTCAGCAGCTCCGTATCGGTGGAGCCGCAGTGCGGGCAGCGCACCGAGAGCGTCAGCGGCACGGGGCCGCCGTCCGCGCCGTGGGAGCGGGGTGGTGCGATGCCGAACTCGGCGAGCTTGCGCCGTCCCTCGGCACTGATGTCGTCCGTCGACCAGGCGGGTGCGAGCACGGTGACCACGGAGACCTCCGGCACGCCGTGGTCGTGCAGCACCCGTTCGATGTCGGCGGACATGGCCTCGATCGCCGGGCAGCCGGTGTATGTCGGGGTGAGCCGCACGGTCACCCGGCCCGGCCCGTCCACCTGGACGCCCCGCATGACGCCGAGCTCCTCCAGCGTCAGGACCGGCAGCTCCGGGTCGGGCACGGCGCCTGCCAGCTGCCGCAGTTCCTCCTCCAGCCGCGTCCCGGTCACCATGACGCCCCCGGATGGCTGCGGTGCAGATGCTGCATCTCGGCGATCATCCGGCCGAACGGCTCGGTGTGCAGCCCCTGCCGGCCGGCCCCCGCCGCCCAGGCACCGGACTGCGGGCCGGTCGGGACGGTCAGTGTGGCTCGCTCCACCACATCGGTGATGGCGTCCAGCCAACTGGTCCGCAGCGCCTGCCAGTCGACGTCCACCCCCTCGACCGGCTGGAACATCTCGCCGGTGAACCGCCACAGCGCGTCCAGACCGGTCCGGAGCCGCTCATGGCTCTCGGCCGTGCCGTCCCCGAGGCGTAGGGCCCAGTGCTCGGCGTGGTCGCGGTGGTAGGCGACTTCCTTGACCGCCTTCGCCGCAAGGTCGGCGAACGGGCCCCGGCCCGCTGCCAACTCGCCGTACAGCAGGTGCTGGTAGACGGAGAAGTAGAGCTGGCGGGCGATGGTGTGGGCGAAGTCGCCGTTCGGCTGCTCGACCAGCTGGAGATTGCGGAAGGCCCGCTCCTCGCGGAGGTAGGCGAGCTCGTCCTCGTCGCCGACGAGCGAGAGCAGCACTCTTGCCTGCCCCAGGAGGTCCAGGGCGATGTTGGCGAGGGCCACTTCCTCCTCCAGCACGGGAGCATGGCCCGCCCACTCCCCCAGCCGGTGCGAGAGCACCAGCGCGTCGTCGCCCAGGGCGAGGGCCGCGGTCACAGGTGCTTCACCCCTTCCGGGATCTCGTAGAACGTCGGGTGCCGGTAGGGCTTGTCCCCCGCCGGTTCGAAGAAGGAGTCCTTCTCGTCGGGGGAGGACGCGGTGATCTCGGTGGACGGAACCACCCAGATCGAGATGCCCTCCGATCGACGGGTGTACAGGTCCCGTGCGTTGCGCAGGGCCATCTCGGCGTCCGGCGCGTGCAGGCTGCCGGCGTGGGTGTGGGACAGTCCGCGCCGGGAGCGCACGAACACCTCCCACAGCGGCCAGTCGGTCGAGCTGCTCATGCCGTCTCCTCCTCGGGCTGTGTGCCCTGTGTGCCCTGTGTGCCCTGTGTGCCCTGTGCGCCCTGTGCGGTCTGTGGGCTCGGTGCGGGGTGTGCGGGACGTGCGGGGTGTTTGGCCGCGTACGCCGCTGCCGCGTCCCGGACCCACGCACCTTCCTCATGGGCCGTGCGCCGCTGGGTGAGGCGCTGCTCGTTGCATGGGCCGTTGCCCTTGAGGACTTCCTGGAACTCGGTCCAGTCGATCGCGCCGAAGTCGTGCTGTCCGCGCTCCTCGTTCCACCGGATGTCGGGGTCCGGGAGGGCGAGCCCCAGTGCCTCGGCCTGCGGTACGCAGATGTCCACGAAGCGCTGGCGCAGTTCGTCGTTGGAGTGGCGCTTGATCTTCCAGGCCATCGACTGTGCGGAGTGGGCCGACGCGTCGTCGGGCGGGCCGAACATCATCAGGGACGGCCACCACCAGCGGTTCACCGCGTCCTGCGCCATCTCGTGCTGGGCCCGGGTGCCTCTGCTCAGGGCGAGCAGCAGCTCGTACCCCTGGCGCTGGTGGAAGGACTCCTCCTTGCAGATCCGGACCATCGCCCGTGCGTACGGGCCGTACGAGCAGCGGCAGAGCGGCACCTGGTTGGTGATCGCCGCGCCGTCCACCAGCCAGCCGATCGCTCCGACGTCCGCCCAGGTCAGCGTCGGGTAGTTGAAGATCGATGAATAGCGCTGACGTCCGGCGTGGAGCTTGTCGAGCAGCTCCTCGCGGCTCGTGCCCAGCGTCTCGGCGGCGCTGTAGAGATACAGCCCGTGCCCGGCCTCGTCCTGCACCTTGGCCATCAGGATCGCCTTGCGCCGCAGGGAAGGCGCGCGGGTGATCCAGTTGGCCTCGGGCTGCATGCCGATGATTTCCGAGTGGGCGTGCTGCGCCATCTGACGGACGAGCGAGGCCCGGTACGCCTCCGGCATCCAGTCGCGCGGCTCGATCCGGTCGTCGGCGGCCACCGCCGCGTCGAACGCCGCAGTGCGGGCCGCGTCCGCCGTATCCACCGCGCCTGCCGTCCTCTGCGTCTTCTGGTCCGCAGTCACTGCCGCCATCCCGGACTCCCTACCGACCGATCGTTCGGTTCAATGACTTCAATGGTGAGTCGGCGGCCCGTAGGGTGTCAACCCTGTGGATAACTCGGTGGTGATCGACGGTGAGCGGGGCGGGATGGATTCGGACCACGGTGGGCGCTCCGACAGCGAGGAAAAGGACGCCTGGCCGCAGGTGGTGAGCCACTCGGACACCGAGCCGCACACCTCTGCGCCCGCCTCGCCCCCGGCCTCTGCGGACGCCTCGCCCCCGGCTTCGGCGTATGCCGGGCAGCGCCCTTCCGCACACGCGGAGCAGAGCTTTCCGACGGCCGGCAGGCCGCACCTGACCTCGGGCACATCGACGGACGCCCAGCCGCACGCCGGGCCGGGCGCGGCGGGCGGCGCTGCCGGCTCCGGCGACCGCGCCACCGGTGGAGGCATAGCCGCGCTCTCGTTCGGGTACCAGGCCGTCGCCGCCGTCGCGCTGTCCGTCATCGGGATGATCGCCTGCGCCCAGGTGGCCATGGTCTTCCTGCACGTGGCGCCGTCCAACACGCTGACCAAGCAGCATGGTGAAGCGGTCGACAACTGGGTCTACCCGGAGTTCGAACAGAACTGGAAGTTGTTCGCCCCCAATCCGCTCCAGCAGAACATCGCCGTCCATGTGCGGGCCGAGGTGGTCGGCGCCGACGGCCGCCGCACCACCCCCTGGATGAGCCTCTCCGGCGAGGACGGCAAGGAGATACGCGGCAATCTCTTCCCCAGCCATGTGCATCAGAACGAGCTCCGCCGGGGCTGGGACTTCTTCGTCAACTCCCACGACAGCGAGAACCGCCCCAACGGCCTTCGCGGTGATCTCTCCGAGCGCTACATCCGGCGCATCGTGATGCTGCGCCTCGGCGCCCACGACTACGGCGGCACCGTCGAGCGCATCCAGGTGCGTTCCGAGACCCGCTCCGTCACGCCGCCCCCGTGGAGCGAGGAGAAGATCAGCACCCGGCCGAACTACCGGGTGCTCCCGTGGTGGACCGTGGCCCCGGAAGATCTCCCCGAAAATGCCGGAGCGCCGCAGGCGTCGCGCGGCGAGGAGGCGGACAAGTGACGACAACCTCCCCGGCCGGTGCTCCCGGCCCGGTGCCCGGCTCCCTCTCCGACGGCCTCCCCGGCCCGAACGCCGGGCCCGCTGCCCGCCCGAATCCTCGCCGGAACCCCGGAAGCGGCCTCGCCCGCGGTATCCAGCGCATCACCGCCTCGGCCCTCGGCCCGTACCAGAGCGCTGTCATCCGGATCGGGTTCTCCGCCACGTATCTGTTCTTCCTGCTGCGCGAACTGCCGCACCGCCAGGAGCTCTACGGGCCCGACAGCCCGTGGCGCTGGGACATGGCCCGCCGGCTCATAGCGAACAACGACGCCTTCTCCGTCCTCATGTGGTCGGACAGCGCCCTCTGGTTCGAGGCCGTGTACGCCCTCACTCTGCTGTCGGCCGCGGCACTGCTGCTCGGGTGGCGCACCCGGACCATGTCCGTCCTGTTCATGGTCGGCGTGCTCTCCGTGCAGAACCGCAGCATCTTCATGGGTGACGGCGGTGACAACGTCATCCACCTGATGGCGATCTACCTTGTCCTCACGCGCTGCGCCCAGGTCTGGTCGCTGGATGCCAGGCGCGCCGAGCGGAACGTCGCACGCGCCGCACGGGGCCTCGCGCCGGCACGGGACGTGGTGGGTCCTGTTCTGTGGGCGGTGCTCGGGCCGGTCCTGCTGATCGCCACGCTGATGGACGGTCTCGGCGGGACCTGGTGGCTGCCGACCCTCCTGTGGGTGCTGTGGCTGGGAAGCGCCGCGTGGTGGGCCGCCAATCGCTACGCGCCGCACGGTGAGCAGCGCACCCTGCTCGACGTCCTGGCCAATCTCGCGCACAACGCCACCCTCGCCGTGATCATGGCCGAGGTCTGTCTGATCTACGCGACCGCCGGCTGGTACAAGATCCAGGGGTCGCGCTGGCAGGACGGCACCGCGCTCTACTACCCCCTCAAACTGGACTACTTCACGCCCTGGCCCGCCCTGTCGGACATCCTGGCTTCCAGCGGTGTGATGGTGATGGTGCTGACGTACGGCACGGTCATCGTCCAGGTCGCCTTCCCGTTCACGCTGTTCAACCGGCGCGTCAAGAACATCCTGCTGGTCGCGATGATCTGCGAGCACGCGGGCATCGCCCTGCTGCTCGGGCTGCCGTTCTTCTCGATGGCGATGATCGCCGCGGACGCCGTCTTCCTGCCGACGGTCTTCCTGGTGTGGCTGGGCGGCCGAGTGACGCTCGGCCGTGAGCGGCTGCTCTCGCGCTTCCCCCGTGTGCCGGGCGACTCGGGCGCGACGGGTTTGCCCGGTGCCTCGGGCGATCCGGGCGATCCGGGTGCTCACGGTGTTCCGGGCAAGCGGCGGGTGCCGGGTCAGCAGGGGTCGGGCCGCGACGGTACGGAGGAGTCCCCGCAGCAGGGCGCCGGTGGGGGCCATACGCTCGTCGGGTGAGCAGTGAGACCGGCAGAACAGAAGAGCCCCCCGCAGCGGCGGCACCCGATCCGTCCGCGGAACCGGCACCGATTCAGTACGACGACGGGTACGGGACGGAGATCGGCGTCGGGCCGCATCCGCTGCCGTGGCCCGAGGGCGAGCGATACGACCCCGAGCTGCTCGCCCACGGTGACCGGCGCAATGTCGGTGACGAGTACCGGTACTGGACGCGGGAGGCGATCGTCGCCGATCTGGACCTGCGGCGGCACGACTTTCACGTGGCCGTGGAGAACTGGGGCCACGACTTCAACATCGGATCGGTCGTACGCACCGCGAACGCCTTCCTCGCCAAGGAGATCCACATCGTGGGGCGGCGCCGCTGGAACCGGCGCGGGGCCATGGTCACCGACCGCTACCAGCATGTGCGGCATCACCCCGACACGGCGGATCTGACCGCGTGGGCGGCCTCCGAGGGGCTGCCGATCATCGGGATCGACAACCTCCCCGGGGCCGTACCGCTGGAGCGGACCGAGCTGCCGCGGCGCTGCGTGCTGCTGTTCGGCCAGGAGGGGCCGGGGCTCACCCAGGAGGCGCGGGACCACGCGACGATGGTGTGCTCGATCGCGCAGTTCGGCTCCACCCGGTCGATCAACGCGGGGGCCGCCGCGGCCATCGCGATGCATGCCTGGGTACAGCGGTACGCGGACGTTCCTGATCCACGCGGCTGAGAGGGCCCGGTCCCCGACGGGTCATGCCTGGCGGCGGACCTCCAGTACACGGAAGCGGTTGGACACGAACGCCCCGTCGCACAGGGCGGCGTTCGCCGCCGGGTTGCCGCCCGAACCGTGGAAGTCGGAGAAGGCCGCGGTCTGGTTGACGTACACCCCGCCGGTCAGGTTCAGCGAGAGCTGGGCCGATTCGTCGAAGCAGACGTCCTCCACCGCACGCTCCACCTCCGCAGACGTGGTGTAGGCGCCGACCGTCATGGCGCCCTTCTCGCGGACGGTGCGGCGCAGCAGCTCCAGGGCGTCCGCCGTCGAGGCGACCGCCACGGCGAAGGACACCGGGCCGAAGCACTCCGACAGATAGGCCGCGTCGTCGTCGGGCTTGCTTCCGTCGAGCTTGACGATGACCGGCGTACGGACGGTCGCGTCGGGGAAGTCGGGGTTGGCGAGGGTCCGGGAGGACAGGGCCACCTCGCCCAGGTCCGAGGCAGCCTCGACACGGGCTGTGACGTCCGGGTTGACCAGGGCGCCGAGAAGCGCGTTGGCGCGGGCGTCGTCGCCGAGGAGTCCACTGACAGCGGCCGCGACATCGGCGACGACGTCGTCGTAGGACTTGGCTCCGGCGTCCGTCGTGATGCCGTCCCGGGGGATCAGCAGATTCTGCGGGGTGGTGCACATCTGGCCGCTGTACAAGGAGAGCGAGAAGGCCAGGTTGGAGAGCATGCCGCTGTAGTCGTCGGTGGAGTCGACGACGATCGTGTTGACCCCGGCCTTCTCCGTGTAGACCTGGGCCTGCCGGGCGTTGGCCTCCAGCCAGTCGCCGAAGGCGGTGGACCCGGTGTAGTCGATGATCTTGATCTCCGGGCGGACCGCCAGGCTCTTGGCGATGCCCTCGCCGGGCCGCTCGGCGGCCAGCGCGACCAGATTCGGGTCGAAGCCCGCCTCGGTCAGCACCTCGCGAGCCAGCCGCACCGTGAGCGCCAGCGGGAGCACCGCACGCGGGTGCGGCTTGACCAGGACCGGGTTGCCCGTGGCGAGGGAGGCGAAGAGGCCCGGATAGCCGTTCCACGTGGGGAAGGTGTTGCAGCCGATCAGCAGCGAGATGCCGCGCCCCGCCGCGGTGAACGACTTGTGCAGCCGGAGTGGGTCGCGCTTGCCCTGCGGCTTGGCCCAGTCAGCCGTCCGCGGGGTGCGGATCTGCTCCTCGTAGGCGTACGCCACCGCTTCCAGCCCGCGGTCCTGGGCGTGCGGGCCGCCCGCCTGGAACGCCATCATGAACGCCTGCCCGCTCGTGTGCATCACGGCGTGGGCCAGCTCATGGGTGCGGGCGCTGATCCGGGACAGGATCTCCAGACAGACCAGGGCCCTGGTCTCCGGCCCCGCCGCCCGCCAGGCGCCCATGCCCGCCTTCATCGCCGGGAGCAGGACGTCCGGGTCGGCGTGCGGATACTCGACGCCCAGCTCCGGCCCGTACGGCGAGACCTCCCCGCCGGTCCAGCCGTCGGTGCCCGGCTGGCCGAGGTCGAGCCGGGTGTGCAGCAGCGCGTCGAACGCGGCCTTGCCCTCCGCCGCTCCCAGACTGCCGGGGGCGCCGCCCTCGCCGTACGCCTTGGGGTGCTCGGGGTGCGGGGACCAGTAGGCGCGGGTACGGATCGCGTCGAGGGCCTGGTCGAGCGTGGGCCGGTGGGTCTCGGACAGCTGCTGGGGGGTGAGCTCGGCGGCCATGACGGACCAACTCCTCATCGAGCCGGGCAGGGACGTACGGACGGAGTTAGAGTAACCGAACGATCGGTCGGGACAAGGGGCCCCGGCGAACCTGTGGACAACTCATGGGGGAGGATCGCGTTCATGACCACGGCCAAGCGGGACACGTACACCCCGGAGACTCTGCTCACCGTCGCCGTCCGTGTCTTCAACGAGCGCGGCTACGACGGCACGTCCATGGAGCACCTCTCCAAGGCGGCGGGCATCTCCAAATCGTCCATCTACCACCATGTGGCGGGCAAGGAGGAGTTGCTGCGGCGGGCCGTCAGCCGGGCGCTCGACGGGCTCTTCGGGATTCTCGACGAGCCCGGGGCCACCCGGGGGCGCGCGATCGAGCGGGTCGAGTACGTCACGCGCCGCACCGTCGGGGTGCTGATGGCCGAGCTCCCCTACGTCACCCTGTTGCTGCGCGTGCGGGGCAACACCAGGACGGAGCGCTGGGCCCTGGAACGGCGGCGCGAGTTCGACCAGCGGGTGGCCGAGCTGCTCAAGGCGGCGGTGGCCGACGGTGATCTCCGCGCCGACGTCGACATACGGCTGGCGACCCGGCTGCTGTTCGGCATGGTGAACTCCCTGGTCGAGTGGTACCGGCCGCAACCGGGCGGCTTCCCCGGGGAGGACCAGCTCGCGGACACGGTCGTCCAGCTGGCCTTCGAGGGGATGCGGGCGGCCTGAGAACCGGTCGGCCGAGAGTCGGGGCGGGCCGTTGTGGCGGCCGGCCTCCGAGGGTGGGGCCGTCCGCTCCGGGAGGCCGCCGCCGGGCGCCGGGACAGGACAGTTCCGCCGGGCGTCGGATTCAGGACAGTTCCGCCGGGTGACGGGTGACGGGTGACGGGTGACGGGTGACGGGTGACGGGGTGCGCGGGTGCCGGGTCAGGACAGTTCTGCGGGGCGGTCCGGGTGCGGGCCCAGATCCGTTTCCTCGAACACCAGTAGCGTGCGGGTGGAGAGCACTTCGGGGATGGCCTGGATCCGGGTGAGGACCAGTTCGCGCAGGGCGCGGTTGTCCGGGGTGTGCACCAGGAGAAGTACGTCGAAGTCTCCGCTGACCAGAGCGATGTGGGTGGCGCCCGGCAGCGCCTGTAGCTGTTCACGGACCGTGCGCCAGGAGTTCTGGACGATCTTGAGCGTGATGTAGGCGGACGCGCCCTGCCCCGCCCGTTCGTGGTCGATCCGTGCGCCGAAGCCGCGGATCACGCCGTCCTCGATCAGCCGGTTGATCCGCGCGTACGCGTTGGCGCGCGAGACATGCACGCGTTCGGCCACCGAGCGTATCGAGGCACGGCCGTCCGTCCGCAGGATGCGGAGGATGTCGCGGTCGATGGCGTCCAGCGGTCGCGCGGGCGGAACCTGGCCGGGATCGTCGCCCCTGTCGGCCATTTGTTCAGCTGCCATCTGCCCGCGCCTCCCTGTTGTGGACGACCTGTCCCTATCCCAGGCTGTGGAGAACCGTTTGTCCACAGGCTGGCGGCGCCTGTAGCCAAAATGCCCTCACGACCGAACAATCGGTAGGTGAGACACACCACACCCGTGCCTCGCCACCCTTCGACATCTCGACACATTTCGACACCCCTCGATCTCCCCCGATGCCAGGAGGTGCTTCTCATGACGGTCCAAGAGCTGCCCGGCGCAGCCGCCTACCGGCCCACGCCGCCCCCGGCCTGGAAGCCGCTCACCGACCCCGCGCCGCTGCTCCCGGACCCCGAGCCGTACCGGGTGCTGGGTACGGACGCCGCAGCCGACGCGGACCCCGAGCTGCTGCTGCGGCTCTACGCCGAGCTGGTCCGAGGCCGCCGGTACAACGCGCAGGCCACGGCCCTGACCAAGCAGGGCCGGCTCGCCGTCTACCCGTCCAGCACGGGGCAGGAGGCGTGCGAGATCGCGGCCGCGCTGGTGCTGGAGGAGCGGGACTGGCTCTTCCCCAGCTACCGCGACACCCTCGCGGCCGTGGCGCGCGGCCTCGACCCGGTCGAGGCGCTGACCCTGCTGCGCGGCGACCGGCACACCGGTTACGACCCGCGTGAGCACCGCATCGCCCCGCTCTGCACCCCGCTCGCCACCCAATTGCCGCACGCCGTGGGTCTGGCGCACGCGGCGCGGCTCAAGGGGGACGATGTGGTCGCGCTCGCCATGGTGGGTGACGGCGGCACCAGTGAGGGCGATTTCCACGAGGCGTTGAACTTCGCGGCCGTCTGGCGGGCCCCGGTCGTCTTCCTCGTGCAGAACAACGGCTTCGCGATCTCCGTCCCGCTGGCCAAGCAGACCGCGGCCCCCTCCCTCGCCCACAAGGCCGTCGGGTACGGGATGCCGGGCCGGCTCGTCGACGGCAACGACGCGGTCGCCGTGCACCAGGTGCTCGGCGAGGCGGTCGCGCGGGCCAGGCGCGGCGAGGGGCCGACGCTGGTCGAGGCTGTCACCTACCGCATGGACGCCCATACGAACGCCGACGACGCCACCCGCTACCGGGTCGACAGCGAGGTCGAGACCTGGCGGGCGCACGACCCGGTCAAGCTCCTGGAGCGGGAGCTGACCGGGCGCGGGCTGCTCGGCGAGGACGGCATCGAGGAAGCGCGTGAGGCGGCGGAGCGGATGGCGGCCGCGCTGCGGGAGCGGATGAACGCCGACCCGGTGCTCGACCCGATGGACCTGTTCTCCCATGTCTACACGGAGCAGACCGGCCAACTGCGGGAGCAGGCAGCCCGGTTGCGGGCCGAGCTGGAGGCCGAGAGGGACCGGCACGACGATCACGGTGCGGAGGCGGGACGATGACCACCGCGGCGGCGACGACCGGTGCGCGGACGGCGAAGACCAAGCCGGCCACCATGGCGCAGGCCCTCGGACGGGCGCTGCGCGACTCGATGGCCGAGGACCCGGCCGTGCACGTCCTCGGTGAGGACGTCGGCACGCTCGGCGGGGTCTTCCGGATCACCGACGGCCTGGCCAAGGAGTTCGGCGACGACCGTTGCACGGACACTCCGCTGGCCGAGGCGGGCATCCTCGGGGCTGCCGTGGGCATGGCGATGTACGGGCTGCGGCCCGTGGTGGAGATGCAGTTCGACGCCTTCGCCTACCCGGCCTTCGAGCAGTTGATCAGCCATGTCGCCAAGATGCGCAACCGCACCGGGGGCGCCATGCCACTGCCCATCACGGTGCGCGTTCCCTACGGCGGCGGAATCGGCGGGGTCGAGCACCACAGCGACTCCTCGGAGGCGTACTACATGGCCACGCCCGGCCTCCATGTCGTCACACCGGCCACGGTCGACGACGCCTACGGGCTGCTGCGCGCCTCGATCGCCTCCGACGATCCGGTGGTCTTCCTGGAGCCCAAGCGGCTCTACTGGTCCAAGGCGGACTGGTCGCCCGATGCTCCGGCGGACGTCGAACCGATCGGCCGGGCCGTGGTCCGCCGCCCCGGGCGCAGTGCGACGCTGATCACCTACGGGCCTTCCCTGCCGGTCTGTCTGGAGGCCGCGGAAGCGGCTGTGGCCGAGGGCTGGGACCTCGAAGTCGTCGACCTGCGCTCACTGGTGCCGTTCGACGACGAGACGGTGGCCGCCTCGGTTCGGCGGACCGGACGAGCGGTGGTCGTCCACGAGTCCACCGGCTTCGGTGGTCCCGGCGGGGAGATCGCGGCCCGCATCACCGAGCGCTGTTTCCACCATCTGGAAGCTCCGGTACTGAGGGTGGCCGGGTTCGACATTCCGTATCCGCCACCGATGCTGGAACGGCATCACCTGCCGGGCGTGGACCGGGTGCTCGACGCGGTGGCCCGGCTGCAGTGGGAGGCGGAGGGCTGATGCCTCAGGTACTCGAATTCAAGTTGCCGGACCTCGGCGAGGGCCTGACCGAGGCGGAGATCGTGCGCTGGCTGGTGGAGGTCGGCGATGTCGTCGCCATCGATCAGCCGGTCGTCGAGGTCGAGACGGCCAAGGCGATGGTGGAGGTGCCGTGTCCCTACGAGGGTGTGGTGACGGCGCGGTTCGGCGAGGAGGGCACGGAACTTCCGGTCGGGGCTCCGCTGCTGACCGTCGCGGTCGGATCGGCGGGGACGGAGACGGCAGGGGCTGCCGGGGCACCGTCGTCGGTGCGGCCGGCGGATTCCGCCGGGCCCGCTGTGCCGCAGGGAACCGCGGCCGGGGCGGGTTCCGGACAGGGTTCCGGGTCCGGTGCGGCGGAGTCGTCCGGCAATGTGCTGGTGGGGTACGGGACGGGTGCTCCGGCGGCGCGGCGTCGCCGGATCCGGCCCGAGCGGCTGTCGGTCACGGCGTCCGAAGCCGCGCCGGTCGCTGTCGCTGCTGTTCCGGTTGCTGTGTCCGCTGCTGCTGCCGCTGCCGCACCGGTCGCGGCCGATGCGCGGGGCCCGGTGGCGGTGGTCTCGCCCCTGGTACGGAAGCTGGCGCGGCAGCATGATCTCGATCTTCGGGAGCTGACGGGGTCGGGTCCGGACGGGCTGATCCTGCGTGCCGATGTCGAGTCCGCGATCAGGACGGCGGCGACGGCCACTGCCACGGCCGGCGTGGCGACGGCCGGGGTCGCGACGGCGGAGCCGTCCGAGGCCGTGGGGTCCCGGGCGCGGGTCGCGGTGGACCGGGCCGGTGAACGGATTCCCTTGCGCGGGGTCCGGGGTGCGGTCGCCGACAAGCTGTCGCGCAGCCGGAGCGAGATTCCCGACGCCACGTGCTGGGTGGACGCGGATGCCACTGAGCTGATGGCCGCCAGAGCCGCGATGAACGCCGCTGGGGGTCCGTCCGCCGGGCCCAAGGTGTCGGTCCTCGCCCTGCTGGCCCGGATCTGTACGGCGGCTCTGGCCCGGTTCCCCGAGCTCAACTCCACGGTGGATCTTGCGGCGCGGGAGATCGTGCGGCTGCCCGGCGTGCACCTCGGCTTCGCGGCCCAGACGGAGCGCGGCCTCGTCGTCCCGGTCGTCCGGGACGCGCACGCGCGGAACGTGGAGTCGATCGGCGACGAGATCGCCCGGCTGACCGAGGCGGCCCGGACCGGGGCGCTCACCCCGGCTCAGCTGACCGGTGGCACGTTCACGCTGAACAACTACGGCGTGTTCGGGGTCGACGGGTCGACACCGATCATCAACCACCCGGAGGCGGCGATGCTCGGCGTCGGCCGGATCATGGCCAAACCATGGGTGCACAACGGCGAACTGGCCGTGCGCCAGGTCGTCCAGCTCTCGCTCACCTTCGACCACCGGGTCTGTGACGGAGGCACGGCGGGCGGATTCCTGCGGTACGTGGCCGACTGCGTGGAACAACCGGCGGTGCTGTTGCGCACGCTGTAGCCGGAGCCGGAGCCGGAGCCGGAGCCGGAGATGGAGATGGCCTGTCGGCCTGCCGGGGTGTCACGTCGACGCCTGGGCTGGGCTGGGCCGGGTCGGGCCGGGGCCGAACCGGGTTCGGCCGGTCACGGTCCGCCCCGGCGGGATCAGGGGTGGTGGGCGGCGCCCATACTCGACGCATGACCGCGTACGACGTGATCGTTCTCGCCGGAGGGGCCGCCAAGCGGCTCGGCGGCGCCGACAAGCCAGGGGTCCGGGTCGGTGGCCGTGCGCTGCTCGACCGGGTTCTCGCGGCCTGCGCCGGGGCCGCCACCACCGTGGTGGTGGGCAGCCGCAGGCCCACCGGGAGGCCCGTGACCTGGACGCGCGAAGTCCCGGCGGGCGGTGGTCCCCTGGCGGCGCTCGGGGCCGGGGTGCGTCACACGTCGGCGGAGCGCGTTCTCGTACTCTCCGCCGACCTGCCGTTTCTGGGAGCGAGCACCGTCGAAGCCCTGCTGGCAGCAGCGGGGGAGGACGGCAGGGAAGGCGCCCTGTGCACCGACCCGGACGGGCGCGACCAGCCCCTGGTGGCCGCCTATCGCGGCGAGCCGCTGCGCCGCGAGCTGGCGCTCCTGGCCACCGAGCACGGCAGCCTCGCCGGGCTTCCGCTGCGCCTGCTGACGGCCGAGCTGGATCTTGCCCGGGTCGACGCGGGACCTCTCGCCTCGTTCGACTGCGACACTTGGGAAGACGTCGCGGAAGCCAGGGGCCGTATCAGGGAGCATGGGACTGTGCTGGACGAATGGATCACCGCAGTCAAGAACGAACTGGGCATCGACCTCGACGTCGACACCGACGTCCTGCTCGACCTCGCCCGTGACGCCGCACACGGTGTCGCCCGGCCCGCCGCACCACTCACGACCTTCCTGGTCGGGTACGCGGCAGCGAAGGCGAGCGAGGGAGCGGGTCCGCAAGGCGCTCCCGAGGCGGTGGCGGAGGCGGCACGCAAGGCCGCCGCGCTGGCGCTGCGGTGGGAGGACGAGACGGCGGGCGGCGACGGGGCCGGGTCCCCATGACCGCACGTGGCCGCGGGGCCGGTGGCTCCTCCCCCGACGCGCCTTCGGAGGACGAGGAGCGCGCCGTCGAGCAGGCCCTGGCGCTGGTCGCTCACCTACCCCATGACGCGCACCGCCCGCCTGACCCTGTCCCCGAAAGGGCCGGGGGCACCACACCCGGCGCCCCGCCCTCCTCCACCACACCTTTCTCCCCTTCCACATCCCCCACGGTCGCACCCGGCCGCCGCGTCCACGCGCACCGCACCCGCGCCATGCCCTGGGACCGTGCCCGCGACCTTGCCTCTCGTGCGGGGCGGGCCTCGCCCGTCGCCGCCCTCCGGCTCCCCCTCGACCGGGCCCTGGGCCACGTCCTCGCCGAGCCGCTCGGCGCGCTCACCGATCTGCCGTCCTTCGACACCTCGGCCATGGACGGCTGGGCCGTCGCAGGCCCGGGGCCGTGGACCTGCGAGGAGGGCGAGGGCATTCTGGCCGGACGCCGTGCGCACGATCCGCTGCCCGACGGCGGGGCGGTACGGATCGCCACCGGTGCCCGTGTCCCGGCGGACGCCACGGCCGTCATCCGCAGCGAGCACGCCCATGCCGACGAGGCCAAGGGACTGCTGTACGCGCAGCGCGAGGTCGTCCCCGGGCAGGACATCAGGCCCCGGGGCCAGGAGTGCCGCTCCGGCGAGCAACTGCTGCCCGTGGGAACACTGGTGACCCCCGCCGTGCTCGGCCTGGCCGCCGCAGCCGGTTACGACGCCTTGGCCGCCGTGGCCCGGCCTGTTGTCGAGGTCTTCGTACTCGGCGACGAGCTGCTCACCTCAGGACTTCCGCACGACGGGCTGATCCGCGACGCACTCGGCCCCATGCTCGGCCCCTGGCTCCGGGCGATGGGAGCCGAGGTGTCCGGACCCCGCCGGCTGGGGGACGACGCGGAGGCGCTGCGCCACGCCCTCACCACCTCACGGGCCGACCTGATCATCACGACCGGCGGGACCGCGGCGGGGCCGGTCGACCACGTTCACCCGGTCCTCGCCGAGGTCGGCGCGGAGCTGCTGGTCGACGGGGTAGCCGTGCGGCCCGGCCATCCGATGCTGCTGGCCGAACTGCCTTCGGACGGGCCGTATCTGGTCGGCCTTCCCGGCAATCCGCTCGCTGCCGTCTCTGGCCTGCTCACGCTCGCGGAGCCGCTGCTCGGCGGGATCGCGGGACGCCCTTCCCAGGAGCCGTACCAGGCACTCGTCCATGCCGATGTGCACGGGCACCCGCTCGACACCCGGCTCGTCCCCGTGGTCCACCGGGCCGGCCCTGCGGGCGGTCGGGACCACGTCGCACCCCTGCACTACAACGGTCCGGCGATGCTGCGCGGGGTTGCCGCGGCGGACGGGCTGGCCGTTGTGCCGCCGGGCGGGGTACGGTCCGGCACCGAGGTGGAGATCCTCGATCTACCGTGGGCCCCGGCGACGCCGTGGACGGAAGGGTGTTTCACGTGAAACTTCCCGGCCATGACGCGATGGCCAGGCGCGCCGAGGAGCATGTCGTCACCACGCGGGTGATGCTGCCCCGCAGAGTCGTCGACGGACCCGCGCGGCAGGTCGCCAAGCGGCTGATGATGGCGCTGATGGTCCTCGCCGCCACCGTTCTCATCGTCTGGGTCGACCGTGGCGGCTACAACGACAACGCCGACGGCAAGGTCGATCTGCTGGACGCGGTGTATTACGCGACGGTCACCCTCTCCACCACCGGCTACGGCGACATCACCCCGTACGGGGACGGCGCCCGGCTGACCAACGTGGTGCTCGTGACACCGCTGCGCGTGCTCTTCCTCATCATCCTGGTCGGCACCACTCTTGAGGTCCTTACGGAACGGACCCGGGAGGACTTCCGGCTGAAGCGTTGGAGATCCAACTTGCGTGACCACACCGTCGTCGTCGGCTTCGGCACGAAGGGCCGCTCGGCGATCCAGACCCTCTGTACCACCGGCCTGAAGAAGGAGCAGATCGTCATCGTCGACCCGGCGTCGAAGGTGATCGAGGCGGCCAACGCCGAGGGCTTCACGGGGGTGCTCGGGGACGCGACCCGGAGCGATGTGCTGCTGCGGGCCGAACTCCAGAAGGCGCGTCAGATCATCATCGCCACGCAGCGCGACGACACGGCGGTACTGGTCGCGCTGACCGCGCGCCAGCTCAACCGCGGGGCGAAGATCGTGGCTGCGGTGCGCGAGGAGGAGAACGCGCCGTTGCTGCGGCAGTCCGGCGCCGACGCCGTGATCACCAGTGCCAGCGCGGCCGGCCGACTGCTCGGCCTCTCCGTCCTCAGCCCGAGCGCGGGCACCGTGATGGAGGACCTGATCCAGCAGGGCAGTGGTCTCGATCTCGTCGAGCGGCCGGTGATAAAGGCCGAGGTGGGCAAGAGCGTCCGGGAGACCGAGGACCTGGTGGTCAGCGTGCTGCGCGGGCACCGGCTGCTCGGTTACGACGATCCGGCGGCCAGTCCCCTGCAGCTGACGGACCGGCTGATCACGATCGTGCGGGCGAGCCCGTCCCACACTTCGCCGACGAACAATCCGCCTCAGGCGCCGCAGCGCCCGTGACCCGGAGCTGACGGGACCGGCCTCACGGCGCGGACCGGCCTCACGGCGCGGACCGGCCTCACGGCGCGGACCGGCCTCACCGCACGCAACGTACGCAGCGACCGCATCGGACAGACCGACAGCACCGAACGCAGCCGGCTCCACCGCTCGCACCCCCGCACCGGCCCCACGGCGCGGACGGACGGGCGCGCCCGGTTCCGCCTGCCGTCGCGGGTCTCGTGGGCCGCACGGAGTAGCCTCGCGGCCATGCATGCGATCACGATCCCCGAACCCGGTGGCCCCGAGGCGCTCGTGTGGGCCGAGGTGCCCGATCCCGTACCCGGCGAGGGCGAGGTGCTCGTCGAGGTCGTGTCCAGCGCGGTCAACCGCGCCGATGTGCTGCAACGGCAGGGCTTCTACAACCCGCCGCCAGGCGCCTCCCCCTACCCCGGTCTGGAGTGCGCGGGGCGCGTCGCCGCGCTCGGCCCGGGGGTGACCGGATGGTCGGTGGGCGACGAGGTGTGCGGGCTGCTGGCGGGCGGCGGGTACGCGGAGAAGGTCGCCGTACCGGCCGGTCAGCTGCTGCCCGTACCGGACGGTGTGGACCTGGCGATGGCCGCGGCGCTGCCCGAGGTGACCGCGACGGTGTGGTCCAACGTCTTCATGGTGGCCCACCTGCGCCCCGGCGAGACACTGCTCGTCCACGGCGGATCCAGCGGTATCGGCACGATGGCCATCCAGCTCGCCAAGGCGGTCGGCGCGCGTGTCGCGGTGACCGCGGGCGGACCGGAGAAGCTGGCGCGCTGTGCGGAGCTGGGAGCGGACATCCTCATCGACTACCGCGAGCAGGACTTCGTCGAGGAGCTCCGCAAGGCGACCGACGGCGCGGGCGCGGACGTCATCCTGGACATCGTCGGTGCGAAGTATCTGGACCGGAACGTGCAGGCGCTCGCCGTGAACGGCCGGCTGGCGATCATCGGTCTCCAGGGCGGCGTCAAGGGTGAGCTGAATCTGAGCGCCCTGCTGAGCAAGCGGGCCGCCATCACCGCCACGTCCCTGCGGGGCCGTCCGCTCGCCGAGAAGGCCTCGATCGTCGCGGCCGTGCGCGAACATGTGTGGCCGCTGATCGGCGACGGCGTCGTCCGGCCGGTCGTGGACCGCACGGTGCCGATGGAGGACGCCGCTCAGGCGCACCGGGTGCTGGAATCCAGTGCGCACATCGGCAAGGTGCTCCTGCTGGCGCCCGCTTCCGCGTGAGGCGTACCTCCCGCCTCCGTCCGAGGCGTACGGGAGGCGGCGTACCTCCCGCCTCCGCCCGAGGCGTACGGGAGGCGTAGCTCCCGCTTCCGCGTGAGGCCCTACTCGACGGACGCCGCGTAGGGCCTACCCGATGGACGCCCGCGTGATCGGTACGCGACGGGCGTACGCGGCGCCGTCGACGCGGTCGGGCCCGGCACACACCTCGCTGTGTGCCGGGCCCGTTCGGTCCGTCCAGTGCTGTTTGCGGGTTACAGGTAGGGGCCGGAGCGGATCGCTCCGTGCGGGTCACCGCCGCCGTCCTCGTCCTCGTGGCCCGTGCCCGGCGGCAGGGCGCGACGCATCTGTTCCAGTTGGGCGCGGGCCGCCATCTGCTGGGCGAACAGAGCGGTCTGGATGCCGTGGAAGAGGCCCTCCAGCCAGCCCACCAGCTGGGCCTGCGCGATCCTCAGTTCCGCTTCCGAGGGGATGGATTCCTCGGTGAACGGCAGCGAGAGCCGCTCCAGCTCCTCCACCAGCTCCGGGGCCAGCCCGTCCTCCAGCTCCTTCACGGAACTGGCGTGGATCTCCTTGAGCCTGACCCGGCTCGCCTCGTCGAGGGGAGCCGCTCTGACCTCCTCCAGGAGTTGCTTGATCATGCTGCCGATGCGCATGACCTTTGCGGGCTGTTCGACCATTTCCGTCACCGGGACCTCGCGCGACTCGTCGTCACTGGTACCGCCGCCGATAGCCATTCCGTCCTGTCCCACTACGAGGACCTGGGGGTGCTCCTGCGACCGGTCATTCCTCGGCATCTCCATGCGCCCATTCTCTCGCACCCATGCCGTACACGACTGTGGTGCCCCCGGGAACGGATGATCCACCGTCCCGGGGGCACCGGAAGCAGCCGTTCGGCCGTGCCGGACCAGGGCCGAGGGGGTGCGTTCGCCCCTCTTCGCGGTCCTGACCGGCGCTCGCGGGCCCGGTCGGCTCGCGGCCCCGGTCAGCGGGGTGCGCTCACCCCGCCCGCCGGGTCAGCGTCAGGCGTGAGCGGGTGAGGCCGGCGGCCAGCAGTCCGGCCAGCACCGGCACCACCACGGCCAGCAGCCCGATCGTCTCCCAGGGCAGCACGATCGGCGTGTAGGCGGAGTCCATCGGCTGCTCACGCATCGCCCGCATCGCCTCGCGCAGATCGATGAGCCGCAGGGCGACCGCGGGCACGACGCCCGCCACCGTACCGAGCAGCACCCCGGTGAGCGCGACGACCAGGCACTGGAATCCGGAGAGGGAGCGTCGCACGCCCGGCGGCGCGCCCACCGCGCTGAGCGTGGTCAGGTCGGCCTCCGCGTCGGCCTTGGCCAGACCGGTGGTGATGGCGGCCGCGCCCACGGTCACCACGCCCGCGAACAGGGCGAGGATCATCAGGATGGTGTCCTCCCCGCCGGACGGACCGTTGTCCGACGTGATGTAGGCGCCGCCGCCGCCCTGATCGATCGCCGCCGAGGTCGCCTGCTGCTCGGCCTCGGTCGGGGGGTGCGAGAGCGTGTACAGGCTTCCGTGGTCCTGCGTGTGCAGGCCCAACCGGTCCGAGGCCTTCTGCGGCATGAGCAGACGGATACCGGGCGTCGCGGCGTACTTCGCGGGCGCGACGTAGACCTTCAGCCGGTCCGTGGTGGTGCGGGCCTTGCCGGGGTGCAGCTCACGGTTCTTCTTGTCGCGGTCGTTGTACGTGTGGACGGCCTTGAGGGTGACCTCGCCGTTCTTCGCGTAGGCCGGGTTCAGCAGGACGGGAGTGCCCGCCTTCAGTGCTTCGGCCGCCGCGGGGTCGTCGAGTTTCACGTAGGAGGTGAGCAGCGAGGCGTCACCGATGACGATCTTGTTGGTGTCGGTGCCGAAGGACGTCATGCTCATGTACTCGTCCATGCAGGCGGCGGAGTTCGTCAGCCGCTTGTGCTCATCGGCGGAGAGCCGTGCGGCGAGTTCCTCGGCACCCCGGCCCTTCAGCGGGCAGCTGTGCCCCTTGCCGGTGGGCTTGACCAGATCGAGGGAGCCGCAGCCGTTCTCCTCCTCGTAGAAGGTGTAGCAGTCGCTGCCCGCCCAGACGCGTCCGATGTCGGAGCGCCCACCGCTGACGGGCATGTTCCGCTCGACGGCCGCCCGCGCGCCGGGGAGCCGTTCGGGCGTGGAGCCCTCCGAGAGGAGGGCGGCGGTGCCCGCGGTGAGGGCCGGTGTGTAGTCGTAGTCCTGTTCGGCCACGGAGCTGGCGGTGTACGTGGCGACGGCGATGGTGCCGGCCACGGCGGCCATCACCGCGGCGACGGCCGGCGCTGTACGTCCCCGGTTGCGGGCCGCGTCGCGGAGCGCGATGCGTGGGGTGAGCGGCAGCCTGCGGCCGAGCCGGCCGAGGACGCCGACGATGACCGGGATACAGGCGAGCACGCCCAGTTCCGCGACGACCGAGCCACCGGCGACCATGGTCGTGTCACCGTTGATCCCCCCGTAGACGGCGACGGCGGCACCGGCCACCATCGCGATGCACCCGAGGGCGGGCATCACACGGGAGCCGCGGCGGGTGCCGCGGCGGCCGGTGAGCGACTCCAGTACGGACTGGCGGCCCGCCACGACGGCCGGTGCGAGCGCCGCGAGCACGCCGGTGACCAGGCCGAGTACGGCGATCGCCAGCAGTTCCCCGGGGTGAATGACCAGGCTGCCGAAGCGGTGCCCGGCGTAGTTCTCGATCATCGGACGGCACAGCGCGGTCAGGCCGAGTCCGAGCACCACACCGAGGACGGCGCCGATGCCGCCGAGCACCACACCACCGGCGAGCACCACCGCCCGGACCTGGCTCCGGCTGCCGCCGCACGAACCGACGAGGCCGAGCTGCCTGCGTGAGCGGCGCGCGCCGACGGCGAACGCCGGTCCCGCCAGCAGCACGATCTCCAGGACCGCCATGGCCACCACGGTGAGCAGGGCCGCGCTCCGGGGCTCACTGCCGGTGCCGCCCCGGCTCATCCGGGCGGCCATCGGGATCTCGGAGTCCGGCGGCGGGTCGAGGACGGCCTGGCGGGACAGCACCAGTGCGCCCTTCTCATTGGCGGCGAGCACGTCGGGCCAGGTCACTCCGGCACCGGCCGGGCCCTGGACCAGCCATTTCGTCCTGCCCGGGTTGGGCGGGAGGATCTTGCCGTCATGGTCGGCGGCGGCCTTCCAAGGGGCGATGACCGTGCCGGGACCGGCGTAGAGGGACTTCTTCTCCAGATCCTGGGGCAGCTCCACGGTGCCGGTGAGGGTGTACGTCAGCTCGGGGCCGCGCACGGTGATACGGGAGCCGACGTGGAGTCCGGACGACTTCATGAACGCTTCGGTGGCGGCGATCTCACCCGCGCCGTGCGGGAACGCGCCGTCGAGCAGGGTGATCCTGCTGCGGACCAGCCGGTCCGCGGTGCGCAGCTCGGTGATCTCGGTGTTCGTGATGCCGTGGCCGGTCGTGACGGAGGCGGGCACGGACTGTTCGGTCAGGAACCGTGAGCCCTTCGGGAACGTGGCCGGCACGTCGACCGGCTTCCGCTTCTCCTCCGGCACCTGCGCGTCGTCGGGGGTGCCCCAGCCACTCAGGTCGGGCATCTGCTGGATCGGTGCCCGGCCCAGGCCCGCATCGGTGAACTGGGCGTCCGCCGCGCCCATCTTGGCCGTCAGCTCCTTGGCCTCGGTCATGGCGGAGCTGCGGTGCGTCACATCGGCCGCCGTCACCCCGAGGACCGGCAGGGCGATCATCGCGACCACCAGGGCGCTGCGGCCCTTGGCACGCATCGCGTCGCGGCGGGCTATGCGGAAGGTGGCGCGCCACCCCGGGAAGACGTTCACTCGGCGGCCTCGGCGGCGAGCAGGGAGTCGGCCCCGGTGGCCAGTGTCTGGTCGATGATCGAACCGTCCCGCAGGAACACGACCCGGTCGGCCCAGGCGGCGTACCGCGGCTCATGGGTCACCATCACTCCGGCCGCGCCCTGGTCGCAGCGGTTGCGCAACAGGGCGAGAACGGCCTCACCGGTCTCGGAGTCGAGCGCTCCGGTCGGCTCGTCGGCGAGCACCAGGCGCCGGTCCCCCACGAGCGCGCGGGCGATGGCGACGCGTTGCTGCTGGCCGCCGGACATCTCGTCCGGGAAGCGGTCGGCGATCTCGGCCAGGTTCATCTCGGCCAGGGCCGCGAGGGCTTCCCTGCGGGCCTTGCGGACGGAGACGCCGTCGAGTTCGCGGGGCAGGGCGATGTTCTCGGCGGCGGTCAGGGCGGGGATCAGGTTGTAGTCCTGGAAGACGTATCCGACGCTGCGGCGGCGCAGGGCGGCCATGCCCTTGCGGCCGAGGGCGGCGATGTCCTGGCCCTCGATGACGACCTGGCCGCTGGTGGCCGTGTCGAGCCCCCCGGCCAGGGTCAGCAGCGTGGACTTGCCGGAACCGGAAGGACCCATCACGGCGACCAGTTCGCCCGTGCGCACGGAGAGGTCGACGCCCCGCAGGGCGTGTACTTCGGCGATGCCGGATCCATGGGTACGGGTCAGTGACCGCAGTTCGAGAACGGCCTCGCCGAAGGGCGGGCCGGCAGGCGGGGCGGGTACGGGCGAGAACATGGTGGTGGTTCCCCCTGGGAACGGTCGGAGCAGGTCGGAGCAGGTATGGCCGGGAGGGGCGGGGATACGTGGAGGGCGGCGAGGCGCGGACAGGGCAGCGAGCCGCCCGCGTACGGCTGTGGAGCTGCGGGAACGGCGGCGGGGCGGTCGCAGGGGCGGGCCCGGCCACGTGCAGCCCCTCGTAGGCCGCTCGAAACGCCCTTCGAAACGTCCTTCGAAACACCCCTCGAAACGCACCCCTCGAACGCTCCTCGTGCGCAGCTGGGCAGGGCGGCCGGTGCCGGTTGGGCGCCGGGCGCCGGGCGCCGGGTCAGCGCCGGGCGCGCGGGCGGGCGGCGAGGAGGCGGGCGGGACCGCGGGTGGCGGCCGGACCGGGGCCGGCCGTCGGCTCGGTGGCGGCGGCCTCGGCGAGGCGGACGAGCCGGGCCTCGCAGTGATCCAGCCACCGGGCCTCGGCCTCGGCCTGGAAGATCAGCTGTTCCACCACCAGGAGCCAGGCGACCTCGTCACGGTTGGCCGGGACATCGGCGAGAGCCTGGGCCTTCAGCCGGGTGTAGTCCTGCATGGCCTTCAGGGTGTGGTGGCGCTGGGCCTGGATGACGTCGCGGATGTCGACGCCCGGGGCGCCCACCGCCATCGCCAGCTTGATCGCCAGTTCGTCGCGGGGCGGGTTGGCGCGGTCCACGGGCGTCTCGAACCAGTTGCGCAGTTCGGCACGGCCGTCATCGGTGATCGCGTACAGGTCGTGGCCCGCGTCGTCCGCGCCGTCCTGCGCGACCATGCCGTCGCGCTCCAGGCGGCTGAGCGTCGTATAGACCTGGCCGATGTTCAGCGGCCAGGTGGAGCCGGTGCGCGACTCGAATTCGGTGCGGAGCTGGGAGCCGTACCGCGGCCCGCGCTCCAGGAGGGCGAGTAGCCCGTGACGGATCGACATACTGAGTATGTATACCGAGTATGTTGCTCGTGGCAAGTCCCTCAGGACAGCGGGTGGAGGCCCGGACCGGCTCAGTGCCCGCGACGCATACGGAACGCGAGGAAGCCCAGCCCCAGCCCGACCAGTGCGATCCCGGCACCGAGCGAGATCTGCTGCACCTGTCGTACGGCGCGCGCGTCCAGCGCCTGCGCGGACGCCTGCCGGTACTCGGGGAACGCGCTGGGCGGCGGGGTGTGGACGGGCACGTCAGCGGCGTCGGGCTCCGGTACGTCCTCGTCGAGGGGGGCCTCGGCCCGTGCGAGCTCCAGCGGTGAAAGCGACCGCCCGGGACGTGCCCGCCCCTCACCGGCCACCTGGCCGGCCAGCGGTGGCTCCGAAGCGGAAGCGGAAGCGGCCGGGGACGGGGCGGCAGGGGCGGAGGCGCTTGCCGACGGCCCGCCGGGCGGCTTCGAGGGGGCATCGTCCGAGGCGCCCGAGGGGGTAGCCGCCTCCGAGGACGCGAGCGCGCCGCTGCTCGCGGGGCGAAGCGTCGCCGGGCCCGACGGAAGGGCGGAGGGCGGAGCGGAGGGAAGCGCGGACGGCCCGGCGGCGGCCGGCGGGGGCGGGGGCGGGGGCGCGGAAGGAGCGTCGGGAGCGTCCGTCGAGGGGCGGGGTGAGACGGCGCCGACCGGACTGCCGGCCTGCCCTCCCGCGTACGCCTCCCCGCCCACCGTCCCCAGCGCCGCCCCCGCCACCATCACCAGACAGGCCACGCACTTCGACGACCGCGCGGGGAGGAGTCCTGGAGCCATGGGATCAGCGTCACACGTGCCGATATATCCGGCATCCCGGATGACAAGGCGCCACCCGTAGGCGCGACGGCCCGGAATGCGCCACGCGCATCGGTATGCATCAAGCGCATCGGCTCGCGTCACACGTACTGGCTCGCATCACGTGCAACGGTGGGCATCACACGTGTCACAGCCCACCATGAGCAACGCCGCGCACCATGAGCAACGCCGCGCACCATGAGCAACGCCGCGCACCATGAGCAACGCCGCGCACCATGAGCAACGCCGCGCACCACCTACAACGGCGGCACCATGCGTCGCGCGCCGAGGGGCCCGGAGCGCTCCGGGCCGGGGTGCTGACTAGGCCGGGTCGCCGGTGGAGATCCGCAGTTCGAAGTGGGCGCCCCGCTCCGCGACCGCCGTACCGGAGGCGGGGAACTGGTTGACGACCTGGTCCTCGGCGTAGGCGTTGCCCGGCTCCTTGATCTCCTTGATCGTCCAACCCGCCGCCAGGGCACAGGCCTTCGCCGAGTTGATGTCCTTGTAGATGAAGTTCGGCGCCATGACCTTCTGCGGGTCGTTCGAGTCCTCCATCGCCTCCGTGCAGGCCTCGGTCTTCATCGTCCGGTTGCGCTCCGGCGGCTTGTGCTCGCCCGCCACCGTCGAGTCGCCGCCCTTGTCGGATTCGTCTTTGTTCTGGAGGGACAGCGCCGTGATCAGGCCGCCGACCGCGAGCAGTGCGACGACGATCGAGCCGACGATGACCGGCATGTTCCGCTTGGAGCCGCCGCCCGCTCCGCCACCGCCGGTGTTCCGCGGGGAAGCCATGTACGGCGGCGGGGTCCGGTGGGCCAGCGGGCCCGTGGCCTGGTACGCCGGGGCCGCCTGCGGGTAGCCGTAGCCCGGCGCGGGCGTCGGGGCGGACGTCGGCTGGTACGGGCCCGGTTGGTGGGGCTGCGGCTGTGGCTGGTACGGCATCTGGATGCTCTGCGGCGACATGGACGACTGGTCGACGGGCGGGAAGACCGCCGATCCGACGCCGGAGCCGCTGTTGGTGGGAGCCCCACCGCTGACGATCACCGGAGCGCCCGTCATGCCGCCCGAGGCGTTCAGCACGCGCGCGATCTCGTCCCGCATCGCGGCGGCGCTGGGGAAGCGCTCGTTCGGGTTCTTCTTCAGCGCGCGGGCGACGAGTGCGTCCATGGCCGGGGTGATCGCACGGTTGATGCTGGACGGAGCGACGGGCTCCTCCTGCACATGCGCGTACGCGATGGCGAGTGGCGAATCCGCGTCGAACGGGATCCGGCCGGTGAGGAGTTGGAAGAGCATGATGCCGACCGAGTACAGATCGGACCGGGCGTCCACCCCGCGGCCGAGGGCCTGCTCGGGGGAGAGGTACTGCGGCGTGCCGACGACCATGCCGGTCTGCGTCATCGACGTGACGCCCGACTGCATGGCGCGGGCGATGCCGAAGTCCATGACCTTCACGACGCCGCGCTTGGTGATCATCACGTTGCCGGGCTTGATGTCCCGGTGGACCAGACCCATCTCGTGGCTGGTCTCCAGCGCGGCCAGCACATCGGCCGTCACCTTGAGCGCCTTGTCGGCGGGCATCGCGCCGTAACCGCGGATGTCCGCCTGGAGCACGGAGCCGAGCGGCTGCCCCTCGACGTACTCCATGACGATGTACGGCATCAGCGCGCCGCCGAGCTCGTCCTCGCCGGTGTCGAAGACCGACACGATGTTGGTGTGCTGGAGCTTGGCGACGGCCTGTGCCTCGCGCCGGAACCGCTCGCGGAAGGACTGCTCGCGCCCCAGCTCCGTGTGCAGGGTCTTGATCGCGACCTGGCGGTCGAGTGCCGCGTCGTAGGCCAGATATACGGAGGCCATCCCGCCTTCGCCGAGCAGGTCGCGAAGCTGGTACCGGCCGCCCGCGACGGCACCGCCCGCATAGCGACCCTGTGCGCCGTGTGCGCCGTCCTGGCTCATGACTTGCTTCCCCCTCGGCGCGCGACTGACGCGATGATCCCTAGTACGGGCCAAGTCTGCCCGAGGGGTACGACACGTCAAGCCAGGTGCCCGTTCCGTGACCCTAAGCACAGGAAGCGTCTCGGAAGCGTTACAGGATCCGCATGGAATTTGCTTGTGCGGCACGCCAGCCGGTTGGATGACCCGTCCCTCTCGGAACAGGTGTGTCCGACAGAGGCTGTAGCGTGACGTGGCAATGCAGCTAGGCACCGTGAGAACCCGCGGACGCGCGGACAGATACGACGGCGAGGACTGATGGCACCCGATTCCGAAGCAAACGGCGGCGGAGTTTCGGATGGCACCGACTCCTGGGGGATCGGCGGTGTCGTCGGCGACGGACGTTACCGGATGACTCACCGGCTCGGCCGGGGCGGCATGGCCGAGGTCTATGCCGCGGAGGACGTCCGTCTGGGACGTACGGTCGCGGTGAAGCTGCTCCGTTCCGACCTCGCTGAGGACCCGGTCTCCAAGGCCCGTTTCACGCGCGAGGCGCAGTCGGTCGCGGGCCTCAACCACCATGCGATCGTCGCTGTGTACGACTCCGGCGAGGACGTCGTGGGCGGCCAGACCGTCCCGTACATCGTGATGGAGCTGGTCGAGGGCCGCACCATCCGTGATCTGCTCCTCAACGCCGAGGCCCCGCCGCCGGAGCAGGCGCTGATCATCGTCTCGGGGGTGCTGGAAGCCCTCGCGTACTCGCATCAGCACGGCATCGTGCACCGCGACATCAAGCCCGCCAACGTGATCATCACGGACTCCGGCGCGGTGAAGGTGATGGACTTCGGCATCGCCCGCGCGCTGCACGGCGCGCAGTCGACGATGACCCAGACCGGCATGGTCATGGGAACACCCCAGTACCTCTCCCCCGAACAGGCGCTCGGCAAGGCGGTCGACCACCGCTCCGACCTGTACGCCACCGGCTGCCTGCTCTACGAACTTCTCGCACTGCGGCCCCCGTTCACCGGTGAGACCCCGCTCTCCGTGGTGTACCAGCACGTCCAGGACATTCCGGTGCCGCCCTCCGAGGTGTCGGACGTGGTGCCTCCGGAGCTGGACGGGATGGTGATGCGCTCGCTCGCGAAGGACCCGGACGACCGGTTCCAGAGCGCCGAGGAGATGCGCGGCCTGGTCCAGTACAGCCTGCAGATGCTCCAGGTGCAGGGCGGCCACACCGGTACGTGGAACACCGGCCCGGTCGCGATGCACGAGGCCGGCCACACCCCCGCCATGGGCATGACGGGCGGGACGACGGCGATGGGTCACCCGATGCACGGGGAGACCTCGCAGGGGCCGATCCTGCCGCCGATGAACCCGGACGACGGTGCGTACGACGGCGGGCACCGGTCCGGTGGCGGTCGCGGCAAGATGTGGCTGTTCGTCGTGCTCGCGCTGATCGCGATCGGCGCGGGCGTCGCGTTCGCCGTCCAGGCGGCGAACGACAACGGCAAGAAGAAGAATCCGGTCGACCCCCCGCCCTCCGTCTCGCAGTCCGAGAAGGATTCCTCGCCGGATCCGACCGACGAGGAGACCGAGCCCTCCGAGGAGCCGGACAACTCCTCGGGCAATCAGACGCAGCCCAGCGAGCAGCCGTGGACCCCGTCCCATACTCCGAGCAAGCCGTCGTTCACCCCGTCCGGCACCCCGAGCCCGCCGGACTCGGGCGGCAACTCCGACGGCAACACGAACGACGGCAGTACGGGCGAGCCGACCGACGAGCCGACCAACCCGACCACCGATCCGGGATCCCCGGGCGGCAACGGGGACGACGGAGGCTCGGAGGACGGCGGAACGGGGACCACCCTCGGCACATCGGTGGGCCAGACCACCCCGTAGCGCCGGATCACCCCGGAGCACCGGGACCACTCCGTAACGCCGGATCACCGGGACCACCCCGGAGCGCCGGCCCACTCCGTAACGCCGGACCGTCCGCGGCTTCGCCCGGCCCTCACCCCGTGAAGGCCTCGCACACCGCCTCGTACTCGCGCGTCCACCACACCGCCAGGGCCGACACCGCAGGGAACTGCGGGTCGGCCCTGCGGTCGTGCAGGCGGTAGCGCCAGCGCAGTATCCAGAAGTCGTTGAGCCGCTCCCACCACACCCGGTGCACGGCTGCGGCCAGTTCCGCCGCCCCCGCCCCGGCCGCGTGCCGGTACGCGCGGGCGTACGCCCGTACCTTGTCCAGCTCCAGCTCTCCGGCCGGCTGGACGAAGAAGATCGCCGCGGCGCGGACCGCTTCCTCGGCGCGCGGCTGGACCCCCAGCCGGTCCCAGTCGACGATCGCGACCGGGTCCGCCCCCCGGTAGAGCAGGTTGAGGGGATGGAAGTCACCGTGGACCCACCCCGTGGCGGGCCCCTCCGGGGTGGGCGGGCGGCGGTGGGCGTGCCGTTCCAGCAAGGTGCGCCGCTCCACCAGCCGGTGTACGGCGAGTTCGTCGAAGGCGTCCCTGGCGGTGTTCCGGGGATGCTGTCCGCGGGCCGCCGCCAGCAGATCGTCGATCAGCGCGAACGTGTCGGCGGGATCGGGGCTCCCGTATCCGGGCCGGGTCGGCTGCCCGGCGCCCGTACAGCCGTCCGTATCGCTGCTGCCGGGTGCCATGACCTGTTCCAGACCGGTGTGTACGGCTCCGAGGAGCGTCCCGAGCCGCTGTGACTCGGCGCGGGTCAGCTGGGCGCCGACCCGGTGCATGCCGTCCACCCACGGGTGCAGGGCGTAGCAGCGGTCGTCGATGACCGTGACCGTGTCACCCTCTGTGTCCGTGAGCGGTGGGACGACGGGCACGCCGAGCGACTGGAGGCGCTGGGTCGCGCGGTGCTGTCGCACGATCGTCGCGCGTTCGCCGGTGGCGTCGTCCAGATGCTTCTTGTCGAGGTGGTGCTTGAGGAAATAGGAGCCGCGGGTGGTGGATACGCGGTAACCGTGGTTCAGGAGGCCCTTGTTGAGCGGTTCGCAGGCGAGCGGTTCACCGGCGTCCGGGTAGCGGCGCAGCACCTCGCCGACCGGAGGAACAGGCGGGTGGGTTGCATATGAGCGCGGCACTTACCAAATGGTAGATCACGCTGCGTTGCGGATCGCCTGACTTGCGTCGAAGTCCAGAGTGTGCTCTGTGACGAAGTGGGGGGCCAGCCGGAGAAAGGCCGGCTCGAAGGGCTCACCGTTGACCATGACGGGTCCGGCGCCGAACATTTCCCGCTGTTCGGGGCCGGGGTGCACGATCTCGGCGGGACCGGTGAACTGCACCGACCAGAGGTTTTCGCCGCTCTCGGAGGCCGAGGCGTTGAAGTTGTCCGCACCGTAGGCGACGACGCTTCCGTTGCACGCCTCGTGGTAGCCGAAGCCGCTGTGCATCCGTAGGAGGATGCGGTCGCCGACCACGATGTGGCGGGCCACCGCCAGGAAGGGGAGGGCCCGCATGCTCGTCGCCAGCCGGCCGTAGGGGACGCGGCCCAGCAGCTCGATCGCGTGGAGTTCCTCAGAGGACATAGGAACCACTGTCCGATACCGGTAGGACCCCGGTAAGAGTCGGCGGCCCCGGGTGCTTCGGGACCAAAGTCCCAAGATCACCCGGAGTCGCCCGACGACACTTCCCGCGGCTGTCCGCGACTTTCCCCGCGACTTCCCGCGAGTTTCCTGCCGCTGTCCGCGGCTCCTCGTGACTTCCTCAACGGCTCGGTGCGTCTCAGCGCGTCCTGGTGCCGCTCATCGCCGCTCGGCCTGCCTGCGGGCCACATAGGCGGCGGCCTGCGACCGGCGCTCCATGCCCAGCTTGGACAGCAGACTGGAGACGTAATTCTTGATCGTCTTCTCGGCGAGGTGGAGACGCTCGCCGATGACCCGGTTGGTCAGGCCCTCGCCGATCAGGTCCAGGATCTTGCGTTCCTGCTCGGTGAGGTTGTCGAGCTTGTCGTTGCTCTTGCCGTTCTTGCCCTCGCGGAGCCGTTCCAGCACTCGGGCGGTCGCCGCGGGGTCCAGCAGGGACTTCCCGGCCGCCACGTCCCGTACCGCGTTCAGCAGCTCGTTCCCGCGGATCGCCTTCAGGACGTAGCCGGACGCGCCCGCCATGATGGCGTCGAAGAGGGCCTCGTCATCGGCGTACGACGTCAGCATCAGGCATTTGATGTTCTCGTCCCGGGAGCGGACCTCCCGGCACACCTCCACCCCGCTGCCGTCCGGCAGCCGCACGTCGAGCACCGCCACATCGGGACGCGTCGCCGGGATACGCACCAGCGCGTCCGCCGCCGTGCCGGCTTCACCGACGACCTCGATGTCTTCCTCGACGGAGAGAAGCTCATGGACTCCGCGTCGGACGACCTCATGGTCGTCGAGCAGAAATACAGTGATTTTTCCATCGTTCCGCACGAACGCAGTCTCACACACTCGCTTCGGCTCCGCTCCTGTCAGCTCCGGTTCGGCTCCTCGCCGCCCTTCCCTGGCGCCTTTCTCCGGGATAACGTGCCGTTGTTCCGGCGGCCTGCAAGGCTGTTACCAGTGCTGTGACCAGCAAGACTTCGCGATTTTTTCGATTTACTTGGAAATCCAAGCAAAATCGCAGGTCAGATAGGGTTTCGCAGTTATGCGAAGCACTGGGTAACGTGCCTATGACAGGGCGCTCGCCGGGGCACCTGTCACGCCTGATCCCGGCCGAGCTGCACCCACCCCGTGCACGGGTCCGGAAACAGGCGAGCCGCACTGGTTCCCGGCAGACCCCGGGGGCCGGACCGACGGAGGAGCACGCACGTGACCGTGGAGAGCACTGCCGCGCGCAAACCGCGACGCAGCAGCAAGCGGACCAGCGCCGCGAAGACGCCACAGAGTTCCGAGCCCCAGCTCGTACAGCTGCTGACGCCCGAGGGCGAGCGCGTCGAGCACCCGGACTACCAGATCGATCTGACCGCGGACGAGCTGCGTGGTCTGTACCGGGACATGGTTCTGACCCGCCGCTTCGACGCGGAGGCGACAGCCCTTCAGCGCCAGGGCGAGCTGGGCCTGTGGGCCTCGCTGCTGGGCCAGGAGGCCGCGCAGATCGGCTCCGGCCGGGCGCTGCGCGACGACGACTACGTCTTCCCGACCTATCGCGAGCACGGCGTCGCCTGGTGCCGTGGGGTCGACCCGACCAATCTGCTCGGGATGTTCCGCGGCGTGAACCACGGCGGCTGGGACCCGAACACCAACAACTTCCACCTGTACACGATCGTCATCGGCTCGCAGACCCTGCACGCCACGGGCTACGCCATGGGCGTCGCCAAGGACGGCGCGGACTCGGCCGTGATCGCGTACTTCGGTGACGGCGCCTCCAGCCAGGGCGATGTCGCCGAGTCGTTCACGTTCTCCGCGGTCTACAACGCCCCCGTGGTGTTCTTCTGCCAGAACAACCAGTGGGCCATCTCCGAGCCGACCGAGCGGCAGACCCGCGTTCCGCTCTACCAGCGCGCCCAGGGATACGGCTTCCCCGGCGTCCGGGTCGACGGCAACGACGTGCTCGCCTGTCTGGCGGTCACCAGGTCGGCACTGGAGCGGGCCCGCCGGGGCGAGGGGCCGACCCTCGTCGAGGCGTTCACGTACCGGATGGGTGCCCACACCACCTCCGACGACCCGACGAAGTACCGGGCCGACGAGGAGCGGGCGGCCTGGGAGGCCAAGGACCCGATCCTGCGGCTGCGCACGTACCTGGAGAAGCAGAAGCTCGCGGACAGCGCGTTCTTCACCGCGCTGGACGAGGAGAGCGAGACCCTCGGCAAGCGGGTGCGCGAAGCGGTACGGGCCATGCCCGACCCGGACCCGATGGCGATCTTCGAGCACGGCTACGCGGACGGAAGCTCTCTCGTCGACGAGGAGCGCGCCCAGTTCGCCGCCTACCAGGCATCGTTCGCAGACTCTGCCGAGGAGGGCAACTAGCCATGGCCGTGGAAAAGATGTCCATCGCGAAGGCGCTCAACGAGTCGCTGCGCCTCGCCCTCGACACGGACCCCAAGGTCCTCATCATGGGCGAGGACGTCGGCAAGCTCGGCGGCGTCTTCCGCATCACCGACGGACTGCAGAAGGACTTCGGCGAGGGCCGGGTGATCGACACCCCGCTCGCCGAGTCCGGCATCGTCGGTACGGCGATCGGACTGGCCCTGCGCGGCTACCGTCCCATCGTCGAGATCCAGTTCGACGGCTTCGTCTTCCCCGCGTACGACCAGATCGTCACGCAGCTCGCGAAGATGCACGCCCGCGCGCTCGGCAAGATCAAGATGCCGGTCGTCGTCCGGATTCCGTACGGCGGCGGCATCGGCGCCGTCGAGCACCACAGCGAGTCGCCCGAGGCCCTCTTCGCGCACGTCGCGGGCCTGAAGGTGGTCTCGCCGTCCAACGCGAGCGATGCCTACTGGATGATGCAGCAGGCCGTTCAGAGCGACGACCCGATCATCTTCTTCGAGCCGAAGCGCCGTTACTGGGACAAGGGCGAGGTCGACACGGAGTCCATCCCGGGTCCGCTGCACAAGGCGTCCGTGGCCCGTACGGGCTCGGATCTCACCCTCGTCGCCTACGGCCCGATGGTGAAGGTCTGCCTGGAAGCGGCCGCGGCCGCCCAGGAGGAGGGCAAGTCGGTCGAGGTCCTGGACCTTCGGTCGATGTCCCCGATCGACTTCGACACCATCCAGACGTCGGTCGAGAAGACCGGCCGGCTCGTCGTGGTCCATGAGGCGCCCGTGTTCTACGGCTCCGGGGCCGAGATCGCCGCCCGGATCACGGAGCGCTGCTTCTACCATCTGGAAGCACCGGTGCTGCGGGTCGGCGGCTATCACGTCCCCTACCCGCCGGCCCGCCTCGAGGACGAGTACCTGCCGGGGCTCGACCGGGTGCTCGACGCCGTCGACCGCTCGCTGGCGTACTGAGGAGAGGGTTCGTGACGACGATGACCGAAACGTCTGCTCGTTTCCGTGAGTTCAAGATGCCCGATGTGGGCGAGGGACTGACCGAGGCGGAAATCCTCAAGTGGTACGTCCAGCCCGGTGACACGGTCACCGACGGGCAGGTCGTGTGCGAGGTCGAGACGGCCAAGGCGGCCGTGGAGCTGCCGATCCCGTTCGACGGAGTGGTGCACGAACTGCGCTTCCCCGAGGGCACGACCGTCGATGTCGGCCAGGTGATCATCACGGTGGACGTGGCGCCGGGCAGCGGTGACGCCGCTCCGGACGCCGCCGCGGTCCCGGCCCCCGCGCAGGCCCCGACGGCCGCCGAACCGGAGGCGGAGGCGCCGAAGGGCCGTCAGCCGGTCCTGGTCGGCTACGGCGTGGCCGAGTCCTCCACCAAGCGCCGCCCGCGCAAGGGTGCCGCGACGCCGGAGCCCGCGGCCGCCGCCGTGCAGGCCGAGTTCAACGGCCACAACGGCCACGCCGCCGTGACCGTCGTGCCGGAGAGCCGTCCGCTCGCCAAGCCGCCGGTCCGTAAGCTCGCCAAGGACCTGGGCATCGACCTGGCGTCGGTCAGCCCGACCGGCAAGGACGGCATCATCACCCGCGAGGACGTCCACGCGGCGGCCGCGCCCGCCCCGGCCCCCGCGGCCGTGTCCGTCGCCGCGGAGCCCACCGCGGGCACCGAGCCCGAGGCACCGGCCGCGCAGGCTCCGGTGACCGCCCGGGAGACCCGTATCCCGGTCAAGGGTGTCCGCAAGGCCATCGCCCAGGCGATGGTCGGCAGCGCCTTCACGGCGCCGCACGTCACCGAGTTCGTCACGGTCGACGTCACGCGCACGATGAAGCTCGTGGCCGAGCTCAAGGAAGACAAGGACATGGCGGGAGTCCGGGTCAACCCGCTCCTGATCATCGCCAAGGCGCTCCTGGTCGCGATCAAGCGGAACCCGGACGTCAACGCCGCCTGGGACGAGGCCAACCAGGAGATCGTTCAGAAGCACTACGTGAACCTGGGCATCGCGGCCGCCACGCCGCGCGGTCTGATCGTGCCGAACATCAAGGACGCGCACGACAAGACCCTGCCCCAGCTCGCCGCGGCGCTGGGCGAGCTGGTCACCACGGCCCGGGAGGGCAGGACATCGCCCGCGGCCATGGCGGGCGGCACGGTGACGATCACCAACGTCGGTGTCTTCGGCGTCGACACGGGCACGCCGATCCTCAACCCCGGCGAGTCCGCGATCCTCGCGGTCGGCTCCATCAAGCCCCAGCCGTGGGTCCACAAGGGCAAGGTGAAGCCGCGCCAGGTCACCACCCTGGCGCTCTCCTTCGACCACCGTCTGGTCGACGGCGAGCTGGGCTCCAAGGTGCTGGCGGATGTCGCCGCGATCCTGGAACAGCCGAAGCGGCTGATCACCTGGGCCTGACGGCCCGGACACTCCGGAACCGGTGGGCCCGCGCGGCTGAACGCGCGGGCCCACCGGCCTGTTTCACGTGAAACAGGACGAAGTGCGGCGTTCCCCGGCCGAATTGGCGGTCACCGCGGGCTGTCTCCGTCGTACGCGAACGGGGGCGCGGCCACCGTGATGGTGGCCGCGCCCCCGCAGGACTTCCAGGAGACGGGCGCCTCCTGGAAGCGCACGCTTCGAAGCGACGGACGGACTACTTCTTGAAGCCGTAGTCCATGAGCTTCTTCGCGTCCGCGGTGCGGTTCGCCTCGGAGGACGAGGTGAGCACCGTGCCGATGACGGTCTTGCCCTTACGGGTCGCGGCGAAGACCAGGCAGTACTTGGCCGTCGGGCCGGAGCCGGTCTTCACGCCGATCGCGCCGCTGTAGCTGCTGAGCATCTTGTTGGTGTTGCTCCACGACATGTTGCGGTAGCCGCCGCTCTTCGTGGTCACCTTCTGCTTCGTCGACTTCGTCTTGACGATGGAGCGGAACGTGGAGTTCTTCATCGCCTTACTGGCGATCTTCGTCAGGTCGCGGGGGGTCGAGTAGTTCTTCGTACCCCCTATGCCGTCGAACGAGTCGAAGTGGGTGTTCTTGAGCTTGAGGCTCTTCGCCGTGGAGTTCATCTTGCCGATGAAGGACTTCACGCGGGCCGCACGGGTCTTGCCGGAGCCGAACTTGTCGGCCAGCGCGTAGGCGGCGTCGCAGCCGGACGGGAGCATCAGGCCGTAGAGCAACTGGCCCACCGTGACCTTGTCGCCGACGATCAGCCGGGCGGACGAGGCGTTCTTGGAGACGATGTAGTCGCTGTACGCCTTCTGGATCGTGACCTTGGATTTCAGGTTCACGTTCTTCTGCGACAGCACCACGAGCGCCGTCATGATCTTGGTGGTCGAGCCGGTGGAGCGGCGGGTGTCCGCGGACTTGGTGAAGAGGGTCTTGCCGCTGCCGTTGTTCATCACGAAGCCGCCCTTGGCGACGATCTTCGGCGTCGGCGGTGCTGCTGCCTGCGCCTGGGTGGCGAAGGCGCTGCCCGCGAGCACGGCACCCGCGGTGAGGGCCACGGTGGCGGTGGCGGATGCGCGATTGATGCGCTTGATCCCGATTTTCAACTGAACGCTCCAAATGCCCCTGAATTGCGGCCACATAAGGGTGCCGCTCGGTGGTGAGACTCCTGGGACGGGGCAATGGATGTGTCCCCGAGGGGGTGAATCTGTGCCTGCTCGGTCACGTTTTCCTCAAGTCCGGGGAGAGCCGGCCGACGCGCCCGGGGACGTCCAGAATCCGGACCGGATCCCTCATGCGTGCATGTTGTATCTATGCTGTGTCCATGCCTGCCGCGCCCCCCGCCCCCGTACAGCCGCCCAAGACCTCTCTCAAGCGGCCGCCCGCCGCCGAACGCGTCTACACCCATATCAAGGAGGCCGTCCTCGGCCGCCGCTACGAGGGTGGGACGCTCCTCACCGAAGGTGATCTCGCGGAGGCCGTGGGGGTCTCCCGGACGCCCGTGCGCGAGGCGCTGCTGCGGCTGGAGGTGGAAGGGCTGATCAAGCTCTATCCGAAGAAGGGCGCTCTGGTGCTCGCCGTCTCCGCGCAGGAGATCGCGGACGTGGTGGAGACCCGGCTGCTCGTCGAGGAGTTCGCCGCGCGCAAGGCCGTACCCGCTTCGGCGCAGTTCGTCGCCCGGCTCGAACAACTCCTCGATGAGCAGCGGCAGCTGGCGGAGGACGGGGACCTGGCCGCCGTGTCGGTCAAGGACCGCTGCTTCCACGCCGAGATCGTGCGGAACGCCGGGAACGAGATCCTCTCGCGCCTCTACGACCAGCTGCGCGACCGTCAGCTGCGGATGGGGGTCGCCGTGATGGAGGCCCACCCCGGCAGGATCGCCGCCAACATCACCGAGCACGGTGAGCTCCTGGACGCCATCAGGGCGGGTGACGCGGAGGGTGCCGCGCAGGTCGTACGGCGTCATGTCAGCAGGGTCAAGGTGCTGGTCAGGGGTGAGGACCGGTGAGCTCCGCCGCCGCCCCCACGCTGTCCCTGCCCGGTGATCCGCCCGGTGGCCGGCGTGCCGCCCGGATCTGGGGCATCGGGGTCGCCGTCTACTTCGTCGCCATCATCTTCCGTACGAGCCTGGGGGTCGCCGGGCTCGACGCCGCCGACCGGTTCGACGTCAACGCCTCGGCGCTGTCGACGTTCTCCATCCTCCAGCTGCTCGTCTACGCGGGCATGCAGATACCCGTCGGCCTGATGGTCGACCGGCTCGGCACCAAGAAGGTCCTCACCATCGGGGCCGTCCTGTTCACCGTGGGGCAGCTGGGTTTCGCGCTCTCGCCCTCCTACGGCATGGCGCTCGCCTCCCGGGCGCTGCTCGGCTGCGGTGACGCGATGACCTTCATCAGCGTGCTGAGGCTCGGCAGCCGCTGGTTCCCGGCCCGGCGCGGGCCGTTGATCGGCCAGGTCGCGGCGCTCTTCGGGATGGCGGGCAACCTCGTCTCGACGCTCTTCATCGCCCGCGCGCTGCACGGCCTCGGCTGGACCACGACCTTCGCGGGGAGCGCGCTCGCGGGTGTGGTGGTGCTGGTGTTGCTGCTGCTGTTCCTCAAGGACCACCCCGAGGGCCACGAGCCGCCGCCCGCCGAACACGCGGGCGCCGCGTACGTACGCCGGCAGATCGCCGCCGCGTGGCGGGAGCCCGGTACCCGGCTCGGTATGTGGGTGCACTTCACCACGCAGTTCCCCGCCATGGTGTTCCTGCTGCTGTGGGGGATGCCGTTCCTCGTGGAGGCGCAGGGGCTGAGCCGGGGGACCGCCGGTGAACTGCTCACCCTGGTGGTGCTCTCCAACATGGCGGTCGGGCTCGTCTACGGGCAGATCATCGCCCGGCACCATGCGGCGCGCGCCCCGCTCGCCCTGGGCACGGTGGGGGTGACGGCTCTGCTCTGGGCCGCCACGATCCTCCACCCGGGCGACCATGCGCCGATGTGGCTGCTGATCGTCCTGTGCACGGTGCTGGGTGCCTGCGGGCCCGCTTCGATGATCGGCTTCGACTTCGCCCGGCCGGCCAATCCGCCGGAGCGTCAGGGCACCGCGTCGGGAATCGTGAACATGGGCGGTTTCGTCGCCTCGATGACCACGCTGTTCGCGGTCGGCGTGCTGCTGGACGCGACCGGCGACAACTACCGCATCGCGTTCGCCTCGGTCTTCGTCCTGGAAGCGCTCGGGGTCGTGCAGATCCTGCGGCTGCACGCCAGGGCCACGCTCAGGGAACGCGACCACCACGTGGTCAGCCGCGTCGAAGCGGTGCACGTACCCGTGTAGTACGGCGGCGCGCCCGTCTCTCGTCCTCAGGACGGGCGCCGCCGATCGGGGAACTACGGCGTGACGGCGAAGTGGTGCAGGATCGCGGCTGCCAGATCCTGATCGCCCTCGATCTTGACCCGGTCGGCGACCGCCGCCGCCCGGACCCGGCCGCAGGCCAGGCGGTAGTACGTCTCCCAGTCCATCGCCAGCGTCACCGCGGGGCCCAGCGACGGCGCGCCGTCGATCGAACCGCGGCCCTCCGCGTCGACCCGGACCGTCCGCAGGAACTCCAGCGGACCGTGCACATCGAGCACGACCGCCGAATTGGCCGGTGCGCCCGCGTGCTTGGCGACCACCTTGGGCAGCGCTTCGAGCAGCGTGTCCCGGACGATGTGGGCGCCGGGGGAGTCCAGGTTGCCCGGGACGCCCAGCGTGGCGCGCAGGTCCTGTTCGTGCACCCAGACATCGACGACCCGCATGTGCATGGCCAGTTCGAGGGTCTGCTGCGCACCGAGGGGTGCCCGCACCATCGTGTCCGGGGCGCGTGTCTCGTTGCGCAGCTGCCGGGCGCGGCGGATGAGCGTGTACTCCAGCTCGGAGGTCATCTCGGGCGCGGTGTGGTGGCGCCGTACGTCGACCTGCATCTCCATGTAGCGGGCGAAGTCGCTCTGTACGTGGTACAGGTCGCGCGGCAGGGTGTGGATGGGGCGCGGGTCGCCGAGCATCTCGCACTCCATGCCGATGATGTGCGACACGACATCACGCACCGACCAGGCGGGGCAGGGCGTACGGCGGTTCCACTCCCCCTCGACGAGTGGCTTGACCAGCTCGGCTATCGACTCGATGGAGTGGGTCCAGGCGTCGGCGTAGGTCTGGAGGCTGGGATGGACGGTCACGGGACCCCTCGTGCGGTTCTGCGGTGCATGGGCTGGAGAGCAGGGAGTGCTGGCGGGCGGGCTGGCACTGACGGCGCTGTCGGCGAGCTGCGTGGGAGGTTCGTTGGCTAAGTTACGCTGCGAGCAGGCACCCCGGCAGTGCTTTCGTGTGACGATCGTAGGCCCGTGTTGACGGCTCGAATGCCAGGACGGTGGTAGTGTGCGCGCCTCCCTCATCCAGATCGCAGTAGACCAGGACGAATCCGTCAATTCCCGTCGAGAACGGGCCGCTTCGCTGGTCGTGGCTCAGCGCGGTGCGGATCTGGTGGTCCTCCCCGAGCTCTGGCCGGTCGGTGCCTTCGCGTACACGGAGTTCGCCGCGGAGGCCGAACCCCTCCAGGGTCCCACCCATGACGTGATGGCGAGGGCCGCCGCCGATGCCGGGGTCTGGCTGCACGCGGGTTCGTTCGTCGAGCGGGCCGCGGACGGCACCCTCTACAACACCTCGCTCGTCTTCTCGCCCGACGGCGAACGCCGCGCCGCGTACCGCAAGATCCACCGGTTCGGCTTCGACAAGGGGGAGGCGGTCATGATGGGCGCGGGCGAGGAGCTGGTCACGGTCGCTCTCCCGGGGACCACGCTCGGCCTCACCACGTGTTACGACCTCCGCTTCCCGGAGCTGTTCCGCGGCCTCGTCGACGCGGGCGCCGAGACGCTGATCGTGGCGGCGGGCTGGCCGGAGCGCCGCCGCTCCCACTGGACGCTGCTGGCGCAGGCCCGTGCCGTCGAGAACCAGTCGTACGTCCTGGCCGTGGGTACCGCGGGTACGCACGGTGGCATCGAGCAGGCCGGGCACAGCATCGCCGTAGACCCGTGGGGCGAGGTGCTGGCCGAGGCGGGCGCGGGCGAGGAGGTGCTGAGCGTGGAGTTCGACCCGGCGAAGGTCACCACCACGCGGGAGCAGTTCCCCGCACTGAAGGACCGCAGGCTGGGACTGGCGGCGCCGCGCTGACACGCGCCGCACTGACACGCGGGCGACCCGGTCGGTTTCACGTGAAACCGACGTACGGCGAGACGTACCGCGCGAGGCCACGGGCGACGTACCGCGCGAGGCCACGGGCGCGAACGGGCTCAGCGGGGGCTCATCCCTCGCGCTCCTTGTCCGCGAGCACGATCACGCACATCGACACGGCGATGAGCAGCGCGGCATCGGCGTCCTCCCGCACGATGTCGATGCCGTACGTGTCGCGGATCGTCAGCCAACGACGGGAGATCTGCGCGAGCAGTTCGCCGTCGTAGTCGACGGCGAACTCGCGGTCCAGGATCCTGCCGCTGACATCCAGCTCCGTGCCGTCCACCAGCGTCACCCGGTAGTGGTTGCGCAGCAGCGAGAGCCGCTTGCGCCGGACCGTGGCCAGTTCCTCGCCGCCGCGCTCGATGATCATCGTGTCGCGCAGGCTGATCAGCTTCTGCCGCAGTTCGACGACGACCCGCCCGTCCCGGTCCTTCAGCTCGAAGGTGTCGCGCACCCGCATGGCCTTGCCGTCGACGAGGAAGACCTTGTGCCCCTCGGTGTCCTCGATCCAGTAGTCGTCACCGACAGCGAACAGCCGCTCACGTACGAGAAGTCTCATGGGCCACAGGTTCCCCCGAGCCCCGGCGGAATGCGCGCAGGTTGGCGTGATGTTGACTTGTGGCATGGCTACACGTGCACGCGTCCGCGCCCCCGAACTCATCGGCAAGGGCGGCTGGCTCAATACAGGCGACCAGCAGTACACCCTCGCTGATCTGCGAGGACGCATCGTCATCCTGGACTTCTGGACGTTCTGCTGTGTGAACTGTCTGCATGTTCTCGATGAGTTGCGCGAGCTGGAGGAGAAGCATCGCGACACCGTGGTGATCATCGGTGTCCACTCGCCCAAGTTCGTGCACGAGGCCGAGCACCAGGCCGTCGTCGACGCCGTCGAGCGCTACGAGGTCCACCACCCGGTCCTCGACGACCCCGAGCTGGCCACCTGGAAGCAGTACGCCGTACGCGCCTGGCCGACCCTCGTCGTCATCGATCCCGAGGGCTATGTGGTCGCCCAGCACGCGGGCGAGGGGCACGCCCACGCCATCGAGAAGCTCGTCGAGGAGCTGGAGGCCGAGCACGCCGGGAAGGGCACGCTGCGCCGGGGTGACGGCCCGTACGTCGCGCCCGAGCCGGTCGCCACGTACCTGCGTTTCCCCGGCAAGGCGCTGCTGCTCCCGGACGGCGGGTTCCTGGTCTCCGACACCACCCGGCACCGGCTGGTCGAGCTGGACGCGGACGGCGAGAGCGTGCGCCGGTACTTCGGAAGCGGTGACCGGGGTCTGGCGGACGGCGGTCCGGGGGAGGCCCGGTTCAGCGAACCGCAGGGCCTTGCCGTGCTGCCCGACGGGCGGATCGCCGTCGCGGACACCGTCAACCACGCGATCCGCGCCCTCGACCTGACGACCGGGACGACGAGCACCCTCGCCGGCACCGGCCGCCAGTGGTGGCAGTCCATGCCCACCAGCGGCCCGGCGCGCGAGGTGGACCTGTCCTCGCCGTGGGACGTCGCGTGGTTCGCGGACCGGTTGTGGATCGCCATGGCGGGCGTGCACCAGCTGTGGACGTACGACCCGGCGAGCGGGACCGTACGGGTCGCGGCCGGGACGACCAACGAAGGACTGGTGGACGGACCGGCCGCCGAGGCGTGGTTCGCCCAGCCGTCCGGGCTCGCGGCCTCGGCCGACGGGCAGCGGCTGTGGGTGGCCGACTCGGAGACCTCGTCGCTGCGGTACGTCGACCGCGACGAGACGGTGCACACGGCCGTCGGTACCGGCCTCTTCGACTTCGGGCACCGTGACGGAGCGGCGGACCAGGCGCTGTTCCAGCATCCGCTCGGTGTGACCGCGCTGCCCGACGGGTCCGTCGCCGTCTGCGACACGTACAACCACGCCCTGCGGCGTTTCGACCCGCACAGCGGCGAGGTCACCACCCTGGCCACGGATCTGCGCGAGCCGAGCGACGCCGTGCTGGTCGACGGCGACCTCGTCGTCGTCGAGTCCGCCCGCCACCGGCTGACCCGGCTGCGGCTGCCCGAGGAGGCCGTACGTGTCGCGGACCGGGCGCACCGCACACAGCGCGCGGCCACCGAGATCGCGCCCGGCACGCTCCGGCTCGACGTGGTCTTCCAGGCGCCCGCCGGACAGAAGCTGGACACCCGGTACGGGCCCTCGACGCGGCTGCTGGTCTCCGCGACCCCGCCGGAACTCCTGGCGGGCGGCTCCGGAGCCGGTAGCGACCTGGGGCGGGACCTGGTCCTGGCGGACGGGATCACCGAAGGCGTCCTGCATGTCTCGGCGATGGCGGCGTCCTGCGACGACGACCCGGCCAACGAGTACCCGGCCTGCCATGTGCACCAACAGGACTGGGGTGTCCCCGTCCGGGTGACCGCGGAGGGAACGTCCCGGCTGCCGCTGGTCCTGGCGGGGATGGACGACAGGGGCTGACCTCCCGGAAGCCGCGTCGCCGCTGCCTCGCGGGGCGGGTGTTCAGCGGCCGGTCACCTGCCTCGCGGGGCGGGTGTTCAGCGGCCGGTCACCTGCCTCGCGGGGCGGGTGGTCCTCGTGCCCGAGCCGCTTCCACCGGGCCGCCGGTCCTCCGCGGCACGCCGTGTACGGCGGGCGTTCAGACCTCGTCGGCCAGCCGCCGCGACGCCTCGTCGTGCCGCCTGCGGTACTCCGCCTCCGCCGTCACCCGCAGCAGTGCCTCCAGGGCCCGGACCGCGCCCTCGTCGTATCCGGCGGCTTCCGCCTCCGACGCCGCCCGGTCGAGCAGCAGGATTCCGTCCCGCTCCTCGCCGAGCGCCAGCAGTGCCTCGCCGCTGACGGTCAGCAGCAGCACCCGCCGGGCCGCTTCCTCGCCCTCAAGTCCCCGATCGAGCGCGGTGCGGGCCGACGCGAGGGCATCGGCGGGCCGGTTCGCGCGGAGCTGCATCCGGGCGAGATGGTGCAGGGCGAGCGTCTCGGTGTGCCGGTTGTGCTCCTCGCGGGCCAGCTCGACGGCCCGGCCGCACCCCTCCATCGCGAGGTCGAGCCCGCCCTGTTCGGCCTGGACGACGGACAGGTTGATCAACGCGGTCGCCTCGCCGAGCCGGTCACCGGCCTGCCGGGCGAGCCCGGGTGAGCGTTCCAGCAGGGTGACGGCCTCGGCGGTCCTGCCCTCCTCCGTCAGCACCCACCCCAGCAGAGTGATCACCCTGGACTCCGCGTAGGGGTCCTTCCCGGCGCGGGCGGCGTCCAGCGCCAGCTCCAGCATCGGGGTCCAGCTGTCCCGCACCCGCCACACGATCTGCGGCCACTGGAGCAGGATGATCCGCCAGGCCCGGTCGTCGAGTCCGGCGGCGCGGGCCGCCACGGCAGCCAGGGCCAGGTCGTCACGCTCGGCGGCCAGCCAGCGCATCGCCGCCGCCCGGTCGGGGAAGTCCCGCACGGCGGTGGGGCGGTGGTAGGCGTCCGGCAGGACGAAGCAGGGCTCACCGTCCGGCTCGGCCATGTCGGCGGCGGCGAGCGCGGTGGCGATGTAGTGGTCGAGGACGGCGGAGAGGGCGCGGGGCCCGGAGACGGGGTCGAGACCGCGGGCGTAGAGGCGTACCAGATCGTGCAGCACCCACCGTCCCGGTCCCCTCTCGGTGACGAGATGGGCCGCGGCGAGCCGCTCCAGCGCCGCCGCGGCGGTGACCGGGTCCGTCTCCGCGAGCGCGGCGGCCGTGTACGGGTCGAAGTGGCTGCCGGGATGGTGGCCGAGCCGGGCCAGCTGGTGCACGGAGTCCGATGACAGGTGCTGCACGGTCAGCCGCAGGGCGGCCGGGACACCGGTGTCGTCCACGTCGAGATACGTCAGCCTGCTGCGTTCGTCGGCGAGTTCGTCGGCCAGCACGGCGAGCGTCCACTGCGGGCGTCCGGCCAGCCGGGCCGCGGTGACGCGCAGGGCGAGCGGCAGGCCGCCGCAGAGTTCGGCGAGCCGACGGGCCGCGACCGGTTCGGCCAGGACCCGTTCCTCCCCGAGCACCCCGGCGAGCAGCGCCGTGCTGTCCTGGGGTTCGAGCGTGTCGAGCGGGACGGGACGGGCCGCGTCCGAGGCGATGAGGCCCTCCAGCCGATGACGGCTGGTGACCAGCGTGACGCAGTCGGTGCCGCCCGGGAGCAGCGGCCTGACCGTGGCGGAGTCGCGGGCGTTGTCGAGGATCACGAGCAGCCGGCGCCGGTCGGTCAGCGAGCGGAAGAGCGCCGCCGCGGCGGGGACGGTCTCGGGGACGCGGCGCGGTGCGACGCCGAGTGCCAGCAGGAACTCGCGCAGGACATCGATCAGCGCGGGCTCGCTCGAGTCGCTGAATCCGCGCAGATCGGCGAAGAGCCGTCCGTCCGGGAAGGCCGCGGGGCTGCGGTGCGCCCAGTGGAGGGCCAGCGCGGTCTTGCCCACGCCCGCCGGTCCGGTGACCAGACAGACAGGTGCCTCGCCGGCCGCCGCCCGGGTGAGGGCGGCCAGCTCGGCGACCCGGCCGTGGAAGCCGCGGGGTGCGCGGGGCAGCAGATCGGTGGGGTGCGGCTCTCCGGCGGACAGCAGGGGGAGGGGGCGCGGTGGGGCGAGGACGGGGGCGCCGTCGTCGGTCGCCGCGGGGGCGGCGGAGGACGAGGAGGGCGAGGGGGAGGAGGCTCCGGAAACGGTCCGGGCCGGATCGCGCCGTGCCGTTCCCGGTCCGTCGCCCGGCTGCCGCGCCCCGTCCGGGCCCTCGTCGGGTCCGGGGTCGCCGCGCAGGATCAGCGCGTACGCGTCGGCGAGTTCGTGTCCCGGATCGATCCCCAGCTCATCGGCGAGCAGCCGTCTCGTGCGGTGGAACCATTCCAGCGCCTCCGACTGGCGTCCCGCGCGGTACAGCGCCATCATCAGCGCGGCCGCCAGCGACTCCCGCATCGGATGGGCGCCCGCTTCCGTCCCCAGTACGGCCGCGGCGCGGTTGTGCTCCCCCAGCGCCGAGTAGGCCCGCGCCAGCTGCTCCACCGTCGCCAGCCGGGACTCCTCCAGCGTGTGCGCGGCAGCCCGGAGCGGCGGGCCGGTGAAGGCACCGCTGAGCGCCGGGCCCTGCCACAGGGACAGCGCCTCCTTGAGCATCAGTACGGAGTCGGCGGGGCTGCGCTGCTCCCTCGCCAGCATCAGCAGTTCCTCGAACCGCTGGGAGTCCAGCAGGGTCTCCGGCACCCGCAGCACATACCCGTCGCCGAGTGTGACCAGGTCCACCCCGTACGCCTCCGCGTCGGCGCCGATCAGAAGGGCGCGCAGCCGGGACACATGGCCCTGGATGACGCCGCGGGCGTGCAGCGGAGGGGCGTCGTCCCACAAGGAGTCCGTCAGCCGTCCCACGGAGACGGGAGTGTTGGCGGACAGCAGCAGCGCGGCGAGCAGGCTGCGTCGTTTGGCCGGTCCGAGCGGCAGTGGCCCGGCGAGCGTGTCGACGGAGACGGTGCCGAGCAGCCGGAACTCCACGAACGGCTTCCTTCCGGGCTGTACGCACCCGTGGTGGGGCGCGGGACGGGTCTCAGAATATCGGGGGAGCCCGGGGCGTCGGCGAAGGGTCACGCCCGGCCGGTGCGTTCCTCCGGCCGGACGTGCGGGTCACTGGTACCGGCGGTCGTCCTCGGACACGACGGTGGTGGTGGGCGGTACGACCATGCGGCGGCGGCGCGCGATGCTCATGTAGACGAAGACCCCGACGAGGCCGACGAGCATCATGATCCAGCCGACCAGACCGACGTTGACGCTGTCCATCTCCCAGTCGGTCGCGAAGGCGAGTATCGCCCCGGCACCGATGAGAAGAATGCATCCTCCGAGTCCCATGAAAACTGCCCTCCCTGGACGACCCGGTGGTTCCGGGCCGGTAGCGACCGGGTACCCGCCCCGGCAACGACCATGTCCCGGGGAGGCGTTGGGCAGACATGGACAGGCCCCGGGGCGGTGGACGCCCCGGGGCCGTCGAAGGCGTCGGGTCAGCCCGCCAGGAACGCCGCCAGGGCGTTCGCCAGCAGATACGGGTCGTCGGCACCGCACAGCTCGCGGGCGCTGTGCATGGAGAGGATGGCCACACCGACATCGACGGTCTGGATGCCGTGCCGGGCCGCGGTGATCGGACCGATCGTGGTGCCGCACGGCATCGAGTTGTTGGAGACGAACGTCTGCCACGGCACGCCCGCCTTCTCGCAGGCTGCCGCGAACACGGCCCGGCCGCTGCCGTCGGTCGCGTACCGCATATTGACGTTGACCTTGAGGATGGGCCCGCCGTTGGCCACCGGGTGGTGCGTCGGGTCGTGGCGCTCGCCGTAGTTGGGGTGCACGGAGTGGCCGGTGTCGGAGGAGAGGCAGACGGTCCCGGCGAAGGACCTGGCGCGGTCCTCGTACGAACCGCCGCGGGCGAACACGGAGCGCTCCAGGACCGTGCCGAGCAGCGGGCCGTCGGCGCCGGTGTCGGACTGCGAGCCGTTCTCCTCGTGGTCGAAGGCCGCCAGCACCGGGATGTACGGAATCTCCGCGTCCGGCTGCCCGGCGACGGCGGCCAGAGCGGCGGTCGCGGCGTGCACGGAGAGCAGGTTGTCCATCCGCGGCCCGGCCACCAGCTCCCGGTCCCGGCCCAGGTAGGACGGCGGCTCGATGGCGTGCGGCATCAGGTCCCAGCCGGTCACGTCCGCGGCGTCGACGCCCGCCTCCTCGGCGACGAAGCCGATCAGGTCGCCCTCCGCGACATCGCCGAGTCCCCAGATCGGCTGCATGTGCTTCTGGCGGTCGAGCTTGAGGCCCTCGGTGTTCACGGAGCGGTCCAGGTGCACGGCCAGCTGCGGGACCCGCAGCAGCGCCCGGTCGATGTTGACCAGCCGGTGCGTGCCGTCCTTGAGCGAGATCCTTCCCGCGAGGCCCAGGTCGCGGTCCAGCCAGGTGTTGAGCAGCGGGCCCCCGTAGACCTCCACCGCGACCTGCCGCCAGCCGTACGCGCCCGTGTCGGGCAGCGGCTTCACCCGCAGGTTCGGCGAGTCGGTGTGCGCGCCGGCGATCCGGTACGGGGTGTGCGGACCCGCCCCCTCCGGTACGTACCAGGCGACGATCGCCCCGCCGCGCAGGACGTACTTCCCCCCGGTGGAGGCGTCCCAGGCCGCGGTCTCCTCGACCTGGCGGAAGCCGGCCTTCTCCAGCCGGGCCGCCGCGCTCGCCACGGCGTGGTACGGGGACGGACTGGCCGCCAGGAAGGACATCAGGTCGTCGGTGTGCGCACGGTCGAAGCGGAGGGGAGAACTCATGTTCTTCACTGTAACGAGGACCGCCCCGGAGAACCGACGGTTGGCCGACGGCGGCACATGCCGATCGCGCGCCCCGCGTGTGGGGTACGTGCGCCCCGCGTGTGCCTACGGTGAGGGAAGCCCCGCCGAAGGCTTCGCACCGTCCTGCGCCTGCTGCGCGCGCTCGGCGAACATGGTGCTGAACGCCTTGACGTCCCGGTCCGGGGTGACGTCCTCGCCCTCGGTTCCGGTGCTCACCCCGAGCACGGTCGTACCGACGCGGAGCTGCGCGATCGTCGACGGACCGCCCATCGTGCCGGCGTCGGCGCGGTTCGCCTCGCGCCGGTCGCCGAGGCTGCCCAGGTCCACCTCGCGCGCGCCCACGCCCACCCGGTCGCCGCCGTACCACTGAGCCATGGCGTCGTACGCGGTCTCGGCGGCCTTCTCGTCCTTGTACGCGAGGACCCAGAAATTCAGCGCGGTCCTGTCGGACGTCCGCGCGAACGCGGAGACCCCCCAGGCGGTCGCGCCCAGGCAGACCTCGTCCCTCTTCTTCTCGTCGGTGACACGGCACACCGAGGGCGGGAACTCAGGGTCCGGCTTCCGGGCCTCCGGCTTCAGATGGGTGCGCCAGCCCGGTACGGCCCGCGCGTCCGGCAGCAGGGACACGACCTGCTTCCTGTCGAGGGAGGCGGCGTGCGCCCCGTCCCCGTCGCCGCCGCACCCGGTGAGCAGCAGCGCCGCCGCCCCGGCCGCCGCGCCCCGTATGTACCACCGCTGATCCGTCATCGTGTCCCCCCGTAGGACGAGTGATCCGAACGATCCCGGCCGGACGGGCCGGGCTACGAGCCGAGCTTCGCCGACGGCTTCTCGCCGTTCTGCGCCTGCTGCGAACGCTCCGCGAACAGTGCCGCGAGGTCCTTGGCGAGGTCCTTGTCGAACGTGTCCTCGGAGGGCGCGTCCGTGGCCGCCCACAGCACGGTCGTGCCGACCCGCAGCTGTCCGGTGAGGCTGTAGGCGCCGCCGTACCCCTGGGGTCCGGAGCGGGCGTCGCGTTCGTCGCCCAGGGGGCCGAGGTCCGCCTTCTCGCGGCCGTTCGTGCGCGCGGTCTGCTTCCAGAGCACCTCGTACGCGGCGTCGGCGGCCTTCTCGTCCTTGTACGCGACCAGCCAGAAGCGGACCGCGGCGTCCCGGTCCTCGCGTTCGAAGGAGACGGAACCCATGTAGCTGGAGTTCTCGCACCCCGCGTTGCCCTTGACCGGGCAGAGGGTGCGCTTGGCGAGATCGTTCATGGGCGAGGTCGACGCGTTCTCCCTGCGCTTCCAGCCCGGCATCGCGGCCGTGTCCGGCAGCAACGCCGCGACCTGCGCCTTGTCGAGTGCTGTCGCCTCGCTGTCGCTGTCACCGCTGCTGCCGCAGCCGACGAGCAGCGCGACGGCCGCCGCGGCCGCCGCGCACCGTACGGACCACGTGCGCGTGGCCGAACCCATGGAACTCACGACTGACACTCCCCCTCCGGACCCGGATGCCGATCATAGAGACGGTCCGCCCCTCGGGGAGGGGCGGACCGTGGCGATGTTGTGCACAGTGTTCCCGCGGTGCCGGAGCGGCGGACGAGAGCGCGAGCGGCGGACCCGGGCGCGGAGGGGCGGCCGGGAGCGCGGAGGGCGGGCTAGAACGCGGCCTCGTCCAGCTCCATCAGCGAGTTGTCGACGGACTCGGCGAGCGCGCGCTCGGCCGAGACGCCCGGCAGGATGTTCGCGGCGAAGAACTTCGCGGCGGCGATCTTGCCCTGGTAGAAGGCGACGTCCTTGGCGGAGGCGGTCGGCAGCTTCTCGGCCGCCACGGCCGCGCCCTTGAGCAGCAGATAACCGACGACGACATCGCCGGAGGCCAGCAGCAGGCGGGTGGTGTTGAGCCCCACCTTGTAGATGTTCTTGACGTCCTCGCCGGTCGCGGTGAGGTCGGTGATCATCGCGCCGACGATCGCCTCCAGGTCCACGGCGGCCTTGGCGAGGGAGTCCAGCGAGCCGGCCAGTTCCTCGTTGCCCTGGGCGCCCGAGAGGAACTTCTTGATCTCCTCGGAGAGCGCGTTCAGCGAGGCGCCCTGGTCACGGACGATCTTCCGGAAGAAGAAGTCCTGGCCCTGGATCGCCGTCGTGCCCTCGTACAGGGTGTCGATCTTGGCGTCACGGATGTACTGCTCGATCGGGTACTCCTGGAGGTACCCGGAGCCGCCGAACGTCTGGAGCGACTGCGCAAGCTGCTCGTACGACTTCTCGGAGCCGTAGCCCTTCACGATGGGGAGCAGCAGGTCGTTGAGGCCGTGCAGCGCCTTCGCGTCCTCGCCCGCGGCCTCCTTCTCCTGGATCGCGTCCTGGACGGAGGCGGTGTACAGCACGAGGGAGCGCATGCCCTCGGCGTACGCCTTCTGGGTCATGAGCGACCGGCGCACGTCGGGGTGGTGCGTGATGGTGACCTTGGGCGCGCTCTTGTCCATGAACTGCGACAGGTCCGTGCCCTGGACGCGCTCCTTGGCGTACTCCAGCGCGTTCAGGTAGCCCGTGGAGAGGGTCGCGATCGCCTTCGTGCCGACCATCATGCGAGCGAACTCGATGATGCGGAACATCTGGCGGATGCCGTCGTGCTTGTCGCCGATCAGCCAGCCCTTGGCGGGGTGCCTGTCGCCGAACGTCATCTCGCAGGTGTTGGACGCCTTGAGGCCCATCTTGTGCTCGACGTTCGTCGCGTACACACCGTTGCGCTCGCCCAGCTCGCCGGTGGTCCAGTCGAAGTGGAACTTCGGGACCATGAAGAGCGAGAGGCCCTTCGTGCCGGGGCCGGCGCCCTCGGGGCGGGCCAGCACGTAGTGGATGATGTTCTCGGACATGTCGTGCTCGCCCGACGTGATGAAGCGCTTCACCCCGTCGATGTGCCAGGAGCCGTCCTCCTGCTCCACGGCCTTGGTGCGCCCGGCACCGACGTCCGAACCGGCGTCCGGCTCGGTCAGCACCATCGTCGAGCCCCACTGCTTCTCGACGGCGATCTCCGCGATCTTCTTCTGCGCCTCGTTGCCCTCTTCGAAGAGGATGCCGGCGAACGCCGGGCCGGAGGAGTACATCCAGACCGCCGGGTTCGCACCGAGCAGCAGCTCCGCGTAGCCCCAGATCAGGGAGCGCGGGGAGGTGGTGCCGCCGATCTCCTCGGGCAGGCCCAGGCGCCAGTACTCGGAGTCCATGAAGGCCTGGTACGACTTCTTGAAGCTGTCCGGGACCGGTGCGGTGTTGGTCTCCGGGTCGAAGACCGGCGGGTTGCGGTCGGCGTCGGCGAAGGAGTCGGCGAGCTCGTTCTCGGCGAGGCGGTTGACCTCGTCGAGGATGCTCTTCGCGGTCTCGACGTCCATCTCCGCGAACGGGCCGGTGCCGTACAGCTTGTCGCGCCCGAGGACCTCGAAGAGGTTGAACTCGATGTCGCGGAGATTCGACTTGTAGTGCCCCATGGGAAGGCTCCGTAATCAATAGCAGTGGCGCACAGCGCCCCGGGGAGTGATGCGGGTCGGGCGACAGGCCGGCGTGGATATATCAGCTGACCTCTCCGATGATGCTACCCGTCAGTAATAAGGCGCAACCCCTCAAGCCGTAGATGTGTCCGATTACTCTTTGCAGCATGTACGGCTACGACCAGAACCAGGGTGCACAGCAGCAGATGGCCGGCGCCTACGGCGAGCAGCCGCTGTACCCCGAGCCCTCGCCGCCCTCCCTGGCCGATGCGGTACGGGCCTTCACCACCGGCTCGATGTCCGCCGAGGACTTCCAGCAGATCTTCGCCACCTCGAAGGTCTACTGCCCGCGCGGCGACAATCCCGGCTTCCTCGCCCTCCACAACACCCAGCAGCCGGTGATCCCGATGTTCACCACGCTCAAGGAGTTGCGGCTGTACGCGGGCAAGGAGTCCAAGTACTTCGTGATCACCGGCGCCGAGGTGATCGACCTGCTGCCGACGGGCTACGGCTTTGTCCTGGACATGGAGGGCGATCACCGCATGGTCTTCGACGCCAAGGCCGTCGAGCAGATGGTCGACTTCGCGATGCGCCGCATGTACGGCTGAACCCCGGCTTCCACTTTCCGGGAAGGGCCCGCGCCACCGATGGGTGGCACGGGCCCTTTCCGCTGCCCGGGAATGGATGCCGCCTTGCAAGATGTTCACTGTTCAACTAAATTGAACGCAGAACACTCGCCCGGAGGTGGCTCTCATGCCCGCAGTGACCGTCGAAAACCCGCTGACCCTGCCCAAGGTCGCCGCCTCGGGTGACGCCGCGGCCCGTCCCGTGCTCGCCGTCACGACCGCGCCGAGCGGTTTCGAGGGCGAGGGCTTCCCGGTGCGCCGTGCGTTCGCCGGGATCAACTACAAGTACCTCGACCCGTTCATCATGATGGACCAGATGGGTGAGGTGGAGTACGAGGCCGGGGAGCCGAAGGGCACCCCCTGGCACCCGCACCGCGGCTTCGAGACCGTCACGTACCTCATCGACGGCACCTTCGTCCACCAGGACTCCAACGGTGGCGGCGGCACCATCCGCAACGGCGACACCCAGTGGATGACGGCCGGCTCCGGCCTGCTGCACATCGAGGCCCCGCCGGAGTCCCTCGTCATGTCCGGCGGCCTCTTCCACGGCCTCCAGCTGTGGGTGAACCTGCCCAAGGCCGACAAGATGATGGCCCCCCGCTACCAGGACATCCGTGGCGGTGAGGTCCAGCTCCTCACCTCTCCGGACGGTGGCGCGCTGCTCCGTGTCATCGCCGGTGAGCTCGACGGGCACGACGGTCCCGGCATCACCCACACCCCGATCACGATGATCCACGCCACCGTGCGGCCCGGCGCCGAGGTGACCCTGCCGTGGCGTGAGGACTTCAACGGTCTCGCCTACGTGCTGGCCGGACGCGGCACCGCCGGTGCGGAGCGCCGCCCCGTCCACATGGGGCAGACCGCGGTGTTCGGCAGCGGTTCCTCGCTGACCGTCCGCGCGGACGAGCAGCAGGACGCCCACGCCCCGGACCTGGAGGTCGTCCTGCTCGGCGGCCGTCCGATCCGTGAGCCGATGGCGCACTACGGACCGTTCGTGATGAACAGTCAGGCCGAGCTGAAGCAGGCCTTCGAGGACTTCCAGGCCGGCCGCCTCGGCACCGTGCCCGCGGTCCACGGCATGTGACGTCCGCTCACTCGTACGGGGGTGCGGGTGGGACAGCCGCCCCGTGCTGTGATCGGGTGGGAGGGTGCATACCCAAAAACCCCTCCTGCCCGACACCGCGCGGCGCACGGCCGCCTGGTGCGGTGTCGTTCTGCTGGTCACCGGTGTCGTCGCGGTCGCCGTCTGGCTGTGCATCGTCTTCAAGACCGCGGTCACTCCGGTGCTGCTCGCGCTGCTCGGTACCGCGCTGCTCGGCCCCGTGCACCGCTGGCTGACCGCCCATAAGGTAAATCGTTCCCTCGCCGCCGGACTGACCTGCGCCGCGCTCGTCGCGGTGGTCGGCGGTGCCGGGTACATCGTCGTCACCGCGCTCATCGACACCGGCGATCAGATCGTCGCCTCGCTGAAGGACGCCGGGCAGTGGGTGGTCGACCACTTCGGCGTCGCCGACGACACGAATGTGAACGACCTCGCCGACAACGCCAAGAGCCTCGTCGAGAAGTTCGGCGCGAGTGCGGCGGGCGGCCTGCTCAGCGGGATCAGCCTGATCGGCTCGCTGGTGGCGACCAGTGTCCTCGCCCTGCTGCTGACCTTCTTCTTCCTGCGCGACTCCGACCGCGCGGTGAACCTCGCCCACTCCGTCGCCCCGCGCGGCACCGGCGACCTGGTGGAGGCCATGGGGCGGCGGGCCTTCGAGGCCGTCGAGGGCTTCATGCGCGGCACCACGTTCATCGCGCTGATCGACGCCCTGTGCATCACGGTCGGCCTGCTGATCCTGGACGTGCCCGGTGCGGTGGGGCTGGGTGCGCTGGTCTTCGTCGGCGCGTACATCCCGTATCTCGGGGCCTTCATCTCCGGCGCCGTCGCCGTGCTCGTCGCGCTCGCGGACCGGGGCCTCGTGATCGCCCTCTGGGCCCTGGGGGTGGTGCTCGCGGTCCAGGTGCTGGAGGGCCACATCCTCCAGCCGGTGATCCAGAGCCGTACGGTCCAGATGCACCCCGCGATGGTCATGATCGCCCTGACCGCGGGCGCCAGCGTCGCGGGGCTGCTGGGGATGCTGCTGGCGGTACCGCTGTGCGCGGCGGCCTTCGGTGTGATCGGCGAGCTGAGGAAGGGCCACGGCGAGACCTCCCCGGCCACGCCGGCGGACCCGCCCCCCGGCGTCTCCCCGGGCCCGTCGGGCGCCTGAGGACGGCACCGGCCGCCCGAGACCCACGCGGCACCGGCCGCCCGGGAGATCCACGCGGCTCCGGCCGCCCGGTACGCCCGTGCCTGCTGGTACGCCCGCGTCGTCTGTGACATCTTCCGGGGCCGGCGTCGGCGTAGGGGCCGGGGCCGCTCACGCGGCAGGGGGTTCCGCTCCCTCCGCCGGCTCCGGGCCTTCCGCCGCCTCCGTGGAATCCCCCGCCTCCGCGGACTCCTCCGCCTTCATGGATTCCCCCGCCTCCGTCGGCCCGGCCGACTCGTACAGCTCGAACCAGATCGACTTCCCCTCGCCCCGGGGGTCGACCCCCCACGAGTCCGCCAGCATCTCCATCAGCACCAGCCCACGTCCGCTCGACGCCATCTCGCCGGGGCGCCGCTTGTGCGGCAGTTCGTCGCTGCCGTCGGCCACCTCGACCCGCAGCCGCCGCTCGCCCCGCTCACCGGCCGCCTCGGCGACCATCAGCGCGTCCCCGTCCGTGTGGACCAGCACATTGGTGGCCATCTCGGAGATCATCAGCACGGCCGCGTCGACCTGTTCCGCGTCCGCCCAGTCGTGCAGCATCTCGCGCAGCTGCTGCCGGGCGACGGCGATCCGCTCGGGCTCGGCCTGGGCGATCGTCAGCGCGGTGCGGCGCGGCGGTGCCAGTCGCGTCGCGGAACTCCCGCGACGGAGCACCAGCACCGCGATGTCGTCCTCGCGGCGGTCCGCCAGCGGCCCCGTCGTGTAGTGCGAGGTCGGCCCGTGCACGGCCTGCACCAGTGCGTCGGCGAGCTTCTCCAGGTCCTCGACGGGCTGCTCCAGGACCGGCTTGAGCCGGGTCCAGCCGGTGGCCATGTCGTGCCCGCCGGTCTCGATGAGCCCGTCCGTGCACAGCATGATCGTTTCTCCTGGTTCCAGGACCACCCGGGTCGTCGGATAGTCCGAGTCCGCCTCGATGCCCAGGGGCAGCCCGCCCGCGGTCTGCCGGATCACCGCGGTGCCGTCGACGCTGATCACCACCGGGTCCGGATGGCCCGCGCGGGCGATGTCGAGGGTCCCCTCGGCCGGGTCCACCTCCGCGTAGAGACAGGTCGCGAAGCGCGGCGCCGTGGGCTCTTCCCCGTCCCCGTCGCCCAGGTCCTCGTACGCCTCGGTGAGCCCGGAGAGGAAGCGCGAGGCACGGGAGAGCACCGCGTCCGGGCGGTGGCCCTCGGAGGCGTAGGCGCGCAGGGCGATGCGGAGCTGGCCCATCAGGCCGGCCGCCCGCACGTCATGGCCCTGGACGTCGCCGATGACGAGTGCGATACGGCCGGTGGGGAGCGGGATCATGTCGTACCAGTCACCGCCGACCTGGAGGCCGCCGCCGGTCGGGATGTAGCGCGCCGCCACGCTCATGCCGGGGATGTCCGGCCCGAGGGACGGCATCATCGAGCGCTGGAGCCCCAGGGACAGCTCCCGCTCGGTCTCGGCGACCCCGGCACGGGCCAGCGCCTGGGCGAGCATCCGCGCGACCGTCGTGAGCACGGCACGTTCGTCGGGCGAGAACGCCACGGGGTGCCGGAACCCCGCCATCCAGGCCCCCATCGTGCGGCCCGCGGAGACCAGGGGCAGGAAGGCCCAGGACCGGCGCCCGAAGCGGCTGGCGAGCGGCCAGGTGGCCGGGTAGCGGCGCCGGTAGTCGTCGGGGGAAGGGAGATAGATGGCCCGCCCCGTGCGGACGACCTCGGCGGCCGGATAGTCGGTCTCCAGCGGCATGTCGGTGAACGGTTCCTCGTCCCCCGCGTTGTGTCCGTGGTGCCCGATGATGGTCAGCCGTTCCCCGGCGGCGCCGAACACGGCGAGCCCGTCCGGCGAGAACCCGGGCATGGAGAGCGAGGCGGCGACCCGCAGCACCTCCTGGGTGGACCGGGCCTCCGCCAGCGCCCGCCCGGCGTCCAGCAGGAACGCCTCCCGGGACCGCCGCCAGTCCCCGGTGATGGAGGTGTGCGCCGCGGTGGCGCCCGGCTGCGGCTCGGCGACCTCCTGGAGTGTGCCGATCAGCACATAGCTCTCGAACCTGTGGTCGGCCGGGTAGGTCGGCTTGGACCTGCTGCGTACGGTGCGCAGAACCCGGCCCCGCTCGTCCACGATCCGCAGCCGCGCCTCGGCCAGGGTGCCCTCGGCGACGGCCAGATTCACCACCCCGTAGATCTCGTTCCAGTCGACGGGGTGGAAACGGGAGCGCACCGCGGCCTCCCGGTAGACGCCGGGCTCGGTGGGCAGGCCGAGCAACCGGGCCGCCTCCGCATCGAGCGTGACCGTGCCGGCTGCGTTGTCCCAGCGCCACAGACCTGTCGCGATCGCGGCCAGGATTTCCTCGGTGCGCATTGCCCCACTTTAGGAAGATGTCCGCGATCGACGCCACCGAGGGGTCGCCGAGTGCGGGCGTCCGTGCCCGATGCCCGTCGCCGCGGCCCGTCCCCGTACCGACGGGGGCCACGGATGCGAGCCGGGCGCGCCCCGCACCGCCCCTGGATGATCTTGAACTGGCAAAGGCAATGAAGTGGTGCGGGCGTGGGCGGTAGCCTGGGGTGGCTCAATCCACCCCGAACCGCGAAGACTGGATGAACGACGATGCATCGGTACAGGTCCCACACCTGCGGCGAGCTCCGCGCCTCTGACGTCGGTACCGACGTCCGGCTGAGCGGCTGGCTGCACAATCGCCGAGACCTGGGTGGCATCCTCTTCATCGATCTGCGCGACCACTACGGTCTGGTGCAGCTCGTCGCCCGCCCCGGCACCCCCGGCAACGACGCCTTGGCGAAGCTGACCAAGGAGACCGTCGTCCGTATCGACGGCAAGGTCTCCGCCCGCGGCGCCGACAACGTCAACCCGGAACTGCCGACCGGTGACATCGAGATCGAGGTCACCGAGGTCGAGGTACTGGGCGAGGCCGCCCCGCTGCCCTTCACGATCAACGCCGAGGACGGGGTCAACGAGGAGCGGCGCCTGGAGTACCGCTTCCTCGACCTGCGCCGCGAGCGCATGCACCGCAACATCATGCTGCGCACCGCCGTCATCTCCGCGATCCGGCACAAGATGACCGCCCTCGGCTTCAACGAGATGGCGACCCCGATCCTCACCGCGACCTCTCCCGAGGGCGCCCGCGACTTCGTGGTGCCGTCCCGGCTGAACCCCGGCAAGTTCTACGCGCTGCCGCAGGCCCCGCAGCAGTTCAAGCAGCTGCTGATGATCTCGGGCTTCGACCGCTACTTCCAGATCGCGCCGTGCTTCCGCGACGAGGACGCCCGCGCCGACCGTTCGCCGGGCGAGTTCTACCAGCTCGACGTCGAGATGTCCTTCGTCGAGCAGGAGGACATCTTCCGGCCGATCGAGAAGCTGATGACCGAGCTCTTCGAGGAGTTCGGCAACGGCCGTCATGTCACCTCCCCGTTCCCGCGCATTCCGTTCCGTGAGTCGATGCTGAAGTACGGCAACGACAAGCCGGACCTGCGGGCCCAGCTGGAACTCGTCGACATCTCCGACGTCTTCGCGGACTCCGAGTTCAAGGCGTTCGCCGGGAAGCACGTCCGCGCCCTCCCGGTGCCGGACACCGCCGGTCAGTCCCGGAAGTTCTTCGACGGCCTCGGCGCCTACGCGGTCGAGCACGGGGCCAAGGGCCTCGCCTGGGTCCGCGTCGGCGAGGACGGCACCCTGGCCGGTCCGATCGCCAAGTTCCTCACCGAGGCGGACGTCAAGACCCTCACCGAGCGGCTCGCGCTGGTCCCGGGCCACGCGATCTTCTTCGGCGCGGGCGAGTTCGACGAGGTCTCCAAGATCATGTCGGCCGTCCGGGTCGAGGCTGCCAAGCGGTCCGGCCACTTCGAGGAGGGCGTCTTCCGGTTCTGCTGGATCGTCGACTTCCCGATGTACGAGAAGGACGAGGAGACGGGCAAGATCGACTTCTCGCACAACCCCTTCTCGATGCCCCAGGGCGGCCTGGACGACCTGGAGACGAAGGACCCGCTGGACATCCTCGCCTGGCAGTACGACATCGTCTGCAACGGCATCGAGCTGTCCTCGGGCGCCATCCGGAACCACGAGCCCGAGCTGATGCTCAAGGCGTTCGAGATCGCCGGTTACGACCGCGAGACCGTCGAGCACGAGTTCGCGGGCATGCTCCGCGCGTTCCGCCTCGGGGCCCCGCCGCACGGCGGCATCGCTCCGGGCGTCGACCGCATCGTGATGCTGCTCGCCGATGAGCCGAACATCCGCGAGACGATCGCCTTCCCGCTCAACGGCAACGCCCAGGACCTGATGATGGGCGCTCCCACCGAGCTGGACGAGACCCGCCTGCGCGAGCTGAACATCCAGCTGCGCAAGCCGGTCGCCTCGGCGAAGGACAAGACCGAGAAGTAGGGCCGCGAAGCAGGCCCGAGGCAGAAGCCGGCCCCGAGAAGCAGGCCCTGCGCCTGTTTCACGTGAAACAGTCCCCGATCACCTGATCGGGGACTGTTTCGCTGTGTGGGGCCCTTGGTGTGACGAAGCGCGTCGACCCGACCCACCATGAGCCGTACCTGCGGGGCACTCAACTCACCGGCGGGTACGGGTACGTGGAGTGGGACTCGTTCCCGCCCCGGCCACCGGTACAGCCGGATGGCCCCGGTCCGGATTCGCGCGGGCCGCGGTCGGCAAAGACTGGCACCTGAGACCACCGTGCCGTCTCGTGCCGACAGCCGGAATCACCGAGGAGCCTGCCACCGTGCCCGTCCCCCGTCGCCCGTACGTTCTCTTCGCCGCCCCGTTCGTCCTTCTGGCCCTGCTCCTCACCGGCTGCTCCAGGGAAGCCGCGGACTCCACGGCCGCCGCGCTCGCCGGACCCCCGGGCGGTGCGGCGGGGCCGGAGTCCGCCGCCATGGCCGGGCGGGCCACTCCGACGCAGCCTGCCCGCCCCCAGGAGATCCCGTACCTGGGTCCGGGGACGAGGGGGCTGATCCCGTCCACCGCCCGGCAGGCGCTCGTCGTGACCGGCGAGGCCGCAGACTCCAACCGGTCCACCGCCGTGCTCTACACCCGCGACGGCCCGACGAAGAGCTGGAGACCGGCGGCCGGCCCGTGGCCCGCCCACAACGGGATGCGAGGGTGGACGGACCTCCATATGGCGGACGACCTCAAGTCCCCCAACGGCGTCTACACCCTCACCGACGCGGGCGGCAGGCTGCCCGACCCCGGCTCCCTGCTGCCGTACGACGAGCAGCCGCACTTCGCGGTGAGCGGTGACGGGTTCTTCGGCGAACCCCTGGAAGGCTCCTTCGACTATGTCGTCGCGATCAACTACAACCGCACGCCGGGCGTCACCCCGCTCGACCGCACCCGCCCGCTCGGCATGGAGCGGGGCGGCGGCATCTGGATCCACGTGGACCACGGCGGCCCGACGCAGGGCTGCGTCTCGCTCCCGGAGGAGCGGATGGAGGAACTCCTGCGCACCCTGGACCCGGCGAAGAACCCGGTGATCGTGATGGGTGACGCCGCCGCCCTGGAACGTTGAACCGGCGACCGCGTACATCTCCCGCGACCGCGTACGTGCTCCGCGACCGCCTGGATGCCTCTGTCCCGAAGGCCCACGCACGAGGGCCCGGAACCGCGCGTGGCGGTTCCGGGCCCTTCGCCGGCGGTCTGTGTACCCGGCTGCCGACCGCTACGCGGTCGGCTTCTCCTCCAGGCGCGGGAACAGCACCGCACCCTTGGTGACGGTCGATCCCACGGGCAGCAGGCCCCAGGTGCCCGCGTCCTGGACCCGCTGGTCGGCCAGGGCGCCCAGGGACTCCTCGGCACCCAGGGACTCCCACAGCTTCTGCGAGGTGTCCGGCATCACGGAGTTCAGCAGGACGGCGACCCCGCGCAGCGCCTCGGCGGCGGTGTACAGGATCGTCGCGAGGCGGGCCTGGCCCTCCGGCGAGGTGTCCTTGGCCACCTTCCACGGCTCCTGCTCCGTGATGTAGCCGTTGACCTGCTTCACGAAGTCGAAGATCGCCAGGATGCCGGCCTGGAAGTCCAGCTCCTCGCCGATCTTCCGGTCGGCCGTCGCGACGGCCTGCGCGAGGCCCTCCCGTACGGCCTGCTCGGCGTCACCGGCGGCCGTGGCCTCCGGCAGCGCGCCGCCGAAGTACTTTCCGACCATGGCGGCCACGCGCGAGGCGAGGTTGCCGTAGTCGTTGGCGAGCTCGGAGGTGTAGCGGGCGGAGAAGTCCTCCCAGGAGAACGAACCGTCGCTGCCGAAAGCGATGGCGCGCAGGAAGTACCAGCGGTAGGCGTCCACGCCGAAGTGCGCGGTCAGCTGCTGCGGCTTGATACCGGTCAGGTTCGACTTCGACATCTTCTCGCCGCCGACCATCAGCCAGCCGTTGGCCGCGACGCGGCCCGGCAGCGGCAGCCCCTGAGCCATCAGCATCGCGGGCCAGATCACCGCGTGGAAGCGGAGGATGTCCTTACCGACCAGATGGACGTCGGCCGGGAACGTCGCGTCGAACTTCTCCTGGTTGGCGCCGTAGCCGACCGCCGTCGCGTAGTTGAGCAGCGCGTCGACCCACACGTAGATGACGTGCTTCTCGTCCCACGGCACCGGGACGCCCCAGTCGAAGGTCGAGCGGGAGATCGACAGGTCCTGAAGCCCCTGCTTGACGAAGTTCACGACCTCGTTGCGGGCGGACTCGGGCTGGATGAAGCCGGGGTTGGCCGCGTAGAACTCCAGCAGCTTCGGGCCGTACTCGCTCAGCTTGAAGAAGTAGTTCTCCTCCTTGAGGATCTCCACCGGCTTCTTGTGGACCGCGCACAGCTTGGTGCCGTCCGCGTCCTCGATCAGATCGCCGGGGAGCTTGTACTCCTCGCAGCCCACGCAGTACGGGCCTTCGTACCCGCCCTTGTAGATCTCGTCCTTGTTGTACAGGTCCTGCACGAACTCCTGCACACGGTCGGTGTGCCGCTTCTCCGTCGTCCGGATGAAGTCGTCGTTCGCGATGTTCAGATGCTCCCAGAGGGGCTTCCACGCCTCCTCGACCAGCTTGTCGCACCAAGCCTGCGGGGTGACGTTGTTCGCCTCGGCCGTGCGCATGATCTTCTGACCGTGCTCGTCCGTGCCGGTGAGGTACCACACCTTCTCGCCCCGCTGGCGGTGCCAGCGGGTGAGCACGTCGCCTGCGACGGTCGTGTAGGCGTGGCCCAGGTGAGGAGCGTCGTTGACGTAGTAAATGGGGGTCGATACGTAGAAGGACTTCACGTCTTCGCCCCCTGCTTCTCGGGATCCAGTGGCCGCCATGGTCGAAATCCTAACGGTCCGTGGGAGATCCCCTCACCTCGATAAACGCGGCCCGCGCAGCCCAGAGCCCCTGCGGAGCGCCGGCAGAGCCCTTGCGGAGCCCGAGCGGAGCCCACGGAGAGCTTTGCGAAACATGCCTTCCGGTAGTTAAGACGCATCCTGGGAGGGAGTGGACACGCATGCACGAGGCAGGGGACATCACGATGCGGGTACTTGTCGCCGAGGACGAGGAGATCCTGGCGGAGCTGGTCGCCACCGGGCTGCGCCGGGCCGGGTTCGCGGTCGACACGGTGTACAGCGGTGACGCGGCGCTCGCCTATCTCGGACTGCACGACTACGACGTGGTCGTCCTCGACCGCGACCTGCCCCGTGTGCACGGCGACGACGTGGCCCGCAAGCTGGTCGCCTCCGGCTCGCGGACCAGGATCCTGATGCTCACCGCCTCCGGAACGATGGAGGACCGTGTCGCCGGGCTCGATCTCGGAGCCGACGACTATGTGGCCAAGCCGTTCGAGTTCCCCGAGCTGGTGTCGCGGGTACGCGCGCTGCGGCGGCGCAGCGCCAGGCCCGTGCCGCCGCAGCTGGAGCGGTACGGCATCCGGCTCGACACCGTGCGGCGGGCCGCGTCCCGGGACGGCCGGGACCTGGATCTGTCGCCGAAGGAGTTCACGGTGCTTCAGCTGCTTCTGGAGGCCGACGGCGGGACCGTCAGCGCGGAGGAGCTGCTGGAACGGGCCTGGGACGCCAACGCCGACCCGTTCACCGGGGCCGTGCGCGTGTGCATGAGCAAGCTGCGCGGCAAGCTCGGCGAGCCCGGCCTGATCCGTACCGTGCAGGGCGTCGGGTACGCCCTGTGAAGCGGCGGACCCGGCTCCTGCGCGTGGTGGGCGCGGCGAACGTGCCGCACTCCACGATCCGGACCCGCATCGCTCTTGTGTACGGCGGGGTGTTCCTGGTCCTCGGGACCGCCCTGCTCGCCACCGTCAACCTGGCGTCCCGCGCCGGTACGGACTCCGAGGCGCGCGCCATCGCCTCGTCGGCCGCTGTCGTGCAGCCCGGCTACGCGGTGAACGGCCCGTTGATCAGCCGCAGCCGTCTCGGGCCGCCCACCGTCTACGACCTCACCGACCATGTCAGCGACGCGGCGGGCCGGCAGCTCATGTACTGGTCGATCGCCGCGCTGCTCGTCATGACGGCGTGCGCGGTCGCGGTGGGGTGGTGGACCGCCGGGCGGGTACTGCGCCCGGTCCACGCGATGACCGCGAAGGCCCGTCGGCTCTCCGAGCACACCCTGCACGAACGGATAGCGTCCAGCGGTCCCGACGACGAGCTGAGGGAACTGGGCGAGACGCTCGACGCGCTGCTGGCGCGGCTGGAGAAGGCGTTCGACAGCCAGCGGCGTTTCATCGCGAACGCCTCGCACGAGCTGCGGACCCCGCTGGCCACGCAGCGGGCCGCGATCCAGGTGGGTCTCGACGACCCGACGCCGGAGGACCTCGTCCGGACCCGGCAGACGCTTCTGGACGCCAACCGGCGCAGCGAGCGGCTCATCGAGGGGCTGCTGGTGCTGGCACGGAGCGAGCGGGGGCTGGCGACGAGCGAGCGGGAGAAGGTCGGCTTCGCCCGGGTGGTGGAGGAGGAGGCGGCCCGGCAGCAGGCCCGGCAGCGCGCGGCGCGCGGCGTCCCCGGCGGGCCGGAGGTGCCGGTGACGAACCTGAGGACCGTGGTGAGCGGGCCCTGCACCGTACGTGGAAACCGGCTGCTGCTCGCCCAGCTGGTGGCGAACCTGCTGGCCAACGCCGTGACGTACAACGTGCCCGGCGGGTCCGTGGAGGTGTCGCTCACGGCGGCGGGGGTTCTGGTGGTGCGCAACACCGGTCCGGTGGTGGCCGACGCGGACATCGCGGGGTTCTTCGAGCCGTTCCGGCGGGGCGAGGGCCGTGACCGGATGGGGCCGGGGTCGGGGCTCGGGCTTTCGATCGTACGTTCTATTGCAGTGGCTCACGGCGGTACGGTCACGGCGGTGCCCGGTCCCGAGGGCGGTCTCGCCGTGACCGTACAGCTGCCCGTGGATCAGCCTTCGGTGACCGTCTCGCGGGCCGCGATCCAGGCCGGCAGCCCGGCCAGGATCTCCCGGTAGAGCTCGGCGTCGGTGATCTCGCGCGGGGCCGGGCCCGCGTGGAAGAAGGCGGCGTTGTCGACGTCCAGCTTCCGCAGGAAGTCGAAGCCCTTCGCGTCCTGCTCGCCGAACGCGACGAACTGGAAGAACAGCGGCAGCCGTGCCGCGTCGGCCAGTGCCTGCTTGGCGGCCTGCTTGGCGTCCGGCGGTCCGTCCGTCTGGAAGATCACCAGGGCGGGGCCGGTGGCCTCCGACTTCTCGTAGTGGGCGACGACCTCCTCGACGGCGCGGTGGTAGTTGGTACGGCCCAGGCGGCCGAGGCCCGCGTGCAGTTCGTCGATCCGGCCCTCGTGTGCGGTGAGCTCGATCGCCCCGGTGCCGTCGATGTCGGTCGAGAAGAAGACGACGGGCACGGTGGCGCTCTCGTCGAGGTGTGCGGCGAGAGCCAGCGCACGGTCGCCCAGGTGCTGGGCGCTGCCGTCCTTGTAGAACGGCCGCATGGAGCCCGACCGGTCCAGGACCAGATAGACGGAGGCGCGGAGCCCCGTCAGACCGTGAGCTTTGAGTCCGGCCTGCGCCGCCTTGTACGGGGCGACGAGCTGGGGCGCGCGCGACTTGACCCGGGCGGCGGTCACGGCGGGCTTGCCGGGAGCGGCGGCGGACCCGGTGGCGGGGGAGGGGGAGGGGACGGGGGTTTCGACGGGCTTGGAGGTCTCGGGGACCTCGGGGACCTCGGCTGCCTCGGGGACCTCGGCTGCCTCGGGGGCCTCGACAGGCTTGACGACCTCGGGAGCCTTGGCGGGCTCGGGGGTTGCGACGGCCGCGACGGGCTCGGAAGCTGCCTCGGGTGCGGGTGCGGGTGCGGGTGCGGGCTCCGGCACCGGGTCGGCATCCGGCTCGACGCTGGCGGACGGCTCGGCTTCGGTGACCGGCGCGGTCTCAATGACCGGCGTGGCTTCGGCGGTCGGCGCCGTCTCGGCGGCCGGCGTGCTTGCCGGTGCCGGTGCCGGTGCCGGTTCCGGGTCCAGGTCGATGGTGATCGGTTCCGCCGTGGCGTCCGACGTGACCTCCGGCTCGACGGCCGACGCGGCCTCGACCGGCTCGGCCTTCTCGGCGGCGGCTGCCGCCTCGGCGGTCTCGACCGGCTCCACGACCTTCACCGGTTCGGGTGACGGCTTCGGCTTCGGGGCCGAGCCCTGGGCCGGGACCGTCGGCGTGGCCGCCTTGTCGAACGCCGCCGCGACCAGGTCCGACGCCAGCCCGCTCCCGTGCCCGGCAGAACCAGAACCGGAACCCGAACCGGAACCGGAAGAAGGCGAAGGTACGGAAGAGACGGAAGAAGAGGAGGAGGTCGAGGAAACCGAAGAAACCGAGGAAGCCGAAGAAGGAGAGGCCGGGGCAGGAACCGAGACCTTCGGTTCCGGTACGGACGCCGCCGCCGGAGTGGTCTCCGGCTCCGACTCCGTGGGCTGGGTGCGCTCGGCCTGGGGCGGGACGGTGGCCGTGGTCGGCTCGTCCCGCTCCGTGCGGCCGAACACCTTGCGCAGCAAGCTCCGAATGCCCATGGGCGAGGCCTTTCGCATGAGTTGAGAGCGGTAAATGCCCGACCTGCGGAATTTGATCCCTGGCCAGGGCGGATACGTAAGGTTAGCGGCCGGATCCGGCCGTTCGGCGGTGCGGCCCGCCCCTGGGGCAGCTGAGCCGCAACCGATCCCTGTCCGAGTCCGGACCGAGCCTCAAGAGAGCAGCGGTGGCCCGGACTTCACTGTCCGTTCACCGCGAGTCCGTCATACCGCGTGGATGCACACCTACCGTCACGCAAGACACATAGACGGAGGGAAACCACGTGCGCAATCTGCTGCCGCTCATCAGCTCGCACCCGGGCGGGCGCTCTGCGCTGACCTGCCGCTACCGCTGCGGTGACGCCTGCTTCAAGGAGATACCGAACACCAGCGACAACGAGTACGCGGGCGATGTCATCGCCGGCGCGCTGTCGCGTCGCTCGATGATGCGTGCCGCCGCCGTGGTGACCGTCGCGGCTGCCGCCGGTACCGCCGCGCTGACCGGCCCGGCCGCTCCGCAGGCCGAGGCCGCGGCGCTCGCCGGCCAGGGTCACAAGCCCGGTCACCCGCACCGGCCCGCCCCCTCCGGCGCCCGTGGCCTGCGGTTCTCGCCCGTCGCCCCCAACAAGAACGACAAGGTCACCGTCCCGGACGGGTACGGCCAGAACGTGGTGATCCGCTGGGGCGAGCCGATCCTGCGCGGGGCCCCCGCCTTCAACCCGGACAAGCAGTCCGCGAAGGCGCAGGCGGGCCAGTTCGGCTACAACAACGACTTCCTCTCCCTGCTCCCGCTCCGTGGTGAGCGCGGTCGTCAGGTCCTGGTCGCCAACCACGAGTACACGGACGAGATCCTGATGTTCCGTGGGTACGATCCGGCCAACCCGACCCGTGAGCAGGTCGAGATCGCCTGGGCCGCGCACGGACTCTCCGTGGTCGTCGTCCAGGAGGAGCACCGCACCGGCAAGCTCGGCCCGGTCAACCGGCACCCGCTGAACCGCCGCCTCACCGCGACCAGCGAGTTCCGGATCACCGGTCCGGCCGCCGGCAGCCCTCTGCTGCGTACGTCCACCGACCGCACCGGGCGCAAGGTGTACGGCACGCTCAACAACTGCGCGGGCGGCACCACGCCGTGGGGCACGACCCTGCACGGCGAGGAGAACTTCAACCAGTACTTCGCCAACGGCTCCACCGACATGCACAAGCGGTACGGCATCGCGGCGGGCGCCACGGAGCGCAAGTGGGAGCGTTTCGACAAGCGCTTCGACCTGGCCAAGGAGCCCAACGAGGCCAACCGGTTCGGCTGGGTCGTCGAGCTCGACCCGTACGACCCGGACTCCACCCCGCGCAAGCGGACCGCGCTGGGCCGGTTCAAGCACGAGGCCGCGCAGCCGCGACTGACCTCCGACGGCCGTCCGGTCGTCTACATGGGCGACGACGAGAAGTTCGACTACTTCTACAAGTTCGTCTCCAGCAAGCGGATGAAGAAGGGGAACTCGCGGGCGGCCCACGCGCACAACCTCACCCTGCTGGACGAGGGCACGCTGTACGTCGCCAAGCTGACCGGTGACTCGCCGGTCAACGAGTTCGACGGCACCGGAAAGCTGCCCTCGGACGGCGAGTTCGACGGCAGCGGCGTCTGGATTCCGCTGGCCACGGGCAACACCTCGCACGTGCCCGGAATGACGGCCGAAGAGGTGTACGTCTACACGCGCCTGGCCGGTGACAAGGTCGGTGCCACGAAGATGGACCGCCCCGAGGACGTCGAGCCCTCGCCGCGCACCGGCCGCGTGTACATCGCGCTCACCAACAACTCCGACCGCGGCAAGGCGGGCAAGGCCGGCGCGGACGAGGCGAACCCGCGTAACGCCAACAAGCACGGTCAGATCCTGGAACTCGCCGAGAACTGGGACGACCCGGCGGGCGACGGCTTCGCCTGGCGGCTCTTCCTCGTCGCGGGCGACCCGAACGACCCGGCGACGTACTTCTCCGGCTTCCCCAAGGAGAAGGTCAGCCCGATCTCCTGCCCGGACAATGTGGCCTTCGACGCCCACGGCAACCTGTGGATCTCCACGGACGGCAACCAGCTCGGTTCGCACGACGGGCTGTTCGGAGTCGCGACCCAGGGCGAACGCCGGGGCGAGCTGAAGCAGTTCCTGACCGTCCCGACCGGCGCCGAGACCTGCGGCCCGCTCATCCAGGACCGCCGGGTCCTGGTCGCCGTGCAGCACCCCGGTGAGATCGACGGCGCGTCCGTCGAGAAGCCCGCGAGCAACTGGCCGGACGGACCCGGGAAGATCGTCCGCCCGTCGGTCGTCGCCGTGTGGCGCAAGGACGGCCGCGACATCGGCGTGTGACCCCCTTGCGAGTGAATGTCCTTCCTGCGGTGCAGTGAGGAAACATCAGGCCCGCGCCCATGGAGGCGTGGGCCTGATGGGCGTGGCCCAAATATGTGTACCCGGACCGGAGTTGCCTGTCGGGGCGGCCGGACGGCGTGAACCGCCATACGGTCGGTGACGTCGTGATCGGCGATCGGTGCCCGGTGATTCCTGATCCGTGCCGGTCAGCGATCTGTGTTGATCCGTACGCGCTCTCAAGAAGGGCTCCTCCATGGGACATCCATCCCGCAGAACACGTCTGGTGGCCTGCGCCGTGGCGGCCGGGGCGATGCTGACCGGACTCGGTCCGGCGGCCGGTGCCGTCGCCGCACCGGTCACCGCCGCCCCCGCCGAGGTTGCCGCGTCCGGCGACCCCGTACCGGGCGACGCCGGCCTGCCTGATGACGGCTTCGCCAACGAACACGAGGGTGAGCAGGACGACCTGGTGGGCCCCGGCGGGACACCCACCGCTTCCGGCCTGGAGGCCGCCCCGGTTCCCGGACGGGTGGCCGACTTCAAGCTGGCGGCGGGCACCAGCCTCTCCGGCCTGGTCGGAAAGCTGGACGCCGCGCTGCCCGCACAGGGCCTCACCGCGCTGATGGAGCAGGCCAACCGGCCCGCCGGCTGGAATGCCGACTGCGGCACCACCGCCATCTACGGCTCCGATCTGTCGACCAGCCACCGTGTCTGCTGGCAGAGCGACGACCTCTCCTCCACCGAGTGGATTCCGCAGGCCATCACCGGGGTTTCGGACGCCCAGGAGGACGAGGACTGGGGCACGTCGAACGCCGAGCCGATCGCGGTGGCCTCGTACGATGACAGGAATCCGGGCCGCAGCGACTACGCGGTCGGCCGTGACGACTGCCTCAAGAGCTCCGCGTCCGATGCCTGCAACGAGAAGGGCGTCCGGGTCAGTTTCTTCGACCAGGCCACGAAGCGGTACCGCCATGTCCTGCTGGCCTGGCCGTACATGAACTCCCAGGACCACATCTCCTTCGACGCGCTGCACGCACGCGAGGGCCTGTGCGATTCCGCGGTGACCACCAGCTGTGCCGCTCAGAACGGCATTCACGCGGGTGGCATGGTCTGGTACGGCAACTATCTGTACGTGGCCGACACCGCCAACGGCATGCGGGTCTTCGACCTCCGCAGGATCATGGACCTCAACCCCGACAACGATGCCGAGAAGAACGACCCGACGCCGGACGGTCTGGTCAGCGACGTCACGGACAAGAAGCGGATCGGCCGGCAGAACAACGTCTGGTACTCCTACGGCTACCGGTACGTGATGCCCCAGGTCGCCTCGTTGAAGTTCACGACGGCGAAGAACGGCGGAACCACCTCGGGCAACCAGTGCTACGCCACCGGGCGCCCCAAGGCTTCGTACATCTCCCTGGACCGGACGGGCACCGATCATCTGATCCTGGGCGAGTACTGCAACCGCAACAACGGCGGCGACAGCACCGGCCGTGTCGGTACGTACCCGATGACCGCGCTCACCGCGGCGGTCGAGGGCGCCGCCGGTACCGCCGCGAGCGCGGACCTCGCCTATGGTCTGCCGACCGAGGGGACGTTCAACGGCGAGCGGCTGTGGCACAAGATCCAGGGCGTGCTGCGCTACGAGGGCACGTGGTACTTCCACCGCAGCAACGCCTACAGCAAGGGCCGGCTGCTCCAGGCCACCCCCGGCGAGGTCGGCGGGGCCACTCAGCTCGTCGGGAATCCGAAGATCCTGGAATCGGCGGTCGGCCCCGAGGACCTGTACCTGGCCCATGGGCGCGGGGACGGCTTCGCTCCGCAGCTGTGGTCGCTCAGCGAACATGCCCCGAGTGCCGAGTGCTCGGGCTGCAAGCGCGAGCTGTACAGCTACGACATGGGTGAAGTGATCGGCGGCTTCGGCTCCTGACGCCATCGGTCGGACCTGGACACCGGTCGGGCGGGGCGGGGCAGGTCGACCGGGGCAGACGGGCCGGGGCAGGCGGACCGGGGCAGGTGGGCGCCGGTCGGGTGGGGTCGGACGGGTGGGGTCGGAATCCCGCTCGTCCGGCGACCGCGTGCGTTCGGCGCACTAGAGTCGGAGCCATGGTTTCCGGTGACGCACCGCAGGCGGAGGGAAGCGTCCGGGTCGACGTCTGGATCTGGTCGGTCCGGCTGACGAAGACCCGTTCGCAGGCCGCTGCCGCCTGCCGGGCAGGACATGTGAAGGTCGCGGGGGAGCGGGCCAAGCCCGCCCAGCCCCTGCGCGTCGGCGACGAGGTACGGCTCCGGCACGCGGGGCGGGACCGGATCGTCGTCGTGTCGAAGATCGTGAAGAAGCGGGTCGGCCCGCCCGTTGCGGCGGAATGCTTCGTCGACAACAGCCCGCCCCCGCCGCCCCGCGAGGTGGCGATCCAGGTCCCGGTCCGTGACCGGGGCGCGGGCCGCCCGACCAAGCGCGACCGGCGGGAGATGGAGCGCCTTCAGGGCCGGTCTCCGGAACGGGCGCCGGGTCCGGAGCAGTAGCCGGTACGCGCCCGGTGCGACGTTTCACGTGAAACGTCGCACCACGCGCCTTACCCGTGAGCCGAGTTGAGCTGAGCCGACTCCGTACCGGGCCAGGCACGGCTCGTGCCGGGTCAGGCGCCGCATCTGTCGGGTCAGGCGCGGCATGTGCCGGGTCAAGGCTGGGGTGAGGCGATCGCACGCGCCGCGGCCACCTCCTGGCGCAGTGGCTCAAGGACGCTGTCCTCGTCGCCCGGCAGCTCGGCCCGTACCTCCACCAGGACCTCGCTGCTGCGTATGCCCTCGGCCAGCTCCCGCAACTGCTGCTCGATGCCGGCCACCTCGTCGGGCGAGGGCTCCGTGGCGCCGTGGTTCACCCGGACCCGGGCGGCCGTCGTCGCGTCCACGATCCGTTCGACGGCGACGACCAGTGGCCACCACGCGGTGGCCCGGGTGCCTACCGGCGGTGGTTCGGTCAGGGCCCGCTGGAACTCGGAGCGCACGGAGGACAGGTCGCGGTAGAGGCGACGCCGGGCCCGTACTCGCTCCGCCTGGTCGGTGCCGCGGCCGTCGAAACCGCACGCCACGTAGTCGGCGATGTCCGTCACGGCGTCCGCGAGCCGGGAGCCGATCCGGGTGTGCCAGCTCTCCGGCCACAGCAGATATCCCGCGATCAGCACGATGCCGCAGCCGATGAGACTGTCCAGGAACCGTGGCCAGACCAGCCCCACGCCCTGGTGGTTCAGCAGGTCGGACAGCAGCAGGATGACCGGTGTGATGGCCGCTGTCTGGAACGCGTACCCCTTGGCCGTGAGCGCCGGGATCAAGGCCGCGAGCACCACCATCGCGGGCACGTCCCACCAGCCGATGGGCACCTCGGACAGCACGGGGGCGGCGACGACCAGCCCCGCCGCCGTGCCCACCGCACGCAGCACGGCACGCGAGAACACCGAACCGAAGTCGGGCTTCAGGACGAAGGTGACGGTCAGCGCGACCCAGTACGAGCGGGGCACCGGGATCAGCGAGGTGAGCGCCTGCGCCAGGCCGATGCAGAGGGCCAGCCGCAGCCCGTAGCGCCAGGACGTCCCCGAGAACAGCACGCTGCGGGTCGCCCGCCGGATGCGCACACCGAGCGCGGCGGGCCGTCCGAGCCGGTCGTCGACGTTGTACGGGTCGGGGTCGGCCTTGTGCACGACGGCCGCCGCGTGCCGCAGGGCGCTGTCCACCGCTCGGGTCGCGGGGGAGTCCGGCGTGGGAAGCCGCAGTTCGGGCTCGCCGGTACGGCTCAGCTCCACGTCGTCCGCGAGCTCACGTACCGCCGCGGGGATCTCGGCGGACAGCGAGAGGTGCCGCACATGCACGGCGGGCGCCGCCTCGACGAGCGGGATGACGACGTTGAGCTGGGACAGCAGCCGCACCATGCGGGCGCTGCGTCCGTGGTAGCGGGCACGCCGGGCGAGAATCAGGTCGTAGGAGGTGTTGAGCGACTGGGTGACCGCCTGGCGCTGCTGCTCGTACTCCGGTGTCCCGGCGGCGGCCAGCAGGTCGGCGCAGGCACGGTAGGTGTCGGCGACCGCGACGCGTTCGGGGAGCTGCCGGCGGAACGGCCAGGACAGCAGGGTCAGGACCAGCACCACCAGGCCGCCGAGCGTGAGCAGGAGCGGGGCCACCCACCACGGGTCGGGCATCGGCAGGCCGGCCCCGACCACCGAGTTGAGCAGGAGGAGCAGGCCGGAGACGGAGGCGACGGCACCGATCGTCGACATCATGCCGGAGACCAGGCCGACGAAGGTCAGCACGGCGACGGCGGCCCAGCCGGTTCCGAACACGAATGTGCCCAGCATGATGCCGAGGGCGCCGAACAGCTGCGGCACGGCGATGTTGAAGATCCGCATCCGGTAGGCGTCGGCGGTGTCGCCGATGACACCGGACAGCGCGCCCATCGAGACCAGCGCGCCGTACGTCGGCCGGTCGACGGCGAAGCCGACGGCGAGCGGGGCGGCCAGGGCGATGGAGGCGCGCAGGACGGCGGCCCAGGGGATGGGCGCGGACTGCGGACGCAGCCCGTTCAGCAGCCACGGTGGTGGCGCGGCCCGCTTCCGGTCGGCGTCGGCATCGGAGTCTGCGTCGGCGGCGTCGGCCGTGGCCACTGCGTACCCCCTGTTTGTTCCGCGCGGTCCTCGGTCAGCTCTGGTACCCCTCCACCTCGTCGGCGGGGCGGACCTTCGCCACCGACGGGTCCTCGCCGTATTCGCTGAGCGCACGCCGCTGCCGCAACAGGTCCCAGCACTGATCGAGTTGGACCTCCACCGTACGCAGGCGCGCTTTCTCCTCGGTGGACAGGCCCAGGTTCCCGGTGGACCGGTCGCGCAGGGTCCGTTCCTCGGAGACCAGCCCGTCGATGTGCTCAAGGATGTCGTGGTCGGCCATGAGTGGCTCCTTCAGTGGGTCCGCCAGGTACGCGCCGGCCGCGACGGCTCGCATGTCGACCGTGACGGCTCGTACGGGGAAGACCTCCCGGTCGCTCCCCGGCAGTCATGATTCCTACTGTCGCCCGGCCCCTGCCCGACCGCACATCGGGTCGGCGGCGGCCGCCTTCGGGCACCCGGTGCTGTTCACAAGGGGGCCTGTCCGGCGATCCGGGGTGTCCGCGCCCTGCGGCGCATCAGCAGCCGCGCCACCACCGCCCCCACCAGAAGGACCGCTCCCACCGCCAGAACCACCCATACCGTCGTCCGCAGCGACGCGGTCAGCGCGTCGACGACCGCCGCGGCCGCGTCCCGGTCACTGTCCGGTACCTCGTCCAGCACCCGGCCCCGGCCGACCGCGACCAGGACCCGCAGCACGATCGCGCCGAGTACGAACCCCGCCCCGACGACCGCCGTGGCCGTCAGCGCGGCCCGCCGGCCACCCCGCACCGTCGCGATGCCCACCACCAGCACCAGGAACACCAGCGTTCCCACGGCCGGCCAGACGCTGCAGTACCGCAGCCACCGGAACGAGCCGCGCAGCTGGTCGGCCTGGTCGGCGGTGAGCACCGTGATGTCCGTGTGCTGGACCGGGATCTGTTCCGCGAACGGCACCCCCTTGCCCACCAGCTCCTGCTTGACCTGTTCGATCACCGGAGCCAGGTCGATGTTCACGGCCTCCCCGCTGTTGCCGTCCAGCGCCGACGTCACCGCCTTGTGCGCCGTGCGGTTCGCGGTGTCCCAGGCCGTGCGGAAGGCATCGGTGTCGGTGAACGACCGCACGCTCTCGTGGAGAAAGTTCCGGACGGTGTCCTGGAGCGGGCCGAGGTCGATCTGCTTCATGGCCTCGTCGGTGATCAGATCACTCACGGTGTCCTGAACGGCGGGATCGGAGGCGAGCGGGGAGACGGCGGCCACGTACCGGTCGGTGTCGTCGATCTCCAGGTCGACCCAGGCGGAGAGCGCGCTCAGCGGCACCAGGACCGCGAGCAGGAGGAGCAGTACTGCCGACAGGGTGGCTGAGAGGGAGGTCCGCACAACCCCAGGGAATCCCGCGGGGAGGCCGCGCGCCCCGGGTCGTACGCCATTCGAGTTGCCGTGCGGCGCGGTCGGGTGTGCTCTGGAGGGACGGGGGCGTGCGACGGGGGCGACGGAAGGAGCTGTCCGCCATGGCCACACACGCAGCCATGCCGACCCGTGGGGGTTCCCGGGCTCGCGCACGGGCACGCCACCACAGCCCGCTCGCCTGGGCGGTACCGCTCACGCTGGGCGTGATCTTCGGTTTCTACGCGGCTTTCATCCGCCGGGACGGTGGCCCGAGCACCGGCGGGCAGGTCCTTCTCGGGCTGGTCTCCGGAGTCGCGCTGGCCGCGCTCTGCTTCGCGCTGGGCCGGATCCAGCATGCGCTGCCGCGCGAGCTGAGGGCGGCGGCGTACGGGGCGCTGACCGCGTGCGCGATCGGGTTCCTGGTCAGCCTCACCGATACCAGCGTGCTGCGGTCCACCGGGCTGGGGGTGCTGGTCGGGGCCGTGATGCTCTGCGTTTCGTTCTACATCTTCTACACGAGGGAGGACTGAGCGCGAAGGCTGGTTTCTCTCCAGGGCGCGACCGCCAGATCGAATCTGGCGGCCGCGCCTCGCCGTCTGGCGCCCATGGGGTGAGGGAGCGGGCTGTGCGGGACCTACGGGGCCCGGCAGCGGGACGGGAGAGGAGGAGAGGGATGACGGGAAGCGCACGGCCGCTGCGCGTCGCGGTGATCATCGGCAGTACGCGCGAGGGGCGTATCGGTGACGCCGTCGGCCGCTGGTTCCTGGCGCGGGCCCGGCTCCGCGACGAGCTGGAGCTGGCCGTGCTGGACCTCGCCGACTTCGACTTCCCGGTGCACTATCCGGAGCGGGCGACCGACCAGATGACGGAGTTCGCCGGATCCATCGGGCGGGCCGAGGCTTTCGTGGTGGTGACCCCGGAGTACAACCGCTCGTTCCCGGCCTCCCTGAAGCAGGCCGTCGACTTCGCGTACGAGGAGTGGCAGGCCAAACCGGTCGCCTTCGTGAGTTACGGGCACGGCTCCGCAGGTCTGTACGCGGTCGAGCAGCTGAGATCGGTCTTCACGGAGCTCCACACGGTGACCATGCGCAACGGGGTGGCCTTCGACTTTCTGACCGAGCGGCTGGACGACAGGTCGGAGGACTACGGGCGGGACCGGGCCGTGGGGCTGATGCTCGACCAGCTCGGCTGGTGGGGCACCGCGTTGAGAGACGCGCGGGCGGCCCGCCCCTATGTCTCATGACGCAGCCCGGCCCCGCCCCCGAACCGACAGCTCCGCAGCTCCCCGGCCCCCGGCCCCCGGCCCCCGGCCCCCGGGGAAGGCTCCTCCGGATCATCAGAACCCACCCGTCGACGTACAAGGAAGGGAACATGAGCACTGAACTGGCCATCGAGACCACGGGGCTGGTGAAGGTCTTCGGCGACAACCGCGCGGTGGACGGCGTCGACCTCGCCGTCCCGGCCGGCACGGTCTACGGCGTCCTCGGACCCAATGGCGCCGGGAAGACCACCACCGTACGCATGCTCGCGACGCTGCTGCGACCGGACGACGGCGAGGCACGGGTGTTCGGCAAGGACGTGGTGAAGGACGCCGACGCGGTCCGCAGCAAGGTCTCCCTCACCGGGCAGTACGCCTCGGTCGACGAGGACCTGACCGGCGCCGAGAATCTGGTGCTGCTCGCACGTCTCCTCGGGCACGGCAAACCGGCCGCCCGGACCCGGGCGGAGCAGCTGTTGGAGGGCTTCGGGCTGAGTGCGGCGGCCGGAAAGCAGGTGAAGAACTACTCGGGAGGCATGCGGCGCCGCATCGACATCGCCGCCTCCATCCTGAACACCCCGGACCTGCTCTTCCTCGACGAGCCGACGACCGGGCTGGACCCGCGCAGCCGTAACCAGGTGTGGGACATCGTGCGAGCCGTCGTCGCCCAGGGCACCACGGTCATGCTGACCACCCAGTATCTGGACGAGGCGGACCATCTGGCGTCCCGGATAGCCGTCATCGACCACGGCAGGGTGATCGCGGAGGGGACGAAGGGCGAGCTGAAGGCATCGGTCGGCTCGGGCTCCGTCCATCTGCGCCTGCGGGACCCCGAACAGCGCCCCGAGGCCGAGCGGGTGCTGGCGATCGCTCTGAACGCGACGGTGCAACTGGACCCGGACCCCGTGGCGCTCACGGCCAGGGTCAACGGGCACGGCACCGAGCAGGGCGCGGCGGAACAGGCCGCCCGGGCACTGGCCGAACTGGCCCGGTCCGGCATCACCGTCGACAACTTCTCGCTGGGGCAGCCCAGCCTCGACGAGGTCTTCCTCGCACTCACGGACAAGAAGGGAGTGGCGGCATGAGCACCGCGACCGCCAAGACAGAGCTCGACGAGGTCGCACTCGCAGCCCCCGACGCGGAGCGCCTCGCCTCCCTCCTGGTCGGTCAGGAACGGCCGCCGAGGCCCAGCGCGCTGTCGGCCTCCCTCACCTTCGGGTGGCGGGCCATGCTGAAGATCAAGCACGTGCCGGACCAGCTGTTCGACGTGACGGCGTTCCCGATCATGCTGGTCCTGATGTACACGTATCTCTTCGGCGGGGCGCTGGCCGGTTCCACCGAGGAGTACATCCAGTTCCTGTTGCCCGGCATCCTGGTGATGAGCGTCGTGATGATCACGATGTACACGGGTGTCTCGGTCAACACCGACATCACCAAGGGAGTCTTCGACCGTTTCCGTACGCTGCCGATCTGGCGGCCCGCACCGATGGTCGGCTATCTGCTCGGCGATGTCCTGCGCTATGTGATGGCCTCGGCGGTGATGCTGACTGTCGGCATGATCATCGGCTTCAGACCGGACGGCGGAGTGGTCGGGGTGCTGGCGGGCGTTGCCCTGTTGCTGGTCTTCGCCTTCGCGTTCTCCTGGATCTGGACGATGTTCGGTCTGCTGCTGCGCTCCGAGAAGTCGGTGATGGGCGTCAGCATGATGGTGATCTTCCCGCTGACGTTCCTCAGCAATGTGTTCGTCGACCCGAAGACGATGCCCGGCTGGTTGCAGGCATTCGTGAACAACAGCCCGGTCACCCATCTGGCCTCGGCGGTACGTGAGTTGATGGCCGGGAAGTGGCCGATGGCGGACATCGCCTGGTCGCTCGGCTGGGCCGCCCTGTTCGTGGTGGTGTTCGGCCCGGTGACGATGCGGCTCTACAACCGCAAGTGACGGGGGTGGGCGAGGTGGTTCTGTCGGTCACGGTGCCTCGCTGACCCTGGATCCTTGACCTTCCCCGCAGGGGAAGCCCCAGCATCGGTGGGGCCGGGCGGAAGCCGCCCGGTACGAGGAGGTACGCGGTGAAACGCGAGGGTCGCGCGGTGGGCTCCGAGGGTGCCGGTGGCGCCGGGGACACCGGTGACACCAAAGGCGCTGATGGTGCCGGTGGTACTGGTGGTGCCGGTGGTGCCGGGCTGGTGTCGATCGGGGAGTTCGCCCGGTTGTCCCGGCTCTCCGCGAAGGTGCTGCGCCGCTACGACGAGCTGGGCCTGCTCCGCCCCGCCCTGGTCGATCCGGTGAACGGCTACCGGTACTACGACCGGGCGCAGGTGGAGACGGCCCGGCTGGTGGCGTGGCTGCGCAGGATCGGGATGCCGCTCACCCGGATCAGCGGGGTGGTGGCACTCGACGCGGGCGCCGCCGCGGCGGAGATCCGCGCCTACTGGGCACGGGTGGAGGCCGAGACGGCGGCCCGGCGCGATCTGGCGACCTTCCTCGTCGACCATCTGTCAGGGGAGGACAGCACGATGTCGAAGGTGCCGAACGATGCACGGGGCGGCCAGGAATCAGGGCCCGGTGACGGCCTGCGGGACAGCAACGGCCGTCCGGGCAGCGCAGGTTCGTGGGCCGGCAGCGGATCAGGGGGCGGGGGCGGTTCACGGGGTCAGGGCGGTTCGGGAGGCGGAGCCGGCGCAGGGCTGGGCACCCTCGGGATTCGGTACGCGGCGCTGTCGGACATGGGGACGGTGCGGGAGTCCAACCAGGACGCGGTCCACGCGGGGGCCCGGTTGCTGGCCGTCGCCGACGGTTTCGGGGCGAGCGGTGCCGAGGCGAGTGCGGCGGCGATCGGTGCGCTGAGGCCCGCCGCGCAGGCGGCGGTGAGCGCGGCGCATCTGCTCAACGCACTGGAGGACGCGGCGGACCTCGCGTCGCGGGCGGTCCGGGACGCGGTTGCGGGGCGCGCCGTTCCGGAGGAGTCGGGGACCACGCTCACCGCGATGGTGTGGACCGGCTCCGGGCTGGGTCTGGTGCACATCGGGGACTCGCGCGCCTATCTGCTGCGGGGCGGCGAGCTGTTCCGGATCACGCACGACCACAGCCTCGTCCAGTCGATGATCGACGACGGCTCGCTGACGGCGGAGGAGGCACGCTCGCATCCGCAGCGCGCGTTGCTGCTCAAGGCGCTGGTGGGCGGGGCATCCACGACCCCGCACCGGCCGGATGTCCGACTGTACGAGGCCCGTCCGGGGGACCGCTACCTCCTGTGCTCGGACGGACTGTCGGCGGTGGTGGACGAGGCGGACCTGACCCGTGCGCTCTTCGCGGCGGACGGTCCCGACACGGCCGTACACGAGCTGGTCGCCCTGGCCGTCGACGCGGGCGGACCCGACAACGTGGCGTGTGTCGTCGCCGATGTCGTGGCCCTGTGAGGCGAGGCATGCGCAGGTCCACCTGATCCTGCACGGGCTGCGGGCTGCGGGCAGGTGAGAACCGCGAGGGGCGGGGGAGAGCTGCGTGAGGAGGGAGGGCGGCGCGAGGGCTCACAGACGCCAGTCGGGGGTGCGGCCGGGGCGGTAGGCGCAGGTGGTGCCTGTGGTCACGGACTCCCGCAGGTGGGAGGCCAGCTGGGGGTGAAGCCCGTCGAGCTTGCGGAGGGTGTCGCGGATGCGGGCGGTGACGGTCTTGCGGGCCCGCTCGGTCTCGTCGCCCAGACGGCGGGTCCTGCCACCGAGACCGGCCGCGCTGCGGAGTTCGTCGAGCAGCGCCTGACGCTCCCGGTCGTACTCCTCGACCCGCCGCACGTCGTCCCGTGCCGCCGCGCGGTCTATCTCCACGTCGAGCCGGTCCAGGCGTTCCTTGTAGCGGTGCTTGGCCTCGTCGTCGAGCACCGGGTCGCCGCCGAGCTGCCGGGCGGCGACGACGAGTTCGCCACCCTCGGGGGCCAGCAGCTGCACGGCAGGGACGTCCGAACCGGGCAGTCCCAGCAGGGTGTGCAGGTCCCGGAGCCCCTTGGCGTCGGGTACGTGCACGGTCACCCCGTGCCAACGGAGCATCCACACAGGCCCGTTCCGCCGGAACTCTCCCGCGGGTGCGGTGGTGTCGCCGGGCGGCACCTGCCGGGCGGCCCCGGCCTGGGGGGAGACGTGCGTTTCGGACGGGGTGCGGGACGTGGGCGTGGCGGCGCCGGGGGCGGGCGCGGTACTCATCCCGGCGCTGCCGGAGGCGGGCGCGTGCAGGGACGCGGTGCTGGTCCCCGCCCGCTGCGCGTGCAGGGACGCGGCACGGGACGTCAGATGGCGCAGGCCCAATTCGGCTGCCTCTCTGCTGACTTCAGCGAGCAGCCGGCCGGCCCGCGCGACATCCCGTGCGGCTTCGCCCGCGATATGCCCTGCGATATCCCCTGCGGCTTCGCCCGTACGGCCCGTACCCGCCGCCGTACCGCCCGTGCCCGCCGTCGTACCGCTCGTACTCGCTGTACCGCCCGGGTCCTCCGCGTCCGGCGGTCCCGCTGTTGTGCCGGCCGTCGCGTCCCTGCCCCGGGCGAGGAGGGATTCCGCCAGGTGGAGGCGGGCGCGTACGGACCAGGGGCGGGCGCCCAGGCGGTCCGAGGAGGCGATGGCCTCGGTGAGCGCGGCCACCGCCGCGTCGCGGTCCCCGCGGGCCGCGGCGAGCAGGCCGAGCCAGAGGTCGACGGGCCCGCTGATGTCGCATCCGTACAGCGAGACGACCCACTGCCCGGCGTACGGCGCGAGGGCGTTCTCCGCTCGGGCGATGAGCTGCGGGTCACCGGTCACCGTGGCCGTCTGGGCCATCAGCCGGAGCCACAGCGGGGTGAAGGCGCGCGGATAGGGGGCCGCCGGGGCGGACCGCTCGGCGATGTGGCGCAGTGCGGGTGCCGCGTCGCCCTGTTCCACCGCCGTGATCGCCTCCAGCAGCCGGGGGTAGGGATATCCGGCGGCGGGCAGCTGGGCGAGGACCTCCTCGGCGTTCTCGTACTGCCCCCGGAGCAGGTGGAGGGCCCAGTGCAGATGGCCCGCCATGAAGCCGAACGGCGCGTGCTCGGACGCCTGTTCGTTCATCGCCTCGTCCGCGAGGGCGGCGTCCGCTTCGGCGAACCGCCCTTGCAGGGAGGCGATCAGGCTGGTGTCGACGGCGATGCCCAGGTCGAACCGGGGCAGGTCGGCGCGCTCGGCGAGCGTGACGAACGTCCGGAACTGGTCCACGAACCCCGGATCGCCCAGCTCCAGCAGGGCCACCCACCGCATCGACGTGGCATGGAGTTCCATTTCGCGGTGGTGGGTGCGGCGGGCGACGTCGATCATCTCGTCGGTCAGCTCAAGGCGTTCCACCGAGGAGCCGAGACCCCATACGGAGTCGTGCCGCGCCCAGAGGGAGAAGGCGAGCGCCTCGTCGTCCGTGCCGCGCCGGGCCAGCGCCACGATGTTGATGGCCAGCTCCTGGGCGAGCCGGTCGGGGGAGAGCTTTTCCTGACCGTCCTTGCCGGTGACCTTGCGGTGCGCGTCGCGCAGCAGGGCGACGGTGGACGCCTCCCGGGACCCCAGGGGTCCCTCGCGATGCAGCGTCATCGCGACCCGGGCGAGCAGCTCGGGGTCGTCCAGTTCCTGCGCGAGGGTGACGGCCCGGTCCAGATAGCGTTGCCCCTCCGCCGGGTCGGCGCCGTGCCGCAGCTGCCCGGCGAGGTCCAGGCAGATCAGTGCCGTCCGGCGGCGGTCCGGTGCCTCCCCCTCCGCCGAGTCCCCGGTCGCCGCGTCCAGGGCGCGCCGGTAGTGGCCGACGGCCTCCTCGTCGGCCAGCCGTCCCGAGGCGTCCTGGGCGGCCGCCGTCATCAGCTCGATCCGGCGTTCGCGCTCCAGCGCGCCGCCCGCGAGGTGGGCGTGCCGGGCGAGATCGCCGGGAAGGACGGACTCGCCGAGCCCGCCGTGCGCGTCCAGGGTCCGTACGACCTGTGCGTGCCGCCCGCGGACCGCCGTCCCGTCCAGCGAGGCGTACAGCGTCTCGCGCACCAGGTCGTGGGCGAAGGCGTAGTGCCCGGTCGGGTGGGCGACGACGACACGGGCCGCTACCGCCCGTTCCAGGAGCCGTTCCACATGGGGGACCGGCTCCCCGTGCACCACGGCGAGGACCTGGCGGCGGAAGTCGCGGCCGAGGACGGCGGCGGTCGTCAGCAGAGCGACCACGGGCTCGGGCAGCAGGGCCAGCCGCTGCCCGACCGCCTCGCGTACGCCCGGCGGAATGGTGGAGACCGGGCTTCCGCTGTGCCAGAGCCGGGCGGTCTGCTCGACGAAGAACGGATTGCCGCCCGTACGCCGGTGGACCTCGTCGACCAGCTTCGGTGCCGGCTCCCGGCCCGCGGTGACGGCCATCAGCGCGCCCACCTCGTCGCGTCCCAGCCCGGTCAGGGTGAGGGTGGCCGAGGCCCGTGAGACGAGCGGCAGGATCAACGGCTGGAGCGGGTGTCCCGGGGCCTCCACCTCCACGTCCCGGTAGGTGCCGACGAGCAGCAGGCGCTCGAACCAGGCGTGCTGGGCGGCGAATCCCAGGAGCCGCAGAGACGCGGGGTCGGCGCTGTGGAGATCGTCGAGGACGACTATCAGCGGGCGGCTCTGGGAGACCGTGACGAGGGCGGTGGTCACCGCGTCGTACAGCCCGAACGCCTCCGCGGCGTCGGACGGACCCGCACCGGAGTCCGCCGTGCCCGAGCCAGGCCCCGTACCCGAGCCGGGCCCCGTACCCGTACCCGTGCCCTCGATCGGCCCCGTACCCGCGCCCGAGCCAGGCCCCGTGCCCGAGATAGGCCCCGTGCCCGGCCCCGTACCCGAGCCCGGCCCCGTACCCCCGCCGGGCCCCGTACCCCCGCTGGACGCCCCGCCCGGTCCTGGGCCCTCGCGGTCCGCCCCGGTCAGGAGTCCGGCCACGGATCCGCCGCCCGGCTCGCCGAGGAGTATCCCCAGCCGTCCGTCAGACGCTTCCTGGGCCGCCGCCCACTCCGCCGCCGTGGCGGAGCGGCGCACGCCGCGCAGCACCTGCACCCACGGCCAGTAACCGGGGGCGCTGTCGGAGTCCCAGCAGGAACCGCCGACCACGAGCGCGCCGCGCCGCCGTGCCTCGTGCGCGGCGTCCGTGACGAGCGTGGTCTTGCCGATGCCGGCCTCGCCCGTGACGAGCACAAGACCGCCGTGGCTGTCCGTCGCCCGGCCGATCTCCGCACGGAGGACGCCTGCGGGATGGTCGCGCCCGAACAGAGCAGGGGTCATGACCACACGATAGGAGGCCCCACTGACAACGGGCGGGCCCGCGCGACATCGCGCAGGTCCGCCCGCCCGCCCGGAAAACCCGGACCGCTCAGCGATCACTCACCGGCAGCTTCCGCACCGTGCCCCGGCAGCGGTCCGTCAGTCGCGCACCACGGTCACCGGGCAGGGCGCGTGCTGGGTGACATGGAGGCTGACCGAGCCGAGGAGCGTCGCCTTGAAGCCGCTGTACCCGCGGGCGCCCACCACCAGCAGGTTCGCGCCCTTGGCCCGGTCGAGCAGGGCCTGGGCCGGGTTGCCGATCACCACGATCTTGCTGACCGCGGCCGCTCCCTCGGCGCCGAGGGACTCCTCAAGGGCCTCGCTGAGGGACACGGTCGCCAGCGCCTGCGGATCGAAGTCCTCCGGCATGCCCGGCATCATGGACGCCCAGCTGGTCGCGGGGTACTCCCAGCTGTTCACGGCCTCCACCGAGTCACCGGTCAGTTCGGCCTGACGTACGGCCCAGCGCAGTGCCTTGATCGACGAATCGGAGCCGTCCACGCCCACGACGATCCTGCCCATATCTGCCTCCAGCTCGGTCACAGCTCGGTTCGATTACGGTCGGTCGGCCGAGGTCGGTCGAGTTTCGCCAAGTCCGGTCAAGTGCGGCCTTTTCTTGGCTTTGCTGTTCTTTGCTCGGCTTTCCAGCCAACTGTAATCAAACAGGACAACCTGCCACGCGGCGGGTCGGTCCGGTCAGTCCAGTCGCAGGTCCGCGAGCTGCTGCTCGAACGGCACGACCGCTTCCTCGCCGTCGTCCACGCCGGGCGTCCTGGCCGCTCCGGAGACCGTCCGGCCCATGACCGCCGAGGCCAGTTCGCCGCCCGCCCGCCTGATGCGGGAGGGCAGGCCCTCGGTGTACTCGTCACCGGACGAGCCCCAGTCCTCCGACGCCGCGTACACGGACGTCGGTACGGTGACCGCCCGCAGGTAGGCGAAGAGCGGACGCAGCGCATGCTCCAGGACCAGCGAGTGCCGGGCCGTGCCGCCGGTCGCCGCGATCACCACCGGCTTTCCGGTCAGGGCCGTGTTGTCGATCAGGTCGAAGAACGACTTGAACAGTCCGCTGTAGGAGGCCGTGAAGATCGGCGTCACCGCTATCAGCCCGTCGGCCTCCGTCACCGCCTCGATCGCCTCCTTCAGGGCACGTGGCGGGAAGCCGGTGACCAGGTGGTTGGCGATGTCGACGGCAAGGTCGCGCAGCTCGACGACCTGGATCTCGACGGTGCGGTCCTGCTCCGCCCCCAGCCGCTCGCGGGCGGCCGCTGCCAGCCGGTCGGCCAGCAGCCGGGTGGAGGAGGGCTGACTCAGCCCGGCCGAGACGGCCACGATCCTCAGCGGCTCGTTCGTGAACGTGGTGGACACGGGGTCAGACCTCCTTCTGGGCGGTAAGGGCGGTAGGGGCGGTACGGGCGGTGTCGTCGGCGTCGGCGATGCGGGCCGCGCGGGCGGCGGTGACCGCCGGGTGGATGGGGGCGGAGTCCGGGACTCCGGCGGGGCGCAGGTTGGCGAACTCCTTGCGCAGTACGGGCACGACTTCCTCGCCGAGGATGTCGAGCTGCTCCAGGACCGTCTTCAGCGGCAGTCCCGCGTGGTCCATCAGGAACAGCTGGCGCTGGTAGTCGCCGACGGACTCCCGGAAGGACAGGGTCCGCTCGATGACCTCCTGCGGGGAACCGACGGTCAGCGGCGTCTGCTCGGTGAACTCCTCCAGGGACGGCCCGTGTCCGTAGACCGGTGCGTTGTCGAAGTACGGGCGGAACTCCCGTACCGCGTCCTGCGAGTTCTTCCGCATGAACACCTGGCCGCCGAGACCCACGATGGCCTGTTCGGCGGTGCCGTGGCCGTAGTGGGCGTAGCGCTTGCGGTAGAGGTCGACCATCTTCCTGGTGTGCTCCATGGGCCAGAAGATGTTGTTGTGGAAGAAGCCGTCGCCGTAGTACGCGGCCTGTTCCGCGATCTCCGGGGAGCGGATGGAGCCGTGCCAGACGAAGGGCGGGATGCCGTCCAGCGGGCGCGGGGTCGCGGTGAACGACTGGAGCGGCGTACGGAACTTGCCCTCCCAGTCGACGACGTCCTCGCGCCACAGCTTGTGGAGCAGGGCGTAGTTCTCGATGGCCATCGGGATGCCCTGGCGGATGTCCTTGCCGAACCAGGGGTAGACCGGTCCGGTGTTGCCGCGGCCCATCATCAGGTCGACGCGGCCGTCCGCGAGGTGCTGGAGGGTGGCGTAGTCCTCGGCGATCTTCACCGGGTCATTGGTGGTGATCAGTGTGGTGGAGGTGGACAGGATCAGGTTCTCGGTGCGGGCGGCGATGTAGCCGAGCGTCGTCGTCGGCGAGGACGGGACGAACGGAGGGTTGTGGTGCTCACCCGTCGCGAAGACGTCCAGACCGACTTCCTCGGCCTTGAGCGCGATGGCGAGGGTCGCCTTGATCCGCTCGTGCTCGCTCGGTGTCGTGCCGGTCGTGGGGTCGGTGGTGACATCCCCGACGGTGAAGATCCCGAACTGCATGGCGCCCGCCTCCAAAGAAGTGGAATCCGCTGTGCGGATAGTTGAACATTGAACTATGTGAACACACCCTACAACGGGTCACCCCATGGTCCTATTCCCTTCCCGCCCCGAGGCCGTCCCGGCCGTACGCTGGAGGCCGGGCCGGAGAGGCCGTAGCCCGGCGCGACAGAGGGCGGCGGCATGAGCGAGAGCGAGCGCTGGAAGGAGCGGGGCGTCGCCCTGCGTGTCTTCGTCTACGTCTTCGCGACGCACATCTTCGCGGGCTTCATCTGGATCCTCTTCTACGTGGGTGAGCACGCCAAGAAGTAGCGGCGGGGGCCGAGGCGGCCGGTTCGGGGCCGAGAGCGCTCAAGCGATCGCAGACCGTAGTGTTTGCGAACTCCCTTTGGTGGAGGCCATGTTCGGCTGCGCACGGGGGTAGAGGAACGGCTGTTCCCGCTTTCCCGTACCCGTACCTCCATCCCCCACATCCGGAGGAAGCCCATGCGCAGAAGGACATGGTTGCGCGGCCTCGCCGTCGCGGCGCTGGCCCCCGCGGGCGGCGCGCTGGTCGCCGCCCCCACGGCGTCGGCCGCCCCCGTTCCCGTTCCCGCTCCCGGTCGCCGGACCGCCGCGCCGGCCGCCGTGGCCGAGCTGCGGGGCATCGACGTCGGCACCACCCAGGCCGGAATCGATTTCGCACTGGCCCGCTCCGAGGGCCAGGAGTTCGCGATCGTCAAAGCGGGCGGCAGCCAGCTGGCCGAGGGGCCCTACGTCAGCCCGCACTACGCCGAGCAGGTCGACGGCGCCCGTGCGGCGGGCCAGCGCGTCGGCCACTACTGGCTGTCCGGCGACTTCCAGACCCCGGCGGACGCGGCCGGATACTTCGTGGACCATCTGCACGACTACCGCCCCGGCGACGTCCTGGCCCTGGACGACGAGGTGCTGGACGACTCCACCCGGCTCTGGGACGACGCTCAGGCGGCGGAGTGGTTCCGGACGGTCCAGGCCCGGCTGGGCGAGATCGTGCCGTGGTTCTACATCGGCGCCGCCAACCTCCGCGCGGGCACCTGGGACCGCACCATCGCCACCGGCGCCCGGCTGTGGGTGGCGGTCTACGGCCCGAACGACGGCACCCGCCACGACGAACCCGACCTCGGCGGCCGGTACCCCGACTGGGCCGTCCACCAGTACACCTCGGTCGGCTCTGCCGGTGGTGCCCCCGCCGTGGACCTCAACCTGGCGCGCGGCTGGGCCTTCGACCCGGTGGACGGGGGCGGTGACCCGCCCGGCGGCACGCTGCCGAAGACACCGACGGAGCAGAGCGGTGTCCCGGACACGGCGTTCTGGAAGCGGGCGCAGCACTGGCTGTCGATCGAGTCGGGCTACACCGGCCCGGTGGACGGGGTACCGGGCCCGAACACGTACGCCGCGCTGCAGCGCAATCTGCGCGACCACTACGGGTACACCGGCCCGGTCGACGGCGTACCGGGCACGAACACCTACGCGGCGCTCCAGCGCTTGGCCGCCGGGCACGGCTACACGGGGCCGGTCGACGGGGTGATGGGCCCCCGGTCGTGGCGGGGAGTGGCACGCTTCCTGAACGAGGACCGCTGGGACTGACGAGGACCGCTGGGGCCACCGGGGCTGACAAGGACCGCTGGGACCACCGGGGCTGACAAGGACCGCTGGGACCACCGGGGCTGACAAGGACCGCTGGGACCGACGGCGTCGGGGCCGACGAGGACCTCCGTGGCCGGTCGCCGGGAGTTCTGGCGGGGCCGGTCGGTGAAGGGCCGTGACCCGGTGACAGGTGCGGGATACACTCGGGCCATGACCTCCGTACTGTGCCGGAATTGGTGGCGCTCCTCCTAGGAGCGGCCACAGCACCTGCACGGGACAAGGGCCGTTCGACAAGGACGGCCCTTTTCGCTGCCCTCGTACGGCACCTCCCGTACGGCAGGGACACGGACAGACACCGGAACCGGCGGGCCGTCCTCCACGCACTCCACCAGCGAGGAGAGACCCCATGACCACCACCCCCACCGATGCCACCACCATGCCCACCCCCGCCGACGCCACCGCTGATCCAGCCGCCTCAGCCGCCTCAGCCGCCTCAGCCGTCTCCGCCGCCTCGGACACCCGGACCGACCCGCTGTCCCTCACCCCCGCCCTGCGCCGCAGCGCCGAGCTGGAGCGGCAGCTCCGGCAGACGCCCGGCCGCTTCCGGGTCCTGACCGGCGACCGTCCCACCGGCGCCCTGCACCTCGGGCACTACTTCGGCACCCTGCACAACCGGGTCCGGCTCCAGGACCTCGGCGTCGACGTCTTCGTCCTCATCGCCGACTACCAGGTCCTGACCGACCGGGACGTGGCCGAGCGGCTCGGCGCGTACACGGACGGGCTGCTGCTCGACTATCTGGCCATCGGCATCGACCCGGCCCGCTCCACGGTCTTCAACCACAGCGCGGTCCCGGCCCTCAACCAGCTCCTGCTGCCCTTCCTCAGCCTCGTCTCCGTCGCCGAACTGGGCCGCAACCCCACCGTCAAGGACGAGATCGCGCACTCCCGGCAGTCCACGGTCAGCGGGCTGATGTTCACCTACCCGGTGCATCAGGCCGCCGACATCCTCTTCTGCAAGGGCAACGTGGTGCCGGTCGGCCAGGACCAGCTGCCGCACCTCCAGATCACCCGTACCGTCGCCCGGCGCTTCAACGAGCGGTACGGGGCCGTCTTCCCGGAACCGGACGCGCTGCTCTCCGACGCGCCGCTGCTCCTCGGCACGGACGGGACCAAGATGAGCAAGAGCCGCGCCAACTCCATCCCCCTCGGGGCCACCGCCGACGAGACGGCGCGCCTCATCAAGGGGGCGAAGACCGACACCGACCGGCACATCACCTACGACCCCGAAGGCCGGCCCGGGGTGTCGAGCCTGGTGCTGCTCGCCGCGCTGTGCCTCGGCCGGGACCCGCACGACGTCGCGGCGGAGATCGGGGGCGGCGGCGGCGCCGCGCTCAAGCGGACCGTGACCGACGCGGTCAACACCCACCTGGCACCGATCCGCGCCCGCCGGGCGGAGTACGCGCGGGACATGGCGTACGTACGGTCGGTGCTCCGCGCGGGCAACGAACGGGCCAACACCGTCGCGGAGGCCACCCTGGACGAGGTACGCGGGGCGATGGGAGCTCTCCGGTAGGGCCACCCCCTCAAGCCCCTGCTCACGTCCCCGCCAGGAGGGTCAGCGGTGCGGTGACACGGAGCTCCGGCGGCGCAGCAGTTCGGCCAGGCCACGGCGGGTCGCGGCGATGACCACCCGGTCCTCGGCGCGCAGGACGTAGCCGGGGTGCAGGTCCCAGATCAGGCCCGAGGGCTGATCGGTGCCTTCCGGGTCGTACGGGGGGACGGCGGCCAGGTCCGGGTTGCGGTCGGCGGGCGGGGTGGCGTCCAGGGCGAGGACCCGCCAGGCGCCCGCGCGGAACGCCTGTTCCACGGTGTGGTCCTCCAGTTGGGGGTGCCCGGCGACCTCCAGCGCGGCGAAGAGCATGACCTTGCGTTCCACCGGGACCGCGCCGAGGATCTGGCGGCCCATCATGGCGACCGCGAAGGATGGGGCGGCCAGGTGGGACACGGAACGCGAGCGGGTCAGGGCCTGGGGGTGTGCGGTGCGCAGGGTGCGGTAGACGGCGGTGGCGAACTCGTCGTCGTACAGCCGCAGAGCCACCCTGAGGTCCGGCTTCACCGAGCGGGCGTACAGCGCGGCCTCCAGATTGGTGGTGTCGATGCTGGTGAGGGCCAGCAGGGCGCGGGCGCGGCGGATCTTGGCCGCTTCCAGGACCCCTTCCTGGGTGACGTCGCCCAGCACCGTCGGGACGTGCAGGCTCCGCGCCAGCGGGATGCCGCGGGCCTCGGGGTCCTCCTCCACGACCACCACGGGAATGTCGAGTTCGCGGAGGTGGACGAGGACCCTCGTACCGATCTTGCCGAGGCCCAGGAGGACGACATGGCCGGAGAGACCGCGTGGCGGGCGGCGCAGCGAGGACGCGGTCCGCAGCGAGCCGAACGCCTCCAGGACCGCGGCGACCAGGAGCGGCAGCAGCATCAGGCCGGCGAGGCCGGAGAGGAGCTGGATGATCTGGCGGGCGGGCCGGTCGCCCTCGGCCGGGTCGCCCATGGCGAACAGGTCCAGCAGGGTGAGGTAGGCGGCGTGCAGCGCATCGTCCCCGGTCGTCAGTACGGAGGCGACGGCCAGGGCGACCACGGCCGTCCCGACCCCCAGCGCCGACCAGCGCAGCCGCCGGGAGAAGACCTGGGCGAGCGGTGCGCCCCTGCCGCCCATCCGTCCGGCGGGCCGGTCCGGATCCGCCCGGCTGATCGCTTCCAGGACGACGGTGCCCCGCCCCGTCGCGGCGGCCACCGAAGCCTCGTCGGGCAGCAGCTGGGGGCCTTCGTCCCCGCTGCTGTCGGAGCCCTCGGCGCCTGCCGGGTCGTGGGTGGTGGAGGAGAGCAGGGCGAGCGTGCACAGGCCGGGGTCGGCCGTCTCGCCCGGCCGGGGCGGGGTGCGTTCGGCGGCGCGCAGGAGCAGGCCCTCGGCCTGTATGACCTTGCTGCTGCCGGTGAGCGCCGTGGCCGCCAGGGCGGGGGCGGCGGTGTCCGCGTCGGACAGGACGGTGGTGGAGGCATCCAGCGCGGTGGGGTCCAGGCCCGGCACGGAGACGGCCGCGGCCTGGTCGAGCAGGGTCTCCAGGTGCTGGCCGAGCTTGCGGTTGTAGAGCCGGATGACCAGGCGCAGACGCGGGTTGAGGCGACGGGCGGTCAGGGCGGCCCGGATGTTGCGCTCGTCGTCGTCGTACACGAGCGCGAGCGCGGCCGCCCGGTCGACACCCGCCTCTTCGAGTACGTCGTCGGAGGGCTCCGGCGCCTCCATGATGCGGACCGCCTCGACCCCGGCGTTGGTGTCGTTGTCGGCGGTCATGGCGCCGGGTCCGGTGCCGTTGGCGGTGCTGCCGTTGCGGTTCATCGCCGACGACATCCGGCCGAACAGGGCGGCGGCCCGGCCCCGTTGGGTCAGCGGCAGCTCCGGGCGGCCGGCGTCGCGGCCCGGCGGCAGCAGGAGGGTGACCCGTTCCCCGTACACATACCGCAGTTCCACGGCGAGCCTGCGGGCCAGCGCGTCGTCGCCGCAGATGACCATGTGTCCGCTGGACGGGGGGCGTTGAGGCTGCGGAGGGAGGGGGAGTGGGGTCACGAAACCCAGCATGCCTTGCTCCGTCCCGATCGGTAAGGAGTGTTGGTGATCATTGCGTGACGGGGCGGGTGGGGCCGCAGCGCTTGCCGGGGCGAGGCGGGCAGGCGGGGGCGGGCGGTACCGAGCCGTCGGGGCGGGGCGGCGGTGACGTCGGTGGGTACGGGCGGTCGGGGCCCGGTGCCGCGGCGCTGAGGACAGCGCCGCAACAGCCGGGTTGTTCCCCTTCGCTCCCCCGTGCTTCCCCCGATTTCCCCCGTGGGTCCCCCGTACTTCCCCCGTGGGTCACCCCGGTTTCCCGCTGTGTTGCTGACCGGATCGTGTCACTGGAGAGCGGACCGACGCACTGCCGGAATCCGGCAATCTTTATGTCCCCCTGATGCCGGGCACCGGCACCGGCCCATGTGCGTTAAGGAAGTGACAAGGAACTTTGGGACTGGAGGGACGTGCGTGGCCGAGCCGGAGATATCCGAGGTGCTTCTGGGGGACTATGCCCGCATTCTGGGGGAAGTCGCCGACACCGGCCGCCGGCTCACGCGTGAGGAACTGGAGACCCGCCGTTCCCTGGGCCGCCAGGCCGCCGAGGCCGGGCACCAGCTGCGCGCCCTGGTGACGCTGCATCTGTCGGTGACCCGCTCCGACTGGCCCCGCATCGCCCTCGCGGGCGCCGACACGGTCACGGATTCCGTGCTGGCCGCGGTGGAGCAGGCCGTCGACGCCTTCGCCGAGGGCTTCGAGCGGGCCCAGCGGCTCACGGTGCGGCGCGAGGAGGCGGCCCGCCGTGAGTTCATCGACGACCTGCTCTACGGGCGCAGCGACCTGGGGCGGCTCGCCGAGCGGGCCACCCGCTTCGGGCTGCGCCTGTCCCGGGCCCACGCGGTCGCGGTGGCCGCGGGCCCCGAGGCGTACACCGAGACCGATGCCGTGCCGCGCCGGGTAGAGGCGGCTCTGCTGGCCCGTTTCAGCGGCCGGAAGATCCTGCTGACGACGAAGGACGGGCGGCTGGTCTGTATCGCCCCCGGCAGTCAGCCGGACGTCCTGAGGTACTTCGCGAAACAGGCCCACGCGGCGACGGACGGCGGCCAGGTCGCCGTCGGCCGCCCGCACCGGGGCCCAGGGGGCGTCGTCCACTCGTACGACGAAGCGCTCGACGCCCTCGACCTCGCCGGCCGGCTGGGACTGGACGACCCCGTGCTGTACTCCGCCGACCTGCTGATCTACCCGGTGCTGACCCGGGACCGGCAGGCGATGGCCGACCTCGTACGCAGCGAACTGGGGCCGCTCCAGGAAGCCAGGGGCGGTGCCGAGCCGCTGCTGAAGACCCTTTCCGTCTACTTCGACGCGGGCTGTGTCGCGGCCGAGACCGCCCGGCGGCTGACACTGAGTGTGCGCGCGCTGACGTATCGGCTGGAGCGCATCCATCAGCTGACCGGGTCCGACCCGTCCGACCCCGCGCACCGCTACACGCTCCAGACCGCGGTGATCGGCGCCCGGCTGCTGGACTGGCCGGCCAAGGAACTCTGAGACCCGGGGCCGGGCGTCCCGAGGTCATGCGTCACGGGGCCGGGCGTCCCGGGTCCACGTGCCCCGACGCCGGGCCACGTGAGCGGCGGCGTCACTCGCCACGCGGCGCGCACCCGGCCGCGCCATTGCCGTAACCCGGCAGCCTCCGCCTGCCGCCGCCCCTGTCTCCGCTGCCCGTCGTCCCTCCCCGCATGCGGGGAGGGATGCCTGCGCCTAGCGTGTGATCCGGGGGTTTTCGGGGTGGGCAGGCGCGCACCGAGGGAGATCCACACATGGCTCGTCGTCCCAGGCAGTCCCGGCAGTCCGGGCAGGCCCGCCAGGCGCGGGACGCCGACACGGACACCGCCGCGGGCGGCGGCTCGGCCGTCCCGGCCGCGGGCCCGGCCGGCGGAACTCCGCAGGAGCGACCCTCCCACCGCTGGTGGGTGCTCGGAGTCATCGGTCTGGCGCAGCTCATGGTGGTGCTCGATGCCACGATCGTGAACATCGCCCTGCCGTCGGCCCAGAAGGATCTCGGCTTCAACAACGGCAATCGGCAGTGGGTCGTCACCGCCTACGCCCTGGCCTTCGGCTCACTGCTGCTGCTCGGCGGCCGCATCGCCGACCTGGTGGGACGCAAGATCGTCTTCCTGGTGGGGCTGGTCGGATTCGCGGGGGCCTCCGCGATCGGCGGCGCCGCGCCCAGCTTCGAGGTCCTGGTGATGGCACGGACCCTCCAGGGAGTCTTCGGCGCACTCCTGGCTCCCGCCGCGCTCTCCCTCCTGACCACGACGTTCACGGTCCCGAAGGAACGGGCGAAGGCGTTCGGGATCTACGGTGCCATCGCGGGCGCGGGCGGCGCCGTCGGGCTGCTGCTCGGTGGTCTGCTCACCGAGTACCTGGACTGGCGCTGGTGCCTGTACGTGAACATGATCTTCGCCGTCGTCGCCTTCGTCGGAGGCTCCCGGCTGCTGACGGCCGGAGCGCCCGGCGACCGTCCGAAGCTCGATGTCCCGGGCGCCGTTCTCGCCTCCTCGGGGCTCTTCTGCATCGTCTACGGATTCTCCAACGCGGAGAAACACGCCTGGGGTTCCGTCGACACCTGGGGCTTCCTGCTGGCGGGCGTCGTCCTCCTGGCGGCGTTCGCCCGGTGGCAGACGCGGGCCGCCCATCCGCTGCTGCCGCTGCGGGTGGTCCTCGACCGGAACCGCGGGGCCTCGTTCCTGGCCATCTTCGTCTCCGGCGCCGGGATGTTCGGCGTGTTCCTCTTCGTCACGTACTACCTCCAGCAGAGCCTGCTGTTCTCCCCGGTCCGCACCGGTCTCGCCTTCCTGCCGATGGTGGCGGTGATGGTGGTGACCTCGGTGGTGACGACGAACTTCTTCGTGCCCCGGTACGGTGCGAAACCGATCGTGCCGCTCGGCATGGGGCTGGCCTCCGCCGCCATGATCTGGATGACGACCTTCGACCTGAACAGCGGATACGCCACCCATGTGCTGCCACCACTGCTCGTTCTGGGCCTCGGTCTCGGGCTGATCTTCGCGCCCGCGATGAACCTGGCCACCTCGGGGGTCGCCCCGCGCGACGCGGGGGTGGCGTCCGCGATGGTCAGCACGATGCAGCAGGTGGGCGGCTCCATCGGCACGGCGCTGCTGAACACCCTCGCGACCAGCGCCGCCGCGAGCTACATGGTGGGCCGCACACCGACCCCGGCCGCCGTCGCCCAGTCGCAGCTGCAGAGTTACTCCACCGCGTACTGGTGGTCGGCGGGCTTCTTCGCCGTCGGCCTGCTGATCACGGTGCTGCTGTACCGCAGGGGAGCGCCCCGCATGTACACGCCGGACACGACGGGCGCGAAGGACACGACGGGCGCGAAGGACACGACGGGCGCGAAGGACGCGACGGGCGGCCCCGCCACCACGTGACAGGGCCGCCCGCCACCGCCTTCACGTGACAGCGCCACACGCTGCGCCCCCACGTGACAGGCGTGCCCGCCCGTCGGCTACGCCCCCACGTCGCGTCGCTGCATGTCGTCCAGCGACTCCCGGCGCACCAGCAGCCGTGCCGTCCCGTCGTCGACGGAGACGACGGGCGGTCTGCCGATCAGGTTGTAACCGGACGCCATCGACAGGTGGTACGCCCCGGCGGCCGGTACCGCGAGCAGGTCCCCTGGCCGTACGTCACCGGGCAGTTCCACACCGTCGGCCAGTACGTCACCCGCCTCGCAGTGCCGTCCCACGACGGTCACCACCCGGTCCGGGGCGGTGGAGGCGCGGCCGACGAGGCGGGGCGCGTACCGCACCCCGTACAGCGCGGGCCGCGGGTTGTCGCTCATCCCGCCGTCGACGGCGACGAAGGTGCGCGCGCCGGTCCGCTTGACCGCGAGGACGCGGTAGACGGCCACCCCGGCGGGCCCGATCAGCGCCCGCCCCGGTTCGACGGTCAGCCGCGGTACGGGAAGTCCCGCCCGCGTACAGCCGTCGTGGAGTTCGGCGCGGACCCGGGCCGCGAGGGCGGGGACGTCGAGGACCGGTTCGCCCGGCCGGTAGGCGATGCCGTGGCCGCCGCCGATGTCGAGCTGGGGCAGGGCGATGCCGTGCTGTTCGCGGACGCGGGCGAGCAGCCCCACCATGCGGCGTACGGCGGAGACGTACGGCTTCACGGCGGTGATCTGCGACCCGATGTGGCAGTGCAGACCGACGAGTTCGAGGCGCGGCTGGCCGAGTACCCGGTCGATGGCGTGCTGCGCGGAACCGTCGGTGAGGGACAGCCCGAACTTCTGGTCGTCGGTGCCGGTACGGACGGCCGCGTGCCCGCCCGCCGAGATGCCCGGCACCACCCGCACCATGATGGGCTGCCGGCTGCCCTGCGGCACGAGGGCCGCGAGCCGGGCGATCTCCGAGGTGCTGTCGACGACGATCCGTCCGACGCCGAGCCGTACGGCGGTCCGCAGATCCTCCGGGCTCTTCGCGTTGCCGTGCAGGACGATCCGCTCGGCGGGGAAGCCCGCGCCGACGGCGAGCAGCAGCTCACCGGCGGAGCAGACGTCGAGCCCCAGCCCTTCCTCGCGGACCCAGCGGACGACGGCCCGGCAGAGGAACGCCTTGGCGGCGTAGACGACATCGGCCTCGGCCGGGGGGAACGCGGCGCGGTAGGTGCGACAGCGTCGGCGCACCTCTCCCTCGTCGAGTACGTAGAGCGGCGTACCGAACCGGTCGGCGGCCTCGGTGAGCGACACCCCGCCGACGGCGACGTCCCCCTCGGGGCCGGGTTGCGCGGAGGCGGGCCAGAGGCCGGAAAGGGAGTCGTCGGCAGCGGCGCCGGACAGGACCTCGGCGGTGACACCGGGCAGGACCCCGGCAGCGGCGCCGGGCAGGAACGTGGCAGGGGCGCCCGGGACGGCATCGGCCGGGGCGGAGGTGCGGACAACGGGCGTGGTGGTCATGGCGCGTGCCTCTCAGCAGCCGTGGCGGACGAGAGCGGCGGCCTGTTCGGTCACCGGTGTCCGGGGGCCGACGCAGGGCGGCCAGGTCGCGGCCCGGGGCGCGGAGAGCTGCGGATCGAGGGTGAGGGCGCTGACCCCCAGCGGGGCCGCGAGCGCGCGCAGGGCCGGTTCGGAGAGCAGGATCCACGGCTGTCCGGCGCCCAGGGTGGCCACGAGCTGCGATACGGAGGTGAAGGCGACGGCCGTGCGGTCGCCGAGGGGGGTACGGAAGAACCGTGCCGTGAAGGAGGGCGAACAGCGGGGGAGGCCCGGCCGGACGGGGACGAAGAGAGGTCCGGCCGGGACGAGTTCGAGAGGGTCGGGGTCCGACATGGTGTTCCTCCTGGCGTTTGCGGGCCGCTGCTGTCACGGCCCTTCTGCCGAAGCTATGCCCAGCCGGGAGGGGGACGGATACGGCCTTGACGCGCACTTGACGCAAAACCCCGCCCCAGTGACGCGATGCTGACGCGCGTACGGGGGCGGGGTGCGGGCGCGCGCGGCGCGAACCGTGCCCGGAGGTGCGGGCCGTGCGAGCCGTGCGGGGGAGGAGGGTGGCCGGGGGTGTGAAGGGGGGGTGACACACCCCCGGCCGTGCCGGGCGCGGACCGGTGGTCAGCCGGTCCGCGGTCTTCCGGCAGTACGGGGGTCGTCCGCCCGCACGGAGGTGTGCCTACAGGTCGAACTCGTGCGGCGGGAGGTCGAGCGCGAAGCACGCCTCCCGCACGACGGCCTGCTCCGACTTGTCGAAGTCGCCGTCGGCGCCGCCGATGATGATGCCGATCTGGATCACGGCACGCGCCTCGGCGGGCTTCTTCTTCGCCTTGGCGATCTCCTGGAGCACGCTGACCTTGCCGAAGGCGAAGTCGGCGGTCAGCTTGTTCACGTAGTCGTTGAAGCGGCGCTGCAGGTCGTCCGCGGGAAAGTTCTGCAGGACGTCGTTGCTCGCGATGAGCGACGCGACGCGCTGCCGCTCGGACGGGTCGATGGAACCGTCGGCGGCGGAGACCAGGGCGCACATGGCCATGCTGGCATCACGGAACGCCCCGCTCTTCAGGTCGTTCTTCTTCGCCTCGAGCTGCGTCTGCATCGTCGACGCGGATTCCTTGATCCGATCCCACAGGGCCATGACATCTCCATACGTTGCGTTGCGGGGCTGTGCATTGCTGTGCATGCCGGAACCAAGGGAAACTCTACAGTTGTGTAGAAGCAGGCGGGAGCGGTGCCCCCCCGTGCCCGGAAGCGGGCACCCAGGGAATCGGGCGTTACGGGACGATCGCCATCCCGAAGGCGGCGGGGTAGAAAGAGGCATGGCCGATCACCGAGAGGCGGGCGGGAGCGATCGCGGCACTCCCGATGCCGCGCGTACGCCGGACGGCGATGTGGAAGCGGTGACCCGGGCGGTGCTGACCGCGTCGCGGTTGCTCGTCGCCGTCGCCGCGCGATCGCTCGCGGAGGTGGAGGAGCGGGTGACGCTGCCCCAGTTCCGTCTGCTGGTGGTGCTCTCCACCCATGGCGACGCCAAGCTCGTGGCGCTGGCCGAACGGCTCGGCGTGAACCCGTCCACCGCGATGCGGATGCTGGACCGGCTGATCACCGCGGGTCTCGCCGAGCGCCGGGTCAACCCGGCCGACCGGCGCGAGACGGTGCTGAGCGTGACCCCGGCGGGGTACCGGCTGGTCGAGGACGTGACGGCGGGCCGCCGTCGGGAGATCGGCGCGATCGTCGAACGGCTCGCCCCCACGCAGCGCACGGCCCTGGTCGAGGCGCTGACGGCGTTCACCGAGGCGGGCGGCGGGGCGGGCGGCGGGGCGAGCGGCGGGGCGTCCGTGCCGACGGACGGCACGGACGCGTACCCGCTGGGCTGGACGTAGACACGTACCTGTTGTGCCGGTCCGGCCGTGGCCCCGCACCGCTGGGGCCGGTCGTGGCCCCGCACCGCTGGGGCCGGTCAGGGACGTCCGGCACCCGGCACGCCCCGGTCCCTAGTCGCGCGGGTCGCCCACGGGTTCGGGCGTGAGGTCGTCGTGCGAGGGCATCCGGCCCTTGGCTTCGGCTCCGGTGCCGGTTCCGGCTCCGGGTGCGACCGTGACGCCGGCCGTCCCGGCTTCGCCCGCCGTGCCGCTCTTGCCTTCCCCACGCCCGCGCAGGCCCTGGATCCTGGCCACGACGGGCTGGGTCCAGCGGGCGGTGAGCGGTCCGACGATGACGAGAATCAGGACGTACGCCGTGGCGATCGGCCCTATCCGCGGCTCGGTGGCCACGGCCAGGCCCGCGATGACGATGGAGAACTCGCCGCGCGCCACGAGCGTGCCGCCCGCCCGCCAGCGCCCGCGCGAACCGATCCCGGCCCGCCGTGCCGCGTACCAACCGGTGAAGATCTTGGTCAGGACGGTGACGACGGCCAGCAGAGCGGCCGGAAGCAGCACCGGCGGGATCTCGGCGGGGTTCGTGGAGAGGCCGAAGAACACGAAGAACACCGCGGCGAACAGGTCGCGCAGCGGCATCAGCAGCTTGCGCGCGCCTTCGGCGACCTCGCCCGAGAGCGCGATACCGACGAGGAACGCGCCGACGGCGGCCGACACCTGCAACTGCTGGGCCACACCGGCCACCAGAACGGTGAGACCGAGGACGACGAGGAGCAGCATCTCCGGGTTGTCGGAGGACACCGCCCGGCTGATGAGCCGCCCGTGACGCAGCGCCAGGTACAGCACGAAGCCGACCGTTCCGAGGGCGATCAGCAGGGCGATGCTGCCACCGGCGAGGCCGACCCCGGCCAGCATCGCGGTGAGCAGCGGCAGGTAGACGGCCATCGAGAGGTCCTCGATGACGAGGACGCCCAGGATGACGGGGGTCTCACGGTTGCCGAGCCGCCCCAGGTCGGTCATCACCTTGGCGATCACGCCGGACGAGGAGATCCAGGTGACTCCGGCGAGCGCGACGGCCCCGACCGGTCCCCACCCGAGCAGCAGGGCGGCGACGGCACCGGGTGTCGCGTTGAGGAAGAAGTCGACGGCCCCGGACGGATACTGCGTCTTGAGGCTGGTGACGAGTTCGGAGGCGCTGTATTCGAGTCCCAGCAGGAGCAGCAGCAGGATGACGCCGATCTCGGCGCCGACGGCGGTGAACTCCTCGCTGGCGCCGAGCGGCAGCAGGCCGCCCTCACCGAAGGCCAGCCCGGCGAGCAGATAGAGCGGAATCGGCGAGAGACCTATCCGGCCGGCGAACCGGCCGATGATCCCCAGCCCGAGGATGACGGAGCCCAGCTCCACCAGCAGTGCTGTGGTGTCATGCACGGTCAGCCCTCCGCAATGATCTCGGAGAGCGTGTCGACGCCCTCACGCGTACCGACGACGACGAGCGTGTCCCCGATGGCCAGGCGGAAGTCCGGTCCTGGCGACGGGTGCGCACTGTGCGTCCGCAGCACGGCGACGATGGACGCCCCGGTCCGGGTCCGCGCCCGGGTGTCGCCCAGCAGCCGTCCGCCGTAGGGGGAGCGGGAGCCGAGCGGAATGTGTTCGGTGACGAGGTCGATCCCCTCGGTCCGTACGGCGTCGATGGGCGCGGGATCGATGAGGTGGGCGAGTGCGGTGGCTTCCGACGTCGTCAGGGGGACCGACAGCCGGCATGAATCGGGGTCGTCCTGTTCGTAGAACCCGATGAACCGCCGTCCGTCGTGGTGGACGACGACGGAGATGTGCTGTCCCGAATCGGTCGTGAAGTCGTACTGAGCTCCGACTCCGGGCAGCGACGTGTGACGGGTTCCCATGACTTCCTCCCGGAGGCGTGCGGCTGTACGCGGCGCACTTGATGATCTCTTTATCTGTTCATGACCCTATCTGGAGGGTTCCACCGCCTCCGATCGAGACGGCCCGCCCTCTCATGGCCCCTCATGGCCATGACCGCGCCGCTTCGGCCGGACGAAGAAAGTTTCCGGAGGCCGCGGAGGGGGCGCGGAAAAGGTCGCGGACGAGGCCGCTGGAGTGGCCGGCGGGGGCCGGGACGCGCCCGTGCCCGGCGGTGATGCTCCACTGCCGGGCACGGGTACTGGGGACGGGGATCGGTTCAGTCAGTGATCTCGATCTTGCCGTTGGCCGTGTTCGACGGCGCGGTCGCGGCCGTCTCCTCGCCCTGGGCGGGCACGTTCGCCGCGGCGGAACCGGGCGTGCGGCCCTTCAGGTTCTGGAGGAGGGCGGCGAAGTCGACACCGGTGGTGGCGTTGAGGAGCTCCATGCCCTGGGCCACGTTGTCGGTCACCGTCCGGGCCAGCTGGCCGGCGCCGTCCGTGGAGATCACGGTCAGCTTGTCGACGGCGCTCAGGGGCTCGGACGCCTTGGCGACGACCTGGGGCAGTACCTCGACCAGCATCTGGAGCACGGCCGCGTCGCCGTACTGGGCGAAGGCGTCGGCCTTCTTCTGCATGGCCTCGGCCTCCGCGGAGCCCTTGGCGGCGATGGCGGCGGCCTCCGCCTCACCCTCGATGCGCACGGCGTCGGCGAGGGCCGAGCGGTGGAGCTTCTCGCCCTGACCGGTCAGGCGGGAGCGCTCCGCGTCGGCCTCGGCCTCCTTGACCTGGGCGATGCGGCGGGCCTCCGCCTCCTGCTCCGCCCGGTAGCGGGCGGCGTCGGCGGGCTTGCGGACCTTGGTGTCGAGTTCGCGGTCGGTCAGGGCGGCCTGGCGCTCGGCGACCTTCTCCTGCTCCTGGAGGACTTCCTGCTGACGGGCGGCCTCGGCGAGCGGGCCGGCCGCGTTGGCCTTGGCGGCCGCCGCCTCCGTCTCGGCCTTGATTTCGGCCTGCTTCAGGTAGAAGGTCCGCTCGGCGATGGCGATCTCCTCGGCCGCCTTCAGCCGGGCCTGCTCCGACGCACGCCGCGCGATCGCCTCGGCGATGTCGGCCTCCTGCTTGGCACGGGCGGCCTCGGGGCGGCCGAGGTCCTCCAGGTAGGAGCCCTCGGTGGTGATGTCCTGGATCTGGAAGGCGTCCAGGATCAGGCCCTGGCCGGAGAGGCTGGCCTCGGCCTCCTCGGCGACCTGCCCGGCGAACGCGGCCCGGTCGCGGATGATGTCCTCGACCGACATCCGGCCGACGATGGCGCGCAGCGCACCCGAGAGCACTTCCTGGGTGAAGCCGACGATGCCGTCCTGCTGCTGGAGGAAACGCTGGGCGGCGGCCCGGATCGCGTCCTCGCTGCCGCCGACCTTGACGATCGCGACGCCTTCGAGGTTGGACTTCACGCCGCGCAGGGTGACGGCCCCGCGGACGGCGATCGGGATGTGGCGGCTGGAGAGGTCCAGGGTGAACTTCTGCTGCACGAACGGCACGACGAAGACGCCGCCGCCGACGACGACCTTCTGACCGCTGTTGTCGATGCTGGTGCGGCCGGTCACCGGGTCGGTCGACTTCTTGCCGCGGCGGCCGGTGATGATGAACGCCTCGCTGGGCCCGGCGACCTTGTAGCGCGTGACGACGGCGAGGGCGAGGAGTACGAGAAGTACGACGATGCCGATGACGGAGATCAGAACTGGACTCATAAGAGGTGTCCCCCCTGCCTCCCGAAGTGGGGACGGCAGATCGTTTTCGGAACAAGTGCGAAACAGTGCTCAACGGTGCGGACAGTGGGCGGCCGGGCAGGTCCGGTCGGTCCGGCGGTCCCGGTGGGCCGCGGCGGTCGGGTGGGCCGCAGCGGTCCGGACCGGCCATCGGGCCGGCCGCGGTGGCCGGGTGACCGGCCGGTTCCGGTCGGGCGTGGTCAGCGCTCGACCGGGCGTACCGCGACCGAGGTGGTGGACAGCGTCGCCTCCACCCAGATCTCGGCACCGCGTTCGACGGGTGCCGTGCTCTTCGCCGCGTACTTCACGGTCTGACCCGCGAGCCGCAGCAGCACCTCGCCGTACCCGTCGGCCGGGATGGAGGTCACGACGGACCCCGAGGTGCCGACGAGATCCTCGCCGCGGGGTGTCGCCGTGGTCTGGTCCCGCATCAGGGTCCGGCTGAGCTTCCAGGTCAGCCAGGCGGCGACGATCCCGGCCAGTGCTCCGGCGGCCGTGGCCACGACCGTTCCGGCGCCGGTGGTGCCGAGGACGATCGCGCCGCCGAAGCCGAGCATCGACAGGAAGCCCGCGATCACCGGCAGCGAGAGGAAGCCGTCGAAGAAGCCTCCCAGTACGCCGCCGAAGAGCCCTTCGAGGATTCCGTCGAAGATCAGGGAGAGGGCGAGAAGAGCGATTCCCGCAATGCCGAGACCCAGGAACAAGGTCACGTGATCACTCCCCCGGCTTTCGATTCCCCCGACTGTTTTCCGTCGAACTGGCTGGATGATCCCATACACCACCACATCGGGACACTGCCGGGATCCGGCAGTCTTTACGCCGCTTTGATGCCGGACAGGCGGTCGGCGAGGGTGTCGAGCGACTGGAACGTGGCCCCGAGCAGCGCGACGTGCTTCCAGCGCAGGATCCCGTCGGGGCCGATGAGGAAGACCGCGCGCCGTACTCCGATGCCGGGCGCCGCGACTCCGTACGTCCTGGCGGTCTCCCGGCCCTCGTCGGCCAGCAGCGGCATGCGCAGTCCGTGGGTGCGGGCGAACGACTCATGGCTGTCCACACCCTGTGGACTGATTCCCCACACCTCGGCGTCGAGCCCGTCGAAGGTCTCCAGACCCGACGAGTACGAGCAGAGCTGCTTGGTGCACACGGGGGTGTTGTCGCCCGGGTAGAAGGCCAGGACCACGGCCCGGCCCAGGGAGGCGGAGAGGCGGTAGTCGCCGCGTTCGAAGTCCTCGCCCGACAGAATCCCCCCGGGAAGGGTGAAGTCGGGTGCGGGACTGCCCGGTTGTGGTCCTGATGCCATGACGGCTCCCTTGTCGGCACTACACGGATGGGTACGGGACTCGTACAGTGAACGGCACTTCTCGCTCATTGACACGTTTGACCCATCCGTAGTCCGCCCCGCACCGAATATGGGGTGAGCGGGTGCGCCGGCCCGCGCCCGGAACTGGAGGTACGTGTGGCGCAACGACCGCCGTCGGCAGCGGTGCTCATCCTTCACGGCGGTCACGAGACGGGGATGGAACCGCCTCCGCCCGGACTCCTGAACCTGGCCGGCCTGCGCATGAGGCCGTTCGCGCGGGCCGTCGCGCGGGCCACTCGCCGCGAAGGAACCCACGAGGCCCACGACTCCCACGAGGCCGGTGACCACCACGAGGCCCACGACGAGCGCGAGGGCGGTGACCACCACGAGGCCCACGACGAGCGCGGGGGCGGCGGGCGCGGCCCGGTCCTGGTGCGGAGTGTCCGCTACACCCACCGGGGCTGGAACGGCGCCCGTGAGGATCCGCTCCATGACGCCGTACGCGCCCTCGACGATCTGACGGAGGAGACGGGCGGCATCCCGGTGGTCCTCCTCGGCCACTCGATGGGCGCCCGTGCGGCACTCCGCGCCGCGGATCACCCCTCGGTCCGTGCGGTGGTCGGTCTCGCTCCGTGGTGCCCGCCGGGCGACCCGGTCACCCAGCTCGCGGGCCGCGACGTCGTCCTGCTGCACAGCACCCGCGACCGTGTCACGAGCCCCCAGGCGACCCAGTCGCTCACGGCGCGGGCCCGTCGCGCGGGTGCCCGTACGTGCATGATCACCGTCCGGGGCGGCGATCACGCGATGATCCGTCGCGCCCCGGTCTGGCACCATCTGACGGCGGCGCTGGTCACCGGACTGCTGGGTCTCACCTCACTGCCGGACCCGGTGACGACGGCCCTCGGCCTTCCGCTGCACGCCGAGGCGACCGAGGGCACCCTGGACCTCGACCGGCTGCGCGCCGACCGGGCGGGCCCGGCGCCCGCCGAGCCGCAGCGGTGACCTACGGCGTGCGGCCGGGGCTGCGGATGCGGGGCGGGGGGCGGCGGCCGACGATGGAGTACCGGTGGCCGACGACGGCAGGAGGTCCTCTTGCAGGACGAACCGCACGACGACGAAGCGCCGGTGCCGTTCGATCCCGCGCCGGTGGCCGCACTGCTCGGCGGTACTACGGTCGGGGTGGCCGTCTTCGACACCGGGCTGAACTACCTCTACGTCAACCCGGCACTCGAACGGATCAACGGCATCCCGGCCGCTGCCCACCTCGGCCGGACCCCCGCCGAGATCCTGCCGGAACTCGACGAGCACAAGGACCTGATGCTGCTGGTACTGGCCGACGGCAAGCCGCGCGAGACCACGGTCAGGGGGCGGACCTGGGTGGCATCGCCACTGGACCAGCGGTACTGGCACTCCGCTTACCACCGCCTGGAGACGGCCGGCCGGGTCCAGGGGCTCGTCGCGATCGTCCTGGACATCACCGACCATGTGCGCCAGCAGCAGGAGCTGGAACGGGCCCGGAGCCATCTGGCCCTCCTGGACACCGCGGCCGTCCGCATCGGTACGACGCTCGACATGGACACCACCTGCCGCGAACTCGCTGACTTCGTCGTGCCCGCGCTGGCCGACATCGCCGCCGTGGAGATCTTCCCGCCGGACATCGGGCACGAGGTGCGGCGCGCGGCGCCGGGGGTGCTGCGGTTGCACCGGGCCGCCTTGTCCGCGGTTCCCGAACTCGCGGAACCAGTACAGCAGTTCGGTCACCCGGGCGAGTACATCGACTACCAGGAGGACGCGGGCGTCGCCCGGTGCCTGGCGGCCAACCAGGCGGTGGTGGAGAACCGGGACGACGACGCGGAGAGCGCGGACGGGTTCGACGGACCGCTGCTCACGGCCGGATTCCGCGCCGCCTACCGTGCCTTCGGCCTGCGCGGGGTGGCCTTCGTGCCGCTCGTGGCGCGCGGTCGTGCGCTGGGCGCCCTGAACCTCGTACGGGCCGGGAAATCGCCCGCGTTCACCGATGAGGACATGTTCGTCGCCCGCGAGCTCGCGGGCCGGGCCGCCGTCGACCTCGACCACGCCCGCCGTTACGCCCACGAACACGGCGTCGCCCTGGAACTCCAGCGCTCCCTGCTCTCCGAACCCTGGGGCCCGCACCCGCACGTGGAGATCGCGACCCGCTATCTGCCCGCCGAGCACGGCGTCCTGGTGGGCGGCGACTGGTTCGACGTCGTACCGCTGCGCGACGGGCGCCATCTGAAGGCGATGGGCGATGTCATGGGCCACGGCGTGGAGGCGGCCGTCGCCATGAGCCACTACCGCTCGCTGCTGCGCCTGCTGGCCGGTGACGACCTGCCGCCGCACCTCATTCTGGAGCGGCTCGACACCATGGTCGAACGGTCCGGCCTGGACCGGGCGGCGACCTGTCTGCTCGCGGTCGTCGACCGGTTCGGCGAGAACTGCGAGGTGGCCAGCGCGGGCCATCTGCCGCCGGTGTTCATCGATCCGGGCAAGGCCGGGCGGGTGGTCCGGGTACCGGTGGGACCGCCGCTCGGCACCGGGTTCGGCGGGTACCGGACCGCGTCGGTGCGGTGCGGTCCGGGGACGGTGCTGTTCATGTACACCGACGGTCTGGTGGAGCGCAGGGGCGAGGACATCGATGTGTCCGTGGGGCGGCTGGCCGAGCTGACCCTGCCGGTGGGCGGGCGGCTCGAAGACCTGCTGGACGCCGTGCTCGACCGGTTCGGGGACGGGGCGGAGGACGACATCGCGGTGCTCGCCTCACGCATCCGGGAGGGTGCGCTGCCGGGCCGCTGAAAGGGCGTTGTCAGTACCCGGTGCGAGGATACGGGGCATGGAGACCGGCACCGCACCGTCCACGCAGCCCCGTACCGACACCCGTACCGATTCCCGTGCCGCTCCTTGGCTCCTCGGTGACATTGAGGCCGCCGTGCGCGGCAGTTGGGACGCCTCCACGACCACACCGGAGCACCGGCCGTCGTGGAGCGCGGACAACCCCGCCCGTGATCAGTGCGGGGTCACCGCACTGGTGATCAACGACCTGCTGGGCGGCGATCTGATCCGCGGCGAGGTGCACGCCGACGGTGAGTGGACGGACTACCACTGGTGGAACCGGCTGGGAGCGGGTGTCGAGATCGACCTCACCCGTGAGCAGTTCGGGCCGCACGAGCGCGTCTCGGGCGGCACGGTGACAGCGCGGCCCGAGGAGATCGTCCGGCTCCGTGAGGAGTACGAGCTGTTGCGCGACCGGGTCCTGGAGCGCCTGCGGCGGGAGTAGGACGTCGGAGCACGGGGACGCCGGCCGATGTGCCGCCCGGTCCGTCCGGCGGGTCAGCCCAGTTCGAGGCTGGTGATGCCGTACAGGCCCGTCCGGTCGAAGACCGGCTCCGGCCCGGTGTACATGCGCGCCGTGTCGAACGACGGTGTCAGACCGAGCTGTTCCGCGAGACGTACCGCCGACGGGTTGATGTCGGGGACATCGATCGCGACGGGGGTGTCCGGCGCGGTGGCCGCGAGGGCGCTCACGAGCGAGGCGGCGACCTCCGGCGAGGCGGCGTACAGCGGACCGATACGGGAAGCGGCCCGGCAGGCGCGCAGGACGCCGAGGCCCTGGAGTTCGCCGTCGCGGACCGCGGCCACCGCGGCGTGCCCGGCGGTCGTGATCCAGGGCGCCAGGAAGCTGTCCCGGGCGGCCGGGAAGAACTGCCGGTCGTACGCGGCGATCCGGCCGAACGGGAGCGTGCGGGCATCGACCAGGGTGATGCCCGGCGGCGCGGCGATGCCCGTGTCGGGCTTTCCTTCGTACCGGGCGTTGCTCCAGCACGAACGGAAGCCGGACCTGCGGTAGTTGTCCTGCTGCGCGGGTACGCCGTCGAGGCCGACGGTACGCCCCGAGAGCCGGGCCATCCCGGCACGCCAGATCTGGATCCCGTACCCCCGGCCCCGCAGCGGGGGGCGGGTCAGATAGAAGCCCAGGAAGCCGAAGCCGTCGCCGTAGCGCACGACCGAGACGGAGGAGACGGGCTCGCCGTCCAGGCGTCCGATCAGGAAGCCGCACGGATCGGTGGCGAAGAAGGGCCGGGTGTCGGCGAGTCCGGGGTTCCAGCCCTCGTCATGGGCCCACCCGGCCAGGGTCGTCATGTCGGCGGCGCTCGCGGTGGTGATCTCGAAAGTCGGCACGGACCAGTCGTACCCCGTCCGGGAGCCGTTCAGCGGTCGTGCCGACAGCCTGGCCGGAAGGGGTACGGCGGGTGGGCGGCCGAAGGGGCCGGCCGGTGTGTCCCGCGCGTCAGCCGAAGGCGTACGCCACCGTCGTGGCCGCGCCCAGCGCCGCCCCGGCCACGGTCTGCGCGACCGAGTGGTACCGCAGCGCCACCCGGGACCAGCACACGGCCACGGTCAGCGTGCCGGCCAGCAGCCACCACGGGGAGTGCACCACGGCGAGCAGCGCGACCACCGCCGAGGCGACCGCCGAGTCCACCGAGATCTTCCAGACGGTGTTGACCGTCAGCAGGACGATCGTCATCGCCCAGAGGGCGAGCATCGCGACGAGGATGCCCGTGGGGGCGTTCCCGACGACCATGACCACCGAGCCGACGCCGATGGAACCGAGGATGACGAAGAAGATCGGGGCCCGTTTGGTGCGGTCGACGACATGGCGGTCGCCCCAGGTACCGCGCTTGCGCTCCCACTCGATGTAGCCCGCGGGGATGAGCCCGGCGCACAGCGCGCCGAGGAAGCCCCAGAGGAGACCGGTCCAGTCGCCCGCGGCGGCCAGCCCGACGCCGAGCATCCCGGCCAGCAGCATGTTGCGGGGCTGGAGCGCGTCGGTGACGGCGCGGGCCACGGGCGCGGTGGCGGCCGGAGGTGCTTCGGGTGCTCCAGGCACTGCCGGTGCCTCGGGTGCGCCAGGTGCCTCGGGTGCTGCCGGTGCTTCAGGTGCGGCCGCTGTTGCCGGTGCTTCGGAACCGGGATCGTTCTCGGTGGTGCTGTTCATGCCGTCTTCGCTGCCCTTCCCGGCTCTTGTGCGGATTCCGCCGCCGGTGCCCCCACGGACGCGAGGAGCCGGCGGGTACGTGCTTCGGTGACCGTCCGGTACGCGTCGGCGACCCGCACCAGCCGGGCCACCTCGCCGTCCTGGTCGGTGGCGTGGTCGCCGTCCTGGTCGGCGTTCTGCTGGGCCGCCACCACCGCCGCGCCACCGGCGGGCGCGCCCGCGGCTCTGGCGGCGAGCGCGGCCTTGATCCAGTACGCGTCGACGAGCGGGCCGGTCCGCCGCGGGTCCCGGGTCTCCTCGGCCGCCGCGCGTTCGGCGGCGGCGAGCAGATCGTCGGGCACGTAGTGCCGCAGCTTCTCGACCGCGTCCGCGATATCGGCGGCCCACCGGTCGACCCGGAGGTCCGACGGGGTGTCGAACCGGGTCAGCTCCCGGGCCAGCGACGCGGGCGGGTCGAAGGGCTGGTCGGGGAAGGCGGTCATCAACTCGTACCAGAGCGCGTGGAGTTTCACCTGGGCCCGCCACAGCTTCGCCCGGTGCGCGCCCTTGCTGAAGGCCGGGATCGAGGCGCCCAGCGCGAAGAACGCGAACAGCACCAGCTGTGCCGCCTCGGTGATCTCGTCGAACCGGAGGGCGAAGTCCTCGCCGGGCGTGTCGATCACGCTGATCCACAGGAACAGGGTCCGGCTGACCGTGTAGCCGACCCCGATGAACATCGCGAAGGTCATCATCCCGAGGCCGACGCGGAGATGGCGCAGCCGTGCGTCGGCGGTGGCCAGGGCCCACTGGTACGCGCACACGGCGGAGGCGGCGCCGAGGTAGAGGTAGAAGACGCTCATGTAGAGCGTGGCGCCCCACTGCCCCGCGTGGTCGGAGACGAACCGGTCCGAGGGGACCGAGCGGTCGACCACGGTGAAGAAGAGCACGGTCAGCAGGATCAGCGTCGCCACGGACGCCTTGGCCGCCACCTGCTGGACGAGGCGGGCGAAGCGGACGTGCCGGGGGACGCCGCCCCCCTCGGGGTAGCGGCCGTAGATGGCGACGATGTAGCTGAGTATGGCCAGGATCGCGATGGTCGCCGTGTAGTGCTTGATCAGTACGGCGAGGTCGGTCACGGCGCTGTTGTTGAGCCCGATGCGTACGGCGCTGGTCTTGGTCCACAGGGCGATGGCGAATCCGGCGTAGCAGCCCCACAGGGCCCGCCGTCGTTTGTCTTCCTCGCCGCCCCACAGGGCTGCGGGCATGCGCCACAGGGCAACGGCCGTCATCAGGCCGGCTATCAGGTAGCCGGCGAGATCGAGGGGGGTCACGGCGGTCCTTGTTCCTTCGGGTGAGGGGAGCGGAAGGGGGTCAGGCGTCGTCCCGCCGGCGGAACAGGCCGCGGCGGCGGTGGGCGACGGGGCGGGACAGCGAGTTGGCGAGCCGCCCCACCATGTCATCGGTGGTCATGTCCCTGGCCATCCGGGGAATCAGCGACGCACCGAATTCGGCCATCCGCTCGTCGTGGGTGTCGTACTGGGCGCGGGCCTGGACCGTGCTGTCCTCGGCCCCGAACGCCTCGGCGACCGTGGGGGAGACCATCCGGGAGATCAGCGAGGTGTCGAAGACCGGGAGGAGCGTGCGGAGTTGGTCCGCCGAGAGGGTGGTTCCGTGGTCGAACCACTCGTGGCACAGCTCATGCAGGATGACGTGCTGGGTCTGGTACGCGGTCGGGCGTCGGCGGTAGAGGACGAAACTGGTGGTGCCCGCCTTCAGACGCAGTCCGCAGGCGGCGTTGACGCGCGCCAGCCGGTCCGGCAATTCGTGCAGACGGATGGTGCGGCCGCGTGCCGCCTCCATGTTCGCCACCAGGCCCGGCAGCGAGAAAGGGGTCGGCAGGGGCAGGTCGGCCAGGCCCGCCTCGCACTCTTTCCGCAGCTTGCGCAGAGACATGGCGCTGACGCCGCCTACGCGGCCGGGCCGCTGGAGCTTCCGGAGCTCCCGCGGCTGTCGGGCCCGGAGCGTGCGGAACCGCCCGGTTCCGGGTCCCTGTCCCGGCCTCTGGAGGCGTCCTCCAGCAGCGACATCGCGAACTGCAGCAGTTCCGGGGAGAGCCCGTCGTCGCCGATGCCCCGGCCCGCCAGGCCGCTGATCTCCCCCGTGCGCCGCTTGGCGAGGAACTGGAGTCCCGCCACGACATCGTCGACGACCTCGGACTCCTCCTTGAAGAAGTGCCAGTCCACGCCGAACCCCAGACCGAGCGCCTTGAGGATCTCCTCGGAGGGCTGGGTGACCTTTCCGGCGAGGATGTTGGAGAAGTAGCTGTGCGAGAGCGAACCGCCGCGCTCCCTGACCAGCTCCGCGAAGACCCGGCCCGAGATCTTCTGGCCGGGGAAGGTCTTCTCGACCATGTACTCGACCTTCTGCCGCAGCGAATTCAGCTCCGGCGCGTGCTCTTCACCGTTGTCCATTGCCATCCGGCCCCCCACGATCACGTCCACCACGGGGCGCTCGGTCGTGCGCTGCGCGATGTTCGATTCGGTCAACGGGCTCGTACTGTAACGAACCCCGACAGGGTTCCGGCAGCGTGGGTGACGAAGCGGACCAATCGGCTTCAGAGCCGGAATGAGCTTGCGCAAACACTCTACGTCACTGTTAACTCAAAAAAACATGGGCAGGGGACCACGAGGGGAGTCCCTTGCCCATGTTTCGTGCAGCCCGGATGCGAGGCCCGCGCGGGAAACGGGGTCCGGGAAACGGGCCCGCGCCGTGGAGTGTGACGCGTGCGGTAAACGCGATATCCGGAATCGTGAAGTCCGTTTGCTGTCACCGGACATGGGTGTAGCCCTTCACGACGGGGGATGCGTGAAGGGCTACGCGTGCATTATGGCCCTTACTCCATCCGGCGACAACTGACCGGTCGGTCAGCTGTGCCGCGCGCCCCGTCCGGCACCCCGCCCCCCGCGCCGGGAATCTGTCCTGGCCGCGATAGACATGGCGTTCTCGTACGATTAGGGTTTCTTGTGCGGTCGAGCTAAACAGCGGTACGCGAGCAGAGGGACACCCTGGGGGCGTACGGCGCCGAGGGTCCTCGGGCACGCGTGGCGGAACATGTGTGACACGAAGAGGTGCAGATGCCCCCGGAAACCCCCTCGCACGCGGGCGATCGGCTCGATGACGACGACTACCCCGCTTACACCATGGGGCGCGCCGCCGAGATGATCGGTGCGACACCGGGTCTCCTGCGGGCGATCGGCAAGGCGCGCCTGATCACCCCGCTGCGTTCCGAGGGCGGCCATCGCCGCTACTCCCGCTACCAGCTCCGCATCGCGGCTCGCGCGCGCGAGCTGGTCGACGCCGGCACGCCGATCGATGCCGCCTGCCGCATCGTGATCCTGGAGGACCAGCTCGAAGAGGCGCTGCGCCTCAACGCGGAGATGCGGCGGCCGACGGACTCCTGAACATATCTGCATTCGCCAGCACAGAATTTTGTGCAATGTGCGATGAGGGTTTATGCCGCGTCAGACGGAGTGATATTACGTACAGCCCTCTTCCGCTCGCATCGTGCTACGGTTGATCTCAGTTGCAGTTGTGGTTCCCAAAACTTCAAGTGCTCTCGCCGGTTCTGTACCGGTGGGTGCGCTTTTGTATTTCCGGTTGTTTTTCCGGACGGGGTAATCATCGCGGCGACGTCGGGCTCGCACAGTGTGAGCCCACGTGGGCACAGCCCCGAAGGAGATATGACATGGCTACTGGCACCGTGAAGTGGTTCAACGCCGAAAAGGGTTTCGGCTTCATCGAGCAGGACGGCGGCGGCGCTGACGTCTTCGCCCACTACTCGAACATCGCCTCCACCGGCTTCCGCGAGCTGCAGGAGGGCCAGAAGGTGAACTTCGACGTCACGCAGGGCCAGAAGGGCCCGCAGGCCGAGAACATCACCCCCGCCTGATCACTCAGGTCGTACTGCGCAGCTGGGGCCCGCACCTTGGGGTGCGGGCCCCGGCTCGTTGTCGTTTCCGGGGCTGGTATTCCGCGCCCCCTCCCGAAGCCGTGTCCGGTGCAGTGATTCCCGGCGGCCGGGCTTCGATTTCCTTTTTCATTTCATCGGCTCGTTCTTGCGATTCTGGGCGCCGTTCCAAGGCTCCTGCCCAAAAAGAATCCCTCGATACGTGCCCCACATCGAGGAAAGGTTCTGCATGAACCGCGAACGAGCATCTCGCACGAACGACCGATTTTCCCGGACCCGCTCGGGCGGTTCCAGCGGCGGCCGCACCGGTGGCGCGCCGAAGTACTCCGGCGGCGGATCGTATTCCGGTGGCGGGTCGCAGCGCTCCGGCGGTGGACCGAAGCGGTCCGGCGGCTTCGGCCGCCGGCCCGCCGCGAAGCAGGGTGAGTTCGCCCTGCCGGTCACCATCACTCCGGCGCTGCCCGCAGCGGCCGCCTTCGACGAGCTCGACATGCCGGCCCCGCTGAAGGCGGCTCTCGTCGCCGAGGGCATGACGGTGCCGTTCCCCATCCAGGCGGCGACCCTGCCGAACAGCCTCGCGGGCCGTGACGTCCTGGGCCGCGGCCGGACCGGATCGGGCAAGACGCTCGCCTTCGGCCTGGCTCTGCTGGCCCGTACCGAGGGCCGGCGCGCCGACGCCCGCCGCCCGCTGGCCCTGGTCCTCGTCCCCACCCGGGAACTGGCCCAGCAGGTCACCGACGCGCTCACCCCGTACGCCCGGTCGCTCAAGCTGCGCATCGCCACCGTCGTCGGCGGCATGTCGATCGGCAGGCAGGCCAGTGCGCTGCGTGGCGGTGCCGAAGTCGTCGTCGCGACCCCGGGCCGGCTCAAGGACCTCATCGAGCGCGGTGACTGCAAGCTGGACCGGGTCACCATCACGGTTCTCGACGAGGCCGACCAGATGGCCGACATGGGCTTCATGCCCCAGGTCACGGAGCTTCTCGACCAGGTGAACCCGGAGGGGCAGCGGATGCTCTTCTCGGCCACCCTGGACCGCAACGTCGACCTCCTGGTCCGTCGCTACCTGCACGACCCGGTCGTCCACTCCGTGGACCCCGCGGCCGGTGCGGTGACGACGATGGAGCACCACGTGCTCTACGTCCAGGGCGCCGACAAGTACGCCACGACCACCGAGATCGCGGCCCGCGACGGCCGCGTCATCATGTTCCTGGACACCAAGCACGCCGTGGACAAGCTGACCGACCACCTGCTGCACAGCGGTGTCCGGGCGGCCGCGCTGCACGGCGGCAAGTCGCAGCCGCAGCGCACCCGCACCCTGGAGCGGTTCAAGACCGGGCACGTCACGGTCCTGGTCGCCACGAACGTCGCCGCCCGCGGCATCCACGTCGACAACCTCGACCTCGTCGTGAACGTCGACCCGCCCAGCGACCACAAGGACTACCTGCACCGCGGCGGCCGTACCGCCCGTGCCGGTGAGTCCGGCAGCGTCGTCACGCTGGTGCTGCCGGGGCAGCGTCGCGAGATGACGCGTCTGATGGCGGATGCCGGGATCACCCCGCAGATCGCCCAGGTCCGTTCCGGCGAGGCCGAGCTGAGCCGGATCACCGGGGCGCAGGCGCCCTCGGGCGTCCCCGTCGTCATCAGCGCGGCGCCCAAGGAGCGGTCCAGGAGCACCGGCGGAGCGTTCATGGGCCGTGGCAGCAAGCGCGGCGGCGGAGCGCCCTCGCGCGGACGCCGTCCGGGCGTGCCCACGCCGGAGGCGCGCGCCGCCGCCTCGCAGCGCCGGAACAACCGCGCCGCGTAGCCTTCCCGGTAGGAGACGGCCGGTACTGGTCTGTTCCGTACCGGCCGTCTCGCATTGGCCGTTCGCTCCTGGCAGTCTCGTACCGGCAGTTCCGTGCCGGCCGTCCCGTGCCGGTAGTTCTCGTACCGGCAGTTCCGGGCCGGTGGTTCGTACCGCCGTCCCGTGCCCGTCCCGTACCGCCAGTTCCTACCGGCAGTCCCCGTCCGGTTTCTCTTCGACTCGACCTTGCTGAGGCACCATGCGCTGTGTCATCGCCCGCTTCCCCTTCGATCTGTTCAAGAACGAAGTGGAGGATTCGATGAAGGGCATCAAGCCCGAACCCGTCACCGGAGACGCCGTGGTCATCAGCCGCCGCGTCTACCCCGTCAAGCAGGTCGGGGAAGTGATCACCCGGCAGGACCGCCGCGACTTCTCCTCCGCCGAGGTGACCAGGGCGCTGACCCGCCTCGGCTTCACCTGCCGTACGGCCCAGGCGGCCGTCCCCGCTCCCGCGCTGACCCCGCTGGAGACGGCGTCCGCGCTGCTCGGGACGCCGGAGCCGCGGCCGGAGCCGGTGCTCCCGGCAGCGGAGCCGCTGCCCGCGCCGGGTGCCGGCCAGGTGTGAGCGGAGGCCGGGTCACCCCGGCCGCCTTACGAACGGGCCCTGTCGGCCGGCGACTTCACCCTCGCCCGGCCGGCCGGGCCCGTTCGGCCGTCCCGGTGCGCGGCCGGTACTGCCGGTGGGGCCGGGACGCGCCCGGGGGCTGCCCGGCCGTGACGGCGACGATGTGACAAGCCGACTGTGCCCAGGTGTGATCGTGTGTAACAAAGACTCCGCCAAACGGATGTGATGCGCAGGTTCCGCTTTCCCGGCAGGGGGAGGATCGGTGCCATGAAGAGCAAGCTGACCGCGCTCGGCGTGACGGTTTTCGCGTCCGTGCTGCCCGCCGCAGGGACCGCGTACGCCGACGAGACACACACGAACGCGCACAACGGCCCTCAAGTGGCTCTGATCTCCACGGGCCAGATCGACGATCCGCTGGAGGACGTGCTGGAGCACGCCACGGTGCTCGGCAGGACGTACGTCATCGGCTGAGGACCCCGGCCGGGCGGCGCGCCACGCCTGTCAGCCGTGTGACGCCAGGTGTGTGCCGTCCGGCCCCGGGGGGCTTTCAGACCCGACGGGGCGCTTCGGACCCCGCGCGTCCCTGCCTCGCCCAGTTCATCCGCGGCTCCACCACATGACGCAGCACCCGCCGGACGGGCGGCGTGCACAGCAGGGTCACCACGACCGCGCCGCCCACGGTCACCGCGACCGTGCCCAGCGGGGTGGAGAGGAACGGCTCGTCGTAGACGCCCCGGTACAGCGCGGTACGGATGACGAAGCCGTGCAGCAGGTAGCCGTAGAGGGTGCACGCTCCCAGCGCGCTCATCCAGGTCCGGCGGTTCGGCACCCAGGCGAGGAAGCACGCGCCGAGCAGTACGGCGCAGCCGAACAGGAGAAGCGTCGCCGACGGCCCCGCCCACGCGGGTGAGCCGAGTTCCTGCGCGCTGTACTGCCGGTAGAACCAGAGGGTCGTCGTCCGCGGCACCGCCCAGTACGCCGCGAGCAGGGCCAGGGCGAACACGGGGAGGGACACGACGCGCACCCAGGTGCGGCGTACGAGGTCGAAGTGGTGGGGGCCCAGCCGCAGGCCCAGCACGTAGAACGGCAGGAACTGGAGCATCCGCTGGACCTGCATCCCCTGGTCGATGCCCAGGGACATCGACGCCAGTGCCGCGACACCCAGAGCCACGGCCACCGGGGCGCGGACCGCCTGCCAGAGCGGTGTGGACAGGCGCCAGAAGAACAGGGCGGGCAGGAACCACAGCAGCCAGTACGGGGCGAACAGCGACGGGAACACCGAAACGGTGGGGTCTCCCACGGCGCGGTGGAAGTACGCGAAGACGATGTCGAAGACGGCGTACGGGACGAGGATCCCGGTGACCAGCTTCCACACCCGGTCGGGCCGCAGCTCGAAGCCGCGCGAGAAGTAGCCCGCGATCATGATGAACACCGGCATGTGGAAGGTGTAGACGAAGGTGTACACCGTCTCGACCAGCCGGCCGCTGTCCGGCAGCGGCTCCCAGGCGTGGCCCATCGCCACCAGCACGATCGCCAGGTACTTGGCGTTGTCGAAGAAGTGGTCCCGCCCGGCGGGGCGTTCGCCGGTGGCCGCGGGCGTGGCCGTCGCCCCCGCGCCGGCGGCGGTGGGGCGTGGCAGCCTGGCGGCCAGTGAGGTCAGCGAAGTCAGCGAGGGCACGCCGACACCCTAAGGGCTGTCCCCGGCCCCCCGCCCTTTCCCCTCCGCGTCCAGATGCGGCAGGATCCGGTCCAGCCAGCGCGGTGTCCACCAGGCGGATCTGTCCAGCAGGGTCATCACGGCGGGCACCAGCAGCAGCCGTACGACGGTGGCGTCGATCAGCACGCTGGCGGCCAGGCCCAGGCCCAGCATCTTCACCACGATGTTGTCGCTGATGACGAAGGCGGCGAACACGCTGACCATGATGAGCGCCGCGCAGGTGATGACCCGGGCGGTGATCTCCAGCGCGTGCGCCACGCTCGCCTTCGGGTCGCCGGTGCGCAGCCAGGCCTCGCGGATGCGGGAGAGCAGGAAGATCTCGTAGTCCATGCTGAGCCCGAAGACGATGGCGAACATCATCATCGGCACATAGCTCTCGATCGGGACGGCCCCCGACACTCCCAGCGCCGGACCGCCCCAGCCCCACTGGAAGACGGCCACCACGACGCCGTAAGAGGCCGCGATCGACAGGACGTTCAGCACGGCTGCCTTGACGGCGACGAGCAGGCCGCGGAACACGGTGAGGATGACGAGGAAGGCGAGGGCGACGACGACCGCGATGATCAGCGGCAGCCGGCTGGAGACGATGTCCAGGAAGTCGACCTGGGCGGCGGTCGTGCCGGTCACATAGGAGCTCGCCCCGGTGCCGGAGACGGCCTGCGGGAGGACGTCGTCGGTCAGCCGGTTCACCAGGGCGGTGCTGCGCTCGTCCTGCGGGGCGGCCACCGAGTACGCGGTGCCGGTCAGGACGTCGCCGTCCGAGGTGGCGGTGAGCGGGGTGATCACGGCGGCGTCGGGCACCCCGGTCAGTGCCTTCTGCGCCTGGTCCGCCAGCGCGGAGCGGTCGGACTGCGGGACCCGGCTCTGGTCGATCACGAGCGTCAGCGGGCCGTTCGAGCCGGGTCCGAAGGCGGTGGACATCAGGTCGAAGGCGCGGCGGTCGGTGAACGACTTCGGGTCGGCGCCGTCCCCGATGTGGCCGAGCTGGATGAAGAAGAGGGGAAAGGCGAGGACGGCCAGGGTGACCACCCCGCCGGCCAGGAACCACCAGGGGCGCCGCTCCACCCGCTGGGCGTACCGGTGCCAGCCGCCGTGTGCCTCCTCGCCGGGCGCCGCGTCGGTCTCCGCGACGGGGGCCCGCACCCGGAGCCGGTCGATGCGCCGTCCGATCAGGCCCAGAACGGCCGGTACGAGGGTGAGGGCCCCGATCACGGCGGTGACCACGGTGACCGCCGCGGCCAGGCCGAGCTTGCCGATGAAGCCGATGCCGGAGACCCACAGCCCGGACAGGGCGATGATCACGGTGCAGCCGGAGAGCAGGACGGCCCGCCCGCTGGTGGCCGCCGCGTTCCCGGCGGCCGTCACCGGGTCCTCGCCGTCGAGGAGGTTCTGGCGGTGCCGGGTGACGAGGAACAGCGCGTAGTCGATGCCGACGCCGATGCCGATCATCGTGGCGAGCGTCGGTGACACGGTGGCGAACGTGGCGGCGGCGGCCAGCAGCCCCAGCAGGGCCAGCCCGCACAGGGCGCAGATCAGCGCGGTCACCAGGGGCAGCACCGCGGCGAGCAGGCTGCCGAAGCCGATCAGCAGGACAAGGATCGCGACGCCGAAGCCGATGGCCTCGCTGGTGCGGTCGTCGGCCTCGGGCCGGGCCAGTTCGCCGAGCGGTCCGCCGTACTCCACCTCGACGCCCGCGGCCCGCAGGGGCTGGACGGCGGCATCGACCCCGTCCAGGTACGACGGGTCGAGCGTGGACGGCTGGACGCTGAACCGGACGGTGATGTACGCCGTCCTCCCGTCGGTGGAGAGCGGCCCGGTGTTCGGCGTGCCGGTGGGCGGCGGGGGCGGTGTCGAGCCGGACGGCGGCAGCGGATTCTGGACCGAGAGCACGTCGGGCAGCTTCTGGAGGTCGGTGACGGCCGTGGAGACCTGGCCGCTGAACTCGCTGAGTGCCTTGGACCCGTCGTGCAGCACCACCTGGCTGCTGTAGCCGCCGGCGGTGGGCGCGTGGGCCCGCAGGACGTCGAGGCCGTCCTGCGACTGGGTGCCGGGGAGCGAGAAGTCGTCCGAGTAGTCGCCGCCGTACGCGTGCTGGAGGGCCTGGAGCCCGGCGAGGGCGGCCAGCCACAGCACGAGGACGATCACGAAGTGCCGGGCGCACCATGCGCCGGTCCGGCGCAGCACACCGGTACGGCGGTCGGCGGCGGGTCCCGGCCCCCGGTGCCCGCGGGCCTGTGTCGACGGCATGGGGGCTCCCGCTCCCGGAGAGGGGCGCCCCGCGGGGCGCCTCGGACACTCCGTATTCAAGGTCGGTTGCCGGGCCGCGGCACGCCGGTGCGGGGGAACGGGTGACGGGCTCCCCGACGAGGCGTACGGCAGGCCGTCCGGCATGCCGCCCGGCGGGAACCCCGACGGGCACCCTGACGGGTTAGCCCCACCCCGGGTCTCGGGTCTGCCGCATGGGAAATGGACGCCACGTCAACAACCCTTGTCCCATGACTACTTGTACGCGAAAGACCCTCCTGCTGGCCCTCTCCGCCACCGCCGTCGCCTCGGCGCTGACCGCCTCCGTCACTCCGGTGGCCCACGCCGGGCCCCGGGCGTCCCCGGCTTCCTCTCCGCCCTCCCTCACCTGGCACGGCTGCGAGCTCCCCGACGGTTCGACCGGTGCCGACGGGCAGCAGTGCGCGGAGCTGCCCGTACCGCTGGACTACCGGAATCCGGACGGCCGCACCCTCACCGTCGCCGTGACCCGGCTGCGCTCCGACCGGCCCGCGGCGCGGCGCGGGACGCTGGTCGTGATCCCCGGCGGGCCGGGCTCGTCGGGCGTGGAGCGGCTCGCGCAGAAGGGGGAGGCGTTGCGGACGGCGACCCGGGGCGCGTACGACCTGGTCAGCCTGGATCCGCGGGGCGTCGGGGGCAGTACCCGGGCGGGCTGCGGAATCGCCGAAGGGGACCGGCAGTTGGTGACGCTGCGGGCCTGGCCGGGGGCGGACGGGGGCATCGCGGAGAACATCGACCGGTCCCGGCGCACCGCCGAGGCGTGTGCCCGTAACGGGGGCGAGGTCCTGCGCTCCTTCTCCACGCAGAACGAGGTCCGCGACATCGACCTGTTCCGGCAGTCGCTGGGCGAGGAGAAACTGTCGGCCTGGAGCACCTCGTACGGGGCCTATGTCGGCGCGGTCTATGCCCAGAAGTACCCGCGGCACACCGACCGTTGGGTCCTGGACGCCAACGGCGACCCGGACCCGGCGCGGGTCGGGCGCGGCTGGATGGAGAACATGGCGGTGGGCGCCGCCGACCGCTTCCCGGACTTCGCGGCCTGGGCGGCGGACCCGGCCCGCGAGGAACAGGGCCTGCGGCTGGCCGAACGGGCCGAGGACGTCGAGCCGTTGTTCCTCGCACTGGCCCGGAAGCTGGACCGGGAGCCGAAGGAGTCGGACGTCCCCGGCCTGCCGCTGACCGGCAACCGGCTGCGGCAGGCACTCCAGAGCGCCCTGTTCAGCGACAGCGCCTTCGCCCCGCTGGCCGGGATGATCCAGGAGGCGCGCGATCCGCAGGGGAGCCCGGTCCTGACGCCGGACCTCGCCCAGGTGATCCCGGACGAGGACGCGGCGGTGATGGTCGCGGTGATCTGCAACGACGTGCGCTGGCCGGGGTCCGTCGCCGGGTACCGGCGGGCGGTGGCCGCCGACCGGGAGCGGAACCCGCTGACGGCCGGGATGCCCGCGAACATCACGCCGTGCGCGTTCTGGAAGGACGCTCCGGCCGACAGGCCCACCCGGATCACGGACGAGGGTCCGTCCAACGTCCTGATGATCCAGAGCCTGCGCGACCCCGCCACCCCGTACAGCGGCGCCCTGAAGATGCGTGCCGCGTTCGGGGACCGGGCCAGGATGGTCACGGTCGGCCGGGGCGGTCACAGCATGTATCTGGGCGGTGGGAACGCGTGCGGCGACCGCACGGTCAGCGAATTCCTCGTCACCGGGCGGCGGCCCGCGCAGGACACGCACTGCGCGAACTGAACCGGAGGGGCGGGAGCGGGGGACCGGTGGGGCGGGCGGGGCGCCCGGACCGGTGGGGCGGGCGAGGCGCCGGAGACCGGTGGGGACTCGGCGCCGGAGACGGGCGGGGCGGGGCGCCGGAGACCGGTGGGGACGGGGCGTCGCCCCGGAGGGCGATATCGGATGATCCGATGCGGTTTCTTGCTATACACGAGCGATGGAGCACCCCGGGACCCTCATCCTGATCATGGCCATGGCGGTCCTCGCGCCGCTGCTCGCCTACGCCGTCGGGCGCAGGCTCTCCGTCCCCGTGGTGATCTTCGAGATCTCGCTGGGCATCATCATCGGACCCGATGTGCTCGGCTGGGCCCATCACGACGCGGTCATCGACGCGCTCTCCGATCTGGGCCTGTCGATGCTGATCTTCCTGGCCGGGTACGAGATCCAGTTCGCCGCCGTGCGCGGCGACACCCTGCGCCGCTCGGGGTGGGCCTGGGCGGTCTCGTTCGCGGCCGGACTCGGTATCGCCCTGGCGCTGACCGGGGCGGACCTGGCGAAGAGCCTGGTCATCGGCACCGCGCTCACCAGCACCGCTCTCGGAGCCGTCCTGCCGATCCTGCGTGACTCGGGGCGCCTGGAGGGGCGGTTCGGCACGGTGGTGATGGCGTTCGGGGCGGTCGGCGAGTTCGGCCCGATCATCGCGATGGCCCTGCTGTTCAGCGGCCGCAGCCCCGGGGCGGCCGGTGCGGTGCTGGCAGCCTTCGCCCTGGTGACCGCGGGCGCGGTGTTCTGGGCGGTGCGGCCCCGGCCGCCGTGGTTCGCCCGGATCATCGCCGGGACCCTGCACAGCAGCGGTCAGTTCGCCGTCCGCTTCGTGATGCTGCTGCTCGCCGGGATGCTCGGCCTGTCCCATGTCTTCGGCCTGGACACCCTGCTCGGCGCCTTCGCCGCCGGAATGCTGACCCGGCTGGTGCTCCAGGGCGCGGTGCCCGACAGCAGTACGGAGATCCTCGGCCGGATCGAGGCGATGGGCTTCGGCTTCCTGGTGCCGTTCTTCTACATCGTCACCGGCATCGACTTCGACCTCGCGGCGCTCCTCGACGGCGGCCGTCCGCTGGTGCTCCTGCCGGTCTTCCTGCTGCTCTTCCTGCTCGTCCGGGGCGCTCCGGCGTATCTGCTCGCCCCACGCGATCTGGCGGGCGGGGCGGAGCGGCCGGCACTGGCGCTGTTCGCGTCCACCTGTCTGCCGCTCGTCGTCGCGATCACCACCATCGGCCTGGACGAGAAGGTGCTCGGGGCGGGCGAGGGCGCCGCGCTCGTGGCGGCCGCCATGGTGTCCGTGCTGACGTTCCCGCTGCTGGCCTTCCGGCTGCTGCGCCGGGGGGCGGGCGCGGCGGGGCCCGGTGCGCCGTCCCTGTCCGCGGAGGGCGCGGACCCGTGGTGAGCGGGGCGTGAGAACGGCGCCGCTCTCACCCGGTTGGCCCGCTCCTCTGCGAAGCGGGGGGCCGGAGCGCAGTCTGGGACCCATGTGGTCCCGCCGACTCGCCCCGGGCGTCCTGCTCCTGCCGCTGGCCTTCCTGGTGTTCCGCGACGCCCCGGCCGGGATCGTGCCGCCCGCTCCCGCCGCGATCGGCCCGGCGGCGCCGCGCGGGCTGCCGCAGCCGGTGATCGTGAGCCGGGCGTCCTGGCACGCGGACGAGGGGCTGGTCAAGGAGGTGCCGCGCTACACGGGGGCGGCGAAGGCGGTGTTCGTCCACCACACGGGCCACTCCAACGGGTACGACTGCGCCGATGCCCCCGAACTGATCCGCGGCGTGCAGGCCGACCACGTCAGGAGCGAGGGCTGGGACGACATCGGCTACAACTTCGTCGTCGACCGGTGCGGAACCATCTACGAGGGCCGCGCGGGCGGCGTCGCCCGTCCGGTGCGCGGGGCTCACACCAAGGGGTTCAACGCCGACACCGTGGGCATCGCGGCCCTCGGCAGCTTCGGCGCCGGTACGACGGTGCCGAAGGCGCTCGCGGACGGGATCGCGAAGGTCGCCGCCTGGAAACTGCGCCCCGGCGCCGATCCGCGCGGCACGGTGGAGCTGGTCTCGACGAACGACGAGAGCCTGTACGACAAGGGCGAGACGGCCAGGCTCCACGTCATCTCGGGGCACCGCGACAGCTACGGGACCCGTTGCCCCGGCGAGGTGCTGTACGCACTGCTGCCCGTGCTGCGGGACAAGGTGGCCGCGCTGCGGGCGAAGACCGGACGGCAGATCGCCACGGCCCGGCTCCGCCCGACGCTCTGACACCGGGCGCCGCACACCGGGCCCCACGCATCAGGTGCCGCACATCCGGCGCCGCACACCGGGGACCCGGCGAGCCCGGGGCGGGTCACGGGGCCCGCGGGCCCTACCGGGCCACGAACTGGGTCAGGATCGCCTGCACTTCGTAGATGTCGACGCCCTTGGTGAACGTCTTCTCGATCGGGGTGGCGCTCCCCGAGATCCAGATCTTCAGCTCCGCGTCCAGGTCGAACGTCCCGGCCGTCTCCACCGCGAAGTGCGTGATGCTGCGGTACGGGACGGAGTGGTACTCCACCTTCTTGCCGGTGATGCCCTGCTTGTCGATGAGGAGGAGCCGACGGTCGGTGAAGAGCATGGTGTCGCGGATCAGCTGGTACGCGGCGTGCACCTGCTCGCCCTGGCCCAGCAGCCGCGCGTAATCCTGCTGCGCCTTGGCCGGGTTGACCGTGTGCGCGTTGCCGAACAGTGCCATGGGGGTCCCCGTCTTTCCTGCGTGTCCACCGTGGATCAAACGTCCCGAGTCGGACGATCTTCGTACGGTATTACGCACCGGACAGGGTCTCCGGTTCCCGGAACGGGCCCCATGGGGAGCGGCGTCTCTAGGATTCCGTTGTGCATCCTGACGACGAGCCGGTATTCAAGCGCAGCAAGTGGGGCTCCAACCGGTACGTGTACAACCCCCAAAACCCCGTCGGCCTGGCGCTGATCGTGATCAGTCTGCTCATCGGGGGCGTGATGATGCTCCTCATGGAGACGCGGTCGGGCCCCTTCGCGCCCCCGGAACCCACCCCGACGCCGACGACCTCGCCGTACGGCGCACCGTGGCCGGTCCACTCGGGCGCGGCGGGGAGCGGCGGGACGCCCGGGACGGCGGATCCCTGAGCCGCCCCGGGCCTCTGAGCCGCCCCGGGCCTCCGAGCCGCAGAAGCACACCGCCGCGGCACCCTCGGAACACAGCGTTGATCAGGACACGGCGGTGATCAGGACACAGGGGTGATCGTGGGCATCTCGCCCTGGACCGTGCCGGTGTCGATCACGGCGAACGTCGCACCCTGCGGGTCGCTGAGCGCGGCGAACCGGCCGAAGGGGCTGTCCATCGGCCCGAACCGCAGCACTCCGCCGTGCTCGGTCGCCTTCGCCACCGCCGCGTCGCAGTTCGCGACGGAGAAGTACACGCTGATGTACGGCGGTACCTCGGGCGGGAAGTCGTCGCCCATCTTCATCCGCCCCAGGATCGGGTCACCGCCGACGTCGAACACCCGGTAGTCGATCTCGCCGCCCTCCATCTGCCGCATGCGGTACGGGAATACGGCCGAGAAGAACGCGTCCGTCGTCGCGGGCTCCCGGGTGAAGACCTCGGCCCAGCAGTACGCGCCGGGCCCGGACGTGGCCTCGAAGCCTTCGTGGGTACCGGCCTGCCACACGCCGAAGACGACCCCGCTCGGGTCGCGCGCCAGCACCATCGTGCCGAACCCGCCGACCGTCATCGGCTCCATCAGCACCTCGCCGCCGTGCTCACGGATCTTGGCGGCGGTCGCGGCGGCGTCCGGTGAGGCGAGGTAGAGGCACCAGGCGGAGTGCCCTTCCGCTCCCGGCATCGGCGGGACGACGGCCGCCGCCGCTCTGCCGTCGGCGTACGCCTGCGTGTAGTTGCCGTACTCCGACGACGACTCGCCGAACGTCCAGCCCAGCACGTCACCGTAGAAGCTCTTCGCGCCCTCGACATCGGCGAACATCGCGTCCGCCCAGCACGGTGTGCCCTCAGGTTGTACAGCCATGGCTCCGACTCTTTCCGCTCGCTGGCGTGGTCCCGCCCCGCACTGTCACGCTAGTCAGCGACCGGGCTCCTCGCGCGTTGGGAACGCACAACGGCTCTTTGCGCTAGTGCATAAAATTATCTGGCTAGTTCAAAGTGGCCTAGACGGCCTAGACTCTCGCCATGCCTGCGACAACCCCACGGCCCGTGACTCTGACCGGGCGCCACATCAGCCTCGTGCCGTTGACGACGGACCACCTCGACGACCTCTTCGAGGCCGGTGGCCGGGACGACGAGGTCTGGCGCTGGCAGGGCGGCCCGACCCCGCGGACGCGCGACGAGCTCGGGGCCAAGCTCACGGGCCTGCTCGAAGCCGCGCGGGAGGGCACGTACTTCCCGTTCGCCGTCATCCACCGGGCGAGCGGCCGGGCGATCGGCTGGACGACGTTCCTGGACGTCGACGAGCAGCACGAGCGCCTGGAGATCGGCTGGACCTGGTACGGCCGCGCCCACTGGCGGTCGGCGGTCAACACCGAGGCGAAGCTGCTCCTGATGACCCATGCCTTCGAGGAGCTGGGCATGGGCCGCGTACAGCTGAAGACCGACCACCTCAACGAGCGTTCGCAGGCCGCGATAGCCCGCCTCGGCGCCCGCCGCGAAGGCGTACTGCGCCGCCACCGGCTGCGCCACGACGGCACCTGGCGGGACACGGTCTACTTCTCGCTGCTCGCCGGGGAATGGCCCGCCGCCAAGGCCCGCCTCGCCGCCCGCCTGGACGCCGGCTCCGGGCGGGGTCGGGCCCCGGCGGACCCGGCCGGCTCCGCGGGCGTGGGGAGCGGGGGCACGATCGCCCCGTGACGTACGAGCACCTGACGCAGTTCGGGCAGCGGTACGGAGACGAGGTCGCCGCCCCGGTCCGCCGCGAGGGCCGCGAGCGCGCCGGCCGCCTGTCCGGTCGCCATGGCCGTGGCCTGGACGCGGAGCGCGGAGTTGGCCGCCTGGTCGGAGCCGATGCAGCGCCCCGCGACCACCGCGTACGGGTTGCCCGCCGGGATCATCGCGTCGCGCGGCACGGACGGGACCACGCCGCGGCGGAGGTAGGTCTTGTCGATCCCGTCGCCGTCCGGGCGGTGGATGTCGATCGGGTAGAAGCTATGGCACACCGCGTCGGGCCGGACGATTCCGCTCAGGTAGTCCTCGCCGGTCACGTTCCTCCGGGCGTCGATCGTCAGACTCTCGCGGACGCCGACCTCCGCCGCGCGGAAGTCGAGCCGGACGCCGTCGAGCCCCGGCAGGGTGCGCAGGAAACGGTAGATGCGCAGGATCGCCGCCCCGCCCGCGAGCTCCGCCGCCGTACGGCCCTCGCTCGTCGCGCCCTCGATGCCGGTGAGATGGATCGCGTTCTCGCCCCTCTTGTCCAGGAACGGCAGCAGCGGCCGCCCCCTGCTGCCCAGGTCCGCGGGGTGCAGCGCCCCCGACCCGACCGCCTGCGTGTACCGGCGGTCCAGTTCGTCCCGGTCGAGGGACGCGACGTCGTAGCCGGACAGCCGGATGTCGATGGTGCCGGGCTGCCGGTCCGGGTTGCGCCTGCGCGGCAGCCCCGCGAGGCCGATCGCGTCGGCGTCGCCCGAGCAGTCGACGAGCCGCCGGGCAAGGACGGGCCGGAGCCCGTCCTTGCCGCAGAGCTGGAGTTCCCACGCCTCGCCGGTCCACCGCGCCGACGCGGGCATCGTGTGGAGGCGCAGATCGACGCCGCGGCTGTGCACCTCCTCCATGAGGAGCGCGCCGTACAGCGGGGCGTTCAGCCGCACCTGGCGCTGCCAGTGGGGCCGTACGTCGTCGTCGGAGAAGTCCGGCAGCTCCTCACCGCTCAACTCGACGGCCCGGCACACCAGATCCCAGCCGATCCCGGCGATGACCTGCTTGCCCCAGGCGTGGAAGAGCCCGGGAAAGGCGATGTTGGCGTACGTGGTGGTGCCGCCGAGGCCGGCGTTCTTCTCCACGAGCAGGGTGCGGGCACCGAGGCGGGCGGCCTGCACGGCGGCCGGGACCCCCGAAGGGCCACCGCCTATGACAACGATGTCGTACGTACTCATGGATCTCTCACACCTCTGCCGATGGGATTGATTCGTTTCAATCGTAGCGACGAAGGTGTGCGCTGGACAGTGGTACGTCGTGCTTCACGCGGATCGTGCGCGGCCGGGCCGGACCGTCGAAGGGGTCCTCACGGGTGGGCTCCATGCCCCATGGGCTGCGCGTTCGCCCGGTGATCGGCGCAGTCGGGGTTCTCGCACGGGCCGGGGCCCCAGACGGGGACGAAGATCCCGAGGGTCTTGTGTCGTTTCAGTTCGGTCGTCACGGGGCGTTTGCAGGTCGGACACATGAATTCGGCCTGCGGCTTGGTCTCATGCTCGGTGCTGGCCATTACCCCACGATAAGCCCGTCCGGGGAATTTGGAAAATTTTTCCTTTTCCTTTGTTGGTGCATGGTCCGCGGGGTCGCGCTATTTCTGGGGGTGACGCAGACTCGCCACGACCGAAACCGTGAGGACCACGACGATGACCGCCAGGCTCAACAGCGACGGGATTTCCGGGATGGATTCATCGATCATCTTGTGGGACGCCTGGAGGATCAGCTTGACGCCGATGAGGGCGAGGATGACGCCGAGCCCCCGGCTCAGGTAGCGGAACCGGTCCAGCAGGCCCGCGAGCAGGAAGTACAGGGCCCGGAGCCCCAGGATGGCGAAGGCGTTGCTGGTGTAGACGACGAAGGTGTCGTCGCTGACCGCGAGCACCGCCGGCACGCTGTCGACGGCGAAGACCAGGTCGGCCGCCTCGATCGCGGCGACGACCGCGAGCAGCGGGGTGCCGACGCGCCTGCCGGCCTCCCTGACGGTGAACTTCGCACCGGCGTAGTCGTCCCGGACGGGAATCGCTCTGCGCAGCAGGCGCACGGCGAAACTCCTGCCCGGGTCGAAGGTTTCCTCTTCACCCCTGAGGATTTTATAGGTGCTGTAGAAAAGGATGGCGGCGAAGACGAACAGCACGGCGGTGAATCGGCCGACGACCGCGACACCGAGGGACAGGAATATCCCGCGAAAAACGAGTGCGCCGAACACGCCGAAGAAAAGGACGCGGTGCTGATAGGCGCGGGGCACCTTGAAATAGGCGAAGATCAGGGCGAAGACGAAAAGGTTGTCGACCGACAGGCTCTTCTCCAGCAGCCAGGCGGTGGCGTACTCCGTTCCCGCCCTCGGTCCGAGGACGAGGAGGACGACCGCGCCGAACGCGAGCGCGAGGCTCACCCACACCCCGCTCCAGAGGGCTGCTTCCTTGAAGCCGATGACATGAGCTGTCCGGTGCGCCAGGAGGTCGATCACCAGCGACACGATCACGGTCGCCGCGAACGCCCCCCACAGCCACCACGGCACGTCGAGCACGTGGGTGACCTCGCAATGATCGCGAGAGGCGGATGGGGCCTCGTTCTACGAGTGTGCACCGGGGGTCCGCGCGTCGCGCGACGGTGGGGACCGCTGCCGATACCGGCCCGCACGGTCCACGTCAGTCCCCGGTACCGCTCCCCGGCCCCGCCGGCAGATGCGCGGTGAACCAGTCCCGCGCCAGCTCCGCGACCGTGTCCAGCGCACCCGGTTCCTCGAAGAGATGGGTCGCGCCGGGGACGATCTCCAGCCGGTTCTCGCACGTCAGCTCCGCTGCGGCCCGCCGGTTGAGGGCCAGCACCGTCGTGTCGTGGCCGCCCACGATCAGGAGCGTGGGCGCGCGTACGCCGCCGAGCCGCGGCCCGGCCAGGTCGGGCCGGCCGCCGCGCGAGACCACCGCGCCGATGTCCGCGTCGGCGGCCGCGGCGGCCCGCAGCGCCGCCGCGGCCCCGGTGCTCGCCCCGAAGTAGCCGATCGGGAGCGGTACGCGCTCGCGCAGCAGGCGGGTGGCCCCGGCCAGGCGCCCGGCCAGGGTCCCGATGTCGAAGACGTGTCCGCGGCCGGCCTCCTCGGCGGGGGTGAGCAGGTCGAAGAGGAGGGTGCCCAGGCCCGCCCCGTTCAGGGCCGCCGCGACGGACCGGTTGCGAGGGCTGTGGCGGCTGCTGCCCGAGCCGTGGGCGAACACCACGACCGCCTCGGCGCCCTCCGGCAGGACGAGATCCCCGACCACCACCAGGCCGCCCGCACCGCCTCCCGTACCGCCCTCACTAGCCGCACCGCCCGCACCGCCCGCACCGCTCAAGTCCAGCCGGAGTTCTCCGTTCCTGGCGGGCCGGGGGTGTCCGGGGCCGTCCGCAGCCCGTGCCAGCAGGGCGACGACCTCCTCGTCGGAGGTCTGGGAGAAGTCCCGGTACCACTCGCCGACCGAGGAGAACGGGTGCGGCGTGGCGAGACACACCACCTCGTCGGCCCCGGTGCGCAGCCGGGCCACCGCGTCCGGTGGTGCCACGGGGACGGCCAGCACGACGCGGGCCGCGCCCTGCGCCCGTACGACCGCGCACGCGGCCTCGGCGGTGGCACCGGTCGCGATCCCGTCGTCCACCACGAGGACCGTCCGGCCGTCCAGGTCCTGCCGCGGCCGGTCCGCGCGGAACCTGCCCGCCCGCCGCAGCAGCTCCGCCTCCTCGGCGCGCTCGACCGCGGCGGCGTCCTCCTCCGTGACGCCGCCGCGGCGCACGATCTCCTCACTGATGACCCGTACGCCGCCTTCGCCGATGGCGCCGAAACCCAGCTCCCGGTGGTACGGGACGCCGAGCTTGCGGACGACGATCACATCGAGCGGCGCACCGAGTGCCCGCGCCACCTCGAAGGCCACCGGGACCCCGCCGCGGGGCAGGCCCAGGACGACGGGGTGTTCGCCTTCCAGCTGCTGGAGCGCCCGAGCGAGCCGGAGTCCGGCATCCGTGCGGTCGGTGAACAGCACGGCGGTTCCACCTCCAGCGGGGAGCGGGGGAGACCACGTACGTACGGCGTACGACCGCGTCCCCACCTCGACGCAACCCCGTCAGCGGCCGTTGCGCAAGTCGGACCCCACCGCCGGCCCGCTTCAGGGGACCCGCACCGCACCGGACTCCCCGCTGTCGCGGGTCCGCCGGGTCGCGGCGGCCACGGAGGCCATGAGTTCCGCGTCGAGGAAGGACGGGTCGGCCAGGCGGGTCGCGGAGGCGTAGGAGCTGAGCAGGGCCTTGGTGACGCGCAGGGCGGCCTCGGGGCGGCGGACGACGGGTCTGGCCCAGGCGGAGACGGCTTCGTCCAGGGCGTCCTCGGGCACGACGCGTTGCAGGATCGACAGACCGTGCGCCTCGGCGGCGTCGAAGGCCCGCCCGGTGAGGATGAGTTCGCGTGCGCGGGCGGCGCCGACCTCGTGGATCAGGCGCGGCAGCACCCCGCCCCAGGCGGTGGGCAGCCCGAGTGCCAGCTCCGGCAGCCGGAATCCGGCGGTGTCGGCCCCGACCCGCAGGTCGCAGGCGAGGGCGAGCGCCAGCCCGGCGCCGATGGCCTTGCCCTGTATCCGGGCGATGGTGACGGCCCGGTTGCCGGAGATCGCCTCGCAGACCCGGCGGGCCTTGTCACCGGCGAGCCGGATGCCCCGCCCGGTCGGGTCCTCCTCCAGCCAGTCGGCGAACTCGTTCCGGTCGCCGCCGAGGCAGAAGTCGTCCCCGGCACCGCTCAGCACCAGCACCCGGACCTCGGGGTCCGGTACGGCCAGGACGTCCAGCAGATCGTCCAGCATCGCCTCGGTGACCGCGTTGCCCGTGGCGGGGCTGTTCAGCTCCATGTGCAGGACGGGGCCCTCGCGAACGGTGCGTACCGTGCCGGGCCGGCCGTAGGGGGTCAGGAAGTCGGGCAGGGAGAGCTTCATATCGCCACGCCCATCGAGGTCACGCGCCGGAAGACCATCCGGGACGCGTAACTGGGCGGCGCGCAGACGCGCAGAGCCGGGAAGCGCTCCAGGAGAGCGGTCAGGAGCGTACGGGCTTCCAGGCGGGCGAGGGCCGCGCCCAGGCAGTAGTGCACGCCGCCGCCGAAGGTGAGGTGGCTGCCGCCCCGCAGGACGTCGAAGGCGTCCGGGTTCTCGTTGCGCCGGGGGTCGTGGTTGGCGGCCCCGTACATGACGTGGACCATGCTGTCCTTCGCGATCGGGACCCCGGCCAGAACGGTGTCCTCGGCGGCGACCCGGCTGTTGATGTGTATGGGCGGGTCGTACCGCAGGACCTCGTCCACCGCGGAGTCGATGTGTTCGGGGTGCTCCCTGAGCCAGGTCCAGCGGCCGGGTTCGCCGAGCAGCAGGTTCACCATGGCGGACAGCAGCGTCGCGGTGGTCTCCAGCGAGGCGATCGTGACGAACATGGTGAGGCGGTAGAGGATCTCGTCCGCCGCCTCCCGGTCGGGTTCGAGCCCGTCCCAGGTGTGGATCCAGCCGGTCAGCACGTCATCGGCGGGTGCGGCGCGGCGTCGCGCGACCAGGTCGGTGAAGTACGCCCGCAGCCGCACGGTCGCCTCGGCGGACACGGCGAGCTGGCTCTTGGTGGGCAGCAGTTCCTGGGCGTGCACCTGGTTGTGGGTGATCTCCAGGATGTGGGGGTGGTCCTCGGGCGGGATGCCCAGCCAGGAGCCGATGGTGCTGATCGGGAGCTGTTCGCTGACGGTGCTGACGAGGTCGGCCTCGCCCCACCGGAGCTTGTCCGCCAGTTCGTCCAGCAGGCGGCCGACGTGCTCCTCGACGACCGGGGTCAGCCGGTCGATGGTCGAACGGTCGAAAAGGTTGCCGAGGGTGCGGCGCTGGCAGGTGTGCGCGGGGGCGTTGAGGCGGGAGAGGGTCTTGGTCATCTCCCGCGTGGCGATGGCGTCCCAGCGCCCGGTGCCGTCCTGGCGTTCCTGCCACGCGAAGTCGGGCGTCAGCCAGTTCCGGCCGCGCAGCACCTCGTTGCACGCGTCGAAACCGGTGACGAAGTAGCCGTTCCACGGAGCGCGTACGACATCCCCCATGGCCCTCAGTTCACCCAGGAGCGGGTAGGGGTCCGCCTGTCCTTCCGGGGAGTTCAGGCGGCGGAGGAGCGAGATCAGGGCGCGACGGTCGACAGGCGGCGTGGCTATGCCACTCACAGTGCTCACGCAGAGTTCCTTGACCTAGGCTCCGGGTTACCGCCAGAACCTACCCCTCCGCATATCGCCGCCAAGCGTCGATCTCTGTTGCCCCCGTCACATGCAAAAGTCGTGAATGCCCTTTGTCATAGGCGAATGGGCATATGCGGAATCACTTGGTGAGCGGCGTCCGCACTCATTCGCGTACCCCCGGACTCATCTGCGCACCCGCCGGGGTCCTGCTACGGGTTTTCACCGGTACGGGGACTCCGCGTGCGTATACGCGGAGTCACCATCGGTATTCCTCCGGAACATTCCGGAGGACACCCGTCGGCCCTTTCCGCACTCACACGCGGAAGACGTCGAGGAAGGAACTCCACCATCCCTTCGACTTCTTCTGCGCGTGCGCGGCGTGATGGTGCGGGGTGGCGGCGGGGGCGGGGGAAGCCTGCCCGGCCGGTTGCGCCGTCGGCGTCGCCGGCGTGCGAACCGCCGTGCCGCTGCCGCGCGCGGGAGTCGGGCTGAAGCGCACCGGCAGCGCGACCAGGGCCCGGTGGAACGGTCCCGGCCGCCATTCGACGCCCGAGGGGTGCACGGCCAGAGCGAGGTCCGGCACGGTGTTGAGGATCTTCTCGATGGCGGTGAGGGCGATCAGCTGGGCGGGCGACTTGGCCGGGCAGACGTGGGGACCCGCGCCCCAGGCCAGGTGGGCGCCCTTGCTCAGGGTCTGGCGCGCGTCGGTGAGCGCGGGGTCGCTGTTCGCGGCGGCGAAACTGATCAGGACGGGGGTGCCCGCCTTCAGCGTCACACCGTCCAGTTCGATGTCCTGGACCGGGTAGTGCGTCGCGTAGTTGGCGATCGGCGGGTTGTTCCACAGCACATCGTCCAGCGCGTCCTCGACCAGCATCCCGGAACCCCGCCGCTCCGAGCCGGGGCCCGGAGTGTCACCGGACAGCAGGAGCAGCAGCGCGTTGGCGATCAGATTGCGCTCCGGCTCGACACCCGCGCCCATCAGCATGACGAGCTGGTCCTTCAGCTCCTCGTCGCGCAGGCCCGCCGGGTGCTGGATGAGCCAGGAGGTGATGTCCTCGCCGGGCTGGCGGCGCTTGAGCGCGACGAGTTCCATCAGGCATTCCGTCAGCTCGTCGTTGGCGCGCAGGACGTCCTCGCCGTCGAAGATGGCGGACATGCTGCGGGTCAGCCGGTCGCCGATGTCGCCGGGGCAGCCGAAGAGCTGGTTGAACAGCAGCAGCGGCAGCAGCTTGGCGTACTCGCCCAGCAGGTCGGCGCTGCCGCGCTCGATGAACTGGTCGATGAGGTAGTCACCGATGCGCTCGACATCGCGGCTCAGCCGGCTGAAGTTGAGACGCCCCAGGCTCTCGGTCACGGCCTTGCGCAGCCGCAGATGCTCGGCGCCGTCCGTGAACAGGCAGTTGGGCCGGTAGGCCATCATCGGCAGCACCGGCGAGTCGAGCGGTACGCGGCCCTCCCGCAGCGCGGTCCACCGGCGCGAGTCGCGGGCGAAGAGGGCCGGGTTCTGCAGGACCCGGAGCGCGGCCTCGTGCTGCACGACGAGCGTGGCCTCCACCCCGGGGGCCAGCTCGATCGGCGAGGCGGGCCCGTTCGCCCGGAACGCGTCGTACACACGGTGCGGATCGGACGCGAACTCCGGCCCGTAGAGGGAGGTCTGGCGTTCCTCGTGCATCGGGCACCCAGCGGGGGCGCTGTACGGGGTGGCTCCCGGCTGAGAGTCCATGTGTGATTCCTCGGTGTGATCGCGGGGCTCCGGGAGCCCCGGGCTTCGGGGGAACGGGGGTCAGGCCACGTGCGCGAGAAGGTGCTGTACGAGGGTGATCAGTGCCTGGGCCGACGATCTCTGGTCCCGGGCGTCGCAGTACACGACCGGGGTGTCGGGCAGCAGATCGAGAGCCTCGCGCAGCTCCTCCTCGGCGTGCTGGGATTGCGCGTCGAAGCTGTTGACCGCGACCGCGTACTCCAGGCCGTACGTCTCGACCAGGTCGATGACGGGGAAGGTGTCGGCGAGCCGGGCCGGGTCGACGAGGAGGAGTGCGCCGAGCGAGCCCCGCGCCATGTCCTCCCACAGTTCGACGAAGCGCTGCTGGCCGGGCGTGCCGAACAGGTACAGCACCAGCTCGTCGCTCAGCGTCAGCCGGCCGAAGTCCAGCGCGACCGTGGTGGTCTTCTTGTCGGGCGCGCCCCGGAGATCGTCGATGTGCGCCCCGGCCTGCGTCATCCGCTCCTCGGTGCGCAGCGGGGTGATCTCGGAGAGGGTGCCGATGAGCGTCGTCTTGCCCACGGCGAAGTGCCCGACGACGAGGATCTTCGCCGCACGCTGCACCGCGTCCGGCACATAGATGCTCTCAGCCGAACCGGACCTGGAGTCCATGCAACACCTCTTCGAGGATCTTCCTGTCAACGAGTTGGGCCGGCGGCGGGGCTTTGCGGCGGAGGAGATGCCCCTGTTCCGCTAAATCCTTCAGCAGCAGGCGCGCCACTCCGACGGGCAGTTCCAGGTGCCCCGCCACCTCGGCCACCGACAGATAGCCGCCGGAACACAGCTCCCAGATCGCCCGGACCTCGGGGCTCGGGCTCGGCGGGGGCTGCCGGTCGGGGGCGAGCGTGACCAGGGTGACGAGGGAGAGATCGTCCGCGGCGGGCAGACCACGCCCGCCGGTGATGACGTAGGAGCGGACGAACCCGCTGCTGACCTGCTGCTCCTCGCCCGGCGCGGTCATACGTCGCTTCCCGCGTTCTGGCGGGGAGGAGTGGTCATCGCCTTCCCCAGTGCGGTGACCTGCTGCTGCATGCGGAAGGACATGGCTTCCATGTCCACATCGGCCGCGGCGGTCGCCGCGAGGTAGGCGCCGGTGCCCGCGGCGATCAGGAAGATCCAGCCGTCCTCGTACTCCAGGAGCGTCTGCCGCCACCGGCCGGGGGAACGGGTGCCGATGAAGGGGGCCACGGCCCGGCTGAGCGACTGCATGGAGCTCATGGCCGCGGCGACGGTCTCCGCGTCGTCCCGGCCGATCTCACTGGAGTTGGCCAGCAACAGGCCGTCGGCGGAGACGAGGATCGCGTGGCGTGCACCGGGTACCTGGAGCACATCGTTCAGTACCCACGACAGATCGGGGTTCACTGGATCTCGGGTCCTTCCATCGTCGTCATGTCACGCCCGGACCGTGTTCCGCGCTGGAACGCACCCAGACGCGAAGCGGTCTCCTCGTTGCTGCGTGCCGGCCCGGCGTCGGCCGACGGCACCGCTGACACGGGGCTCTTGCGGCGGCGCTTGGGCAGCCCACCGGCGGTGGTGACCGGAGCCGCGGAGTGCGCGGCGTGGTCCGGCAGGGCCGTGGCCGGCGGGAACAGTGGCGTGGGCGGCGGTGTGGGAGCCTCGCGCCGCGAGAAGTCCGAGGGGGCCGCGTCGTAGCGGTCGGCGGCCACGGGGGCCGGGGGTACTTCGCTGGTGAGAAGCTCGTCGGGCAGAAGAACCACCGCGCGTACGCCTCCATAGGGGGAAACGGAGTCCACCGAGATCCTGAACCCGTAGCGGGCGGCCAGCAGGCCGGAGACGGCGAATCCGAACTGCGGCGGGATACCCAGGCTGGAGACGCTGATGGCCGCACGGGGCGAGAGGAGAGCCGCCGCGCGGTCCTTCTCCTCCTGGCCCATGCCGAGTCCGGCGTCGTCCACGATCAGGCAGACGCCCGTCGGCACGGCCTGGATGTTGATCTCCACCGGGGTACCGGGGGCGGAGTAGTTGGTGGCGTTGGCCAGCAGCTCGGCGAGGACCACGGCCACCGGCTCCACGGCCTTGCTGACGACCGAGAAGTTCACCTGCCCGTTGATCCGCACCCGGTCGAACTGCCGGATGCGCCCCTGCGCGCTGCGGGCCACGTCGAAGACGGAGGCGACGGTCTCGCGGCGTCCGAGCCAGCCGCCGCAGAGCACGGCGATGCCCTGGGCCCGGCGGCCGAACTGGCTGTTGGCGTGGTCGATGGCCATCAGGTCGGCGAGGATCCCGGGATCGTCGCCGTACTTGTGCTGGGCCTTCTCAAGGACCACCTGCTGCTCGTCCGCGAGCCCCTGCAGGGTGCGTACCGCCGCCTTGAGGACGGCCTTGGTCTCCTCCTCGGCGTCCTTGCGGACCTCGGAGAGCTCCGAGGCGTGCCGGTGGAGCAGACCGTTGTGCGAGACATGGAGCTCGTCGCGCTGCCGCAGCAGCGTGTCGCGTTCTCCTTGGAGTTCGGAGTGGTGTCTGCGCAGTCTGATGTTGGTCGTGCGAGCCCGCAGCACGGCACCCACAGCGACCAGTGCGACGACAGCAAGTGCCCAGATGACGGGGCCCTGCGGAAAGGTCATGAGACTCACTTCAAGTGCCATGGCTGGAAGACGGTGTGACGCTCCCTCATGTGAGGCACCGTCAGGACATGGTCGAGCCCTGGGTGCTCCCGCTTCGGGAAGGCCCCTCCGAACGTGGGGCCGAGGAATTCATCCCTCCCGGAATGCCCCCATACGCCATCAGCCCACTGGAAGTAAGATGATCTTACCATCGGGGTGTCGGCTAATTGTCAAGAAGCCCACGCCAGTTGATTTCCATGCGGAATGTTCACACGGGGCCCGACAAGGACGACAACGCGGACAGAGCCGATTTCTTACCGGGAATCACGGGGAATCGGGGCCATCGGCGCGGCCGCGTCCGCAGGCACCGCCGGACCGGACGATGGCCGACTCGACGGCGGCGATCCGGTCGGCCAGCAGTCCGAGCGCGGCGACGGCGCGGGTGACCGGCTCGTCCTCGGGGCCGCCGAGCGCCCGGGCGCGTACATGCGCGGCCTTGACGGCGGCCCAGCGTGCGGACTGCTCCGGCGTGAGGGCGGAGCGCAGCTCGGCGAGCTTGAGGAGATTGGCCTCGGCGCCGGTGGTGAGGGTCTGGGCCTCGCCGGTGTAGTGGTCCTCGATGACCGCGGCGAGCTCGGCGTCGTTCATCACGGGGTCGATGCGTGCGGCGATCCTGTTCATGTTGCGGTAGGAGCCCTGGAGCTGGAACGGCGGCTCGGTGCGCCCGGCGTCGGGCTGCCCGGCGGAGGCGATATAGGCCGCGTTGACCGCCAGGACGGCCGAGCGTGCGGTGAGCAGGTGCCGCAGTACGGCGAGGACGCGCTCCCGCTCGGCGGGGGCGTAGGGATGGACGAGCCGGTCGGCGCGGGCGGTGGGGTCGCCCTCCGCGAGGCGTACGAGCAGGTCGAGGTCGGTGCGCTCCCGCCCGGCGAGCGGGGCGAGGACGGGGTGGGAGGTGAGGGCGTTCTCGATGAAGCTGAACGCGAAGGCGTCCTCCTTCCCGGTGAGGACATCGCCGAGATTCCAGACATCGGCCCGGTTGGCGAGCATGTCGGGAATGCGGAAACGCCGGCCCGCCTCGGTGTAGGGATTGCCCGCCATGCAGACGGCGAAGCGCTTGCCGCGCAGGTCGTACGTGCGGCTCACGCCGTCCCGGACGCCCTCCATGCGGCGGGTGGTGTCGCACAACGAGACGAACTTCTGGAGGAGTTCGGGTGACGTGTGCTGGATGTCGTCCAGGTGGAGCAGGGTGTTGTTGCCGGTCTCCAGCGCGAAGTTGATCTTCTCTACCTCCCGGCGGGCGGTGGCGTTGGGTGCCTCGGCGGGGTCGAGCGAGGTCACGGCGTGCCCCAGAGCCGGGCCGCTGACCGTGACCAGGACCAGGCCCAGCCGGTCGGCGACGTACTCCATGAGCGTCGTCTTGCCGTAGCCGGGCGGCGAGATGAGCAGCAGCAGGCCGTGCGTGTCGGTCCTGCGGGTGTCGCCGGTGGTGCCGAGCTGCTTGGCGAGACTGTCGCCGATGAGGGGGAGGAAGACCTCGTCCAGGAGGCGGTTGCGGACGAAGGAGGACATGACCCGGGGGCGGTACGCGTCGAGGTGCAGCCGGGCCCGCTCGGCGGCGACGAGCGCGGCGCGCCGCCGCTGGTAGTCGCGGAACCCTTCCGCCCCCCGGGTGCTGAAGTCCCGTCCCCGCGCCAGCACTTCGTCGATACGGAGGGTGAGCCGGCGGCCGGTGACGCGGGGGTGGGTGCCGAGGAGTCCCTCGACCGTCTCGGACAGCGGGGCATGGACCTCGTACCGGTCGAGAGCGGGGCAGAGTTCGACGGCCACGGCCTCCGCGAGTTCGCCGGGTCCAAAGGCCTCGCCCGTCGTGGCGGTGAACGAGGTCAGCCAGGCCTCGACCAGCTGGCGGCGGTCGGCCGGCGAGTCCAGCCGCACCAGATCCTCGTCATAGGCGGCGGTGCCCGCCGCGCGGCGGAACGCGGCGAGCAGGGTGCGGGCGGCCGGACTCGTGGCGAAGCCCTCCGGACCGCTGGTCAGCTCCTCGAAGAGGTACTCGGCGGCGAGCTCCTGGCCGGGACCGCCCATGGCGGTGGCCAGCTCGGCCCGCAGACCGGCGATCGCCGGTGCGGCGCCGAAGACGGCCCGTGCGCGGGCCAGCGACGTCATGCGGCGCACCCACGTCGAGCGCTCCGGCCCGGTCGTACCGTGCGCCCAGAACAGCTGGGCCCCGGCGCGCACCGAGGGCGGGTAGCGCAGCAGCCCCGCGCCGTCGTGCAGGCGCAGCAGGGCACGGAGGAGGGCGGTCGCGTCATGGTCGTGGACACCCCGCTCGTACCCCTCGTCGTAGGCGGCCTCGGCGGCGCTCCGTACGAGGGCGGGAAGGTCGGCTTCGGCCAGGGCCGCGGCACCGTGTGCGGTGAGCAGACGTACGGCGAGGTGTTCGGCGCGGTAGACGTCGGCGTTCTCCGAAGGCAGCGACTGCTCCCAGTACGGGCGGGTGGCCGCGAAGTCCGGGTCGGTGACGGGGGAGCGGTAGTCGGTACCGGTGAGGGCGAAGGCCAGGCCGTCGTCCTGCGGGACCAGGGTGAGTTCCAGGGGCTGGGTGTTCACCGCGAACCGGTGCCGGCCCAGCCGGACGGTCCGGCCGCCGTCCGCGTACAGCTCGGTGCGGTCGCGCAGGGCGCGGGCGGCCTCCTGCCGGGCCGCCTTGAGCCGGCCGTCGAGCTCTTCGGCCCGCACTTCCTCGCCGAGTCCGCGCAGCTCGTCGGCGGTGCGGCGGATCCGGGCGGCCATGGGATCGGAGGCGAAGTAGGTGCTGACCGCGTCGGGATCGGCCAGGGTCGCCGCCCGGCGGGCGATGGTCTCCAGGACGCGGGTGGCCGAGTCCGCCAGACGTTCGGCACGGCGGGCGCGGGCGTCCTGGAGCGTCTGCTTGCGGGCCGAGAACGCCTCGTACACCTCGGTCCGCCTGGTGCCCAGTTCGGCGAGGAAGGCATCGGAGTCCGCGAACCGGGACTCCAGGTTCTCCAGCTGGAGGAGGAGGCCGGCCAGCTGTTCGTCGCACGACTCCGGCGTGTCCGCGGCGGCGAGTGCGCCGGTGACGGCCTGACCGAGCAGGGCGAACTCGGCGGCGAACTCGGCCCGGCCCTCGTGGACGCGGAGCTCGCGGCGGCGGGCGTCGAGGATGGCGCGGGACCGGTTGACGCCCGCGAGTACCTCGGCGATCCGCTCCAGGACGGACGTACGCAGGGTGGCGTCCCCGATGTCGAGTCCGGCCACGACCTCGGTGACGGTCCGGAGCCCCACGGTCCGCTCGTCCAGCCGGGAGGCGATCGGCTCGGCCTCGGCGACGGTACTGATGGCCCCGGCCGCCTCGGTGAGCTGCTCGATGTCGTCGTGGTAGTCGCTGAAGGCGTCCTTCCGCTCCAGGAACGCGATGGCGCGCCGGGCGAAGGACACGATGTCCGTGTCGATGTCGGCGGCCAGCGCGTCGATGCGCCCGGTGTCCGCGTGACGCATCTCCTTGAGGGTGAGCAGGTGCCCCTGCGCACCGCGTAGTTCGGTCAGCCGGTCCACCCATGCACCGGCCCCGCCGGGTACCTCCCCACGGGCGCGGCGTACCAGCGAGGCGATCCGGTCGGCGGACTCCCCCAGTGCGTCGGCGGCCCGGCGGGTCAGGGTCCGCACGGTCTCGAACTCCGACAGCACCTGCTCGGCCGTGGCCCGCACCTCGTCCAGCGGCGTTCCCAGGTCACCGGCCTCCGGATCGCCGAGCCAGTGGTAGCGGTCCCCGGCCCGGACACAGGCGGCGACGAGTGTCTCGTACACGCCGCCGGTGGGCTCGGTCTCGAACACGCCGCGGGCGATCGAGAGGCAGTCGGAGATGCCGCGCACCAGGTCCGCGTTTCCGATGCGGGACAACGCCCCGGAGCCGGTGGCCCGCCCGGCGGCATAGGTGTCGGAGACGTACGAGGAGTGCCACCGCTGGAGGGGATGCACCCGGGACGGTTCGTCGGAACCGGCGCGCAGCACCATGAGCGTGCCGTCGTCGAAGAGCGCGTGGCCGTGGCAGGAGATCGGGGTGGCGACGGCCTTGCGGATGACGTTGTACGGGAGGAGGAGACCGCGCCCGGTCACCGGGGCGTGGAACGCGTACAGCACGTCCTCGCCGTTGGGCGAGCGCACCACCCGCTCGAACTCCATGCCCTCGGTTCCGGTGTCGGTGTCGAAGGTCTTCGCCTCGCCGGAGGTCAGGTAGTAGCCGCCGGGGAAGACGATTCCCTGGTCCTCGGGGAGCCGTCGGCACGCCCGGCCGATGCCGTCGAGGCGCGTGACGGTCCCGGTGACGCCGTTGAAGACGAGGTGGCGCCGCGTCTCCTCCTTGTACGGGCGGACGCGCAGCAGGACCAGCGGTCCCACCCGCGCGTACGCGATCTCGGCGTCGGCGAGCGATTGCAGGGGCTCGTCGACCGGCTCGGAGTGGATGCCCTCGCCGGTCTCGGTGTCGTCCTCGGTCTTCACGGTGAGGGTGCCGCCGACCGCGGCGACGAACACCTGGCCGTCGACGGACACATGGGGGTGACGGCCCAGGACGTGATCCTCGCGGGTGGTGGCGGTCCACTCGACGTCGTGCGACGGGGGGAGGACGTGGTCGCGCTCTCCCCGGGCGTCCAGGAAGGCGGTCCCGCCGTCCGCGTCCAGGGCCCAGCGCAGGACGCGGATGTCGTCGCTCTTCTCCCCCGTCCGGAAGACGGCCAGGAGTCTGCCGTCGACCCGCCGGAGCCGGAGGAGCCGGGCCTCGCGGTAGTAGCGGTACAGGTCGGCGAATTCCCGCAGGAACGCGGGATCGTCGAGAAGGCCGGGGACGGCGTCCTCGGGGAGCGGCTCCAGATCACGGTCGTGCAGGGCGAGGACATCGCCCACGGCCGTCCCGGGCCTGAGGCCGGGCAAGGTGTCGTAGCCGAACAGCAGCCGGTCCCCGACGGCCACGATGTCGCGGGGTACGCCGAGCTGTTCGGTGCGCAGGTGCTCGGTGCCCGCCAGGGTCAGCTCGGTGGAGCCGAACTCCTCGGTGCGGCGGGCGTTGAGCGCCTCGGCCCGGCGGGCCAGTTCGCCGGCCTGTGCGCCGAGTCGGTCCCGCAGCACCTCGTAGGTGCCCGCGTCCATGGGGGACGTGCTGGTCATGGTGATGGCTCCCTGCGGATACGTACGGTGCTCGGCGGTGCTCGGCGGTGCGGTTCCACGGCCGGGGGGTGTGGGTGCCGGCCTGAGCGGTGCGGGGTCGTCCTGAGCGGTCGCACGTGTCGCTCTTCGCGCGACCGCTCCGGCCGTGGCCGTGGTGGTCAGACCTTGGCCGTCCCGGCCCCGTCGAGGCCGGCCCCCAGCTCCGCCAACGGCATGTCCGCTAGCCCCAACTGACCTGCCTTGTCGAGGAGTTCGCGCCACTGACCGGACTGGGCGCCGCCCGAATTCATCAGCTTCATCAGCAGGGCCGACACCGTCAGGTTCCGTACGTCCGCGGTGGAAACGGAGCCCAGGACGCGGGTCAGGTCCTCGGTGAAGTCGGACGTGCCGTCCAGCCAGTTCCTTCCCAGCGCCTGCGCGGTGTCGGAGTGCTGGACGAAGGCGTCGACCCCCTTGCCGAGCGAGATGGAGGAGACCAGCCGGTCGAAGAAGACGGACTCGCCGCCGACGATGTTGATGTCGGCGCTCTCCAGGCCGGTGGCGATCATCGTGGCCTGCGCCTCGGCGACATGGCGCTGTGTGTCGAGCCCGGCCAGCCGGATCTCCTTCTCCGCCGCCAGCCGCAGCCGGTACTCCTCGTGACCGCGCGAAGCCTCGTCCAGCGCCGCCATCGCCGCGGCCTTCTCGGTCAGCCCCGCCGCCTCGGCCTTCAGCTTCTCGCCGATCACCGCCGCGTCCGCCGTCGCCTGCGCCAAGGTGCCCTCCGCGACCGCCAGGGCCTTGAGCTTGGCCCCTTCCGCCTCCGCCCGCAGCCGGGCGGACGTGGCCTCGGCCTCCGCGCGGCCCGCCTTCTCGATCACGTCGGCCTCCTTCTCCCGCACCTGCACCGCGGCGAGACCGGCCGCCGCCGCCTCGGCCTGGTTGCCCTCGGCCAGCCGCAGCTTGGCCCGGGAGTCGAGCTCGGCCGCCTTGACCCGCGCCTCGGCGAGGGTGATCTCCTCGGCGGCCCGGTGCACGGCCGCCGCCTCCGCGGCCTCCGCCGCCTTGATGTCCTTGACCAGCAGCTCCTGGGCCTCGGCCTCGGCGGCGATGACGATCGCCTGACGGTTGCGCTCGGCCTCCTCCACGGCCCGCAGCCGCTTGATCGACTCCTCCTGCTCGGCGACCGTACGGTCCACCGCGACCCGCTCCCGGATCACCTCGGCGATGTCCCGGCGCTCCGCCTCGACCTCCTTCTCGGCGGAGATACGGCTGAGCTGTGTCTCCCGCTCCCGGGCGATGACCTCCAGGAGACGGTCCTTCTCGATGCGCTCGCTCTCGATCGCGATGACCCGCTCACGGTTCTTCTCGGCGACCGCGACCTCACGGGCCTGGTTCTCGCGCTGGATGCCGAGCTGCTCCTCGGTCTTGAGGAAGGCGGCCTGCGAACGGAGCCGCTGCTCCTCCTGGACCTGTGCGGTCTCGGCCTCCTCGCGGGCCCGGACGGTCTCGATCTCACGGTGCTGCTTGATCTCGGCATCGGCCTGACGCCGCTCCAGCTCCAGGATGGCCTCGCGGGCATCGACGTTCTGCCGCGTGATCTCCTTCTCCTCCGTGCGCTGGAACTCATTGGTGCGCACATGCTCGATCGCCGTCAGCTCGGTGATCTTGCGAATGCCCTGGGCGTCGAGGATGTTGGTGGCGTCCAGCTGCTGGAGCGGAGTCTGCTCCAGGTAGTCGATGGCCGCGTCCTCCAGGCTGTACCCGTTCAGGTCGGTGCCGATGACCTGGATGATCCGGTCCCGGAACTCGTCGCGCTTGGTGTAGAGATCGGTGAAGTCGAGCTGCTTGCCGACGGTCTTGAGCGCCTCGGAGAACTTGGCGTTGAACAGCTCCTGCAGCGTCTCCTTGTCGCTCGCCCGTGCCGTGCCGATGGCCTGCGCGACCTTGATGACGTCCTCGACGGTCTTGTTGACGCGCACGAAGAACGAGATCCGGATGTCGGCACGGATGTTGTCCCGGCAGATCAGCCCGTCCCGCCCGGTCCGGCTGATGTCGATGGCCTTGACCGAGATGTCCATGGTCTCGGCCTTGTGCAGAACGGGCAGCACGACCTGCCCGGTGAAGGTGACGTCGACCTTCCGCATCTTCGAGACGATCAGCGCCTTGCCCTGCTCGACCTTCCGGAATAGCCGGCTGACGACGAAGAGCAGAGCGACCGCGATGAGCAGGACAACGGCGATGAGCACGCCGATGCCCAAGGAGATGGCATCCATGGTGAAGTCCTTGCGATGAAGGTACGGCGACAGCCGCCGAAAGTGGGATGAAGTGCGGGCCGGGCGTGAGCTCGTGCGGCTCAGGTGGCGGTGCGTGGGTCGAGCGCCGCGTCGAAGGGCGCGACCCAGAAGAACTCGCCGTCGTCGTCGTACGCGTACAACAGCCCGGTACTGCCGCGCGTCAGTGCGGCCGCGAGGTCCTTGTCGAGGCGGCGGACCTGGACGACGGCGGTGGAACCGTCCTCCGCGGCGACCTCGGCCTGACCGAATCCGGCGTCCACCCGCCCGGTGCGGATGGTGCAGGTCAACCCGATGAAGTCGGACCGGGACGGCCCGGGTTCCTCGGGGAAGAGCGAGGCCAGGGGGCGTACGAGCAGCCGGGTGACCCACCACGCGAGAAGCAGCGAGGCGGCCAGGACTCCGACGGCGAGCGCGGCACGGGCCGGCCCCTCGGCTCCGGCGCGACGCAGCGCCAGGGTCCCGGCCAGGGCGGTGAACCAGGCGGTTCCGGTCAGCAGCGACACCCCGACGGTGACCGGCACACCGTCGGCGATGCCCAGCGCGCCGCCCGGCAGATCCCCGTCGAAGCTGTCGTGCTCGGCGGCACCGAACAGGACCAGCAGCCAGAAGGCGACGACCACGACGAGAGCCGCGCTGAACAGCGAAGCGGGAAATCCGAACGCGGCATCAAGGAATTCCCCCACTGTTCCGCCCCCCCAGTCCGTGATCACCCGCCGCCGGGGGCGCGGTGTCCCCGACGGGACGCGGCGTCGTCCCCGCCCGGAAGCCGCTTCCGTGTTCCGGCAGCGGGGTGGTGCCTCGCGCTCCCCACCGCCATCCTGGCAAAGGGGCACGAGCGTTCGCATTGCCGGAAAGCGGCAATCTTTACGCGTTCTTGATGCCGGGTCCTGTCGGCGGCGGAATGGCCGCGTTCCTCCCGTTCCGGCGCCGTGGCGCGGGGCGGGGGATTCGGGGAGACGGGGAGCGGCGTCCGAGCGCGGGGCCCGGCGCAGGGGGCGTGGGCGTGGCGGCGATACCCACCTGATACACAGCCGTGCGGTGCCCGAAGCGCGGCCCTGACCGGCCGGAAGCGCGGCTGGCGGAGGCTGTGCGGGTACCCGACCTTCGGTGTACGAGAAGGCTGGGAGGCACGTGCCGTGCTGAGTTCTCCGGAGGTTTCCGCACCCACCACCCACGTGGAGCCCACCACCCACGTGGAGCCCGCCACTGACGTGGAGCCCGCCACTGACGCGGAGCCCGCCGCCGATGCCGAGCCCGCCGCCCCGCGCCGTTCCCTCACCGGCGGCCGTCGCGACGGTCTGCTGCTCGCCGTCGCCGCCCTGCTCTGCGCGGCGCTGATGGCGGCGCACGCCCGGATCCCGAACGGGATCGGCAACCTCGGCAGCCTCTTCCAGACGCTGCTGCCCTGGACGGTCCTGAGTGTGCCGGTCCTGCTCGTGCCGGCCGCCCTGTGCCGCTCCCGGCCCGCGGCCGCGGCGGCACTCGTACCCGCCGTGGTGTGGGTGACGCTCTTCGGCGGTGCCCTCACCGACAAGCGCTCCGGGGGCGGAGACCTGACGGTGGTCAGCCACAACGTGGACGAGGGGAACACCGACCCGGTGGGGACCGCCCGGATACTCGCCGACGCGCACGCGGACGTGGTGGCGCTGGAAGAACTGTCGCAGCGGGCCGCACGGGTCTATGAGCGCGAGCTGGCCCCCGCCTACCCGCACCACGCGGTGATCGGCGGTGTCGGCCTGTGGAGCAAGCACCCGCTCAAGGATGTGGAGGCGGTGCCGATCATGCCGTGGACCCGCGCGATACGGGCCACGGCGCAGACGCCGAAGGGGCCGGTCGCCGTCTACGCGGCCCACCTCGCATCGGTACGCGTCCAGCCGGCCGCCGGTTTCACCACGGCCCGCCGCAACGAGGCGGCCCGGGAGCTTGCCGCCGCGATACGGGCGGAGCCGTCGCCCCGCACCGTGGTGGTGGGCGACTTCAACGGCACGTACCAGGACAGCGCGCTGGCCCCGGTGACCTCGCAGCTGCGTTCGGCGCAGCGGGAGTCCGGGGACGGCTTCGGCTTCACCTGGCCGGCGGCGTTCCCGGTGGTCCGTATCGACGACATCCTGGTGAAGGGGATGACTCCGCTCTCCTCCTGGAACCTGCCCGCCACCGGCAGCGACCACCTCCCCGTGGCGGCGTCCCTGCGGCTGTGACCGGCCCGGCCCCGGCCCCGCCCCCGGCCCGCACCACCCCGCGCCCGGACTGCCGACTGACTACGATGCGAGCGACGAATGACCCAGAACGGCCAGGTGGGTGGAGTGTCGGAAGCCCGGGTCCCGGACCCAGTCAGCGTGCTCGTCGTCGAGGACGACGCGACCATCCGCCGCGCCGTCCAACTCGCCCTGCAGCGTTACGGCTACGAGGTCGCGGTGGCCGCCGACGGCCTCAGCGGCCTGGAGGCGTTCCGCGCGGGCGGACACGACCTGCTGATCCTCGATGTGATGCTGCCCGAGCTCGACGGGATCGGCCTGTGCTACCGGATCCGCGAGTCGAGCCTGGTCCCGGTCCTGATGATGTCCGCACGCGGCGACGCCCTCGACGTGGTCGCGGGCCTGGAGGCGGGCGCCGACGACTATGTGATCAAGCCCGTCGACACCGGCGTCCTGGTCGCCCGTATCCGCGCCCTGCTGCGCCGCGCCACCTTCGATCAGCCCGCCGGAGGACCCGCACGGTCCACCACCACGACCGCCTCCACGGCCTCGCCCGCCGCCGGAAGCGCCGGCCGGGACCCCGACGGCGACGGGCTGCTGGTCTTCGGAGACCTGAGCGTGGACACCCTCGGCATGGAGGTGCGCCGGGCCGGGCGGATCGTCCCGCTGACCCCCACCGAACTGCGTCTGCTGCTGGAGTTCGCCGCCGCCCCCGGCGCGGTACTCGACCGCCGCCGCCTGCTGCGCGAGGTGTGGGACTACGGCTGGGAGGGCGACACCCGCGTCGTGGACCTGTGTGTGCTGCGTCTGCGCAAGAAGATCGGCAGCGCTCGGATCGAGACCGTCCGCGGCTTCGGCTACAAACTCGTCCGCGGCTGAGCGCCGTGCGCTTCGTGAACCCCCTCGCCCTGCGCTGGAAGATCGCCGCGCTGACCGCCGCCGCCTGCTGCGCGGTCGCGGCCGTGATCGGCTTCCTCGTCCACGACGCGACCCGCGACAGGGGGATGAAGGTGGGGCGGGAGCGGGTCACCGCGGCCCTGTCCGCGGCGGAACGGGAGTACGCGCGGACGGGAGAGAGGCCGCCCAGCGCCGACATCATGTCCCCGGACCAACTGCCCGAGCCGCTGGCGCGGAACCTGGCCGAGGACACGGGGAGAGGCGGGGCCTACGGCATCTGGTACGACGTCAAGAGCCCCAACTGGTACTGGATGTGGGGAGTCGTGGCCGTCGGGGACCAGATGCTGGTCGTACGGACGGACATGAGCTCCGAGGTGCGCGGCCTCCAGCTCCTGGACCGCAGCATCCTCACGTCCGTGGTCGCCGCACTCGCCGTCGTCGTCCCGCTCGCCGCCCTGGCCACCGAGCCGATCAACCGCCGTCTGCGCCACGGCGCCCGCACTGCCCGCGTGATCGCCGACGGCGACCTCGACGCCCGTATCGGCCGCACCGGGCGGGCCCGCGACGAGATCACCGAGATGTCGGCGGCCGTCGACGGGATGGCCGAGGCCCTGCAACGCAGACTGGAGAACGAGCAGCGCTTCACCGCCGACGTCGCGCACGAACTGCGCACCCCGCTGATGGGGCTGGTCACCGCGGCCGGGCTGCTCCCGGAGGACGACGAGGCGACCGAGCTGGTACGGGACCGGGTGCGGGCGCTGCACGCGCTGATCGAGGACGTGCTGGAGATCTCCCGCCTCGACGCGGGTGCCGAACGGGCCCGTCCCGACGCGGTGCCCCTGGCCGAACTGGTCCTCGACGTGGTGCGGCGCACGGGGACGGACACCCACGTCACCGCCGGGGACGCCACGGTGGTGGAGACCGACCCGCGCCGGGTGGAGCGGGTCGTGGTCAACCTCGTCACCAACGCCCACCGCCACGGAGCCGGTCCCGTCGAGGTCACCGTCACCGGCGCCCGGATCGTGGTGCGCGACCACGGGCCGGGCTTCCCCGCCGCACTGCTCGACCAGGGCCCGCAGCGTTTCCGTACCGGAGCGAGCGAGCGGGGATACGGGCACGGGCTCGGGCTGACCGTCGCGCAGGGGCAGGCAGGCGTCCTCGGGGCCCGGCTGACCTTCGCGAACTCCCCGGACGGAGGCGCGGTCGCGACGCTCGACCTGGCCCCCGGAACGGCCTGAAACGGAACCGATACGCAGTCTCGCGGCGGCGGAAACGGCGTCGCACCGGTCCGGAAGAACGGCTCCTCGAAGGTGATGAGTGTGTGCAAACGGCACACGTCCCCTGGAGGTGCCCATGCTCGCCGTCCGCTCCGGCTTCCGCTGCTCCGTCCTCGTACCGCTGTCCGCCGCCGTCGTACTCGCGACCGGCGCGGGGACCTGGTACGCACTGGCCGGTGACGCCCTGTCCCACCCCGCCGGGTCCACGACCGCCGCCGCGGCCGCTGTGCCGCCGGTCGCTCCCGCCGCGAAGGCCATGGACCTGCCCTGGCCGGCCGAGGGCCAGTCGAGCGTGGAGGTCGAGGGGATCGGCAGCCTCGGTACGAGGGGCGGGCGGACGCCGGTCCCGATAGCCAGCGTCACCAAGGTCATGACCGCCTACGTGATCCTGAAGAACCACCCGATGCGGGCCGACGCCCCCGGCGCGAAGCTGGTCGCCGACCAGCGGTCCGCGGACGAGTCGTACTCGTCCGTGGAGACGACAGCCCCGGTGCTGGCCGGGCGCACGTACACCCAACGCCAGCTGCTGGAACTGATGATGGTGCCCTCGGGCAACAACGTCGCCCGCCTGCTGGCCCGTTGGGACGCGGGGAACGAGAAGGCATTCGTCAGGAAGATGAACGAGGCCGCCGCCGCACTGGGCATGAACCGCACCACCTACACGGGGGTGACCGGCATGGAGGCCAGTACGAGGAGCACGGCCACCGACCAACTGAAGCTGGCCCGAGCCGCCATGAAGGACCCGGCCTTCCGCCGGATCGTGGCCACCCCCACGGTCACGGCCCCCGGCATCGGCGTAGAGATCCCCAACACCAACAGACTCCTCGGCGAGAACGGGGTCATCGGTCTGAAGACGGGCTCCTCCACCCCGGCGGGCGGCAACCTCATGTGGGCCACCACCCAGAAGATCGAAGGCACCTCCCGCCTGATCCTCGGCGTGGTTCTGCACCAGCGCGCCAACACGACCCCCACCGAGGGCGGCATCGCGGCCCAGGAAGCCAGCCGCACCCTGATCACCGCGATCCGGTCCGAGCTCCCGGCAGCCCTCGCCGCTACGGCCGCGCCTTCGCGCGACGGTGGGTCTGCTCCGAACCCGTTGGATGGCCGAATCGCCCGAGCGGCGTGCGCGCCTCGCGCGCTCGCGCCGCCGCCCATGTCAGCCTCGTCCCACCGCGGTGGTTTCACCTGCGCGCCGGTCTCGTGAGCAACCGAAGTCCCGGGGCCGTCCCGCCCCGATGATCTGTGGTGGTTCGTATGATTGACCTTTACGCGATTGGTTCTCGGAATCCAGGCACCGATCCCACCTGGGCCACTGTCGATATCCAGGGCACCGTGAGCCAACAGCCCATCGGCACGGCGAAGGACCTGGCGGGACTGACCTACCATCCGGCGACGCGGCTCTACTACACGGTGGCACCGACCGGCCCGGACGGTCCGCGCCTTTGCAGCCTGAGCACCGGGGGAACGCTGCAGAGCGTGGCCGCGGTCGGCCCGGGACTGAACGGCGGGATCGCCTACCGCGGCCCGGAGAACTGCTTCTACGCGGTCTCGAACGACTCCGACGGAATCGCCCGACTCCATCGGATCACCATGGGCGGCGAGGACACCGTACTGTTCGCGCTCGCGGTCGGTGTGGTCAACGGTCTGACCTACGTTCAGGGGAGCGACACCTTCTACGCACTGGTCACGCTCGACAACTTCACCTGGTTCTACTCCATCAAGCTGAACGGAGTCGTGACCCGGCTCTTCGGTGCCGGACTGCGCGTCTTCGGCGGTCTGTGCCATTCGCCGTCGGAAGACCTCTTCTATTTCGCGGCAAACCAGGCCGACGGCTTTTCCCGGCTGTGGACACTCGCGCTCAACGGCAGCGTCGTCGACCGGATGGGGCTCGGATACAGGTTCAACCACGCCGGGATCAGTATGTCCCCGTGGTTCGGCGGGTCGATGAACATCAAGAGCCCACTTGAGGGAGAGCGATTCGTCAGCGGAGAGAGAACTCCGCTCGACGCGAACATCCTCAACACGACCGGGCCGTCCTGGAACAGCGACGGCATCACCTGGGAGTCGAATCGTGACGGCCCGCTCGGCACGGGCAGCCCCACCGCCACGCTGTCACCGGGAACCCATGTGATCACCGCTTCGAAGGAGCGCTTGAAACGGAGCGTCAACGTCCGCGTATTCGACGATCTATGGGCGCTGTACCGGGCGGCACCGTCACAGGCGGAGATCGATCGAGTGCTCGGCGACTTCGCCTTCGAGTGGGTGGACGGCGCTGCCGGTGATCCGACCCAGCAGTGGGCCTCGTACCCCGGCTATCCGTTCGACCAGACGTCCGCGAATCCGTCGCGGACCGCCGTCATCTGCAAGCTCGACGCGCTCCGGCATCAGCGGTTCCTCCAGCCACTCCCCTTCGGGACGGCCGAGTCCGCCTACGAACACGTACGGCTGCATACCCACACCGTGCGCGTCTCGCTGGGTGACGCGGTCAACATGGCGGGCGGTGGCGTGATCAACCTCAATCGCACGTTTGCGTTGTGGTCGAACAACCCGTCGCAGCCGACCGTGGTCACTCCGTACGTCCACTCGTTGTACCTGTTCAACCACGAGAGCCGTCACAACGAGCCGGGCGATCCCCTGCATGCCTCGTGCGCCACCGCGTGGACGGGCACCGCCGGTATTCCGAACGGCATGGACGCGCAATTCGACCCCGGCAGCGGCTATGCGCGCGCCGCGCTCTACCTCATGTGGGTCTACAAGTACGGCCGATACGACCCCATGTCGATCCGCACGGAGGCGAGGGACGTCGCGGTCTCCCTCAAGGACCGTTTCTGCGCGCACCCCACGAGCACGAACCCCCTCGTACAGGCGCTGCTCGCCGAACTGTGGAACGCCACGTAGGCACTCCCATGAGGGGCTGGTGCCCGTACCCGCGCCGAGCGTCCTGGAACCACGGGTGCCGGACGACGCCACCTGGACGGCTACGGCCGTCGGCCGGCCTCGGTGAGCCCGACGGGCCTCGGTGCGGGGGGAGTCCGTTCAGGCAGAATGGGCCCATGCCGAATCGATCTGTTCTGGTCTACGACGGTGACTGTGCCTTCTGCACGACCTCGGTGAACTTCCTGGTGCGGCGGCTGCGCCCGAACTGCGCGGTCACACCGTGGCAGTTCGCGGACCTGGAGGATCTCGGCGTCACCCAGCGGCGGGCCGAGCACGAACTGCTGTATATCGCCCCTTCCGGCAGGGTGTACGGCGGTGCCCAGGCAGTGGCCAAGCTCTTGTTGAGCGCCGGCGGTGTCTGGGCCTGGCCGGGCGGCCTGCTCACCCTGCCGCCGGTGCGCTGGATCGCCCACGGTGTCTACCGGCTCGTCGCCACCAACCGCGACCGCCTGCCCGGCGGTTCGCCGGCCTGCGCATTGCCGGCGGACCGCAGGCCCGGCGCACGTCCCAGGGGCTGAGGACGACCGCGCACGGGAGACAGCGGGACCGCTCCGCTTCGTCCCCGCGCCTGTTCCTCCCTGTACGTGTCCCTCCCTGTACGGGAAAGTGTCCGTGCGCCGAAGATTTTCGAGCGGGCGCACAGAACTCCGCTCGGCTTTGATTCGCTGTAAACAGACAGCGCGGCGAATGTGTATTTCTTCTTGTGCTGCCCCTGGCTCCCCCCCCCCCGGGTTATCCGGTGATGCGCAAGGAATTGTCCGATGCACTCCGAGTGGTGATTTCTCGCTGGACGACCGGGGTCATGGCGAGCGCCAAGTCGTGTGCAATGAGAAGTGGTTGACCCTTTTCGTGGTAGAGTATTAATGAATTCACAGGACGCCGCGATAAAAGGGGAATGGCGTGAATACCGAGAAGGTTACGGCTCGACGTCTTACGGCCGAAGAGGTTTCAGGCTTGGGCCTCCAGGACGGCATCTTCGTCTCGGCAGGGATGGATGGCCTTCCTCTCGACTGCTACGCACCGGCTTTCCTTACGGAGCCGGGCAAGAATTTCGAGGGAGGGTCCTTCGCCGCGAGGACGGTCTTCGGCGAGGAGATCCACGTCCTCCCGGACAACGCTGAAGAGGGTGGGATCTGGATCGCCGACAAGGCGGGGGAGGAAATCGAGGTTCTCCAGAGTGCCGGCGTCCTCCTGAACCTCGCCCTCTTCGTGCCCAGCGGGAACATGGAATCCCTGGACTCGCTCTACTCCGCCGCGCGGGACGCGTTCGGTGCGGGGGTCGTTCAGCGCTGGAGCGAGGAAGTCGTCGCGGTGCCGGACGTCAAGGTCGACCTGTACGAGGAGCCGGCCCGGGGGCGGAAGAACACGAACAACCAGAACCGCGACCGCCGCGCCCTGGACATCTACCCGACCCGGGTGCGGTTCCTGGAGCCCAGCGAGGGCTGGAAGTTCATTGTCGAGCCGCACAAGGAGATCGTCGACGAGACGCCGACGATCTGACCTGACCTGATGGCAGGTTAGCTCGACCCTTCGCGGGAGCCCGTCAGCTTGCTGACGGGCTCTTCTCCGTCCGCGGGGGGTGTGCGACCCGGAGCGGCTGAGCGAAGGACCCCGCTTCGCGGCGCCTTTCCGGGGCCGTTGCGGCCCCTCGTCCGTCCCGGAGCCTCTGCGTTTGTCGCCGGTCCCCTGCGGGTTCGTCCGCGATCGGTAACAGGGGATCTTGTGGGGGCGTTCCTGTGTCTTCATAGGGGCACGGCATCGGCGGAGAAGGCAAAGGGGTGGGCGGACATGGCGAAGCACAAGGGAAGGGGATGGCACGGCCGGCTCCTCGCCGCGGCGCTCGGGGTGACGGCGGTGGCCGCTGCCACCTCGGTGTGGTCCGCGCAGGCCGACACCGTCGGAGGACGTCAGCCGGAAGCGGGTGTCTCGGCGCCGGATTCCCGGCAGGGCGGGCCCGTGGCCAAGGTGGCGGCGGACATCGCGCATGCCTCGGACCGCGGTGACCGGGGAGTCAACATCACCATCGACGACGGACCGGACCCGGTCTGGACGCCGCAGGTGCTGCGACTGCTGAAGGACAGTGACGTGAAGGCCACGTTCTGCATGGTGGGCACGCAGGCCCAGGCACACCCGGACCTCGTCAAGGACGTGGTGGCGGCCGGGCACCGGCTCTGCAACCACACGGTCTCGCACGACACCGCCATGGACACCAAGTCCGAGGCCTACCAGTCCCAGCAGATCCTGGATGCCGAACGGATGATCACCAAGGCATCCGGAGGCGTCCGGCCGCAGTACTACCGGGCCCCGGGCGGCGCCTTCACCCCGTTCAGCCGGCAGCTCGCCGCGTCCCGCGGGATGCGGCCGCTGGGCTGGAACGTCGACTCCAAGGACTTCGAGCGACCCGGTGTGGACACCATGGTCGCCACCGTCAAGAGGGAGATCTCCAACGGGCCGACCGTCCTCTTCCACGACGCCGGAGGGGACCGCTCCCAGACCTTGGCCGCTCTGCGCGAGGTCCTGCCCTGGCTGAGGGAGCAGGGGTACTCCTACGGGTTCCCCGTGCGCTGAACGAGGAACGCCCGTACCGCCATCACGCCCCGGACCTCCGCTGACGGCGGACCGGGGCGCGGACCGACAACACCGCCGCCCCCGTTACGTCCTGGTCGAGCCGGGCTGCGTCGTCGGGATCCGGTGGGTGAAGAACAGCGCGAGGAGAGCGCTGAGCGCGAGGATGGCGAGCGCGGCGCGCAGACCGTCGAGTCGCGCCTCCGCGTTCGCGTCGAGCGCCGCGTCGGTCACTGCCGCGCTCGCACCGGCGTCGTCGAGGGCGGTCCTGAGCTGAGTGTCCGACAGGAAGGGCGCACCGCCGCGCAGCTGGGTGCTCGCCCGGTCCTTCACCGCGGACGGGACCGCCGGGTTCTGCTCGACGCTGGTCAGGAACGACGTACTGAGCGTGGCGATCAGGATCGACCCGGCGAGTGCCGTGCCGATCGAGGCTCCGAGGTTGGTGACGGAGTTCTGTACGCCGCCGACCTCCGCGCTCTGCTCGTCCGGCACGGCGGACACGGTGACCGAGCCGAGCTGGGAGGCCAGGGCGCCCATGCCCAGCCCGATCAGCAGCAGCGGGACCATGACGGCCTCCGCGCCCGCGTCCGCGTCGAGCGCGGCCATCAGGACGACCGCCCCCGCGAGCATCGCGAGGATGCCGAGCCGTACGACCCGCCGCGGTGAGACGTCCGGGAGGAGACGCGGGATCAGGATCGCGGCGGCCAGCAGGGTCAGCGAGAGCGGCAGGATGCACGCCCCGGTCCTGAGCGCCGACAGGCCGAGCGCGACCGACAGATAGAGCGGTACGACGAAGAACACGCCCATCTGTACGAGGTACTGGAAGAAGAACATCGTCAGGCCGCCGGTGAGCTGCTTGTTCTCCAGCAGTGCCGGATTCACCAGCGGCTCCCTGCCCCGTCCGACGAGCCGGGCCTCCCAGCGGAGGAAGAACCAGATCAGGAACAGACCCGCGAGCATCAGCCACACGACCGGTGAGACCCCCAGCCAGGAGGGCGCGTCGGGCTTCGGCCGGAACCAGCCCCACTGGTCGGAGCGCAGGACACCGAACACGAAGATGCCGAGGCCGAGGGCGGACAGCACGGCCCCGACGACATCGATACGCGGACGCCTGTCGGGCGCCGCGTCGGCGGCCCGCCGGGCGAGCACCAGGATGCCGAGCACCAGTACCACCTCCCCGGCGAACACCCAGCGCCAGGAGAAGTACGTCGTGGCCACACCCCCGACGAGCGGCCCCACCGCGATGGCCGCGGCCCCGGCGGCGGCGACGAGTCCGTAGGCGGCGGGGCGGCGTTCCACGGCGAAGTTGCCGGCGACGAGCGCCACGATCGCGGGCAGGATCAACGCCGCCCCGATGCCCTCCAGCAGTGCCCAGCCGATCAGCAGCACCGGCAGGTTCGGGGCGAGCGCCGTGGTCAGCGACCCGCATCCGTAGATGACACAGCCGATCATGAACGCCCGCTTGCGCCCGATCAGGGCGCCGATCTTGCCACCGGGGATCATGAGCATCGCCATCACGAGGGTGTACGCCGTGATCGCGCCCTGGATCCCGGTGACGGTCGAGTCCACGTCCTCGGCCACCGTGGCGATCGACACGTTCATGACGGAGCTGTCGAGTGCCATCAGGAACTGCCCCGCCGCGAGTGTCAGCAGGACGATCCGCGCTGTCGACGAGCTTCCGTGCGAGTTGGCTGTGGGGGGCATGGGTGGATCGTCGCAACGTACATCGGCTGTCGGTCCGCGACCCGCCGTGGCGATCGGCCGGTTGGCGGGTGGTCCCTTCCGGAACCCGGTCGGCGCGCCCGTGCCGGGCACGGACGGGCGCGTGGTGCCGATCGTGTGCCGGGTGGAGGAGACCACCGAACGCGTCCGGTCCCGCGAAGGCCCCGACCGCACCCGTCACGCCGTGGCCCGCCGCTGCTCACCCAGGTTCGCCTCGTGTCCGATTTGACTCCTGTGCCGTTTCTGTCAGCGTTGTCAGTGCCGTATCCCGTCCATCCTGTGCGTTCTCCGGCGAAGCGACACCTGACCATCAGGGACCGTTCCGCTTCACGTGCGGCACCGGCGACGCGGTCGTGAACGACGCGAAACGCAGCAGTCGGCACGACTCGGCGCGCCGTCCGCTCCAGGGTGACATCGCCGACGGGGCGTTCAGTCGCGGCAAGGAGAAGATCCTGCACCGACCTCGGCCCGGCACAGGGGATCGCGCCATGCTCCGAAAAGTGCTCCCCGTGTCGTCCGGCAGCCATCGCCACCGCCCCGGGCGTCGGCGAGACCACCTCACGGAGCCGCAGCCATGACCGACAACCACCTCGACGGACGCGATGTGCGGCACCGCACCCCGCAGGAGCGGGCCGCGCTGGGCAAGGCCGTGCGGGCCGACGTACCCCGCTCCAGCCACGCCGAGTTCGCACCCGGATCAGGGCGGCCGGACCCATTGAAGATCATCGAGAAGCAGTCGGCGTCCCGGCTGCCCGATCTCGTGCCGGTCCGCTACGGCAGGATGTCCGAGTCACCGTTCCGGTTCTACCGGGGTGCGGCCGCCATCATGGCGTCCGATCTCGCGGGCACCCCGACGACGGGCCTGCGCACACAACTGTGCGGTGACGCGCACATGTTGAACTTCCGGCTGCTGGCCTCCCCCGAGCGCCGCCTGATGTTCGACATCAACGACTTCGACGAGACGTTGCCGGGCCCCTGGGAGTGGGACGTCAAGCGGCTGGCCGCCAGCCTCGTCATCGCGGGCCGGGCGAACGGCTTCAGCACCAAGGAGCGGGCCGCGATCGTACGGGCCACTGTGCGGTCGTACCGCGAGGGCATGAGGTCCTTCGCCGGAGTCGGCAACCTGGCTGTCTGGTACGCCCAGTTCGATGTGGACCGGGTGCAGGACCGCTTCGTGGCCGACCTGTCCGCGCGGGGCCGCGAGCGCTGGGCGCAGGCCGTGACCGAGGCACGTTCGCGCGACACCCTCCAGGTCTTCGGCAAACTCACCCATGTCGTCGACGGCCGGCGCCGCATCACCTCCGACCCTCCGCTCGTCACCCGTCTCGAAGACGTGCTGCCGGACGACCGGCGCGGTGCCGTGGAACAGGAGATCCGCACACTGATCGAGCGGTACGGCGAGACTCTCCAGTCCGACCGGCGGTTCCTGCTGGAGCAGTACCGGGTGGCCGACATGGCCCGCAAGGTCGTCGGGGTCGGCAGCGTGGGCACCCGTTGCTGGATCGTGCTCCTGCTCGGCAAGGACGAAGGCGATCCGCTGTTCCTCCAGGCCAAGGAGGCCGACGAGTCGGTGCTGGCGCCCCACGCGGGGGACAGCGTGTACCGGACGCAGGGCGAGCGGGTGGTCGCCGGACAGCGGCTGATGCAGGCCACCAGCGACATCTTCCTGGGATGGGAGCGCGTCGAGGGCATCGACGGCCGACGCAGGGACTTCTACGTACGGCAGTTGCGCGACTGGAAGTGGGTCGCCACCGCGGAGGACATGGTGCCCCGGGGCATGCGTACCTTCGGCGCACTGTGCGGCGCGACGCTGGCCCGTGCCCACGCGAGATCCGGCGATCGCATCGCCATCGCCGCCTATCTGGGCGGTGGAGACGCCTTCGACCGCGCGCTGGTGACCTTCGCCGAGCGCTACGCCGACCAGAACGAGCGTGACCATCGGAGACTCGTCGACGCCGTCCACGCCGGGCGGCTGTCCGCCACAGCGGTCTGAGGACCTCTGGGACCTTCGGGCGGCACGCCCTTCTTCCCGCTCCACGGCGTGAGCCACGCCGCTGGGGCGCCCGAAGCCCCTCGCAGTCCCAGGAAGTAGTCACAGGCGCAGGCCCGGCGGAGACAGGTGCTCCCGCGGCTACGCGCGCGGGCTGATCGCGCTGTCCTTGTCGTAGATGTTGTCCGGTGTGGCGACCGTGGTGATCGCTCGGGCGAGAAGGGTGGACGGCTCCTGGCCCTCGTACTGGATGTCCGTGTTGATCATGATGACCAGGGTGGCCCTCTTCGAGGGCAGATAGACCGTCACGGTCTCGTAGCCGGGGATCGAGCCGTTGTGCCCGGTCCATCCGTTGGTCCTGAAGATCCCGAGGCCGTAGCTGGTGCCCGGGAAGCCGGTGGGCAGCGTCTTGAGCCGCTGCCGCTGGGTCTCGGGGCTGAGCAGCTTCCCGGTGGCGACGATCGGGGCCCAGCGGCGCAGATCGTGGAGGTTCGAGATCATCGCTCCGGCCGCCCAGGCCCAGCTGGGGTTCCAGTACGTGGTGTCCGCGGTCCCACCGCTCAGCGTCTGGTCGGTGTAGCCGTGCGGGTGCGGCGCGGGGAACTCGGACCCCGTCGGGAACAGCGTGTGGTGCAGGTGGGCCGGGTCGAGCACGCGCTCGTGGATGAAGTCGGCGAGCCGGTGACCGCTGACCTTCTCGATCACCAGGCCGAGCAGGACGAGGTTGGAGTTGCAGTACTGGAACCGCGTCCCCGGCGCGAAGGTGTTCGGGTGCCTGAAGCCGTACGCGAGCGTTTCCCGCGGGGTGAAGGTGCGCTCCGGGTCGCTCAGCAGGTCGTGCGTGAAGTCGGGGTCCGAGGTGTACGGGAACAGGCCGCTGCGCATCTCGGCGAGGTGGCGCAGCGTGATCCGGTGACCGTTGGGCACGCCGCGGACGTAGTCGGAGATTGGGTCGTCCAGCCCGATCCGGCCGTCGTCCACGAGCTCCAGCAGCGCGGTGACGGTGAACGTCTTGGTCTCGCTGCCGATCCGCACGGAGGCGCCGGCGGACATCGGCCTGCCGGTGGCGGTGTCGGCCACGCCGGTCGCGCGGACGTAGCTTCCCACCCCCGGCATCCACAGTCCGACGACGACGCCGGGGATGCCCGCCTGCTCGCGGACCTCCTCGATGGTCCTGTCCAGCCGGGCGGCGAGCTCAGGGCCGAGACCGTCCGGCGTGGGGCCGGCCTTGTCGTGCCGGGCCGTCCCCGTGGCGGGGGCGGCCGTGGCGGGGGCGGCCGTGGCGGGAATCGCGGCCATCGGCGCCAGTACGGAGGCCGCGAGCAGCACCGCGGCGACCAGACGGCGGGAGGGAGTACGTCGCATGGGGGCGCCTCTTCCGGGAAGGGGGCGGACGGCCCGCCTCCGGGAGAGAGCACGGACGGCAGAACATCACCATCCGGACCCGTGACTCAGGCCCCCTTGACGTCCGCGCGCCAAGGAGTCCACTCGTTCGGAGCCACCCGGGCCACCTGCGCGCCCGTACGTCGGCGGGGTGGCCTCGGCGACGTACTCCCGGATCACCACCACTCCTGGCCGCCGCCCCGGAACCACCCCGTCATGGACCCGCCCCTTAGGCTGCTGCCGTTGGCCGAGGCAGCACATGTGGGGGAGCAGGCCGATGGATGAGGTGACGGATGTCTTCCAACCGCTTCAGGCGGCCGACCCGCCCGTGGTGGCGGGTTACCGGCTCGCGGCCCGGCTGGGGGCGGGTGGCATGGGACGGGTCTACCTCTCGCACACCCAGGGCGGACGGCCCGTGGCGATCAAGGTCGTGCGGCCGGAGCTGGCGGACGACCCGGACTTCCGGCGGCGGTTCGGCCGGGAGATCAGGGCGGCCCAGCGGGTCCGGGGGGCGTACACCGCCGAGTTGATCGATGCCGACGCGGATGGCGTACCCCCCTGGCTGGCCACGTTGTACGTACCCGGGCCGTCCCTGGCGGAGGCCGTGGCCCGGCGCGGTCCGCTGTCGGTGACCGCCGTGCTGTGGCTGATGGCGGGGATGGCCGAGGCGTTGCAGGCCATCCATGCCGAGGGCATCGTGCACCGGGACCTCAAGCCGTCGAACGTGCTGCTCGCCGCCGACGGGCCGCGTGTGATCGACTTCGGGATCGCCCTGGCCGCCGACGGAACCTCGTACACAGCGACGGGGCAAATGATCGGCACGCCCACGTACATGGCCCCGGAGCAGGCGTCCGGGGAAGAGGCCACCGCGGCGACCGATGTCTTCGCCCTTGCCCAGACGGCGGCGTTCGCGGCGCTGGGCAGGCCGCTGTACGGCGATGGCCAAGGTGTCAACGTGCTGTACAGGATTGTGCACTCCAGACCCGAACTGTCCCTGCTGCCCGAACCGTTGCGTCCGCTGTTCGCCCGTTGCCTGGCCGCCGACCCGGCTGACCGGGCCACTCCGGCAGAGGTCGTGGAGTGGTGCCGGCAGCGGCTGGGCGCGGACGCCGACGGGGGCGGGGCACCGGCCGTGTGGCGGGAGATCAGCGGGCCGGACGTCGTGGTTCCGCCACCGGTGCCCGATCCCACCCCGGTGCAGCCGCAGCCGCTGATCGGGTACCCGCAACCGCCTGCCGGTTCGCGGCGGCCGACGCGGGCGGAGGGGAAGGGGCGCAGGCGGCGCACCGCGCGGATCATGGTCGTCGGTGCGGTGGGGGGCGTGCTGCTGCTCACGGCCCTGGCCTGGCGGGTCATGGACGCGCAGAGCCGGGGCGATCACCGGGACTCCGCCGGACCGTCGGCGTCCGCCGCGGGACCGGCGGCCGCACGGTCGTCGGATTCCGCGCGGGGATCCTCCTCGGAGTCCTCGGACCCGGCCGACTCCTCGGACCCGGCGGCTTCGGGCGCCGGTGAACCTCCGGCGGGGACGCCCCGGGAGCCGCGACCCGAGCCGTACCCCCTGGTCATGCTGGACGCGAAGAACTCGGTGAACCTCAAGGACCCGGAAGCGGAGGCGAAGGGCCGCACGGGGGACATCCGTTTCGGCTGTGAGTCGGCCGGTTGCCGACTGGAGAGCGACACAAGCGTGTTCCTCCAGCTGTACGGCAAGCCGGGCGGCACCCTCGACGAGTGCCGTCGGATGCTCAAGGACGGAAAGAGCCACCGCCTCCCACTCGCCGGCGCGGCGAACGGCAGCGAGATCTGCATCAAGGGCCCCTCGGGGGACATCGCGCTGTTCGTGATCACGACGAAGTCGACCGCGATGCCGGACATCGCCTTCCTCCAGGGCGCCCTGACGATCTGGCGGGGAGCGGCCTAACCGCTCGGTCGACCGAGCGGTGCCCGCTTCACGACCGAGCCCCGGGACAACGGCCCGGGGCTTTGGTCGTGGAGCGGGTGACGAGAGCCGAACTCGCGCTCCGAGCGCGGGAATCACTCGCCGCTCACGCGCGCATATGCCACTCGACCAGGGCGAACGGGCCGGTGCCGCCCAGGTCCACGTGAGGTGTCGGCACTGGCTCCGACCCGCTCTTCGCCGGTCGCCGCCGGCTCGTTGTGGCGTGGCCGCAGCCGGTGCGGTCCGCGAACCGCCGCCCGGCCGGTGCCGTGGAGATCAGGCTCCGTACCGGCCGCGTCCGCTTCGTTGCGTGTCGCGTGCTGGGGCGCCTCATGTCCCCGGATGGCTGAGGGTGCGCATGAACTGTTCCGCGAGCTGTTCGGTGTCGATGCCGTCCGCGCCGCGCCCGGACAGGATGTGGAAGAAGGGCGGGCCGATCAGGAGGGCGGTCGCCTGTTCGAGCGAGAGGGCGGTGCCGCTCGACTTCCGCGCCGCCTCCACGACCTGTGCGGCGCTTTCTCCGAGGATGTCGCGGGAAGCGAGCAGCGCGGCGACGTCCGCGTCGTGCTGGGCTTCCCCCAGGAGCGCGCGGTAGGCCGCGCCCGCGTGGGAGCGGGACAAGAAGGTGACGAGGGCGTCGAGATACGCCTTGAGGTCCTTGCGGGGGTCGTCGCTGCCGGACACGGACAGTTCGTGCTGGGCATCGATGGCGCTGGCCTCATAGAGGACCTCCGCCTTGTTCGACCACCAGCGGTACACGGTCTGACGGCCCACGCCCGCCCGCTCGGCGATGCCCTTCATGGTCAGGGCCGCGTACCCGACTTCCACCAGAAGGTCGTCGACGGCGTGCAGCACTGCGACGCGTGCGCTTTCACTGCGGGGCCGTCCGCGACCACTTCCATCCACCATGTCGCCACTGTATACGAGGCACGGTGTCTCGTATGTGTTACCTTTACGGTGCACGGTGACTCGTAAAAGGATGTCCGGCCTTCCCCCGCCCTGTCCCGGGAGGCATGCCGGGTGGTGTCCCACCGTGCTTCGTGTACGGCAATCCAGAAGGAATCGAGAGCGATGGCCTACCTACCGGAGGGCGCTCCGCGCCCGGCACAGCGGTCCGGCCCGGTGCTCGCCTGCGTGAGTGTGTGCACTGCCCTGGTCGTCGGATTCGTCGCGGCGATCAACCTGGCAGTGCCGCAACTGGCCGCGAGTCCGCTTCGGCCGACCTCGTCGAACCTGCTGTGGATCGTCGACGCCTATGTCGTGATCTTCGCCTGCCTGGTCATCCCCGCCGGTGCGGCCGGCGACAAGCTCGGCCGCAAGGGCGTCCTCATGGCGGGGCTTGGCATATTCGCGTGCGGCGCCGTTGTGTCGGCGATGGCGCCGAACGTGCCGATCATGCTGATCGGGCGCGCCATCACGGGTCTCGGCGCCGCGTGCGTCCTGCCCAACTGCGTCGGTGTCCTCCTCCACGCCACTGCTCCCGAGCGGCGCCCTCACGCGCTGGCCGTCTGGGCGGCGGCCACCGGTATCGGCGGCGTCGTCGGCAACGTCGGAGGCGGCGCGGTGCTCAGCGCGGGCTCCTGGCGCGCGTTGTTCGCGACGGTCGCCCTCATCGCGGCCTGCTGCCTGGCGTGGGTGGCACGGTCCGTGCCGCGCAGCGCTCGGCTCGACCGCACCCTCGACCTGCCGGGCACGCTGCTGTTCGTGGCAGCCTTCGTGGCACTGCTGACCGGAATCATCGAAGGGCCCGAACAGGGCTGGGGCAGCCCGGTCGTCCTCACCGCCTTCGCCTGCGGCATTCTGCTGAGCCTGTGCTGGGTCCGTGTCGAGCTGCGCGTCCCCCATCCCATGCTCGACCCGCGGCTGTTCCGCAGCCCGGCACTCAGCAGCGCCGCCCTCGGCATGACCATCACCTTCTTCGGAAGCTTCGGGCTCTTCTACGTCAACGCCTCACTCCTGCAGTACGGGCGAGGCTTCTCCGTCCTGGAGGCAGGGATCGGGATCATCCCGCTGACCCTCCCGCTCCTGGTGGGCACCCGCTACGTCCCCGGGCTCATCCGCCGCTTCGGTATCCCCGCGACGCTCTCCGCGGCCTTCGCGCTCACCAGCGGCGGCCTGCTCGGACTCTCGTACGCCTCGACCATGGCCTACCCCGTGTACGCGGCCGGTCTGTTCGTCATCGGGCTCGGCATCATGCTGGCCGCGCCCTGTCTGACCACGCAGATCGCTTCCGCCCTGCCCGTGGAGAGGGCGGGTATCGCCGGAGGTCTGCAGTCCGCGACCCGCGAACTGGGCAGCGCCCTGGGTGTGGCTGTCGTCGGCACCATCCTCACCGCCGGGTTCACCCACCAGCTGGCCGCCGGGCCGACCCGGCCCACGCCGCTCCCGCGAACGGTGCAGGAAGCGCTCGCGTCGGCACCGGCCGACCACACCGCCGTCACCGAAGCGTTCACCCATGGCGCCAACACCGCGCTGCGCGCAGCGGCCCTCGTCGTGCTCCTGGCCGGAGCCCTGGTCGTCGTCGGCTCCCGCCGCGCCCACCGGAGCCCCGCGGTAGCGGAGGGCCTCACGCCGGCTGACTCGGCGTCGGCGCCGTGATCAGGGCACTCCCACCCATCTCCGCCATTCTCATGACCCTTTCAGGGCAAAGGAGGACACGCTGATGACCGCGTCCGCACGGGCGGCGCCCCGGTGCGGCGAGGCGGGATCATCCAGGTCCCCGCGGACGACGCCCGCCTCCTTGGCCGCGACGAATCCGTCGCACCAGGGGACGCCGGAGCCCATTTCGGCTTCGTCGGCAGCTTCTTCGCCCCCGCCATGACCGCGTCCGACCATGCGACCAGGCAGCTTCTCGCCTGGGAGCCCAGCGGGCCGTCCCCGCTCGTGGACATTGACGCAGGTGCCTGCACGGGCTGACGACACGGCCCGGCGCGGGCACGGGAGGACGGTCTGTCAGGTCCGCCCTCCCGTGACACCCATCCACCCATCGCACCGACCCCAGGAGCCCAGTACCGTGCCCACGCATCCCTGCACCCTCGCGGAACCACGTGTCTCCGCCGCCCTGACCCGCATGTTCGAAGCCGCCGCCCGTGACGATGAGACCGCGGCACGTCTGTGGGGCGTTCAGCCCTGGGACCGGGAGTCGCTCACGGCGCAGGAACATGCCGACGCAGCGCAGGAGATCTACATGCCGGTCTCCGCCGACGGCGGCAGACTCCTCTACAACCTCATCCGCGCCGTCAAGCCGGCCGTCGTCGTCGAGTTCGGTACCTCGTACGGCATCTCCACCCTGCACCTGGCCGCTGCCGTTCGCGACAACGGCACAGGCCAGGTCATCACCACGGAGATGAGCCGGACCAAGGCGGCCTGTGCCCGTGACACCTTCGCCGCCACCGGCCTCGACGACGTGATCACCGTGCTGGAGGGGAACGCTCTACAGACACTCGCCGCACTGCGGCAGCCGGTCGACTTCCTGTTCCTGGACGGGTGGAAGGACCTCTGCCTGCCCGTCCTGCAGCTCCTTGAGCCACGCATCGCCCCCGGCACCCTTGTCGTCGCCGACGACGTGGACCTCCCCAGCCTCGGCCCCTACCTCGACCACGTCCACGACACCGCCAACGGCTACCACAGCGTCACGTTCCCCGTTGAGGACGGCCTCGAAATCAGCTGCCGCCTCTGATCAAGCCATGCCCCTCCGGCCGACCTCGGCGGCCGGTTTCCGCCGCCGCCGGTCCGCCGCCGTCCGCCGCCGCCGTCGTCGTCTGCCGCCGTCGTCGTCCGCCCGTTGCGGCCGATGCGCTTTTCCGGGCCCCGGCCGGACGGGCGGATCAGCGCAGTCCGGCGAAAAGGTCGTTCTCGGGCACGGCCGCGCCGGTGGTGTCCTTGACACGGGTGAAGGTCTCCATGCCCATCAACTCGCCGAACCTCTCCTTGCCCATCTTGAGGAAGAAGATGTTCTCGCCCTGACTGGCGTGCGCGGCCAGCGCATCGAACTTCTGACCGCTGAAGGCGGTGGTGTCCACCCACGTGCTGATCTCGTCGTCGGGGAGGCCGATCTCGGCCATCGCGGCGACCTCGGCAGGGTCCGGCTCCGGCATGTCCTCCTGAAACTCGCGCATGGTCTCCCCGAACCGCTGCATCGTCGAGTGGGGCATCGTCGTCCAGTACACCTTCGGTGTCAGCGCGGTCATCTCCAGGGCCGCCATCGTGATGCGGTGGGCCTGGATGTGGTCGGGGTGACCGTAGAAGCCGTTCTCGTCGTAGGTGACAACCACATCGGGCCGGTAGTGCCGCATGAGTTCCGCAAGCCGGGCGGCGCCCTCCGCCACGGGGGTCTGCCAGAAGGATCCGGGGGCGTCGTTGCTCGGCCAGCCGGTCATCCCGGAGTCGGCGTAGTCCAGCATCTCCAGATCGCTGACCTTCAGGACGTCACAGCTCGCCTTGAGCTCTTGACGGCGCATCGAGGCGACGGCCGCCGGATCGTGCCCGGGATCGCCCGGCTTGGCACCCCCCGTTCCGTCACCGCACCCGCCGTCGGTACAGGTCACGAGGACCGTGCGGATGCCTTCCGCCGCGTACCGCGCGAGGACCCCTCCGGTGCTGGTCGCCTCGTCGTCGGGGTGGGCGTGTACTGCCATGAGCGTCAAGGGCCGGTCAGTCATGGAACAGTCCTTCTGTAGAAATACGTCTTGGTCCGAGTACGCGGCGGGGCCGCCGCGATCCTGGAGCCCGGTTCCCGGCGGGGCCGACGACCGTGTGGTCTCCGTGTTCCCCGCCCGTGCGGGGCCGGGCCCCCCGGTCGATGCAACCGTGCCGACCGGACCGGCTGTTCCCGGCGAGGCCGCCCGGCTTTCCGGGCGCCATGCGGTACCGGCGTTAAGATCCCGGGATCCGGCATCGGGCCGGTCATCGCCGCCCACCGGCCCGAGCCCCCGCTCCCTGGCCAAGCACGCTGGAGTATGCACGAGCCGGCCCGGGCTTCTGTCCTCGGCACTGACGGCCGGGACCGCATGCTCCGGGTGGGGACGTCGGGCCGGGGCTGCCCTCGATCGGCGAGCCAGGACTCTGATCGCTGGGGCCGGGCGGGCGAGCGGAGAGCCGTGACCGTCCAGGACCGGTTTCGACGACTCAGGCCAGGCCTGCCCGCAGGGCGCGGCGCACGGCGTCGGCGCGGTCCTTGATGTCCGCCTTGGCGAAGAGGTTGTTGATGTGCGTCTTCACCGTGGCCTCGCTGATGAAGAGCTTCTCGGCGATGGCGCGGTTCGGCAGGCCCTGGCCGATCAGGGTGAGGACCTCGCGCTCGCGCGGGGTGATGTCGTCGGGCAGCGGCTGTCCGGGGGCCGGGGGCTTGGTGCGGACCGTCTCCAGGAGGCGGTTCTGGACTTCGCGGTCGAGGACGGACTGCCCGGCGGCGGCGGCGCGGATGGCGCGGGTGATGTCCTGGCGTCCCGCGTTCTTGGTGAGATAGCCGCTGGCGCCGGCGCTCAGCGCGGCCAGGATGGAGTCGTCGTCGGCGAACGTGGTCAGGATGACCACGGCGACCTCGGGGTGCTCCTCGGTGAGCCGCCGGGTCGCCTCGGTGCCGTCCATCACCGGCATCCGCAGGTCCATCAGGACCACGTCGACCGGGCCCGCGGCGACCGCGGCGAGTACTTCGGTGCCGTCGGCGGCCGAGGCGACGACGTCGATGTCCTCGGCCAGCCCGAGGACCGCGGCCAGCGGCTCCCGTACGGCAGCCTGGTCGTCGGCGACGATCACACGCAGCCGCTGGGGATTCTGCGTCGGTTCACTCATCCCGGTATCACTGCCTCCACTTGCCAGCCGCCTTCGTCCGGTCCTTCGGTGACCGGGCCCGCAGTGATCGTGCCACCCAGCAGGGCGACCCGTTCCCGCATGCCGATCAGCCCCATTCCGCTGCCGACGCCCGCACGCACCGCACGGGTCGCCGCGCTGTTACGGATTCTCAGTGTCGTCGATGCGGCATCGAACGTCAGCTCCACGTGGACCTCGCCGCCGGGCGCGTGCCGGACGGCGTTGGTCAGCGATTCCTGTGCGATCCGCAGCAGATTCTGCGTGACCTGGGACGGTACGTCGCGCGCGGTGCCGGTGAGGGTGAGGGCGTCGTGGTGGCCGGACGAGTCGAGCATCGCGGTCAGGCTGCCCACCAGCGGCAGGGAGTCCTCACGGAGCGCGTGCACGGTCCACTGGGCCTGCTTCAGGCTCTCCTTGACCATGCTGTGCGCCTTCTGGTTCGCCTCACGGACCTTCTCCAGATCTCCGGTTTCGATCAGGGCGTCCGCCAGTTCCAGCTGCATGTTGATGCCCGCGAGGGAGTGGGCCAGGACGTCGTGCACATCGCGGGCGATCCGTCCCCGCTCGGTGAGGACGGCGGCCTGGGCCTCGGCGCGGGCAGCCCGCTCGGCGGACTCCGCGGCCTCGATCACCGCCTGGACGGCGCGCCGGCGGCTGCGGTTGATGATGCCGAGGACGACCGGGGCGCCGGTGGCCAGACCGATCGCCCAGGGCAGCAGGTGGTGGCCGGGGCCGATGCGGAAGTACAGGACTCCGCCGCACAGCAGACCGCAGAACGCCGCGAGGGCCAGGGCCGGCTTGGGCTGTAGCCGGTATCCGGCGTGGCCGACGATGAAGAACGCGAAGAGGTAGCTCGATCCGCTACGGCTGACGGCGATCAGGGCGGCCGCGGCGACGATGCCGAGGGTCAGCCAGACCGGGGCGACGCGGGGCGGGACCCTGTGCTCGGGCAGGTGCCGGGCGAGGAGGGCGAGCGAGTTGACGACGATGAGCGCGGCGACCACGAGTCCCCGGCCGCCGAGACCGATCGGCCGCACCGTGATGAACGCGGAGGCGATGACGCAGAGGGTCAGGACCCAGCCCACGCGAGGATCGTGACCTGTGAAGGGCAGGGGGCCGGACGCCCGGTCCGGGGCCGAGCCCGTATCGGGCGCGCTCTGCTCCGTAGGGGTGCTCTGCTTCTCCGGGACGCTCTGTGCTTCGGGCACGGCGTGACCATAGTCCACGGTCAGGCCGCGCGGTCGAGAGAGGGCGCCGGGTGCGTCGCTGCGATCGTCCGCGCCTGCCCGCCGTTCACCATCCGGCTCCGGACAAAGATCGTCGCGAGTCGCGTGACGACCTCGGTGAGTGCCATCAGGACGAAGGCCGCGACCCAGGCCTGGTCGCTGGTGATGTGGTGGGCGATGCTGAACCGCGCGACGTTGTCGGCGCCGCCGTGCGAGACCCAGAACTGGAAGCCCATGCGGGCGCCCATGCCGAGCACCCAAAGGATGGCGGAGACCGCGCCGGCCTTGATCAGCAGGTGCTCGCCCACAACCCGGATGCGGGTGTAGACGCCGCCCGCGATGCCGAGCGCCGCGCCGACGGCCATGAGCACGCCGATCAGCACCAGGTCGTTGCCCGCGGTGGGCACGCTGTCGAGGTACGTGTGGGCCACGAAGGCCACGATCCCCAGCGGGATCAGGAAGGTCTTGAGGTCGAGACGGCCTTCCCGCAGTTGCCGGAAGACGATCAGGACGAGGGCGATGTCGGTGATCCACTCGGTCGTTGTCATGCCCTCAAGACTGCTGGCCCAGGGCCTCTCGCACCTGGACCCACGGGTGGAACGACGGGTGGAGATCGCCGTCCCACACTCATCCACCCCCCTGTCCCGGCACCGCCAACCGGGCCTGAGCCGCGCCGGCTGATCTACCAGCACTCCACCAAGGAGCACCAGGGCCGGCTCGCGGATGACATCGACGCCGATGTCCGACACCGGCACGCGCGAGTGGAGCGGCGCTCGCACGGCAATGCGCTCACCGGATCGAGGTGGGTGCGGCGAGGGCGGGGCCCCTCGGTCAAGACATTCCGCGCAGCGTTGTGCCACCGCACGCTGGGTAAAGTGCAGCGCCACGAGCGGAAGTGATCACGCCTGATCAGGGAGAGAAACCTACTGTGTGGGATGACCTCGTTGCCCGGTACGCGTGGGCTGATGCGGACGAACTGGAGACGTACACGTTCTCCGTGATCTCGGGGAAAACCGAAAACGAAGTGATCCGAGCGTTCGGCGGCGATCCGGCAGTGTGTCGCACGATGACCTTTGCCGAGGCTGCCGACGAGCAGGCGCGTCACCTCTACGAGGAGTACGCGCTACTGCGCGTCGTCACCGTTGACAAGCACGTCATCGCCATCGAGTCGGGCTACCACGGCAGCATTCCGGAGATCTCCAGGCGGGCCTCGTCGGACGGGGGTGAGTTCTTCAGCGTCTTGAGGACGGTCAATGCTCGGTACCAAGTCATGCACGCGCTCGACGGGCGGGTGGACGGCATGTTCGACCCCTTCGAACTCGAAGACGCCGCTTGGATGGAACCTGAACCCGAGGTTCCCGCATGGGCGGACGGCGTCGCCTTCCACATGGGCACCTTGTGCGCCGAGTCCTTTGCACTGATGGAACACGTGATGGGCATACCGGTCGATCCAGCATGGACGGACGCAGCGCTCCGTACCGTGCTTCTCGCCTCCCCGGACACGCTCTTCAGCGACCCGGAGGCGGCCTGGGTCCCCTGACCGCCGACGCAGACGGAGACCGCGTGTGCTGCGCCGGTGCAGCACACGCGGCTGACATCAATTGACCTGCGGTAGAACTCGGTTGCGATGCATCCGTGATGCACGGTGGTATTCCGGCATGAGCAGAATCGCTGAGGTCATCGTGCTGGCGCAGGACGCGGACGCGGTCATGGAGCCTCTGACGCGGCACGACGGCACACGTACCTGGAACGGCGTGTTCTTCGAGATGCGCCCAGGCGGGAACTGGGGGTTCGGCTGGGGTACGGAGTTCGTGCGGATGCACAGCAGATCCGGACTTCTCAAGCACCTGGAGTCCTTGCCGTGGCCCCGGCCGGAGACGGTGCAGGTCCTGATCCACGACGAGGAGGACGACTGTTTCGGGCTGTGGATGATCCACGACGGCAGGCTGGTGGAGATACCCCTTCCGCGCACGCGGCGGGCCTACTGGTCCGGACCGCACGACGAAGAGTTCCCACCCGACCCCGGGATCCTGAGCCGGACGGATGGCGCCACCGTTGACTGGCCGAAGGAGATCGAGGGCGGCGACCAGTCTCGCCCTCCCGCCTGGTGAGGGCAATCAGGCTTCGAATCGCGCGCTCACGGGCTCCGGCCGGGGCGCTCGGCCCGACCTGTCGCGACGAGTGGTGGCTGAAGCCTCAATCTGACGCGCCGTGAGGGGCACTCATGGCGCGCGAATGGCATGCGGGCCATGAGAGGTCTGGACAACAACGAAGCCCCGGGCCGTTGGCCTGGGGCTTTTTCATGGAGCGGGTGACGAGAATCGAACTCGCGCTCTGAGCTTGGGAATCAGCGGTGCTTGAGTCTTCGGAACGGCTCTGACCTGTACTTTTCTGCGAGGAAGCTGAGGTTGCCATGGTCTCTGGGGGCTGTACCTGACCGCTGTTATCCGCTCTGCTGGGCACGGATGGGGCACGGCCGGGCGTGGGCCGAATGGCCTGGCGTGCACCGTGCTGAGCGCGTCCGGCCTCCATGCGGCCATCAGTCTTCGTGCGGAGTCTCCAGCTCTTGGAGCCGTTCGCCGATGTCGGTGGCCCATGCCTGCGCCCACTGGCGCAGCCCGGTGATCGCTTGTTCGTCGAGTCCGTAGGCGGCGAATTCCGTGTCGTCGATCCAGTCGGCTCCCATCAGTCGCGCTTGGAGCTCGCTCAGGTCGAAGGAGTCGCGGGCGTGGCGTCGACCGAGCTCTTCGAGTTCGATATGGCTCCAGCGGTTCGCGGCAGCCTGTACGTCGATCAGGTCCCTGGCGAGTCCGCGGTCGAAGAGTGCGCGGACTTTGGTTCCGACGACATCTTCGAGGGACAGCACCAATCCGTGGTCGGTGTGTACGGGCGGTCGCCAGAGCGCTTCCTTGAGGATGTCGACTTCGCATTTTTCGTGACTGACGGGATCGGTGACGATCAGGCGTGCGGAGAGCGGGTCTGTTTCCCGAGCGCTGACCTGCCACCCGTGTTGTTCCAGGCCGACGCGCACGGCAGCAGCGATGTCCTCCATGCGATCGGGGTTCTCGGTCGCTACGTCGAGGTCCTGGCTGAGCCGGTCGACCAGGCCGTGTGCCTGAACTGCGTAGCCGCCGGTAAGCGCCAGAGGGTAGGCACCGCCCACGGTGAGTACATCAGCCAGCAGGCGACGGTGCAGGTCGGTGAGGTTCACGCAGCAGCCTGGGCGCTGTTGGCCAGCTCGTCGAAGGAGTGCTCCCAGACTTCACGGACATCACGGCTGATCAGTGTGCGCAGTGTGGGCCACAAGCTGACGAGGACGCCGCGGTTGAGGTACCGGACCAGGTCGTTGTGCTGGCCCTCGGCCAACACGATGCGGTAATAGCTCATCCGTAGCCGTGGCTGGTCGAGGTCGAACATGGTCAGCCCCGACCATGCCAGGTGAAGTGGCAGGCGCACCGTGCCGTGCTCGGGGCCGACAAGCTCGGAGAGCGCTGCGGGCGTTCGCCGGGCGAACTTGGCACGGCGGAGATCAGAAAGACTGGGCTGTGATGCCATACGTCGATTATCCAGGGAGAGGCCACCGAAGCCGACCGGACGCATCCAAGGTGACCCGAACAAAGAAGCCCCGGGCCACTGGCCTGGGGCTTTCATGTGGAACGGGTGACGAGAATCGAACTCGCGCTCTGAGCTTGGGTCAACGGTGCCTGGGCTACCTGATGGGATCTGACCTGTGCTTTCCCGTCGGGCGAGGTGTATGGCTATGCGTTCCGGAAACCGTACATGACCGCTGTTGTCCGCTCTGCTGGGCACGGATGGGGCACCATGGCAGCGGTGCGGCGGACCCTGGCAGGGGGTGTGCTCGGTGGTGGTCCGGCGGGTCAGAGTCAGAGCCGGATGGATGTGGACTGTGTGCCGCGGAGTTGGATCATGTCGGACCCCGCGAGTCGGCCTGAGCCAATCGAGAGGCCTCAGGCCGCCCGATCGACGTCCGGCGGCCCTGTTGAGATCGCCGCTCCTCACGCGGGCCCCCTACAGGCCAAGGGAGATGACGTCCAGAGCGGCGAGCGGCCCCGCCAGACCGATGGCGACCAGGGCTGCGGCCATGACGAGGGACAGCAGGCAGACACAGCCGGCGAAGACCAGAGTTCCCGTGGTGCGGCGGCCGATCTGGGCCGTGTCCCAATCTGGGGCGGGATCGTGGAGGATCTCCACTCGCTCGCCGGACGTGTAGTCGTCGGTGAGACGGCGGGTGCGCCCGGCCCCGCGACGACTCTTTCGGCGGGGCCGGTGGGGTCGCGACGCCAGCCTCGGCAGGCGTCGCGTCCGATGTCATGCAGGCAATCTAGAGCTTGATCCACAAGGCAGGCCCTAGCTGGGACATCATGATTTTTTCCTCTTATATTCAGATAATGCGCTCGACAGAGGTCACACCTTCCCCCGCCAGGTCGACGGAGGCCGCAGGATGAAGGACTCCGGAAGGCTGGAGGCGCTGCGGCTGGCGGGGCTGACCGCGGCAGCCGACCCCGGCATGGACCGCTTCGCCCGGTTGGTCACGCGCGTTCTGCGCGTTCCGGTGTCCCTGGTCTCGCTGCTGGAGGCCGACCGGCAGGTGTTTCCCGGGATGGTTGGGTTGTCCGGGATCTGGGCGGCCCGGCGCGAAACCCCCTTGAGCCACTCCTTCTGCCAGCACGTCGTCGCGGACGGCAAGCCGCTGATCCTCAGCGACACCCGGTCGTCTCCCCGCACCTGCGACAGCCTCGCCATCCCCGATCTCCAGGTGGTCGCGTACGCCGGTATGCCGCTCACCGACGCGGACGGGCGTGTCCTCGGATCGCTCTGCGCTATCGATCACGAGCCTCGCGAGTGGACGGCGGACGAGCTGCGCGACCTTGAGGATCTGACCGCGGCGTGCTCGATGGAGCTGAGGCTGAGGATCGCCTCGGAGCTGATCCAGCGGGACCGCGACCACGCCGGCCTCCTTCTGCGCGCGGCCATCGAGCTCGCCCACGCCCGCGATCTCACGGATCTGACCCGGCGCCTGCGCCACCTGTTCCAGGGGCCGGCCGAGCCCACGTTCGTGGGCCTGCTCCTGGCGGACGGCGGAAAGCTGTGGCGCGTGATCGACGCGGAGGACGTACGGCCGGTGGAGAGCGCCATCGACCATCTGGAGTGGGACGCCTCCTTCCCCAGCGCCCTGGCCATGCGCGAGCAACGCGCCGTCTTCGTACCGGACCGCCCCACGCTCCTGCGCGGCTTCGGGCCCGAAGCCGTCGCCGGGTACGACTCGCTGGGTCTCGAGTCCGTGATGTGCGTTCCGCTGCCGGACCGGCGCGGTGTCCTGACGTGGTGCTGGTCCAGCCCCCATGTGCTGGCGCCGACGGAGGAGGCCGTCCTCACCACGGTCGCGGGGTACGTGAGCCAGGCGGTGGAGCGCACCCGTTTCGTGGCCAACCGGCTGAGCACCGCGGAGCAGCTGCAGGCAGCGATGCTCACCGAGCTGCCGGACGTGCCGGGCCTGGACATGGCGGCCCTGTACCTGCCGGCCGCCGACCAGGACATGGTCGGCGGCGACTGGTACGACGCGTATCCGCTGCCGACGGTGCCGCCCGCGATCCGGCCCGCCCTGATGGTCTCGATCGGCGATGTCATCGGGCACGACGTCCAGGCCGCCACAGTGATGGGCCAGATCCGCAGCATGCTCCGACAGGCGAGCCTCGACGACCCGACCCACTCTCCCTCCGCCGCCCTCGACGCGATCGACCGGGCCATCGGCACCCTGCCCCTGGGTCTGGGTGCCACAGCGGTCCACGCCCGCCTCGACCTCGACGACGGTCGGTGGCGGCTGACGTGGTCCAACGCCGGACACCCGCCGCCGCTGCTGCACACCCCGGAAGAGGGCGTCTTGTCCCTGGGCGACCACGATCTGCTCCTCCTCGGCACGTCGGAGGACGACCCGCCCCGCCACGACCACACGCGCGACCTCCCGCCGGGCAGCGTGCTCCTCCTCTACACCGACGGCCTGGTCGAACGCCGCGACGCGGACATCGACGTCGGCACCGCCCGCGCGACTGCCGTGCTCGCCCGCCACGGTGACAGACCCCTGCCCCTCCTCCTGGAAGCCCTCTCCGAGGACCTGGCGGACATCCCACAACGGGACGACGTGGCGGTACTCGCCGTCCGCGTCACCCGGACGGAGCTATGACGGAACGCCGGCTCCTGATAGGCGCGGACCTCACGCGCCGTTACCCGTGCCACAGCCATCCGCAGCTGGAAAACGTCGGCTGCCGCTACTCTCTGTGGCACGGCTCCGGCCATGGCATTCGGGACCGCGGGCGTGACAGCGTCGGCGCCCTCAAGGAAAGCCGAAAGCCGGCCAGCGGCAGCGTCGAGAGCTTCCTGCTCGGTGAGCCCTGGGGTCGGGCACCATCAACCGTGATGGCGACAACGCCCTCGTGCAGCTCCACCGGGTGGCCGACAGCACCGGGCCGGGCGAGTCACACGGGCCCGGTAACCGGACACGCCACGGCTCCATACGGGCGGACATTCATGATCGACAACCACTGGACAGCCGGTCATGCGCTCGCCGACGCCCATGGAGTCGGTGATCAGCTCACAGCCGAAGCCGAGGTCATGATCTCCACGATCCTCTCCGATCCCGAGTATCTGCCGAGCGTGGCAGCCAGGGCCTGGCGCTGGGCGCCCGAGATGGAAGAGGTCGCCGATACCCTCCGGGCGGCCGACCTGCCCGCCGACATGGCCGAGGCCACGGCTCGGGCCCTTTCGTTCTGGGAACAGGACAAGGACCAGTACGACTTGCCGGTCTCGCAGGTCCTCTCTCAGCTTCGGAAACGCCCCACTTGATCGCAGTTCGGGAGAGGGGAGCCGTACTGCGTGGCACACCGTTCGACCGACAGGCTTGGGCTGCTCGCAAGTTTCCGTTCCTACCGCTCAAGGTGCGGTGGTCCGGGCAGCAAACAGGCCCCAGGTCATCGACCCAGGGCCTTCATCATGGAGCGGGTGACGAGAATCGAACTCGCGCTCTGAGCTTGGGAATCAACGCCTCCCTGGCCCGTCCCGCGCCGCTGACCTGCGGAGATGGGCGCTATGGCGAACCCAGGGGCTGACCTCGGCACCTGTGGTTGACCGTGATTCACCGCCTCGCCGGGCACGGATCGGGCACGGGGTCCTTCTAATCCGTAGCTCTATGCAGCGCGGCTATTGACGGCCATACGGGCCGAACAACGGCTACGGTGGCTCACTGCGGTGTGGCGATGGTTGATGTGGTTGCGGTACTTCGGCGCTGTACCGACTGCGCCAGAAAGTCGCGCGCTCGCCGACTGCATCACAGACCGGTTCGGTGGATGTAGGAGATGACGGTCAAGGTCTCCTCCTCAATGGTCCACGGCGAGGTGCAGTGAAGGACTCCACCGGTTGCGATCACAGGATCAGCGGTGCGGTCCAGCCCGATGGAATGGACGATCACAAGGGCGTTGTCCGGCTCGAACTTGCGCTGCCATTCGACCTCGGCCCGCGTCAGGATGATCTGGCTACCGTCGGACGTCGTGCCCTTAACCTCGAAGTTTCGTGACGGGCCGCCGACGGAGTCGGTGGCCCGTTTTCGTGCCGTGAGCTGAGGGTGGGCAGGCCGAGGGCCCGAGTGTCGTCTCGGGGTGGCGCCGGGTTCCACTGTTCCGGGTGGTGAAGGGCTGTCGTAGGGATGGGTGTCCGCTGTTCAGCCGGGGTTCGGCAGGAGTGCGAGCCGTTCGAGTGCGGCGGTGATGTGGCCGGTCCAGGGCCAGTGCCGGGCCAGGCGGAGGATCCGCTGGCGGCCGGTGGTGACGAGTTGTCCGGCCGCGGTGAACAGGCGGAGCCGCAGGCGGCGGGGCTCCCAGAGCCTGGCTTTGCCGGTGAGCGCGAGCATGGGCATCCAGGCCAGCAGGTCGAGGGCGATCTGGACGATCTCGAGCCAGACCTTGTTCTGCGCTGTGGTGTGGAGGGGCAGGTTGCGCAGGCCGGTGGCCCGGGCGGCCCGGATCCGGTCCTCCGCCCGGGCCCGTAGCCGGTGACGGAGCTCGAGTTCGGCGACCGGCCGGCCAGCGGTGTTGGTCGCGAAGCACGTGATCCGCATGCCGTCCGCGTCCGTGATCCTCAACTGGGCGCCGGGGTGGGGCCGCTCCTTCCGGACGACCAGTCGCATGCCCGCGGGCCAGCCGTCCAGCAGCTTGCCGGTGAGCTCGGCGACCCAGGCCCCGTCACGGACCTCACCATCGGTCTCGACGGCCGCCGTCCAGGCCGAGGCGGGGACTTTCAGCACGTGTTCGTGGATCGCTTCGGTGACCGTCATGCCGACCGAGTAGGACAGCCATCGTCCTCGCCTGGTGAGCCAGGACACGAAGTCGTGGGTGCCGCCCGCGGAGTCCGTGCGGATCAGCGTCTGCCGGCCTCGCCGGTAGCGCTTGGGCAGCTGGGCCAGTGCGAGCTGGGCTGTGGTGATGTGGTCGGCTGCTGTGTTGGAACCCGCGTTTCCCGGCCTGAGGAGGGCGGCGACCGGCTCGCCGGTTCCGCCCGGGCCGTGGTCGACGAAGGCCGTCAGCGGATGGTGGCCGTAGGTCTTCTTCCAGGTCGCGGCCGCGTCCTCCTTGTCGGAGTGCGCGATCACGAGGACGCCGTCAAGATCGACGACGACCTGGCCATCAGCGCCCGGGGCATTCTCACCGGCCAACGACCAGACGCGGTCACGGACTTCGGAGCGTGCGGACCGGATCGCCTGCAAAGCTTTCCCGCCGGAGGCAGCGAGGGTGTCGATCAGGCGGGAGACGGTCGGGTCGGAGGCGACCGGACCGAAGACGGCCGGTTCGGCCCGCAGCACGGCGACATCCGCGAGGCAGTCCCCGCCCAGTGCGACCGCCAGGGCGACATCCAGGAGGGCCTTGCCGGGATCGTGGACGGCCCGCGGTTTGCGCCACGGCGCCAGAGCTGCCGATATGACCTGGTCAAGACCGGTCTTGCGGGCCGTTTCGGCGAGCAGGACCGACCCGGCCTGGGAGACGACCCGGCGGCCGTCGTCCTGGACGCGGACACGGGGATAGGACCCGATAGAGTGCTTCACCTGGGAAGTGCCTCCGGCGATGGCAGGAACAAGGACCTCGACAATCCTCATTCTTGCTGGTCAGAGGCACTTCTGCTTACTTGGCCACCCATCGGACAGCCTGCTTCATGAAAGCGCGAAACTGCATGTTAAACCTCATTTTCGCAGTTCTCGTCCTGGTCCTGGCAGTCCTGCTAGCAGGGCTGTTGAAGCTGCGTCGCGGCGTTAGAGCTCCATGGGACGCGCAGCCTATTGCGCTCGTCGGTGTCGCCGGGGCCGCCTGCGGCTTCATGGCCGTGGTGTGGGGGGTCGGCGTCTTCGCAGGAGGGCTGGACGATCGGGAAACCTGCGAACTTACCCATCACACCAACTACGACCAGGCATGGCGTGACCGCACGGGGGCGGACGGCAAGTCCTTCTTCCCGTTGGCCAACGCATGCAACGAGCACATCAGTCTCGTGCCCGCGTGGGTGAACCCCACGATCGTCTTTCTCGCTGTCCTCGCCGTCAGCGCTCTAGCCCTTGCTCTGTTCCGGATCGCTCATGCGATTTCCCACAGGAAGAAGCTGATCTCCGTGTGAACGGATCAGCGTCTGGCGTCCGGGCGCGCTTCTTCACCCGGGAAGTGCCTCCGACGGCGGCAGGAGCAAGGACCTCGCCGCTCCTCATTGTTGCTGGTCAGAGGTGCCTTTCGCTTACCTGACCACCCGTCGGGCTGCCAGCTTCATGAAAGCGCGAGGTTAACCTCTACATGAAGCTTCTCGTCCCCTCGCGTCAGGTGCAGGTCATACGGCTTGCTGGCGCCGACGTCCTTCACCGTCCATCCCTGGGCTTTGAAGTGATCCATGGCGAGCAGGACGCTGCGCTTCTCGATTGCACTACGTTCGGTGGCGGTCAGAAGGAACCCTTGACCGCCTTTGCGGGCGGTCCTGCGGTTCGCGGTGGTCGCCGCGCTCTGGGTTGCTTCGCGGACTTCCACGGGCAGATCGCCGGGTACATGCGTGGCGTTGTCCGCGGCCTTGTAGAGAAGGCCCAAGAGCCGCGCCATGAAGAGCAGATCTCTGCCCAGTGCATCCGAGTCGGGGATCGAGTCCCGCCGGTACTCGATGGCCACGACGTTGCCCGGCTCGTAGCCCCTGCCGAGCTTCGTGCGGGCGTTGAGACGGATCTCCGTCAGCAAGTCGGCTCGCTCCGCGGCAGCTTGCTCGATGAGCGGGTGTGCCCATTCGATGCGCTTCTTCAGGGCGGCCGGCTCTCGGGGCTTGAGCTCACCGGCGATCCACTCGGTTGTGCCCTGGTTAAGCGACAGGTAGACGCGCTCACCGTCGCCGCTGAACAGGTAGACGACATACCAGCCGTTGGTAGCGCTCGGTGTCCTGCTCTTCGAGTGGACGCGGGTCCACGCGACTTCCGCTCTTTGGCCAGCTCCGTCCTTACCCTCGACCCCCACGTCGTCAACGGGTATGCCCATGGCCTTAGAGAGAGCGCCGACGTGCTCGCGCAACCACGCGCGGATCTCCGTGCGCACGATGACGCCGCGCCGCTGCATCGGCTGGCTGTTCTTGGCTTCCCAGACCTTCTGAAGGTCAAGTACCTCGCTCAGGAGTTCATCCACGCCCCGAACCGTAGCTTGGGGTACTGACATCGAACTGGAGCTCGTCTCGACTGCATACGCGCTGAGCGCAGCCGTCTAGCCTGGGACCCCACACTGTCAGTGGCCAGAACTAACGTTCGAGCATGCGATCAACCTGGGGGATGCGTCTAGTCACGGAACGTAACTCTGATCTATCGTGGCCTTCTCTGTACTTGACCGGGGGGCTGCGGGTGGTGGAACTGATTGGTACGGGCGGCATTGGCAAGCCCCGTGCGAATCACATCGAGGCTGTCGACCCGTCTTCCGTCACTGACATGATGGAGCAGTTGCAGCAGGGATACCTGATGAGTATCGCGGCCTCGGCTGGTTGCACTATGGAGCTGGTCAACAAGGACAAATGGGGCGTCGATGCCCAGTTCGTCCGCCCGCCTCGCTCCCCGCATGAGGAGGAGGGCCTCCTCTTCGCTCAGCTCAAGTGCACGACGCAAACCGTCCCGGATCCGTCAAAAGGGTTCTTTAGTTACCAGTTCACCAAGCGTCAGTATTTCGACCATATGGTCAAGTACAGGAAGAACCTCAAGGCGATTCTGATCGTTATGACGGCGCCTCGACGCCAGAGGGACTGGACGACGGTTGACCATGCCGGCCTACGGACTGCCCGCGCGTGTTACTGGGCACATCTAGAGGGTGTGACTGCCGACCCGAGCGTCATGCGCCCTACGGTACGAGTACCCACGGGTAATTTGCTGGATTCGGATGCTTTGACGGAGATCTTCGATCGGATCGATAGGGGTGAGTCACTTGATGGGTGAGAAGTCGAGCATGAGACTCCCTCGAAAGGTCGATCCAGGAAAACTCGTCGGACTCATGGAAGAGGCAGGGTGGCAGCCTCTTGGGGGGCGCCGGGGTGTCTACAAGAGATTTTCTCCACCACTCTCGACGGAGGCGGGTCGAAGCTCTTCAAGTCTCGTCATTCCGCTAGATGAAGATTCTCCCGAATATACCGACCTGATGCATTCGGCGCTCCAGCAGCTATCGGAGGATAGCGAATCGTGGGTGCGCTTGATCTATCCGCGCCTTCTCATCGATGCTTCTGACCAGTTTAAGTTTCGGCGCGAATCTTCTGCACCTAGCGGTTTCATCGATTGGCGAAGTGGTGAAAGGCTAATCGAATCTGCTAGGCGGACTCTATTGGCTGGAGCCAAGTTCTACTTGAACCCTGATCGCCATTACGTGAACCGAAATGGAAGATTTGCCGGACGGTATCTGGATCAGGTTTTGATGGGCCAAACCTCACCTGGTAGCTATATCGTCACTGCTTACGCTCCTCCCGAAGCGGGCGTATCTCTTTCGTCGGCGGACGCATTTTCGCTTCCGCATGTCGGCTCAGCACCTGCTCGGGACGTATCGCTGGCCGTGGTCAAGGCCGTGGAAGCGACCGCAGAGGCGATCGACCACTACAAGACAAGCGGTTCCCTCTCGGGGTTCGAAGACGGTGTCTCGCGCGGCATTTCGTACGAGATGGCTCAAGCATTGCTTGGGTTGACCGAACACTCCGACGGTGCCGACGTCAGCGTCGAATGGGATTCTGGGGTGGATGTGTTTGCGCCGCCCCCTGTTCGAATTGAGTTCAGCGGTGCGGATGCGGCACCTTTGGCCAAAGCGGCTGTTAGCCTGGCAGAAGACAAATCGTCGCGGACTGTCACCATCATTGGTCGAGTTCACCTATTGGCCAAGAAGCAAGCCGGCAGTCCAGGGGTTTTCGGCGTTGAAGCTTTGGCGCCAAGCCCCGCGCGAAAAGTTCGCGTGCGTTTGGCGGACGAGGAAGATTACCATGAGGCAATTAGGGCCCACGAAGAAGATTTGGCCATTCAGGTTTCCGGAAACCTTGAGAAAGAGGGAAATCTAAGCTGGCTTTACAATGCCACGGTCATTCGCACGATGGGTCATGTAGATGACTATAGGCAAGATAAGCGGCGACGTATCTCGGATGTCGATTCGAGGCAACTAGATTTCTTTTCCGGGGAGTAGCGTGCGAGGCGAGGAAATACCTTAACCACCTATCCCCGCTCCCATCCCGTCCGCCTTCGACCCACACGTCGTGGAGCGGTCGTGGTTCAGGGCGTCAAGGTGGAGCGCGCCACTGTACGAACGACCTTGACGCCCTGGGCCGCGACTGCTCGGCTCTGCCTGGGTCGAAGGTGGTCGGGATGGGAGCCCCACGACGCTCGCCACGCTCCGGCCGGCACTCGCGCACGGCGCCTCTCCCATCCCGGAGTCTGAGCGCCCCCGCCGGAGGCATCGTCTTGAAGCCGCGGGCTTGGTTCTCATCTCATGCCCCGGGCCTATCCAGTTGTGGGCGCGCGTCGGCGGCGGCAGCGCCGAGCGGGCCGAAGGCAGGAGCGCGGGCGCAGCCAGAGCCGGGAAGCGCGCCCGGCGGAGCGGAGCGCAGCCGGGTGCCTTGATGAGGTAGAGAAACCTGTAACAGCTCCGGGTGACGTGAGTAGTCAGGTGCCCGGCTGGGGGCTGATCGCCTGGGCGATGGCTTGCATGGAGTCGGTAACCGCTTCGGCTCCTGCCTCGACGAAGAGTTGGTGCTTGCGCGGTTTGTTGGCGAAGCCGATGGCTGCACTGCCGATCGCGTGGGCGGCCTGGATGTCTGTCAGCGAGTCGCCGATCAAGGCGCACAAGGAGACGTCAACGTCCAGACGTTCAGCCGCTGTGATCAGCGAATGAGGGTTCGGCTTCATCAGCTCCGGATGTCCTTCGGGCCTTCCAACGATCGTGAGCACGTGTTCCGACAACCCATGTCGATCAAGGAACGCGCTCACAGCCTCCGCAGAGTTGTTACTCACCACAGCCGCCCCCCTCCCTGACGCTCGAACTGCTTCCAGAGAGGCAACGGCTCCGGAAACCGGATCTCCAGCCACCCCTACAGCCTCTACCTCGGCCGTGGTCAGCGCCTTCTCGATGGCTAGTCCAGCGGCATCATCTGCTTCGTGCGTCAGTCGCAGGACCTCCAAAGGATCATCGATGCCGGACAGCTTCCCTTCCAGCTCCGGGTTGCCTTCGGCTGCAAGCTTGGAGAGGTCCCTTGCAACCTGGTCCGCCGGACGTCCCGCGAAGACATCGCAGATAGGGCCGTCGAAGTCGAACAGCACCACCGAGGCCCCGGCGAGTGCCGCGTTCAGGTCGTCAGTGTCCATCGAGATCGAATCCCCTCGCGATGGTGTTCCACACGCTGTCGAACCACATGCTGGCCTGCTGGACCTGCTGCGTGCCACTGGACGATTCACCGTCGTTCACGGAGTGATGGAAGAGAACCGTGTCCTTCCCGACCAGGTCGTAAATCTCGACGGGCTCCCCCTGAGCCACAACCTTGTTGGGCTTGATCGGGTAGTACCCGAAGAACGCGTCAGCTCCGTTGATCACGTACAGCTTGAAGAACTGCGTGCCGCTGTGCACCCGAACATCGACGCTCGTGTCAGGGACTAGGCCCAGGTGACTCAGCTCCGCCATTGAGTCACGGATGCTGCGCGCATAGCCGGTCATGATCTCGTGCATGCGCAAGCGGAGCCGTTCGTCGTCCCCGCAGTCCTCACGACGGACCGGGGCAGCCTGAGCAACTGCCATATCCGGAACGAGTATGCGGACCTTGATGCTGGAGGGCGTCAACCTGCCAATGCGGATCTTGTCCAACGGCTCTTGCAGAGCACCGTGCAAGGTCTCACTGGAGAATCCCGCGAAGTCGATGGTGACGTCGGTGGCGGCGAACGCCTGCTCGACGTAGGGGCGGAGCCCTGCCGGCCGTTCCGTTCGGTTGCGGACGAAGACTCCGCTGCCCTTACGAGAGACCACCAACCCCTCGTCTTCGAGATCCCGCAGAGCGCGCTGAATGGTCGCGCGCGCGAACCCGTAGTGCTCCGTCAACTCCTTCTGCGACGGCAGCTTCTCGCCCGGGGCGATCTTCCGTGTCCTGATCGCCGCTCCGAGGCTGCTTGCAACCTGCTCGTAGGGCGGTCGGTCGTCGTCTGGGTCGAGGGGATCGGGGACGAAAGTCATAAGGCGATGGTACGCGGAAGCTCTGGTATTGGGACAGCCAGGATAGCCAGGTGTTGACATGACTAGCCATGTTGCTTACGTTAGTCATGCAGCCAAGAGGGCTAGCCAAGTCAGTCACCTCTGTCAGAGGAGCAATCCCATGCCGTCCTTCAAGATCGATGTTTCGACCGCTGTCGTGTTCGTGGCGACGCCTCCGACGCCGAAGCTCGTGAGCAAGCAGACCGGTGAGATCGCGATCGACCGGGAGACCGGTGCCCCGCTCGCGACGGTGGGTCTGCTGGTCGCGGACGAGGGTGAGGGCAACCTCTACCAGGTGACCGTGCCGAACACGGGCGTCCCGGAGAACCTGGCCCCCGGCACCCCGGTCACGGTGGTCGGCCTCAAGGCCCGGGACTGGGAGAACACGTTCAACGGCCAGACCCGGCACGGGATCAGCTTCCGCGCGGTGGCCATCACGGCGGGTTCCTGACCATGTCGGACCTGTCCACGGTGATCGAGGTGGCGGGGGCCTTATCGGCCGCCGGCGGCCTCGGCTACGCGAAGGCCCGGTCTCCTCGGGTGTTCTGGTCGCTGGTCGGTGCCCCGGTCGCCCGGGTCCGGTTCGCGGTGACGTATCGGGCGACGATGGATGTGTGCGGGCTGACGGTCCAGCCGTCCCGCCTGCGGGCGTTCATGGTCCGCAACGTCGCCCGCCGGCAGGATGTCCAGCCCGTTCCCCCGCAGGTCCGCCGGGTCCGCTACTCCACCACGGGCATGCGGGCGACGCTTCGCCTCCCGGCCGGTCTGGAGCCCGCCGACGTGTCCGCCGCCTCCGAACGGCTCCGCCACGCCTGGGGCGTCCACTCGGTCCACGTGGTGGAGGTGAAGCCGGGGTTCGTGGAACTGCGGATGACCGGCTACGACGTGCTGCGCCGGGTGAAGATGCCCCGCCGGCTCCCGCGCAACACCACCGCCGGCCCGCTGGTCGTCCCCGTCGCTCTGCGGGAGGACGGCACGGCGTTCGTCCGGGACTACCAGAAGGTCCCGCACGCCCTCACGGTCGGCGCGAACCAGTCCGGCAAGTCGATGTATCAGCGCAACCTCATCTCCCAACTCGCGAAGCTCCCGGTCGGCCTGGTCGGGATCGACTGCAAGCGGGGTGTGGAACAGCGCGGCTACGCAGCCCGCCTCTCCGCCCTCGCCATCACCCCGGACGAGGCGGACGGACTCCTGGAAGCCCTCATCGGTGAGATGGAGGAGCGCTTCGACCTCCTCAGCTCCCACGGTGTCCCGGACATGTGGGGCCTGCCGGCGAAGCTGCGCCCGGTGCCGCTGGTCGTCCTGGTCGACGAGGTCGCGGAACTTTTCCTCGTGGCCGCGAAGAAGGACGAGGAACGCCGGGACCGGATGGTGATGCGCATGATCCGGCTCGCCCAGATGGCCCGCGCGGTCGGGATCTTCCTGGAAGTGTGCGGGCAGCGCTTCGGCTCCGACCTCGGCAAGGGCGCGACCGCCCTGCGGGCTCAGCTCACCGGGCGTGTGGTGCACCGGGTCAACGACAAGCAGACCGCCGAGATGGCGCTCGGGGACATCGCCCCGGAAGCGGTCTTCGCCGCGACCACCATCGCGCCGGACCGTCCCGGTGTCGCGGTGGCAGGGGACTCCTCGGGCGGTTGGGCCCGTATCCGCACCCCCGCCATGGCCCCCGCCCAAGCGGTCGCGGTCTGCCGGGAGTTCGCGCACCTCACCCCGCACCTCGCCGCTCTCGCACCGTTCCGCCCGGCTGTTCCTGCCGCGCCGGCACCGGCCGTGCCGCTGTTGAAGCCGCGCCCGGTCACCGAGTAACACGCCGCTCCGCCCGGTCGGCGTGACCGTCTCGCGCCAGGTCCTTACCCCGCCCATGCCCGGAACCGGAAGGAACCACCGCCATGGCACCTCGACGGACCACCACCAAGCCTCAGAAGAACGCCCCGCCCGCCCCGGTCGTGTGCTCGCCGTGCGACGGGTCCGGGATGGTCGCCGCCACGGTGCGGGTCGGACGCAAGCGCCGCCCGGTCGGACAGCAGGACGGCCTCTGCCTCAACTGCCTCGGCTCCGGCACCGACCCCGACGCCTGACCTCCCCTCCTCGCCCCGGTGCCCGGCGGCGGCCCGATCCCCGCCCGGCACCGGCCCACCCCCGAAAGGAGGTGAACCCCCATGTCCCGCATCCGAATCGACGCCGTACTCATCCAAGCCGTGATCGCCGGTGCCCTGTCCTTCGCCCACCTGCACGACCTGGCCGAAGCGGCCGGACAGGACGGCTGGAAGGCCTGGGCCTACCCCGTCAGCGTGGACCTGCTGCTTGTCGCGGCCTGGCGGCGCATGCGCACGACCGCCGACAACCGCGCCGCCTGGGCCTGGTTCGTCATCGCCTTGGCGGCCTCGCTCGGTGCGAACGTCGCCACCGCCGGACTCCTCGACCTGGGCAACGTCCCGGCCTGGCTGCGCATCCTCGTCGCCGGCTGGCCCGCCCTCGCCTTCCTCGGCGGAACCCTCCTCGTCCACACCCCCACCACCTCGCCCGCCGAACCGGACCCCGTCCCGGCTGCCGCACCGCCGGCTGCCCCGGCCACCGAACCGATCCCCGACGTGACGGTGGAACGGGCTCCCGAACCGGCTCCGGAACTCCCGCCGGCACCGGCCGCCGACCCCACCCCGGTGCCTGCTCCGGCTCCTGCCCCGGCGGCTGTGCCACCGGCGCTGCTCGACCACGCCCGGAAGCTGGCCGACACCCACCACGCCACCACCGGTGCCCGGATCGACTCGGCCACCCTCCGCGCCCGCCTCGGCGTCCCCGCACCCCTCGCCGACGCCATCACCGCCCAACTCGCCTGAAAGGCAACCGCTATGAACATGCACCGCTTCAGCACCGTGTCCGAGTTCCTCAACGCGGCACGGGAGATGGCCGAGAGCGGCCGTCCCTTCCTGGCCCAGCTCCTGGTGGAGGAAGCCGCCGACCGCGCGGGCGACCCGGCCAAAGCCGACCGCATCCGCGCCGAGTGGCTTGGCCCCAACTACCGGAAGCAGGGCTGACATGCCGCGTCCGAACCGCTTCACCAACGTGCTCCGCATAGGCCCCGTTCAGGTCGGCACCCACTACGACGGCCGGGGCCGCACCAAACACGTCGCCGTCTGCACCGCCCCCGGCTGCGACTTCTCCGCCGACTACCACGGCCGTCCCGCCGCCGAACTCGCCGCCCGCACCCACCGGTGCAACCCCTGACAAGGAGGCCCAACCGTGTTCACGCCGAAGATCCCGCCCCCGGACACCGCCCCCACCCCGGGAACATCGCTGGTCCCGCCGCTCACCGGCCTCGTGCACCCCCCGGCCTGCACCTGCCACAACGCCCCGACTGTCCCGGCCCCGGTTCCGGCTGCTCCGCCCGCCCGTCCGGCCGTTCATTTCACCCCGGGCTCGCTGCTCGTCGCCGCCGCCGGCGGGACCGCCGTAGTCCTGGTCGTCGGGACGGTCCTGGTCTCGATGCTCCTGGCGACCGCGATCACCGCCGCCTCGGTCGCCGTGTGCGCCGTGGTCCTGCGCTCGCTGCTCAACCGCCCGAACAACCGCTGACAGCCCCCGGGGCGGCTTCCACCGCCAAGTTTCCGCCGCCCCGGGTGCCCACCACTTCCAGATCCAACGGACCCGAAAGGGAGATCCCATCATGCCCCAGCACACCCCGCCCCGGCCGATCTGCGGCCACTGCGACGGCTTCCCCACCGTCACCATCACCACCGGCCAGACCACCCCCACCGGGCAGCGCAAGACCATCACCGCCCACTGCCCCGCCTGCCACGGCACCGGCCACACCACCACCCCCGCCCGCACCCACACCCGGATCGGGGCGTGAGCGCCATGGCCGACCTGACTCCCACCCCGGACCGCCCCGGGCTCCACGTCAGCAAGCCGTCCCCGAACGCCCCCGCGACCGGCTCGGCCGTCTGCCACTGCGGAGCCTCCGCGACCGCCACCGGGGACAGCCAGGTGCAGGCCCTGGTCGAGGGCTACACGGCGAACCACGGTGCGGCCCACCGCGACGGGGGTGCACGCCGATGACCACCCCCGCCCCTCGTGTGCTGGACCTGTTCGCCGGCCCCGGCGGCTGGTCCCAGGGATTACGCGCCCTGGGTGTCCGGGAGATCGGGTTGGAGATCGACACGGCCGCGTGCGCCACCCGCAAGATGGCCGGTCACCTCACGATCCGTACCGACGTCGCGGCCTACCCCACCGGCCCCCTGGCCGGGAAGGTCGTCGGGCTGATCGGGTCGGCCCCCTGCCAGCCCTTCAGCAGCGCCGGCCTCGGTGCCGGACACGACGATATGCACCTGTGCCACCAAGCGTTGGACGACCTCGCCCGCGGCACCGACACCCGCCCCCTCCTGCGCACCGCCTGCTCCGATCCCCGCTCCCTCTTGGTCGCCGAACCGCTGCGCTACGCCCTGGACCTCCACCCCGAGTGGGTCGCCCTGGAGGAAGTCCCCGCGGCACAGCCCCTCTTCGAGCACACCGCCCGCATCCTGCGCACCCGTGGCTACTCGACGTGGGTCGGCATCCTCAACGCCGCCGACCACGGTGTCCCCCAAACCCGCCGGCGTGCCGTGCTGATGGCCTCCCGCACCCGCACCGCCACCCCGCCCGAGCCCACCCACGCCGAGACCGCCCAACCGGAAACCCTCTTCGGACCGGGCCGGCTGCCCTGGGTGTCCATGGGCGAGGCGATCGGCTGCCCCACGGGAGACGTCATCACCCGGGGCAACCACACCTCCGGCGGCACCCGCTTCTCCACCACCGCCCCCGCCTGGGCCCTGACGGGTAGGGCCCGCTCCTGGACCCTGCGCGTCGGCAACCGTCCCCGCTCCACCCACCGCACCCTCGACCGCCCCGCCCCCACCCTCCTGTTCGGCCACCGCCTCAACGACGTCTCCTGGTACGACGACCACGGCACCGCCGTCCGCCGGCTCGCCGCCACAGAAGCGGCCGTCCTCCAGGGCTTCCCCGCCGACTACCTGTGGCAGGGGTCGCGGACCAAGCAGTTCGAGCAGATCGGCAACGCCGTCCCCCCGCCCCTGGCCACCGCCATCCTCACCAGCCTCGGCGCCACCGCCACCGCTGGTCTGGAGGTGGCCGCATGAGCGACACCGCCACCACGGCGGGCCTGGACCCGACCACCCTGGGCGACCTGCTCCGGGTGGTCGGGTCTCCCGGCTTCGACCGCCTCACCGAACAACTCCGCCGCACCGGAGGATGCTCCCAGCCCATCCACCTCACCGGCGCCACCAAGACCATCGACCGGGCGACCGGCACCCTGCTGCACCACTACTCGACCGATGCCGAGCCCGGGGGCCGCCTGCGGATCGCATGCGGCAACCGCCGCGCCTCCCGCTGCCCCGCCTGCGCCTGGACCTACGCGGGAGACACCTACCACCTCATCCGCGCCGGCCTCACCGGCGACCCGGACAAGGGCACCCCGACCACGATCCGGGATCACCCCCGGGTCTTCGCCACCTTGACGGCCCCGTCGTTCGGCCCGGTCCACAACCGGCCCGGCACCCGGTCCTGCCGTTGCGGTGTCCGGCACGCTGAGAACGCCCCGGAGTTGGGCACGCCGCTCGACCCCAGCACGTACGACTACGCGGGGGCGGTGCTGTGGAACAACCACGCCTCCGACCTCTGGCGCTACTTCACGATCTACCTCCGCCGCGAAATCGCCAAGCGAGCCGGACTCACCCAGAAAGCCGCCCGCGAACAGTCCAAAGTCTCCTTCGGCAAAGTAGCCGAGTACCAGAAGCGCGGGGCCGTCCACTTCCACGCGGTAATCCGCTTCGACGGACCCGACGGCCCGGACACCCCGCCCCCGGCCTGGGCCACCCTCGCCCTCCTGGACGACGCGATCCACGCCGCCGCCGCCCGGGTTGAGGTCCTAGTGCCGGCCAACCCGGAAGCCGGGATCGCCACGGGGTGGACGCTGCGGTGGGGCACGCAGCTCGACGTGCAGCCCATCGGCGCGTTCGGAAGCGGCGAAGACCTCACCGAACAGGCCGTCGCCTCCTACGTCGCCAAGTACGCCACCAAAGCAGCCGAAACCACCGGGACCGTGGACCACCGGATCGGCAACAAGGAAGCCCTGGTCCTCCTCGACGTCCCCGAGCACCCGCGCCGGCTGATCGAAGCGTGCTTGGACCTGCACCACGCTTACCCGGAACGCAAGCTCCGCGACTGGGCCCACATGCTCGGCTTCCGCGGCCACTTCTCCACCAAGTCCCGGGCCTACTCCACCACCCTCGGCGCCCTCCGCCAGGTCCGCGCCGACTACCGCGCCGCCGAACAACGCGCCGCCCTCGGCCTCCCCGACCCGGACGACCACCCGGAAGCCACCACCCTCACGCTCGCGCACTGGGCCTACGCCGGCAACGGCCACACCCCCGGCGAATCCTGGCTCGCCGCCAACATCCACCGCGACATCCAACACAACCGCGAAACCGCCCGCGAACACCGCGCCGAACTCGAAGAGACAGGGGAATGCTGATCATGACGAACAGGCTGCTGACCGTTGAGCAGGTTGCCGAACTGCTCGGCACGACCTCCCGATTCCCGCGCCGGCTGATCGCGGAAAGGCGCATTGAATACGTGAAGGTGGGCCGACACGTTCGGATCGCGGAGCACGTGGTGGAGGCGTTCGTGGCCGCCCACACGGTCACGCCCGCGCGTCGTCTGCGGGGTGTCGCCTGATGGCGGGCAAGAAGCGGCAGTTCGGCCGCGTGCGCAAGCTGCCCTCGGGGCGGTACCAGGCTCGCTACCTGGGACCGGACGGTATCGACCGCCCGGCGCCCGAGACGTTCCGGACCAAGCGGGACGCTGATGACTGGCTTGCCGACCGGCAGAGCGAGGTTCGGTCAGGGGACTGGCGCGACCCTGACGCCGGCAAGGTGAACTTCGGTGAGTACGCCCTCCGGTGGGTGGAGGAGCGTGACCTCGCCGCGACGACGGACGAGCTGTATCGCCGCCTGCTCCGACTGCACCTCCTGCCGACCTTCGACGGGGTCGACCTCGACAAGATCACGCCGCCCTCCGTCCGGACATGGCGCACCGAGAGGCTGAAAGCGACGGAAGCACCGACAACGGTGGCCAAGTCGTACCGGCTCCTCAAGGCGATTATGGAGACCGCCGTGGACGACGAGCTGATCCGCCGCAACCCGTGCCGGATCAAGGGCGCGGGCAAGGAGTCGGCGGAGGAGCGCCCCACGGCCACCGTCCCGCAGGTCGATGCCCTGGCCGACGCGATGGGCCCCCGGTGGCGGTTGATGGTCTACATCGCCGCGTACGGACCGGCCCGGCCCGAGGAACAGGCGGCGATGCGTCGCCCGGACGTGGACCTGGAGAACGTCGGTGTCTGGGTCCGTACGGCTGAACCTGAGCTGACCACGGGCCGCCGTGCTCCGGGAGACACCAAGTCGGCGGCCGGTCGGCGCTTCCTCGTGCTGCCGGCGTTCATGGCGACCGACCTGGAACGCCACCTCGACTGGTACGCCGAGAAGACGCCGGACGGGTTGCTGTTCGTGGGGGAGAGGGGCAAGCCGTTTCGCCGCTCCACCTTCGGCCGGAAGTGGCGCAAGGCGCGGGCCACGGTCGGCCTGCCGGAGAACTTCCGCTTCTACGACCTCCGGCACACCGGGCACACCCTCTCGACCCGCTCCGGGGCGACCCTCAAGGACACGATGGTGCGCGCCGGCCAGTCCACCGAGCGGGCCGCGCTGATCTACCAGCACTCCGACACCGAGCGGCAGAAGGAGGTGGCCGACGGCATCGACGCTCACGTGCGCGCCGCACGGCTCCGGGCACAGGAGGAGCAGGACAAGCAGCGATCGGGCACGGAACGGGCACGCGACACCTAGACAGGTCCAGACAACAAACAAGGCCCGGGTCGTTGACCTGGGCCTCAGTCTTGGAGCGGGTGACGAGAATCGAACTCGCGCTCTGAGCTTGGGAAGCTCATGTTCTACCATTAAACTACACCCGCGAAGCTCGCCGATCATCGGCGGTGCATCGTCGCACACTGTACCCCATGGCAGGCCCCCGGCGTATTCGTCGCGGGGTCCGGTCGTCGTTCCGGGGGGTGGGAGGGGTGGATGCGGTTGTGAGGGGCGGGAGTTGGGGGCGTAGCGTGGGTTGTCGGAGTGCCGCGTGGAGCGGCGTCCTGTTCATCCCCTAATGTGGCGTTCTCGTCCAAGGCTTGGTTGGGGAAGGGACTTGATGGAGTCGATGGAGCGCACCGTCGTCCGCTGTGCCGAAGGGCACGTTTTTGCTACCTCGTCGTTCCCGATGCAGCAGCTCGGGGCCGGCCGGATCGGTCCGGGGCGGCTTATTCGGTGTCCGCGTTGTGCCCGGTTGAGGCATGCGGTGCCCGTGGTGTTCGAGGAGCGGTAGGTACGGGACCGAGGGGCGGCGTCCGCGGGTTCGCGGGGGCGTCCAGGGGTCCGGGCAGTGGTGGAGGCAGGCGCGCGGGAGCGGTCCGGTTGGGGCGGGCTCGCGCGTTCTGCGTATCCTCGGGACGTGCTTCTCTCAGATAAGGACATCCGGGCCGAGATCGACGCCGGGCGGGTCCGCATTGATCCGTTCGACCCGTCGATGGTGCAGCCATCGAGCATCGACGTGCGGCTGGACCGCTACTTCCGGGTGTTCGAGAACCACCGCTATCCGCATATCGACCCAGCCGTCGAGCAGGCCGACCTGACCCGCACGGTCGAGCCGGAGGGGGATGAGGCGTTCATCCTGCACCCCGGTGAATTCGTGCTCGCCTCGACGTACGAGGTCATCTCGCTGCCCGACGATCTCGCGTCGCGGCTGGAGGGGAAGAGTTCGCTGGGGCGGCTCGGGCTCGTGACGCATTCGACGGCCGGGTTCATCGATCCGGGGTTCTCGGGGCACGTGACCCTGGAGCTGTCGAATCTCGCGACGCTGCCGATCAAGCTGTGGCCGGGAATGAAGATCGGGCAGCTGTGCATGTTCCGGTTGAGCTCGCCCTCCGAATTCCCGTACGGCTCCGAGCGGTACGGATCGCGTTACCAGGGTCAGCGCGGGCCGACCGCCTCCCGGTCGTACATGAACTTCCATCGGACTCAGGTGTGAGGGCGGATCGATGAGCGGGGCACGCGAGAACCTGACGTACGAGGGCTTCGGGCTCGCGGTGCGGGAGCTGGCCCAGGCGGTGGCCGACGACGGGTACGAGCCCGATGTGGTGCTCAGCATCGCCCGGGGCGGGGTGTTCGTCGCGGGCGGGCTCGCGTACGCGCTGGACTGCAAGAACATCCACCTCGTGAACGTGGAGTTCTACACCGGGATCGGCACCACGCTGGAAATGCCCGTCATGCTGGCGCCCGTTCCGAATGCCATCGATTTCTCGGACAAGAAGGTCCTGATCGCCGATGACGTCGCCGATACGGGCAAGACCCTGAAGCTGGTCCGGGACTTCTGTATCGACCATGTCGCGGAGGTGCGCAGCGCGGTCATCTACGAGAAGTCGCACTCACTCGTGAAATGCGAGTACGTGTGGAAGAAGACCGATCAGTGGATCAACTTCCCGTGGAGTGTGGAGAAGCCCGTCGTACGCCGTGAGGGGCAGGTCCTCGACGCCTGAGAAGGCGTGAGTACGGCGAAGGGCCCCTGGAGCATCCACATGGTGCTCCAGGGGCCCTTCGTCCGTCAGATCGTGCCCAGCTTGATGATCGACAGCAGTGCGATCAGCTGGATCGCCGAGGCGCCCAGCGCCTTCGGCCACGGCAGGTCGTGCGACTTGCTCACCATCGACGTGAACAGCGCTCCGGCCGCCAGCCAGGTGACCCAGCCGACCACCTGGACCAGGGAGTTCTCGCCGCCCAGGAAGAGCGCGAAGAGCAGGCGCGGGGCGTCCGTGATCGACATGATCAGCATCGAGAGGCCCACCGTCGGCTGCCAGGAGCCGGTGCCGCCGAGCTGGCGGGCCAGGGTGTGGGTGACCGCGCCGAGGACCAGGCCGCCGATGACGAAGCCGATGCCGGTGATGACGACGTACGGGACGGCCGTGGAGATCGTCGCGTTGATCGCCTCGTCGCGCGCCTGGTCGAAGCCGAAGAGCGCGAGCAGCCCGTAGAGGAACGTGACGATGAGCGCCGGGCCCCACACGGGGTAGTCGCGCATCTGCCAGAACGTCGGGCCCGGTCGCAGCACCATGCCGGTGAGCAGGTCCTTCCAGGGCAGGCGCGGGCCTGCGGGCTGGGCGGGGGCCTGGCCGGCGCGGTAGGTCTCGCCGCCGCCGTACGGGTCCTCGTCGACTCTGAACGCCTGGGTGTGACCCGGGCTGTTGGCGTACGGGTCGTGGTGCGGGGGTTCCTGGTACGGATCGCCGAAGTACTCGGGCTCCCCGTGTCCGTGGGCGCCGTTGCCGCCCTGCTGTCCGTTGCCGCCGTGTCCGCCGCCGTGCCCGTTGCCGTAGCCGCCGTTGTACGGGGCGCCCTGGGGCGCTCCGTACGGCGGTGCGCCGTTGCCTCCTGCCGGCGGCCACGACTGCCCGCCGTACGGCGGCTGTGGTGCTTGGCCTCCGTACGGCTGCTGCTGCGGGTGCTGCTGCGGTTGTCGCGGGGTGCGGTTGTCCCGGCCGCGTCCGATCCTGAATCCAGCCACGGAATCGAACGTACCTGGTCCGTGTGGGTGTCGTGAGAGGGCCGGGGGAACCGGCGCCCCATTGCTGCCGAGCTGTGACATCCCCTAGGGGGACCCCGGGGGGTGCGCGGGGGGTGGGAGAGGGGCGCGCGGGGGACGGCCGACGCGGTGGCGGGGCCTGCGGCGATGCCGCTCAGCGGAGGAACAGGGCCGTGCTGAACGTGATCAGGGGGCGGCCGGGTGTCCTCGCCGGGAAGAGCGCGATCAGGTCCTGCCGCTCGCCCCGGTGGGTACGGACCGCGGTGTCCGCCTTATTGTCGCCGTCGAAGTCGGCCCGTGCCAGGAGCGTGGTCCCGGTGGCGCCGGTGGCGCCGGTGGTGCGGAGGGGGGCCTCGGGGACCTCCGCGGCCTCGAAGCGGTATGTGCCGCCCGGCCGGGTCGGGCCCTGGGGGGTGCCGAGCAGCAGGGTGGCCTTCGCGGCCGCGCCGGGGGTGTGCGGGCGGGTGGCGTGGACCAGGTCGTCGTAGCCGTCGCCGTTCGTGTCGGCCTTCGGTCCGGGGGCGTAGAGGTACGGGCCGCCGCCGGGGAGCGACTCGGCGGCGCGGGGGGCTCCGGCGCGGGTGAAGGGGCCGCGCAGGAAACTGACCCTGCCCCCGCCGGCCGTGACGGCGAGGTCGGTGCGCCCGTCGCCGTCGAAGTCGCCGCAGACCGGCTGCTGGGGCCAGTCGTTGCCGAAGCGGGCCTTCTGCGGGATGCGCAGGGTGACCGCCCTGCCGGTCAGGCCGGCCGGGGAGCCGAAGAGGATCTGGAGGGGTACGGGCGGGGTGCCGATGCCGTTGTACGGGGGGTCGGTGGAGACGATCAGGTCCGTGAAGCCGTCCCGGTCGAGGTCGCAGGCCGTCTCGGCGTCGAAAGCCGCCGGGAGCGTGTCCCCGGACTTGGCCGCGTTGGCGTGGGCGCTCAGCAGCTGGCGGGCGGCCGGGTCCAGGCCGCGGGCCTCGGAGCCGTACACGACGCCGATGCCCGCGTCGTCCCCGTGGCTGTCCTCGGGCGCCTTCACCAGGTCGTCGATGACGAGGTCCCGCAGGCCGTCCCCGTTGAAGTCGTCCGGGGTGCGGCTCCCCTCGCCGCGCGGGACCGAGGCGCCGGGCGGGGTGTCGCCGTTCTTGCCGGAGGGGGCGGACGGGGCGTGGGCGGCGGAGGGGCTGCCGCAGGCGGTGAGCACCACGAGCAGCGTGGCGCAGCCCGCCCCGAGCGCGGCCGCGGTCCTGGCGGTCACCGTTGCCGTCGGCTGCGTGATGCGTCTGCGCACGGGGTCCTCATCCGTCGGTATCTGTGGCCGGTCGCGGTCGGTCGCCCGCGCGATCAGACGTCTTGGGTCCGCCGCCCGTCTCCGGGACGTACGCCCGTCTCCGGGACGTACGCCCGAGGCCGGGACGTACGCCCGTGGCCGGGACGTATGCCCGTGGCCGGGACGTACGCGCGTGGCCGGGACGTACGTGAACCGTCGTCCGTCGTCCGTCATGCGTGCGCGCCACATGATGCTGCAGTTCGCCCCGCCGCGTACATGTCCCGGCTCACATGCGACCGTGCTCACACGCAGAAGCGGCCGGTCCTGCCCCCGAGGCAGGTCCGGCCGCTTGCGGCGTCGTACGGATCGGTTACGCCGCCGGTTCGGGCTCCGGCGCGTCCGCCGTCTCCGGCTCGTCCGCCGGGTCGGCGGGCGTCTTCACGGACTCCAGCAGGAGCTGCGAGACGTCGACCACCTGGATCGATTCCTTGGCCGTGCCGTCGTTCTTCTTGCCGTTGACCGAGTCGGTCAGCATGACGAGGCAGAACGGGCAGGCGGTGGAGACGATGTCCGGATTGAGGGAGAGGGCTTCGTCGACGCGCTCGTTGTTGACGCGCTTGCCGATCCGCTCCTCCATCCACATCCGGGCACCACCGGCGCCGCAGCAGAAGCCGCGCTCCTTGTGGCGGTGCATCTCCTCGTTCCGCAGACCCGGGACCTTCGCGATGATCTCGCGCGGCGGCGAGTAGATCTTGTTGTGACGGCCCAGGTAGCACGGGTCGTGATACGTGATCAGGCCCTCGACCGGGGTCACCGGGACCAGCTTGCCCTCGTCCACCAGGTGCTGGAGCAGCTGCGTGTGGTGGATGACCTCGTACTCGCCGCCGAGCTGCGGGTACTCGTTGGCGATGGTGTTGAAGCAGTGCGGGCAGGTGGCGACGATCTTCTTCGACGACTTCGGCTTCCTGGTCGCCTCGTCGTCCTCGTCCTCGCCGAACGCCATGTTCAGCATCGCGACGTTCTCCTGGCCGAGCTGCTGGAACAGCGGCTCGTTGCCCAGGCGGCGGGCCGAGTCACCCGTGCACTTCTCGTCGCCGCCCATGATCGCGAACTTGACGCCCGCGATGTGGAGCAGTTCGGCGAACGCCTTCGTCGTCTTCTTGGCCCGGTCCTCCAGGGCGCCCGCGCAGCCGACCCAGTACAGGTAGTCGATCTCGCTGAGGTCCTCGACGTCTTTGCCGACGATCGGGATCTCGAAGTCGACCTCCTTGGTCCACTCGACGCGCTGCTTCTTGGCGAGACCCCAGGGGTTGCCCTTCTTCTCCAGGTTCTTGAGCATCGTGCCCGCCTCGGACGGGAACGCGGACTCGATCATCACCTGGTAGCGGCGCATGTCGACGATGTGGTCGATGTGCTCGATGTCGACCGGGCACTGCTCCACGCACGCACCGCAGGTGGTGCAGGACCACAGCACGTCCGGGTCGATGACGCCGTTCTCCTCGGCGGTGCCGATGAGGGGGCGCTCGGCCTCCGCGAGGGCGGCCGCGGGAACGTCCTTGAGGGCCTCGGCCGAAGCCTTCTCGTTGCCCTCCATGTCCTTGCCGCCACCGGCCAGCAGATACGGGGCCTTGGCGTGCGCGTGGTCGCGCAGCGACATGATCAGGAGCTTCGGGGAGAGCGGCTTTCCGGTGTTCCAGGCGGGGCACTGCGACTGGCAGCGGCCGCACTCGGTGCACGTGGAGAAGTCGAGGATGCCCTTCCAGGAGAACTGCTCGACCTGTGAGACACCGAAGACGTCGTCCTCGCCCGGGTCCTCGAAGTCGATCTCCTTGCCGCCCGACGTCATGGGCTGGAGTGCGCCCAGTGCGACGTCACCGTCGGCGTTCCGCTTGAACCAGATGTTCGGGAAGCCGAGGAAGCGGTGCCAGGCCACACCCATGTTGGTGTTGAGCGAGACCGTGATCATCCAGATCAGCGAGGTGCCGATCTTGATCATCGCGGTGAAGTAGATGAGGTTCTGGAGCGTGCCGAGGGCGAGCCCCTTGAAGGCCAGCACCAGGGGGTACGAGACGAAGTACGCCGCCTCGTAGCCCTCCACGTGGTGGATCGCGCCCTCAAGGCCGCGCAGGGCCAGGATCGCGAGGCCGATGACGAGGATGACGTACTCGACGAAGTACGCCTGCCAGGCCTTGGAGCCCGCGAAGCGCGACTTGCGGCCGGCCCGGGAGGGCAGGTTCAGCAACCGGATCGCCATCAGTGTGACGATCCCGGCCACCGTCATCAGGCCGATGAACTCGATGTACATCTCGAACGGCAGCCAGCCGCCGATGATCGGCAGCACCCAGTCGGCCTGGAAGAGCTGTCCGTACGCCTGGAGCAGCGTCGGTGGCAGGGTCAGGAAGCCGATGGCGACGAACCAGTGGGCGAAGCCGACAATGCCCCACCGGTTCATCCGGGTGTGGCCGAGGAACTCCTTGACCAGGGTGATCGTGCGCTGCTTGGGGTCGTCGGTGCGGCTGCCTGCCGGTACCGGCTGTCCGAGTCGGACGAACCGGTAGATCTGCGCGACGGCTCGGGCGATGAGCGCAACGCCGACGACGGTCAGCACCAGCGACACGATGATCGCGGCGAGTTGCATTAGGGGGCTCCTCGGGCCTGCGAGGGTTGGGATCCAGCACTACTAAGCAGTAACTTAATCAGTCTGTGCTGACACTATCCACTTATTCCGCGACGCTGTAGCCGGGCAAGCGGTGATCTGTGTCGCTCAGGTGTGCCTTGCCGCGCCGGGCGAGCCCGCGAAGCGCCGCACGCAGCGGACGGTGTACGGATTCCGCCAGGATGACGAGGTCGAGCACCGTTCCGCGGTGCTCGGCGTAGTGCTGGTCGAGCAGGTCGGGTTCGTCCCAGGGCATCCCGGAACGGGCCCGTACCTGGGCCAAGCCTGTCAGGCCCGGTCGCAGCTCCCGACGCCAGTGCCCGGTTCCGGCTCCCATGGCCCCCAAGTCGCCCGGCGCGAGCGGGGTCGGGCCGACGAGGGAGAGGTCCCCCCGGACGACGTGGGGCAGCCGGGAGAGGACGTCGAGCCGGAGCCCGCGGGTGCGCAGGGAGCGCAGTTCGAAGGCGCGGCCGTGCAGACCGGTCAGGGTCCGGCGCTCCAGTACGCCGCCGGGCGGGCGTTTCACCGCCAGCGCGAGGGCGCCCGCGGCCAGGGCGGGGGCGGCCAGGACCAGGAGGGCCGAGCCGATCATCAGGTCCAGTACCCGTTTGGCCGTCACGCGGGAGGTGAAGAGGCGTGCCGCGTCCAGTGCTGTCCACGCCGCCGTACGGACCGTCGCGGGCAGCGATGCCGGTCGTACCGCCGTTCGCCGGGGCCGCGCCCGTCCGGGGCCGAACGCGCCGGACCGGCCCCACGCCCCGGACCGGCCCCGGACGGGCGGCCGGCCCCACACCCCGGACCGGCCCCATGTACCGGACCGGTCCCACGCGCCGGGTCGTCGCTGCCGCTCCGCGCGCCGCCGTCTGGGGTTCTGCCTCGCGTTCCGCATCGCGTCCGCCCGGGTTCGAGGTCCGATGGTGTGCCGGTTATGACCGGCTCACGGCATTTTGTGACAGAACGATGCCACGGTGGGATGGTGGGGCGAGGGGTGCGCGGGGCGTGGCGCGGGATGTGCCACGGGATGAACCGCGTGCGGACGGGTCGACGCCTCGGGGAAAGCCCTGGTGGCACTAGGGGTGAGCACCTAAGTTGAGTCAGGCCCGCTCAGGTCTGTTGACTCTGGGGCGGGTGTCATGCATTCTTGAGTCAGATCCACTCAAGTAGTCAGTTGGAGGAATCGAAATGGCACGTGCGGTCGGCATCGACCTGGGCACGACTAATTCCGTCGTCAGCGTTCTCGAAGGCGGCGAGCCCACCGTCATCACCAACGCCGAAGGCGCCAGGACCACGCCGTCCGTCGTCGCCTTCGCCAAGAACGGCGAGGTGCTCGTCGGCGAGGTCGCCAAGCGCCAGGCAGTCACGAACGTCGACAGGACCATCCGCTCGGTCAAGCGCCACATGGGCACTGACTGGAAGATCGACCTGGACGGCAAGAGCTTCAACCCGCAGCAGATGAGCGCCTTCATCCTGCAGAAGCTCAAGCGGGACGCGGAGTCCTACCTGGGCGAGAAGGTGACCGACGCGGTCATCACCGTCCCGGCGTACTTCAACGACTCCGAGCGCCAGGCGACGAAGGAGGCCGGCGAGATCGCGGGCCTGAACGTCCTGCGCATCGTCAACGAGCCGACGGCCGCCGCTCTGGCGTACGGGCTCGACAAGGACGACCAGACGATCCTCGTCTTCGACCTCGGTGGCGGCACCTTCGACGTGTCGCTCCTGGAGATCGGTGACGGCGTCGTCGAGGTGAAGGCCACCAACGGTGACAACCACCTCGGTGGTGACGACTGGGACCAGCGCGTCGTCGACTACCTGGTGAAGCAGTTCGCCAACGGGCACGGCGTGGACCTGTCCAAGGACAAGATGGCTCTCCAGCGTCTCCGCGAGGCCGCGGAGAAGGCGAAGATCGAGCTCTCGTCCTCGACCGAGACCACGATCAACCTGCCCTACATCACGGCGTCCGCCGAGGGCCCGCTGCACCTGGACGAGAAGCTCACGCGCGCCCAGTTCCAGCAGCTCACCGCCGACCTTCTGGACCGGTGCAAGAACCCGTTCCACAACGTCATCAAGGACGCGGGCATCGCGCTCTCCGAGATCGACCACGTCGTTCTCGTCGGTGGCTCGACCCGTATGCCGGCCGTCGCCGAGCTCGTCAAGGAGCTGACCGGTGGCCAGGAGGCCAACAAGGGTGTGAACCCGGACGAGGTCGTCGCCATCGGCGCCTCGCTCCAGGCCGGTGTCCTCAAGGGTGAGGTCAAGGACGTCCTGCTGCTCGACGTCACCCCGCTGTCTCTCGGTATCGAGACCAAGGGCGGCATCATGACGAAGCTCATCGAGCGCAACACGACCATCCCGACCAAGCGCTCCGAGATCTTCACGACGGCCGAGGACAACCAGCCGTCCGTGCAGATCCAGGTCTACCAGGGCGAGCGCGAGATCGCGGCGTACAACAAGAAGCTCGGAATGTTCGAGCTGACCGGTCTGCCGCCGGCCCCGCGTGGTGTGCCGCAGATCGAGGTCGCCTTCGACATCGACGCCAACGGCATCATGCACGTCGCTGCCAAGGACCTCGGCACCGGCAAGGAGCAGAAGATGACCGTCACCGGTGGCTCCTCGCTGCCGAAGGACGAGGTCAACCGGATGCGTGAAGAGGCCGAGCAGTACGCCGACGAGGACCACCGTCGTCGTGAGGCCGCCGAGTCCCGCAACCAGGGCGAGCAGCTCGTCTACCAGACGGAGAAGTTCCTCAAGGACAACGAGGACAAGGTTCCCGCCGATGTGAAGACGGAGGTGGAGACCGCGCTCGGTGAGCTGAAGGAGAAGCTCAAGGGCGAGGACACCGCCGAGATCCGTACCGCCACCGAGAAGGTCGCGGCCGTCTCCCAGAAGCTGGGCCAGGCGATGTACGCCAACGCCGAGGCCGGCGCGACGCCGGGCGCGGACGTGCCGGGCGACGGGGCCAAGGCCGATGACGATGTCGTCGACGCGGAGATCGTGGACGACGAGAAGGACACCAAGGGCGGTGCGGCGTGACCGAGGAGACTCCGGGCTTCGACGAGAAGCCCGACGTCCCCTCCGGCGCCACCTCCGACGACGCCGAGCCGAAGGCCGCCGCTCCCTCCGAGGAGGAGGCGGCGGCCCCGGCCGGGGACGATAACCAGACAGCAGGTCTGACGGCTCAGCTGGACCAGGTCCGCACCGCGCTCGCGGAGCGCACGGCCGACCTCCAGCGGCTCCAGGCCGAATACCAGAACTACCGCCGCCGCGTGGAGCGGGACCGGGTCACGGTCAAGGAGATCGCCTCGGCGAACCTCCTGTCCGAGCTGCTGCCCGTGCTCGACGACGTCGGCCGCGCGCGGGAGCACGGCGAGCTGGTCGGCGGCTTCAAGTCGGTGGCCGAATCGCTGGAGACGACCGTCGCGAAGCTGGGCCTCCAGCAGTTCGGCAAGGAGGGCGAGCCCTTCGACCCGACGATCCACGAGGCCCTGATGCACAGCTATGCGCCGGACGTCACGGAGACGACCTGCGTGGCGATCCTGCAGCCTGGGTATCGCATCGGCGAGCGCACCATCCGCCCCGCGCGGGTGGCCGTCGCCGAGCCGCAGCCGGGTGCCACGCCGGCGGCGGCGAAGGAAGAGAAGGCAGATGACGAGGAGAGCGGTGGCACCGAGGAGGTCTGACATCCCGTCCGACCATCCCGGTGCTCACCGCCCGGCCCAGCGACCGGCCAACAGGCCGGTCGCTCGGCCGATCGTCCGGAAGGAGGGACGTCGATGAGCACGAAGGACTTCGTCGAGAAGGACTACTACAAGGTCCTCGGCGTCCCCAAGGACGCCACCGACGCCGAGATCAAGAAGGCGTACCGCAAGCTCGCCCGCGAGTTCCACCCGGACGCCAACAAGGGCGACGCCAAGGCGGAGTCGCGCTTCAAGGAGATCTCCGAGGCGAACGACGTCCTCGGTGACACCAAGAAGCGCAAGGAGTACGACGAGGCGCGCGCCCTCTTCGGCAACGGTGGCTTCCGCGCCGGTCCCGGTGGCGCGGGAGGCAACTTCGACCTGGGCGACCTCTTCGGCGGCGCCCAGCGGGGCGGCCAGCCCGGTGGCGCGGGCGGGTTCGGCGGCGGTGGCGGTCTGGGCGACGTCTTCGGCGGCCTGTTCAACCGCGGCGGTACGGGCACGCGTGTGCAGCCGCGCCGCGGCCAGGACATCGAGTCCGAGGTGACGCTCAGCTTCACCGAGGCGGTCGACGGGGCCACGGTCCCGCTGCGGATGTCCAGCCAGGCGCCCTGCAAGGCGTGTTCGGGCACCGGCGACAAGAACGGCACCCCGAGGGTCTGCCCGACCTGCGTCGGCACCGGCCAGGTCTCGCGCGGCAGCGGCGGCGGCTTCTCGCTCACCGACCCCTGTGTGGACTGCAAGGGCCGGGGCCTCATCGCCCAGGACCCCTGCGAGGTCTGCAAGGGCAGCGGCCGGGCGAAGTCGGCCCGCACCATGCAGGTCAGGATTCCCGCGGGCGTCCTGGACGGCCAGCGGATCCGGCTGCGCGGCAAGGGCAGCCCGGGGGAGCGCGGCGGTCCGGCCGGCGACCTCTATGTCGTCGTCCATGTCGACGCCCACCCGGTCTTCGGCCGCAAGGGCGACAACCTCACCGTCACCGTGCCCGTCACCTTCACGGAGGCGGCGCTCGGCGGCGAGGTCAAGGTCCCCACGCTCGGCGGACCCGCGGTCACCCTGAAGCTTCCGGCCGGCACCCCCAACGGGCGTACGATGCGGGCCCGCGGAAAGGGCGCGGTACGCAAGGACGGCACTCGCGGCGACCTGCTGGTCACCGTCGAGGTGGATGTGCCCACGGACCTCCCGCAGGAGGCCAGGGACGCGCTGGAGACCTACCGGAAGGCGACCGCGGACCAGGACCCGCGGGCGGAGCTGTTCCAGGCTGCGAAGGGAGCTTGAGATGGACGGCCGTCGACGTAATCCGTATCGGCTGACCGATGAATCACCTGTGTACGTGATCTCGATCGCGGCCCAGCTCTCGGGCCTCCACCCGCAGACGCTGCGTCAGTACGACCGTCTCGGCCTCGTCTCCCCGGACCGCACGGCCGGGCGCGGCAGGCGCTACTCGGCCCGCGACATCGAGCTGCTGCGCACCGTGCAGCAGCTGTCGCAGGACGAGGGCATCAACCTGGCCGGCATCAAACGCATCATCGAGCTGGAGAACCAGGTCGCCGCCCTCCAGCAGCGCGTCGCCGAGCTCTCGGCGGCGGTGGACGGCGCGGCGGTCGCCATGCAGCAGCGCGAGGCGCAGGTGCATGCCTCGTACCGCCGTGATCTGGTGCCGTACCAGGACGTGCAGCACACCAGCGCGCTGGTGGTCTGGCGGCCGAAGAAGCCGAAGGACTGATGCGGGTGGCGCCGCGAGGCGTCGCTCCGGAGCTCGTGCGTGAACCGCAGGGCCCGTCACCCGGGAGTCCACTTCCGGGAGGCGGGCCCTGCGGCGCGCTCCGGGGCGTTCAGGAGTCCTGGTCGAGGATTCCCGACCGGGCGATCAGATAGCCGAGCTGGGCCCGGCTGCTGCTGCCCAGGGCGGCGGAGAGCTTGGCGACGTGCGCCCGGCAGGTCCGGACGTTCATGCCCAGACGCCGGGCGATGGAGTCGTCCACATGGCCCTCGACGAGCAGTTGCGCGATGGAGCGCTGGACCCCGCTGATGCCCTTGGGCGTCGGTTCGTACTTGACTTCCTCCCGCAGCGGCGCGGCGCGGCTCCACAGCTGCTCGAAGACCTTGGCCAGGTACTGCACGAGCCCGGGGTGGCGCAGTTCGAGCGCCACTCGGCGGTCGTCCGTGGCGGGGATGAAGGCGACGGTGTGGTCGAAGATCATCAGCCGTTCGATGAGCTCTTCGAGGGTGCGGATTTCGACCTTGCCCGCTGTCATGCGGTCCGCGTACGTCAGGGTGCCGTGGCTGTGGCGGATGGTGTGCTGGTAGAGCGAGCGCATGCCGACGCCGCGTTCGGCGAGCATGTTCCCGCGCTCCACGGCGATGTTGAGGGTGCCCTCGCTGCGGCCGCCGCCCGGCTGGATGGTCAGGACCTCCGACCGGCACTCGGCCATGGCGAGCTCGATGGAGGCGTTGATCCGGTCGATTCCCTCAAGCACCGTGATCGCGTGCGTGGTGGGTGTCTGGGCGCTGATGGCCATGAACGGTTCGAAGGTGTCGGTCAGCTCGACGGAGAGCTGTCTGCGGGCCTGGATCTCCCGCTCGATCGGATGGAGCCGCTGCGTCAGCGCGGCGGACGGCGGTACCGGCCGGAGCCAGGCGTCGTCGGCCGGATCCGGATGAAGCAGGGCGAACTCCAGCAGACAGGGCGCGGCCGCCACTTCGGAGCGGGCGATCTTGCCCACGCTCAGCGCGCTGGCGTAGAGCCGTATCCCCTCCTCGCACAGGGCGGTGACAGAGTGGGGATGTGTCGTATTTGTGCTGTTTATTGTCAATTCTCCACCCCCCAGGAACATGAAACTACAGGAACATGATGCATCGATCCTGTGGCATTGACGTGCCTGAATGAGCCATCGTCTTGTCATGCGGGGGAGAGGAAACCTTGGAAGTGAGGACGAAGCCGACTATGGGTAGCAAAATGCTTCGCTCGGCGCTTGCCGCGGCCTTCTCCGCTGGGCTGGCGATCGGAGCGATCAGTATCCAGGACCTGGTCTGGGACAGTGCGCCCACCGACACGGCAGGCGCGCAGACGCAGGCCGCACCCCCGCCGGATCTGGTGTGGGACATCGCGCCGACCGGGGCGAAGGCCTCGTACGTCCGGGCCCTGCCCCCGCCGGACCTGGTGTGGGACGTGGCGCCGGTCGGATCGAAGCCGGCGCAGGCCCGGGACGTGGCACCGCCCGACCTGGTGTGGGACATCGCGCCACGAGCGACGGCGCAGGCATGATCCCCCCGGACGACCGCACCTTCCGGCGGGAAATGGCCACGGCCTACCGCTCAGGGTGGCATTTCATCGATCTGCTCACGGCACTCCCCCACCGTGGCGATTCGTTGATGGTCACCCTGTTCGGAGAGCCGATCGTCGTGGTGATGGAGGAGGACGAGGGCGTCCGCGCCTATCGCTGTCTCCGTCGGCCCCGCGGTGCCCCGCAGCCGGTCCGCTGTGCCGTGAGGTACGGCATGATTTTCGTCAATCTCGACCAGCGTGATCATGAGCTGTTCGAAACAGAAGCCATCTCCGCCACCCCCCGCAGTGCCTGAGCGATTCCCCCGTCGTTCCATATCGCTCAGGCGCTTCCCCCACACAGCGGCGCCACCGTGACCTGAACACGGTGGCGCCGTTGTGCTGTTCCGCCGCGGGCTGGCTCAGGCCCTGCCGAGCGCCCGGTCCAGGGCGATCTCGATGACGACCCGGTCGGCGCTGGGCTTCGGCGTGCGCTCGTAGCGCTCCGTGTAGCGGCGTACCGCGTCGTCGACGCTGTCCTGGTCCATGCGGATCGTCGCGCGGCCCTCCAGCGTCGCCCAGCGGGCGCGGTGCGTCTGGCAGACGGCGACCCGTGCCCCGTCCGGGCCCGCGGCCAGGATGTTGGCGACCTTGCGGCTGTTCTTGTTGGTGATGACGCGGGCGAGCCCCGCCCCGGGGTCGTAGGTCACGCCGACGGGCACCACGTGCGGGGTGCCGTTCGGGCGGAGCGTCGTCAGGGTGCACAGATGGCGCTCGCGCCAGAAGGCCAGGTACTCGGGGCTGGGATCGCGTACGTCGGGCATGCCCGAAGCGTAGGCGCCCGAGGGGGCGTGCTGCGGTGGCGGGCCGGGGTGGTGAAAGGTTCACTCGGATCAGGGCCCGGAACGGAACAGCGCCGGGGCGGCCGGGGACGGACCGGAGCCGGGACCGGCGGTGCCGGGCGCGCATATGTGTCCTCGGCCGAAGGGTGGCACACGCCGGGGTACGGCTTCAGGCCGAAGTGCGACACGGGCCGGGGTACGTCTTCAGGCTTGAGTGGAATAGACTCAACTTTGTACACGTTGACTCAGTCAATAGCGGCCGGGCGCTGCCCGGTCCCCGCCGGACCCGAGAAGCACCACCGCAAGGAGGAGAGAGCGCACGTGGACGCCGAGCTGACCAACAAGAGCCGGGACGCCCTCAACGCGGCCACCAGCAGGGCCGTGAAGGACGGGCACCCCGACCTGACCCCCGGGCATCTGCTGCTCGCGCTGCTCGAGGGCGAGGACAACGAGAACGTCATCGACCTGCTGGCCGCCGTCGACGCCGACCAGGTCGCCGTGCGCGCCGCGACCGAGAAGCTGCTGGCCGCACAGCCCAGCGTCACCGGGTCCACCGTCGCGCCGCCGCAGCCCAACCGTGAGCTCCTCGCGGTCATCGCGGACGCCGCGCAGCAGGCCAAGGAGCTGGGCGACGAGTATCTGTCCACCGAACATCTGCTGATCGGCATCGCGGCCAAGGGCGGCCGTGCCGGTGAGATCCTCGGTGAGCAGGGGGCCAGTGCGAAGAAGCTGCTGGACGCGTTCGAGACGAGCAGGGGAGGGCGCCGGGTGACCACACCGGACCCGGAGGGCCAGTACAAGGCGCTGGAGAAGTTCGGCACCGATTTCACGGCCGCCGCACGCGAGGGCAAGCTCGATCCGGTCATCGGGCGTGACCAGGAGATCCGCCGCGTCGTCCAGGTCCTGTCCCGCCGCACGAAGAACAACCCCGTGCTCATCGGTGAGCCCGGTGTCGGCAAGACCGCCGTCGTCGAAGGTCTCGCCCAGCGCATCGTCAAGGGCGACGTACCCGAGAGCCTGAAGAACAAGCGCCTCGTCTCCCTCGACCTGGGGGCGATGGTCGCGGGTGCGAAGTACCGCGGCGAATTCGAGGAGCGCCTGAAGACCGTCCTCTCCGAGATCAAGGAGAGCGGCGGCCAGATCATCACGTTCATCGACGAGCTGCACACCGTCGTGGGCGCCGGCGCGGGCGGCGACTCCGCCATGGACGCGGGCAACATGCTCAAGCCGATGCTGGCCCGCGGCGAGCTGCGGATGGTCGGCGCCACCACGCTGGACGAGTACCGCGAGCGCATCGAGAAGGACCCGGCCCTGGAGCGCCGCTTCCAGCAGGTCCTGGTCGCCGAGCCGTCCGTCGAGGACACCATCGCGATCCTGCGCGGACTCAAGGGCCGCTACGAGGCCCACCACAAGGTCCAGATCGCGGACTCCTCGCTGGTGGCCGCGGCCACGCTCTCCGACCGCTACATCACCTCCCGCTTCCTGCCCGACAAGGCCATCGACCTGGTCGACGAGGCGGCGTCCCGGCTGCGCATGGAGATCGACTCCTCGCCCGTCGAGATCGACGAGCTCCAGCGCGCCGTCGACCGGCTGCGCATGGAGGAGCTGGCCCTCAAGAACGAGACCGACGCCGCCTCCAAGCAGCGCCTGGACAAGCTCCGCCGCGACCTCGCCGACAAGGAGGAGGAGCTGCGCGGCCTGACCGCCCGCTGGGAGAAGGAGAAGGAGGGCCTCAACCGCGTCGGTGAGCTGAAGGAACGGCTCGACGAACTGCGCGGCCAGGCCGAGCGCGCCCAGCGCGACGGCGACTTCGACTCCGCCTCCAAGCTCCTGTACGGGGAGATCCCCGGCCTGGAGCGCGAGCTGGAGGAGGCCGCGGAGGCCGAGCAGGAGGCCGCCAAGGACACGATGGTCAAGGAGGAGGTCGGCCCGGACGACATCGCCGACGTCGTCGGCTCCTGGACCGGCATCCCGGCCGGACGGCTGCTGGAGGGCGAGACCCAGAAGCTGCTGCGCATGGAGGAGGAGCTGGGCAAGCGCCTCATCGGCCAGCGGGAGGCCGTGCAGGCGGTCTCCGACGCGGTACGGCGCACCCGCGCCGGGATCGCCGACCCGGACCGCCCGACCGGCTCGTTCCTCTTCCTCGGCCCGACCGGGGTCGGCAAGACCGAGCTGGCGAAGGCGCTCGCCGACTTCCTGTTCGACGACGAGCGGGCCATGATCCGCATCGACATGAGCGAGTACGGCGAGAAGCACAGCGTCGCGCGGCTCGTCGGCGCGCCGCCCGGCTACGTCGGCTACGAGGAGGGCGGCCAGCTCACCGAGGCGGTCCGCCGCCGCCCGTACAGCGTCGTCCTGCTGGACGAGGTGGAGAAGGCCCACCCCGAGGTCTTCGACGTCCTGCTCCAGGTCCTCGACGACGGCCGGCTCACCGACGGCCAGGGCCGGACGGTGGACTTCCGCAACACCATCCTGATCCTGACCTCCAACCTCGGCAGCCAGTTCCTGGTCGACCCCATGGTCAAGCCCGAGGTGAAGAAGGAGCAGGTCATGGATGTCGTACGGGCATCCTTCAAGCCGGAGTTCCTTAACCGGCTCGACGACATCGTGGTCTTCTCCGCCCTGTCCGGCGACGAGCTCTCGCACATCGCGGGGCTCCAGATCGGCCGCCTCGCCAAGCGGCTGGCCGACCGCAGGCTCACCCTCGACGTCACGCCCGAGGCGCTGGCCTGGCTGGCCGAGGAGGGCAACGACCCGGCGTACGGAGCCCGGCCGCTGCGCCGCCTGATCCAGACGGCGATCGGCGACCGGCTCGCGAAGGAGATCCTCGCGGGCGGGATCACGGACGGCGACACCGTGCTGGTGGACCGGGCCGACGACGGGCTGAGCGTCGGCCGCGCCTCGTAACATTCCGGCCGGACACCCGGCCACCCGGACCCCGGCGGGTCCGGTCCGCACCGGCTGCGTGTCAGCTTGTGGCGGATCGGGGCCGCCGGGGCTTGCCATGCCCCGCCCGCCATGGGGGAGGATGGCCGCAACCATCACGAAGGGAAATAACGGTGAGCATCGATCCGTCCTCGATTCCTAATTTCGGGGGCCAGCCCGAACCGCAGGCGGCAGGACCGGAGGGCCCCGTCGTCCCTGACCAGGACCTCGTCAAGCAGCTCCTGGAGCAGATGGAGCTGAAGTACGTCGTCGACGACGAGGGCGACCTCGCGGCGCCGTGGGAAGAGTTCCGGACGTACTTCATGTTCCGGGGCGAGGACGAGCAGCAGGTCTTCTCGGTCCGTACGTTCTACGACCGCCCGCACGCCCTCGACCAGCGTCCCGTCCTCCTGGACGCGATCGACGACTGGAACCGCCGCACCCTGTGGCCGAAGGTCTACACGCACGCCCACGAGGGCGAGGAGGGCGAGGCGGGTTCCGTCCGGCTGATCGGTGAGGCACAGATGCTCATCGGCACCGGCGTCAGCCTGGAGCACTTCGTCTCCTCGACCGTCAGCTGGGTGCGCGCCTCGATCGAGTTCGACAAGTGGCTCGTGGAGCGCCTGGGCCTGGAGCCGGCCGAGGACAAGGCCGAGGAGAAGGCCGAGGGCGACACGCCCGCCGAGGGCTGAGCCGCCCCCGCGAACGGGAGCCCGGCCGGACAGGGACACGCGTGTCCCCGACCGGCCGGGCTCTGTCGTGTCCGCCCGCACCGCACCCGCACCGCACCGGCCCGCGCCGCATCCGCCCGCACCGCACCGGCCCCGCGGAGTCGGCGCGGGCGAGCGGCCGTTGCGAGCCATGGCGGCCTGATCAGAGCGCAGGCCCGCCACTTTCGTCACTGTTCCGCAACAGGCGTGAACCGCCCCGCCGGGTGCCCCGTACAGCCCGGTGTGCGCGGCTCAGCGGCCGCGGCGACCCAGAACGAGAGAAGGAGCCGACCATGGCGGCCAACGGCAACATCAACATCAGCCCGGAAGAGATGCGGGAGGCCTCGACCTGGCTGCAGCACCAGAAGGAACTGATGCAGCAGAGCCTCCACGAGGCCAACACCAAGATGGACGAGATGGTCGAGGCGGCCTACGCGACGCCGGGCTCCGAGACCAAGTTCCGTCCGTTCTGGGAGGAGTACAAGAACGGCACCGACAAGGCGATCGAGGGCCTCCAGGGCGTCAGCGAGTTCATCAAGCAGGTCGCCGACGCGTTCGTCGACACCGACGACCAGACGTCCGGCTCCATCGGCTGATGTGCCCCTGTGTCCGGTCCCGCCCTTCCGCGGCGGGACCGGACGGCGGCACGGGAGGAGCAGACCGATGACCCGCATCAGTGTCCCCCTCGACGACCTGAACGAGACGGTCAAGTCGCTTGAGGACATCGGGGAACGGATCAGCAAGAGCGCACGGCTCAGCGACATCGGATCGAAGGACGAGGTGGGCGACGCGAAGCTCGCCGACTCCCTCGCCGACTTCGACAGTGCGTGGGGCAGGGGCCACGAGAAGGTGCAGGAGAACGTGAAGGTCTTCTCCGAGAACACGAAGAAGATCTCCGACGCCTTCACGCAGACGGACGACGAGACCGTCAAGACGCTGGACAAATCCAAGACGTGACAAGAGCCTGCCGGCAGAAGGGACACGCGTCATGACGCATCCGGTCACGGACCGGGCCACGGGGGCGCCCGCGCACTACAAGCTGCGCTTCCCCGGCTCCTGGTGGCATCTGGACCTCGACCCGAGCACCCGGGACGCGTCCATCCGCCGCCGTATCGAGCACCAGGCGAAGGGAGTTCCCCAGCTCTCCCGCGAGCGGCTCGACGGCCTGATCCGCGACACCCGCCGGACCGCCCGCGAGGCATACGCCCGCGGGGCGCTCCAGGCGTCGGGGATGGTCAGGTTCCCGGGCGGGGACTCGATGCTCAGTGCCACCTCGGTCGTCCTGCGGATGCCCGTACCCGAGGACGAGCCGGCGGATCTGGCCGAGGTGCTGTTCGGGGCGAGCATGCTGGCCGGGGACCCGCAGAGCAGCGGATATCCGCCGCGCGAGGTGGAACTGCTGGAGCTGCCGGAGGTCGGACCGGTCGGTCGGATCGCCTCGGTCGAGGACATCGACTACCGCGGCACACCGGTGCGCACGGCGCTGCTGCACACGCTGTTCCCGATACCGGACCGCCGCGAGTACCTGCTGGTCTCCAGCTCCACGCCCAACGTGGACCTCAAGGACCAGTTCTTCGAGGTGTTCGACGCCATCGCGGGGACGCTGCGCTTCGTGGGAACCGACGGCGAGGGCACGGCGGGGCCGGCCGCACAGAGCCCGCAGGGCACGGACGAGAACGGAAAGTGAGGGCGGGCAATGGTGCGGGCAGCGGTGTCCGACTGGGAGACGGTCTTCGGGTTCTCGGACCCGACGCCGGGCGATGCGGAGATGCTCGGGAAGCTCGCGGGCCGGTACCGGTCCGTCGCCGACGACGCGGACCAGGCGCTCCCCATCGTCAGCGGACTGAAGAACGGTCAGCTCGGCGAGGGCAAGGCCATGGAGAAACTCCGGGACAAGCTCGGTGACCTGGCCGGTCAGGTGGAGAAGCTGCACAGTTCGTACGACAAGGCGGCGCGTGCGCTGGACACCTACGCCGACCAGCTGGGGGACCATCAGCGCAAGGCCGACAACGCCCTGGTCGAGGGGCGGGACGCCAAGGAGCGGTTGCAGCGGGCCACCGACGCCGCCGCGGCTGTGGGTTCCGTGATCAGCGGGCTGGACTCGGCGGACCCGCCCCCGCCGGACGACGAGGCGGCCCGGCGCAGTGCGCGGCAGGCCATGGAGGACGCCCGGAACGACCAGTCCGCGGCGCAGGGGAACGTCGACAGCGCCCAGCGGGACCTCGACGCCGCCCGCATGCTCGCCGAGGACGCGCGGGAGCTGCGCGAGACGGACGCCGCCACGGCGGCCCGCGCCCTGGACGACGCGACGAGCGAGGCGGTCCCGGGCAAGAGCCTGTGGGAGAAGATCAAGGACATCTTCAAGAAGGTGCTCGGCTTCATCAGTGCGGCCCTGGGCATCATCGCCATGCTCATCCCCGGACTTCAGGGCCTGGGGCTCATCCTGACGATCGCCAGTCTGGTCACCGCCGCCATCCCCTTCATCATGAATATCGTCGACAGCATCCAGTCGGGCGAATGGGACGTGCTCGACATGGTCCTCAGCGGCCTGGGGCTGGTGCTCGGCGGTGTCGGCCTGATCAAGATCGCCAATCTGGGCGGGATCGCGAACACCCTCAAGTCCGTCACGAGCAACCTCAAGACGATACAGATCAACATCAAGACCGTGATCCCCACCATCAAGACGTTCACCGGGTTCAAGAACCCGGGCGACCTGATCGCGAACATCATGAAGAACCTTCCCGGGGGGATCAAGACACCGGACATCATCAAGACGCTGCCGGACATCACCAACATCTGGACGAAGACGGCGGGTTGGATCGACCAGAGCTCGAACCTCATCGGGCTGGCCGGCCTCGCCTGGGCGATCAACAGCGCCGTCCCCAACGGGTCGAAGGGCACGGTCACGCACGACCCCGGTTACGTGGAGGGATCGACCTGATCCGGACCGCGTCCCGTCATGCGTGAGGGCTCCCGCCCCGGCCGTGGCCGGGGCGGGAGCCCTCTGCGGTGAAGTGCCGGACCCCTGTGCGGGCGCTCAGCTCCCGGCCGGCGGAAGCACCGTCTCCGGGACCTGGACGGTGCGCAGCACGCCGTCGCCCAGGTGCAGGATCGCCCGCCCCGGGCGGGTCGCGCCCAGGCGGCTGCGGGGCACCTTGACGCCGATGAGTTCGCCGTCGCTCATGTTCTGCGGCTTCAGCAGCAGACCGCACCGGTTGCGGCGGGCCTCGGTGTGCCAGCCGGAGAAGCCGGAGGAGAGCCGGTCGGTCTGCCCGGAGATCACCAGGCCCCGGCCGCTCTCGGCACCGGACTTGGCGATCTGGGTGAGGACGGGCTCGGCCTTCGTCTTCAGCAGCAGGTCGGCGTCGTCCAGGACCACCACGGCCCCCCGCGGCGAGGACGCCAGCGCCTCCTCCAGCGCCGTCGGGTCGATGTCGGACTCGTCGAAGACCGCGAGGACGCCTGGCCGTCCGGCGAGTTGGCGCAGCGGTGACCTGGCGGGCGCGCCGATGACGACGGACATCCCGGAAGACAGCAGTGAAAGCGTCAGCGTCGCCAGGGCGGTGCTGCGGCCGGAGCGAGCGGGCCCGGCGACGAGGAAGGTCGGTGTGACGCCGAAGTCCGGGCCGTACGCGGCCAGTTCGTCACCACCGACACCGGACATCGCCCACCGCGAGGACGGCAGCGGCTGCGGCACGTAACGGACCGCTTCCTCCCAGCTGAGCCGGTCCGGCAGGGTGTCGACGCGGAACGGCCTGGTGGAGGCGGGCAGTTGGGCCGCCCGGTCGGTGCAGTACTCGGCGATCTGGATGAGCGCCGCGGCCTGCGCCTGGCCTTCCGGGTTGTCCGTGAGGAGCGCGATCTGCACCTCCGCCTTGTCGGCGGCACGGAACGCGCGGCCCGGCGGGATCTCGTCGGGCACGTTGCGCTGGGTGATGCCGATCATCCCGTACTCGGACTTCTCGTTCAGCTTCAGCACGAGCTTGTCCTCGGTGGAGCCGTTGACCCGGCTGGAGAACAGTGCCCGGTCGCCGGTCATCACCAGGTGGATGCCGACGCTCGCACCGTCCCGGAGCAGGGTCAGCACGGAGTTCAGCAGGTTCCCGGAGTCGTACTCGCCGAGCTGCTTGTCGAAGACCTCCCACCGGTCGATGAACAGCACGATGTGCGGGGGGCGTTCGTCCTCCGGCAGCGCGCGCCGGAGCTCCGGCAGGTCGGCGCTGCCGCGGGCGGCGAGCATCTCCTGGCGCCGGGCCAGCTCCCCGGTCAGCCGGGCGAGCAGCCGGGCCACCCGGTCGGGCTGGGTGCGCATCGTGATGGCCCCGCAGTGCGGCAGCCTCTCGATGGGCAGCAGCGCGCCGTTGCCGCAGTCGATGCCGTACATGTGCAGCTTGTCCGGGGAATGGGCGAAGGCCAGGGTGCCGGCGATGGTGCGCAGCGTCTGTGACCTGCCCTGCCGGGGCGAGCCGATGATGTGCAGGTGGCCGAGGGTCGCCGGGTCGATCACCAGGGGCAGCCGGGCCTGCTGTGCGGGCAGGTCCACCACGCCGTACGCGACCGGCGCGAGGTCGTAGTCGGAGGGCGGGGGCGCCGGCAGTTCGCCGGTGACCAGGACCTCGGGCAGCGGCGGGAGCCAGGGGCTGTGCTGCGCGGGGATGCCCATCTCCCGGTCCGCTTCGCGGATCGCGGCGACGAGCCCGGTGAGGTCGGTCTCCACCTCGGCGGGTGCGGCGGCGCCGCGGGGCCTTGGCGGGAGCGGCTCGCCGAGCCGTTCCCAGCCGACCGTCACCGCCCAGGGCGTGGGCAGCGAGGTCGCCGCGGCACCGGGCCGACGGCCGCCGACCCGTCCGGACTGGAACGGCACGAGGGAGTTCTGGCCCAGGCGCACATAGGCACGGCCGGGGGTGCCCTGCGAGATCCCGGCGGCCTCGGGGGAGTTGAGGACGTCCTGGCTCTCGCCGGCGTCCGTCACCCGGAGCGCGATGCGCAGGTTGGTGTTGGCGCGGATCTCCGAGGAGACGACGCCGCTGGGGCGCTGTGTCGCCAGGATCAGGTGGATGCCGAGGCTGCGGCCCCGCTGGGCGATGTTGACCAGACCCTTCACGAAGTCCGGCAGATCGCGCACCATCGAGGCGAACTCGTCGATGACGATCAGCAGCCGGGGCATCGGCGCGCGGCCCGCCGGGTTGCGCTCCAGCAGGTCGACGTAGTCCTCGATGTCCTTGGCGCCGGCCGCGGCGAGGATGTGCTCGCGCCGGGTGAGTTCCGCCGTCAGTGACACCAGGGCCCGCTCGACGAGGTGGGCGTCGAGGTCGGTGACCATGCCGACGGTGTGGGGCAGGTCGACGCAGTCCTTGAACGCGGAGCCGCCCTTGTAGTCGACCAGGACGAACGTCATCGCGTCGGGGCGGTTCGCCACCGCGAGCGAGGCGACCAGCGTCTGGAGGAGTTCGGACTTGCCGGAGCCGGTGGTGCCGGCGATCAGCCCGTGCGGGCCGTCGCGCCGCAGGTCCAGGTGGAACGGGCCGTCCAGGGAGACGCCGACGGCCGCCCGGGTCGAGCGGCCCCCGGCCGTCCAGCGCGCCCGGATCGCCCCGGCCTGCGGCGGGTCGAGGGCGAGGACGTCGAGCAGCCGCGCGGAGCCGGGCAGCACCGCGGCCTCCTCGTCGGCCCCGCCCGGGTCCCGCAGCGGGCCCATCGCGCGGGCCAGCGAACGGCACCAGTCCAGGGACACCACGTCGGGCCGGATGCCCCCGACGGTGCCCCTCCCGGAGCGTCCCACCCGCACGGTTGCGCCGGGCTCCTCGACGACGACGGCGTGGCACTCCTCGGGCAGCAGCCGTTCCTCGGCGTCCAGGCAGAGCGCGCGGACGCCGACGGCCGGTCCGTCGCGCAGGATCTGCGTCACGCCGGGCAGCGAACGCAGCCTGCGGGCTCCGTCGAGGATGACGAGCACGTCGGGCCCGGCGGGCCGGCTCCGCCGGTCCTTGCGTCCGGCGCGCTCGACGATCAGCGCGGTGAGCTCGGCGACCCGCCGGGCGCAGGTCTCCGTGCCGTAGCCGATGCTGGCCGGGGTGTCGCCGGACTTCTTGCGCACATGCGGCAGCCAGCGCAGCCAGGACCAGCCGTCCCTGCCCTGTTCGCCGGTCGTCAGCAGATGGATCTGGAGGTCACGGGGGCTGTGCAGGACGGCGGCCTGGGCGACCACCCAGCGCGCCACGGCGCGTGCGACGGTGCCCTCGCCGGCGATGCCCAGGACGTCGTGCTCCCGCAGCGGAACGGTCACCGGGACGTCGTACGCGGTCCGCGGGTCCTCGCGGCGGTGTTCGTCCTTCGTCGGGTCCTGGAGCACCACCTCGGAGTCTTGATCGGCGGTTCCGATGCGCAGTTCGAGGAAGTCGGCGTCGGAGGTGCGGCGTTCCCACAGACGGCGCCGGGGGCCGACGGCGGTCAGGACGACCTCGGCCGGGTCGGGGAAACCGCGGCGCCGGGCGGTGCGTTCGGCCGTCAGGGCGTCCGCCGCGTCGCCCTCGATCCGTGCCTTCTTCTCCTCGTAGGCGGCGACACTCTCGGCGTGGGACTGGCGCCCCGTGCGCCGGCTCATCACATAGTTGCCGACGATCGCGACCGGGGAGAGCAGCCCGAACAGCAGCATCGTCATACGGTCGAACAGCAGGGCCGCGGCCCCCGCCATCACCAGCGGGGCCAGCGCCGTGATCCACGGGAGCGGCCGGGCCGGGGGCGGGCCGGGCGGGGAGGGCAGGGTGAAGCGGGTGGCGTTCTCGGCCGGCCGCAGCCGCGGCGGCCGGTTGTAGTCGTAGCCGGTGCCGTCCTCCGACGGCTGCACGGCCGCGTCCGGCTTCTGCGGGAGGGCGAGTTCGAGCAGGCTGTCCCCGACGAGGAGCTGTGCGCCGGCCGGCCAGGCGGCCGCCTCGGTGAGGTCCTCGCGGTCCAGTTGCAGGGTGCCGTCGGCAGGCGCGGAGGCGTCCGGCGAGATACGGCAGCGTCCTCCGGGACCCACCGCCAGGACGGCGAACGGACGGTCCGGCACGGAGCGCAGCACCTGGGCGGCCCCGTCGCGGGCCAGCCCGATCCGGTACTCGCCCATGTCCAGCCGGCGCACGGCGCCCGCGCCGGCCCCGCCGACCGTACGGACCTCCACCAGGCCGTTCGGTTCGGCCGAAGCGGTGCCCGCCGGGCCGCCCAGGCCCACGATGGCCGCGTGGTGCAGCGGCGCGTCCCGCAGCCGCATATCGGCGGGCAGCAGCCGGTCGCCGGCGTACAGGCCGAGGCCCTCCGGGGGCCGGTGGACGCCGCCCGCCCCGGCCAGCGCCTCCGCGACAGCGCCCACGGGCGTGTCGGGGTCGGCGTCGAGGTGGACGTCGAACGCGTCACCGCCCTCCTCGACCACGGTCAACATCAACGACACGAGAACGTCCTCCAGCCGACGTGAAATGGGGGCCCCGGCAGCCGCGGACGGCGGCTCCCGTGCCACTGATGGGACCTACGGAGCGCGTCCTCGGATGGTTCACCGCCGCGGCGGTGAACCATCCGCCGACGGGCGCCGTAGTGGCCATCGGGTGCACCGCGCGGCGACCGCGCCGCTCTCGTTCCCGATCGTCCCGGCTCCGCCGCCGGGGCGTCCCGACAAGGAGTCAGAAGATGATCTGGTACGTCCTGGCCGTGGTGCTGGGGCTGGCGCTGATCGGGGCGGTGGCCGCGCTGATCGTCACCGAGCGACGGCCCCGCCCGCCGAAGCCCCGCGCCGCCTCGGTGGCCGTCGTGGGCCGGGAGGCGTTGGACGTGGTCAACGCGGGACTGCGCCGGCTGACGGGCGAGTGCGTGCGCTCCGGCCGGCCGCTGCCCGACCTGTACGCCGTCGTCTACTCCGAGGAGCGGCTCGCCCTGCTGCTCGCCGGTGCCGAGGAGTCCGCCCCCGCGCCCTGGACCGTCGAGGCGGACGGCGAACGCTGGACGATCTCGCCCGACGCCCTGCACCGCCCCGGCCCGGAGGGCGAACCGGCCCTGCCGTACGCGCTGACGGTGACGGTGGGCCTGGACGGACCCGACCGCGTGCTGGTCGACCTCTCCCGGGCGGCGGGGCCCGTCTCGGTGACGGGGCCGGACAAGGAGGTGCACAGCCTGGTGCGGGCCGTCGTCAGCGAGGCGCTCGCCGGGCCGGTGGGGGCGCTCGCCGAGGTGACCCTGGTGGGGTCCCTGGCCGACGGCCGACTGCTCTTCGGCGACGAGCCGCGGACCTCGCGTCTGCACAGCGCGGCCAGCCTGGAGGAGGCGTTCGCCACGGCGGCGTCGGCGGGCACGGGAGCGCCGGAGTTCGGCTCGCCCGACGTCACCCAGATCTACCGGCTGATCGAGGGCAGCAGCCGGATCGCCGTCCCCGGCGAGGCGCCGCATCTGTTCGTCGTGGACGCCTCGCAGCTTCCGCGCCGGGAAGGGGCACTGGCCGGGCTGCGGCGAGGGGACGCGCTGCTGGTGATCGGCGAGGCACCCACGGGGTGGCGCTGGCGTGCCGACGCGGGCGGTGCGCTCGACACCGGGCCGCTCGGCCTGGAGATCACCCGGCACGCGGGACGTCTGGCATGAGTGTCATCCGGCCTCGCGGTACAGGCCGCCCGCGTACAGCCCCCGGTTGTGCAGTGCCTCCCGCAGGGCGCGGGCGGCGTAGTACGTACGGGACTTGACGGTGCCCGGCGGCACACCGAGGACCTCGGCCGTCTGGTTGACGCTGCGTCCCAGGTAGTGCACGTGCATCAGGACCTCGCGCTGTGCCGGGCGCAGGTCCCGCAGCGCGTCGATGAGTACCTGGGAGGTGAGCATGTGGTCCACGCCGTCGGACACCGGCAGATGGGCGAGTTCGGGGTCACCGGTCTCCAGCGGTCTGGCCTGGCGGGCCCGGTGTCCGTCGATGACCAGGTTGCGCAGCGCGGTGAACAGCCAGGGCCGCACCGCGTCCGTGGTCGGGTCGAGTTCCTCGGCGTGCCGCCAGGCGCGTATCGCGACTTCCTGGAGGACGTCCTCGGCGCGGTGCCAGTCACCCTCCAGCCGACGTGCGGCGAACTGGAGCAGCGCGTTCCCGTGCAGGTGGTAGAAGGCTCTGAGGAACTCGTCGGGGTGGGGTTCCGCGGCACGCTGGCCAGGTATGAGGTCTTCGGTCGAAGCGCTGGCCGACAAGGCCTTTCCTCTCCGGTCATCTGTGGGGAGACGGGGCCGCCGACTGCGGGACAACCGGCGGGCGCCGCCGCGGGCCGCCGTGCGACCGTGCGGCGCCCGTCGGCCTGCGGCGGCGGTGAACTCGCCCCGTCGCGCCGTTCAGCCCGGTTCGCGAGAGGAAAGCGAGCCCACCTCACGGGAGGTCAACTCCCGGTCGTAGAGATGTACATCGGCGATATCACCGTTCCAGAAATCGGCTGCCTTCCCATGGAACTTTCCGCGCCCGATCACCGCGGTGCCAGTGGGTTTCACGCTGTTGGAGGCCACTCTGGTTCCCACGGGCCGGCCGTCCACGTAGACCTGCATCCGATGGTCCTTCTGACTGTACGTGCCGGTCAGGTGGTACCAGCGGCCGGGCTGAGGCTTCTCCGGCGTCGTCGCGACCGTACGGGCTCCGCTGAAACTGAAGGCGAAGTTGCCGTCCGGGCCGGAGTACTGGAGGAAGAACGCACTCGTCCGGTCGCCGTCCACGGACAGGGCGGTGCGCATGCCGGTCATGCCCTGGGGGCTGAGGCGCACCCGCGCGGCGACCGAGTAGTCCTGGCTCGCGGTGTCGAGCCGGGTGTGGGAGTCCGCGTATCCGGTGGTGCCGTCCAACCGCAGCGAACCGCCCTCGGGTCCGTCGGTCCACTGCGTGCCGCCCCTGACCGAGGCGTCGTGCTCGCCGGCCTTCGCGGTGCCGGACCGGTGCAGGGGCCACCAGCCGAGGCCCTGTAGTGACTCGGCGTCACCACTCGGGCTCGACGCGGCCGGTTTCGCCCCGGCCTGTTCCTTTCCTTCCGGTTCCTTCTCGGAGTCCTGGCCGCGCACCAGTTGGACGACGACGAAGGCCAACGCGACGGTCAGTACGGTGATCGTGGTGATGAGCGGCCATCTGCGCGTCATGAATTTCCTCAGGAGGTGCGACATAGATGTGTCACTGGTGATCACGGGGCCGGTCCGGAAGTGGTTCAGTGTGCACGCACTTTGTGACATACCCGGAGGACGGCGCACCTGTGCGCCCCCAAAGGCACGGGTTCAGGACGCCAGGCCGCGCAGCCGGTCGACCGCCTCCCGGAGGACGTCGTCCTTCTTGCAGAAGGTGAAGCGGACCTGGCTGCGGCCGGCGTCGGGGTCGTCGTAGAAGACGGAGTTGGGGATGGCGACGACGCCGCAGCGTTCGGGGAGGGCGCGGCAGAAGGCGTAGGCGTCCTTCTCGCCGAATGGGGTGATGTCGGTGGTGATGAAGTACGTGCCCCGGGGACGGTAGACCTCGAACCCGGCCGCGCGCAGGCCGTCGCCGAGCAGGTCGCGCTTGCGACGGAGGTCGCTGCGGAAGTTTTCGAAGTACGAGTCCGGCAGCCGCAGCGCCTCGGCGATCGCGTACTGGAACGGGCCTGCGCTGACGTAGGTCAGGTACTGCTTGGCCGTCCGGACGGCGGAGACGAGCGGGGCGCTCGCCGTGACCCAGCCGACCTTCCAGCCGGTGAAGGAGAAGGTCTTGCCCGCGGAGGAGATGGAGACGGTGCGCTCGCGCATGCCGGGGAACGAGGCGAGCGGGATGTGCTCGCCCTCGAAGACCAGGTGCTCGTACACCTCGTCGGTGACGACGAGCAGGTCGCGTTCGCAGGCGAGCGTGGCGACGGCGGCGAGTTCCTCGCGGGTGAGGACCGTGCCGGTGGGGTTGTGCGGGGTGTTGAGCAGGATCAGGCGGGTGCGGGGGGTGACGGCGGCGCGGAGTTCACCGAGGTCGAGCCGGAAGGTTTTGGTGTCCCGGTCGGGGCGGAGCGTGACCGGGACCCGGGTGCCGCCCGCCATGGCGATGCACGCGGCGTACGAGTCGTAGTAGGGCTCCAGCGCGATGACCTCGTCGCCCGGTTCGAGCAGGGCGAGCATCGCGGCGGCGATGGCCTCGGTGGCGCCCGCCGTGACCAGGACCTCGGTGTCGGGGTCATGGGTGAGGCCGTAGCGCCGCAGCTGGTGGTCCGCGATCGCGGTACGGAGTTCGGGCACGCCGGGTCCCGGCGGATACTGGTTGCCGCGCCCGTCGCGCAGGGCGCGGACGGCGGCCTCGCGGATCTCGTCGGGGCCATCGGTGTCCGGGAAGCCCTGACCGAGGTTGAGGGAGCCGGTCCGTACGGCCAGAGCCGACATCTCCGCGAAGATCGTCGTGCCGAACCCGGCGAGGCGGCGGTTGAGCAGTGGTCGTCCCTGAGTCATGAGCCATCCTGTGCCGAAGCTCTGGAGTTGCTCAAGTCTGCTTTGGCTCCGGCGGGGCGGGGGCATCCCCCACACACGCAAGAAGCGGCATGAACATGAAGCGGGGGATTCCGCTTCGGGGGACGGAAGGATGTGGGGACAGGTGGGAGTCTTCCTCGCGATAGTGATCGTGTTTGTGGTGATCGGATTCGTGCCGGCGCTCGTGGTGCGGGCGGTCAAACGGCGGACGGGAAGGCGCCGGACCGCGGGGGGCGCGGCGGCCGGGGGCAGCTGGTGGGCGGGCGGCGGCGGGGGCGGCTCGTCCTGCGGCGGCGGTGGCGGTGGGCACTCCGGCGGGGGCTCCGATGGGCACTCCGGTGGGCATTCCGGTGGCCACTCGTGCGGAAGCAGCAGTTCGTCGTGCGGGGGCAGCAGCTCCTCGTGCGGCGGTGGCGGGGGCGGCTGCGGCGGAGGCGGCAGCTGACCGAGGAGATGTTCCGTCAGGTGTCCGGTGGGTGAACTCCCGCCGGGCACCTTTTCGTTGATCAACGCGTGGGGTTCGAGTTGAACAGGTGAACCGGGCAGCCCCCGAGGGGATGGAAAGCACGTCAAGTTGGGCAAAAACGCTGTGAGTGAGGCGTACTTCGTGATTCCCTCGCAGTACAGAACATTCAGCCCTCGGACCCCAGTTGGACCTGATCGGGCGTTCCCCCAGTCCCATGCGCGTCGTTACGGGGGGCGCTCCCTGTCCATGTGTCCATGTGTGTTTGCGGAGCCGACCCATGCTCACGACCCTCCAGACGGCCTATTCCGATACCCGAGCTGCCGACCTGGCCTGGGCGTTGGGACGGGAGCCGCTGCCCGCCCTCGCCGTCCTCGACCTCCAGCTCGCCGACACCACCGTCCAGTTGAGGCTTCTCGGTGCCTCCCATCAGGTCCTCCTGGAGGAGGAGAGCGGCACCTGCTCGGAGACCGTTGCCTGCATTCCGGGCAGCAGCACGCCCCTGCCCCTCGGTGTCGCCAAGCGGCTCGGGGACTGGGAGTACGAATTCGCCGCACGCGTGGAGACGCTCTCGGAGGGCTCGTTCGCCGGGCGCGCCCAGGAACTCCTCGCCCTGGTCGCCGACCATCCGCACGGTCTCGCGGGGACCTTTCCGGGCAGTCCGCACGCCTTCACCGCGATGCTGGCGCAGCGGACCGAGGGGCAGGTGCGGTGGCGCACCTGGCATGCGTACCCGCAGGAGGGGCAGTTGGTGGTGACCCGCACCCGGGTGGGCGTGCGGATGCCGGCCCGGGTCTTCTGAACGGGTGGGCCGCCGTGGTGACTTCTCCGGTCCACCCCGGTCACTTGCACCCGTGTGGGTGACAGGTGGCGATCGGTTCGTGACGTAGCGTTCGCTTCATGATCGACCAGCAGGTGTCGCTGCGAGGGGCCGGGGCGGGGCTTCCCGTGCGGCCCCGTACCGGCCGGTTCCTCGTGCTGGCCGCCGTCTTCATCTGTGCTGCCTGCGGTCTGGTCTACGAACTCGAACTGGTGGCGCTCGCCTCCTACTTGATCGGTGACTCGGTCACGCAGGCGTCCGTCGTGCTCTCCGTGATGGTGTTCGCGATGGGCATCGGCTCTCTTCTCGCGAAACGTTTACGCTGCCGCGCCGCGGTCGGTTTCGGGCTCATCGAGGCCGCCCTCGCGCTGATCGGCGGGACCTCGGCGCTCGTGCTGTACGCCTCGTTCGCGTGGCTCGGGGAGTCGCGGTACGCGCTGGTCGGGTTCTCGCTGGCGATCGGGGTGCTGATCGGTGCGGAGATCCCGCTGCTGATGACGCTGATCCAGCGCGTCGACCGGCAGGACCCGGGCGGGGCGGTCGCGGATCTGTTCGCCGCCGACTACGTCGGGGCGCTGGTCGGGGGACTGGCGTTCCCCTTTCTGCTGCTGCCGGTGCTGGGCCAGCTGACCGGTGCCCTGTTCACCGGTGCGGTGAACGCGGCGGCGGGCGGGGCGCTGGTGCTGTGGCTGTTCCGGCGCGACCTCAGCTCCCGGTCCCGGTGGCTCCTCGTCCTCGCCAACCTCTCGGTGATCCTGCTGCTGGCCGTCGCCACGGTGCTGGTGGACGACTTCGAGCGGGCGGCGCGGCGGGCGGTCTACGGGGACGAGGTGCGGGTCGCCGTGCAGACCGGGGTGCAGGAGGTCGTGCTCACCGGGTCCGGCCGCGACTCCCTCGATCTGTATCTGGACGGGCGCCTGCGGGTCAGCGCCCGCGACGAGTACCGCTACCACGAGGCGCTGGTGCACCCGGCGATGAACGGGCGGCACGAGCGGGTGCTGATCCTGGGCGGCGGCGACGGGCTCGCCGCCCGCGAGGTGCTGCGCTACCGGGACGTCCGGGAGCTGACGGTCGTCGAGCTGGACCCGGCCGTCACCCGGTTGGCCCGTACGGACCCCGCGCTCCGCGACCTGAACGGGCACGCGTACCGGGACCCGCGGCTCACCGCGGTCGGCGGGGACGCGTTCACCTGGCTCCGGGCCGGTGATGACCGCTACGACGTGGTGATCTCCGACCTGCCGGACCCGGGCATCACGGCGAGCACCAAGCTCTACTCCGCGGAGTTCTACGGACTGGTCGCGGAGTCCCTCGCGCCGGGCGGGCGGCTGGTGGTGCACGCCGGGCCGCTGAGTGTCCGGCCGGGGACGTTCTGGACGGTGGAGGCATCGGTCCGGGCGGGCGGCCTCATGCCCAGGCCGTACCGCGTCACCGGCAGGCTGTCCGGTTTCGCGGCGAGCCCGGACCGGGTCAACGGCGACGGGCGGGACCCGCGCGACTGGGGCTTCGTCCTGGCCTCCGCGGGCGGCCCGCCACGGCTGGGGCTGGCCGCCGGGGCCCCCGGGCTGCGCTCGCTGGGGGAGCGGGAGGTGCGCACGGCGGGGCGGTCCGCGGAGAGCGCACGGGTGGCGGGGCAGCAGCCGTCGACGCTGGTCCACCCGCGCTACTGGGAGGGGGAGTGATCCTCGGGGGTGGTGTCCGGGGTGTGGTGCTCGGGGGCCGGCAGGGGCTCGGCGGGGCCGGTGGAGGGAGTACGGGGTGCGGAAGCGCTGACGTACCGGCCGGGGCTGAGTAGGCTCGGTTTCCATGGAGCATGAGGTGTTCGTTCCGGTTCCGGCCCCGTCCCTTCGGCGGACGCTGGGCGATCCTGCCCGCGTCGCCCGCTGCGTACCGGGTCTCCAGCAGGACGCCGAGGCGTCGGCCGGGCCCTTGGCCGGCCGGCTGAAGATCCGGGCCGATGGGCACACGATCACGTACCGGGGCGCGCTGCGGCTCTCCGGCCCGGACGGCGACCGCTTCTCGGTGACCGGTGAGGGAGCGGAGGCCCGCGGTACCGGTGCGGCGAAGCTGGAGCTGTCCATCGGCCTCACCGAGACCGACGGCGGTACGACGCTGACGTTCACGGGGACGGCGAGCGGGGACGGCCGGCTCAAGGAGCTGGACGCGGCGGCCGCGCTCTCGGCGGCCCACCGGCTGCTGGACCGCTTCACGCAGCAGCTGGTGACGGAGACGCTGGCCTCCCACGAGGGGGAACAGGTCGCGCCCGTGGCGGGCTCGACCGGGGACGCGTCGGCCGATGAGGGGGGTGCGTCGGCCCCCGAGGCCCAAGACGAGGTCCAGGCCGAAGCCGAGGCCGAGGCCGACGACGAGGCTCTGCTCGGCGATGACGATGACGATGATGCCGAGGGCGGGGTGGCGGCCGTCGGCAACGCGTCGGTGTTCGACGCGCCCGTGCCGCCCCCCTCGCTCGACCCCGTCGTCGAGGTGGAGTTCACCGTGCCGGACGAGCCCCCGGCCGAGGCGGCGCACGCCCGGCGGACCATGATCGGGCGCAGTGCCGAGGAGGTCGACCACGCTCCGCCGCGCGGCCGGTACGCCCCCGTGCCCTCGCCCGACGCGAGCGGTGCGGGCACCGTCCTGCGCTGGGCCGCCCCCGCCGCCGCCCTCGCGATCGCCTCCGCCGTCGTGCTGGGCCGGGCGCTGCGACGCCGGAGGTAGCGGCGCCAGTAGTGTCGGGGGTGTGAGCAGAGCTGCGAAGAACGTCCGGCTGACCGTCGGCGACGCCGAGTTGACCGTTGACCCCGTCCATGGCTGCCGGATCAGCAGCCTGCGGATCGGTGGCACCGAACTGCTGCGCCAGGGGGAGCGGTACGGCTGCTTCCCGATGGTGCCGTGGTGCGGACGTACCGAGAACGGGGTGTTCCGCAACGGTGACGCGATCCACCGGTTGCCGCTGAACGCCCCGCCGCACGCCATCCACGGCACCGGCCGCGACATGGCCTGGCACACCGTCCGGGAGGATGCGGCGGAGGCGGCCTTCTACTACGACCTCGCCGAGCCCTGGCCGTACGAGGGCCGGGTGACGCAGACCTTCGAGCTGACCGAGGACTCGCTCACGCTGCGGCTGTCCGTCGAGACGTACGGGAATTCCTTCCCCGCGCAGGCCGGCTGGCATCCCTGGTTCCGGCGGAACACCGGCGGCCGGGACGCACAGCTCACCTTCGACGCCGCCTGGCAGGAGGAGCGCGGCGAGGACCACCTGCCGACCGGCCGGCGGATCGACCCGCTGCCCGGCCCGTGGGACGACTGTTTCGGGATGCCCGACGGAGTCGATGTGAAGCTCACCTGGCCGGAGCAGCTGGAACTGACGGTGAAGAGCCGGGACGAGTGGGTCGTGATCTACGACGAGCAGGAGGAGGCGGTGTGCGTGGAGCCGCAGTCCGGGCCGCCGAACGGGCTGAACACCACGCCCCGGCTGGTCACTCCGATCGACCCGCTGGAGATCGCGACCACCTGGAGCTGGGTGCGGCTCTGAGCGGGGGCGGCAGCGCTTACCCTCGTTGACATGACTGACGTACGCGCTGACCTGCTCCAGCAGATCAAGGACAAGGCCGTGGTGCACGGCAAGGTGACCCTCTCCTCGGGTCTGGAAGCCGACTGGTACATCGACCTGCGCCGGATCACGCTGGACGGCAAGGCCGCGCCGATGGTCGGCCAGGTCATGCTCGACGCCACCGCCGCACTGGACTACGACTGCGTCGGCGGTCTGACGCTGGGCGCCGACCCGGTCGCCACGTCGATGCTGCACGCCTCCGCGGCACGCGGGGGGAGCCTGGACGCGTTCGTCGTCCGCAAGGCGCAGAAGGCGCACGGCATGCAGCGCCGCATCGAGGGCACGGACGTCAAGGGCCGTCGCTGCTTGGTGGTCGAGGACACCTCGACCACCGGCGGTTCGCCGCTGACCGCCGTCGAGGCGGTGCGCGAGGCGGGTGGCGAGGTGGTCGCCGTCGCCGTGATCGTGGAGCGGGGTGCCGCTTCGGCGATCGCCGAAGCCGGGCTGCCGTATGTCCAGGTCTACTCGGTGGCCGACCTCGACCTCAGCTGATACCTGGCTTGACCTGCGGTTTCTCTCCGGGGTGGGAGGTTTCACGTGAAACCTCCCACCCCGGACACGTTTCTGTGGGGGTCCTCCGGGTGGAGCCGGGGCGGGAGTCTGGGAAGATGGGGGCGACGATGACGTCGCCCCCAGGTCAGGGACCAGCACTGCACACCCGCACATCCCAAGGAGCGGTCAGATGCCCATCGCAACCCCCGAGGTCTACGCCGAGATGCTCGACCGGGCGAAGGCAGGAAAGTTCGCCTACCCGGCCATCAACGTGACCTCGACCCAGACCCTGCACGCTGCGCTGCGCGGCTTCGCGGAGGCCGAGAGCGACGGCATCGTCCAGATCTCCACCGGCGGGGCGGAGTTCCTGGGCGGCCAGTACAACAAGGACATGGTGACGGGCGCCGTAGCCCTGGCCGAGTTCGCGCACATTGTCGCCGCCAAGTACGACATCACGGTCGCGCTGCACACCGACCACTGCCCCAAGGACAAGCTGGACACCTATGTGCGTCCGCTGATCGACATCTCCGCGGAGCGTGTCGCCAAGGGCCTCAACCCGCTGTTCCAGTCGCACATGTGGGACGGTTCGGCCGAGACCCTCGCCGACAACCTGGCCATCGGTCAGGAACTGCTCGCCAAGGCCGCCGCCGCCAAGATCATCCTTGAGGTCGAGATCACCCCGACCGGTGGCGAGGAGGACGGCGTCACGCACGAGATCAACGACGAGCTGTACACGACCGTCGACGACGCGCTGCGTACCGCCGAGGCGCTCGGCCTGGGCGAGAAGGGCCGCTACCTGCTGGCCGCCTCCTTCGGCAACGTCCACGGCGTCTACAAGCCGGGCAACGTCGTGCTCCGCCCCGAGCTCCTGAAGGACCTCCAGGAGGGCGTCGGCGCCAAGTACGGCAAGTCCTCCCCGTTCGACTTCGTCTTCCACGGCGGCTCCGGCTCCACGGCCGAGGAGATCGCCACCGCGCTGGAGAACGGCGTCGTGAAGATGAACCTCGACACCGACACCCAGTACGCCTTCACCCGGCCGATCGTGGACCACATGTTCCGCAACTACGACGGCGTCCTGAAGGTCGACGGCGAGGTCGGCAACAAGAAGTTCTACGACCCGCGCAGCTGGGGCAAGTCCGCCGAGGCGGGCATGGCCAAGCGTGTCACCGAGGCGTGCGCGAACCTGCGCTCCACCGGTACGAAGCTGAAGTAGTCCGTACGGACATCCGTCGTGGGCCCGGTACCCCTTGGGGTACCGGGCCCACGGCATGTCCGGGCGGCATCCATGACGCAGTGAATTGAGGGATCCGTTGTGAGTACGCCGATTTCGTCCTACGACTTCGACACCGTCGTCGACCGCCGCGGTACCTGGTGCGTCCAGTGGGACGGGGTCGCCGACCGGTTCGGAGTGGACGGTCTGCTGCCGTTCACCATCTCCGACATGGACTTCGAGACGGCGCCCGAGGTGCTGAGCGCGCTGCGGGCCCGTCTCGATCACGGGGTGTTCGGCTACACCACCTGGCAGCAGGACGACTTCCGGTCGGCGATAGCCCACTGGTACGCGACCCGCTACGGCACCACGATCGACACGGACCGGCTCGTCTACGCGCCCTCGGTGCTCAGCCAGCTCTCGCAGCTGTTGCAGATGTGGACGCTCAAGGGCGACGGGGTCGTCGTCCACACCCCCACGTACGACGGTTTCCGCAAGGCGGTCACCGGGCTCGGGCGGGAGCTGCGGGGCGTTCCGGTGGGCGACGCGGAGGCGCTGGAGCGGGAGCTGGCGCGGGCGGACGCGAAGGTGCTCGTGCTGTGTTCGCCGCACAATCCGACCGGGCGGGTGTGGACGGAGGCCGAGCTGGAGGCCATGGCGGAGTCGGCCCGGCGGCACGGGGTGGCGGTGATCAGTGACGAGATCCACGCGGACTTCGTCCATGAGGGGTACCGGCACGTGCCGTGGACGCGGGTGGGTGGCGAGGGGCGCTGGGCGGTGATCAGCTCCGCGTCGAAGTCGTTCAACTTTCCGGCGCTGACGGGTTCGTACGGGATCGTCGGCGATCCGGCCGACCGGGCGGAGTTCCTGCGGCGCATGGAGACGGCGGAGGGGCTGGCCTCGCCGGCCGTGCTCTCGCTGACCGCGCACATCGCGGCGTACCGGGACGGCGGGCCGTGGCTGGACGCGGTGCGGGCGTATGTGGCGGGGAACCTGGAGCTGGTCGCGGAACGGCTGAACACGGCCTTCCCCGAGCTGGGCTGGCAGCCGCCGCAGGCGGGCTACCTGGCGTGGATCGACCTGCGGCCGCTGGGCGTGGACGACGAGGCGTTGCAGCGGGTGCTGATCGAGCGGGAGAAGGTCGCGATCATGCCGGGGGCGGTGTACGGGGCGGAGGGGTTCCTGCGGCTGAATGTGGGGTGTCCGCGGAGCAAGGTGGGGGCGGGGGTGGAGGCGTTGATACGGGGGGTGGGGGCGGTGCGGTAGGGGGCGCCTGCGGCGGGCGTGTTCCCCTACCCGCCCCTTCCCGAAACCGGGGCGCTGCCCCGGACCCCGGGGAAGGATGCCCTCAATCGCCGGGCGGGCTGGGTGTGGCCGGGGTGGGGTTTGGTGGTGCTGCCCCGGGCCCTGGGGGAGGGTGCCCTCAATCGCCGGGCGGGCTGGGGTTTGGCCGGGGTGGGGTTTGGTGGTGCTGCCCCGGGCCCTGGGGGAGGGTGCCCTCAATCGCCGGGCGGGCTGGGTGTGGCCGGGGTGGGGGTTGGTGGTGCTGCCCCGGACCTCGGGGAAGGGTGCCCTCAATCGCCGGGCGGGCGCTGGGTTTGGCCGGAGTGGGGTGGGGGTTGCCGGGCGGGCTGGGTGTGGCCGGGGTGGGGTGGGGGTTGCCGGGTGGGCTGGGGTTGGCCGCCGGGTGGGCTGGGTGTGGGTGCCGGGTGGGCTGGATGTGGGCGCCCGGCGCGGGTGGGTCCCGGGTTCCGGGCTGGGGGTATGAGTGGCGGGGCTGGGTTCCGATGGACGGTGCGGTGTGTAGCGGGGATGCTGCTCCTATGCCTGATGCCGAGCCGGGGAGCATTCGCGTAGCGTCGCCTGTCGGGCGTTGGGTCGTACTGACCACGGTGCTCGGCTCCAGCATGGCGATGCTGGACTCCACGGTCATCAATGTCGCCCTGCCCCGCATCGGCGAGGACCTCGGTACCGATCTGGCCGCGTTGCAGTGGACCGTCAACGCGTACATGCTCACCCTCGCCGGGCTGATCCTGCTCGGTGGGGCGCTCGGGGACCGGTACGGGCGGCGGCGGGTCTTCGTCGTCGGGGTCGTGTGGTTCGCGCTCGCCTCGCTGCTGTGCGGGGTGGCGCCGAACGCCGCGGTGCTGATCGCCGCACGGGCCCTCCAGGGGGTCGGCGGGGCGCTGCTCACCCCCGGATCGCTGGCCCTCATCCAGGCGAGCTTCCACCCGGACGACCGGGCCCGCGCCGTCGGCCTGTGGTCGGGGCTCGGCGGGGTCGGTGCCGCGGTCGGGCCCTTCGTCGGCGGCTGGCTCGTCGACGGGCCCGGCTGGCGATGGGTGTTCCTGCTCAATCTGCCGCTCGCCGCGATCTGTGTGCCCGTCGCGCTGCGTCACGTACCGGAGTCCCGGGACCCGGCGGCGCACGGCCGGTTCGACGTCCTGGGAGCCGTGCTCGGGGCGCTCGCGCTCGCCGGGGTGACCTATGCGCTGATCGAGGCGCCGGGGAGCGGTGCGTCGCCGCTCGTCATCGGCTCGGCCGTGGGCGGGGTGCTGCTCGGCGTGGCGTTCGTGCAGGTGGAGCGCCGGCGGTCGGATCCGATGCTGCCGCCGTCGATCTTCAGGTCCCGGCTGTTCACCTCGGTCAACATCGTGACGTTCTGTGTGTACGCGGCTCTCGGTGGTTTCTTCTTCCTCTCCGCGATCCAGCTCCAGGTGGTCGCCGGGTACTCGGCACTGGGCGCGGGCACCGCGCTGCTGCCCACCACCGTCCTGATGCTGCTGTTCTCCGCCTCGGCGGGGGACCTCGGGCGGCGCATCGGCCCCCGCATCCCGCTGACCGTCGGCCCGCTGCTGGCCGCCGCCGGGATGCTGCTGATGCTGCGGGTGGGACCCGGGGCCTCGGTGACCTCGTACCTGAGCGACGTGCTGCCCGCCGTGCTGGTGCTCGGCCTGGGCCTGGTCACGCTCGTCGCGCCGCTCACCGCGACCGTCCTGGCCGCCGTGGACGCCGGGCGGGCGGGGCTGGCCAGTGGCATCAACAACGCGGCGGCCCGTGCCGCCGGGCTGATCGCGGTGGCCGCGCTGCCGCTGCTCGCGGGCATGGGGCCGGAGGCGTACCGGGACGCGGGCGAGTTCGCCGCGACCTTCCGGCGGGCCATGCCGATGTGCGCAGGGCTGCTGGTGGCCGGTGCGGTGATCGCCTTTTGGACGGTACGTACCCCGCCCGCGGCGGACCGCGACACCCGGCCGGAGTGCGCCGTGCACTGCGGGGTCGCGGCGCCGCCCCTGGAGCCGGAGCACGAGCCGCACACACGTGCCGGAACGTGAACCGGGGTGCGGCCCCACCGGCTCCCCGTGCCAGGCACACTTGATCCCATGTCCATCCACGAGAACCTTCTCGGGGGCCCTGCCCCGACCCATCTGCCCGACGACCCCGAACCCCGCGAGCTGCTCGCGGGCGGTACGCCGCCCGCCGACGTCGCGGCGAAGTACCCCACCTCGTCGCTGGCCTGGGCCCAGCTCGCCGACGAGGCGTTCGAGGGCGGCCGGGTCGTCGAGTCGTACGCGTACGCCCGTACCGGCTACCACCGCGGCCTCGACTCCCTGCGCCGCGCGGGCTGGAAGGGCCACGGCCCCGTCCCGTTCGAGCACGAGCCGAACCGCGGCTTCCTGCGCGCGCTGCACGCCCTCGCCCGCGCCGCCCAGGCGATCGGCGAGCAGGACGAGTACGAGCGCTGCTCGACGTTCCTGCGGGACTCCTCGCCGACCGCCGCCGACATCCTGGGCTGAGCCGCCCCCGCCCGTACGCAGTACAGGTCACCGGGGTCCGCGGGCCGCACCACCGCCCGCGGACCCCGGTGCCGTCCCGGTGTCCCGCCCCGCCGTGCGCCGGGAGGGCGGCCGGGTCCGAGGTACGCCCGGCGCGCGCCAGGATTAGGATGCGAACAGGGGACCGGAGCTCCATCACCTCACGGAAGGGGCGGACCGCTACCCGGAAGCTCGTGTCGAGGAGACAGAAATGTCGACCAACCACCCCGACCCCGAAGCCACCGGTGCGCAGGCCCCGCACCTGGACTTCGCGGGAACGACTCCGTACGAGGACTATGTCCAGGCGGATGTCCTGACCCATCTCCAGCAGCTTCGCTCCGACGACCCCGGGGAAATGGTCTTCCTGGTCACCACCCAGGTCATGGAGCTGTGGTTCACCGTCATCGTCCATGAGTGGGAGACCGCGGCGCACGCCCTGCGCGAGGACCGCATACCGGTCGCCCGGGACGCCCTGAAGCGCTCCCTGCGGGAACTGGAGGCGCTCAACGCCTCCTGGACCCCGCTCGCCGCACTCACCCCCGGCCAGTTCAACTCCTACCGCGGCGCGCTCGGCGAGGGCTCCGGCTTCCAGTCGGCGATGTACCGGCGGATGGAGTTCCTGCTCGGCGACAAGTCCGCTTCCATGCTCGTGCCGCACCGGGGCGCGCCCCGTGTCCACGCCGAGCTGGAGAAGGCGCTGGGCGAGCCCAGCCTGTACGACGAGGTCCTCGCCCTGCTCGCCCGGCGCGGCCACGCCGTGCCGCAGGCCGTGCTCGGACGGGACCTGACCCGGAAGTACGAGCCGTCCCCCGAGATCGAGGCCGTCTGGGCGGAGATCTACGGCGATCCGGAGCGGTACGACGACCTCGTCCGGCTCGGTGAGCTGATGACCGACGTCGGCGAACTGGTCTGGCGCTGGCGCAACGACCATCTCGTCGCCACCCGGCGGGCGATGGGTTCCAAGACGGGCACCGGCGGCTCCGCCGGAGTGGCCTGGCTGGAGAAGCGGGCCACGAAGAACGTGTTCCCCGAACTCTGGACGGCGCGCAGCCATGTCTGACACCACCACGGCCACGACGGGCCTCGCCGCGCGGGCCGCCGCGCTCGACGCCGCCGACGAACTCGCCTCCCGGCGCGCCCTGTTCACCCTCGACGACACCGTCTACCTGGACGGCAACTCCCTGGGTGCGCTGCCGGCCCATGTACCCGCCCGCGTCCAGGACGTCCTCACCCGCCAGTGGGGCGAGCTGCGCATCCGGTCCTGGGACGAGAGCGGCTGGTGGACCGCGCCCGAACGGATCGGCGACCGGATCGCGCCGCTCGTCGGGGCCGCCGCCGGGCAGATCGTCGTCGGCGACTCGACCAGCGTGAACGTCTTCAAGGCGGTCGTCGCCGCGAGCCGGCTGGCGACGGACGGACGCGACGAGATCCTTGTTGACGCGACGACGTTTCCCACGGACGGGTACATCGCCGAGTCCGCCGCCCGGATGACCGGCCACCGGATCGTCCCGGTCGCACCCGCCGAGGTGACGGACGCGCTGGGCCCCCGTACGGCCCTCGTCCTGCTCAACCACGTCGACTACCGCACCGGCAGGCTCCACGACCTCCCCGGGCTGACCGCCGCCGTGCACGCGGCGGGCGGCCTCGCGGTCTGGGACCTGTGCCACAGCGCGGGCGCCCTGCCGGTCGGCCTGGACGCGCACGGGGTGGACCTGGCCGTCGGCTGCACGTACAAGTACCTGAACGGCGGCCCCGGTTCGCCCGCCTACCTGTACGTCGCCGAGCGTCATCAGGCCGCCTTCGACTCGCCCCTGCCGGGGTGGACGTCGCACGCGGACCCGTTCGCGATGACGCCGGGGTACGCCCCGGCGGACGGTGCGGTACGGGGCCGGGTCGGCACCCCGGACATCCTGTCCATGCTGGCGCTGGAGGCCTCGCTGGACGTCTGGGACGGGGTGTCCGTCGAGTCCGTACGGGCCAAGTCCCTCGCGCTGACGGACTTCTTCCTGGAGTGCGTCGCCGCGTATGTGCCGGACGGCCGGGTCGGCTCGGTCACCCCTCTCGCGCACGCGGAGCGCGGCAGCCAGGTCGCGCTGCGCTGCGCGGAGGCCGAACCGGTGATGCGGGCGCTCATCGAGCGGGGCGTCGTCGGTGATCTGCGGCGACCGGATGTCCTGCGGTTCGGGTTCACTCCGCTGTACGTGGGGTTCGCGGACGCGGAACGGGCGGCGCGCGTCCTGGCCGAGGTGCTGGCCGAGGTGCCGAAGGGGAAGTGAGGGGAAGCGGGCGATCGGGGGCGGTCCGGACGGTCCGCCCCCGACTGGTACCGTCCCCGCAGGTCACGCCAGTTGGGCAGATGGCCCCGGCACGGTCCCGGCCACGCCGTGAGGGTGCACACTGGCGTCGGGACCACGCACTGGCACAGGCACAGGCATTGGCATTGGACGGTTGGAGCAGCATGTCGGATTCTGCCGCGCGTGAGCGTGACGCCGCCGAGACCGAGTCGGCGTTCGCGCATCCGGTGGTCGCCCCCGATCGGTCCGCCGCCTACGGCAGCCACCCCGACCAGGTGATCGACTTCTTCGCGCCGCGCGACGGCCGGACCGGGGTGCCGCTCGTCGTCCTGTTCCACGGCGGGGCCTGGCGGGCCCCGTACGACCGGGCCCATGTGTCGCCGCTCGCGGACTTCCTGGCCCGGCGCGGCTTCGCCGTCGCCAACGTGGAGTACCGGCGCGGCAGTGAGATCCCGCAGCAGGGTGGCGCGGGGCCGGTCGCGGGCCGCTGGCCCGAGACGTTCGACGATGTCGCCGCCGCGATGGACGCCCTGCCGGGGCTGGCCGCCCGGGAACTGCCGCAGGCCGATCTGCGGCGGACCGTGGTGACCGGACACTCGGCGGGCGGCACCCTGGCGCTGTGGGCGGCGGCCCGGCACGAGCTTCCCGAGGGGTCGCCGTGGCGGCTCCCCTCGCCGCCGCCGCTGCGCGGGGTCGTCGCCCTGGCGCCGATCGCCGACTTCACGGCCGCCGTCGAGCTGGGGATCTGCTCCGGGGCCGTGGGGCAACTCCTGGGTGGGAAGGACGCTTTCGAGGGCCGCCGGGCGTCCAGTGATCCGGCCGCGCTGCTGCCGACCGGCATCGCGACGGCCGTGGTGCAGGGCACCGACGACCTGACCGTGCCGCAGGCGGTGTCGGAGGCGTTCGTCGACGCGGCGGCGAAGGCGGGCGAGACGGTGGGGCTGACCCTGCTGGAGGGCGTCGGCCACTTCCCGCTGATCGACCCCTCGGCGGACGCGTGCGCGGTGGTGGCGGAGGAACTGGCCCAGCTGGCGTGGTGAGGGCGGGCGTGCGCGGGGCGTGCCGCGCCGCCGCGCGGTGGGGCCTGTGCGGGGCTCGCGGCGGTGTGCGGGTGCGCCGTGCGGGCATGTGCGCCGGGCGCACCGGATGCGCCTCGTAGTACTTGAGGGGGACGCTCCGGAATCCGTATCACTGCGGACGACCGGCGCCGCGCCGCCGCCTACCGTGGAGGCGTGACCCAGACCCAGACCCAGACGAAGACCAGAAGCCCGGAGCTGCGGGCCTTCAAGGGCGCGATGGCCGGCCTGCGCCAGGACCTCTTCCACGACATCTTCGCCTACCGCCCGCTGGCCCCGATGAGCGGCGAGGGGCGGTTCTTCCGGCTGGTGCCCTCACGGTTGCGGAAGCACGCCGTCTGGACCCCGCACGCCCTGGTCCTGCTGGCCACGTTCTTCACCGTGATGCTCGCGATCGGCACGTGGAACCGGCAGTTCTTCGTCGGTGCGCTGCCCGCGGTTCCGGTCGCGCTGACCCTGGTCAGGCCGGTCGCCGCGTTCTGGTTGTCGATGGCCGTCTCCTTCATCACCGCTGTGACCAGCAATGAGTGGCTGTGGGGGCCCAGCAGCTTCTTCGCGCACCTGGTGGTCCTGGTGGTCGTGGCGGCCAGGACACGGCCGCGTGCCGCCGCCTGGATGTGGACGGCCGGCCTGCTGCTCGCCCTGCTGATGGAGAACAGCGGGCCCATGCGGGACTCCTCCAGCGTCGGGCCGATGCTCGTGCTCTCCGCCATGGCGCTGCTCGTGGTGGGCATCGTCCACGTCCGGCGCGACGCCCAGCGTGAGGTGACCGTGCAGCGCACCGTCACCGCCGTGGAGCGCGACCGGCGCACGCTGCTGGAGGAGCGCACCACCATCGCCCGTGAGCTGCACGACGTCGTCGCGCACCACATGTCGGTCGTCGCGATCCAGGCGGAGGCCGCCCCCTACCGGGTGGAGAACCCGCCGCCCGAGCTGGAGCAGGCGTTCGTCACCATCCGGGAGAACGCGGTGGCCGCCCTCACGGAGCTGCGCCGGGTCCTCGGGGTGGTCCGCGCGGACGACTACGAGGCGCCGGACGCCCCGCAGCCCACCCTCGACGGGCTCGACGGGCTCCTCGCCAATGTGCGGGAGGCGGGTCTGGAGTCGGAGAAGACGGTCACCGGTGCGGTGCGCGCGCTTCCGCAGGGCGTCGAGCTGTCGGCGTACCGGATCATCCAGGAGGCCCTCAGCAACACGCTGCGGCACGCGCCGGGCGCCACCGCACAGGTCGAGCTCGGCTATGTGCTCGGCGGACTCGGGCTGCGCGTCGTCAACGGGCCGCCCACCGGCCTGGTGAAGCCCTCGCCGGGGGCCGGGCACGGGATCACCGGGATGCGGGAGCGGGTCGCCATGCTGAACGGGGAGATGACGGCGGGGGCGACCGAGGACGGCGGATACGAGATCGCCGCGTTCATCCCCGTACAGACCACGCACGACACGCATGACACGCATGACAGATACGACACCGAGCGGGACGGGAAGGCATGAACGACATCCGGGTCCTGATCGTCGACGACCAGATGATGGTGCGCGAGGGTTTCTCCGTGCTGCTCAACGCGATGCCGGGGATCGAGGTCGCCGGTGAGGCGGTCGACGGGCGGCAGGCCGTCTCGCAGGTCGCGGCCCTGCGCCCCGACGTGGTGCTGATGGACATCCGGATGCCGGTGATGAACGGCATCGAGGCGACCCGCGAGATCGTGGCGCAGGACGCGGACGCGAAGGTGCTGGTACTGACGACGTTCGACCTCGACGAGTACGTGTACCAGGCGCTGCGGGCCGGGGCCTCCGGCTTCCTGCTCAAGGACGCCTCGGCACGGCAACTCGCCGACGGCGTACGGGTGGTGGCGTCCGGTGAGGCGTTGCTCGCGCCGACCGTGACCCGGCGGCTGATCACCGAGTTCGCCAAGGTCGCCGAGACGCCCCGGCCGCCCGCCCTCGCCCGGATCGGTGATCTCACGGAACGGGAGACGGAGGTGCTGGTGCTCATCGCGCAGGGCCTGTCGAACGCGGAGATCGCCTCCCATCTGGTGGTCGCCGAATCCACCATCAAGACGCATGTCAGCCGCATCCTGGTGAAGCTCGGGCTGCGCGACCGGACCCAGGCGGCGGTGTTCGCGTACGAGGCCCGGCTGGTCACGCCCGGCTGAGGACCGGGCCGGGCGGGGCGGCAGGGCGGGGGCCGTGGTGTCGGCTTCCGTGTGGTGTCGGCTTCCGTGTGGTGTCGGCTTCCGTGTGGCGCCGGTCCCGCGTGGTGTCGGCTTCCGTGTGGCGCCGGCCTCCCGGTACGGCGTGAAGCCTCCGCGTACGGGGCCGGCCGGCCCCGTACGCGCCGGAGCCCTTGCGGTGGCGCCCGGCGCCGGTAGCGTCGGGTCATGCACGTGTCCTTCGATCCCTGGTCTCCGGCGTTCGTCGCCGATCCGTACCCCGCCTACGCCGCCCTGCGTGCCACCGGCCGGGCGCACTACTTCGAGCCGACCCGGCAGTGGCTGATCCCGCACTACTCCGATGTGTCGGGCCTGCTGCGTGACCGGCGTCTGGGCCGCACGTATCTGCACCGCTTCACCCACGAGGAGTTCGGCCGCCCGGCACCGCCCGACGCGCACGAGCCGTTCCACACCCTCAACGGGCAGGGTCTCCTCGATCTGGAGGCCCCCGACCACACCCGGATCCGGCGGCTCGTCTCCAAGGCGTTCACCCCGCGTACGGTCGAGGGGCTGGCGCCGACCGTGCGGCGGCTGGCGGCCGAGCTGGTGGACGCGCTCGTCGCCGAGGGCGGCGGCGATCTGCTGGCAGCGGTCGCCGAACCCCTGCCGGTCGCCGTCATCGCCGAAATGCTCGGGGTCCCGGAGTCCGACCGGGCGCTGCTGCGGCCCTGGTCGGCGGCCATCTGCGGGATGTACGAGCTGAACCCGTCCGAGGAGACCGCGCGGGCCGCCGTCCGCGCCTCGGTCGACTTCTCCGCGTACCTGCGCGAACTGATCGCCGAGCGCCGGGGGCAGCCGGGGGACGACCTGATCTCCGCGCTCATCGCCGCCCACGACGAGGGGGAGCGGCTGAGCGAGCAGGAGATGATCTCCACCTGTGTGCTGCTGCTGAACGCGGGGCACGAGGCGACGGTCAACACCACCGTCAACGGGTGGCGCACGCTCTTCGCGCACCCGGACCGGCTCGCGGCGCTGCGCGCGGACCACGGGCTGCTGCCGACGGCCGTGGAGGAGCTGATGCGGTACGACACCCCGTTGCAGATGTTCGAGCGCTGGGTGCTGGACGACATCGAGATCGGCGGCACGGTCATTCCGCGCGGATCGGAGGTGGCGCTGCTGTTCGGCTCGGCCAACCGGGACCCGGAACGGTTCGCGGAGCCGGACGTGCTCGATCTGTCCCGGCAGGACAACCCGCACGTCACGTTCGGGGCAGGTATCCACTACTGTCTGGGCGCGCCGCTGGCCCGTATCGAACTCGCCGCCTCGTTCGGTGAGTTGCTGCGCAGGGCGCCGACGATGCGGGTGACGGCCGAGCCCGAGTGGAATCCCGGGTATGTGATCCGGGGGCTGAAGGAGCTGCGCGTGGAGCTGTGAGCCGACGGGCGGAGTGCGGTGGGCTCAGCAGGGGTCGCCGCACAGCTGGGGTTCCGGGCCGGCCAGGACGTCGAAGCCGTAGCCGAGGGCCGCCAGGGCGGTGACGGCCGTCATCAGGCCCAGTGCGGGGCGCCACCGGCCCCGGACGAGGGCGAAGACGCCCAGCGCGGCGGCGGTTCCGCCGAGCGTCATGACGGGGAGACCGAGCCACACCACGTTCCAGTTGGAGGCGGATTCGAAGCCGCCGAACAGCCCGTCCCGGCCGTACGGGGTCCAGGCCGCGATACCCGCCACGGCGCCGACGGCGGCGACCAGGCATCCGGCGATTCCGGTGACGGCTTCTCGTCGAGTGTCCATGTGCGGGGGGACGCGGCGGGCCGGAGTCCGGTTCCGGCCGCGTCGGACGCGCCCGGAGCGCGGACGTGCGGGGGTCCGGGACGCACCCGGAGCGCGAACGTGCGGCGGTTCGGGTCGCTTCGGCCGTCCCGGTCGCCCCGGAGTGCGGTCGCCCCGGAGCGCGGCGCGTTTCAGGCCAGCAGCGTGCGGTACCAGTCGGCCGAGGCGGCCAGCCGGTCGAGGGGGCCGGGGCCCGGTTCCACTCCGGTGCGCTGCCAGACCGCGTCGGACCGGTACCAGTGGTCCTGCGCGAGGAGATGGAACTGTCTCTCGCTCACGATCCCCGGACGGCCGGCGTGCTCCTGGAGGCAACGGTCCCAGGACCAGTCCTCGTCGGCGGGAGGGGGCACGATCCCGTGCTCGGCGAGGGCCGCGACCAGGTCGCCGATCCGTACCGGCCGGGGATGCGCCGCGTGGAAGACCGCGGGCCCCGGTGGTGCGGGTGCCAGGGCGACTGCGGTGATCAGCCGCCCCAGGTCCGACGCGTCCACGACCGACAGCGAGGCGGCTCCGCCCGCCCACCGGCCGGGCACGCGCTTCAGCAGCTCGGCCAGCGCGGTGACGACCCAGAGGTCGCCCGTTCCCAGGACCAGCCCGGCGCGGAGCACCACCGCTCCGGCCCGCAGTGCGTGCTGTTCGCCCGCGAGCCGCGTCGCGCTGGCGGCCGACACCGGGGCGGGGGTGAGGTCGGGAATGTCCTGGCCGGTGTGCGGGCCCCGGCCGTAGACCGCCGTGGTGGACAGATGCACGACGCGCGGTGTCCCGGCGCGTACCGCCTCCGCCATGAGGGCCGCGGTGCCCGCCTCGTTCACGGCGCGGCAGCTCTCCTCGGTCCCGGAGACCTTGGACGCCAGGTGGACCAGTACGTCGGCGTCCTCGCAGATCCCGTGCAGCGAGCCGGAGTCGGTGAGTTCGGCCCGTACCCACTCCACGCCCGGTGTGCCGGCGTGGACCGGACGCCGGCCGGCGAAGCGGACCGTCACCCCGTCACGGGCGAGCAGCTCCTTGGCGACATGCGCGCCGATGAACCCCGTGCCACCGGTGACGACGATCCGGGTGCCGGTCACCCCGTTTCCCTCACGGGCACGCCGTTCAGGTCGAGTGCGGCGAGCATCTCGGGTGTGGCGATGCCGGGCAGCAGGAAGCGCCACAGGTTCGTGATGCGCAGGGTCAGGTCCGAGCGGCCCGTCGTTATCTCCGACATCAGCTGCGTCCCGGTGTACGCGCCGACGAGTGTCTGCGAGAAGCTCTTCTCGTCGACGTCGTCGCGGAGTTCACCCGCCGCCCTGGCCACCACCAGCTCCTTGTGGAAGAGCGCCGCCCACCAGGAGTAGATCGAGTCGTCGTGCCGGGCCGGTCCCGCGGGGTCCACGGCGAGCCGCACTCCGGCGCGCAGCAGAACATTGTTCTGCATCTCCACGGCCAGCATGAGGGTGACGTTCACCAACTGTTGCAACCCCCGTGGTTCCGCGGGCAGTTCCAGGTCGGCCGCCTGCTCCAGCATGACCGCGTGCGCCAGTTCCTCCTTCGATTTGAAGTGGAAGTACATGGCGCCCTGCGTCATGCCCGCGCGGGCGAGGATTTTGTTGGTACCCGCCCCGTAATATCCGCATTCGTCGAAACACTCGGCCGCGGCCCTGAGGAGGGCCCTCCGGGTCCGGACGGCACGTTCCTGTGGTGGTTTGGACTTCATCAGGATGACCCATGCTTTCTCGACAAACAAAGAGACCTCCCTCTATGTTAATGAAATGATGATCGCCGCTCAACTCGGCGGCGAGTGCTCTTACACGGAGGGGGGCGGTCCTCGTGCCCGCACACGACGCTGCTGGAAACTGCATCCTCGACCCAGTCATCGACCAAGTGCCGCAGCACTATGTGCACAAGTCGAACGCCGCTGAGGTCTACCTCGAGAACTGGACCAGGACAGGGCCCGACGCCTTCCGCGTCGTCGCCGACTGGCCCGCCACGCACGCCTTCTACCGTGTGGGGACGGCGTTCGATCCCCTGCTGCTCTGCGAGACCATCCGTCAGACCTTTCCGCTGCTGTGCCACGCCGCGTACGAGGTGCCGATCGGGCATCAGCTCATCTGGGAGAGCTTCGCCTTCCAGGTCGACAGCGCCGCGTACGGTGCGGACCTCGGCAGTGAGGTCGAACTCCACGTCGAGTGCTTCGATCTGTCGTACCGGGGCAGCCGTCCGGCCGCCCTCTCCATGCGCATGGTCATCACGCGGGGCGGCGTCGAAGTGGCGACTGCCCGGACCAGATTCACCACCCACACCCCGGGGGTCTACCGGCGACTGCGCGGGTCCTACGCCGACGCGTCCGCGGCCATGGCCCGTTCGGTGCCCGCCCCCGCGCCGGCCGCCGCCGAAGACGTCCGGCGGTCGCACGAGGACGATGTCGTGATCAGCTCCGGCACTCCGGGTGAGGACAGGCAGCTCAGAGTCCTCGCCCCGCACCCCGTCCATTTCGACCACCCCGTGGACCATGTGCCGGGCATGCTGCTGCTGGAGTCGGCGCACCAACTGACGTACGACCTGATGCGCGGAGGCGGCCGTCCGGTCGAGATATCCGCCCTGGACTGCACGTTCACCCAGTACGTCGAGCTGGACGTGCCCTGTGCGCTCCGCACCGAGCCCCTCGGCCCCGATGACGCGGGCCGCGCCCGGCTCCGGGTCGAAGCCGTGCAGGCCGGCCGTGTCGCCTTCGCGGCCACGGTCACCACGACAGCGGCGGCGACGGTGGCGGAGACCGGGGCCGACGAACCCGCAGGGAAAGGCAGAGAGGCATGACACAACAACCCGAGGACACTCCCCGAATACCCGCAGCCCCCGTCCCGACCGCACGCATCACGGGGGTCAACCTGCGGCATCTGCACGCCTTCCTCGCCGTTGCCGACACCCTGAGCTTCACCCACGCCGCCGCCAGGATGTCGAGCAACCAGCCCGCCCTGACCCGGTCCATCCGCCGTCTCGAAGAGCACATGGGCGTGCGGCTCTTCCAGCGCACCACCCGCCAGGTCTCCCTGACCCCGGCGGGCGCGGCCCTGCGCGACGAACTCCAAGTGCTGCTGCCCCGCTTCGAGAAGGCCCTGTTCCCCGAGGGCGCCGCGCCCGTTCTGCGGCTCGGGTTCTCCTGGCTGCTCCCCGACGAGTGGGTCCACGAGGCCATCCGGCGCTTCGAGGAGGAGACCGGCGCCCGCGTCGAACTGCGGCGCCGCGACGACGCGTGCGCCGGGGTCGACCAGGCGGCCGTCGATGTGGCGATCCTGCGGGGCCGACCGCGGCGCGGCGGGGTGAAGGAGACGCTGCTCGGCACCGAGCGTTACGTCGCCGCCGTCCCGCGCCGGCATCCGCTGGCCGTACGGGAGCAGCTGGACTGGTTCGAACTGGCCGAGTACCCCCTCGTGCTCAACGAGGTCACCGGCCCCGTGCAGCAGAAGGACTGGGGCCTCGCCCGTCGCCCCGGCACCGTGCTGTGCTGCCTCAACTTCGACGAGTGCATCGAGTCGGTGGCCGCGGGCAAGGGCATCAGCGTGGTGCCCGACCTGGTACTGCGGCGCAATGTCCACCCCTCCGTGGCCTTCGTGCCGCTGCGGGGAGGGCCGAGCATCGCCATCTCGCTGATCCGGCCGGTCCAGGGCAGTCACCCCCTGTCGGATCGGTTCGTCCGCGTGGTCCAGCAGGTCCTGGCACCGGCCGCGCGGCGCTGCGGCACCCGCGAGTCCGCCCTCGCCGCCCCGTCGGCGGGGGACTGACGGCGGGGCCTGGCGGCGCGGTCGGCGTCCGGGCCCGACGGCGGGCCCGGCGGCGGGTTCGGCGGCCGGGGGCCGATGGGGCGCATGGGGTGACCGTCCGGTACGACGGTCACCCCATGCGTCCACGGCAATCGGCAGTGGGGTCACACGGGTACCCGGCGCAGCGTGCGGGGCAGTCCCTCGCATTCCCAGACCGAGTCCAGCGCATGGGCGAAGCCCACGATCTCGTCATCGCTGTGGTGCGGCGCGGGGGTGATGCGCAGCCGCTCCGAACCCACCGGCACACTGGGCGCGTTGACGGGCTGGACATAGCAGGCGTACTGGTCCAGGAGCCGACGGGCGACATTGCGGCACCTGACGGCGTCGCCGACGAGTACCGGCACGATGTGCGCGGCCTCGGACGCCACGGGGATGCCGTCGGCGCGCAGCAGTCCCTGGAGGAGCGCCGCCTTCCGGTGCAGCGCGGCCCGCTCCCCGTCCGAACGCTTGAGATGGCGGACGGCGGCGAGCGCTCCGGCCGCGGCCGCCGGGGGCAGCGAGGCGGTGAAGAGGAACGCGGACGCGAAGCTCCGCACCGCGTCGATCACCGCACCGGACCCGGCGATGTAGCCGCCCGCCGTGCCGAACGCCATCTCCAGCGTTCCCCGGACGACGTCGAAGTGTCCGCCCAGCCCGCGTTCGGCGGCCAGGCCCGCTCCGCGCGGCCCGTAGACGCCCACCGCGTGCGCCTCGTCGAGATAGGTGAACGCGCCGTGGTGTCGGGCGAGTTCGGCGATCCGCTCCAGTGGTGCGGGGTCGCTCCCCATGGCGTAGATGCTCTCCAGGGCGATGATCTTCGGCACCGACGGCTCCGTACCGGCCAGCAGCTCTTCCAGGTGGTCGGTGTCGTTGTGCCGGAAGACATGCTTCTCGGCCCCGCTGTGCTGGATACCGGCGGTCATCGAGGCGTGGTTGAGGTCGTCCGCGAACACGACGCATCCGGGCGGCCGCCCCGCCAGTACCGTCAGCGCGGCGTCGTTCGCCGAGTATCCGGAAGGGAAGATGAGGGCGGACTCCATGCCGTGGAGATCCGCCAACTCCTCTTCCAGCGCGACATGGTGACGGTCGTCGCCCGCGAGGTCCCTGGAACCTCCGCTGCCGGCGCCCGCCTCGTCGGTGGCCTTCTTCCTCGCCGCCAGGACGAGCGGATGCTGCCCCATGCCGAGGCAGTCGTTGCCGCACCACACGCTGATCCGCCTGCCGTCGCCGGGGCCGTACTTCAGCGTGGTGGGGAGGGCGCCGGCTCTGCGCTCGATCTCCAGGAACGTGCGGTAGGCGCCCCGCTTCTGGAGCGTGTCGGTCGGGGGCAGGAAGAATTCATCGTGGTGAAACACTGGCCCTCCGGTGAACACGGATTTCCGGACGTGACGTCAGGAATGTATAGGCGCCTGTCGCGCAAGGGAAATGCCGAATCCGCAGGGTCATGCGGAAGCTGCATAAATCGAGGTCGGGGCGGCTCCGGAAGTACTCATTCCCCACGTGCATAGATGATGTACAGGTCCCATTTCTCATGCTGTGGGTATCGCCCTAAAGTCCATCGGTATGAGTTCCCAGGAGAAACCGCAGCCGCGGTCGGCCGACATGGGTGACATAGAAGAGCTCGTGCGCCTGCGCGGCTGTCTACTCAGCTCGGGGAGCGGCGCCCAGGTGGCCCGTACCCCCGAGGAGGACGACCTCTGGAAGCGCGCCTACCGGGCCTGGCTCGGCCGTGTCCTCGCCGGTGAGGAGGAGACCGTGCATGTCTCGGTGGTCGGCGGTGCGCATGCCCTGGTCGCCTGCGCCGTCGCCGTCGTGGACCAGCGTGCCCCGACCGTGCGATGTCCCAGTGGCCGGTCCGGCTGGGTGCAGACCGTGGTGGTCGACCCGGCGTCGCGGCATCGCGGGCTCGGGGCACGGGTGATGGACCACGCCCTCGGCTGGCTCCGCGCGGCGGGCGCCGAAGCGGTCGTCCTGCAGACCACCGAGGCCGGCTCCCCGCTCTACCGCAGGCTCGGATTCCGGCCGTCCGGCGAAGAGCTGCTTTCCCTGAGCCTGGAGGCGTCCGACTCCTCAAGGTCCTGATCATCGGAATCGTGGATGCCGGAATCGGGTATGCGGGGGAAATGATTCCGCGCCGCCCTCGTTGACCCCCGGGTGCCGGGGGAATTCGCGTATGGGGGGCGCTTGCGCAAGGCCGTGGACATTCCCTGATTCCCGCTACGAGATCGAACTGGATGTCTGACCCCGCCCCGGCCGCTGCCCCGGCTCCCGCCGCCGACCGGCAGGGATGATCCGCTGACGGGAACAGGGGCGAGGAACTCCGGCTCGGGCCGGGAACTCGGGGGCGGGCGGTGAGTTCCCGGTCGGGTGGTGAGCTCCGGGTCAGGTCACTATGTCGCGGCGTCGCAGCGCCGCCAGGCCCGCCGTCACCACGACCGCCGCGACCGCGGTCAGCAGCAGCACCGGGGTCCAGGCCATCTCCCCGCCCGGCAGCTTCGGCAGGTGGCTGAACGGCGAGAGGTTCATCGCGGTGCGCGGCAGGTCCACCGCCGGACCGATCCAGCCGATCGCCAGGCAGAGCCCGGCGACGCCCCACGAGGCCGATGCCAGCTTCGGCGCTGCCCCGTGGAGCAGGACCGCGATGCTGCCGAGCAGCCAGACCGCGGGGACCTGGACCAGGGTCGCGCCCAGGATCGCGGGAAGGCGATGGCCGTATCCGAGGGCCAGACCGAGGCCGCCGACGGCCATGATGAGCGCGGCGCCGCCGAAGGCGATGACCAGGTGCCCGGCGGCCCAGCCGATGCGGCCGACCCCGCCCGCGAGGACGGGTTCGGCGCGCTGGCCGGTCTCCTCGCCGTGCAGCCGGAGCACCGAGGCGACGATGTACAGCGCGGCCACCATCCCCAGCATCCCGACCATCGTCGCCAGGAACGCGTCGGTCAGCCCGGACTGACCGCCCATCCGCTCGAAGATCTCCTTCGTCTTCTCGTTGTCGCCGACCAGCTCCGCCGCTCCGCCGGTCAGCCCGCCGAAGATCACGCCGACGGCGGCGAAGGAGAGCGTCCAGCCGATCAGTGAACCGCGCTGGAGCCGCAGCGCCAGTCCGGCCGCTGTGGAGAGCCGCCCCGTGGCCGGGCCCGGACGGGTCGCCAGGAAGCTCATGCCGACATCGCGCCGCCCGGCCAGGGTGTACGCGAGCACGGCCTGGACCCCGATCGCGGCGGCCAGGATGAGCAGGACCCACCAGCGCTCGACGGCGTAGGCCCGGACATGCTCGGCCCAGCCGATGGGGGAGAGCCAGGTCAGCGCGGAGGAGCCGTCGGCCGACGCGGAGTCGCCCGCCGCCTTCAGGACGAACGCGGCCCCGATCACCGCTGCCGTCAGCCCCTTCGCCAGCCGGGCGCTCTCGGTGAACTGGGCGGCGATGCCCGCCGTGCAGGCGAAGAGCACGCCCGTACCGGCCACCGACAGGGCCAGCGCCACCGCTCCCGCGCCGCCCGCACCGGCGCCCGCCAGCGCGGCCACGATCACCAGGGCCAGCGCGGCGTTGGCGATCACGGCGGCCAGGAGGGCGGCGGTCAGCGGAGCGCGCCGGCCCACCATCGCGGAGGAGAGCATCTCCTGCCGCCCGGTCTCCTCCTCCTCGCGGGTGTGCCGGATCACGATGATCAGGCTCATCACGGCGGCCAGCGCGGCTCCGAAGCCGACCATGCGCCAGGTCACGAGCCCGCCGAGCGAGTCGTCGAAGATCGGCCCGTACAGCGCGCGGATCGAGCTGTTGCCGTTCATCGAGGCGGCCAGTTCGGCGCGCTGGGCGGCCGTCCCGTACAGCGAGGAGTAGGACTTGGCCACGGAGGAGAAGGAACCTCCGAGCACCAGGACCCAGATCGGCATCATCAGCCGGTCCCGGCGCAGGGCGAGCCGCAGCAGGCTCCCGGTCCCGGCGAGCGGGGCGTGACGCGGCGCCGGGCGGCGTACGGCGGTGGGGGCGGTCAAGGTCGCGGTCATCGCGCCGTCATCTCCTCGGGCGCCTGGTCGGCGGCGTAGTGCCGCATGAACAGCTCCTCCAGCGTGGGTGGGGTGCTGATCAGCGAACGGACCCCGGAGGCGGTGAGCGACGCGAGCACCGCGTTCAGCTTGTCCGTGTCCACCTGGAGCTTGACCCGGCCGCCCTGGATGTCGAGATCGTGCACCCCGGGCAGCCGCGTGAGCCCGTCGGGTGCGCGGGAGAGCTCTGCGGTGATGCTCGTACGGGTCAGGTGGCGCATGTCCGCGAGCGAACCCGTCTCCACCGTCCGGCCCTGCCGGATGATGCTGACCCGGTCGCAGAGCGCTTCGACCTCGCTGAGGATGTGGCTGGAGAGCAGCACGGTCCGGCCGCGGTCCCGCTCCTCCTCGACGCAGCTCTGGAAGACCTCCTCCATCAGCGGGTCCAGCCCGCTGGTCGGCTCGTCCAGGATCAGGAGGTCGACGTCGGAGGCGAAGGCGGCGACGAGGGCGACCTTCTGGCGGTTGCCCTTGGAGTACGTACGCCCCTTCTTCGTCGGGTCCAGCTCGAACCGTTCGATCAGGTCGGCGCGGCGGGAGAGGTCCAGCCCGCCGCGCAGCCGCCCGTAGAGGTCGATGACCTCGCCGCCGGAGAGATTGCGCCACAGGGTGACGTCACCGGGGACGTACGCCACGCGCCGGTGCAGGGCTACCGCGTCGTGCCACGGGTCCCGGCCGAGCAGCTGCGTGGCGCCCGAGTCGGCCCGCAGCAGCCCCAGCAGAACCCGGATGGTGGTGGACTTCCCGGCACCGTTGGGCCCGAGGAAGCCGTGGACCTCGCCGGTCTCGACCGTGAGATCGAGGCCGTCCAGCGCATGTGTCCGCCCGAACGACTTGTGCAGTCCGGCCACGGTGATTGCCTTCGTCATGTTCTGAACGTACGCTACTTTCACAAACTTGTGAAGTTAAGGAAGCGTATAAAATTGAGCCGTGATCCGGGCAGGGGAGACGATGTGGCGATGAACAGCGAGAACGGCGCGGACGCGCGTGAGGGACAGGCCGAGCGGGACGCTGCGGCCGTGTCGCGGTTCATCGAGCGGTTCGCCGCCGACATGACGGAGGCGGGCATGCAGCGGATGGCCTCCCGGGTCTTCGCGGCGCTCCTCGCCGACGACGACGCGTCGATGACGTCGGCGGAGCTGGCCCTCGCGCTCCAGATCAGCCCGGCCGCCGTGTCCGGCGCGGTCAGCTATCTCACCCAGGTCGACATGGTGAGCCGCGAGCGCGAGCCCGGCTCCCGCCGCGACCGCTACCGCTTGCACGACGAGATCTGGTACACCACGTTCGCCAGCCGGGACCGGGTGCTCACCCGCTGGGAGGACACCCTCAGGGAGGGCGCCCGCACGCTGGGCGACGACTCCCCGGCCGGGGCCAGGATGGCGGAGACGGCGGCGTTCTTCGAGTTCCTCCAGTCGGAGGTGGCGGGGATGATGGACCGCTGGAAGGCCCACCGCGAGACACTGCGTTTCCCGCCGGAGCAGGAGTGAGGGAGCGGGCGGGAGCAAGCGGTCAGGAGTGCCTGGTCAGGAGTGAGCGACCAGGAGTGAGCGGGCAGCGCTGATCCGGCCGGATCAGCTGGGATCCCGCCGGATCGGTGTGCTCCTGCGGATCGGGTGTGAGCCCGCGGACCGGGTGTGATCCGGCGGTTTCGGGTGTGATCCCGCAGCGGACAGATCGGTGGACGTGGGGGCGGCAGCAGTGGCCGGCCGGTCACGTCAACGGTGGCGAACGGCGTCCTGCTACGTCAGCGGGTACGACGTCCTGCCGGAGGCCTCGTCGATCTCCTCGTGTGCCTTGGTCAGCAGCCTCATCGCCAGTTCGTTGAGCGCACGCGCTCCCGCGATCTCCTCGCCGACCCTCTGCTGATCCGCGTCGGAGGGGTGGCGGCTGGCGTATCCGTGCGCCCGCACCTCGCTCCCGTCGGAGAGCCTCACCATCGCCGCCGCGCGGGTGCGGTGGGTGTCCTCCTCGAATTCCAGCTCGATGTGCCAGCCGACAGCCGTCCGGGTCATGACAGTCACCTCCGAAACCTCCAGAGCCCCCGCGAACCCCCTGGCCCCCGCACCCCTCCCCTCTCAGAGTGCGCCCGTTCCCCCGTCCGCGCTCGCCGGGCAGGGCAGCATCAGCCCCCAGGCGCCGGCCCGCACCGTCCACGTCCGGGTCCGGACCGGGCCGCCGACCTGTATGTCCGCCCGGTAGCGGAAGTCCGCGCCGGAGACGGTGACGGCCTTCGCCTCCGCCGTGACCGTCCCGCCCGCCGATGTGTGCACCACCACATCGGCGAGTCCGCCGTCGCCCTGCGACGTCACCGAGACGCACTCGACCGGCCGGTCCAGGTCATTGAGCAGGATCCCGTCCGCCTCGACCCGCAGCCGGTGTTTCCGCAGCGGCGTGGCATGGGAGGGCAGCCCCGGGCGCACCAGGGACGCCATCAGCGAGCGGCAGGTGTCCCAGACCGCCGTGACACCCGTGTGCGGCTCACCCGAGCCCGAGCCGGAACCCGAGCCCGAGCCGGAACCCGAGCCCGATCCCGAGCCGTAACCAGAGCGCGAGCCGGAACCCGAGCCTGAGCCGTAGCCCGACCCCGGGCCCCCTTCGTGCCCCGGACCCGGACCAGCGCCCGTCCCCGGGCCCGGAAGCGGGCCGGGGATGCGCAGGTGGCCCAGGACGACGCCGTCGCTGTCGTCCACCAGCAGGTCCAGTTTCCGTACGGCTCCGTCGAGCGCCGTTCTCGCGGCGGCCACCGCGCCCCGGGGCACGCCGAGTGCGCGGGCCAGTTCCAGCGCGTGCGCGGCGCCGACCGGGATCAGGGAGAGCACGCCGTCGGCCAGCTCCCGCTCGCGGTGCAGCTGGGCCACCGCGCGCAGCAGCGCATGGTCGTCGCCGACGACCACCGGCCTTCGGTTGCCCCGGCGGGCCAGGGCCCGCGCGAACTCCTCCGGACTGTCCGGGAGGCAGATCTTGGCGTGCGAGCCGGCGCTCAGCACGTCCTTGGCGATACGTACGGACTCGCCGTCGGTCCGGCGGGCAACCGGGTCGATGAGCACCAGAAGCTGGTGGTCGCCGTCGTCGGGGGGCTCTGCAGCCGACACCTCGGTCCTTCCTCGGGTAGCATCTTGGTGCAAGAGCCCCTTGCGCTATTGCGCCAGGGGCTTCGTCTATTCCGGGGCACCCGGTTCGACGGCTCAGGCTTTGCCGTACATCGTCGTGCGGCAGGTACGACCTTTACGTACGCCCCCTGACCTTGGACATGCCCCGCCCGGAAGGGGTGTACGCCTGTGCCCGCACTTGTGCTGCTCGGTGCTCAGTGGGGTGACGAGGGCAAGGGGAAGGCCACCGACCTCCTCGGTGGATCCGTGGACTATGTGGTGCGTTACCAAGGCGGCAACAACGCCGGTCACACGGTCGTCGTAGGCGACCAGAAGTACGCACTGCATCTCCTCCCCTCCGGAATCCTGTCGCCGGGGTGTACCCCGGTCATCGGAAACGGTGTCGTGGTCGACCCGGCGGTCCTGCTCTCCGAGCTGAGCGGTCTGAACGAGCGAGGCGTCGACACGTCCAAGCTTCTGATCAGCGGCAACGCTCATTTGATCACTCCGTACAACGTCACGCTCGACAAGGTGACGGAACGCTTCCTCGGTAAGCGGAAGATCGGCACGACGGGCCGCGGTATCGGCCCGACGTACGCCGACAAGATCAACCGGGTGGGCATCCGCGTCCAGGACCTCTACGACGAGTCGATCCTGGAGCAGAAGGTCGAAGCGGCCCTGGAGCAGAAGAACCAGCTTCTGGCCAAGGTCTTCAACCGGCGCGCGATCGAGGCCGGAAAGATCGTCGAGGAGATGCTCCAGTACGCGGAGCAGATCAAGCCCTACGTCGCCGACACGACGCTGATCCTCAACGACGCCATCGACGAGGGCAAGGTCGTCCTGTTCGAGGGCGGCCAGGGCACCCTGCTCGACGTCGACCACGGCACGTACCCCTTCGTCACCTCCTCGAACCCGACCGCGGGCGGCGCCTGCACCGGTTCCGGGGTGGGCCCGACGAAGATCAGCCGGGTCATCGGCATCCTCAAGGCGTACACGACGCGCGTCGGCGCCGGGCCGTTCCCCACGGAGCTGCTCGACGAGGACGGCGAGGCGCTGCGGCGCATCGGTGGCGAGCGCGGTGTCACCACCGGCCGTGACCGTCGCTGCGGCTGGTTCGACGCCCCGATCGCGCGGTACGCGACCCGGGTCAACGGCCTCACCGACTTCTTCCTCACCAAGCTGGACGTGCTCACCGGCTGGGAGCAGATCCCGGTCTGCGTCGCGTACGAGATCGACGGCAAGCGCGTCGAGGAACTCCCGTACAACCAGACCGACTTCCACCACGCGAAGCCGATCTACGAGAACCTGCCGGGCTGGTCCGAGGACATCACCAAGGCCAAGACCTTCGACGACCTGCCGAAGAACGCGCAGGCGTACGTGAAGGCCCTGGAGGAGATGTCGGGCGCACCGATCTCCGCGATCGGTGTCGGCCCCGGCCGTACCGAGACCATCGAGATCAACTCGTTCCTGTAGGGACCACGCCAGGGACCGGACAGGAACACCGCGGTACGTGACGAAGGGCCCCGGGGCCGGCGTGACAGCGCCGGTCGGGGGCCCTTCCCCGTGGTGGCGGGTCAGCCGGCGCGGCGGTAGCTGGAGGGCTCGGCGTCCTCGCCCAGCCAGGTGAGGGAGAGTCCGTCGGCGCCCTTCATGCGGACCGTGCGGGAGTTCCCGGCCTCGCACTGGTCCTCCGGTTCCGCCGCCGTCACCACGCGCGGGCCCAGCCGCAGACCGTTGCTGTTCGCGTCGACGAGGACGCTCTCCCACTCGCAGTGGTACGCGGGGCCGTCGCCGGTGTACTTGGCGACCACCTCGCCGTACGCGCCCTGGCTCAGGACCAGCGTGGTGGTCTCGCCGGGACCGGCGTCCCCGTCCGTGCCGGAGTTCACGTACTTCCAGGTGCCGAGGAAACCGGCCGGGATCGGCGCGGAGTTCTCCGCGGCCCGGCTCAGGACCACGCTCTCGTCGCCGTCGCCGCTGGTCCAGATCAGGGTGCCGTTGTCGTGGGCGCGCAGGGTCTGCTTCCCGCCGTCGGAGCAGCCTTCCTCGGGGATGCTGCTGACCTTGCGGGACTCCAGCACCATCAGGTTGTCGAACGAGACGAGTTCGGCGGCCCCGGTGCACAGCACGTCGTCGAAGGAGTTGAACGTCGTGGCGACGTCGGCGCCCTCGGAGCCCTGGGTGATGGTGATCCGCCGGAACGAGACGACATCCCCGTCGCCGTTCTTGCCCGAGCCCTGCCAGGTGCCCAGGTACTCCTTGCCGATCACGCCCTCCACGGCGGCGGAGACGGACGGGCCGGGCGAGGCGGTCACCGGGGTCTTGCCGTCCTCGGAGGGGTCGGCGGAGGGATCGGTCCTGTCGGACGCGGAGCCGCCCTTGCCGTCGCCCGCGCTGTTGCGCTTGTCCCCGTCGTCGTCCTCGCCCCCGTTCATCGCGGCGTAGGTGAGGCCGCCCGCGAGCAGCGCGACGGCGGCGACGACCGCGGCGACGGTGAGCGTGGTGCGCCTGCCGCGGGCGGGCCGTGGCTCGGTCGTGAGGGATACGGGGGTGGGCGCGCCGAACACGCCGAGCGGGGGAGGGGGCGTCGGGCCGGGCGGCGCCGACGGAGCCGCGTGTGGGGCTTGAGGGGCCTGTGCGACGCCGGGAGCCGGCGTCTCCGGAGCCGCCGGTGCTTCCGCGGCCGGAGCGCCGGACGGAGGGGTGCCGGGCGGGACCGGAGCCGGGCTCACCGGGGGCGGTGGTGCCGACGGGGCCGGGGGCGCGGCGGCGAGGGGCACGGACGCGGTGGGCGGTGCGGTCGGGGGAGGGGGCGTCGGAGCGGCGGACGGTGCCGGCGGCCCGCTCCGGAGCCGGGTCTTCGGCGCCTCGGAGTCCAGCAACTCGGCTGCCCGGCGGCCCAGTTCGGCGATCAGTGTGCCCGGCAGCCATGGCTCGGCCCCGTCCGCGCCATCGGTCGCGTCCGTCGTGCGTGCCACTACCTCGGCCGGGGTGGGCCGGTCCGCCGGATCCTTCGCCAGGCAGTCCCGCACCAGTTCCGCGAGGCCCGCCGGGAGACCGCTCAGATCCGGCTCCTCCTGGGCGATCCGGAACATCACCGCGTGCATCCCGCTGGTGGAGGTGCCGAACGGCTGGCGGCGGGTGGCGGCGAAGGCCAGCACCGAGCCGAGCGAGAACACGTCGCTGACGGGCGTGAGGGTCTCGCCGCGCACCTGTTCCGGGGACATGTAACCGGGCGAGCCGATCACGGCTCCGGTACGGGTCAGCTTTCCGTCGGCGGTCACCGCGTCCAGCGCACGGGCGATCCCGAAGTCGATGACGCGGGGTCCGTCGATGGTCACCAGGATGTTCGCGGGCTTGAGGTCCCGGTGGATCAGCCCGGCGGAGTGCACGGCGGTGAGCGCCTGGGCCAGCCGGTGGGCCAGGATGCGCACCGAACGTTCCGGCAGCGGCTCGGTCCGGCCCGCGATCACCGCGTGCAGCGAGGGGCCGGGGACATAGCCCGTGGCCACCCAGGGGGCGGGCGCGTCGGTGTCGGCGTCCAGCACCGGGGCGGTCCACTCGCCGCCCACCCGGCGGGCGGCGGCGACCTCCTGGGCGAACCGCCTGCGGAACTCGGGTTCCGTGGCGAGTTCGGACCGGACGAGTTTCACGGCGACGGTCCGTCCGCCCGCGGAACGCGCCAGATACACCTCGCCCATGCCGCCCGCGCCGAGCCGGGCAAGAAGGCGATAGGGACCGATGTGTGACGGGTCGTCATGTGTCAGCTGATCCACCGGGGAATCCTTGCACAGCCGCTGCGCAGCAGGTCCGGGGAGCGTGAGCAGTGGTGCCGTTCCGTTACGCGGCCGGAGCCGGGCGGCGGGATATGTCCCTCTTCGGGCGGGGCCGGTGGAAGCCCGCCGCCGGGACCCCCCGAAGGGAGACCCCACGGAGGGACCCCGCGCCGGGGCCGCACCGGGGCGTCGGCGCAGGGCCTCAGTCCTCGCCGCAGATCCGCAGCCCCTTCGGGGTCGCGCACGGCAGATGCCCGTGCGTGCTGATCACGTCCTGGCCGCTGCCCCGGCTCAGATAGCCGAGGAAGCTGGAGGCCAGCGAGTCGGCGGGCGGCCGGCCGTAGGTGTACGCGTACTCGATCTCCCGGTACGGGTAGGAGCTGTCGCCGATCGTGTCGACGGACGGGGTGGCCCCGTCGATCGCGATCCGGTGCAGCCCGGCCGGCTCGCTGCCCGCGCGCAGTTCGCTGTAGCCGATGGCGCCGTCCAGCCGGGCGACCGTGTCCAGGACCTGGTCGGTGCCGTCGAGTTCGCAGCGCACGACCCGGGCCCGCGCGTCGTCCTTCGTGGCGCAGTCGCGGGAGGACTGGGCGGGCTCGTTGCGGTCCAGCACCCGGCGCTGGAACACCTCGCGGGTACCGGAGTTGGCGTCCCGGCTGACCAGCAGGATGTCCAGGTCCGGGCCGCCGATCTGCCGCCAGTTGCGGACCTCTCCCCGGTAGATCCGCCGTACGTCACTCAGGCTGAGGTCGCGGACCGGCACCTTGTCGTTGACGACGAGCGAGAAGAGCGAGACGGCGACGCGGGTCTCGCGCAGCTGCGGATAGCCGGCCGGTTTCGGGCCGTCGGAGAGTGCGATCAGCGCGGGCGCGCCGGGCTTCCCGGCCTTCGCGCCCCTGGCCGCCAGCTCCCGTATCCCGGAGGTGCTGCCGTGTGTCTCCACGCGGACGGTGGAGCCCTCGCACTGCTTCATGTACCTGTCCGCCAGCTCCCTGACGACCGGGTCGAAGGCGGTCGAGCCGGTCACCCGCAGCTCGCCCCGGGCGCAGTCGAGGGGCGGCGGGGTGTCGTCCCGGATCAGGATGATCGAGGCGAGCGTGATCACGCAGATGGTCAGGGCCACCGTGATCAGCCGGGCGGCCCGGCCGAAGAGCGGGGGCTTGTCGTCGGGGCGGGCGGCGCTGTTCGGGGTCACCTCGCCGTCGCGGATGCCGCCGGTGATCCGGATGGGGCTGCCGATGTTCGCCCCGGTGAGCAGGACCAGCAGCTTGAAGTGCTCGCCCCGGTTGAGCGGTACCCGGGGCAGCCGGATGAACGGGCCGGTGTGCCGCATCCCGGCCGCCGGGGTGAAGTGCTCCATCAGGTGATCGGCGCCCGGCGACTGGGTGACGGCGATGCCGCGTACGACGCGCCCGGTGAACTCGACGGTCAGGCCGTGCGGTTCACGGCCGGTGTAGTCGCTGTCGGCGATGGACTGCGAGCCGTCGTTCTCGACGCGCAGCAGGACGAGCGTGGCATCGGACATCTCCGGGGTCTCGCTGAAGAGCCCGAGCCGTACGTTGGCCCGCCCCAGGCTGACGTCGCTGCCGATCGGGGTGTCCATCTGGACGCGGTACCCGACGCGCTTGCGGCGCGGTACGCGGCGCTCGTACCAGAGCACCCCTACCGAGGCCAGGACGCCGAGGACGGCGGTGAGTACGGCCACGACGTTCTCGGCGCTGAACCACTCCACGGTTTCCCCCGCACTCCCCCTGCGCGCATGGGCGCGCGCGGTGCGAACCATCAGTTCGTGTCACCGTACGGGCGTGCGGGAGGGGCAGGGAGGGATGGCGGCAGGGCGTCGTGCGATGTTCGCCCGCCGTTCAGTGAGGGAGCGTCATGGACCTTCGGGGCAGGGGCGCTTCATGGTCTAGACCTTGACAGGTCCAGACCAGCAGGGCTTGAGTGTTCGGCACGTCAAGTCGGCACGTCAACTCCGCCCGCCGTGGCGTTCGGCGCGCCGCGTCGAAGGAGTGAGCAGCGCTGAACCGCATCAAGAGTTTCCTGACCGTCCTGAGCGCCGTCGTCGCGGCGGCCGCCTTCGTCCCCGCGGCCTCCGCGACGGCCGCCGCCACCGGACCTGCGGCCGCCTCCGCCGGGCTCGCCGAAACCTCCGCGTGTGCGCCGCTCTGGAGTTCCTCGACCGCCTACACGGCCGGTGGCACCGTCTCCCACCACGGGCGCAACTGGAGCGCCAAGTGGTGGACGCGGAACGAGAATCCGGGTGCCACCACCGTCTGGTCCGACCGGGGAGCCTGTACGGGCGGGGTCTCGGACTTCGTGATCAGCGAGGCGCGGTTCGACGAGATCTTCCCGGACCGCGACGCCTTCTACACCTACCAGGGGCTGATCGACGCCCTGCACGCCTATCCGCGCTTCGCCAACACCGGGACGCCCGGGACGCGGGCCCGCGAGGCCGCCGCCTTCCTGACGCACGCGCACTTCGAGTCGGTCGGTCTGAAGTACGTGAAGGAGATCAACGAGGCCAACTACTGGCGCAAGTGCGACTACAGCCGGCCCTACGGCTGCCCGGCGGGCCAGAAGGCGTACTACGGCCGCGGCCCGATCATGTTCAGCTGGAACTTCAACTACAAGGCCGCCGGTGACGCGCTCGGCCTCGATCTGCTGAACAACCCGTGGCTCGTCGAGCAGGACCCGTCGGTCGCCTGGCAGACCGCCCTCTGGTACTGGAACACCCAGAACGGCCCCGGCACCATGACCTCGCACGAGGCCATGGTCGGCGGTGCGGGCTTCGGCGAGACCATCCGTTCGCTCAACGGCGCGCTGGAGTGCAACGGCGGCAACCCCGGGTCGGTGGCGGCGCGGGTGGCCACGTACGAGCGGATCACCGGGATCATCGGTACGGCGCCGGGCTCCGGTCTCACCTGCTGAGCCGGGCTCCTGGATTCGAACGTTCCACATGCTGGACGGGCCCGCAGGTTTTTCCTCCGGGTCCATCGGCGGCCGATGTCGCGATGCGGACCGAGTGCCCCTGGAATCACCGCTGTTGAGAGCGCTCCCAGCCGCATCGGCCGGGGTGGTCCGGCGTCTGTGCGTGCCGAAGAACATGTGAAGGGAACATGTCTTCGGGTTGGTCTAGACCTTGACAGGTCCAGACCATAATCGCTTGAGTGGCGGTCACCCCCATGGCGGCGTGCACGGTCGAACGTGGCGCCGCACCGAAGGAGTGATCACGTGATCAGACGCGTCATGAGTCTTCTGGCCGCGCTCGGCGCGGTCGTCGCGACGATCGTCGTTCTCCCCGCCACCACGGCCGCGGCGGCCGACTGCGCCCCGGCCTGGAACTCCTCGTCCGTCTACACGGGCGGCGGCTCCGCCTCGTACAACGGGCACAACTGGTCCGCCAAGTGGTGGACCCAGAACGAGAAGCCGGGCACCTCGGACGTCTGGGCGGACAAGGGCTCCTGCGGCAGCGGCGGCACCGACCCGGGGGAGCCCAACCCGTCGGGCTTCGTCGTCAGCGAGTCGCAGTTCAACCAGATGTTCCCGAACCGGAACCCGTTCTACACCTACAGCGGCCTGACCGCCGCGCTGAGCGCCTACCCGGGCTTCGCCAACACCGGCAGCGACACGGTCAAGCGCCAGGAGGCGGCGGCGTTCCTCGCCAACGTCAGCCATGAGACCGGCGGTCTGGTCTACATCGTCGAGCAGAACCAGAGCAACTACCCGCACTACTGCGACGCGACCCAGCCCTACGGCTGCCCGGCGGGGCAGGCCGCGTACTACGGCCGCGGCCCCATCCAGCTCAGCTGGAACTTCAACTACAAGGCCGCGGGCGACGCGCTCGGCATCGACCTGCTGGGCAACCCGTACCTGGTGGAGCAGAACGCTTCCGTGGCCTGGAAGACCGGCCTGTGGTACTGGAACACCCAGAACGGCCCCGGCACCATGACGCCCCACAACGCCATGGTCAACGGCGCCGGTTTCGGTGAGACGATCCGCTCGATCAACGGCAGCCTGGAGTGCAACGGCGGCAACCCCGGCCAGGTCCAGAGCCGCATCAACAAGTACACGGCGTTCACCCAGATCCTCGGCACCACCACCGGCTCGAACCTGAGCTGCTGACCGTCGGTCCCCCATCCGGGACGGGGGTGTGTCCGGCCACGGCCGGACACACCCCCGTCCCGGCGTTCGACTCCCTTGAGGGGCAGGCGGATCCGGGGGGCGGCGGGGTCGCGGCGGCCCCGCCGGGGGCCTGTGCGGGCCGGTGCTAGATCAGGGGCGGTTTCACCGACATCAGCAGGTGCCGGTGGGTCTCCGTACCCGCCTCGTCCGTGATCATCGCGCGCTGCCCCGGGCCCAGCAGGAGCAGCCGGATCACCGGTTCCTCGAACGAGGACAGGGCGTCCATCAGATACGAGGGGTTGAACGCGACCGTCATCCCCTCGGAGCCCTCCAGCGTCGCCGGCAGCCGCTGGGACGCCACATCGTCCTCGTAACCGGCTTGCAGCAGTACGGAGTTGTCGTCGGCCGAAAAGGTCATCTGGAGCGGGCTGTCCCCGTCCGCGACCACCGCGACGCGCTTGACGGCTTCCACCAGCCGGGCCCGGTCCACCACCGCGACGGCGGGGTCCGGCATCGCGAACAGCTTGTCGTGGCGCGGCAGCCGGCCGTCCAGGAGACGCACCGTCGTCCGCATCCCGGCGTGCTCGAAGCCGACGGACCCCGTGTCCAGCGCGACGCTCACGAGACCGGACCGGCCCAGCGAGCGGGCGATCTCGGTCAGCCTGCGCGCCGAGACCACGACATCGGCCGACGTGTCGGGCCCGGCCGCCTTCCAGGGCAGCGTACGCACCGCGAACCGGTACCGGTCGGTGGCGGCGAGCGTCATCGTCGTCCCGTCGAGCCCCAGCCGGATTCCGGTGAGCGTCGGCAGGGTGTCGTCCCGCCCCGCGGCCACCGTCACATGGGCGACCGCCGCCGCGAACTCCGCCGCGTCCACCGCCCCGCGGACCTCCGGCAGCGGCGGCAGCGCCGGATAGTCGTCCAGCGGCAGCACCGAGAGCCCGAACCGGGCCCCGTCCCCCGACACCGTGAACCGCGAGCCCTCCACCGCGCACTCCACGGCCCCTTCGGGGAGCACCTTGCAGATGTCCAGCAGCCGCCGCCCCATGACCAGCACCTTCCCGGGGCGTACGGTCTCCGCCTCCACGCCGATGCACGCGGACGCCTCGTAGTCCAGCCCGGAGACGCGCAGCCGCCCGCCGTCCGTCTCCAGCAGCAGCCCGCCCAGTACGGGGACGGGCGACCGGGTCGGCAGTACGCGGGCCGCCCAGGCCACGGCGTCGGTCAGCGCGCCTCGCTCGATGCGGAACTCCATGGCGGCAGGCCCTCTTCTCGTCGGTCGTCCGGACTCCGGATGTCCGGCACGGCTCCCGACGACGCTATGCGCCACCACTGACAGTCCCGCGTCCCGACGGCCGGGGGCGGGGCGGCCGCGGCCCGTCAGGCGCCGGTGACCAGGTCCGCGTACGGCGGAGGCAGGGGGATGCCGAACTGCCGGTGCAGGGCCAGCACATCGCGGATGTCGTCGTCGTCGATGGCGTAGCCGGTGTGCGAGTGGACCTGGAACTCGGCGGTCCCGCAGGGCACCGTCCGCCCGAGGACCGTGCCGGTGCCGTCGAGCGAACCCACGGGGTACGCGATCCCGTCGGGGCCGTGGACGTGTGCGCCCCGCTCGTCGAGGCGGGTCGAGGAGAGGTCCACGAGATGGACGTCCACCCGGCGGTCCGCCGTGTCGCTCAGCACCCAGTTCCAGGGGCCGTCGTCACGCCAGAGGGTGAAGGAGGCGGCTGCCATGACCTCGGAGTACCGGGCACGGTCACGGGTGCGCACCGCGATGTCGAGATCGTCGTGCGCGCGGGTCTGTCTGCCGAGCAGCGCGTCGACGCCCCAGCCGCCGTCGAGCCACACGTCCACCCCGGCGCCGCCGAGCAGATCGAGGATTTCCAGCACGTCTTCGGCGCTCATCATGGGAGTCATGATCACAGGAACCGACGACAGCGACCACCCCCGTGAGCCGCTGCCGTCGTGCTCCCCCGACTGTTCCGGCGCTGTTCCCCGTCGTCCCCCGACGACTTCCCCCGTCCCCCGTCGCCGTCGACGGGCCGGAACACGTTTCGCACCCTAGGCCGGTGGGCAGCGGAGCGGCAGATGCATTTCGCCCAGTGTGGCGACGCGGGGGTATCAGTCCGCACAGCCAAACCGGTAGCCTGCATTCCGGTTTCGGGGCGGCGGGTGACGGGGCCGGTCGGACAGCGAGCACCCGGCCAGTGAGCACAGGAGGACACGTGCACGTGCGGGAGCGGGCCGAGGACCTGGTGCGGATGCACCGGCTGGCCCGCACCGGCGGTACGCAGGAGCTGTTGCGCTGGCTCTCCGGGCGCGCGGACGGCTGGGCCGGGCTGCTCGACGGCGAAGGGACCGTGCTGCACGCGGCGGCCCGCACCCCGGCGGCGGCCACCCCGCAGGCCGCCGCACTCGCGGCCGAGGGAGCGAAGGCCCTGACGGCGCGCGGCGCGCAGGCGCACTCCCTGGACTCGGACACGCACACCGCGCTGCTGTTCCCGCTCGACGGGGAGGGAGCCCCGGTGCTGGCCGTCGTCGCGCCCCGGCCCGTGCCCGCCGGGCTCACCGTGCTGCTGGGTGATGTGCTGATGCCGCTGACCCTCTGCCGGCAGGCCGAGACCGTCGAACGCAAACGGCGCCGGGTCGACCTCGCCGAGTCACGCGGCCGGGAAGCAGTGCTCCACCTGCTGATGACGGGCCGGCTGTCCATCGCCCACCAGGTGGCCGGCGCCCTGCGCCCCAGGCTCCCCGACCCGGTGCGGGTGTGCGTCGTGGAGTGTTCGGGCGGACAGCGCGACGAGGTGGCGCGGGTCTGCGCGGAGGCGGACGGCGGCCGTTCCTGGATCGTGCGGTGCCCGGTGTACGCCCGCCACCTCATCCTCGTCATGCCGGCGGGCCGGGGGAGGAACGGGCCGCTGGACGAGAGGGTCGCCGCGCTCGTGGACGACTGCGTCGTGGGCGCCAGCGAGCAGATACCGCTCTCCGACACCGCGACCGGCTACCGCCAGGCCTTCCACGCCCTCGCCGTCGCCCGTGGACTCCCCGGCCGGCACGCCGGGTTCGGGACCTCCCCGGAACCGGCGCTCGTCGTCGGCGAGACCGGCGCGCGGTGGGCGGACGCCCTGCTCGCCCCGCTCCTGCACCATCTGCCGCGCCGCTCCCAGGACCCGGGAAGCCAGGAACTGGCCGCCACCGCCGCGTCCTGGCTGGCCTTCTCGACCCACGCCACACAGCATCTGAAGATCCACCGCAACACCCTGGCCGCCCGGCTCAGGTTCATAGGCGATCTGCTCGGCCTCGACCTCGGCACGCTGGCCGACCAGGCGGCGCTGGACCTGGCCCTCCGCATCCGGGACACCCCCGCCGCCCGCCCGGCGGAAACGGCGGCGAAGGCGGCGCGCGACCTCGACGAGATCCTGCGCCGCCCCGCGCTCCAGGCGTGGGCGTCCCAGCAACTGCGCCCGATCGAAACGCTCACCACGCCGGGTACCGCCTCGGGCGTGGCCTCCGGTGCGGCGGAACGGACCCTGCGCACCTGGCTGGCCTGCGAGGCCCAGCTCGGCCCGACCGCGGCCGAGCTGGGCATCTCCCTGCCCGGAACCCGCAAGCGCCTCGCCCGGCTCGAAACCGTGCTCCGGCGCTCGCTGCTCCAGGCCCCGAGCGCCCGCTACGACCTGTGGCTGGCGTTCAGGGCACGGGATCTCACCGCTCCCGACCTCACTACTTCGTGAAGATGAAGTACTTCCAGCTGCCGTGGGTGGTCGAGTTCACGCTGTCACCCGAGGAACCGTTCACGTACGAGGCGCGGACACGCATCTTGTAGCCGGTCTCGTGGGGGCCGGTCAGCGTCACGATCGACTTCCCACCGGTGCCGAGCCTGAAGTACTGCTGTCCCGCGTCGTACCACTTGCCCTGGTAGTACAGCTCCAGGGACAGCTTGTGCGAGCGGCCCGGGTAGTAGGTCATCGTGTTGGTGAAGACCGGGTTCTTCTTCTTGTGGAAGTACGCGTACGACGTCTTGCCGATCTTCGCCGTCTTGTACTGCTTGGAGATGGAGGTCGAGACCTTCACCTTCGCGTACGCGGTCGACTTGACCGACTTCGACGCGTTCCGGGCGTCCCCCGCGAACACGGCGGTGACCGTCGTGTCGCGCTTCATGTCGACCGTGACGGACAGGTTCCCCTTGGAGTTGACCTTGCCCTTCTTGGCCAGCTTCTTCGGCTTGTCCGATCCGAAGGGGTCCACCCACAGCTCGACGACCCGGTTCTTGTACGTCTTGCCGAGGTGCGCCGTGAACGAGACGTCCTTGCCGTACGAGTAGACGGCCTTGTTCCGGTTCAGCGTGAGCGAGGTCGAGGCGCGCGAGACGGCGACCGAGTCGGACCCGGACGCCGCGGAGTGCGTCGCGTCGCCCGCGTACGTCACCTTGTACGTCACCTTGCCGCCGGCGGGCGGGGTGTCGGTGAAGGAGAACGTGCCGCCGGACTTCAGCGCCACCGTGCCGAGCGACTTGCCCTTCGGCGAGTCGATGTCGGTCCGGACGACCGAGACCTTGGTCCCCGCCGCCAGCGCCACCCCGGAGGCGGCCTTGCCGGTCACCGTGAGCTTCTTGGCGCGGGTCGCCTTGGACGGCGCGTTCACCGTGACGCCCACCGCCGACTTCGTCGGGTCGGTCAGCACGCGCAGGGCGTAGATCTCGCTGTACACGTTGGTCGTGAGGGCGAAGACGCGGCTGCGGTCGGGCGCCCAGGCGAGGCCCGCCTCATGGAGGTCGTTGGTCGCCGTGGTGCTGCTGTCGACGTACGGGATGTCGTACGTGCGCAGCGGCTTCGTGCCGCCCTGCTTGTAGACGAAGACGTCGGGGGAGGACTGGCTGGTGCCGGTGGCGACCATGCCGTCCGGAGCGACGGCCACGGCGGCGCCGTGCGAGCCGGTGCTGTACGCACCCACCCGGGACAGGTCCGCGGTGGAGTACGCCTGCGCGTGGTACGGGGTCCCGCCGCCCGTCACCAGCAGCTGCTTGCCGTCCGGCGTGACGTCGAAGTCGGACAGGTAGGACTGGTATTCGCCGCCGGAGCTGTCGGGACCGTACGCCACGCGCTCGGGCGTACCCTCCGCCACGTCGTACACGGCGAGCGAGATGAAGCTGCTGCCCTCCTGTGCGGCGGCCAGCACGTTGGGCGCGGCGGGGTCGGACGCCAGCCTCGGGGCGGAGTACCAGCTGTTCTCCCCACCGCTCGGGAGCGTCACGGTGGCTTCCGGAACCGTCAGGTCGATCGACCCGATCTGGCCCCGGTAGGCGACGTCCGGGCCGTTGAAGCCGAACCAGAGCTTGCCGCCCGCGAGAGCCGGGTACTTCGGCTCGATGCCCTTGCCGAGCGCGTAACGCTTGCTCTCGGTGAGGGAGGCGGTGTCGATCGCGGCGATCGCCCCGTCGCCGGGCACCGCCGCGTACACGGTGCCGGAGTCCTTGGACAGCTCCAGCCCGAGAACGCCGGGCAGGGAGGCGATCGTGCCGACGACCTTGCCGTTGTAGTCGGTCGCGACGACCTTGCCGGACTTCGGGTCACTGATGAAGACCCGGTGGTGGACGCCGTCCACCACGATGTCGCCGCTCGACCTGATCGGCAGCGAAGCGCTGGAGTCGGCGGCGGCCGGGTTCGCGGCGCCGCCGACCAGTACTACTGAACTGAAGAGGACCGCGAGCGCTGTCGCGGTCGAGATTCTGCGCGTACGCACAGTGACGTATACCCCCACGGTAAGTGGGCCTTGTGACACCCGGAGATGAGAGAGGGGTGCGGCCCGATCGCAGGGTATGGCATGACAATGACACCCAGGGCGCAATTAAGGTGACGATAGGGGAGCGGGGGGGGGTGTTCCCGCGCTCCCCGTCGTACCGTCGCGGGCGTTGCGCCGTGCGGGCCGCTACTGCTGGTGGTCGCCGCCCAGGAGGGTTCCGGAGATCGAGGGCAGTCCGAGCTGCGCCGTCCCGAAGGAGACCGCGGACGTGAACACCGGCTTCGCCGCCCCTCCCGGCAGCACCCACACCGCGCCCCGGCCGTCCTCCCAGCAGGCCCCGACGGCCAGTTCGGGCCGGGCGTCACGGGTGAGGTCGGCGGCCGCGACCGTGCAGCCGAACGCGTCCCTCTCCTCCGCCCCGCCGGGCACCCCGGCGGTGTTCTGCGTGAAGCTGTAGGAACCCGCGCCCAGTTGTCCGTTACGCAGACCGGGTACGACGACCACGGCCCCGGCCCCACTTCTCGCGCCGATGCCCTCGCCGGGCGCACCCACGACGATGTCGTCGAGCCCGTCCCGGTTCAGGTCGGCGACGGCGACGGAGGCCCCGAAGCCGTCGTACCGCTCACCACCGCCCGGCACCCCGGCCGTGTCCTGGTGGATGGTCATGGGCGCCTTCTCGTAGGACACCCCCTTGGCGGACCCGAACCACACGTGCACCGCGCCCCCGAGGTGGCCGAAGAGCCCCTCGACAGCACCCGGGTCGTCGGGGTCGCCGAGGACCAGATCCCCGTAGCCGTCCCCGTTGACATCCCCGATCACCGGGGTGAGACCGTCGCCCCCCTTCATTCTGTGGGTCGACTGGAAGGGGTCGCTCAGTGCGGAGTTCACATACGCGAGCCCGCCGCTCCACCCGCCCATACGGCCGCTGACCAGCACCCGGTCCGCCGCCCGGTCCCCGTTCAGGTCGCCGAACGCGGCGGAGCGCATCCAACCGGTCTCGTCGTGCAGCGTGGACGAGCCCACCTTTCCCGCGCGGGTGAACGGGCCCGTCAGCCGTGTGGTGGTGCTGTCGTTGACGATCAGGACCGATGTGCCGTCCGGTCCCGACCAGGCGGCCACGTCCCGGCCGGCCTGCCCGTCCTTCTCCACCCGTGTCGGCAGCGTGGCCCCGGACACCAGGCCCTGCTTGCTGCCCCACAGCACGGTGGCCGAACCCGCCGCCGTCGCGGAACCGATGCTCTCGCCCGGCGCCCCCACCACCAGATCGGCGAAGCCGTCCCGGTCCAGATCGGCCAACGACGCGGACGCGCCGAACCAGTCACCCGCCTCGGCCGCCCCCGGCACCCCCGGCGAACTCTGGCTGATCACGGCCCGCTTGGCGGCGGAGACGCCCTTGGCCGACCCGTACAGGACGACGACCGACCCGGCGTAGTCCAGGCCCTTCACGGTGGCCGCGGGCGCCGGGACGACGAGGTCCCGGTAGCCGTCGCCGTTGATGTCCTGCGGTACGGGCATCGGCGCCGCGTGAGCCGTCCCCCCGGACAGCCCGGCCGCGACGGCGGTCATCGCGGCCAGCGCGGCGATGCGTCTGGTACGGGAAGAGTGTCCAGCCATGGTGTGTGTGCCCCCACCCCTGAGGAATCCAGTGTTGTGAGGGCATTCAGCCACGAGTGATCATGCTCCCGCAATCGGGGAGCGGGACCCGGTTCGCGGGACCCATGGCCGAGACCGGATTTTCGGACACCGCTGGGAGCGAGTACGCACCGACGAAGGATCGCTGGTCAGGAGCCCCTCGTCCGGTACTTCCAGGTAGAGAAGCCGTTCGTGAGCCGGCGTCTCTACGAGGTTCATGTCGCCCCGGTCGCCTGCGTATTGGCCGTACTTGCCACAGTCCAAGGGCGGCACATACAGCGATCGTCGGGGGGTGGCGGGGCCGGTATCAGTCGATCAGGTTGCTGAGGCTGAGGTAGAGCACCGGGTACTGACCGTTGTCCGTGACTCCGATGCACAGGTCGCGGCGGTCCAGGAGCCAGCCGTTGGGGCGGCAGCTCTCGTGCGGGCGGTTCAGCCGGCGGATGATCTCCTGGCGGGACAGATTCTCCGTGCTGCCTATCCGCACCGTGCGGTAGCAGCCGCCCGACCCGCATCCCGTGCCCTGCGAGACGACCGTGAGACCGGACGGCAGATCCGGGACCGCACTGGCGGGCGGCGCGTCCGAGCCCTCGCTGTTGAGCAGGACGTACAGCAGGGAGGCCACCAGGGTGAGGGCGAACTGTGTCCCCAGGAAGCCGATGGCGCCGTTGCGCCGGGGAATCCACTCCGCCGGGCCGGGGCCCCTCTCACCGTGTTCCAGGACCGCGCCGAACGCGACGATGAGCGGTGCGAGGACCGAGTGGATGAGGTGTGCGTCGGCCCGGGGCACGGACAGCCAGCCCTGCTGGGCGGCGACCAGCAGGCACGCCTCGGCCAGCAGGAATCCGCCGATCGTCAGGCCGACCCCCCGGCTGCGGGCGATCATCCTCCAGACGACCAGCGGAGCGGCGGCGAAGAGTATCCCCAGGACAGACCACATGTGGCGCACGCCCCCCACTGGACGACAAACGGCAGCAGGAGGAGGGACGTCGTGCCGCCGTTGTCCGGTTCCGCGGTTTGACGGAGTCTCAGTCCGACTTCTTGTAGACCAGGCTCTCGTCGGTGCCCGCGGTCGTCCGGCGCAGGGTGCCGTCGGGGAGCAGGGTCAGATCGGTGGCCTTCCCCGGGCTGCACGAGGTCGCGGGCTCGCCCACGGAGACGGTCGAGGGGCCGATGTGGACCGGGTCCCCGTTGGCGGGCCGGTCGGCCAGGGGGGCGGCGAACACGCAGCGGTACGTGCCGCCGGAGGCCAGTGGGCCTTTCACGGTGAGGGAGAGGACCGTGTCGCCCACTCCGCCCTGCCGGATGACGAGGCGCCGGGTGGACGCGCCTGCCGAGCCGTCGACGGTGCCGGTCCAGGTGCCGAGGTAGTCGTCGGGGAGGGCGCTGCCCTGCCCCTTCTCCCCGTCACCGGAGGGGGAGTCGGTGGGCGAGCCGGTGGTGCCCTTGCCGTTCTCGTTCATGAAGGCGTAGACCGATCCGCCCGCACCGATGGCGACGAGTACGGCGATGGTGACGAGCGCGATGGTGGACCCGGTGGACCGGCGCGCGGGGGCGGGGGCCGGGTAGGGCGTCGGGTAGGACTGGCTGAACGTCCGGCCCACCTGTTGGGGCCGCTGGGAGTGGGGCTGGGGCTGCTGATGTGGAGGCTGCCGCTGTGCCGGGTGCCGCTGCCGGTGGTACGGCGGCGGGGTGGGGGCCGCGACGTGCGGTGGGCGCGCGGGGGCCGCTGCGGGGGTGGGCCGTCCGGGCCGGGCAAGCAGTCCGTGCGTCCCGGAAGGCGGCTGCTCCGGATCTTCGGCGTTGAGCAACTCGACGGCTTGGCGCCCGAGTTCGGCTATGAGGGTGCTGGGCAGCCAGGGCTCGGTGGCCTCGGGCTCGCCCAGCCGCTCCAGGATCTCGTCGGTGGACGGCCGGCCGGCCGGGTCCTTGGCGAGGCAGTCCGCTATCAGTTCGACCAGATCCACCGGGACGCCGGTCAGATCCGGTTCCTCCTGAGCGATGCGGAACATCAGGGCGTGGACGCCGCCGCTGTCCGCGGTGCCGAACGGGAGGCGGCCCGTCGCCGCGTACGCGAGGACGGAGCCCAGGCAGAAGATGTCGCACGCGGTGGTCACGCGCTGGCCGCGCACCTGCTCCGGGGCCATGAACCCGGGTGATCCGACCAGAGCTCCGGTGCGGGTGAGACCGGCGTCGGCCGCTTCCATGGCGCGGGCTATCCCGAAGTCGATGACGCGGGGGCCGTCGATGGTCATCAGGACGTTGGACGGCTTCAGGTCGCGGTGGACGAGCCCGGCGCCGTGGATGTGCTGGAGGGCGTGGGCGAGCCCGGAGCCCAGGAGCTGGACCGAGCGTTCGGGCAGGGGGCCGTAGGCGCCCGAGGCCGGGCCGGGGGCGCCCGTGCGGCCGGAGACGATGCCCTGGAGCGAGGGCCCGGCGACGTAGCCGGTGGCGACCCAGGGGACGGGGGCCTCGGTGTCGGCGTCCAGGACCGGGGCGGTCCAGGCGCCGCCGACCTGCTGCGCGGCGCGGACCTCCTGGCGGAACCGGGCGCGGAACTCGGGCTGTTCGGCCAGTTCGCGGCGGACGAGCTTGAGGGCGACGGTGCGTCCGCGGTCGGAGCGGGCCAGGAAGACCTGTCCCATGCCGCCCTCTCCCAGGCGGCTCAGGAGCCGGTACGCGCCGATGCGGTGCGGGTCGTCGGGCCCTAGCTTCTCCATGGTGCGCTTCCTCCCGTACGGCCGTGGCGGACCGTGGTCGAGAATAGCGGCGGCCCCCGCCCCCGGGGTCCGGGGGCGGAGGCCGAGAGGCGTCCGCGGCCCTCGGCGGCCCTCGGTGGAGCGGGCTTCCCCGCAGCGGCCCGAAGGTGGTCCCGGCGTGGTTCCGGAGAGGTGGTCCCGGAGGCGCGCTTTCGGAATTCATCCCATGAGTTACCGGTGGTAGCGCATATTATTTCCGCTCGCCGAAGTGCCGCGCGCACCGAAAGCGCGCGGCGAGTGCCCGTGGAATAGTCCTCTACCCACGGGTAATTGATCGTTCATCGAATGACGCTTCGCCGTCCGCGCGTGGAACACGGTATTTGCGAACGGGGAACCGGATTGCGGATGTCAGGTGGGGGGCTGTCGGATTTGCTCGTGCGATCGGTGGTGGTGGAGGACGGTCACATCTGTGCGGACGCCGTGCGGCAGGGCAACGGTTGCAATCCAGTCCGGCGGCAGACTCAGCCCGCGCACGGACCAGGTGGCCGGGGTGCCCGGAACGCCGGCCGCGACCGTGACCGGGTCCGGGAGGCCCGGATGGGTCTCGATGCGCGTCAGATCGGCGGCCAGGCCGATGCCGACCGCCTTGAGCACGGCCTCCTTCCGGGTCCAGCAGCGCAGAAAGGCCCTGCTGCGCGGCATGCCCGCCGGGGCGTCGCGGACATGGCGGAGCTCGGCCGCCGTGAGTGCGACCCGCGCCAGTTCCTCGGTGTCCAGCGTGCGTACGCCTTCGACGTCCACGCCCACCGGAACCCGTGCGACGGCGAGAACGCAGCAGCCCGCGGAGTGGGAGAGGCTGATCCGGAAGGGGCTGGAAGGGCGGACGACGGCGGGGGGTCCATGCCTCGGGTCCCCGCATCCGGGGCAGGGCAGCCGCCCCAGTCCGATCTCCGCCGGGCCGACGTCGAGAAGGTCCGACAGCACGCGCCGGGTGCCCGCGCGGCTGCCGGCGAACTCGGCCGCCCTGGCGGGGTGGCCGATGTCGCTCAGCCGCTCGCGCTCGCCGTCGTCCAGAAGGGCGAGATCGGCCGGATCGGGCCTTTCGCCTTCCAGGCGCCACCATCTGACGGTCACTTCGGTCGCCGTGCGCGGAGGGGATTCGGTCACGGGAGGAGGGTAGGTCGGCCGGTGGTGCCCAGGGGGCCGATGGCCTCTATGGGACAGGGGTGACTGCGGCGCGTGAGGGGCTGATCACGTACGGCACGGTAAGTGGAATGCGAAGGGTTCGAATGGGCGGCCCGGATGCAGCTTGGTGACATTTTCGCGTGGGAGGGCGGTGCGGGGGCCGGTCGGGGGCGAACTTGCGGAGTTGGCCGGTCCGCTTGCAACGGTGAGCCGTTGACTGGTTCACGTCCGCGATCTAATGTCTGGTCACGTTGAGCGATGGCTTGTAAGTGTCCCAGGGATCCCGTCACTTGGATTTCGGATAACCTCACACGGCTGATGCGCCCTGAGGAATAAATCCAGCACAAGTAATTGGTTTTCCGGGGCGGCTGAATAATTATCGGGGGAGCGGAATGGGTTCGGGGGTGGCGGATGCACCTGAGGACGTGCACCGAGTTGATTCCGTGGAGGGCGCGCTTCTGCAGGCGCGGGCTCTGATCGAGTCCTCGATGTCGATGCACCGCAGGCAGCCGGGAGGCGCCTCGCTGCTGGTACGCGCGGACGACGGCTCGGTGGTCGAGGCCGTGAAGCGCGTCATGGCGGGCGCGAGGTACTCGGCGCATCTGGCGGTGACGGGCAACTGGAAGCACTCGTCCGTGGTGATCGCGGCGGTCGCCGCGGCCGTGGCCCCACCCCCGGCGCCGCACGGCCGGGGGCAGCTCGCCGTGCGACTGCTCGCGGCGGGACGGGCGCTGGAACTGTCCGCCGACTGCCGTCAGGCGTTCGGCGACACCACGCTGGAAGTGCGGATGTCGAAGGGCGAGTTGCGCGAGGCGTTGATCGTCGACGGCCGGACCGCCCTGGTCCAGTCGGGCAACGGGTCGGCGGGCCGGCACGCCGCGGTCATCAGCGACCCGGCGGCGGTGGGCGCGCTCGACCTCCTCTTCGCCGGGGCGTGGGCCAACGCCCGCCCCGTCGCCGATGAACTCCGCCTCGACCGCAGTCTGCGCGGCGCGCTGGCGCGGCGCATCCTGGAGCAGCTCCGTGCGGGACGTACGGACGACGTGGCCGCGCGGGAGATCGACGTCTCGCTGCGTACCTACCGGCGGCATGTCGCGGAGATCATGCGGGTACTCGGAGCGAACTCCCGGTTCCAGGCCGGGGTACGCGCGGTCGAGCTGGGGTTGCTGGAACGGTCCTGAGACGCCGGCCCGTGCGGTGACACCGACTGTGGAACAACGGGGGCAGCAAGAGATGACCACGACACCTGCGAGAGGCCCGAACGAGCCGGGCGGCGACGGGCAGAGACCCGACGGACCGGGCGCCGAGGGGCAGAGACCCGGGGAGCCGGGGGAGGACCCCCCCGGCCCGGCGCCGGACGGCGGCCCCGAGCGACCGGGGCCGGGTGAGGGGCAGGACGCCATCGAGCGGGCCCTGATCGAAGTCCGGGCCCTGATCGAGACGACGATGGAGCGCCATCGCAACCGGGTCTCGTCGGACCGGCAGATCGTCGCCATGGACGGCCACCGGACGGAAGTGCTCGGCGAGGCGCGCAAACTGGTGCTGCAAGCCGTCCGCAGCATCGATGTGGTGCTGGCCTCGGGGCCGAGCTGCGGCACCGAGACCAAGACCCATCTGCGCGCACTGATCCATCTGGTGCCGGAAGGGGTGCGGCTGCGTCTGCTCTGCTCCCCGGCCATGATCGACGAGGACTTCGTCCGCGAACAGCGGAAGGCGGATTCCCTCGTCGACATCCGGGTGGCACGGGTCCCGCCGCTCCAGGGCGTGATCGTGGACGAGGAGGTGGGGCTGGTCTCGACGGAGTCGCCGACCGGCCGCCGGGCGTCGCTCATCCGGGTGCCCGATGTCATCCACACGCTCTGCACGCTCTACAACGGGGTGTGGCGCAACGCCGTGCCCGCCGACGCCCGCGTCACCTTCGGCGACCACTGCCGAACCGAGCTGGCACGGCAGATTCTCGGTGCCCTGCGCGCCGGAGTCACCGACGAGGTCGCCGCCCGCGAACTCGTGGTCTCGGTCAGGACCTACCGGCGGTACGTCGCGGAGATCATGACGCTGCTCGATGCCAGCTCACGCTTCCAGGCGGGTGTGCGGGCCGCTGAACTGGGCCTGCTGGGGCCGATGGAGGCTCCGGGGCAGTCCGGCCCGCCACCGCGCGGCGCGGACTGACCGGGGGCGGCGCCGGTGCCGTCCTGGCAGCTTCCTGAAGTTCCCGTTGTCGGGGCGGGAGCAGGCGGCTAGAACTGGCGGAGTCGATCGGAGTCCGCCGGGGCGGGCCCGTCGCCGTACCGCTACGAAGTACCGCTGACGCGAGGTGCGAAGAGATGAAGGCCGGCATCGGCGTCGGACGGCTCCGTGGTCACCGGGCGACCGCTTCCCGCAGCCCCGGGGCGTCCGGGGGCGGCGGGGAGGAGCGGGGCGGGGCCGCTCCGGCGGACGTACCGGCGTCGTGCCCGGAGGAAACCCGCGTACCGGCGGAGTCCCTGGAGGGCACCCGATGACCACCTGGACCCACCCCGCCGTTCCTTCCCGCCACGACAGCGGGGTCGCCGTGCTGGACAAGGCGTCCCTGCTGCTGAGCGTGCTGGAGGACGGCCCCGCCTCGGTGTCCCGGATCGTCAGGGTCACCGGGCTGACCCGTCCCACCGCCTACCGGCTGGCCCTGGCCCTGCAACGGCTCCGGCTGGTCACCCGCGACGCCAGGGGCCGGTATCTGCTCGGCCCCCGGCTGAGCGAGATGGCGGTCCTGGAGCACGGCGACCGGATGCTGGCCCTGGCCGCGACCGTACTGCCCGAACTGCGTGACCGGACCGGTGCCGGGGTCCGGCTCCACCGGCGCTGCGACGGCGGCCAGTTGTGCGTGGCGGCGGCCGAGTCCTCGCCGCGGGTGGCGGACGCCGTGCCGGTGGGGACCGCCTTCTCGATGCGGTCCGGGGCGGTGGCACAGGTGCTGCTCGCCTGGGAGGAGCCCGAGGTCCTGTACCGGGGGCTCGCCAGGGCCCGTTTCACCGCCGCCGCACTGGCCCAGGTGCGCCGCCGGGGCTGGGCGCAGGGCGCCGGTGCCTTGGACGGCGACGCGGTCACGCTGGCCGCGCCGGTACGGGGACCCGGCGGCCGGGTGGTCGCGGCGCTCTCCCTCTCCGGGCCGGCCGCACTGCTGGCCGGCGGCCCCGCGAGGGAGTTCGGCGGTGCCATGATCGATGCCGCACTGCGCCTGGGTGAAGCGTCGGACGGATGACCCTTTCCCCCGGGGCCGGGCGGCGGCCCGTATGACACGTCGGGAAGATCCGGCGGCACAGATGGAGTTCAGGATTCTCGGCCCCACCGAGATCTGGGCCCGGGGGGCCCGTATCCCGCTCACCGCGGCCAAGCAGCGCACGGTGCTCGCGGCGCTCCTGGTCTCCCCCGGTCACTTCGTCTCCGATCAGTGGCTCGCCGAACTGCTGTGGGGGCCGTCGCCGCCCGCGACGATGTCCGCCCAGCTCTACACCTACGTCTCGCGGCTGCGGCGCAGCTGCGGGCCGGGGCTCCGGCTGGTGCGCAGGCACCGCGGCTACGGTCTGGTCCTGGGGGACGCGTGGTTCGACTGGGAGGTGTTCCAGCAACTCGCCGAGCAGGGGCGCGAGGACCTGGTGAAGCACCGCTACGCCGCGGCCGCGGCCTGTCTGGAGCCCGCACTGGCGCTGTGGAACGGCCCGGCGCTGTCGGACGTCACCGAGTTCCTGAGCCGGACCGAGCTTCCGCTGCTGGAGGAGGCCCGGCTGCGCGCGGTGGACAACCGGATGGCGGCCGTCCTTGCCCTGGGCCGGCACGACAGTGCCCTGCCCGAGCTGACCCGGCTGGTGGCGGAGCACCCCACGCGGGAGTCGTTGCGCGGCCAGCTGATGACCGCCCTGTACCGCTGCGACCGGCAGATGGACGCCCTGCGCGTGTACGAGCAGGGGCGGCGCGTGCTCCACAAGGAGCTGGGCGTGGCCCCGGGGGCGTCGCTGCGGCAGCTGCACCGCGCGGTGCTGCTGGAGGCGCTGCCCGGCCCGGCCGCCGCCGAGCCACTGATCCTGACCGGGCCGACCGCGGCGGCCACCGCCGCACCGGTGGCCGCCGCGGCGGGCGGCCCGCGGTTCCACGGCCCGCACAGTCCGTGGACCGGCCTGGTACCGGCCATGCTGCCGATGGACACCGTGGGATTCGTCGGCCGCCGCACCGAACTCGCCGATGTGCTCGGAGAGTTGCGCAGCACCCGGAGCGCGTACCGGGGCGTCGTGCTGACCGGTGCGGCCGGGATGGGCAAGACGGCGCTGGCCGTGCGGGCGGGGCACGCCTGCCGGGACGACTTCCGGCAGGGCCAGCTCTACATCGACCTGCGGGACGAGAACGGCGGTGCCAAGAATCCGCTGGAGGTGCTCGGCAGCTTCCTGCGCGCGCTGACGTCCGTACGGGACGAGGACCTGCCCGGCACGCTGGACGAGCGCGTCCAGCTGTACCGCAGCGCGCTGTCCCGGCGCCGGGTCCTCGTCGTGCTCGACAACGCGGTGGACGACCGTCAGGTGCGGCCGTTGCTGGCGAGCGGCCCCGGCTGCCGGGTGCTGATCAGCGGCTGCCGTCCGCTGGCGTCGCTGGAGGGTGTCCGGGCGGTGCAGGTCGGGCGGCTCGACGACGCGGAGGCGCGGGAGCTGATCGTGGCGGGGGTCGGACACAGGCGCCTGGACGCCGAACCCGTGGCGGCCCGAAGGATGCTGGAGCTGTGCGACGGGCTGCCGCTGGCCCTGCGGTTCTGCGCGGCCCGGCTGGTCGCCCGGCCGCACTGTCCGGTGGCCCGGCTGGTGGAGCGGCTGGAGCGCGGGGAGGTGCGGTCGGACGAGTGGGGGGAGGGGGCCCACGATCTGCGTACGGTGCTCCGCGCGAGCGTCATGCAGCTGGAACCCCCGCTGCGCCCGGTCCTGCGCACGCTGGCCCGTACCGAACCGGGCGTCTTCTCACCGGCCGGTGTCGCACGACGGCTGAACTGGTCCGAGGAGCGGGCCCGGGGGGCGCTGGACGCGCTGGTGGAGGGCGGGCTGCTGGAACTCGCCACGGGACCGGGCGGGTTCCTTCTCCACCCGTCGGGCGGTCCGTCCGCCCTGGCCCCGGCACAGGAGCGCTACCGGTGCACGCCCCTGGTCAGGCTCCTGGTGCACTGAGGGTCCGCGCGCTCACCCGCCGGTCGGGGTACGGGTGCGCCCTCGTGAGGGCCGAGGGCCGAGGGGCGTGGGGTGCGCTCCGTCGTGGTTACGGGGGCGCGGGGCTCGGCCCGTTCCGTCAGCCGGTCGTCGGCCGGGGCCGTTCGGCCGTGGCGCCGGGCGGGGGGACGCTCCCGCCGGGGGCGGCGGGCAGCGGGGCCTGCATGTCGTTGATGAACGCCGCCAGCAGCGCGGCCCAGCGCAGACCCTGATCGTCCGCCGCCGAGCCGTCCTCCATGTCCAGGCCCCCGAGCTCGTCCGGGCCGAAGTCCGGGCCCAAGTCCGGCTCGGACGGGAACGGGCCCTGCCGCGGTGCCGGGCGGGTTCCTTCCCCGGCCGACACGTGCCACCGTGCCCCGGACGGGGTCTCCCGCCGCGGGTGCTCCGGACCGCCGTCCTCCGTCACCGCCGCCGGATCCGGTGCAGCCTCCTGGCTCATGTTCCCCTCCTCCTCGGGCCGCCCCTGCCGGGCGTTCCTTCCAGGGTTGGGTACGTGCCTATGCGCTTTCTATACTCCGGCTCCCCCGGATGCACACCGGCGCGCCACCCCCCGTCCCCCTGGCAGCTTCCTGTAGCGGGCATTGCCGTTGAGGGGGCGGGCGCAGTTCCATGGGCGCGTCAGGTGCAGTGCTCGCCCCTATAGCGGAGCCTCCCTGTCCGGCGGGCGATCCCCCCCCATGTTCCGCCGGGATGTCGGAGGCCCGGCCCCTTCGGGGACCGGGCCGTCGGCCCGATGCGTGAGCGACCGCACCCTGCGCCGTTCCCCTGTGCGGAGAAAGAGGTTCCGGTTCCGGCCGCCGGGCTCCCGACGAGGTCCGCAGGCCGGGCACCCCGGCGTCGCCCGAGGCCGGCTGGCAGGAAGAGGCCAGCGCCGTTGCCGGGTGCGAAGGGCGGAGCCGATCCTCGGACCGCCGTCGACGCCGGTGGACCCGGCTCCGGTACGCACCCACCCCGTGCACACGTCACGACCCGCTGAAGAAGAGGACGAGGACATGACCGTCACGGCCCCGCCCGGCTCCGAACTGCTGGCCCATATCGCCGCGCAGGAACCGTCGTTCGAGCGACGGACGGCCGAGTCGCTGCTCGCCGTCGAGAAGCGCCTGCTGGACTGCGCCTCGGGCGCCCCCGATCCCCGGGTGGCGGAGCTGACGTGTCACCTCGCCGCGGCGGGCGGCAAGCGGCTGCGCCCCCTGCTCGTCCTGCTCGGCGCGGAGTTCGGCGAATCGTGGCGGGACGGGATCGTCGATGCCGCCGTGATCGCCGAGCTCGTCCATATCTCCTCGCTCTACCACGACGACGTGATGGACGGGGCGGCCCTGCGGCACGGCGTGGACAGCGCCAACGCCCGCTGGGGCGAGCGCCTCGCCGTGGCGGGCGGCAACTGGCTGCTCGCCCGCGCCGCCCGGCTCGCCGCCGAACTGGGCCCGGACATGGTGCGGTTCCAGGCGGACGTGGCGAGCGAACTGGTCGTGGGCCAGCTGCGCGAGATGTCCGGACCCGCCGAGGGCGAGGACCCCGTCAGCCACTTCTTCCAGGTCACCTCGGGCAAGACCGCGGCCCTGCTCTCCATGTCGCTGGGCGCCGGGGCGCTCCGGGCGGGGGCCCCGGCCGCGCACCGCGCCGACCTCGCCGAGTACGGCCTCCAGCTGGGTATCGCCTTCCAGATATCCGACGACCTCCTCGACCTGGCCGCGCCCGCCGAGCTCACCGGCAAGGAGCAGGGCACGGACCTGGCCGCCGGGGTGCCGAGCCTGCCGGTGCTGCTGGCCACCGCCGATCCGGGCCCGGCCGGTGCCGAGCTGCGGGAGCTGCTGGCGGCCGGGCCGCTGGAGGACCCCGGTGACCGGCGGCGCGCCCTGGAGCTGTTCGCCGCGTCGCCCGCTCCGGCGGCCGCACGCGCCCATCTGCGGCAGCGGCTGGACCGGGCGGGGGCCGTGCTGGACACGCTGCCGCCCGGCCCGGCGCGCCGGGCCCTGCACGCCCTGTGCGACTACGTCGACACCCGTGTCGCCCGCACGGTGGCGTCGGCCCGCTGACTTGACCGGCAGACACGACAAGGGGGTTGGACATGCCACAGGAAACGATGGATGAACTCGCCGTCATCCGCGCCGAAGCGCTGCGTGGACCGAGCGAGCGTGCCACCGAGGCGCAGCACGCGAAGGGGAAGCTGACGGCGCGTGAGCGTATCGGGCTGCTGCTGGACCCGGATTCGTTCAGGGAGGTCGAGCAGTTGCGTCGCCACCGGGCGACGGGGTTCGGCCTGGAGGCGAAGAGGCCCTATACGGACGGTGTGATCACGGGGTGGGGCACGGTCGAGGGCCGGACGGTCTTCGTGTACGCGCATGATTTCCGGATCTTCGGCGGGGCGCTGGGCGAGGCTCATGCGACGAAGATCCACAAGATCATGGACATGGCGATCTCGGCGGGTGCGCCGCTGGTGTCGCTGAACGACGGTGCGGGTGCGCGTATCCAGGAGGGCGTCTCGGCGCTGGCGGGGTACGGGGGGATCTTCCAGCGGAACACGCGGGCGTCGGGGGTGATCCCGCAGATCAGTGTGATGCTGGGTCCGTGTGCGGGCGGTGCGGCCTACAGTCCGGCGCTGACGGACTTCGTGTTCATGGTGCGTGAGACGTCGCAGATGTTCATCACGGGTCCGGACGTGGTGAAGGCGGTGACGGGCGAGGAGATCTCGCAGAACGGTCTGGGCGGTGCGGATGTGCACGCCGAGACGTCGGGCGTGGCGCATTTCGCGTACGACGACGAGGAGACCTGTATCGCGGAGGTGCGGTACCTGATCGGGATGCTGCCCTCGAACAACCGGGAGAACCCGCCGACGGTGGCGAGCGACGACCCGGCCGACCGGCGCGGTGACGTCCTGCTGGACCTGGTCCCCGCCGACGGCAACCGCCCGTACGACATGCACAAGGTCATCGAGGAGCTCGTCGACGACGGCGACTACCTGGAGATCCACGAACGCTGGGCCACCAACATCATCTGCGCGATGGCCCGGCTCGACGGCCATGTCGTGGGCGTCGTGGCCAGCCAGCCCCTGTCGTACGCCGGGGTGCTGGACATCCACTCCTCCGAGAAGGCCGCGCGCTTCGTGCAGTTCTGCGACGCGTTCAACATCCCGCTGGTGACCCTGGTCGACGTACCCGGCTTCCTGCCCGGTGTCGATCAGGAGCACGGTGGGATCATCCGGCACGGCGCGAAGCTGCTGTACGCGTACTGCAACGCCACCGTGCCGAGGATCTCGCTGATCCTGCGCAAGGCCTACGGAGGCGCCTACATCGTCATGGACAGCCAGTCCATCGGCGCCGACCTCTGTTACGCCTGGCCCACCAACGAGATCGCCGTCATGGGCGCGGAGGGTGCGGCGAACGTCATCTTCCGCCGCCGGATCGCCGAGTCCGACGACCCCGAGGGGGTGCGCGGCCAGCTGGTCAAGGAGTACAGGGCCGAGCTGATGCACCCCTACTACGCGGCCGAACGCGGCCTGGTGGACGACGTCATCGACCCCGCCGGGACGCGGCACCTGCTGATCCGCTCGCTGGAGATGCTCCGTTCCAAGCACGCCGATCTGCCGTCGCGCAAGCACGGCAACCAGCCCGCGTGAGTGCCGCGTCCGGGCCGGACGGGTCCCCGCTGAGAGTGGTCCACGGGTCGCCGACCCCGGAGGAGCTGGCGGCGGCGGTCGCGGTGGTGCTCACCGTCCTCCAGCACCGCGGTGCGGCCGGGCCGCACGGACCGACGCCCGCCCCGTGGCGCCGGGCGGAGTCGCCCGCCTCCCCGCGGGTCTCCTGGCGGGGCGGTCGCTGAGGGCCGCATGCAGGTAACTGCACGGCGCCTTGTAGACGTTCGGCGCCTTGCGGAACGTGGCGGTCCAAGTACAGGTACTCGGCGGTGGGCCCAAGCCGCAGCTCAAATTCGTGGAGGAATTCCCATGTTCCAAGGAATCGGGCGGTTCTCGGTGAACCGCCCATGGCTGGTCATCGCGCTCTGGCTGGTGGCCACCGCCGCCCTGATCGCGCTGGCACCGCAGCTGAAGCCGACGAACGACCAGGCGGAATTCCTCCCGTCGAGCTACGAGTCGGTGCAGGCCGCGAAGATCCAGCAGAACTCCTTTCCGCAGAGCCGTCAGCCGATGGCCATCGGTGTCGTCCAGCGCGCGGACGGCGGCGAGCTGACCGACGCCGACAAGAAGGCCGTCGGTGAGGTCGCGGCCGGGCTTCAGGGCAAGAAGTTCGACAGGATCAGCGAGGTGGTGGCGGACCCGAAGGCGGTCTCGCCGGACGGCAGGATCAGCCTGATCCATGTGTTCGCCTCGACGAAGACGCCGCAGGACGAGAAGCTGGTCGATTCCGTCGGGAAGCTGCGGACCGAGGCCGCAGACCTGCTCCCGGGCAAGGACCTGAAGCTCGGTTTCACAGGTCCGTCCGCCACGGTGCTGGACTCGCAGGAGGCATCGGACAGCACCGACGCCATGGTCATGATGGCCACCCTGGTGCTCATCATCGTGCTGTTGCTGGTCATCTTCCGCAGCCCCGTCATCGCGTTGATGCCGGTCCTGATCATCGGGCTCGTGTTCATGGTGACCATGGGGGTCATCGCGTTCGCCAGCGAGATGGCCGGACTTGAGGCACCCGCCTCCATCTCCGCCATCCTCATCGTGGTGCTCTTCGGCGTCGGCACCGACTACACGCTCTTCCTGCTGTTCCGCTACCGCGAGTACCTGCGGGAGGGCCAACAGCCCAAGGAGGCGCTGGCCCTGGCCGCCGGGCGGGTCGGCGAGACCATCGCGTCCGCCGCGGGTGTCGTCATCGCCGCGTTCCTCTCGCTGCTGCTGTCGTCCATGGGCATGCTCAGCAGCATGGGCATGTCGCTCGCGATCGCCGTCGCCGTCACGCTGATCGCCGCGCTGACGCTCGTTCCCGCGGTCTTCTCCCTGCTGGGCACCAAGGCGTTCTGGCCGTCCAAGGCCTGGCGCAAGCAGCCCAAGAACGTGATCGCGGGCCGCGTGGGCGGCTTCGCCTCCCGCAAGCCGGCTCTCATCACCCTCGTGTCCGGCGGTGTGCTGGCGGCACTGGCCGTGGGCGTGTTCGGCTTCACGGCGGAGTACGACACCGAGAGCTCGCTCCCGGACAACCTGGAGTCCGTCCAGGCGATGGAGCACCTCCAGCGCGGCTTCTCGGCCGGGCAGTCCGACCCGACGTCCGTCTATGTGAAGGCCGACGGCGGGGCGGCGCTCGACAAGGACGCGCTGGCCGCGTACGGCAAGGAGCTGGCGGGGGTCAAGGGCGTGGACACCGTGTCCCCGGCCCTGGTCAACCCGAAGGGCGACGTCGCGCAGTACAGCGTCGTGCTCGACTTCCGCCCGAGCGGCGACGAGGCCCTGGGCCTGGTCGGCGGTGAGCTGCGGGACACGGTCCACCGGGCCGCGCCGAAGGGAACCGAGCAGTACGTCGGCGGCAGCACGGCCGTGCTCGCGGACGTCCGTACCGCCGTCAACCGCGACTACAAGCTGGTGTTCCCGGTGGCCGCGGTGGCGATCATGGTCATCCTGGGCCTGATGCTGCGCAGCTTCATCGCCCCGGTGTACCTGATGATCTCGGTGGGTCTCGGATTCGGCGGCACGCTCGGCGCCACCGTCTGGATCTTCCAGGACGGTTCGAACGGGCTGCTGTTCATGCTCCCGGTCATCGTCTATCTCTTCGTGGTGGCCATCGGGACGGACTACAACATCCTGATGGTGGCCCGGCTGCGCGAGGAGATCCGGAGCGGCAAGGAGCCCCGTGAGGCCGTCCGGCTGGCCGTCACCCAGTCCGCTCCCACCATCGGCGCCGCCGCGGTCATTCTCGCGGGCACCTTCGGGGTGCTGATGCTCGCCGACAACTCCATGCTGAAGCAGATGGGCTTCGCGGTCGCGTTCGGGATCATGCTGAGCGCGTCTCTGATGGCGATTCTCCTGGTCCCGGCCGTCACCACCCTGGTGGGACCGCGCGCCTGGTGGCCGGGCAACCGGCACGACCGGTCCGGCGACGGAGATCAGGAGCCGGTGCGTGAGCCCGATGCCGATGCGCTCGTCACCACACCGAGCCGCTAGCCCGGCAGGCGCTTGAGAGCTGTCCCACGGCCGCCGGCCGTCCCCCTGGCCCGAGAGCGCCCCGGGGGACGGCCGGCGGCTTCCTGCTGCCCGCGGTGACAACACCCGCGGGCGGCGGGCCTCTTGGACCTCCGCCACCCCGTGCAGCTTCCTGAAAGCGGAGGGGAGCCGCGTCCGGCCTGTCGGTAACCTGCTGATACGGCGTCCTTGGTCATCAGGATTTTCTGCCGTGGTGCCGGCCAGATATGAGGTGTGATGCACGAGCGCGAGTTCAGAGCTTTCGTTTCGATCGCGGAAACCGGACGAATGGATGCCGCGGCCCGACAACTCGGTTATTCCCAGCCGGCGATCACCTATCAGATCAAGTGTCTGGAACGGTCCCTCGGCTTCAAGCTGTTCACCCGGCACCCCAGCGGTGCGCGGCTGACCCGTGACGGGCGGATGGTCCTGTCCTCGGCGCAGGCCGTACTCATGCTGATCGACAACATCCGCAACATGCGCGGGAGCGAGGACGCCGAGGCCGCCGGGCCGTCCGTGCGCGCCGCCCTCCCGGTGGGCGGGCGGAGCACCGCCTGAGGCGGTCGCCGTACGGCGCCGGGAGTCGCGGGCGGGAGACTCCGCCCTGCGGGCAGGAGTCTCCGTACGGAGAGTTCTTCCTCGCTTCACGGACACCCGGCCGGTGATTCCGGCCGGGTTGACAATGACGAATGCCGAGCACGTGGGAGAGAAAACGATGAGCACCAATCCCTTCGAGGACAACGACGCCAGCTACTACGTACTGGCGAACGAGGAGGGCCAGCACTCGCTGTGGCCCGCGTTCGCCGAGATTCCCGCGGGCTGGACGGTGAAGCACGGCCAGGACAGCCGTCAGGCATGCCTGGACTACGTCAACGAGAACTGGACCGACATGCGCCCGCAGAGCCTGGTGCGCCAGATGGAAGCCGCCAAGTAGTCCGGCGGCCGGAGAGGACGACCATGCGGACGGGTTCCCGCGCCGCGGTATACCGGCCCAGGCCGCGCCCGAGGGCCGGCCGGGTGCTGGTGTGCCTGAGTTACTGCGGCGGAGGCACCGCCCCGTTCCGGCGGTGGGCCGAAACCGTGCCGGACGACGTGGAGTTGGCGCTCGTCTGCTATCCGGGCCGGGAGGCACGCTTCAACACGCCGTTCGCCCGTGACTGGGTCGCCCTGCGCGACGACGTGGTGCACGCGGTCCGGGGTCTCGTGGACCGGCCCTACACCCTGTTCGGCCACAGCATGGGGTCCTGGGTGGCGTTCGAGACAGCGGCACAGCTCGACCGCCTCGGCGTCACCCCGCCCTCGGCGCTCGTCGTCTCCGGCGGGGTGGCCCCGCACAGGAGGGAGTCGCGCACCGATGTGCCCCGCTCGGCCGACAGCGACGACGCGCTCGTCACCTGGATGCGCGAGTTCGGGCAGATGAGCGCGGTGGTCGCCGACGAACCGGAGCTGCGCAAACTCGCGGTGGAACTGCTCCGTGCGGACCTGGAGGTCACGGAGTCCTACCGCTTCGTGCCGGGCACCCGGGCGACGGCGCCGCTGCGGGTCCTCTACGGCACCGAGGACACCGGCGCCTTCAGCGAGGTGGAGCGGGACTGGAAGTCCCTGGCGGACGGCGGCTTCGAGGCGCTGGAGCTGCCGGGCGGGCACTTCTACGAGGCGGACGTATGGGCCGCTCTGCCGCGGTGGTGCACCGAAGCCGCCCCGGACGCGGGGCGTTGAAGGGCTGCCCGGCACACCGCGGTCCCTTCCCGCGTGCCGGGCAGTCATCAGCAGTGAGGAACGCCGCGTCGACGAGGTCGGCGCGGCGTTCCTCACCGGGTCGCGGGTGCGGTTCAGGCCGCCTCGCGCAGAGCGCGCCTGCGGTCGTGCAGGACCAGCAGGAGGACCATGCCCATGGTCACTCCCAGGACGGTGCCGGCCTGTCCGGCCAGCAGGAGCGACAGTTCGTACTCGGGTGAGGGGCGCTTCGTGCCGACGCTCGTGAGAAGGCTGTAGACGCTGTACGAGAAGAGCATGCCGGACGCGATCCAGGCCGCCGCCATGGGCGGCAGGAACCTCCGCGATCCCCGGCGGTCGGTCAGCACCAGGATGCCCCAGGCCCCCACGAAGGCCCAGACGCCGGTGCTCGCCGACAGCAGGTGCCACCACATGTCACGGTGCACCAGCTTGACCGGGTCGAGGCCGAGGGTGCCGCCGAGCGCCCAGAACAGCTTGACGGCGCCGAGCCCGGCGCAGCCCACCGCGAGCAGCCGGGCCGCGGTGGTCTGCAACTCCCGGCTGTTTCCCGGGGTGTCCGCGTGGTCGGTCGGCCCGCCCAGCGCCTCCGGCCACCGGCTCCTGGCGTAGCCCGCCAGGGCGAGCGGCAGGCCGATGCCGACGCCGACCAGCGAGATCATGACGAAGACCTGCTCGTAGACCCAGAAGTCGGTGGAGGAGTCCGCCTGTTCGTCGCGGGACATGGCGGCCGGGCCGAGCACCGGGGCCAGCACCAGCATGGGGACGAGCAGCCCGGTGCCCACCCAGACGGGCAGGATGATCAGCCAGGAGGGGAGCCGTTCGCCCCAGGGCCGGATGAACGCCATCGCCAGCAGAATGCCCACCGCGGCGAGAACCGCGGTGGTCGCATTGATGGCGCGCCAATCGGCTTCGCCCATTTCCTCGGTCGGAAGGAAGAGGCCGAACGCCCAGGCGATTTTGATCAGCATGTACGGCATAACCGCAATGGCGGTGCCATAGCCGCAGATTCTGCGTATCTTGAGCAATCGTGAGGTCGGTTGCGCCGCCATTACTGTCATGCGGGCACAATATCCGAGCCGTCATTGGGGGTCAAAGTTTTCTCCCCCCTTATATAGATATGCGCTTTTCGGTGGTTCTGTGAAATCCGGGTCGGGCGGGGCCGGTAAGTGCTATGGCGGTGAGATGGCCGGATTCCGATACGGACACCAGCAGCGCGGGCTCCGCCGCACGGGCCAGGGCGATCAGTTCCAGCAGGCCGGACACCGCGCAGTGCCGGGCCTCGGCCATCGCCTCGGCGGGGTCGCGCAGCGAGCCTCCCCCGGCGCCGAGCGCCGCCGCGACGGCGTCGCGGACCGCGCGGCCGAAGGGTGCGGCACCGGCCGGACCGCTGACGACGAGCCGCAGGCCGTTCGCGCCGTCGGCCAGGGCGGCGATCCGCCGTCCGGCCGCCGCGAGCGCCGCCGGGTCCCGGGCGCCGTCGGCGCCCGGGGCGACGAACCGGGAGAGCCCGCCGGTGAGCGTGGCGAGCGCGCCGGTCCGGCCGGCCGGGTCCGGTGCCGACAGGACGACGGCGGCGGCGCCGTCGTACTGACCACCGCCGCACCCCGCACCGTCCCCGTCGGGCGCCCGGTCGGTCGCCGCGGCCACCACCCGGTCGGCACGGCCGGTACGCAGCGCGGTCATCGCGAAGTGCACCGCCTCCAGGCCCGCGGTGACGGGGTTGGTCAGCGTGACCGAGAAGGCGCGGGCGCCCACCGTGATGGCGAGCTGGCTGCCGGGGGTGCTCATCGAGAACGCGGGCACCTCGGCCGGGCTGATGCCCCGGACGCCCTCGGTGCGCAGGACGTCGTCCATCCGCCGGTGCGCGCGGTCGATCGCGTACTGGGTGCCGGTGACCACACCGAGGCGGCTGCTCGGCCCGCCGGTGAGGGGCGGGTCGTCATGGCGTCTGCCGAGCGCCAGGTGTCCGGCCGCGAGCAGATAGCGGGTGGCCGGGCTGTGGTACTTCCACCCGCGCCGGCCGAGATGCGCGGCCGGGTCGAACCAGGCCGCGTCCCCCGGCTCCCCGGCCGCCCGGGGCTCCTGCGCGACCGCGCCGGTGCCCGTGATCAGGATGTTCATCCGGTGGCCTCCCAGGCGAGCACCGCGTTGTTGCCGCCGAAACCGGTGCCGCTCACCAGCACCGACGGCCGGGACAGAGGGACCGGCCCGCCCAGGGGCACAGCCATCGGGCAGGCGGGATCGACACTCTCCACATGGGCGTTCGGCGGAACCAGGCCGTGCCGCAGGATGCGGGCCGCTATCACGCAGCCGAAGACGCCCGCGGCGCCCGCGGTGTGGCCCATCACCGCCTTCGGCGCGTACCCGGCGACCTCGGCGGCGTCGCCGCCCGCGGCCGTCACGGCCCCGCTGACCGCGATGCTCTCCACGGAGTCGTTGAGCGCCACCCCGGCCCGGTGCAGCACCACGGCACCGGGGGGCCCGGAGGTGGTGGCGAGGGCCCCGGCGACCGCGCGGCCCAGCTGCTCGCCGGACGGCTCCGGGGCCATCGGGTGGTGGGCGTCGCAGCTCCAGCCCTGCCCGGCGAGCACCGCCTGCGCGCTCACGCCCCGGCGCCGGGCGGACGCGGCCGACTCCAGCACCACGGCCGCCGCGCCCTCGCCGGTGACCATGCCCGCACGGCCGGTGTCGAAGGGGCGGCAGCACAGCGGGTCCAGCAGCCCGAACCGGTGCAGTGTGCCGACCGCGACCCGTGAGAAGGCGTCGCCGCCGCAGGCGATGACGACATCGGCCTGCCCGGTCTCGATCAGCTCGGCGGCCCAGCCCACCGCGTACGTCCCGGCGGAGCAGGCGGTGGACAGGGTGTGGCCGGGCCCGCCGATCCCGAACCGGCCGGCGACCACGGCGGCCACCCGGTGGGTGGCGGGCGGCCGGCCGGGCGCCGCGGGCCCCTCCGCCAGGTCGATGTCACCGAGCGACGTGCCGACGGTCAGTCCCGCGTCGAGCAGGTCCTCGTCCGTCAGCCCGGCCTCGGCGACCGCCTCCGCGACCGCCGAGAGCAGCAGCGCGCCGGTGCGCCCGGCCCCTTCGCCGTGGGTGGGCGGGAACCCCGGCGCCGACGGGTCCGGATCGGCCGCGTACAGGGGAGGGGGCTCCGGCAGCCCGCAGGCGTCCGGCGCGGGCACCGGCAGCCGGTCGGCACGCAGCAGACCGTCCCACAGCGCGTCGACTCCGGCGCCGAAGCAGGTCACCGCTCCCAGCCCCGTGACCACGACCGTCACCGGCGCACCTCACTCCTGTGGACCGTAGAAAACAATTCTCGATACGACCAGAGTGCCTTCGGTAAAGAGCCGCGGCCGTCGCGCCTGCAAGTACCTGCAGTATTCCTGTGCGCGTCTCCTCGGCCGTAAGGCCCCTGCAATACCATCGGCGGCGATCGACGCGGCTGGGTACCGTCCGGAAAGATGAGAACCGGAATGGTGTGAAGCCGAATGAATGGCCAAAGGAAAGGGAATCCGGTGAGTGCCGAAATCACGCTGAATACGTCGGAACTCCGGGAGCTGGTGGCGGACACCCTGGATGTCGAATCCTCGGCGCTGACCGACGACGCGCTCTTCATCGAGGAGCTGGGGGTCGACTCGGTGGTGGCACTGGAACTCGCGGTCACCCTGGAACAGCGTTACGGGATCAGGATTCCCGAGGAGGAGCTGGTCGAGCTCCGCACGTTTCCCGACATCCGCGACCTGCTCAGCCGGAAGCTGGGCGGTTGACGGCCGTGCGGCCGGCCGGTTCACCGGACACCGGCGGGGGTGCCGCCTCCTATTTCCTGATCGAGAGCAAGGGGAACTGGGCGGGCCCCAACGCGGGCACCTTTCTCCTGGACGCCGCGGCGCTCGCCGGAGCCGGACACCGGGTACGGGTCTATCTCGTCGAGGACGGTGTGCTGAGCGCCGTGGGCACCGAGGTGTCGGAGATCGAGCGCCTCGCCGGGGCCGGGGTCGAGATCCTCGTGGACGACTTCTCGGCGGCGCAGCGCGCGCTCGGCGCCATGACGCTGTCGCCGCACGTGAGACTCGCCGGGATGGAGACCGTCGCGGCGGCGCTGGCCGAGGACGACTGCAGAGGTGTGTGGCACTGATGGGTACCCCCATGAAGCGCCGGATGTGGGACCTGCTGCTCATCCTGACGGCGGCCCCGCACTCCAGCGATGTGGTGACCTCCGCGCTGCGGCTCTCGCACGCGGTGCTCGACAACGGCGGCTCGGTACGGATCTGGGCGTGCGGTTACGCCAACATGCTCACCCAGAACACGTTCGGTGACACCAAGCTGCCCAACACCCGTGACCCGGAGGGGCATTACCCCTCGTCGTCGGCGATCGTGGCGCGGCTGACGGCCGACAGCGGTGGCCGCTTCGGCTGGATCACCTGCACCGCGTGCGCCGAGGAGCGCGGCGCGACCCACCACATCCCGCAGGTGCGGCACCGCTCGCCGCTCCGGCTGGCCGGGACCATGGCCGCGGCCAGGCAGACGCTCTACCTCGGGGGAGCCTGATGACCACCACCTCACAGGAACGGCCGCGTCAGCGGGTGCTCTGCGTGCTCGACCGCGCCTACCGGGGCGCCGTGGAGGTGCAGTTCTTCCACCCGCTGTACGGACTGCTCGACCTGCACGGCCAGTTCGAGCAGGTGGATCTGGCGCTGCGCGGGGCGACGGTGACGATGGCCGTCGAGGAGGACGACTACGTACCGGCCGTACGGATCGGCTCGACGGTGCTGGACACGCTGCCCGACTACCGGGGTGCCGTGCGGGACCTGCTCGCCGAGGGGTTCAGCGTCTTCGTGGACGAGAGCGCCCTGGACGGACTCGGCGTCACCCCGGAGCAGCTGGTGCCGGGTGTCACCACTCTCGCCCCGGCCGAACTGGCGCTCCGCTGGCCGGAGTACGACCAGGTGTGGTTCGTGTGACCGGCGGCATTCCGACCCGGACCGGGGAGCCGGCAGAGGCGCGGGCAGAGGCGCGGCGCACGTTCGCGACCCCGTTGTGCGCGGTCGACCGGCTGGAGCCGGACGCGGGCGGACCGGACCTCCGGTTCCGCGCGTTCAAGACGGTCAGCGCCGACGACCCGTACATGGAGGGGCACTTCCCCGGACTCACGCTGCTGCCCGCCGTGTTCGTGCTCGAAGCGCTCCGGCAGGCGCTGTCCACCCTGGTGGGCGGCGACGAGCCGCTGAACCTGCTGGAGGTCGCCTCCGGCCGGTGGCTGGCGCCCATGCGCGGCGGTGACGAGATCCGGCTGGACGTCACGGCGAGGAAGGACGACGGCGGGCGATGGCGGGTCACCGCCGGCGGGGTGCGGCAGGACGGTACCCCGGTCGTGGCCGCGAAGGTGGTGCTCGGCGACCGGAACACCGCCCCGGCCGGCGGGCCACTCGCCCCCGCGGGCGCGCCGCCCCTCCCGCCCGCGACCGCGTACGGACCGGACTACACCGCGATCCTGGACCGGCTGCCGGTACGGCACCCCATGCTCCTGGTGGACCGGGTGGAATCCTTCGACCCCGGCCGGGAGATCACGACCGTGAAGGCCGTCTCCGGCTCCGAGCCCTGCTACCGGTCGATGGCGGACGGGCTCCCGCTGTCGCGGTACATGTACCCCAGGGCGCTGATGCTGGAGTCCTTCGGACAGTCCTCCGTGCTCCTGTGGCTGTCCAGCGGCACCACCGAAGGCGTACAGGTCGCCGCCGCCTTCCGTGACTGCCGCTTCGCCGGGGAGGTACGGCCGGGTGCCGTACTGCGCCATGTGGCCCGGATCGACCGGCTGATGGCCGACAACGTCTTCGTGTCCGGGGAGACCTGGGACGGAGACCGGTGCGTCATGACGGTCGGCGCCCTCATCGGCGCGAACCGGCCGCGCGAGCGGATGGACGGGACGATGAACACGGCACCCCCTCCGGCCATCCCCGGCCCGCCCGGCGCTTGAGGACAGCCGGACCCCAGGCCGGCGCCCCCACCCTCAGCTCCTCCGGCCAACCCAGCCCGCCCGGCGTTTGAGGACAGCCCTTCCCGAGCGCCGGGGGCCGGCGACCCTACCCCCAGCCCCTCCGGCCATCCCCGGCCCGCCCGGCGCTTGAGGGCATCCTTTCCCCGAGCGCCAGGGCCGGCGCCCCCACCCCCAGCCCTTCCTCCCAGCCCTTCCGGCCACCCCCAGCCCGCCCGGCGCTTGAGGGCATCCTTTTTCCCCGAGCGCGGGGCCCGGCGACCCCACTCCCAGCCCCTCCGGCGTTTGAGGAGCGGGGTCCGGGGCGGCGCCCCGGTTTCGGGAAGGGGCGGGTAGGGGACAAGCTCGCCGCAGGCGCCCCACCCGCACGGCCCCCGTCAGGACGACGCGTAACTGCCGACGATCTCGCCGACGACCTCCGCCGTCCGAGCACTGCGCAGGATGTCCACGTGGTCGACCGGCACCTCGACGGTCCGCGCCGCCAGCAGGGCCCCCTCGGTCGGCTGCCGGGAACTCACCGCGGTGGCGGTGCGCCAGGCGGCGGCCGGTTCGATCTGCCGGGCCGCGTCCAGATACGACACGAACGACCGGAACACCGCCGCGAACTCCTCCAGCAGTTCCGTGTCGAGCTCCTCGCGTGCGAACGCCGCGCCCGCCTGCTCCCGGAAGATCCGGACCAGCTCGGCGCCGAAGGCGGCGAAGTCCGGGGCGCCCGCCCGCGCAGCCTGTGCGGCCTGTCGGGCGGCGGACACCTCGTCGGCGGACAGCACCGAGGCGAACTGGTTCATCATCGCGGCGAAGTCCCGGTCCAGACCGGCCGGGGACGGCACCTCCGGATCGAACATCACGAACCGGGGCGGCCGCGCCTGCCACCCCGCGACCCGGGCGGCGATCTCACCGGCGAAGACGCTGCCCGCGCAGTAGCCGAGCACCGCCCGGACCGTACGGCCACTGTCCTCGGCCTCACGGACCCACAGGTCGATGTAGTCCCGCGCGGACATGCCGTCGCCCGTGTCGGGCTGGCGGGTCTCCCACACGGCGAGGTGCGGGTCGAGCCGGGGGACGAGGTCGGTGAAACTGGAGTCGGAACGACCCGTGGTGGCGAAGTCGACGGCGAGCACGAGGTCGGTGCCCCGCCCCTCGTTGAGGACTTTCCATCCGGTGAGCCTGCTCATGTGTGCTGTCCACTCTGGTCGGCGCTGTGCGGGGAATGCGGGGCGGGCGGGCGCCGGGCCCGTCACCGCGCGGGCGGTGACGGGCCCCGGGGCCGCCGCTCAGCCCTCGGTGATCCGGATGGCCTTCGACGGGCAGATGTGCTCGACGAGCTTGCGCGTGTGCGCGGCATCGGCGTCCGATGGGCTGTCGTCCAGCAGGATCACCAGGCCGTCGTCCTCACCCTGGTCGAAGACGGCGGGGGCGCTCATCACGCACAGCCCGGCGCCGATACAGCGGTCGCGGTCCACCTGCACCTTCACCGCGCTCACCAGCCGACCACGAGCTTGTGCACCGGCGGCAGCCCGTCGATGAGCTCGATCGGCTCGTCGGACTCGACCACGTGCAGATCCGGGAACCGGGTGAACAGCGAGGTGAAGCACAGCTCCATCATCAGCCGGGCCACATGCTGGCCGAGGCACTGGTGGACGCCGTAGCCGAAGGCGAGGTGGTCCCGGGCGTCGCGGTGGATGTCGAAGGCGTCGGGGTCCGTGTACTTGGCCGGGTCGCGGTCGCCGAGACCCTTCAGTACGAGGATGCCCTCGCCCTCCTTGATGGTCACGCCGTCGATCTCCACGTCGGCGAGCGCCACCCGGGCCAGGACCTCGTCGACGAGGCTGAAGTAGCGCAGCACCTCGTTCACGGCCTTCGGCATGAGCCCCGCCGGGTCGCCCTGGAGCGCCTTGAGCTGTCCGGGGTGGTCCAGGAGCGTCTGGGTGCCGAGCGCGATGCGGTTCACGATGAACTCGTAACCCGCGAGCAGCAGCATCTTCGTCATCAGCGTCAGACCGTGGTGGTCGAACTCGTCGGTCCGGCCCGCCCGGGTGATGAAGCCGCCGAGCATGTCGTCGGCGGGGTTCTCCCGCTTCTCGGTGACGAGGGTGGCGAAGTACGCCATCAACTCGTTGTTGGCGGCCATCTTCTCGTCCATGGTGTACGAGTGCCGCGTACCCACCATGATCGCGGCGTTGCGCGTGAACACGTCCCGCTCGGCCTCGGGAATGCCGGCCAGTTCGCAGATCACCTGGGCCGGCAGCGGCAGGGCCAGCGCCTGGACGAGGTCGGTGGGGCCGCCGGCCGCCTCCATCCCGTCGAGGTAGCGGTCGATCAGCTCCTGCACCTTCGGGCGCAGCTTCTCGACGGCCTTGATGGTGAAGTCCGGCAGCGCCATCTGACGGACGCGGGTGTGCCGGGGCGGGTCCATGGTCACCAGCAGGTTCTTGGAGTCCCTGGCGATCATGTCCAGCAGTTCCTGCGGCGCGGGGAACCTGATGGGGAACGTGGGGTGCGGCTCCACGCTGAACCGGGCGTCCGCCAGCAGCCGTTGGATGTGGTCGTGCCGCGAGACCAGCCACGCCTTGCTGCCCGACGGCATGGTCACCTGGGTCAGCGGACGTCCCTCCGGCACCTGGTCGTACTCAGGCAGAAGGGGGTTGGGCCAGCCGCGTGGCGCGACGGGGCAGGTGGCCTGCTTCTCCATGGCGTCGGTCATAGGGGTATTCCCTGTCTTTGTCGTGGTCATGGGTCTGCTCGCCGTGATGCTACGGACGGAATTCCCGCCCGCCGGAGACCCTTGCCACTTGCTGCAACAGGACCCGGTTCGAAGAATCTGAATTCCGCGCGCCCGGCCAGAAGATCCGTTTCCGGTAATTGCAGCGGCCTGCGACAGAGCTTGTCGGTACGTGTATTCGTTTACCGAACGTCGATTGACCGCCGTCAGCGGATCCGGTGCACGGACGAAGGGCGCTGCCGCGCCCGCCCCAGGGCTGTTCCGGCCCGGGACCGCCCCGAACACGGCGCTGACAGCAGGCCCGCCGGAGCCGCCCGTGGCTGCCGACCCGTTGGATCACCGACCGACTCGAAGGTCGGCCTGGCCCGAAGAAACAGAGGACAGATGTCTGACTCGTCAGCCACGGTTCTGCCGCTGACCGCCGGCCAGGCCGGAATCTGGTACGCGCAGAGCCTCAGCGGTCCGAACGCGACGTTCAACGCGGCCCTTTACCTGGAAATAGCGGGGGCCGTCGATCCCGTGCTGTTCGCCACCGCGATGCGCCGGATCGTCGTGGAGACCGAGGCGCTGCGTGCCCGGTTCACCGACGAGGGGTCCGGTCCGGTACAGGTGATCGAGCCGGTCACCGACTGGTCGGCGCAGCCGGTCCATGTCCTGGACCTCGCCGCCGAGGACCGGCCGGACGAGAAGGCCGACGCGTGGATGTGGGCGGACGCGAACACCCCGGTCGAGGTGATCGGGGGCGCGCTGTACCGCTTCGCGCTCATCAAGGTCGCCGAGGACCGGTTCCTCTTCTACTACCGCTACCACCACCTGGTGATGGACAGCTTCGGCGCGAGCCTCATCGCCTCCCGTCTGGCCGATGTCTACACCCGGCTCACCGAGGGGCAGGACCCGGCCGACGGGGCGTTCCCGCCGTTGCGCGAGCTGATCGAGGACGAACTGGTCTACCGGCGGTCCGCCGAGTTCGCCGAGGACCAGTCCTTCTGGACGGGGGAGTTCGCCGACAGGCCGGCCGCCGTGAGCCTCGGTGACCGTCCGACGGCGCTGCCCACCGGCCTGTTCCGGGACACCGCGTACGTATCGGCCGCGAAGGGCGACGAGATCCGCGACGCGGCCCGTGCCGGACGGGTCGGCTGGCCCGCCGCGGTGCTGGCGGCGCTCGCCGTGTACACCAGCCGGATCACCGGCAGCAGCGACGTGGTGATCGCCCTGTCCGTCGCCGCCCGCACCACGGCCGCGGCCCGCACCGTGCCCGGCATGGTGTCCAACGTGGTCGGCGTACGGATGACGGTGCGCCCCGACATGACGGCGACGGAACTCGTCCGCCACGCCCACCAGCGCATGCGCGCCGTCTCCCGGCACAAGCGCTACCGCTACGAGGACCTGCGGCGCGACCTCGGACTCCTGGGCTCCGACGGCCGGTTGCTCGGGCCAAGGCTCAACCTCCATGTCGTCGCCCCGGCCCTGCGCGTCGCGGGTCTGCCGACGACCCTGCACCCCCTGATGGCCGGACACGACGACGACCTCTCGCTGATCGTGGTCGGCCGCCAGGACGGCGGCCTCCAGCTCGACCTCTCCGCCAACCCGGACGTCTACAGCCCCGACGCGGCGCGGCAGCACCACCGCCTGATCATCCGGCTGCTCGGCGAGCTGGCCGCGCATCCCGACCGCCCGGTCGGCGCCCTGGACATCGTGGAGCCCGAGACGCTGGAGCGGCTGGTCGGCGAGTGGGGCGGCGCCGCCCGGACGCCCGCGGCAGCCGAACGCGCCACCCTGACCGAGCGGTTCGCCGGCACCGTGGCGGCCCATCCGGACCGCACGGCGGTGGTCTGCCCCGACGGCGCGGACCACCGGGCCCTGACCTACCGGGAACTGGACGAGCGGTCCAACCGGCTGGCCCGGCTGCTGATCGACCGAGGGGTGCGGCGCGGTCAGCTCGTCGCGCTGGCGATGCCGCGCTCGGTGGACCTGCCCGTGGCGCTGCTGGCGACGCTGAAGGCCGGCGCGGCGTATCTGCCGGTCGACCCCGAGTACCCCGCGGACCGGGTCGCCCACATGCTGGCCGACGCCCGGCCCACCGCCGTGATCACCGCACGGCGCGACACCTTCGCCCAGCCGGTGCCGGGCACACCGGAGATCGCGCTCGACCACCCGGACACGGCGGCCGAACTGGCCGCGCTGGCGCACACCCCGGTCCGGGACGCCGAGCGCGGCGGACCGGTCCTGCCCGACCAGGCCGCGTACGTCATCTACACCTCCGGGTCTACCGGCCGGCCCAAGGGTGTCGTGGTCGCCCACCACAATGTGCTCCGGCTCTTCGAGTCGACCGCGTCCTGGTCCGGCTTCGGGCCGGACGACGTGTGGTCGCTGTTCCACTCCTACGCCTTCGACTTCTCGGTGTGGGAGATCTGGGGCGCCCTGCTGCACGGCGGGAAGCTCGTGGTGGTGCCGTTCGCGGTGAGCCGCTCGCCGGAGGAGTTCCTGCGGCTGCTGGTACGGGAGCGGGTCACCGTCCTCAACCAGACGCCGTCGGCGTTCTACCAGCTGGTCCAGGCCGACCGGGACGACCCGGGGACCGGAAGCCGGCTCGCCCTGCGCCGGGTGATCTTCGGCGGTGCGGCGCTGGAGTTCGGCAGGCTGGCCGAGTGGTACGAGCGGCACGCCGAGGACGCCCCGCTGCTGGTCAACATGTACGGCATCACCGAGACCACCGTGCACACCACGGAGCTGATGCTCGACGCGTCCGTCGCGTCGGCCGGCACCGGCAGCATGATCGGCCGGGGCCTCGACGACCTGCGCGTCTACGTGCTGGACACCGCGCTGCGCCCGGTCCCGCCCGGGGTCGCCGGTGAGCTGTACGTCGGCGGCCCCGCGGTGGCCGACGGCTATCTGGGGCGGCCGGACCTGAGCTGCACGCGGTTCGTCGCGGACCCCTTCGGCCCGGCGGGACAGCGCATGTACCGGTCCGGCGACCTGGCCCGCTGGGCCGCGGACGGCGGCGCGAACCTGGAGTACCTGGGGCGCGCCGACCAGCAGGTCAAGATCCGCGGCTTCCGGATCGAGCCGGGCGAGATCGAGGCCGCGGTCCTGCGGCACCCCGATGTGCGGCAGGCTGCCGTCGTCGTCCGTGAGGACACCCCCGACGACCGGCGGCTGGTGGCCTACGTCATCGGCGGCCACGGCGCCGGGGGCCGGGTCGCCCTGGACACCACCGACCTGCGCAAGCACACGGCCGCCGCCCTGCCCGAGCACATGGTGCCGAGCTGGTTCGTGCAGCTGGACGCGCTGCCGCTGACCGGGAACGGGAAGCTCGACACCCGGGCCCTGCCCGCCCCGGACCTGACGGGCCTCGTCGGCGGCCGGCCGGCCCGTACCCCGGAGGAGGAGATCTTCTGCGGTCTCTTCGCGGAGATCCTGGGCGTGCCGTCGGTCTCCATGGACGACAACTTCTTCGACCTGGGCGGGCATTCGCTGCTCGCCACCAGGCTGGTCAGCCGGGTCCGCGCGGCGTTCGGCGTCGAACTCACCATCCGTACCGTCTTCGAGGCCCCGTCCCCGGCCGAGCTGATCGCCTGGCTCGCGGGCAACGGTGACGTACCGAGCGCCCGGCGCCCGCTGACCCCCATGGACAGGCCGGAGGAGATCCCGCTCTCCTTCGCCCAGCTGCGGCTGTGGTTCATCGACAAGATCGACGGCGGCTCGGGCACGTACAACATCCCGCTCGTCGTGCGGCTGAACGGCGATCTGGACCGTACGGCCCTTCAGGCCGCGATCGGCGATGTCGTCGCCCGGCACGAGAGCCTGCGCACCGTCTTCCCCGACCGCGACGGCACCCCGCGCCAGCACATCCTGTCCGCCGAGGAGGCGACGCCGGTCATGGGCGTCACCGGCATCACCGCCGACCGGCTGGCCGGGGCGCTGACCGAACGCGCCGCCGTCGGCTTCGACCTGGCCACCGAGGCGCCCATCCGCGCGCACCTGTTCGCCCTGTCGGACCGGGAACACGCGCTGCTCCTGCCGGTGCACCACATCGCGGGCGACGGCTGGTCCCTGGTGCCGCTCACCCGCGACCTCCAGACCGCCTACACCGCCCGCTGCCGGGGCGACCTCCCGGAGTGGCAGCCGCTGCCCGTCAGCTACGCGGACTACACCCTGTGGCAGCGCGAGATCCTGGGCGACGAGGACACCCCGGGCTCGGCGATCTCCGGCCAGCTCGCCTTCTGGACGGAGTACCTGCGGGGACTTCCCGAGGAAGTCACCCTGCCCACCGACCGGCCCCGGCCCGCCGTCGCCTCCTACCGGGGCGAGACCCTGCGCTTCGATCTGCCGGCCGCGCTGCACCGGCAGCTGACACGGTGCTCGCGCGAGCACGACGTGAGCCCGTTCATGGTGGTGCAGACCGCGCTGGCGGTGCTGCTGAGCAAGCTCGGAGCCGGTGAGGACGTCCCGCTCGGCATCTCGATCGCGGGACGGACCGACGAGGCGCTGGACGACCTGGTCGGCTTCCTCGTCAACACCCTGGTGATGCGCACCGACCTCACCGGGGACCCCAGCTTCGCCGACCTGCTGGGCCGGGCCCGCACGGACGGCCTGGCCGCCTTCGCCAACCAGGACCTGCCCTTCGAGCGGCTGGTCGAGGCCGTCAACCCGGAGCGCTCGGCCGGCCGGCACCCGCTGGTCCAGATCGGCCTGGGCTTCCAGAACAACGCGACACCGGGGCTGGACCTGCCCGGTCTCGACGCCTGGATCGAACCCGCCGTCACCCACACCGCCAAACTGGACCTCCTCTTCGACTTCCGCGAGGTGCGGGGCGAGGGGGGCGGACCGGACCACACCACCTGCGCCGTCGAGTACGCCACCGACCTGTACGACGAGGCCACCGTCGAGCTGCTCATCAGCAGGCTGACGCGTCTGCTGGACCGGGCGACCGGACGGCCGCAGAGTCGGCTGAGCGAGCTGGACGTGCTGGGCGCCGACGAGCGCGAGCGCATCCTCGTCGAGTGGAACGACACCGCGTGCGAGGTCGCCGCGGGCACCCTGCCCGAACTGTTCGCCGACCGGGTGGTGCGCACCCCCGGTGCCCTCGCGGTGGTGGCCGGTGAGCGGGAGCTGCGTTACGCGGAGCTGGGCGAGCGGGTCAACCGGCTCGCCCGCCATCTGATCGCACGCGGGATCGGCGCCGAGGACCGTGTCCTGCTGGTGATGCCGAAGTCGCTGGACCTCCTCGTGGCGCAGCTCGCCGTGGTCACGGCGGGTGCCGCGTTCGTGCCGGTCGACCCCGGCTATCCGCGTGAGCGGGTCGCCTTCATGGCCGACGACGCCGCGCCCGCGCTGCTGCTGACCATCAGGTCGGTGGCCCCGCAGGCCGATGAGGTGATCCCGGACCTGCCCAGGATCGTGCTCGACGACCCGGGGACGGCCATCGTGGTCGCGGCACGGCCCGCCACCCCGCTGTCGGACGCGGAGCGGCGGGTGCCCGTCGCGCTCGACCAGGCCGCCTACGTCATCTACACCTCAGGCTCGACCGGCCGGCCCAAGGGTGTCGTGGTGACCCACCGGGGCATCGGCAACCTGGCCGCCGCGCAGGGCGAACGGTTCGCTGTCCGGCCGGACAGCCGGGTCGTCCAGTACGCGGCACCGAGCTTCGACGCCGCGGTGTCCGAGACCTGCGTCGCCCTGCTCGCCGGTGCCACGCTGGTGCTCCCGGTCGAACAGGGCCTGCTGCTCGGTGACGAACTGGCCCGGTTCCTGACCGGCCTGCGGATCAGCCACGCGACGATCCCGCCGATCGCGCTGACCGGGCTCGACCCCGCCGCCGTGCCGGCCGGGATGGTGCTGACGGTCGCCGGTGAACCGTGCTCGGCGGAGCTGGCCGGGACCTGGTCGGCCGGCCGCCGCATGATCAACGCGTACGGCCCTACGGAGACGACGGTGTGCGCCACGATGAGCGCGCCGCTGTCCGGGGCGCTCACCCCGCCGATCGGCACCCCGATCGCCAACGCCCGGGTGTACGTGCTCGACGCGAGGCTCAGCCCGGTCGCCCCCGGCGTCCTCGGCGAGCTGTACGTGTCCGGGGTCAACCTGGCCCGCGGCTACCTCGGCCGGCCGGGGCTCACCTCGGAACGCTTCGTCGCCTCCCCGTTCGGCACGGCCGGGGAGCGGATGTACCGCACCGGCGACGTGGTGCGCTGGCGGGCCGGGGGCGTGCTGGAGTTCGGGGGCCGGGCGGACGACCAGGTGAAGCTGCGCGGCTTCCGGGTGGAGCTGGGCGAGGTCACGAGCGCGCTGACCGATCAGCCGCAGGTGGAGACGGCCGCCGTCGTGGTCCGGGAGGACCGGCCCGGTGAGCGCAGGCTGGTCGGCTATGTGGTGCCCGCCGGACGCGACGCCGGTTCCCGTGACACCGGCCTGGAGACCGATCAGGTCGGCAAGTGGCAGGTCATCAACGACGAGGTCTACGGCGCCCCGGACCGGGAAGGCCCGCCGCTCGGCGAGAACTTCAGCGGCTGGCACAGCAGTTACGACGGATCCGAGCTGCCCGAGGCGGAGATGCGGGCCTGGCGTGCGGCGACCGTCGACCGGATTCTGGAGCTGCGGCCGCGCCGGGTGCTGGAGATCGGCGTCGGCGCCGGGCTGATCATGGCGCCGGTCGCCCCCCATGTGGAGCTGTACTGGGGCACCGACCTGTCCGGCGAGGTGATCGCCACCCTGCGGCGGCAGACCGCGCGGGACCCGGAACTGGCGGCGCGCACCCGGTTCACCGCGACCCCGGCGCACGCCCTGGACGACCTGCCCGCGGGGACGTTCGACACCGTCGTGATCAACTCGGTGGCGCAGTACTTCCCGAGCGTGGACTACCTGACCGACGTCATCACGAAGGCGTTCGCGCTGCTCGGCGACACCGGCACGGTCTTCCTCGGCGACATCCGCGATCTGCGGCTGCTGCGCTGCATGCGGACGGCCATCCACCGCCTGGCGGGCCCCGGCGACGGCGAGGACGCCACCCGGTACGCGGTGGACCGGGCCGTGGAGCGCGAGACCGAACTGCTGGTCGATCCCGCCCTGTTCGACAGCCTCGCCGGAGTGCTGGACGGCTTCGGCGGTGCGGACATCCGGATCAAGCGCGGGGAGTACGCCAACGAGCTCAGCCGCTACCGCTACGACGTGGTCCTGCACAAGCGGCCGGCCGCCCCGGTCTCCCTGGCGGCGGTGCCCGCCGTCTCCTGGGAGCGCATCGGCGGCCTCGACGTACTGGCCGCACGGCTGCGCGAGGCGCACCCGGCCGGGCTGCGGGTCACCGGCATCCCCAACGGCAGGCTCGGTGCGGACCTGGCCGCAGTGGCCGGGACCGACGGCCCCGTGTCGGCGGACGTCGATGTCACGGAGCTGCACGAGGTGGGCTCGCCCTTCGGCTACCGGGCGCTGGTCACCTGGACGGCGGGGGCGGACGACGGCCGGCTGGACGCCGTGTTCGTACCGGAGCACGCTCCGGACGGCACGGACGGCACGAGCAGCACGGACGGCACGAGCAGCACGGACGGCACGAGCAGCACGGACGGCACGAGCAGCACGGACGGCACGGACGGCACGGGCAGCGCGAACGGCCTCAACGGCGCTTACCGTGGCGGCGGTTCGGACGGTGCCGCGGTGCTCGCCTACCGGGATCTGTACCTCCCGGGCGCGGCCCCGGCGCGGTACGCGAACGACCCGCTCGTGGGCCGCAGGAGCGGCGCCCTGGTGGCCGAGCTGCGGGACGCGCTGGCCGAGCGGCTGCCCGACCACATGGTGCCCGCCGCGCTGGTCCTGCTGGACGCCCTGCCCGTCACGCTGAACGGCAAGCTCGACCACAAGGCGCTGCCCGCGCCCGACGCGGCGGAGCCCGCCTCCGGCGCCGCGCCCGTGACCGCCGGGGAGAAGACCCTCGCCCGGCTCTTCGCCGAGGTCCTGGGGCTCTCCCGCGCCGGGGTGGACGACGACTTCTTCCGCCGGGGCGGCGACAGCATCGTCTCGATCCAACTCGTCAGCCGGGCCCGCGCCGAGGGGCTCCGGTTCACCCCGCAGGACGTGTTCGCCCACCGCACCGTGCGGGCCATCGCCGCGATCGCCGCGCCGGAGCCCGCCGAGGCCGCCACGCCGGGCCCGGCCGCCGGAAGCGAGTGGGACATGGACCTGGTCTCGCAGGACGAACTCGATCAGTTCGAGTCGAAATGGAGCGTTTCGGAATGAGCACGAAGGACAAGTCGTCGCTGGAAGCCGTACTGCCGCTCACCCCGTTGCAGGAGGGTCTGCTCTTCCACGCGCAGTACGACGACCGGTCGGGCCCGGACGTCTACGTCATGCAGCTCGGCATGGACATCGACGGCCCGCTCGACGTGCCGGCCCTGCGCTCCGCCGCGCACGCCCTGCTGGAACGGCACGGCAACCTGCGCGCCGGATTCCGGCACGACGGCCCGCGTGCGCTGCAGTTCATCCCGAAGGCGGTCGAACTGCCCTGGCACGAGAGCGATGTGTCCGGGCTGCCCGAGCGGGAGCGGGAAGCGGCCCTGCGCGAGATCACCGAACGCGACCGCGCGGCCCGCTTCGACCTGCGCACGCCCCCGTTGCTGCGGTTCACCGTGGTCCGGGTCGCGGACGGCCGGCACCGGCTGCTGGTGACCAACCACCACATCCTGCTGGACGGCTGGTCGGCCCCGGTCCTGGTACGCGAGCTGTTCGAGCTGTACGCCGCGGGCGGCGACGCCACCGCGCTGCCCGCGGTCACCCCGTACCGCTACCACCTGGCGTGGCTCGCCAAGCAGGACCGCGAGGGCGCCGTCAGCGCCTGGCGCGGTGCGCTGGACGGGCTCGCCGAGCCGACCCTGCTGGCCGCGATGCCCGACGACCGCTCCACATCGGTGCTGCCCAGCAGGGTCAGTCACCTGCTCCCCCCGGAGACGGCACGGCGGCTCACCGAGCGGGCCCGCGAGCACGGCATCACCCTCAACACCGTGGTGCAGGCCGCGTGGGGACTGCTGCTGGGCAGGCTGACCGACCGCCGGGACGTCACCTTCGGCATGACGCTGGCCGGACGCTCACCGGAGATCCCCGGTGTGCACACCATGGTCGGGCTCTTCCTCAACACCGTGCCCGTGCGGGTCCGGATCCGGCGCGAGGAGTCGCTGCTCGCGCTCTGCGGGCGGCTCCAGGACGAGCAGCGGACGCTGATGGCCCACCAGCACCTCGGTCTGGCGGAGATCCAGCGGGCGGCCGGGCACGGCGACCTGTTCGACACCCTCACCGTGCTGGAGAACTTCCCGGTCGACCCGGCCACGCTCACCCTGCCCGGCGGGCTGTCGGTCGCGGACTTCTTCTCCACGGACGGCGCGCACTACCCGCTCGCCCTCATGGTCATCCCCGGCCCGTCCCTCGAACTGCGCTTCACCTACCGGTCCGACGCCTTCGGGGAGACCGAGATCGAGGGCTTCGCCGAGCGGCTGGCCGCCCTGCTCACGGCCTTCGCCGACGAGCCCTCCGCGCGGGCCGGCGCGGTCGAGCTGCTGGACGCCGACGAGCGGTCACGGCTGCTCGACGGATGGAACCCGGTCCCCGTCCCGGCACCGGGGCGCACGGTGCCGGAACTGCTCGCGCTGCGCACCGCCGAGCACCCGGACCGGCAGGCGGTGGTCCGCGGCGACCGGTCGCTGACGTACGCGGAGCTGACCGCCCGCGTGGAGGAGATCGCCGCCTGGCTGCTGGAGCGCGGTGTGCGCCCCGAGGAGCCGGTCGGCATCGCCATGGACCGCTCCGTCGACTTCGTGGTGGCCGTGCTCGGTGTGCTCCGGGCGGGCGCCGCGTACGTACCCATCGACCACCGCTGGCCGCGCTCCCGGCGCGCGGACGTGCTGAGCGACAGCGGGACCTCGCTGGTCCTGGAGCAGGGCGACCTGCCCGCGAGCCACCCGGTGCCCGAGGGCGGCGTGCCGATGCCGCCCGGCCCGGAGCGGATCGCCTACGTCATGTACACCTCCGGCTCGACGGGCCGGCCGAAGGGGGTCGCCGTCACCCATCGCGGCATCGGGGACCTGGTCGCCGACAGCCGGTTCGCGGGCGGCGCGCAGGAGCGGGTGCTGATGCACTCGGCCCACGCGTTCGACGCGTCGACGTACGAGATGTGGACCCCGCTGCTGAACGGCGGCACCCTGGTCGTCGGCCCGCCCGGTGAGCTGGACATGGCCACCATCGCCAGGACCCTCACCGAGGGCCGGGTCACCGCGGCCCTGTTCACCACCGGCCTGTTCCGGCTGATCGCCGCCGAGGCACCGGAGACGTTCCGGCCGCTGCGCGAGGTGTGGGCGGGCGGTGAGGCGGTGCCCGCCGCGTCGGTGCGCCAGGTCCTGGAAGCCTGCCCGGACATCACGGTCGTGGACGCGTACGGACCGACCGAGGTCACCGTCATCGCCGCCGCGCACCCGCTGACCGCCGAGCGGCCCGTGCCGGACCCGGTGCCGATCGGCCGCCCCTTCGACGGCAAGCAGGTCTACGTCCTCGACGGCGACCTGCGGCTCTGCCCGGTGGGGGTGCCGGGGGAGCTGTACGTCTCCGGGGTGGGGCTGGCGCGCGGTTATCTGGGGCGTGCGGGGCTGACCTCGGAGCGGTTCGTGGCGAACCCGTTCGGTGCTCCGGGCACCCGGTTGTACCGCACCGGTGATGTGGTGCGGTGGCGCACCGACGGGGAGCTGGAGTTCGTCGGCCGCCGGGACAGCCAGGTGAAGCTGCGGGGCTTCCGCATCGAGCTGGGCGAGATCGAATCCGTACTCGCGGGCCACGAGGCGGTCGGCCAGGTCGCCGTCATGGTCCGCGAGGACCGTCCCGGTGTCCGGCAGCTCGTCGGCTACGCGGTGCCCGCCGCGGGCACCCCGCTCGACCCGGACGAACTGCGCGCCTGGGCGGGCGAGCGGCTCCCGGAGTACATGGTCCCGCGGCCGGTCGTCGTCCTGGACGCGCTGCCGCTGACCACCAACGGAAAGCTGGACACGAAGGCGCTGCCGGTTCCCGAGCACACCGCGGAGGACACCCGCGGACCGCGGACCCCGCACGAGGAGCTGCTGTGCGGGCTGTTCGAGGAGGTGCTCGGGCTGCCCGCCGTGTCCGTCCACGACAACTTCTTCGAGCTGGGCGGCCACTCGCTGCTCGCCACCCGGCTCGTCAGCCGGGTACGGGCGGTCCTGGGCGTCGAGCTGTCGATCCGGCGGGTCTTCGAGGAACCGACCGTGGCCCGGCTCGCCGTCCGGCTGACGGACACCCCCTCGGCGGCCCGGACGCCGTTGCGCCCGGCCGAGCGTCCGGAACGGGTGCCGCTGTCGTTCGCCCAGCGCAGGCTGTGGTTCCTCAACCGGATGGAGGGGCCGAGCGCCACGTACAACATCCCGTTCGCCGTCCGGCTCTCCGGAGAGCTGCGGGTCGACGCGCTGAGAGCCGCGTTCGGCGATGTGCTGGGCCGGCACGAGGCGCTGCGCACCGTGTTCCCGGACACCGACGGCGAGCCGTGGCAGCGGGTCGTCGCGGCCGGATCGGCGACGGTGGCCATCGAGGTCCGCGACCTGCCCGAGGCGGAGCTGTCCGCCGCGCTGGACGCGGCCGGTGCGGTCGGCTTCGACCTCGCGCACGACCTGCCGGTACGGGCCCGGCTCTTCCGGACCGCCCCCGGCGAGCATGTGCTGTGCGTCGTCGTCCATCACATCGCCGGGGACGGCTGGTCGCAGGCCCCGCTCGCCCGCGACCTCGGTGAGGCGTACCGGGCCCGGCTGGACGGCGCCGCACCGGACTGGCAGCCGCTGCCGGTGCAGTACGCGGACTACACGCTGTGGCAGCAGCGGCTGCTGGGCGACGAGCGGGACGAGAACAGCCTGGCCGCCTCGCAGCGGGCCTACTGGGCCGAACAGCTCCTCGGCTCCCCGCAGGAACTGGAACTCCCGGCCGACCGGCCGCGCCCGCCGGTGGCCACTCACCGGGGCGCCGTCGTGCCGGTGACGATCGACCCCGAACTGGGCGCCGGTCTGCGCAAGCTCGCCGCCGGGACCGACACCACCCCCTTCATGGTCTTCCAGGCCGCGCTGGCCGCACTGCTGTCCCGCCTCGGGGCCGGAACGGACATCCCCATCGGTACGCCGGTCGCGGGCCGGACGGACGCGGCGACCGACGACCTCATCGGGTTCTTCGTCAACACGCTGGTCCTGCGCACCGATGTGTCCGGCGACCCCGGCTTCGTCGCGCTGCTGCGCCGGGCCCGCACCACCGCACTGGGCGCCTACGCGCACCAGGACCTGCCCTTCGAGCGGCTGGTCGACCTCGTCGGCGCCGACCGCTCGCTGTCGCACAACCCGCTGTTCCAGGTGCTGCTCGCCTACCAGAACAACACCTCGGGGGAGCTGGAGCTCCCCGGCCTGCGGGTCACCGGCCAGGACCTGCTGCTGCCGGTCGCCAAGGTGGACCTGGAACTCAGCCTGGCCGAGGACGCCGGGGGCGGGATCTCCGGCATCCTCGGCTACAGCACGGACCTGTTCGACCGGGCGAGCGCGGAGCGCGTCGTCGGCCACCTGATCGCCCTGCTGCGCGCCGTCGTCGCGGACCCGGTCCGGCCGGTGCGGCTCCTGGACATCCTGCCGCCGGCACAGCGCGAGGACCTGCTCGACGGCTGGAACGACAGCGACCGGCCGGTGCCCGCCGGTACCGTCCCGGACCTGTTCGCCCGGCAGGCCGCCGCCGTCCCCGCCCGGCCCGCGGTGGCCGGTGACGGCGTCACCGTGGACTACGCCACCCTGGCCGCACGTGCCGCGCGGCTCGCCAGGCTGCTGATCGCACGCGGTGTCGGACCGGAGGACCGGGTCGCCCTGGTCCTGCCCCGGTCGGTCGACCTCACCACCGCGCTGCTCGCGGTGATGACCTGCGGCGGAGCCTACGTACCGGTCGATCCGAACCATCCGGCCGACCGGATCGCGTACATGATCGAGGACAGCGAACCCACGCTCGTGGTCACCGTCTCCGGCCTGACCGCCCGGCTCCCGGAGCACCTCACCGATCCGCTCGTCCTCGACGGCCCCGAGGCCGTCGAGGCGCTCGCGGCGCTGTCCGGGGCCGAGGTCACCGACGCCGACCGCCGTACGCCGCTGTCGGTCGACCACCCCGCGTACGTGATCTACACCTCCGGGTCCACCGGGCAGCCCAAGGGCGTCTCGGTCACGCACCGGGGACTGGTCAGCCTCGCCGCCTGGCACGCCGACCGGCTCGGGGTGAACAGCACCAGCCGGATCGGGCAGTTCGCCGCCCCCAGCTTCGACGCGTCCGCCTGGGAAACGGTCATGGCCCTGCTCAACGGCGCCGCTCTGGTCCTCACCCCGTCCGACGGTCCGGTGCTGGGCACCGACCTCACCGATTTCCTGACCACCGAGCGGATCACACACGCCACCCTCACCCCGACGGCGCTGTCCGGAGCCGATCCGCAGGCGGCACCCGCCGGGCTGACCCTGGTGACCGCCGGGGAGGCGTGCCCCCGCGAGCTGGCCGCCCGGTGGTCGCCCGGCCGCCGGGTGATCAACGCCTACGGGCCGACCGAGACCACGGTGTGCGCGACGGCGAGCGACCCGGTGGACGGCACGGTCACCCCGCCCATCGGCGGGCCGATCGCCAACACCCGGGTCCATGTCCTGGACGCCGCGCTGAACCTCTGCCCGGTGGGGGTGCCGGGGGAGCTGTATGTCTCCGGGGTGGGGCTGGCGCGCGGTTATCTGGGGCGTGCGGGGCTGACCTCGGAGCGGTTCGTGGCGAACCCGTTCGGTGCTCCGGGGGCCCGGCTGTACCGCACCGGTGATGTGGTGCGGTGGCGCGCCGAAGGAGTGCTGGAGTTCGTCGGCCGCCGGGACAGCCAGGTGAAGCTGCGGGGCTTCCGCATCGAGCTGGGCGAGATCGAATCCGTACTCGCGGGCTGTGCCGGGGTCGACGGCGCGGCCGTCGTCATCCGTGAGGACCGGCCCGGTGTACGCCAGCTCGTCGGCTATGTGGTGCCCGAGGAGGGCACCGGCCCGGACATCGCCGCCGTGCGCGCGTGGGCGGCCGGGCGGCTGCCGGAGTACATGGTGCCGCAGGCGTTCGTGGTCGTGGACGGTCTGCCCCTGACGGTCAACGGGAAACTGGACCACGCGGCCCTGCCCGCACCCGGGTCCGCCCGTACCGGCGGCGAGGGCCAGGGGCCCGCCACGGAGGCGGAGAAGGTGCTCGCCGAGGCGTTCGGCACGGTGCTCTCGCTGCCCGAGGTGGGCGCCGACGACAACTTCTTCGAGCTGGGCGGCGACAGCATCGTCTCCATCAAGCTGGTCAGCGAGGTGCGCAAGGGCGGGCTGGTCATCACCCCCCGGGACGTGTTCGCGCACAAGACGGTCGCCGGACTCGCGGCGGTCGCCCGCTCCGTCGACGAACTGGCCCCGCAGGACCCCGACGCCGGTATCGGCGAGGTGCCGCTCACCCCGATGACGCACTGGCTGCGTGACCACGGCGGCCGTATCGAGCGGTTCCACCAGTCGGTGCTGCTGCGGGTGCCCGCGGAGGTCACCCTGGACACGCTGACCTCCGCGGTCGGTACCGTGCTCGACCACCACGACGCGCTGCGGCTGCGGCTGACCGTGCGCGCGGGGGAGTGGTCCTACGCGGTCCGGCCGCGCGGCGCGGTGGACCCGTCCGGCTGTGTGGGCCGGGTCGACATCGCCGGTGCGGACGGCGAGAAGGTACGGGCCGTCATCGCCGAACAGGCGGAGCGGGCGGTGTCGCGCCTGTCCCCGGCCGAGGGCGCGATCGTACGGGTCGTCTGGTTCGACGCCGGTCCCCACGAGCCGGGCCGGCTGCTGGTCCTCGGCCACCACCTGGCCGTCGACGGGGTGTCCTGGCGGATTCTCGTACCCGACCTGGCCGAGGCGTGGCAGGCGGCGTACGAGTCCAGGGACGCCACGCTCCAGCCGGTCGGCACCTCGTGGCGCCGGTGGGCGCAGTGGCTCACCGAGACGGCCGCCGAACCCGCCCGCGAGGACCGGGTCTCCTGGTGGGCCGACCAGCTCGCCCCCGAGGACGTCCCGGTGACGGCGGAGCCGCGGGACCCGGCCGTCGACACCATGGGCACCCAGGAAGCGCTCGTCCTGACCCTGCCGGAAACGGTCACCGAACCGCTCCTGACGAAGGTGCCCGCCGCGATGCGCGGCGGCGTCGAGGACGTGCTGCTGACCGCGTTCACCCTGGCGGTCGCCGACTGGCGGCGGCGGCGCGGGCTGGGCGCGGGCACCGCGGTGCTGGTCGACGTCGAGCGCCACGGCCGGCAGATCCCGGAGGGGGCCGACCTCGACATCTCCCGTACGGTCGGCTGGTTCACCAGCCTCGCGCCGGTACGGCTGGATCTCGGGCCGGTGTCGTGGGGCCGGGTCCTCACCGACCCCGCCGCCCTGCACAAGGCCCTCGACCGGGTCAAGGAGACGCTGCGGGAGATGCCGGATGAGGGCGTGGGCTTCGGCCTGCTGCGCCACCTCAACCCGCGCACCCGCGAGGAGCTGGCCGCGCTCGGCACACCGCAGTTCGGCTTCAACTACCTGGGCCGGGCCGAAGTCGCCGGGAACACGACCGCCGGGGACGGAGCCGCCGGGGATGCGACAGCCTGGGGCGAGGCGGCCTCCGGTGACCGGTCGGCACCGAACGCCGGGGCCGACGGATGGACCATGTCCGCGGACGGCGAGGTGCTCCGGGAGCTCGGCGGCGACCCCGGCATGCCCGCCACGCACTCCGTATCGCTCAACGTGCTCGTCCAGGACGACGTGAACGGCCCCCGGCTGGTCGCCAACTGGACCTGGCCGCGACGCCTGCTGAGCCACGACGACGTACACGCGCTGGCCGAGGGATGGTTCCGCGCGCTCACCGCCCTCTCGGAGCACGCCGCCGAGGGGGAGCCGGCCGGCCTCGCCCTGTCGGACCTGTCACTGATCGACCTCGAACTCGACGATCTCGGGGTACTGGAAGCTGAGTGGAGGAAGACCCGGTGACCCGCAAGGATCTTTTTGAGGACATCCTGCCGCTCGCGCCGTTGCAGGAGGGAATGTTCTTCCACGCGACCTACGACGAGGGCGCGCTGGACGTCTACACCGTCCGGCTGGCCGTCGACTTCGAGGGGCCGTTCGACCTGGACGTCTTCCGCGACGCCGTACGGGCCCTGCTGATCCGCCGTAACAACCTGCGGGCCGGCTTCCTGTCGGAGAACCTGAGCAAGCCGGTCCAGGTGGTGCCGCGCGAGTTCGCGACCCCGGTCGTCGTGCACGACCTGTCCGGGCTGGACGAGGGCGAGCGCGAGAGGCGGCTGGCCGAGCTGTCCGCGGCCGAGGAGGCCGTGCGCTTCGACCTCTCCGACCCGCCGCTGCTGCGGTTCACGATGGTGCGCCTGACCGGGCGCGCCTGGCGGCTGATGTTCAGCTGCCACCACATCCTGCTGGACGGCTGGTCCATGCCGCTCGTCCTCGGAGAGCTGTTCGCGCTCTACGGGCGCGGCGGCGACGCGGCGGGACTGCCGCCCGCGACACCGTTCAAGCTGTACCTCGCCTGGCTGCGCCGACAGGACAAGCAGGCCGGACTGGCGGCGTGGCGGGACGCGTTCGACGGCCTCGGCGCTCCCACCCTGGTGGCCCCGCAGGCCGACGACACCGTCTCCCGGCTGCCCGGCCGGCTCACCCTCGATCTGTCCGAGGAGCAGAGCGGTCGGCTGGCCGCGCTGGCCCGCAGGCTCGGCATCACCGTCAACACCATGGTGCAGGTGGCGTGGGGCCTCCAACTGGCCCGGCTCACCGGCAGCGACGACATCGTGTTCGGCGCGACCGTGTCCGGCCGCCCGCCGGAGATCGAGGGTGTCGAGGGCATCGTCGGTCTCTTCATCAACACCGTGCCGGTACGTATCCGGCTGGACGCGGGCGAGTCGCTGCGGGCGCTGCTGCTGCGGGTCCAGGACGAGCAGTCGGCCCTGCTCGACCACCACTACATCGGGCTGACCGAGATCCAGCGGGCCGCCGGACACGGTGAACTCTTCGACACTCTGGTCGCCTTCGAGAGCTACCCGGTGGATGCCGAGAGCCTGCGGGGCTCACTCGGGGACCTCACGATCACCGGGACCTCCGGGTCCGACGCCACGCACTACCCGCTGACGCTCATCGCCGTCCCCGGCCGACGCCTCCAACTGCGCCTGGGATTCCGGACCGGTCTGTTCGCCGAGGACACCGTCGCCGGCCTCCTCGACCGTCTGGAGGCCGTCCTGCGGACCCTCTCCGAGGACGGCACCCGGCCGGTCGCCGAGGTGCTGGAGTCGGTCGCCCTGCCCGCGGGCTGGGAGGTCCCCCGCCCTGCCCCGGTCACGGGCGGCGCCCCGTCGGTGTCGGACCTGAGTGCCGCCCCCTCCGGGGGCCGGGCGCCGCGGACCCCGCACGAGGAGATGCTGTGCGGGCTGTTCGCCGAGGTCCTGGGCGTTCCGACGGTGTCGATCGACGACAACTTCTTCGATCTGGGCGGGCATTCGCTGCTGGCCACCCGTCTGGTGAGCCGGATCAGGAGCGTCTTCGAGATCGAGCTGCCGGTACGCGCCCTGTTCGACGCGCAGACGGTGGTGGCGTTGGCGGAGCGGGTGGTGGGTTCGTCGTCGGGCGGTCGTGCGGCGTTGGTGCCGATGGTGCGTCCGGTGCGGGTGCCGTTGTCGTTCGCGCAGCGTCGGTTGTGGTTCCTGAACCGGATGGAGGGTCCGAGCGGGACGTACAACATTCCGCTGGGTGTGCGGTTGTCCGGTGCGCTGGACGTGGCGGCCCTGCGGGCGGCCTTGACCGATGTGGTGGAACGCCATGAGTCGCTGCGGACGGTGTTCCCCGATGTGGGCGGTGAGCCATGGCAGCAGGTGGTCACGGCCGGGGACCTGACCGTGCCGTTCGAGGTGCGGGAGGTCGCGGCCGACGAGCTTGGCGCGGCACTGGCTTCGGCGGCGTCCACGGGCTTCGATCTGGCGCACGAACTGCCCGTACGCGTACGGCTGTTCAAGGTGTCGGCCGATGAGCATGTGCTGTGTGTGGTGGTGCACCACATCGCCGGGGACGGCTGGTCGCAGGCGCCGTTGGCGCGCGACCTGGGGGTCGCGTACCGGGCACGGGTCGCGGGGGAGGCTCCGCGGTGGGAGCCGTTGCCGGTGCAGTACGCGGACTACGCGCTGTGGCAGCGCGAGGTCCTGGGCGGCGAGGACGACGAGGATTCGGCGATCGCCGGTCAACTGGTCTATTGGCGTGAGGCGTTGGCAGGGCTGCCGGACGAGCTGAGACTCCCGGTGGACCGGGCGCGCCCCGAGGTGTCGAGCTACCGCGGCGGTCTGGTCCCGGTGGAGCTGGGCGCGCGGCTGCACCGGGATCTGCTGGGCCTGGCGCGGTCGTCGCGGTCGAGCCTGTTCATGGTGTTGCAGGCGGGTGTGTCGGGGCTGTTGTCGAGGTTGGGCGGCGGGTCGGACATTGCGTTGGGGACGGCGATCGCGGGTCGTACGGACGCGGCGCTGGATGATCTGGTCGGGTTCTTCGTCAATACGCTGGTGCTGCGGGCGGATGTGTCCGGCGACCCGGGGTTCGGAGAACTCGTCGAACGGGTCCGGGTCACCGACCTGGCGGCGTACGCGCATCAGGATCTGCCGTTCGAGCAGTTGGTGCACGCGTTGCAGCCGTCGCGGTCGATGGCGCGGCATCCGTTGTTCCAGGTGATGATCGTGCTCCAGAACAACGCGGTCGCCTCGCTGGACCTGCCGGGTCTCGTGGCGCGTCCTGTCGACGGTGAGGGCGGTGCGGCCAAGTTCGACCTCGGGTTCAACTTCGTCGAGCGCACCGACCCGGACGGCGCTCCGGCCGGTATCGAGGTCACGGTGGAGTACAGCGCCGACCTCTTCGACGAGGCAACGGTGACGGACCTGGGACGTCGGCTGGTACGCATGCTGTCCCTGGGCGCCGCCGACCCGTCCATGCCCATCAGCCAGCTCGATCTGCTCGAATCACGCGAGTGGCGGCAGGTGCTGACCGGGGGGAACGACACCGTCCGGGCACCGGAGCCGCTGTCGGCGTCGGGTCCCGGGCCGGAGACGGTCACCGGGCTCTTCGCCGCCCAGGTGGGGAAGACCCCGGACGGGCTCGCGCTGGTGGCCGGTGACACCCGGCTCGGCTACGCGGAACTGGACGCGCGGTCCGCGAGGGCGGCCGCGCTGCTGGTGGCCTGCGGAGTGCGCCGGGGCGACACCGTCGCCGTCGCCGTACCCCGCTCCGCCGCACTGACCGTCGCGCACCTCGCGGTGCTGCGGGCGGGTGCGGTCTGCCTGCCCATCGAGCCGGACCACCCCGCCGCGCGCATACGCCGACTGCTGGCCTACGCCGCACCCGCCGCGGTCATCACCGCACGGGACTGCCGGTCCCTGTTCCAGGAGCCGGACTCCTCGGTCGTGGTGCTGGACGACCCGGGTACCGAAGAGGCCCTGGCCGCCCTGCCGGCCACCGCCGCGCTGCCGGGACCGCTGCCGGACTCCCCGGCGTACCTGATCCCCACCGCCGACCCGGAGGGCGTCCCGCGCGGAGTCGTCCTGCCGCACCGGGCCGTCGTGAACCGGCTGCTGTGGATGCGGGACGCCCACGGGCTCGGTGCGGACGACCGCGTCCTGCACCAGGCGCCCGCGGACCTGGACGCATCGGTCTGGGAGCTGCTGGCACCGCTGGTGACCGGCGCCGCCCAGGTCGTCGCCCCGCCCGGCGGCCACCGCGACATGGTCGGGCTGGCCCGGCTGATCCGGAGCGAAGGGGTGACCGCCGCCCACTTCGCGCCGGCCCCGCTGGAGGCGTTCCTCGCCGGGCCCGAGGCGGCCCGGTGCACCGGACTGCGCCATGTGCTGTGCAGCGGTGAGGCGCTGCCGGCCGGACTGCGCGACCGGTTGGGGCAGGCCGTGCCCGGCGCGGAACTGCATGTCCTGCACGGGCCGACGGAGGCGTCGTCCGGCGTCACCGCGTGGTCCGGCGCCACCGGGACCGAAGGGGCGTACCCACCGGCCGGGCGACCGGTCCGCAACAGCCGCGCCTTTGTGCTCGACGCCCACCTCACCCCCCTGCCCCCGGGCAGCGCGGGGGAGCTCTACGTCGGCGGAGTCCAGCTGGCGCACGGCTACCACGCACGGGCCGGTCTGACGGCCGAGCGCTTCGTGGCCGACCCCTACGGCCCGCCCGGCTCCCGGCTCCACCGCACCGGCGACCTGGCCCGGATCACCCGCGACGGAACGATCGAGCTGCTGGGCCGTACCGACGACCGGCTCACGGTCGACGGCCGGAGCATCGAACCCGGCGAGGCCGAAGGCGTCCTCGCCGGGCACGCCGACGTCGCCGCCGCGGCCGTGACCGCACGGCCGGGCCCCTCGGGCGACATCGCGCTGGTGGCGTACCACGTCCCCGCCGACCCGATGGCTCCGGCGGACACCGCGACCCTGCGGGCGCACGCCGCCGCCGCGCTCCCGCACCACGCGATACCCGCGCACTACGTGGAGCTCGACGCGCTCCCGTACACCGCTGACGGGCGGATCGACCGTGCGGCGCTGCCCGACCCGCGGCACAGCGAGGCCCGCGCGCCGCGCGACGATGTCGAGCGGACGCTCTGCGAGCTGTTCGCCGAGCTGCTCGGTGTCGAGTCGGTGTCGATCGACGACAGCTTCTTCGATCTGGGCGGGCATTCGCTGCTGGCCACCCGTCTGGTGAGCCGCGTCCGTTCGCTGTTCGGCATCGAGCTGCCCTTCCGGGACATCTTCGACGCGCAGACGGTGGTGGCGTTGGCGGAGCGGGTGGTGGGTTCGTCGTCGGGCGGTCGTGCGGCGTTGGTGCCGATGGTGCGTCCGGTGCGGGTGCCGTTGTCGTTCGCGCAGCGTCGGTTGTGGTTCCTGAACCGGATGGAGGGTCCGAGCGGGACGTACAACATTCCGCTGGGTGTGCGGTTGTCCGGTGCGCTGGACGTGGCGGCCCTGCGGGCGGCGCTGGTGGATGTGGTGGGGCGCCATGAGTCGCTGCGGACGGTGTTCCCTGAAGTGGGCGGTGAGCCGTGGCAGCATGTCGTCGCTGCCGGGGACGCGGTCGTGCCGTTCGAGGTGCGGGACGTCGCGGCCGGCGAGCTGGACGCGGCGCTGGGCCGGGTCGCCTCGGTCGGCTTCGATCTGGCGGCCGAACTGCCGGTGCGGGTGACGCTGTTCAATGTGTCGGCCGATGAGCATGTGCTGTGTGTGGTGGTGCACCACATCGCCGGGGACGGCTGGTCGCAGGCGCCGTTGGCGCGCGACCTCGGCGTGGCGTACCGGGCACGGGCGACGGGCAGTGTTCCCGGCTGGGAGCCGTTGCCGGTGCAGTACGCGGACTACGCGCTGTGGCAGCGCGAGGTCATGGGGCGCGAGGACGACGAGGAATCACCGATCTCCAGGCAACTCGCCTACTGGCAGAAGGCGTTGAGCGGCCTACCGGACGAGGTGAGCCTGCCGGTGGACCGGCCGCGCCCCGCGGTGTCGAGCTACCGCGGCGGGACCGTGACACTGGAACTCGACGCGCGGCTGCACCGGAAACTGGCCGGTCTGGCGCGGTCGTCGCGGTCGAGTCTGTTCATGGTGTTGCAGGCGGGTGTGTCGGGGTTGTTGTCGAGGTTGGGCGGCGGGTCGGACATTGCGTTGGGGACGGCGATCGCGGGTCGTACGGACGCGGCGCTGGATGATCTGGTCGGGTTCTTCGTCAATACGCTGGTGCTGCGGGCGGATGTGTCCGGCGACCCGGGGTTCGGGGAGCTGGTGGACCGGGTGCGGGTGGCGGATCTGGCGGCGTACGCGCATCAGGATCTGCCGTTCGAGCAGTTGGTGCACGCGTTGCAGCCGTCGCGGTCGATGGCGCGGCATCCGTTGTTCCAGGTGATGATCGTGCTCCAGAACAACGCGGTCGCCTCGCTGGACCTGCCGGGCCTGGTGGCGCGTCCTGTCGACGGTGAGGGCGGTGCGGCCAAGTTCGACCTCGGGTTCAACTTCGTCGAGCGCACCGACCTGGACGGCGCTCCGGCCGGTATCGAGGTCACGGTGGACTACAGCGCCGACCTCTTCGACGGGAGCACGGTCCGGCACATCGGTGAACGGCTGGTCCGGCTCCTCGCCGCGGGCACCGCCGACCCGCTGACGCCGCTCAGCCGGATCGGCATCCTCGACGCCGCCGAGCGCGAGCAGCTGCTGACCGGGTGGAACGACACCGCGCGGGTGCTGGAGCTGCCGGCGGCGACGGCGTCGGGCCCCGAGCCGGAGACGATCGCCGGACTCTTCGCCGCCCAGGTGGAGAAGACCCCGGACGGGCTCGCGCTGGTGGCCGGGGACACCCGCCTCAGCTACGCGGAACTGGACGCGCGGTCCGCGAGGCTGGCCGCCCTCCTCATCGCCCGCGGAGTGCGCCGGGGCGACACCGTCGCCGTCGCCGTACCCCGCTCCGCCGCGCTGACCGTCGCCCTCCTGGCCACGATCAGGGCGGGCGCGGCCTATCTGCCGGTCGAGCTGGACTACCCGGCCGAGCGGATCGCGTACATGCTGGATGATGCCGCCCCGGCCGTCGTGATCACCACGCGCGAAGGGCGGGACGGCCTCCCCGGGAGTGGAGCGGGCGCCGCCGGGAAGCTGCTCGTGCTCGATGTCCCCGGCACCGAGGCGGAGCTGGCAGCCCTGCCCGCCACCGTGGCACTGCCGGGACCGCTGCCGGACTCCCCGGCGTATCTGATCTACACCTCCGGCTCGACCGGCCGCCCGAAGGGCGTCGTCGTGCCGCACCGGGGCATAGTGAACCGGCTGCTGTGGATGCAGGACGCCTACCCGCTCGGCCCGGACGACCGGGTGCTGCAGAAGACCCCCTCCGGCTTCGACGTGTCGGTCTGGGAGTTCTTCTGGCCGCTGGTGACCGGTGCGGTGCAGGTGTCCGCCGAGCCCGGCGGTCACCGGGACCCGGAGTACCTGGCACGGCTGATCCAGGACGAGGGCGTGACCACCGCCCACTTCGTCCCGTCCATGCTGGAGGTGTTCCTCGCCGGGCCCGAGGCGGCCCGGTGCACCGGGCTGCGCCGTGTGCTGTGCAGCGGTGAGGCGCTGCCCGCCGGGCTGCGCGACCGGTTCCGTGCCCTGCTGCCGGCCGGGCTGCACAACCTCTACGGGCCGACCGAGGCGTCCGTGGACGTGACGGCGTGGGACTGCGCGACCGACTCCGACACTGTGGTGGTCCCCATCGGCAGGCCGGTCTGGAACACCAGAACCTATGTACTGGACGCCGCGCTCGCCCCGGCCCCGGTCGGCAGCGGCGGTGAACTGTATCTGGGCGGAGTGCAGTTGGCCCACGGCTACCGCGGGCGGCCCGGTCTGACGGCGGAGCGGTTCGTGGCCGACCCCTACGGCCCGCCCGGCTCCCGGCTCTACCGCACCGGGGACCTGGCCCGGATCACCCGGACCGGGGTGATCGAATTCCTCGGCCGCACCGACGACCAGGTGAAGATCCGCGGCCAGCGCGTGGAGTTGGGCGAGATCGAGCACGCGCTCGCGCGGCACGCCCTGGTGGGCAGCGCCGTCGTGACGGTGCACCCGGCACCCACGGGCGGCACCGGCCTCGCCGCGTACCTCACGTCCGCCGACCCGGGGACGCCCCCCGACCCGGCGGCGCTGCGCGATCATCTGGCCACCGTGCTGCCCGCCCACATGGTGCCCGCCCACTACACGGTGATCGAATCCGTACCGGTCACCCCCAACGGGAAGGTCGACAAGAAGGCACTTCCCGCGCCGCACCTGCTGGAACGTCCGCCGGGCCGCACGCCCCGCGACGGGACCGAGACGGCGCTCTGCGAGATCTTCGCCGAACTGCTCGGCCACGACACGGTCGGGATCGACGACAACTTCTTCGAACTCGGCGGCCACTCCCTGCTCGCCACCCGGCTCATCAGCCGGGTCCGGGACCGGCTGGGCGCCGAGATGTCGGTGGTGGCGATCTTCGAGGCGCCGACGGTGGCGGCGCTGGCGGTCCGGCTCGCACGGGCCGACGCGGCGGGACCGCTGAGCCGGCTGCTGCCGCTGCGCTCCGGCGGCACCGGGGCGCCGGTGTTCTGTGTGCACCCGCTGGGCGGGCTCAGCTGGCCCTACGCCGGTCTCGCGGAGCATCTGCCCGCGGAGGTCGACCTGTACGGCCTCCAGTCGGCCGGGCTCGGCGACGACGAGCCGCTGCCGGACTCCGTCGAGGAGATGGCCGCCGACTACGTGGCCCGTATCCGTACCGTGCAGCCCGAAGGCCCCTACCGGCTGCTCGGCTGGTCGCTCGGCGGCCGGGTCGCGCACGCCATGGCCGGGCAACTGGAGTTGGCCGGACAGGAGGTGGAACTGCTCGCCCTGCTGGACGCCTATCCGCGTACGGAGCAGGAGCCCGCCGCTTCCTTCTCCGAGGGCGAGTTCCTCGAAGGCATCCTGGTGGCGATCGGCATGGAGGCGTCGGACCTCGACGGTCCGCCGGAGTTCGGCCGGGTGATGGCCGCGATGCGGTCCTCCGGCAAGGAGCTCGCCGGTCTGTCGGAGGAGCAGCTGCGCCGGCTCCAGCGGGTGATGGCCAACAGCTTCCGCGTCGAAGCGGGTTCCGTCACCGGACGCTGCCGGGCGGACGCCCTGATGTTCGCGGCGACGGTCGACCCGGCGGGCGACCCGGCCGACTGGCTGCACCACCTCGACGGCGGTCTGGAGATCCACCGGGTGGCCGTCGCCCACAACGACCTGATGGGGCCGCGGCCGCTCGCCGAGATGGGAGCGGTGCTGGCGAAGAGGCTGGCCCCGGCCGCTCGTACCGATCGTGCGTGAGACCCCGGGCCGGACACGGCCCGACGGTGCTCACCCGACAGCAGAAAGAGGAGTGAACATGCCCCGAACGACGGTTCTCTGTGTTCCGTTCGCCGGTGCGGGAGCCTCGGTCTTCCGCCCCTGGCTCCCGCTCTGCGAGAACCGCTTCGACCTCGCGGCCGTCCAGCTGCCGGGCCGCGAGCAGCGTTTCGCCGAGGAGCCCTACCAGGATGTGGCGGTGGCGGTCGAAGGGCTGATGCCCGAGGTGCTGGAGCGGGTCTCCGGCGGGGGGCCGGTCGTCCTCTTCGGGCACAGCCTCGGCGCGGTGCTGTCCTACGAGATCGCCCACCGGCTGGCCGCGACCGACGGGGTCGAGCTGGCCGCGCTGGTGGTCAGCGGTTCGCCCGGTCCGTGGACCCGCCGGGAGAACGGCGCGAGCGGCCTGGACGACGAGCAGTTCCTGGAGCGGGTCAAGGAGTTCGCCGGGTACCGGCACGAAGCCCTTGAGGACCCGGAGATGCGCGAGCTGCTGCTGCCCTCGCTGCGGGCGGACGTCGAGATGCACGAGAGCTACGTCGCCCTGTCGGACACCCCGCTGCCCGTCCCGATCACTTCGGTGCGGGGCAGTACCGACACCCTCGTGACCCCCGACCAGGCCATGGAGTGGGGCAAGGCCACCGGCAGGGAGTTCGACTTCGTGGAGGTCGAGGGTGGTCACATGTATCTGGTCGACAATGCCGAGGGCCTGATCCGGGTACTCGCGGACGTCTGCCCCGGATGAGTGGAGCGGGCGAGTCTGCCGACCGCCCCCAACGTGAAGGAGTCCTGGTGCGCCTGCAAGGAAAGACCGTCATCGTGACGGGAGCCGCGCGCGGTGTCGGCCGTGCCTGTGCGCTGGCGTTCGCCCGGGAGGGCGCCGATCTGGCGCTGCTCGACGTGTGCGGCGACATCGACGGCGTTCCGTACCCGCTCGGCACCACGAGCCAGCTCGCACACACCGCCGGGCTGTGCCGTGAACAGGGGGCGGCCGTCCTCACGGCGGAGGCCGACATCCGTGACCGCGACGCGCTGCGCACGGCCGTGGACCGGACGGTCGAGCGGTTCGGCCGCGTCGACGTGCTCGTCAACAACGCCGGGATCGCGGCGCCTTCGGGAAAGCCGGCCCATGAGGTCACCGAGGACGAGTGGCAGGTGATGATCGACATCAATCTGACGGGCGCCTGGCGGATGACCTCGGTGGTGGGCCCCCTGATGCTCGCGCAGCGCTCGGGCAGCGTGATCAACGTGGCCTCCACCGCCGGTCTGGTCGGCTACCGGAACTTCGCCGGATACGCGGCGTCCAAACACGGGCTGATCGGCCTGACCAAGGCGACCGCGCTCGACTACGCGCCGCTGAAGGTACGGGTCAACGCCCTGTGCCCCGGCTCGATCCGGGACGACGACCGGGCCGAGGGCCGGATGCTCGCCGAGATCGCGAGGTCGCTCGACCTCCCGGTCGCCGAGCACGAGGAGACCTTCGTCCAGTCGCAGCCGATGAACGCGCTGATCGAGCCGGAGGACGTGGCCGGGGCGGCCCTCTGGCTGGCCTCGGACGAGTCCCGGCAGGTGACCGGCTCCGTGCTCACCGTCGACGGGGGCTTCACCGCTCGGTGAGGCACCGCAACCATGCCAAGGGAACCAGTCGTGTCGATCTCTGAACAGGACGCCGTCGCCGCTCTCACACCGGCCCGGCGCTCCGTCGTCCCTCCCCGTGACCGGGTCCGCGAGAGCGGCCCCGAAGCCCCCGGCGCGGTGTGCCACGCGCTGTGCGTGCGGCTCACCGGCACCGTGCGCGCGGACGCGCCGGACGGGCTGTCCCGGCGGTTCGCCTCCCTCGCCGCCGCGCTGCTGCCCGCCACCGCGACGGCAGCGGTCTTCCCGGCCGCCGCCCGGCTGTGGCGGCAGCCGGTGCCCTGCCGCTCCGACGCGCCCGACGCCGAGCGGTGGCGGACACGGGAGCTCGCCCGGCCGCTGGTCGCCCACCGGGACGCGGCGGTGCGCGCGGTGCTGCTGACGTACGCCGACGAGGTGGCCGAGCTGGTCGTGGTCGCGCACCGCGCGGTGCTCGGCGCCGGAGCGCTGCACGACTTCACCGCGGAGCTGCTGGGCCGTGCGCCGGTCCCCGCCGCCGGGGCGAGCGGCGACGGCCGGACCCCCGACCCCGCCGGGCAGGCCGCCGAACTGGCGGGCGGCCGGTTCGACGCCCGCCCGGACTGGGGGCTCGGCCGCCCGTCCGGCCCGGACGCGACGGCGACGCGCGTACGGACGGTGCCCGCCGGAGCCCCGGCGGGCGACACCGGGAGCTGGAGCGCCGCACTCGGCATCGTCCTCGCCCGCTACGAAGGACTCACCCGGCCCGTCCTCCCGGCGCTGGTCACCGACCCCTTCGACGCGTACGGCGCCGAGGGCGTCGCTCTCCTGGCGGTGGACGCCGACCCGGCGCACACGCTCGGCACCGTGGACAAGCGGGTCCGCGCGGGCCTGGCCGGCGGTCCGGCCTGGCACACCGAGGACCTGCGGCGGGAACTGGCGTCCGTGCTCGGTGACCAGGCGGCCATCCCCGCCGTGGGGATCGTCGTCCACGACGACGACGGCCCGGCGGACTTCCCCGGCGCGGACCCGGTCGCGTACCGGCCGTTCCAGTGCGCCCCGTTCCCGGTGACCCTCTCGGTGACCTACGACGCCGGGGGCCACCGGGAACTGCGCTGCGACTTCTCGACGCGGACCCTGCACGCGGACATCGCCGATCAGCTTCTGCGGCACGTCTGCCGGGTGCACCGGACACTCGTCGAGTCGCCGGACACCCCGGTCGCGGACGTGGAACTGCTGGACGAGGACGAGCTGGACAGGACGGCGGCGCCGGACCGTCACGACCCGGACCGGGCCGCCCGGCGGACGCCGTTCGAGCCCGAGCGGATCGACGCGGCGATAGCCGCCCTCGCGGCGTCCCGCCCGGACGCCGTCGCGGTGTCCTTCGAAGGCTCCCGGCTCAGCTACGGCGAGCTCGACGGGCGGGCCGACCGGCTCGCCCACGCCCTTCGCCGGCTCGGCGTGGCCGACGGCGACCGGGTCGGGGTGTGCCTGGAGCGATCGGCCGAGCTGATCGTCACCCTGCTCGCCGTGCTCAAGGCGGGCGCCACCTATGTGCCGATGGACCCCGCCTACCCGCGCGACCGGCTGTCCTACACCGCAGGTGACGCCGAACTCGTCGCGGTCGTCACCGACCTCGCGGACTTCCCCGGCCGTGACGGCGACGGCGACGGCGGTGACGGCCGTGGCGGTGACGGTGACGGCCGTGGCGGTGACGGCGGTGTCCGCGTGATCGGTACCGCCGCGCTCGCGGAACTGGCTCCCGAGGAGTGCGACGGACCGCCGCCCTCGGCGACCGGTCCGCGGGACCCGGCGTACGTCATCTACACCTCCGGTTCGACCGGGCGTCCGAAGGGCGTCGTCGTCCCGCATGTGAACGTGCTCGCCCTGATGGCCGCCACGACGGAGGACTTCGGCCTCGGCACGGACGACACCTGGACGCTGTTCCACTCCAGCGCCTTCGACTTCTCGGTGTGGGAGATCTGGGGCTGCCTGCTCACCGGCGGCCGTCTGGTCGTGGTGCCCTACTGGGTGTCGCGCTCGCCGGAGGAGTTCCACCGGCTGCTCGTCCAGGAACGGGTCTCGGTGCTCAGCCAGACCCCGTCGGCCTTCGCCCACCTGCTGGACGTCGAACGGGACGGCGCGGAGCCCGTCCCCGTACGCCTGGTGGTCTTCGGCGGCGAGGGGCTCGAACCGCGCATGCTCCTGCCGTGGTTCGACCGGCATCCGGAGACCGTGTGCCGGGTCGTCAACATGTACGGCATCACCGAGACGACGGTGCATGTGACCGCGCAGACCGTCACCAGGGCCGAGGCGCTCACCGGTTCGAAGTCGGTCGGACACGCCCTGCCCGGCTGGTGGGTGCGGATCGTCGACCCTGACGGCAGGCCCCTGCCGGTCGGGGTCGCCGGGGAGATCCAGGTCGGCGGAGCCGGGCTCGCCGCGCACTATCTGAACAGGCCGGAGCTCACCGGGCAGCGGTTCCTGAGCGATCCGCGCACCGGGGAGCGGCTGTACCGCAGCGGCGACAGGGGCAGGCTGCTGCCCGACGGCCGGCTGGAGCACCTGGGCCGGCTGGACAACCAGGTCAAGCTGCGCGGCTTCCGCATCGAACTGGACGAGATCCGCGCGGTGCTGCTGGACGATCCGCTGGTCGGCGCCGCCGCCGTCGTGCTGAACAGGACCGATCCGGAGGACCGGGCGACCGCGCAGCTCGACGCGTTCGTGGTGCTGGAGGGGGAGGACACCGCGGCCGTGCGGCAGCGGGCCGCCAGATATCTGCCCGAGTACATGGTGCCGTCGACGGTCACCGCGCTCGACCGGATGCCGCTGACCACCAATGGCAAACTCGACGCGGCCGGGCTGCCCCGGCCCGCCCCGGCGCCCCGCCCCGCCCGGCCGGACACCGCGCCCGCCCCCGCGTCCGCCGCCCCCGCGTCCGCCGTCGCCGCTTCCGCCGTCGCCGTGGAGGCGCCGGACACCGCGGACGGGAACGCGGACGCGGCCGGTGACATCTCCCCGGCCGCCCCGCAGGACGCGTTCGCGGCCGTGCTCCTCGATGTCTGGCAGGACGTGCTCGGCGTCCCCGTCGGGCCGGACGACAACTTCTTCGACCTGGGCGGCAATTCACTGCTGGCCATGCGGGTCGGCGCGGCGCTGCGCCGGCGCGGTGGCTCCACGGTCTCCATGCGCGACCTGTACATGTTCCCGACGATCCGCCGGCTGGCGGCCGGACGTGCCGGGTGAACCACCTGCCCACGAACACGAGGCGTCCCGTGAAGAGGGAAGACCCGATGGCTGCATCGCTCCTGCCCGATCTCTTTCAGCTCCAGGCGGCGCGCACCCCGCACGCCGTCGCCGTCCGCTCCGGCGGGCGGAGCCTGACCTATGCCCGGCTGAACGCTCACGCGAACCGGTTGGCGCACCATCTGATCGCCCGCGGTGTCGGCCCGGAGCACCTGGTCGGGGTACGGCTGCCCCGGTCGGCCGACCTGGTGGTGGCGCTGCTCGGGGTCCTCAAGTCCGGTGCGGCGTACGTCCCGATGGACAGCGACGCCCCGGCCGAGCGGCTGGCGTTCATCGTCGAGGACACCGGGCTGGACCTGGTGCTGGGCGAGTCGGCCGCACCGCGCGGGGCGGCCGGCGACCCGGAGACGCTGACGGTCGCGGGGGCCCTCGCCGCCGCCGGGGCGGACGGGTCGGCGGACCACGACCCGACCGATGCCGACCGGGCGGCGCCGCTCACCGCGGACAACCTCGCGTATGTCATCCACACCTCCGGATCGACCGGCCGCCCCAAGGGCGTTACCGTGCAGCACGACACCCTCGCGCGCTATCTCGACTTCGCGTGCGCGCAGTACCCGGGGCTGGCGGACGGGGCGCTGCTGCACTCCCCGGTGGCCTTCGACCTCACCGTCACCGCGCTGTACGGTCCGCTGCTCCTGGGCGGCTGCCTGCGGGTCGCGGAGCTGGACCGCGAACCGGCCGACGGCACGGCGGACGGACGGCCGGGCTTCGTCAAGGCGACCCCGTCGCACCTTCCCCTGCTGACCGCGCTGCCGAGTTCGCTCTCGCCCACGCGTGATCTGGTGGTGGGCGGCGAGATGCTGCTCGGCGACGTCGTCGAGCGGTGGCGCGAGACCCATCCGGGCGCGGCGGTCATCAATGAGTACGGTCCCACCGAGGCGACCGTCGGGTGCTGCACGTTCCGGATCGAGCCGGGGGACCGGATAGCGCCGGGCGCCACCCCCATCGGCGTACCGACGCCGGGCACCGAGCTGTATGTGCTGGACGAGCGGCTCGCGCCGGTCGGGGCCGGTACGGCGGGCGAGCTGTACATCGCGGGCGGCCAGGTCGCCCGCGGCTATCTCGACCGGCCCGGCCTCACCGCGGAACGGTTCGTGGCCGACCCCTTCGGCGGTGGGCGGATGTACCGTACCGGCGACATCGCCAGGGCGCGGCCCGACGGGGTGCTGGAGTACCTGGGCCGCACCGACGACCAGGTCAAGATCCGCGGCTACCGGATCGAGCTGGGCGAGGTCACCTCGGTGCTCGGCTCGCAGCCGGGGGTGCGGCTGGCCGCCGTGGTCGTGCGTGAGGACCGCTCCGGCGACCGGTATCTGGCGGGTTACGCCGTCCCCGCGGACGGGGCGCGGGTGGATCCGGCAGCGTTGCGCGAGGCGCTCGCGCGGGTGCTCCCCGCCTATATGGTGCCCGCGCGGATCATGGTGACCGGTGACCTTCCGCTGACCGCCAACGGGAAGCTCGACCAGGCCGCGCTGCCCGAACCGCCGGGCGCGGACGGGGCGCCGGGCGCGGAGCCGGAGACGGCGGCGCAGGCGCGGATGTGTGCCCTGTTCGCCGAGGTCCTCGATGTGCCCGCCGCCTACCTCGACGACGACTTCTTCGGCCGGGGCGGCGACAGCCTGCGGGCGGTCCGCCTGGCGTCCAAGGCCCGCAGGGACGGCTGGACCTTCGGCCTGCGCGATGTGCTGGAGCTGCGCACGCCGCGCGCTCTGGCCGCCGAGGTCCGGGCCGCCGAGCACCGGAGCGCCGAGGTCCGGGCCGCCGAGCCCGTCACCGGCGGAGCGGCGTCATGAGCGTCGGACGTGTGGTGATCGTCGGCGCCTCGGTCGGGGGCAGCCGGGTCGCGACGGGCCTGCGGGCGGCGGGCTACACGGGGGCGATAGCCCTCGTGGACCCGGACCCGGACGCGCCCTACGACCGGCCCCCGCTGTCCAAGCAGATCCTCGCCGGTGACTGGGCCCCCGACCGCGCGTCGCTGGGGGACCCCGTGCGGTGGCGGGCGGAACGGCATGTCGCCGCCGCCGGTTCCCTGGACCCGGCGAACCGGGTGCTGCGGCTGGCCTCCGGCGTCGCACTGCCCTACGACAGGCTGGTGCTGGCCTGTGGCGCCGCGCCCCGTTCGCTGCCCGGAATGCCGCTGCCGGGGGTGCACCTGCTGCGGACCATGGCGGACTCCCTGGCGCTGCGGGACCGTCTGGACCGCATCGGGTCCGGCCGCCTGGTGATCGTCGGCGGCGGTTTCGTCGGCGCGGAGGTGGCCTCCACCGCCCGCGCGCGCGGGATCGACGTGACGGTCGTGGAGGCGCTGCCCGCGCCGCTGTCCGGGCTGCTCGGCGAGGAGGTGGCCGCCGAACTGGCCCTGCTGCACGCGGACAACGGCGTGCGGCTGATGTGTGGCACCTCGGTCGGCGCTCTGGTGGGCGAACGGGAGGTCACCGGGGTGGAGTTGACCGACGGGACGACGCTGCCCGCGGACACCGTCGTGGTGGGCGTCGGGGTGCGGCCCGGCACGGACTGGCTGGCCGGCTCCGGCATCCCGCTGGACGCCGACGGCGGGGTGCTGTGCGACGAGTACTGCGCGGTCGACGCCGACCGGACGGTGTACGCGATCGGTGACGTCGCCCGGTGCCGTGATCCGCTGCTGGACCGGCACCCGCGGGTCGAGCACTGGACCAACGCGGTGGAGCAGGCGGACGTCGTCGTACGCAACATCCTCGAACCGGAGCCGACGGCGCACCGGCACGCGTTCTTCGTCTGGTCCGACCAGTACGGCGGCAAGATCGCGCTGCTCGGCCGCCCGGAACCGGGCGACGAGGCGGCCGTGGTGCGCGCCGAGGGTCCGCGCCGGAGGTTCGCCGTCGCCTATCTCCGGGGCGGCCGGCCGTGCGCCGCGCTGACCGTGAACTGGCCGAAGGCCCTGTTGGCCGCCCGCCGGTCGCTGGGCTCACCGGGCGGCTGTGACGACGTCGTCGCCGCTTGGAAGAATTTGTAGTCGCAGCTTGCTGAAAAGGCCCTGTCCGTACGCCGTGATTCTCCGGCACGATCGGACCAGCGCCGAGGGCAACCGGGGACCGCTTTTCCCATGAAGCCACCCGCCGGTCACCACAGGTGCTGAATCACTGCCTCTTCGTGAAGGGGTGCGCCCGCATTCTTCTCGACGTGGGCGTGGCACTTTCATTTTCTCGAATCAGCCGCTCCTGAAGGTCCGTTCGGCCCTCATTCATGGTGTCCATGTCTGCGGGCGATTTTGCCGGACCCGAAGGGCGCTCCGCCTTTCCTCCCCCGTTTCCCGCTTGCTATTCCCATTCCCTCGGAAGGGTTTTCCGGTGTTCCGAAACAGCGAGGTCGAGCCGCTCGTGGTCCGACAGCAAGGCGTTCCCGCGCAAGCGGGCCACCGCGCTCTGCTGTTGCACGGCCTCGGCAGCAGCGAGAGCTGCTGGGACTCCTTCCTCGCCCACCGGCCGCCGGGGCTCGACGTGTGGACGGCCGGTCTGCCGTGGCGGGCCGGCGGCCCGTACGCGGTGTCCGAGCGGGACGACTCGGCATGGATCGGTGAAGCGGTCGCCCGGGTCCCCGGCGGTGTCGACGTGGTGATCGCGCACTCCTACGCGACGCTGCTGCTGCTCGCTCTGCTCGCCGGCACGGCGTCCGAGGGCGCGGACCCGTGCGAGGCGCTGGGCATCCGGGCCGTGGTGCTGGTCTCGCCGTTCTTCCGGCAGGACCCGAAGGAGTTCGCCTGGGCCCAGCTGCCGGCGACCCTCGACGCGATGCGCCGCAGCGCGGACGAGAACATCCGGCTGATGTCCCGCAGCGGCCTGGACGCGGGTGTGCGGGCCGACATGGCCGAACTCGCCTGCGCACGGCTCGGGCCGCACTGGGCGGTCCGGTATCTCGACGCCTATCTGCGCACCCCCTTCCTGGCGGCCGGCCGGATCGGTCTGCCCGTCCATGTCGTCGTCGGGGACCGCGACACGATCGCGTCGCCCGCCGAGGGCGAGACCCTGGCCGGCGCGCTCGGCCACGCCTCGATCGAGCGGATCGAGGACTGCGGGCACTCCCCGATGGCCGAGCGGCCGGAGCGGTTCTCGCACGCTGTCCAGCAATTCCTCGCCACCCTGTCCGCCGGGCACACACCCCCGGCGACGGTCAACTGAGTACGGGAGCACACGATGACCACCCTGTCCGACGTCGCGCTCAAGAAGCTGCTGAACGAACCGAGTTCGGTGACGATGCGGCCGCCCTACGAGGGCGGCAACATCAACACCGCGATCGGGTTCAAGTGCGTCAACTACCTGCTTGAGGCCGCCGTCCTCGACCACTTCCGGGCCGTCGGCCTCGGCGCCACCGAGCTGTACCTCGTGCATGGCCTCAACTTCGACGTGACGGGCCTCGAAACCCGGCTGCACACGGTGCTCACGCTGGATGACGACGTCCTGCTGGAGGTGACGCCGAAGACGAAGGACAAGGACGACGCCCTGGTCTTCGGGGTCACGGCGACCGTCCAGCGCGACGGTGCGCCGAAGAAGGCCGTCAGCTCCAAGCTGCGGGTGCTGCTGCGCCGTGACACCCAGGTGGACGCCGCGGCCCCGCTGCCCGAGGAGCTCCGGCGCTTCGTCGTGGACCGGCTGGCCACCGCGGAGCCCACCGCGCTCGCCGCCACCCCCGTGGACGACTTCGCCGGTGCCGTCCACCGCGGTGAGAGCGGCGACACCGACCCGGTGCTCGCCGAGATCATCGGCGGCGACAACGCGGTCGGCTGGAAGTGGAAGGTCCCGTACTACTACTGCCACTTCACCGAGCGCATGCAGATGTCGGGCTACCTGCGCCAGATGGAGGAGGCGAAGCACGTCTTCGTCGCCTCGCGCGGCATCAGCATCAAGCGGATGCTCAACGAGCGCGGCTGGATACCCGTCGTGACGCAGTGCAAGATCCGGTTCACCGACGAGACGATCATGGAGGAGAACCTCTACACCGTGTACACGGTGGAATCCGTCTTCAAGGACATGCTCTACACCTCCCGCGTGGACTTCTACGTCGTGCGGGACGGCGCACTCGTCCAGACCGCCACCGGCTCGATCACCCATGGCTACTGCCACAAGGAGTCGCCGGATGCCGAGTGGCAGATGACCGTCTTCGACGACGAGGTCCTGCACGCGCTGCGCGGCGAGTGACCCACCCGACGTCCACAGTCCCGGAGGACCCATGGCTCCCAAGCGTCGGCCGCGCTGGTACTTCTCGCTGCGCAGCCCGTATTCCTGGTTCGCTTACCGCGATCTGATGACCGCCCACCCCGAGGTGCTCGACGCCATCGACTGGCTGCCGTTCTGGGAGCCGGACGAGGGGACCGCGAAGCTGCTGGCGGAGGAGGGAGTCACCCTTCCGATCGTCGCGATGAGCCGCGCGAAGAACTTCTACATCCTGCAGGACACGCGCAGGCTCGCGACCGACCGCGGTCTGACGGAGATCAGCTGGCCCATCGACCGTGCCCCGTGCTGGGAGGTCGCCCACCTCGCGTGGATCGCGGCCGAGGACGAGGGACGCGGCAAGGACTTCGTCGCGGCGGCCTACCGGGCACGCTGGCAGGACGGCAGGAACATCTCCGAGCCCGAGGTGATCGCGGAGATCGCGGACGGGCTCGGTCTGGACGCACAGCGGCTGTCCACGGCCGCGCAGGACGAGGAACTGCGCAAGCGGGGCGCCGCCCTGCTCGCCGAGTCGGCCCACGACGGCCTGTTCGGTGTGCCGTTCTTCATCAACGGCCGTGACAAGTACTGGGGACTGGACCGGGTCGAGCCCTTCGTCCGGGCCGTCCTGGGCACCGAGCCGCCCGCCCCGCCGGTCACCGCCGTACCGGACCCGGCCACCCATGCCGAACTGCTGCCGGTGGGCGGCGACCAGGGGCACGCCGGCGGCTGCGGCTGAGACCGGCCGGTGGCCGCGGCACGGAACGCGGCCACCGGCCCTGCGCCCCACCGGGGAAGCGCAGAGGCACACGAGGCACCAGCAGCGCGGAAGCCGAACAGCGCGGAGCGAAGAAGCACGCGGCAAGCGACGAGGAGACCACTGTGGACAGCAATCCCGACGGCACCGGGCGCGGCGCCGGTCGACGGCCCGCGGGCGGCGGCCACTGGGACGCCGTCGTGGTCGGCGCCGGTCTGGGCGGGCTGACGGCCGCCGCGTACCTGGCCGCGGCGGGACGGCGCGTTCTGGTGCTGGAGCAGTTCTCGGTGGTGGGCGGCAACAGCCATGTCTTCCGCAGGCGCCGCAGTTACGAGTTCGACGTCGGCGTCCACTACCTCGGCGACTGCGCTCCCGGCGGTGTCATCCCGTCCATCCTGAGCGGCGTCGGGCTCCGTGACCGGGTCGAGTTCCTGGAGATGGACCGGAACGGGTTCGACCTGATCAGGGTGCCCGGGGTCTCCGTGGACATGCCCACCGGCTGGTCGGCGTACCGCGAGCGGCTCATCGCCGCGATGCCGGGCCAGGCGGAGGGGCTGCGCACCTTCACCGACATCTGCTCGGCCGTCGGTGAGGAGCAGCGGGCCGCCCTGTTCGAGTCCCACACCTGGTCGGCGCAGGACATCGCCGCCGGCACCGTCGCCGTACGCGCATGGGGCAGGCGGACGCTGGACGACCTGTTCCACCACTGCGGGCTGTCCTCGCAGGCGCGTACCGTGCTCGCGGCGCAGGCACCGAACTACGGGCTGACCCCGCGCCAGGCCACCGTCGCCCGGCACACCAGCGTCACCGACCACTACCTGCGCGGGGCGTACTACCCCGCCGGGGGCGGCCAGACGCTGGCGGCGGGCCTGGTCGAGGTGATCGAGTCGCACGGCGGCGAGGTCCGCACCCGCAGCAGGGTGCGGCGCATCCTGGTGGAGGACCGCAAGGTCACGGGTGTCGGCCTGGACGGCGGCGAGAGGGTCACCGCCGATCTGGTGGTGTCCAACGCGGACTACCGGCGTACGGTGCTCGACCTGGTCGGCGCCGAGCACTTCTCCGCGTCGCTGGTCAACCGCACCCGGAACGCCCGGATGGGCATGCCGTGGCTGGTGCTCTACCTGGGCCTCGACATCGACCTGCGGGACCGGCCGAACGCCAACCTGTGGTGGTACGACACCGACGACCTCGACGGCTACTTCGACCGGGCCCGCGCGGGCGACGTGGACGAGGTGCCCTTCCTCTTCTGCTCGTTCGCCTCGCTCAAGGACCCGGGCAACCGGGCCCTGTGCCCGCCGGGCCACGCCAACCTCCAGGTGATGACGCTCTGCCCGCCCGACTACGAGTGGTGGGGCGTCAAGGACGGGCTGGAGGAGGACGGCGGCTCCTACCGGCGCAACGCCCAGTACCTGCGCCGCAAGCAGGAGTTGACCGACTCCACGCTGCGTGCGGCGGAGCGGGCCGTCGGCCCGCTGCGGGAGCACATCACGTACCTGGAGGCGGCGACCCCGCTGACCCACGAGCGGTACACCCTGTCCTCGGGCGGCACCCCGTTCGGCATGGCCGAGTGGGGCGGCACCGCCCGTCCGGGCACGACGACCCACATCGACGGGCTGCATGTGGTCGGCGCCAGCACACAGGCGGGCAACGGTGTCGCGGGCGTCATGCTCGGCGGCATCTCGTGCGCCTCCCAGATCCTCGGCGAGCCCCTGCTCGCCCGCGCCCGGCAGGGAGCGGTCTCCGGCGATCCGGACCTGCTCCCCGACCGCCCGGACGGCTGGGACCCGAGGGACGTCTGCCGGGGCCTCTCCCGGCGGACCCGCGCGGGCTCCCCGGCAGCGGTCCGGGACCCGGCCGGCACGTCCGGCTGAGAACGGGCGGTCCGCGACTCACACTGGGGACCGCCGCGCAGTGACCGACGTACCCACGCACCACGAGACGAACAGAGAGTGATTCACATGAGCTCGACCATCACCGCTGAGCACCAGGCCCGGATCAAGGAGATCGTCTGCGACATCCTCGAACTGGAGGAGGACGAGGTGACCGGCGGCGGCCTCTTCAAGGAGGAGTACGGCGCGGACTCGCTGCGGGCCATCGAGATCCTGGCCGGTCTGGAGAAGGAGTTCAAGGTGACCATCGACCAGTCCGAGCTGGAGCGCATGGTCAACCTCGACGGCGTCTACGCCGTGGTCCAAGAGTCCATCGACGCCAAGTAGGCGCACTTCCGGCTGGATGCGAGTACGCGGAGAGCCGGCGGCACCGCCGCCGGCTCTCCGGCCCGGCGGCAGCCCCGGCCCCCTTCGGCCGGCGTTCCGTCCCGACCCCCCTTTCCGTGGTGAACCAGGCCGTACCGAGGGAGATTGATGTCCGAGAGCCTTTCTGACGCGATGCGCGACGACGCGGCGTCCCGGGTGGTGCTGACCGGGTTCGGCGTGTTCTCCAGCATCGGTGTGGGTGCCGATGAGTTCGCCGAGGGTCTGCGCGCGGGCCGCAGCGGCGCGAAGCCGATCACGGTGTTCGACACCGAGGGTTTCGCGCACGCCAACGGCTGCGAGATCGACGGTTCCGAGCCGGAGCGCTGGATCCACAACCTGCCCGTGGAGACGCTGGGCCGGGCGACGAAGTTCTCGGTCGCCGCGGCCCGCATGGCCGTCGAGGCCGCCGGTGTCGGGCTCGACTCGCTGCGCGCGAAGCGCGGCATGATCTCCATCGGCACCACCGACGGCGAGTCCTACGATCTCGACCACCTGGTGGAGACCGAGATCAACTCCGGTCCCGAGGCGATGGATCCGACCGTGGCGCGGCGGATCTCGCCGAACCGGCTGTCCATCGCCGCCGCCCAGGAGCTGGGGCTGTCCAACGTCGACGCGGTGACCATCGCCACCGCCTGCTCGGCCGGCAACTACGCGATCGGCCAGGGCTTCGACGCCATCCGCTCCGGCGCGGTCGACTACGCGCTCTGCGGCGGCGCGGACGCGATGTGCCGCAAGACGTTCACCGGTTTCTACCGGCTCGGCACCATCGCCCCCGACGTCTGCCGCCCCTTCGACTCCGAGCGCAAGGGCATCCTGACCGGTGAGGGCGCGGGCGTGCTGATGCTGGAGAGCCTCGCCTCCGCGCGGGCCCGCGGCGCCCGGATCTACGCCGAGGTGCTCGGCTACGGCATGAACTGCGACGCGTACCACCAGGTCGCCCCGAACCAGGCGAGTGTCGCCCGGTGCATGGAGATCGCCCTGGAGAACGCCGGGGTGAAGGCGGAGGAGGTCGATCTCGTCTCCGCCCACGGCACCGGGACCAAGGCCAATGACGTGACCGAGGCGCGGGCGATCCACGACGTGTACGGGGACAACCCGCCGCGCACCGTCTCGCTGAAGTCGATGCTCGGCCACACGATGGGCGCCGCCAGCGCGCTCGCCGCCATCGCCTGCGCCCTGTCGGCCTACCACGGCTTCATACCGCCGACCATCAACCACCGCGAGACCGACCCCGAGTGCGAGATCGACTGCGTGCCCAACCACTCCGTCGAGGCGGACCTGCGCATCGTGCAGAACAACGGGCTGGCCTTCGGCGGCAACAACGCGATCGTGATCCTGGGCAAGTACCGGGACGGTGAGCGGTGAGGCTGCCCATCACCGGCGTCGGCGCGGTCGCGAGCATCGGCCGGGACGCGGACGAGATCTTCGAGAGCCTCTGCGCCGGGCGCGGCGGGCTGGGTCCCATGCGGGGCTTCGACCACGGACTGTACGGCGGGACGCGGCTGTTCGAGATCGACAACCGGCCGGAGCCGGGTGTGGACCGCCCGCTGCGCGCGACCGGCTTCCTGCTGGAGGCCGTGGGCCAGGCGGCCGCGGCCGCCGGTCTCGGCGAGGACCTGTCGGACTGCCCGGTGCTCGTGGGTACGGGGCTGCGCGAGCTGCGCTCGGCCGAGCTGTGGTGGCGCGACGGTGCGCCGTTCGGCGTGGAGCGGCTGCACTTCGGCACCGCGCTGCGGGAGCGGTTCGGCACCGCCGACACACACACCTTCTCCAACGCGTGCTCCGCGTCGCTGTACACCCTGGCGCTGGGCGCGGACATGCTGGCGCTCGGCGAGGCGGACACCGTGATCGTCGCGGGCGTCGACTCGATCACCGAGAGCATGTTCGGCCTGGCCGACCGGGTCCAGCCGGAGCCGCCCCCCGCGCTGCGGACCCTGGACGTCAACCGCAAGGGCACGATCCTCGGCGACGGGGCCGCCGCCGTCGTCCTGCGCCGCGAGGACGTCGAGCCGGGCGGCCGGCTGTGGGGCAGGCTGCGCGGGGTCGGGATGACCTGCGACGCCAAGCACCCCACCGCTCCCGACCAGCAGCAGGTCGCCGAGGCGATACGGCAGGCGCACCGGCACGCGGGCACCCGGCCGGCCGACATCGATCTGCTGATGCTGCACGGCACCGGGACACCGCTCAACGACCTGGTCGAGGCATCGGCGTACGGCGAGGTCTTCGGCGAGGACGCGGGCGTGCCGGTGGTGACCGGCATCAAGCCGATGACCGGGCACACCAGCGGCTCGGCCGGGCTGCTGAGCCTGGTCGTCGCCCTTCAGGTGATGGCGACGGGCAAGGTCCCGCCGCTGATCGGGCTGGACGAGCCGATCGAGCAGGCCGCGGGTCTGCGTCTGGTACGCGACCGGGAGGCCGAGCACAAGGTTTCGCTCGCGCAGGTACACGGGTTCGGATTCGGCGGGATCAACGCCGTGGCGATTGTCGAGGCACCATGAGGATCTTCGTGACCGGCGTCGGTGTCGCACTGCCGGGCGCCGACTCCACGGCCGCACTGGCGGCGGCCCGGCAGCCGGAAGGCGCGGTCGAACCGGCCGCCGTCCTGGGGAAGAAGGGACTGCGCTACAAGGACCGCGCCACCCAGCTCGGGCTGGTCGCCGGGTACCGGGTGCTGACGGACGCGGGGCTGCTGAAGGACGGCGAACTGACCGCCGACAGCAGCCGGGTGGCGGTGCTGGTCAGTTCCAACCTGGGCAACGTGGACACCGTCTGCCGGGTGGCGAGGACCATCTCGGACGAGGGCAGCACCCGCGGGCTGAGCCCGATGGACACCCCGAACGCCTCCAGCAACATCATCGCCTCCGAGATCGCCATCAGGTTCGGCCTGCACGGCCCCAACCTGATGGTGTGCAACGGGCCGACCTCCGGCCTCGACGCGGTGCGCTGGGGTGCGGCCCTGCTGCGCTCGGGCCGCGCCGACCAGGCGGTCGTGGTCGGGGTGGAGCCGGACAACGAGATCGTCCGTGAGCTCGTCGGCGGCCCGGTCGCCGACGGCGGTGCGGCGCTGGTGCTGGAGCGGGCCGAGGTCGCCGGGGCCCGTGGCGCCACGGTGCGCGCGGAGATCGGCGGCCAGGTCCGGGGAGCGGGGGTGGCCCGCAACTTCGCGCGGCTCGCCGCCGGGGAACCCGCCGCCCTCGTCGGCTGGTTCGCCCCGGCCGGTGCCGCCGGGTCCCTGCCGGCCGAGCTGCCCGGCCACGACCTGGCCGCGATCTGGGGCGAGTTGTCCGGGGCGCTCGGGGTCGTGCAGTGCGCGGCGGCGATCGGCGCCTTCGATACCCGTACCGACGGCCCGGTGTGTCTGGTCGCGGGCGGCGACGAAGACGACGGCAGCGCCGCGCTGGTGCTGCGGCCGCCCGCCCCGACGGCCTCCGGGCCGGTCGCGGTCTGACGAACTATCGGCCTTCGAGTACTGAGCAGGACGGATTGTGACCATGACCCTTTCGGCGAGCGCGTCAGCGACCCTGAACCGGCCGGTGATCACCGCGTGGTCCGCGGTGTCGCCGTACGGCATCGGCAAGGACGAGTTTGTGACCGGCATGCTGGCCGGGAAGAGCGCGGCGTCCGAACTGGACGACGAGGAGTGGGCGGTTCCGGACAACCGCGCCTGTGTGGTGCCCGGTTTCGCGCTCCGTGAGGTCCTCGGCAAGAAGGGCACCCGGTCCATGGACCGGGTGACCGGGCTGGCCGTCACCGCGGTCCGCGATCTGCTGCGGGACTGCGAGGACAGCCGCCGGGGCGGTGACGAGGAGACCGCCCTGGTGCTGGGGACGACCACCGGCAGCGCGCAGAGCATGATGGACTTCACCCGCGCCTCGCTGGTCGGTGAACGCCCCTTCTACGTGGACCCGTCGCTGATGCCGAACGCGGTGATGAACTGCGCCGCCGGCCAGTGCGCCATCTGGCACCGGCTGAAGGGCCCGAACACCACGATCGCCGGAGGCCGGGTCGCCGGACTGTCCGCGCTGAGTTACGCGGGCGGGCTGCTGGGTTCCGGCCGCGCCGAGACCGTGCTGTGCGGCGCCGTCGAGGAGTTCTCCAACGCGCGGGCCTGGCTGGACCACCACCGCCGGCGTGCGGATGCCGCGGGCGCGCTGCTCGGTGAGGGATGCGCCATGTTCATGCTGGAGTCCGCGTCCGTGGCCCGGCAGAGCGGCCCGGTCCTGGCCGAGGTGCTGGCCGTGGAGTCACGGGTGTACTTCGGCACCGAGCTGCGCCCGGTGCTCGACGCGTGCCTCGACGGGGTCCTGAAGCGTGGCGGGCTGAACGCGGGCGATGTGTGGGCGGTCTCGGCATCGGACCTGGCGGGCGGCGCCGGTGAGCAGGAACGTGCGGTGCTCACGGCCCGCTTCGGGGCGCCGGCACTGGACCGGGCACCGTCGCTGAGCGCCATCGGGGACACCTCGGGGGCCTCCGCGGCCTTCCAGATCGGGTCCCTGCTGAGCATCGCCGCGCAGGGGGAGGTGCCCGCGGGCAGCGTCGCCGTCGTCTCCTCGGTGGACGACGACGGCATCGTCGCCTGCGCCGCGCTGCGCCTGCTCGCGGACTGACCCGCCGCCTTTGACCGACCGGCCGTTTTTCGGGTGACAGGAAGGAAGAGCATGCCAATCGACGCGGTGGCCCGGCTCGATCGTGAAGAGCTGCGGGCGTTGCTGGCCGAGACCATCGACACCGAGGTGAGCGAGGTCGGCGACGACACGGACTTCGTACAGACGCTGGGGGTCGACTCACTGATGGCCCTGGAGGTCGTCGTGGTGCTGGAACGCACGTACGCCATCAAGTTCACCGAGGACGAGATGCGCTCGGTGAGGACGCTGAACAGCGCCCACGACGAGGTGCTCCGCAAGCTGCGGGAGCGCTCGTGACCAGTCCGGTGCTGGCCGGGCGGCGGGTGGTGCGGGAGCCGGGCCCCGACCCGGCCACCGGGAAGTGGTCGGCCTCGTTCGCGGTGGAGGTCACCGCGGACGAGCCGGTCTTCGCCGGGCACTATCCCCACTTCCCGATCTTTCCCGGCGTGTGCGTGCTGGAGTGCGTACGGCACGCCGCCGAGTCCGCCACCCCGCCGGACGCCGGTGAACTGCGGCTGGCCGCCGTGGAGTCCGGCCGGTTCCTCGGCCCGGTCCACCCCGGTGACGTCATGACGGTCGAGCTGACCTGGGTGCCGTACGGCACCGACTGGCGCTGCCACGCGAAGGCGGCGACCGCCCGCGGCCCGGCCGCGTCGTTCCGCTGCCGCTACCGGAGCGGGGGGACGGCATGATCACCTCCGCGGGAGTACGCGCCCTGCTGCCCCACCGGTACCCGATGCTCCTGGTCGACCGGGTCCTGACGGCGGGCGCCGAGGACATCCGGTCCCTCAAGGCCGTCACGCTCAACGAACCGTGGTACGCCCGGCTCGGCCCGCGGCCCGCGGAGGCGGACTTCGCCTACCCCGAGGTGCTGCTGGTCGAGTCCTGGACCCAGACCGCGGGACTGCTGGCCCGGCGACTGGCCGGCGGCGGGGACGACGACCGGACGATGCTGTTCGGCTCCATGAGGGACGTCGCGTTCCACCGCCGGGTGTTCCCCGGTGACGTGGTCGAGCACCACGCCCGGCTGCAACGCGCGGTGAACGACACGGTGATCTTCGAGGGGAGCAGCCGGGTCGGCGACGAGCCGGTTCTGACCATCGGTGCCATCACGGTCGCCTTCCGCCCCCGGGAGGGGTTCGACCCCGAACACACCGGTCCGGCACATCCGTTGACCGGCAGCCAGCGAGGAGAGAAGTCATGACGGACAACGCAGCACCGGTCGCCCTGGTGAGCGGGGGATCGCGCGGGATCGGCCGGGCCGTCGTCCTGCGGCTCGCGGCCGAGGGGTACGACGTCGGTTTCTGCTACCAGTCCAACGAGCGGGCGGCACGGGAGCTGGAGAAGGAGGCGGGCGAGCTCGGCGTACGCGCGATGGCGGTGCGGGCCGATGTGACCGACTCCGCCTCGGTCAAGGAGTGGGTGGCCCGGACGGAGTCCGACCTCGGCCCGATCGGGGTGGTGGTCTGCTCCGCGGGCATCACCCGCGACAACCCGCTGCTGCTGATGTCCGACGAGGACTGGCACAGCGTGCTGGACACCAACCTCGACGGCGTCTACCACGTCTGCCGCGCGGTGATCTTCGAGATGATGAAGCGCAAGTCCGGCACGATCATCAATCTCTCCTCGGTCGCGGGCGTCTACGGAAACGCCACCCAGTCCAACTACTCCGCCTCCAAGGCCGGAATCATCGGCTTCTCCAAGGCGCTCGCCAAGGAGGTCGGCCGCTACAACATCCGCGCCAACGTGGTGGCGCCGGGCTTCATCGAGACCGACATGACCGCCGAGCTGACCGACAAGGTCAAGAAGGACGCGGCGAAGCAGATCCCGCTGCGCCGCTTCGGCGGGGCGGACGAGGTCGCGGACCTGGTCGCCTTCCTGGCGAGCGACCGTGCCGCGTACATCACGGGCTCGGTCCTCCAGATCGACGGCGGCATCACCATCTGAGTGCCGTCCGGGTGCGAGAGGAGACGGCCCGACACCGTCCCCGCACCACGGACGGCATTCCGGTCATGCCTCCAGCCGTTTCCCCGAAGGCGCCGGTGGCCGCGGCGAATTCCCGAAGTGCTCGTGAACGGGACGCTGTTCGCCGACTTCCGCAACCTGCAGCGCTCCGTTCCCGGAGGTCGCGCACTTTTAGTATGGCCACCCGGCGCCGGTGGCTATTCCGAGCCCACATTCGAACCGGGGCCTGCCACCGGGCACCGGAAATAGCAACGGAGGCCCTGCACGTGGCCAAACCCATGATTGAGGCAGTCGACGTCATAAAGTCGTTCGGTGACGTCAAGGCACTGAACGGGGTGAATGTTTCCGTTCCCGAAGGTTCGATCCACGGTTTGCTCGGCCACAACGGCGCCGGCAAGACCACCCTGGTGCACATTCTCTCCACCCTGCTTCCGCCGACCGGCGGCTCCGCCCGGATCTGCGGCTTCGACGTGGCGACCCGGCCGAAGGAAGTCCGCCGCTGCATCGGACTGACCGGCCAGTTCGCGTCCGTCGACGAGCAGCTCAACGGCCGGGAGAACCTGGCCCTCGTCGCCCGTCTGCTGGGCGCGAGCAGGCGCCAGGCGGTCGCCCGTGCCGATGAGCTGCTGGAGACGTTCGAGCTGACCGACGCGGCGAAGCGCCCGGTGCTCCAGTACTCCGGCGGTATGCGCAGGCGGCTGGACATCGCGGCGAGCCTCGTCGGCGGCCCCCGGGTCATCTTCCTCGACGAACCGACGACCGGACTGGACCCGAACGCCCGGATCGGTGTGTGGGAGACGATCGAGCGGCTGGCCAAGGACGGCACGGCCGTCCTGCTCACCACGCAGTACCTGGAGGAGGCCGACCGCCTCTGCGAGCAGATCACCGTGCTGTCCGAGGGAAGCGTGGTCGCGGGCGGCAACCCCGCCGACCTCAAGGCCGAGGTCGGTCAGCGCATGGTGACCGTGACGATGGCGGCGGAGTCCGACGTGCCGGTCGCGGTGAAGGCTCTGGAGGGTGCCGGTATCCGCGCGACGCCGCAGGAGTCGGGGAAGGCCATCAGCGCCCCGGTGGCCGCCGCGGCGGACCTCGCCGTCGTCGTACGCATCCTGAGCGACGCCGACACGGAGATCGCCGAACTGGCGCTCACCGAGCCGACCCTGGACGACGTCTACCTGACGCTGACCCACGAGGCCGCCGGAAAGCCGGTGCCCGCGTGACCGTCCCCATCACTCCCATCGAAGAAGGAGCGTCGCGATGACGGTCATCGACGCCGAGATCAGCCCGCAGCCGACGGCACGGCTGACCCGGAGCACCGCCGAACAGTGGGGCGGCAGCAGCCTGTTCACCCAGACCCTGGCGCTCACCGCACGGTCCGTCCGGCCGTACCTCCAGGCCGGGGTGCTCGTCGTGACGTTCATCGAGCCGCTGGTCATGCTGCTGATGTTCGGCGGTGTGCTGCGCGTGCTCGGCGACACCGCCGTGCCCGAGAACGACATGTCCTACATCGCCGGCCTGGCCCCCGCGATCATGATCATCACCGCGGTCGCGGCCGGTGCCCAGGCGGGCAACGGCCTGATCAACGACCTGCGCAACGATGTGATCACCCGGTTCCACACGATGCCGATCTCCCGGTTCAGCGTGCTGCTGGCCAGGAGCTTCGCGGACGCCGCCCGGTCGCTCTACCAGCTGATCGCCGTGGCCGTACTGGCCTGGCTGATCTTCGACTTCGAGCCGCCGGGCGGATTCCTCGGTGTGGTCGGCTCGATCCTGCTGGCCCTGCTCGTCGGCTGGTCCATGAGCTGGATCTTCATCGCGCTGGCCGCCGTGCTGCGCAACGGTGATGTGCTGCGCATGATCACGACCCTGTGCACCTTCCCGCTGCTGTTCGCCTCCAACGCGTTCGTGGACCCGGAGTCGATGCCGGTCTGGCTGCGCGTGGTCGCCGAGGCGAACCCGATCTCGTACGCCAACGACGCGATGCGCGGACTGGTGGCCGGGCAGGCCACGCTCACGGAGATGCTCGCCACCCTGGCCGTCTCCTTCGTCCTGGTGGCGGTGTGCGCACCGATCGCGAACCGTTCCTTCCGGGTGCTGTGACCGCCGGCCCCCCTGTGCTCCGGCCGGTGCCGCTCTGACCGGTGCCGGCCGGATGCGGGCCGGGAGGCGAGGTGCGAGCGCCTCCCGGCCGGCGTGTGCGGTCAGCCCCGGCCCCGGGAGATCGAGAAGATCACCCGGAGTACGAGAATGCAGCTGATCACCAGCAGGTTGTAGCCGATCAGCTGGCTGAGGGAGACGGAACCGATGATCGTCGGTTTGCTGTCGATGCTCAGCAGCACGGCACCGACCAGCGCGATGATCCCGCCGATGAAGGACAGCAGCACATCGTGGACGAGCCCGCGCAGGAAGCGCCGGTCGCGCTCGTCCGCGAGCAGCCGTATCTGTATGCCGAGCCGGCCGCCCTCCAGCGCGCTGCTGATCCGGTCCACCCGCCGGGGCAGCCGTCGCAGCACGGAGGTGAGCGAGATCGTCTCCTCGACCAGGGTGTCCTTGACCCGCTCGTAGGTCAGCCGCTCCTGCACCCGGGCGGCGGCGAACCTGCGGGCCTCCGTCACGATGTCGAAGTCCGCGACGAGCCGTTCGACGGTCCCCTCGACGGTGGCCAGCGCCCGGAAGGTCGCCGCCACCTCAGGCGGGACCGTCAGACCGTGCCGGGCGACGAGCAGGAAGAGCTCGGAGAAGATCTCGCGGTTCGGCCTGCTGCCGGGACTCAGGTAGCGCGCCATGAACCTCCCCAGCGACCGTTCCAGCTTCTTCTCGTCGATCTGCTCCGGACGGTCGACCACCTCCAGCAGCGCGTCGCTGAGCGCCGTCGGATCGTTGCGGTGGAAGGCGAGGAGCAGGTCGCGCAGCGCGGAGCGCATCGTCCGGTCGAGCCGGCCGACCGAGCCGAAGTCGATCAGGCCCAGCTCCCCGGTGCTCAGCAGCAGTACGTTCCCCGGGTGCGGGTCGGCGTGGAACACCCCGCCGAGCATGATCTGTTCGAGGATGCAGTCCAGCAGCTGCTGGGCGAGGGCCGCGCCGTCCAGTCCGCGTGCGGCGATCGCGCCCCCGGCGGAGGTGAGGGGAACACCGTCCAGCCACTCCAGGGTCAGGACCCGCTCGGTGCTGAACTCCTCGTACACACGCGGCGTACGGATGGTGCCGGTGGCTCCCGATTCCGCGGCTCCGGCGGTGATGGCGGCCATGTTGCGGGCTTCGGTCCGGAAGTCCAGCTCCTCGTGGAGCGAGGCGGCGAACCCGCCGATCAGGTCGCAGAGCCCCAGGCTCCGGGCCCAGTGGGTGTGCTCCTCCAGCTTGCGGCCGATCCGGAGCAGGATGTCCAGGTCACGGTCGACGACCTGCTCGGCGCCGGGGCGCTGGACCTTCACCGCGATCTCCTGGCCGTCCGCCAGCCGGGCCCGGTGCACCTGGGCCATCGACCCCGCGGCCAGTGGCTCCCGGTCGAACGAGGCGAAGACCGTCTCCGGGTCGCGGCCCAGCTCCTCGGTCAGCGCCTCCCGCACCCGCTCCCACGGCTCGGCCGCCGCCTGGTGGTGGAGGCGCGAGAACTCCTCGACGTACTCGGCGGGGAGCAGGTCGTAGCGGGTGGACAGCATCTGCCCGAGCTTCACGAACGTCGCGCCCGCCTCCTCCAGGGCCAGCCGCAGCCGGCGCGCGGACTGCTGGCGGCCCGCGACCGATCCCTTCGGCGAACCGGCCCGTGCGAGTCCGCGCAGTGACGGCGAGAGACCGTTCCGCATGGCGATGGCGCTGAGTTCCGCGTAACGCCGGGTACGTGCCACCCGGCGGCGTATCACTCCGGGCAGCCGGACGAGGTCGGACAGCATGCTGCTGGGCAGCAGGACCTCCGAGATCGCCAGGAACAGCATCGTGACCAGGATTCCGCAGCCCACCTGCACGGAGGTCATCGCCGGACGGTGACTGCTCGGGCCCATGGCCGAGATGATCTGCATCGTCGCCAGAACACCCACGGTCCCGCCGATCGCCGCACGGATCTTGCCGATTCTTATACCGAGCAGTCGCCGGGCGCCCATGGAGAGGCCGACCAGCGTGAACACGAAGAGGACCGGTATGAGGATCAGGAACGCTGTGTGCTGCATGGGCTGTGCCTTCCCGGACCGGAGTCCGCGTGCGGGTTCGGGTACGGGGCCTCGGATACGGGGACCTGCCCACGGAGGCCGGGGTGCTGACGGCGGTTCAGGCAGGTCCGGGGGCCGGCCGGTGTGCGGCCCCTCCTGGCTGGGGGGCCATTGTCCGTGCCCCGGTGGAGCCGCTCCACCGGGGCACGTTGCAGGAAACTGCAGATGCGCGGGACGGCGGGAGGGTGGCGGCGATGTGCGGCCCCGTCACGGGGGAGGCGCACCGGCCCCGGATGCGGCCCCGGATGCGGCCCCGGTTTTCGTTCCGGGATTCGTCCCGGCCCCGGAAGGACGTCGGCCGGCCGACCGCGGTGCGAAGTGTTGACGCGCGCACACTCAGCCATGTCCCTCTTGCGCGGCGGCCGTTCAGTGACCGGTCCGACGAAGGCGGCGTCCCGAGAAGGGCGTCACACGGCGGTGGTTCGATCCGGAACGGGCTTGGATGGGTGCTTCCGTCGCCTTGGCCGGGAACGTGGTCACTCTTCCGGGAAGGCAGGAAACGCACCGCGGGTAGATGGCCTGTTCTGCCGCCTACCCGGCCCCGCGGTGGGGGAAACCCGAGCGGCCGTGGCACCAAGCTGTCGAAACGGGTCCTCGGACGCGCCGACTGTGGTGGACGCGGCCTAAGTTGACCTCGACAGAGCGGGCGGAGGGTTCGCCCGTGAGAAGGAAACTGCCGAGAGGTTGATGTGGCGGACACGGGGATCGGTCTGGATGCGCGGTCGGAGCTTCTGTACCGGAAGCTGCTTCTGCGGGCGACATGGAGGACGCACGAACTGGCGCAGGCCCTGGCGTGGTCGGCGGACCAGGTGATGCGAGCGCTGGACGGGCTGCGCACCGAAGGTCTGGCCAGTGCCTCGGGGGAGGACGGAGCGGCCTTCCGCGCCGTCGAGCCGTGCATAGCCCTGCCGGCGCTGCTGGCCTGGCGGATGCGTGAGGGCCGCTCGCCACAGCCCTGCCCCATCCAGATCGGCAGGTTCATCGCCCTGCACGAGCAGGCGGAGCGTTTCGGTGACCCCGTCGGCGGCGGCGAGAGCCGGCACGATGTGTCGGTGACGATCGAACGCCTGGTCGCCAAGGTCGAGCGCGAGGTCGTGTTCCTGGTCCCCCAGCACAGCGAGGGCGGCTTCGAGTTCTCCCGCCCCATCGTGGACATGGTGCTGAGGCGCGGTGCGCGATTCCGGTCCGTGTGGGCCTCCTCGGTGCTCCAGTCGCCGGGAGCCATGGCGCATGCCCAGTGGCTCACGCAGGAGGGCGCGGCGCTGCGCTCGGTCGGTACGGTGCCGCCGCGCGCCATGATCATGGACGGCGCTGTCGCGGTGGTCATCGACGAGACCGAAGGGGCCCGTGTCGTGCGCTCCGCCGCCGAACTGGAGCGGCTGTGCGCCCTCGCCGAGCGGTTCTGGGAGCGCGGAGCGACGGTCCGCCAGACCGGCAGGCAGCCCGGTGCCACCACGCGTCGGCCCCGTTCGGAAGTCGTCCTGCGGCTCCTGTCCGAAGGGCTGACCGACGACGCGATCGCCCGCCGGCTGGGTTGCAGCGTCCGCACGGTGCGCAATGACGTCGCGTCCGCGATGGCCGCCCTCGACGCGCGCAGCCGTTTCCAGGCCGGGGCGCGGGCCATGCAGGTCGGCCTGATCTGAACACCCGGCGCCCCGCGCCCCGTCGAGCCGGAAGGCGGCTCCACGGCGCGGACGGGCAGCCGATGACCGGGCCGATGGGCCCGAGCAGGAACGGGCGGTGCCGGTGCGCCGGTCGCGGCGGGCGATGACCACATCGCGGGCCGCGCGTTCATCGGCCGGTACCCCCCACGCCGCCCGAACCCGCCGTGCTCAGGCCCGCCGTTCCCGGCAACCCACCCAGGTGCCCCACCGAAGCGTCCTGCCCAGGCCCCTGAGCGCTGTCGAGGTACTTCGGTTACGGGGCTTCCCCGCCCGGAGACGCGGACGTCACCGTGTCCAGCGCCGCCGACAGCCGCTCCAGCGCCTGCACGGCCCGCGTGAACTCCTCCTCGCCCAGTTCCTCGGCCAGCCGCGCCGCGAACTCCTTGTGTCCGGGGTTGATTCCGCCCACGGCCGCCAGCCCCTCCGCGGTGGGCCGGAGCAGCTTGGCGCGCCGGTGGGCCGGGTTCTCCACGTACTCCGCGAGCCCCTTCGTGACCAGCAGGTCCGCGATCCGCTGCACGCTCTGGCGGGTGATCCCCATCGCCCGGGCGATCCCGGCCACGGGCAACGGCTCGGGCAGCACCGCGCCCAGCACCTGCCACCACGCCGCCGTCAGCCCGACGGGCCGGGCCAGCCCGTCCGCGACGGCGAGGAACTGTCCGTTCAGCCGGAAGACCGTGAGCGCCGCCCGGCTCAGCCGGTCCTGGTCCTCCCGGCTCATCCCTGCAACACCTCGAACGCGCTCACGTCGGAGTCGTGGAACAGCCGGTACCAGGCGTCCAGCTTCTTCGGCTCGTACACCCCCAGCAGCCCGAACACCTCGCGGGCGAACGCCACCGGCTCGGTCGGCCCCGCCGTGACGAGGAGCCCGCCGTCCGTCACCGCGTCGGCCTCCACGTAGCGCTCGGCGCCTCCGTATCCGGTGGCGGCCAGGTAGAAGGAGACGGCGCTGGTGTGCGCCCGGTCGTCGAGGAGCCCTTCGCGGGCCAGTCCCGCCGTCGCCCCGCAGATCGCGGCGACCGGCACCCCCGCGTCGAGGAAGGCGCGGGCCTCGCGGGCGAACGGGGCCAGCTCGTCGCCGGAGTCCCAGAGGTCCGCCCCGGTGAGGAGGAGCAGCGCGCTGTCCTCGGGCCGCAGCTCGTCCAGTGTCAGATCGGGCAGGACGCGCAGGCCGCCCATGGTGGTGACGGCCTCCGGGCCCGCGCCCACGGTCCGGACGGTGTAGCCGTTTTTGGCGAGATGGGCGGTCGTGTGTCCCGTCTCCCAGTCGGCGAACGTGTCGTATACAGCCAGGTGAACGGTCGTGCGGGGCATGGCGAACTCCTTCGATTCAATGACAGAATGCTGTCATATCGACAGTGTGCTGTCAAATATTCGGGGCGCTCGAAACCCGACACCCTGCCGAACCGCACGCCTTACGCCATACAAGGTGGCCATGGAGCGCCGCCCCTGCCACGGCCTACGCTCGCCGCATGACCCCTCATGCCCCTCATGCCCCGTATGTCGACTCCGCGGCCGGTGCGGCCGTGAAGGCCGCAGACCGCGCGCACGTGTTCCACTCCTGGTCCGCCCAGGGCCTGATCGACCCGCTCGCCGTCGCCGGCGCCGAGGGGGCGTATTTCTGGGACTACGACGGCAACCGCTACCTCGACTTCACCAGCGGTCTCGTCTACACCAACATCGGCTACCAGCACCCCACCGTCGTCGCCGCGATCCAGGAGCAGGCGGGCAAACTCGTCACGTTCGCCCCCGCCTTCGCCGTCGAGGCGCGCTCCGAGGCCGCACGCCTCATCGCCGAGCGCACCCCCGGCGACCTGGACAAGATCTTCTTCACCAACGGCGGCGCCGAGGCCGTCGAGAACGCCATCCGCATGGCCCGGCTGCACACCGGCCGCACGAAGGTGTTCTCCGCCTACCGCTCGTACCACGGCGCCACCTCCACCGCGATCAACCTCACCGGCGACCCGCGCCGCTGGCCCTCCGACAACGGCTCCGCGGGCGTCGTCCGTTTCTGGACCCCGTTCCTCTACCGCTCGCCGTTCCACGCCGGGACCGAGGCCGAGGAGTGCGCCCGCGCACTCCAGCACCTGGAGGACACCCTCGCCTTCGAGGGCCCGGCCACCGTCGCCGCCATCATCCTGGAGACGATCCCCGGCACCGCGGGCATCATGACCCCGCCGCCCGGCTACCTCGCGGGCGTCCGCGAGATCTGCGACCGGCACGGCATCGTGTTCGTCCTCGACGAGGTCATGGCCGGTTTCGGCCGCACCGGCAAGTGGTTCGCCGCCGACCACTACGACGTGGTGCCGGACCTGATGACCTTCGCCAAGGGCGTCAACTCCGGTTACGTACCGCTCGGTGGCGTCGCCATCAACGCCGAGATCGCCGCCACCTTCGACACCCGCCCCTACCCGGGCGGCCTCACCTATTCCGGCCACCCGCTGGCCTGCGCCGCCGCCGTCGCCACCATCCGTGTGATGGAGGACGAGAAGGTCATCGAGAACGCCGCGCACATCGGTGAGACGGTCCTCGGCCCCGGCCTGCGCGAGCTGGCCGAGCGCCACCCCTCGGTCGGCGAGGTCCGCGGCCTCGGCGCGTTCTGGGCGCTGGACCTGGTCCGCGACAAGGAGACCCGCGAGCCGCTCGTGCCGTACAACGCCACGGGCGAGGCCAACGCCCCGATGGCGGCCTTCGGAGCGGCGGCGAAGAAGCACGGCCTGTGGCCCTTCATCAACATGAACCGCACCCACGCCGTTCCCGCCTGCAACGTCACGGAGGCGGAGGCGAAGGAAGGGCTCGCGGCTCTGGACGCGGCCCTCGCGGTCGCCGACGAGCACACGGCGTAGCCGTCCGCGCACGACCCCCTCCCCCTGCCCGGATCCGGGCACGGTGACCTGGCTTAAGGTGACCGAAGCCGAAAAGGGGAGGGGGCGTCATGTGTGCGAGCGGAGGTGTGACCCGCAGTACGCTGCGCCAGCAGATCGCCGACGCGCTGCGTGACGAGGTGCTCGCAGGGCGTTTGCCGCCGGGGCGGGAATTCACGGTCAAACAGATCGCCGAGCAGTACGGAGTCTCCGCGACGCCCGTCCGCGAGGCGCTCTTCGACCTCTCCGCGCAGGGGCTGCTCGCGTCCGATCAGCACCGCGGCTTCCAGGTCCGCGAATTCACCGTCGCCGACTACCGCTCCATGGTGGAGGCGCGCTCCCTCGTGGTGGAGGGCATCTTCCGCAGCCCAGGGGACCAGGTGGCCACCCGGGACGACGCGATGGCGTCGATCCGACGGCGCGCGGCGGAGGCGGTACGGGCGGCGAAGGGCGGCGACCTCGACGTACTGATCGGGTACGACCTGCGGTTCTGGCGGGAGCTCGGGGCGTTCGTCATGAACCCGTACATCAGCGACTTCCTCACCAAACTCCGCGTCCAGGCATGGGTGTTCGCCGTGCACCGGCTGCGCGGCGACGAGGACAACGGGAACTGGCTGTGGTTCGGCCACGAGGAACTGGTCGAGGCGATCGCCCGCGGCGACCGGGACCAGGTCCACGCGACGATGCGGTCCTACTACGCGCACGCGCTGGCCTGGGCGGACCGGCTGGCCGAGGAGGAGGCCCGGGACAGGGCCCCCGCCGCCGAGCCCGCCCCGGAAGAGACCCGCGCCTGACGCCGGGCACCCGCCCCCGAAGAGCCCCGCCCCTGCCCCCGTGGCCCCCGTCTGCTTCCGGTCGGGGCCCTGTGCGCGACGTGACGGCCGCATTACGCTGTCCCGACGATCGCCGAACCCATTGGAGAGCGAGACTTCGTGGCCTGTGACCTGTGGCTGGTCCCCCTCGTCGATGTGCTGTGCCACAGCCCCGACAATCCGTTCGCCGAAGAGATCGCCATCTACGACAAGGCGCTGAGCGACGCGGGGCTGCCGCCCGTCCCCGTCTACGCCTACATGCCGGGCCTGAACGGGGACGTCGCCCCCGTCGCGGGATTCGACTACGACGCCCTGCACTTCCTGCGCCGGGCCTACCTGCTCACGCTGAGCGGACTCGCCGTCACCCCCATCGGTGAACTGGGCGGGGACTACCAGCAGTTGCTGGAGATGTTCGAGCAGAACGCACAGGCGTCGCACCTGGTCTGGCACTACGACCACGCCGGAGCGTACGTCCCGGTGGACTTCCCGTACCCGCTCTCGGACGACCGGCTCCTGGAGGGCGGCGGCCCGCTGGGCTCGGCGCACGGGCTGCTGCGGGAGCTGGAGTTCGTCGCCCCGGCCATCGGTATCGACCCGGCCAACCCCCCGGCGACCCCTCAGCCGCCCGCCCGTCCGACCTCGCTGGAGGAACCGGCGGGCCCGATCCCGTACGACGAGAGCCCGTTCGCCCGCGAACGGCACGTCTGGCTCGGCCTCCACGCGGCAGCGACCCGCAGCCTGGCCCAAGGCTCAATGATCATCTTCAGCTGACACCACACAGCCCCGGCCCACCACTGTTCAGCCCGTCCGGCGCAGGGGCGGTCCGGGGCCACTCCTCAACCCACCCGACTGTTCAGCCGCTTCCCCGCTCGCGCGGTCCGGGTGCACATTTCAGCCTGTCCCCCGCTCGCGCGGTCCGGGCCCGCATTTCAGCCCGTCCGGCGATTGAGGACCGGGGGTCCGGGGGCGGCGCCCCCGAAAGTTTTCGCTCCTGCGCCCTGGGCGCGCATGTCGGCCGGGGCTCCCGCACGGGTGGTCCGGGTGCACATTTCAGCCCGTCCGGCGATTGAGGACCGGGGGTCCGGGGGCGGCGCCCCCGAAAGTTTTCGCTCCTGCGCCCTGGGCGCGCATGTCAGCCCGTCCCCCTCGCACGCGCGGTCCGGGTGCACATTTCAGCCCGTCCGGCGATTGAGGACCAGGGGTCCGGGGGCAGCGCCCCCGAAAGAAAGCCCCCACCCCACCCCACCCCGCCCCACCTCAGCGCGGCGACTCCGGCGGCCGCTGCCGCGGCATGTTCGGCCGGGTGGCAACCGACGGCATCGCGAACCGCCCCGCCCCCGCCCCCGGCTCCGCCCGCGCCGCCCCGCCCCCGGACACCAGTGACTGCATCCCCATCGGCGCGGGCCCGGCCCGGAACTCCACCATCCAGTCCGCGGTCTCCGACCTGACCAGCTCGGTGACGTCCTCCGAGAACCTCCGCAGCACCCCGAGGCACCGCTCGGCGGCCTCGCTGGCCGTTCCCTCGGACGGCCCGAGGACCTCGCGCACGCACTCCGACGCCCAGTCGAACTGGAGCACCTGAAGGCGCCGCTGCACGGCCTGGGCCGTCGCGAGATCCCTTATCCAGCCGGAGGTGAGACCGAAGTACCGGTCGCACGCCATGCAGGCGGCGCCCAGGAGTAACGACAGATAGCCCCAGCCGGCCGACCCGGACAGGGCGCCCGTGAGGTCGAGCAGCGGCAGCGCCGTGCCCGCGACCACCCCGGCGGCGGTGCCGAGCCGCAGCGCGCGGGCCCCGCGCCGCTTCCGGATCCGGTCGTTCAGATACCAGTCGGCGGTACGCAGGGCGCCCGTCTCGACCCAGCGGTACAGCTCGTCGAGGCGTTCGGCGGGCTCGCCCCAGTCGCCGAGCGGGAAGGCGCGACCGGTCAGGTCACGTCCCGCGGCGGAAATCGGAACAGATTGTTCCGCCTCGGTACCCCCACCGGATCCCGCGTCGGACTCCTTGCGGGGCGGCCCCTCGGGCTGCATCTCCGGCTGACTCACCGGGGCACTCCTCTGCACTCTGCTTAAGGACTCTGCTTAAGGACTCGACGTGACTCGACGTGCTCCGGGCGTGGCTCGGGCACGGGAGGGCAGTCGGCGCGGCCGACGGCCTCGCCCGGGTAACTCTGCGTTACCGGCGGTGCGGGTGTGTGTACTGATACGCGTGCCCTTCCTACCGCCGAATGGTGGGCCGTGGGGTCGAAATCGCGGGATTCCTGCCTTCGCACGGCCTGTGATCAGGTATAGGAGGCGGGGAGGGGCTCCCGCGATCTCACCCGAAAGAGTTGGTCCCCGGCGGGTGGGGCGCGGCGACCGGTGAACACGTAGGCTCGGCTTACCGAAACATTTGTCGTCGAAATGCCAGGAGTGACCGTGATTCCCGGTGGTGGTCAGCCCAACATGCAGCAGCTGCTCCAGCAGGCCCAGAAGATGCAGCAGGACCTTGCCGTGGCCCAGGAGGAACTGGCCAGGACCGAGGTCGACGGCCAGGCGGGCGGGGGCCTGGTGCGGGCCACCGTGACCGGCTCGGGCGAGCTCCGTGCCCTGGTGATCGACCCCAAGGCCGTGGACCCGGAGGACACCGAGACGCTGGCCGACCTGGTGGTCGCCGCGGTCCAGGCGGCCAACGAGAACGCGCAGGCGCTCCAGCAGCAGAAGCTGGGCCCGCTGGCCCAGGGCCTGGGCGGCATGCCCGGTCTCCCCTTCTGACCTTCCGGACCTCCGGACCCTTCCGGGTCCTCACGAGACCTACTGGTACCCACGCGTACCCACTACGGTACGAAGCAGGAATAAGGGAAAGGCGTTCCGTTGTACGAAGGCGTTGTTCAGGACCTCATCGACGAGTTGGGCAGGCTGCCCGGCGTCGGTCCCAAGAGCGCCCAGCGGATCGCCTTCCACATTCTTCAGACCGAGCCCACCGACGTACGCCGTCTCGCCCATGCCCTCCTGGAGGTCAAGGACAAGGTCCGGTTCTGCGCCGTGTGCGGCAACGTCGCCCAGCAGGAACAGTGCGGGATCTGCCGGGACCCGCGCCGCGATCAGACGGTCATCTGTGTGGTCGAGGAACCCAAGGATGTCGTCGCGATCGAGCGGACCCGTGAATTCCGGGGCCGCTACCACGTCCTCGGCGGCGCGATCAGCCCGATCGAGGGCGTCGGCCCGGACGACCTGCGCATCCGGGAACTGCTGGCCCGGCTCGCGGACGGTTCCATCACGGAACTGATCCTGGCGACCGACCCCAACCTGGAGGGCGAGGCCACCGCGACGTACCTGGCGCGGATGGTCAAGCCGATGGGCCTCAGAGTGACCCGGCTGGCCAGTGGCCTGCCCGTGGGCGGCGACCTGGAGTACGCCGACGAGGTCACCCTGGGCCGCGCCTTCGAAGGAAGGCGGCTGCTGGATGTCTGATGCCCACCTGGTGCTTTTCCGGCCCCACTCACCGTTCGTGACCGCGCCCACGGGAGGTCCCCTCGATGTCTGACGCCACGCTGAACTCCGTCACGCAGGACCCGGACGACTTCGCCGTCCAGATCGCGGACCAGATCAAGACGTTCATCGTCGCGGTCACCGAGGTGTCCAAGGTCGACGAGCCCGAGGAGGCCGTCCCGGTCCTGCTCCTCCAGGTCTCCCAGCTCCTGCTCGCGGGCGGCCGCCTCGGTGCGTACGAGGACGTCCTGCCCGACGAGCGGTACGAACCGGACCTCGGCGCCGAGCCGGACGCGGACGGGCTGCGCGAACGCTTCGCGGCCCTCCTGGAGCCGATCGACGTCTACTCCGAGGTCTTCGACCCGTACGAGCCCCGCAAGCCCCCGGTCCCGCACCGCATCTCGGACGACCTGGCCGATCTGGTCACCGACCTCGGCCACGGACTGGCCCACTACGATGCCGACCGCACCGCCGAGGCGCTGTGGTGGTGGCAGTTCTCGTACTTCTCCAACTGGGGCTCCACCGCCTCCGCCACCCTGCGCGCCCTCCAGTCCCTGATCGCCCACATCCGCCTCAACCAGCCCCTCGAAGAGCTCGACGGCCTGGACATCGACCAGGACCCGGGCGAGGACGACCTGGCGGAGGAGGCGGGGCGCGTGATGGTGGCGGAGATCGCGGGACCGCTGGGGCTGCGACCGGTGAAGTAGCGGACGGCACCGCGGTCTACGACGACGCGACGGACGAGGTCGGGCTCTATGTGAACGGCCGGACGAACGCGGAGGCCGGTGCGGAGTTCCACGACGCGCGGAAGAGCACCGGCGGCCTTCAGGTCGGGCGCGGGATCGCGTCCGACGGATGGGGCGAGTACCTGCACGGCGACGTCGACCAGGTGCGGGCCTTCGCCGGTGCGCTGACCGGCAGCGAGATCGCCCTGCTCGGCTAGCAGGGCTCAGCCCGCACCCCCCTCACTCCTCTCACCGCCCCACCCTCACCGCCCCGCCCTCCCGAAGTGCCGTGACAGTGCGTGGAAGGACTCCTTCGGTTCCCAGTGCCAGGGGGACGCCGGGTCGTCGGGGTCGCCGTCGCGGATCGTCTTCACGAGGTTGTACGTGGCCATGTCCAGGTCGTGCAGCGGGTCGTCGGGGCGGTGGGGGGCGTCGGGGGCGGAGAAGGCGTAGACCAGCGCCGCGTACAGGCCCAGCGACTCGAAGACGTCGAACACGTCGGTCAGGTACGCCGCCTGGACCCGCTCGCTGCGGACCAGGTCGCCCTTGATCTCGCCCTTCTCGTAGTCGACGACGTTCCAGCCCATGCCGCCCTGCTCGGGTGCCCCGACGTACGTGCACGTGCCGCACTCGGTGATGGCGACCGGCTTGCCCCACCGCAGATACGGGCGCAGGTCGCGGACGTATCCGGCCCGACTGCCGTGATACGCGTAGTAGTTGACGCTCACCAGGTCGAAGAGGTCCCAGTCCACCACGTCCTCGTGCGCCGCGCCGTACGTCAGCGGCCCCCGGAACACGGATCGTCCGGCCTTCGCCGCCCGTGCGATGAACGAGGTGAGACGCCGCCGCATCAGCACGGGATCGAACGTCCCGTTGAGCAGGTTCTCCACGCGTTCGAGCGCCGAGTCCCCCGGGACGATCCCCGGTACGTACAGCACGAACTCGCACCCGACGCTGAGGTGTACGCGCGCCCCCTGGCGTCGCAGCCGTTCCGCGTGCCGGCCGGTCTCGGCGAGGTGGTCGAGGATGTCCGCCTCCGGGACGTCGCCCAGGCGCGGCTGGAGCCAGACGTGCAGGCCGCGTTCGGCCGCCTCGGCCGCCGTGGCCGCGAGCCGTTCGACGCCGTCGCCCCAGACCGAGACGGAGTTGGCGTGCAGATCGTTCCTGATCACCCGGAGGTCGGCGCGCATACGCTTCGCGTTCCACCCGGTCGCCGGGTTCTCGCCGTCGGCGACCTCGTACAGCACGCCCCGATACGTCAGTCCCGGTCGCGGTGACGCGCCGGCCGGGGCCGCCGAGAGCAGCGGACCGGCCGCTCCCGCCACCCCCAGCGCCGCCGTCCCGGCCAGAAACCGTGCCCGGCTGATTCCACTGCTCCGCACTGGGTGCCTCCCGTTCGTTCCCGTGATCCGGTGTTCCCGTGATCCGGTCGAGGCGTCCAGTGTCGTGAGCGAGGGGCGGCCGGGGCGTCGGCCGATGGTCTACGGGAGGCTGACGAAAGTCGTACGGGGCCGCGGCGCCGGCGGTCGCGGGCTCACTGCTCGGGCACCGCCACGCGGATCAGCGTCTGCTGGCCGTTGGCGACCAGTTTCCTCCGGCCGTCCTGGACGCCGAACACCTCCAGCAGGCACACGGTCAGGGTCCGCCCGGACTTCAGGACGGTTCCGACCGCCTCGATGTGGTCGCCGACGGCGGGCGCGAGGAGGTTGATCTTGTACTCGACCGTGAGTACCTCGGCGTTCTCCGGGAACAGCGTGCACGCCGCGAAACCACCGGCGGTGTCCGCGATCGCGCTGGTGGCGCCCGCGTGGATGTAGCCGTTGTGCTGGGTGACCTCGGGGCGGCTCGGGAGCTCGATGTGCACGCGGCCCGGCGCGATCCGCGTCATCCGTGCGCCGAGGTGGTGCATCAGCCCGTGGCGGTCGAATCCGGCCCGGATACGGGCCCGCACCTCGGGGCTCGCCTGCTCCTGCTCCTGCCGCGTCCGCTCTTCCATGTGGTCTCCTCCGCTTCTCCTCGGCCGGCCGGGCGTTCCGTCGGAGGAACCCGCCGGCGGCGATCATCATGGCACCGCGGGGCCGGGGGACCCGCGTGCCGCTGACGGCCGCGTCTTCTGCGAGGAGTGGGCGAGTGGCGTCGTTCGTCGCTGTTGCCGCAGGTCGTCCCGAGGCTCAAGCCCCGAGTCCCGGGCCTCGGGCTCCGAGCTCTTTTCTGTAGGAATGGGTGGTGGAGGTTGAACCCACCCACCCTCCCAAGTCCCGCGCGGACCTGCGCAGATGAGCCGGCAGGAGACGCGGGGGTGACATTCGGTGATCGGTTTGCGCCGCAGCGTATGCGCACTCTAGATTCACGGTGAGCAACCCACAGTCCGAAAAACGGACGACCCCGGCGGTGCTACCAACACCATCCGGGGTCTGACCGTTCCAGATCGAAATGAGGCTTCGATCCGCATGGCTGCTGCCCATGTTAGTGCTGCCCTGCGTGCGCCCGCCCATCCCATGGCCAAAGCCGGGTACGGAAAGCGTCACGCCCCCGACGAAGCCCCGCGCGGAGCCGATGACTTCGGCCACCTGGACGCCCGGGAAGCGGCCATCGCCGCGTACATCGACCGACTCCCCGAAGGCGCCGCCGTCGGCTACAAGGCGCTGGCCGAGGAACTGCCGGAACACGGCCAACAGGCGTGCCGCAGCGCGCTGGACCGGCTGACCCGCGCCGGGCATCTGCGCCGGATCAAGGTGCACCTCACCGTGACCGACGGCGGGAAGCGCTGGGTGACGCGTACGTACTTCTCGCGGACCGCCCGCGACGCCGACTGGTGGGCGCGGTACGTGCGGTTCGTACGGGGCGTCGACGCCCCCGGTCAGCCGCCTGCCCCGGACGCGGTGTCGCGGCAACAACCACAGCAGCAACCACAGCAACAGCAAGGGCAGTCGCAGCGGCGGCCGGAGTCGGAGCCCGAGCCCGGCGTTCCGCCCGTGCGCTCGGAGGCGTACAGCGTGCTCGCGGGGCTCGGCGGCCAGGAGCCGAGGCTCCAGCTGTCCGACGGGGAGTGCGTGGCGCTGGAACACCTCGTCGACGAGTGGCTCGTACGCGGGCTCGGCCGTGAACAGGTCACCAGGTCCCTGGTGGCGGGGCTGCCCGCCTCCGTGCATTCCGCCGGAGCCTTCCTCCGTACCCGACTGGAGAACAAGATGCCCCCTGCGCCGCAGTCCGCCAGGACGGACACCCACCGCGAGGAGATCGTGGGCGCTCTGATGATGTGCGCCTTCTGCGACGAGGACGAGACCACGACCGCGCTGGTCGACGGCGTCTGTGCGGGCTGCCGCGCCGACATCGACCGCGACGAGGCGAGCGGGGCGACCGGCGACGTACCGGATACGTTCCTGTCCCGCCCGCGCGGACAGCTGGACGTCGCCGCCCGCGTGGCCGAGCTGCGATCGGCGGCGGGACGCGGAACGGCCGCGGTGCCGAGGCCGCGCCGGTGAGCGTGAGAACTGGGCGATGACCCCCGGCGCCGCCGACCGGCGGACCGGCCGACCGGCCGCGGGCGGGGCTTCCCGGCATGTGGGCTGGGCCACATGGGGGAGTGCGGGGGCGATCGGCGGGCAGCAGCCCGGTACGAGCAGTTCGGGTCGACACGCCGGATCATGTGGTGGGCGGGACATCTCACCATCTGGTATGAGGCGGGCGATTCCGGACTGCTCGTTAAACTGAGCCGACCGCAGTAATGGACTGAGCGAGGAGCGCACGTGGGCCTTGTCGTGCAGAAGTACGGAGGCTCCTCCGTAGCCGATGCCGAGGGCATCAAGCGCGTCGCCAAGCGAATCGTCGATGCCAAGAAGAACGGCAACCAGGTGGTTGTCGTGGTGTCAGCGATGGGCGACACGACGGACGAGTTGATCGATCTCGCCGAGCAGGTATCCCCGATTCCTGCCGGGCGCGAATTCGACATGCTGCTGACCGCCGGAGAGCGGATCTCCATGGCCCTGCTGGCGATGGCGATCAAAAACCTGGGCCACGAGGCCCAGTCGTTCACGGGCAGCCAGGCCGGTGTCATCACCGACTCGGTTCACAACAAAGCGCGGATCATCGATGTCACGCCGGGCCGGATTCGTACCGCGCTCGACGAGGGCAATATCGCGATCGTCGCCGGATTCCAGGGTGTGTCCCAGGACAAGAAGGACATCACCACTCTGGGCCGCGGCGGATCCGACACCACCGCGGTCGCGCTCGCGGCCGCGTTGGACGCCGAGGTCTGTGAGATCTACACCGATGTGGACGGTGTCTTCACCGCCGACCCGCGGGTCGTGAAGAAGGCCCGTAAGATCGACTGGATCTCCTTCGAGGACATGCTGGAGCTGGCGGCGTCCGGCTCCAAGGTGCTGCTGCACCGCTGCGTGGAGTACGCACGCCGATACAACATTCCGATCCACGTCCGTTCGTCCTTCTCCGGACTGCGCGGCACCTGGGTCAGCAACGAGCCGCAAGGGGACCAGCAGGTGGAGCACGCGATCATCTCCGGAGTCGCCCATGACGTCTCGGAGGCCAAGATCACCGTCGTCGGCGTCCCCGACAAGCCGGGCGAGGCCGCCGCGATCTTCCGCGCCATCGCGAACGCGGAAGTCAACATCGACATGGTGGTGCAGAACGTCTCCGCCGCGTCGACGGGGCTGACGGACATCTCCTTCACGCTGCCCAAGGCCGAGGGCCGCAAGGCCATCGACGCCCTGGAGCGGACCAAGGGCACCATCGGCTTCGACTCGCTGCGCTACGACGACCAGATCGCCAAGATCTCCCTGGTCGGCGCCGGTATGAAGACCAACCCGGGCGTCACGGCGGGCTTCTTCGAGGCGCTGTCCGACGCGGGCGTGAACATCGAGCTGATCTCGACCTCCGAGATCCGTATCTCGGTGGTCACCCGCGCCGACGACGTCAACGAGGCCGTGCGCGCCGTGCACACCGCCTTCGGCCTCGACAGCGACTCCGACGAGGCCGTCGTCTACGGGGGCACCGGACGATGACCGCCCGCCGCCCTTCGCTCGCGGTCGTCGGCGCGACCGGGGCGATCGGTGGCGTCATGCTCCAGATCCTTTCGCAGCACGCGGATGTCTGGGGCGAGGTGAAACTGATCGCCTCGCCGCGTTCGGCCGGCCGCAAGCTGGTCGTACGCGGTGAGGAGACCGAGGTCCTCGCGCTCGGCGAGGACGTGTTCGACGGGGTCGACGTGGCCCTGTTCCTGGTGCCGGACGAGGTGTCCGCGCGATGGGGACCGATCGCCGCGTCCAAGGGCGTCGTGGTCATCGACGACTCGGCGGCCTTCCGGCTCGACGACGACGTACCGCTGGTCGTCCCCGAGATCAACCCGCACGCCGTACGGCTCCGGTCGCGCGGAATCGTCGCCTCCCCGAACTGCACCACGCTGTCACTGATCGTCGCGGTCGGTGCGCTGCACGCCGAGTTCGGGCTGCGGGAACTGATCGTCTCCTCCTACCAGGCGGTGAGCGGCGTGGGCCGGGACGGTGTCGCGGCCCTGCGCGAGGAACTGTCCCTGGTGGCCGGTACGGAGCTGGGCACGCACCCCGGTGACGTACGGCGGGCCCTCGGCGACCGCGAGAAGAGCCCCTTCGCCGCACCCGTGGCCCTGAACGTCGTGCCGTGGGCCGGTACCGACGCCGGGGACGGCTGGTCGTCCGAGGAACTGGCGATCCGCGAGGAGTGCCGCAAGGTCCTGGACCTGCCTGACCTGAAGGTCACGGCGACCTGTGTGTACGTCCCCGTCGTCGCGACGCACTCGATGTCCGTCCACGCGCACTTCGAGAACGAGGTAGCCGTCGACCGGGCGCACGAGATCCTGGCGACCGCGCCCGGAGTGGTGCTGTTCGACAGCCCGGCGTCCGGCGACTTCCCCACACCGTCCGACGTCGTGGGCACCGACCCGACGTGGGTCGGACGGGTCCGGCGCTCGATGGACGATCCACGGGCATTGGAAATGTTCGTTTGTGGTGACAATCTCCGAAAAGGTGCGGCTTTGAACGTCGCCCAGATCGCCGAATCCGTGGCTGCCGAATTCCCCCGAGCCTGATCGAACTTGTTTTGTAGGATCCGTGAACGCTCTATGAGCAATTCGCTGGTCTGAACCCCTTGAGCTGGGGCGTTGTCATATCCGACGATGATCTCCCGGCCTTCTGCAACCGCACGTCGGTCGGGCAGCGTCTATGCCGTCACTTCTTGCGTGGCGGGGCGCATTTATGGGGCATTTGGGGAAGAGCAGGTACGTATGAGGGCATGTCGCACAGCGCTGAACGCGGTGCCGTACGCGTACAACCCTGACGGGGGGCAGCGTGTCCAACTGGCGTGGCAGAGGTTCTCGATATCACAGTGGTGGGCCAGTGGCGGGGCGCTTCGGTGCGTCCGCTCCGGCGGCCCCGCGCGGCCGGTGGCATGCCGGTGATCGCGCCCATGCCCGCTGCGCGTCCGGCGAGGCTGCCGTCGCAGCGCGAGGGCGCTGAGGAGACGGTGGCAGCGGGGACCACGGTCGACCATCTCACCGAGACCTATCGCGCCCACTACCGTTCGCTGCTCGGCCTCGCGGCCCTGCTGCTGGACGACACCGCGTCCTGTGAAGACGTGGTGCAGGAGGCGTTCATCCGCGTGCACTCGGCGCGCAACCGGGTACGGGAACCGGAGAAGACTCTCGCGTACCTCCGCCAGACCGTCGTCAACCTCTCCCGTTCCGCCCTGCGTCGGCGCATCCTCGGGCTGAAGCTGCTCTCCAAGCCGATGCCGGACATGGCGAGCGCGGAGGAGGGCGCGTACGACCAACTGGAGCGGGACGCGCTGATCAAGGCGATGAAGGGGCTTCAGCGACGCCAGCGCGAGGTGCTGGTGCTGCGCTACTTCGCGGACATGACGGAAGCCCAGGTCGCGGAGACGCTGGGAGTGTCACTGGGTTCGGTCAAGGCGTACGGTTCCCGCGGTATCGCGGCACTGCGCGTCGTGATGGAGGCGCAGGCATGAGCGGGCCCGAGGGCAGGCACGAGACTGACCGGACTGGAAACGGAATTGTGAACCACGGGCCGGAGAGCACCCCGGAGAACACCCCGGAGAACACCCCGGGCAACGATGCCGCGGACGACGCCCGGAGCGATACGCGGAAAGACGTGCCGCGCCACGCGTCGGAAGGTGCGTCGGGGGATGCGTCGGGGAACGTCGTGGGCATTGATACGGGCGGCGTCGACGCGGGTGGAGAGGGATCGGGCGCCGGTGCGGGTGGCCGCCTTTCGGGCGGCGACGCCTCGGGCACGCTGACCGACCTCTTCGCCGGCCGCACGCGCGACGGCGGGGAACTGGACGAGGTGGCCCTGCGCCGCATGCTGCGCGGCGCGGTCCACGACCTCGCGCCCTCCGAGGGCACCCTGGACCATCTGCACCGTGCGGTTCCCGCCCGGCGCGCCAGGCGGCGGCAGGCCGTCGTCGGGGCGGCCGCGGCGGCCCTGCTGATCGGCACGGCCGTTCCCGCCTTCGTCCACGTCGCGAGTTCGGACGGCTCGTCCACCGACCGGCCCGCCATCGCCGGTCACGGAGAGCAGACCCAGGGCGGCAACGGCACCGAGACCGGTTCCGAGGCCGGCAACGACCTGCCGTCCAATGCCTCCGAGCGGGAGAACGAGGGCGGCAAGGGCCTCCCGGACGCCTCCGGCAGCCCCTCGGCGAGCGGCGGTACGGACACCGAGGGCAACGCGATTGGCGGCGTCGCCGACTCACCCCGCTCCGAAGTGGCCTCCATGCCGACCTGCGACCCCAGCCAGCTCGGGGTCGCCTCGGCGGGGACGGGCGCGACGGGTGCCGACGGCACGGTGTACGGAAGTTTCAAGATCGCCAACGTGTCCGGCAAGGACTGCTCGGTGAGCAGCAACGGCACCGTGAGCTTCCTGGCCAGCGGCGCGGCCGACCCGCTCAAGATCGACGTGGTCCAGCACACCGCGGGAGACGCGGCGTCCGGACTCCCCGACCCCTCGACGGAACCGGGAACGGTGTTGCTGAAGCCGTCCATGGCGTACGAGGTGAAGTTCGCCTGGGTGCCGACGGACACCTGCCCGACCACCGGCGCCACTCCCAGCCCGACCCCGACGGACGGCGCCGGGGGCTCGACCGGCGAAGGCTCCCCGCAGGACGGTACGCAGGCACAGCTCGCGGGCGAGGAGGGCGGCCCGGCGGACGGCAGCGTCGCCGTGACGCACACCCCGGAATCGGGCGCGCCGACAGCCGAGACGAAGATCGACAACGCGTGCGCGGGCACGATCTACCGGACAGGCGTGCTCACCGCGTCCTAGCCCGCACCCGCCCGGTCCCGCACAGACGGGGGGCTGGGCTGCCGTCCGACCGGGTGGGGCCTGGCCACGGATACGGACATGGATACGGCCACGGGCACGGGCACGGGTACGGGTACGGGTACGGCCACGGGCACGGGTACGGCCACGGGCACGACCACGCGGCTGACGAGGCCCGAAGAGCCCGCAGGTCCGGATGACCGGCCGGTCCGACAGGCGGCCTCCAGGGCCCACGGCCGGTCCGACAGGCAGTCCGACGGCCGGTCCGACACATGGCCTCCCAGCCCCATTGGACCGGCGTGCAGCTCCCTCAGGACTCATGGACCAGCAGACTGTCCCAGGCCCCCAGGCCCCCAGGCCCCCAGAGCAACAGGCGGCCCCAAACCCCCACGGCGCCGGACCGACGCGTGGTCGCCCAGGCCCGCAGGGGCGGATGCGGGTGGGTCAGTCGGCGTCGGGGACGAGACCCAGCTCTATGTCACGGGCGGCCTCGGCCTCGCGCCGGACGAGCCGGAACCACATGAAGAGCACGAAGCCGGCGAAGACGAACCACTCGCCGGTGTAGCCGAGGTTCTGGAACGCCTTCAGGTCGAGTCCGCTGCCCTGCGGCGCGGCGGCCGGGACCGGCTTCATCGCGCCGCCCGTACCCCCGGCCTCGGCCTCGGGGAGGGTCACCCAGGCGTCGTACACGTCGTACGGGACGAGGTTCACCAGGGACGCGGCGCTGATGATGCCCACCTGGCCGTCGGGGAGCCCGCCCTCGGAGTGGACGCCGTCGCTGTTCATGTTCTCGGAGGCCTGGAGGTCCCCGGTCACGGTGACCTCGCCCTTCGGCGCGGCGGGAACCGCGGCGCTCCCCGCGCTGCCGGGCAGCCAGCCGCGGACGACCGGCAGGGCCTTGCCGCTGTCGGTACGCAGCAGGTTCAGGACGTAGAAGCCGTTGCGGTCGTCCAACTCGCGGCCGGGAACCAGGAACTGGTCGGCGTACGTGCCGGACGCGACGGCCGGACGGCCGGACGTCACCTTGTCGACGGGCAGCAGCGTGTCGAGCGGCTTGGCCGCCCGCGTACTCGGATCGGGCTGCTTCTCGGCCTCCTCGTGCGACTGCACGCGGTCCTCGAAACGGCCGAGCTGCCAGGTGCCCATGAACACGCAGAACGGGATGGCCAGCACGACGAAGAGGTTGATCCCCCACCATCGCGGGGTCAGCAGGAACCGGTACACCCCTCCACGGTACGGTCCCCGCCCCGGCGGCCCGGAGCGGGGTACACCATTTATCCAGCCCTTACGCGTGCGCGAGGGCGTCGGCAGCCCGTCACCACGTTGACGTCGGGCCTGCGCCCGGAACACCGCGTGGCACCATCCACGCGGCCCCGCCGCCGTCCGGCCGCCCCCGTTGCCGCGACGCCCCGCCCCGACTCGCTCCGACCCGCATTGCCGCGACGCCCCGCGACGCCCCGCGCCGACTCACCCTGCCCCGACGCCCCGCCCCGACTCGCCCAACTCGACACCGGGCGAGGAACCGTGCCTCGCCGTCCCGTCGTCCCGCTCGGCCGCCGCGCCCTCCCGTCAGCCGCCGTCGTTGTCGGGGGCGCCCGCCAGGTGCTTCAGGGCGAAGTCGAGCTCCAGCCGGACCTGTTTGATCCGTTCCTCCACCACGAGGGAGCCGTGCCCGGCGTCGTACCGGTACACCTCGTGCACCGCGCCGCGCGCCTTCAGGCGGTCCACGTAGTTCTCCACCTGACGAATGGGGCAGCGCGGATCGTTGACGCCCGCCGAGATGTAGACGGGTGCGCGCACCGCGTCGACGTACGTCAGCGGCGACGAGGCCGCGAACCGCTCGGGCACCTCCTCGGGGGTGCCGCCGAGCAGCGTGCGGTCCATCGCCTTCAGGGCCTCCATCTCGTCGTGGTAGGCCGTGACGTAGTCGGCGACCGGCACGGCGGCCAGGCCGAGGGCCCACGACTCGGGCTGCGTGCCGAGGCCGAGCAGGGTCAGATAGCCGCCCCACGAGCCACCGGCCAGGACCAGCCGCTGCGGGTCCGCGAGCCCGGACTTCACCGACCAGTCCCGTACCGCCGCGATGTCCTCCAGCTCGATCAGGCCGACGCGGTGCTTGAGCGCGTCCGTCCAGGCGCGGCCATAGCCGGTCGAACCGCGGTAGTTGACCCGTACGACCGCGAAACCGTGATCCACCCAGGCGGCCGGACCGGAGGCGAAGGCGTCGCTGTCGTGCCAGGTCGGCCCGCCGTGGATCTCGAAGATGGTGGGGAACGGGCCGTCACCGGTCGCGGGCCGCTGCACGAGGGCGTGGATGCGGCCGCCGGGACCCTCCACCCACGCGTCCTGGACCGGTACCGACGCCGGGGCCTTGGCGCCGGGCGGGTCGAGCACCACGGAACCGGCCGTGGAACGGACGACGGGCGGCTGCGCGGCCGACGACCAGAGGTACTCCACGGTGCCGTCAGGGCGGGCCGTGGCACCCGAGACCGTACCGGCGGGGGTCAGGACCCGGACCGGCTCCTCCGCACCCGGCTCGTACCGCCACAACTCGCTGCGGGCCTCGAAGCTGTGCTCGATCAGCAGCGCGGAGCCGTCCGGATACCACTCGGCGCCCACGTCACCGGGCAGTTCGACGGGCAGGGCGGTCTCGGTGCCCGCGACCGGGTCCCAGATCATCGGCTCCCAGCGGCCCCGGCGCTGATGCCCGACGAGCAGCCGGGAGTCACCGGCCACGGGCGCGAAGCCCAGCACCGCGAGGCCCAGCTCCTTGGTGCCGCCCTCGGTGTCGTCCAGCTCGGCGACCGTGGAACCGTCCGGGCGCACGACGCGCAGCGCGGAGTGCATCGCGTCGCCGTGCTCCGTGTGCTCCAGGGCGATCAGCGTGCCGTCGTGGGAGAGATCCCCGACCCCGGCGGACTCCCGGTGCCGGTAGATCTCGGCGGGCTCCTCCTGCGGGCGTACGAGATGGATCGTCGTGCCGTCCTCGTCGGTGGAGCGGCCGATCACCGAGGTCCCGTCGCGCCCGATGGCGAGGCCCGCAGGGTACGAGGGCTCCAGACCGGGAGCCGCCGGCTCGTCGGCGCCACCGGCGAAGGGCTGCCGCATCCACACACCGAACTCGTCGCCATCGGTGTCGCTGAACCACCAGATGGTCCGACCGTCCGGGGTCAGCACACCGTCGGTCGTCCCGTTGGGCCGGTCGGTCGCCTGGCGCTGTTCCCCGCTGGACCGGTCCCAGGCGTACAGCTCATACGTCCCCGTGGCATTGGAGACGAACAGTGAGCGCTCAGGGGCGTCCTCGGCCCAGTCGGGCAGGGAAACCCGGGGTGCGCGGAACCGCTGCTCCCACTCCGGCGTGGACGAGGCGTTCTGTGTATCGCTCATGCCACCATCCAACCCGATCGGACGCGCGACCGGGTGGCCTGTGGATAACCCCTCGCACCAGCCCCCAGCCTGTGGGTAACTTTCCGCCCATGTACTCACCGACTCCGGACGACTGGCACGACGCCAACCGCGCCCGCTGGGACGAGCGCGTGGCGATCCACGCGGCGAGCGACTTCTACGAACTGGATGCCTTCCGGGAGGGCAAGGACGCCCTGCGCGCGTTCGAGGTCGCGGAGGTCGGTGACGTCACCGGCAGGACCCTGCTGCACCTCCAGTGCCACATCGGGCTCGACACCCTGTCCTGGGCCCGGCACGGCGCCGAGCATGTCGTCGGTCTGGACTTCTCCGAGCCCGCCGTCGAGACGGCCCGCGGCCTCGCCAGGTCGCTGGGACTCGGCCCGGACCGGGCGGCATTCGTCGCCGCCGATGTGTACGACGCGCGGGAAGCCGTCCCCGACCCCTCGTACGACATCGTCTATACGGGCGTCGGTGCGCTGAACTGGCTTCCCGACATCGGGCGTTGGGCGGAGACGGCGGCCTCGCTCGTCGCACCCGGCGGATTCCTCTACCTCGCCGAGTTCCATCCGCTGACCGACACGCTGGACGACTCGACCGGGTCGACGATCACCTACGACTACTTCAGCCGCGAGGCGTGGGTGGACGAGACGCCGGGGACGTACGCCGACTTCGACGCCCCGACCGTCCACAACCGCAGTGTCGAGTGGCAGCACCCGGTGGGCGAGGTGGTCTCGGCGCTCGCGGCGGCCGGGCTGCGGATCGAGTTCCTGCACGAGCACGACGTCTCGCTGTTCGCCCGCTTCGGCTCGCTGGAGCGGCACGAGGACGGCCACTACCGCTTCCCGGCGGACCGGCCCCGCATCCCGCTGATGTACTCGATCAAGGCATCGCGCCAGGTCAACGCCTGAACAACGGCCGCGCCCGGCTGATCCGTCAGTGCCGCTCGGCGGGGAGCGATCCGGGGAGGCGGTCGGGCAGCGGGTCGGGCAGCGGTCCGGCGCGGTCCCAGCCCGGGGCGCGGACGTCCGCGGTGAGGGTGTCCGTCGCGATCTCCTGGCCACAGGTCCGGCAGACCCAGACGGCATCGAGATCGTGCGCGCGCCCGTGCCCGTCGCCGGGGGCGCCTTCGGCGCTGGGCCCGCTCCCTTCGCCACGCTCGCGCTCGTCGGCGTGCCCGCCCCCGTCGCAGTGCCCGTCGCGGGGCTCGCCGTCGCCACGCTCGCGTTCGCCGGCGTTCCCCGGATCGTGCACCATCACGACCGGCGGCACCTCGTTCACCCAGCGGTCGCCCCAGTCCAGCAGCGCCCGGATCACCGGTGCGAGATCCCGGCCGGACGCCGTCAGGTGGTACTCGTAACGCGGCGGCCGCTCGTTGTACGGCCGACGCTCGACCACGCCGGCCTGCTCCAGTGCGCGCAGCCGGGCGGCGATGCGGTCCCGTGGCGCACCGGTGTTCCGGGCGATCGCCTCGAACCGGTGGTTGCCGAAGAAGATCTCGCGCACCGCGAGCAGCGCCCATTTCTCGCCCACCACATGGAGTGCGGCGGCAGCGGAACAGGGCCGTCCGGGCAGCGTGACGGCGAGGGGTCCAGGGCTCTTCGAAGCGTTCATCCCTACTAGGTTGCCATCTCAAACTCACTGGCGCTAGCTTGCCGTCATGACAGTTGGAAAATCAAACTCACTCCCATCCGCCCCACCCACGAGCCCAGTCCCCGCTTCAGGCCCCGCTCCAGCCCCAGCCCCGGCCCCGGTCTCGTCGCGCGCCGCCGTCTGGATCATTTCGGCCGGTGTCTTCGTCGTGAACCTCGATCTGTTCATCGTCAACGTCGCCGTGCCCGCGCTGGACGATTCCTTCGGCGGCAGTTCTCTCGCTTCGTTGTCCTGGGTGCTCAACGCGTACGCGATCGTCTTCGCCGCGCTGCTCGTCGTCGCGGGACGGCTCGCCGACCGCTACGGCCACCGGCGCGGGTTCCTGCTGGGCCTGGCGGTCTTCACCGTCGCCTCCGCGCTCTGCGCCCTCGCCCCGGATGTCGGCTGGCTGGTCGCGGCCCGGATCCTTCAGGCCGCCGGGGCCGCGGCCCTGATGCCGACCTCGCTCGCGCTGCTGCTCGCCAACACCCCTGCGGAACGCCGCCCGCGGGCCATCCGCAGCTGGGCCGCGATCGGCGGGATAGCCGCGGGACTCGGCCCGGTCGTCGGCGGCCTGCTGGTGGAGGCCGACTGGCGCTGGGTGTTCCTGGTCAACGTCCCGGTGGGAGTGGTCGGTCTGCTGGCCGGGGCCCGGCTGCTGCCCGACGCCCGCCCGGACCGCGAGGGCCGCCTGCCGGACCTGGTGGGCGCCGCGCTGCTGACCCTCGCGATCGGGGCCCTGGCCTTCGGGCTGGTCAAGGCCGATGCCTGGGGCTGGGGTTCGCCCGGGGTCCTCGTTCCGCTCCTGGCGGCGGTCGGCCTCACGGCGGCCTTCGTCCTGCGCTCGGCCCGGCATCCGGCACCGATCGTCGAGCTGCCGCTGCTGCGTACGCCGGCCTTCGCGGCGGCCACGCTGGCGGCCCTGCTCTTCACGGTGGCGTTCGCGGCGATGCTGCTCACCTCGGTGCTCTGGTGCCAGCAGGTGTGGGGGTACTCGGCGATCCGTACCGGGCTGGCGATCGCTCCGGGCCCGCTGGTCGTGCCGCTGCTGGCGGTCGCCTCCGGCCCGGTGGTCCGCCGTATCGGGGCCGGGCGCACGGCCGCGCTCGGGTGCCTGCTGTTCGGCGCGGGCCTGGCCTGGTGGGCCGTCCAGCTCGGTACGGACCCGAGTTACGCCACCGGGTTCCTGCCCGGCATGGTCGTCACCGGTATCGGCGTCGGCCTCGCCCTGCCCACTCTGGTCGGCGCGGCGGCCGCGGCCCTGCCGCCCACCCGCTTCGCGACCGGCTCGGCCGTCACGACGATGGCGCGCCAGACCGGTTCGGTGCTCGGCGTCGCCCTGATGGTCACGCTGCTCGGTGCCCCCGCCGCCCCCGACGCGGTACTGGAGGCGTTCCGGCACGGCTGGTGGGCTGCCGCCGCCACTGCCGTACTGGCTGCCGCGGCCGCTCTCGCACTGCCCCGTCCGACGGCTGCGCCGAGCGGGCCCTGAACACGGCAGCGGCGGTCCACCGGGCCGAACCCGGTGAACCGCCGCGCCTGTGGGGGGTGGAGCTCCGCGTCCCTAGACCGCCGAACGGAAGGCGGGCAGATAGCCGCCCGACTGTCCCGCGGCCTTGGGGTGGTACGAGTTGTAGACCGGAAGCGTCACGCTGTGGAGCCAGGCGTCACCGGAGCAGAGCTCATGACCGGTGAACTCGTCCGCCACACCGGAGAACGTGAACCCGGCGTCGGCCGCCCGCTTGGCGAGGACGCCGTTCAGCACGTCCGACGCGTTGTTGATGGCACTGCGCTCGGTCTCGGTGAGCCCGGCGATGCAGCTTCCCGAGAGCTTGTAGAAGCGCGGGTAGCCCAGCACGACCACCTGGGCCTGCGGGGCCCGTGCCCGGATGCCGCTGTAGAGCGAATCGAGGCTCGACGGCAGGGAGTTCTGGATCTGCGAGATCGCCGTGTTCACGCTGCTGACGCAGGTGGCCTCACTGGACAGGACGCAGTCCTGCATGACATCGGCGAACCCGACGTCGTTGCCGCCCGCGGTGACGCTGACCAGCGTCGTCGACGAACTCAGCACGCCCAGCTGGGTGCTGGCGACGGAACCGGTCGTCGCCCCGGAGCAGGCGACGAAGTCGAACGAGGCGGGGGAGTTCGCCGCTGCCCAGAGGTAGGGGTAGGCATTGGTGCTGCGCCGGCAGTCGCCGCTGTCGGAGAGGTAACTTCCCGCGCCGACACCGGAGGAGTAGGAGTCGCCGAGCGCGACATAACCGCCCGCGGCGGCCGAGTCGGCGGCCGAGGCCGGCCCGGCAACGCCAAGGGCGGCAACGGCCGCGAGGGCCAGAGTGGATACGGATGCCCAAATTCTTCGTACTGACATGGCTGCCAGCCCTTCGAAGTGTGGGGGGTGGGTGGGGGGACTTCGATGGAGCGAACCAGTTTCTAGCAGCTCCCGGTACCCGCCGGTAATGGCCTCGCGAGAAGTCGTCTGATATGCCCGAATGATCGTTCGGTGATCGAAGCTCCGCGCGTAGATAAACCCTCAACTCGATGGGAGAACCGGTAATTTCGGCGGAACTCTCCACGTGGCCGACGATTGCGGCGGATCAGTGACGGCCGGCCGAACACCGGCTCCCGACGATGCGGAGCGACGGCCCGAAGACACCGCCCGCCCGCTCTCGGACCCCACCCTTCGCCGTTGCCCTTCTCCCGCGCTCTCCGCCCGCGCTCTTCGTCCGGGCTCTTGGCCCGCGTCGACGGTTCGGCGACCGCGGCGGTACCGTGCCACTTCCTGTCCCACGCAAGGAGAACGTCACGTGCTGCGCGGTATCCGTACGGTCATGGTCTTCGTGGAGGACCCAGAAGCCGCGGCACGATGGTGGGGCGAGAACTTCGACGCCGAAGTCGAGCTCGACATCGACGGCACCTCCGTCTACGCCTGGCTCGACATCGACGGCGTCGAGTTCGGCTTTCACCCCGCATCCCCCGAGGCCAACCCCCACGGCGGAAGCACCGTTCCCTACTGGTCCGTCGAAGACCTCGACACCGAACGCCAACGCCTCCTGACCAGTGGCTGCACCCACCACCGGGGCCCTCTCGCGGTGTCACCCGGCCGACGTGTCTGCCAGCTCGTGGACCCGTTCGGCACGGTCTTCGGACTCGACGGCCCCTGATGTACGGCTCTGATGTACGGCCCGCACGTACGACGCTGATGTACGGCCCTGATGCACGGGGCCCGTGCAACGCATCACGCCGCAGTCAGCCGTCGAAGGGCGATCGAAACCACGACCTGCGGCCTCCGGCGCACGGCGGACTCTGCGTTTGGCCCCCACCGGCCGCCCAAGCGGCCCCCCAACGCACATCAGGCCCGGTACTGATTTCTCAGTACCGGGCCTGACCTGGTATTTCGGCTGTCGGGGTGGCGGGATTTGAACCCACGACCTCTTCGTCCCGAACGAAGCGCGCTGCCAAGCTGCGCTACACCCCGATGTCCACCGGTCTCCCGGCGACATCGATTACTTTAGCCCACCGGCGCCCGGAGGCGAAATCTGCTTTCTTCGGCGCCGGGCCCGTTCCGGTACGCCCGGCCGGCCGTGCCCGGGGCCGGGGCGGCGCCCGGTGGCCGGTAGCGGCGGCTCCGGCCGGTCCCGGGGCGCCGGCGTCAGTCGCGGGGCGTCAGCGTGAGCAGGGTCACCTCGGGCGGGCAGGCGAAGCGGATCGGGGTGTAGCGGTTGGCGCCGCAGCCCGCGGAGACGTGGAGGTAGGCGCGCCGGGAGCCCACCGTGTGGCTGGAGAGGCCCTTGACCCGGTCGGTGTCGAGGTCGCAGTTGGTGACGAGTGCCCCGTAGAACGGGATGCAGATCTGGCCGCCGTGTGTGTGTCCCGCCAGGATGAGCGGGTATCCGTCGGCCGTGAAGGCGTCCAGGGAGCGCAGGTAGGGGGCGTGGACCACGCCGATGGAGAGGTCGGCGCCCGTCTCGGGGCCGCCGGAGACCTCCGCGTAACGGTCCCGCTTGATGTGCGGGTCGTCCAGCCCGGTGAACGCGATCTCCAGGCCGTCGGCCTTGAGCCGGCCGCGGGTGTTGGACAGGCCCAGCCAGCCCGCCTCGTCGAACGTGTCGCGCATCGGCTCCCACGGGTTGTGGACCACTCCGACCGCCGGGGCGTTCCCGTTCAGGCCGTGCTTGCCGTGGGCCTTCTCCAGGAGGTAGCGGGCCGGGTTGCGCAGCTTGGGGCCGTAGTAGTCGTTGGAGCCGAAGACGTACACCCCGGGGAACTCCATCAGCGGACCGAGCGCGTCGAGCAGCTCCGGTACCGCCTCCGGGTCGGAGAGGTTGTCGCCCGTGTTCACGACGAAGTCGGGCCGCAGCCCGGCCAGCGACTGGAGCCAGGCCCGCTTCTTGCGCTGACCGCTCACCATGTGGATGTCGGAGACCTGGAGCACGCGCAACGGGCGTGCCCCGTGCGGGAGTACGGGGACGGTGACCCGCCGCAGGCGGAACGAGCGGGCCTCGAATCCGGCGGCGTAGGCGAGGCCGGCAGCGCCGACCGCTGCGCCGACTGCCGTGACTTTCAGGGGTACTCCGTAGCGTGCGCGCATGCGTCCATCGTCGCAGACACGGTGCGGCGACCGGAAAACCGGCGGGCGGCAGGTGGCCCGCACCTGTCACAATCGCGGCATGACCACGCTCAAGTCCAAGCTCAAGGAAGACCTCCACACGGCCATGAAGGCGCGCGACGAGCTGACCTCGTCCACCCTTCGGCTCACCCTCACCGCGATCACCAAGGAAGAGGTCAGCGGCAAGACGGCGCGCGAACTCTCCGACGACGAGGTGCAGAAGGTGATCGCCAAGGAGGCGAAGAAGCGCCGCGAGGCGGCCGAGGCCTTCGCCCAGGGCGGCCGTGCCGAGCAGGCGGAGCGGGAGAAGGCGGAGGGCGAGCTGCTCGACGGCTACCTGCCCAAGCAGCTCTCCGACGACGAGCTGAACGCGATCGTCGGATCCGCCGTCGAGGAGGCGAAGGCCGCCGGGGCCGAGGGGCCGCGCGCGATGGGCGCCGTCATGAAGATCGTGAACCCGAAGGTGGCCGGGCTCGCCGAGGGTGGCCGGGTGGCCGCCGCGGTGAAGAAGCTCCTCGCGGGCTGAGCGGACTTCCCGTACGTACGGCGGTGCCCCGTACGACGGTGGGGCGTACGACGGTGGGGCTGCGGGTCTCGTACGGGCCGGGGACTCGCCCCGTACGCCGTTGGGCGTGCGACCGTACGCCCGGCGGAGGCGGAGCCCGTACCCGTATATACGAAGGTGGGGCGCTCCCGGTCGACGTGACCGGGAGCGCCCCACCTTCATACGTACGCCGGACGGGTCAGGGACCGTTCCTTCCGCCGCCGTGGTTGCCGCGGGAGTCGCCACCGAGGCCGCCGATCATGCCGGGGAACGGGTCGGTGTCGCCGGGCTTGCCGTCCTCGCGGTCGTCGTCCTCGTCGCGGCCCTTGTCCTTCTCCTTGTCCTCCTTCGGCTTCGTCCGGGGGACGGAGACCGGGTTGAAGGAAGGAGTCTCGGAGGCGTTCAGCGCCCCGGTCATCGCGATCTTCCAGATCGGGCCGGGGAGGCAGCCACCGCAGACCTTGTCGTAGTACTGGCCACCGATGGTGACGTTGTACATCGAGCTCTTCTCGCCGATGTCGTCACCGACCCACACCGCCGTGGAGAGGTTGGGGGTGTAGCCGACGAACCAGGCGTCCTTGCGGTCGTTCGTCGTACCGGTCTTGCCCGCGTTGTCACGGTCGCTGAGCCCGGCCTGCGTACCGGTGCCGTCCTCGACGACGCCCTTGAGCATCTGGTTGATCGTGTCGGCGGTGCGCTCGTTCATCGCCCGCGAGCAGGAGGACTTCGGAACCTTGATCTTCTTGCCGTTGGCGTCGGTGATCGACTCGATGGCGATCGGCGTGCAGTACGAACCGCGGTTGGCGAACGTCGCGTACGCGGCGGCCATCGAGAGCGGGGTGCTCACCTCACCGCCGAGGGTGATCGACGGGTTCTCACCGATCTGCTTGCCGTCGCCCCGCTCGTAGCCGACCTTCTTCGCCATCTTGACCGTGTCGCACAGACCGGCCTTCTGCTCCAGCAGCGCGAAGTAGGTGTTGATGGACTTGCCGAGCGCGCTCGTCATGTCCCAGGAGCCCTTCTCCGACTCCAGCTCGTTCTGCAGGTCCCAGTTGCCGCCACCGGCAGTGGAACCCGAGCAGGTGGTGAAGGAGCTCATCGGGACCGAGAGCTTCCAGTCCGTGGAGAACGAAGTGGCCGGGCTGATGCCCTTCTCCAGCGCCGCCGCAGCGGTGATCGGCTTGAACGTCGAGCCGACCTGGAAGCCGTAGGTGCTGCCGCCCATCTTGTTGCTGACGGAGAGGTTGAGCACCGTCTCGTTCTTCTTCTGGTCCAGGCCGTAGGGGCGGGACTGGCCCATGGAGAGGATCTTGCCGGTGCCCGGCTGGACCTGCACGACCGACGCCGCGAACTTGTCGTCCTTGTTGACCCTCGCGGTGGCCGCGTCATTGGCGGCCTGCTGCGCGCGGGGGTCGAGCGTGGTCTTGACGGTCAGACCACCGAGGTTCCAGAGCTTGGAACGATCCTCGTCGGTCTTGCCGAACGCGGGGTCGCTGAGGATCGCCTTGCGTACGTAGTCACAGAAGAAGCCGGAGCCGCTGACGGCGGTGATGCAGCCGTTCTTCGGCTTCCTGACCTTCAGCTTGATCGGGGTGGCCATGGCCTTGTCGGCCTCGGCCTGCGAGATGCTGCGGACGGCGGCCATCCGGGCGAGCACGGTGTTGCGGCGCTTGGTCGCCTCTTCCGTGTCGTTGACCGGGTCGTAACGGCTCGGCGACTGGACGATGCCGGCGAGCAGCGCGGCCTCCTCCAGCTTCAGGTCCTTGGCGTGCTTGGAGAAGTAGCGCTGGGACGCGGCCTCGATGCCGTACGCCTGCTGTCCGAAGAAGGTGATGTTGAGGTAGTTCTCCAGGATCTTCTTCTTGCCGAGCTCTTCCTCCACCTGGATCGCGTACTTCAGCTCGCGGACCTTGCGGCCCAGCGTCTGCTGGGTGGCTTCCGCGACCTTGTCGGGGTCGTCGCCCGCCTCCTCGACGAAGACGTTCTTCACGTACTGCTGGGTGAGGGTCGACGCGCCCTGCGCCGCTCCGCCCGCCTGAACATTGCGGTTCATCGCGCGCAGGATGCCCTTGAGGTCGATCGCCCCGTGCTCGTAGAAGCGGGAGTCCTCGATCGCGACGATCGCGTCCTGCATGTACGGGGAGATGTCCTTGAGGGGAACGACGGTGCGGTCACGCGAGTAGACCGTCGCGATCGCACCGCCCTCGCGGTCGAGGATCGTGGTGCGCTGGCTGAGCGGCGGAGTCTTGAGGTTGGAAGGGATCTCGTCGAATCCCTCGACCGTCCCCTTGGCGGCGAGACCCAGTGCTCCGGCTGCGGGCAGCGCGATGCCCGCCAGCACAGCTCCGGAGAGTGCGGCGACACCGAGGAACTTGGCGGCCTGCTGGGTCGTCGTGAGACCCCCGCCCGAGCGCTTCTTTGGCATGGGGGCAGCCTACGTTCTCATTTGCCGGACAGGCGTATATGCATTGGCCTAAGCTGCTCACAACTGTCACAGCAGTCCGGTTTCGTATCAAGCCCCGTGCGCAATTTCCGGTCATTCTCTCCCTGGCCGGGGCGCAGTTGGACCAAGCACCGAGACGTTCCCGAAATCGCCTCGTGTGTCAGGGAACGTCCGTTGCAACTCGGGTGTACTGTCCCGTTTTCGCGGAGATAGTCCCGCATGTCCTCACCTCACTCCCCTGGGTGATCTGCCGCGTACGCATAGTCCGTTCGGACCATTCAAGATTGGGCCCGAAGGGGGTGTTGTGGTGTCCCTACCTTCCGTAACGTCCTCAACTGGCAACGGTGAATATGCCGCTGCCGCCGTGGGGGAGCCTCGATTCGGGAGAGGACGGCGCCGGCATGGGCTGGGTAACCGACTGGAGTGCGCAGGCAGCCTGCCGCACTACCGATCCGGATGAACTGTTCGTACAAGGAGCAGCGCAGAACAGGGCCAAGGCGGTGTGCACCGGATGCCCGGTGCGGACCGAGTGCCTGGCCGATGCGCTGGACAATCGCGTCGAATTCGGCGTGTGGGGCGGAATGACGGAGCGGGAAAGGCGCGCACTGCTGCGCCGTCGGCCCACCGTCACGTCCTGGCGTCGACTGCTGGAGACCGCTCGCAGCGAGTACGAGCGGTCCACGGGCATCCTGCCCGCGGTGATCGGGCTGGAGGACGACGAACTGCACGAGACGTACGCCGCTGTGGGGTAGGGACAGGTACGACGACTGCTTCCGTTTTCCGGCACCAGGTTCCTTCCGGCACCCGGTGCGGTGCTGCCTGCCATGGCGGTGAGCGGCGTTCCCGCCGTCGGGTGGGGCGCGGTGCGGCACCACGGCGACGTGGCGTGCTGCCAGGGTGTGGCGTGGGTACTGACGTGTCCTGGCGTTGCTACGCGGATTCGGCCGGGGCCGAACCGGAGCCGGTCGCGAGCCGGTCTCCGATGGTCCGAAGGCCGACGAGATCGTGCACATCCCCCGGCAGGGCCGCGACTTCGGTCACCGGCACCTCGGGATGCAGCGCGGCGAAGCGGTCACGGGTGTGCTGTTCGCGCGCGACGACCTGCATGCGCTCGGCGTGCAGCCGCAGCAGACCTGCGGTCAGTTCCTCGACGGGGACCACAGGGGCTGCGGGAACGGCGGGGGCAACGGCTGGAGCGTTCTCGGGAGCGCGGTCGGGTGCGGATGCCGGGTCACGCTCGGATTCGCGCACGCCTGCGGATTTCGGGGCGGGTTCCGGGGCGGGCCCAGATGACGGCTCAGATGTGGGGTCGGGCTCGGGGGAGAGCGGCGGTTCGGGGGCTTCGGGAGAGGTGACCGCCGGGTCACAAAGGGCAGCCTTCCCGGCCGCCTGATCCACAATGCGGGTCTCTTCAAGATTTTCTGCGGCGGCAAGCGCCTGCTCGGCGGAGAGCCGGGATGCCTCGCTGCCGTGGACCCGGTTGAGGACGAGGCCGGCCAGGGGCATGTCCTCCGCGGCGAGCCGTTCCACGAAGTACGCGGCCTCGCGCAGCGCGTCCCGCTCCGGCGTCGCGACCACGAGGAAAGCCGTGCCGGGCGCCTGGAGCAGCTTGTACGTCGCGTCGGCCCGGGTGCGGAAGCCGCCGAACATCGTGTCCATCGCGGCTACGAAGGTCTGTACGTCCCGCAGGAACTGGCCGCCGAGCAGTTTGCCCAGCGTCCCCGTCATCATCGACATGCCCACGTTGAGGAACTTCATCCCGGCCCGCCCGCCCATCTTCGCGGGGGCCATCAGCAGCCGGATGAACGTGCCGTCCAGGAAGGAGCCCAGCCGCTTCGGAGCGTCCAGGAAGTCCAGCGCGGAGCGCGAGGGCGGGGTGTCGACGATGATCAGGTCCCACTCGTCACGTGCCCTGAGCTGCCCGAGCTTCTCCATCGCCATGTACTCCTGCGTACCGGCGAACCCGGCGGACAGGGACTGGTAGAAGGGGTTCTCCAGGATCGCGCGGGCCCGCTCGGCGTCCGCGTGGGCCTCGACGGTCTCGTCGAAGGTCCGCTTCATGTCGAGCATCATGGCGTGGAGTTCGCCGTCGCCCGCGATGCCCTCGACCCGGCGCGGGATGTTGTCCAGCTGGTCGATGCCCATCGACTGGGCGAGGCGCCGGGCCGGATCGATGGTCAGGACGACGACCTTCCGGCCGCGCTCGGCCGCCCGTACGCCGAGGGCCGCCGCGGTCGTGGTCTTGCCGACACCGCCCGAACCGCAGCACACGATGATCCGGATGTCCGGGTCGTCGAGCAGCGCGTCGGTGTCCAGCCCGGGTGCCGCGTCCGTGTCCGCTGTGACCGGGGTCATGAACCCACCTCTTCCCCTGCGCCCTGTTTTCGGAGCTCTGCCGCCAGGTCGTACAGCGCGGAGAGGTCCACCCCCTCGCCGATCAGCGGGAGCTCCGCGGTCGGCAGCTCGAGACCGGCCAGCACGGCACGCTGCTCGCGCTCCAGACCGACCCGCTGGGCATGCTCGGCGGCCTGCTCGACCAGCGGTCGTACGAGGGCTGCGGAACCGGTCACTCCGGCCCGGGTCAGCGTCTTCGCGATCTCCTTGCGGCGGCCGCCGGACGCGGTGCGCAGCGCGTCCTCGTCCAGCAGGTGCGGGCGCACCATGTTCACGACGACGCGGCCCACGGGCAGTTCGGCGGCCCGGAGCTCCGCGATGCCGTCCACGGTCTCCTGGACCGGCATCTCCTCAAGGAGGGTCACCAGGTGGACCGCGGTCTCCGGGGACTTCAGGACCCGCATCACGGCCTGTGCCTGATTGTGTATCGGGCCGATCCTGGCCAGTCCCGCCACCTCGTCGTTCACATTGAGGAAGCGGGTGATACGCCCGGTCGGCGGGGCGTCCATGATCACGTGGTCGTAGACGAAACGCCCCTGCTTGTCCTTGCGGCGGACGGCCTCGCAGGCCTTGCCGGTCAGCAGGACGTCCCGCACGCCGGGCGCGATGGTGGTCGCGAAATCGATCGCGCCGAGCTTCTTGAGCGCCCGGCCCGCGCTGCCGAGCTTGTAGAACATCTGGAGGTAGTCGAGGAGCGCGCGCTCCGCGTCGATCGCGAGGGCGTACACCTCGCCACCGCCCGGGGCGACGGCGATTTTCCGCTCCTCGTAGGGAAGGGCCTCCGACTCGAAGAGCTGGGCGATGCCCTGTCTGCCCTCGACCTCGACGAGGAGGGTGCGCCCGCCCTCGGTCGCGAGGGCGAGCGCGAGGGCGGCGGCCACCGTGGTCTTACCGGTACCGCCCTTGCCGCTGACGACCTGGAACCTGCTCACGTATTCGAGCCTAACCAGTCCGGCCCCGGGCTACGCACGGGACCGCACGTGCCAGGCATTACAGTCGGCCCATGACCAAGTGGGAATACGCGACCGTGCCCCTTCTCGTGCACGCGACCAAGCAGATTCTGGACACCTGGGGCGAGGACGGCTGGGAGCTCGTCCAGGTCGTCCCCGGCCCGAACAACCCCGAGCAGCTCGTGGCCTACCTGAAGCGGGAGAAGGCGTAGTGGCGGGCGCCGTCGAGGCGAAGCTCGCCGAACTCGGCCTGACCCTGCCCGGCGTCGTGCCTCCGCTGGCCTCGTACCAGCCGGCCGTGCGGTCGGGCGTGTACGTGTACACCTCGGGCCAGCTGCCGATGGTGGACGGCAAGCTCGCCGTCACCGGCAAGGTCGGCGCCGAGGTGACGCCCGACGAGGCGAAGGAACTCGCGAAGATCTGCGCGCTCAACGCGCTGGCCGCCGTGAAGTCGGTCGCGGGCGACCTGGACCGGATCGCACGCGTCGTGAAGGTCGTGGGCTTCGTCGCCTCGGCCTCCGACTTCACCGGACAGCCCGCCGTGATCAACGGTGCGAGCGAGCTGCTGGGCGCCGTGCTCGGCGACAAGGGCGTGCACGCACGCAGCGCCGTGGGCGTCGCGGTGCTGCCGCTGGACGCACCGGTGGAGGTCGAGGTCCAGGTCGAGCTGGTCGACGCCTGAGACGTCACCGCGCGGTGCGCGAAGACATCATGATCCCGTCCGGTCGATGCGACCGGGCGGGGTCTTCTTTTTGCCTCGCCTTTTTTTGGGACTCGTTCCGCTGCCTCCATGCCAGTGGTCCTCGGCTCCGGGGCGGACGCGCTGCGGTGTCTTCCCCGGCGGTCGCGGGTGAAACGGCGGACGTGCTGCGGTGTCTTCCCCGGCGGTCGCGGGCGAAACGGGCACGGGTCATGGGCCGCCCCCGGGCGACGGCGGGTCCTGCGACGGTCTTCCCGGCGGCCTCTCGAACATCGGCGCGCTTCCGGATAGCCTCCGGCCATGTCCAATGGTCAGTGGTACCCACCGGAATGGCCCGACCGGATCCGGGCACTCGCCGCCGGAGAGCTGACGGCCGTGACACCCCGGCGGGCCGCCACCGTGATGCTGCTGCGTGACCGGGTGGGCGCGGATGCCGCAAGCGGTCCGGTGGTGCACATGCTGCGCCGCCGTGCGTCCATGGCATTCGCCGGAGGCGCGTACGCCTACCCGGGGGGCGGCGTGGACCCGCGCGACGACGACCGCCTCATCGGCTGGGCAGGGCCGTCCCTGGAGAGCTGGGCCGCCCGGCTCGGCGTCGACACGGTCACCGAGGCGCAGGCCATCGTCTGCGCGGCGGTCCGCGAGACGTACGAGGAGGCGGGCGTCCTGCTCGCCGGGCCGGCCGTCGACACGGTCGTCGGGGATGTCACCGGAGCCGACTGGGAGGCCGACCGCGAGGCGCTGGTGGCCCGCGAGCTGTCGTTCGCCGAGTTCCTGGACCGGCGTGGACTGGTGCTGCGCTCCGATCTGCTGGGCGCCTGGGCGCGCTGGATCACCCCGGCCTTCGAACCGCGGCGGTACGACACCTGGTTCTTCGTCGCGGCGCTCCCGGACGGGCAGCGCACCCGCAACGCCTCCACCGAGGCGGACCGTACGGTGTGGATCGCCCCCGGGGAGGCGGCCGACGGCTACGACCGGGGCGAGCTCCTGATGATGCCGCCCACCGTGTCGACGTTGCGGACGCTGAGGCCGTACGGGACGGCCGCCGAGGCCCTGGAGGCGGCGGATTCCCAGGACCTGACTCCCGTACTCGCACAGGCCCGGCTGGAGGGCGACGAGTTGGTGCTGAGCTGGCCCGGGCACGACGAGTTCACCAAACACATCCCGGGCGCGGGAGGTGGGGCCGCGTGAGCGACGCAGCCGCACTGCCGGGACAGCCGCGCGGCGGTGTGCTCTCCGGCCCCGCCACCGCCCGTACGGTCAACGTCCTCGCCCCCAACGCCTCGGCGATGACGCTCGACGGCACCAACACCTGGATCGTCGCCGAGCCCGACTCCGATCTCGCCGTCGTCATCGACCCCGGACCGCTCGACGACGTACACCTGCGGGCCGTCATCGACACGGCCGAGCGGGCCGGGCGACGCATCGCCCTCACCCTTCTCACCCACGGGCACCCAGACCACGCGGAGGGCGCGGCACGCTTCGCCGAGCTGACGCGTACGAAGGTGCGGGCCCTGGACGCGGCGCTGCGGCTGGGCGACGAGGGGCTGGCGGCCGGTGACGTGATCACCACCGGAGGGCTCGAACTGCGGGTGGTGCCGACCCCCGGGCACACCGCGGACTCGCTCTCGTTCCATCTGCCCGCCGACCGGGCCGTGCTGACGGGAGACACGATTCTCGGCCGCGGTACGACCGTCGTCGCGCACCCGGACGGGCGGCTCGGCGACTACCTGGACACGCTGCGGCGGCTGCGCTCGCTGACGGTCGACGACGGGGTGCACACGGTGCTGCCGGGCCACGGACCGGTGCTGGAGGACGCCCAGGGGGCCGTCGAGTTCTACCTGGCCCACCGCGCGCACCGCCTGGCACAGGTGGAGACGGCGGTGGAGGCGGGGCACCGCTCGCCGACGGAGGTGGTGGCGCAGGTGTACGCCGATGTGGACCGCTCCCTGTGGCCGGCCGCGGAGCTTTCGGTACGGGCCCAGCTGGAATACCTCACCGAGCACGGCCTGATCTGAGGGCTGTGCCGTACTCCGGCAGCGCGCGAGGAAGGGCCCCGCCGTCCGGCGGGGCCCTTCCTCACACGTGACACATCTGCACGCAACGCAGCCGTGCGCGACGCATCGGCACGCGACACGGCGCACGTGTCAGCGCGGCAGCCGCACGTATCAGCGCGACCGCTTCGCCAGCCGCTCCACGTCCAGCAGGATCACCGCACGGGCTTCCAGCCGCAGCCAACCGCGTCCGGCGAAGTCCGCGAGCGCCTTGTTGACCGTCTCACGGGAGGCGCCGACCAGCTGGGCCAGCTCTTCCTGGGTCAGGTCGTGGACGACGTGGATGCCCTCTTCCGACTGGACGCCGAAGCGGCGCGACAGGTCCAGGAGCGCCCGTGCGACGCGGCCCGGAACGTCGGAGAAGACCAGGTCGGACATCTGGTCGTTCGTCTTGCGCAGGCGCCGGGCAACGGCGCGCAGCAGGGCGGTGGCCACCTCGGGGCGGGCATTCAGCCAGGGCTGGAGGTCGCCGTGGCCGAGGCCGAGGAGCTTGACCTCGGTCAGCGCCGTCGCGGTCGCGGTACGCGGTCCCGGGTCGAAGAGCGACAGCTCACCGATCAGCTCGCCGGGGCCGAGGACGGCCAGCATGTTCTCGCGCCCGTCGGGGGAGGTGCGGTGGAGCTTCACCTTGCCCTCGGTGACCACGTACAGGCGGTCCCCCGGGTCGCCCTCGTGGAAGAGCGCGTCGCCGCGCGCGAGGGTCACCTCACTCATCGAGGCGCGGAGCTCCGCGGCCTGCTCATCATCGAGCGCCGCGAAAAGCGGGGCGCGCCGCAGAACGTCGTCCACGAGTTCTCTCCTTGTCGGCCTGTTCAGGGAACCGTGGTCCCCATCATGCCGGACGGTAAAACAGTGCGATCAATCACAAACCAGTTTGACGCACGGGCGTGCCGGACCCTACGGCAGGGGGCCGATCGGGCGTGGATACGCGGTGACCGGGGCGGATGTCAGTGGCGGGCTCTAGGCTGGCCGGGTGTCCAGAATGCCGGTGAGAGCGCAGGCCAAGGGGGCTGATGGGGTGCCGGAAAGCCGCAATTCCGCTGTGGGCGAACATCTCGCTCGGCGCTCGAAAAATGCCGCAAAAGGCCCCGCTGGGGGCGTTGGCCCGGAGCCGGCCGGGAGGCCCGAAGTGAAGACGACCGCACCGAACGCGACCACAGCCAAGGCGACCACACCGAAGGCCGGAACGACCACACCGAACGCGACCGCGCAGAAGTCGGCCCCATCGAGGTCGGCCCCATCGAAGTCGGCCAAGCCGAAGACCTCCAAGACCTCCAGGACCACCAAGGGCTCCGGGACCTCCAGAACCTCCAAGCCTCCGAAACCGGAATCGCACCTCGCGATGGTCCGCCGGGCCCGCCGGATCAACCGCGAGCTCGCCGAGGTCTATCCGTACGCCCACCCCGAACTGGACTTCCGTAACCCTTTCGAGCTTCTGGTCGCCACGGTGCTGTCCGCTCAGACCACCGATCTGAGGGTCAACCAGACCACTCCCGCGCTGTTCGCCGCCTACCCCACTCCCGAGGACATGGCCGCGGCCGTCCCGGAGGAGATGGAGGAGATCATCCGGCCGACCGGCTTCTTCCGGGCCAAGACGAAGTCGCTGCTCGGCCTGTCCGCGGCTCTCAGGGACAACTTCGGCGGTGAGGTCCCCGGTCGCCTGGAGGACCTCGTCACGTTGCCGGGTGTCGGCCGCAAGACCGCCAACGTGGTGCTCGGCAACGCGTTCGGTGTCCCCGGCATCACCGTCGACACCCACTTCGGCCGACTCGTCCGCCGCTGGAAGTGGACCGAGGAGGAGGACCCGGTGAAGGTCGAGGCCGATGTCGCCGCGATCTTCCCGAAGAGCGAGTGGACGATGCTCTCGCACCGGGTGGTGTTTCACGGCCGCCGGATCTGCCACTCCCGCAAACCCGCCTGCGGCGCCTGTCCGATCGCCCCGCTCTGCCCCTCGTACGGTGAGGGCGAGACGGACCCGGAGAAGGCCAGGAAGCTCCTGAAGTACGAGATGGGCGGCTATCCGGGCCAGCGGCTCAGCCCGCCCGCGGACTACCCGGGCAAGCCCGCGCCCGCTCTGGGGGCCGAATGAGTGACGGAGCGGCACGGGAGACGGGCCCGCGGGGGAGACGGCGCCGTACGACGGGCAGCGCCACATGAGGAAAGCACCCTCCCCACGGAATGGCTCGGAACGAAATGGCCGACGACAGGCGTTGTAAAGCGACGGGGGTGCCTATGACGCACGCACAGAGCACGACACACACGCAGGGTGCGTCGCCCGCACCGGACACCCGGACCGCGCCGCGCACGGCGAACGGGCCGGGCACAGAGCACGGACCGGGCACAGGAAACGGCCCGGACGAGGCGCACGGCCCGGACATGGCGCACGGCCCAGGGACGGCGCACGGCCCGGACGTGGCTCACGGTCCGCGCACGAAGTCCGCCGTCAGCACGATGACCGACAGTGCGATGGCCGTCACCAGCGACGGTCTGCCCGGCTGGCTCGACCCCGTCGCCGGTGCGGCGCGCACCGTGCGCCCCCAGCAGCTCAGCCGTTTTCTGCCACCCGAGAGCGGCGCGGGACGGCAGTCCGCCGTCCTGATCCTCTTCGGTGACGGGGCGCGCGGTCCCGAACTGCTCCTGATGGAGCGCTCCGGCTCCCTGCGTTCCCATGCCGGACAGCCGTCCTTCCCCGGCGGCGCCCTGGACCCCGAGGACGGCGACCAGGCGACGACCGGGCCGCTCAGGGCCGCGTTGCGGGAGGCCGAGGAGGAGACCGGGCTCGATCCGCGGGGCGTCCAGCTCTTCGGCGTGCTGCCCCGCCTGTACATCCCGGTCAGCGGCTTCGTCGTGACCCCCGTACTCGGCTGGTGGCGGGAGCCCAGCCCGGTCGGGGTGGTCGACCCGGCCGAGACCGCCCGTGTCTTCACGGTTCCCGTGGCGGATCTCACGGACCCGGCCAACCGGGCGACGGCAGTTCATCCGAGCGGCCACCAAGGACCGGCGTTTATGGTCGAATCTGCCCTGGTCTGGGGTTTCACGGCCGGCGTGATCGACCGGATTCTGCACTACGCCGGGTGGGAACGCCCGTGGGACCGGGCCAAGCAGGTGCCGCTCGACTGGCGTGCATGACAGGCTGACCCCACCTGCTGCGCTGTTCCGGGCCCGGCCCGGACCCCGTCGTACGGACGGGCCAGGTGACGAATCTGCGAGGCTATAGACGGTGAACGTGCTGGACATCCTGCTGTTGGTCGGCGCCGTGTGGTTCGCGGTCATCGGCTACCGCCAGGGTTTCGTCGTCGGCATCCTTTCGGTGATCGGCTTTCTGGGCGGCGGACTCGTCGCCGTCTACCTCCTGCCGCTCATCTGGGACCGGGCGACCGACGGGTCCGAGGTCTCCTCCACGGCCGCCATCGTCGCGGTCGTCATCGTGATCGTGTGTGCCTCGGTCGGCCAGGCATTCACCACCCACCTGGGCAACAGACTCCGCCGGTACATCACCTGGTCGCCCGCGCGCGCCCTGGACGCCACCGGGGGCTCACTCGTCAACGTGGTGGCGATGCTGCTGGTCTCCTGGTTGATCGGTTCCGCGCTCGCCGGTACGTCGCTGCCGACGCTGGGCAAGGAGGTCCGCAGCTCCTCGGTCCTGCTCGGCGTCTCCCGGGTGATGCCCCGACAGGCGTCCACCTGGTTCACGGACTTCACCTCGGTCCTCGCGCAGAAGGGCTTCCCGCAGGTCTTCAGCCCCTTCGCCAACGAGCCGATCACCGACGTCAAGGCCCCGGACCCGGCCCTGGCCGGCAGCCCCGTCGCCGCCCGCGCGAAGAAGTCCATCGTCAAGGTCATGGGCATGGCCCCGAGCTGCGGCAAGGCCCTCGAAGGCACCGGTTTCGTCTTCTCCGACCGCCGCGTGATGACCAACGCCCATGTGGTCGGCGGCGTCGACGAGCCGACCGTCCAGATCGGCGGCGAGGGACGGCTGTACGACGCGAAGGTCGTCCTCTACGACTGGCAGCGCGACATCGCCGTACTGGACGTCCCGGACCTTCGGGCCGAGCCGCTCAAGTTCACCGGCACCGACGACGACGCGGAGTCGGGCGACAGCGCCATCGTCGCGGGCTTCCCGGAGAACGGCGCCTATGACGTGCGCTCCGCCCGCGTACGGGGTCGCATCGACGCCGACGGCCCGGACATCTACCACCGGGGCACCGTGCGCCGTGATGTGTACTCGCTCTACGCGACCGTGCGCCAGGGCAACTCCGGCGGGCCGCTGCTCACTCCGGACGGAAAGGTGTACGGAGTGGTGTTCGCCAAATCGCTCGATGATCCGGACACCGGCTACGCGCTGACGGCGGACGAGATCCGCCCGGACATCGCACGCGGCCGTACCGCCAACCAGCAGGTCGACAGCCAGGGCTGCGCGCTCTGAGTCCCGGCCGCCACCGGCCGGCCTGTCCGCCGGAGCCTTCGCCGCCGGCTGCCGGACTGTCGCCCTCCGACGGCCGGAGCCGCCGCCCCTTGACCGACCGGATCTCGTGGTGCGGTCGGTGAGCCGGAGCGGGCGGCCCGTTGTCAGAGTGCCGTTGAGTCATCTCCGCGATCAGTTGCGCGGGTGACGCAGCCGCGCCGAGACCCAGCGGGCCCGACGGCGGAGAATGCGCGGAATCCCGAGCCGGTGATGGGTCCGGGGATGGTGAAGGTCATGCGCATCGTGCAGCCGGCCCTGAGGGCCGCCCCCCTCGTGAGTGCCCACACCGGCTGTCGCGGTGGAGCGGCGGTTGCGTGCTTCGTCAGTGAAGTCGTGCGTCCAGCCCATACCCCGACGTCTGCCCGTGACCCAAGGTCGGTAATCGTGTGGGAGTCAGCCAATTGGCCTATGCGGCAGGCAAGTGGCTGCTCGCCGGACGGCTGTGCCCCGGTGCTACCGGTCGGGCTCGGGATCCTTGAGCCAGTTGATGAGTTCGGTCGAGAAGCCGACCGGATCCTCTTCGTGGGGGAAGTGCCCGAGACCGTCGAAAAGTCGCCAACGGTAGGGCGCCTCGACATACTCGCCCGACCCCGCGGAACTCCGTGTCCTGACCGCAGGGTCGAGTGACCCGTGCAGGTGCAGCGTCGGTACGCGTACCGGCCGCTTCATCCGCCGGTTGAACTGGATACCGTCCGGTCGCGCCATGGACCGCACCATCCAGCGGTACGGCTCGATCGCGCAGTGCGCCGTTGATGGGATGCACATGGCACGCCGGTAGACGTTCACGGCCTCCTCGTCGGGGAAGTCCGCGGTCCGCGGCCCCGACCAGTCCCGGATCAGACGGCCCACCAGGGCGGCGTCGTCCGCGACGAGCTGACGTTCCGGCAGCCACGGCCGCTGGAAACCCCAGATGTACGAACCCGCCCGGGACTGCGAGAAGTCGGAGAGCATCGCGGAGCGCCAGCGGCGCGGATGCGGCATCGAGGACACCACGAGCCGCCGCACCAGCTTCGGCCGCATCACCGCCGCCGTCCACGCGAGATAGCCGCCCATGTCGTGGCCGACCAGTGCGGCGTCGGGTTCACCGAGCGAGCGGATCACGCCGGTGACGTCGAGCGCCAGGTTGGCGGGGTCGTAGCCCCGGGGCGTGCGGTCGCTGCCGCCCACCCCGCGAAGGTCCATGGCCACGGCACGGAAACCCGCGTCGGCGAGTGCGGTCAGCTGGTGGCGCCATGTCCACCAGAACTGCGGGAAGCCGTGCAGCAGCAGCACCAACGGCCCGTCGCCCATCTCCGCGATGTGGAAGCGCGCACCGTTGGCCGCCACGTCGCGGTGGGTCCAGGGGCCGTCGAGACGTACAGGACTACCGGTGCCGGACGGACTCGACGAGCCTGCCGGACCGAATGGGCTGGAATCGGGGACCGTCATGTGGACGAGCGTGCCACAGCGTCGGCCTTGTCCTTACCCGGGCGGTTCTCGATGGCCTTGTCCGCCAGGGTGCTGCCGGAGCGCCGCAGGATCGCGTCGGCCTCCACCGAGGGCCGGGGGTGCGGCTTGACGGCCTGGAGCACGGCGGCGGTCTGCTTGGCCGAGGCGATCGACTTCTCCGGCGGCTTGACCTTCTTGAACTTGGCGATCGCGATCAGCGCCAGCAGCACCGCCAGCAGAATGAACGCGCCGCCCACGATCAGGAACGACCAGGCGAGTCCGAGCCCCAGATTATGGATCCCGTACGCGGCCGCGAAGCTCAGTACGGGCAGCGCGAACAGAATCAGCACGCCCGCGACGATGAAGGCCACGCTGCCGATGACGCCGCGCTTGACGTCCTGTCGTACCTCGGCCTTGGCCAGGGCGATCTCATCGTGCACCAGCGCGGACATCTCGGCCGTCGCCGAGGCGACCAGCTGTCCGAGACTGCGGTCCGCGCTGCCCGCGTAGTTGCCGGGGTCGCTCATCCCTGACTCCTTCTCCTCTTCAACACATCCGATGTCAGATCATGCCGGACTGTCCGGCTTGTTGCTCGCTGCCCCCGCCAGTTCGGCCAGACGGCGGTGCTCGGCCGCCTTCCTCTCATGGATCACGGCCATCCGCAGGTGATACTCCGGGTCGTCCTGTTCGTAGATGTCGGGTACGCCGGACTGGTCCTCGTCGAGCTCCTCCGCCTCGTACAGGGCCCGGTATCTGCGTACCCGGAGTTTGAGCAGTACACCGGAGATCACGGCCGCTATCAGGGAGCCGATCAGTACGGCCGCCTTGATCTCGTTGACCGTTTCCGTGTCGCCCTCGAAGGCGAGCTCGCCGATGAGCAGCGAAACGGTGAAGCCGATTCCGGCGAGCGAGGCGACCGCGAAGACATCTGCCCAGGCCAGGTCCTTGTTCAGCTCCGCCTTGGTGAAACGGGTCGCGAGCCAGGTGCCGCCGAAGATGCCCACGGTCTTGCCGAGGACCAGTCCGAGGACGACACCGAGGGTCTCGGGCCGGGTGAAGACACCGGCGAGCGCGTCGCCCTTGAGGGAGACACCGGCCGAGAAGAGCGCGAACAGCGGCACGGCGAGCCCGGCCGACAGCGGGCGGACCAGATGCTCGATGTGCTCACCGGGGGAGTGCTTCTCGCCCTCGCGCCTGGTGCAGCGCATCATCAGGCCCATCGCCACACCGGCGATGGTGGCGTGGACGCCGCTGTTGTACATCAGGCCCCAGATGACCAGGGCCAGCGGTATGTAGATGTACCAGCCCCGGACCCTCTTGCGGATCAGCACATAGAAGACGGCCAGTCCGGCGAAGGCTCCGCCGAGCGCCATGAAGTCGATGCTGTCCGTGAAGAAGACCGCGATGATCAGGATCGCGAAGAGGTCGTCGACGACGGCGAGGGTCAGCAGGAACGCGCGCAGGGCGGACGGCAGCGAGGTACCGATGACCGCGAGCACGGCGAGCGCGAACGCGATGTCCGTGGCCGTGGGGACGGCCCAGCCGTCCGCAGACCCGCCGCCGAGGGACGTGGTCAGGAAGTAGACCAGCGCGGGCACGGCCATGCCGCACAGCGCCGCGACGACCGGGAGGGCGGCCGCCTTGGGGTCCCGGAGTTCGCCCGCGACCAGCTCACGCTTGAGTTCGACGCCCGCGACGAAGAAGAAGACGGCGAGCAGCCCGTCGGCCGCCCAGTGCGCCACGGAGAGGTTCAGGCCCAGCGTCTCGGGACCGAAGTGGAAGTCGCTGATCGTCGCGTAGCTGGACTGGAAGGTGTTCGCCCAGGCGAGGGCCGCGACGGCGGCGACCAGCAGGATCACTCCGCCGACCGTCTCGGTACGCAGCGCTTCCGCGACATAGTTCCGCTCGGGCAGCGGAAGACGGCCGAGCAGGGTGCGACGGGGGGACGGGGGTGCGGGGGTGGGCGCGGCCACGAGTGGGGACCTCCGGGTCGGTACGGCAGCGATGGCATGGCTGATGCACTTGCCGACCAGACTTCCCGGCACACCCTTTGGAAATTTCTTATTGCGTTGTTGACGCAGCGACCACTGTACCTGGGAGGCCGGAAACCGTATCCAGTGGTTTTCACCCTAAATGCCCGATGGGCACCCGGCGCGTCGCCGGATGCCCATCGGGGTCGTACGTACAGATGTCTCTCGGTGCGTCCTGGCCGCCTGCGCGTCAACGGCCAGGTACGCGGTGGCGGGCGGTCAGTCCTCGGAGGAGGCCGGCAGCTGCGTCTGGATCAGGTCCATCACCGAGGAGTCGGTGAGCGTGGTGACGTCACCCAGCTCGCGGTTCTCGGCGACGTCGCGCAGCAGACGGCGCATGATCTTGCCCGAGCGGGTCTTGGGCAGCTCGGCGACCGGCAGAACCCGCTTGGGCTTGGCGATCGGTCCGAGCGTGGTGCCGACGTGGTTGCGCAGCTCCGCGACCAGCTCGTCGGAGGCGGTCGCCGAACCTCGCAGGATCACGAACGCGACGATCGCCTGGCCCGTCGTCTCGTCGGCCGCGCCGACCACGGCGGCCTCGGCGACCGACGGGTGCGACACGAGCGCCGACTCGACCTCGGTGGTCGAGATGTTGTGCCCGGACACGAGCATCACGTCGTCCACCCGGCCGAGCAGCCAGATGTCGCCGTCCTCGTCCTTCTTCGCTCCGTCGCCCGCGAAGTACTTGCCCTCGAAGCGCGACCAGTACGTGTCGAGGTAGCGCTGGTCGTCGCCCCAGATGGTGCGGAGCATGGAGGGCCACGGCTCGGTGAGGACGAGGTAGCCGCCCCCGCCGTCCGGCACTTCCCGCGCCTCGTCGTCGACTACCGTGGCGGAGATGCCCGGCAGCGCGCGCTGGGCGCTTCCCGGCTTGGTCTCCGTCACGCCCGGCAGCGGCGAAATCATCATCGCGCCGGTCTCGGTCTGCCACCAGGTGTCCACGATCGGGCACTTGTCGGCGCCGATGTGCTTGCGGTACCACATCCATGCCTCGGGGTTGATCGGCTCACCGACCGAACCGAGGACGCGCAGCGAGGTCAGATCGAACTTCGCGGGGATGTCGTCCCCCCACTTCATGAACGTACGGATCGCGGTCGGCGCGGTGTAGAGGATCGTGACGCCGTACTTCTGCACGATCTCCCAGAAACGCCCCTGGTGGGGGGAGTCGGGTGTGCCCTCGTACATGACCTGGGTGGCGCCGTTGGCCAGCGGACCGTAGACGATGTACGAGTGTCCGGTCACCCAGCCGATGTCGGCGGTGCACCAGTAGACGTCGGACTCCGGCTTGAGGTCGAAGACCGCGTGGTGGGTGTACGCCGCCTGGGTGAGGTAGCCGCCCGAGGTGTGCAGGATGCCCTTCGGCTTACCCGTGGTGCCCGAGGTGTAGAGGATGAAGAGCGGCTGCTCCGCCTCGAACGCCTCGGGGGTGTGCTCGGCGGACTGCCGGGCGGTGATCTCGTGCCACCAGACGTCGCGGCCCTCGGTCCACGCGGTGTCCTGACCGGTGCGGCGCACCACGAGGACGTGCTCGACGCTCTCGATACGGGAGACGGCGTCGTCGACCGCGGGCTTGAGCGCGGAGGGCTTGCCGCGGCGGAAGCCGCCGTCGGCGGTGATGACGACCTTGGCGTCCGCGTCCTGGATGCGGGCGGCGATGGCGTCGGCCGAGAAGCCGCCGAAGACCACCGAGTGCGCGGCACCGATGCGGGCGCAGGCCAGCATCGCGATGGCGGCCTCGGGGATCATCGGCAGATACACGGCGACCCGGTCGCCCGTACCGACACCGAGTTCGGTGAGGGCGTTGGCGGCGCGGGAGACCTCGTCCTTCAGTTCCGCGTAGGTGATGGCGCGGCTGTCGCCGGGCTCACCCTCGAAGTGGATGGCGACCCGGTCGCCGTTGCCCGCCTCGACGTGGCGGTCCACGCAGTTGTACGCGACGTTGAGCTTGCCGTCCGCGAACCACTTCGCGAAGGGCGGGTTGCTCCAGTCGAGCGTCTCGGTCGGCTCCGTGGCCCAGGTCAGGCGACGGGCCTGCTCGGCCCAGAAGCCCAGCCGGTCCGCCTCGGCCTGCTCGTACGCCTGTGCTGTGACGTTGGCGTTAGCGGCCAGCTCGGCAGGCGGCGCGAATTTCCGCTCTTCCCGAAGCAGGTTGGCCAGGCTTTCGTTGCTCACGACTTCTCCCAGTCCCAGGGTGTCCGTTGTGTCCCGGGGCATAGCTCATCAGGCCAAGGGCCAGGTGACAAGTGTCTGCCGGGAATTGGTTTAGACCTGTGTCTTCGTGTATGGAGGCACGATCCCGCTCCCGGCAGGGACCTCGCACGGCTCCTTGGCGGGGTCGCACGGGCACCTCACGGCACCGCACGATCCCCAGGGGCAACGCGTTGTCCTGGTAGGAAGCGGGATCACAAGGTCTCACGGACTGGGGGTGTGTCCGGTTCAGACGTGGGTACGTTCCAACTCGCCCGGACCGGAGGGGTCGATGAACGGGGTGGCGGGTGGACCGGCGGGCATATCCGGATCGGCGCCCGGCCCGACCCGGTCGAAGACCTCATCGGGCCCCGTACCGGAACTGGAACCCTCGGTCAGCAGATATGCCTGCGCCTCGCCGACATGGAAGTACATGCCGTGCAGCTGCAGCGTGCCTTCCGCGAGCCGTCGCGCCACCGCCTCGTGCGCCCGAAGATGCTCCAACTGCTGAACCACGTTGGTGAGACAGAGCTGTTCCACCGCATCGGTGGGCAGCCGGCCGGAGATCCGCGCCCAGGAATGATGGCGGGACGCCATCCGCTCCAGGCTCGGCAGCCCGTACCGCAGCCAGCGCCACAACGGCGTCCTGGGGGTCTCGGGACCGGCGTTGAGCAGGGCGTGCATGGCCCCGCAGCCGGAGTGCCCGCAGACGGTGATGGACTCGACCCTCAGCACGTCCACCGCGTACTCGATCGCCGCGGCCACCGAGTCGTCGCCGCTCTCCGGTGATTCGATGTCCGGGGTGGGGACCAGGTTGCCGACATTGCGCACGGTGAAGAGGTCACCCGGACCACTGGACGTGATCATGCTGGTGACCAGGCGGGAGTCGGCGCAGGTGATGAAGAGCTGGGAGGGGCGCTGACCCTCGGCGGCGAGCCTGGCCAGCTCCTCGCGCACCAGCGGTGCCGTATTGCGCTGGAACGAGCTGAGGCCGCTGAGCAGGCGCTGGGCCCCGGTCGGGCGCATCGTGTCCGTGGCGCCGTCGGCGGATCCGATGGCTCCCGCCCCGGCGGCGTTGCCGAGGGCGCCGATGCCGGGCTCGTGGAGCGTGTCGGCGGCGGTGGTGGGCTGTGTGGGGCGGTCATGGCAGTCGTGATTGCGCCACGGGGTCCAGGGGCGGCAGCAGGAATGCGCCGCCGCGGCCGGTTCGGCGATGCGGCTGCCCGATCTCCCGGTGAAGACGATCCGTCCGCCCTGGGCGAGCTGAGCGGTGCGCCAGTCCTGGATGGCCTCGTACGCCCCGTGGTCCATGAAGAACCCGTCCAGCTCGACGGTGGCGTCGACCCCCTGCGGAAGCTGGCCGAGCGTCCGGGTGAGGCGCGGGACGGCCAGAAAGGTCAGCTGACCGCGCACGATCACCAGATGCCGGCCGTTCTGCTCGCTCACCGTGATTCTGGTACGGGCCAGCCGATGCAGCGCGACGGCCACGGCCACGGCGATACCGATCGCCACGCCCTTGAGCACACCGAAGACGAGCACGCCCGTGATCGTCGCCCCGTACACCAGGAACTCCCGGTGTTTATGGACGTTGCGGATGTGGGCGAAGCTCACCATCTGGATGCCGACGACCATCACCAGGGCGGCGAGGGCGGCCAGCGGAATCCATTCGAGCACCGTGACGAGCAGCGCCGCCGCGAGCAGTACCCAGACGCCGTGCAGCACGGTGGCGGCACGGCTGGTCGCCCCGGCCCGCACGTTGGCCGAACTGCGGACCGCGCCGCCGGACACCGGAAGCCCGCCGAGCAGTCCCGCGAGCGCATTGGCGATGCCCTGCCCGCGCAACTCGCGGTCGAGATCGGAGCGTTGGACGGGAGCGGGTGGCTGACCGGACTGCTCGGCGGTCACCTGGGAGGTCCGAGGGGGGTCCGGGGCGGCTGGACGGGCGGGCGACGGATCGGACGCCTGGGCGGCCGGCGGGCCGGACAGGGAGGGAGCCTCCTCCGACGCGCGGTCGGCCTGGTTCGCCGCACGCTCGGCGGTCAGTTTGTCCACGGCCACCGCGGCGAGCAGTGACTCCAGGCTGGCCACCAGCATCACCGTGAACACCGCTGTGGCCAGGGCCAGTACGGGGCCCTGGGGCAGCTCGGCCAGGGCGTGCGAGCGCCAGGACGGCAGATCGACCCGGGCGATCCGGGGCGTCACCGCGGCGGCCACCGCCGTGGCGATCACCACCGAGGCGAGCGCGGCCGGAATTCTCCGTACCGCTCTCCCGGCACGCCCCGGCAGCCGTGGCCACAGCACCAGGACGGCGATGGTCAGCGCACCGATCACCGGGGCGGCCGGACTGAGCCGGGCCAACTGGGCGGGCAGCGAAAGGGCGTTGCCCATGGCCGAGCTCTGGGGTGAACCGCCGAGCACGATGTGCAGCTGAGCGAGGGCGATGGCCACACCGATACCGGCGAGCGTGCCGTGCACGATGGCGGGGCTGACGGCCAGTGCGCTGCGGGCCGCGCGCAGGGAGCCCAGCAGGATCTGAAGGAGGCCGGCGCCGATGGTGATGGCGCAGGTCGTGCGCCAGCCGTAGATCTGGATCAACTCGGCTGTGACCACGGTCAGTCCGGCAGAAGGGCCGCTGACCTGGAGAGGGGTCCCGCCGAGCAGCCCGGCGACGATCCCGCCGATGGCCGCGGAGACCAGACCGGCGGACAGCGGTGCGTCGATGGCGACGGCCAGGCCGAGGGACATCGGGACGGCGATAAGGAAAACAGTGATCGATGCGGACACATCCGCGCCCGCGATACGGAATCGGCGCCCACCGGGCGGCGGGCTGTGGGGGCGCTTGACTCCCGAGGCGCGGGGAGGGCGCGAGCTGGGGGTTCGTTCATGACGAGTGGGGACGCAGGCAGACATGTTCCCGTCTCCTCCGGGGCAGCGCGGTCGCGGGGGTGTGGGGGACGCGGCCGTGGGTCACGGCGTGCAGCAGCGGGATTTCTCAACTCTCAGTAAACGAATCGTAATGCAGAGTAAAGTCGCATGTCTCACATTTAGGGCAAATGGGCCATCGAATCACCCATTCAAGTGAATAAGCGTCTTTTCATACGGCCTGTCGCCTGTGGCTTGCAGGGCTGCGTGCGACTTTGACCGCGCTTGTCGGCACTTCGACGCGAATAACCTGCAAGGAAGAGGGTGGGCGGATGATGGCCGCCACGAAAAGGATCGCCGTGGGCCTCACGGCCACGGCGCTGATCGCGGGACTCGCGGGCTGTTCCGGTCCGGAATCCGGTGACACCGGTTCCCGGGCGCCCGGCTCCGGCGCCGAGAAGAAGGCCCCGGAAGCCAAGCAGAAAGGCCCTGGCGGCGCCCCCAAGAACGCGGTCAAGCTCATCGGCGACGGCTCGACCGCCTTCACCGGTGTCCAGCCGAAGCTCCCGGTGGCCAAGCGGATGGCGCCCGGTCAGAAGCCTCCGCAGTTCGTGGTGTTCTCCTGGGACGGTGCGGGGGAGGACAGCCAGAAGCTCTTCTCGCACTTCCGCGGTGTCGCCAAGAGGTACAACGCCAGCATGACCTACTTCCTCAGCGGCGTGTACCTGCTCCCGGAGGAGAAGAAGACCCTCTACGACCCGCCCAAGCACTCGGCCGGCCGCTCCGACATCGGCTTCAACGACACCGAGGGAATCCGCGACACCCTCAACGAGGTGCGTGCCGCCTGGCAGGACGGCAACGAGATCGGCACCCACTTCAACGGCCACTTCTGCGGCAAGGACGGCGGGGTGGGGACCTGGTCCGTGGAGGAGTGGAAGAGCGAGATCAACCAGGCCAAGTCCTTCATCAAGAACTGGAAGACCAATACCCCGGAGCTCAAGGCGGAAGCGCCCCTGCCCTTCGACTACGACAAGGAGCTCGTCGGCGGTCGCACCCCCTGCCTCGAAGGGCAGAAGAACATGGTCGCCGCAGCCCGGACGATGGGCTTCCGCTACGACTCCAGCGGCGTCGGCAACCAGGTCTGGCCAGAGAAGAAGGGCGGCGTCTGGGACCTCCCGCTCCAGCTCGTCCCGGTGCCGGGCCGCGACTTCGAGACCCTCTCGATGGACTACAACTTCATGTTCAACCAGTCCGGTACGACCCAGGGCGACCCGGACCAGCACGAGTACTGGGGCGACCAGATGCGTGACGGTCTGCTCCAGGCATTCGACCGCTCGTACAACGGCAACCGCGCCCCGCTGATCATCGGCAACCACTTCGAGTCCTGGAACGGCGGCACGTATATGCGTGCCATCGAGGAGACCATCAAGAACGTCTGCACCAAGGAAGGCGTGCGCTGCGTGTCCTTCCGGCAGCTGGCCGACTGGCTGGACGCGCAGGACCCGGCGGCACTGGCCAAGCTCACCACTCTCGGTGTCGGCCAGGCGCCCAAGGGGGGCTGGCCGGCCTACCTCTCGGCCCGGACCGCTCCCGCCAAGCCCGCGGACAAGGGTGCGGACCAGCCCGCGGAGAAGGGCGGGGCCGGCAAGCCCGCGGACAAGGGTGAGGCCGAGGCCGCCCACGCGAAGTCGGCTGACCGGAGCGCCGGTTAGGGCGTTCCTTTCGATCCCGCCGGGCTCGGATGTCCCCGCACGGGCATCTGCGGCATACCCGGGACGCCGGACCGGCCGGACTCACCCGGCCGGTCCGGCGTCCACCACTACGCGGGTGCCGCGACGCCCGTCGTCGCGTGATGCTCGTCGAGCACGAAGGCGGGGTCGACCTGCGCGGCCAGGTCGGCGCCCGTCTTCTCGTTGCCCCAGCTCTCCGCGTTCTTCAGGTGGAAGTGCACCATCTGCCGTGTGTAGCGCTCCCAGTCGCGCAGTTCGTACGAGTCCTCCGCGGCGTCCTGCAGGGCCTGAAGTGCCATCCGGTTGTCCGCCTCCAGCAGCTCGAACCGGGACGGGCGGCCCTTCTCCATCGCCCGGACCCAGTCGGAGTGGCCCACCCCGACGAGCAGATCGTCGCCGACCTCCGCGCGCAGGAAGTTCAGATCGTCCTGACCCTGCACCTTGTTTCCGATGACCTTCAGGGCGATGCCGAAGTCCCGCGCGTACTCCTTGTACTGGCGGTACACCGACACCCCCTTCCTGGTCGGTTCCGCGACCAGGAACGTCATGTCGAAGCGGGTGAACATCCCGGAGGCGAAGGAGTCCGACCCCGCGGTCATGTCGACCACGACGTACTCGTCCGGACCGTCGATCAGGTGGTTGAGGCAGAGCTCGACCGCCCCGACCTTGGAGTGGTAGCAGGCCACACCGAGGTCGGACTCGGTGAACGGGCCGGTGGCCATCAGCCGGATGTCCCCGTCGTCCAGCCGGACCGTACGCGCGCAGGCGTCGTAGACCGGGTTGTCCTCGCGGACGCGCAGCAGCCGCGATCCCTCGCCGGGCGGCGTCGTCTTGATCATCGTCTCGGCGGAGGCGATGCGGGGGTTGCTTCCCCGCAGATAGTCCTTGATGAGGGGCAGCTGCGCGCCCATGGCGGGCAGCGCGGCCGCTTCCTCCTCGTCGAGCCCGAGTGCGACTCCGAGGTGCTGGTTGATGTCGGCGTCCACTGCGACGACATGGGCTTCATTGGCAGCGAGGTGGCGGATGAAGAGCGAGGACAGCGTCGTCTTGCCGCTGCCGCCCTTCCCGACGAAAGCGATCTTCATGTTCACCTAGGGTAGCCGGATGAGCGCGTTCCGCTGCCATGGTTCGTGAAGAAGACCACTCCAAGGCGGTAAGGGTGTAGGGGGCGCGTAGCCTCGCTACTTATGAGTACGACTGCCTCAGATCCGCTTGCCGCCCTCGGTGCCCTCCCCGGGGTCGCCGACGCCGTGGACTCCGTACGCAAGGCCGTGGACCGGGTCTACGGTCACCGCGTGATGCGTCGTCGCAGCAATGAGGTCACCGCCGAAGCGGCGCTGCGGGGTTCCCGCGGTTCCGCGGCGCTGGCCGGCGCCGACTGGAATCTGGAGGAGGTGCGCCGGCGCACCGACTTCCGGGGTGAGGACGAGGCGCGCACCGTCGGGGCCGCGCTGCGGCTGACCGCGGAGGCCGGTCAACTGCTCTCCATCTGGCGGCAGTCGCCGCTGCGGGTCCTTGCCCGGCTGCATCTGGTGGCGGCCGGTGGAGCTGGCCCCGATGACGCGGTCGGACGTCCGCGGCTGGCCGGTGAGCCCGTCGACGAGCCCCTGATCGAGGCGCCGCTGCCTGATGCCGACGAGGTGGCCGGACGGCTCGAAGGTCTTTCGCGGCTGATCATCGCGGGCGGTGCGGCCCCGGCGCTGGTCACCGCCGCGGTCGTGCACGGTGAACTGCTCGCCCTGCGTCCCTTCGGCTCCAGCAACGGCTTGGTCGCACGGACGGCGGAGCGGATCGTGCTGATCGGCAGCGGGCTGGATCCCAAGTCCATCTGCCCCGCCGAAGTGGGTCACGCGGAACAGGGCCGGGCGGCCTATGTCGCGGCGTTCGAAGGCTATGTGTCGGGGAGGCCCGAGGGGATGGCCGCCTGGATCGCGCACTGCGGACGCGCGGTCGAGCTGGGTGTCAGGGAATCGACCGCGGTCTGTGAGGCGCTGCAGCGCGGCGCCGCGTAGGCGCGGAAGCTTCGCATGCTTCGGCCGTAGGGCGGGGCGAGAGGGGCGCCGGTTCGTGGTTCCTGGGTTCCGGACGCCAGGGGAACGGGTTGCGGCGGTACCGGAACCGGTACCGCCGCTGGCACGTCCGCCCAGTTACCAAGCGTCCTCGAAATATGCCCATCAGGTCGGGAGCTTTGCCCGTCACCTGGTGCGGCTGGCCCGTAATCGACGGGTCGACGTCGCGTGGGTGCTCGGCTTTCGTGCTCGGTCCGTGGGGCCTTGTCTGCGTGAAAGGTCATCCTCTCGGATGTCCCTGGTCTCGCGGGCCGTTGAGTCCTTTGTACTCCTGTACCAGGGGAAGGGAAACCCCTGGCTCCACTTCTTTACTTTTAGGTTCAAACAAGGGTGAATCGGGCGGTCGGCCGAAGGCCGGCCATCAGGCGGAGAGCGCGCCGGCGGTGCGTCGGCGGTTGGCGTACCAGACCAGCCCCGCGGTCACGGCTGCCGCCCCGACCGCCGCCGCTGCCACGAGTGCCGGGCGCGGTGGCATCGAGAAGGCGGGCAGTCGCTGCTTGAGGCGGACGGGGCGGTCGAAGACGAGAATCGGCCACTCTCTGAGGGTCGCTTCGCGTCGCAGCGCGCGGTCGGGGTTGACCGCGTGCGGGTGCCCGACCGCTTCCAGCATCGGCACATCGGTGGCGGAATCGCTGTAGGCGTAGCAGCGCGAAAGGTCGTACCCCTCCGACACCGCGAGCGCCTTGACGGCCTCGGCCTTGGTCGGTCCGTACGCGTAGTACTCGACCTCGCCCGTGAAGCAGCCGTCGTCGCCGACGACCATCCGGGTGGCGACAACCCGGTCGGCGCCGAGCAGCTCGCCGATCGGTTCCACGACCTCGGCGCCCGAGGTCGAGACGATGACCACATCGCGTCCGGCGGTGTGATGCTCCTCGATGAGGGTGGCCGCCTCGTCGTAGATGATCGGATCGATCAGCTCGTGCAGGGTCTCGGCGACGATCTCCTTGACCTGTTGGACGTTCCATCCCTTGCAGAGGGCGGAGAGATATTCACGCATCCGCTCCATCTGATCGTGATCTGCGCCCCCGGCGAGGAACACGAACTGTGCGTACGCGGTGCGCAGTACGGCACGGCGGTTGATCAGTCCGCCTTGGTAGAAGGACTTGCTGAAGGTCAGAGTCGAAGACTTCGCAATGACCGTCTTGTCCAGGTCAAAGAAGGCTGCTGTACGCGGCGAGAAGCAGTTTTCCACAAAGGTGAGCATAGGGGCCCACCATTCGGCGTAAAGTCCGGCGCGTGGGTTTGCCTGAGAAGGCTGTCGGGTACACCATGGAAGTCACGGATCGTTCGCGACCGTGCTAACCCGGTCCGACTCCTCCCCCCCCGAGTCGGCCGTGGGGACGACCCCCGCTCTCCCCCCCGGCGGGGGTCGTCGCATGTCCGGACGCGTTTTTGACGCTCGGATCCAAGGTTTTTCGCCTCCTCCCGGCCGCGGCGGCCCTTCTCCCGCCCGCGCTCCGTCCACCATGCCTCGTCACAGTGTGTAGCGGAAGTGCTGCGCTCCGGAAGTCGCCTGTATGAGCTACGGAGTTATTCACAACGTCGAAGTTGTCCACAGTTTTTCAGCAAGATCCACATGTTTTTCCGAGGTGTTGCACGTTGATTCCACCCGCGAAGTCCGCGGGTTCCGGAATCGCGCATCTCGGAACGTTCCGAGATCGCCGCGAACCGCACTGAAGGGGCAGTGGGAAGGGGCGGAGATCGTGGCTGGATCGCTTGCACGGGAAGGTCTGCCGTGCGTCGAAGGGCGGCGGGGCGGGCCGCTGATCGTGACCGAGGACATGGAGCTGCTCGACGATCTGCTGCGGCTGTGCGCGGCGGCCGGAGCGGAACCGGAAGTGCATCACGGACCGCCCGAACGCAGGGGCGGCTGGGAGCGGGCGCCAATGGTGCTGGTGGGCGACGACGCGGCCCTGCGGTGCCGCGGTGCCGCCCGCAGGAGTGGCGTGATGCTGGTCGGACGGGACCAGGACGACCCGGACGTCTGGCGGCGGGCGGTGGAGATCGGGGCCGAATATGTGCTGAGGCTGCCCGATTCCGAGAGCTGGCTCGTCGACCAGATCGCCAACGCGGTCGAAGGGGTGGGCCGGCCCGCCCTCACCGTCGGGGTGATCGGAGGAAGGGGCGGCTCCGGCGCATCCACGCTGGCCTGCGCCCTCGCGGTGACTGCGGCGAGGTCCGGCCGACGGACCATGCTGATCGACGGCGATCCACTGGGCGGAGGCATCGATGTACTGCTCGGGGGTGAGCGGGCCGAAGGAATACGGTGGCCGGATTTCGTCCATTCCAAGGGCCGCCTCGGCGGTGGGGCACTGGAGGATTCCCTGCCGGCGCTTCATGGCCTGCGGGTGCTCAGCTGGGGCCGGGACGACGAGGTGGTCATCCCGGCGCAAGCGATGCAGGCCGTACTCGCCGCCGCGCGACGGCTCGGTGGTGCGGTCGTCGTGGATCTCCCGCGAAGGGTCGACGAAGGAGTTGCGGAGGCACTCGCTCAGCTGGACCTCGGCCTGCTCGTGGTACCGGGTGAGCTGAGGGCGGTCGCGGCGGCGAAGCGGGTGGCGTCGATGGCCGGAATGGTGCTGGGCGACCTTCGGGTGGTGACCCGAGGGCCGTATGCGGCGGGCCTGGACGAACGATGGGTGGCGCAGGCGCTCGGCCTGCCGCTCGTGGGCGAACTTCCCTGGGAATCAGGGCTGCTGGCGGCTCAGGACGGGGGTGCGCCACCGGGCGGCAACACGCGCGGACCACTGGCCCGGTTCTGTACGGCGTTCTGGGACCGGGCGGACGTCACGGGCGGCGGCAGCCTCGCCGCGGGCGTGCCCGGGGGAGGTGCGTCATGACGGAGGCGCTGCTCGACGCGGTACGGCAGCGACTGGCGCGCAGCGGTGCCGCACCCACACCCTCCGGAGTGGCCGCCGCGCTGCGGGCTCAGGGGCGGTTGCTGGGGGACGCGGAAGTGCTCGGCACGGCAGCGCTGTTGCGTGGCGAGCTGGTCGGCACCGGAGTGCTGGAGCCACTGCTGGCGGACCCGGCGGTGAGCGATGTGCTGGTGTCCGCGCCGGACCGGGTGTGGGTCGACCGGGGCAGCGGTCTCGAACTGACGGGAATTTCCTTTCCGGACGCGGCGGCGGTGCGGAGGCTCGCGCAGCGGCTTGCGGCGGTGGCCGGGCGGCGGCTGGACGATGCCCGCCCGTGGGTGGACGCGCGGCTGCCGGACGGGACCCGGATGCATGCCGTTCTGCCGCCGGTGTCCGTCGGCTCGACGTGTCTGTCGCTGCGCGTGGTGCGGCCCCGGGCCTTCACCCTGGCGGAGCTGGTCCAGGCGGGGACGGTGCCTCCGGGTGGCGACCGGGTTCTGCGGGCGCTGGTGGAGGCCCGGATCTCCTATCTGATCAGCGGGGGGACGGGTGCAGGGAAGACGACCCTGTTGGCAAGCCTGCTGGGAGCGGTCGGCGCACAGGAGCGGATCGTGCTCGCCGAGGACTCCGCGGAACTGCGGCCGGACCATCCGCATGTGGTGCGCCTGGAATCCCGCCCCGCGAATCAGGAGGGCGCGGGGCGGGTGACCCTTCGGGATCTGGTGCGGCAGGCGTTGCGGATGCGTCCCGACCGGCTGGTGGTCGGGGAGGTGCGCGGGGCCGAAGTGACGGACCTGTTGGCCGCTCTGAACACAGGTCACGAAGGTGGCTCCGGCACTGTTCACGCGAACGCGGCCGAGCACGTCCCCGCCCGGCTGGAGGCCCTGGGGACAGCTGCGGGGCTCGACCGGGTGGCGTTGCACAGTCAGTTGGCGGCCGCGCTCTCGGTGGTGGTCCATCTCGTACGGGACCGGTCCGGGCAGCGGCGGATCGCGGAGGTGCATGTGTTGGAGCGGGATGCGGCGGGGCTGGTGCTGACGGTTCCGGCGTTGCGCTGGGGTGCTCAGGGCTTCGTGCGGGAGCGGGGCTGGGAGCGCTTGGCGGCGCTGATCGGGGGTGCGCCATGACCGGAGGGGCTTCGGCGTACGCGATGGCGGTCTGCGTGGGGTCGGCGGCGTGGCTGGCCGCGGCACGGGACCTGGGGGCACGGCGGGCGCGGGTGCTGTTCGTGGACGAGGCGGAGGTGCCTCGGCGGCCGTGGGCGGGGCTCGCCGCGGTGCGGGTGTTCGCCCTGGAGCGGCGGGAGTGGTGGTGCGTGCCGGTGGCGGTGCTGCTTGCCGTGCTGGGGGCTTCGGTGCTGCCGCTGGTGGCGGGGGCCGTGGCGGTTCCGTCGGTGCGACGGTGGCTGAGGGGGCGGTCCCGGCGACGGGCGAGAGAACGCGGGGCGGAGGCGGTGACCGCGCTGTGCGGTGCGGTGGTGGGGGAGTTGCGCGCCGGGCGGGAGCCGGGTCAGGCGTTGCTGGTCGCCGTGCGGGACGCGGTGGCGCCGGACGGGGCACTGGATGGGGCGGAGGCCGCGGTGCTGGCGGCGGCGCGGTTCGGCGGGGATGTGCCGGATGCGTTGAGGAAGGCGGCGGACGGGCCGGGCCTGGGCGGGATGGCCGGAATGGCGGCGTGCTGGCGGGTGGCGGTGGACGGCGGGGCCGGGCTCGCGGCCGGACTGGACCGCCTTGAGGGGGCGTTGCGGGCCGAGCGGCTTCGGCGGGAGGAGCTGCGGGCCCAACTGGCGGGCGCCTGGTCGACGGTGGTGGTGCTGGCCCTGCTGCCGGTGGCGGGTCTGGGGCTGGGCGCGGCGCTCGGGGCGGACCCGCTGGGGGTGCTGCTGCACAGTCCGGGCGGGCTGATGTGCCTGGCCGTGGGCGGACTGCTGGAGGCGGCAGGGCTGTTGTGGGCGGCCCGGATCGTACGGGGAGGGGAGGCGGCGTGAACGTGGTGACCGGTGAAGTTGCCTATGGTCCGGGCGCATGGGGGGCGATGGTGGGTGCAGTCGCGTATCTGGCCCTCGTGTGGGCCGGATGGCGGCGGGAGCGGGCGGTGCGCGACCGGGGAGCGGTGTTGCTGGCCCTGGATGCCAGGGGGCGGGGGCGCTGGTGGGACCGGGTGGGGTGGGCGGGTCTGACCGGCGACGGCAGCCGGCTGAGGCGGTGGGCGGCGCCGCTGGGGGCACTCGCGGCCGGGTGGATTCTGGTCGGTGGGGTCCTGGGATGCGTGACCGGTTCCGCTGCCGCGTACGGGACTTGGCGCTGGCAACGGTCCCGGCCGGAAGCTCGGCCGGACGCCCCGGACGAGGATGCGGTCCGGGAGGCTCGGCAACTCCCTCTTGCGGCAGATCTGTTGGCGGCCTGCATCGCGGCGGGGGCGGGGCCTCGGGATGCCGCGGAGGCGGTCGGGGAGTCGATGGGCGGCCCGGTCGGCGACCGGTTGGCCCGCGCCGCGGCGGAGATCCGGCTCGGCGGTGAACCGTCCCTGGCGTGGGGCCGGTTCGGGGAGATAGCGGGTGCTGGACCGTTGGCCCGCTGTCTGTACCGGGCCGGGGCGACCGGGGCTCCGGCGGCGGAGGCGGTCGCCAGGCTGGCCGAGGCGATACGTGCCGAGCGGGCCGGTGTGGCCGTGGCACGCGCACAGCGGGCGGGTGTGCTGATCACCGCGCCGGTCGGGCTCTGCTTCCTCCCCGCGTTCCTGGCGGTCGGGGTGGCGCCCGTGGTGATCGGTCTGGCGACCGGGCTGTTGGGCGGCGGCTAGCACCTCTCCCAGGGCAACTCCCAGGGCAACGATTCCTGGGCTGCCTCTCCTCGGGCGGGTCCTTCGGCCGAGCCGTGGAGGCGTGAACTTCGCGGATTCTCGCGGGTGTTACTTCGGGCGCCCGCTCCATATCGCTGTCAATCGGGGGTTGAAATGAACAAGAACATCATGGAATGGGTAGCCGGTGCGCTGTGCCGCGCGCGGTCGGTGAAGTGGCCTCCGGAGTGGCCGGTGAGGTGGTCGGCACGGTGTTCGGGCCGACTTGTCCGGTCCGATCGAGGGATGACGACATCCGAGTACGCGGTGGGGACCATCGCGGCCTGCGCCTTCGCGGCCGTGCTCTACAAGGTGGTCAACAGCGGGCCCGTGCTGTCGGCCATGCAGGCGTTGATCAAGGACGCGCTCGATGCCAAGTTCTGAGGCCGTACCGGAAGGCCGGTCGGTCGTGCGGGAGCGTGCGTGGTGTCCGGACAGGGGTGCGGTGACGGCGGAGGCGGCCGTGGTCATTCCCGTGCTGGTGGCGTTCGCCATGGCTCTGGTCTGGGCGCTGGTGGCGGCGTCCGCACAGATCCGGTGTGTGGACGCCGCGCGGGCGGGGGCGCGGGCGGCTGCGCGCTCGGAGCCGGAGGCGGCGGTGCTGGCGGCTGCCCGCGCCGCGGCGCCGGACCGGGCCCGGGTCGGGGTGGAGCGGGCGGGGGAGTGGTGGCGGGTCCGGGTGGAGGCGCCGACTCCGGGTCCGGGCGCGCTGGCCCTGACGCTGAGCGCCGAGGCCGTGGCGCTGGCTGAGGACACGGTGGGGGCTTCGCGGTGACGGGGACGGCGGTGGCCGTGACGGGGCCGGGCGCGAAGGGGGCCGTCGGGGCGCCCGGCGAGTGGCGGGGCGGGGCAGCGGGGGCGGGGTTCCGGAGAACGGCCGGTAGAAGGACCGGCGGGCGGTGGGCCAAGAGGGCGGCGAGGGTTGGGAGCACGGGGAGGGCCGGGAGATGCGGGAGGACGGGGAGTGCCGGGAGGCCCCGGAGCGGGGACCGGGGGGTGGCGACGGTGTGGGTGGCGATCACCACGGCCTCCCTGTGCACGGTGTTCGCGATCGTGCTGGCGCTGGGGCAGGCGGTGGCCGCGCGGCACAGAGCCGGCGGGGCAGCGGACCTGGCGGCCCTCGCGGCGGCCGACCGCGCGCTTCTGGGGGCCGCGACGGCGTGCGGGGCGGCGCGGGAGGTGGCCGGGGCGCAGGACGCCGTGGTGGTGCGGTGCGTGGTGCGGGGGGAGGTGGCCGATGTGACGGCGCGGGCGAGCTTCGGCCCGTACCGGCCCGAGGTCAGGTCCCGGGCGGGGCCCGCGGGTCCTACGGGCCCGTCTCCTGCGGGCCCGTCCCGGGCCGGGCCCGCAGGTCCTGCAAGCCTGGTGGACCCATTGGGCTCCGCGGACCCGGTGGACCCTGCGGGTTCTGCGGGAGCTGCGGCCCTGGGCGGGTCCTTGCGGGCCCTGGGGGCCTGTGTGGCTGCCTGCCGCCCCCGGAACGTCTCCGAGGTCACGAAGGTCGGCCACGGTCTCCGACGCGTTGTCGCGGCGTCCTGCGGCCCCTCGGCGTGCTGGGCGCCCTGCCGGGTCGACGCCGCCTCCCGTCGCCCTGTCCAGGCCGCCCACTCCGCCTACTCCGCCGTCCCTGGCTCGTTGGGCTGCTCCGGCTCTTCCGCCGCCTTCGGTTCTTCGGAGTCGGGCGGTGCGGCCCTGAGGAGTTCGGTGAGCAGACGTACGGCGCCCCGCTTGTGGAGCGGCTCGTTGCCGTTGCCGCATTTGGGGGACTGGATGCAGGAGGGGCAGCCCGCCTCGCACTCGCAGGACGCGATGGCCTGGCGGGTCGCGGTCAGCCACGTACGGGCGGTGTGGAAGGCCCGCTCGGCGAATCCCGCCCCGCCGGGATGACCGTCGTACACGAAGACCGTCGGCAGCAGTGTGTCCGGGTGGAGCGGGACCGAGACACCGCCGATGTCCCAGCGGTCGCAGGTGGCGAAGAGCGGGAGCATCCCGATGGACGCGTGTTCGGCGGCGTGCAGGGCGCCACCGAGGATCTCCGGGTTGATCCGGGCGGCGTCGAGCTGGTCCTCGGTGACCGTCCACCAGACGGCGCGGGTGCGCAGGGTGCGGGGAGGCAGGTCGAGCTTGGTCTCGCCCAGGACTTCCCCGGTGATCAGTTTGCGGCGCAGGAAGGAGACGACCTGGTTGGTGACCTCCACGGAGCCGTAGCAGAGCCGTCCGTCGCCCCAGGGGATCTCGGTGTCGGTCTCCAGGACGGCGATGGCGGTGGTGTCGCGGGCGGTCGTGGAGTAGGGCGGGACGGCCTCCTCGACGAGGGCGACGGAGTCCTCCAGATCCAGTTGCCGGACCAGATAGGTGCGGCCCTGGTGGAGGTGGACCGCGCCTTCGTGGACGGCGGTGTGAGCGGCCGATTCGTCGACGGTGCCCAGCAGCCGGCCGGTGCCCTCCTCGACGATCTGGACGGGACGGCCGCCCTCACCCCGGATGTCGGTGAGGTCGGCGGCCCGCTCGCGACGGGTCCAGTGCCAGCCCGATGCCCGCTTGCGCAGCAGCTTCGCGGCTTCCAGCTGCGGCAGCAGCTCGGGCACGGCGGGCCCGAAGAGCGCGATGTCGGGTTCGGTGAGCGGGAGCTCGGCCGCTGCGGCGCACAGGTGCGGGGCGAGGACGTACGGGTTGTCGGGGTCCAGCACGGTCGATTCCACGGGCTGCTGGAACAGCGCCTCGGGGTGGTGCACCAGGAAGGTGTCCAGCGGGTCGTCCCTGGCGATGAGGATGGCCAGCGCGCCGTGCCCGGAGCGCCCCGCGCGGCCCGCCTGCTGCCAGAGGGAGGCCCGGGTGCCCGGATAGCCGGCGATGAGGACGGCGTCGAGGCCGGAGACGTCGATGCCGAGTTCGAGGGCGGTGGTGGCGGCCAGGCCGAGCAGTTCGCCGGAGTGCAGGGCGCGCTCCAGGGCGCGGCGCTCCTCGGGGAGGTAGCCGCCGCGGTAGGCGGCGACCCGTTTCGGCAGCGCGCGGTCCACCTCGGCCAGGCGCTCCTTGGCGATGACGGAGATGAGTTCCGCGCCGCGCCGGGAGCGTACGAAGGCGACCGAGCGGACGCCCTGGACGGTCAGGTCGGTGAGGAGGTCCGCGGTCTCGGCCGTGGCGGTGCGGCGCACGGGGGCGCCCTTCTCACCGTGCAGCTCGGTCAGCGGGGGCTCCCAGAGGGCGAAGACCATCTCGCCGCGCGGCGAGGCGTCGTCGGAGACCTCCTTGACCGGCAGGCCGGTGAGACGGCCGGCGGCGACCGAGGGCTCCGCCGCGGTGGCGGAGGCGAGGAGGAAGACCGGATGCGCGCCGTAGCGGGCACACAGGCGGCGCAGACGGCGCAGGACCTGGGCGACATGGGAGCCGAAGACGCCGCGGTAGGTGTGGCACTCGTCGATGACGACGAAGCGCAGGGCGCGCAGGAAGGAGGCCCAGCGGGGGTGGGACGGGAGGATTCCGCGGTGCAGCATGTCGGGGTTGGTCAGGACGTAGTTGGCGTACTGGCGCACCCATTCGCGTTCCTCGACGGGGGTGTCCCCGTCGTAGACCGCGGGCCTGATCGCGTTGCCGAGGGGCGCCGCGAGTGCTTTCACCGAGCGGCGCTGGTCGGCGGCGAGGGCCTTGGTGGGGGCCAGGTACAGGGCGGTCGCTCCCCTGCCGTTGGGGGCCTCGGAGCCGTCGAGGAGGGTGCTGAGTACCGGGGCCAGGTAGGCGAGCGACTTGCCGGACGCCGTGCCGGTGGCGATCACGACGGATTCACCGTCCAGGGCGTGCTCGGCGGCGGCGGCCTGGTGCGCCCACGGATGGTCGATTCCGATTTTCTGAATCGCCGCGATCACTTCTGGCCGGATGCGTTCCGGCCAGATGGCATGGGTTCCCGTACGCGGGGGCAAGTGCTCCGTATGAGTGATGCGCGCGGCCCGGCCCGCCCCTGCGGCGAGCCGGTCGAGGATCATGGCGGGAGGGGGGCGGAAGTCCCCGCTCTCGGGTGGTCGACTGGGGCGGTGATTCTTGGCCATCGGCACCGAGTGTGTCACTGGCGTGACGGACAATGGTCCCAAGGCGTCGTGCATGGCTGCTGGTAAGTGATTGAATGCCATCGCGGCTGGCGATCCGTCCCCTGGCTCCGTCGGGGAGACCGAGGGGCGACCGCTCGATAGCAAGGTGCTGGAGGATCCGTGGACCTGTCCCTGTCGACTCGCAATGTGTCCGGCCCTGGTGGCGACCGTACGGTCGTCGAGGTCGGTGGCGAGATTGATGTGTATACCGCGCCCAAGCTGCGCGAGCAGTTGGTCGAGTTGGTGAATGACGGCAGCTACCACCTGGTTGTCGACATGGAAGGTGTCGACTTCCTCGACTCCACCGGCCTCGGCGTGCTCGTGGGTGGCTTGAAGCGTGTCCGAGCCCATGAGGGCTCGCTGCGCCTGGTCTGCAACCAGGAGCGCATTCTCAAGATCTTCCGGATCACAGGTCTGACCAAGGTGTTCCCGATTCACACCACGGTCGACGAGGCTGTCGCGGCCACCGACTGACGTCGGCGCAGGCCGGCCAATCGGTCGGCAGGCAGGCAGTGACGGACCGGCAGCGGCAGCAGGCAGGCCGTGACGGGCAGGCGGTCGACCTTTGGTCGGCTGTCGGCTTTGTCGGCTTCCGGAGGAGGAGAGCAGGGGTACCGGGCGGCACGCCCGGGCCCCTGAGACGCACGCCCGAACGTTCGAGGGGGATCACATGGCCACCGTTGAACTCCGCTTCAGCGCTCAGCCTGAACATGTCAGGACGGCCCGCCTCGTGGCAGCCGCCGTGGCGCGCAGGGCCGGCGTGGACGAGGCGGTGCTCGACGAGGTCAGACTCGCGGTCGGCGAGGCGTGCAGCCGCGCCGTCGGGCTGCATCGCAGCCATGGCATCACCTCTCCGGTCAGCGTTGTGCTGACCGATGAGGACAAGACGTTCTCGATCGAGGTCGGCGACGAGGTTCCCGGCCCCGGGAGCGTCCCCGCCACCGGCGCACCGGGAGCGGCCGGCGCCACGCCCGAGGTGGGCCTCGATGAACCCGATCCCGAGACCGACGGTGAGGGCGAGGACGAAATGGGCCTCGCGGTCATCAGTGGGCTGGTGGACGACATGGAAGTCCGCTCGGGCGCCAACGGCGGAGTGATCCGCATGAGCTGGCCCATGACCCACGCGACCCTGCTTTCCTGACACGTGCGGGTGCCCGGGGCGGCCGCACGGCCTCCTCGACCCGTGTTTTTGATCACTCGGCCGCCCGGTGAGATCCCGCGCCGCCCGGTGAGACCTCGCGACGCCCGGTTGCCTCCCGCGCGCTGCCCAGTAGTCCCGTTGTGGGCTGGTGGTGCTGCGGCCCCCATTGGTCCGGTGCGCCCGGTGGTCTGGTGGTGACTGGTGGTGCTGCGGCCTCCGGTGATCCCGTGTGGCCGGCGATCCGGTGCGTCCGGTGATCCTGTGCCGCCCCGTGAGCCCGCGCCGCTCGGTGGTCCGGGTCGCCCGGTGATCCTTCCGTTTGTTTCGATTTTCAGGGCCTTGCTGAGCAGGGCCCTTTTTCCTTTTGCTTGATCAATGATCTCCAGGACAAATGTGCCTGCCCCATTACTGCATTCGGGCCGATTTGGTGGCCTGATCTTTTGGCGTTGGGGGGAGAGTTTCCTATTCCGTTCCCTGCCCACTGTTTTGATCAGGTTCCGCTCCCTACAATCCGTCCACGTCTTGAGCGCTGAGCGTCAAGGAGGACGTATGGCGGAGTTCGTCAACACACCCGTGGCAGTACTGACGCAAGAATCCGCACTTTCCGGCCGTCCCGCCTCACTCGCGGCGGCGGAACTCACCGACGGCAACCGGCTGATCGTCGTCGTCATCGCGGTCGTCGCCGTCGCCGCGCTGGTCGTCGCCCGGTTGCTGGTGCGCCAGGTGCTGGCCGCCGGTGAGGGAACCGAGCGCATGAAGGAGATCGCGGCGGCCGTCCAGGAAGGCGCGAATGCCTATCTGGCCAGGCAGCTGCGTACGGTCGGTGTCTTTGCCGTCGTCGTATTCTTCCTGCTTCTGTTGTTGCCGGCCGACAACTGGTCGCAGCGCGCGGGACGTTCGTTGTTCTTCCTGGTGGGTGCGCTTTTCTCGGCGGCCACCGGATACATCGGTATGCGACTCGCGGTGCGCAGTAATGTGCGTGTGGCGGCTGCTGCGCGTGAGGCGACTCCGGCAGAAGGTGAACCGGAGAAAGATCTCACCTCCGTCTCGCACAAAGCAATGAAGATCGCCTTTCGCACCGGTGGTGTGGTCGGCATGATCACGGTGGGTCTCGGCCTGCTCGGCGCCTCCTGCGTGGTCCTCGTCTACGCCGCCGACGCGCCCAAGGTGCTGGAGGGCTTCGGCCTCGGAGCCGCGCTGATCGCCATGTTCATGAGGGTCGGGGGCGGCATCTTCACCAAGGCCGCCGATGTGGGCGCCGACCTCGTCGGCAAGGTGGAGCAGGGCATCCCGGAGGACGACCCGCGCAATGCCGCCACCATCGCCGACAACGTGGGCGACAACGTCGGTGACTGCGCGGGTATGGCCGCCGACCTCTTCGAGTCGTACGCCGTGACCCTCGTGGCCGCGCTCATCCTCGGCAAGGCCGCCTTCGGGGACGCCGGACTGGCCTTCCCTCTGATCGTTCCGGCGATCGGCGTGCTCACCGCGATGATCGGGATCTTCGCCGTCGCCCCGAGGCGCGCCGACCGCAGTGGGATGACCGCGATCAACCGGGGTTTCTTCATCTCCGCGGTGATCTCGCTCGTCCTGGTGGCGGTGGCGGTGTTCGTCTACCTCCCGTCCTCGTACGCGAAACTGGACGGGGTCACCGATGCCTCGATCACCTCGCACGGTGGGGATCCGCGGGTCTTCGCCCTGGTCGCCGTCGCCATCGGCATCGTCCTGGCGGCACTGATCCAGCAGCTCACCGGCTACTTCACCGAGACCAATCGCCGCCCCGTCCAGGACATCGGGAAGTCCTCGCTGACCGGGCCGGCGACGGTGGTGCTCGCGGGCATCTCCATCGGCCTGGAGTCGGCCGTCTACACCGCGCTGCTGATCGGTCTCGGCGTCTACGGGGCCTTCCTGCTCGGCGGGACATCGATCATGCTCGCGCTCTTCGCGGTGGCTCTCGCCGGAACCGGGCTGCTCACCACCGTGGGTGTCATCGTCGCCATGGACACCTTCGGGCCGGTCTCCGACAACGCCCAGGGCATCGCGGAGATGTCCGGCGATGTCACGGGCGCCGGTGCTCAGGTCCTCACCGACCTGGACGCCGTGGGCAACACCACCAAGGCCATCACCAAGGGCATCGCCATCGCCACCGCCGTACTGGCGGCCGCGGCGCTCTTCGGCTCGTACCGCGACGCCATCGCCACCGCGGTCGACGATGTGGGGGCCAGTGCTGGGGAGATGGGGCTGAGCCTCGACATCTCGCAGCCCAACAACCTGGTCGGCCTGATCCTCGGCGCGGCGGTCGTCTTCCTCTTCTCCGGGCTCGCCATCAACGCGGTCTCGCGGTCGGCCGGGGCCGTGGTCTACGAGGTGCGGCGGCAGTTCCGTGAGCATCCCGGGATCATGGACTACACGGAGAAGCCGGAGTACGGGCGCGTGGTCGACATCTGCACCAAGGACGCCCTGCGTGAGCTGGCCACCCCCGGGCTGCTCGCGGTCCTGGCGCCGATCGCGGTCGGGTTCACCCTCGGGGTCGGCGCGCTCGGCTCGTATCTCGCGGGTGCGATCGGTACGGGCACCCTGATGGCGGTCTTCCTGGCCAACTCCGGCGGCGCGTGGGACAACGCCAAGAAGCTCGTCGAGGACGGGCACTACGGCGGCAAGGGCAGCGATGCCCATGCCGCGACGGTCATCGGTGACACGGTCGGAGACCCGTTCAAGGACACGGCGGGCCCGGCGATCAACCCGTTGCTCAAGGTGATGAACCTCGTGGCGTTGCTCATCGCTCCGGCGGTGGTGCAGTTCAGTTACGGACAGGACGCGAGCGCCGGAGTGCGGGCCGTGGTGGCCGTCTTCGCCCTCGCGGTCATCGTCGGTGCCGTCTACATCTCCAAACGGCGCGGAATCGCCGTGGGTGATGACGACGGCTCCGGGGGCGAGGGCGGTCAGCCGGCCAAGTCGCCCGATCCCGCAGCGGCTTCATGACCGGTTCGGCCGGGCGGACCACGGGATCTCGCGGATCCTGTCCGATCGATACGCGGTAGAACACGGTCAAGGGGTGGACGGGCGGCGCGTTCTGATGTGCCGTCCGTCTCCGCGTCCACCCCCCAGGCCCGTCCCGATGTCCGCCCCTGTCCGTCTTCGCGCCCGTGTGCCTGTGTGCCCGTGTGCCCGTTTGCCCGTGGGGTCTTGGGGCCGTGATCTCGGGTCGGCCGGAAGCCGCAGGGTCAGTCGGCCGGGTGAGTGTCCGTACGAGTGGCCGAGCGCGTAGGTGAGTTGTATCTCCCTCATTTCCCTTGGTGCAAATGGCTGCAAAAGCATGTACATCGGATGCCCGGCACCCGGATGTCGCCCACTTGGCGTGTAAGTTCCGGGGCCGAGAGCCTTGGAAGGGACCAATCCGGTGAACAAGAAGCTTGCTGCCGCACTGTCCGGCGGTGCGGTACTCGTACTGACGCTGTCGGGCTGCAGCGACGACAGCGACAACAAGGTGAACGACTGGGCCAAGGACGTCTGCGACCAGGTGCAGCCCCAGCTGCAGAAGATCGCGAACGCCAACGCGGCCATCCAGCAGCAGACCGCGGACAACAGCAAGCCCGCGGATGTCCAGAAGACCGACTCCGCCGCCTTCCAGCAGATCTCGCAGGCGTACAAGGCGCTGGGCACGGCCGTGGACTCGGCAGGCGCGCCGCCGGTCGACGACGGCGAGACCACGCAGAAGGAGGCCGTGAAGGAGCTCAACGCCTCCTCCGTGGCCTACGCCGGCCTGAAGACCAAGGTCGATGCCCTCGACACGAAGGACCAGGCGAAGTTCGCCGACGGTCTGAAGGGCATCGCCGACGAGCTGAACAAGATCAGCACCAACGGTGACCAGGCACTGAAGAAGCTTCAGTCCGGCGATGTCGGCACCGCGATGGCCAAGCAGAAGGGCTGCCAGAAGCCGACGGCTTCGGCGCCGCCGGCCGCGGCTCCCCCGGCGTCCGAGCCCGCGTCGCCCACCCCCTCGGCCAGCAAGAAGGCCTGACCCGAGGTCGCACGGTACGGCCCGGACGCCCCCTGCGGGTGGCCGGGCCGCTGCCGTTGTCGGTGGGAGCGGACACAATGGGCGGGTGAGTACGACCAGCCTTCCCGCGCCCGACCGTATCCCCGGCCTCCGTGAGGCCCTGCTCGCCGCCGCGTTCACCGCCGACGGGCTCCTCGAACTGCTCGGTGCGCCCGCGTACGCCGCGCTCGCCCGCAGCGAGACGGTCCCCGCCCTGCGGGCCACCCGGGGCGAAACACCGCTCGACACGCTGGTGCGGCTGTTTCTTCTTCAGCACTCCGTCCCGCACGAGCGGGCCCGTGCCGCGCTTCCCCTGGAGGAGTGCGTCGAGGACGGCTGGCTGAGGCGACAGGACGGCCTGGTCCGGGCCACCGTCGACATCCGGCCGTACAGCGGGCCCGATGGCCAGGACTGGTTCATCGTCTCCGATCTCGGCTGCGCGGTCGGCGGCGCGGGCGGCATCGGCTCGCACGAGGAGGGGGTCGTCCTGGGCGTCGGCGGAGCGTCCACCACGCTCGCCGGGATCACCGTCCGTACGCCGGTCGCCACCGCCCTCGACCTCGGTACGGGCTCCGGTATCCAGGCGCTGCACGCCGCCCAGCACGCCACCCGGGTCACCGCCACCGACCTCAACCCGCGCGCCCTCGACTTCACCCGGCTCACCCTCGCCCTGTCCGGTGCCGCCCCGGCCGACCTGCGCGAGGGCTCCCTGTTCGAGCCGGTCGGCACCGAGACCTTCGACCTGATCGTCTCCAACCCGCCGTTCGTCATCTCCCCCGGCGCCCGCCTCACCTACCGCGACGGCGGCATGGGCGGCGACGACCTGTGCCGGACCCTGGTGCGCGATTCCGGCGACCGGCTGAACGAGGGCGGCTACGCCCAGTTCCTCGCCAACTGGCAGCACGTGGAAGGCGAGGAGTGGCAGGACCGGCTGCGTTCCTGGGTGCCGCAGGGCTGCGATGCCTGGATCGTGCAGCGTGAGGTGCAGGACGTCACGCAGTACGCGGAGCTGTGGCTGCGCGACAGCGGCGACCACCGCACGGACCCGGCCGAGTACGCCGCCCGTTACGAGGCGTGGCTGGACGAGTTCGAGGCCCGCCGGACCCGGGCCGTCGGCTTCGGCTGGATCACCCTGCGGAAGTCCGCCGCGGCCGTCGCCGGGAATCCGTCGATCGTGGTCGAGGAGTGGCCGCACGCGGTGGAGCAGCCGCTCGGACCGGCCGTCCTGGACCACTTCGCCCGTCAGGACTACCTCCGGGAGCAGGACGACGCGGCCCTGCTGGCCGGGCACTTCACCCTGGCCGCGGAGGTCGTGCAGGAGCAGGTCGGGATGCCCGGCGCCGAGGACCCCGAGCATGTGGTGCTGCGCCAGCACCGAGGGATGATGCGGGCGACGAAGGTGGACGCGGTCGCCGCGGGGTTCGCGGGCGTGTGCGACGGTTCGCTGCCCGCGGGCCGGATTCTGGACGCCATCGCCCAGTTGATGTCCGAGGACCCGGTGCTGCTGCGCGACCGGACCCCGCAGGCGATCCGGCTGCTGGTCGAGGAGGGCTTCCTGGAGCCGGTGATGCCCTCGGCCGGGTGACGGCGTGAGGCCGGGTGGCGGGGCCCGAGGCCGGACGACGCCGACCACCGGGCGGGCGGGCGAGGGCTGTTGCCGGGGCCCGGATCCCGGTACCCCGACCCTTCCGGGCACCCGTGGCCGGATCTGTGACCGGACCTGTGACCGGACCTGTGACCGGACGGGCGGCCGGACCCGTGACCGGACCCGTGACCGGACCGGCGGCCGGACTTGCCGGACCCGTGACCGGACCCGTTGCAGGACCCGCTGCCGCACCCGTGGGCGGCCCGCCGTTGTCCCGGCCGCCGTTCCCCGCCGCTGGGCTCCGCTCCGGCATGGCCCGGCCCCGCCCTACGTACGCAACGGCCTTCTCACCAGCCTCTTCACACGCGCCACCGCCTTTCTCCCGCTCGGTCCGCTGATTCCGGTCCCGGCCCTTCCGGGGGCCTCCGCAGGAGCCCCGCGCGGGCATCGGGCGGGCATCGGGCAGGGGGCCGACGCGGCCGTTGCCGCCGGGGGAGTGCTGTTCACCCGGGGTTCGTGTCGGCGATGCCCCGGCGTGGCAGCCTCCCCCTGCCGGGCGGTCACTGCCGGACGGGTTCATCACCACAGGTTCGCGACGGGTTGAGGGGTACGACATGGAGAGCGTCTCAGCGGTCTTCGCCGGTGCGGCCTTCGCACTGTTCGGCACTGCCCTTCTGGTCTGGACGGGGGCGCGTGCTCTTCACCGCGCGCCGGTGGCGCACGGTGTGAGCCCCGTCGCTTCCACCGCCCTCGCCACACTCTTCGGCGTGGTTTTCCTCGGCCTCGGCCTGTGGTGTTTCGCGCTCATCTGATCCTCGTTCCCCGCAGGGCCGGACACCCGGTGGGCCCGCCGCCCACGGGCGGCCCGAGGGCATCCGGAAATCCGCAGGCCGCAGGCCATGACGGCGCGGACCGGACGGTCCGGGCGGCAGGAATGGCGGAAGTCGGGTTACCGTTCGAGTGGCCGTTGCGGGCTTTTGCCGTTTGACACGGGGGCGGGTTGTACCGTCACACTCCGCAGCGACAGCACCGCGGGCAGCGTCACGGCGCTGCCCGGATGCCCACCGAGTGTCGACCGGAGAGAAGAGCGAAGTTGTCCCCGACCAGCGAGACCGCACAGGGCGGCCGCCGACTCGTCATCGTCGAGTCGCCTGCCAAGGCGAAGACGATCAAGGGCTATCTCGGCCCCGGATACGTCGTCGAGGCGAGCGTCGGGCACATCCGTGACCTGCCGAACGGCGCCGCCGAGGTGCCGGACGAGTACACCGGCGAGGTGCGTCGTCTCGGCGTGGATGTCGAGAACGACTTCCAGCCCATCTATGTTGTCAATGCCGACAAGAAGGCCCAGGTCAGGAAGCTGAAGCAGCTTCTTGCCGAGTCCGACGAACTCTTCCTCGCCACCGATGAGGACCGCGAGGGCGAAGCCATCGCGTGGCACCTCCAGGAAGTCCTGAAGCCCAAGGTCCCGGTCCACCGGATGGTCTTCCACGAGATCACCAAGGACGCGATCCGGGCCGCCGTCGCCAACCCGCGCGAGCTCAATCAGCGCATGGTCGACGCCCAGGAGACCCGCCGTATCCTCGACCGCCTCTACGGCTACGAGGTCTCGCCGGTCCTGTGGAAGAAGGTCATGCCGAAGCTCTCGGCGGGCCGTGTCCAGTCGGTCGCCACCCGCCTCGTCGTCGAGCGGGAGCGCGAGCGCATCGCCTTCCGCTCCGCCGAGTACTGGGACCTGACCGGCACCTTCTCCACCGGCCGAGCCGGTGACGCGTCCGACCCGTCGACCCTCACCGCCCGGCTCAGCGCGGTCGACGGCCGCCGGATCGCCCAGGGCCGCGACTTCGGTCCGGACGGGCAGCTCAAGTCCGCCTCCGGCCAGACGCTGCACCTGGACGAGACGAACGCCCGCGCCCTGGCCGCCGCGCTCGCCGACTCCACGTTCGCGGTCCGGTCCGTCGAGTCGAAGCCGTACCGCCGCTCCCCGTACGCGCCCTTCCGTACGACGACCCTCCAGCAGGAGGCGAGCCGCAAGCTGGGCTTCGGGGCCAAGGCCACCATGCAGGTCGCGCAGAAGCTGTACGAGAACGGCTTCATCACCTACATGCGTACCGACTCCACGACGCTCTCGGAGACCGCGATCTCCGCGGCCCGCGCCCAGGTCACGCAGCTGTACGGGGCGAGCTACCTGCCCGACAAGCCGCGTACGTACGCCGGCAAGGTCAAGAACGCGCAGGAGGCGCACGAGGCGATCCGCCCCTCCGGCGATCGCTTCCGTACGCCCGCCGAGACCGGGCTCACCGGCGACCAGTTCCGGCTCTACGAGCTGATCTGGAAGCGGACCGTCGCCTCCCAGATGAAGGACGCGGTCGGCAACTCCGTCACCGTCAAGATCGGCGGCCGGGCGAGCGACGGCCGGGACGCCGAGTTCTCCGCCTCCGGCAAGACGATCACCTTCCACGGCTTCATGAAGGCGTACGTCGAAGGCGCCGACGACCCGAACGCCGAGCTCGACGACCGTGAGCGGCGCCTGCCGCAGGTCGGCGAGGGCGACGCGCTGTCCGCCGAGGAGATCTCGGTCGACGGTCACGCCACGAAGCCCCCGGCCCGTTACACCGAGGCCTCGCTGGTCAAGGAGCTCGAAGAGCGCGAGATCGGCCGTCCGTCGACGTACGCCTCGATCATCGGGACGATCCTCGACCGCGGCTACGTCTTCAAGAAGGGCACGGCGCTCGTCCCGTCCTTCCTCTCCTTCGCCGTGGTCAACCTGCTGGAGAAGCACTTCGGCCGGCTCGTCGACTACGACTTCACCGCCCGCATGGAGGACGACCTCGACCGCATCGCGCGGGGCGAGGCCCAGTCCGTGCCGTGGCTGAAGCGTTTCTACTTCGGCGCGGTCCCCGGTGATGACACGGCCGGTGCCGGTGCGGCGTCCGACGCGGGCAACGGCGACGGCGACCACCTCGGCGGCCTGAAGGAACTGGTCACCGACCTCGGCGCCATCGACGCCCGGGAGATCTCCTCGTTCCCGGTCGGCAACGACATCAAGCTCCGGGTCGGCCGGTACGGCCCGTACATCGAGCGCGGCGAGAAGGACTCCGAGGGCCACCAGCGCGCCGACGTGCCCGAGGACCTGGCACCCGACGAGCTGACCGTGGAGCTGGCGGAGGAGCTGCTGGCCAAGCCCAGCGGCGACTTCGAGCTCGGCGCGGACCCGGTGAGCGGGAACCAGATCATCGCCAAGGACGGGCGCTACGGCCCGTACGTCACCGAGGTACTGCCCGAGGGCACGCCGAAGACCGGGAAGAACGCGGTGAAGCCGCGGACCGCCTCGCTCTTCAAGTCCATGTCGCTGGACACGGTGACGCTGGCCGACGCGCTCAAGCTGATGTCGCTGCCGCGCGTCGTCGGCGAGGACGCCGAGGGCGTCGAGATCACCGCGCAGAACGGCCGCTACGGTCCGTATCTGAAGAAGGGCACGGACTCGCGTTCGCTGACCTCCGAGGACCAGCTGTTCGACATCACGCTCGACGAGGCCCTCGCGATCTACGCCCAGCCCAAGCAGCGGGGCCGCGCCGCGGCCAAGCCGCCGCTGAAGGAACTGGGCACGGACCCGGTGAGCGGGGCGCCGGTGGTCGTGAAGGACGGCCGCTTCGGCGCGTACGTCACCGACGGCGAGACGAACGCGACGCTGCGGACCGACGACAGCGTCGAGGACATCACGCCGGAGCGCGGCTACGAGCTCCTCGCCGAGAAGCGCGCCAAGGGACCCGCCAAGAAGAAGACGGCGAAGAAGGCCCCTGCGAAGAAGGCCCCGGCCAAGAAGGCGACGGCCAAGAAGACGGCCGCGAAGACCACGGCGGCCAAGACCACGACAGCCAAGAAGACCGCCGCGAAGAAGACCACGACGGCCAAGAAGGCCACGACCACGAAGACGGCGGCGAAGAAGACCGCCGCTTCCGGTTCGACTGTCAAGGACTGACCCGTCGGGGGCCCACCCGTCGGGGGTCCCACCCGTCAGGGTTCGGCCGGGCGGGGTTCGACCGGTTGGGGGACTGACCGGTCGGGGGCTGACCGGTGGGGAGACTTACCGGTCGGGGACTGATACGCCGAACGTTCTGCCCGTCGAGGTCGGATGCCTTGTGCGGGCGCGCGGACCGTCGGCTCACGCCCGGTGCCTCTCCAGGCACCGGGCGGAGTCATGTCCCGGCTTGACCCGTCCTGTCCCGCTGCTCGGCGGCGGCTCTTCGGTGGCCGCACGTCCGCCGCCGCGCGCTCGGCGACCATATGTTCGGACGGGGCCGACGGCCACCGTGCCGCTGCCGATAGGCTGGGCGGATGACGCGAGCCGAGCAGCCAACGGTCGTGAGCCCCACCTCCGACACACTTGCCGCAGACTCACGCGAGCGCGCCGTACGAGCCCTGTTGCGTATTCCTCCGCTGAAGCGGTTGTGGAGCGCCCAGCTCGTCGGAAGTATCGGCGATGCACTCGCCCTTCTCGTGCTGGTGTTGTTGTCGCTGCAAGCGGCGGTCCTGGAGGGCTCATTCGGAGCCGGATACCGCGGGGCGGCCTTTGCCGTCGCCGCCGTGTTCGGTGCCCGGATTATTTCCACCCTGCTCTTCGGAGCCGTACTCCTGGGGCCGTTGACGTCGCTCACGGCGCCCGGCGGGCCGCTGGACCGGCGCTGGCTGATGATCGGGACGGACGGGCTGCGGCTCGCGCTGCTGGTCGTCGCCCCGCTGTGGATCGACTGGGCACCCGACCAGGCGCTCCTGATGATCCTGATCACCGTCTTCGTGACCGGTGTCGCCGAGCGGCTGTGGACGGTGGCCAAGGAGAGCGCGGCCCCCGCGCTGCTGCCCGCCCCGCCGCTCGAAGGCGCCGCCGTACGTCCGCTGCCCGACCGCCTCGACGCGCTGCGCCGGCTCTCCCTGCGGACGAACTTCCTGGCCGTACCCGCCGCCGCGGTGGTCCTGCTGGTCGCCACGCTGATCGGCAATCTGCTCGGCTCCGGCCTTGAGTGGTTCTCCTTCCACCAGGCGGCCCTCGGCTCGTACATCGCGGCCGGGCTCTTCTCCGCCTCGATCTCCACGCTGTACTTCCTCGAACTGCCCGCCACCCCGACGCCCCGCCCGCGCTCGCCGCTGGAGGGTCTGCGCAGGCCGACCTATGGCAACGGCCCCGAAAAGGGCCGCACCGGGTCCCTCCCGCTGGTCGTCGGCGCCTGCGCCGCCGTCGCCGGGGCGATCGCCGCGGCCGCCGCCGTCTCCGTGCTGCACGCGGCCGACCTGGGTGGCGGACCCGCCACGTTCGCGCTGCTGATCCTCGCGCTGACCGGCGGCACCGCACTCGGTATCCGTACCGCGCAGAAGGTGCTGCCCACCCTGTCGCGGCGCCGGCTGCTGGCCCTCGCCACCGCCGTCACCGGCATCGCGCTCCTCGCGCTCGGACTGGTGCCCGACACCGCGACCGGGCTGATGATCGCGCTGCTCGCCGGCTACACCGCCGGAGTCGCCGCGAACACCGGCCACGCACTGGTGGACCAGGAGACCGAGGAGCCCCGGCGCGCCAGGACCACCGAGCACCTCCAGGCCGTCGTCCGGGTGCTCGTCGCCCTCGGCGCCGTCGGGGGACCGCTGCTCGCCGCCGCCATCGGCCGGCACCGCCTGGGCTCCGGCGACTTCGTCTTCGCCCATGGCGGAGCGGCCTTCGTCCTGATGCTGTTCGGCGCGCTGCTGCTGCCCGTCGCCGCGATCGTCCTGGCCAGGACGGACGACCGTGCGGGCGTACCGCTCCGCCGCGACCTGCGGGAGGCGCTGCGCGGGGGCGACCCGGCGGTCGCGCCCGCGGCCACCGGCTTCTTCCTCGCCCTGGAGGGCGGCGACGGGGCCGGAAAGTCCACCCAGGTGGAGGCGCTCGCCGAGTGGATCCGGGCCAAGGGCCACGAGGTCGTCGTGACCCGTGAGCCGGGCGCCACCCCGGTCGGCAAGCGGCTGCGTTCGATCCTGCTCGACGTGTCCTCCGCCGGGCTCTCCAACCGGGCCGAGGCGCTGCTGTACGCCGCCGACCGGGCCGAGCACGTCGACTCCGTCGTCCGTCCGGCGCTGGAGCGGGGCGCGATCGTCCTCTCCGACCGCTACATCGACTCGTCCGTCGCCTACCAGGGTGCGGGCCGCGATCTGGCCCCGACCGAGATCGCCCGGATCTCCCGGTGGGCGACGAGCGGCCTCGTACCGCATCTGACCGTGCTGCTGGACGTCGACCCGGAGACCGCGCGGGAACGCTTCACCGAGGCTCCGGACCGGCTGGAGTCCGAGCCGCCGGAGTTCCACGCCCGGGTGCGTTCCGGCTTCCTCACCCTCGCGGCGGCCGACCCGTCCCGCTATCTGGTGGTGGACGCCGGCCAGGAGCCGGAAGCGATCACCACGGTCGTACGCCACCGGCTCGACCAGCTCCTTCCGCTCTCCGAGGCCGAGATCGAGGCGCAGGCGAAGGCCCGCCGCGAGGCCGAGGAAGAGGCCCGGCGCAAGGCCGAGGAAGAGGCTGCCCGCAAGGCGGAGGAGGAGCGGCTGGAGCGCGAGCGCCAAGAGCAGCTCGCCAAGCTCCGTGCCGAGGAGGAGGAGCGCAAGCGCCGCGAGCTGGAGGAGGCCCGGCAGCGCGAGGCCGAACGCCAGGCCGAGGAGGCCCGGCAGCGCGCCGAGGAGGCCCGCCGTCGCGCCGAGGAGGACCGGCTGCGGCTCGAAGCCGAGGAGAAGGCGCGCGAGGCCGAGCAGGAACGCCTCCGCAGGCAGGCCGCGGAAGAGGCCCGGCTGCGCAAGGAGGCGGAGGAGCGGCGCCTGGAGAAGCAGCGCAAGGCGGAAGAGGCGCTGATGCGGGCCGAGGAGGCCCGGCGCCAGGCGGAGGCCGCCGCCGCGGTCCGTACGGAGGCGGCGCGCGCCGAGGCCGAACGCATGGAGGTGGCGCGTGCCGAAGCCGCACGTGCCGAGGCCGCGCGGGCCGCAGCCGCTTCGCGGGCCGAGGCGGCTTCGCGGGCGGAGGAGGCTTCACGGGCGGAGGAGGCTTCCCGTGCCGAGGCTGCTTCCCGTGCCGAGGCCCCTGCGACCCCGTCCGTACCGGACAACGAGCTGACGGTGCCGACGCCGATCGTGAACCCGAACGAGGTGACGCAGCCGGTCCCGAAGGCGCAGCCGACCGACCGCCCGGCCGACGGCGGCTCGTCGTCCGGCCGGGCCCGGTCCGACCGCCCGGCCTCGGACAACGAGGAGACGGCCATGCTGCCCAGGGTCACCGACCCGGCCGCGGGGCGTTCCGGCCACCGTCCGGTGCGGGACGCGGAGGAGACGGCTGTCCTTCCGCCCGTCCGCGGCGAGGAGCCCGCCGACCGGGTGCCGCCGGGCATCTTCCGGGACGAGCGCCCGTCCGCGGCGGAGAGCGAGAACGAACGCACCCGCGAACTGCCGCAGATCAGCGACGACCCGCAGGCCGCCCGCGACCAGCCGGAACAGGGCCGGCGCAACCGGCCCCGGCCGGACTGGGCGGAGGAGACCCCGCTGGACGATCTGCCCTCCCTCGCCGACGAACTGCTCGGCGAGCACGAAGAGGACCCGGGCACGTCGCGCCGGGGCCGTCGGCCGCGCGGCTGACGGGGCGGGCGGGACCGTCGGCTGACGGGGCGGGCCCGCCCGTCGGCCGTCGGGCGGGCCGGACTGTCGGTCCCTTCCCCCACAATGGGAAGGGACGGGACGCCTCCCGCGGCGCCGCATGATGGCGCCGCGGCCCCGCCACCCCGCACGACACCACCGCACGACACCACCGGAAGGGCGGTGACCCATGACCGTATGGGACGACCTGGTCGGACAGGACCGAGTGCAGGAACAGCTCGGTGCCGCCGCCAAGGACGCCGATGCGCTGGTCACCGCCCATTCCGCGGGTCAGCCCGTGCCCCCGGGTTCGAAGATGACCCACGCCTGGCTGTTCACCGGACCGCCGGGCTCCGGGCGGTCCACCGCCGCCCGCGCCTTCGCCGCCGCGCTCCAGTGCACCAGCCCGGACCGGGCCCTGGGCGGGGAGCCCGGCTGCGGTTTCTGCGACGGCTGCCACACCAGCCTGATCGGTACGCACGCCGATGTCGAAGTCATCCGTACGGACCTGCTCTCCATCGGCGTGAAGGACACCCGCGAGCTGGTCCGCCGGGCCCAGCTCTCCCCGGCCGTGGGCCGGTGGCAGGTCATCGTCATGGAGGACGCCGACCGCCTCACCGAGGGGGCGGGGAACGTGCTGCTGAAGGCGGTCGAGGAGCCCGCGCCCCGCACGGTCTGGATGCTGTGCGCGCCCTCCCTCGAAGACGTCCTGCCCACGATCCGGTCCCGCTGCCGCCACCTCACCCTGCGCACGCCGCCGGTCGAGGCCGTCGCCGACGTACTGATCCGGCGGGACGGCATCGACCCGGAGCGGGCCCATGCGGCGGCCCGCGCCACCCAGGGGCACATCGGCCGGGCGCGCCGCCTGGCCACGGACGAGCGGGCCCGCGCGCGGCGTGCCGCCGTGCTCAAGGTGCCGCTGCGGGTCGCCGACGTCGGCGGCTGTCTCAAGGCGGCCCAGGAGCTGATCGACACGGCCACCGACGACGCCAAGCAGATGGCGGAGGAGGTCGACGTCAAGGAGACCGAGGACATGAAGGCGGCGCTCGGCGCGGTCGCCGGGGGCCGGATGCCGCGCGGTACCGCGGGCGTGATGAAGGACCTGGAGGACAAGCAGAAGCGCCGCAAGACGCGTACGCAGCGCGACAGCCTGGATCTGGCGCTCACCGAACTGACCGGGTTCTACCGCGATGTGCTGGCGCTCCAGCTCGGCTCACAGATCGCCATCGCCAACGCCGATGTACGCGACAGCCTCGACCGGATCGCGGAGTCGTCGGCCCCGGCGCACACGCTGCGCAGGATCGAGGCGGTGATCGCCTGCCGCAGGGCGCTGGACCGCAATGTGGCGCCGCTGCTCGCGGTGGAGGCGATGACGATGTCGCTGCGGGCGGGCTGAGGCGCATGTGCGGCTCCGGTCCGGGGCCTTCGCAACCGTTCACCCGATTGAGCAGGGAATCGGACGAGTCGTCACCCGGCGACTACGCTCCCAGGATGAACACCAGGCGCCTGCTCCGCACCCTCGCCACCGGTCTCGGCACTGCCGGCCTGCTCGTCTCAGGCTGTAGCAGCGGCAGTTCGACCTCCAGCGCTTCGGCCACCGGTACGGCCGCCCCCAAGGGCCTCACGTCGTACTACACGCAGAAGCTGAGCTGGCGCGACTGCGGTGTCGAGGGTTTCCAGTGCACGTCGATGAAGGCACCGCTGGACTACGGGAAGCCGGACGACGGGGACATCAAGCTGGCGGTCTCCCGCAAGAAGGCCACCGGCCCGGGCAAGCGGATCGGCTCCCTCCTGGTGAATCCGGGCGGCCCCGGCGGTTCGGCGGTCGGCTACCTCCAGGGGTACGCGGCGATCGGCTACCCCGCCCAGGTCCGCGCCCGGTACGACATGGTGGCCATCGACCCGCGCGGTGTGGCCCGGAGCGAGCCCGTCGAATGCCTCACCGGCAAGGAGATGGACGCCTTCACCCAGGTCGACCAGACGCCCGACGACGACGGCGAGGCCACCAGGCTCAGCGGCGCCTTCGAGAAGTTCGCGGGCGGCTGCGAGAAGCGTTCGGGCAAGATCCTTCCGCATGTCTCCACGGTCGAGACGGCCCGCGACATGGATGTGCTGCGCGCCCTGCTCGGCGACGAGAAGCTGCACTACGTCGGGGCCTCGTACGGCACCTTCCTGGGTGCGACGTACGCGGACCTGTTCCCCACCCGCGCGGGCCGCCTGGTCCTGGACGGTGCGATGGACCCGTCTCTTGAGGCCATCGACATGAACCGCGACCAGACGGCCGGGTTCGAGGGGGCGTTCCAGTCGTTCGCCGCCGACTGCGTGAAGAAGACGGACTGCCCGCTGGGCACCACGTCCACCGCGGACGCGGCCACCGCCCTCAAGAAGCTCTTCACGGACCTGGACGCCGAGCCGGTCCCGACGGGGGAGAGCCGCGACCTGGGTGAGTCCCTGGCCACCACCGGTGTGATCGCCGCCATGTACGACGAGACGGCCTGGCCGCAGCTCCGCGAGGCCCTGGCGGGGGCCCGGCGCGGCGACGGCGCCGGGCTCCTGGCGCTCGCCGACAGCTACTACGAGCGCGAGCCGAACGGTGAGTACGCCAACCTGATGTACGCCAACGCCGCCGTGAACTGTCTCGATCTGCCGCCCGCCTTCGACGGTCCGGACGCGGTGCGCGAGGCCGTCCCCAGCTTCGAGAAGGCGTCCCCGGTCTTCGGCCGCGGCTTCGCCTGGGCGTCCCTGAACTGCGCCTACTGGCCGACGAAGGCCACGGGCTCCCCGCACCGCACCGAGGCGAAGGGCGCCGACCCGATCGTCGTGGTCGGCACCACCCGCGACCCGGCCACCCCCTACAAGTGGGCGCGGTCCCTCGCCGGCCAGCTCTCCTCCGGCACCCTCCTCACCTACGAGGGTGACGGCCACACGGCGTACGGCCGCGGCAGCGACTGCATCGACACGGCGATCAACACCTACCTCCTGGAGGGCACCCCGCCCACCGACGGCAAGAAGTGCACCTGACCCGCCCGATCCGTCTGACCTGCGCTGATGGCCCCGGGGGTGCCCGGTACGGAGCACCTGCCGAAACTGTGTAGACTTGGCGTCGCTGCTGATCGCACCATGGTGCGACAGGGCGCGCCGCCTTAGCTCAGTTGGCCAGAGCAACGCACTCGTAATGCGTAGGTCTCGGGTTCGAATCCCGAAGGCGGCTCGGAGAAACCCCAGGTCGGACATTTCTGACCTGGGGTTTTCCGGTTTCCGGGGTACGGCGGGGGTATGCCGTGTCACCGCTGGTCGCGGGCCCGTTTGAATCTGGCCAGGGCGTCGGGGAGTTCCACCAGGGGGGCCGGGTAGGCGTAGCGGGCTCGTTCCGGGGGTGGGAGTTTCCAGGGCTGGTGGATCGTGGCGCCTTCCAGGCCGGAGAGCTCGGGTACCCAGCGGCGCACGTAGTCGCCCTGCGGGTCGTGGCGTTTGGCCTGGGTGAGGGGGTTGAGGACCCGGTTGGGGCGGGTGTCGGTGCCGGTGCCCGCCATCCACTGCCAGTTGAGCTGGTTGTTGGCCACGTCCCCGTCGACCAGCAGGTCCAGGAAGTGCCGGGCGCCCAGGCGCCAGTCCAGGTAGAGCGTCTTGGTGAGGAAGCTCGCGGTCAGCATGCGTGCCCGGCCCGGCATCCAGCCCTCGTGACTCAGCTGGCGCATCGCCGCGTCGATCACCGGATAGCCGGTCAGGCCGTCCCGCCAGGCCTGTGCCTCGGCCTCGGCGTGGCGCCAGTGGTCGTGCCGGGGGCGGTAGTCGGTGTGGGCCGCGTCCGGCCGGGCCGCGAGGACCTGGTGGTGGAAGTCGCGCCAGGCCAGCTGGCGTACGAAGGCGTCGGCGCCGGGGTTGGTGGGGTGGTCGGCCCGGTGCACCAGTTCGGTGGCGGACAGGGTGCCGAAGTGCAGATGGGGGGAGAGCCGGGAGGTGGCGTCGGCCGCGAGGTCGGAGTTCCGGTCGGCGTAGGCGTCCAGGGAGCCGCGCAGCCAGGACGTGACGCGTCCGCGGGCCTCCCGCTCGCCGCCCTTCGCGAGGCCCGGCGACACCCCGGTGACGGCCCGGCGTTCGGGCAGGTCCAGGGAGGCGATGTGCTCGGGAACCGGTACGGACCGCGGGGCGCCCAGGGGTTTTCGGACCGCCGTCTCCCGCCAGCGCCGGAGGTAGGGGGTGAACACGGCGAAGTGGTCCTTCTGGTGCGGGACGTGTGCCCCCGGGGGGACGACCGTGACCACCGCGTCGTGGACCCGGAGCGTGCGGCCCTGTCCGGCGAGGGCCGTGTGCAGCTGTTCCTCGCGCCGCCGCGCGTAGGCACTGGCGCCCCCGGCCACGTGCACCTCGCGGGCGCCGGACCGGGCGGCGACCGAGCAGACCTCCTCGACCACCCCGCCGGAACGCAGCACCAGCCGTCCGCCGCGTTCGCGCAGCCCGGCGTCCAGATCGGCCAGACAGTCGGCGAGGAACGCCATCCGGTTGGGTGCGTCGAACCCGGCCGCGCGCACACCCTCGTCGAGGACGAACAGCGGCACCACCCGCTCGCTGTCCCGCAGCGCGGCGGTCAGGACCGGGTTGTCGCGCAGCCGCAGATCGGCGGTGAACAGACAGATGGACACGCTCACTTCGGCACGCCTTCCTGGCCGGGGAACGGAAGATCTCCGCCGGCCGTCCGGTACGACTCCCTGTCGGTCATATGACCGGCCCTTCTCGCTGGTGTCTCCTCCACCGGTCCGGAGCGGATCCGGCGGTGGATCGGTCTGCGAGTGGGAACGTATCGGACGGCCGGCGGAGCCGGACCGGGACGTGCCGGTGGGTCAGGCGTTCGTGTCGGAGGGGTACGTGGCTTCGAACGCGGCCCGGAAGAGGGCGGTGACGTCCTGGCCGCTGAGCCCTTCGGCGTGTGCCTGGCGTATCCATTCGGACAGCGCGCTGTGCAGCGGGGAGTCGGGGCCCGTCAGGGGCTGCGCGAGGGAGCGGGTGATGAAGGTGCCCGCTCCCTGGCGGACCTCGGCGAGGCCCGCGCGCTCCAGCTCGCGGTACGCCTTGAGGGTGGTGTTCGGGTTGACCTTGGTGGTCGCCGCGACCTGGGCTGCCGTGGGCAGCCGGTCACCCTCCTCCAGGGCGCCCATCCGCAGGGCCTGTTCGACCTGGTGGACGATCTGGAGATACGTTGCGACTCCGCTGCGCCGGTCGATGCGGAATACGACCACGGACTTCACCTTCCGCTCGATGCCGACACTTTACGTAGAACGAGGGGGCGCGCCCTACAGGGGACGCCGGGGGACCTGCCACAGGGTGAACGCCGTCAGCAGTGCCGTTCCGGCGAGCAGGATGCCGGCGCCGGTCCACTGCATGGCCGCCATCTGGTCGTAGCCGAGGTACTCGATGACATTGTTGACGATGCCCCTGTCCTTGATGCACGCGTTCGACGCCTTCTCGGTCGCCTCGCTGCAGGACCCCCAGCCGTAGAGATGTCCGTCGGCGCTGCCGATCCACCGGTCCAGTTCGTACGTCTCGGACAGCCGGGCCGGGAGTTCCTCGTCCAGGGGATAGGTGAACGTGCGGGACGGAGCCAGGCTCGCCCGGAACTCGCCCCAGGCGACCGTGACGACGGTGGAGAAGACGAAGGTCACCACCATGGAGGCCAGCACACGGCGCAGCAGTACGCCGATGGTGATGCCCGCTGCCGTGAGGAAGAGACACAGGGCCGGGAGCATGGGGCCGGTGTTGTCGAAGATGGTGCCTTCCATCCAGGTGTACGGGAACACCGAGCGGTAGGGCTCCCACCACCAGGTGAAGCACACGGAGAGCACTGTCCCGGCCAGCAGGGCGATGCCGAGGCCCCAGGCGCACTTCGCGGCCAGCCAGCGGCGGCGCGTCACGGACTGGGTGGTGGCCAGCTGGGCGGTGCCGTTCTCCTGGTCGGCCGCGATCAGCGGGGCGCCGAGGAAGACGCCGAGGACGACCGGGATGGCGTTCAGCAGGGTGGAGAGATGGCCGAACTGCTGCCCCAGGGGATCCTGTGGCGCCTCCTTCTCGGGCCAGCCCACCGCGTCGAGCGTCTGGATCAGGTCGGCGCGCTGGTACAGGATCCAGGCGGCGCCGAACACCACCAGGGCGAGAACGCCGCCCAGCGTGGCGCGGTGCTGGCGTACGAACAGCCAGTTCAGGCCGCGCAGCATCCGGGGCCGGGAGGTCTTCCCGGTGCGGGGTTCGGTCAGGGTGGTGCTCATGCGGTCCTGGTCCCTTCGGCCTCGATACGGGCGCCGGGTGTGTACAGCGCGGGTGCGTCCGGCGAGCGGAGGTGGGCGAGCAGCACTTCTTCGAGGCTGGGCTCGGTGATCTGCCAGGGACCGCCCAGCGGGCCCTGCGGCCGCACCATCGCGTGGAACTGGCGGCCCTGGATCCGGGCCTCGATCAGCGTGTGGGCGGCGAGTGCGGCGGGCAGCGCCCCGTCCTCGGTCACCCCGGTGACCAGGGCGTGCGCCGGAACCAGCGCGTCGGCGTCACCGGCCATCCTGATCCGGCCTCCGGCGACGACCAGCAGGTAGTCGCACATGTCCTCCAGCTCCGTCAGCATGTGTGAGGACATCACCACGGTGGTGCCGCGCTCGACGGCCTCCGCCATCAGCAGCGTGCTCATCTCGTCGCGCGCCAGCGGGTCCAGGTCCGACATCGGCTCGTCGAGCAGCAGCAGATCGGGCCGCTTGCCGAAGGCGAGCGCGAAGGCGACGCGGGTGCGCTGACCGCCGGAGAGCGTGCCGACCCGGGCGTGCATCGCTACCTGGCCCGAGCGGACGATGCGCTCGGCCGCCGCCATGTCCCAGCCGGGGTTGAGCTCGCTGCCCATGCGCAGGGTCTCGGCCACGGTGAACCGCTTGAACAGGGGCTTGTCCTGTCCGAGGAACGCGAATCTGGGCATCACCGCGGGGTCGTCCACCGGCACGCCGAAGACGTGCAGTTCGCCCTCGGTCGCCTCCACCTGACGGGTGGCCAGTCCGAGCAGGGTGCTCTTGCCCGCGCCGTTGGGGCCGACGAGACCGCAGATCCGGCCGGCCGGGAGCCGGAAGGAGCAGTCGCGCAGGGCCCAGCCGCGCCGGTAACGCTTGCTCAGACCGCGGGCCTCCAGTGCCCACGTGCCCGAAGTCCCGTTCGGGGTGCTCGTGTCCGCCACGCGCCTCGCCTCGATTCCACTAGTCAACTAATGGAATCATTGTCTGAGGGGTGAGCGGGTGTCAAGGCGGGTCGTGGCGGGGGGTGTGCGGACAACGCGCGAGGCGCCGGCCGAGGAACCCCCCTGGGTACCTTCTCGGCCGACGCCTCGCGTGGTGGCTGCCCGGTTATCGGGTCCAGGGCAGGTCCGGGTCCGGCTCATCCGTGTCGGTGCCGGTGCCCGGCTCGGGGTCACCGGACGTGGTGCCGACGGTGACCGCGGCGAGGAGCGACGGCGGGGCCGGCGAGGGGGTGGGGCCGGTCCAGGGCAGATCGTCGTCCGTGCCGGCCGTCGGGGTGAGCGACGCGCCGGCCGTCGGGGCCGCCTTCGTCCAGGGCAGGTCCTCGTCGGTTCCGGCGTTCGCCGTGCCGGCGAAGAGCAGGACGTTCAGGCAGGCCGCACCGATGACCGCCGCGAAGAAAGTTCTGTTCTTACGCATTCTTGAGATCCCCCTCGATTGCTGCTTCGTTCGTTCTGGTCAAACCGTACCCCACCCAATTTTTAACTACATTTTTCCGCGATTTCCTGCTGGGGAATCCACGCAAAAATGTGCCGAAACCGTGTGCGGCTAAGCTCCCCCCGAGAAGCCGGTGGGATGGGGTTGAATTCCCTCCGGTGCCGCCTGCTTCGGCAGTGACGTGGGCATCAGGGAAACGGTTCGTTCCTTGTGTGGTGTGGGGGAACGCCGTGGCACGGAGGGGGAGTGGCATGCTCAAGGAGATCGGGCTCGGCCAGGATGCGGAATACGCCTATCGCACCCTGTTGAAAGAACCGACAGCAGAGGTGCAGGTGCTGGCGGAACAGTTCGGCTGGTCCGTCGACCGGGTTTCTTCCGCGCTCGCCGAGCTTTCCGATCTTTCGCTCGTGCGACCGTCCTGGGAGAACCGCGGAAGTTCGCGGCTGGTGGATCCCGAACTCGGACTGAAAATGCTGATCCAGTCCCAGGAAATGGAACTGCTGAAACTCCAGCAGACGCTTTCGGAGAGCAAGCTCGCGGTGGCACGGCTGATCGCCGACTACCGGGACGAGGAGGACCGGTTCGCCCCGAGCACGGTCAAGCTGGCGAGCGGACCGGACGCGATCCAGTCCTGCATCGAGAAGGTCAGCCATGAATGCCGCGACGAGGTCGAGGTGTTCCTGCCGGGCGGCGCACAGCCGGCGGTGAGCCTGAAGGAGTCCCGGCCGCTGGATCTCATGCTGCTGGAGCGTTCGGTGCGGGTCAGATGCGTCTACTTGGACAGCATCCGCAACGACCGGCCGACCAGCGAGTACGCCCAGTGGCTCGGCGAGCAGGGCGGGCAGGTGCGGACGGTTCCCCAGCTGCCGCTGCGGATGATCATCTGGGACCGGCGGGTGGCGCTCGTACCGGTGGATCCCCATGATCCGGACCGGGGCGCGTTCCTGTTGTCGAGCCCGGGGCCGGTCGCGGCCCTCCAGGCACTGTTCGAGCAGGTCTGGCAGATGGGTTCACGCTTCGGTGAGGAGCGCGACCGTGATCGCTGCCGCAATTCCGACGGTGCCCCGGCCGATCAGGAGGCCGCCGTGCTGGGGCTGCTCGCCGCCGGGCTCACCGACGAGGTCATCGCCCGCAAGCTCGGTGTCTCCGTACGCACCAGCCGCCGGATCACCGCCGAGCTGATGAGCCGACTGGGAGCGCGCAGCCGGTTCCAGCTGGGCGCGCTGGCGGCGCAGCGCGGCTGGCTCGCGGGATGAGCGGAGCGGCGCGGGCGCGGCGGGCGGCGTGGCGGGGCGGGGCGACCGGGTGACGTTCTGGTGGGTGTGGGCGGTCGGGGGGTGCCTGTGGGCGGTGTGGTCAGCCGCGCAGGTAGGCCAGTACGGCGAGGACCCGGCGGTTGGTGGAGTCGGACAGGCTGAGGTCGAGCTTGGTGAGGATCGAGCCGAAGTGCTTGCTGACCGTGCCTTCGCTGACGGTCAGGGCCGCGGCGATGGAGGCGTTGGACTTGCCCTCCGCCATGAGGGCCAGCACCTCCTGCTCACGGGCCGTCAGCCTCGACATGGGGTCGCGGCGGTGCCGGATCAGCTGCCTGACGACTTCCGGGTCGACCACCGTGGCGCCCTCGGCCACCCGGTGCAGGGCGTCGATGAACTCCTCGACGTTGCCGATGCGTTCCTTGAGCAGATAGCCGACGCCGGTGCCGTCCGATGAGTCCAGCAGATCCTCGGCGTAGGCGCGCTGGACGTACTGGCTGAGCACCAGGACGGGCAGGTCCGGCTGCTTCCTGCGCAGCTCGACCGCGGCTCGCAGACCCTCGTCGGAGAAGCCGGGCGGCATCCGTACGTCGGTCACCACGATGTCCGGGCGGTGTTCGAGCACCGCCGCGGTCAGCTCCTCGGCCGTGCCCGCTCCGGCGACCACCTGATGGCCGAACCGCTCCAGGAGACCGACCAGGCCTTCCCGCAGGAGCACGCTGTCCTCGGCCAGTACGATGCGCAACATCAAGTCCTCGATCGGGCGGGTGAGCAGGGGACTTGAAGACGGAACACCGTGGGACCCCCGGGCGGACTGGACACTAGCAGGTGGCCGCCGAGCACCGAGATGCGATCGGCGACGCCCTGGAGCCCCGTGCCGTCGACCGTGTCGGCGCCGCCGATCCCGTTGTCCTCGACCTCCACCGTCAGCCGGCCCTTCTCGGCCCGGCCGGTGACTTTCGCCCGGGTCGCGCGGCTGTGTTTGGCCACGTTCGCCAGGGCCTCGCAGATCGCGAAGTAGACGGCGGTCTCGATGGCTTCGAGCATCCGGCCGGGCAGGTCGAAGCTCACGTCCACCGGCACCGCGGAACGGTCGGCGATGTCCTCCACGGCGGCCTCCAGGCCCCGGTCGGTGAGGACTTGGGGGTGGATGCCCCGGATCAGCTCCCGGATCTCCACCAGGGCCACCCCCGCCTCCTCGTGCGCCTTGGTCAGCAGGCTGCCGAGCGGCTCGGCGGGGTTCTCCAGCCTGGCCAGGCCCAGCGTCATGGAGAGGGCGACGAGCCGCTGCTGCGCCCCGTCGTGCAGGTCGCGTTCGATACGGCGGCGTTCCGCCTCGAAGGCGTCCACCAGACGCATCCGGGAGCGGCCCAGCTCCTGGATGCGGGAGTCGAGCCCGGATTCCGGGATGGTGAGCAACTGCCGGGTCAGTACGGCGCGGCCGGCGGCCAGCACACCCAACGGATAGGCGAGCAGCGGGAGAAGAAGGACACCGGCGACCAGGGCGGCGAACGCCTCCGGGTAGGAGTCGGCGATCCAGAGCTTGAGTACGCGGGCCTCCTCGTCGCCGCCCGCGGCCATCATCGCGGGCGTGGCGATCAGACCCCCGCACACGGTCAGGACGGTCCCGACGGCCAGCCCCTCAAGGGGCCACAGCAGGCAGGCGAACAGCAGCGCGTACCCCAACTCCCGCCAGGTGGCCCGCTCCTGGAGCCGCGTACGCAGCCAGGAGTACAGCCCCGTGCTCTGCGGCTCGCGGTGCGGGCCGGGGATCGGGTCGCGGTCCAGGAGCCGGAGCCTGCGGCGTTCCAGGGCGGCCAGCGGGATGCCGGTGAGGACGAGCGTGAGGAGCAGGGGCACACCGATCAGGACCACGGTGAGCACGCTGCCGGCGAGCGCGAGCAGCAGCAGGGTGGCCAGCGTGGCGATACCGAGCGGCACGCTGGTCAGCAGATAGAGCGCCGAGCGCCACGGCCAACTGCTGAGGACATAGCGGCGCTGCTGGAGTGCCTGCCAGAGGCTGGGGGAGTGCATGAGGGCACGCTATGAGACGCCGTGCGGGCGGACCACCCAGCTAGCTCCACCCTTGGGGTGGGCACTGCCTCTCCCGGAAGAGTCCTCCCAGTTGCAATGTGCCGGACCCGCCCGCTCGGGTCTCCTTGAGGCAGTGGGCAGCCGACTGCTCCCGCCCCGCACTTCGGGGCCGTGCCACATCGAGGGGACTTCCATGGACTGGCTCCAGACCCAGTTGTCAGCCGTGCCTGTCTGGCTGACGCTGGTGATCGTGTTCCTGCTACCCACGATGGAACCGGTGCTTCCGGTGTTGGGCATGCTGCTTCCTTCCCAGACCGCTCTGGTGGTGAGCGGGGTGCTCGCGCACCACGGCACGCTTCCGCTGGCCGGTGCGCTCACCGTCGCGGTGCTCGGTGCGGTGGCGGGCAATGTGCTCGGTCATCTCGTCGGACGGGTGTGGGGGGCCAGGATCGCCGCCGGGCTGCCCGCCCGGGTCACGCAATCGCGCAAGTACCGGGCCGCGTTGAGCGCGGTCAGTACGTACAGCGGCCGGGCGGTGCTGCTCGGGCGGTTCAATGTGGCGCTGCGCACGATGGTTCCGGTCATGAGCGGCACCGTGCGGGTGCCCTGGTCGCGGTATCTGCTGTGGTCGGTCGTGGGCAGCCTGCTGTGGGCCCCGGCGTGTGTGGTGATGGGGCTCCTGGCGGGCAGTTCGTGGCAGCAGTGGGGCGGCTCCGGCGTACTGGCCGGCGCCTCGGTGCTGCTGCTCGTCACCACCTCGCTCCCGGCGCTCCTGTCGCTGCGGCGCGGCGGGACGGTTCAGAGGCGGTCGCCGATGAACGTCAGCAGTTCCGCCTCCTTCGGCACCAAGTAGAAGTGGTCGCCGGGGAAGACCCGGCTCTCGAATCCGGCCGTGGTGAGCGATGACCAGGATTCCAGTTCCGTGACCTGGCAGCCCGGATCGCGGTCCCCGCCCACCGCGGTGACCGGTGCCCGGAGCGGGGTGGTGTCGCGGGGCCGGTAGGACTCGATCAGCCGGAAGTCGCCCCGCAGGGACGGCAGCAGCAGCGGGCGCAGATCGGGGTCGTCGTACACGGACGAGGCCATGTCGCCCAGGCGCCGTGCCGAGGCGATGAGCCGCTCGTCGTCCAGGGTGTGCAGGGTGCCGCCGCGCTCGGTGTGCGGCGCGCCGCGTCCCGACACGATGACGCGGGCGGGGACGACGCCGTGCCGTTCGTCGAGGCGGCGCGCGACCTCGTAGGCGACCGCGGAGCCGAGGCTGTGGCCGAACAGGACGACCGGCAGCTTCCGTGCGCCGGTGACCACGGGTTCCAGCGCGTCGGTGATGCGGTCGGCCAGCTCGGCCATGGTCTCGACGCAGGGTTCGGCGAACCGCTCCTGCCTGCCGGGGTACTGGGTGGCGAGCAGTTCCACATCGGCGGGCAGACGTCCCGGCCAGCGGTGGAACAGGGTCGCCGTGCCGCCCGCGTGCGGGAAGCAGACCATCCTGGCCCTGACCTTCCCGGCCCTCCGGTACGTCCGGAACCACTGGTTCCCATTTTCGGCGTCGATGACCGCCACGCGAATCCACCCCTTCGGGGCCTCGGCCGGCCCCACTCGTGCACGTCATGATCCGGCCTCGAAGTGGCCGACGGACGTCCTCGGGCGTGCAGGGTCCTGTCGGCGCAGCTTCCTGCCTTCCGGTTCGCTGCCTTTTCGGCACCGGTGCAGCCATCGTGCACAGAAAGGTGGAGCTAACTCCACCACCAAGATTCCGCTCCGCTCCGATGTGTCGGAAGCGCGGGCCCTATTGAGTGGACACCATGAATCAAGCAGCCGTCCGGCTCAGTTCGGTCACCCGGTCCTACGGCAAGGACGCCAGCGCGGTCACCGCGCTGGACCGGGTCAGCCTGGACATTCCCCAGGGCACCTTCACCGCCATCATGGGCCCGTCGGGCTCCGGCAAGTCGACTCTGCTCCAGTGCACCGCGGGACTGGACCGGCCCACCAGCGGCCAGGTGTTCCTGGGTGACACGGACCTGACCCGGCTCAGCGAGAAGAAGCTGACGCTGCTGCGCCGCAAGCGCATCGGGTTCGTCTTCCAGGCGTTCAACCTGCTGCCCTCGCTGACCGCCGAGCAGAACGTGGCGCTCCCGCTGCGACTGGCCGGGCGCCGTCCCAAGCGGGCCCAGGTGCTGGAGGTGCTGGAGCAGGTGGGGCTGCGCGAGCGGGCCGGGCACCGGCCCAGTGAGATGTCCGGCGGCCAGCAGCAGCGCGTGGCCCTGGCCCGCGCCCTGGTGACCCGCCCCGAGGTGCTCTTCGGGGACGAGCCGACCGGTGCCCTGGATTCCACCACCAGCCGGGAGGTGCTGTCCATGCTCCGCTCGATGGTGGACCGCGGCCAGACCGTGATCATGGTGACGCACGACCCGGTCGCCGCCTCCTACGCGGACCGGGTGCTGTTCCTCGCCGACGGCGTGGTGCAGGACGAGCTGTACTCGCCCTCCGCCGAGCAGGTCGCCGCGCGCATGACGAAGCTGGCGGCGGTCCCGTGCTGAGCCTCGCACTGCAGGGCATGAAGACCCGCTGGGTCACCTTCGTCGGCTCCTTCATCGCGCTGGCCCTGGGCGTCGGGCTCATCGCGACCACCGGGCTCGCGCTCGCGGCCACCTTCAGCGCCCCCGACCGGGGCCCCGAACGGTTCGCCCAGGCCCCCGTCGTCGTCCAGGCGTCCGACCGGCTCCGCGTGGACACTCCGATCGGCATCCGTACCCAGCCGCTCGACAACCCCCGCCCGGTGCCCGCGAAGCTGGCCGCCGAACTGGCCGGACTCGGCCGCACGGTCCAGGACCGGACCTTCCCGGTCACCGTCGAGGACGCGAACCTGGACGGCGATGTCGAGGCGACGGTCGGCCACCCCTGGTCGGTCGCGGGCTCCACTCCGTACCGACTCTCCGGCGGACGCACCCCCTCGGCGCCCGGCGAGGTCGTCGTCACGGCCGGGCCCGGCGCCGATGTGCGGACCGGGGACCGGATCCGGGTCGCCACCCCGGCCGGCACCGGCACCAGGACCGTGGTCGGCACCGTGGCGGCCGCGGGCTTCGAGACCGCCGTGTTCTTCACCGACGCCGAGGCCGCCAGGATCTCCCCGGCCATCGACGCCGTGGTGGTGCACGCGGCCGCCGGCAAGGTACGGGAGGTGGCCGGCGAGAAGACCGGCCTGACCGTCCTCACCGGCGACGACCGGCGCCGCGCCGACCCCGACCCGGACCGTGACGACGAGGCCCTGGTCTCCGTCAACGCGCTGCTGGGCACCGCGGCGGCCATCACCGGCTTCGTCTCCGTCTTCGTCGTCGCCTCGACGTTCTCCTTCGCCGTGGCCCAGCGCAGGCGCGAGTTCGGCCTGCTGCGCACGGCGGGCGCGACCCCCAACCAGGTGCGCCGGATGGTGTACGCGGAAGCCGTCGTCATCGGCGTCCTGGCCTCGGCCGCGGGCTGCTGGCTGGGGGCCGCCGGAGCGCCGCGGCTGGCCTCCTGGATGGTCGATGTGAAGATCGCGCCGCACTGGTTCGCCATCGGTGACCAGACCTGGCCGCTGCACACCGCCTTCTGGACCGGACTGTTCGTGGCGATGGCCGGGGTACTGGTCTCCTCCTACCGGGCCGGGAAGGTCGGCCCCACCGAGGCGCTGCGCGAATCGGCCGTCGACAGCCGGGCGATGCCGGTGAGCCGCTGGCTGATGGCCACGCTCGTGCTGCTGACCGGACTGGGGCTGCTGGGCATGGCGCTGGTCAACGACCCCGGGGACGTACTCAAGCGCAAGACCTACATCACCCAGCCGATGCTGCTGATCGTCGGGTTCGCCCTGTTCGCCCCGGTCCTGGTGCGTCCGCTGACCCGGCTGCTGACCTGGCTGCCCGCCCAGCTGCCCGGCGCCACCGGCGTACTGGCCAGGGAGAACGCAGCCGCCGGAGTGCGCAGGACCGCGGCCGTGGCCGCCCCCGTCATCATCACCGTCGCCCTCGCCGCCTCGCTCATGGGGACGACGGCCACCATCAACGAGGCCAAGGCCACCGAGGCGCGCAACCACACCGTCGCCGACTTCGTCGTGGTCTCCGAGGGCGAAGGCCGGGCGATCGCGCCGCGGTTCGTCCAGCGCACCCGGAACATCGAGGGCGCCACGGTCAGCGCGTCGCGCTCCACCGGGGTGACCGTGCTCGAAGAGGGCACGGCGCTCGTCAAGTCCGAGGCAAGGGCGGTCACTCCGGCCGGTCTGGCCGCCGTGTCCGACCTGCCGGTGGTGGCGGGCCGGCTCACCGACCTCGACGACCGCAGCATCGTCGTCAACGAGGAGTGGCTGACCACGACCGTGGGGCAGCGGGTCTCCGTCTGGCTGGGCGACGGCCGCAAGGTCTCGCTCAGGGTCGCCGCCGTCCTCGGCACGGGCACCGGCAGCAACGGGGTGTATCTGACCCCCCGCAACGCCGCGGGCGCGGGCATCGACCGGATCGACGTCAAGGTGAAGGACGGCGCCGACCGGGCGGCCGTCGCCGCGGCCCTGCGCGAGGCGGGTGCGGCCACCGGGACCGAGGTGCTCACGAAGAGCGAATGGGTGGACGAGCACTACCCGCGCTCCAGCGAGAACACCCGGCTCGGCCTGCTGATGATCCTGGGCATCGCCCTCGTCTACACGGGCATCGCCCTGGCCAACACCCTGGTGATGGCCACCTCGGACCGGGTCCGTGACCTCGCGGTGCTCCGCCTCTCCGGCGCCACCAAGGCGCAGGTCCTGCGCCTGGTCGCGGTGGAGGCGCTGGTGGTGGTCGCGGTCGGGGCCGTGATCGGCGGTGCCGTCGCCGGGCTCAATCTGCTCGGGGTGTGGGGCGCGCTGGGACTGCTGGACGTGTGGTCGGCGGTCGTCGTGCCCTGGGGGACCGTCGGCGCGGTCGTCGCGGCCAGCGCCGTACTGGCCACCGTGTCCGCCGTCCTGCCCGCCTCCTTCGCACTGCGCATCCGGCCGGTCGAACTGGCCGGCATGCGCGAGTAGTCCGGGCTCCGGCAGGGGCCCGGAGCGGTCCGGGGCCGACGGCGGCCCCGGGCCGTCCGCGGCCCGGGACGGCGAGCGGCCATCACCATACGAACCTGAGAGGCAGAGCACGTTGACGAGCGACACCGGGGTGATGCTCCATGAGTTTCTGCGGTCCCCCTTGCAGGTCGGCGCGGTGGCGCCGAGCTCGCGCAGGCTCGCTGCGGCGGTAACGGCCCCCGTACCCGAGGCCGGTGACCCCGTGGTCGTCGAACTCGGACCGGGTACCGGCGCGTTCACCGGAATGATCCAGGAGCTGCTGGGCGGCCGCGGTCACCACGTGGCCGTGGAGATCAACCCCCGGCTGGCCGACTCCCTGCGCAGACGCTTCCCACGGGTCGAGGTGCTCACCGCCGACGCCTCCCGGCTGCCGCGGCTGCTGGCCGAGTGCGGCCACGGCACGGCGGACGTCGTCATCAGCGGTCTGCCGTGGGTGTCGCTGCCCGGACATGTGCAGCACGAGACGCTGTGCGCCGTCCGCGATGTGCTTCCGGTGGACGGGGCGTTCACGACCTTCGGATACGTCCACGCGATGCGGCTCGCGCCGGCCAGGCGGTTCCGCCGGATGCTCGGCGTGAACTTCGAGGAGGTGGTGGCGGGCCGCACCGTGTGGGGCAACCTGCCGCCCGCGTTCGTCTACCACAGCAGGCGGCCGCGCGACATCAAGCCGATCCGCCGGCTGTACGGGCCGGAGGGGCACGGCTGCACATGCGTGGCCACGGGCGGCACATGCGTGGCCACGGGCGGCACGGGGCACTGCTGACCCCGTGCCCCGCCCCGGCGCGGTACCGGCCCCGCGACTGAGTCCGCCGCCGCACCTCTTCGGTGCGGCGGCGGACTCAGTGGTGCCGGTGCGTGTCTCCTGGTACGTCAGCCCGCGGACGGCTCCGCCATCGCCACCGCGATCCTGCGCGGACCGGTGAACGGCTCGCGGGCGTGCGCGGCGAGCATGTTGTCCACCACCAGGATGTCGTGGCGCTCCCAGTCGAACCGGGTACTGGCGTCCCGGTAGCACTGGCGCAGATGCGCCACCACGTCGTCCGGGATCGGCGCGCCGTCCCCGTAGTACGAGTTGGTCGGCAGGTCCTCGGGCGCGAAGATCTCCTCCAGGCCCTCCCTGACGTCCGCTCCCAGCGTGCTGACGTGGAAGAACGTGATGTGGTTGAACCACACCGGCTCGCCCGTCACCGGGTGGCTGTGCACCGCGTCGCGGATCGCGGTGGTCCGCATGCCGCCCTCGGTGAACTCCACGCCGATGCCCTTGTCACGGCAGTACGCGGCGACCGCGTCCCGGTCGTCGGTGTTGAACGCCTGCTGCCACGGGACCCCGAAGTCCTGGTGGAAGTTGCGCACCACACGCCAGCGGCGCCGGGTGAACTCCTCCCGTACGTCCGGGTCGATGGCCGCGTACACCTTGCGGATGTCCGCGAGCGGGGTGGCGCCCAGGGTGATCGCCGGCTCGATGCAGAAGAAGTACAGCGCGTGGGGCCAGACCGCCTGGTAGGAGTTCTCGTTGTGCAGGAAGATCTCCTCGTCCGCCGGATAGTCGGTCGAGGTGTACACCTGCCCCTTGATGGTGCTGCGCGGCGAGGAGCGCTCCGCGTACGTCAGGGGCGGCATCCCGGACAGGGCGTGCACGGACCCGTTGAAGCCGTCCACGCCCTCGACCCGGAAGCCGCGCAGCAGCACGGCTCCCCGCTCGGTGAGGGCGGCGCGCAGCTCCGGTCTGTTGCGGGTGATGAAGGCGCTGACCTCGGTGTCGGGGCCGGGCGCCAGGAAGACGCGGGGCAGATGTCCGGGCAGGTCGGTGCCGGTGGGCAGGGTGATCGCTGATGTCGTCATGAGGTGTCGGCTCCTTCAGGAGCGGAAGGGTTCGAGGACGGAGTGGGAGCCCGGCTGCCGGGCCGCGGCGTCCGGGGCGTGCGGATCGCGCAGGAGCACCGGTCCGGTGGAGCCGGCCGGGCGGGCGAGTGCCACGAACAGGCCGCGCTCGCTGGGCAGGTCCTGGACCAGCCAGTCGTCGCCGCCCGACGGTTCGCCGCCGTGCACGACCAGGGGGCCCGGGTGCTCGGGGCGGACCTCCAGGGCCTTGAGGTCCGCGGTGATACCGGTGCCGATCGCCTTCACAACCGCCTCCTTGCGGGTCCAGCACCGCAGGAAGGCGGCCTGTCGTGCGCCGTCGTCCAGCAGGCCGTCCAGATGGGCCAGTTCGGATGGGGACATGACCAGGGAGGCGGCGCCGGCCGGGTTTCCCGACCTGCCGTCCTCCACATCGACGCCGACCTGTCCCGAGGTGGTCACCGCGAGGGCCCAGTGCGGCCCCGCGTGGGAGAGGTTGAAGTCGAGGGCGGTGGGCGGCCCGATCACGACCGGTCTGCCGTGATCGGGGTCCGCGCACCAGGGACAGGGCTTCGTGCCGAACCGGATTCCGGCCGGAGGTACCTCCAGGTACCGGGCCAGGACCCGGCGTACGGCGATGTGCGCGCCCGCGTACCGCTGCCCCTCGGCTGGCGGTCTGCGGCGCATCACCGTGCGCTCGGCGGCGGAGAGGAGCCGCAGGTCGGCGCCGGGCGGGGCACCGTGGGTGGTGCCCTGCCAGACGTGCGTGCCGCCGCTGTCCCACAGTGCGCGGTACTCGCGCTCGGTGGTGCTCACCCGGCTCAGTCGGACATCGCCACGAGCACGCGGCGCGCACCCGTGAACGGGCGGCGGCCGTGCGACACGAGCATGTTGTCGATGAGCATCAGGTCACCGGTGCGCCAGTCGCAGTTCTGCGCCGCCGCCAGGCCCCGGTCGCGGACCTGGATGACGTAGTCGTCCGGGATCGGCGAGCCGTCGGCGAACGTCACCGACTGGGGCAGCTCGTCCGCCGGGAGGATCGCCGCCAGCGCGGCGGCGGTGTCGTCGCCGAGGCCCGCCGGGTGCCACTGGTCGGACTGGTTGAACCAGACCTCCGCGCCGGTCACCGGGTGGATCGCGGTGGACGGGCGCACCTGGCTGACGCGCAGCGAGCCGTCGGGCTTCCACTCCCAGGTGGCGCCGGTGTTGCCGAGGAAGGTCTCGACCTCGGCCCGGTCCTTCGTCTCGAAGGTGTCCTGCCAGCTCTTGCCGAGGCCGAAGCCGTCATGGAGGTTCTGCTGGTAGCGCACGCCGCCCCTGAACGCCTCGCGGACCTCGGGGTCCAGGGACTCCAGCCACAGCGCGGAGTCCGTGACCGGGGTCGCCCCGCCGGTCTCGGCGGCCTGCTGGCAGAAGAACAGCAGCCGGGCCGGCCACTGGTGGGCGTACGACATCTCGTTGTGCATCGAGATGGTGAACTCCTGCGGGTACTCCGTGGAGGTGTAGACGTTCTTGCCGACCTTCGTACGGGGCGAGTTGCCGTGCACATAGGCCAGCCGGTTGGGCAGCAGCTCGTTCATGATCTTTTCGAGCTCGTCCTCGGTGACACCGAAGCCGCGGAAGATCAGGGCCTTCTCCTTGACGAGCTGGTCGGAGATGGCCGAGGTGTCGCTCACCACCTCGAACAGACCCGCGCTCGATGCCTCCACCCCGGCGTTCTCGGGAGTGATGACGAGCGGAACCCAGCTGGTGGACGCGTTCATGCGGTTTCTCCTTGTTTGTCGGACGGTGCGTCGGGTGGTGTGTCGGACGGTGTGGTGGATGGTGCGGGTGATGCGTGAGTGAGCCGGTGGAGCCGGGAGAGCTTGGACAGGGCGGCGGTGAGCGCCAGCAGGGCCATCACCGCGCCGAGGGCGGCGGCGGTGACCGCGGCGCCGAAGGCGTCCAGGAGCAGCCCGCCGGCCAGGACGCCGAGCGAGTTGGCCCCCGAACCGAACAGCTGGAGCACGCTGTTGACGCGTCCCTGGAGCGGGTCGGGCGTGATCTCGACCTGGTAGATCCCCCCGGCGACGTTGACCACCCCGCCGACGAAGCTCATCCCGGCGAACAGCGCCCCGAGCACGACGGGGGACCTGGTCAGGGCCAGGGCCGGGACCAGGAGGGCCCAGGCCGCCAGGGCCGCGCAGACCAGCACGGGCAGCCCGAGCCGGCGCGTGGTCCAGCCCCCGGTGAGCGCCCCGCAGGCCCCGCCGGCCCCGCTGATCGCGGCGATCACGCCCACCGTCCCGGCCGAGAGGCCGTCCTCGTACAGGACGAAGGCGGGCAGCAGCGCGAGCGCCTGGAAGACCACGTTGCTGCCGGAGATCAGCAGCGTGATCCGCCGCAGGAAGCGGCGCTGCCACAGCCACCGCACCCCTTCGGCGATCTCGGGGCCGATCCTGCGCCGCGCGGCCGACCTCCGGGGCTGCTGGAACGGCTTCCTGATCAGCAGGACCGCGGCCAGCGAGAGCAGGTGCGCCACTCCGGCCAGCAGGAACGGCGACCACCTGACCGCCGCGAACGCGACGCTTCCGGCGGGCTGCCCGATGAGCCCGGCGGCCCGTCCCCGCGCCTCGTTCCCGGCGAGCGCCGCCGTCAGCTGCGACGCCGGGACCACATGGCGTACGCCGGCCCGCTCGGCCAGCCGGTAGCAGACCATCAGGGTGCCCTCGACGAACGCGGCGGCGGCCAGATGCGGCAGCCACACCCGCCCGAGGGCCACCGCGACGACGACACCGACCGCGCTCAGGGCGCACCCCGCGCTGCACAGGATCATCATCCGTTTGCGGTCCCAGCGGTCCACCAGCGCACCGGCCGGCAACTGGATGAGCAGCTGCGGCAGTTGCGCGGCGAACCCCGCCACGGCCGCCGCCGACGCCGATCCGGTGGACCAGAGCAGCAGCAGCGGGTAGGCCACGGAGGAGGCGCGGGAGCCGAGGAGGGTGAGCCCCGCGCCGCTCCACAGCAGCAGGAAGTCGCGGTTGCGGCGCAGCGGGACCGGGGAGGGTCCCGCCGCGTCCGCCACCGGCGGCGCCGCTTCGCCGGTGATGCTCATCCGCGCTGCGCGGCGCCCGTGGAGGCCGCCGGGGTGCCCGAGGCCCCCGCGCGGCACCACTTCAGTACCGCCATCGCGCTGTGCATCTTGTTCTCGGCCTGCTCGAAGGCGATGCTCCGGGGCCCGTCCAGCACCCCGCCGGTGACCTCGTCGCCCCGGTGCGCGGGCAGGTCGTGCAGGAAGACCGCCTTGGGGCTGGTGTCCCAGAGCGCTTCGGACACCTGGAAGGGGGCGAAGACCGTGCGCCAGTCGGGATCGGCCTTCGCCGTGCCGGTGGTCTGCCAGCGGGTGGTGTAGATGGCGTCGAACCCTTCGGGCAGGTCCGCCATGTCGTGGCGTTCGCGGATGCGCGCGCCCGAGACGCCCGCGTTCCGCTCGGCCCGTCGGAGCGTCGCCGGGTCGAGCCCGTAGCCGGGCGGGGTGCGCAGCTCCAGCTCGGTGCCCTCGAAGCGGGTGAGCGCGAGGGCCAGGGCGGCGGCGGAGTTGTTGCCCTCGCCGACGTACAGGACGCGCAGGCCGGTGAGGCGGCCGAACGTCATCCGGAGCGTGGTGAGGTCGGTGAGCGCCTGGGTGGGGTGTTCGTCGGCGCTCATCGCGTTGATGACGGACATGCGGTCCTGCCGGGCCCAGGCCCGCATCTCCGCCGGGTCGCCCGCGGTCCGGGCGACCAGCACATCGAGCATCCGGGACAGCACGGCCCCGGTGTCCTCGCTGGTCTCCCCGGTGTTGAGCTGGAGGTCGCCGGGCCCGTAGGTGAGCAGCGAGGCGCCGAGCCGCAGCGCGCCGCTGGAGAACGCGGTACGGGTCCGGGTGGACGTCTTGCTGAAGTAGACGCCCACCACCTCGTCGGTCAGCGGCCGTTCGCCGCGGACGCCGTCGGAGGCGAACGCGCAGCCGTCGGCGACGATGGTGTCGATGTCCTGGTCGGTGAGGTCGTCGATGGATATCAGGTGGCGTACGGATGAGTCCTGCACGGTGTCCTCCGGATCGGTCTGCCGGCGCGGGGTCGGGTGTGCTCGTCCTGTCATGCGCGGTCCTCCTCGGTGACCACCGCGCTCAGCAGCGGATGGTTCGCCGGTGCCCGGTCGCCGGTGCCCGCCGCCGCCCAGTCGGCCATCAACGTGCCCCGGCCGAAGCTCTGTTCGCGGCGGCTGAGGGTGGCGGTCAGATGCTTGACGACGCCCTTGCCGCTGTCGGAGTTGGTCAGGGCGACCAGTCCGACGCCGGTGCTGAGGTGGCTGAGGGAGAGGTTCCAGTAGCCGGCGGGTTCGCCGCCGTGCCCGAACTCGGCGTCGTCACCGGTGTCGTCGACGATGGTGCCGAGGCCGTAGAAGCTCCCGGGGTGTCCGGTGAGCAGCTCCCCGGCGACCTCGGTGGGCAGCAGCCCGCCCGGCAGGCCGAGCAGCGAGGCGCGCGCCTGGCGGGCGACCCTGGCGATGTCCTCGGCCGTCGTCCACAGTCCGGCGGCGGCGAGATGGGCGCGGTTGCGCCAGCCGCCGTCGAGCGCGACGCCCTTGGCGTGGTGCCCGAGCGCCACCGGGCGACCGGCGGTGAGCGGGAACTCCTGGTCGAAGCTGCTGCCCGTCATCTCCAGCGGGGTGAACACGAGCCGGTCCATCAGCTCCTGGAACGACTCCCCGGTGACGTCCTCCAGCAGCTGCTGGAGCACCCAGTAGTGGGTGCTGCTCTTGCGGAACGTGGAGCCGGGGACGAGCTGCCGCTTCACCTGCGGGGTGGTGACCGGGCCGGTGCCCGACAGCAGGTCCAGCAGCGTGGGCACCTCCTCGCCGGGCGGGAACCCGACGCTGCGGTGCCGGGCCAGCCCCGCCGTGTGGCCCAGGAGATGGCGGACGGTGACCTCTCCGGGGGCGGTGGCGAGGTCCGGGAGCCGCCAGGAGGTCAGGTGCTTCCCGATCGGGTCGTCCAGGGCGATGCGGCCCTCCGCCACCAGCCGCAGGGCGGCCAGTGCCGTGACGTGCTTGCTGATCGAGCCGACCTGGAACAGCGTGTCCGGGGTGACCGGTTCGTCGCCGCCGGTGGACAGCACCCCGGCCCCGTGCAGCTCGGTCGAGCCGTCGGCGCCGAGTACGGCGATGCTCACGCCGGGCACCTGGTGCTCGGCCATGAGCGCGCGCAGATCGTCCAGCGGGAAGGCGGCCGAAGCCGCCCGGTCAGCCGTAGCCGCCCGGTCAGCCGCAGTCGTCCGATCCGCCCGATCCACCTGGGGAGTTGCCGTGGCGGCCAGCCCCAGCAGCGCCGCGACCTCTGCCAGCGGGCCCTCGGCCAGCCGGCTCCGGTCGCCGCCCGACGCCTGTTCCAGCAGCGTCGCGAGCAGCTCCGCCGACATCACCACATCGGCGGGCTTCGCCTCCTCCACGACGGGCTCCGGCTCCGGCTCCGCCGCCCGGCGGGCCGCCTCCGCGTCCTCGTCGATCGCCGCGGCGAGGTCGATCAGCGTCCCGTGCTGGTACATGCGCCAGACCGAGACGGCCAGCCCCTCGCGGCGGGCCGCGGCCAGCACCTGAATCATCAGGATCGAGTGCCCGCCCAGCTCGAAGAACTTGTCGTGGATGCCGATCTGGTCGACGCCCAGGACCTCGGACCAGATCTTGGCGAGCATCCGCTCCGTCGCCGTCCTCGGCGCCACATAGGCGTCCTCGGAGCGCATCGACGCGCGGTCCGGCGCGGCCAGCGCCCGCCGGTCCACCTTGCCGTTGGCGTTGAGCGGGATGCTCTCCAGCGCCACGAAGGCGGAGGGGACCATGTACTCCGGCAGGTGACGGGCACAGTCGTCGGCCAGCACCGCGGCGCTCGGCAGCTCCTGGCCCGCGACCGGCACGCAGTACGCCACCAGGCGCCTGTCGCCCGGGGTGGGCTCGTGCACCGTGACCACCGCGTCGCGCACGGCCGGGTGGGCGGTCACGACCGCCTGCACCTCGCCCAGCTCGATCCGGTAGCCGCGGATCTTGATCTGGTCGTCCAGCCGTCCCAGGAACTCCACGTTCCCGTCGGCCAGCAGCCGCGCCCGGTCACCCGTGCGGTACAGCCGCGCTCCGGCGGGCCCGAACGGGTCCGGTACGAAGCGCTCCGCCGTCAGGTCCGGGCGGCCCGCGTAGCCGCGCGCCACTCCCGTACCGCCGACGTACAGCTCGCCCAGCACACCCGCCGGCACCGGCCGCATCGACGCGTCCAGCACATACGCCGTCATGTTCGGCAGCGGGCGGCCGATCGGCACCACGTCGAGGGCGACATGGCCGGTCACCGGGTGGATCGTGGAGCCGACCGATGCCTCCGTCGGCCCGTACTCATTGATCATCCGCCCCTCGCCGAGCACCTCCAGCGAGCGGTTGGCCGTCTCGCCGGGCAGTGCCTCGCCCGCCACCACGTACACCTGGCTGAGCCGCTCCACCTGCTCGGTGGTGAGCTGCTCGGTCAGGATGTCCAGGTGGCCGGGGGTCAGCTTGACGAAGCTGTACGGGCCCGACGCGAGCAGCGCGGCGGACAGGTCGGCCGGAGCCGTGTCCTGCGCCACCACATGCACGGCCTGCCCGGTCACCAGCGGTCCCCACAGGTTGGGCACCACCAGGTCGAAGGCCACCGAGGAGAACAGCGGCGCCCCGCCCGTGCCCCGGGAGGCCAGGTCCTCGGCCGCCCAGGCGACGTGGTTGGCCAGCCCGCGGTGCGGGATCTGGACGCCCTTGGGCCGGCCCGTGGAGCCGGAGGTGAAGATGACGTACGCGAGGCGGTCCGGGTCCTCGCTCCGGGCGGGCGCCGTGCCCGTGCCGTCGTCGGTGCCCGCCCGCTCCAGGTCCTCCAGCAGCAGCACCGGAACGCCGGTGGGGAAGCCGTCCGCGTACGGGGGCTCCGTCACCGCGGCGACGACGCCCGCGCTCTCGCACATGCTCGCGATGCGCTCGGCCGGGTACGACGGGTCGATCGGCACATAGGCGCCGCCCGCCTTCCACACCCCGAGCAGCGTGGCGATCAGCCCCGGGCTCCGGTCCAGGAGCACCGCGACGGCGCTCTCCGCACCGATGCCCGCGGCGACCAGCCGGTGCGCGACGCGGTCGGCACGGGCGTCCAGCTCCGCGTAGGCGACCTCCTCGCCCCGGTGGCTCACGGCCACGGCGTGCGGGGTGCGGGCCGCCTGCTCCTCGAAGCGGCGGAGCACGGTCCGCTCCGGGAACTCCCGTCCGGTCGCGTTCTGTTCCCGCAGCCACGCGTGCTCGCCCTCGGGGAGGAACGTCGCCTCGGCGCTGCCGCCGGGATCGGCGGCCATCGCCTCCAGGACCTGCCGGTACAGACCGGTGAGCCGGTCCGCGTGGCCTCGGCCCAGGGCGTGGGTGTGCGTGGTCAGCAGCAGGTGACCGGAGACGGCCGAGACCGCGAGCGCGAACTCCGTGCCGCCCTCGCCGCTGCTCGCCTCCGCGTCGACCAGCTTGGTGTCGACATGGTCGAAGTCCTGGTAGCTGAACCGGACATGGAGCAGCCGGCCGAGGTCCGCATCGCGCTGGATGACGGGCATCGGGAACCTGCGGCGGTCCCAGACCTCCGCCTCGCGGGCGAAGACCTGGCGCACCAGGTCGCTCCAGCTGCCGCTCGCCCGGTCGAAGGCGAAGGGCAGCGTGTTGAGGTACATGCCGTAGACCCGCTCGGCGCCCGGCGACTCGGGCCGTGCGCTGCACACCAGGCCGCTGAAGAAGGCGTCCTCCTCGGTGACCATGCTCATCACCTTCAGGTGCGCGGCCAGCAGCACGCTCTTGAACGACACCTGGGCCGAGGTGGCCAGGGCGCGCAGGCGCGGCTCCAGATCGTGCACGGGCACGGCGACCCGGTACTTCTCGCGCGGCGCGGAGGTGTCGCCCTCCCACACGGGCGGCAGCGCGAACGGCGCGTACCGGCCGATGACGTGCCTCCAGTACGCCCGGTCGTCCGCGGACTCCAGGGAGGCGAGCTCCGCCGCGATGAAGTCGGCGTAACGCACCGGGGGAGCGGTGAACGCGGCCGGGGCCGTGCCGTCGCGCAGCTCGCGGTAGACGTCGAGCAGTTCCATGAGCAGGGCGCGGTGGCTCCACCCCTCGGTGATCGCGTGGCAGACCGTCACCACGAGCCGCCAGGAGCCCTCGTCCTCCACCTGGGCGGTCATCCGCAGCAGCGGAGCCGTGGCCAGGTCGAAGGGGATGGAGCGCTCCTCGGCCATGATGCCGGCCACCCGCTGCTCGCGGTCCTGCGCTCCGCGCAGATCCTCGACCGTCAGCGGAATCACGGTGTCCGCGGCGACGAGCTGGAGCGGGGTGGTGAAGGAGTCGAGGTGGAAGGAGGTGCGCAGCATCTCGTGCCGGCCGGTGACCACGTCCAGGGCCCGGCGCAGCGCGGCCCCGTCGAACGGTGTGCCGTCCGTGATGCGGAACGAGGCGACGTTGAGATAGGCCCGCTTCTCCTGGTCGGCCAGCATCTCCACGAGCATGCCGAGCTGCACCTGGGACATCGGGTACGCGTCGACCACACCCTCGGGCAGCCGTACCCGGTCCTCCTCGGCCAGCAGCGCGAAGGGCTCCACCGGCGGGGCCGGCTCGGCGGGGGCCGGGCGTCCGGTGAGGAACTGGCTCAGCTCGGCCACCGTGCGGTACTCGAAGACCTCCCGTACGCCGACGTCGAAGCCCGCCGCGCGCAGCGCGCCGACCAGGGCGACCGCGCGGATCGAGTGACCGCCGAGGTCGAAGAAGCCGTCGTCGACGCCGACCCGGTCCCGTTCGAGGACCGTGCACCAGATCTCGGCGACCCGCGCCTCGGTGAGGGTGCGCGGGGCGACGTAGGGGGTGCCGCCGTCCAGTTCCTCCGCTTCGGGGGCGGGCAGCGCGCGCTTGTCGGTCTTGCCGTTGGCGTTGAGGGGGATCTCGGCCAGCGGTACGTAGACCTGCGGGAGCATGTAGTCGGGCAGCCGGGTCGCGCAGTGCGCGGCCAGGTCCGCCGAGGTCACCTCCGTACCGTCCGCCGGCACGTAGTAGGCGACCAGCCGCAGATCGCCGGTGGACGGGCCCTCCAGGGGGACGACGACGGCGTCACGGACCGAGGGGTGCTCGGCGACGACGCTCTGGATCTCTCCGGGCTCGATCCGGTATCCACGGATCTTGACCTGGTCGTCCAGCCGTCCCAGGAACTCCACGGCGCCGTCGGCACGGGTCCGGGCCAGGTCGCCGGTGCGGTAGAGGCGGGCACCGGCCGGTCCGAAGGGGTCGGGGACGAAGCGTTCGGCGGTGAGGTCGGGGCGGCCCGCGTAGCCGCGTGCGACGCCCGTGCCGCCGACGTACAGCTCACCGGGCACACCGACGGACACCGGGGAGAGCCCCGCGTCCAGGACGTACATGGTCATGTTCGGCAGCGGGTGGCCGATGGCCAGCACCTCCGCCGACTCGTCCTCGGGCACCGGGTAGACGCAGGTGCCGACGGACGCCTCGGTCGGCCCGTACTCGTTGATGAGCCGTGTGCCGGGCGCCAGCGCGCGCCAGCGGTCCAGGGTCGCCCGGGTGAACGCCTCACCGGCCACCACCAGCACCGGCGCGAGCGCACTCGCCTGCCCGGCGGTCAACTGCTCGGCCAGGACGTCCAGATGGCCGGGGGTCAGCTTGATGAAGCTGTACGGTCCCGCCTCGGCGAGCACCCCGCCCAGGTCGGCGATGTCCGTGTCCTGCGGAACGGTGTGGACCTGCTGCCCGGTGACGAGCGGCGCCCACAGGTTGGGGACGACGAGGTCGAAGGCGACCGAGGAGAACAGCGGTGCGCCTCCGGTGCCCTGCGGGGCGAGGTCGCGCGCGGCCCAGCCGACATGGTTGGCGAGTCCCCGGTGGGTGACGCCGACGCCCTTGGGGCGGCCGGTCGAACCCGAGGTGAAGATGGTGTACGCGAGTGCGTCGGCGTCCTCGTGGCGCTCCGGCGCGGTCGCCGGAAGTGCCTCCAGCGCGGGCCGGTCGCGGTCGACCAGGACGGTGCCGAGGGCGCCGAAGCGGTCCGCGTACGCCTCCTCGGTGATCGCGAGGACGGCGCCCGAGGTGCTGAGCATCGCGGCGATGCGCTCGGCCGGGTACGACGGGTCGATCGGCACATAGGCCCCGCCCGCCTTCCACACGCCGAGCAGGCTCGCGAGGAGGTTCGGCCCGCGGTCCAGCAGCACGCCGACGACGGAGCCCGCCCCGGCACCCGAGGCGAGCAGCCGGTGCGCGAGGCGGTTGGCCCGCGCGTCCAGTTCCGCGTAGCTCAGCGAGACCTCTCCGAAGCCCACGGCGGGCGCGTCCGGGGTGCGCAGGACCTGCTCCTCGAAGCGCCGCAGGACCGGGGCGGAGGCGAAGTCGGCCTGCTCGCCCGTGCCTTCGGCGAGCAGCCGCCCGCGCTCCGCCGCCGGCAGGTACGAGGCCGCGGCGTCGCCCTCCGGGTCGGCGGCCATCGCTTCCAGGACCTGGCGCAGTGTGCCCGCGAGCCGGTCGAGCGCGACCTCGTCGAGGTGTTTGCGGCCACCGGTCAGGAAGAGGTGGCCCAGCCGCGCCGAGACGCCCAGCGGGAACTCGGTCGGGCTGTCGTCGATGCTCGCCAGGTAGTCGACCTGCTCGCGGTCGACCTGGTCGAAGTCGTGGTAGCTGAAGCGCACGGAGACCAGCCGCTGCCCGTCCTCCGCCTCGCGCTGGATGTCCGGCATCGGGAAGCTGCGGTGCGGCCACAGCTCGACCTCGCGGGCGAAGACCCGCTCCACCAGCTCGCGCCAGGTGCCGGTGGCCCCGTCGAACGCGAACGGCAGCGTGTTCAGGTGCATGCCGTAGACGCCGTCGGCGCCGAGCGCCTCGGGCCGGGCGTTGCAGACCAGGCCGGTGAAGAACCGCTCGTCCCCGGTGACCGAGCTCATCACCTTCAGGTGTGCCGCGTGCAGCACGCTCTTCAGCGAAGCGCCCGCCGCCGAGGCCAGCGCGCGCAGCCGGTCCTCCAGGTCGTGGAAGGGCACCCTGACGCGGTACGGGGCACCCGCCTCACCGTCCCCGGACCAGGCGTCGGGGAGGGCGAAGGCCGGGTAGTCCCGGACGATGCCGCTCCAGTACGCCCGGTCGTCCCCGGCCTCGCGGGAGGTGACCTCGGCCGCGATGAAGTCCGCGAACCGCACGTCGGGGGCGGCGGGCGTCTCGATGGCACGGCCGTCGCGGGCCGTGCGGTAGCCCTCGACGATCTCCATGAGCAGCGAGTGGTGGCTCCAGCCGTCCAGGATCGCGTGGTTCTCGGTGATCGTGAGCCACCAGCTCCCGTCGTCGCGGGAGTGGCCGATCAGCCGCAGCAGCGGCGGGGTGTCCAGACCGATCAGCTCGGCCCGCTCCCGCCGGGTGAACTCGCGCAGCGACAGCTGTACTTCGTCGTCGGTGAGCCCGCGCAGATCGCGCTCGGTCACCGGCACCGCGACCTCGCTGTGCACCAACTGCATCGGCACCGCGTAGGAGTTCAGGTCGAAAGAGGTGCGCAGGACGTCGTGCCGGTCGATCACGGAGCGGACCGAGGCCCGCAGCGCCGCGACGTCGAAGGGCCGCTCGTCACGGATCCGGAAGGAGGTGACGTTGTGGTACGGGTGCCGGCCGGTGTCGCTGAGCATCTCCACGACCATGCCGATCTGCACCTGCGACATCGGGTACGCGTCGTCCAGGCCCTCCGGGAGCCGCTCCCGGTCCGGGGCCGTGACCAGCGCGAACGGCCGCACACCGTGTGCCGCGCGCACCTCGGGCCGGTCGGCCAGCCGCTCGGCCAGCAGCGCCACGGTGCGGTGCTCGAAGATGTCCCGTACGGACACGTCGAGACCCGCCTCGCGCAGGTGCCCCGCGAGGTTGATGGCGCGCAGCGAGTGGCCGCCGAGGTCGAAGAAGCTGTCGTGGACGCCGATCGGGTCGACGCCGAGCACGTCCCGCCAGATGGCGGCGACGCGGTGCTCCAGCGGGGTGCGCGGGGCGGCGTAGACCTTGCCCGCGGCGCGCACGGCGCCCGCGGCGGGGGCGGGCAGCGCCTTGGTGTCGAGCTTGCCGTTGACCGTCAGCGGCAGGCGCTCCAGGACCACGAAGGTGGCCGGGACCATGTAGTCGGGCAGATCACGGGCGAGCGCGGCGCGCAGGTCACCGGTGTCGGGGGCGGTGTCCACCGACTCCGCCGGGACGACATAGGCGACGAGTTGCTTGTCGCCCGGTGTGCTCTCGCGGACCAGGACGACGGCGTCCAGCACCCCGTCCTGGGCGGCGAGGGCGGCGTTGATCTCGCCCAGCTCGATGCGGAAGCCGCGGATCTTGACCTGCTCGTCGTTGCGGCCGAGGAACTCCAGGCTGCCGTCGGCGAGCCGGCGGGCCACGTCGCCGCTGCGGTACAGCCGGTCGCCGGGCGCCCCGAACGCGTCGGGCACGAAGCGCTCGGCGGTGAGCCCCGGACGGCCGAGGTAGCCGCGGGCGATGCCGCGCCCCGCGACATGGATCTCGCCCGGGACGCCGATCGGCGCCGGGTTGCCGTGCCGGTCCAGGATCCGTATCGAGAGGTCGTCCAGCGGGACGCCGACGGGGCTGCCGGTGCCCGTGAGGTCCTGTGCGCCCAGCTCGTGGTGGGTGACATGGACGGTCGTCTCGGTGATCCCGTACATGTTGACGAGCGTCGGGGCCGCCAGACCCAGCCGGTCCGCCCACGGCCGCAGGTCCGCGACCTCCAGCTTCTCGCCGCCGAACACCACGGTGCGCAGGGCGAGCCGGTCGATGCGGGGGTCGCCCTCGCGGGCGGCGCTCACCAGCGAACGGAACGCGGAGGGCGTCTGGTTGAGCACCGTCACGCGCCGCTCGACCAGCAGGTCGAGGAACTTGTCGGGGTCGCGCGCCACGTCCTTCGGGACGACGACCAGGCTGCCGCCGTGCAGCAGCGCACCCCACATCTCCCAGACGGAGAAGTCGAACGCGTAGGAGTGGAACAGCGTCCACACGTCGGAGGCGGGGAACCGGGTCTGTTCCGCCGTCACCGTGAACAGCCGCAGCACATTGGCGTGGGTGAGGCAGACGCCCTTGGGGCGGCCCGTCGACCCGGAGGTGTAGATGACGTAGATCAGGCTGTCGGCGTCGGCGGTGGGCGCCGGGTCGGTGTCCGGCTGCCCGGCCAGCGCCTCGGCGTCGCGGTCGAGCACCACCAGCGGGCCGGTGTGGATGCCGGAGAACATCTCCTGGTGCGCGCTCTGGGTCACCACGACCGGGACGGCGGCGTCCTCCAGCATGAAGCCGATCCGCTCGGCGGGGACCGAGGGGTCGAGCGGCAGATAGGCGCCGCCCGCCTTCAGCACGCCGATCAGGGCGGGCAGCAGGTCGAGCCCGCGCTCCAGGCAGACCCCCACGAGCGTCTCCGGGCCGACCCCGAGACCGCGCAGGTGGTGCGCGACCCGGTTGGCCCGCGCGTTCAGTTCGGCGTACGTCAGGTCGTGGCCGTCGAAGTGGACGGCGACGGCGTCCGGGGTGCGGTGAGCCTGCTCCTCGAACACCTGGTGCACGGTGCCGGTGACCTCGCCGGAGAGCGCCGCGCCCGCGGTGAGCAGGTCCAGCTCGCTCTCCCCGAGGAAGTCCAGTTCGGCGACGCTCGTGTGCGGGGCGGTGACCGCGGCGTCCAGGAGCCGCACCAGGTGCGCGGTCAGCCGCTCGGCGCTCTCGCGGTCGAACAGCTCGACGGCGTACTCCAGATGGCCGTGCAGGGTGCCGTCGGCGGCCTCCCGCAGCTGGAGGTCGAGGTCGTACTTGGCGGCGTTGCCCTCGCCCTGGAACGGCTCGGCGCGCAGCCCCGGCAGGGTGAACGCGCTGGTGCGCTCGCCGTGCATGGTGAGGGCGACGTCGAACAGCGGGGTGCGCGACAGGTCGCGCTCCGGCTGGACCGCGTCGATCAGCCGGGCGAAGGGGGTGCTCTGGTGGTCGAAGGCGCCCAGGACCGTGTCCTTGGTGCGGGCCAGCAGCTCCTGGAACGACGGGTCGTCGCTCCATTCGGCGCGCAGCACCAGGCTGTTGATGCCGAAGCCGACCATGCCCTGGAGCTCGGGACGGCCGCGCCCGGAGACCACGGTGCCGACCGCGATGTCGGTGGAGCCGGTGTAGCGGGCCAGCAGGCTCTGGAAGGCGGTGAGCACCACCATGAACGGGGTGGCGTCGTGGCGCTGCGCGAACTCCCGCAGCCGGCCCGCGAGGGAGTCCGGTACCCCGAAGGCGACGGAGGCGCCCGTCGCGTCGCGGACCGCCCTGCGCGGCCGGTCGGTGGGCAGCTCGATGGGGGTGAGACCCGCCAGGGTCGTCCTCCAGTAGTCGAGCTGCGCTTCGAGGGCGGCGCCGGACAGTTCGGTGCGCTGCCAGGCCGCGAAGTCGGCGTACTGGACGGGAACGGCGGGCAGTTCCGGCTCGGTGCCGGTGGACAGCGCCGCGTACAGGGCGCTCAGTTCCCGGCCGATGACCTCGGTGGACCAGGCGTCGCAGGCGATGTGGTGGAAGACGATGCCGAGGACGTGCTCGTCGTCCGCGAGACGGATCAGGCGGGCGCGCACCGGGAGGTCCCGGGCGAGGTCGATCGGGACGAACAGGTCGTCGGCGATGATCGATCCGACCCGGGCCTCGCGCTCGGACGCCGGAAGGCCGGTGAGGTCGTCCAGCGGCAGGGTGACCCGCTCGGCGGGCGAGATCAGCTGGACGGGCTCCTCCCCCGCCACGCCGTAGCGGGTACGCAGGATCTCGTGCCGGTCCGTCAGCCGCTGCCAGGACTCGGCGAGCGCGGCGGTGTCCAGCTCACCGGTGAGGCGGACGATCAGCGGGACGAGGTACTGGGTGCTGTCCGGGTCGAGGCGGCTGAGGAACCACATCTGCTCCTGGCCGGGGGACAGGCGCAGCGGGGCGGACCGGTCGGCGCGGGGGATGGTGGCCCGGCGTCCGCTGCGGCGGCCGGCGAGCCGCTGACGCAGCAGCTCCTCTCTCGCCCCGTCCGCGTCGAAACCGGCGGGTGTGATCGCGGCGGTACTCATGCGGTGAACTCCTTAGCCAGTTCCTGGCCGTTCGTCAGCTCTGCTGGGGAAAGTGCGGCGATCTCCGCACGGATGGCGTTCTCGGTGGCGACGGCCAGCCGGGCCACGGTGGGGCCCTCGAAAACGGTGCGCACCTTGAAGTCGATGTCGAACTCCTCCTGGATGCGCGAGATCAGCCGGATGGCGAGGATCGAGTTGCCGCCGGAGTGGAAGAAGCTGTCCTCCACACCGACCCGCACCCCGAGCAGTTCGGCCCAGATGTCGGCGATGCGCTCCTCGGTGGCGGTGCGCGGCTCGACACGTCCGGCGGCGCCCTCGGCCCCGGTGCCCTCGGGCGACGGGAGCCGCTTGCGGTCGGTCTTGCCGTTGGCGTTGAGGGGGATCTCGGCCAGCGGTACGTAGACCTGCGGGAGCATGTAGTCGGGCAGCCGGGTCGCGCAGTGCGCGGCCAGGTCCGACGCGGTCACGGCCGGGTCCTCGGCGCTGTCGGCCGGGACGTAGTACGCGAGGAGCTGCTGCTCACCAGCCGGCGTTTCACGCGCCACCACGACCGCGTCACGGACCGAGGGGTGCTCGGCCACGACGGTCTGGATCTCTCCGGGTTCGATGCGGTAGCCACGGATCTTTACCTGATCGTCGAGTCGGCCCAGGAACTCCACGGCGCCGTCGGCACGGGTCCGGGTGAGGTCGCCGGTGCGGTAGAGCCGGGCTCCCGCAGGGCCGAAGGGGTCGGGGACGAAGCGTTCGGCGGTGAGGTCGGGGCGGCCCGCGTAGCCGCGGGCGACGCCCGTGCCACCGACGTACAGCTCACCGGGCACACCGACCGGAACGGGTTCGAGGTGCTCGTCCAGGACGTACATGGTCATGTTCGGCAGCGGGTGGCCGATGGCCAGCACCTCGGCCGACTCCCCGGCCGGGACCGGGTAGACGCAGGTGCCCACGGACGCCTCGGTCGGCCCGTACTCGTTGATGAGCGCGGTCTGGGGCGCCAGCGCGCGCCAGCGCTCCAGCGTGGCCCGGGTGAACGCCTCACCGGCCACCACCAGCACCGGCGCGAGCGCGCTCGCCTGCTCGGCGGTGAGCTGCTCCGCGAGGATGTCGAGGTGTCCCGGCGTCAGCTTGATGAAGCTGTACGGTCCCGCCTCGGCGAGCACGGCGCCCAGGGCGTCGATGTCGGTGTCCTGCGCGACGGTGTGGACGCGCTGCCCGGTGACGAGCGGCGCCCACAGGTTGGGGACGACGAGGTCGAAGGCGACGGAGGAGAACAGCGGCGCGCCCCGCCCGCCCCGGGAAGCCAGCTCACGGGCCGCCCAGCCGACATGGTTGGCGAGCCCCCGGTGGGTGACGCCGACGCCCTTGGGGCGGCCGGTCGAACCCGAGGTGAAGATGGTGTACGCCAGCGAATCGGCGTCCTCGTCACGCTCCGGCGCGGTCCGGGGACGCTCGTCCAGCGCGGGCCGGTCGCGGTCGACCAGGACGGTGCCGAGGGCGCCGAAGCGGTCCGCGTACGCCTCCTCGGTGATCGCGAGGACGGCGCCCGAGGTGCTGAGCATCGCGGCGATGCGCTCGGCCGGGTACGAGGGGTCGATCGGCACATAGGCCGCGCCGGCCTTCCACACGCCGAGCAGGCTCGCGAGGAGGTTCGGCCCGCGGTCCAGCAGCACGCCGACGACGGACTCCTGGCCGACGCCCGAGGCGAGCAGCTGGTGGGCCATCTGGTTGGCGCGCACGTCCAGTTGCCGGTACGTCACCGTGCCGTCGGCGAAGCCGATCGCGGGCGCGTCCGGGGTGCGCAGCGCCTGCTCCTCGAAGCTCCGGCACACCGACGCGTCGCCGAAGCCGGCCCGCTCGCCCGTCCCCAGCTCCAGCAGCCGCCGTGTCTCCTCGGCGGGCAGCAGGGACACGGTGGAGAGCCGGGCGGCCGGGTCGGCCGTGACCCCGGTCAGGAAGCGGATGAACTGCTCCTTGATCCGGACGACGGTCGCCGCGTCGAAGAGCGAGGTCGCGTACTCGAAGACCCCTTCCAGCGACCCGTCGGCCGAGCGCCCGATGAAGACCGAGAGGTCCGTCTTGGCGACCGTCCACGCCTCCGCGAAGGCCCGCAGGTCCGCCGCGTCGGTGGCGACACTGGTGACGCCCTCGCTGTGCATGTCGAAGGCGACCTGGTAGAGCGGCGTACGGGACATGTCACGCTCGGGCTGCATCTCCTCGACGAGCCGGTCGAAGGGCAGCTCCTGGTGCGCGAACGCGGCCACGGACGCGGCCCGGACCCGCCCCAGCGCCTCGGCGAAGGAGAGATCGCCCGCCAACGAGCAGCGCACCACGAGGGAGTTGAGGAAGAAGCCGACCGTGTCGGCCAGCTCGGAACGGGTCCGCCCGGCGACCGGGGTGCCGACCGGCACGTCCCACTGGCCGCTCTGCCGGGCCAGCACCGAGGCGAACGCGGTGAGCAGCGTCATGAACGGGGTGGCGCCGTGCCTGCGGCCCAGCTCCTCCACCTTCGCCGCCAGCTCCGGCTCCACCCGGACCGGGACGACCGCGCCGCGCGGATCGCGCTCGGGCGGCCGGGGCCGGTCGGTGGGCAGCTCCAGCGGGGTGATGCCGTCCAGCGCGGTGCGCCAGTGCGCCAGCTCCCCGGCGGTGAACTCCGCGGTCTGCCGCTCGTGCTGCCAGGACGCGTAGTCGGCGTACTGCACCCCGGTCGCGGGCAGCACCGGCTCGCGGCCCGACAGCCGGGCTGCGCACAGCTCCCGCAGCTCACGCTCCAGGACGACGGTGGACCAGCCGTCACAGGCGATGTGGTGCATGGTGACGAGCAGGACGTGCTCCTCGCCCGGCACCCGGGCCAGCAGGACCCGCCACAGCGGACCCGTCGCGAGGTCGAAGCCGCGGGCGAACTGCTCCTCGAAGCGGGCCGCGAGGCCGTCGCGGGTGGTGTCGAGGACCCGGAGCTCCACCGGCCCCGCCGGGCCGATCACCTGGCGGGGCTCGCCGCCGTCGTCCAGGTAGCGGGTGCGCAGCGCCTCGTGGCGTCCGCCGAGCGCGGTCAGCGCGGACTGGAGGGTGTCCACCGAGGTGTCGGCGGGCAGCCGCAGGATCAGTGGCGCGACCCACTCGCGGCTGCCCGGGTTCAGCCGGTCCAGGAACCAGAGCCGGCGCTGCCCGGAGGAGAGCGGCAGGGCCCCGGCGCGGGACACGACCGGGATCGGGCGGGCACTGTCGGACGGTGCGCCGATCAGCCTGGCCTGGGCCTCCACGGTGGTGGCGCTGAACAGGCCGCGCATCGAGATGGCGACGCCGGAGGCGCGGAGCCTGGCGGCGAGGCGGGTGAGCTGGAGCGACGTACCGCCCAGGGCGAAGAAGTCGTCGTGCGCGCCGACCTTCTCCCGGCCCAGCAGTGCGGCCCAGACCTCGGCGACCTGCTCCTCGGCGGCGTTGCGCGGGGCGATGTAGCCGCCCTGCCCGGCCATGGCACCGGTCTCGTCCATGGTGGCGGCCAGCGCGGCCCGGTCCACCTTGCCGTTGGGGGTCAGGGGGAGGGCGTCCACGGTGTGGAAGACCGAGGGGACATGGCTGTCGGGCAGCCGCTCCCGCAGGAACCGGCGCAGCTCCGTCGGGCCGAGCGGGGTGCGCGTGGTGAGTGCCGCGCCGATCCGCTTGCCGCCGCCCTCCGCCGTGAACGCGACGACGGCCGCGCCGCTGACGTCCGGGTGGGAGGTGAGGGCGGCCTCGATCTCACCGGGCTCGATGCGTACGCCGTTGACCTTGAGCTGGGCGTCGGCGCGGCCCTGGTACTCCAGGTAGCCCTCGGCGCTCCAGCGGACCAGGTCCCCGGTGCGGTAGAGGCGCGAGCCGGGGGTGCCGTACGGGTTGGGGACGAACTGCTCCGCGGTCAGGTCGGGGCGGCCCAGGTACCCCTGGGCGAGGCCGACCCCGTCCGCGTACAGCTCGCCGGTGACGCCCTTGGGGACCGGGGTGCCGTCGGGGCCCATGACCAGGACCCGCATGTTGCTCAGCGCACGGCCGATCGGCACCGGGCCGGACGTCTGCTCCGGGGCCACGCGGTGGGCGGTGATGTCGATGGAGCACTCGGTGGGCCCGTAGGTGTTCCACACGCCGAGGGTCCGGCCGGCCCGGTCGCGGACCTGCTCGACGAGTTCGGCGTGCAGCGGCTCACCGGCGGAGAAGAGCAGGCGCAGCGCGTGGCAGCGGGCCCAGCCGTCCTCCTCGACCAGGAGGCGCAGCACGGAGGGCACCACCTGGAGGACGGTGACGCCGCCGTCGGCGACGGCGGCCAGCAGCGCCGACGGGTCGCGCTCGGTGCCGTCCGGGGCGATCACGACGCTTCCGCCGCCGATCAGCGGGGCGAAGATCTCCCAGCCCGCCGCGTCGAAGCCGACGGAGGTCTTGAACAGAATGCGGTCGTCGGCGCCCAGCTCGTGCGTCCGCACGGCCCAGGTGACCCGGTTGGCGATGCCCGCGTGGGTGACCTGCACGCCCTTGGGCTGCCCGGTCGAACCCGAGGTGAAGATCGTGTACGCGACACCGAGCGGATCGATGTCCGTGGCGGCGGCGGTGTCCGCGAGGGTGCCGGCCCCGTCGCGGATGTCCTGCGGGGTGAGCGTGCGGGTGCCCCCGGCGGCCAGCGGGCCGGTCAGTTCCGGCTCGGTGACCACCAGTGCGGTGCCGCACTGGAGCAGGAGGGACTTCAGCCGCTCCTGGGGGTGGCCGGGGTCCAGGGGCACATATCCGGCCCCCGTCCGCCACACCCCCAGGAGGGTGACGACCAGGTCGATTCCCCGGCCCAGACACACGCCGACCAGCGAACCGGGGCCTGCGCCGGCCGAGCGCAGAAAGCGCGCCGTGCGGTCGGCGGCGAGATCGAGCTCCCGGTAGGTCAGCGTGCGGGCCCCGTCGAGGACGGCGGCCGCGTCGGGCGTACGGGCGGCCTGCTGTGCGACGAGCACGGGCAGGGTGGGAGTGACAGTTCCGCTCAGGGAAGTCCCCGGCAACTGTGCGGCGTTCAACAGGTGCTCCTTCGAATGACCTGGCGCCAAATGCGACTCAGAACTCGGTGGTGGTGAGGGGCCCGCCGGGGATGACGGGGCATCCCCCGGGGGCGGCGGATCAGGCGGCCGCGTTCCGGCTCTCCATGCGGCGGCGCAGACTCGCCGGGCGCATGTCGCTCCACACGTCGTTGATGCGGGCGAGGCACTCCTCGCGGGTGCCCTCGGTGCCCTCGGCGCTCCAGCCGGCGGGCAGCTCGCGCCCGGCACGCCAGATCGAGTACTGCTCCTCGACGTTGAGGACGACGCGGTAGACGGTGGTGTCGGTCAGCTCGCTGGACATGGTTCTCCTCGGTGAGGTGCGCGGGGTGGGCGGTGGTGCGGACAACTGCGGTTCTCGTGGGCGGGGTTCAGGACAGGAAGTCCGTGATCTCCACACCCAGGCCGAGCGCGCGGGCGCTCTCGTGCACATCCACGGCCAGGGCGAGGTCGAGGACCCCGAGCCCGAACGGCGAGTAGATGGTGACCTTCTTCGGGGACGGCGTGAACGTCTTCGTACCGGCGATGAGCTGGCCGATGGACGCGTCGATGAAGGCCCGGCCCCCGGTCATCCGCTCGGCGAGGTGGAGCGAGGTGCGCTCGCGGCACACATGGTCCGCGTCGTCCACGATGTTGTGCGCCTGGACGAGCGTCTCGGGGTCGATGTCGCGCAGCGAGATGTGCAGCACCACCGTGCCGGGCGCCGCGGCCGTCAGATCGGTGTGGGGCTCGCCCGCCGAGGTGGCGAAGGAGATCAGGGACTGTGCGGCCAGCGCCTCGTCGATGCTCGCCGCGAGAGAAATGCGGGCCTCGGGAAGAATGGCCTCGCAGGCGCGGGCGAATTCCTCGGCACGGGCCGTGGAACTGTCGTAGATCGTCACTTCTTCGAGGCCGTCGATGGCGGCCTTGAGATAGCGGAGGATCTCCAGGTTGATGACACCGCAGCCGATGAGGGAAACCCCGCCGGGGCGGCGGTCGCGGGTCAGCATCTCGGCGGCGAGTGCGGCACTGGCCGCGGTGCGCGCGGCCGAGATCAGGGAGCCTTCGAGAAGGGCCTCCGGATGGCCGGTGCGCAGTGAGTTGAGGAGCATCGCCGCACTGGCGCGTGCGATGCCGGACTGGATGTTCCCGGGGAACGAGGAAATCCACTTCATTCCGGCGGCGGGCCGGTCGCCACCGCGGTACGAAGGGAGGCCGATGATCCGGTTGGCGGGCTGGTCCGGAAAGCGGAGGAAAATGGAGTGCGGGACTGTCGTGGCGCCCTGTTCGTGCAGTTCGTAGGTCGCCCGGACCGTCTCGATGTGTTCCCGTTCCTTTCCGCTGAGGAGCTTCTCCACATCGGATTGACGGATTACCAGCATGAGGCGGATCAACCCTTCCACAGGTGCGAGACTTCACCGAAGTTCTCGCGCACCCAGTCGTCGGAATAGATGGTCTTGAGATAGCGGTCTCCCCCGTCGGGGAAGATCAGCGCGGAGACGGAGCCGGGCGGAATGCGCGGCAGCATCTTGTCCACCGCGGCGAGCACGGCCCCCGACGATCCGCCGGCCAGGATCGCTTCGCGCGCCACCAGCCGCCGGCAGTACACGACGCAGTCGAGGTCCGAGACGTGCACCACGTCGTCGGCCGCTCCCGGGTCCATCAGCGCCGGGCGCACGGAGGCGCCGTGGCCGGGGATCAGCCGTCGGGCCGGGGGGCGGCCGAAGATGGCGCTGCCGTCGGCGTCGACCGCCACGATCGTGGTCGGCAGACCGGCCCGGCGGATGTAGTCCGCGCAGCCGCGCAGGGTGCCGAAGGTGCTGACCGAGCAGAAGAGGAAGTCGAGCTGCCCGTCGAGGGCCTCGACTATCTCGTGCATCGTGCTCTGGTGAGCCTTCGGATTGAACAGATTCGCATACTGATTGGGCGAGTACGCGTGGGGAACGGTCTCCAGCAGTTCGCGTACCCGGCGCAGTCTGACGGGCAGGAACTCCCCGGTAGCGGCGTCCCTTTCGTCGACCACCTCGACCTCGGCCCGGTAGGCCTTGAGGATGGCCAGGTTCTGCTCCGTGGTCTTGGCGTCGACCACACAGATGAAGCGCAGTCCGAAGTACCTGCATATCTGGGCGAGTCCGACCGCCAGATTTCCCGAACTCGACTCCACGACCACCGAACGCCCCGGCGTGATCTCGCCGCTGCGCAGCGCCTCGACGATCATATTGAGGCCGCTTCGGTCTTTTATACTGCCACCTGGGTTGAAACGCTCGATCTTGGCGAAGACTTCTGACTGCCCCTCGGGAAACATTCTTTCCAGCTTCACGAGGGGCGTCTTGCCGATCGTACCCAGAATCCCCGAATTCGATCTTTTCGGCATGGATTCCCTCTCACCTGTAGGCGTGCAATGGAGACAGTAGCCGCCGCTCAAACGGGGTTACGGGTTCTTCGCTGGCAGGGAAGTGCCACCGCAAGGTCCTGTCAGCCCGGGTCCGGGACAGCGCTCCGGTGAGTGCCCAAGACTGGGCTTCTTCCGGAATTCACGCGTTCTCTGATTCAGGTGGAGTTGTGACGAAACCTCAGCTTGTACCGGACGGGCCGGCGCGCTACGCGCCGTACGACCTGGCCGGCCGATTCGACCAGGACCTGGGCGATCCGCACCGCCGGGACCTCCCCTTCTTCGCGGGCCGGCTCCGTGAACTCGACGCGCTGGAGGCTTTTCCCGAGGACGCGGTCCGGCTGCTCGACGAGCGGGGACTGCCCGCGTACTACGTGCCCGTACGGCACGGCGGTGAGCTGCGGAGTTACGAGGACCTGCTCCAGCTGGTCCGCGTGGTGGCCCGTCGCGATCTGACAGTGGCCATCGCCCACACCAAGACCTATCTCGGCGCGGTCAGCACCTGGGTGGGCGGTACGGAGGAGCAGGCGCGGGCGCTCGGGGAGCGGGTGTCGGCCGGTGCGGTGGTCTCCTGGGGTCTCACCGAGCGGGACCACGGCAGCGACCTGCTGTCCGGCGGGCTGAGCGCCACCCCCGGACCGGACGGGTACCGGCTCGACGGGGAGAAGTGGCTGATCAACAACGCCACCCGGTCCCATCTGGTCTGCGTCCTCGCCCGCACCGCACCCGAGGGCGGCACCCGCGGCTACAGCCTGCTGCTGGCCGACAAGACGGCGCTCGCCCCGGACACGTACAGCACGCTGCCCGCCGCGAGGACGCACGGCATCCGGGGCGCGGACATCAGCGGCATCGCGTTCCACGGGGCCGGGGTCCCGGCCGGTGCGCTGATCGGCGCCGAGGGCCAGGGCATCGAGATCGTCCTGCGCAGCCTCCAGATCACCCGCACCATCTGCGCCGCCCTCTCGCTCGGAGCCGCCGACCGGGCCCTGCGCATCGCCGCGGGATTCGGCCTGGAGCACGAGCTGTACGGGAAGCGGCTCATCGACCTGCCGCAGGCACACCGCGGCCTGACCGAGGCCTATGCCGATCTGCTCGCCATGGAGGCGGTCACCCTCGTCGCCGGGCGCGGAGTCCACGCGCTCACCGAGGAGATGAGCGTCACGTCGAGCGCGGTGAAGTACCTGGTGCCGAGCACGGTCGACGAACTGGTCTCCTCCATGGGCCAGTTCCTCGGGGCGCGGTCCTTCCTCAGCGAGGAGTTCGCGCACGGCGCCTTCGCCAAGCTGGAGCGCGACCACCGCATCGTCGGCATCTTCGACGGCAACACCCTGGTCAACCTGAACGCCCTGATCAACCAGTTCGGCTCCCTCGCCCGCGGCTACCGCGCGGGCCGCACGGACGCCGAGGGCCTCACCACCGCCGCGACCCTGACCGCACCGGTCCCCGACTTCGACCCGGCCCGGCTCGTGCTGACCTCGCGCACCGGCAACAGCCTCGCCGCCTCGCTGCCCGCGGGCGTCGCCGAGCTGCGGCGGCTGGCCGCCGACGGCGAGGTCTCCCCGGCGCTGCTGGCCCTGGCGGAGGACCTGCTGAAGACCACCGACGAGACGCACCGGCGGATGGCGGCCCACCGGCCCACCCCGCGCGATGTGCCGGCCGGGGCCTTCTCGCTGGCCCACCGCTACACCCTGTGCACGGCCGCGGCCGCCTGCGTCCAGGTCTGGCTGCGCAACCGGGACACGGTGGCCCGGGACACCCCGGCGGTCGACGCGCTCTGGCAGGACGGCCTGTGGCTGGAGGCGTGCCTGAGCCGGCTGGTGAGCCGCCTCGCACCGGGCGTGCTGCCGACGGCGGCCACGGGCGGTGCGCGGGACGACGGCGGCGAGAACGGCTACGGCGACGGCGGTGCGACGAACGGCGACGGCGCGAAGGGCGACCTCACGGCCGACCCCACGGCCGTGCTCGACCGGCTGATGCCACCGCTCCTGGACCAGCACCGGACGGGTCAGATGTTCTCCCTGCTCCCCTTCCCGCTGGCCGCGCCCGACGCCGGCCCCGTGCACATGGCACAGCCCCTTCTGGAGACGTCATGAATCCGACAGCCGCCACCCCGTGCACCACGGACGACCTCGAAAGGGTCCTCGGGGACGCCGACGACCCCACCAATCCGCTGGGTTTCGGGGCGGTACTGGAAGCGGACGAACGCGCCGAGATCCTGCCCGCGGGCGAAAAGGCCCTGGACGCCTTCGGGTTCAACGCCGAGTTCGTCCCCCGACGGCTCGGCGGCCACCTCGTCGGCATCGAGCGCCTGATGCTCATGATGCGTACGGTCTCCCGCCGCGACCCCACCCTGGCGCTCGGCTACGGGTTCACCAACTACATCTCCGGCTCCGCGATGTGGACCTCCGGCAACGAGAGCCAGCAGCGCCGGATGGCCGACATCCTGCTCGGCGGCGGCAAGACCGCGGCCGGGTACAACGAGCTGGCCCACGGCAACGACTTCACCCGCACGGACCTCGCCGCCACCACCCACGGCGACCGCATCCTGATCAACGGCCGCAAGCAGATCGTCAACAACCTCGGCCGGGCCGACGCCGTCCTGCTGCTCGCCCGCACCGGCGACGGGCCGGGCAACCGCAGCCACTCCCACCTCTTCGTCGACCTCGCCGCAGGACCCGCCGACCGGGTCGACCGCGATGTCCGCTACCCCACCGTGGGGCTGCGCGGATGCCTCATCGGGGGCGCCGAGTTCACCGACTACCCGGTGCCCGGCGACGCGACCGTCGGCCCCGTCGGCGGGGCGATGGAGACCGTGCTGCGGGCCTTCCAGACCACCCGCGCGATCCTCCCCGGCATGATGGTCGGCACCTCCGACACCCTGCTGCGCACCGTGACCCGCTTCGCGCTCGACCGGAAGCTGTACGGGCGACGCGTCGCCGACCTCCCGCACGCCAGGGCCACCCTGACCGGCGCCTTCCTCGACCTGCTGGCCGGTGACTGCCTGTCCACCGTGGCCTGCCGCGCCCTGCACGTGCTGCCCGGCCAGACCAGCGTCCTGACAGCGGCCAACAAGTACCTGGTGCCCAAGGTGCTGCACCGCTCTTCGCACGCGCTCGGCACGGTGCTCGGCGCCAACTCCTATCTGCGCGACGGCACGTACGGCATCTTCCAGAAGTTCGCCCGCGACCTGCCCGCCATCACCTTCGCGCACGCCAACGCCTCCGTGTGCCAGGCCACGATGCTGCCCCAGCTGCCCCGGCTCGCCGCGAGAAGCTGGGGCAGCGCCCCGCGCCCGCCCAAGGAGCTGTTCGAGCTCGACGCCCCACTGGGCGACATCGACTACGGGGCCCTGGAGCTGACCTCCCGGGGCGCCGACCACCTGACCGCGGTGCTCACCCACCCGGGCACCCGGGCCCTGCTGCCCGACACCGCGGTGAGCCTGGTGGAGCTGCTGGCCGCGGACCTCGCGGACCTGCGCGAGCGCTGCCTCGCGCTGCCGCCGGGCGAGCACTCGGTGGTCGCCGGCCGGGCCGGATTCGCCCTGGCCGACCGGTACGCCCAGCTCGCCATGGCCGCGGCCTGCCTCGGCGTCCAGCAGCACAACCAGCACAGCGACGACGCGTTCCTGCGCGGGACCGACTGGCTGACCGGTGTCCTGCACCGGATCGCCGCCCGGCTCGGCCACGACGTGGGTGCCCTGCCCGACTCGACGGAGCGACGGCTCTTCGAGGAACTCGTCTCCAGGGAGGAAAACCATGAGGGCTTCGACCTCGGCCGTCCGCCGCTGGCGCGCGCCTGACATCACGGCGTACCCGAACCCGTACCCCTACCCGGACCAAAAGCCCCTTCCGACCAACTTCCACACCCTGCACATCTCAAGGAGCCTTCTCATGTCCGATCTGACCACCGACTTCAGCGCCGACCTCGGCACCGGCTCCACCGTCGAGACCATCCGCACCTGGCTGACCGAGCGTGTGGCGTACTTCCTCGACATCGCCCCGCAGGAGATCGCCCCCGACGACCTCCTCGTCGAGATCGGTCTCGACTCCGTCTACGCCCTGACGCTGTGCGGCGACGTCGAGGACGAGTACGGCATCCTCGTCGAGGCGACCCTCGCCTGGGACCACCCCACCATCGACGCGCTCACGGCCCACATCCACTCCGAGCTCGGCGCCCGCTGATGGCGGAGACCGGACCCGGGGCCAGAGCCCTGTCGGTCGGGCAGGAAGCGCTCTGGTTCCTGTACTGGATGGCTCCCGAAAGCCCCGCGTACAACGTGCAGGCAGCCCTGCGGATCCGCGGTCCGCTCGACGAGGACCGGGTCCGCCGGGCCCTGCGCACCGTGGTGGAGCGGCACGATGTGCTCCGCTCCACCTTCGCGGACACCCCGGCGGGCCCCCGGCGGCTCGTCGGGGCGCCGGAGTCGGTCACCCTCCGGGTGCGCGAGGCTCCGGGCGTCACCGAGGACAGCCGGATCGTCAAGGCGGTACGGGAGTTCGGGGACACCCCGTTCGACCTGACCGGAGAGGGCACCTGCCGGGCACTGCTGCTGCGGTCGGCGCCGGACGACGCGGTGCTGGTGGTCTCCACCCACCACATCGTCACCGACGCCACCTCCCAGTGGCTGCTGCTCCAGGAGCTGCTGGACGCCTACGCGGCGGACGGCGCCACCTCACCGGCCCCGCTGAAGCGCGGATACGACGACTACGTCACCCAGGAACAGGAGCTGCTGGCCGGACCGCGCCGGGAACGGCTCCAGGAGTTCTGGCGGGAGTTCACCGAGGGCGCGGTCGCCGCTGAGCTGCTGCCCGACCGCCCGCGCGGCGAGGACCGGCCCGGTGTGTTCAACGGGGCCACCTGTGAACTGCGCATCCCCGACGCGCTGCTGCCGCAGCTGCGCGAGACGGCGAGGCGGTCGGGCGTCACCGGCTTCGCCCTGCTCCTGGGCGTCTTCCAGACCCTCGTCCACCGCTACACCGGCCGCACCGACTTCCTCATCGGCTGCCCGACCACGGCCCGCAGCGGCCCCGGCATGCGCCAGGTCGTCGGCTATCTGGTGAACACCCTGGTGCTGCCGGCCCGCTTCACGGCGACCACGACCTTCGAGGAGGCGGCGGGCCAGGCACAGCGCCAGGTCATGTCGGCGATGAAGCACATCGGCTACCCGTACGCCCTGCTCGCCGGGGAGGACCGCTACGGCAGCCGGAACCCGCCGGTGCGCATGGCCTTCACGATGGTCGCGCCGAGCCGGCTGGAACCGCTGCTCCAGAAGGTCACCGAGGCGGCGGCGCACGGCACGCGCACGGAGTACGGCGGTCTCAGCGTCGAACTCGTCGATGTGCCGCAGCTGGAGGGCCAGTTCGACATCTCGGTGGAGATGCGGCAGAGCGCCTCCTCGCTGACCGCGGTGTTCCGCTACGCCACGGACCTGTTCGACGAGGGCACCGTCAGGCGGCTCCTGGACCACTACGTGCATCTGCTCACCGCCGCCGTCGCCGACCCCGGCGCACCGGTGTCGCAGCCCGCGCTGATCGACACCGGCGAGCTGGACGCGCTGCTGGCGCTGGGGGCGGCCGATGACTGGTGACCCCGCCGGTGACGCCCGGTCCCCGCGCATTCCCGCCCACTTCCCGACCCAGGGGGTTTCCATGTCCCAGCACCACCAGCTCATGCGGGCTCCGAGCGCCACGGCGCGCATCCGCGAGAACGCGCTGACCACTCCTGACGAGCCCGCGGTGATCTTCGTCCGCGACCCGTCCGCCCCCGACGGCGCCGAGACCTGGTCCTACGCCCGGCTGGATCACGAGGCCCGCAAGGTGGCGGGCTGGCTCCAGGCGCGGTACGCACCGGGCGACCGGGTCCTGCTGCTGTACCCGGAGAGCCTGGAGTTCGCGGCCGCGTTCGTCGGGTGCCTCTACGCCGGAATGGTCGCCATCCCGTCCTCGCTGCCGGGCCAGTACAGCCACCAGCGGCGCCGGGTGGACTCCATCGTGGAGAACGCCGCCGTCGCGGCCATCCTCACCAGCGAGGCCGCCGCCCCTTCCGTACTGGACTGGGCGGGCTCGGACTCCGCCTCCGGTATCGACTGCGCCGTCACGGACGGTCCCGCGTTCACCGACGCCCACGCGGCCGCCTGGCGCATGCCGGAGGCGGACCACGACAGCCTGGCGCTGCTCCAGTACACCTCAGGGTCGACCTCCACCCCCAAGGGCGTGATGGTCAACCAGGGAAACCTGCTGCACAACTCGCAGATCCTCAGCGAGGCGTTCGGGCTCGACCGCACCACCCGCTTCGGCTCCTGGATCCCGCAGTACCACGACATGGGGCTGCTCGCGATCCTGCTGCCGCCGCTGCTGCTGGGCGGCTCCTGCGTGCTGATGAGCCCGACCACGTTCCTGAAGCGGCCGCACTGGTGGCTCCGGATGATCGACAGGTACGACATCACCTGGTCGGCGGCGCCGAACTTCGCGTACGAGCTCTGCGTGCGCCAGGTCACCGACGAGCAGCTGTCCCAACTGGACCTTTCGCGCTGGCGGTTCGCCGCCAACGGCTCCGAGCCCGTGCAGGCGTCCACGCTGACCGCCTTCGCCAAGCGCTTCGCCCCGGCCGGCTTCCGCAGCGACACCATGGCCCCGTGCTACGGCATGGCCGAGGCGACGGTGTTCATCTCCGGCACCGGCCCCCGCGAGCTCACCGTCAGCCATATCGACGAGGAGCGCCTGGAGCGCCACGAGTTCCACCCGGTGAGCCTCGCGGAGTCCGGCCGTGACGTCGTCAGCTGCGGTGCGGCGGCCGCCTACGACGTACGCGTGGTCGACCCGGGCACCCGCGAGGTGCTGCCCGACGGCCGGATCGGCGAGATCTGGCTGCGGGGCCCGAGCGTCGCGCAGGGGTACTGGGGGCGCGAGGACGCCACCCGCGAGACGTTCCGGGTGGAGACCGCGGACGGCGACGGCGGCTATGTCAGGAGCGGTGACCTGGGCACGGTCCACGACGGCGAGATCTATGTCACCGGCCGGATCAAGGAACTGATCATCCTGCGCGGGCGGAACATCTACCCCCAGGACGTCGAGCACTTCCTGCGGGTGGAGGAGGACGAGCTGGTCGGCCTGTTCGGCGCGGCCTTCGTCGTCCCCGTCCAGCTCCCCGACGGTGGCGTCGAGGAGCAGCTGGTCGTCGCCCACGAGGTGCGCGGCGGCATCAAGGAGGACGGTCTCCGGGAGCTGGCCACCCGGATCAAGGCCCACATCGCCCGCGGCTTCAGTGTGCGGCCGGGGGCCGTCGCCCTGGTCCGGCGCGGTGGCATCCTGCGGACGACGAGCGGCAAGATCCAGCGCGCGGCGATCCGGGAGACGTTCCTGAAGGGCGGGCTGGAGAGCCGCTACCTGGACGTCAACGGCCAGGTCGGCGCGCTGCTCGCGGAGGCCGGGGAGTCCCGGGCGGCTGCCTGAGGGAGCTGAGCGGGAGTCCCGGGCGGCTGCCTGAACGGGCTGAGCGGGAGTCCCGGGCGGCTGCCCGAAGGGGCTGACGGAACGCGAAGGGCGGGCCCGGTCGGACCGGCCCGCCCTTCGCGTGCGAGGGGTGCCGCCCGCCCCTTGCGCGGAACAGTGCTCAGTGGTGTTCGAGGCTGCGCAGCACCAGGCCGGTGGGCGGCTTGGGCCCGAACGAGGTCGACTTGCGCGGCATCGTGACCCCTTCCCCGGCGAGCAGCCGGACGACCTCCTCGCGCACCGGATGCAGCAGGACCGCGGTACCGCCCTGCCGGCGCGCCCGGTCGACGGCGGCGCGGGCGTCATGGACATAGGCGATGTCCGCCGGTCCGTCCGGGACGCGCCACAGGTGGTCGAGCAGCGTGGCGTGCAGGACCGCGGCGTCCAGCGCCCGCCAGGCCGGGGGCCGGTCCTCGGGGAGCGTCCGGGCGAGCAGGTCCGGGTCGGGGCGGTCGATGAGGTGGAAGTCCGTGCCGCCGGTGAGCAGGAAGGCATTGCCGTACCGGGCGGCCTCGGCCAGCACCTCCAGGGCGGCGGGCAGCGGGGCCGCGACCGGGCGGACGCGGAAGGAGCCCGCGACGGCCGCCAGCGCCTCGGCCACCGGCAGGCGGCACAGGACCCGGTGGATCGCGCGGACCTGGAAGGGGTGGCGGGCGGTGTCGACCAGCAGCACCAGGCCGAAGTCCCACGCGTCCGAGCGCGGCTGTTCGGAGCGGAGACGGAGGTACGTCGCCCAGCGGTGGTGCCCGTCCGCGATCAGGGCCTGCCGGCCGGAGAGGTCGGTGTCGATCTCCGCCAGTTCGGCGGGGTCCGTGACGGCCCACAGCCGGTGGCGGGTGCCGTCCCGGGTGGTCGTCGTCAGCAGCGGGGGGCGCCGTGCGGTCCGCTCGACGACGGCCCCGGCCCCGCACCGGCCGCCGTCGCCCCGGTAGGCGAGCAGCAGCGGTTCCAGATGGGCGGCCGTCGCCCGCATCAGACCGGCCCGGTCCTCGACGACGTGCGGCAGCACGGCCTCGTGCGGCAGCACGATGCCCTCGTCGGGCTCGGACAGCCGCAGCGCCCCGATGATCCCGCGCTGGACGAAGCCCTCGCCGCGCTGCTCGCACACATACAGCGCGGGCTCGGCATCCGGCACGAGTACGCCCCCCGACAGCCAGCCGCGCAGCGTGGCGGCGGCCCGTTCGGCACGGGCGGCGGGGGTGGCCCCCTGCGGCAGGATCAGCCGCACGATGTTGTGCGGATCCGCGGAGTCCGGATGGTGCGGCCCGTCCGGGCCCGCCCCGGCGGCGTACGGCGGCGAGGTCACGGCGGCGAGGCTGCCGACGCGCTCGGGGACGTAGCGCAGGCCGCGGAAGGGAAAGAGCTGCAGGCCGTTGCCCGCAGGGCCCGTAAATGTCATTGGCGCATCGTAGGAAGGCGCCTTTTCGATCCGATTTCACGTCGGGAATCCGATTTCGCGCCGGAAAAGCGGAAGGCGGCCGGGACGCCGCGGCCCCGACCGCTCCCCGGCTACCGGGTGCCCAGCAGCCGGGCCAGCGTGTCCGCGTCGACGTGGACGCCCTGCCGGGTGGTGCCGACCGTCTCCGTGATCTGGGCGGTGCGTTCCTCCCATGCCGTCGCGGCCAGGAAGCGGAAGATGTCCCGGGCGCGCTGGAGCCGGGCGACCGCGGCGGAATCCCCCCGGATGGCCTCGGCGCAGGCCCGGTCGGTCTCGATCCTGGCCTGGAGGAACCGGTCCCCGACGTCCTCGGCGGCGGTGAGCGCGTCCCGCAGAATGGCCTCCGCCTCGGTGGAACGATTCTGCCGCCAGTACGCCTCGCCCAGGGCCCGCAGGGCGTACGCCTCGCCCAGCCGGTCGCCCTGTGCACGTGTCAATGCGATGACCTCGCGGCAGGTCTCCTCCACGCGGGGCAGCTCACCCGCCCGGAGGTACGCCTCGGCCAGCCGGTAGATGTTCTGCGCCTTTCCGCGGACGGAACCGGCCTCGTCGCTCGTCCTGATCGCCTCGCGCAGCAGCGTGATCCCGAGGCCGGTCTCGCCGCGCTCCAGCTCGATCTGGGCGAGCAGACCGAGCGCGTGGGACCGGCTGGTCGGGTCGTCGGTCCGGCCGAAGTGGTCGAGCGCCTCGCGGCAGTACCGGGCGGCGTTGTCGAGGTCGCCCTTGAAACGGGAGCACAGCGCCAGGTTGCGCAGCACGATGGCCCGTTCATGGAGGTCGTCGCTCCCCTCCAGCAGCTCCATCGCCGACGAGAGCAGGGAGTCGGCCTCCGCGTAACGCCGCTGGTAGATCGCCAGCGTGCCGAGCGAGCGCAGCATGATCGTGGCCCCCGGATCGTCCCCCGCGCTGCGGGCGCCGTCCAGGGCGGTCTGCGCGGTCTGCTGCCAGTCCTCCAGGTAGTTGCGCATCTCGAAGAGCGGCATGGTGCGCGCGGTCAGACCCCAGGCGTGCGCGGAGGCCCCGCTCTGCGCGGCGTGGGCGACCATGCTGACGAGGGAGGTGCGCTCGGACTCGAACCACTCCAGGGGGTCGGCCAGCAGTTCCCCGACCGTCTCCTCGGGCAGGGTCACTTCGAGTCTGGCCCGGTGCGGGGCCAGGTGGCCCTTGCCGTAGAGCTGCCGGTGCGCGGTGTCGGCCAGGGTGAGCATGGTGCCGTACGCCCGCTCGATCGTGTCGTCCCGGTCGCCGTCGGAGTCCTCGGCGTGGGCGCGCTCCCAGGCGAACAGCCGCAGCAGCTCCTGGAAGCGGAAGCGCACCGGGGCGCCCGGGACGAGGGTGGAGACCTCCAGCAGCTGGGCGTCCACGAGCTGTTCGAGCAGATCCTCGGCCTGGTCGATGTCCACGTCGAGGACGGCGGCGGCCGTCCACGCGGCGAACGTGGTCACGGGCAGCAGCCCGAGCCGCCGGTAGAGCCGGGCGGCGTCCGGAGACAACTCCCGGTAGCTGAGCCAGAATCCGGCCCGCACCCCGCCGTCGTTCGGGCTCAGGACGTCCAGACGGCGGTAGCGGTCCTCCAGGCGGGTGGTCAGCTGGCGCAGCGACCAGTGGGGACGGGTGGCCAGCCGGCCCGCGGCGATCCGCAGGGCCAGCGGCAGCCGCCCGCACAGATCCACCAGCCGGGCGGCGGAGGCGGGATCGGTGGCGACCCGCTCCGCCCCGATCACGGTGGCGAGCATGCTGTCGGCCTCGTCCGGCGTCATGACCTTCAGATGGATCCGTACCGCCGCGTAGTCACTGGTCAGTTCGTCCAGCGGGTCCCGGCTCGTGATCAGTACGAAGCACTGGCCGCGCCCCGGAAGCAGCGGCTGGATCTGGGTGAACGACCGCACGTCGTCCAGGATGATCAGCAGCTTGCGGTTGTTCAGGAGCGAGCGGTAGAGGGCGGACCGCTCCTGGAGGTGGGCCGGGATCTGCGCGCTGGGCACGCCGAGACCGCGCAGCGACTGGTCGAGCACGGACATGGGCGACAGCGGCTTGTCGAACTCGTGATAGCCGTGCACATCGATGAACAGCTGTCCGTCGGGGAAGCGTTCGGCGACCCGGTTCGCCCAGTGCGCGGCCAGCGCGCTCTTGCCGATGCCGCTCACCCCGGAGATGACGGCGACCGAGAGCGGGCCGCGCTCGTTGTCACCGGGCAGCAGCCCGTCCAGCACGCTGATCGCGGGCAGGCGCCCGGTGAACGCATGTACGGGGAGGGGGAGTTGGGCGGGCACGGCGACGGTCACGCCGTGGGTGTTCCCGGCGGGCGCGGGCGCGGGTGTGTGCGGCTGGGCGGGGGCCGGGGTGTGCGCGGGGGCGGCCGTCGTGCCCCGGTCCGCGTTCGTGTCGACGGTCGCGTCGGCGGGAGCGGGGGAGGCGGCGTGGAGAGGAGCGAGCGAGGGGAACAGGAGGGCGGGGGGTGCGGTGGCGGCGGGCCGCTCGCCGAACCCCTCCAGCTCGTTCGCGTCCTGAAGGATCTGCTGGTGCAGTTCCTGGAGCGCGGGTCCCGGTTCGATGCCCAGTTCGTCGACGAGGGCCCGGCGCCCCTCCCGGTACACCTGGAGAGCCTCGGCGCGCCGGCCCGCCAGGTTGTGGGCGTGCATGAGGTGGGCCCTGGCCTGCTCGCGCAGGGGGTGCTCCTTGACCAGAGCGGTGAGCCGGGTGATGACCGAGTGGTGTCCGCCCAGGCGCAGCTGTAGCGCGGCGTATTCCTCGTTGATGTCCAGTCGAAATTCGGACAGTTGCGTGACCGTGTCGTCGATCCGGTCGCCCGCCAGTCCCTCCAGTACGGGTCCCCGCCACAGGGCCAGGGCGTGCTCGAAGAGAGCGGTGGCCTCGTCGAGGCGTTCGTCGTGCGCCGAGGTCAGACGGGCGCGTGCGACGGATTCGCTCAGATCCTGAAGATCGATATAGCAGTTCTTCGAATGGAGGATATAACCAGGATGCCGCGTCTCGATCAGATCTTCGACCGAAGCCTTTTCCCGGAAAAGCTTACGAAGCGTAGTAATGCAAATGGCGATTTGGTTACGTGCGGTGGTCGGCGGAGTCCCCTGCCACACGGCCTCGGTCAGGGCCGCCACCGATACGGTGCGGTCCGGAGAGAGCAACAGCGTTGCCAGTACGGCCCGTTGGCGTGCACTGCTCACCCGGATCGTCTCGCCGTCCGCCGAAATCTCCAACGGCCCCAGCAGTTTGAAGGACAGCGTGCGGGTCACTGCATGTTCCCATCCCGGTCGTATGCCCCACGGCATTCGGGCGCCATGAACCGTTCCTGTGCGAGGTGGCTGGAACTCGCACGCGGACGGTCGGGCTCCGGAATCGTGCTGCACCGCGTACGGGAGCCGGCGCGACAACCGGGTATCGCCTCTGACGCTCCGGTCCCCTGGCCGGTCGGCCCGTAACCCGCGGACGGCCGAGCGGCGTTGGTCGAAAGCGGGCAATGGGCAACAGTAGGCATGTTTCCAATGATCACTACATGCGGCACAAAGTCAATGCAGATTCCCCGCATCAATGCGTGTCGCGTTTCTCGGCATAATTTGAGCATAGTGGGCGTCGGGTGGCGGGCCGGTCTCCGCGTGGCCTCTCCGGCCGCGGCCCGCCGCGCACCGTCGGATGGGGCGCTCGTACGCCCCTGAGCAGGTACGACGGCGTCGTCGTCGCTGTCCGGCGCGCGGCGGCAAGATCGTTACCGTACCTGCCCCGGGTGGATTTCGTGCGGCGGGGTCCAATCCGGCGGGGAATCCTGTGAACCGGTATTGCGGAAGCCGGTCGCGCGGCGGAGACCTCGGGCGCGGTTACCCGGAATGCAATAGTCCGCAGCCTGTTTCGGTCGCTTTATCCGGTATCTTCCGATGAATCGATGCAGCGCGTTCGGTGGACCGGATATCGGTGACGGATAGTGATCCCGCCGGGTTCCCCGCCCGGCTCTCCCCGGAGCTGCGTGCGGGTATTGACGGATCCTCAGCGACGCGGAATGAAAGGGATGTTGGAGCGGATTGTCCGGGCCCTTCGGCCGGTATAGCGCAATGGCCGGTGCCGTCGTTCCCCGGAGTCCGCCCGCCCGCGCGGCGTGGTAATTGGCCCGGCGGATTAGGCGGGGCGGGCACCGTGCCGGAGGGCGCGGGGAGCACGCGCTGTAAGTTCCTGGGCCTGGACGATGTTCCCGGGCCCGGACGCCGGTCCCGCCCGGACCGGTACGCCTGGAGTGATCGTGATCGAGGACGAATCGCCGTACGCCCGCCTGAACGACGGCTCCGTACCCCCGCTGCCCGGAGTCCTGCCCGGATTCCTGCCAGGAGCCCTGCCCGGGCCTCTCGTCGGGATCGGCTGGCTCGCGCCGCGCCTGGGGACGCCGGGCCTGGTGGTGCTCGACGCGTCGGTGGGCGCGCACCGCGGGGCGGACCGGCGAATCCCGGGCGCGCGGGCCTTCGACATCGACGGGGCGCTGTCCGACCCCTCCTCACCGGTGCCCCATACGATGCCCGGCGCCGACCGGTTCGCACGGGAGCTGCGCGCCCTCGGCGTGGGGGACACGGACACCGTCGTCGTCTACGACGCGGCGGGTGTCTACTCCAGTGCCCGCGCCTGGTGGATGCTCCGTGCGATGGGCTTCGACCGGGCCGCCGTGCTCGACGGCGGTCTGCCCGCCTGGTCGGGCGCCGGACTGCCGGTGGAGGAGGGCGCACCCGGTCCCGCACCGGCTCCGGGGGACTTCACGGCGCGGCCGCGCGCGGGGCTGTTCGCCGACAGCGCGGACGTGGTGGCGGCCCTGGCCGAGCCGGGGACGGCGGTCCTGGACGCACGCTCCCGGGAACGGTTCTCGGGCGCCGCCCCCGAGCCCCGTGCCGGGCTGCGCGGGGGCCATATGCCGGGGGCGGTGAACCTGCCCTTCGGGGAGCTCCAGCACGAGGGCCGGATGCGCCCGGCGACGGAACTGCGGGCCGTCCTCGGGGACCTGGTGGGGGAGCGGGAGCGGCTGGTCGTCAGCTGCGGGTCGGGGGTGACCGCCTGTGTGCTGGCGCTGGGGGCCGAGCTGGCGGGTTTCCGCGGGACGGCCGTGTACGACGGATCGTGGAGCGAGTGGGGCCTGCCGTCCCCGCTCCCGGTCGTCCGGGAGCAGGGCGGGACGGAGGCCCCGCACGGCGTGTGAGGGCGCGAGGGCGTCCGGGAAAGGGGAGTGCGCCCGCCCGGCGCGTGAGCGGTCGCGGACCGGCCCACCGGCGGCTCCCGGTCACCGCCCACCGCCCGCGCGTCCACCCCTCCCCCCCCCCGTATCCGGATCACGGCACATGGCTCCGTACGAGCGCCACCGCCTCGTCCAGCGCCCCTGCCTCGCGCTCCGTCAGCCGCGGGTCCGCCGCCCGGCGGGCCCGTGCGCGGGCCAGGTCGGCGACGGACACACCGCCGTCGGCGGCCAGCTCCGTCAGCAGCGCCGTGAGCAGCGACCGGACGCCCGTGGCCGCGGGCGCTGCCGGAGTGCGGGGCGCTCCCGTCGCCGTCCCCGCTGCCTCCTGTCCCGCCGTCCCCTTCCCCGCCGCCGGGAACGCGGGGTCGAGGGCGACCTGGGCCAGGATCAGGGCCGACATGGCCCGGTCGAGCCCCGGCGGGCCCTCCACGGTGTTGCTCCAGTCGATGACCACCGGCCCCCGGTCCGTCAGCATCACGTTCTCCGGATGCAGGTCGAGGTGGAGGATGCGCTCCTCCGGGTCCGGGGAGAGACGGGCCGGTATGGCGTGCAGTTCGCGCAGGAGCCCGGCGAGCAGCGCGCCGCCCTCCGCCGCCTCCAGCGCGCCCGTCAGCAGGGCCTCGGCCATCGTCGGACCGGTCAGCCGTTGCAGCACCAGATCGGTGGCGCGGGCCCCGTCGGCGCGCGGGCCGATGCGGGGGACCGGGAAACCGAAGGCGCAGAGGTAGGACATCACGGCCAGTTCGGGGGTGGTGTCGGTGCTGTCGCGGTAGCGGCGAAGGACCCAGGAGCCGTCGAGTGCGTACACATCGGCGGTGCGTCCCGAGCCCAGAAGTTGGCCTGTGTGCATGGGGCCGAACCTACCCGTGCGTACTCGCGAAAGGGAGCCGCCGGAGGTCCCCGGTGCTGATCGGGCGCGTAATCGCCGGTCGGCCGGGGGCTCCGGGGCCCGCCCCATAACGCGAAGTGAGGGGGTGAACGGGATCTCCTCGGCCCTCCGGCGCGCGACTACGGTTTCGGCAATTCCCGAGTCCGGCTCGCCCCGGGTCCCCCACCCGGGAGCCCGGCACTCCCCTTGGGCCGCCGCCCCCCGAGCCCAAGCCCCCGACACCGAGGAGAGTTACGTGGACAACACCAAGCTCCGAAGACGCGCACTCGCCGCCTGTACCGCCACCGTCGCGGTGGGTGCGCTCGGTCTCGCCGGTCTGACCGGTGTCGCGTCGGCCGACCCCACCGGCGCCGCGACCCCGGCCGCCGCGGCCGGCCTCTCGCCCGGTCTGCTCCGGGCCATGGAGCGCGACCTGGGCCTGGACGCCGACGAGGCCAAGAGCCGGATCGGCAACGAGTACCGGGCCGCGGCCGTCGCCGCCGGGCTGGAGAAGTCGCTCGGCGCCAGCTTCGCCGGAGCCAGGGTGAGCGGCGACCGGGCGACGCTCACCGTCGCCACCACCGACGCCTCCGAGACGGCGGGCATCACGAAGGCGGGAGCGCGGGCCGAGGTCGTCGGCCACAGCCTGGACCGCCTCGAAGCGGCCAAGGCCGCGCTGGACGCGGTCGCCCTGCGCAAGGCGCCCGCGGGCGTTCCCGTCTGGTACGTCGACGTACGCGCCAACCGGGTCGTCGTCAACGCCGCGAGCCCCCGGGCGGCCGACACGTTCCTCACCGCGGCCGGGGTCCGCCGCGATCTGGTGACCGTCGCCGCGTCCACCGAGCAGCCCCGTACCTACGCGGATCTGCGCGGCGGCGACGCGTACTACATGAACGGCTCCGGCCGCTGCTCCATCGGCTTCCCCGTGAAGCGCGGCACCCAGAACGGCTTCGTCAGCGCCGGTCACTGCGGCACCCCGGGGGTGAGCACGAGCGGGTACAACCAGCAGGCGCAGGGCTCCTTCCAGGGCTCCACCTTCCCCGGCCGCGACTACTCCTGGGTCGCCACGAACGCCAACTGGACGCCGCGCGCCCTGGTGAACGGGTACGGCAACGGTGATGTGACCGTCACCGGCTCCACCCAGGCCGTCGTCGGCTCGTCCGTCTGCCGCTCCGGTTCCACGACGGGCTGGCACTGCGGCACGATCCAGCAGCTCAACACCAGCGTCACCTACCCCGAGGGCACCATCTCCGGGGTGACCCGTACCAACGTCTGCGCCGAACCCGGCGACTCCGGCGGCTCGTTCCTCACCGGCAGCCAGGCGCAGGGCGTGACCTCCGGCGGCTCCGGCAACTGCTCCCAGGGCGGTACGACGTACTTCCAGCCGGTCAACCCCGCGCTCCAGGCGTACGGGCTGACGCTGGTCACCAGCGGCACGCCGACCGACCCGCCCACCGACCCGACCGATCCGCCGACCGAGCCGGGCGGTACCTGGGCGGCCGGGACGACCTACGCCACCGGTGCCACGGTGACGTACGGCGGATCGACCTACCGCTGCCTCCAGGGCCACCAGGCGCAGCCGGGCTGGACCCCGCCGAACGTCCCCGCGCTCTGGCAGCAGGTCTGACCGTCCCCGCGCCTCCCCGCGCACCGCGCTCCTTCCCTCTCCGTCCCGCCTCTCCTCGCTCCGCCTCCCCGTACCTCCCCGCTCCGAGGAACCCCGAGGAATCCGACATGACTCCAGAAGCAAGCGACGACCTTCCCCGCAACCGCCGGATCAGCCGTAAGAGCATCCTGAAAGCCGCGCTCGTCGCGAGTGCCGCCCCGCTGCTCGCCGGAGGGGGTGTCGCGCTCGCCCGTGACGTCGGCTCCGGCGGCGCCCCCCTGACGCCCACCCCGGCCTGCGACGACGGGGACGACCCGACGCCGCCGCAGATGGAGGGCCCGTACTTCAAGCCCAACTCCCCGCTGCGCACCAGCCTGGTGACACCGAGCACCCCCGGCATCCCGCTCACCGTCAGCGGCTATATGTTCGGCCGGGCCTGCAAGCCCATCGCGGGAGTCCTCCTGGACTTCTGGCAGGCCGACACCAACGGTGCGTACGACATGTCGGGATTCGCCTTCCGCGGGCACCAGTTCACCGACAAGGGCGGGGCGTTCAGCCTCACCACGATCGTGGCGGGCCTCTACCCCGGCCGCACCCGGCACATCCATGTGAAGGTCCAGGCCCCCGGCCGTCCGGTCCTGACCACGCAGCTGTACTTCCCCGACGAGCCGCGCAACAACACGGACGCGCTCTTCGATCCGGCGCTGCTGATGAACGTGCGCAGCGTCGGGAACGGGCGGCAGGGCACGTTCGACTTCGTCCTCGACATCGCCCAGACTCCGAACCCGACCGATCCGCCCACCGACCCCCCGACCGACCCGCCCACCGGAACGTGGTCGGCCGGGGCCTCCTACCGCGCGGGAGACCGCGTCACCCACGGCGGGGTCGCCTACCGCTGCCTACAGGCCCATGTGGCCATGGCGGGCTGGGAACCGCCGAACGTCCCCGCGTTGTGGGAACGCGGGTAGACGCACGGCAGCAGGTGCGCACCACCGCCCAACGGGCCCCGTCCACGCGGACTTCCGCGTGGGCGGGGCCCTTCCGCCGTTCGTCTGAAACATTTCCGATGCCCCGTCGCGTCGAAGGGGTGCGGGGCGGGGCAACGGGACCCGGGCCGGGCGAACGGGGAGGGCATGAGGAAGTCGCGTACGGAGGACTTCAGGGAGTTCGCGGCCGGACGCGCGAGCCATCTGTACCGTTCGGCCTGCCTGCTGACCAGCGGCGACGTTCATCTGGCCGAGGATCTGGTGCAGGAGACGCTGGGGCGGATGTATCTGCTCTGGGGCCGTGTCCACCGCATAGACAACCCGGCGGCGTACGCGCAGACCGTGCTCGTACGGACGTTCCTGACCCACCGCCGGCGCCGGTCGGCGGCCGAGCGTCCGCAGGCCGAGCTGCCCGACACCGGGGCGGCGGCGGGTGATGACCCGGCGCTGCGGATGACGCTGCTGCGGGCCCTGTCACAACTGGCGCCCAAGGACCGTGCGGTGGTGGTGCTGAGGTACTGGGAGGACCGGAGCATCGAGGAGACCGCCGAGGCCCTCCAGGTCAGCTCCGCCGCGGTACGGACCCGCTGTGTACGGGCGCTCGCCAGACTGCGCGAGCTGCTGGGCGGCAGCATCACGGAGTTCGCGTCCCGCTGACCGCCCCGATCACGGAATCGCCGTTCGCCGTACGGCATTCACTCAACTCAGAACGAGAAGTGGTGTTTCGCATGCCCTTTGAAGAAGAACTCAGCGAGGAACTGCGCCGGACGGGCGAGACCTTCGACCTCGGCAACCGGCCCGCCGTGGTGGCCGGCGGACTCGAAGCGGGCGTCCGCCGTCAGCGGCGCCGCCGGGCGACCGCCGTGACCGGCAGCGTGCTGGCGCTCGCCCTGATCGGCGCGGGCGGGGCGTTCGCGGGCGGACTGCTCGACGGTTCCGGCACCACGTCCGACGTGGCGAGCGCGGAGCGGACCGTGACGGCGGGGGCCGGGAGGGGCATCTCCGACGGCAGCCCCGTGGCGACGGGCTCCCCCTCCGGTTCGCCTGCTCCGACCCCGACACCCAGCCCGACGCACCCCTCGACCGCGACGCCCACCCCGACGCCCACGGCCTCCACGACCAAGCCCCCGGCTCCCTCTCCGACTCCGACCCCCTCCGCGTCGGTGCCCGCGGGCGCCCCTTCCCCCGAGCTCGACTACACGAAGCTCATGCCCACCTTCCAAAAGCTCCTGCCCAAGGGTCTCCCGATCGTGGAGAAGGGGCACGAGGGCGGTGAGTACGCCTATGTCGTCGCCGACGACGGCAAGGGCAGGTCCCTGGTGCAGATCAATGTGCAGCGGGACATGCGGGACGCCGCCGACGAGCTGTATGCCGGCGCGAAGACGCTGCCCGACGGCACGAAGCTCAAGACCACCAAGCAGCCGGGGGAGAAGGGCGGCGAGGGCGTCGTCTGGTGGACGGCCGACACGATGCGCACGGACGGCATGCGCGTCGTCGTCTCCGCCTTCAACTCCGGCGAGCAGTCGACGCCCGCCACCCGCGCCGAGCCCGCGCTGACCATGAAGCAGCTCATCTCGCTGGCGACCAGTGCCCAGTGGCTGAAGCTCCAGCAGAAATAGCGCTCACTTGGCGTCGGAATACCGCTCCACGACCGCTGTGGTGAACGGGAACCGGACCGGTGTCGTCCCGAAGGCGGTCCGCCCGGCCAGTTCCCCGGCCGCGCGGATCGCCTCGACGACCGTATCGGCCTCCTCGGCCGGACAGTGCACGATCACCTCGTCGTGCTGGAAGAACACCAGCTCCGCCCGGAGACCGGCCGTGGACAGCGTCCGCCGCAGGGCGGCCAGGAGCAGCAGGGCCCAGTCGGCGGCGCTGCCCTGCACCACGAAGTTACGGGTGAAGCGCCCGCGGGCACGGGAGTTGGAGGAGGCGTACCCGGGGATGAACTCGCCGTCGCGTTGCCCCGGACGTTCCCCGTCGGCCCCTTCGCCCTCCTCCTGGGGAATCCCGGCCTCGCCGTCCGCGTCGTCGTCCGCCCGGACGGCGGGCGGGCTGGTGCGGCCGAGCCACGTCCGTACGAGACGTCCCTCCTCACCGGCCTTCGCCGCGTCGTCGACATAGGCGACGGCGCGCGGGAAGCGCCGCCGCAGGGCCGCCAGATTCTTCAGGCCGTCACCGGACGTCTGGCCGTAGATCGCACCGAGCAGGGCGAGCTTGGCGTGCTCCCGGTCGCCGTGGAACGCCCGGTCGGACAGGGCCTTGTAGAGATCGCCGTCATGACCGGCCACCTCCATCAGACCCGGATCGCGGGAGATCGCGGCCAGCACCCGCGGCTCCATCTGATCGGCGTCGGCGACGACGAGGCGCCACCCGTCGTCGGCGACGACGGCCTGCCGGATCACCTTGGGGATCTGCAGCGCTCCGCCGCCATTGGTCGTCCAGCGCCCGCTGACCGTGCCGCCGGGCTGGTACTCCGGACGGAAACGGCCCTCGCGCACCCAGTCCTGGAGCCAGCTCCAGCCGTGCGCCGTCCAGATCCGGTACAGCTTCTTGTACGCGATGAGCGGCTCCACCGCCGGATGGTCCAGCTCCGCGAGCTCCCAGCGCCGGGTCGACTTCACCTTGATCCCGGCCCGGGCGAACGCCTTCACGACATCGGCGGGCAGATCGGGACGCACCCTCCTGCCGAACGCCGCCGACACCTCGTCCACCAGCTCGGCCAGTCTGCGGGGCTCGCCGCCGCCCGCGTACCGCTCGCCCAGCAGGTCGTTGAGCACGTCCCGGTGCACATCGGCCCGCCAGGGGAGGCCCGCCCGGTGCATCTCGGCGGCCACGAGCATCCCGGCCGACTCGGAGGCGGTCAGCAGCCGCATCCGCTCCGGGTGGGCGCCCGCGTCATGGCGCCGCACCTGATCGGCGTAGACCGCGAGGAGCCCTTCGAAGGGCACACCGGTCCCCGAGGGCGGCTCGAAGAGCGAGGACTGCGAGCCCGGTTCGGCGGAGCGGGGCGGTGGGTCGGGAGGTACCGGAAGACGGCTCAGACGGGCCCAGGCGGCGGCCGCGGACCGGGGCTCGCCCAGTCGCCCCTCGTGCCCGAGCAGCAGCAGCTCGGCGCACTCGATGTCGTAACACCGCTCGACCCGCACCCCGGCGGCGAGCAGCCGGGGATAGATCTCGCCGGTCGACCGCCACACCCAGCGCGCCACATCGGGCCGCGACCGGACCGCCTCGACGAGGTCGGGCTCGGCGAGGACGGGGCCGGCGGGCGTGCCGTCCCGCTCCAGCGGCACGAGAAGCGCACCGCCGCCCTCTGCCGTGGCCAGAGCCCAACGTTCGGTCATGGCTCCGAGTCTGGCAGCCGCCACTGACAGCGGCCCGGACCTCACCTCCGGGTCGCCGGAGGGGGGACCGGCCACGAGGATCGAGAAATGGAAGCGATCCTTTACGAAGAGTTCGGCGGCCCCGAGGTCCTGCACCTGGCGCAGGTGGACGAGGTGCGCCCCGGACCCGGCCAGGTACGGGTCAGGGTCCGGGCTGCCGGGGTCAACCCGATCGACTACAAGATCCGGCACGGCTGGATGGAGCCGGTCTTCCCCACGCCGCTGCCCGCGACGCCGGGCAGCGAGTTCGCCGGGGTAGTCGAGGAGACCGGTGAGGGCGTCACCGCGTTCGCGCCCGGCGACGAGGTCCTCGGCTGGAGTGCCACCGGCGCCTACGCCACCCACGCCCTGGCGGACGTCGGCTCCCTCGCCGCCAAACCGGAGGGCCTGGCCTGGGAGGAGGCCGCCGCGCTGCCCATCGCGACCGAGACCGCGTCCCGCGTACTGGACGAACTGGCGGTGGCCGAGGGCGACACCCTCCTGCTGCACGGCGCGGCCGGAGCGGTCGGCTCCGCCGCGGTCCAGCTGGCGACGGCCCGCGGCGCCACGGTCATCGGCACCGCGTCCCCGGCCAACCACGACTACCTGCGGGTCCTGGGCGCGGTCCCGGTGGCGTACGGGGACGGCCTGGTCGAACGGGTCCGCGAGCTGGCACCCCAGGGCGTGGACGCGGTGTTCGACGCCTCGGGCCGCGGCGCGCTGCCCGACTCCATCGAACTGCGCGGCGGCACGACGGACCGGATCGTCACCATCGCGGACGCCGACGCGCAGAAGCTGGGCATCACGTTCTCCGCGGGCGGCAACGGCCCCTCCCCGACCCGCCTGACCCGCAACGCCCGCCTCGCGGCCCTGGGCGAACTCCGTGTGCCGGTGGCCCGGACATTCCCCCTGGCCGACGCGAGAACAGCCCACGAACTGAGCGAAGCGGGCCACGTCCGAGGAAAACTGATCCTCCTCCCCTGAACCCCACCCCGAACCCGGGGCCGGCCAACCCCGGCCCGTCCGGTCAACCCGGCCATCCCCAGTCCGTCCGGCCACTCCCAGCCCCTCTGACCACTCCCCGCCCGTCCGGCCAACCCCGGCCCGCCAGGCCATCCCCAGCCCCTCCGGCCACGCCCAGCCCGCCCGGCGCTTGAGGGCATCCTTTCCCCGAGCGCGGGGCCCGGCGCCCCCACTCCCAGCCCTTCCGGCCACCCCCAGCCCCTCCGGCCATCCCCAGCCCGCCCGGCGCTTGAGGGCATCCTTTCCCCGAGCGCGGGGCCCGGCGCCCCCATCCCCAGCCCTTCCGGCCACCCCCAGCCCCTCCGGCGTTTGAGGAGCGGGGTCCGGGGCGGCGCCCCGGTTTCGGGAAGGGGCGGGTAGGGGACAAGCCCGCCGCAGGCGCCCCACCCGCCCCCGGCCGCGCCCCACCCGCACCCCACCCGCACCCCACCCACCCCCGGCCACACCGCCCCCGCGTTCCGCCCCCGCCTACCCTGACCGCATGGACCCGGTGATCGACCACGCATTCGCGGCAGCCCTCTACTCCGACGGCGACCCCGCCCTCGACACCGGCGCCTCCCTCCTCGCCGCCGCCCCCACCGCCGACGACGCCCTGCACCACCGTGGCGAGGAGTTCGTCCGCCGCGCCTGGGACCGCGGCTGGCACCCCGCCGACCTCGTCCGCTTCGTCCGGCGCGAGCTCGACGAGGGCCGTGCCGCCCTCGCCGCCACCCTGATCACGGCCGAGACCGCCCGCTACGCCGCCCTCCCGCCCCGCTGGGGGGCCCAGCTCGCCGATCTCCCCGCCCCCGTACCGCGCAACCGCCCCGACCGGTTCTCGTACGCCGCCGGCCTGCTGGAGCTGTACCGCGTACTGCTGCGGCTGCCCTCGATCGAGCCCGTCGGACCGCCGCCCGGCACGGTCACCGACCACCTGCATCTGCCGCCCGCCCACGACGAGCCCCGCATACTCACCCGTATCCGGGCCCTGCTGGCGAAGGCGGAGGCGACCGGTTTCCCGGAGGAGGCCGAGGCGCTGACCACCAAGGCGCAGGAGCTGATGGCCCGGCACAGCATCGACGAGGCGCTGCTCGCCGCCCGGAACCACAGCACACAGGCGCCCGGAGCCTGCCGGATCGGGGTCGATGCCCCGTACGAGACGGCGAAGGCGATCCTGCTCGACGCCGTGGCCTCCGCGAACCGCTGCCGGGCCGTGTGGAACAGCGACCTCGGCTTCTCCACGGTCGTCGGCTTCGAGCCCGACCTGGAGGCGGTGGAACTGCTCTTCACCTCGCTGCTGGTGCAGGGCACGGCCGCGATGACCGCGGCGGAGGCGGGCCAGCGCGCCGGCGGCCGTAAGCGGACCAAGACCTTCCGGCAGTCCTTCCTGATGGCGTACGCGCAGCGCCTCGGCAGCCGCCTCGCCGCCGACACCGAACGGGTCACCGCGGCGGCGGACGCCGGCCCCGCGGACGGCGACGGCACCGCGCCGGGCGCCCCCGGCGGCCTGCTGCCCGTCCTGGCCGCCCGGGACGTCGCGGTCACCGACACCGCGGAGCGGATGTTCCCGCGCACCACCACCACCCGGGTCCGGGGCGCCACGGACATGGCCGGGTGGACCCATGGCACGGCCGCCGCCGACCGCGCCCGGATGGGCAGACGCGAAGGCGAAATCGCCCCTTAAAGGGGACTTGTCCAAGATCCCGGCTAGGCTCGGGCCATGAGTTGGCTCCGGGCGCTGAAGGAGACCGCCCGCGCGGGCCTGACGATCGAGCGGCGCAGGCTGGAACCCCTCATCGCCCTCCGCGGCGCGGCCGGTCTCGCCCTCGTCGTCGGAGTCAGCCTCTCGCTGTTCGGGCCGGCGATCGCCGCCAGCTCCGCGTTCGGCGCGTTCCAGGCGGCCATCGCCACCTTCCAGCGCAGCTGGCGCCCGCGCCCCGTGCTCGCCCTGGTGTCCGGCGCCAGCCTCGCCGTGTCGACGTTCCTGGGCTATCTCACCGGCTCCCACACCGTCGTGTTCATGTGTCTGCTCGCCGTCTGGACGTTCGTCGCCGGGATGGCCTGGGCCGCGGGCCCGACGGGCGGCATCATCGCCGCGTCCAACGTCGCGATCATGCTGGTGACGGTCACCCTGCCCACCTCGGTCGTGGACGCCGCCGCGCACGCCGGGATGATCGCGGTCGGCGGGGTGGTCCAGGCGGCGTTGATCGTGCTGTTCCCGGTACGCCGATGGGGCGCCCAGCGCGACGCGCTCGCCGACGCGCTGGCCGCCGAGGCCGACTACGCCCGCAGGCTGCGCGACGACCCGGTCGCCCCGTTCGACCCGCTGCCCCTGATGACCGCCCGCAGCGCCGCCGCCGTCACCCCCCGCGAGGCCCGCCGCCGCCCCGCCGACCTGCACGGCGCCCGGGGCATCGCCGAGCGGCTGCGCCCCGTGCTGGCCTCACTGGCCGACCCCGCGCTGGGGGTGCCCGCGGAAGGGCTGGAACGGGTCTGGGTGCGCGAGCTGCTGGGCGCCGCCGGTTCCGTACTCGACGCGGCCGCCCGCGCGGTACGGAGCGGGGACCCCGTCCACCTCGCCCCGACCGACCTGGGAGTCCTGAGGACCCCCGACAACGAGGTGATCCTCGTCGGACCGGCCCGCCGCGCGGCCGACCGGCTCGACGCGCTGCTCGCCGACGTCATCGAGATCGCCGAGGGCACCGGCACCCGCGAACCGACGGACCGGGCCGATCACGCCGGACGGCACCGGCAGCCCGACCCGCGTCACCGGCCCGACCCGGCCCACGAGCCCGACCCGGCCCACGAGCCCGACCCGGATCACCCGGCCGCCCCCGTCCACCCGGCCGACCTCGCCCCCTCGGCCACGGACGGCCGGACCCGTCCCACTCTCCTGCGGCTGATTCCGGTGATCCTCAAGGCGATGCGCCGGGAACTGCACCACGGCTCCCCGATCCTGCGGCACGCGATCCGGGTCTCCGTGGTGGCCGCCGCCGGATTCCTCCTCGGCACCGCGCTGCCGTTCGGCCACGGCTACTGGGCGCCGATGGCCGCCGTCATGGTGATGCGGCCGGAGTTCTCGCAGACGTACTCGCGCTCCGTGGCCCGCTTCGGCGGCACCCTCGTCGGTGTCGGGGTCGCCACCGGCATCGTGCAGGCCGCGCACCCGGACGCGACGCTCTCCGCGATCCTCGCGGTGTTCTGCGCCTGGCTGATGTACCTGCTGATGGGCACCGGTTACGCGGTCGGCCAGGTCTGTGTCTCCGCCTACGTCGTCTTCCTGCTCGGGATGGCGGGTGACGAGCTGTCCCAGACCGTCACCGAACGCGTGGTGCTGACCCTCGTGGGCGGACTGCTCGCGATGATCTCGTACGCCCTCTACCCGGCCTGGGAGACCCCGCGGCTGCGCAACCGGCTGGCCGACTGGCTGATCTCGGACGGGCGGTACGCGGCCACGGTCATCGAGCAGTACGCCGATCCCACGGCCACGAGCCACGAGGACGTGCGGGCCGCCCTGCTCGCCACCCGGGAGGCGCGGGTCGCCTGGCAGGAGGCGCTGGCGACCGCCCAGCACGAACCCGTACGCCACCGGGGCATCTCCCGGGCGGCCGCCGCCGACGCCCAGCACGCGCTCTCCCAGCTCGGCCGGTCCGCCATGCTGCTGGAGGCCCATCTCCCGGCGGCCTCGTCCGCTTCCGTGCCCGGCGCGGCCGAACTGGCCGACGCACTGCGCCGGGCGACGGAGAGGGGCGCGAAGGCGGTACGGGAGAGAAGGGTCCCGGACTGGCAGCCGGTCGCCGAGGAGGTGGCGCGCTGGGACGTACCGGCCACCGCGGCCGACCCCGCCCCCGACCCCGTCGTGCGCAAGGGCGCGACGCTGCTCCTCGAAGCACTGGAGGAGTTCTCGCAGGCGTTGGACTACCGGGGCGGCAGCAGACGCGCGGACATCGCCCCGCGCGCCGACTGAGCCCGTCCGTCAGGGGGTGGGCATGCCCGGCAGCCCGGTCGGCAGCTTGCCCGGCTCGGTCTTGGCCAGGGTGTCCTTGGCCCCGCCCTCCCACGAGACGACGACGGTCTTGCCGTCATTGGACTCGATGGACCCCATGGTGCGGTCCTTCGTGCCGTCGGTGCACTTCAGCGCGAGCATCACCTCGCCCATGTCCTTCACCTCGCCCTGGCAGACGGCCTGGTCGGCGACGAGCGCGACCTTGCCGGAGGCGATGGAGAGGGCGACGGCCTTGCCGTCGGTCAGTCCCGCCCAGGTGCCCTCCAGCGCGGCGGCGTCCGTGCCGCCGGAGCCGGTGTCCTCACTGCCGCCGCCGGGCTTCTCGCTCTGCGCGGCACCCGAACCGGCACCCTTGCCCGGGTCGCTGTCACCGCCGCTGTCACTGTCACCGCCGCAGCCGGTCAGTGCGATCGTGGCGAGAAGACCGGCGGCGACGACGGCGCCGGTGCGTACGAACCTGTCCACGTAAAGTTCCCCCTTGCTGATTCATGGTCGAAAGACCGCGCCAAGCTACCAGGGCCCGCAGGATCAACTCCGTTAAGCGGGAGCGGAATAGGCGTGCCGTTCGTCTCTCTTCCGGGACGCGCGAAGGAGAAGAAAAGCTGTAATCAAAGGAACACCCCGCGTGCACGTGCATCTGCTCATGCATTGGCATATGAACACAGCTATGATCCGAGCTAGTTGACACTTGCACCTTGCAACTCGGGGAGCGTCCTGTGCACCACGTGTACAACGGCATGGCGGCCACAGAGCTTCGCGGAGTCGTCTGGCAGAAGAGCAGACACAGCAACTCCCAGGGGTCCTGCGTGGAGTTCGCGAAACTGCCCGGAGGGAATGTGGCGATGCGGAACTCGCGCCACCCCGACGGGCCCGCCCTGGTCTATACGCCGGCCGAGATCGAGGCGCTGCTGCTGGGCGTCAAGGACGGGGAGTTCGACCATCTGGCGTCCGGCGGCTGATACGTCCGCACGTCCGGGGCCGCCCGCGCGGACGGCGCGGCGGGCACGGCATCAGGGCATGCCGCGCCGCTGACCGCCGCTCCTGGCCGCCCCTGTCCGCCCCGTCGGTGACTGTGCGCTACTCCGCGTAACTGACCGCGGGTTCCTGCGGCTTCGCGTTGTCCGTCAGCTCGTTGTCCGCGAGCCGGAAGAGCGCCCAGACCACCTTGCCGTACAGCGCGCCGGACGGGCTCTCGCCCATCGGTGCGGGGGCGGGGTGCCAGCCCCAGCTGTCGCTGAAGGACTCCACCAGGAACAGGCCACGGCCCGACTCGGCGGAGTCCGCCGCCTCGCCCGCCACCGGGCTCGCCTGACTGGGGTCCCGTACGGCGCACACCAGACGCGAGGTCCAGCGCATCAAATGCAGCCGCACCGGCGGTTCCTGGGGGTCCCGGGGGGTGTCGGCGGGCAGCGCGTGGCGCAGCGCGTTGGTGACGAGTTCGGACACGACGAGTGCGACATCGTCGAAACGGTCGGTCAGTTCCCACTGGCTGAGCGTCGTTCTGGTGAACTTCCGTGCCCCGCTCACCGCCTCGTAGCAGGCGGGCAGCATGCAGGATGCCGATCCGGCGACCGCCGAGGGGTCGGTGGGGGGAAGCCCCTGCCGTAACGGCTCGAGCATCGTCGATCCATTCGTCCCCATACGAGGCACTCCCGGGATTCGCGGCTGTAGCGGCACTGCCTGTAGCGGTACTGCGGGGGGTACAGCGGCACAACACGAGCACGCAGGTGCGCGAGGACCATGGTTCCGAATGCGCAGGGCAGATGCAAGGGCAGATGCACGTGCACGCGCCGGACCTGCCCGATAGCGTGCCGGTTCTGCCGTATTTCTTCCGTCAGGTAGTTTCGGAGCTTTCAGGACGGCTTCTCATTTCCGTAATCGAATGAGTACGGGCTGAAGCGTTTTGGTGGCAGAATCCGGCACCGGGGTTCGGGGGGACCTCGGTGCCCGGTAAGCGATGGGGAGGGTCGGACCAGTGTCGGCAGGCGAGTCGAGTGGATCTGTGGTGCGGCGCATCCTGCTGGGCTCTCAGCTCAGACGCCTGCGTGAGTCGCGCGGCATCACCCGTGAGGCGGCCGGCTACTCCATCCGGGCCTCCGAATCGAAGATCAGCCGCATGGAGTTGGGACGGGTGAGCTTCAAGGCCAGGGACGTCGAGGACCTGCTCACGCTCTACGGTGTCGCGGACGAGGCGGAGCGTGACTCCCTTCTCGGTCTGGCCCGGGAGGCCAACGTGGCGGGGTGGTGGCACAGTTACGGAGACGTGCTGCCCGGCTGGTTCCAGACATATGTCGGTCTGGAGGGGGCGGCCTCGCTCATCCGTATCTATGAGGTCCAGTTCGTCCACGGTCTGCTGCAGACCGAGGCCTATGCCCATGCGGTCGTCTCCCGGGGCATGCGCGGCGCACCCGCCGCCGAGGTCGACCGGCGGGTCGCGCTGCGGCTGGAGCGCCAGAAAGCCCTCGTCTCCGAGCGCGCGCCGCGTTTCCACGCGGTGCTCGACGAGGCGGCGCTGCGCCGTCCGTACGGCGAACGCGAGGTGATGCGCGCACAATTGCGGCATCTGATCGAAATGTCGGAGCAGCCGAACATCACTCTTCAAGTGATGCCCTTCAGTTTTGGCGGGCATGCGGGCGAGAGCGGTTCCTTTACGATGCTGCGTTTTCCGGAATCCGATCTGTCGGACATTGTCTATTTGGAGCAGCTGACGAGCGCGCTCTATGTGGACAAGCCGGAGGAGGTCGCACAGTACGAAAAGGCCATGGTGCGGCTGCACGACGACAGTCCGGGACCGGAAGAGAGCCGGGATCTCCTTCGTGGACTCCTCCAACTGACATGATTTGTCAGTACGATGACGTCGCATCAGGAGTCTGCGAACGCCTGCAGTAAGGGATTGCATGTCCTACTTCCACGCCTTGGCCCACCAGTACATCGACGGCGAGTGGCTGACCGGAAGCGGCTCGTGGGACATCATCGATTTCAATCCCTACAACGGTGAGAAACTCGGTTCCATCACCGTCGCCACGGCGCTGGAGGTCGACCGGGCCTACCGCGCCGCCGAACGCGCCCAGCAGCAGTGGGCCGCCACCAATCCGTACGAGCGCCGAGCCGTCCTCGAACGCGCGCTGCGCATCACCGAGGAACGCACCGAGGAAATCGTCGAGGCGATCATCGACGAACTGGGCGGCACCCGGATCAGGGCGGAGTACGAGGTCCGCAGCGGCCGGGAATTCCTGAGCGAGGCGATCCGGCAGGCCCTGCGTCCCACCGGGCGGCTGCTGCCGTCGGTGACGGACGGCAAGGAGAACCGCCTCTACCGGCTGCCCATCGGGGTCATCGGTGTGATCAGCGCCTTCAACTTCCCTTTCCTGGTGACCATGAAGTCGGTCGCACCCGCGCTGGCGCTCGGCAACGCGGTCGTCGTGAAACCCCATCAGAACGCCCCGATCGTCGGCGGAGCGCTGATCGCCCGGATCTTCGAGGACGCCGGACTGCCGGCCGGGCTGCTCAATGTCGTGGTCACCGACAGCGCCGAGATAGGCGACGCGTTCATCACGCACCCCGTGCCCAAGGTGATCTCCTTCACCGGCTCCGACCGGACGGGCCGGCATGTGGCCGCCACCGCCGCCGGGCTCTTCAAGCGGACCATCCTGGAACTGAGCGGCAACAGCGCGCTGGTGGTGCTGGAGGACGCGGATGTGGAGTACGCCGTCCAGGCGGCCGTGTTCAGCCGCTTCCTGTACCAGGGGCAGGTCAGCATGGCCGCCAACCGCATCCTGGTGGACCGCCGGGTGGCAGCGGAGTTCACCGGGCGGTTCACCGCCGAGGTGGCGGCGCTCAAGGCCGGTGACCCGCGCGACCCGGAGACCCGGATCGGCCCGGTCATCAACACCTTCCAGGCCGACGCGCTGGCCGCGATGGTCGAGGAGGCGGTCGCGGGCGGGGCGACCGCGCTCGTACGGGGCCGTATCCGCGGCAATGTCGTGGAGCCGACCGTGCTGACCGGCCTCGCGGACGACTCGCCGCTGCTGGCGCAGGAGATCTTCGGCCCGGTGGCGCTGCTGATGACGTTCGACGGCGAGGAGGAGGCCGTACGGCTGGTCAACAGCAGCCCGTACGGACTGAGCGGCGCCGTGCACACCGCCGACGCCGAACGCGGGGTGCGGTTCGCGCAGCGCATCGTCAGCGGGATGTTCCACGTCAACGACTCCACCGTGCAGGACGACCCGCTGGTCGCCTTCGGCGGCGAGAAGATGTCCGGGACCGGGCGGCTGAACGGCGAGGCGGTGGTGGAGGCGTTCACCACGCAGAAGTGGATGTCGATCCAGCACGGGCGGACGGTCTTCCCGCTCTGACGCTTCCCCTCTTCGCGCCACCGCCCTTCGCGCCGCCCTCCTTATGCCTTCCTTCTGCCCCGACCTTGCCTGCCCCGCCTTTCTGTGCCCCGACGCGGGATACGCTGAGGGCTGTCCTGTAGTCAAAGTTGAATACGAAGGAAGGGCGGGTGGGATGTCCGCGATCCGGCTGCTCGTCCTCGGCGCCGTACGGCAGCACGGTCGCGCGCACGGCTACCAGGTCCGCAACGACCTGGAGTACTGGGGCGCGCACGAGTGGTCCAACGCCAAGCCGGGGTCGATCTATCACGCCCTGAAGCAGATGGCGAAGCAAGGGCTGCTGCTCGCGCACGAGACCGCTCCGTCCACGGCGGGCGGCCCGCCCCGCACGGAGTACGAGATCACCGACGAGGGCGTCCGGGAGTACCGCTCCCTGCTGCGCGCGGCCATCACCTCGTACGACCAGAAGATGGACGTGCTCTCGGCGGCCGTCGGCTTCATCGTCGACCTGGAGCGGGGCGAGGCGGTCGCGTTGCTCCAGGAGCGGATCGCGGCCATCGAGGCGTGGCGCGCCTCGGTCACGGAGTACTACACCCCCGCGGAAGGCCCCGAGTCGCTCGGGCACATCGGCGAGCTCATGAACCTGTGGGTGCACTCGGCGGACGCGGGGGCGGAGTGGACCCGGGGGCTGATCGAGCGGATCGAGGGCGGGGCGTACACCTTCTCGGGTGAGGGTGAACCGTTCGTCGGGGTCCTCGCGGAGGGCGAGGAGAACCCGTACGCGACAGGGGCCCCCGATCCGGGGGACGACCACTAATCAAGTTTGACGAATGACCCTCGGCCGGTTACCTTTGCCCATCTAGTCAAGTTTGACTAAAAGGGTGGAGGGATTTTGACCGACGCGATCGTCGTGGAAGGCGTACGCAAGCGGTACGGGGACAAGCACGCCCTGGACGGCCTGGACCTCACGGTCGGCAGGGGCACCGTGCACGGGGTGCTCGGCCCCAACGGGGCGGGCAAGACCACCGCCGTACGCATCATGTCGACGCTCCTGCGGCACGACGAGGGCCGCGTGGAGGTGGCGGGCCTCGACGTCCGCGAACGGGCCGGGGAGGTGCGGCGCAGGATCGGCCTGCTCGGGCAGCACGCGGCGGTGGACGAGGAGCTGGGCGGCCGGCAGAACCTGGAGATGTTCGGCCGGCTGTACCACCTGGGTGCGCGCCGGGCGGGCGCCCGAGCCGACGAACTCCTGGAGCGCTTCGGGCTGGCGGGCACCGGGCGCAAGGCCGTCAGGCAGTACAGCGGAGGCATGCGTCGACGGCTCGATCTGGCCGCCTCGCTGATCACCGACCCGGAGGTGCTGTTCCTGGACGAACCGACGACGGGCCTGGACCCGCGCGGCCGGGCCGAGGTGTGGGAGGCCGTCCGTTCCCTGGTCGGCGGCGGCACCACGGTCCTGCTGACCACGCAGTATCTGGAGGAGGCGGACCAGCTGGCCGACCGGATCTCGGTGATCGACCACGGCCGGGTGGCGGCGGAGGGAACCGCCGACGGACTGAAGGCGCTGGTCGGCGGCGACCGGATCGACGTGACCCTGCGCGACGCGTCCCGGCTGGGGGAGGCGGCGGTGCTCCTGGGCGGCACGGACCTGCGCGTCGACGAGGACCGGCGGCTGCTCAGCGCCCCGGCCCCGGACCGGATGGCGACGCTGACCCGGACCGTACGGGCACTGGAGGAGGCGGGCATCGAGGCGGAGGACATCGCGGTGCGCCGCCCGACCCTGGACGAGGTGTTCCTGTCCCTCACCGGCAGGAGCGCGGACCGCACGGAGGTGGCGGCATGAGCGCGGCGGCGATCAGCACGGCGGATTCGGCCGGCGGGCCGTCCTCGGGTACGGGCTCCTCGGCTACGGGCTCGTCCGGCGGGAAACCCCCGGGCGCGGGCCGGTCGGGTCTCGCCGGGCTCGGCTGGGCCCTGGCCGACTCATGGACGATGACCCGGCGCGAACTGGCGCACTGGGCGCGGCAGCCGGTCCAGGTGGTGGTGGGCCTGGTCTTCCCGGTGATGCTGCTCCTGATGTTCAACTACCTGGTCGGCGGCGGCCGGGGCGTCGAGGGCGACAACACCGAGTTCCTGGTGCCCGGCATGCTCGCCCTCACCATGGCCTTCGGCCTGGAGGCGACGATGCTCGCGGTCACCCAGGACCTGGGCAAGGGGGTCATCGACCGGTTCCGCTCGATGCCGATGGTCTCGGGTGCCGTGCTGGTCGGCCGGAGTGTCGCGGACATGCTCCAGTCGGTGGCGGCCCTGGCCGTGATGATCGGCGTCGGCTACGCGGTCGGCTGGCGCTGGCACAACGGACTCGGCGCGGCCCTGGGGGCGGTGGGGCTGCTGCTCCTGCTGAGGTTCGCGATGCTGTGGGTCGGGATCCAGCTGGCGATGGTGGCGGGCCGGCCGGAGATGGTGCAGGCGGTGCAGATCCTCGTCTGGCCGGTGGGCTTCCTCTCCAATGTCTTCGCGACGCCGGAGTCGATGCCGGGGTGGCTGGGCGCGGTGGTCGAGTGGAACCCCATGTCGGCGACGGCCACGGCGGTACGCGACCTGTTCGGCAATCCGGGCGGTGCGGCCGACTCCTGGGCGGCCAGCCACGCCGAACTCCTGGCGGTGCTCTGGCCGGTGGCACTGGTCGCGGTGTTCTTCCCGCTGGCGGTACGGAGGTTCAGCCGGCTGAACCGCTGATCGGCACCGCGTCCGGCGGCCGGGCACCGGAGCCCGGACGCCGGACGGGCGCCGGCCCCCCGCCCGGCCGGGCCGCCTGACGCGCTCCTCAGTGATGGAACGACGTGGGCACCGGCCGGTCATGGCTCAACGGGTGCCGCTGTGCACGCAGTTCCGGCAGCAGCACGCGCAGATCCTCCACCAGCAGCTCCCCCAGATCCGCCGAGAACCCGTTGCGGCAGACCACCCGCAGCACCGACAGATCCTGCCGGTTGGCGGGGAACGTGTACGCGGGCACCAGCCACCCGTGCTCCCGCAGCCGCCGCGACACGTCGAACACGTCGTACGCACCGACCTCCGGCGTCGTCGTGAAGGCGAACACCGGCAGCTCGTCCCCCCGGGTCAGGAGCTGGAAGTCCCCCAGGTCCTCGATCGCGCGGGCGAGGCCGCCCGCGACATCCCTCGACGCCTGCTGGACGGCCCGGTAGCCCTCCCGGCCCAGCCGCAGGAACGTGTAGTACTGCGCCACCACCTGCGCACCCGGCCGGGAGAAGTTCAGCGCGAAGGTCGGCATGTCGCCGCCCAGATAGTTGACCCGGAAGACCAGCTCCTCCGGCAGCTCGGCGGCCGAACGCCACAGCGCCCAGCCGACCCCGGGGTAGACGAGCCCGTACTTGTGCCCGGACGTGTTGATGGACGACACCCGGGGGAGCCGGAAGTCCCACACCACGTCCTCGTCCAGGAACGGCGCCACCATCGCCCCGGACGCCCCGTCCACATGGACCGGGATGTCGAGCCCCGTACGCTCCTGGAGGTCGTCCAGTGCCGCGCACAGCTCCGCGATCGGCTCGTAGGAGCCGTCGAACGTGGAGCCGAGGATGCCGACGACCCCGATGGTGTTCTCGTCGCACAGCTCCGCCGCGGCCTGCGGGTCCAGATGGAAGCGGCCGCCCTCCATCGGTACCTGCCGCGCCTCGACCTCCCAGAACGTGCAGAACTTCTCCCAGCAGACCTGCACATTGATGCCCATCACCAGATTGGGCCGCGCGGTGGCCGGGTAGCGGTCGGCGTTCCGGTTCGCCCAGCGCCGTTTCAGCGCCAGCCCGGCCAGCATGCACGCCTCGCTCGACCCGGTGGTCGAACACCCCACGGCCGCCGCCGGATCGGGGGCGTTCCACAGATCGGCGAGCATCGCCACACAGCGCCGTTCCAGCTCGGCGGTGCGCGGGTACTCGTCCTTGTCGATCATGTTCTTGTCCCGGCACTCACCCATCAGCACCCCGGCCTGGGGCTCCATCCAGGTGGTGACGAACGTGGCCAGGTTGAGACGGGAGTTGCCGTCGAGCATCAGCTCGTCATGGACGAGCCGGTACGCCGTCGAGGGCGGCAGCGGCCCGTCCGGCAGCCGGTGCCGGGGCGGCGCGGACTCCATCCCCGCCGCCGGGTCGGCCTCGCCGAAGAACGGGTTGAGGGCGAGCCTGCGCCGCTCCTCGGTGGGTTCGTCCTGGTGCGGATGGGCACCTCGGTGGAGCGCCATGGTGTCGCACCCTTCTCAGTTCTCGGCGGCGGGGCCGGACGTGATGGCCCGGCCGGACCCGTGGGCGGCGGCGTGGAGGGGCGTGGGCATGCGGAGACCTCCGTCGAACCGTCGGCGATGAAGCCAGACGTAACGTTACGAAGGCGACGATACGGACATCGCGCACAACCGGCGCGCCGGACACCGGGCCCGTCAGCACCCGCGAAGGGCGCCGTCTTCGTGGGGGCGCCCCTCACCGCAGCGGTGTGCCGTCCTCGTGCAGCTGCATCTGGGGCCGCCCGGTCACCAGCAGCCAGGCGGGCAGCGTGGCCACGCAGAGCAGCGGCAGTACGGCCATGTCGCTGACGAGCACCGCCGCCGTGAACAGGCTCAGCCAGCCCTGCCGGGTGATCGCGAGCAGGACGCCCAGCACCGCACAGGACACCGCGAGGGCGGGCGGCACCGCGTCGACCAGCGCATGGGCGCAGAATCCGAGCGCCACCCCCACGAAGACGGCCGGGAAGATGCGGCCGCCACGGAAGCCGCAGGTCGCCGCGATCACCAGGGCGGCCATCTTCACCACCGCCATCACCGCGAAACCCCCGGCCGACCACCCGTCCGGGTCCTCGGCGAGCTCCTTCACCTCTTCGAGCCCCTTGAAGAGGGTGAGGTGCCCGCCCAGCGCACCCAGCAGCCCCAGCACCAGCCCGCCCGCGGTCAGCGCGAGGACCGGATGCCTCAGGGCCCTGAACGCCCGGTGCGTCACGGGGAAGGCGTACACCGCCACCAGACCGAGCAGTGCTCCCGCCGAGGCGATCACCAGGGAGGCGAGCAGGTCGCCCCACCCCGGATGCGCGAAGTCCGGCAGCGACAGGTCGAAGCTCGGGTGGTCGATCAGCGTCATGGTCAGCGCCCCGGCCGCGCCCGCCGCGAGCGGGGCGAAGAGCTTGTCCCAGAGCGCTCCCGGGCCGGGGCGCGCGGCGAGGGTCTCGGAGAGGATCAGGGCCGCGGCGACCGGGGTGCCGAACAGGGCGCCGATGGTGCCGGCCGCGGCGAGCGCGACCCACAGCTCGGCCGGCGCTCCGGGCGCGGCGCGGCGGCCGAGCCAGAAGGCGAGCGCGATGTTGGCGGCGGTGATCGGGTTCTCCGGCCCCAGGCTCACCCCGCCCGCCAGGGCCAGCATGGTCACCAGGAGCAGTCCGGGGACGACGCCGGGCGTCATGGGGGCGTCGACCAGGCCGGTGGTGGCCGGGTCGGGCCCGCCGTGGCCGTGCACGGTGTGCACGACCAGGCCGACCGCGAGGCCGGTCGCGGTGAGCATCACGATCATCCACAGCGAGGAGTACCGGCCGACGCCGAGCGCGTCGGGAAGGGTCTCCCAGAGCACGTCCTGGAGCTGCTCCGCGAGGAGGCTGACGCCGAGCAGGACGAGCGCGGAGACCACGCCCACGACCAGCGCGGGCAGAACGACCGGCAGCAGCCGCCGGGCGGTGGTGGGCGCGGGGAGTGCGGGGGCGGCGGAATCGGGGGTCACCGGGTCACCATAACGGCGTATAAGCCTCATATCGCCGAAGCCGGCGCGTGTACGGAAACGGGATGAACTCCCCGCACACGCCGCCCCGGCGCTCGGCGCCCGCCGCCCCGGCGCCCGCCGCCCCCGGAACGTCGCCCCGACCGGCTAGGTCTTGCTGATCACCGCCGCCGTGCCGTACGCGCACACCTCGGTGCCCACGTCGGCCGCCTCGGAGACATCGAACCGCATCATCAGCACCGCGTTCGCGCCGCGCGCCTTCGCCTGATCGACGAGCCGCTCCATCGCCTGGTTGCGGGTCTCGACCAGGGTCTTGGTCAGCCCCTTCAGCTCGCCGCCGATCATCGACTTCAGCCCGGCGCCGATCTGACTGCCGAGGTGGCGGGAGCGCACGGTCAGCCCGAACACCTCGCCGATCACCTGGGTGACCTGGTGGCCGGGTACGTCATTCGTCGTGACGACCAGGACGTCGGCCTTGGCCGTCTGTCCGCCGCCGTAATCCTCAATGCCCATGGGTTGGCACCTCCTGAGGACAGCTTTGCCCCGGTTCGTACAGCGCGCATTTCCGCGGCCGCTACTGGAACCCGGAGCGGGGTCCGGGCGTTGATAGCTTGGGGCGGCCACGCAGCCGCCATCGAACGATCCTGGAGCCCGGACCCTTGAATACGCTTGCGCTCGGCCCGAGCTGGCTGGACCCGGACTATCTGCTCAACACCTTCGGACTTCCCGGCCTTCTTCTCATCGTCTTCGCCGAGTCCGGACTGCTGATCGGCTTCTTCCTGCCGGGCGACTCCCTGCTGTTCACCACGGGTCTGCTGGTGACCACGGGCGATCTGAAGTACCCGCTCTGGCTGGTCTGCACCCTGGTGGCGCTGGCGGCGATCATCGGCGACCAGGTCGGCTATCTCTTCGGCCGCAAGGTGGGCCCGTCCCTCTTCAGGCGCCCCGACTCCCGCCTCTTCAAACAGGAGAACGTGGAGAAGGCCCACGACTTCTTCGAGAAGTACGGTCCGAAGTCGCTGGTCCTGGCCCGCTTCGTGCCCATCGTGCGGACCTTCACGCCGATCATCGCCGGTGTGAGCCGGATGAACTACCGCTCGTTCATCACGTACAACATCATCGGCGGCATCCTCTGGGGTGTCGGCGTCACGCTGCTCGGCGCCATGCTCGGCAAGATCGACTTCGTGCACGCGCACATCGAGCTGATCCTCATCCTGATCGTCCTGATCTCGGTGGTGCCGATCGTGATCGAGTTCCTGCGCGCCCGCAGCAAGTCGAAGAAGGCCGCCCGTCAGCAGGACGGCGACGGCGGTCCGTCGGCGGGCGGGAGCCCGTCCTCGGGCGGACGCGGCCGTCACGCCAAGCGCTGAGCCTCCGGCACGACGCACGACGCACGACGCACGACGCACGGCACCACGCATTCACGCACACGCATTCCGTACGGCGCCCCCTCCGACACCGGAGGGGGCGCCGTCCGCGTGGCGGAGCCACGCGTCACACGGATCAGAAGCCACGCGTCCGCTTGGCCGCACGGCGGTTCGCGCCGTCGACCGCGCCCGGCACCCGCATGAAGAGCCGGGAGATCTCGCTCCCCAGGTTCACGCCGATCGCGATGGCCAGCGCGGTCGCCACCGCCGTCGACAGCGAGGCCAGCCCGGTGTCCAACTCGCCCTGTGCCACACCCAGCAGCCCGAAGTACGTCGCCGAACCGGGCAGCAGCGGTCCGATCGCCGCCGTGATGAACGGCAGCGAGGACGTGTACCGGTAGCGCGAGAACAACTGCCCGAACAGGCCCACCAGACCGGCCGCCACCGCTGTGGCCGCCACCGCCGAGATGCCGCCGGTGCGGGCCATCGCCCCGTAGATGATCCAGGCCACGCCCCCGTTGAGGGTCACCGCGAGCACGGTGGATCGTTCCTGCTGGAGCAGGACGGCGAACGCCAGGCTGAGGGCCATCGACGCCAGGATCTGGAGCACCGGCCGGTCGTTGGGCACGAACCGGGCTTCCGGATTCAGCCCGACGCCCAGCTGGACCCCCAGATAGAGGATCAGCAGCACACCGGTGACGATGCCGATGAAGAAGTACATGACTTCGAGCAGCCGCGCCGCCGCGGTGATGTAGTAGCCGGTCAGGCCGTCCTGCACACCGGCGACCAGCGCCCGCCCCGGCAGCAGCGCGAACAGCCCACCGGTGATCACCGCGGACGGGCGGACATCGGTCGAATGGGTCAGGGTCAGCGCGACGCCCATCGCGGCGGGCGGCATGGCCGCGACCATGAACTGGTAGAACTCCGGCAGCCCGCGCCCGGCGCAGAGCCAGGCCAGCCGGTCCCCGAGCATCGCGCCGGCCGCCGCCACGATGAAGACCAGCACTCCACCGCCGACCAGCACCGATGCCGAACCGGCGAGCAGCCCGGCGGCGGCCGTCAGCACCCAGCCCGGGTACGGGTGCCGATTGCGCCGGATCTCCGCGAGGCGCCGGTACGCCTCCTCCAGCGAGACGTCGATGTCCTCCGTGGCGATGTCGTCGATGAGCCGGAACACCGCGGCCAGCCGGGTGTAGTCGGTGCCCCGGCGGCGTACGGTACGGCTCGCCGTCACCGGGTCCTCGACCAGCGACGGCTGGTGCGAGATGGACAGCAGGGTGAAGGTGACGGTCGGCTCGCACCGGTCGAGACCGTACGAACGCGTCACCGCGAACATCGCCGCCTCGACGTCCTCGGCGCCCTCACCGCCCGCCAGCAGCAGTTCGCCGATACGCAGCGTCAGGTCGAGCACCCGCGGCACGGCGGGGCCCGAGTCGTCGGTCCGCTGCACGCTCTCGGGGGCCGGGCGCTCGGTCACCGGCATCCGCAGCATCGTGCGCATCCGGTCCTGCCACGGGGCTTCCTTGGTCAGCCGGATCATCGGGATGCCCTGCGCCGGGGTGAACGCGGGCGGCGAATGCTGGGCGCTGTACGTCAGGGGCGGGGCGAAGGCCGAACTCAGCGTGTCGGAGTTCGAGCCGCTTCCCGATCCGCCGCCCGAACCACCCCCGGAACCCGAACCGGAACCGGAACCCGGTCCGGCACCGCCCGGCGCATCGGTCTGCAGACCGGGCGGCACGGCGAACTCCGACGTCGGCTGGTCGTCCTCGGGCGGGGAGGTGGGCCGACCCGTCCCGGCAGGCGGGACGAAGGCGCTGCGCGCCTCGTCGGACTGGGGCTTCTGGTCCTCAGGACCGCCCGATTCCGCCACCACTCGACCTCGCTCCTCGTCTCTGCACACCCTCGGCGGCTCGTGTGCCCAGTATGGCCGCGGACATGGGCGCGCACCCGGAAACAGCCCGCGCGCGAAACGGGCGCACACCGCGGGCGGACGCTGCCGACACACGGAACGGGCGGCACACCCAGGTGGGTGTGCCGCCCGTTCCCGTACGGCCGTCCGGCTCACAAACGGAACCGGAAGAGCTACGTCAGTGCGCGCCGCCCTGGGCCTCAAGACGCTTGTACGAAGCCTCGATCTCGGCCTCCGCCTCGGCGCGGCCGACCCAGTCGGCACCCTCGACGGACTTGCCGGGCTCCAGGTCCTTGTAGACCTCGAAGAAGTGCTGGATCTCCAGGCGGTCGAACTCCGACACATGGTGGATGTCGCGCAGGTGCTCCACCCGGGGGTCGGACGCCGGGACACACAGCAGCTTGTCGTCGCCGCCGGCCTCGTCCGTCATACGGAACATGCCGATGGCGCGGCACTTGATGAGGCAGCCGGGGAAGGTCGGCTCGTCCAGGATGACCAGCGCGTCCAGCGGGTCGCCGTCCTCGCCCAGGGTGTTCTCGACGAATCCGTAGTCGGCGGGGTAGCTGGTCGAGGTGAAGAGCCGACGGTCCAGACGGATCCGACCGGTCTCGTGGTCCACCTCGTACTTGTTCCGCGAACCCTTCGGAATCTCGATGGTGACGTCGAACTCCACGGGTGGCTCCTCCATGATCAACACATACGACTGGTGATTAAGTGTCCCCCACGCAGAAGTGTGCTCGCGAAAGGGGCTGGTCAACGGTGGCCGAGCCGGTGGAAAGACCCTCGATCAAGCCGTTGAACAAATGGGGCAGGCTCAAAGACACGCTGAAGGACAAGCTGAAAGACCCGAAGAGAACACTCGGGTCGGACAACTGGCCGCTCGTCGCAGGCTCCGCTGTGCTCGGCCTGGTCGTCGCGGCCGGCGCCGTCATCGCCGCCGGTCCCTGGGACTCCGGTCAGCGTAAGGCCGAGCGGGACCGGGCCGCCGTCCGGGATCGTACAGGTGGCGCACATCACGGCCGGACCGCGCCCGGCGGAGCGGACCCCGCCCCCAGCGCGCCCGCCGTACTCGGCGCGCTCGGCTCCACCGTCCCCCGTTCGGCCCCCGAGGGCGCGTCCGGTCTTCCGGACACCCTCGCCCCGCTGCTCGACTCACCCGCACTCGGCACCCGCAGCACCGCCGTCGTGATCGACACGGCCACCGGCAAGCAGCTGTACGGACACGGCGCCACCACCCCCATGACCCCGGCCTCCACCGTCAAGATCGCCACCGCGGCCGCCGCGCTCTCCGCCCTCGGCCCCGACCACCGCATCGCCACGACGGTCCGGGCGTCGCCCGACGGGCGCACCCTCACCCTCGTCGGCGGCGGTGACCCCACCCTCGACAAGGCCGCCCTGCGCGCGCTGGCCGCCGACACCGTGCGGGCCCTGCGCGCGAAGGGCATCACCTCCGTCAAGCTGGCCTACGACACCTCCCGTTACTCCGGGCCCGCCCTGCACCCCATCGGCCCCAACGAGAACATCGCCCCCGTCAGCGCCCTGATGGTCAACGAGGGACGCCTCGACAGCACCGACCGCGGTCCGGCCCCGCGCACCACCGACCCGGCCGGGGACGCCGCCCGCGCCTTCGCCGGGTATCTCGACGACGACGGCGTCGCGACGAAGCGGGCCCCCCGGGCCGGCCGCCCCGCCGCCGCGTCCGAGCCGGTGGCCACGCACCGCTCCGCCCCGCTGTCCTCCCTCGTCGAACGGGCCCTGACCAACAGCGACAACGACATCGCCGAGGCGCTCGCCCGGCAGACCGCCCTCGCGGCGGGCGAACCGGCCGACTTCAAGGGCTCCCGGCGCGCCGTCACCGCGCAGCTCAAGAAACTGAAGATGCCGGTGACCGGTGCCCGCCTCGCCGACGGCAGCGGCCTCGACCGCGAAGACCGGGTCACCGCGGGACTCCTCGCCGCCCTGCTGGCCCGCGCCGCCGACCCTGACCACCCCGAACTCCGCCCCGTCCTCACCGGCCTCCCGGTGGCGGGGTTCAGCGGCACACTCGGCAACCGCTACTCCGCGACCGACCGCGGCACCGGTGTGATCCGCGCCAAGACCGGCACCCTCACCGGCGTCAACGCCCTCGCCGGAACGGTCCTGGACCACCGGGGGCGGCTCCTCGCCTTCGCCTTCCTGGCGTCGGGCACCCCGTCCGCCGCCGAGGCCGAGCCGGCCCTCGACGCCCTGGCCACCGCGCTCACCGGGAAGACCCGATGAGCGGTGCAACACCCCGCCACCGGGCGCCCGCCTCACGTACGGTTGGCGCATGACGAGCATCGGTGGTGCCGAGATGGTCGACTGGAAACTCGCGGTCGCGACCGCGACCCGGCTCGTGCGGCCGGGCCCCGACATCAGCCGCGAGGAGGCCCGCGCCGTCGTCGCGGAGCTGCGCCGGCATGCCAAGGCCTCGGAGGAACACGTACGCGGGTTCACCCGGATGATTCCGGAGGGGAGCCGGCCGGAGGACACCCCCGTCCTGGTCGTGGACCGCGCGGGCTGGATCAAGGCCAACGTCGCGGGCTTCCGCGAGCTGCTCCGCCCCCTCCTGGAGAAGATGCAGGACCGGCGAGGCGGCGGCCCCGGCGGCGCCGTCCTCGGTGCGGTCGGCGGCAAGGTGACCGGCGTCGAGCTGGGCATGCTGCTGTCGTTCCTGGCCTCCCGCATCCTCGGCCAGTACGAGACGTTCGCCCCCGCCACCCGTGAGCTGCCCGGCTCCGCCACCGGCGGCGGCCGACTGCTGCTGGTCGCCCCCAACATCGTCCACGTCGAGCGGGAACTGGACGTCGACCCGCACGACTTCAGGCTCTGGGTGGCCCTCCACGAGGAGACCCACCGCACCCAGTTCACCGGTGTGCCCTGGCTCCGCGACCATCTGCGGGGCGAGATCCAGTCGTTCCTCGACGAGACCGACGTCGACCCGGTGACCGTCCTGGAGCGGCTGCGCGAGGCCGCCCAGACCCTGTCCGGCGGCAGCCGCCCCGAGGGCGAGCAGGGCGAGGAGGGCGGACGCAGCCTCGTCGAGATCGTGCAGACGCCCGGTCAGCGCGAGACCCTCGGCCGCCTCACCGCCGTGATGTCGCTGCTCGAAGGCCACGCGGACTTCGTGATGGACGGCGTCGGTCCCGAGGTGGTCGGCTCCGTCGGTGAGATCCGCGAGAAGTTCCAGCAGCGCAGGGCGAACGGGGCGGGCCGCCTCGACCTGGCCCTGCGCAAGCTCCTGGGCCTCGACGCCAAGCTGCGGCAGTACCGCGACGGCGAGAAGTTCGTCCGGTCCGTGGTCGACGAGGTCGGTATGGACGGCTTCAACCGGATCTGGACCTCACCGAACACCCTGCCGACCAAGGCGGAGATCGCCAAGCCGGAGGACTGGGTCGCGCGGGTGCACCGTAAGGCAGAGTCGTGATCCCGTACCGCCCGACGACCGCGGAATGGCCCTCCAATCACCCATCCGAGGGACCATAGGGGCATGGGAAGGCGTGCAATGCTCGATGGACAGCTTGGCTCTGTCACCATCGACGCACTCTGAGTGACGGAACGCACCCGTTCCGGCGCTCGACGCACCCCCAACTCCATGAAGGGCACCGGACATGGGTCCCCATCCTGCGGTCGCGGCGATACGCCTGGCGGTCCGCCGCGTACTCCACGACGTACTCACCGACTACAACCGGCACTCCGACCACGACCGGCACCCGGAACAGGCGCGGCGCTCCCCGCTCGCCGAACGCGCCCGGTTCGCCGAAGCCGGTGCGGGCAGCGGCCGCGCCGCACTCCCCGAACGGCCCGACACCCCCCTCGTGCTCGTCGCCTGCTCCGGCGGCGCCGACTCCATGGCGCTGGCCTCCGCCCTCGCCTTCGAGTCCCGCAAGCTCTCCGTCCGGGCCGGCGGGATCACCGTCGACCACAACCTCCAGGCAGGCTCCGACCTGCGTGCCGCCGAGGTCGTCGCCCGGCTCGCCGCCATGGACCTCGACCCGGTCGAGTCCGTCGCCGTGGACGTCGGCCGTGAGGGCGGCCCCGAGGCCGCCGCCCGCGACGCCCGCTACGCAGCCCTGGACGCCGCCGCCGAGCGCCACGGCGCGGCCGCCGTCCTCCTCGGCCACACCCGCGACGACCAGGCGGAGACGGTTCTGCTCGGCCTCGCCCGCGGCTCCGGCATCCGCTCGCTCTCCGGGATGGCCGCCGCTTCCGGACCGGCCGGCCGCTACCGCCGCCCCTTCCTCCAGCTCGACCGGCAGACCGCCCGCAAGGCGTGCCTGGTCCAGTCCCTCCCCGTCTGGGACGACCCGCACAACATCGACCCCGCCTACACCCGCTCCCGGCTGCGCCACGAGGGCCTGCCCGCCCTGGAGAAGGCGCTCGGCAAGGGTGTCGTCGAAGCCCTCGCCCGTACGGCCCAGCTCTCCCGCGACGACGCCGACGCCCTCGACACCTGGGCCGCCGAGGCCGAGACCTCCGTACGCGACGACGACGGCCGGCTGGAGTGCGCCAAGCTCTACGTCCTGCCGCCCGCCGTACGCCGCCGGGTGCTGCGCCGGGCCGTGCTCGACGCCGGGGCTCCGGCCGGTTCGCTGTTCGCCCGGCACATCGAGGAAGTCGACCGCCTGATCACCGGCTGGCGCGGCCAGCGGGCCATCAACCTGCCCGGCCGCGTCGAAGCCCGGCGGCAGGGTGGCAGACTGGTGATTCGGCAGAGCTGAAGCGCAAGCGGCTGAAGTGCAGGCGAAACAGCCGGGCCGGTCCGGGGTGCGCCCCGGGTCCGGCAGGCAAAGAAAGAGACGCGGGTGAACGAGAAGGACATGGGCACCGACCTTCAGTCGGTGCTCCTCACCAAGGAAGAGATCGACGCGAAGCTCGTCGAGCTGGCCGCGAAGATCGACGCGGAGTACGCGGGCAAGGACCTGCTCATCGTCGGCGTGCTCAAGGGCGCGGTGATGGTGATGGCGGACCTGGCGCGCGCGCTGTCCACCCCCGTCACGATGGACTGGATGGCCGTCTCCTCGTACGGCGCGGGCACCCAGTCCTCCGGCGTCGTCCGGATCCTCAAGGACCTGGACACCGACATCAAGGGCAAGCACGTCCTGATCGTCGAGGACATCATCGACTCCGGTCTGACGCTGTCCTGGCTGCTGTCCAACCTGGGCTCGCGGGAGCCGGCCACCCTTGAGGTCTGCACCCTGCTGCGCAAGCCGGATGCCGCGAAGGTCGCGATCGATGTGAAGTGGATCGGTTTCGACATCCCCAACGAGTTCGTCGTCGGCTACGGACTGGACTACGCGGAGAAGTACCGCAACCTTCCGTTCGTCGGCACGCTCGCTCCGCACGTCTACGGCGGCTGACAGCCCGCAGGGGCCCGAACGGGCCCGAACCCGCCCGAACTCTGGGGAACCCTCACTGATTTCCCGCCGTTGAAGGCTTCGAAAGCGGGTTTGTCAGACGTCCCCGGCGGTCGCAGGTGACAATGCTGGGGTACCGTCCGAAGAACAGTCTTTATCTCACAGCAGCATTTACCTACGGGCAGGAGGGACGGGGCGTCTTCGCTCCGTATGGATGGACGTGAAGCGATACTTCCGTGGGCCGGTCATGTGGATCGTGCTGGCCGTCCTCGCCGTGGTCGTGTTGATGCAGGTCGTCGGCTCGTCTGGCGGCTATAAGACGGTGGACACCGGCAAGGTGATCCAGGCGATCAGCAAGGACCAGGTGGAGCAGGCCAAGCTGACCACCGGTGACGAACAGATTCTCAAGATTGAGCTGAAGGGCGGCCAGAAGCTCGACGGCGAGTCCGGCAGCAAGTTCCAGGCGAGCTACATCGGCAACCAGGGCGTCGAGCTTGCCGACACGCTGCAGAAGAAGTTCGAGAGCGGTGACATCGAGAAGGGTTACACCGTCTCGCCGTCGAAGCAGTCCCCGTTCGTCTCGATCCTCCTCTCGCTGCTGCCCTTCGTCCTGATCGTGGTCGTCTTCCTGTTTCTGATGAATCAGATGCAGGGCGGCGGATCCAAGGTCATGCAGTTCGGCAAGTCCAAGGCCAAGCTGATCACCAAGGACACCCCGAAGACGACGTTCGCCGATGTGGCGGGGTCCGACGAGGCTGTCGAGGAGCTCCACGAGATCAAGGAGTTCCTCCAGGAGCCGGCGAAGTTCCAGGCCGTCGGCGCCAAGATCCCCAAGGGTGTCCTGCTGTACGGGCCGCCCGGTACGGGCAAGACGCTGCTCGCTCGCGCCGTCGCGGGCGAGGCGGGTGTGCCGTTCTACTCGATCTCCGGTTCCGACTTCGTCGAGATGTTCGTCGGTGTCGGTGCCTCCCGAGTGCGTGACCTCTTCGAGCAGGCCAAGGCGAACGCCCCGGCGATCGTCTTCGTCGACGAGATCGACGCCGTCGGCCGGCACCGCGGTGCGGGCATGGGCGGCGGTCACGACGAGCGCGAGCAGACCCTCAACCAGCTGCTCGTCGAGATGGACGGCTTCGATGTGAAGGGCGGCGTGATTCTGATCGCCGCCACGAACCGGCCGGACATCCTCGACCCGGCGCTGCTGCGTCCGGGACGATTCGACCGGCAGATCGCGGTCGACCGTCCGGACATGCTGGGCCGTCTCGAAATCCTCAAGGTGCACCAGAAGGGCAAGCCGGTAGCGAAGGACGTCGATCTCGGCGCCGTCGCCCGCCGTACGCCCGGCTTCACCGGTGCCGACCTGTCGAACGTGCTGAACGAGGCCGCGCTCCTCACGGCGCGCAGCAACAAGACGCTGATCGACAACAGCATGCTCGACGAGGCCATCGACCGCGTCGTGGCGGGCCCGCAGAAGCGGACCCGGATCATGTCCGAGCGGGAAAAGAAGATCACCGCGTACCACGAGGGCGGCCACGCCCTGGTCGCGGCGGCTTCTCCCCAGTCGGACCCGGTCCACAAGATCACGATCCTCTCCCGCGGCCGCGCCCTCGGTTACACGATGGTGCTCCCGGAGGAGGACAAGTACTCCACGACGCGCAACGAGATGCTCGACCAGCTCGCTTACATGCTGGGCGGGCGCGCGGCCGAGGAGCTGGTCTTCCACGACCCGACCACCGGTGCGGCGAACGACATCGAGAAGGCCAGTGCCACGGCCCGCGCGATGGTCACGCAGTACGGCATGACGGAGCGGCTCGGCGCGATCAAGTTCGGCGGCGACAACACCGAGCCCTTCGTGGGCCGGGAGCTGGGTCACCAGCGCGACTACTCGGAAGAGGTCGCGGCGCTCGTCGACGAAGAGGTCAAGAAGCTCATCGAGACCGCGCACAACGACGCGTGGGAGATCCTCGTCGAGAATCGCGACATCCTCGACGCCCTCGTGCTCGAACTCCTTGAGAAGGAGACGCTCGGCAAGGAGCAGATCGCCGAGATCTTCGCCCCGATCGTGAAGCGCCCGGCCCGCCCGGCGTGGACCGGTTCCGCCCGGCGCACCCCGTCGACGCGGCCGCCGGTGCTCTCGCCGAAGGAGCTGGCCCTCACCAATGGCGCCTCCACCGCCAATGGTTCGGCCACTCCGGCGGAGATCGCCCCGACGGACCTGACGAAGGATGACGCCCCGTCCACCGAGGCGACACCGGAAGAGCGTCCGGAGAGCTAGCCCCGTACCGACCTCGGTGTGGCCCCTGTCACGGGAGTCCTACCGGGCCCGGAATGGATGCCGCGCCCCCCAGGTTTTAGCCTGTGGGGGCGCGGCTTTTCCGTATGCCTGCGAGCTCTGCGCGCAGCCCGCGCTTGTGACAGCACAGAGGAACGAGGCACAGATGACCGACCCGGTGACGTTGGACGGCGAGGGTCCGATCGGCGAGTTCGACGAGAAGCGGGCCGAGGCGGCGGTACGCGAACTTCTCATCGCGGTAGGCGAGAACCCGGACCGTGAGGGCCTGCGGGAGACGCCGGGGCGCGTGGCACGGGCGTACAAGGAGATATTCGCGGGCCTGTACCAGGAGCCCGAGGACGTCCTGACGACCACGTTCGACCTGGGTCACGACGAGATGGTGCTCGTCAAGGACATCGAGGTGTTCAGCACCTGTGAGCACCACCTGGTGCCGTTCCGGGGCGTCGCGCACGTCGGCTACATTCCCGCGGCCACCGGAAAGATCACCGGTCTGTCGAAGCTGGCCCGGCTGGTCGACGTCTACGCCCGCCGCCCGCAGGTCCAGGAGCGGCTCACCACACAGGTCGCCGACTCGCTGATGCAGATACTGGAGCCGCGCGGCGTCATCGTCGTCATCGAGTGCGAGCACATGTGCATGTCGATGCGGGGCATCCGCAAGCCCGGTGCGAAGACGATCACCTCGGCGGTACGCGGCCAGCTCCGTGCCCCCGCGACGCGCGCGGAGGCGATGAGCCTCATCATGGCGCGCTGACGCCGGGGCGGACGCGGATACCGGCGCCGGGACGGATGGTCACGGCGCCGGGGAGCCACGGAGGAGCGCGGCGGACCGCCTACGCGGCTGCCGCGCTCTTGTTGTCGTCGTCGTGGTCCTCCGGGAGCTTGCAGACGCGCTCCAGGAACAGGGCGGCCGCTATGACCGCGATCCCGGCCACGACCGAGAGGCCCGCGTAGATGGCCTGGTCGCGGCGGGGCGGGATGTCGAGGAAGCCGAGCAGGAAGACGCCCGTGCCGCCGTACATCCCCGCGACCAGGGCGGCCACGAGGGCGCTCGCCTGACCGAAGACGACCGAGCGGGCCGCCATCAGCGGCTCGACGCCCTTCGCCCCCGGACGGCGCTCCCGCTGGGCGCGCAGCCGGGCACGGATGGAGAGCGCGGTGGCGAGCAGGACGACCGCGATCACCGCGAGCACGATGGGGGCGGCCAGCGGGACGCTCGGCAGGCTGTCCAGGGAGTCCCAGAGCCTGGCCGCGCCCCAGGAGAGCACTCCGGCGGCGGCGAAGAGGCCCGCCAGTACCCCGAGCCGTAGTTCCTTCACCGCGTGAGCCGCCCTTCTCCGTCCTGATGGCCGGGCCGCCCGTGCCGGCCCGGTGTCCTTCGAGCCTAACGACTACTCGGGCAGCCGGAGTTCCAGATCGGCCCGGGGCAGTACGCCGTCGCGTCCGACACCGGCCAGCAGGTCGGCGACCGCGCCGGCGCCCGGCAGCTGGGCCTCGGGGTCCACGTCGTGCCACGGGGCGAGCACGAAGGCCCGCTCGTGGGCGCGGGGGTGGGGGAGGGTGAGCAGCGGGTCGTCGGAGACCACATCGGCGTACGCCACGATGTCGACGTCGATGGTGCGCGGGGCCCAGCGCTCGTCGCGGACCCGGTCGAACGCCTCCTCGATGGCCTGGCCGCGCTCCAGCAGGGAGGACGGGGGCAGGGTCGTCTTCACGACGATCACCGCGTTGAAGTACGAGGGCTGGGAGCCGGCCTCGACGCCCCAGGGCTCCGTCTCGTAGACCGGGGAGACCGCTTTGACCCGCAGGCCGGGGGTGTCCTCCAGCGCGTCGATGGCGCCCTGGAGGGTCTCCAGGCGGTTGCCCAGGTTCGAGCCGAGCGAGAGCACGGCGCGCTTGGGGTTGGAGAGGGTGATGTCCGCGGCGTCCACCTGCTCGACCACGGCGGCGGGCACCGGCTGTACGGTCGGGTCGCTCTGCCCCTCGGTGGAAAATGCGGTCATGCTCGGCTCCGGGTGATGGTGATGGTCACGTCGTCGAAGGGGACGGTGATCGGGGCGTCCGGCTTGTGCACGACGACCTCGACCTCCTGGACGCCTTCGTGCTTCAGGCACTGCTGGGCGATGCGCTCGGCCAGTGTCTCGATCAGATCGACCGGTTCGCCCGTGACGACGTCGACGACCTCCTCCGCGACCACGCCGTAGTGCACGGTGCGCGCCAGGTCGTCGGCGGCCGCCGCGGGGCGGGTGTCGAGGCCGAGCACCAGATCCACGATGAAGGTCTGGCCCTCTTCCCGTTCCCGGGGGAAGACGCCATGGTGCCCACGGGCCTTGAGGCCGCGCAGCGCGACACGATCCACGCGAATCACTCCTGCTGTCGTTGGTCGGCAAGGCACCCTGCCGCGTGCGGGCGGCGGGACGACTTGCTTCGAATCTACCTGCGAGCACCGACAGTGCTCGCCCGTGGGGGCTATGGACGGGACCTCACGGGGCTGGTAGCCGCCCCTACCCCGTGGTTCCGGGGCCCAACCCCTCGTGGACGGGTACCCGCTCAGGAGGGTGTTTCCTCGTCGTCTTCCTCATCGGTTTCGGTGAGCACGGGGGAGCCGTGGTGCGACCAGAGCTTCCATCCGTCGGGGGTACGCCGGAACACGTTGGTGGCGACGACGAGCTGGCCCACGAGCGGGCCCAGGGCGTTGCCGTCCTCGGCCGGGCCGCCGCTGAGGATGTTCTCGGTACAGGTGACCAGTGCCGTGTCACCGGTCATGGCGACCGAGACATCGGTCAGGAAGAACTGGATGTACTCGGTGTTCGCCATGATCAGCGCGTAGCTGCGCAGCACCTCGCCGCGGCCGGTGAGGACCGGCCAGCCCGGGTGCACGCAGGAGACGGTGAGGTCCTCGCCCGGCAGCCAGAGGCCGGAGAGCTCCTCGAAGTCGCCGCGTTCCATCGCCTCGTAGAAGGCCGTATTGGCCTGTTCGACCTCCGCGATGTCCTCGGCGGCCTGTGCGCGGTCGTCGTTCACGCGGCTCCTTCCACGGCGCGGGCGACCCGCACGGCGTCGGCGGTGGCCCGCACCTCGTGGACCCGGACCGCCCAGGCACCCGCCTGTGCGGAGAGGGCGGAGATCGCGGCGGTGGCCGCGTCGCGCTCGCGGGCGGGGGGTGGTGCGGAGCCCGGCCCGGCCAGGACATGGCCGAGGAAGCGCTTGCGGGAGGCGGCCACCAGCAGCGGGCGGCCCAGATCGCGCAGGTCGGAGAGGTGCGCGACGAGCGCGAGGTCGTGGGAGGCGTCCTTGGCGAAGCCGAGGCCGGGGTCGATCACCAGGCGCTCCGGGGCCACGCCGCCCGCTGTCACGGCTTCCATGCGCTCGCGCAGTTCGGCGACGACTTCGGCGACGACGTCCTCGTACACCGCCCGGCTGTTCATGGACTCGCTGAAGCCGCGCCAGTGCATGACGACGAACGGGACACCGGCGGCGGCGACCACCGGGATCATGTCGGGGTCGGCGAGGCCGCCGCTCACGTCGTTGACGAGGGTCGCCCCGGCGGCGACGGCCTGTTCGGCGACGCGGGCCCGCATGGTGTCCACGGAGACGGTGACGCCCTCGGAGGCCAGGGCCCGCACGACGGGGACGACGCGCCGCAGCTCCTCCGACGCGTCCACCCGGCTGGCGCCGGGCCGGGTCGACTCACCGCCGACGTCGACCAGGTCGGCGCCCTCGGCCACCAGATCGAGGCCACGCTTGATCGCGGCCCCGGTGTCGAACCAGCGGCCCCCGTCGGAGAAGGAGTCGGGCGTCACATTGACGACTCCCATGACCGCACAGCGGTCCCAGTCCGGCAGGCCTCGCACCGTGCCGCGTCCGCGCAACGTACTCATACGACCAGCGTAGGCCCGTACGGCGGCCCGTTACGCCGCGCGCACCCCGTGCTCCGGGCCGCGCTGGGGCGGATGGGCGCAGGGGCGGGGCCGGCGGGCCGGGAACGGCCGGGGGAGCGAGAGGTTCACGAAGCCCTCCGCCTGCATCGCCGCGAAGCCGATGCGGGGCAGGTCACGGCTGGTGCGGAAAACCACGAAGCGGGGCTCCCAGCGCGGCCGGAACTTGGCGTTGAACTTGTACAGCGACTCGATCTGGAACCAGCGCGAAAGAAAGATCAGGAGCCCGCGCCAGCAGCGCAGCACCGGCCCCGCGCCCAGCCGCTCACCCCGCGCGAGCGCCGAGCGGAACATGGCGAAGTTCAGCGACACACGTGTGACACCGAGCTTCGGGGCGGCCTGGAGGGAGGCGACGATCAGCAGCTCGTTCATACCCGGGTCGGCGGAGCGGTCGCGGCGCATCAGTTCCAGGGACATCCCGTCGCGCCCCCAGGGCACGAAGTGGAGGACGGCCTTCAGGTCCCCGTAAGGGGAGTCCTCGGGGCCGGAGCCGGCCAGGTGGGCGGTGGCGATGACGCAGTCGCCGTCACCGGGGTCGCCGATCCGGCCGAGCGCCATGGAGAAGCCGCGTTCGGTGTCGGTGCCGCGCCAGTCGGCGGCGGCCGACCGGATGCGTTCCAGCTCGGTGTCGCCGATGTCGCGTACGCGCCGGACCCGGGTCTCGTAGCCGTTACGTTCGATGCGCTTGACCATCTGGCGCACGTTCCGCATCGCCCGCCCGGCGAGGGAGAAATCCGCGACGTCCACCACCGCCTCGTCGCCCAGTTCCAGGGCCAGGAGTCCGGTCTCACGGGTCCAGACCTCGCCGCCGGTCTCGCTGCAGCCCATCACCGCAGGGGTCCAGGAGTGCGCCTTCGCCTCGTCCATGAAGCGTTCGATGGCGCCGGGCCACGCCTCCACGTCGCCGATCGGGTCGCCGCTGGCCAGCATCACCCCGGACACGACCCGGTAGCAGACGGCCGCCTTGCCGCTGGGGGAGAAGACGACGCCCTTGTCGCGGCGGAGCGCGAAGTGGCCGAGCGAGTCACGGCCGCCGTGCCGCTCCAGCAGCGCCCGCAGCCGGGCCTCGTCGTCCTCGGTGAGGCGGGCGGCAGGATGTTCGGGGCGGAAGGCGAGGTACACGGTGGTGACGGCGGTCAGCAGGCCGAGGGCGCCGAGCGAGTACGCCACGGTCCAGGAGGTCCGCCCGGCGTAGTCGACGGGCCCCTCGAAGCCGAACAGTCCGTACATCACGTGCTGGAGGCGGTCGGCTATGGACGGGTTCCCGACGACCCGGCCGGGGTGGACGCTGACGATGACCAGACCGAGCACGAGGGAACCGGCGCCGAGCAGGACGAAGTTGGCCAGTGCCCTCCAACGGCTCCGGGGGTCGGGGAGGGCCCGGAATTCACTCCGGTGGCGCACCAGCAGGTAACACAGCGTCAGGGAGACGAGGACGCCGACGATCGAGTGCCGGTACGCGAACTGGGCCACGGCCCCCGCCGGAAGCAGCACCACGGCGGCCCGCCAGGCCCTCCGCTTGTGCCGCTTCAGCCCGTGCGCGAGCAGGAGCAGCAGCATGCCCGCGCTCAGCGAGAGCGCCGCGGCGAACGGGCCGAGGGCGCCGGGGAGCACCTCGGCGACCGTGTGCATCCGGCTGTGCCGGAAGCGCGGGAAGACCCCGGCGGCGACGTCGATCAGGCCGACGACGGCGCAGGCACCGCCGACCAGGGCCGGTACGGATTCGGGGCGGGGCCCGCGTACGAACTGGCGTACGCGATGCGGAACCGACCCTGTTTTATCCCCATCTACCGTGACAGACATCGCTTCCCGTGGCTCCGCGAGAGATTCTTAGGTCCGTCGGCCGAAGCCCCTACGGACGATGTGCGCCCTCTAGGACGAGGCTTCCGGGGAGTAGGTTCCCCCACATTCCGGAAAATTCATGCACAGAAAGCTCTACTTCACTCATGGGTCTCACCAGTAACGCAGTTCTGGCGCTGGCGGCATCACTGGCCGTCGTGCTGTTCGCCGCCACCATCTGGCTGTGGCCGCGGCTGGCGCGGCGTGGCGTCCGTGCGGTCTCGGGCCGGATCGGACTGCTGCTGGCGACCCAGGTGATGGTGTTCGCCTCGGTCGGCCTGGCGGCCAACAACTCGTTCCTCTTCTACGGTTCCTGGGCCGATCTCTTCGGGCAGAAGCAGGACCTGGGCGTGGTCAACGACCACGCGGACGGCGCGTCGGGGTCCGCGAACATGGTCCGGGTGGGCACCCAGCGGCCGGACGGGCCCGGTGGCACGCGGCCCGCCACCGGCGGACGGCTCGACAAGGTCGTCGTCTCCGGGCAGATCTCGGGCATCGAGAGCTCGGCGTACGTCTATCTGCCGCCGGAGTACTTCCAGCCCGCCTACGCCCGGCGGAGCTTCCCGGCCGTCGTCGTGCTCACGGGGTACCCGGGCACGGCCGAGAACCTGTTCAAGGGGCTGCGCTATCCGCAGACGGCCCTCGCACGGGTGAAGGCGGGCAAGGCCCAGCCGATGATCCTGGTGATGCTGCGGCCGACGGTGGCGCCGCCGAGGGACACCGAGTGCGTGGACATCCCCAAGGGCCCGAAGACGGAGACGTTCTTCGCGAAGGACCTGCCGCAGGCGATCTCGGAGTCGTACCGGGTCGGGAACCGGGCCCGTAACTGGGGCATCATCGGCAACTCGACCGGCGGCTACTGCGCGCTGAAGATCGGGCTGCACCACCCGGACCGGTTCACGGTGAGTGCCGGACTCTCCGCGTACTACCGGGCGGCCGAGGACCCGACGACGGGCGACCTGTTCCACGGCGACGAGGCGGCGCGCAACCGTGCCGACCTGCTGTGGACCCTGGAGAACCGGCCGCCGCCCGGCGGGTCCTTCCTGGTCACGACGTCCCGGCAGGGCGAGGGGAACCTCAAGGCGACCAAGGAGTTCATCAAGCGGGTGAAGGCTCCCGCCCGGGTGTCGTCGATCGTGCTCGACAGCGGCGGGCACAACTTCACCACCTGGCGGCGGGAGATCCCGGCGGCCCTGGACTGGATGAGCGGCAGGCTCAGCGAGAACTGACGCGGGCGGTCCGGGTCACCCCGCCTTCGTGCCCGGTGCCCCCGCCGTCTCCACCTTCGCCACGGTCTCCACGGCGACCTCCGCGCGCGGTACGTCCTGGGCGTCCGCGTCGATCGAGCGGCGCAGGGCCTCGTGCAGCCGGGCCGGGGTGAGGACGCCGAGGAAGCGGCCGGCGCTCTCCTTGTCGATGACCGCGATCCAGCCCGCGTCGTGCTGGAGCATCGTGGCGAACGCCTGCTTGAGCGGGGCGCCGAGCGGGAGCCACGCCTCCATGCGGCGGGCGTGCTCGCGGACCGTTCCCCCGGCGGTGGCCGACGCCGCGCTGGTGGCGGAGATCCAGCCGTGCAGGTTGTCCCGGCCGTCCAGGACGACCGCCCAGCGCGCGCCCTCGGACCGGAGCCGTTCGGTCGCCGTCGCGAGCGGGTCGTCGAGGTGGACGACGGGCGGCTGGTCGAGGTCGCTCTCCTCGATGGGCGTCACCGAGAGCCGCTTCAGTCCCCGGTCGGCGCCGACGAAGTCCGCGACGTACGGGGTCGCGGGGGCGCCGAGCACGGTGGCGGGGGAGTCGAACTGCTCGATGCGGCCCTGCCCGTAGACGGCGATACGGTCGCCGAGCCGGACGGCCTCCTCGATGTCGTGCGTGACGAACAGCACGGTTTTACGGACCTGGGCCTGGAGTTTCAGGAATTCGTTCTGCAGCCGTTCACGGACGACGGGGTCGACCGCCCCGAAAGGTTCGTCCATCAGCAGGACCGGGGGGTCGGCGGCCAATGCGCGGGCCACTCCGACGCGTTGGCGCTGACCGCCGGAGAGCTGTTCCGGATAGCGGCCGCCATAAACGGAAGGATCAAGTCCGACCAGGTCGAGGAGTTCGGCGGCGCGCTCGCGCCCCTTTCCGCGATTCCAGCCGAGGAGGTGGGGGACGGTCGCGGTGTTCTCCAGGACCGTTTTGTGCGGGAAGAGGCCGACCTGCTGGATGACATAGCCGATCCGGCGCCTGAGCTGGACGGGGTCGATGGCGGATATGTCGTCCCCGTCGAGGAATATCCTCCCCTCGGTCGGTTCGATCAGCCGGTTCACCATCTTCATGGTGGTCGTCTTGCCGCAGCCGGAAGGTCCGACGAGCGTGACCAGTTCGCCCTCGCCGACCTCGAAGGAAAGGTCGTCGACGGCGGTGGTGCCGTCCGCGTACCGCTTGGTGACGTGCTCGAAACGGATCATGATTCCCCATTGTGACGGGCGTTCTGTGAAGGACATGTTGCCGGAATGCGACAGCCTCGGCGATTGTCAGTGGTCGAGGATAGGCTCGCCAGACATCAGTTCGGGGCGGCATCACGAAGGAAAGCTGGGGGTGGGGGACGGATGGCCGGAGAGAACTGCCTGGTGGCGAACGACTGGATCTGCGGGGAGTATCTGCGCTCCCGCAGCCAGGAGTTGACCGACGCCACCGTGCAGCACATCTGGATCACCGCGGTCTCGGTGCTGATCGGGCTCGCGGTCGCCTTTCCGCTGGCGCTGCTCGCGCGCCGCGGACGGCATTTCGCGGGGCCGGTGCTGGGGCTGACGACCGTGCTCTACACCGTGCCGTCGCTGGCGATGTTCTCGCTGCTGCTGCCGTTGTTCGGACTCTCCGCGGCGCTGGTCGTCACTGGCCTGGTGCTCTATTCGCTGACCATCCTCGTACGGAACATCCTGGCGGGGCTCGAAGCGGTGCCGCAGGAGGCGAAGGACGCCGCCAAGGGCATGGGGTACGGCCCCGCCCGGCTGCTCTGGGAAGTGGAACTCCCGCTCGCGCTGCCCGCGTTGATGGCGGGCCTGCGCATCGCCACGGTGTCGACGGTCGCGCTGACGACCGTCGGCTCACTCGTCGGCAAGGGCGGGCTCGGCAATCTCATCGAGGACGCGCTGCCGAGCTTCTTCAAGGCCCAGGTGCTGACCGCGTCGGTGCTCTGCGTACTGCTCGCGGTGGCGGCGGATCTGCTGCTGCTCGGGCTCCAGCGACTGCTGACGCCCTGGACCCGAATACGCCCGACGACGGGTGCGGCGGGACGGACGGGGCCGGCGGGTCGGGGTGGAGCGACCGGCGGCCCGGCGGGATCGCCCGTCGTCACGAAGGTGGAGGCGGGCTGACCCGTGGGAGTCATCGAGGGGGCCTGGACCTGGCTCACCACCGGGGCCAACTGGTCGGGGGAGAACGGGGCCGCGCACCGGCTTTCCGAGCATCTCTATGTCAGCGGGGTGGCGCTCGCGGTGGCCTGTGCCATCGCCCTGCCGCTCGCCCTGTATCTGGGGCACATCGGCAAGGGGGGTGCGCTCGCGGTCAATATCTCCAACGTCGGCCGGGCGATCCCCGTCTTCGCGGTGCTGGCCCTCTTCATGGTCACGCCCCTGCGCAACTCCGGCTATCTGCCCACGATCATCGCGCTGGTCCTGTTCGCCGTGCCCCCGCTGCTGACCAACGCCTACGTCGGGATGACGGAGGTGGACCGGTCGGTGGTGGAGGCCGCGCGCGGCATGGGGATGTCCGGCGGGCAGCTCTTCGTGCGGGTCGAGCTGCCGCTGGCCTACCCGATGATCATGACCGGACTGCGGTCCGCCGCGGTCCAGGTCGTGGCCACCGCCTCGATCGCCGCGATGGTCGGCCTCGGCGGCCTGGGCCGGATCATCACCGCCGGATTCAACACGTACGACACCGCGCAGGTCTTCGCCGGTGCCGTGCTGGTCGCCCTGCTGGCCCTGCTGGTGGAGGGAGTGCTGATGGCGCTGGACCGGCTGCTGTCGCCGCAGCGCCGCCGCGGGACCGTATGACCTCGTGCCGTACGTGACCTTTTCTTGATGGTTTGTCACCCCATTTCGTTCGGACGGAGAACAACATGAGCAGGACCTCGCGCATAGCGGGTGCGGTCATCGGCATGGTGGCGCTGGCCGGGTCGCTCGCGGCCTGCGGCGGCGACAGCCTGGAGAAGGAGAAGGGGGGCTCCGGCACATCGGCCGGCTCGGGCAAGAAGGGCACGCTCGTCGTGGGCTCCGCCTCGTTCACCGAGTCCAAGGTGCTCGCCGAGCTGTACGCGCAGATCCTGGCCGACGCCGGTTACAGCACCTCGATCACCACGGTGAAGAACCGCGAGCTGTACGAGCCCTCGCTGGAGAAGGGCGAGATCGACGTCGTCCCGGAATACGCCGCCACGATCGCCGAATTCCTCAACGCCAAGGTGAACGGGGCCGCGCAGGCGGAGAAGAAGCCGGTCGCCTCCGGGGATGCCACGGCCACGGTCGCCGCCCTGGAGAAGCTCGCCACTCCGCTCGGTCTGAAGGTGCTCCCGGTCGGCGCCGCCGTCGACCAGAACGCCTTCGCGGTGTCCAAGGAATTCGCCGAGAAGAACAACCTCAAGACGCTTTCCGATCTTGGTAAGTCGAAGCTCAAGGTGAAGATCGCGGCGGGCGACGAGTGCGAGGTGCGGCCCTTCTGCGCACCGGGTCTCAAGAAGACGTACGGCATTGACGTCACCGGTATCGACCCCAAGGGCGTCGGCACCCCGCAGTCCAAGCAGGCGGTCAAGGACGGCAAGGACCAGTTGGTTCTGACGACCACCACGGACGCGGTGCTGGACGGGCTGGTGTTCCTGGACGACGACAAGAAGCTCCAGAACGCCGACAACGTACTTCCGGTGCTCAATGCCAAGGACGCGGGCGCCCAGGACATCGCCGACGCGCTCGGGAAGCTCACCGACACGCTCACCACGGAAGATCTCGCGGAACTGAACCGCAAGATCGACGCCGAACGCGCCAAGCCCGCCGATGTCGCCAAGGACTATCTGCAGTCCAAAGGTTTGATCAAGAAGTAGGGCGGTACGCGGCACGAACGGGCGCCCGATTGAACCGGAATCGGGCGCCCGGAGAGCGCTTTTCGGGCTTCCGCCGACCTTTTCGGACTTCCGGCGACACTCGCGGAAGCCCTTTCCGGCGCCGCCAGGTCACCGGCGGGGAACAGATTGCCGGGCGGCCCCCCAAGGCGCCCGTACACACGGTAAATTTCAGGCCATGCCACGTGGACGCCACCGCCATTCGCCGCCCCTTCACAGAATTCTGCCGCCCTCCGTGGTCGCCGGAGTGTCGGTTGTCGGTGCCGCCGGCGCCTGGCTGCTCGCCGAACCCCTCGTCCTGCGCGGACTGGTGGCCGCCGTGGCGGCCACCGCCGCCACCGGCGCGTATCTGATGCGCAGCTGGGACCGGGCCGCCGGGCTGCGGGTCGCCGAGCTGACGCGCGCCCGTGCCGGTGACGAGTGGCGCGCCGAGGAGCGGACAGCCGAACTGGAGCAGGACCTGGAGGAGGCGCGCGAACTGCGCGCCCGGCTGGAGACGAAGCTGCGCCGCAAGCGCGTGGAGCTCGCCGGACTGCGCGGGGAGCACGCCGCACTGCTGCGCCGGTACGCGAACGCGGAGACCGAGCGGGCCAGCGCGCTGGAGGGCCGCCGGCAGCTCGCGATCGAAGCGGCCGCCGCCCCCCGGGAGCTGCCCGCCGCCCGGTCCACGCCGACCCCGGCCGCGTATCTGCGCGCCGCCCAGGCCCTTGCGGACCTCACGCGCAACGCGGAGCTCCAGAAGACCCGCCGCGCCGCCGAGCAGGCCAGGCAGCGCGATCTCGCGGAGCGGGCGAAGGCACGGAACACGGAGGCGGAGGGCCCGCAGGGGAAGCACGCGGCGGCCACCGGCGCGGGCGACCACCAGCACCGCCGTCCGTCGGCCGCCCTGCCCGCCCCGCAGCCCGCCGCCCAGCCCGCCCCGGCGGCGTCCACCGCACCGGTCCATGTGCCGCGCACCGTACCGGCGGCCTCGGCCGTCGTCCCGTACGCCGCCGCGCGCCGTCACCTGGTCCCGCAGGGAAGCTTCGACTTCTTCGGTACGCAGAAGGCCGGCGCCGCGATCGAGGCCGTGCAGAACGAGGACCTCGCGGACGTGGTGGGCGAGGAGGCGCTGGCCGCCCATCGCACGGGCGCCGCCGAGAACCGTGCCGTGGGCAAGGTCATCGACCTCACCGCGCACGACGAGACCGAGCAGCTGGACCTGGCGGAACTGCGCACCGCCATCTCGTAGCGGTCCCGCTCGCCCGCCGCGGGGCGGGGCCGCTCACCCGGCGGCCCCGCGGGGGCTACTTGTCGATGTCCCCGACGACGAAGAAGAGCGAGCCCAGGATCGCCACCATGTCGGCGACCAGCGTGCCCGGCAGCAGTTCCGTGAGCGCCTGGATGTTGTTGAACGAGGCGGAGCGCAGCTTCAGCCGGTACGGGGTCTTCTCGCCCTTGGACACCAGGTAGTAGCCGTTGACGCCGAGCGGGTTCTCGGTCCAGGCGTAGGTGTGGCCCTCCGGGGCCTTCAGCACCTTGGGCAGCCGCTGGTTGATCGGCCCGGGTGCCAGGTCGTCCATCCGGTCCAGACAGGCGTCCGCCAGGTCCAGCGCGTTGGCCGTCTGCTCCAGCAGGCACTCGAAGCGGGCCAGGCAGTCGCCCTCGGTACGGGTGACGACCTTCAGGGTGTCCTGGAGCTCCCCGTACGCGAGATACGGCTCGTCGCGCCGCAGGTCGAAGTCGACCCCGGAGGCGCGGGCGATCGGCCCCGACACCCCGTAGGCGTGCACCGCCTCGGCCGACAGGACGCCCACACCGCGGGTACGGCCCCGGAAGATCTCGTTGCCGAGGACCAGATCGTCGTACACGCCCATCCGCGACCGGACCGAGGCGACCGCGTCCCGGGCCCGGCCGAGCCAGCCCGCCGGAAGGTCCTCCTTGAGGCCGCCCACCCGGTTGAACATGTAGTGCATCCGGCCGCCGGAGACCTCCTCCATCACCGCCTGGAGCTCCTCGCGCTCCCGGAACGCGTAGAAGACCGGGGTGATCCCGCCGAGTTCGAGGGGGTACGAGCCGAGGAACATCAGATGATTGAGGACCCGGTTCAGTTCGGCGAGGAGTGTGCGCGTCCAGACGGCGCGCTCGGGGACCTCCATGCCGAGCATGCGCTCGACGGCCATGACGACGCCCAGCTCGTTCGAGAACGCCGACAGCCAGTCGTGGCGGTTGGCGAGCATCACGATCTGCCGGTAGTCGCGGGCCTCGAAGAGCTTCTCCGCACCGCGGTGCATATAGCCGATGACCGGCTCCGCGTGCTGGATCCGTTCACCGTCCAGGACGAGCCGCAGACGGAGCACGCCGTGGGTGGAGGGGTGCTGTGGCCCGATGTTGAGCACCATGTCGGTGCTCTCCGCCGCGCCGCCGATGCCGACTGTCGTCTCCGTCATGCGGGACAGTATTCCCTGACCGGTGGCACCACCCGGTGCGTCAGCCATCCGAAGTCGCCCAGACCGCCCCGCGCGGTCAGTTCCGCCGCCTCGCCCGCCGCCGACAGCGCCCGGACGTAACCGGCCGGATCGGTGGATGCCATCGCCAGGGGCGGCCGTTCCCCGGCGATGCCCAGCCCGCGCAGGGCCGCCCGCTGATCCGTCAGCTCCGGCGGTACGGCGCCCCGCGCCACCTCCACCGCCGCCGCACACGCGTCCAGCGCCACATGCGAGGTCAGATCGCAGGAACCGTCCGGCACGGCCCGGACCTCCCGCCCCGCCCGGAAGCCGGTCAGGGTCCCGTACGGCGGCCGCGCGCCCCGTACATGCGCGTAGTCCACCGCCACCGCGAGACCGCCGGACAGCGACCCGACCGCGCGCGCCCACGCCTCGTCGCGGGTCCGGCCGATCTCCGCCCGCTCGCCGGGCCGGGACAGCGGCCACCAGCGTCGCAGCCATCGCGCGTCCGCGCCGGTCACCGGCTCCCCCAGCCGCTCCGTACCGTCCGAGGGCCGGACGAGGACGTACCGGGCGATCCCGTCGCCGTCCGCCTCCGCGATCTCCGTGGGCACGTTGTCCAGCCACTCGTTGGCGAAGAGCACCCCGGTGGTTCCCCGAGGCAGCTCGGCGCACCACTCGATCCGGGGATCGAGGCCCGCGGGGCGCGCGGCGACCTCCACGGCGTACGCCCGTACCGTCAGACCGTCCGGGACGGCCGCCAGCACTCCGGTCACCAGCTCGCCCCGGCCCGCGCCCACGTCCACCAGGTCGACGGTGTCCGTCCCCAGCTCACGCGCGGTTCCGGTCAGCAGCCGGGCGACGGCGGCGGCGAACAGCGGCGAGGCATGGACCGAGGTGCGGAAATGACCCGCCGGTCCTTCCGGGCTCCGGTAGAAGCCCCCGTCTCCGTACAAAGCGGTCTCCGCCGCTTCCCGCCACCCGCGCCACTCATCCGTCACGTTGGCAAGTCTCCACCTTGGGGAGTACGGTCCCGGGACCTGGATCGGTCCTCCGGTTGACCCGGGCACGGGTCGGCTGTCCCTACGCTGGGTTACGTGCAGCGCCTCTACGATTTCATCCGCAGACACCCGACGGGCGTCGACAGCTTCTGGGCCGTCTTCCTCCTCGGGCTCTCCGGCGTGTCGATCGTCGTGGACGACTTCGGTTCCGCCCGGGACCGCGTGCTGCTGGTTCCGGTCGCGATGGGCCTGTGCACCGTCGTCGCCCTGCGCCGCCGCGCCCCCGAGAAGATGCTGCTCCTCACCATCCTGGTGGGTGTCGTACAGCTGGTCCTCGGCATCCGGCCGAACCTCGCGAACTTCGCCATGCTCGTGATCATCTTCACCGTGGCCACGGTCGGGGAGCGCTGGGCGTCCAGGCTCGCCCTGGTCTGCAGCCTGGGCGCGGCCGGTCTGGCGCAGCTGCGCTGGCCGGAGGGGAACACGGACACCTGGGTCCAGTCGGTCGTCGTCGCGATCATCATGACGGTGCCGTTCGTGCTCGCCTGGGTGCTCGGCGACTCGATGCGGACCCGGCGGGCCTACTTCGATCAGCTGGAGGAGCGCGCAGCCCGGCTGGAGCGGGAGCGCGAGGCGCAGTCCAAGGTCGCCGTCGCCGCCGAACGGGCCCGGATCGCCCGTGAGCTGCACGATGTCGTCGCGCACAACGTCTCCGTGATGGTGGTGCAGGCCGATGGCGCCGCCTATGTCATGGACGCCGCACCCGATCAGGCCCGGCAGGCGCTGGAGACCATCTCCAGCACCGGCCGCCAGGCGCTCGCCGAGATGCGCCGGCTGCTCGGGGTGCTGCGTACGGGGGACACCCGGGAGAGCGGCGAGTATGTGCCGCAGCCCGACGTCGAGCAGATCGAGGACCTGATCGAGCAGGTCAGGCAGACCGGCCTGGCCGTGGACTTCAAGATCGAGGGCACCCCGCGCCCCCTGCCGAGCGGCGTGGAGCTGACCGCGTACCGCATCGTGCAGGAGGCCCTCACCAATACGCGCAAGCACGGCGGTCCGGACGCCGGCGCCAGTGTGCGGCTGGTCTACTTCGACGATGGCCTCGGGCTGCTGGTGGAGGACGACGGCCGGGGCGCGGCGCACGAACTGTACGAGGACGGCGGCGCCGACGGTGCCGGGCACGGGATGATCGGTATGCGGGAGCGGGTCGGCATGGTCGGAGGCACGCTGGACGCGGGACCGCGGCCGGGCGGCGGCTTCCGGATCAGCGCGCTGCTGCCGCTCAAGCCCGCCAGCTGAAGGGCCGGGCGCTCGCCCGCCCGTTCCGTCCACCCTGGGCCGCCCCGTCCGGTCCGCTCGTCCAGCCCGTCCGTTTCGCCCGCCCACCGACCGCTGAACCTCGATCGCAAGACAAGGACCCTCATGGCCATCCGCGTGATGCTCGTCGACGACCAGGTGCTGCTGCGCACCGGCTTCCGGATGGTGCTCGCCGCCCAGCCGGACATGGAGGTCGTGGCCGAGGCCGGTGACGGCGCCGAGGCGATCGAGGTCCTGCGCTCCGCCGCCGTCGACGTGGTGCTGATGGACGTCCGGATGCCGAGGCTGGACGGTGTCGAGGCGACCCGCCGCATCTGCGCCCAGCCGGACCCGCCCAAGGTGCTCATCCTGACCACGTTCGACCTGGACGAGTACGCCTTCTCGGGGCTGAAGGCGGGCGCCAGCGGGTTCATGCTCAAGGACGTGCCGCCGGGCGAGCTGCTGGCCGCGATCCGTTCCGTGCACAGCGGGGACGCCGTCGTCGCCCCGTCGACCACGCGCAGGCTCCTCGACCGGTTCGCGCCGATGCTGCCGAGCAGCGGCAGGGAGCCGCAGCACAAGCACGTCGAGAAGCTCACCGAACGCGAGCGCGAAGTGATGCTGCTGGTCGCCCAGGGGCTGTCGAACGGGGAGATCGCGGCGCGGCTCGTGCTCTCGGAGGCGACCGTGAAGACACATGTCGGCCGCATCCTCACCAAGCTGAACCTGCGCGACCGGGTCCAGGTCGTCGTCCTCGCGTACGAGACCGGGCTGGTCCGGGCGGGCGGCGGCACGGGCTGAGCGGCGACCGTCGCCCTCCGGCCTCCGTCCCCCTCCGGCCTCCGTCGCCGGCCCCGGCCCCCGAGGTGCTGTACCGCGTTACCGCAGCACGCCCTCCAGGAAGTCGCTGCCGAGCCGTGCGACGACGGTCAGGTCCAGCTGGTGCAGCACATAGCGGCCGCGCCGCCGGGTCGTCACGAGACCGGCCTTCTTGAGCAGCGAGAGATGGCGGGAGACCTCGGGGGGCGTGATGCCGTGCGAGTCGGCGAGTTCGCCCGTGGTGTACGGGGAACGGGCGAGGTTGCGGCACAGCCGCATCCGCATGGGGTGGGCCAGCGCCTCCATCCGGAGCTGGAGCAGCTCGACGGAGGCGGGGGAGGGCAGTTCGGGAAGGTGCACCGGGTAGTGGATCACCGGCCGCCAGCCCGGGGCGTGCAGCACCATCAGGTGCGGCCAGCCGAAGGTGCTGGGGATCATGGTGAGGCCGGGGCCGACCGCGGGGTCGGCGGCGTTGGTCCGGCCCTCGGACAGCTTGTCGACGCTGATCCGGCTCGCGTCCTCGTTCAGCGACAGCGCGGCGGAGACCGCTCCCAGCGCCTCCCCGAGTCCCTTGCGCCGCAGCAGCTCCGTCTTGTACCGGGCGTCGGCGACCAGCTGGACCCGCACCCGTCGCCAGGTGTCCGAGAAGAACGCCTGGTCGCAGTCCTCGAAGAGGCGGCGTATCCAGCTCCGTACGGTGACGGGGTCGGCCAGCAGCCGCTGTGTGAACTCCACCTGCTGCGGGCCGCGGGCGGCCGCCAGATCCAGGGCGCGGGCCCGCATGGCCGCACTCGCGAGCGGGGACGGCGCCCCGCTCCCGTACAGGCCGGCGCAGGTGAACTCCAGCGCGGCGGAGACGAACCGCTCGTCGTCCAGCCGGTCGAGGATGTCCAGGTCCTCGGCGAGGCTCGCCCCGGTCCTGCCGTCGCCGCCGTGGACACCGGCGAACGGCATGAAGATGTCGGAGAACGTGTTGCGCCAGAGGAACTCCGCCTCCAGCATCCGGTCCGCGAGGTCCGGTTCCAGTCCGGCGGCGGTCGCGGTCGCCCAGCCGTGCAGCCCCGGGTGGTGACCGGGCTCGGAGAGCGCATGCAGAGCCAGCCCCAGCTCGGCGAGGGGCGAGGTCTCGAAGACGATGCGTTCCGGGGGCAGACCCGCGATGTCGATGTTCACGCTCACCGCTCCATAGTGGGGCTACGTGAACGGGGCCGGGCGCCACTTGACGGCGGTCGTCAATCGGCGGGCCGCACGGCCGTGATCTGCGCAGTCTGAGGGCATGGACGCCATTCAGCAGCAGATGTTCGACACCTACCGCGCGGCCCGGCTGGGCGAGATCCCGCCCCCGCTGCCGGGACGCCACGACTGGGACGTACTGCGCACCCTCCGCGACCACTGGCGCTCCCGCCACACGCTCCGCGCCAACGACCACGAGCACCCGTAGCCCCACTCGCCGAGCCGTGTGGCGTGACCCCGCCGTACTCGCGGAACGCCACTCGCCGAGCGCCGCGGCCGTGAGTGCCGGGGCGGTGAGCGCCTGGGTGGTGAGTCCCGCGCGTCCCCGTCCAGCCATGAGCCCCCGCGGCCGTGAGTCCCGCGGCCGTGAGTCCCGCGTCCCCGCCTACCCCAACCGCGCCACGAACTCCCCCACGGCCTCCCGGACCTCCCCCGCGGTCCACTCCAGCCCCTCGGCCCCCACCGTCACCTCGGTGAACGACACCCCCGGAGGCAGGCCCGCCCCCGCCGCCCCCTCGAACCACTTCCGGAACAGGGTCACCCCCGTCTCCTCCGCCTGCCGCACCGAAGCCTCGTTCAGCGCCTCGGCGCCGTAGGGCAGCCAGACCACGAACTGGTGCGTGTGCGGCGGCTCCGGATGCACCCGGAACCACGGCACCCCGGAGCCCGCGAAACCCTCCGCCAGCGCCCCGGCCACCACCTTGGCCTGCGCCACGTAGTCCGGCAGCCTCGGCAGCTCCCGCTCCAGGCCCAGCAGCGCGGACAGCGCCGCCGGATACTGCTGGAAGACCTGGCCCCCGTACCGGTGGCGCCATGTGCGCGCCTCCTCGACCAGCGTCTCCGGACCGGCCAGCACCGCCCCGGACAGCCCGTTGAGCGACTTGTAGAACGAGACGTACACGCTGTCCGCGAGCCCCGCGATCTGCGACAGCTCCCGCCCGAAGTGCGGGCCGCACTCCCAGAGCCGCGCCCCGTCCAGATGCACGACCGCGTCCCGCTCGCGGGCGGCGGCCACGACGGCCTCCAGCTCCTCCCAGGTGGGCAGGACGAAACCGGCGTCCCGCAACGGCAGCTCCAGCATCAGCGTGCCGAACGGCTCGGGGAAGCCGCGGATCTCGTCCGCCGTGGGGAGCCGGGGGGCGGACGTCGGATGCACCGTGCGCAGTCCGCTCACCGCCGCGAGCGCACCCCGCTCGTGCACCTCCGGATGGGAGAGCGGATGCAGCGCCACCGTCGCGTTGCCCGTACGCCCCGCCCAGCAGCGCAGCGCGACCTGCTGGGCCATCGTCCCGGTCGGGAAGAACGCCGCGTCCTCCATGCCGAGGAGCGCCGCGACCCGCCGTTCGACCTCGGCGACGACCCCGTCCCCGTAGACGTCCGTCCACTCGTCCAGGTCATGGACGGCTCCCGCGTCGGCCACCAGCGCGGCCAGCCGTCCGCCGAGCGTGCCCTCCGCCGAAGCCCGCGCCAGGACCCGGTGGGATCGCCGCCAAGCGGTCAGTCTGCGCTGCCTCTGCTCCTGCTCATCGGTGACTGCCATGGGACGATCATCGCCCGGACCGCTGACATCGCCCAGCCGGTTTCCGCCCGGACCGCAGAGTTACCCACAGGCTGTGGACAGCCGGGAGGTCTCCCGAAACGCTGGCGTAGCATGCAGAGAAATCGTCCGGTACCCCCCGCGGACTGGAACGGAAGGCCGTCGCCGCGTGAACACAACAGCTTCGAAGGAACCCCTCGACGCGAGGGACCGCCCCGCCCGCCTCACCGTCGGTGTCGTCGGCGCGGGCCGGGTCGGTCCCGCCCTCGCCGCCGCGCTCCAGCTCGCCGGGCACCGCCCGGTGGCCGTGTCGGGCGTCTCCGACGCGTCGGTGCGCCGTGCGGCCACGCTGCTCCCCGACGTACCGCTGGTGCCGCCCGCCGAGGTCCTCGCGCGCGCCGAGCTGGTGCTGCTGACCGTCCCCGACGACGCCCTGCCCGGCCTGGTCGAGGGCCTTGCCGAGACCGGCGCCGTACGGCCGGGACAGCTGATCGTCCACACATCGGGGCGGTACGGGGCCAAGGTCCTGGACCCCGCCCGGCGGGCCGGTGCACTGCCGCTCGCCCTGCACCCGGCGATGACGTTCACCGGCAGTTCCGTCGACGTCCAGCGGCTGGCCGGCTGCTCCTTCGGGGTCACCGCCCCCGAGGAGCTGAGACTGGCGGCCGAGGCCCTGGTCATCGAGATGGGCGGCGAGCCGGAGTGGATCGCCGAGGAGGCCCGCCCGCTCTATCACGCGGCCCTCGCCCTTGGGGCGAACCACCTGGTCACCCTGGTCGCGGAGGCCATGGAGCTGCTGGCCAAGGCCGGGGTCACGGCGCCCGACCGGATGCTCGGCCCGCTCCTCGGCGCGGCGCTGGACAACGCCCTGCGCTCCGGCGACGCGGCGCTGACCGGACCCGTGGCCCGTGGCGACGCGGGCACGGTCGCCGCCCATGTCGGCGAGCTGCGCGAGCACGCCCCGCAGACGGTGGCCGGCTATCTCGCGATGGCCCGCGCCACGGCCGACCGGGCGCTCGCCCACGGCCTGCTCAAGCCGGAGCTGGCCGAGGACCTGCTCGTCGTCCTGGCCGACGGCGAGAGCGGAGCGGGGGAGGCCCGATGAACGTCCTGCGTACCGCCGCCGAGCTGGACGCCCTGCACCGCCCGGCCGGTGCGGTGCGTGCCGTCGTCATGACGATGGGCGCCCTCCACGACGGCCACGCCACCCTGATCCGGGCCGCGCGCGCCGCCGCCGGTCCGGCCGGCCAGGTCGTGGTCACGGTCTTCGTGAACCCGCTCCAGTTCGGTGAGGCCGCCGACCTGGACCGCTACCCGCGCACCCTCGACGCCGATGTGGCGGTCGCCTCGGACGCGGGGGCCGACGCGGTCTTCGCGCCCTCCGTCGACGAGGTGTATCCCGGCGGCGAACCCCAGGTCCGGATCACCGCGGGCCCCATGGGCGAGCGCCTCGAAGGCGCCTCCCGCCCCGGGCACTTCGACGGCATGCTCACCGTCGTCGCCAAGCTCCTCCACCTCACCCGCCCCGACGCGGCGTTCTACGGGCAGAAGGACGCCCAGCAGCTGGCGCTGATCCGCCGCATGGTGCGCGACCTGAATTTCGGCGTCGAGATCACCGGCGTACCCACGGTGCGCGACCCGGACGGCCTGGCGCTCTCCAGCCGTAACCGCTTCCTCTCCGCCGAGGAACGGCACACCGCCCTCGCCCTGCCCCGCGCGCTGTTCGCGGCCCGGGACAGACTGGCCGCCCAGCAGGCGCTGCACGAGCGCGCGCAGGCGACCGCGTCGAGCACGGGCCGGGCCGCCGGGCTCACCGCGCTCGGCGAGTCCCGCTTGGCGGCCGACGCCCAGGCGGTGGCGCTGGCCCGGCCGAGCGGCGGACCCGCCGCCGTACGGGCAGCCGCGCAGCTGGTCCTCCTGGACGCCGCCCGGGAACGGCAGCCGCTCGTCCTGGACTATCTGGCCCTCGTGGACCCGGCGGACTTCACCGAGATCCCCGACGACCGCGAGAGCGGGGAGGCGATCCTCGCCATCGCGGCGCGGGTCGGTGCCACCCGTCTGATCGACAACATCCCCCTGACCTTCGGAGCCCTCACGTGACCGGAATACGGCTGACCGCCCCTGCCCCCGGCTGGGCCATCGACGCTGATGTCGTGGTGGTCGGCTCCGGCGTGGCCGGTCTCACCACCGCCCTGCGCTGCGCGGCCGCGGGCCTCGCCACCGTCGTCGTCACCAAGGCCCGGCTGGACGACGGCTCCACCCGCTGGGCCCAGGGCGGTATCGCCGCGGCCCTGGGCGAGGGCGACACCCCCGAGCAGCATCTCGACGACACCCTCGTCGCGGGCGTCGGCCTGTGCGACGAGGCGGCGGTACGGACCCTGGTCACCGAGGGCCCCGACGCCGTACGCAGGCTGATCGAGACCGGCGCCCACTTCGACACCACCGACGACGGCGACATCGCGCTGACCCGTGAGGGCGGCCACCACCGCCGCCGTATCGCGCACGCGGGCGGCGACGCGACGGGCGCCGAGATCTCCCGCGCGCTGGTCGAGGCGGTCCGCTCGGCCGCCCTGCACACCGTCGAGAACGCCCTGGTCCTGGACCTGCTCACCGACGCCGAAGGCCGTACGGCGGGCGTCACCCTGCACGTCATGGGCGAGGGCCAGCACGACGGTGTCGGCGCCGTCCGCGCCCCCGCGGTCGTCCTCGCCACCGGTGGCATGGGCCAGGTCTTCTCCGCCACCACCAACCCGCCGGTCTCCACCGGCGACGGGGTGGCGCTCGCGCTGCGGGCCGGTGCGGAGGTCTCCGACCTCGAATTCGTCCAGTTCCACCCGACCGTCCTCTTCCTCGGCGCCGACTCCGAGGGCCAGCAGCCGCTCGTGTCGGAAGCGGTACGGGGCGAGGGCGCCCATCTCGTGGACGCGTCCGGTACGCGCTTCATGCTCGGGCAGCACGAGCTGGCGGAGCTGGCCCCGCGCGACATCGTCGCCAAGGCCATCACCCGGCAGATGGTCCTGCACGGCACCGGGCACATGTATCTGGACGCCCGGCACTTCGGCGCCGAGATGTGGGAGCAGCGCTTCCCCACCATCCTGGCGGCCTGCCGCGCCCACGGCATCGACCCGGTCACCGAGCCGATCCCGGTGGCGCCCGCCGCGCACTACGCCTCCGGCGGCATCCGCACCGACCTGCGGGGACGTACGACCGTGCCCGGTCTGTACGCCTGCGGGGAGGTCGCCTGCACCGGGGTGCACGGAGCCAACCGGCTGGCGTCCAACTCCCTCCTGGAGGGACTGGTCTTCGCCGAGAGCATCGCCGCGGACATCGCCGAGGACCGCCCGCGGCGCACGGAGGCGGTGCCCGGCGGCGACGGCGCGCCCGCGCCGCTGCTCGCCCCCGAGTCCCGTACCGCGATCCAGCGGATCATGACCCGGGGCGCGGGGGTGCTGCGCTCCGCCGACAGCCTCGCCGCCGCGGCCGACGAGCTGGAGGCCCTGCACCGCGACGCGGTCGCCGACGCCGGGAGCGCCGGTACGGCCGAGGCCAAGGCCACCGTGCCCGGGGTCGAGGCGTGGGAGGTCACCAACCTGCTCCTCGTCTCCCGGGTCCTGGTCGCCGCCGCCCGCGCCCGTGAGGAGACCCGCGGCTGCCACTGGCGCGAGGACCGGCCCGACCGCGACGACGAGCACTGGCGCCGCCACCTCGTGGTCCGGATCGCGCCGGACCGGACGCCGGTGCTGCACCTGACGGAGACCGCCGCGTTCCCGCCCGTACGTCCCGCGAATTGAGCAGACTGCTCAGCAGGCCCGCGACCGACCGGGACCGGGACCCGGGCCGCTGAGCGAACCCCGCACCACCCGCGGCCCGGCCGCACCGACCCGTACCACCCGCAGACGCCCCCGAGGAGCCGTAACCGTGAGCACGCCCGAAGAGAATCCGCGCCCCACACCCGTGGACGTACCGCTGATCCAGATCGGCGCGCCCGCACCGTCCGCGGGCGGCTGCGGCGACGACTGCGGCTGTGGCGACGGCTACGACCCCGACGGCCTGGAGTGCGGTCTGGACCCCGCGCTCGCCCAGCTCCTCGCCGAGGCGGGTCTGGACCCCGTCCAGGTCGAGGACGTCGCCCATGTCGCGATCGAGGAGGACCTCGACGGCGGTGTGGACATCACGACCGTGGCGACCGTGGACGAGGACGCCGTCGCCACCGGTGACTTCACCGCCCGTGAGGCGGGCGTGGTCGCCGGTCTGCGGGTCGCCGAGGCCGTCCTGTCCATCGTCTGCACCAGCGAGTTCGAGGTCGAGCGCCATGTCGAGGACGGCGACCGCGTCGCCCCCGGCCAGAAGCTGCTGACCGTCACCACCCGCACCCGTGATCTGCTCACCGGCGAGCGCAGCGCGCTCAACCTGCTGTGCCGCCTCTCCGGCATCGCGACCGCCACCCGTGCCTGGGCCGACGTGCTCGAAGGGACGAAGGCGGAGGTCCGCGACACCCGTAAGACGACGCCGGGCCTGCGCGCCCTGGAGAAGTACGCGGTGCGCTGCGGCGGCGGGGTCAACCACCGCATGTCGCTCTCCGACGCGGCCCTGGTCAAGGACAACCACGTCATCGCGGCGGGCGGGGTGGCCAAGGCGTTCAAGCGGGTGCGGGAGGAGTTCCCCGATGTACCGATCGAGGTCGAGGTCGACACGATGCAGCAGGTCCGCGAGGTGCTCGACGCGGGCGTCGACCTGATCCTGCTGGACAACTTCACACCGGGCGAGACCGCCGAGGCCGTCGCCCTGGTCGGTGGCCGCGCGGTGCTGGAGTCCTCCGGCCGGCTCACCCTCGACTCGGCCCGCGCCTACGCCGAGGCGGGCGTCGACTATCTGGCCGTCGGCGCGCTCACCCACTCCTCGCCGATCCTCGACATCGGCCTGGACTTCCGGGACGCCGCCCCGGCCACCGGTGAGGCCCGCGCCTGATGCTGCTCACCATCGACGTCGGCAACACCCACACCGTCCTCGGCCTGTTCGACGGCGAGGAGATCGTCGAGCACTGGCGGATCTCCACCGACGCCCGCCGCACCGCCGACGAGCTCGCCGTACTGCTCCAGGGGCTGATGGGCACGCATCCGCTGCTCGGCATGGAGCTGGGCGACGGCATCGAGGGCATCGCGATCTGCGCCACCGTCCCGGCGGTGCTGCACGAGCTGCGGGAGGTGACCCGCCGCTACTACGGCGACGTCCCCGCGGTGCTCGTGGAGCCCGGCATCAAGACCGGGGTGCCGATCCTGGTGGACAACCCGAAGGAGGTCGGCGCGGACCGCATCATCAACTCGGTCGCCGCCGTCGATCTCTACGGCGGTCCGGCGATCGTGGTCGACTTCGGCACGGCCACCACGTTCGACGCGGTGTCCGCCCGCGGTGAGTACGTGGGCGGAGTCATCGCCCCCGGTATCGAGATCTCGGTCGAGGCACTCGGGGTGAAGGGCGCCCAGCTCCGCAAGATCGAGCTGGCCAAGCCGCGCAGTGTGATCGGAAAGAACACCGTCGAGGCCATGCAGTCCGGCATCGTGTTCGGCTTCGCGGGCCAGGTCGACGGCGTCGTGGCGCGGATGAAGAAGGAGCTGGCGGGCGACCCCGAGGACGTCACGGTCATCGCGACCGGTGGCCTTGCTCCGATGGTGTTGGGGGAGTCCTCCGTCATCGACGAGCACGAGCCGTGGCTGACGCTCATCGGGCTGCGTCTCGTGTACGAGCGCAACGTCGCACGCATGTAGGCACTGCCGGGACGGACGGCCGGCGGGGCGCCGGACGCGGGCGGCTCACCTGCGACAACGCCCGCCGACGGCGTACCGCCGCCCACCGCGGAACCGTCGGCCGAGCCCCGGTGAAGTCCCGGCGGGCGCCGCGCCGCCATCGGCCAGTTAAACGGATTTTGTCCATTTAGCACGTATTGTCGCGTCATGCCCACGCCCTACGGATCACGAGGCGGCATGGCGTTCGGTGCGGACGAGCTGCGGGTGCTCCGACGTGCCCTCGCCATCGCCCTCCACCCGACGCCCCTGCCCGACGAGGATGTCCAGGACTGCCTGCGGCTCGCGGGTGCCGTGGACGAGGCGGTCAGCGAGGCGGGGAGACTGCGCGCGTTCCTCCTCGCCGATCTCGCCCGCTACCGCGAAGCTCTCCCCGGCTCCGTCACCGGCTATCTGGAGCTCCTCCAGGACGCCGTGGCCGCCGGTTACGACCCCCGTCCGGACGATCTGGCCGCCCTGCGGGCCCTGCGCGGCAGGCCGGTCGCGGCAGCGCTCCTGGAACGCTGCCAGGTACTCGCGGAACGGTCCGTACGGGCCCGGCTCGCCGGCCGCTCCGTCGCGGTGACGGCCCCGGCGCCCCGAGGCCGGCTGCTCGCCCTGCCCGGCGGCCGCGCCGCGGAGCGGGAACCCGAGCGCCCCAAGGCCCCGGCCGCGCCAGGCCGTCCGCAGACCCCCGGGGAGCGGCCGATGCCCAAGCCCTCCGAGGTGTTCCCGCCCCGCCGCCGGCCCGTGCCGCCGCCCGGCGAGCGCGCGGCGGGCTGAGGCCCGTCCCCGCGATCGCCGATCCCGGGAACTTCCCCGGCAGGACGCGGCGTCCTCCTCGGGAGGGCGCCGCGTCCCGCTGATCGGGGCTCGCTACTCTGGACGGCATGGACTACGTATCCGCGCTCGTGCCCCCCGTGGTGATGGCCGTCTTCTTCATCGCCCTGATCGTGGTGATCGTCAAGAGTCAGGGCGGTCCTAACAAGACCAAGGAAGACGCCGCCGTGGACGCGACGCTCGCCCGCGTGGAGTCGGCGAAGCAGACCGCTCGTCCGGAGAGTGTCTGACCGCTGGGCAGCGGCCCCGCGCACCCGTCCGGCGGGCGCGCGGCGCACCCCGTGCACCGTCAAGGGCGTACGGCTCATGGGAGCCGTACGCCCTTTCGCTGTGTAATACCAGCTCATTCAAGACATCTGGCACTAAGGTGACGCTGTGCCTCGCCAATTGGGAGAGCTGGAAGACGCCGTGATGACTCGCGTCTGGCAATGGAACCGTCCGGTCACTGTGCGGGAAGTCCTTGAGGACCTCCAGCAGGAACGGTCCATCGCCTACACGACTGTCATGACGGTAATGGACAATCTCCATCAGAAGGGCTGGGTACGCCGGGAAGTCGATGGCCGGGCATATCGATATACGGCCGTCTCCACCAGGGCCGCGTACTCGGCCGCACTCATGAACGAAGCGTGGTCCCGCAGTGACAACCCGGCGGCCGCTCTGGTCGCGTTCTTCGGCATGATGTCCGCGGAGCAGCGCGAAGCCCTCCAGGACGCGGTCCGCATGGTTTCCCCGGGTCTCACCGACCCGCCACCCACAAGCCCCTCCGGCGACGCGTCGCCCGGTACCGACGTGCCTGTGGCCGATGACGCGGCGCCGGAGAGCGGGCGATAGCGTCGGGGCATGTCCTCAGAGCTGCCGCATACCGAAGAGCCACCGGATACCGAAGAGCTGTCGCATACCGGGCCGCATACCGATTTTGATACCGACCCGTCGGTAAAAAGGCCCGCGATCACCGTCCGGCGTGCCAGGACGAGCGATGTGGCGTCGGTCCGCCGACTCCTCGACGGGTACGTGACCGAAGGGATCCTGCTCGACAAAGCGACGGTCACGCTTTACGAGGACATCCAGGAGTTCTGGGTCGCGGAACGCGACGAGGACGCGCGGGTCATCGGCTGCGGCGCACTCCATGTGATGTGGGAAGACCTCGCTGAAGTGCGCACCCTTGCCGTCGATCACAGCATCAGAGGTGGCGGAGTAGGTCATCACGTACTGGACAAGCTCTTGCAGACCGCACGCTGGCTCGGTGTACGGCGGGTTTTCTGTCTCACCTTCGAAGTCGACTTCTTCGCGAAGCACGGCTTCGTCGAGATCGGAGAGACACCGGTCGACACAGATGTCTACAGTGAGCTGCTGCGTTCCTATGACGAAGGTGTCGCGGAGTTCCTCGGTCTCGAACGAGTGAAGCCGAACACCTTGGGCAACAGCCGGATGCTTCTGCACCTGTGATCGACAGAAGATGCCGGAACCCTATGTCCGAATCGCGCATGTTTCCCGCGTTCTTGAGCTCCTGAACCTCTCCCGGGGGTTTGTGTTTTCCGGGGAAAAGCGGTTTCCTTTCCGCGTACTCCATTTTCGATGAAAGGAAATCCGGTGGCACAGAAGGTTCAGGTCCTTCTTGTCGATGACCTCGACGGTGTCGAGGCGGACGAGACCGTGACGTTCGCACTTGATGGCAAGACGTACGAGATCGACCTCACCACGTCGAACGCGGACAAGCTCCGTGGTCTTCTTGAGCCGTACACCAAGGGTGGCCGTCGTACCGGTGGCCGTGCCGCTACCGGCCGTGGCAAGGGCCGCGCCGTTGCCGGTGGTAACAAGGACACCGCCGAGATCCGTAAGTGGGCGCGCGAGAACGGCCACAATGTGAATGACCGCGGCCGCGTTCCCGCCGAGATCCGTGAGGCTTACGAGAAGGCCAACGGCTGAGCTGCCGACCCATCGGTCAGCAGCCCCATCCGGGCGCGCGACAGCCGGACCCGGTGGCATTCCGTCGCCACCGCGTCCACCAGCCGTACGAGATCGGGGGCACCCCCACCGCTGCTCCCGAAGCCCGCGAGAGCCGGAAGTGTCGGCTCCACCTCGTGCCCCGGTGCGGGGGGCCGCAGCCAGAACGCGGCCCCCGGTGAGCTTTCCGGCGCTCCGGCCGGTGCCGGGGCCGTGATGCGGCCACCGGTGCCGAGAACGGTCAGATCGAGGGCGACGCCGCCCCACTCCAGCCAGTCGAGCAGTCCCGGCAGTTCATCGGCGCTTCCCGCGGCCACCAGCAGCCTCATCCGCGCTCCGGCCAGTGCCACCGGGCCGGTGCGTACGGCACGCCGCAGGACCGCGAGGCCGGCGTCGGCGGGCAGCTCCAGCACATCGAAGCGCAGCCCGGTGAGCAGCCGTACGGGAGCCCTTCCCGCGGTGACCCAGCCGAGTTCGCGCTCGTACCACCGCGCCAGGGCGTCAGCGGCACCGTCGGCGATACCGGTGGCATCACTGACACCAGCGGTACCGGTGGCACCAGCAGCAACGGTGGCTTCGGCGGCACCAACGGCACCGGAGGCAACAGCACCACCACCGGCATCCCCGGTGTGTGCGCGGGCTTCCGGGGACGAGCGGGGCGGCGGGACGGTGAAAGCCATGTCCGATGAACAGCCGAACCACCCCTGGGGTTACGCAGGGTTCCCGGCCGATCGCACTGGGTGCCCGTCCTGGGGGCGTGCGGGGGCATTCAGGAGCGCGGGGATGTTCGCCCGTAGCGGAGGGAACCGGGGCGCGCCGCATGGACTGTCAGTGATTGCGGGTAAGACTTTCCTAGTGGGAAGGGGCGACACGCAGGCCGAGGCGTCTCACGTTCGCCATCGGCGTACTGGCGAAAGGGGTATCTGCCTGGCCTGCGGGAACATCGTCTCGCACCATCGGGTTGGAGCAGTTGTCAGCTGTTCGGCAGTAAGTTTCCCCGCCGGTGCGGGGGTGATCCGGACGGATGTCGGCAGTTGGAATGAGCTGTCCCGTCCTGCGGGACTAGCATGCGGAAGGACTGGGAGGGGACCGACCCCTCACTGACCGACCGCTCTGAGGAGCGATTAACGATGTTCGAGAGGTTCACCGACCGCGCGCGGCGGGTTGTCGTCCTGGCTCAGGAAGAAGCCCGGATGCTCAACCACAACTACATCGGCACCGAGCACATTCTCCTGGGCCTTATCCACGAGGGTGAGGGTGTCGCCGCTAAGGCCCTGGAGAGCCTCGGGATTTCGCTCGAGGCGGTCCGCCAGCAGGTGGAGGAGATCATCGGTCAGGGGCAGCAGGCCCCGTCCGGCCACATCCCCTTCACTCCCCGTGCCAAGAAGGTCCTGGAGCTCTCGCTCCGCGAGGCCCTTCAGCTGGGTCACAACTACATCGGCACCGAGCACATCCTGCTCGGCCTGATCCGCGAGGGCGAGGGCGTCGCCGCCCAGGTCCTCGTGAAGCTGGGCGCCGACCTGAACCGGGTCCGGCAGCAGGTCATCCAGCTGCTTTCCGGGTACTCGGGCGGCAAGGAGGCGGCCACCGCAGGCGGCCCCGCGGAGGGCACGCCCTCCACCTCCCTGGTGCTCGACCAGTTCGGCCGGAATCTCACCCAGGCCGCTCGTGAATCCAAGCTCGACCCGGTCATCGGGCGCGAGAAGGAGATCGAGCGGGTCATGCAGGTGCTGTCCCGCCGTACCAAGAACAACCCGGTCCTCATCGGCGAGCCCGGCGTCGGCAAGACGGCGGTCGTCGAGGGCCTGGCGCAGGCCATCGTCAAGGGCGAGGTGCCCGAGACCCTCAAGGACAAGCACCTCTACACCCTGGACCTCGGTGCCCTGGTCGCGGGCTCCCGCTACCGCGGTGACTTCGAGGAGCGCCTGAAGAAGGTCCTCAAGGAGATCCGCACCCGCGGCGACATCATCCTGTTCATCGACGAGCTCCACACCCTCGTGGGTGCGGGCGCCGCCGAGGGCGCGATCGACGCGGCGAGCATCCTCAAGCCCATGCTGGCGCGAGGCGAGCTCCAGACCATCGGCGCCACCACGCTCGACGAGTACCGCAAGCACCTGGAGAAGGACGCCGCTCTTGAGCGCCGCTTCCAGCCCATCCAGGTCGCGGAGCCGTCGCTGCCGCACACCATCGAGATCCTCAAGGGTCTGCGCGACCGTTACGAGGCCCATCACCGGGTCTCCATCACGGACGAGGCGCTGGTGCAGGCCGCGACGCTGGCGGACAGGTACATCTCGGACCGCTTCCTGCCGGACAAGGCGATCGACCTGATCGACGAGGCCGGTTCCCGGATGCGCATCCGCCGGATGACCGCGCCGCCGGACCTCCGCGAGTTCGACGAGAAGATCGCGGGTGTCCGCCGCGACAAGGAGTCGGCCATCGACTCCCAGGACTTCGAGAAGGCAGCTTCCCTCCGCGACAAGGAGAAGCAGCTGCTGGCGGCGAAGGCCAAGCGGGAGAAGGAGTGGAAGGCCGGCGACATGGACGTCGTCGCCGAGGTCGACGGCGAGCTGATCGCCGAAGTCCTGGCCACCGCCACCGGTATCCCGGTCTTCAAGCTGACGGAGGAGGAATCCTCCCGTCTGCTGCGCATGGAGGACGAGCTCCACAAGCGCGTCATCGGCCAGAAGGACGCCATCAAGGCCCTCTCGCAGGCGATTCGCCGTACGCGAGCCGGTCTGAAGGACCCGAAGCGCCCCGGTGGCTCGTTCATCTTCGCCGGCCCGTCCGGTGTCGGTAAGACCGAGCTCTCCAAGACGCTCGCCGAATTCCTCTTCGGCGACGAGGACGCGCTGATCTCCCTCGACATGTCGGAGTTCAGCGAGAAGCACACGGTTTCCCGCCTCTTCGGTTCGCCCCCCGGTTACGTGGGTTACGAAGAGGGCGGCCAGCTCACCGAGAAGGTGCGCCGCAAGCCGTTCTCCGTCGTCCTCTTCGACGAGGTCGAGAAGGCCCACCCCGATATCTTCAATTCCCTGCTCCAGATTCTGGAAGACGGTCGCCTGACCGACTCCCAGGGCCGGGTCGTGGACTTCAAGAACACGGTCATCATCATGACGACCAACCTCGGGACCCGGGACATCTCGAAGGGCTTCAACCTGGGCTTCGCCGCCCAGGGCGACGTCAAGACGAACTACGAGCGCATGAAGACCAAGGTCAACGAAGAGCTCAAGCAGCACTTCCGGCCCGAGTTCCTCAACCGTGTCGACGACACGGTGGTCTTCCACCAGCTGACCGAGGAAGACATCATCCAGATCGTCGACCTCATGGTCGCCAAGGTGGACGAGCGCCTCAGGGACCGCGACATGGGCATCGAGCTCAGTGCCGAGGCCAAGTCACTGCTGGCGAAGAAGGGCTACGACCCCGTGATGGGCGCCCGGCCGCTGCGCCGGACGATCCAGCGCGAGATCGAGGACATCCTCTCCGAGAAGATCCTCTTCGGTGAGCTGCGTCCCGGTCACATCGTGGTCGTGGGCACCGAGGGCGAGGGTGACGAGAAGAAGTTCTCGTTCCGCGGCGAGGAGAAGTCGGCACTGCCCGACGTCCCGCCGATCGAGCAGGCGGCAGGCGGCGCCGGCCCGAACATGACGAAGGAAGCGTAGGGGCGCGTAGCGCCCGAGCGTGCGGGGGCTGCCCCGGACCGGTTTCGACCGGTCCGGGGCAGCCCCTTTTTCGGGGCAGGATTCCGGCTTCACTTCGGGAGAACCTGGAGCCGGGGGCCCAGCTCCTCCCGTCCGAGAAGAGCACTGAAATGGCTGCCGTGGATCGTCACGCGCAAATCGGGCCACCGGTGCAGGGGAGTGAGGTCCAGTTCCCCCGTCGACGTGGCTGGGGTCAGTATCAGGTGAGTGAGGCCGGGGAAGAGCCGACCGACCGCGGTCAGGTGCCCGCCGTCACGGGGAGCCGGAACGCTCAGGATCCTGAGCGATGTGACCGGGGCAACGCTGAAGGCCGGGTACTCCCAGGGCAGCGAATCGAGTTCGAGCCAGGTGATCCGAGGACTCGTCCGCAGCGCTGTCAGCAGGTGGTCGAGTGAGCCGACCTGTCCGATCTTCAGCCTGGAGAGCGATTCCCATGCGGCCAGGCCGTCCAACACCGCTGCCCGATTGGTCTCCACACTCAGGTGGTCCACTCCGGTGTGCACCGGTAGTGCGCTCAACTCACTCGATTCGAGGCCGCTGATCTCCAGATGGGTCAGCCGCTCGATGTGCGGGACCGGGGACAGGAAGTCGGCAGCACGACGACCCATGTGCACGTGCAGTGTGTCGAGCACGCTCAGTGCCGTGAGCGGCATGAGGCTTTCGACGGCGGTGCACCTCGTGAGCCCCAGATGCTCCAAGGTGTCGCTCTGCGTGCTGAGGGAGGAGAGATCGGCGATACGGCGGTTCACGTGCAGTTGCAGGCTTGCCAGCTTCACATCCACCAGCGCGGCACGCAGTTCCTCCTCCAGCAGATCACCCAGGAGAGCGAGGTGTCGCAGGGTCGGCAGATGGCGCAGAGCGTGCAGCTGTGCCCGCTGAGCCACGATGTAGCGCTGGGTCAGGTCCCAGTGGGCCAGCACGTCTTCGGCGAACTCCCGTGCCGGGAAGGCGGACCAGTCCACCGCCAAGGCCACGGCCCCCGCCGGGTGGACGGCCGACCAGTCCCGTGCGTAGGGGATGGCCGCGCGGCCACCGACCCTGCTGAGCAGCTGCACCACGTGCTGGGCGAGCGGGTCGTCGACCGCCACGCTCTCGGGCGGCGGCAGGAAGGACAGTGCCGCATCGCCGAGCTGGGCGAGCGCCTGCACCTGGCCGTCGTCGGTGGGCGGGAACAGCGCTCGCAGGGTGTGCCGGACCCGTTCCCGTACCGCACCGTCGAGCCAGGCCGCGTGCTGCCCGCACAGAGCGGCCAGGACGTAGAGGTCGGTGCGGGCCGTCGTCCGTTCCCCGTACTTCAGGCCCGTGTCCAGCAGACCACCCACCAGCAGAGCGAGCTGGTGGCGGCTGCAATGCCCCGCAGCCAGCAGGATCACGTCCTGCCAGGCTTCCTCGTCCGCGTGGCGCAGCAGCTCGTTCAGGTGGTCGTCCTCGATGAGCTCCTTCGCGGCGAGGAAGTCCTGGAAGGTGCGGTGGACGAACTGGTAGGTGTCGTCGCTGTGCTCCTGGAGGAGACCGCTGCGGTTGAGGAGATGGGTGAGGATCTTCTCGGGCGGCCCCTGAGCGCTCACCCGCTCCATTCCGGTCAGGCCACGGGCCAGCTGGCGCAGGGCCTGTTCGCGGGTGAACTCGGACTGGCCCTCGCGGACCAGCCAGACGGCGAGGCGCTGGAGGAGCTGGGTGTGCTCCTCGACGTCCATCTCGATGCCCTCGGGGTCCCCGATGCGGCGGCGCCGGTCCCGGTGGCCGAGCAGCATCTCCAGGGACGAGCGGTACAGCTTCCAGCGGGTCTCGGGGAGGAACCCCTCGCGGCGGCGGTGCAGGGCGCAGATCACCGCGCAGAGCAGCGGGGTGCGGGCCAGCTCGCGCAGACCGGGGTTCCGGTCGAACTGCCGGGACAGGTCGCCCTCCAGCTCGTCCAGCCGCTCCCGGTCGTCCGCCTCGGTCAGCCGGGCCGCCCGGTGCCAGGAGGCCACGAACGCCTGGATGTCCTCGTCCCGCATCGCCAGCAGCCGCAGCTCCTCGAATCCCTCCGAGCGCAGCCAGTCCGGCTCCACGGCGAGCGGCCGGACGGTCGCGACGCACCGCGTGTCCGGGTAGCGGCGCAGTAACTGGGACAGCCAGCTGTGCGCCTGTTCCCGGTCCTCCGGCGGCACCTCGTCCAGTCCGTCGACCAGCAGCAGCGCCCGGCCCGACTCCAGGACCCGGCCGGCCCATCCCTCGGGGGCCCGGTCGACCACCAGACCGGCCGCGTCGGCCAACTGCGCGGGCCCCGGGAACGTACCGCCACGGGCCCGCAGGGTGCGCAGCGGCACCACGAAGGGCACCAGGCCGTTCAGCGGGGCCAGCGCGCCGTCCAGGGTGCGGGCCGAGGCATGGGCGGCCAGCCACCACAGCAGGGTGGTCTTCCCGGCGCCCGCCTCGCCCCGCAGCAGGACCCGGGGGCGGTCGGTGAGCAGGGCGTCGATCCGCTGCGGCGGAGTGGGCGCGTGCTTCGCCGTCCGGCCCGCCGGTGCCTGCGCCTCCAGGCTGAGGTAGGCGGTGTCCAGGTCCCATTCCGCGTCGTGCCGGCCCAGTTCGTCCAGCCCGAAGATCTTCGTACGCCGGTACGCGGCGCCGATCGCGTCCGCGTACTCCTCCCCGTACCGCAGGTCCACCGGGAAGTGGCCGTGTACGCGTTCGTGGCGCGGGTCCATGCCGGACTGGCGGCAGACGAGCTGGAAGGGCTTCGCGCCGAGCAGGCCGCCGAGCGGCACGCACTCGACCCGCCGTCCGCCGCGCCCGTCGGGGATCTGGCGGGCGATGCCGAGCAGGACGTCCCCGGCGAATACCGGCCCGCCGGAGAGACCGGCCAGCACGGAGGGCTCGCCGTCCGGGCGGGGGGCCGGCGGCCGGTCGAGTTCGCAGACCAGCAGGTCACGCATCCGCCCCGCGAGAGGAAGCACCGTCGCGGTGTACTGGTCGGCCTCCATGTGCTTCTCGGTGCCGTACCGCTGGATGCGGGGGAATCCGGTGATCTCGCAGCCGGGGATCGCCTGCTGGGTGTCGAGGAGGCCGAGCCGTACGGGGTCCACGGGCAGCATCGGAGCGGTGGTCCGGAGCAGCGCGGCGTCCAGGGCGTGGTCGATCCAGGCGACGGTCGCGCGGACCCGGCCCCGGAGGGGGTGAGCCGCGTAGCAGTGGGTGCCGTTCTTGACGACATGGGCACAGGTCAGGATCAGCCGGTCGGACAGCAGGACACCGCTGCCCTGGAGGGCGCCGGAGACCACGACCGTACGGTCGGCGGGCCGCACCTTCGTCACGGTCGCGCCGGCCCTCCCCCGAAGTGCGCGGTACTGCCCTCGTCCTCATGGCCGATCTCCCACGCTTCTCCGGTCACGGTGTTGCGGGGGGTCAGCGTGAAGGCGACCTTGTGCGTACGTCCGGTGGCGCGGGACGCGTCGGCGCCCGCCTCCACCACCCACGCCTTCACCTTGCCGCCCGCTCTGGCCTCCTTGCGGAGTTCGAGGGTGAACTCCATCTGGATGTCGCCGACCGCGAAGGAGACGGGGTGGTCCGTGGCCCGGGTCGCCGCCTCGACGAGCTGGTTGCGGATGGATTCGACGGCGTCGGCGAGCTCGATGCCGTCCAGCGCGTGGGTGTTCTCGTCGGTCATAGGGGGTCCCCCGGGAGCGGTTCCGGACTCTTGTCGGCGTGCTGCCGTTGCAGGCCGAAGGTCCCGAAACGGACAGCCTTTGGTCCCACCGGCGGTGACAAGGCGCACAGCCTGATCGGAGCGTACTAGGCGGCTTAGGAGACCGGGCGGTGATCGCCGGAGGGACCTTGGTCCCGGGGTGGGGAGGGGCGTTGGATGTTTCGGATGAAAAGCCTGTATCGCGGCGTGATGTCCGATTGGGGGTGCGCGGAACAGGGGCTAAACCTGTTCCGCGGAAAGGATTCCGAAGGCTGTCGGGCTTCCCCGGCGGGGCCCTTCGCGTCGAATTCCCGAGGGTTCGTCTACGGCTTTTGATCGTAGATGGGGGGGTTGAGCACGGGTTGGGGTGCGGGTTACCAAGGTGGGGCAAGCCCGGACAACACGCCGGGTCCACTCACCTCCGGAGGACTCCCCCGTATGTCGAAGCGCGCAACGATCCAGCACTCCACCCGCCCGTCCGTGTCCCGTGTCCGTGGCGCCGTCGTGGCCGTCGGCCTCGGCACATCGATGGTGCTCGGTGCGGGCGCCGCGTTCGCGTCCGGCACCACGGGCGCCACCGGCACCACCGCACTCGTCGGCAGCGTGACGGCCGACTCGGTCGCCCAGCAGGCGGCGGCGCAGGGCAAGGCGGCCACCACCGCCAAGAAGGCCGCGGCCGACAAGGCCGCGAAGGCCAAGCAGACGGCGGCCCAGAAGGCTGCCGACGCGAAGAAGAAGGCAGCGGCCAAGAAGGCGGCGGCGAAGAAGAAGGCCGCAGCCTGGGAGGCCCCGGTCGACCACTACAAGCTGAGCGCCAGCTACGGCACCGGTGGCGCCCGCTGGGCCGCCAAGCACTCCGGTCAGGACTTCGCCGTGCCGATCGGCACCAAGGTCGAGGCCGCCCACTCCGGCACCGTCGTCAAGGCGGGCCCGAACGGCGGCGGCGACGGCCCCGCGTACGGCAACGCCGTCGTGATCAAGCACTCCAACGGCAAGTACTCGCAGTACGCGCACCTGTCGAAGATCAACGTGCACATCGGCCAGCACGTGAACACCGGCCAGAAGATCGCCCTGTCCGGCAACACGGGCAACTCCAGCGGTCCGCACCTGCACTTCGAGATCCGCACCACGCCGAACTACGGCTCCGCGCTGAACCCGGTCGCGTTCCTGCGGTCCGTGCACGTCTCCGTCTGACGGGGACCGGCCCGGCCCGATGGGCCGGTGGACCGGACGGAGACCGGACCGACCCGGTGGACCTGATGGTGGGCGTGCCCGACCCGGTGGGCCTGACGGGGACCGGCCCGGCCCGCTGGGCCGGACTACGCTCCCGGAGCCCCGGAACCGGCCCCCGGGTCATGGGCTCGTGTCACCAGCTCGACGGCGACTTCGAGGACAGCCTTGCGCTTGTCCTCGGGGTCGCCGTCGACGTCGTTCATGCCGAACATCCCGGCGTGCAGCGTGAACAGCGCGCTGAAGCAGCGCACCTGGTCGGTGAGCGGTGCGTCGTTCTCCCGGATGAGGCCCACCAGGGTCAGGATCCGGCCCTTGATCGTGTGGCCGATGCTCAGGTCGCGAACGGTCGCCTGGTTCTCCTGCATGAAGCGGAAGAGCGGGGCCGCGCCGGCCAGTGCCTCGCTGTAGCGGGTCAGGATCTCCTTCTTCGTCTCCAGGGTGCGCGGCTGCGTCTCGCCCCAGGCGATCAGCTCTTCGACGGGCCGGTTGAGGTCCTCGAAGATGCTCTTGAGGATGTCTTCCTTGGTCTTGAAGTGGTAGTACAACGCGGCCTTGGTGACGTCCAGGTGTTCGGCGATCTCGCGCAGCGAGGTCTTCTCGTACCCCTGCTCGGCGAAGAGCTCCAGGGCGATGTCCTGAATGCGCTGGCGCGTGTTGCCCCGGCGCGGTTGCGGCGCACTGTCCATGCCCATCGTGCTCTCCCAGTACTTACTTGACGCCCGGCTAGTTGCGGGTCTACGTTCCCAGTCTAGTCAACTAGCCGGGCGGCAAGTAAGTGCTCGGTGTACCGGGGAAACAGGGGAGTGGGGACCATGGCGGAGCTGAGCAAGGCGTCTGCGGGGCGGACGGACGGAAAACGGGAGCCTGAGCCACGCAGCGTCCGGGTGGTGATACTCGCCCTGATGATCGCGATGCTGCTCGCCATGCTCGACAACATGATCGTCGGCACCGCCATGCCCACGATCGTCGGTGACCTCGGAGGCATGGAGCACCTGTCCTGGGTGGTCACCGCCTACACCCTGACGACCGCCGTCTCCACCCCCATCTGGGGCAAGCTCGGCGACCTGTACGGCCGCAAGGGCGTCTTCCTCACGGCCATCGTGGTCTTCCTGATCGGTTCGGTCCTGAGCGGCATGGCCCAGGACATGAGCCAGCTGATCGGCTTCCGCGCGGTGCAGGGGCTCGGTGCGGGCGGCCTGATGGTCGGCGTCATGGCGATCATCGGCGATCTCGTGCCGCCCCGGGAGCGCGGCAAGTACCAGGGGATGATGGCCGGCGTGATGGCCATAGCCATGATCGGCGGACCGCTGGTCGGCGGCGCCATCACCGACCACCTCGGCTGGCGCTGGAGCTTCTACATCAACCTGCCGCTCGGTGCGGTCGCCCTCGCCATGGTCACCGTCGTCCTGCACCTGCCGAAGAAGGAACGGTCGAAGGCGAACATCGACTACCTCGGCGCGGCACTGCTCACCGTCGGCATCACCTCGATCGTCCTCGTCACGACCTGGGGCGGTACGGAGTACGCCTGGGGCTCGGCCGTGATCATGGAGCTGATCGCGCTCGGCGTGGCAGCCCTCGTCGGCTTCCTCTTCGTCGAGCGCAAGGCTCCGGAGCCGATCATTCCGCTGCATATATTCCGCAACGGCAACTTCACCCTGATGTCGTTCATCGGCTTCATGGCCGGCTTCGTGATGTTCGGCGGAGTGCTCTTCCTGCCGCTGTTCCAGCAGTCGGTGCAGGGCGCGTCCGCGACCAACTCCGGACTGCTGCTCCTGCCGATGCTGCTCGCGATGATGATCGTCTCGCTGATCGCCGGACGGGTCACCACCAGCACCGGCCGGTACAAGATCTTCCCCATCGCGGGCAGTGCCCTGATGGTGACGGGCCTCTTCCTGCTCGCCCAGATGGACACCGGGACCTCGCGTCTCACCTCCGGCATCTACATGGCGGTGCTCGGTGCGGGCATGGGCTTCCTGATGCAGATCACCATGCTCGTCGCACAGAACAGCGTCGAGATGAAGGACATGGGCGTCGCCTCGTCCGCGACCACCCTCTTCCGTACGCTCGGCAGCTCCTTCGGCGTCGCGATCATGGGCGCGCTGTTCACCGGCCGGGTGCAGGACGAGATGGCGGCGCACGGTGGCGGAGCCGCCACGGCGAAGTCCGCCCAGCTGGACGCGGCAAGCCTGGCGAAGCTGCCGCACGAGCTGAGCGAGGCGTACAAGTTCGCGGTGGCCTCGGGCACCCACATCGCCTTCCTGGTGGGCGGCTCGGTGGCGGTACTGGCCCTGGTGGCGTCCCTGTTCGTCAAGGAGGTCCCGCTGCGGGGCGCGGGCCCGGCGGTCACCGCCGACGGTCAGCCGCCGGCGGACGACGTGACGGCCGCGGCTTCCGGTACCCCCGCGGCTTCGGATGCTTCCGACACTGCCGCGGCTTCCGGGGCGTCCGGCGCCAAGAAGTCGCAGACCGTCTGAGCAGTACGGGCACGACGAACAGCGCCGGCATCGTGAACAGCGGCGCGAGCCCAGCGGTACGTGGACGGGCCCCGGAGACACGTGAGTCTCCGGGGCCCGTCCACGTACCCACGCATGTCCACGCCTACGCGCTCACTCCGCGGGCTGCCGCTGCTCCGCCAGCTGAAGGATCGGGAAGCTCCCGGTGTTCGTCGGCGCGTGCTCCGGCAGCCACAGCACCGCTATCGCCCCGCCCGTCCCCTCCACCGCACCCATCGGCGCCGCGTTGCGGAAGGTCAGCCGGGCCCCCAGCACCCGCGCCTGCCCGGCCGCGATCGTCAGCCCCAGCCCGTGGCCGTTGCCGGCCCGGTCCGAGCTTCCCGTACGGAACCGGCTCGGCCCCTCCCGCAGCAGCGCCTCCGGGAAACCGGGCCCGTGGTCGCGGACCCGTACCACCCGGCCCTCGACCGTGACCTCCACCGGGGTGGATCCGTGCTTGGCGGCGTTGCCCAGCAGATTGCCGAGGATGCGTTCCAGGCGCCGCGGATCGGTGGAGACCCATGACTCGTGCACCACCCGCACCGTGACGTCCGGGTCCAGCAGGGCGATCCGGCGGCTGACGAACTCACCCAGCTGGACCTGCTGCAATTCCGCCCGCTCCGAGGCACTGTCCAGCCGCGCCACTTCGAGTACGTCCTCCACCAGCGTCCGCATCGCCTGCGCCCGGTCCCGCACCAGCTCGGTGGGGCGGCCCGGCGGCAGCAGCTCGGCGGCGGTGAGCAGCCCGGTCACCGGGGTACGCAGCTCATGGGCGATGTCCGCGGTGACCCGGCGCTCCGCCTCGATCCGCTCGTTCAGCGCGTCGGTCAGCGCGTCGACGGCCCGCGCCAGCTCATCGGTCTCGTCGCGGACGACCCCGCCGACGGCCTCCCTGACCCGTACGTCCGTGTGTCCCTGCGCGACCTTGCCGGCCGCGGCCGCCGCCTTGCGCAGCCTGCGCGACAGCTGGCCGCCGATCAGGACGCCCAGGGCGCAGCCGCCGAAGACCACCGAGACCGAGCCGATGATCAGCGCCCGGTCCAGGTCGTTCATGATCGTGTCGCTGCGGTCGGCGAACCGGGTGTGCAGGGAGAGGACGTCACCGTTGGCCAGCGGCACGGCCGCCCAGACGTCGGGCACCCCGTCGTCGAACTCCTCGACGTGTGTGGCGCGCCGGTTGTTGCGGACCTCGTCGCGCAGGCTCGGCGGCAGCGTGGGGTCGTTGAGCTTGGCACCGAACTTGGGAGCCGAACTCTTCATGTTCGACGCCTCGTAGAACCGCTGGGCACCCAGCAGCCGCTCCAGCTGCACCTCGCGGGCGTTCTCGATCATCGAGACCCGGGCCGCGTTGTGCACGACAAGGCTCAGCGCCACCGCGATGAGCGCGCCGACCGCCGCGATCGCGATGCTGATCTTCCAGCGGACACCGGTCCGCAGGGCCAGTTTCTTCATGCCCGGAGCTTGTAGCCGAAGCCGCGGACGGTCTCGATGCGGTCCTGCCCGATCTTGGTGCGCAGCCGCTGCACATGCACGTCCACGACCCGGGTGTCGCCGCCCCAGCCGTAGTCCCAGACCCGTTCCAGGAGCTTGTCGCGGGAGAGCACGGTGCCGGGTGCGGACGAGAACTCCAGCAGCAGCCGCATCTCGGTCGGCGTCAGTGCCACCTGCTCGCCCCCTTTGCGTACCTCCATGCCCTCGGTGTCGATCTCCAGATCGCCGAAGGCCAGCACCCCGCCCTCGGGTCCCGTGTCCAGGTCCGTACCGGCCACCGCCCGGCCGTCCGCCCCGGCCGCGTGGCCGAAGCGGCGCAGCACGGCCCGGATGCGGGCGACGAGCACGGCGCCGTCGAAGGGCTTGGTGACGTAGTCGTCCGCCCCGGCCTCCAGACCGAGCACCACATCGATCGAGTCGGCCCGCGCCGACAGCATGATCACGGGCACCGTCGACTCGTCCCGGATGCGGCGGCACAGGCTCACCCCGTCGAGGCCCGGCACCATCACGTCGAGCAGGGCGATGTCGGGCCGGTGGGCCCGGAACGCCTCCAGGCCGGAGAGCCCGTCGGGCATCGCGGTGACCGCGAAGCCGACCCGCTCCAGCGCGAGCTGGGTGGCCTCACGGATGACGTCGTCGTCCTCGACGAAGAGGACATGGGTCTCGGCCATGCGACTGCTTTCAGCTGCTCTCGGTTGCTCTGATTTCTTCGCGTCGATTCGCGTCGATTCGCGTCGATTCGCGTCGACAACTTCGCGTCGTCCGTCGCGGGCTCAGCTCTTCGTGGGTTCCGGCACGGGCTCGGAGAACGTGCCCTCCGTGCTGCCGACGGCCCGGTTGAAGTCGTTGTGCACCCGGTCGTGCTCGTTGAAGCGATCGCTCGCCCAGCGGTAGGTGACCACCTCCGAGCCGGAGGGGTAGGCGAGCGGGTCCTTCGACCCGTACACCTGCGTCGTCACCACCAGATCACCCCGGTCGATGGTGCCGTAGACCGCGGGGGTCTCGGCGGTGAAGACGTTCTGGTACGAGCCGTCGTCGCGCTGGCGGTACACATACGTCCCGACGCCCACCGAATCGGAGCAGGCCATCACGTTGATCACGACATCGGTCACGGGACCGTCGGTCATCGAGCCGTAGGAGGTGTCCACCGGGTACGCGTCCCCGGCGCAGGGCTTGAGGCCGTCCTTGACCCGCTCGCTCACCTTCGCGTCGCCCCGCAGCAGTGCCACGGCATCGACCCGCCTGGCGGGCTTCGCCGTGCCGGAGGGCGTGGCCGCGGGAGGCGTCGTGACCTGGGCGACCGGCTGGGTTCCCGCCGGGCCCTCGTCGCGGGTGCCGGTGCCGCCCGTGGAGCAGCCGACGCAGAACACCACGATGGCGGCGAGTCCGGCCAAGGCCGTACCACTCGCCGCCATGCCCGCCCGGAGCCTGGTGCTCCGGGCGGTAGTACCTCCACGATCGCCGTCGTGCGCGGGGCTGTCGCCCGCGCCGCCGTCGCCGCTGTCCGTCAGGCCGCGCACCGCTCCCGCCCCCGCTCGTCGTGGCGCCCGTTCCGCTGCGCCGGTGTGTGTGCACGCGCCCCGACGACCGTCGGGCGGCCGGAAGGACGGGCCGCGGTCGCCCGGTGGCCCTCGGCCTCGCGGCCGACCGCCTCGCGGCTCATGATCTCGCGGCTCTCCAGCTCCTGGCGCAGTCGTGCCAGCGCCCGGTGGAGTGTGCTCTTCACCGTACCGGCCGACATACCGAGCGCGGCAGCCGTCTCCTCGGTGCTCATCTGTTCCCAGTGTCGCAGCACGACGACGCTGCGCTGCTTGGGAGCCAGCACGCCCAGGATGTCCATCAGCAGCGCCCGGTCGGCACGCTGCTCGGTGCCGTCCTCGACGCTCGCGTCGGGCAGCTGCTCGGTGGGGATCTCCTCAAGCTTGCGGGCCCGCCACCACTCGGTACGCGTATTGATCATGACGCGGCGGAGATAGGCGTCGGCGAGGGACTTGTCGGCGATGCCGTCCCAGCGGCCGTACGTACGCACCAGAGCGGTCTGCAACAGGTCCTGCGCATCCACGGGGTCGGGGACGAGACGGCGTGCGCTGCGCAGCAGAGCATCCTGCCGGGTGCGTACATAGTCCTCGAATTCGAGCACCTCGCCCTGCGCCATTCCAACCGCCTCCGACCCCGTAGTTCCCCGTGTGTACTGCTGTCGGAGACGCTACGGAGGCGTTGTCACGAGGGTGTGCGCAGCAGCCATACGCCGACGCACGGCTGCCCATCGGTTGTGTAACAGCCCTGGTCCGACCCGGCCCTGCGACCGGGTCGGACCGGGGTGGACCGGGGTGGACCGGGGCGGAGCGGGCGGGATCCGGTCCGGTCGGGCCCGGCTCAGGTCAGCGGCAGCCGGTACTGACCGTCGGCCAGCGGTTCGACCAGCCCGTCGGCCACCAGCCCGTCCAGGGCGCGGGCCCGCTGCACGGGCTCGTCCCACACGGCGTCCAGTGCGGCCTGCGGAACCGGAGCCACCGACTCACGCAGGACCGCGAGCAGCCGGCCGCGTACCTGCCGGTCCGTACCGGCGTACGTCTGCCCACGGCGGGCAGGCCCCTGGTGCGCGGGCTTCCCGGCCAGCAGCCAGGCGCACTGCGAGGCGATCGGGCACTGCGAGCAGTCCTCGTTCCTGGCGGTGCACACCAGCGCGCCGAGCTCCATCGTCGCGGCCGCCCAGCGGGCCGCGCGTTCGTCCTCCTCGGGGAGCAGTGCCCTGGCGAGCTTGCGTTCGGCGGCGGTCGTCGCGTTCGGCGGGTACTGGATACCGGAGGCGGCGCGGGCGAACACCCGGCGGACGTTCGTATCGAGCACCGCGTGCCGTTGCCCGTACGCGAACGAGGCCACGGCCGCAGCCGTGTACTCGCCGATCCCGGGCAGCGCCAGCAGCTGGTTGTGCTCGCTCGGTACGTCGCCGCCGTGCCGTTCCGTTATCGCCTGCGCGGCCCCGTGCAGGCGCAGCGCCCGGCGGGGGTAGCCGAGCCGGCCCCAGGCGCGGACCGCTTCACCGGGCGCCTCGGCGGCCAGGTCGGCGGGGCGCGGCCAGCGGGCCAGCCACTGTTCGTACACCGGGAGAACCCGGCTCACCGGGGTCTGCTGCAGCATGAACTCGCTCACCATCACACCCCAGGCGCCCGCTTCGGGGCGGCGCCAGGGCAGATCGCGGGCGTGCTGCTCGAACCACCCGATGACGGGGGTGTGGAGGGACGTGGGGGGCGTGTGTGTCGAAGTCATGGCAGTCATCGCACGTCCGATCCTGGCACGGAAGACGGGGCGAGGGTCACGGGTGCGGGGGTGTCGGCCGTCCCGGCGGCCCAGGGGGCGAGAACGCCACCCGTTCTGTCCCCTCTGCCCCTGTCCAGCGGGTGCCCTCAGGGGTTCCGTGATGATGATCCGCAAAACTTCACGATCGGAGCGGCGGGTGGGGCGGGAGTTGGCCCGGATCTCTCGTAGAGTTCGGGACGTGGGTTCTATGCGCAATCCGGTCGGGCCGCTTCCCTCCACCATCTACTGGCGACGGAGGGCAGTAGCGGCGACGCTGGTTGCGCTGCTCGCGTTGCTGATCGTGTGGGTCGTCACTTCCGGCGACGGCAAGGGGAACAGAGGCGACGCGAAGGCCGACGGATCGGATCCGGTGCGGTCGATCACCCCGGGCCCCTCGGGTTCCGGACCGGCGATCAGCCAACAGCCCGGCGGACGCGACGAGTCGGGCGACACCGGCGGGGACGGCACGGGAAGCGACGGCAGCAACGGGGACCCCGGCACGGGCGACAGCGCGGGCTCCGGGTCCACCGGCACGGCGGGATCCGACGGATCGTCGACGGGCGCCGGGACGGCGGGCCAGCAGGTCCCGGCCGGCTCCCCGCTCCCCGACTGCGTCCCCGCCGCGATCCAGTTGAGCCTGCGTACGAAGGTCAGTTACGGCCCCGAGGACAAGCCGAAGTTCGAGCTGATCGCCAAGAACACCTCGGCCACCACCTGCAAGGCCGACCTCGGCCCGAAGAACGCGGTCCTCACCATCACCGAGGCCGGCGGCGACGAGGACAGTCCGGTGTGGTCCTCGAAGGACTGCCCGGCCGCCCCCGGCAGCCTGCTCCTGAAGGTCCCGGCGGGCACGACCGTGGTCCACACCGTGGCATGGGACCGCACCCTGAGCGCCCCCCGATGCGCTACGCCTCCTGCGGCGAAGGCGGGCCCGGGGACGTACCTCCTGGAGGCGAAGGCCCCGGGAGAACCCCTGCAACGAGCCTCGTTCGTCCTCTCCAAGGACTGACGAGCAGCAAGGACACCAACCCCAGCCGGCCCGGCGCTTGACGAGCAGCAAGGACACCAACCCCAGCCGGCCCGGCGTTTGACGACGGAACCAGGGCGCCAGCTCCAGCCCGTCCGGCGTTTGAGGACGGAGCCGTCGCTGCGTTGGGCCTGGCACAAGGCGCACCCGGCAGGCCGGTCCCCCTTGGCAGGGGCCACCCCCAGCAGTCCGGCCAACCTCAGCCCGTCCGGCGCTTGAGGACGGAGCCCCCGCCCCGTGGGCCCGGCACGACACCGGCCCGGCAGGGCGTCACACCCCAGCCCGTCCGGCGCTTGAGGACAAAACCCCCGCCACCCCTAGACGTACCGCTCCAGGATCGACGACTCCGCCAGCCGCGACAGCCCCTCCCGCACGCTCCGCGCCCTGGCCTCCCCGACACCGTCCACGGTCTGGAGATCGTCCACGCTCGCGGCCAGCAGCTTCTGCAGACCGCCGAAGTGCTCCACCAGCCGCTCGATGATCGCTCCCGGCAGCCGCGGCACCTTCGCCAGCAGCCGGAATCCCCGCGGGGACACCGCCGAGTCCAGCGTCTCCGGCGAGCCGCTGTACCCCAACGCCCGTGCCACCACGGCCAGTTCCAGCAGCTCCGTGTGGCTCAGCGCGTCCAGCTCGGTCAGCGCCTCCGCGACCGTGCGGGACCGCTTGGCCGTCGGCTCCGGCACATAGTCACGCACGACCAGTTCCCGCTCAGGCTCGACACCCGCGATCAGCTCGTCCAGCTGGAGCGAGAGCAGCCGCCCGTCGGTGCCCAGCTCCACCACGTACTCGGCGATCTCGGTCGCGATCCTGCGCACCATCTCCAGGCGCTGGGCGACCGCCGTCACGTCCCGGACCGTCACCAGGTCCTCGATCTCCAGCGCGGAGAGCGTGCCCGCGACCTCGTCGAGCCGCAGTTTGTACCGTTCCAGCGTCGCGAGCGCCTGATTGGCCCGGGACAGGATCGCGGAGGACTCCTCAAGGACCCGCCGCTCCCCGTCCACGTACAGCGCGATCAGCCGCATCGACTGCGAGACCGAGACGACCGGGAAGACGCACGCCTTGGAGACCCGGTCCGCCGTGCGGTGGCGGGTGCCGGTCTCCTCGGTGGGGATGGACGCGTCCGGCACCAGCTGCACACCGGCCCGCAGGATCTTGGTCATGTCCTTGTCGAGGATCAGCGCGCCGTCGAGCTTGCACAGCTCGCGCAGCCGCGTCGCGGTGAACTCCACGTCCAGCACGAATCCGCCGGTGCACATCGACTCGACGGTCTTGTCCATACCGAGGACGATCAGTCCACCGGTATTGCCGCGGAGGATGCGCTCCAGGCCGTCCCGCAAGGCCATTCCGGGCGCGACCGCGCTCAACGAGGCGCGCATCAGCGCCTCGTTGCCGGTGCCTTGGCCGGACTTTCCGGGCGATGCCGCCCGGTCGTTGGCTGCCACTGCACTCCTCCGGTCACAGGTTTGCGATGCCCTTGCGTCCCTCATACCGTTCGTACGGGCGGGCGAGACCAGGGCAAAGTCTACCGGCGCGCGCCGTCCTCCTGTGGTGCCTCCGGACGAGACCGGCGCGGGAGCACCCTCAGAGCGTCGCCCATGTCGGCGACTTCCGTGACCTTCATACCGGACGGGACCTTCCCCGGGTCGGTCGGGACCAGCGCGTGGGTGAAGCCGAGGCGGTGCGCCTCGGCCAGCCTGCGCTGGACTCCGGTGACCCTTCTGACCTCGCCCGCGAGGCCCACCTCACCGATCGCGACCAGGTTCTTCGGCAGCGGGGTGTCGCTGGCCGCGCTGGCCAGGGCGAGCGCGATCGCCAGGTCCGCGGCGGGTTCGGTGAGCTTCACGCCGCCGACCGTCGCACTGTAGATGTCCCGCTTGCCGAGCGCGCTGATACGGCCGCGCTGCTCCAGCACCGCCAGCATCATCGAGACCCTGGAGGTCTCCAGACCGGAGGTGGTGCGCCGGGGTGAGGGGATCTGGGAGTCGACCGTCAGCGCCTGCACTTCGGCGACCAGCGGCCGCTTGCCCTCCAGGGTGACGGTCAGACAGGTGCCGGGCACCGGCTCGTCGCGACGGGTGAGGAAGAGGCCCGACGGGTCGGCGAGCCCGGTGATGCCCTCGTCGTGCAGCTCGAAGCAGCCGACCTCGTCCGTGGCCCCGTAGCGGTTCTTGACGCCGCGCACCAGACGCAGCCGGGCATGACGGTCGCCCTCGAAGGACAGCACCACGTCGACCAGGTGTTCCAGCAGCCGCGGCCCGGCGATCGCGCCGTCCTTCGTGACATGGCCGACCAGGAGCGTGGCCATCCCGCGTTCCTTGGAGGCCCGGATGAGCGCCCCGGCGACCTCGCGGACCTGGGCCATGCCCCCGGGTGCGCCGTCGATCTCGGGCGAGGCGACGGTCTGGACGGAGTCGAGCACGAGCAGCGAGGGCTTGACCGCGTCCAGATGGCCGAGCACCGCGGACAGATCGGTCTCCGCCGCGAGGTAGAGGTGGTCGTTGATCGCCCGGATCCGGTCGGCGCGCATCCGCACCTGGCTCGCGGACTCCTCGGCGGTGACATAGAGCGTGCGGTGGTCCTCGCTCGCCGCCTTGGCGGCCACGTCCAGCAGCAGCGTCGACTTGCCGACGCCCGGTTCGCCCGCGAACAGCACGACGGCGCCCGGTACGAGCCCCCCGCCCAGCACCCGGTCCAGCTCTCCGACGCCGGTCGAGCGCGCGGTGGCCTGGCGGCTGTCGACCTGGCCGATCGGGACGGCGGCGGTGGAGACGCGGCCGGCCGCGGTCGTCCGCACGGCGGGGGCGCCGCCGAACTCCTCGACCGTCCCCCACGCCTGGCACTCGGGGCAGCGGCCGAGCCACTTCGCGGTGGTCCAGCCGCACTCGGTGCAGCGGTAGGACGGCCGGTCCTTCGTGGATTTCGTACGGGCAGCCATGGCGTCACCGTATAGGGGCGGTACGACAGTGCCGCCCGGGGCGGGGGCGTGCGGGGGCGCTCGCGGCGGAATCGGTGACTCCTGTCCCCTTTTGGGGGATACGTTCACCCGTAAGGGTTAAAAGTACTGAAGGGGTACTAAGGGCATGTCCTCAATGCCTACGGTCGCCGGGTGACGAGCAGCAGGCTGGAGCCCCCCACGCACACCACCGGCGCACACCGTGCGCACCGACGTGCGCCCCACGCGTCGGCACTGCGGCTGCCCGCAGGCGACGAGCCCTACCTCGACGGACTCTTCACCTACTGCCTCTCCGTGCTCTGCGACCACGAAGCGGCCACCGAGGCGCTCGGCGCGGTCCTGGTGATCGCGGAGCGGCAGGACGGCCGGTGCCCCGCGGGCGCGGAGGAACGTAGAACCTGGCTGTACGCGCTGGCCAGGTGGACATGCCTGCGCAAGCTGGCCGAGCGCAACCGCGGCCGCCACGCCCACCGCCACCCGGCGAAGGAGACCCGGGCCACGCGCATGCCGTCCGCCCGTCTGAAGTCCGCGCAGCCCGACGCCGCCCAGACCTGGGCCGCGCAGGCACCGGCGCACGTGAACCACCGCGCGCCGGTGTCCCTCCCCGGCGCACCCCCGACGGGCCTCGCCACGCCCCCCACCCCGGAGGAAGCGGCCGTCCCGGCCCCCGCCGAGTCCCCGGCCGCCGAGGCACGGCGGCGCGAACTGGCCAAGCTCGCCTGGCCCGAGGCGGCGGGCACCACCCCGGAACAGCGGGAGGCGCTCGAACTCGCGGTACGCCACCGGCTCACCCCGCGCGCCATCGCCTCCGTACTCGGCCTGGAGCCCGCCGGCGCCCGGCAACTGCTGGCAGCCGCCGTCTGTGAGGTCGAGCGCACCCGCGCCGCCCTCGCCGTGGTCGAGACCGGGAACTGCCCCACCGTCGCCCGTCTCACCGGCGACCACCGGGTCCTGCTCTCCGCCGCGCTGCGCCGTGAACTCGTCCGGCACGTCGACGACTGCCCCCGCTGCCGTCGCGTCGCCGAACGGGCCGGTGCCGCCGGTCCCTGGCCCGGAGCCGCCGTCACACCCACCGCCGTGCTGCCGGTGGTCGAGGCGCCCCGCCCCTCCGTGCGGGTCGCCATGGTCCACGCCCGGCGCTCCAGGCCGCACACCCCGCGCTTCGACCGGGCGGGCTACCCGCTGGACCCGAAGGACCACGCCGCGCGCCGGGACCGGCTGCGCGCCCGGGTGGTGACGACGACCGTGGTCGCGACGGTCGTCGCCGCCCCCGTGATCGCCCTGTGGGCCGCCTACCGGGGTGCGCCGCACACCGGTGAGGGGCACGACGGCTCCTCGGTCACCGCGACCGAGATGGACGGCAGGGGCGGCATGGACGGAGCCCCGTACGACCGTTACGAGAACGCGGGCAACGCCCGTCCCGGAAAGAAGGGCCGCTTCCCGGACGGCGCCCGTGTGCCGGGCGTGACGGCCGAGGTCATCAGCACCGGCGACGGACAGCACGGCCCCGGCCGCCTCGCCGTCACCGCCCGGTCCTCCGGAGACGTCACGACCATCACCCTGACCGCCTCCGGCAGCGGCCACCTCGCCTGGTCGGCGTGGGTGGACGCGCCATGGCTGCGCCTCAGCCGCACGGCGGGCAGTCTCGCCGCCGGTGAGAGCGTCACGATCCGGGTCTCGGTGAACCACGCGGTGGAGCCGGACGGGCGCTGGAGCGCACGCATCGGCATCGCCCCTTCCGGGGCCGTGGTCGAGTTCGAGGGGTACGGAGCCACGTCCCCGGCGAACGGCGGCCCGTCGCGTCCGACGCGCCCCACCCCCCGCCCGCCGGACCCGGGTACGGACCCGACCCGGCCCACGCCGGATCCCACCGGCCCCACCGCTCCCACCCCGACCCCGACGGCTCCCACCCCCGGCCCGACGGGCACCGCGGACCCACCACCGTCCGACCCGCCGGCCTCCCCGGAGCCGTCCGACCCGCCCACCGGCCCGTCAGGACCGGTCCCCACGGACTGACGGCCCGCGGGGGCCGGTCAGGGCCTGCGGGCCGTCGGTCCGTGGGGAGCGCGGCTGGGAGGTCAGGCCGCCGGACCGGGCTGCGGATCGGCCGGGTGCGGAGCCATCGGCAGCAGCGACGACAGCCGCTCCTCGCACAGCTCGACCAGTCGGTCGTAGCCCTCCTTGCCCATCAGCTCGGTGAGCTCGGGGCGGTAGGAGACGTACACCGGGTCCCCGGCCCCGTGCGCCGAGGTGGCCGAGGTGCACCACCAGTGCAGATCGTGGCCGCCGGGACCCCAGCCCCGGCGGTCGTACTCACCGATCGAGACCTGGAGCACGCGCGTGTCGTCGGGCCGGTCGATCCAGTCGTACGTACGCCGGATCGGCAGCTGCCAGCACACGTCGGGCTTCGTTTCGAGGGGCTCCTTGCCCTCCCGGAGCGCCAGGATGTGCAGCGAGCAGCCCGCACCGGCCGCGAATCCGGGCCGGTTCTGGAAGATGCAGGAGCCCTCCCAGCGACGCGTCTGGCGTTCGCCGTCCTCGTCGACGCCGACCCAGCCCGTCTGCGTACCGACGTCATGGAACTGCCACAGCTCCGGTGTCAGCCGTGCGACATGGCCGGCCACCCGCTTCTCGTCGTCCTTGTCGGAGAAGTGGGCGCCCAGCGTGCAGCAGCCGTCGTCGGCGCGGCCCGCCTGGATTCCCTGGCAGCCGCTGCCGAAGATGCAGCTCCACCTGGAGGTCAGCCACGTCAGATCGCAGCGGAAGATCTGTTCGTCGTCCGAGGGGTCGGGGAACTCCACCCAGGCCCGCGCGAAGTCGATGCCCGTCTCGTCGGACCCGTTCGGTCCGTTCTTTTCCGGTTGCGATGTCTCCCGGTTCGTCTTCTGCTTCTTCGTGGCTTTGCCCGGCTTCGCCTTTTTCGTCTTTGGCACGCGCCAAGAGTAAGACCGACCGGCGCCGACCGGCCGCAGTAGCGTTCCGGTATGAGACTCGGAGTCCTCGACGTGGGGTCGAACACGGTTCATCTGCTGGTGGTGGACGCGCACCCCGGTGCCCGCCCGCTGCCCGCGCATTCGCACAAGGCCGAGCTCCGGCTGGCCGAACTCCTCGACGCGGACGGGGCCATCGGCCCCGTGGGCGTGGACCGGCTGGTGTCGACCATCGCCGGAGCGGTCCAGGCCGCCGAGGACAAGGGGTGCGAGGACGTCCTGGCGTTCGCCACATCGGCGGTGCGGGAAGCGACCAACGCGGACAGGGTGCTGGCCCGGGTACGCGACGAGACGGGCGTCGACCTCGCGGTCCTCAGCGGTGAGGAGGAGGCCCGGCTCACCTTCCTCGCCGCCCGCCGCTGGTTCGGCTGGTCGGCCGGGAAGCTGCTGGTCCTGGACATCGGCGGCGGCTCCCTGGAGATAGCGTTCGGCATCGACGAGGAGCCCGATGCCGCGGTGTCGCTGCCGCTCGGGGCCGGACGCCTCACCGCGGCCTGGCTGCCGGCCGGCCCGGCGACACCGGAGGAGGTGAGGGCGCTGCGCCGCCACGTACGGGCCAGGATCGCCCGGAGCGTCGGCGAGTTCAGCCGCTTCGGCCGCCCCGACCACGTCGTCGCCACCTCCAAGACCTTCAAACAGCTCGCCAGGATCGCGGGCGCCGCACGCTCCACCGACGGGCTGTACGTACAGCGCTCCCTCACCCGCAGGGCGCTGGAGGAGTGGGTGCCGAAACTCGCGGCGATGACCGTCGAGGAGCGGGGCCGGCTCCCCGGAGTCTCCGAGGGACGCGCCGCCCAGCTGCCGGCCGGGGCGCTGGTGGCGGAGGGCGCGATGGACCTGTTCGGGGTCGAGGAGCTGGAGATCTGCCCCTGGGCGCTGCGCGAGGGTGTCATCCTGCGCCGCCTGGACCACCTCCCGGCGGAACAGGCCGTCCTGTACTGACGCAGCCCGCGTGGATGCCGTTCGCGGACGCCGGTACGGGCACGGGACTCGCGGGTACGGGAGGCCCGTCATGGCCCTGGTCACTTTCGGCCGGTGCCCCTCGGCGGGGCGCATCGCTGCCCGTACGCTGTCCAGGTGGCAGAACCAGTGGTGCGCATCCCCGATGCGAAGGTCGCCCTGTCGACGGCTTCGGTCTACCCGGAGTCGACCGCGACGGCCTTCGAGATCGCCGCGCGCCTGGGCTACGACGGGGTCGAGGTCATGGTCTGGACCGACCCGGTCAGCCAGGACATCGAGGCCCTGCGACGGCTCTCGGACTACCACGGGGTGCCGATCCTCGCCGTGCACGCGCCCTGCCTCCTCATCACCCAGCGGGTCTGGTCCACCGATCCGTGGGTGAAGCTCCAGCGGGCCAGGGCGGCCGCGGAGAGGCTCGGCGCGTCGACCGTCGTCGTCCACCCGCCGTTCCGTTGGCAGCGCAACTACGCGCGTGACTTCGTGACCGGCATCTGGCGCATGGCGGACGAGACCGATGTGCGGTTCGCCGTCGAGAACATGTACCCGTGGCGCTACCGGGACCGGGAGATGCTCGCGTACGCCCCCGACTGGGACGTCACCAACGACGACTACCGGCACTTCACGGTCGACCTGTCGCACACCGCGACCGCGCGCACGGACGGGCTGGCCATGGTGGACCGGATGGGCGACCGGCTGGCCCACGTCCACCTCGCCGACGGCAAGGGCTCCAGCAAGGACGAGCACCTGGTGCCCGGCCGGGGCGACCAGCCCTGCGCGGAGCTGCTGGAACGGCTGGCCCGGACCGCGTTCGACGGCCATGTCGTCATCGAGGTCAACACCCGGCGCGCCATGTCCTCCGCCGAACGCGAGGCCGACCTCGCGGAGGCGCTCGCCTTCACCCGGCTCCACCTGGCGTCCTCGGCCCAGGCCCCCACACGTGAAACCCGGTAGGCCCGAGAAGCGGGTGACACCCGAGAAGCACGTGACGCACGAGAGGCGAGAGGAAGCCGAGGAGCGCGTGACGCCCGGAGCGGTCCCCGCCCCCCGGCGCCGCGGCCGCCCCTCCCGTACCGCCGGGGAAACCGGCCCCGACGCCCGTACCCGCATCCTCGAAGCGGCCCGTACCGAATTCGCGGAGCGCGGCTACGACAGGACGTCGATCCGGTGCATCGCCGGGGCGGCGGGCGTGGACGCCGCCCTGGTCCACCACTACTTCGGTACGAAGGACGAGGTCTTCGCCGCCGCCATAGAGGTCTCCTTCGAACCCGCCCTGGTCATCCCCGGGCTCATCGGCGGCTCGACGGACGGCCTGGGCGAACGGCTGATCCGCTACTTCCTCTCCGTGTGGGAGAACCCGGCCACCCGGGCCCCGCTGCTGGCGATCCTGCGCTCGGCGCTCACCCATGAAGCGGCGGCGTCGGTCCTGCGCGGCTTCGTCCTGCGGCGGCTGCTGGAGCGGATCGCGGCGGAACTGGACGTACCGGACCCGACCTTCCGGGCGGAACTGGCGGCCTCGCACATGGTCGGCATCGCGATCCTGCGGTACGTGATCAAGGCGGAGCCGCTGGCCTCGGCGGACCCGGAGGAGATCATCGCGATGGTGGGCCCGACCCTGCAGAGATACTTCACGGAAGCCTGACTCCCGGGCCGGACCGGGCCGGACCCTCCTGACCTGGGCCGGAGCCGTACACGGACCCGGACCCGGAGCCCGTGCACCGCCCGTTCCCTGAGCACCGCGTCCCGAAATCCGGACGCCGTGTCCAGATCTTGGATTCGAGGCGTACGCTCGAAGACAGTCTTTTCTGTCGAAGGAGCGAGCGCGATGCCGCAGCTGAGGTCCCGCACTGTCACCCACGGCCGCAACATGGCGGGCGCCCGCGCCCTTATGCGGGCGTCGGGCGTAGCGAGCGAGGACATCGGCAAGCCGATCATCGCGGTGGCCAACTCGTTCACCGAGTTCGTCCCGGGCCACACCCACCTCGCCCCGGTCGGCCGGATCGTCTCCGAGGCGATCAAGGCCGCGGGCGCCGTGCCCCGCGAGTTCAACACCATCGCCGTGGACGACGGCATCGCGATGGGCCACGGCGGGATGCTCTACAGCCTCCCGTCGCGCGACCTGATCGCCGACTCCGTCGAGTACATGGTCGAGGCGCACTGCGCCGACGCGCTGATCTGCATCTCCAACTGCGACAAGATCACCCCCGGCATGCTGATGGCCGCCATGCGCCTCAACATCCCGACGGTCTTCGTCTCCGGCGGCCCGATGGAGGCCGGCAAGGCCACCCTGGTCGACGGCACCGTCCGCAAGCTCGACCTGGTCAACGCGATCAGCGACGCCGTGGACGAGAGCATCTCCGACGAGGACATCCTCCGTATCGAGGAGAACGCCTGCCCCACCTGCGGCAGCTGTTCCGGCATGTTCACCGCCAACTCGATGAACTGTCTGACCGAGGTCCTCGGCCTCTCCCTCCCGGGCAACGGTTCCGTCCTCGCCACGCACACCGCCCGCAAGGCGCTGTACGAGGACGCCGGCCGCACGGTCGTGGAGATCACCAAGCGCTATTACGAGCAGGACGACGAGACGGTCCTGCCCCGCGCGATCGGCAGCCGCGCCGCGTTCGACAACGCGATGGCGCTGGACATCGCGATGGGCGGTTCGACCAACACGATCCTGCACCTGCTCGCCGCCGCCGAGGAGGCGGAGCTGGCCTACGACCTCGACGACATCAACGAGGTCTCGCGCCGCGTCCCGTGCCTGTCGAAGGTCGCCCCGAACGTGGCCCCCGGCGGTACGTACTACATGGAGGACGTCCACCGGGCGGGCGGCATCCCCGCCCTCCTCGGCGAGCTCCACCGCGCGGGGCTGCTCAACGAGGAGGTGCACTCGGTGCACTCCGACTCCCTCGCCGAGTGGCTGAAGAACTGGGACGTGCGCGGCGGCTCCCCGTCGCCCGAGGCCGTCGAGCTGTGGCACGCCGCCCCCGGCTGCGTCCGCTCCGCGACCGCCTTCTCCCAGTCCGAGCGCTGGGACACCCTCGACCTGGACGCCGCGGGCGGCTGCATCCGCGACCTGGAGCACGCGTACTCCAAGGACGGCGGTCTCGCGGTCCTCAAGGGCAACCTCGCGGTGGACGGCTGTGTCGTGAAGACGGCCGGTGTCGACGAGTCGATCTGGACCTTCGAGGGCCCGGCGGTCGTCTGCGAGTCGCAGGAGGCGGCCGTCGACAAGATCCTCCGCAAGGAGATCAAGGAGGGCGACGTCGTCGTCATCCGTTACGAGGGCCCGCGCGGCGGTCCGGGTATGCAGGAGATGCTCTACCCGACGTCCTTCCTCAAGGGCCGCGGCCTCGGCAAGAGCTGCGCGCTGGTCACCGACGGCCGCTTCTCCGGCGGTACGTCGGGCCTGTCGATCGGCCACGCGTCGCCGGAGGCGGCATCGGGCGGCACGATCGCGCTCGTCGAGGACGGCGACCGCATCCGCATCGACATCCCGAACCGGTCCATCGAGCTCCTCGTCCCCGACGCCGAACTGGCCGCCCGCCGCGAGGCGCTGAACGGCGTCTACGCCCCGAAGAACCGCGAGCGCAAGGTCTCGGCGGCACTGCGGGCGTACGCGGCGATGGCGACGAGCGCGGACCGGGGCGCCGTGCGCGACGTCTCCAAGCTGGGCTGACCCGAGCGGTACGTCACCGGGCCCGCCGCCACCCACGGGTGCGGACGGGCCCGGTTTCCGTGACCGCCCGGCCGGGGGCCGACGGCCGGCGGGCGAGGCGCGGTCCCAGGGCCGGGGGCCGACGACCGCAGGACGCTTCCAGAGGCGTGGCGCCTACGGCTCCGGTGGCCGTTCGCCGTGGGGCCGCTTCACCGGCCCCCGCTTCACCAGCTCCCCGGGTCCCGTCCGTCGACGGCGAAGACCGAGCCGTCCGGGGCCGTACCCACCACGATCCGCCCCACCGCGACGGGCGCGGGCAGCACCGACGCATAGGTGAGCCTGCCCTCCCGCAGCCGGGCGCGGGTCTGACCGACCAGCGCGCCCCGCCCGGTGTCGACGGCCAGCAGCCGCCCGTCCGCCGCGGAGAAGTACAGCTGCTCGCCCGGCCCGAGGACGGGGGCCGAGGTGCGCCCGACACCCGTCTCCAGGCGCCACAGTTCGGCCTTCCCGTGCGAGCGGGTGTCGAGGGCGAGCAGCGTTCCGCCCCGTGCCAGCAGATACGCGGTGTCGCCGCCCAGCACCACCTGCGGATCGTTCATCCGGAAGGGCAGTCCGATCCGGGTCAGGGTGCGCGGCCCGGGGTCGTAGCGGATGAGCGCGACGGTCTCCGAGTCCTCGTTCATCGCCGTCAGGACGAGCGCACCGTCGGCGGTCCCGGCGGGAGTGAGTATCCCGTCCAGCCGCCGTTGCCACGCGGTCCGGCCGTTGTCCGCGTCGACCGCGGTGACGAGCGTGGTCGAGCCGGAGGCCGAGTGCTCGAAGGCGTAGGCCAGCCCGGACGCGCCGTCGTGGACGGCGAAGTCGGGGCGCAGGTGCCCGGGGACCGTGTGCCCCCAGCGGGCCTTCCCGGTCGCGCCGTCCAGCGCCTTCACCCTGCCGTCGTCCGTGACCAGCAGCAGCGTGCCGCCCGCCGGGAACGGGGCGTCGGGGTACGCGGACACATCGGTCTCCCGTATCCGCGTGCCCCCGGCCGGGTCGTACGCGCGCAGCGTCCCGCCCGGGTCCGCGCTGTGGACGAGGCCGCCCGCGACCACCGGCGGCGACGCACCCTCGCGCGCGCCCTTCCGGTCCGACCAGAGCACGCGGCCGTCCGCGGGGTCCAGGCGCGCGATGCCCGCCCCGGCCACCGCGCAGTAGACCCCGGCCGCGGCCCCGGCGGCGGAGCTCCCGCCCGAGGAGCAGACGGGGGTGTCACTGCCGGTGGTCCGCAGCGGGGTCCGCCACGGCGCGAAGGCCGCCGCCGCCTTCCTGCCGCCCGCCGGGGTGTGCGGATGCGGATCGTCCTGATCGCCCCACACCCCCAGCGCCGCCGCGCCCGCGCCGGTCACCAGCACGAGCAGCGCGACGCCCGCCGCCACGAGCCGGCCGCGCGGCCGGCGCCGTACGACCGGGGGCGCGGCCCGCACATGGGTGGTGGGCCCGTCGGCCGCCTCCACGGCCGCCGGCCGCCGCTGTGCCGGTATGAACGCGGCGGCCTCGTACGACGGTGGACGCAGCGCCGCCATGATCTCGTCCGGCGTGGGCCGCTGTGCCGGGTCCTTCGCCAGACACCGGCCGACCAGCGGCGCGAGATCCCCGGGCACCCCGGCGAGATCCGCCTCGTCGTGCACCACCTGGTACGCCACGATGTACGGGCTGTCCGAGTCGAAGGGCCCGCTGCCGGTCGCCGCGTGGACGAGCACGGCCCCCAGGGCGAAGACATCGGCGGCGGGACCGACCTCGCGGGGCCGCTGGAACTGCTCGGGCGCCATATAAGGGGGCGAGCCGATCAGCTTGCCCGTCTCGGTGCGCAGATCGCTGTCGTACGGCCGGGAGATCCCGAAGTCGATGACCTTGGGCCCGGAATCGGAGAGCAGCACGTTGCTCGGCTTGAGATCGCGGTGGATGACCCCGGCCCGGTGGATGTCGCGCAGCGCCTCGGCCAGCCCCGCGGTGAGCCTGCGCAGCTCGGCGGGGGCCAGGGGGCCGTTCCGCTTCACCTGCTCGGCGAGGGTGGGGCCGGGCACGTAGAGCGTGGCCATCCAGGGGCGCGGGGCGGCCGGATCGGCGTCCACGACCGGTGCGGTGAACGCCCCGCTCACGCGTCGTGCCGCCGCCACTTCCTGCCGGAAACGCGCCCGGAACTCGGGGTCCGCCGCGTACGGCCCGTGCACCACCTTCACCGCGAGCTGGAGCCCCGATGCGGAGCGGGCCAGGTGCACGACACCCATGCCGCCCGATCCGAGGCATGCCTCAAGCCGATACGTACCGGCGTACTCCGGATGCTCCGCTTCCGGATTGGCTCCGGTCCCTCGCAGCGGCGGCATCGCCCACCCCCGTGTGTTCGTGCGCAAGCGCGACGCACGGAGCCTAGTCGATGGTGCGTGCGAGCGGCGTGGGGCTTGTTAGCCTGCGCGTCGTAGTCATGGTTACTCAACGGGGGAGGCACCCATGGGTGTTGAAGACAGCGTCACCACGGTGGACACGGCAGCGGACACGGCAACGGTCACGGGGGTGGCAGCCACCGTCGAAGCCGCCTCCGACGACCTTCAGAAGTACCCGATCGCACCGGGCTACCGCGTCAACGTCCGGGTCGGCCCCGGCACCAACTACCGGATCGTGCGGACCCTTCCGTACGGGATGAAGGTCCCGGTCTACTGCCAGAAGCCGGGGGAGCGGGTCACCGGCCCGTACGGCACCACGAACCTGTGGGACAACATCGCCAACGGCCAGTTCATCTCGGACGCGTACGTCCACACCGGCAGTGACGGGTACGTCGCCCCGCGCTGCGACTGACACCGGCCCGCACGTGCGGGCCGGTCCGACGCGACCACCACCCGTCCGGGGATAATCGACTCCGTGAGCGAGAACAGCGAAGCACCAGGTACCCCGCCCACCGACGCGGTCGCGTCCGGCGGCACCACCACCGCCCCCGGCCCGCAGCCCGAGCCCCTCCGCTTCTTCGGTACGACCTGGGTCGACCGCGACGGGGGCTACGGGCTGCGGCGCGCCGGAGCCGCGATCGGCTCGCTCGCCGCGGCGGCCGCCGCGTGCTTCGTGCTCCGGTTCGCCTATCAGGGCCTGGAGATCGCGGAGGTCGGCAGCCTGATCGGGATGCTGGTCATCCTGATGTTCGGCATCTGCAGCGCCATCGCCTTCCGCAAGACGTGGGAAGGCTTCGGCGCCCGCCCGGCGGACCCGGACCGTGAGGACAATCTGCGCGGCCTCAAGTCGATCGGTTTCATCGGCTCCCTGCTCGCATACTTCTGCCGCTCGCTCCTGGAGGCACCCGGCGAGAAGCTGCGGCGTACGGAGTACGAGACGGCCCTCGCCCAGTACACGAAGCGCCGCTCCGCCCGCACCGGCAACCCGGCGGCCCGCCGTACGGCCAAGGGCAAGCGCCCCAGGAACCGGTAGGCCCCGGTGCGAGGATGACGAGGACGACCCAACAGCACAGAGCACCGCCCGGAGGGTGAACGCATGACCCAGACAGTCGCAGTCCTCGGCACCGGCAAGATCGGCGAAGCCCTGCTCAGCGGCATGATCCGGGCGGGCTGGCGCCCCGCCGACCTGCTGGTGACCAGCCGCCGCGCCGAGCGCGCGGAAGAGCTCCGTACCCGCTACGGCGTCGAGTCCGTCACCAACGCCGAGGCGGCCAAGAGCGCCGACATCCTCATCCTGGCGGTCAAGCCCCAGGACATGGGCAGGCTGCTCGACGAACTCGCCCCCCATGCCACCGCCGACCGCCTGGTCATCAGCGCCGCCGCGGGCATCACCACCGCGTTCATCGAGGACCGGCTGACCGCGGACACCCCCGTGGTCCGCGTCATGCCGAACACCCCCGTCCTCGTCGACGAGGGCATGTCCGTCATCTCGGCCGGCAGCCACGCCACCACCGAGCACCTCGCCACCGCCGAGGAGATCTTCGGCGGTGTCGGCAAGACCCTCCGGGTCCCGGAGTCCCAGCAGGACGCGGCCACCGCCCTCTCCGGCTCCGGCCCCGCGTACTTCTACTTCCTGGTCGAGGCGATGACCGACGCGGGCATCCTGCTCGGTCTGCCCCGCGCCCAGGCCCACGACCTCATCGTGCAGGCGGCCATCGGCGCCGCCGTCATGCTCCGGGACAGCGGCGAACACCCGGTCAAGCTCCGCGAGGCCGTCACCAGCCCGGCCGGCACCACCATCAGCGCCATCCGCGAACTGGAGAACCACGGCGTACGCGCCGCCCTCATCGCGGCCCTGGAAGCCGCCCGGGACCGCAGCCGCGAGCTGGCCTCCGGCAACGGCTGACCGTCAGACCGCCACCGCGGCCACCAGCTCCCCGCTCCTCACGACCTGCGCGAAACCGCCGCCGTGCAACGTCACGGCGGTGGCCCGCGCCAGCTCCTGGGCGCCGAGCGTCCACCCCCAGGGCCCGACACCGTCGAACGTGTACGTCGCGTCCAGCGCGAAGAACACCTCGTACCCCAGGTTCCCGCCCATCCGCGCCGTCGTCTCCGCGCACATATTGGTCTGGATCCCGGCCACCACGATCTGCCGCACCCCGGCCTCCCGCAGCCAGGCATCCAGATCGGGCGTCCCGTAGAAGGCGGAGTTCACCGACTTCGTCAGGAACAGCTCACCGCCGCTCCCCTTCCCCCGCCGCTCCTCCACGTACGGCTTGAAGTCGTTGCCCGGGTACCCCGCCCGCAGCGGCGAATCGGGCTTGTCCGAGTCATGCCGTACGAACACGACGGGCCGCCCGCTCGTCTGCCACGCGTCGATCAGCCCGGCGATGTTCCGATCCGCGTCCGGGTTGTTCCGGGGTCCCCAGTAGGTCTCCTCCTCGAACCCCTTCTGGACGTCCACCACCACCAGCGCCGCGTTCTCCGTGATCTCCATGCTTCGATCCTGCGCCTCCCCGCGTCCTTCGCCCAGACCGGCAGAAGTCATCGACCGATGGTTTACTGCCACGATGCGCATCGCACTCGTGGCCTTCCCCGGTATCCGGGCGTTCGACGTCTCCGTCATCACGGAGGTGTGGGGCGTGGACCGCACCGACCGCGGGGTCCCCGCCTTCGACCTGCGCCGTACCGCAGCCGACCCGGCCCCGATCCCTCTGCGCGGCGGCCTCGGCCTCACTCCCGACCGCACCCTGGCCTGGCTGTCCCGGGCCGACCTGATCGTGGTCCCCGGCCTCGACGACCACCTCACCCCGGCCCCCGCCCCGGTCCTGGACGCACTGCGCCTGGCCCACGGCCGGGGCACCCCGATCGCCGCGCTCTGCGGAGGGGCGTTCACCCTCGCCCAGGCCGGCCTCCTCGACGGCCGCCGGGCCGTCACCCACTGGAACCTCACCGAGCTCCTGCGCACCCACCACCCCCGGGTCACCGTCGTCCCGGACGCGCTCTTCCTCCATGACGACAACATCTGGACGTCGGCGGGCACCGCGGCCGGAATCGATCTGTGCCTCCACCTCGTCCGTACGACGCAGGGGGCCGAAGCCGCGGCGGCGATCGCCCGTTCGATGGTCACCGCTCCGTTCCGTACGGGGACCCAGGCCCAGTTCATCGAGCAGCCCACCCCGCACGCCGACCGCGACGCCGACGCCCTCGCGTCGGTACGCGCCCACGCCCTGACCCATCTGGCCCAACCCCACACGGTCGCCACCCTCGCCGCCCGTGCGGGCATGTCCCCGCGCTCCTTCGCCCGCCGTTTCCAGGCGACCACGGGCACGACCCCACTGCGCTGGCTGATCACCCAGCGCATCGCCGCAGCCCAGAAGCTCCTGGAGCGCACCGACCACCCCCTCCCCGAGGTGGCCCGCCGCACGGGCTTCGGCAGCGAGATCACCATGCGCCAGCACTTCGCGGCGCACCTCTCCACCAGCCCCCACGCCTACCGCCAGGCCTTCCACGAAGCACCCACCAGGACCGGGGTTGACACGCCCCGAGCAGATCCGTAGTGTGCTCCGAGTTGTCCGACGTGAGCGCCGACCCCGGTCGGTCCCCGGACAGCCATTCCGCAGTAACCACGACAAACGAGCGACCACGTGTCGCGCTGCTTTTCGTGCGCATTCGCGAAATGAGGAATCCGCGTTCGAAGGAACGCAGCCCCGATTAGCGTCGGAGCCAAGGAATCCGCTAAAGTCTCACTCGTCGGAACGGCCCAACAGCCGGGAAGACAAGCCCCGCTGACTGGGAATCAGGCCCGAAAGGATCTGATAGAGTCGGACTCGCCGGAAAGGGAAACGCGAAAGCGAAGAACTGGAAAGCGAAAAATGCTCGGCCCGCTTCGACCGGGAATCGGACACGAAAGAGTCTGATAGAGTCGGAAACGCAAGAACACGAAGGGAAGCGCCCGGAGGGCCCCGGTGAAACGGGACCGAAGGAAGCGTCCGTTCCTTGAGAACTCAACAGCGTGCCAAAAGTCAACGCCAGATATGTTGATACCCCGGCCTGCTTCAGCAGGTTGGTGGTTCCTTTGAAAGTCCTGCCGGGCCTTACGGTTCCGGTGGGCAATTACACAGCGAGGACGCTGTGAACGACTGGTCTTATTCCGACCGGTCGTTCCGCTCTCGTGATGTGTGTCCCGATTACGGGAAAACATTCACGGAGAGTTTGATCCTGGCTCAGGACGAACGCTGGCGGCGTGCTTAACACATGCAAGTCGAACGATGAAGCCTTTCGGGGTGGATTAGTGGCGAACGGGTGAGTAACACGTGGGCAATCTGCCCTTCACTCTGGGACAAGCCCTGGAAACGGGGTCTAATACCGGATAACACTCCTGCCTGCATGGGCGGGGGTTAAAAGCTCCGGCGGTGAAGGATGAGCCCGCGGCCTATCAGCTTGTTGGTGGGGTAATGGCCTACCAAGGCGACGACGGGTAGCCGGCCTGAGAGGGCGACCGGCCACACTGGGACTGAGACACGGCCCAGACTCCTACGGGAGGCAGCAGTGGGGAATATTGCACAATGGGCGAAAGCCTGATGCAGCGACGCCGCGTGAGGGATGACGGCCTTCGGGTTGTAAACCTCTTTCAGCAGGGAAGAAGCGAGAGTGACGGTACCTGCAGAAGAAGCGCCGGCTAACTACGTGCCAGCAGCCGCGGTAATACGTAGGGCGCAAGCGTTGTCCGGAATTATTGGGCGTAAAGAGCTCGTAGGCGGCTTGTCACGTCGGATGTGAAAGCCCGGGGCTTAACCCCGGGTCTGCATTCGATACGGGCTAGCTAGAGTGTGGTAGGGGAGATCGGAATTCCTGGTGTAGCGGTGAAATGCGCAGATATCAGGAGGAACACCGGTGGCGAAGGCGGATCTCTGGGCCATTACTGACGCTGAGGAGCGAAAGCGTGGGGAGCGAACAGGATTAGATACCCTGGTAGTCCACGCCGTAAACGTTGGGAACTAGGTGTTGGCGACATTCCACGTCGTCGGTGCCGCAGCTAACGCATTAAGTTCCCCGCCTGGGGAGTACGGCCGCAAGGCTAAAACTCAAAGGAATTGACGGGGGCCCGCACAAGCAGCGGAGCATGTGGCTTAATTCGACGCAACGCGAAGAACCTTACCAAGGCTTGACATATACCGGAAAGCATCAGAGATGGTGCCCCCCTTGTGGTCGGTATACAGGTGGTGCATGGCTGTCGTCAGCTCGTGTCGTGAGATGTTGGGTTAAGTCCCGCAACGAGCGCAACCCTTGTTCTGTGTTGCCAGCATGCCCTTCGGGGTGATGGGGACTCACAGGAGACTGCCGGGGTCAACTCGGAGGAAGGTGGGGACGACGTCAAGTCATCATGCCCCTTATGTCTTGGGCTGCACACGTGCTACAATGGCCGGTACAATGAGCTGCGATGCCGCGAGGCGGAGCGAATCTCAAAAAGCCGGTCTCAGTTCGGATTGGGGTCTGCAACTCGACCCCATGAAGTCGGAGTTGCTAGTAATCGCAGATCAGCATTGCTGCGGTGAATACGTTCCCGGGCCTTGTACACACCGCCCGTCACGTCACGAAAGTCGGTAACACCCGAAGCCGGTGGCCCAACCCCTTGTGGGAGGGAGCTGTCGAAGGTGGGACTGGCGATTGGGACGAAGTCGTAACAAGGTAGCCGTACCGGAAGGTGCGGCTGGATCACCTCCTTTCTAAGGAGCACTTCTTACCAGGCTTCGGTTTGGTCAGAGGCCAGTACACCGGCGAATGTTCGGTGCTGGTTGCTCATGGGTGGAACGTTGACTACTCGGCACGACAGGTTGTTTTTCACTAGTACTGCTTCGGCGTGGAACGTGGGGAGGGATCGGTCGGGTCGGGCACGCTGTTGGGTATCTGAGGGTACGGACTCGTTTGAGTCTGTCCTTCGGTTGCCGGCCCCAGTGAACTCGTCGAATGCGACGGGGTGATGGGTGGCTGGTCGTTGTTTGAGAACTGCACAGTGGACGCGAGCATCTGTGGCCAAGTTTTTAAGGGCGCACGGTGGATGCCTTGGCACCAGGAACCGATGAAGGACGTGGGAGGCCACGATAGTCCCCGGGGAGCTGTCAACCAAGCTTTGATCCGGGGGTTTCCGAATGGGGAAACCCGGCAGCCGTCATGGGCTGTCACCCGCTGCTGAACACATAGGCAGTGTGGAGGGAACGAGGGGAAGTGAAACATCTCAGTACCCTCAGGAAGAGAAAACAACCGTGATTCCGGGAGTAGTGGCGAGCGAAACTGGATGAGGCCAAACCGTATGCGTGTGATACCCGGCAGGGGTTGCGCATGCGGGGTTGTGGGATCTCTCTTTCATAGTCTGCCGGCTGTGAGACGAGTCAGAAACCGTTGATGTAGGCGAAGGACATGCGAAAGGTCCGGCGTAGAGGGTAAGACCCCCGTAGCTGAAACATTAACGGCTCGTTTGAGAGACACCCAAGTAGCACGGGGCCCGAGAAATCCCGTGTGAATCTGGCGGGACCACCCGCTAAGCCTAAATATTCCCTGGTGACCGATAGCGGATAGTACCGTGAGGGAATGGTGAAAAGTACCGCGGGAGCGGAGTGAAATAGTACCTGAAACCGTGTGCCTACAAGCCGTGGGAGCGTCGCTGGCAGCACTTGTGCTGTCAGTCGTGACTGCGTGCCTTTTGAAGAATGAGCCTGCGAGTTTGCGGTGTGTTGCGAGGTTAACCCGTGTGGGGAAGCCGTAGCGAAAGCGAGTCCGAACAGGGCGATTTAGTAGCGCGCTCAAGACCCGAAGCGGAGTGATCTAGCCATGGGCAGGTTGAAGCGGAGGTAAGACTTCGTGGAGGACCGAACCCACCAGGGTTGAAAACCTGGGGGATGACCTGTGGTTAGGGGTGAAAGGCCAATCAAACTCCGTGATAGCTGGTTCTCCCCGAAATGCATTTAGGTGCAGCGTCGTGTGTTTCTTGCCGGAGGTAGAGCACTGGATAGGCGATGGGCCCTACCGGGTTACTGACCTTAGCCAAACTCCGAATGCCGGTAAGTGAGAGCGCGGCAGTGAGACTGTGGGGGATAAGCTCCATGGTCGAGAGGGAAACAGCCCAGAGCATCGACTAAGGCCCCTAAGCGTACGCTAAGTGGGAAAGGATGTGGAGTCGCAGAGACAACCAGGAGGTTGGCTTAGAAGCAGCCACCCTTGAAAGAGTGCGTAATAGCTCACTGGTCAAGTGATTCCGCGCCGACAATGTAGCGGGGCTCAAGCGTACCGCCGAAGTCGTGTCATTCCAGCACATACCCCCAACGGGGGCTGGGATGGGTAGGGGAGCGTCGTGTGCCGGGTGAAGCAGCCGCGGAAGCGAGTTGTGGACGGTTCACGAGTGAGAATGCAGGCATGAGTAGCGATACACACGTGAGAAACGTGTGCGCCGATTGACTAAGGGTTCCTGGGTCAAGCTGATCTGCCCAGGGTAAGTCGGGACCTAAGGCGAGGCCGACAGGCGTAGTCGATGGACAACCGGTTGATATTCCGGTACCCGCTTTGAAACGCCCAGTACTGAATCAGGCGATGCTAAGTCCGTGAAGCCGGCCCGATCTCTTCGGAGTTGAGGGTAGTGGTGGAGCCGATGAACCAGACTTGTAGTAGGTAAGCGATGGGGTGACGCAGGAAGGTAGTCCAGCCCGGGCGGTGGTAGTCCCGGGGTAAGGGTGTAGCCCGTGTGGTAGGTAAATCCGTCACACATATAAGGGTGAGACCTGATGCCGAGCCGATTGTGGTGAAGTGGATGATCCTATGCTGTCGAGAAAAGCCTCTAGCGAGTTTCATGGCGGCCCGTACCCTAAACCGACTCAGGTGGTCAGGTAGAGAATACCGAGGCGTTCGGGTGAACTATGGTTAAGGAACTCGGCAAAATGCCCCCGTAACTTCGGGAGAAGGGGGGCCATCACTGGTGATCCGATTTACTCGGTGAGCTGGGGGTGGCCGCAGAGACCAGCGAGAAGCGACTGTTTACTAAAAACACAGGTCCGTGCGAAGCCGTAAGGCGATGTATACGGACTGACGCCTGCCCGGTGCTGGAACGTTAAGGGGACCGGTTAGTGCACTTTCGGGTGTGCGAAGCTGAGAACTTAAGCGCCAGTAAACGGCGGTGGTAACTATAACCATCCTAAGGTAGCGAAATTCCTTGTCGGGTAAGTTCCGACCTGCACGAATGGCGTAACGACTTCTCGACTGTCTCAACCATAGGCCCGGTGAAATTGCACTACGAGTAAAGATGCTCGTTTCGCGCAGCAGGACGGAAAGACCCCGGGACCTTTACTATAGTTTGATATTGGTGTTCGGTTCGGCTTGTGTAGGATAGGTGGGAGACTTTGAAGCGGCCACGCCAGTGGTTGTGGAGTCGTCGTTGAAATACCACTCTGGTCGTGCTGGATGTCTAACCTGGGTCCGTGATCCGGATCAGGGACAGTGTCTGATGGGTAGTTTAACTGGGGCGGTTGCCTCCTAAAGAGTAACGGAGGCGCCCAAAGGTTCCCTCAGCCTGGTTGGCAATCAGGTGTTGAGTGTAAGTGCACAAGGGAGCTTGACTGTGAGACCGACGGGTCGAGCAGGGACGAAAGTCGGGACTAGTGATCCGGCAGTGGCTTGTGGAAGCGCTGTCGCTCAACGGATAAAAGGTACCCCGGGGATAACAGGCTGATCTTCCCCAAGAGTCCATATCGACGGGATGGTTTGGCACCTCGATGTCGGCTCGTCGCATCCTGGGGCTGGAGTCGGTCCCAAGGGTTGGGCTGTTCGCCCATTAAAGCGGTACGCGAGCTGGGTTTAGAACGTCGTGAGACAGTTCGGTCCCTATCCGCTGTGCGCGTAGGAATATTGAGAAGGGCTGTCCCTAGTACGAGAGGACCGGGACGGACGAACCTCTGGTGTGCCAGTTGTCCTGCCAAGGGCATGGCTGGTTGGCTACGTTCGGAAAGGATAACCGCTGAAAGCATCTAAGCGGGAAGCCTGCTTCGAGATGAGTATTCCCACCCTCTTGAAGGGTTAAGGCTCCCAGTAGACGACTGGGTTGATAGGCCAGATGTGGAAGCCCGGTAACGGGTGGAGCTGACTGGTACTAATAGGCCGAGGGCTTGTCCTCAGTTGCTCGCGTCCACTGTGTTAGTTCTGAAATAACGAACGGCCGTGTTGTGTTCCGGTGTTGGTTAATTTCATAGTGTTTCGGTGGTCATTGCGTTAGGGAAACGCCCGGTTACATTCCGAACCCGGAAGCTAAGCCTTTCAGCGCCGATGGTACTGCAGGGGGGACCCTGTGGGAGAGTAGGACGCCGCCGAACAATTTTTCCGGGAAAGCCCCGTGCCTTGTGGCACGGGGCTTTTCTGCGTTCTGAACGTCTAGGGTCGAACCATGCGCTACGAACTGGTCATCTTCGACAACGATGGTGTGCTCGTCGACAGTGAGCCGATCTCCAACACCATCCTCGCCGGCTACCTCACCGAACTCGGTCACCCCACCTCCTACGAGGAGTCGCTCCGCGACTACATGGGGGCCGCCGTGCACCGGGTGCACGACCTCGTCGCCGAGAGGACCGGGGAGAAGCTGCCCGCAGACTTCGACGAGACACTGCACGCGCGGGTCTTCGCCGCGTTCCGGCGGGAGCTGGTGGCGGTGGACGGGGTGCAGGAACTGCTGGGGACGCTGGTCGCCGACGGGGTGGACTACTGCGTCGCCTCGTCCAGCAGCCACGAACGGATCAGGGTCGGCCACCGGGCGGCCGGGCTCGACCAGTGGTTCGAGGAGGAGTGGATCTTCAGCTCGGAGGATGTCGGGCGGGGGAAGCCGGCGCCGGATCTGTTCCTGTACGCGGCGGAACGGATGGGGGTCGCCCCGGAGCGGTGTGTCGTGATCGAGGACAGCCCGCTCGGTGTCGAGGCCGCTCGGGCCGCCGGGATGGATGTGTACGGGTTTACGTCGATGATGCCGGCGGACCGGCTGACCGGCGTGACCGGTTACTTCTCCGAGATGGCTCAGCTGCCGGAATTGCTTGCCTGATCCATCTACCCACGGGTAGATCCTGGCCCTACGCTCCCGCCATGACAGATGCGCGGTTGCGGCACGGTCGGGCCTCCTTGGCGTTGAGCTTCCTTGTGCAAGGGGTGACCTTTGCTCTGCTCGTGACGCGTATCCCCGCCATCCAGGACCAGTACGGAATATCCGACGGGCTGCTGCCCGTCTTCCTGGCCGCCGTGCCGATCCTGGCGGGGGTCGGCAGCGTGGTCACCGAGAAGGTGGTCGCGCGGGTGCGGCCCGGGACCGTACTGAGGTGGGCGCAGCCCGTCGTGCTGCTGGCCCTGCTCGGGGTGGGCGGTGGCGGGGAGGTGTGGCACGTCGCCCTCGCGCTGGGGGTCTTCGGGCTGGCGGTGGGAGCGCTGGACGCCTCGATGAACATGATGGGCGTCAGCCTTCAGCGGGCGTACGGGCGCAGCATCATGCTCGGGTTCCACGCCGTGTACAGCCTCGGTGGGATCGCCGGGGCGTCGATGGCCTGGGCCGGGGCGCACTGGGATCTGTCGTTGCTCGTGTCCTACCTGCCCGCCGTGGTGGTGCTGCTGCCCGCCGCGTTCCTCGGCAGCCGCTGGTACACGGAGGGGAAGGGGCCGCGGGAGCGGGATGCCGCGGTGGACGGGGCCGCTGGGGTGTCCGTCCCGTTCAGGCTGCTGCTGCCGCTGTGTCTCGTGATGAGCTTCGCGTACATCGGGGACTCGACCGTCTCCAACTGGAGTGCCAAGTACCTCCAGGACGTGCTGGGCAGTTCGGAGCAGATGTCGACGGTTCCGTACAACGTCTACATGGTGACGACGCTGCTGGGGCGGGCCGTCGGGGACATCGGGGTGCGGCGGCTCGGGGCGGTGGCCGTGGTGCGGGGCGGGAGCGTGCTGGCGGCGGCCGGGTTCGGGGTGGTGGCCGTGGCGCCGGGGGCGTGGGCGGGGATGCTCGGGTTCACGATGCTGGGGCTCGGGCTCTGTGTGATCGTGCCGCAGACCTTCGCCGCGGCCGGGCGGATGTTCCCCGGGGCCAGCGATGTGGCCATCGCCCGGCTGAACATCTTCAACTACGTGGGGTTCCTCGTCGGTTCACCGCTCGTGGGGGCGCTCGGGGACGCGTGGAGCTACCGGGGCGCGATGCTCGTACCGATGGTCCTGGTGCTCGCGACCCTCGTGCACGCCCGGTCGTTCGGGGCGGAACCCGCCCGATACGGTGGCGGGCATGAGCGGCCGCGCACAGCTGATGTGGGATGACGCAGTAACGGGATACGACTTCGGGGACAGCCATCCGATGGACCCGGTCCGGCTCGCCCTGACGATGGGGCTGGTGCGGGCGTTCGGGCTCGACGGGGCGGTGGACGTACGGGCGGCGAAGGCCGCCGGGGACTCCACGCTGCGGCTGGTGCACCGGGCGGACTACGTGGCGGCGGTACGGGCCGCGTCGGCGGACCCCCGGTCCGCGGATCAGGCGTACGGGCTCGGCACCGTGGACGACCCGGCCTTCTCCGGGATGCACGAGGCGTCCGCGCTGATCGCCGGGCTGTCGGTGGGAGCGGCGGAGGCCGTGTGGCGGGGGGAGACCCGGCACGCGGTGAACTTCACCGGGGGGCTGCATCACGCCATGCCGGGTGCGGCCGCGGGGTTCTGCGTCTACAACGACCCGGCGCTCGCCATCGCCCGGCTGCTGGAGCTGGGCGTGGAGCGGGTCGCGTACATCGATGTGGACGTCCACCACGGCGACGGTGTGCAGGCCGCCTTCTGGGAGGACCCGCGGGTGCTGACCGTCTCGATGCACGAGCACCCGCGCACGCTGTTTCCGCAGACCGGATGGCCCGAGGAGACCGGCTCCGGGGCGGGTGAGGGCAGCGCGGTGAATGTGGCGCTGCCGGCGGGTACGGGGGACGCCGGGTGGCTGCGGGCGTTCCACGCGGTGGTGCCCGAGCTGGTGGCGGATTTCCGGCCGCAGGTGCTGGTGACCCAGCACGGGGCCGATACGCACTTCGAGGACCCGCTGGCCCATCTCGCGGTGTCGCTGGACGCGCAGCGGGCCGTGATGGCGTCCTGCCACGATCTCGCGCACGCGTATGTGGACGGCGGGCGCTGGCTGGCGCTGGGCGGCGGCGGGTACGCGGTCGTCGATGTGGTGCCGCGGTCCTGGACCCATCTGGTGGGGATCGCCGCGCATGCGCCGGTGGACCCGGAGTCGGTGATTCCGGCGTCGTGGCGGGATGAGGTCTACGCCCGGACGCGGCAGCTGGGTCCGGCCCGGATGACGGACGGGCGTACGCCGTCCTGGCAGCCGTGGGAGGCCGGGTACGATCCGGCGGACCGGCTGGACCAGGCGGTACTGGCGACCCGGCGGGCGGCGTTTCCGCTGCGGGGGCTGCTGACCTGAGGCGCCCCGGGCGTGGTGGGGGCTCGGGTGGTCCTGGCGTACGGGGCGAGGAGTGCGGTGGGGCCGTGCCATTACGCCAACGGTGGGGCGTCGTCCGGGTTCCGGCCCCCGGCCGGCCGCCGTGCGGGAGCATCGCAAGGGTGTTGAGCACTGGAGCGCTGCGCGCTCATCTGCTGGCGGCCCGGCTGGCCGGGCCCGTGGCCACCTCGCGGGAGAACAGCCTGCGGAGTTATCGGCTCTTCGCCGTGCGGGATCCGCGGGCGACGCTCGGCCTCGATCCGGAGTGGGCCTGGGGCGAGCGTGATCTGTTGCGGCTGATGGCCGACAAGTGCGGGGTCTCGGACGATCCCGCGCATGTTTCCGGTCAGGATGTGATCGATCCGGAACGGACGCTGGCCGGTCTGGCCGCGTTCGCCGAGCGGCTCGCCGGAGTGGCGGCCCGGCGGGCGCCGGTGCTGTTCGGGACCGGCCATCCGCACCGACTGATCGGGTTCTACGCCGAGCTGGCAGACGCCTTGTCGGCGGCAGGGTGCCACGTACTCACCCCCGCGCAGGGGCGATCTGTCGACATAACGACCCGGTTCGGCGTACGCACGTACCACCTCGACTACGTACGACGTGTCGCTCTGATGCGCGAACCCGGCGTGCGGGCCCCTGGTGGTGGGACCGGCGTGCACAGCCACTCCCCGCTGCCGGTTCGGGTCGCGCTGGCGGCGGCGGCGCAGCAGTTCGGAGTACTGCCCGCGCTGGTGATCGGGGACCACGGCTGGGTCTGCGGTGCAGGTCAGCTGGGCATCGAGGCCATCGGGCTGGCGGATACGGATGATCCCGCGCTGTTCGTCGGGGAGGCCGAGGGGAGGGTGTCCGTCGCGGTTCCGCTTGATGACGGCGTGCAGTCGGACTACTACCGCCCGCTTACTCGCTATGTACTCAATCGGGCGTGTCTGTCACAGTAGGCGGCCGATCGCCTCTCCTCTTCCCCACTCGCATCACCCGCCCCTAATCTGGGCAGTGAGCGCACAACGACGAAGAGTCACCGGAGGGGAAGCCGGTGCGCGTCGCATGCGGAAGGTACAGGTGGGTCATGGCTGCTGGCAGCGAGAGGCCTCTGAACGAGGTCAAGTTTCTGACCGTGGCGGAAGTCGCGTCGGTCATGCGAGTGTCGAAGATGACCGTGTACCGCTTGGTGCACAGCGGTCATCTGCCGGCGATCCGGGTGGGAAGGTCCTTCCGGGTGCCGGAGCAAGCGGTTCACGAGTATCTCCGCGAGTCCTTTGTGGGGGTGGAGTCGGCCTGACATCGCCCTCGGATTACGTCCCTCACTCTGTGGCGGGTAGGCTAGGCCGACGTAGGTCGTGTGGGCCCAGACGCCCCGCACCAGTGAAGATGAAGTGAGCGAGGGTAGTCGTGGGCTCTGTTATTAAGAAGCGGCGCAAGCGGATGGCCAAGAAGAAGCACCGCAAGCTGCTCAAGCGCACGCGCGTTCAGCGTCGCAACAAGAAGTAAGCGAACGCAGTTCGTGAATCCGCAGCCCTTCCGCCGTCCTGGCGGGAGGGCTGCGGTGCTTTTTTCGGGCAAGCCCGCGCCAAGCCCGTCATGGGGTCGTCACAGGGCAACATCGACCGGCTACGGTGACGGCCAGGGGATTCCCGCGCTCCGCGCGGGACCCGCTCTCACGACCGACGGAAGGCGCTGATCTTGGGCAAGGTCGTGCTCGTCACCGGAGTGGCCCGGCAGCTGGGGGGCCGCTTCGTGCGGCGCGTCCAGCGCGAACCCGGTGTGGACCGGGTGATCGCCGTCGACGCGGTCACGCCCGAGCATCGGCTGGGCGACGCCGAATTCGTCCGCGCGGACATCCGGCAGCCCGCGATCGCCAGGGTCCTCGCCCAGCACTCCGTCGACACGGTCGTCCATCTGGACGTCTCCGGCAAGGCGCTCGGTGCGGGCGGCCGGACGGCGGTCAAGGAGAACAACGTCATCGGCACCATGCAGCTGCTCGGTGCCTGCCAGAAGTCGCCGACCGTCCAACGGCTCGTGATCAAGTCCAGTACGAGTGTGTACGGCTCCGCCCCCCGCGATCCGGCGGTGTTCACCGAGACCACGCCGCCCAAGTCCCTGCCCAGCGGCGGCTTCGCCAAGGACGCGGTGGAGGTCGAGGGGTACGTACGGGGCTTCGCGCGCCGCCGGCCCGATGTCGCGGTGTGCGTCCTGCGGTTCGCGAACATCCTGGGACCGCATCCGGATTCGCCGCTCGCCGACTATCTGTCGCTGCCCGTCCTGCCGACGGTCCTCGGGTACGACCCGCGGCTCCAGTTCGTGCACGAGGACGATGTCATCGACGTCCTGGGGATCGCCTCGCGCGAGCCCCGGCGCGGGACGCTGAACAGCGGGACGTTCAACATCGCGGGCGACGGGGTGCTGCTGCTCTCGCAGTGCGCGCGGCGGCTGGGGCGGCCGACCGTGCCGGTGCTGCTGCCCGCCGTCACCTGGGTCGGCTCGGCCCTCCGTACGATCGGCATGACCGACTTCTCGGCGGAACAGATCCGGCTGCTCACCCATGGCAGGGTGGTCTCCACCGTGCAGATGCGCGAGACGCTGGGTTTCCGTCCGAAGTTCAGCACGGCGGAGACCTTCGCGGAATTCGCGCGGAGCCGGGGACCGGGACTGCTGCCGCCCGAAGTGGTGGGCAGGGCGGTGGACCGGCTGGCGGCGCTGCCGTTGCCGGGCGGTCCCGGTGGCGGGCCGACGGGTGGCGGGAGCGGTGCCGGGCCTTCGGGTGACGGGGCCGGTGCGGTACAGACGACTCACGGCGCCAGGTAGAGGAGCGCACCGACGATGGCGGATGCCAAGGTCATTCCGTTCGACGACGACCGTTCGCGGTCCGGTGGTGGCGCGCCGCGTTCGGCACGTCGCCGGACCGGGGCGGGCAGCGGCGCGACCGGGCAGGGCGAGGGCTCCACGGCGCCCGTGAGCGCGCTGCCGGGCGGGCAGGTCCCCGAATCCGCTGCCGCGCCGCCCCAGGAGTCACAGGGGGCTCAGGAGGGTCCGGAGCGTGGCGGCTGGGACCGGCGGATCGCGGGCGGCCTGGCGTTCCTGCGGCGCCGGGTCACCGGGGACTACGAGGTCGACGAGTTCGGTTACGACAAGGAGCTCACCGACCAGGTCCTGATGTCGATGCTCCGGCCGATCGCGGACAAGTACTTCCGGGTCGAGGTGAAGGGGATCGAGAACATCCCGTCCGACGGCGGGGCGCTCATCGTGTCCAACCACTCCGGGACGCTGCCGCTGGACGGGCTGATGCTCCAGGTCGCGGTGCACGACAACCATCCGGCCGGACGGCATCTGCGGCTGCTGGCCGCCGATCTGGTCTTCCATCTGCCGGTCGTCAACGAGCTCGCGCGGAAGGCCGGTCACACGCTGGCCTGCGCGGAGGACGCGCAGCGGCTGCTGGAGGGCGGCGAGATCGTCGGGGTGATGCCGGAGGGCTTCAAGGGCATCGGCAAGCCGTTCGGCGAGCGGTACAAGCTCCAGCGCTTCGGGCGGGGCGGTTTCGTGTCGACGGCGCTGCGGGCCGGTGTGCCGATCGTGCCGTGCTCGATCGTGGGCGCGGAGGAGATCTACCCGATGATCGGCAACGCCAAGACCCTGGCGCGGCTGCTGGGGTTCCCGTACTTCCCGATCACACCGACGTTCCCGTGGCTGGGGCCGTTGGGGGCGGTGCCGCTGCCGACGAAGTGGACGATCCAGTTCGGGGAGCCGATTCCCACGGACGGGTATCCGCCGGAGGCGGCGGAGGACCCGATGCTGATGTTCAACCTGACGGACCAGGTGCGGGAGCAGATCCAGCACACGCTGTACAAGCTGCTGGTGCAGCGGCGGTCGGTCTTCTTCTGACGTCTTTCCGGTCAGGTCCTGTTCGGTCCGGGGCCGGGTTCACGATGCGGGATTCGGGTGCGGGCGCGCCGGGAGGGGGCCGGTCACTCGATCCGAGTGACCGGCCCCCTCCGGTGCGGCCTTACGGCTTCAGGCTCTCGCCGTCGATTCCCAGCCCCGGGAGCAGGCCCGGGAGCAGGGGTGGCAGGGTCACGTCCGGTGCGGGCGGCTTGCCGGTCTCGTCGTCGGGGGACGGAAGGGTGCCGTCCGTGGGGAGGTTGTCCAGCAGACCGCCCGTACCGCCGCCGAGCAGGCCCTCGGCGGAGGCGTCGCCGGAGCCCGAGGGTTTCGGCGAGGTGGTGTCGCCGCTGTGGCCTTCGGAGGCCGCGGGGGGCGAGGGTGCCGGTCGCTGGGGCCGGGTGGTGTCGTGGGACTGTCCGGGGGAGTCGGAACGCGCGGTGCCGCCGCTCCTGCCCGGCGTACGGGGGAGGAGGGACTGGAGCGGTGCTACTTCCTCGTCCATGGCTTCGAAGACCGAGCTGACCTTTTCGCCGATGTCGGTCAGCTGCACGGGCAGTCGGTCGCGGAGGCTGCTCCAGCTCTCGCGGTGCGAGCGGGAGAAGGAGTCCAGGGTCTGGATCGGGCCGATGGTGCCGTCCCGCTGGTAGGCGGAGTGGAGCAGCCGGTGGCCCTCGGAGGCGTCGTGCGACATACCGTTGAGCGCGCGCCTGATCTCACCGAGCGATTCGTGGTCCATCTCGCCCGAGCGTCCCCGCTCCATGAGGCGGCGGGCCTCACTGAGCCGGGTCGATGCCTGGTCGAGGTAGACCTCGCCGCGGTCCGCGTCGCCGTCGGCCATGCCGCGGTTGATGTCCTCCATGCCTCGCTTGAGGCCGTAGAGGGAGTCACCGGGCAGGGCGTCGGAGCTGGCGGCGGCCACTCCGCCGAAAGCGCCCGCGGCCACACCGACGGTGAGCCCACCGGCGGTGAGACCCTTCGCCCAGCGTGAGCGGGGGCGCAACTTCCGGAGTGGGGAGGCCCGGTGGGCCCCCCTGTTCCGTTGTTCGGGTACCGGAGGGCCCGTGGATGCGCCACCCTCGGCGAACATGGTCTCCATGGCAGCGACGAGCTGGGCTCGTTGCACCACTTTGACCTCGGGATCCAACTGTGGCTTCGGTAGCTCACCGAGGCCGTTCGCCAGGGCCAACAGCTTTCCGTGGTCGGCCTGTTCGGCCGGTTCCTCGGGCTGTACGGCCGCCGCACCCTGGGGCGTCTGCTCCTCCAGGGCCTGGGCGAAGGCGTTCGCCCGCCGGTGTGCCGAAACGTTTGCGATCACTGGCGGCACCTCCTCTCGTCATGGACGGTCGACTCCCCTGGGGATCCGGAAGGTTGCACACCTTGAGCGTTTCCACACGATCGAGTGAGTGGTAACGGACAGGGGGTGACGACAGGGGGCCTTCGACCGGCACAACGAGCCGTTCGGCACTTGGGTTACGCACGAAGGATGATCGGACCAGTGTGTGACGGATTGGTTGCCGAAGGTGATTTCTTTGCCCGGCTGTGGGGTCAGCGGGCGTCGTCGGGGAGGAGCCGGGCCAGTGTGCGGACGGCTCGGTACTGGAGGGTTTTGATCGCGCCCTCGTTCTTGCCCATCACGCGGGCGGTCTCGGCGACCGAGAGGCCCTGGAGGAACCGCAGCGTGACGCACTCCTGCTGCTGCGGGTTGAGTCGGCGCACGGCTTGGAGCAGTGCGGCGTTGGAGAGGGACTCCAGGACGGAGTCCTCGGGGCTGCGCTCGACCTCGTTGGCGTCGAGCATTTCGCCGGTGGTCACTTCCAGTCGGAAACGACTGGATTTGAAGTGGTCGGCGACCAGGTTTCGAGCGATGGTGACCAGCCAGGCGCCGAAGTCGCGGCCCTGCCAGGTGAACGTGGAGATACGGCGCAACGCGCGGAGGAAGGTCTCACTGGTGAGGTCCTCCGCTGTCGCCTTGCCGCCCACGCGGTAGTAGATGTACCGGTACACGGTGTCGCTGTACTGGTCGTATAGGCGGCCGAAGGCATCCGCCTCACCGGCCTGTGCGCGCTCGACGAGATCCATCATGCGCGCGCTGTCGCTGTCGGCGGTGGGCCGGCGAACGGTTGACGTGGTCGTGGCGCCGCGGTTGCTGCGTCTTCCGACCGCCGCACCGCGTTCGGCCAGGGCGTAGCAGGGGCCGGCAGGTGCAGGGGTGGCAAAGGCGGGGACGGCGTACGCGGTGGGGACGAAGCCGCGCAAGCGGTCAATGACCGTTGCACGCAGCGTAGCCAGGCCCGAGGCGTCAACCCCGACGTGTGGGTACACGGGACTCCCAGAGGCAGAGCTTCCATCACGAGCAGTTCGAATACCGTCACACGTCGTAGCGAGTAACGGCTCCGGTATGCGTCTGAGGAGAATAACGCTTCGTACAGGCGGCGCTACACCGAGTTGCTCAAATCATCGATTACGTCGCTTCTCTTACTGTTTAGCGACGTATCAAGTAGCACATCGTGACCGGTTATTGATCGGATTACTTCGTGATCTGTCTATGGGCGCGACAGGTTGTGGTCGGGCGTCGGTAATCCGACTGGCCGGAGGGGTGGTCGCGGTGCGTGTTCATCCGGTCCCGATCGGCCTGCGGCCCCGGGCGTGGCACGGGGCCGCAGGACCGGGCGGCGGGACCGCGGGCGAGCTCGCGGGTGTGCTCACGCGTGCGATCAGCGGCGGCGGCGGTGCAGTGCGACCGCCGCGACGGTGCCGCCGGCCAGGGCGCCCACGCCCGCGGCGGCGGGGATGCCGACCTTGGCGGCCTTGCGTCCCGTGCGGTAGTCGCGCAGCCGCCAGTCCAGGGCGCGCGCGTGCTTGCGGAGCTTGGTGTCCGGGTTGATCGCGTAGGGGTGGCCGACCAGGGAGAGCATCGGGATGTCGTTGTGGGAGTCGCTGTACGCCGCGCAGCGGTCCAGGTCCAGGCCCTCGGCCGCGGCCAGGGCGCGTACCGCTTCGGCCTTGGCCGGGCCGTGCAGCGGTTCGCCGACGAGGCGGCCGGTGTAGACGCCGTCGACGGATTCGGCGACGGTGCCCAGGGCGCCGGTCAGGCCGAGGCGGCGGGCGATGATCGTGGCGGTCTCCACCGGGGCGGCCGTGACGAGCCAGACCTTCTGTCCGGCGTCGAGGTGGGCCTGGGCGAGGGCGCGGGTGCCGGGCCAGATGCGGTCGGCCATGTACTCGTCGTAGATCTCCTCGCCGATGGACATCAGCTCGGATACGCGGTGGCCCTTGACGATGGACAGGGCGCTGTCGCGGGCGTCCTGCATGTGTTCCGGGTCCTCGACGCCCGCCAGCCGGAACCATGCCTGCTGCCAGGCGAACCGGGTGAGCTCGCGGCGCTGGAAGAACTTCCGCTTGTACAGGCCGCGGCCGAAGTGGAAGAGCGCGGCGCCCTGCATCACGGTGTTGTCGAGGTCGAAGAAGGCGGCGGCGCGGTCGTCCCCGGCCACCGGGAACGCGGGTTCCCCGGCGGCCTCGGACGCCGCGGCTTCCGGCGCTTCGGGCGTTTCCGGGAGAAGAGAGGGGTCATCGGTGGCGAGCGAGGTCCTGCGTGCTGCTTCGGCTGCTGCCTCGCCGGCCAGCACGCTCCGTGCAGTCGCGGAACGCCTACGGGGTGTGAGCCATCCAAGAGCGGCCATGCCGTGAGCATAACCAGTCCGTCCGTACGTGCCCGACCTGCCGGGATGCCGAGACGTGAACTCTCCGAGGCCGAATCGTTAAACGGGTGATTCCGGGCGTACGGCGTCGGCCCGCCGCGGGAACGGCGCCCGTGCGGCGCGGGGGGCCGGGCCGGGCTCCGGCGGGCGCAGAATGAGTGCATGAGTGCCTTGCTGCGTCGTAAGAGGAAGAAGCCCGCCGAGCGGGTGATCACCCTGGTGGGGAAGCCCGGTTGTCACTTGTGTGACGACGCCAGGGCGGTCGTGGGGGCGGTCTGTGAGGAGACCGGCGCGTCGTGGGTGGAGAAGGACATCACCGAGGACGAGGCGCTGTACAAGGAGTACTGGGAGCAGATTCCGGTGGTGCTGATCGATGGCGAACAGCACACGTTCTGGCGCGTCGACCCGGTCAGGCTGCGCGACGCACTGGGGGCCTGACCGAAACCCGGCTACCATCATGGGCGTTTTGAGTGGTCTCGGGGGCGTAGACATGAGGAGCGTGCACCGCTTTGTCCCCTTCGAGCCTGCAACGGGTTGATGCGGTCCGTGGTTCCGGGATCGCGCAGGCAATGTGCGTGACCCCGGTCACTTTGACCGGACAAAACGGACACCATCTTTGTGCACGCGTTCACAAAGACATAGCCTGCATTCGACGGGGCGGTCTTGGGACATACGGCCGCCTGCAGCCCCGCTCATCCCGCAGGAGCACCGTGGCAACTGGCCGAACTCACCGACCGGCGACCCGTAGCCGAGGAATTCCCGAGGCCACCGTCGCCCGACTTCCGCTGTATCTGCGCGCACTGACCGCGCTCTCCGAGCGATCGGTTCCCACGGTCTCCTCCGAGGAGCTCGCCACGGCCGCGGGGGTCAACTCCGCGAAGCTGCGCAAGGACTTCAGCTACCTGGGGTCCTACGGCACCCGTGGTGTCGGGTACGACGTCGAGTATCTCGTGTACCAGATCTCCCGCGAACTCGGGCTCACCCAGGACTGGCCGGTCGCCATCGTCGGTATCGGTAACCTCGGCGCCGCGCTCGCCAACTACGGCGGCTTCGCCTCCCGCGGTTTCCGGGTCGCGGCCCTGATCGACGCCGACCCGGCCATGGCCGGTACGCCCGTCGCCGGGATCGCCGTCCAGCACACCGACGACCTGGACCGGATCATCAGCGACAACGGTGTGTCCATCGGCGTGATCACCACCCCGCCCGGCGCGGCCCAGCAGGTCTGCGACCGGCTCGTCGCCGCGGGCGTGACCTCCATCCTGAACTTCGCCCCCACCGTGCTCTCGGTGCCCGACGGTGTCGACGTGCGCAAGGTCGACCTCTCCATCGAGCTCCAGATCCTCGCCTTCCACGAGCAGCGCAAGGCCGGCGAGGACGCGGCGGCCGTCGAGGGCGACGACGAGGCGGCGCCGCCGATGCGCGCCACCCCGGTGAGCCGGAAGGGACCCGACGGGGACATGCCCGCCGTGATGCCGGCATGAGTCTCCTCGTCGTGGGTCTGAGTCACCGCAGCGCCCCCGTCTCCGTCCTGGAGCGGGCCTCGCTGGCCGCCGACACCCAGACCAAGCTGTTGCAGGACACCCTCGCCGCGGAGCCCGCGACCGAGGCCGCCGTGCTGGCCACCTGCAACCGCATCGAGCTGTACGCCGACGTGGACAAGTTCCACGCGGGCGTCGCCGAGCTGTCCACCCTGCTCGCCCAGCACAGCGGGGTCGGGCTCGACGAGCTCACTCCGTATCTCTATGTGCACTACGAGGACCGGGCCGTCCATCACCTCTTCTCGGTGGCCTGCGGCCTCGACTCGATGGTGGTCGGCGAGGGTCAGATCCTCGGCCAGATCAAGGACGCGCTCGCGCTGGGCCAGGAGATCCACACCGCCGGCCGGCTGCTGAACGACCTCTTCCAGCAGGCCCTGCGGGTCGGCAAGCGCGCCCACAGCGAGACCGGGATCGACCGGGCCGGGCAGTCGCTCGTCACCTTCGGGCTCCAGCAGCTCGCCGGTGACGCCGACCCCGCCGCCTGGGCCGGCGGCAAGCGCGCCCTGGTGATCGGCGCGGGCTCGATGTCCTCGCTGGCCGCCGCGACGCTCGCCCGTACCGGCGTCTCCGAGATCGTCGTCGCCAACCGGACCCGGGCCCGCGCCGACCGGCTCGTCGAGATCCTGCACCAGGCCGACGGCACCGGTGTGCGCGCCCGCGCCGTCGAGATGGCCGTGGTCGCGGACGAACTGACACGTGCCGACGTCGTGGTCTCCTGCACCGGCGCCACCGGGCTCGTCCTGACCGCCGAGGCCGTCGCCGGAGCGCTCGGCATCCCCTACGACGCCGCCGTCGAGGCGCCCGCGGCCACCGCCGCCGCCACCCCCGACGACCTCGACCAGCACGCGGCGTGGGTGGAGAACGGTTCCGCCACGGCCGCTGCCCCCAGGACCGCGCGGGCCCTCGTGCCCGCGCAGAGCACCGGCCCCGTCCGGCTCGCCCTGCTCGACCTCGCCATGCCGCGCGACATCGACGGAGCGGCCCACCGCATCGACGGTGTGCGCCTCGTCGACATCGAGTCGCTCGCCGAGGCGTCCGCAGACGCCCCGATGGCCGCCGATGTGGACCAGGTGCGCACCATCGTCGCCGACGAGGTCGCCGCGTTCGGCGCCGCTCAGCGCGCCGCCCATGTCGCCCCGACCGTGGTCGCCCTGCGCACCATGGCCGCCGATGTGGTGGCCGGTGAGATCGCCCGGCTCGACGGGCGCCTCCCCGACCTGAACGAGAAGCAGCGCGCCGAGATCACCCAGACCGTGCGCCGCGTCGTCGACAAACTCCTGCACGCGCCCACGGTGCGGGTCAAGCAGCTCGCCAGTGAGCCCGGCGGCGCCGGGTATGCCGACGCGCTGCGGGAACTCTTCGACCTCGACCCGCAGACGGTGGCCGCCGTCTCCCGGGCAGACCTGAACGACCCGAATAGAGGGCGGTCATGACCGACAACTCATCCCCGGGCGCGCAGAGCACCGCGCCCCTGCGGCTGGGCACCCGACGCAGCAAGCTCGCCATGGCGCAGTCCGGCCTGGTGGCCGACGCGGTCAGCGAGGTGACCGGGCGCGCCGTCGAGCTCGTCGAGATCACCACGTACGGGGACACCTCCCGCGAGCACCTCGCACAGATCGGCGGGACCGGTGTGTTCGTCGCCGCCCTGCGCGAGGCACTGCTGCGGGGCGAGGTGGACTTCGCCGTCCACTCGCTCAAGGACCTGCCGACCGCACAGCCCGAGAACCTCGTACTGGCCGCCGTGCCGCTGCGCGAGGACCCGCGCGACGTACTGGTGGCGCGCGACGGGCTGACCTTCGCGCAGCTGCCGTCCGGCGCCCGCATCGGCACCGGTTCGCCGCGCCGCATGGCGCAGCTCAACGCGTACGCCCGGAGCCACGGCATCGACATCGAGACCGTGCCGATCCGGGGCAACGTCGACACCCGGATCGGTTTCGTACGAGGCGGAGAGCTGGACGCGGTGGTTCTCGCCGCCGCCGGGCTCAGCCGCCTCGGCCGCACCGGTGAGGTGACCGACTTCCTGTCGGTCGACATCATGCTGCCCGCTCCCGGCCAGGGAGCACTGGCGATCGAATGCGCTGCAACCAGCGCGGACCTCGCCGCCGCGCTCGCCGAGCTCGACGACCCGTACACCCGGGCCGCCGTGACCGCCGAGCGTGCCCTGCTCGCCGCCCTGGAGGCCGGCTGCTCCGCACCTGTGGGTGCGCTGGCCGACCTCCTGGTCGACGGTCAGACTGTCAACGAACTGCGCCTGCGCGGTGTCGTCGGTTCCACCGACGGTTCCTCGCTGGTGCAGCTGTCCACCACCGGTCCCGTTCCCACGTCGCACGACGACGCGGCGGCCCTCGGTCGCGAACTCGCGTCCGAGATGCTTGCCAAGGGTGCGGCCGGTCTTATGGGGGAGCGAGCACTTTGAGCCCCACCGGCCCCGCCGCATCCGACTTTCCGGTCCTGTCCGCACAGGGACACGTCACCTTCCTCGGCGCCGGTCCCGGCGACCCCGGACTGCTGACCCTGCGCGCCGTCGAGGCGCTCGCGAGCGCGGACGTCCTTGTCGCCGAACCGGAGGTGCTCGACGTCGTTCGCTGCCATGCGCGGGCAGGCGTAAGCACCCCTGAGCTGACGGTTGTTGACGTGGCGTCAACAGCCGCCGGAGTACCCGTTCTCAGGGACGCGGCCAATCTTGTCATGGAGGCCGCGAAGGGTGGCAGGCGGGTCGTCCGTGCGGTGACCGGCGACCCCGGTCTCGACGGCAACGCGGGCGCCGAGATGCTCGCCTGCGCCGCCGCGGGGGTGCCCTTCGAGGTCGTCCCCGGTGTCGCGAACGTCGTGGGTGTGCCCGCGTACGCCGGAGTGCCGCTGCGGGACGCGCAGGGTGCCGACGTGCGTTTCGTCGACGCCCGTACCGCCTCGGACCGCTGCTGGAGCGAGGTCGGCGCGAGCGACGCGACGGCCGTCGTGGCGACCACGCTGGACTCGGTCGCGGCCGCCGCCGGTGAGCTGGTGTCCGCGGGCCGCAAGCCCGACACCCCGCTGACCGTCACGGTCGCCGGCACGACCACCCGCCAGCGCACCTGGACGGCGACCCTCGGGACGATCGCCCAGGTCCTGAAGCAGGCCAAGGTCCTCCCGTCGCCGGACGGGCACCAGTCGGTCATAGCCGTGGTCGGGGAACGAAGCTCAGCCGCCCAGCGCGACCAGCTCGCGTGGTTCGAGTCCAAGCCGCTGTTCGGCTGGAAGGTGCTCGTGCCGCGGACGAAGGAGCAGGCGGCGTCGCTCTCCGACCAGCTGCGTTCGTACGGTGCCGTGCCGCACGAGGTCCCGACGATCGCCGTCGAGCCCCCGCGTACGCCCCAGCAGATGGAGCGCGCGGTCAAGGGTCTGGTCACCGGCCGCTACGAGTGGATCGCCTTCACCAGCGTGAACGCCGTGAAGGCCGTCCGGGAGAAGTTCGAGGAGTACGGGCTCGACGCCCGTGCCTTCGCCGGGATCAAGGTCGCGGCCGTCGGCGAGCAGACCGCCGCCGCGCTGATCGACTTCGGTGTGAAGCCCGATCTGGTGCCGTCCGGTGAGCAGTCCGCCGCCGGTCTGCTGGAGGACTGGCCGCCCTACGACCCGGTCTTCGACCCGATCGACCGCGTCTTCCTGCCGCGCGCCGACATCGCCACCGAGACCTTGGTCGCCGGCCTCATCGAGCTGGGCTGGGAGGTCGACGACGTCACCGCGTACCGCACGGTCCGCGCCTCGCCGCCGCCCGCCGACACGCGTGAGGCCATCAAGGGCGGCGGCTTCGACGCGGTGCTCTTCACCTCGTCCTCGACGCTGCGCAACCTGGTCGGCATCGCGGGCAAGCCGCACAACCTGACCGTCATCGCGTGTATCGGCCCCGCCACCGCCAAGACCGCCGAGGAGCACGGCCTGCGGGTCGACGTCCTGTCGCCGGAGCCGTCCGTGCACAAGCTCGCCGAGGCGCTCGCCGCCTTCGGCGCGCAGCGCCGGGACGCGGCGAAGGAGGCCGGTGACCCGGTGACCCGGCCGAGCGAGCGGCGTCCGGGCGCGCGGCGCCGTCGTACGACGACCTGACCGGCGGATCGCGCTGTGGGCCCGGCCGCTTCGGTGGCCGGGCCCGCCCGTCGTTCCGGGCCTTTTTCCGGCGCGGGTGTCGGTAAGACGCCGATGTGCGCGGGTCTATGGTCGAAGGATGACTGTGTACGGAAACTTCCCCGGCTCCCGCCCCCGGCGGCTGCGGACGACCCCGGCGATGCGGCGGATGGTCGCCGAGACACGGCTCGACCCGGCGAATCTGATCCTCCCCGCGTTCGTCCGCGAGGGCATCGGCGCCCCGGTCGCCATCTCGGCCATGCCCGGAGTGGTGCAGCACACCCTGGACACCCTGCGGAAGGCCGCCGTCGAGGCGGTGTCGGCCGGGGTCTCCGGGATCATGCTCTTCGGTGTCCCGGAGGACGCGAAGAAGGACGCCCGGGGCACGGCGGGCACGGACCCGGAGGGCATCCTCCAGCTCGGTCTGCGCGCCGTCCGGCAGGAGGTCGGTGACGATCTCGTCGTCATGTCCGACCTCTGCCTGGACGAGTACACCGACCACGGCCACTGCGGGGTCCTGACCGCCGACGGCCGTGTCGACAACGACGCCACCCTGGAGCGGTACGCCGAGATGGCCCAGGTCCAGGCCGACGCGGGCGCCCATGTGGTGGGTCCCAGCGGCATGATGGACGGCCAGGTCGGGGTCGTCCGCGACGCGCTGGACCAGACGGGCCACGAGGACGTGTCGATCCTCGCGTACACCGCGAAGTACTCCTCCGCCTTCTACGGCCCCTTCCGCGAGGCCGTCGGCTCCTCGCTCAAGGGCGACCGCAAGACGTACCAGCAGGACCCGGCGAACGCCCGTGAGTCCCTGCGGGAGCTGGCGCTCGACCTCGACGAGGGCGCCGACATGGTCATGGTCAAGCCGGCCGGACCCTACCTGGACATCCTCGCCAAGGTCGCCGACGCGGTGGACGTGCCGGTCGCCGCGTACCAGATCAGCGGTGAGTACGCGATGATCGAGGCGGCGGCGGAGAAGGGCTGGATCGACCGGGACGCGGCCATTCTGGAGAGCCTGACGGGCATCCGGCGGGCTGGGGCGCAGATGATCCTGACGTACTGGGCGACCGAGGTCGCCCAGCGGCTGGGGCGCAGCGGGTCCTGACGGCCCGCCCTCGGCGGGTGCGCCGCCGAGGGTGGCCCGCCCTCGGCGTTCGTACCGCCGAGGGCCGGGGGACCTTCCGCCCGGTGGGTGCGTCTACTTCCCCGTGACGTAGGCGCTCCAGATCCGGAGCGGGAAGACATTGCCGCGGTCCGATTCGTCCCCACCCACGCCCTGCATCCCCAGCAGTTGGGGGGTGCCGGGCTTGTTGCGGAACATCGTGACGGCGGTGGTCAGCCCCTGGGTGTGGCCGATGAACCAGGCCGACCTCATCCGGTCGCCCTCGCCGGTCGCGCCCGCCGCGAGGCCGTCGAGCGCCTGGGACCTGATGAACGGTTCGAGCTGATCGTCCCGTGTCAGCCTCGTCCAGGCCACCGTCCCCAGGACGTTGTTCACGTTGTTCGCCACCGAGGCGTCCATCGCCCGCCGCAGCTCGGGCTTGGCGAAGCCCTCGATCTCCTCGCCGTCGCGGGTCACCCGGGTCACCGAGTAGGGATCGGCGCGCATGCCCTCGTTGCTGAAGGCGGTGTACGCGTCCGCCATCCTGACCGCGCTCGGTGTGGACGTGCCGAGGGGGAAGGACTTGTCCAGGCGGGCCAGGCTCGACTCGTGCAGCCCGGCCGCGACCGCCAGCTCCTTCACCTTCTTCAGCCCGATGTGCTTGCCGAGCTGGACGAAGGTGGCGTTGGCCGACGTGATCAGGGCCTCGCTCAGGGTCGTGGGCGCCGTGACCTTCACCGAGCCGGGGCCGGCCCCCGGCGGATAGGTGGGCACCGCGAGCGGGCCGCCCCTGACCAGGTTCCCCTCACTGTCGTAGCCGCTCTCCAGGGTGATCCCCTTGCCGTGCTGAAGGGCCGCAGCCAGCACGAAGGGCTTGAAGGCCGAGCCGACGGGGACGCCCGCGGTGTCGGCGTTGTTGGCGAAGCGGGTGGTCGCGTCGGCCCCGCCGTACACCGCGACCACGGCCCCGTCCTCGGGCCGCACGGATGCGGCGCCGACCTCGACGTACTTGTCCTCGGGGCGCTTCTTGGGGTCGAGGTCGCGCGCGCGCACGCTCCGCACGGCCCGCTCCAGCTGCTGCGTCCTGTCCTTCTCGAAGGTGGTGTGCACCCGGTAGCCGCCCCGGGCCAGGTCCTTGTCGGTGAGACCCGAGCTCTTCTTGATGTACTTGTTGGCGATGTCGACGAGGTAGCCGGTCTGGCCGCCGAGGCTGGTCGGCTTGGCGGCCGTGCGCGGCTCGGGGAACTCCCGGTACTCGGCGCGCTCGGCCTTCGTCATGCTGCCGGTCTCCACCTGCCGGTCGAGGATCCACTTCCAGCGGCCGACGGCGCGTTCGTGGTTGCCCTTGCTGATCGCCGGGTCGTACTGCTCCGCCCCCTTGAGCAGGGCCGCGAGCAGCGCCGCCTGGCTGGGGTCGAGGTCCTTCGCGGGGATTCCGTAGTACGCCTGCGCCGCCGCCTGGACGCCGTTGGCGCCGCGGCCGAACCAGCTGGTGTTCAGATACCCCTGGAGGATCTCCTCCTTGGTCTGCTTGTTGTTCAGCTTCAGGGAGATGAAGAACTCCTTCACCTTCCGGGTGGCCGTCTGCTCCTGGGTCAGATAGGTGTTCTTCACGTACTGCTGGGTGATGGTGGAGCCGCCCTGGGTCTCACCGCCCTTGACCACGCTGACGACCGCGCGGGCGAGCCCCGTCACCGATACCCCCGGGTCGTCGTAGAAGGTCTCGTTCTCGGCGGCGATGACCGCGTCCTCCACCGAAGCCGGTATGTCGGCGAGCGTGACGTTCTGCCGGTTGACCGTGCCCACGCTCACCAACTGGCTGCCGTCCGCCCAGTAGTAGACGGAGCCCTGCCGGCGCGCCTCCGCGTTCTCGTCCGGGATGTCGACCGACGCGTACACCACGGCGAACAGCCCGGCCAGCGCACCGCATCCGAGCAGGACCCCGCTCAGCACGTGCCGCCACGAAGGGACCCAGCGGCGCCAGTTGGTTCTTCCCCGGCGGGGGTAGTCGATCAGGCGTCCGCGGTGGCGGTTGGGGCGGTTGGGGCGTCGGACCATGCTCCAGCTCCTCGTTCACCGTCCGCAGCGGGGGCGCGGACTTGTGAGAGGAGATGTTCCGGATAGCGATCAGGTTGTCTCGGGGGCCCCAACCTGCACAAGTGGCCCGAGCGGCGTCGAGCCGCGGGTGCGATCAGGCCTTGCCCACCGCTTCGAGGACGGACCTCGCACCGACCTGGACGAGGGGGTCCTCGTCCGCCCGCGCGGCGGCGGTCAGGGCCTCGGTGACCGCCGGGTCGGAGGCGTAGGGGCCCAGCGCCAGCACCACGTACTGGCGCACCAGGTCCTCCTCCGGGTCGTTCAGCGCCGCCAGCAGGGCCCGGCCGGCGCGGTGGGCGAGACCGGGGTCGGCCGGGGGCCACAGGCGCAGGAGCGTGGCGCATTCGACGCGGGCGAGGTCGTACTCGCCCGCGTCGGCGACCACCGAGACGAGGAACGGCTGCGCGGTGACGTCGGCGTCCAGTTCGGCGATGATCGCGCGCTTGCGGTCGCTGTCGGCGGGCAGGGCGCGGTACTCCGCGATGAGGCGTCGCGCGGTGTCCGTGTCGTCCGCGGTGAACGCGGCGTCCGCGTCGTCCGGGGTGTCCGGGGCGTCCGGGTGGGGCATGGCTGCTGTGGCTTTCTGCCGGGTCGGAGGTCAGCCGAGCTGCTGCTTCCAGAAGGTGTACTCGTGGTTCTTCGCGAAGTCGGTGGGGCCGGTGCGGCCGGCCGCGATCGACTGCACGTTCGGGTCGGCGGGCGTGTACGGCTTCCAGCCGGGCCTGCCGGTGCGGGCGAAGTCCGACCAGATCCCGATCATCGACGCGGCGAGGGTGCGCTGTTCGGCGGTGAGCGGCGTGGTGCCGTAGCCGAGGTCGAAGAAGTACGGCAGTTCGCTCAGGTGCGGGGCGCCGATGGGGAAGGAAGGGGCCGGGAAGTCCGTGAACCAGGGGTTGTCCGGCTGCGCGAACTCGTAGGCGTACGTGGGGGTCCGGTCGCCGAGCGCGTTGTCGGTGTCGACCGCGGGGCGGGCCCACATGGCGTCCGACATCGCGGCGCCCAGGGCGAGGACCGGGGGCAGCTTCGGGGTCCGGCCGGTGTAGAGGGCGACGGTCCGGTCGGCGATCGCGGGGCCGTAGACATCGCAGACGTACGCCCGGAAGTCCTCCGTCTCCACCTCGGCATCCGGGTCCTGGGCCTTCTTGGCCATGTCGACGCTCCAGGAGGCACGGAAGGTCTCCTCGTCGCGGTTGACGCCGGTGAGCACCGGCACCCTGTTGAAGCGGCCGGTCGCGAAAGCCTGTTGAGGCGTACGGGGAAGGAGCCTCGTGCCGTACGTCGGGCTGTAGCGGATCTCCTTCTCGCCCGCGTCGAACCTGTCGTCGGCGGCGACCAGCTCCCGTGCGGACGCCTGGTCCAGGGGCCCGTCGACGTGCGCGGCGAACTGCGCCTTCTCACGGGTGGCCCGGTCCGTCCCGCGGGTCTCCCCCTCGTCCAGGCAGGGCCCGCTCTGGAGGATCGCCCGGTCGAAGAGCCCGGCGGAGGTGGGGGCGACGAGGTGGGCGCAGGCGGAGCGGGCACCGCCGGACTGGCCGAAGAGCGTGACGTTGTCGCGGTCCCCGCCGAAGGCCGCAGCGTTGCGCCGGACCCAGCGCAGCGCCGCCTGCTGGTCCTGAAGGCCCAGATTGCTGTCGCCCAGATAACCGAAGGCGCCCAGCCGGAAGTTCAGGGTCACCACGACGACACCGCCCTGGTCCGCCAGGCGCTGCGCCCCGTAGGCGCTGCCGGTGCCGTCCTCGTGGTCACCGCCGTGCAGCCACACCATGACCGGGCGGGGGCCGGAGGCGGAGGGGGTGCGGGGCGTGGTGACGTTCAGGAACAGGCAGTCCTCGGTGAAGCTCTCGGGCCCCCTGACCGGGATCTCGCCCGATTGCGCGCAGGCCGCGCCGGGCGCCGTCGCCGCTCTGACCCCGTGCCAGGCGGGCTGAGCGGCCGGAGGGGACCAGCGGACGGCACGGGCATAGGGGATGCCCTGGAACGTACGGGCGGTGTCGGTGACGGTGCCCCGCACGAAGCCCTTGTCGGTGCGGACGACATCGGACGGCGGGCGGGAGGTACCGGAGGAAGGGGTGGCGGACGCGGTGGTGCCGGTCAGTGTGAGCAGAGTGAGCGCGGCGGCGGCCGTGGCTTTCAACATGACTGTGAAGATAGGGACTTGGCCGCCGTGCGGGCATCCGGCGAGCCACCGCACCGGGGGTGGTGCCAGCACCCCCGTACGCCAGTGGGTCAGTCCCACCAGAAGGACCACGCCTCCTGGTTGAGCAGCGACTTCTCCGCGTAGACGGCCAGGTCGTCCGACGGGCCCTGGTCGATGTTGTCCGGGCAGAACGCGTAGTGCTCCTCGGCCAGTGCCCGTGCCTCCGCCGGGGTCGTGGGCGGCCGTCCGACCGAGACGACCAGGGTGTCGAACCCCAGCTCCACGACCCGGATGTCGAACCGGTCCTCCCAGGAGCGGAGCACCGCGCAGAGCCTGGCCACGTCGTTCTCGTGGTTCATCGGGCCGGTCCAGCCGATCGACGCCGGTATGTCGGCGCTGCGGCGGGCCGGGACGAGGGCGATCCGCGGACCGGACTCCCCGCCGCGCACGTCGATGATCTGGCCCGCGATCTCGGCGGCCAGCGAGTCCGGGCCGTCCAGCCCGTCGGCCTCCGGGCGGGGGGCCAGGGCCAGATGCCCGGGGTCGTCCTCGAACTCCTCGGTGTTGTACGACCGGTAGTCGTTGAGGACCTCTTCGGCATCGTGGTCACCGGGATACGACGTCCCGTCCGGGTCGAGGTCCCACTCCTCGGGCCACTGGTCCCGCCTGCCGCCGTCGATCAGCACCGGAAGCAGCCCAAGCGGCTTGCCGGCGGCGCGCATCGCCGACCAGGTGCGGGGAGTGGCGGGGTCGTTCGCGTACCAGAGGAGCGGTTCGTCCCAGGTGCCGTCCATGGTCGTGTCCACCAGGGAGCCGGGCGGGAGGTCCAGGCCGGAGGTGGCCAGTGACGGCAGGGGGTTCGGAAGCGATGCCATGAGCGTGACTCTAAGCGGCGCCACTGACAGTGCGACGGCGCGGCTGCGGGTACGGAGGGCGCCTCGGGCGTAACGTCGGCGGCCGTTCCCGGGAGGGCGTACTCCTGGATACGGAAACGGCGGGTACCCCATGAACAAGATCGTCTTGATGATGTCGGTGTCCCTCGACGGCTTCTTCGAAGGTCCGGAGCGGGACATCGCATGGCACCTCGTCGACGAGGAGCTGCACCAGCACTTCAACGACGAACTCCGCACGGTGGGAGCGTTCCTGGACGGCCGGGTCAGCTACGAACTGATGGCCGGGTTCTGGCCGACCGCCGACGCCGACCCGGAGAGCTCTCCGCAGATGGCCGAATTCGCCGGTATCTGGCGGGACATGCCGAAGTACGTGTACTCCCGCACCCTGGAGCGGGCCGACTGGGGCACGACCGTGGTGCGCGAGATCGACGCCGCTCAGATCGAGGACCTACGGGCACGGGCGGACGGGGACCTCGCGCTCGGCGGCGCGAACCTCGCGGCGGGCTTCCGCCGTCTCGGCCTGATCGACGAGTACCGGATCTACGTCCACCCGGTACTGCTCGGGCGCGGCAGGCCGCTGTTCGCGCCTTCGGACACACGGGAGGACCTGCGCCTGGCGGGAACCCGGACCTTCGGCAACGGTGTGGTGCAGCTGCGCTACGAGGCGGTCCGGGTGTGAGGGGTGCGGCGTCCGCGTCAGGCGTCCCGGTCGGGCGTGGCGTCTTCGACCGCCTCGCGGACGTCCGCGTCCGGGTCGGCCGACAGGCGGTGGAGAAGGTCCGCGACGCCCGGCGTCGACCAGTGGGCGACCGCGTCCACCAAGGCCACCCGGACCGCGGGGTCGGGGTGGTCGGCCAGGTGGGTCAGCTGGTCCAGTGGGCCGCGTCGGCGCATCCGGAACCAGTAGAGCGCATCCGTGAGTTGGGCGGGGTCCCCGGGATCGCCCGCCGCGGCGATCCGGCGCAGGAGCACCGCTGCGGCGGGGGCCGGGCCGTCCAGGGGGTGCGGGCGGCGCCGGCGCAGGCGTTGTGAGCCGTACTCGCCGCGTACCCGGCAGCCGAAGCAGGTGCAGGGGGGCCTGCCGTGCGCGTCGGGGATGTAGCGCCAGCCGGTGACCTGCTTGACCGGGCGCAGCCGGTGCACCTCGCGTCGGGTGACCGGACGGGGGACGAACACCTCCCATCCGCGCGGGTCCTCCAGGGCGGCCGTGCGGCGGACCGCCTCGGCGGCGGTGGTGGTCGCGGGGTCCCGGTGGTAGCGGCCCAGGGTGACGGGTTCGTCGTCCGGCAGGCGGATGTGGACGGCGACGAGGGGGCCTTGGCCGCCGTGCCGGGCCAGTTCGCGCAGCCACTGGTGGGTGAGCGTGTACGAGGGGAGGACGGGGAAGCAGTAGAGGCCCCGTGATCCGGTGCGGCCGTGGCTGATGGCCCGTATTCCGGAGCGGCGGATGCGCGCCGCGTTCGCCGAGGGTGTCAGGTGCACGAACATCGCCATGCCGCCGATGCTAAGCCGTGTCCGCGACGGCGTCGCCGGGATTCTCGTCGGGGGCCTTGCCCGGGGCCCGGGCGTCCCGGCTCCTGCGGTAGGTCACCCAACTGGCACCCAGGGCGCCGGCTCCGGCGCAGAAGAGGGCGACCGTGATCCAGAGTTTCGTGTGGAGCGGTGAGGTGGACCCGTACGCCCAGCCGGGGCCCGCGAAGATCGTGTCGCCCTCGGTCACTCTTCCGCCGGTGATCTTCCCGGACTCCGTGTGGCCGTCCGCGAACGCCCACCTTCCGTAGCAGTAGGAGGGGCCTGACTGGCCGCCGCCGCCCTGCGTGCACCGTGCGACGCTCCGGACGGTGGCGGACTCGCCGGTCATGAGTTTCCGTGCGCCGTCCCCGGCCCACAGGACCATGAGGAGCGGCAGGACGCAGGCCAGGAGGAGTGGGCCGACGATCGCGCCCCATGTCCTCATACGGGACGGCCAGGGGGGCCGGGCGTGCTGTTCGGTCGTCCCGCGCATGACCCACCACGCCCCTTCCCCCCGGTGCCGATCCCCGCTCCCGGTCCTCGGCCCCCTCCCCGATGGTACGAGCTACTGCCCTTCGGGGAGGGCGGGTCGGTGTTCCGGTGGAGTGCGGTTCACCAGCTGAGCGCGTCGGACATCTCGCGCTGCCAGTAGGTGACCTTCAGGGTGCTGTCCACGTACACGCTCTTGCTCAGCGGGACGACGGCCGCGGGGCCGGCGCTGTCGGAGATGCCGCCCTTGCCCGCGAAGCCGACGGACAGGTCCTTGGTCGAGTAGCCGCCGGTGCCGCTGCCGTCGGCGGAGGACGTCATGACACCGGCGTATCCGGACTCACCCGGGGCGAGGGTGACCACGGCCTGCGGCTTGCTGTCCTCGTAGACCGGCGGGACGGACTGGGCCTCGCCGAAGCGCAGTGCGGGGTAGTAGTACGCGTCGCAGTTCTTGCTGCCGGTGTTGGTGACCGTGAGCAGCATGTGGTTGACGGGGCGGCTCACGGGGGTGAGCGTGAGCTTGGTGTTCGAGGCCTTGCACACGGTGCGGGCCGAGCTGGAGCTCTTGGCCGGGGTCTTGGTGTCCGGGGTCTTGATGTCCGGGCCCTTGGCGGCGGGTGCGTTGGTGCTGCTCGTTCCGTCGATGGTTTCCGTGTCGCCGCTGCTGTCCTCGGCGTCGCCCTTCGCGGAGGGCTTCTGGTCCGCCTGGCCTCCGGTGGAGGCCGCCGGAGGCGTGGAACCGGAGGCTCCCGCCGCGCTGTCCTCGCCATTGCAGGCGGTGAGCGAGAGGGCGGCCAGGAGGGCGGTGGCGGCGAGGGCGGTCGTGCGGATGCGGTTGCTGCGCATGGTGTTTCTCCCCGTGGAGTGGTGCGTGGTGAGGTGGTGTGAAGGCTGACCCGGCAGGTCAGTGATGGCGGATCAGGAGGGTCACGACCGTCGTGGCCGCGATCACTACGCAGATCGCCAGGACATCGATGGGTTCGATGCGGAAACGAAAGGACACGGCTGCTTCCCGGTGAGTGCTGGGTTGCCCTGCGGTGTGTCCACAGCTTGCGGGGCGAACGATTCCGGCCGCAACGCCGCTCGGCCCATTGGGAATGCTGGAACGCCTGCGCGTACGGTGACCTGGGCAGATTCCACGTCCCTGGAACGGTGTTCCGGGACGCATCAGGAGGGGGAACGCCGTAGTGGCGACGCCGGAGGCCGTGGAGTTCGCGGCTCTGCTGAAAGAACTGAAGGACCGTTCGGGGCGCAGCTACGGGGTTCTCGCGGGAAGACTCCACGTCAGCACGTCCACCCTTCACCGGTACTGCAACGGGGATGCCGTGCCGAACGAGTACGCGCCGGTCGAGCGGCTGGCGCGGCTCTGCGGGGCCACGGGCGACGAGTTGGTGGCGCTGCACCGGCGGTGGATCGTGGCCGATGAGGCGCGGCGGCGGGGCGCGGGGAAGTCGGAGGCGGGGCCGAGCCCCGTGCCGGTGCCCGTGCCCGCGCCTTCGGCGGAAGCAGCGGTTCCGGTGGTCCCGGCGGAGCCTCCGGTGGACGCACCTGAGCCGCCGTCAACGCCGGAGGCCGTATCGAGGGCCGACGTGCCTGCCGACCGGCCAGCCGGGCAGCCTGCCGGCCGACCCGCCGACACGCAGGGCGACTCGCGGGCCGATGAACCCGCGGACGTACTCGCCGGGGGACCCGCCGCCGGGCGGACCGCCCCGGCCCGTCGGGGGCGGTTCGCCTCGCGGCGGCTGCGGGTCCTGCTGGCGGCGACCGCCGTCGTCGCGCTCGCCGTCTCCGGTGCGCTCATCGCCGGTAACCTCGCGGGCTCACCGGCGGACGACGCGCGCAGCGGCTCCGGCGCATCCGAGGGCGACGTCCCCGCGGTGCCCGGTGCCGACAGGAGCGCCCTGGCGGCGACCGGCTCTCCGACGCCCTCGGGGACACCCTCCAAGGACGGTTCCCCGGCCACGCCTTCCACGTCGGCAACGGGTTCCGCGCCTCCGAGGTCCGCTTCGCCCAAGGCGCCGGCCGCCGGTGGCGTACCCGTGACCGCCACCATCAGTTCGTACAACTGGGAGGAGCCCTGCGGGCAGTACTACCTGCTCGACCAGAAGCCCGACGACGTACCGCCGCCGCCCGTACCGCAGGACACCCGGGGCTGGGCGAAGGCGCTGGGCGGGGTGGACGGGGGCGCCATGATGCTCGAACTCACCCTCCAGGGGACCTCGAAGGACGTGGTCGTCCTCCAGGCCATGCACGTGCGGGTACTGGGGCGCAACGCGCCGCTGCCCTGGTCCGCGTACTCGATGGGCGACGGGTGCGGGAGCGGCGTCACACCGCAGAGCTTCGACATCGACCTGGACGACAGCCGGCCGCGCTCGAAGCCGGTCGCCGGGAAGCAGGGCGACACCGTCGTACCCGCGAAGGGCTTCCCGTACCAGGTCAGCTCCACCGACGTGGAGGTGTTCAACCTCGACGCGCACGTGGAGGGGCACGACGTCACCTGGTACCTGGAGCTGGAGTGGAGCAGCGGGGGCCGGAAGGGGACGCTGCGCATCGACGACCACGGCAAGCCGTTCCGTACGAGCAGCATCAAGACCCGGCCCGAGTACCGCTACCGGCACGACACGGCCCAGTGGGTGGAACCCGACTTCTGATGCCGGAAGGCGGTTTCGGCGGCCGTTACGCGGACGGCGCGGCACACAGGGCGTGTGCCGCGCCGTCCGCGTAACGGATGCGCCGGGTGCTCAGAGGCGCCCGGAGGTGCTCAGAGGCGCTCGGGGGTCCGGATGCCGAGCAGCTTCATGCCCTGGTGCAGCGTGCGGGCGGTCAGCTCGACCAGGAACAGCCGGTTCTCGACGACCTCCGGCGCGTTGTCCTCGCTGAGTACCTGGCACTGGTCGTAGAACGTCGTGAGGTGCGACGCCAGCTGGTACAGATACGCGGCCAGCTTGTGCGGCTCGTACCCGGCGGCGACCTCGGCCAGCACCTCGCCGAACTGGTCCAGGTGCAGGCCCAGCGCGCGCTCGGCGGGGGCCAGCTCCAGCTCCGGGTGGGCGACCGGCTTCGCGTCCCCGGCCTTGCGCAGGATCGACCGGATACGCGCGAACGCGTACTGGAGGTACACCGACGTGTCGCCGTGCAGCGACACCATCTGGTCCAGGTCGAACTTGTAGTCCCGCACGGCGGACGTGGACAGGTCCGCGTACTTCACCGCGCCGACGCCGACGTACCGGCCGTTCTCGACGATCTCCTCCTCGGACAGGCCCACCTTCTCGGCCTTCTCCCGGACCACCGCGGTCGCCCTGGCCACGGCCTCGTCCAGCAGGTCCTCCAGCCGGACCGTGACGCCCTCACGGGTCTTGAACGGCTTGCCGTCCTTGCCGAGGACCGTGCCGAACGCCAGCTGGTGCGCATGGACGTCCTCGTTCAGCCAGCCCGCCCGGCGGGCCGTCTCGAAGACCATCTTGAAGTGCAGGGACTGCCGGGCGTCCACGACGTACAGCAGGGTGTTCGCCTTCAGGTTCTGCACCCGGTCGCGGATCGCGGAGAGGTCGGTGGCCGCGTAGCCGTAGCCGCCGTTCGTCTTCTTGACGATGAGCGGGACCTTGTTGCCGTCCGGGCCCTTCACATCGTCGAAGAACACGCACAGGGCACCCTCGGAGCGGACGGCGACGCCCGTCTCCTCCAGGATGCGGCAGGTCTCTTCGAGCATGTCGTTGTAGCCGGACTCACCGACGATGTCGGGGTCGCGGATCTCCATGTCGAGCTTGTTGAAGACGGAGTAGAAGTAGATCTTCGACTCGTCGACGAACCGCTGCCACATGGCCAGCGTCTCCGGATCGCCCGCCTGGAGGGCGACCACCCGGTCCCGGGAGCGCGCCTTGAACTCCTCGTCGGAGTCGAAGAGCGCCCGCGATGCCTTGTAGAGACGGTTGAGGGAGGACATGGCGGCTTCGCCCGCGCTGCCGTCGCCGCCCTCGGCGTCCTGGTGGCCCAGCTCGTCCGGGTGCTCGGTCAGATACTGGATGAGCATGCCGAACTGGGTGCCCCAGTCACCGATGTGGTGGCGCCTGACGACGCTCTCGCCGGTGAACTCCAGGATCTGGACCATCGCGTCACCGATGACCGCCGACCGCAGGTGACCGACGTGCATCTCCTTGGCCACGTTCGGCTGGGCGTAGTCGATGACCGTGGTGCCGGCCGTGGGGCTGAACGGGACGCCGAGGCGGCCCTCGGCGTCCGCGGCCCGTGCGGCCAGCGTCTCGACGATCGCCCGGTCGGTGAGCGTCACGTTCAGGAAGCCGGGGCCGGAGACCTCGATGTCCTTGATCAGACCGGTCTCCGGGAGGGCGGCGGTGACCTGGGACGCCAGCTCGCGCGGGTTGCCCTTGAGCTTCTTGGCGAGGGCGAGGATGCCGTTGGCCTGGAAGTCGGCCCGGTCGCTTCGGCGCAGCAGCGGGTCCGCGGTGCCGGCCTCCGGCAGGGCTGCCGTCAGGGCGTCCGCCAGCTGCTGCTGGAGCGTGGAAGCGAGGGAAGTGACCGATGCCATGGCCTGGCTGCCGTTTCCGTAGGGGTACAGGGGATCACCCGAGTATCCCACGCGGCGCAAAGCCGTTTTCGCGCTGTGGGTGGTACCTGGGAGAATGGGCGGTGCCCCCCGATGGGACCTACACGAGAGAAGGACGTGCCGACCGTGGCCGAGAGTCAGAGCAGCACCGAGACCGACTGGGTCTCCCGCTTCGCGGACGATGTCATCGCCGAATCGGAGCGTCGTGCGCCTGGCAAACCGGTCGTCGTCGCCTCCGGGCTCTCCCCTTCGGGCCCGATCCACCTCGGCAACCTCCGCGAGGTCATGACCCCGCACCTGGTCGCCGACGAGATCCGCCGCCGCGGGTACACCGTGCGGCACCTGATCTCCTGGGACGACTACGACCGCTACCGCAAGGTCCCGAACGGGGTCCCCGGCGTCGACGCGTCCTGGGCCGAGCACATCGGCAAGCCGCTGACCTCGGTGCCCGCCCCGGCCGGATCGGCGTACGCCAACTGGGCCGAGCACTTCAAGGCCGCGATGACGGGCGCGCTGGACGAGCTGGGCGTCGAGTACGACGGAATCAGCCAGACGGAGCAGTACACCGCCGGTACGTACCGCGAGCAGATCCTGCACGCGATGAAGCACCGCGGTGACATCGACGCCGTCCTGGACCGCTACCGGACGAAGAAGGACGGCGCGGCCGGTGCCGGTCCCGCGGGCAAGGGCGGCAAGAAGCCCCAGCAGCAGAAGAAGGTCGACGAGGCCGAGCTGGAGGCCGCCGAGGGCTCCGGCGCCGCCGACGAGGACGACGGCAGCGGCAGCTCGGCGGGCTACTTCCCGTACAAGCCCTACTGCGGCAACTGCGAGAAGGACCTCACCGTCGTCACCTCGTACGACGACGACAGCACCGAGCTGAACTACACCTGCTCGGCGTGCGGCTTCGCCGAAACGGTTCGGCTGAACGAGTTCAACCGCGGCAAGCTCGTCTGGAAGGTCGACTGGCCGATGCGCTGGGCGTACGAGGGCGTGATCTTCGAGCCCAGCGGCGTGGACCACTCCTCGCCCGGCTCGTCGTTCGTCGTCGGCGGCCAGATCGTGCGCGAGGTCTTCGACGGCGTCCAGCCGATCGGCCCGATGTACGCGTTCGTCGGCATCTCCGGCATGGCGAAGATGTCCTCCAGCAAGGGCGGTGTGCCCACCCCGGCCGACGCCCTGAAGATCATGGAGGCGCCGCTGCTGCGCTGGCTGTACGCCCGCCGCAAGCCCAACCAGTCCTTCAAGATCGCCTTCGACCAGGAGATCCAGCGGCTGTACGACGAGTGGGACTCGCTGGGCCGCAAGGTCGCCGACGGCTCGGTGCTGCCCGCCGACGCCGCCGCGTACGCCCGCGCGATCGGCACGGCCGCCGGTGAGCTGCCGAGCACCCCGCGCCCCCTGCCGTACCGGACCCTCGCCTCGGTCGCCGACATCACCGCCGGTGCCGAGGACCAGACGCTGCGCATTCTCGGCGAGCTGGACCCGGAGAACCCGCTGACCTCGCTGGACGAGGCCCGTCCACGCCTCGACCGCGCCGAGAACTGGATCACCACCCAGGTCCCGGCCGAGGCCCGCACGATCGTGCGCGACGAGCCGGACAAGGAACTGCTCGGCTCGCTGGACGAGCAGGGCCGCGAGTCGCTGCGGCTGCTCCTGGAGGGGCTGGACTCGCACTGGTCGCTGGACGGGCTGACGACGCTCGTCTACGGGGTGCCGAAGATGCTGGCCGGTCTGGAGCCGGACGCCAAGCCGACGCCCGAGCTGAAGGCGGCCCAGCGGTCGTTCTTCGCCCTGCTGTACCGGCTGCTGGTCAGCCGGGACACCGGTCCGCGACTGCCCACGCTGCTGCTGGCCGTGGGAGCGGACCGGGTACGCAGGCTGCTGGGCGCGTAGGCGTCGCGTTTCCCGTACGGAAGGGCCGTCACCCCGGAGACCTGGGTGACGGCCCTTCCGCCGTTGGTGCGCGAGGTGCGCGAGGTGCGCGGCTGTCGCGCGATGCGCTCGGCGGTGGGACGGCTGTTGCGCGAGGGACCGGCGTTGTGCGAGGGACGGCCGTTGCGTGAGGGGCCGCCGTTATGCGAGGGAAGGCCGTTGCGTGAGGGGCCGCCGTTATGCGATGTGCTCGGCTTCCATCTCGCTGTCGAAGCGCTTCTTGAACTCCGGCATCAGCCGGCGGAGCAGGGCCTCACTGTCCGGGTGATGCACGTTGTGCCCGTCGGTGAGGTGTATGTCCAGGATCTCCAGGCTCGGATAGCTCTGGTTCTGGTTGGTGTACGCCGCGTAGACCTCGTACGCGATGCCCACGAACTCGGCCTCGGCCTCGGCCAGCCGGGCGGACTGCGCCGCGTCGGCTTCCTGGTCCTGCGCCTGCTGCTGCCTCTGCTCCTGCTTGTGCAGGAGCGGCGGCTGGGGCTGTTGCTCCTGCTGATCCTGCGCCTGGTCCTGCGGCTGCTGCTCTCCGGCCGTCGGCTGCGGTTCCGCGGCGCGGGGGTGGGGGACCGCGCCGATCGTGCCCACATTGCCGAGCGGGCGGGTCCGGCCGCCGGGGCCCGAAGGGATCATGACCGGGGTGGGCTCCAGGCCCTCGACGTACGTCGGGTTGTACGCGCTCTCGTGCGCGTTGTCGGGGACCTGCGGGGCCGCGAACCAGGGACTGTCGTGGGAGCCGGGGCCCTGTTGCTGCGGGTACTGCTGCTGGAGTTGCTGCTGCTGGACCTGCTGGACCTGCTGCTGGTGTTGCGGGTGCTGCTGGGGGTGCTGCTGCTGTTGCGGGTGCGGGGCGCCGTACTGCTGCTGCTCGTAGCCCTGCTCGTGCTCCTGCTGCGGCACGTACGGCAGCTCGCCCTGAGGCTGACCGGCTTCGACCGGCGGCAGCAGGGCGGGCTCGATACCCGCGGCGGCGAGTCCGGCGGGGGCGGTCTCGGCGAGCGGAACGCCGTACTTCGCCAGGCGCAGCGGCATCATGGACTCGATCGGGGCCTTGCGGCGCCAGTTGCGGCCGAACCGGGCCTGGAGCCTGGCCTGGTAGATCAGCCGGTCCTGTTCGAGCTTGATGACCTGCTCGTAGCTGCGCAGCTCCCACAGCTTCATCCGGCGCCACAGCTTGAACGTGGGTACGGGGGAGAGCAGCCAGCGCGTGAGGCGCACGCCCTCCATGTGCTTGTCGGCCGTGATGTCCGCGATCCGGCCCACCGCGTGGCGGGCGGCCTCGACGGAGACGACGAACAGGATCGGGATCACGGCGTGCATCCCGGTGCCGAGCGGGTCGGGCCAGGCGGCCGCACCGTTGAACGCGATCGTCGCGGCCGTCAGCAGCCAGGCCGTCTGGCGCAGCAGCGGGAACGGGATACGCATCCACGTCAGCAGGAGGTCCAGCGCGAGCAGGACGCAGATGCCGGCGTCGATGCCGATCGGGAAGACCACGGAGAAGTCCCCGAAGCCCTTCTGCTCCGCGAGCTCGCGCACGGCGGCGTACGAGCCCGCGAACCCGATCGCGGCGATGAGCACCGCACCGGCGACGACGACCCCGATGAGTATCCGGTGCGTGCGTGTCAGCTGCATCGCGGCCACCCGCGATCCCCTCCCCGATGTCGTTCTCCGCCCGGATTCCGACCTCCGGCGCGGGCACAGCCTGGCACATGCGTGCGGGTCGCGTTGCGCGGGGAGGGGCGAAGCCCGGTCCGCGGGGGCGGGCCGGGCTTCGGAAAAGCGTCTCTGGGCAGGGCCGTTCGGTCGCCCGGCGGCATTGTTGCCGGGCCGTCAGATCGGGCCCGGGGGTGACTAGTGCGTGGTCTTCGCGGACGCCTTGCGGGTCGTCTTCGGGTTGGCCTTGTCGCCGGAGCCGGACTTGCCGTCGTCCTTGGCGTCGGTCTTGGCCTTGGGCTTCGTCGAGGGGCTGCCGGTGGTGGCGGAGGGGGCCTCTGAGCCGTCGTCCCCGGAGACCGCGGCGACCGCTTCCCTGGCCGCCTTCTCGGCGCCCTTCAGGATGTCCGAGGCGGAGGGGGTCTTGGCGCCCGCGTAACCCGCACCGTTGTAGGTGAGGGTGACGACGACGTTGCCCGTACGCGCCACCACGGTCGCGTACTTGAAGTCCTCGCTCGTCTTGGTCAGGCCGTAGGTGACGGCGGTGGCCTGCTCGCCGATGCCGGTGACGGGGGCCGTCGCGAGCTTCTCGGCGTCCTCGGTCGCCTGGGCCTTGGTGATCTGCTTCGCGTAGTCGTCCGCGGCGCGCTTGGCGCCGCTGCCCAGGGCCTGGTCCGAGTCGAAGCGGGTGAAGCCGACGTCGAGCCAGCGGTACTGCGAACCCTTGACGCCGTTGTCGTCCAGACCGTTCCAGGAGCAGCTGCCGCGGGCCGTGAGGTCGCTGGACTTGCCGGCCGTGCCGTTCTTCTTCTTGGCCTTGGGCACCAGGTCCTCGATCGTCTTCTTGGTGATCGAGGTGCACGGGTCGGGCAGGGCGTCGAACTTCGCCGGCTCGACGGTCGCCTTCGACTTCTTCGCGCTGGGGGATGCGGCCGAGGAGGAGCCCGAGTCCTTCTTGCCGTCGGAGTCCGACGAGCAGCCGGCGGCTACGAGCATCACCGGAACGGCGGCGCAGGCGAGTATGCGGGACAGTCGCGGGGCTGATCGGTGCATGGTTCCTTCACTCGGATGGCACGGAGATCTCGGTCGTGCGGGCGGGCGGTCTCTCGGCGGGCGGCCGGTCGGTGGGGGTGTTGCCGAAGAGCCACGGTACGACGGACGGGGGCCGGATGCCGCCACGGTCACGGACGTCGGCGGACCGGAATCCGCCCGCGCGGCGGCGGCCGTGACGGGTCTACTCGCTGAGCCCCTCGGCCAGCTTCCGGGCCAGTGCCTGGGCCTTCTCCTGGAGTTCCCTGCTGTCGGGCACCTCGGTGACGAGGGACGGCTGCTCGGTGTACTGGACCGTCACGATGACGTTCGATGTGCGGAATACCACGCTGACGGTGCGGTGCTGTGCGGTGGAACCTGCCTGTGTGAGCAGATCGTCCAGAAACGCGGTGTCTCCGAGGTGGTCCAGGACGCGCGGCCGGAGGTCGTCGGTGTCGCTACCGCTGCCGGACGAGGCGTCGGTGGCGGGAGCGGAAGGGGTGGTGGCGGTGCCGGACGGAGTGACCGATGCCTTGCCCTTCTTCTCCCCCTCCTTGTCCTTCTTCTCGTCCTCGTGGGGCGCGGCGGCGGTCGGCAGGTCGGCCGCGTTCTCCCGTTGCGCGTACACGTCGCGGGCGCGGTCGTCGTCGCTGACGGCGGGGTCGTACGACACGACGCGCTCGAAGTCGATGACCAGGTTCCGGGACCCGTCCGGGGCCTGGGACTTCCAGGTGCAGCCGACCTTGCGATCGGTGTCATAGGTGACGGACGGGGCCCCCTGGAAGACCTTCTCCTGCTGGTCCTGCGGCAGTTCGGCGGTGCCGGGGAGCAGGTCCCTCAGCGTGCCGGGCGGCACGGCGCGGCAAGCCTCGGGCAGCGTGCGGTACTTGCCGGGGGGCGCGGCCGAGACCGTGGGGCTGCCCGGCTTGCTGTCGGCGTCGCCGGCGTCGCCGTCCGAGCCGGAACTGCAGCCGACGACGAGCGCTGCGAGGAGCGCGACGCCGGGTACGTACGCCATGTGTCGCACGGTCCCAGGCTCCCTTCGGTACGAGAAAACAGGTTGCCGCTCGGAGGCGGCCGATGGACACAATGTGTATCGCACGCACCGCTGTGAATGCCGGTCGGCCGACTCATTTGCCGATCTTGGCACCGGTTTTGCGCTTTCCATCTTTTCGGGGGAATCGAGGGGTTATGTCGTACGTGGAGATACCGGGGGCGAAGGTTCCCATCCGGATGTGGGCCGACCCGGCTTCGGTCGAGGACGTCGCGATGCGGCAGCTTCAGAACGTGGCCACACTCCCCTGGATCAAGGGCCTCGCGGTGATGCCCGACGTCCACTTCGGCAAGGGCGCGACCGTCGGTTCGGTGATCGCGATGCATGGCGCGGTCTGCCCGGCGGCGGTGGGTGTGGACATCGGCTGCGGTATGTCCGCGGTGAAGACGTCCCTGACCGCCAACGATCTGCCGGGTGACCTCTCGCGGCTGCGCTCGAAGATCGAGCAGGCCATTCCGGTGGGCCGGGGGATGCACGGCGACATGGTGGACCCGAGCTCACTGCACGGGTTCGCGACGTCGGGGTGGGACGACTTCTGGGGGCGGTTCAATGGGGTCGCCGATGCGGTCAAATTCCGTCAGGAACGCGCCACAAAGCAGATGGGAACGCTCGGCTCCGGCAATCACTTCATTGAATTCTGTCTCGACGAGACAGGTTCGGTCTGGCTGATGCTGCACTCCGGATCCCGGAACATCGGCAAGGAACTGGCCGACTTCCACATCGGCCAGGCGCAGAAGCTGCCGCACAACCAGGACCTCGTAGACCGTGACCTGGCCGTCTTCATCGCGGACACCCCGCAGATGGCGGCGTACCGCAACGACCTCTTCTGGGCGCAGGAGTACGCGAAGTACAACCGCGCGATCATGATGAAGCTCTTCCAGGACGTCGTGCGCCGGGAGTTCAAGAAGGCGAAGGTCACCTTCGAGCCCGAGATCAGCTGCCACCACAACTACGTCAGTGCCGAACGCTACGACGGCCTCGACCTGTTGGTCACCCGCAAGGGCGCGATCCGCGCCGGAGCGGGTGAGTTCGGGATCATTCCGGGCTCCATGGGCACCGGCTCGTACATCGTGAAGGGCCTGGGCAACGAGAAGTCGTTCAACTCGGCGTCGCACGGTGCGGGGCGCCGGATGAGCCGTGGCGCGGCGAAGCGGCGCTTCTCCACGAAGGACCTGGAGGAGCAGACGCGGGGTGTGGAGTGCCGTAAGGACTCCGGCGTCGTGGACGAGATCCCGGCCGCGTACAAGCCGATCGAGCAGGTCATCGATCAGCAGCGGGACCTCGTCGAGGTCGTGGCGAAGCTCAAGCAGGTGGTGTGCGTCAAGGGCTGACGGGCCCTGTCGGTCCCGGTGATCGGACCTCGGCCCGTGGCCCTCGGCCGCCCGGCTCCGCCCCGTCGGGTCAGAGCGTCCGGTGGACCTTGGAGTTGGAGGCCTGGGCGCGGGGGCGGACCACCAGGAGGTCGATGTTGACGTGGCTGGGGCGGGTGATGGCCCAGGTGATCGTGTCGGCCACGTCGTCGGCGGTCAGGGGGGCGTCGACGCCCGCGTAGACCTTGGCCGCCTTCTCGGTGTCGCCGCGGAAGCGGGTGGTCGCGAACTCCTCGGTCCTGACCATGCCGGGGGCGACCTCGATGACGCGGACCGGGGTGCCGACGATCTCCAGGCGCAGGGTCTCGGCCAGGACGTGTTCGCCGTGCTTGGCCGCCACGTAGCCGCCGCCGCCCTCGTAGGTGGACAGGCCCGCGGTCGAGGTGAGGACCACGATGGTGCCGTCGCCGCTCGCGGTGAGGGCGGGGAGCAGGGCCTGGGTGACGTTCAGGGTGCCGATGACGTTCGTCTCGTACATCTGGCGCCAGTCCGCCGGGTCGCCGGACGCGACGGGGTCGGCGCCGAGCGCCCCGCCCGCGTTGTTGACGAGCACGGCGAGGCTGCGGAACGCGGTGGCGAACTCGTCCACGGCGGCGCGGTCGGTGACGTCCAGGGCGTACGCCGTCGCCTGGTGACCGGCTGCGGTGATCTCGGCGGCGAGCGCCTCGATGCGGTCCTCTCGGCGGGCGGTGAGCACGACGCGGTAACCGGCGGCGGCCAGCTGCCGGGCGGTCGCGGCGCCGATGCCGCTGCTCGCGCCGGTGATGACGGCGATGGGGGTGGCGGCCATGGCGATCTCCTCGGACAGCTGATCGGTACGGGCCAAGGATAGGCAGGCCGGCGCGGACGGGTTCCGGCGGCCGCGCGGACACCGGAGCGGGGCCGTCAGCGGCGGGTTCAGCGCCCGCGCGGGGCGTACATGATCAGGGCCATGCCCGCCAGGCAGACCAGCGCGCCGATGACGTCCCAGCGGTCGGGGCGGTAGCCGTCGGCGACCACGCCCCAGGCGATCGACCCGGCGACGAAGACCCCGCCGTACGCGGCGAGGATGCGGCCGAACTCGCCGTCCGGCTGGAGCGTGGCCACGAAACCGTACGCGCCCAGGGCGATGACTCCGGCGCCGATCCAGATCCAGCCCCGGTGCTCCCGTACTCCCTGCCAGACGAGCCAGGCGCCACCGATCTCGAAGAGGGCGGCGACGACGAACAGGGCGGCGGAGCGGGCGAAGAGCATGACGGCAGAATTTCACGCGGTGGTGCGTGGGGGCGGTGCGGGCCGTGGGGGGACGGTGCGGGCGGTGGGGGGACGGTGCGGGCGGTGCGGGCCGTGGGGGGACGGTGCGGGCTGTGCCCCGGCGCGCGGTGGGCTGTGCGGGTTGCTGCGGGCGCGTCGGGCCGGTCATTAAATAGGGATGATTCGCAGCGATCGGTATGTTCCGGGCATGGTAGTGACGCGTAGAGCTCTCCTGGTGCTGTCCGCAGCCGCGGCGATGATGGCGACGGCGGTGATCCCGGCGGCGGGAACGGGCGGTTCGGCCGCGGCCACCCCGGCGGCCCCCGGCAGGGAGGCGGGGCCGCGGGCGGACGTCTCCCACCACGGTCATGTCTCGCTGTGGGGCGACCGGCTCGGGGTCTGGCTCCGGAGCGAGAACCGGGGTCCGGCGGATCTGGCGGATGCGACGGTACGGCTGCGCTTCTCCGAGCCGTTCTCCGCCCCCCGGGGGCTGCCGCCGGGCTGTCTGCGGGGCGGGAGCCGGACGGTGCTGTGCGGGACGGGGGCGCTGGCCGCGGACGGCCAGGAGCGGCGGACCGCTTTCGATCTGCGGCTCGCGGGCCGGCCCGCCGAGGTGGTCGTGCGCATCGACACGGTGTGGAACGGGGGCGCGGTGGACCGCGACCCGCGCAACAACGTGCATGAGGTGCTCGCGCCGTCCACCGGAGACGCGTACGTCTTCTGAGCCGGTGGCCGCAGGGCGCTCCTACGCCGCTGTTCCGCCGAACTCGCGTACCGCGTCCGCGACGATCGACTCCAGGTGGCCGTGGTGGGCGCCGCGCCAGTACACGCGTGCGCACTGCGTGCACTGGGCGAACACGTCGTACGCCTGCTGCGTGCCGTGCTCCAGCCGCGTGCTGACGGAGTCCTTGTCGGCCTCGGCCAGCGTCCCGTTGCACGCGGTGCACCGCGTCCAGGGGGCAAGGACCGGCGCGAACCTGCTCAGCATGTCGCGGAGCTGTTCCTGGGGCCGGTCGCTGTAGACGTAGGCCCCGGCCCAGATCTCCCGCCGCCGCAGCAGCCCGCGGTCCCGGGAGAGGAGGACCCGCTGTTCCCGCGCCGACAGTGTGGCCAGCGCCGCGTCGCCGATGTCCTCGTTCTCGTACGCGGTATCGATGCCCAGGAGCCGCAACCGCCGTGCGAGCGTGCCGAGATGGACGTCCAGGAGGAAGCGGAGCGGGGCACCGGGCACCTGCTGGGGGCGTTCCACGGCGCGTACCTCGATCAGTTCGCCCGCTGCCGGAACGTGCGAGGGGGGTACGGGCCGGCCGTCGACGAGCAGGTGGCCGGCCTCGGTGAGCGGGATGCCGAGCGACTCCACGACATGGCCGAGCGTCGAGGCGCCGTCCGTGGTGACGGCCGTCCGGCCCTGGCGGCGTTCATGGGCGACGAAGAGCCTCAGTTCCGGGGCGACTTCGAGAGTGATCTCGGGTCCGTTCACGTCGCCAGGATGCCACTGGGGGGACGCGGGCGGCCAGGGATTTGCGGGGAGGGCACGGGGCGCGTAGTCGGTCGGGGAGGCGGACGGTGGTGCGGGGGCCGGTCGTGTCCGGGAACGACCGGCCCAGGTTCGCCGCCCTTGTCGCGCCTGCCGGGGCCATGCTCCATCAGGGGCGATCTCCTCTGCGTCGGCGCGTCGGGCAGGTCCGCTGAAGATCATTCTTCGGCCAATGAATGGCCGAATATGACCGCATGTATGTGCATGGGGGCGTGTGGGTGTGCGCGTGGCATTCGGTGTACGGCGGTCGAAGGGGCCGGCGCGCGGCTGCCCGGCCACTTGGTGAATACACCGTGTTCCGGCGGCGGGCGCGGGGGAGAGTGGATCCACCGTACGAGCCAGTGACCGACCCAGGACGAGGGGACTGCCGCATGCATGGGGCGCCGGGTGAAGGAACCGCATTGGCCACCCCGCCGGAGCTGGCGGCCGAGCCGCTGGTCCGCGCGGTCACCGAGGTGGCGGTCGGTGTGCTGCGGCCCCTCGCCGAGCGGACCGCCCAGGAGGGTGTCACCCGCTCGCACCTGGACGCGCTGGCCCGCTGCGGTGCCCACGGTCTCGTCAGCTACCGGCCCGCCCCCGACAGTGGTACGACGCGGAGCCGGGTGACCCGCGAGGTGCACGAGATCCTGTCCGCCGTCGATCCCTCCACCTGGTTCGTCTTCACCCAGCACTACGCCCTGGTGAAGGCGCTGGAGAGGACCGCCAACACCGCGCTCAGAGAACGGTGGCTGCCGTCGCTGCTCACGGGCGGGACGCTGGCCACGGCCGGGTTCGCCTACCTGCGGCACCCGCGTCCCCCGGTGACCGCGGAGGAGACCGACGGCGGGTGGCGGCTGCGGGGGCGGGTGCCGTGGATGACCGGCTGGGGCATCGCGGACGTGGCGATCATCGGGGCCGTCACCCCGGACGACCGGGCCCTGTTCGTACGGACCGGCTGCGCGCCCGGCAGCGGGCTCGTCCCGGTGGGGTCGCAGGCGCTCTGGACGATGGAGGGGACCCACACCGCGTCGGTGGAACTACGGGATGTCGTCGTGCCGCACGAGGACGTGATCTCCCTCGCGCCCCGGTCGGACTGGGCCCGCGACTACGACCTGGAGAACGCGAACTGTCACCCCGCCGTCCTCGGCCATGTGCGCGCAGCCGTCGACCTGTTGCTCGCGTCGGCGCCCCGCGCGGGGGCCCCGTACGAGACGCTGGCCCACCGGCTGGCCGGGGAAGCGGTCCGGCTGCGCGCCGAGTCGTACGCCCTGCGCGACGACCTGGCGCCCGAGGAGGAGGTCGCGGCCCGGATCGAGAACCGGGCCGCGATCCTGGACCTCGGGGTCCGGGCGGCCACCGCCTGTGTCGCGGCGACGGGCGGCAGGGCCGTCCAGTTCGGCAACACGGCGGGACGGCTGGCCAGGGAGGCGCAGTTCCATCTGATCCAGGCGCAGACTCCGCAACTGCGGGAGGCCACCGCCCGGCGCGCGCTTCAGGGCTTCTGAGGGGACACGCCGGGTCCGACCGGGCCACCGGGACCACCGGCGCCCTGCCCGGCCGCCGCGGTGCGGCGGAATTCGGCGTTTATCCGTTGGGCTTCCTCAAGTTGGTCCTCAAGGATGACGATGCGGCAGGCGGCCTCGACCGGGGTGCCCTGGTCGACGAGCTCACGTGCGCGGGCGGCAATCCGCAACTGGTAGCGCGAGTAGCGCCGGTGGCCGCCTTCGGAACGGAGCGGGGTGATCAGGCGGGCCTCTCCGATGGCACGGAGGAAGCCGGCCGTGGTGCCCAGCATCTCCGCCGCCCGGCCCATCGTGTAGGCGGGGTAGTCGTCATCGTCCAGTCGGCCGCCGAGCGGATTATCCGCTGTCATCTGCACCTCTTCTTGGGAACGCGTCGAGGGGCCCCGGTGCCGTACGGCACCAGGGCCCCGAAGGAAATTCAACACCATCTGCCGACGCTAGTGCTGCGCCGACCTTCTGTTTCCGCGGTTCGCCCTGGAGAAGGGCGGGAGTGCGGGGATCGCGATTGCGGTGACCGGGGACCACCTTCCGTTCCGGGGTCTTGCGGTACCCGGGCTGCGTACTTCCCACCCGGGCGATCCTGATGGCGCCTGCTTCCTCCGTTCTTCCCTCTGGGGCCGCTTTCTGTCGAACCGGTGGTGCCGGCGGTGCCCCCTGGAACTGCGAGCACCTTGCCCGGCAGACCGTCCCGCCGCCCGCTTGCGTGGCCGGGCGGAGGACCCGAGTGCCGAACTCCTCGGCGCGTGCGCCCGAAGACGCCTCTGCCGAGATACCGCGCACCACCGACTGCCCGGCAGTTCGTGTCTGCCGGACCCTTCGTGTTCTTGGCTACGAGAGAAACCATAGCCGCGCCCAGAGGCAATGTCTATCTTCGCGAGCTTAGATTTTGACGGGCTGGAGGCGCAGATAGTTTGACCCCAGTGATGGGTCGTCCTTCCCGCGTCCGCTCGCCGCACACCTGCGACGAGCGATCCGGCGGCGATCCGGCGGGGCGGGACGGTCGGGCGGGACGGTCGGGCGGGGGTGGCGGCAGTTGTGGCGGGCCGGGCGTTGCGACGGCAGCCGTGCCGGGCGGGTGCCGTCTCCCGGCGCGGCGGGCCCCCGAATAGACTCCGCTCTCATGTCGAAGCCTGACGAACTGCTCGTTGACGTCGCCACGATGGTGGAGTCCGGACAAAGCAATCAGATGTCCCTGACCGTGGTCGTCGGCGGCACGGTCATCACCGGCCGCCTGGCCCCCGAAGCGGTGTGGAGGCGGCGTGTCGCGGAGGTGCTGACGGATTCGGCCCAGCTGGGCGAGTTCTCCGGCACCTTCACCGCGTCGGCCCCTGCCGCATCCTCCACGTCGGCCCCCGGCGCCCCCGCCACGTCGGCCCCCGGTTCCGTGCGGAAGGACGGACCGCCCACGCACCTTCACTTCCACGTCGCCCGGATCCTCCAGGGCACGGTGGGGATCCCGGAGACGGGCGGGATGTACCGCGTCTCGATCGAGGACGTCGGTGCCTGGACCGTGGGCGACTTCAGCTACCACTGATCCGTGCGGTCCGGTTATCCACCGGCACGAGGACAGCCGGACGAAAAGCGATGAGGGCCCGGCCGACACCTGTCGGCCGGGCCCTCATCGCGTGGGCGGATCGGTGCCGGTCCGGGTCGGGGCCGGACCAGGCTTCGGGTCAGGGCCAGACCAGGCTTCGGGTCAGGGCCAGACCAGGCAGTACGCCTGGTGCCCCGCGTCGTGCAGCCGGTGGGAGAAGTCCTGCCACTCGTGGAGCAGCTGGTAGACGTTGAACGCGTCACGCGGGCCGCCGCGGTCGGGCACCGTGGACCAGATGAAGGCCGCCGCGCCGACCGATTCCTCACCGACACCGCGCAGCGGGTCGACGACCGTCATGGGGAGCTTGACCACCGCGTAGTCGGGGTGCAGCACGACCAGTTCGAGCGGGGGGACCTTGTACAGGGGTATGCCCTGGATGCCGGTGAGGACCATGGCCGCCACCGTCTCCGGCTTGATCTTGCTGAACATGCCGCCCATGCCCAGCTCGTCGCCGCCCAGCTCCTCCGGGCGCATCGAAATGGGCACACGGGCGGCGGTGGCCCCGTCGGGGGCACCGAAATACTTGTAGGTCACCCCCACCCGGCCACTGCTCCTGCTCCCCGGGCCTGCGGCGTTCCCCGCCTGCCTGCCCTGTGCGCGCTCAGCCTCGCGCCGGTGCCGCCCTCGTCGGGCAGGCTCGGGCCCCAGGTCGTCGGTCCCTTCGCCCACTCCGCCACCGCGATGCATATCTCATCCACCCGACTACTTCTTAGGAGACACAGCCCCCGCCGCGCAACCCGATCATCGTGTCAGTGACCTCCCCCACGGGCGTGCGGTGAAACACCTGTCCGCAAGACCGTCCGTGCCTCTGACACCATGGCATGTGTGAGCTTTCCCTATGACGCCTCAGTTTCGCAGACGTGAGAGGGTCGACGCCCTTTCGTGATACGGGGAGAGCGCGCTCCCTGCTCACCGGCGGCCGAGATTTCCGGCCCGGCCCTCCGACACCCGAATCGCAGATCAGGACCAAAGTGTCGTATTCATACGAAGCCCCAGTTTCGCAGTCGCTTTTCGACCGTGCGTCCGTCGTGACGCCCGGCGGCGTGAACTCTCCCGTGCGTGCCTTCCGGGCCGTGGGCGGTACGCCCCGGTTCATGGTGTCCGGCACCGGTCCGTACCTCACCGATGCCGACGGCCGCGAGTACGTCGACCTCGTGTGCTCGTGGGGGCCGATGATCCTCGGCCACTCCCACCCCGAGGTCATCGCCGCCGTCCAGGACGCGGTCGGGCGGGGTACCTCGTTCGGTACGCCCGGCGAGGGCGAGGTCGCGCTGGCCGAGGAGATCGTCTCCCGTGTCGAGCCCGTCGAGCAGGTGCGCCTGGTCTCGTCCGGCACCGAGGCGACCATGTCCGCGATCCGGCTGGCCCGCGGCTTCACCGGCCGGGCCAAGGTCGTCAAGTTCGCCGGGTGCTACCACGGGCACGTCGACGCGCTGCTGGCCGCCGCTGGGTCCGGCGTCGCCACCTTCGGGCTGCCCGACACCCCCGGTGTCACGGGCGCCCAGGCCGGCGACACGATCGTGCTGCCGTACAACGACCTGGACGCCGTGCGGGCCGCGTTCGCCGCGCGGCCCGGTGAGATCGCCTGTGTGATCACCGAGGCGTCGCCCGGCAACATGGGCGTCGTCCCGCCGCTGGACGGCTTCAACGCCGGGCTCAAGGAGATCTGCGCGGCCAACGGGGCGCTCTACATCTCCGACGAGGTCATGACCGGATTCCGTACCTCGAAGGCCGGCTGGTACGGCGTCGACGGTGTCCGGCCCGACCTGATGACGTTCGGCAAGGTCATGGGCGGCGGGTTCCCCGCCGCGGCCTTCGGCGGGCGCGCCGACGTGATGGCGCACCTCGCCCCGGCCGGGCCGGTCTACCAGGCGGGCACCCTCTCCGGGAACCCCGTCGCCACCGCCGCCGGGCTCGCTCAGCTGCGCCTGCTGGACGACGCGGCGTACACGAAGATCGACGCGGTCTCCGCGGAGCTGCGGGGGCTGGTGAGCGAGGCGTTCACCAAGGAGGGCGTCGCGCACACGGTGTCGGCGGCCAGCAACATGTTCTCCGTGTTCTTCACCGACGGGCCCGTCCTCAACTACGAGGACGCGAAGAAGCAGGAAGCCTTCCGCTTCACCGCCTTCTTCCACTCGATGCTGGCCCAGGGCGTGTACCTGCCGCCGTCCGCCTTCGAGTCCTGGTTCGTCTCCACCGCCCACGACACGCAGGCCGTCGAGCGGATCGCCGCCGCCCTGCCCGCCGCGGCCCGTGCCGCATCGGAGGCCACCGCATGAGCGAGAACGGAAACCGCGAGGGCGCCGACCGCGCGCAGGACATCACCGTCGTCCACCTCATGCGCCACGGCGAGGTGCACAACCCGGAGGGCGTCCTCTACGGGCGGCGCCCCGGCTATCACCTCTCCGAGCTCGGCCGGAAGATGGCCGACCGGGTCGCCGAGCACCTGGAGAAGCGCGACATCACCCATGTCGTCGCCTCCCCGCTGGAGCGGGCCCAGGAGACGGCGACCCCGGTCGCCACGTCGCACGGTCTGGAACTGGCCACCGACGAACGCCTCATCGAGGCCGCCAATGTCTTCGAGGGCAAGACCTTCGGGGTCGGCGACGGGGCGCTGCGCAAGCCGGACAACTGGAAGCACCTGACGAATCCGTTCCGGCCGTCGTGGGGCGAGCCGTACATCGAGCAGGTCGTACGGATGATGGGCGCGCTGGACGCGGCGCGCGACGCCGCGCGGGGGCACGAGGCGGTCTGTGTCAGCCATCAGCTGCCGATCTGGATCGTGCGGTCCTTCGTCGAGCGGCGGCGGCTGTGGCACGACCCGCGCAAGCGGCAGTGCACGCTGGCCTCGCTGACGAGCTTCACGTACCGGGGCGACAAGATCGTTTCGGTGGGGTACTCGGAGCCGGCGCGGGATCTGGTGCCGCCGCATCTCCTGGCGGGGGCGAAGCCGGTGAAGGGGAAGTCGAAGGCGTTCGGGGCGTAGGCGGGGGAGGGCGCTTCCCGGGTGCGACCCGGGGGCGCTTTGTCCTCAATCGCCGGACGGGCTTGATTTTGCCTGCTCGGGCGCGGTGCGGGTGCGGCCGTGGGTCGGGTTGTCCTCAATCGCCGGACGGGCTGGGTGTGCGGACGGGCCTGATGTGTCTGTGCGGGTGCGGCCGGGTGCAGGTGTGTCCTCAATCGCCGGACGGGCTTGAGTGTGCCGGACGGGCTGGGTGTGCGGACGGGCCTGATGTGTCTGTGCGGGTGCGGCCGGGTGCAGGTGTGTCCTCGATCGCCGGACGGGGTGGGTGTGCCGGCCCGGTGGGCTCGGTGTGGTGGTCTCTTCATGTGCAGGATTCGTAAAGGTCTAGTCGCGTAAAGAAAAATGTGTTAATCGGGGGAACCCCCGTGTTGCTTCACCCATCTAAGCCTCTGCCAGTTTGTATGGACTTGAGGTAAAACGACCGCAGATGGGGACGGCATGCGCGAGATCAACCGAAGGGGACTGCTCGGAGCCGGACTGGGAGCCGCGGCGGCGATCGGAGTCGCGGGCTGTGGTTCCTTCGGCTCCGGGAGCGAGAGCCGGTCGGGCACCGGCAGGGGCGACCAGGGCACGGACGGGAACGGCCGCGGCAGCGGTGCCGGAAAGAAGGACGTCCGGCTGATCGGTGACGGTTCCACCGCCGATACCGGAAAGCAGCCGAATCAGCCCTCCGCCCCGGTCCGGCTCGAACCCGGTCAGACGCCTCCGCAGTTCGTGGTCTTTTCCTGGGACGGTGCGGGCGAGGTCGGCAACGGGCTCTTCCCGCGCTTTCTCGAACTCGCCAAGGAACACGACGCGGCGATGACCTTCTTCCTCTCCGGGCTGTACCTCCTGCCCGAGTCGAAGAAGTCGCTGTACCGGCCGCCGAACAACCCCCGAGGCGCCTCCGACATCGGCTATCTCACCGACGGTCATGTCAAGGAGACGCTGAAGTACGTCCGCCAGGCATGGACCGACGGTCATGAGATCGGCACCCACTTCAACGGGCATTTCTGCGGCGGTTCCGGTTCCGTGGGCAACTGGACCCCCGCGCAATGGCACAGCGAGATCAATCAGGCGGTCTCGTTCGTCACCGAATGGCGGACCAACACCGGCTGGAACGACCTCGATCCGCTGCCTTTCGACTACCGCAAGGAACTCATCGGCGGCCGTACCCCCTGTCTGCTCGGCCAGGACAATCTGCTGCCGACGGCGAAGAAGCTGGGGTGGCGATACGACGCGAGTTCGCCCGGCGGCCGTCAGATGTGGCCCGAGAAGCGCCAGGGTGTGTGGGATCTCCCGCTCCAGGGGATGCCGTTCCCCGGGCACTCCTTCGAGGTCCTCTCGATGGACTACAACATCCTCGCCAATCAGTCGAAGAACTCGACCAAGGGAATGCCCTCGCGCTATCCGGGGTGGCGCACCCAGGCCGCCGGCGCGTATCTCGCCGGTTTCCAGCGTGCGTACGAGAGCAATCGCGCACCCTTCTTCATCGGCAACCACTTCGAGGAGTGGAACGGCGGCATCTATATGGATGCCGTGGAAGAAGTGATCAAGAAGGTCGCCGGTAAGCCGGATGTGCGCCTCGTCTCCTTCCGGCAGTTCGTCGACTGGCTCGACGCGCAAGATCCGGCGGTGCTCGCGAAGCTCCGTTCGCTGGAGGTCGGTCAGTCGCCCGCAGGCGGCTGGAACACCTTCTTTAAACAGGCTTGACAAGGGGCTTTACGGGCACCGAGGGGGGTGCGGGAGATCGCGGAAACTGCCATGCGAAACTTTTCACATGAGCTCTGGCCGCGCATCCCGACGCCGCTTCACCCTGCTCGCCGCCACGGCCGTGGCCGGTGCCCTGACCCTGTCCGCATGCGGGGACGGCAACCAGGCCGGTGGTGGCGGAAGCACGAACTTCGTCACCGGCAGCGGGGGCATCTCCACCGTCGCCAAGGGCGACCGGACCCCCGCGCCGAAGCTCGACGGAACGAGCCTGGACGGCAAGCCGCTCGACCTCGCCGACTACAAGGGCAAGGTCATCGTCCTGAACGCCTGGGGCTCCTGGTGCGGCCCCTGCCGGCTTGAGGCCAAGCACTTCGTGAAGGTGCAGGAGGAGACCGCGGACCAGGGTGTCCAGTTCATCGGGATCAACGTCCGGGACCCCCAGAAGGACCTGGCGGTGAACTTCGAGAAGGACTTCGGCGTCACGTACCCGAGCTTCCACGACCCGACCGGAAAGCTCATCCTCCGCTTCCCCAAGGGCACCCTGAACCTCCAGGCCATCCCCTCGACGGTCGTCATCGACCGCGACGGCAAGATCGCCGCCCGCACGCTCCAGGCCCTGAACGCGGAGAAGCTGCGCAAGATGATCGACCCGCTGATCGCGGAGAAGTGATCCGGTGATCACGCTCGCCGCGTACAACGAGACCGTCGTCAGCGGGGCGCTGCTGGTGGCGCTGCCCCTGGCCCTCCTCGCCGGTCTGATCTCCTTCTTCTCGCCCTGTGTCCTGCCTCTGGTCCCCGGCTACCTCAGTTACGTCACCGGGATCAGCGGAACCGACCTGGCCGAGGCCCGGCGCGGCCGGGTCGTCGCGGGCGCCTCGCTCTTCGTCCTCGGCTTCAGCGCCGTCTTCGCCTCCAGCGGGGCGCTCTTCGGCTACTTCGGCCAGGAGCTCCAGGAACAGTCCGACATCCTCAACAAGGTCCTCGGCGCCCTGATGATCCTCATGGGGATCTTCTTCATGGGGCTGCTGCCCGGGGTGACGCAGCGCGAGTTCCGCATCCACAAGCGGCCGGTCGCCGGGCTGGCCGGCGCACCGCTGCTGGGTGCCCTGTTCGGGATCGGCTGGACGCCCTGCATCGGCCCGACGCTCGCCTCCGTGCTGACCCTCTCGGTCGACCAGGGCACCGCCGGGCGCGGGGCGCTGCTGACCGTCGCGTACTGTCTCGGACTCGGCGTCCCGTTTGTCCTGGCGGCCGTCGCCTTCCGTAAGGCACTCGGCGCGTTCGGCTGGATCAAGCGCCACTACGCATGGGTCATGCGGATCGGCGGCGGCATGATGATCGTGACCGGAATCCTTCTGCTGACGGGTGTCTGGGCGACGCTCATCCAGGAGATGCAGGCCTGGTCCAACGGCTTCACTGTGGGGATCTGAGTTCATGAGCAAGACGAACACCACGGACGAGCGCGAGCAGGAGCGTGAGCTCGGCGCCGCCGGGGAACAGCTCTCCACCGCGCCGCGCGAGGAACGCCCCGAGCGCGAGACCGGCGGGACCGTGCCCGCCATGGGCGTCATCGGGTGGGCCCGCTGGTTCTGGCGCCAGCTCACCTCGATGCGGGTCGCGCTGATCCTGCTGTTCCTGCTGTCGCTCGGCGCCATCCCCGGCTCGCTGATCCCGCAGAACAGCGTGGACGAACTGAAGGTGCAGACCTTCAAGGAAGCCCACACCACCGTCACGCCGATCTACGAGAAGCTCCAGTTCTTCGACGTCTACAGCTCGGTGTGGTTCTCCGCGATCTACATCCTGCTGTTCATCTCGCTGATCGGCTGCATCGTGCCGCGCACCGGCCAGTTCATCGGCCAGCTGCGCAGCCGTCCGCCGGGCGCGCCGAAGCGGCTGACCCGGCTGCCCGCGTACGCGACGTGGCGCACCGAGGCCGACCCCGAGCAGGTCCGCGAGGCGGCCCTCGCCATCCTGCGCGGGCGGCGCTTCCGCTCGCACGCGGTGGGTGACGCGGTCGCCGCCGAGAAGGGCTATCTGCGCGAGGCCGGGAACCTGATCTTCCATGTGTCGCTCATCGTGATGCTGGTGGCCTTCGGCGCGGGTCAGCTCTTCAAGTTCGAGGGCGGCAAGCTGATCGTCGAGGGTGACGGTTTCTCCAACACGTCCACCCAGTACGACGACTTCAAGCAGGGTTCGCTCTACGACCGCGACTCGCTCGTCCCGTTCAGCTTCACGCTCGACAACTTCGTCGGTACGTACGCGAAGAGCGGCCCGCAGCGCGGTACGCCCCGGACGTACGAGGCCCGTGTGACGTACTCCGAGGGTGCGTACGGCAAGCCGAAGAAGTCCGTCATCAAGGTCAACGAACCGCTGGTCGTCGACCACACCAAGGTCTATCTCAACGCGCACGGCTACGCCCCGGTCATCACCGTCAGGGACGGCAGGGGCAAGGTCGTCTCGCGGGGTGCCGTGCCGCTGCTGCCGATCGACAACAACGTCACCTCGACCGGCGCGATCAAGGTGATGGACGGCTACCGCGACAAGAACGGCAAGAAGACCCAGCTGGGTTTCCAGGCGTTCTTCGTCCCGACGTTCGCGGGCGACGGCATGGGCACGATGTTCTCCCAGTTCCCCGCCGCCGACTACCCGGTGCTGGCCCTGAACGGTTACCACGGGTCCCTCGGCGTCGACTCCGGGCTGCCGCAGAACGTGTACCAGCTCGACAAGAAGGACATGAAGGAGTTCAAGAACGCCGAGGGCAAGCAGCTCAAGGAGCGGCTGCGCCCCGGCGAGTCGATGAAGCTGCCCGACGGCGGCGGTTCGATCACCTTCGAGAGCGTCGAGGAGTGGGCGAGCTTCCAGATCTCGCAGCAGCCCGGCACCGGCTGGGCGCTCACCGGGGCCATCGCCGCCATCGCCGGACTCGCCGGTTCGCTGTTCATCCAGCGCCGCCGGGTGTGGGTGCGGGCGGTGCGCGGAGCGGACGGTGTCACGGTCGTGGAGATGGCCGGCCTGGGCCGCAGCGAGTCCGCGAAGCTTCCCGAGGAGCTGGCCGATCTCGTGGCCGACCTCAACGCGGTGGCGCCCGTCGCGCCCGCCGCGACCGACGCCCCGGCGCCCGACACTCCGGCGACCGGCGACCCCGACGCGTCCGGCGACTTCGACGCGTCCGCCGTCGCGACCGGCGATCCGGCCGCGACCCATGACCCCGCTGTCGCGAGTGGCCCCGGGGCCGATCCCGTACAACCTGCCGAAAAGCCTGCCGAAGGGGCTGAGAAGTGAATCTCGCCGCCGCAACCAACGAGAATCTGGCGCACACCAGCAATGTGCTGATCTATTCGTCGATGGCCGTCTACACCCTGGCCTTCTTCGCGCACATCGCGGAGTGGGTCTTCGGCAGCCGCAGCAAGGTGGGCCGTACCGCCGCCGCGCTGGCCGGGACCGGCGCCAAGAAGGCCGACTCCACGGTGAAGGTGCAGGTCGCCGGGAAGAACGGCGCCACCGCCGTGCTGGAACGCCCCGCGATCGTCACCCGTTCCGCGGCCGGGACCCGGGACGTCCCCGACGGCCCCGGGGCGGCCGGCGGCACGTTCAAGGGCGACATGTGGGGGCGGATCGCGGTCTCCCTCACCGTCGTCGGCTTCCTGGTCGAGGCGGGCGGTGTCATCGCCCGCGCGATGTCGGTGGAGCGGGCCCCCTGGGCCAACATGTACGAGTTCTCCATCACCTTCTCCACGGTGGTGGTCGGCGCGTACCTGGTGTTCCTCCTGCTGAAGAAGAACGTCCGCTGGATCGGTCTGCCGCTGGTCACCACGGTTCTGCTGGACCTGGGCATCGCGACCACCACGCTCTACACCGACAGCGACCAGCTGGTGCCCGCGCTGCACTCGTACTGGCTGTGGATCCATGTCTCCACCGCCATCATCTGCGGCGCCGTCTTCTACCTGGGCGCGGTCGGCACGGTGCTCTACCTGTTCCGTGACGGCTACGAGAGCCGGATCGCGAGCGGCGGTACGCCGGGGAAGTTCGCCACCTCGGTCATGGAGCGGCTGCCCTCCGCGTCGTCCCTGGACAAGTTCGCGTACCGGATCAACGCCGCCGTCTTCCCGCTGTGGACGTTCACGATCATCGCGGGCGCGATCTGGGCGGGCGACGCGTGGGGCCGCTACTGGGGCTGGGACCCCAAGGAGGTCTGGTCCTTCATCACCTGGGTCGCGTACGCCTGCTATCTGCACGCCCGCGCCACCGCCGGGTGGAAGGGCCGCAAGGCCGCCTACCTGGCGCTCGTCGCGTTCGGCTGCTGGCTGTTCAACTACTACGGCGTGAACATCTTCGTCACCGGCAAGCACTCCTACGCCGGAGTCTGAGACACCGCGGTACCCGAAACGGCTGCCCGCCCCCCGTGCACGGGGGGCGGGCAGCCGTCTTTCGCGAGCGGGCGGCGCGGGCCCCGGCGAGGGCGGCCCTCACGGCCCTCAACCGGGGCGGGCAGGGGCCTTCACGCGGACAGCGGGGTGTCCAGGACCGCCTTGCGGTGGCTGAACGTCTCCAGGGAGTACCGGCCGTGGTACCGGCCCATGCCGCTCTCGCCGACTCCGCCGAACGGCAGGTCGGAGACGGTCAGATGGGCCAGCGGCAGTCCGAGGCCCACGCCGCCCGAGGAGGTCTCGGCCAGCAGCCGGTCCCGTACGGCGGGTGATCCGGTGAAGGCGTACAGGGCGAGCGGCTTGTCCCGGTCGTTGATGAAGGCGATCGCCCCGTCGAGGCCGTCGACCGTCACGATGGGCAGGATCGGCCCGAAGATCTCCTCGCGCATCACGGGCGCGTCCGGCGCCACGTCCGCGAGGACGGTCGGGGCGATGTACTTGGTGTCCCGGTCGTGGGCCCCGCCCGTCACCGTCCGCCCGGACCCCAGGAGCGCGGCCAGCCGGTCGAAGTGACGCTCGTTCACGATCCGCCCGTACTCCGGGTGCGCCGAGGCGTCCGGCCCGTACAGCTCCTCGACGGCGGCGGCGAGCGCGTCCGCGAGGGCGGGGGCGGTCTCCGGGCCGGTCAGGACGTAGTCGGGGGCGACACAGGTCTGGCCCGCGTTGAGGAACTTGCCCGCGGCGAGGCGGGCGGCGACCGTGCCCAGGTCCGTGTCCCCGTCCACGTACACCGGTGACTTGCCGCCGAGTTCCAGAGTGACGGGGGTGAGGTGCCTGGCGGCGGCGGCCATCACGATGCGGCCGACCGTGCCGTTGCCGGTGTAGAAGATGTGGTCGAAGCGCTGCTCCAGCAGTGCGGTGGTCTCCGGCACCGCGCCCTCGACGACGGCGACCTCGTCCGGGTCCAGGAAGCGCGGCAGCAGCCGGGCGACGGCGGCGGAGGTCGCGGGCGCCAGTTCGCTGGGCTTGGCCACCACACAGTTCCCGGCCGCCAGCGCGCCGACGACCGGTGCGAGCAGCAGCTGCACCGGGTAGTTCCACGGCGCGATCACGAGGACGACGCCGAGCGGGTCCAGCACGGTGTGGGCGGTGGCCCCGGTGGGGGCGAGATGGGCGGGTACGGGGGCGGGCTCGGGGCGCAGCCAGCCGGCGAGGTGCTCCAGGGTGTGGTCGATCTCCCGGACGGTGAAGTCGATCTCGGTGCGGTACGCCTCCTTGCGGCTCTTGCCCAGGTCGGCGCGGAGCGCGTCGGCGAGGTCGTCGCCGTGTTCGGTGAGCAGCGAGCGCAGGCGCAGCAGCCGGTCGGTGCGCCGGTGGAGGTCCCTGGTGCGGCCCGTGCGGAAGGTGGCGCGGAGGCGGGCGACGATGTCGGCGGGGGTCTCGGGCGCGGCCGGCCGGTCGGTGGGGGAGGTCTGCATGGGGGTGTACTCCTGACGGAACACGGGGGTGGGCGCACATCGGGAAACGGGGTGAGCGCAAAGGTTGATATGCTCAAGCAATACGTTTCATGTAACGGCCAAAAGTTGAGCATGTCAAATAAGTGTGTGCGGGTTACCGATCGAAGGATGACCGACCCATGCCCCAGGAACCGGCCCACCGCGCCGTCCCCACCCCGGACGAACTGCTGGAACCGCTGGCCGTCGTCGTCCGCGGCCACCACGACGACCTCACCGCCGTCGCCGCCCGCCACGGCCTCAGCACCTCACAGGCGCGCGCCCTCATCGCCCTGAACGCGCCCCTGCCGATGAGCGCGCTCGCCGCACACCTGGTCTGCGACGCGTCCAACGCCACCGGTCTCATCGGCCGTATGGAGGCCCGCGGCCTGGTCACCCGCACGCCGTCCCCCGAGGACCGCCGTTCGAAGGTCGCCGCCCGCACCCCGGAGGGCACCGAGCTGGCCCACCGCATCCGCGCCGAGATGCGCGTCGTGCGCGGCGCGCTGGAGGCGCTCACCCCCGAGGAGCGCACCGCGCTGCTGCCCCTGCTCAACCGGCTGGGGCACCTGCTGTACCCGTGAGGGGCCCGAAGGTCAGGAGGCGGCCGGCGGAGTGGGGTCCTCCGGGCCCGCGCTGCCCTCGCGGCGCTTGATCTCCTCCTCGCGGCGGCGCAGATCCGCCTCCCAGTCCTTGAGGAGCGACTCGTCCTTCTTGTTGTCGTCCTTCAGCCCCTTCAGGAACTCCGGATTGTCGTCCGGAGCCACCCACTGGGTGCGGTGCCCGCGGTGCCACTCGGAGGGCGTACGGCCTCCGGCGGGTCCCTGGCGCACCTTGCCCGCGGCGAGCCAGACGATCGGTCCGACGATCCAGAACAGCAGGATGATGAAGACCCAGGCCACCTTCGGAAGGTGCTTGGCCTCGTCCTCCGGCGTGTTCAGGCAGTCGATGAACGCATAGATCGTCAGCGCCAGCGGCAGCAGATAGATCAAGGCCCTGAGCATGGTGAGGCGTCCCCCTGAAAGCGGCGGCGGGATGTGATGACCCCGGTGACGCGGCCAGGCTACCGGCTGCGGGTGGACTTCCCGGGTCCGGAGTCGGGGGAGCCCCGGCGGGCGGCCGGGGCGGGGATGACAAACTGGACGGCATGGCTTACGACGATCTTCGCTCCCTGCTCCGGGCTCTTGAGCGTGAGGGCGATCTCAAGCGCATCAAGGCCGAGGTCGACCCGCACCTGGAGGTCGGCGAGATCGTCGACCGGGTGAACAAGGCGGGCGGGCCCGCTCTGCTCTTCGAGAACGTCAAGGGCGCTTCCATGCCCCTGGCCATGAACGTCTTCGGGACGGACCGGCGGCTGCTCAAGGCGCTCGGACTGAAGTCGTACTCCGACATCAGCGACAAGATCGGCGGCCTGCTCAAGCCGGAACTGCCGCAGGGCTTCGTCGGGGTGCGGGAAGCCTTCGGGAAGCTCGGCTCGATGGTGCATGTGCCGCCGAAGAAGGTGAAGGGCGACAGCGCCCCGGTCCAGGAGGTCGTCCTCACCGGGGACGACGTGGACCTGGACCGGCTGCCCGCGCTCTTCACCTGGCCCGAGGACGGCGGCTCCTTCTTCAACCTGGGCCTCACCCACACCAAGCACCCGGAGACCGGCGTACGGAATCTGGGGCTGTACCGGCTCCAGCGCCACGACAAGCGCACCATCGGCATGCACTGGCAGATCCACAAGGACAGCCGCAACCACTACCAGGTCGCCGCCAAGCGCGGGGAGCGGCTGCCGGTCGCCATCGCCTTCGGCGCACCGCCCGCGGTGACGTACGCCTCGACCGCACCGCTGCCCGGGGACATCGACGAGTACCTCTTCGCCGGGTTCATCCAGGGCAAGCGGATCGAGATGGTCGACTGCAAGACCGTGCCGCTCCAGGTCCCCGCCCAGGCGGAGGTCGTCATCGAAGGGTGGCTGGAGCCCGGCGAGATGCTGCCGGAGGGACCCTTCGGCGACCACACCGGCTTCTACACCCCGCAGGAACCGTTCCCCGCACTGACCATCGACTGCGTGACCATGCGCAAGCGCCCGCTGCTCCAGTCGATCGTGGTGGGACGGCCGCCGACCGAGGACGGGCCGCTGGGGCGGGCCACCGAGCGGTTCTTCCTGCCGCTGCTCAAGATCATCGTGCCGGACATCGTGGACTACCACCTGCCGGAGTCGGGCGGCTTCCACAACTGTGCGATCGTCTCGATCGACAAGAAGTACCCCAAGCACGCCCAGAAGGTGATGAGTGCCGTCTGGGGCGCGCACATGATGTCGCTGACCAAGCTGATCGTGGTCGTGGACGCCGACTGCGACGTCCACGATCTGCACGAGGTCGCGTGGCGGGCGCTGGGCAACACCGACTACGCCCGTGACCTGACGGTCGTGGAGGGGCCGGTCGACCACCTCGACCACGCCTCCTACCAGCAGTTCTGGGGCGGCAAGGCGGGCATCGACGCGACGCGGAAGTGGCCCGAGGAGGGGTACACCCGGGACGGGGGCTGGCCGGAGATGGTCGAGTCCGACCCGGAGACGGCGGCGAAGGTCGACCGCCGCTGGAAGGAATACGGACTGTGAGCGCCGCCGAGGCATCGCTCGGATCCGGCTCCGCGGAGCCGAGCAGCAAGGTCAAGGCGTTCCTGCGGCTCGTGATGATCGAGCACTCGGTCTTCGCGCTGCCCTTCGCGTACATCGCCGCGCTGACCGCGATGTTCCAGCTGGACGGGAACATCCACTGGGGCACGCTGCTGCTCGTCACCCTCGCGATGGTCGGACTGCGCACGTTCGCGATGGCCGCCAACCGGATCATCGACCGGGAGATCGACGCCCGCAATCCGCGTACGGCGGGCCGGGAGCTGGTCACCGGCGCGGTGTCGGTGAAGTCGGCGTGGACGGGGGCGCTGGCCGCCCTGGTGGTCTTCCTCGGTGCGGCGGCGCTGCTGAACCCGCTGTGTCTGGTGCTCGCGCCGCTCGCGGTCGTGCCGATGGTGGTCTACCCGTACGGCAAGCGGTTCACGAACTACCCGCACGCGATCCTCGGCCTCGCGCAGGCCATCGGACCGGTCGGCGCCTGGCTCGCGGTGACCGGCAGCTGGTCGTGGGACGCGGTGATCCTGGGGCTCGCCGTCGGCATCTGGATCGGCGGGTTCGACCTGATCTTCGCCTGCCAGGACGTGCGGGCGGACCGGGCCCACGGGGTGCTGTCGGTGCCCGCCCGCTTCGGGATTCCGGCCGCGCTGTGGGGCGCGCGGGTCTGCCATGTGATCACGACCGGGATGCTGGTCTGGTTCGGGCTGGCCACGGGCGCGGAGTACTTCTACTGGATCGGGATGGCGATCGTCGCCGTGGCGTTCGTGTACGAGCACCGGGTGGTGCGGCCGCACGATCTGTCCCGGCTCAATCGGGCCTTCTTCTCCGTCAACGGCTTCATCGGGATCGCCCTCTTCGCGTGCGCGCTGCTCGACCTGCTGATGCGCGGCCTCACGCCCTGACGGCGGCGGGCGCGCGGCCCGGCGTGCGGTGGGACGGGTGCGGGGGTCGCCTCACGCCGTGACGGCGTGGGGCGTGCGGCGGGAGCGGCGGAAGGCGAAGGCCGCCCCGACCCCGCCGATCAGACCGAAGAGGTGCCCCTGCCAGCTGATGCCGGAGTCGGTGGGCAGTACGCCCCAGAGCAGGGAGCCGTAGACCGCGGCGATGACGACGCCGACCACGATGTCGAGCGGTCTGCGGTCCACGAAACCGCGGACCAGTAGATAGCCGAAGAGGCCGAAGACCACGCCGGACGCACCGAGGGTCACGGTGTCCGGGGGCGCGGTCAGCCAGACGCCGAGTCCGCCGACCAGGATGACCGTGAGGACCACGGCGGCGAATCTCCGGATGCCCGCCAGTGCCGCGATGAAGCCGAGGACCAGCAGCGGGATGCTGTTGGAGGCGACATGGTCCCAGCCGCCGTGCAGGAACGCGGACGGCACGATGTCCCGCAGCTCGGCCGGTTCGCGCGGTGTGACGCCGTAGGTGTCGAGGGCGTGTCCGGTCGCCGTGTCGATGCCTTCGAGGATCCACAGCAGGGCGACCCAGCCCACCATGACCGCACCGGCCGTCCTGGCCCGTGCGCCGGCGCTCGTCGCGGTGGTGGCGGTACTACGGAATTCGTTCATGGCTGGACCCCTGCCCCCGGCGTGCCCGTCACCCTGAGGAACGTCCGTCGCCACCGCCCGGTTCCGGGAGGTGTACACGGACGTGTTCCGGGTGCGGTGTACGCAGACGTGGCGGATAGGCTCGCGGGTGTGGAATCCGGGACTTCAGTGACTCATCGGCAGCGGCGGCCTTGGATTGTCGGGGTGTCCGGGGCCTCAGGGACTCCGTTCGCGGCCGCGGTCCTGCGCGGGCTGCTGGCGGCGGGCGAGAGCGTGGATCTGGTGGTGAGCCGTGCCTCGCGGCTGACACTGCTGGACGAGACCGGGATCGCCTTCCGCGACGCGCACTGGCGACAGGACCTGCGGACGTGGCTGGCGCGGGGGGCGGACGGGAAGCCGGACACCTTCGAGGTGGGCGGTGCCGAGCTGGACCGGGTGCGGCACTGGGCCGCCGGTGATCTGGCGGCCGGGCCGTCCTCGGGGTCGTACCCGGCCCGGGGGATGCTGATCGTTCCGGCCTCGACCGCCTGTGTGGCCGGGGTGGCGCTCGGGCTGTCGAAGGACCTGTTGCAGCGGGCCGCGAGCGTGACGCTCAAGGAGCGGCGCCCGCTGGTCGTCGCGGTGCGCGAGACGCCGCTGAGCGGCGTGACGCTGAAACAGATGGTGGCTCTGGACGAGGCGGGCGCCGTGGTGCTGCCCGCCTCTCCGGCGTTCTACGCGGGGGCGACGCACATCCAGGATCTGGTGGACTTCGTCGCCGGGCGGGTGCTGGACGCGGCAGGAGTGCCGCATCGGCTGTACCGCCGCTGGGAGGGAGAGCTCGGTGGTGGCTCCCGCGGCTCGGAGGGCTGAGGTGCGGGACCGGCCCGGTGGGGTCAGCGCTTCTTCGGGCCACGCGGGTTGCGCGTCTTGTCGACGCGGTGCGCGGCGGCGGGCTGGTGGGCACGCGAGCGGTTGGCCAGGTCCTGCAGCTCGCGCATCCGGGCGTAGGCCATCTCGATCGTGTACACGGTGACTTCACTCCTGAAGATTCGAAAGCATTTCTTGGATGTTCTGAAAGATTTGCAGGGTTCAGACCCTGCATGCCTTAGATTCTACACGTAAACTCGCGGTACTGCTGAACAATGGAAGGTTTCAGTCATATGGACGCGGTGGACAGGCAGCTCATCCAGGCCCTCAGGGAGAACGGCAGGGCCTCGTACGCCGAGCTGGGACGGCTCGTCGGGCTCTCCGGGCCCAGCGTCACCGACCGCATCAACCGGCTGGAAACCGCCGGGGTCATCACCGGGTACCGCGCCACCGTCGACTCCGCCTCGCTGGGCCTCGGCGTCACCGCGCTGATCGGCATCTCGCTCTCGGACGCGGCCGACCACGAGGACGTCGCGCGCCGGCTGAAGGACCTCGCGGAGATCGAGGACTGCTGGTTCATCGCGGGCGACGACTCGTACATGCTCAAGGTGCGGGTCGGCGACGTGGACGGCCTGGAGAAGACGATCCGCAGGCTGAGCGGTACGAAGGGCGTCTCCCGGACCCGTACCACGATCGTGCTCTCCACCAAGTGGGAGAACCGGGTCGGGGAACTCCCGGAGGAGTCGTAGGCGTACGGTGGACGAAGTCTGTTACGGAGAGATATGGGAGGCGCCCTAGTGGACGCGGGACTCAAGCGCGAGCTGGAGGAGAAGGTCCGGGCCGGCGAGCGGCTGACCCGCGAGGACGGGATCGCTCTCTACGAGTCCGACGACCTGGCGTGGCTCGGCGGGCTGGCTCATGAGGTGCGCACGCGCAAGAACGGCGACGTCGTGCACTTCAACGTCAACCGTCACCTCAACATGACGAACGTGTGCACCGCGTCGTGCGCGTACTGCTCGTTCCAGCGCAAGCCGGGCGAGAAGGACGCGTACACGATGCGCATCGAGGAGGCCGTCCGCCTCGCCAAGGCGATGGAGAACGAGAACCTCACCGAGCTGCACATCGTCAACGGGCTGCACCCCACCCTCCCGTGGCGCTACTACCCGCGCTCGCTCAGCGCGCTGAAGGAAGCCCTGCCGAACGTGGGGCTCAAGGCGTTCACGGCGACGGAGATCCACCACTTCGAGACGATCTCCGGCCTCACCGCCTCCGAGATCCTCGACGAGCTGATCGAGGCCGGTCTGGAATCGCTGACCGGCGGCGGCGCGGAGATCTTCGACTGGGAGGTCCGCCAGCACATCGTCGACCACAACACCCACTGGGAGGACTGGTCGCGCATCCACCGTCTCGCGCACGAGAAGGGGCTCAAGACCCCGGCGACGATGCTGTACGGGCACATCGAGGAGCCCCGTCACCGTGTCGATCACGTGCTGCGGCTGCGGGAGATGCAGGACGAGACCGGCGGCTTCCAGGTCTTCATCCCGCTGCGCTACCAGCACGACTTCGTGGACATGAAGGACGGCAAGGTCCGCAACAAGCTCCAGGCGCGTACGACGATGGCGACCGGTGCCGAGGCGCTGAAGACCTTCGCGGTCTCCCGGCTGCTGTTCGACAACGTCCCGCACGTCAAGGTGTTCTGGGTGATGCACGGCGTGCAGACCGCCCAGCTCGCGCTCCAGCACGGCGCGGACGACATGGACGGGTCGGTCGTCGAGTACAAGATCACGCACGACGCGGACAACTACGGCACACCGAACAAGCTCGGCCGTGAGGACCTGCTGGACCTGATCCGCGACGCGGGCTTCCGGCCCGTCGAGCGCAACACCCGGTACGAGATCCTCCGCGAGTACCCGGGCCCGGACGCCGGCCGGCGCGAGGAGCCGCAGCCGATGCGCGTCTGACGTCGCGTCGCGCGTCGGCGCCCAGGCCGTACGTAGCGTCCCGAAGCGCGTCGCATCGCGTGGTACGAAAGCCCTGGCCGCCGTCCCGGCCGGGGCTTTCTCGCGTTTCGGACGGGGGTTGAGGGCGATGAGGTGTAATGGTTACTCTCGCTCTATGGCGCTTACATTTACGCTGGACCCCGCGTTCGACCGGGCCCTGCACGACGGCATCATCGAGCTGTGGGCCGATGTCACCGACGCGGGCGGCGCCGTCGGCTTCGTACCGCCGGCCGACGCCGAGGAGATCCGGCCGGAGCTGCTCAAGCACCTGGTCTCGATCGTCGAGGGCCGCACCCGGCTGCTCGTCGGCCGCGACGAGGACGGCAGCGTCGCCGCCACCGCCTTCCTCGCCCTCAACTCCCACCGGCTGATGACCCACTGGATCTGGCTCTACACGGTCATGGTCCACCCCCGTCACCAGGGCCGGGGTCACGGCCGCGAGCTGATGGCCGCGGCGGCCGACGCGGCCCGCGGGCTCGCCGGTGTCGAGGCCATCCGCCTCACCTGCCGGGGCGGCACCGGGGCCGACCGCTTCTACGCCTCCTGCGGCTACAAGGAAGTGGGCCGGGTGCCGGGCGCGATCCGGGTGACCGACGGGGACGACCGCGACGACATCATCATGCTGTTCCCGCTCCACGGACAGTCTTCCGCGCCGGTCCCGCGGCCCTGCTGACTCCCGCCCCGCCGCCCCGTGTGCCCCGCGCGCCCCGCCGTGCTGGCTCCTGCCCCGGCCCGCCGCCCTGCCGCCCGGCAACCCTGTGAACCACGAGAATTCGGGGCATGCTTCACTGGTCGGGCAGGAAATGCATCGTGAGATACGTCGAGCGTACGTAGAGAGAGGGTCAGCCGTGTCCGCTGCCAAGCCGAGCGCAACGATCCGGTACACGGCGTTGCGCGTGTTGATCTTCGTCGGCTGTTTCTTCGTCGCCGGCGTGGCCGTCCACTTCGGCCTGCTGCCCGCCGGGCTCGCGGGGTCCAACTTCGTGTGGGTCATCCTGCTCGGCCTGCTTCTCTCCGCGCCGCTCAGCTATGTGCTGCTGCGCAAGCAGCGTGACGAGATGTCCGCGCAGCTCATCACCACGGTCGACCGGACCAAGGCCCGCCTCGAAGCGAACCGGACCCGCGAGGACGCTGTCCAGTAGCCGCCGCCGGGCCGACGGCCCCGCGCCGGCGAGCCGTCCGGCCGCCGACCGACCGCGAGGCGGCGGCGCTCATGTAAGCGCTGCGTAAGCTTCCTCACACGTGCGCCCGCGCACACCGAACCCCAGACCGGAGCAGACCGCTCCAGTACTGGGGTTTTTCGGCACTCGGGGCGTTCCGGGCCGGGCCGTCGCGCATTCTCTGACCAAAGAAGGGCTTTGAGGTTCTCAAAGTTCAAGTGTTAACGTACTCGACATGAAGACAGCAGTGCGCCCCCACCATGCCGCGAGCATCCCGCTCGTGGCGCGCCTGCATGTCGACCTCTGCCGCTGTATGTCCGCGGTCTGTTGCCGCAACGTCTGAACCGGCATCATGCAGCGGCGCCGCCCCCGACGCGGGCGCCGCACCCCGTCCCCGTTCGACCGCACGACCGTACGTCTGTCCTCGTACGTCCCCGCTGCGTCCATCAGGAGTGTGTCCGTGTCCGCGAATCCCGCGTCCGCCACCCCCGAGACCGGTAAGCCCTCCGGTTCCGGTTTCCGCATACCGAAGGTCCCGTTCTGGGCCCAGATCGTCGCCGGTCTGGTGCTGGGTGTCCTGCTCGGCTGGCTCGCCCGCAGCCAGGACATCAGCTGGCTCTACACCACGCTCGACAAGGTCGGCCACATCTTCGTCCAGCTGCTGAAGCTGGCCGTCGCGCCCCTCGTCTTCTTCGCGATCCTGGTGTCGATCACCAACCTGCGCAAGGTCAACAACGCCGCCAGGCTGGCCACCCGCACCCTGCTCTGGTTCATGATCACCTCGCTGATCGCGGTCGCCATCGGCCTCGCGATCGGCCTGATCACCAACCCGGGCTCCGGCACCGGCCTCACCCCGAAGGACGGCAAGCTCCCCGAGGGCAAGGGCTCCTGGCTCGACTTCCTGACCGGCATCATCCCGGACAACGTGATCACGCCGTTCACCGAGCTGAACGTCCTCCAGATCGTCTTCATGGCCGCCGTCGCCGGTATCGCCGCGCTCCAGCTCGGTGACAGGGCCAAGCCGATCCTCACCCTCAGCGAGTCGATCCTGGAGCTGCTCCAGAAGGCTCTGTGGTGGGTCATCCGCCTAGCCCCGATCGGCACCATCGGCCTCATCGGCTACGCGATCGCCGACTACGGCTGGGACCTGATCGGCAAGTACGCGACCTTCACCGCCGATGTCTACATCGGCTGCGCCCTGGTGATGTTCGGCGTCTACCCGCTGCTGCTCGCCACCGTCGCCAAGGTCAGCCCGCTCCAGTTCTTCAAGGGTGCCTGGCCCGCGATCCAGCTCGCCTTCGTCTCCCGCTCCTCGGTCGGCACGATGCCGGTCACCCAGAAGGTCACCGAGCGCCTCGGTGTGCCGAAGGAGTACGCGTCCTTCGCCGTCCCGTTCGGTGCGACCACGAAGATGGACGGCTGCGCCGCGATCTACCCGGCGCTGGCGGCGATCTTCATCGCGCAGATCTTCGACGTGCAGCTGGGCATCGGTGACTACCTGCTGATCGCCTTCGTCTCGGTGATCGGCTCGGCGGCCACCGCCGGTCTCACCGGTGCGACGGTCATGCTGACCCTCACCCTGTCGACGCTCGGCCTCCCGCTGGAGGGTGTCGGCCTGCTGATGGCCATCGACCCGATCCTGGACATGATGCGCACCGCCACGAACGTGGCCGGCCAGGCGCTGGTCCCGGTGATCGTGTCGGCCCGCGAGAAGATCCTCGACCACGACGCGTACAACTCGGCCTCCTCGTCCCCGGTCGACGAGATCGACACGCTCGACGTCCAGGACGCGGAGCCGAAGGCGAAGGTCCCGGTCACCGCGTAGCACCTGCGCCGCGCAGCCCCTTCAGCGCGCGGCGACGACGCCCGTACAGCGGAGCGCCCCCGGTCCTCAACGGTCCCGGGGGCGCTCCGCTGTCGTCAGGGGCTGTGGAAGACGACCTCGGGGTTGGCCGGGGTCGGGCCGTTCAGCAGGGGCCGGTTCCGGTCGCGCAGGTGGCGGTCGAAGAAGGCGCCCACGTAGCCCCGGGTGATCTGCGTCGAACGGGTCGCGGAGATCGGCACCGCCGGGTCCTCCAGGCCGAGCTGTTCGGAGAGCTCGGGGGTGTCGGTGAACGTGAAGTGCCCGGAGCCCGTGACGGTCAGCCAGCGCTTCCAGCCGTCCAGCCGGGCCCAGCCCTCCTTCCAGCTCGTGTCGGCGCTGTCCGGGGAGTGACCGTCGGCGGTGCCGAGCATCATGAAGGGCCGGCCACCGAGACCCGCGTCGGGAACGCGTCCGTAGAACGTTCCGTCCATGTTGATCCCGGCGTCCACCCGCCGGTCACCGGCCATCGTGGAGACCGCCGCGCTGCCCCCGATGGAGTGGCCCGCCGTGCCGACCCGGTGCGGGTCGATCATGCCCGCGTACCGCCAGGCCCGTGTGTGCGAACCGTCGCGCCGCTCTCCGGTCAGCCGGTCCAGTACGAAGGAGAGGTCGGTGCCCCGTCCCGCCGAGACGGCGGCCAGGATCTTCAACTTCTCCTCCAGGTCCGGAGTCTCCTCAAGCCGTTCGCACGCGGCGCAGGTGAGGGTCCGTCCGTCGGGGAGGGAGATACCGGTCGACTCGTAGGCGTGGTCGACGGTCGCCACGACATAGCCTCGGCTCGCCAGTTCCTCGGCCAGACCGGTCAGCGTCGCGCGGGGCGTGCCGAAGCCGGGGGAGAGCAACACCAGCGGGAACCTGCCGCGGGCCGGGCGGGCGTCGACCCGGGCGTGGGTGCGGGTGGCGCCGAGCACGGCGGGCGGGATGACCTTGTCCAGGTCCCGCTGGGCCAGGAAGAGCCTGGCCTCCTCCGTCGTCATGTACGGGGCCGGGGTGCCGCCGCCGTGCTGGCGGGCCGGGTAGTTCACCGACACCATCAGCTCGCGGGAGTCCGCTTCGGGCACCCAGGGATCGCGGCGGGAGTGGTCGGTCAGGAGGAAGGTGTCACGGCCGGTCGGATACGTGCCGGTCGGGCGGGGAAGCGTCGGTGGCGTGACATCGGTGCTCTGTGTGCCGCCGATGCCGATCGTGCCGGTGTCGCCGGGGGAGGCCGCGGTGGCGGTCGCCGGGGCCGGCCCCGCCGTCGCCGCGGTGGCGGGTGCGGCGAGGGTCGCGGCGGTCGCTAACGCCACGACCAGGATTGCGGTACGGCTGCGAAGGCTGGTCTTCATGCCGGGAACGCTAGGCCGAAGGGCGGCTGTGCACATCATGCGTCGGTGGGACCCGGTGTCAGACCTCGGATGTACGGGTTCCCCGGAATGTCCGCGGCCGCTGCTGCGGAGGGACTAGGCGCGGACGTCCCCGTCGGACCCCGTCGGCCCGCTGGACACGGTGGATTGTGTTCCGTACGACGGGGCCGGGCGGGGCCGCGCCGTACTCTTACGGAGGACCAGGGGGCAGCGGGGCGGGAGGATGTCGGACGTGGGTGCTGTGAAGAGCAAACGGATGCCACGCGCCGTGCGTGAGCAGCAGATGATGGACGCCGCGGTGCAGACCTTCGGGCAGCGCGGGTACCGGGCCGCCTCGATGGACGAGATCGCGGAGCTGGCCGGGGTGTCCAAGCCGTTGGTCTACCTGTATCTGAACTCCAAGGAGGAGCTCTTCACCGCCTGCATCAGACGTGAGGCGAACGCGCTGGTGGACGCGGTGCGGGCCGGGGCGGAGCCGGGACTTCCGGCCGACCGGCAACTGTGGGCCGGGCTGCGGGCGTTCTTCACCCACACCGCGGAGAACCCGGACGGCTGGGCGGTGCTGAACCGTCAGGCGCGGACGCACGGGGAGCCGTTCGCCACGGAGGTCGCCGTGATGCGGGACGAGATCGTTGCGTTCGTGACGGGTCTGATCGGGGCGGCGGCGCGCGAGGCGCACCACGATCCGGCGCTCCCCGACCGGGATGTGGCGGGGCTGGCACAGGCCCTGGTGGGCGCCGCGGAGGCGCTCGCGGGATGGGCGAACGACACCCCGGGCGTCTCGGCGAAGGAGGCCGCGGCCACCCTGATGAACTTCTCCTGGGCGGGCCTGGAGAACCTGATGAACGGCAGCCCCTGGCAGCCCCCGACGTAGTCGGAGCCATGGCCTCGGGGGTGCGGGCGGCCGTCGCGCTCGGGTGCGGGGTGGCGGTGCTGGGAGGCCACAGTCCCCACCGCCCCTGCCGCCCCCACCGCCCCCGCCGTCCCCACCGCCCCCGCCGTCTCCTCCGCCCCGCCGTCCCCGGACGTGCCGCTAGGCGTCCCGGGTGACCGTCCCCGTCAGGTGGACGCGGTCGCCGCCGCTGCCGCCCCGCAGTTCGAACGTGGAGCCCGCGTCGTCGGCCGCGTACGTCACGGTGGAGGGCAGCAGGACGGGTGCCTTGAAGTCCGCCCGTACGGACCGGATCCGGCCGGGTTCACCGGCCTCGGCAAGAGCGCGGGCCACCGTCCACATGCCGTGCGCGATGGCCCGGGGGAAGCCGAACAGCCGGGCCGTGAGCGGATACAGGTGGATGGGGTTGCGGTCGCCCGAGGCGGCGCCGTACCGCCGCCCCAGATCCCCCGGCAGCCGCCACTCGGCCACGGTGCGGAGACCGGACGGAGGCGCGTGGTCCGAGCCGCCGCCGTTCCCTGATCCGTTCCCTGATCCGTCGCCGCTTCCGGCCCCCGTACGACGGCCGCCGCCGCTTCCCGCGCCGACGCGGTTCCCCGGTGCCGGGTGCCGTGAGAGATAGCCGCTCCGCGACTCCCAGACCAGCTCACCGGCGATCCGCGCCTCCGTCACCATCGTGACTTCCGTGCCCCTGCGGTGGGGCGCCAACCCGGCCGCGTACACCGAGAGTTCGAGGGAGTCGGTGGAGTGCGCCGGCCGGTGGCGGGTGATCTCGATCCAGGTGTGGACGAGTCCGACGACAGGCAGCGGGAACGCCCGGCCGGTCATCAGCCGCATGGCGAGCGGAAAGGCCAGGACGTGCGGGTACGTGAGCGGCAGCGGCCCCGGCTCCGTCCCGTCGAAGCCGCAGATCCCGCGGTACGTGGCGAGGGGGCCGGGCGCGACGGGGGCGGCGGGGAGGGCGAGGCGGCCGGTGGGCAGCGTGGCGCCGTCCCGGCCGGCCCGCTTGAACGGGGAGGTGACGGCTCCGCGCACCAGGGAGGCGCTCAGGCTCGGCATCGCGCTCACGCTCCCAACAGGCTCTGGCCGCAGACCCGCAGGACCTGGCCGTTGACGGCGATGGAGGCGGGCTGGGCGAACCAGGCGGTCGTCTCGGCGACGTCGACCGGGAGGCCGCCCTGCGCGAGGGAGTTCATCCGGCGCCCCGCCTCGCGGATGAGGAGCGGCACGGCGGCGGTCATCTTCGTCTCGATGAAACCGGGGGCGACCGCGTTGACCGTGACGCCGTGGTCGGCGGCGGCGCGCGGGGCCAGTGAGCGGGCCAGGCCGATGATGCCGGCCTTGCTGGCCGCGTAGTTGGTCTGGCCGTTGTTGCCAGCGATGCCCGCGATGGAGGCGGTGGCGACGATCCGGCCGCCGCGGTTGACCGTGCCCGCCCTCAGGAGCGCGTCCGTGGTGCGCAGCACGCTGTCGAGGTTGACTTCGATGACGGAGGCCCAGCGGTCGGCCGGCATGTTGGCGAGCCGGCGGTCGCGGGTGATGCCCGCGTTGTGGACGAGGACGTCGAGCCCGCCGGGGGCCGCGGCGGCGATGCGTTCGGCGGCGTCGGGCGCGGTGATGTCCAGTGGCAGGGCGGTGGCGCCGAGCCGGTCGGCCGTGCGGATCAGGTCGTCCTCGGCCTGCGGGACGTCCAGGCAGATGACCTGGGCGCCGTCACGTGCCAGGACGGAGGCGACCGAGGCGCCGATGCCCCGGGCGGCGCCGGTGACCAGGGCGGTGCGGCCGTACAGCGGCGCCGCCCAGTCGGCGACCGGGTCGGGGACGGCGGCGGTCAGCTCGATGACCTGGCCGCTGATGTAGGCGGACCTGGGGGAGAACAGGAAGCGGAGCGTGGACTCGGCGGAGGCCACCGCCCCCGGGGCGATGCGCAGGAGCTGCGCGGTGGAGCCCTTGCCGATCTCCTTGCCCAGGGAACGCACGAACCCTTCGAGGGCCTGCTGAGCCGCCGCCTGGTGGTGGTCGTCGGGGGACGGCGGCGTACCGAGCACGACGATGCGGCCGCCGGGTGCGAGGGAGCGTACGACGGGGTGCAGGGCGGCGTGCACATCGGCGAGCCCGGCGGCGGACGTGACGTCCGTCGCGTCCAGGAGGATGCCGGCGGGCCGTTCGGCACGGTCGGCGACCGTCAGCCCGGTCGTGCCGAGCAGCGTCCGGAGCTCGTCCCCGATCACCGGCTTCCCCGCCGTGAGGTGCAGCAACGGGCCGTCGAGGCTCGGCGTCCCCAGCGACCAGCGGCGCAGGGCGGCGGGCTGCGGCAGGCCGAGGCCGCGGGTGAGGAATCGGCCGGGTGCTGTGCCGGTGAAGTGCAGATAGCGGTCGGCCATTGTCCAGACTCCCTGCTCGGTCGTAGATTTACTCCAGAGTAAGGTTACTCAAGAGTCAGGAGTAGGTCGAGATGAACGCGATCGAGATGCCCCGTCCCGGACCGGCAGAGGCGGGATCGACCCGTCCGGGGCCGACCGGTCCGGGATCGACCGGGGCGAGGTGGGCACGTTGACCGCACGGATTCCCCTCGCACTCCCGCAGCCGCGCCGGGTCGCGGTCATCGGGGGCAGCCGCATACCGTTCGCGCGCTCCGACGGCCCGTACGCCGAGGCGTCCAACCAGGACATGCTCACCGCCGCGCTCGACGGGCTGATCGAGCGGTACGGCCTGGCGGGGCAGCAGGTCGGTGAGTTCGTCGCGGGGGCCGTCCTCAAGCACAGCCGGGACTTCAATCTCGCCCGGGAGACGGTCCTCGGCTCGGCCCTGGACCCGCGCACGCCCGCGTACGACCTCCAACAGGCATGCGGCACCGGCCTCCAGGCGGTGATCGCCGCCGCCAACAAGATCGCGCTCGGGGCCGTCGACTCCGCCATCGCGGGCGGTGCGGACACCACGAGCGACGCACCCCTCGGTGTCAACGACCAGCTGCGCAGGCTCCTGCTCGCGGCCCGCCGCGCGAAGTCGACGGGCGGCCGGATCGCGGCGCTCGCGGGCGTACGCCCCCGGCACCTCGTCCCGGACATCCCGCGCAACGCCGAACCCCGCACCGGTCTGTCCATGGGCGAACACGCGGCGGTCACCGCCCGCCGGTGGGAGGTCTCCCGTGAGGCCCAGGACCTGCTGGCGGCCACGAGTCACCAGCGGCTGGCGGCGGCGTACGAACGCGGCCTCCTGCACGACCTCGTCGTCCCGTACCGGGGCCTGGCCCGCGACCAGAACCTGCGCCCCGGCTCCACGGTGGAGAAACTCGCCACGCTGAAACCGGTGTTCGGCGCGGATCACCCCGACGCGACGATGACCGCGGGCAACTCCACCCCGCTCACCGACGGCGCCGCGACCGTCCTGCTGGCGAGCGAGGAATGGGCCGAGCGGCAGGGCCTGGAACCGCTCGCCTACCTCTCGCTGTACGAGACGGCGGCCGTGGACTACGTGAACGGCGAGGACGGGCTGCTGATGGCGCCCGCGTACGCCGTGCCGCGATTGCTGGAGCGGGCCGGACTGACCATCGAGGACTTCGACCTGTTCGAGATCCACGAGGCGTTCGCGTCCCAGGTACTCGCCACGCTCGCCGCCTGGGAGAAGCAGGGGCTCGCCCCCGTCGACCGGGACAAGCTCAATGTGGCGGGGTCCTCCCTCGCCACCGGGCATCCGTTCGCCGCGACGGGGGCCAGGATCGTCGCCACGCTGGCCAAGCTCCTGGCGGAGCGCGACGCGCCGGGGCGGGGACTGATCTCGATCTGCGCGGCGGGCGGACAGGGAGTCACGGCGATCCTCGAACGCGCCTGAGGGTTCGGCGAGATCCTCGGAGTACGAGCCCTTCCCCTCCAGCGTTTCCCCCTCCTTTCTCCTCCATCCTTTCCGCACCGACGCACCGACGCACCGACCTTGCCGGACGGACGACCCGGCGACCGACCCGCCCGACCCCCAGTTGAGGAGCCGCACGTGTCCACGCCACCCGCCACACCCACCGCCCCGGTCCTGGTCGAGCCCACGAAGACCAGGGCGGCCGACGGAACCGTACGGGAGGTCTCCGTACCCGCCTTCGCGCCACGCGTCCTGCGCGGTTCGCTCGCCGAGATCCCGTTCGACAACGCCCGCGAGGCCCCGTCCGAGGCGGTACTCAGCCGCAAGCAGCAGGACGGCAGCTGGCGGGACGTGTCGGCCGCCGAGTTCGCCGCGGAGGTGCTGGCGGTCGCCAAGGGCCTGATGGCGGAGGGACTCCGGGCCGGGGACCGGATCGCGATCATGTCCCGTACGACCTACGAGTGGACGCTCCTCGACTTCGCGGCGTGGGCCGCCGGGCTGGTCACCGTACCCATCTACCCGACCTCGTCGGCGTTCCAGGCCCGCTGGATCCTTCAGGACTCCGGCGCGGTCGCGTGTGCCGTGGAGACGAAGGAGCAGGCCCGGCTGATCAGCCAGGAGCGCAAGCAGCTCGGCGACCTGGCCCATCTGTGGCAGCTCGACACCGGGGCGGTCGGCCGGCTCAGGACGCTCGGCAAGGACATCCCCGACGAGGCCGTCGCCGCCCGCCGCGCCACCCTGGAACCGGACACTCCCGCCACCCTCATCTACACCTCCGGCACCACGGGCCGGCCCAAGGGCTGCGTCCTGACCCACGGCAACTTCTTCGCCGAGGTCGACAACGCCATCGAACTGCTCCACCCGGTCTTCAAGTCCGTGTCGGCGTACCCGGCGTCGACGCTCCTGTTCCTTCCGCTCTCCCATGTCTTCGGACGGATGGTCGCGATCGGCTGCATGCGGGCGCGGGTCCGCCTGGGCCACGCCCCGTCCATCCGGACGGAGGATCTGCTGGCCGACCTCGCGGGCTTCAAGCCGTCGTTCCTGCTGGCCATCCCGTACGTCCTGGAGAAGGTCTACAACACGGGCCGGGCGACCGCCGAGAAGATGGGCCGTGCCTCGTCCTTCGACCGGGCCGCCCGGATCGCCCAGCGCTACGGGGAGGCGGTCGAGGCGGCCGAACACGGCAGGGGCCCCGGACCGGGCCTCGGTCTGCGGGCGGCCCGCGCCCTCTACGACCCGCTGGTCTACCGCCGTATCCGCGCGGCGCTCGGCGGCCATGTCCGGTACGCGATCTGCGGCGGTTCCCCGCTGGGGCACCGGCTCGCCGCGTTCTACGCGGGCGCCGGCATCGAGATCTTCGAGGGCTACGGACTCACCGAGACCACCGCCGCCCACACGGTGACCCCGCCCCTCAAACCCCGCCTCGGCACCGTCGGCTGGCCGCTGCCCGGCGCCTCCGTGCGGATCGCGGACGACGGCGAGGTCCTGCTGCGCGGGGGCCAGGTGTTCCAGGGCTACTGGGACGCCGAGCGCGGCGCGCCGGTCCCCGTGCTCGACGACGGCTGGTTCGCGACGGGCGACCTGGGGGAGCTGGACGGGGAGGGCTACCTCACCATCACCGGCCGCAAGAAGGACATCATCATCACGTCCGGCGGCAAGAACGTCACCCCGGCCCCACTGGAGGACTGGCTGCGCGCCCACCCGCTGGTCAGCCAGTGCATGGTGGTCGGCGACAACCGCTCCTTCATCACCGCCCTGATCACCCTGGAGCCGGACGGCCTCCAGCACTGGCGCCGGATGCGCAAGAAGCAGGACGTCCCGATGAGGGACCTGGTGAACGACGAGGAGCTGCGGGCAGCCCTGCAACGCGCGGTCGACGAGGCCAACCGCCTGGTCTCGCGGGCGGAGTCGATCCGCAAGTTCACGGTCCTGCCGGGCGACTTCACCGAGGCGAGCGGCCACCTGACCCCGTCCCTGAAACTGAAGCGGGACGCGATCGCACGGGACTTCTCGGCCCAGATCGAGGAGCTGTACCGGAAGTGAGGGTGGGTGCGGGGCGCTGATCGAGGGGCGGTCGGGGCGGTCGGTCGGGCAAGTGGTCTCGGCGAACGTCGCCGGGGTCCCGGCCTGCCCGCGATATCGTCGTAGGTCACGAACTCCGCTCCCCCGCGCGTGCGGGGTTGACCCCTGGTCCCGCACGACCACACCTACACCTTCACCCTGCTCCCCGCGCGTGCGGGGGTGACCCCCCGTCCGGGACGATCAGACGCGCGCGGGCCAGCTGCTCCCCGCCCCGCGCGGGGCTCCCCCCTACCGCCGGGGCTGTCGGCGACGCGCGAGTTGCGGCACTCTGGTCTCCGATCAACTCGCGTAGATTCCACGGCACTTCGCACCACGCACCCCACTGCTCGGTTGTCGACCGGAGGATTCCTCACCCATGCGCTCGATCCGCATCAGCCTGCTCGGTCTGCTGTCGCTCCTCGCGGGCCTGCTCACCGTCACGGCCGCCGCGACCCCCGCGGCCGCCGCACCCAACTTCAAGGCGCCGTATCCCTGTGGCCAGCAATGGACCTACAGTCATCACTCCGCCGAGGTCAGACAGGCTCTCGACTTCGTCCGCACGGACGGCGGCTCGACCGCCGGGTCTCCGGTCCTGGCCTCCTCGGGCGGTACCGCGTACCGCTACTCCCAGCCGAGCGGTGCGGGCAACTACATCGCCATCGATCACGGGGGCGGCTGGCAGACGTACTACTTCCACCTGGCCTCGTACTCCGTCGCCAACGGTGCCCAGGTCGCCCAGGGCCAGCAGATCGGCGTGACCGGCTCCACCGGCAACAGCTCGGGTGCCCACATCCACTACGAGCAGCTCTACAACGGAGTCGGCCAGAACATCTCGATCAACGGTCAGTCCCTGGCTCCGTACCCCGGTTCGTACTACAGCAAGTACCTGACCAGTGACAACGGTTGTGGTGGCAACGGTGGTGGCACGTACTGGGTCGATACCTTCGCCAACGCCACCGGCTACGCGGCGGCCAACACCGCTGACGCGCAAGGGGTGCTGAACGCGGGGACGAACTACGTCTACTGCAAGGTCTGGGGTGCCCAGGTCGGTTCCGGCAGCAGCTACAACCACTGGTGGCTGCGGACGGACCTGGACACCGTGTACGCGGGCAAGAACGGCCGCAACGCCTATGTGTCCGCGTACTACCTCTCCCGCTGGGGCAACGACGAGGCCCGTGACAACAACGGTGCGGTGATCCCCGACTGCTGATGCGCCACCCCGGCGCAGGTCAGGTCCCGTCCGAGGGAGCGGGCCGGCCGGGCGGAGGCGGGTGGGGGCGCGGTGCGGCCTTCCGCGCCCCGCCGCGCCGCCGTCCGGCGGAAATCCGATGGACGCGATGCCCGAGATGGTGCGACAGTCCGGCCGTGAACGCGACCGCGACCTCCCCCGCACCCGTGCCCCTGGCCGACGGCCTCGTCCTGCGTCAGGCGCGGCCCGCCGATCTCGACGGGATCGGCACCCTCCTCGCCGGGCGCGGGGAGCCGGAGGACGCCCTCGACCACCGGCTCGTCGTCACGGACCCCGACGTGGGCTGGTCCGCCTGCGCCGTGGTCGTCGACGGCGACCGGGTCGTCTCCACCGCGACGCTCCTCGACGAGGAAGTGCGCATCGGGGGCGTCCGACTGCCCGCCGGGCAGGTCGAGCTGGTCGCCACCGACCCCGCCTACGAGGGGCGCGGGCTCGTCCGGGCGCTCATGCGGTGGGCCCACGACCGCTCCGCCGCCCGTGGCCACGTCATCCAGGCGATGATCGGCATCCCGTACTTCTACCGGCTGTTCGGCTACGAGTACGCCATCGACATCCCGCCCGCACCGGCGGTCCGCACCCCACCGCCCGGCGAGGGGACCCCGGTCCTCCGGGCCGCCCGGCCCTCGGACATCCCCGCGATGGCGGCGCTCCAGGAGGCGGCCCAGCGCGGGTTCGACGTCGCCGTCGCGCACCCGGCGGCACGCTGGCGATGGCTGCTGGACCATGACGCGAGCACGCTCCAGGTCCTTGAGCGGGCCGGTACGGTCGTCGCCACCGGGCGCATCACGCCCCCCGGCGGCCAGGTGCTCCTGGCCGAGGCCGCCGCACTCGACGAGACGGCGGCACGGGACCTGCTCCGCGGCGCCGCCGCCCTCGTACCCGACAGCCGGTTGCGCGTCGTCCACCGGAGCGGCACCGTGACCGCAGCCGCCTGGCAGGAGTTCCTGGACCACGAACCGCGCAAGCGGGCCGAGCAGTACTACGTCCGCATCCCGGACGTCGCTGTCCTGCTCGACCGGCTGCGGCCGCTGCTGTGGCAGCGGCTCGCCGCGACGGGGACGGACCGCACCGGCCGCGACATCGTCCTCTCCACCTTCGGCGCCCACTACCGCATCCCGGTCCTCGCCGATGGCCTCGGCGCGGTCGTCACCGGCGGTGCGATGCAGGCGGCCGGCGCGGTGGGAGGCGCCGCGGCGGCCCCCGACCATCTGCCCGCGCTGCTGTTCGGCCCGCACGGAATGGAGGGGCTGACCCGGATTCGGCCCGATGTCTACGCGAGGGACGAGGAGCTGTTCCAGGCGCTCTTCCCGCCGCTCACCGGCGATGTGCTCAGCTACTACCTGCCGTACTAGACGCGGCCAAGTACGCCTGGAACATGGCTGGTTCAGCGCAACAGGGAAGATGAGCCGGCGGCGGCACAGTACCTAGGTTTAAAGCCTCTACTCTCAGGAGGCTCTCCGATGGTGACTGCTTGCCCCTTCCTGCTCGACCGCAACGGCACGGACCTGCACGCCGAGAACGCGCGCCTGCGCGGGCAGGGGCCGGTGGTTTCGGTGGAGCTGCCGGGTGGCATCCCGGCCTGGAGCGTGGTCGACCACGCCGTGGCCAAGCGGGTGCTCACCGACCCACGGTTCGTGAAGAACCCACAGCGCTGGCCGGCCTTCGCCGCGGGCGAGATACCAGCGGACTGGCCGTTGATCAGCTGGGTCGTGATGGACAACATGACGACCCATGACAATGCCGACCACAACCGTCTGCGCAAGCTGATCTCGCAGGCGTTCACCCCGCGCCGGGTGGATGAGACCCGGCCGCTGGTCGAGAAGATCACCGCCGAACTCCTCGACGGCCTGGCGGACGTGCCGCCCGGCGAGGTCGTCGACCTGAAGGGCCGCTTCGCCTACGCCCTGCCCGCCGCGGTGATCTGCGACATGTTCGGCGTACCCGCCGAGTCGCGTGCCGAGGTGCTGCGCGGAGGTGAGGTGACCACCAGTACGTCGCTCACCGAGGAGGAGGCGGCGGCCAACGTCGCGCACTGGCACCAGGCGCTGGGCGGCCTCGTCGACTCGAAGCGCCGCGCGCCGGAGGACGACCTGACCAGCGTCCTCATCGACGCGGCGTTCGAAGGGCATCGGCTGACCCACGAGGAGCTGGTCGGCACCCTGTTCCTGATGCTCGGCGCGGGCTCCGAAACGGTGATGAACCTCCTGTGTCACGCCATCACCAATCTGCTGGCCAACCCCGACCAGTTGGAGCTGGCGCTGAGCGGACAGGTCCCCTGGGAGCAGGTCGCCGAAGAGGTCCTGCGGGTGCAGTCGCCGATCAACCAGCTGCCGTTCCGGTTCGCCACCGAGGACATCGAGATCGGCGGGGTGACGATCGGCAAGGGCGACCCGGTCCTGATGGGCTTCGGCGCGACGGGCCGCGATCCCCAGCTGCACCCCGAGGGTGCGGACCGCTTCGACATCACCCGTACCAACAAGACCCATCTGTCGTTCGGCCATGGAACGCACTTCTGTATCGGCGCACCGCTGGCCCGGATGGAGTTCGCGATCGCGCTGCGCGCCCTGTTCGGCCGGTTCCCCGATCTGGAGATCGCGGTGGCGGACGACGAGTTGGTGCCGATGCCGTCCTTCATCATGAACGGCCCCCTCACACTGCCCGTGCGCCTGGGGAAGCCGCGGAGCGTCTAGGCCCTGCGCGGCGGACGATGTGCGCGTCGGGTCCTCGGCGTGTGGCTCGCCGACTCGCGACGTACGCGTACGACCTGCGCGCAGGGCTCGCCGGCCAGGGGCTGACCGCGGTCGAACCGGCTGAGGGCGAACCGGCGTATGCGGGCGGCAACCAGGGACCGTAACGGCTGCCGGAATCAGGCAGTGATCTCCGACAGGGGCAGGCACGATGATGTCCGCACCGGTAGAAGAAGCACGATGACCGGATTCCCTGAAGATCGCTACCTCCTCAAGGCAGGTTCACCCATGAGACTGACCCGTGCTGCCCTGACCGTCGCGGCCACCGCCCTGACACCGGCCCTCCTGCTGACGGCCCCGGCCTTCGCCGCAGGATCGGCCCCCTCGTCCGCCACCGTGACGGCGACCCCGCACACGGACGGCACCACCACGCCGGTGGACGACATGGACGAGGACGAGCTCCGTATCGCGATCCTGCGCATTCTCGCCGACCCGGCCTCCGGCAGGGGTGTCGTCCGGGAGGCCAACGCCGCCCTGGACGCCGGGACCCCGGAGGCCATGCGGCACTTCCTGGAGGTCGGGTTCCGCCTGGCGCGGGCGGAGGACGACCGTGTGGCGATCGTCCGTATTCTCGCTGATCCGGCTTCCGGCAGGGGAGTTGTCCGGGAGGCCAACAAGGCTCTGGACATCAACACCCCTGAGGCGCTGCGGGAGTTCCTGACGACCGGGCTCCGGCTGGCCCAGGCGGAGGACGACCGTGTCGCGATCGTCCGTATCCTCGCTGACCCGGCTTCCGGCAGGGGGGTTGTCCGGGAGGCCAACAAGGCCCTGGACATCAACACCCCTGAGGCGCTGCGGGAGTTCCTGACGACCGGGCTCCGGCTGGCCCAGGCGGAGGACGACCGCGTCGCCGTCGCTCGCATCCTCGCCAACCCCAACATCAGCGCGTCCCTCCGCGCGGCAGCCGAAGCGGCGATCGACGGTACGCCGGAGGAGCTGCGCTACTTCCTGGAGCACGGGCAGTACGAGACGGCCGCATAAGCCAGCCCCTCGGATCACCGGCCGAGGGGCCACCCGCGGAGCCCTCGCCCGCCCCTCCATCAGCGGATTGCCGCTGATGGAGGGGCAACCAGGGGCCCGCGCCGCACGCGGCCGCGGGCGACGAACCGTCCGCGGCGGACGGCGGTCCGCGAGGAGTCAGCTCGGTTTTCTCCACCTGGCCCGGTCCACCGGGTCCGAGCAGCGCGAGCACCAGTGGCCGATCCCCTGGTGGTACGTCCAGCCCAGCTCCCGCACGCGTTCCACGGATGCCTCGGCGGTGTGCATGATGTGGCCCCAGAAGTCCTCTTCTATGGGAGGGGCAGGCTCCGCCACCACCAGGTCGAACATGGTGTGGGTGTCGCAGTGCGGCCAGTCGCAGGCCAGATAGAAGCGGACCGGGCCCGGCGCCTCGCCCTCGCTCGCCAACGTCATGGCTGAACCCCTCCCCTCGCGAGCGCGTCGTACCTCGCTGTGTCGGCAACCCTTCGGACAGTAACCGAAGGGCGCGTCGTCGGGAGGGCGCTTACCGAGGCGTTCCGGCGTGCGGAATCAGAACCGGAGCGCGCCGATCGGCCGACGCGCCGTCCGGGCCTCGCTCGCGCCCAACTCCGCTGTGGCGGGGGAGCTTTCCCGTACGGAGATGCCGAGTGCACCGCCGTCCGTGGAACCGAACCCGGCGGCCGTTGCGCGAGCGGCATCGGAGGCGTTCCTGATGGGCTCCGTGGCCCGGCGCCGGTTTCGTTGACCCCCTGGTCGTGCACACCTACGGTGGCGGCCATGCGCCATGACATCGCACGTCTGCATCACGTCGGGCACGTCGTCGGCAACATGGAAGACGCGCTCACGCTGTACCGGCGCCTGGGGTTTGTCGTGCCGCCACCGAGCTACCCCACGATGGCTCCGGCCGAAGGGGCCGAACCCGAGCCGTTCGGCGCCGCGAACACGCACGCCGACTTCCGGCGCAGTTTCATCGAACTCGCGACCTGTGTGCGGGAGGGCGACGCCACGGGCATCCCGGAGAACGCACACCTGGTACCGCTCCAGGCGCCGGCTGCCCAACTGCCGCTCCTCTTGCGGAGGATCGGTGAGACCAGCGCCAAACTGGCCGGGTGGCTCCGCCGTTTCGAGGGGTTGCACATCCTGATGTTCTCGTCGCCGGACATCGACGCCACGGCGAAGCGGCTCGGCTCCTCCGGTGTGGGCCACGGCGGGGTGAACGCCGTGCGCCGCCGGGTGGAGACGAACACCGGAATCCACACGGAACTCGTCCGCTATCTGGAGATCGACGGTGACGGGCCCGGGGCCGGGAGCGGCTCCACCGCAGAAGGGCGCGTGGGTGCTGTGGCGGATCTGGACCCGGATATTCAGGGCGGTCGGCTCCTGGACCACCCGAACGGGGCCATCGATCTGGTCGAGGTGATGCTCTGCGTCGCCGCATCCCAACTCCCCCTCGTGCAGGCCCGTTACGAGAAGTACCTCGGCCGTCCGGCGCGGGTGGACGGCCCGGCACGGGTCTTCGACCTCGACGGCGCCGCACTGACCCTCGTGCCGGACACGCGCCTCGCCGCGCTCCTGCCGGAAGAGCGTCCCGCCGCGCTGCCCGCGTTCGTCGCCTACGCCGTCGCCGTGCGCGATCTCGCCGTGGTCCGGGACCTCCTTGAAGGAGAAGGTGTTCCGCTGCGGGAGACACCCTCCGGTGATCTCTTCGTCCCGGCGGCTGCGGCCCTCGGCGCCGCGGTCGTCTTCCGCCGGGCTCCGGTGCCGGCCGCCCGCCCGACGGGACCGGGAACGGACTCGTAGTCCGGAAGGTGCCCAACGGGCCGAGGAGCCCGCGGAGGGGCACAACCAGGCCCCGCCCCGAACGCGGTGGACCCGTCACGAATTGATCACAGGCCCGCTCGCGGGAACGGCGCTCTGGGAGCATCGGGCTTCACCTATCCGGGGAGTTCCCATGCGTGCCGCTGCTCTCGCACTCACCGCCGTTGCCACCGTTGTGCTGGTCGCGGGCTGTAGTTCCAGTCCCGGTGAGGACCTGGAGGACTGGTACACCTCGGGCGGTGAGAAGCAGCTTGAGCAGATGCGGGAGGACGCCGCACGGGTCAACGAGGTGAGCATGGGGACCTTCGGCCAGATGGGGCCCGCCTGTGGGGATCTCCTGAAGCACCTGCCTGCCGCCGAGGATCTGGACGCGATACCGGACAAGCCCGCGCAGATCACCTGGAAGGCTGCGCTGAAGGGGCTTCGTGAGGGCGCCACCGAGTGCCGAGCCGGAGTCGATGCGAAGGACGGTACGAAGACGTCGCGCGGCATCAGGACCGTCCAGCTCGACGGGCTTCCCAACCTGCGCGACACGGTATCGAGAATCAAGGACAAGCTGGCCTCGGACTGAGGGGATGGGTCAGCCGCCCTGGCCGGCGCTTCCCGTGATCTCCAGCTCGTCCGTACGACACTGGGGTTAGGCGGCCGGCGCGGCCGTCCTTGCCGCAGGGAGCAGGCGCTCGCCGAGCAGGACCGCGCAGCCCCCGACGGACAGCAGCCCGCCCGCCAGGAACGTGCCGCGTACGTCGGCGAGCGGCAGGAGCAGGCCTCCGAGGGCGGCGCCGGCCGCGATACCGGCGTTGTACGAACCGGAGTTGGCCGCGAGCGCCATATCCGTGCGGCCCGGTGCGCAGCGCAGCATCTCGTTCTGGGCGGCCATGAACACCGGCCCGAGCGCACCGCCCATCAGCACCAGGAACACCACCGTCGCCACCTGATCGGGTCCGGTCGCGTACAGGCCGAGCATGCCCACCGCCTGCGTGGCCACGGCCGTGGTCAGGGCGGCGTGCGGGAAGCGGTCCAGCAGGGCCCCGGTGATGGTCACTCCGGCCAGACACGCGGCACCGAACACCATCAACAGCGCGCTGACCGTGCTCGGGGTGAACCCGCTCACGTCGCCCAGGAACTTCACGATGTAGGTGTACCCCGCGAACGCCCCGGTCGCGGACAGGGTCGTGGCCGCGAGCACGGTCCGGAACCGGCGGGCCTCGGGATCCGTCCCGTACGCGGCGTGGCCCTCCTCCGGGCGCGAGGTCGGCAGAAGGGTGGCGATCGTCACCAGGGATACGAGCCCCAGCCCCGCCAGCACCGCGAGCGGCACCGGCCAGGCGCTCTGCCGGCCCAGCCAGGTCCCGGCGGGAACACCGAGTACGAGGGCGAGCGAGCCGGCGACGGACAGCGCCCCGACCACCCGTCCGCGGATCTCGGGGGCGAACAGGCCCACCGCGACCGGCCCCATCACGGCCCAGAACAGCGCCTGGGCGAGCGCGGTCAGCAGCCGCGCCCCGAACAGCAGCCAGTAGGAGGTCGCCAGCGCCGCGACCAGGCTGGAGACGACGAGCGCGGCCAGCAGCGCCGTGAGCACATGGCGCCGGGGCACGGTCCGGGCTGCGTGGGCCAGCGGGAGGGATGCCACGGCGACCGTCACGCCGTATCCGGTGACCAGGTAGCCGACCGCCGACAGGGACACCCGTAGGTCGTCGGAGATGAGTTCCAGGAGGCCGATCGGCAGGTTCTCCGCGGTGTTGAACGTGAACGCGGCCAGCATCAGGGCCACGAGCACCGCGAACCTGTGCCACGGAGCCGGTTGTGTCGTGACCATACGGCCGCCTCTTCCCTGCCCTCACCCGTCACGGCTGTTCGTCCTCGGCCACCGCGCCCGTGCTGCCCGCCCGCGTACCCGTCGTGCCCGCGCCGTCCGCCGTCGTGCCCGTCGCGCCTGCGCGGTCGGCTGCCCCCGCCGGTGCCGAACGCCCCTGCGGCGCCCGCGCGTTCAACGTACACATGATCGTGCCGGTGCGCGGGAAAATCATGCGGTACGGTAACGGTGTCATCACCCTCCGTGCGCACTCAGACGCATGGAGCGGCCCCCGACGGTGCTGGAACACCGACCGAGGGCCTACACCGACCAGTGGAAAAGGACCCACCGGGAAATGCTGCGTCATGTTATCGCGCCCTCTTCGGGCTATACGAAGGCATCGAACGACGTCGTGCGTGAGCGGCGGTTGAACAGTGATGCGAAGGTCCTTCTGCTGTATGTCCAGGGTCTGCCGGAGTCGGCCACGGGCCGCCCGTTGGGCGAGTTGGCCGACCAGCTGGGGATGAAGGGCCATGCGTACCAGAGGGCGAAGAAGCAGCTGGTAGCGCAGGGTTTTGTACATGAGTGGAGCGGCCAGGGTGCCGGTGGCCGCTGGTACACGGAGCAGCTGTTCACGAACACCCCGCTGACGGAGGCCGAGGCCAGGACCGTACGCGCGAGGCTGACGACGGCTCCCGCACGGTCCGCCTCACTGCCTTCGCCTGTTGTGCCTGCTCCGCCGACTGTGCGGATTCCGACCGTCGGTGAGCCGACTCCCCGGACGGCCGGTGGCTATCAACCGGTAGAAGACAACAGAGATAAGACCACTACCCACCCACCCTCCGAAGCGGAAGCGGAAGCGGCAGCGGAGGTGGAAGTGGAGGTGGAAGTGGCGGAACCGCAGCCCGCCGCACTCGCACCGTCCTGTGCGCCGCCCTCCTCCAGCCCGGCTCAACTGGCCCGCGCGGAACAGATCCTGCTCTCGCTGCGCCATACGCGCCGGGAGCTGCACCTGGGGGTGCGTGAGGCCCGTGCGCTGGCGGTGGAGGCGGTGAAGTGGCTGGAGCGGGGCCTGGGCGAGGCGGACCTGCGTCAGGCGTTACTGGCCGAGCGCCCGGAGGGCGGCGTACGTTCCGCGGTCGGCTTCCTCCGCTACCGCCTGGCCCAGAAGTGCCCGGAACCCCCACAGACACCACCCACGCCACCCGCACCGCCCATCACAGCGCCCGTCACGGAGCCCCCGCCGGTCCGCGAGCTGATCACGTGCGAGGGGCCGGGGGAGGAGCACGTCTTCCGGCCGATGGGCGAGGAGACCGCATGCGCCGAGTGCCGTCAGGTCGCCGCCTGGGAGATGTGGCAGGCCGGTACGCACACGTTCCCCGAGGACGCCACCTGGCGGGAGCGCTTCGCCATCGTCCGTGGGCAGAACGGCTGAGGCGGGCCGGTCTCAGGCCGGGGCGGGAGCCTGAGCGGAAGCGGGAGCGGCGGCCACGCAGAATTCGTTGCCCTCTGGGTCCGTCATCACGATGTGGTGGCCCTCGGCGACCTCGTACACGCTCCCGCCCGCCTCCACCAGCCTCGCGGACTTCGACCGGATCCGCGCCCATCGCTCGTCGGAACTGCCGTGTCCGGGCACGCGGATGTCGATGTGCAGGCGGTTCTTGGCCGTCTTCGGCTCGGGGACCTTGAGGATGGAGAGCCGGGGGCCGACGCCCTCGGGGTCACAGAGCCACGCACCGTCGTCCGCCGAGTCGTCCTCGGGCAGGTCGAAACTCGCGAGCCACTCCTCGCGGGTGGCGAACGGAGGGGGCGGTGGCTCGTCGATGTAGTCCAGCGCCGTCTTCCAGAAGTCACCGAGGAGACGCGCGTTCGTACAGTCGAGGGTCAGGCTGATTCCGGTTGCCATGACAGGACCGTACAAGCGGCGTCCATGGTGCATGCGCCACGTCCCGAGGATGTCGTTCCGGTCGGCGGGGGCGTTTGTTCTTCTCGGCCGCCCCGCAAGGACTGCCCGCCGAACAGGGTTGGGCAGGCAGCCTTTGTGGGCGCAGGACGCCGGATCAGACGTCGGACGGGGGGCGGGCGTCGCGTCGCATGGCCCAGATCTCCGGGCCGCCTCCCGGCAGCCGCGCCTCTCCGAGCACCGTGAAGCCGAAGTGCTCGTAGACGGGGAGGTTGGACGCCTTGGACGACTCCAGATAGACGGGCAGGCCCGCCGCGTCGGCCTTGGCCAGCCCCGAGCGGAGCAGGGCGGAACCGTGGCCCTGGCCCTGGGTGGCCGGGTCGGCGCCGATCACGGCCAGGTACCAGTGGGGTTCCGTCGGGGAGTGCCCGGCCGCCGCCTCGACGGCATCGCGGAACAGTGCTGCCCGGTCGCCGAGGATGTCCTGGAGTTCCTGGATCGTCTCCGCGTCGGGAACCGCCTTGTCCTTCCCCTCCGGTGACACCCAGAAGGCCGCCGCCGCGTCGGTGCGCTCGCACACACCGTGCTGGGCGTACTGCCGGGTGAAGAGGGTGGTGAAGTACCGGGTCAGCCCCGACTCGCGAGAGGCGTCGTCGGGGAAGAACCAACGCATCATCGGGTCGTCGTCGAACGCGAGGGCCAGGGTTCGGCCGACCGGCTGGGCGTCCTCGATCGATGCCGTCTTGGGAGTGTTCGTTATAGGCATACGGGTCATTCTGCACGCCGGATGATCTTCGGCTGTCGGCGGGCCTTCCGCTCGCGCGGGGGGCACGCGGGGGAGCAAAGGAGCGGCCCGGCACGGGAGTCACCGACCCGTGGCCCGGAGCCCGGCCTTCCGCAGCCCCGGCCCCCGCGTGAGCCGGGCGAGGTGCGTGTCCAGGGGCTGAACGCGCCCGGGGCAGGGTTTCGCGGAGGTCCCACCAGCGGATCGCCGCGATCGACCCGCCCCCGAGGGACATCAGGGCATGACCGGAACCGTCGGCCACCAGCGGAGGAAGCGTCGGAGAGACCCGAGGAGGCTGAGGGGGCGGAGGAGGCGGGGGAGGCGGCGGACCCGGGGATCGGCCACCCGTCAGCATTCCCGGTTCGGCGCCGGGAGAAGCCGACCGGCCCATGAGTACGCGTACTCATGCGTACGGACCTCCCTCCGCCCGAGACTGACGGCTCCATGACAGGTCGGCGAGGAGCAGACGTGATACGTGCGAGGAATTCCGTGACCGTGGCGGTTCTGGCGGCCTTCGGGGCGGTGGGCATGGGGGTCGTGCCCGCTGCCGCGGCGACGACCGGAGCGCTTCTTCCGCACCCCGGGCCGGACGGGCTGGTGTGGGTGCCGGAGAACACGGGGGACGGGGGAGTCGTGTCGGCGGGTGCCTCGGACCGCCTCGCGACCGTGATCACGGTGGCCTGCGAAGGGGGTGGCAGCGTGTCGGTGACGATGGCGTCGCAGGCCACCCAGGTAGCCGCGTTCGAGGTGGACTGCCCCGAGGGCAGTACGGGTGTGGGCTCGGTGGCCATGGACCCGGGAGTCGTTCAGTGGGGGTCCTTCTCGGTGGGAATCGACGCCTCCGACGAGAGCATCCGCTGGGGGCTGACGGTGACGCAGCCGGAGTAGAGTCCCGCTGCCGCAGACCGCGGACGGGCCGTCGCGTCCCCCCGTGAGAGGGGGACGGGGCGGCCCGTCCGCGTATGCGCGGAGGCGGGGGCCGGGTGCGGCCGGCCCGTGCATGCGCGGACACCCCCGTACCCAGGTCCTCAGTCCTTGCGGCCCGTCGCGGCGACCGTGATGCCGAGGCCGATCATCGCGAACCCGCCGGCCCCGCCGACCAGCGAGAGCCGCCGCGGCGATCGGGCGAACCAGTCCCGCGCGGTGGCCGCGGCCAGCCCCCACACGCTGTCGGAGGCAACGGCGATGAGGTTGAAGACCAGGCCGAGCAGCAGCATCTGAGCGGTGACGTGCCCCTGGGCGGGGTCGACGAACTGGGGCAGCACGGCGGCGAAGAACACGATGGTCTTGGGGTTGGCCACACCGACCGCGAACCCCTCCCCGAGGGTGCGCAGACCGCCGTGCGCGGGGCTGTCCCCACCGGTGAACGAGGCGTGCAGGGAGCCGCGTCGGCGCACCGCAATGATCCCCAGGTAGACCAGATACGCGGCGCCCACCAGCTTCAGTGCCGTGAAGACGACGACGGAGCGTTCCACGACGGCCCCGACTCCGAGGGCCACGGCCACGACGAGTACGTAGGACCCGAGGGTGTTTCCCAGGACCGTGGTCAGTGCGGCGCGGCGCCCCTGCGCGAGGGCCCGCCCCACCACGAACAGCACGCTGGGGCCCGGTATCAGTATCAGGAGGAACGACGTGGCCGCGAAGGCGAGCAGTCGGTCGGTGGTCGGCATGGACGGATGCTAGATACGGGGCCCTCGCGACTCCACCTCTTTTCGTTTTCCTATAGACTTTAGGTATATGCATACTAGGTTCAGGTTGATGGAAGGAGGGTCGCCGGTATGGCACCACGTGCGGGACTGACCACGGAACGCCTCGTCCGGGCAGGCGCGGAAATGGCCGACGAGGCCGGGTTCGAGCAAGTGACCCTCTCGGCGCTGGCCCGGCAGTTCGATGTCAAGGTCGCGAGTCTGTACTCGCACCTGAAGAGCTCCCAGGACCTCAAGACCAGGATCGCGCTGCTCTCGCTGGAGGAGCTGGCGGACCGGGGCGCCATCGCCCTGGCCGGGCGGGCGGGCAAGGACGCCCTGGCCGCCTTCGCGAACGTCTACCGCGACTACGCCCGCGAGCACCCCGGCCGCTACGCGGCGGCGCAGTTCCGGCTCGACCCGGAGGCCGCGGCGGCCAGTGCCGGGGGCCGGCACGCGCAGATGACGCGGGCGATCCTGCGTGGGTACGACCTGACGGAGCCGGACCAGACGCACGCCGTCCGGCTGCTGGGGAGCGTCTTCCACGGCTACACCAGCCTGGAGCTGGCCGGAGGCTTCAGCCACAGCGCTCCCGACTCGCAGGAATCCTGGACATGGGTCCTGGACCGTCTCGACGCCCTGCTGCGGACCTGGCCCGCGCCCTGACCCCGCGCCGCCGCGGTATCGCCGGCCCCCGGCGTACGGCCATGACGCCATGAAGGGTGCGCGTAGCCGCGCGTCCGCGTGTCTGTGTCTCGCGCATCCGCGCATCCGCGCACCTGAACGACTTCGAACATCCCTGATCAAGGCTGAGACCATGAATACCGAACACCGCTGGATCACCACGCCCATCACCGCCGGCCTCCTGCGCGGCGCCCTCGACCTGGAGCGCACCGCGCACGGCGTCCTGCCCCACCGGCTGCCCGGCTGGGCCCGCGCCCAGTACACCGACGGTCAGCTCGCCATGGCCGAGGCGCAGCCCTCCGGCGTCCGGCTGGTCTTCCGTACCCGCGCCACCGCCATCGAGCTGGACGCGCTCCCCACCAAGCGGGTCTACGTGGGCGCCCCGCCCCGTCCGGACGGCGTGTACGACCTGGTCGTCGACGGACGCCCGGCCGGCCGGGGCAGTGTCACCGGCGGCAACACCCTGACCATCGACATGGCCACCGGTACCGCCGAGCAGCGGCCCGGACCGGTCGGCACCGTTCGCTTCGCCGGGCTGGCCGACGGCGACAAGGACGTCGAGATATGGCTGCCGCACAACGAGGCCACCGAACTCGTCGCCCTGCGCACCGATGCCGCCGTCGAGCCCGCACCGGACCGGGGGCGCAAGGTCTGGCTGCACCACGGCAGTTCGATCAGCCACGGTTCCGACGCGGCGAGTCCCAGCACCACCTGGCCCGCCCTGGCCGCCTCGCTCGGCGGGGTGGAGCTGATCAACCTGGGCCTGGGCGGCAGCGCCCTGCTCGACCCGTTCACCGCGCGCACCATGCGCGACACCCCCGCCGACCTGATCAGTGTCAAGATCGGCATCAACCTGGTCAACACCGACCTGATGCGCCTGCGCGCCTTCACCCCGGCCGTCCACGGCTTCCTCGACACCATCCGCGAGGGTCACCCCACCGCCCCGCTGCTGGTGGTCTCGCCCATCCTGTGCCCGATCCACGAGGACACCCCCGGCCCCAGCGCCCCTGACCTCGCCGCGCTGAGCGCCGGAAAGCTGAGCTTCCGCGCGGCGGGCGATCCCGCGGAGACCGCCGCCGGGAAGCTCACCCTGAACGTCATCAGGGGCGAACTCGCCCGGATCGTGAAGCAGCGGGCGGCCGAGGACCCGCACCTGTACCACCTCGACGGCCGTGACCTCTACGGGGAGGCCGACTCCGTCGAACTGCCCCTGCCCGACCAGCTCCACCCGGACGCCGCCACGCACCGCCGTATCGGTGAGCGGTTCGCCGCACACGCCTTCGCGGCCGACGGCCCCTTCGCGGCAAGCGGCCCCGTCGCGGACCGCGCCGTCTGACCCCGCGCGGGCGGTTCGACGCCCGCCCGCCCGCTCCTCCACAGCAGCCCCGGAACCACTCAGGCCCCTATCGGGGACGGGTGGTTCCGGGGCTGCTGCCGTCCCTCCTCTCCCGGGCCGCGTCGGGCCACCGGTATCCGTCCCCCGACAGCCCCGTCGGCGCACACTCTTGTCTGATGGAGCGTCAGGTATGACTATGGCCCCGCCTGCAAGGTGACTGTCCATCAGATCAGTTCCAGGGGAAGGAGGCCGTTCGGTGCCGATACTGCCCACCGGGCCGCTGTCGTACGGGATGCAGCTCCCGATCCAGTCGCAGAGCACCCTCTACGCGGAGCCCTGGGAGGCCGGGGCGACCCCCGCCGACCTCGCCCGGATCGCCCACGCCGCCGACCGCAGTGGTTTCGCCTACCTCGCGAGCTGCGAACACGTCGGCATTCCCCGGCGGCTCGCCGGGGCCATGAGCACCATCTGGTACGACCCCGTCGCCACCCTCGCCTTTCTCGCCGGGGTCACCGATCGCGTCCTGCTGATGAGCCATGTGGCCGTCGTCGGGCTGCGGCATCCGCTCCTCACCGCCAAGCAGTACGCCACCCTCGACCACCTCAGCGGCGGCCGGCTGATCCTCGGGGTCGGCGCCGGGCACGTGCAGGAGGAGTTCGAGGCGCTCGGCGTGGACTTCGCCGGGCGCGGCGGTGTGCTCGACGAGACCATCGACGCGCTGCGGGCGGCGCTCGGGCCGGCGGAGTTCCCGGAGTTCGCGGGGGAGCGGTTCTCCTTCGGCGGGCTGGGGCAGCTGCCGCGTCCGGCCCAGGAGCGGGTGCCGATCTGGGTGGGGGGCTCCTCGCCCGCCGCCGTGCGCCGGGCCGCCGTGCGGGGGGACGGGTGGCTGCCGCAGGGGGGTTCGCGTGACGAACTGCCCGTACATATAGCCCGGTTGCGTGAACTCCGGGCAGAGGCGGGGGTCGAGGAGCCGCTCGTCATCGGGGCGATCACCGAACCGCTCTACGTCGGTGACCCCGGGTGGCGGGTGGGGCGACGGACCCTGAGCGGGAAGCCGGAGGTCCTCGCCGAGTCGCTGCGGGCCTACGCGGACATGGGGGTGCACCAGATCCAGGTGCGGTTCCGCAGCCGGGGACCACAGGAACTCATCGACCAGATGGCGGCGTTCGGCGCCGACGTCGCACCACTACTCGACACCTAGGGAGACCGGGCATGGGCAAGCTGGACGGGCGCGTCGTCATCATCAGTGGAGCGGCGCGCGGACAGGGTGAGCAGGAGGCGCGGCTCTTCGCGGCCGAAGGGGCGCGCGTGGTCATCGCCGATGTGCTGGACGAGCAGGGGGAGGCCCTGGCGAAGGAGCTGGGCACGGAGGCCGCCCGGTTCGTTCATCTGGACGTGAGCCGCGAGGAGGAGTGGCGGTCCGCCGTCGCCGTGGCGAAGGAGGCGTTCGGGAAGATCGACGGGCTGGTCAACAACGCCGGAATCCTGCGCTTCAACGAGCTGGTGTCCACGCCGCTGGAGGAGTTCCAGCAGGTCGTCCAGGTCAATCAGGTCGGCGCGTTCCTGGGGATCAAGACCGTCGCGCCCGAGATCGGTGCGGCGGGCGGCGGGACCATCGTCAACACGGCCTCGTACACCGGGCTCACCGGTATGGCGTTCGTGGGCGCGTACGCGGCGACCAAGCACGCGGTACTCGGGCTGACCAAGGTGGCGGCGGTGGAGCTGGCGGCGCAGGGGATACGGGTCAACGCGGTCTGCCCGGGGGCCGTGGACACCGCGATGACCAATCCGGCGGCACTGGACCCGTCCGCCGACCCGGAGGAGTCGAAGGCGGCCGTGTCCGAGCTGTACAAGAAGCTCGTGCCGCTGGGGCGGATCGGGCGGCCGGAGGAGGTGGCGGCGCTCGCCCTGTTCCTGACCTCGGAGGACTCCTCGTACATCACCGGGCAGCCGTTCGTCATCGACGGGGGATGGCTGGCCGGCGTCAGCCTCTTCTGACGGAGCGTCAGGTATTGACGGGCCGGAACGTCGGTGGAACAGTCGGTCGCATCACAATCTGACGATGCGTCAGAAATACTTGAGGACGGTGAACCTCCGTGGAATTCGGGCTCTTCGTGCAGGGGTACGTGCCCGCAGCGCGCGCCAAGGCGGACCCCCAGGCAGAGCACAAGGCACTGATCGAGGAGACCGAGTACGTCATCCAGGCGGACAAGTCCGGCTTCAAGTACGCCTGGGCCTCCGAGCACCACTTCCTGGAGGAGTACTCGCACCTCTCCGCCAACGACGTCTACCTCGGCTACCTCGCGCACGCCACCGACCGGATCCACCTGGGGTCCGGCATCTTCAACCCGCTCGCCCCGGTCAACCACCCGGTGAAGGTGGCCGAGAAGGTCGCCATGCTCGACCACCTCTCGGAGGGGCGCTTCGAGTTCGGCACCGGACGCGGGGCAGGGAGCCACGAGATCCTCGGGTTCATGCCGGGCATCACCGACATGAACCACACGAAGGAACTCTGGGAAGAGACCATCGCCGAGTTCCCCAAGATGTGGCTCCAGGACGAGTACGTCGGCTTCCAGGGCAAGCACTGGTCGCTGCCGCCCCGCAAGATCCTGCCCAAGCCGTACGGGAAGTCGCACCCGGCCATGTGGTACGCCGCCGGGTCGCCGTCCTCGTACGCGATGGCGGGCAAGAAGGGGCTCGGGGTGCTGGGCTTCAGCGTGCAGAAGGTCTCCGACATGGAGTGGGTCGTCGAGTCCTACAAGAACGCGGTCAAGGAGGCGGAGCCGATCGGCGACTTCGTCAACGACAACGTGATGGTCACCTCGACCGCGATCTGCGCCGAGACGCACGCCAAGGCGGTCGAGATCGCGGTGGGCGGCGGGCTGAACTACCTCCAGTCGCTGCTGTTCCGCTACCACGACACGTTCCCGCGGCCCGAGGGGATTCCCGAGTGGCCCGAGCTGCTGCCCGAGTACAGCGAGGAGATCATCGAACTGCTCATCGCGGAGGAGCTGATGATCTGCGGTGACCCGGACGAGGTGCTGGCCCAGTGCCGGCGGTGGGAGCGGGCGGGGGCGGATCAGCTGAGCTTCGGGCTGCCGATCGGGATCAGTCCGGAGGACACGGTGAACTCGATCAAGCTGATCGGTGAGCACGTGATTCCGAAGATCGACACGGACCCGGTGCATCGGACCTCGCGGTTCCGGAGCGCCTCGAACTGACCCCGGGCTCCGCCCCGGACCCCGCGCCTCAATCGCCGGCGGGGCTGGGTGGTCCTCCTGACCCCGGGGCTCCGCCCCCGACCCCGCGCCTCAATCGCCGGCGGGGCTGGGTATGGCGCTCGGCGGTGCTGAGCGGTCCTCCCCACCCCGGGGCTCCGCCCCGGACCCCGCGCCTCAATCGCCGGCGGGGCTGAATATGGCGCCCGGCGAGCTTGGGGGCGGGCTTCGCGGGGAAATCGAGCCCCTCCGGCGATTGAGGAGCGGGGGTACGGGGGCGGCGCCCCCGGAACCCGGGCCGGGCGGCGTCTTCCCGGACCGTCGCCCGTGCGCCGGGGTGCGTACCGCGGCCGAAAGCGTACGCACCCCGGCCGCACACCCCCGCCCAGGACACCGCACCACCACCACCGCACCACCACTGCGAGAAGGGACCCCGTCATGCTCGACCACCTCATCCGCGGAGCGACCGTCGTGGACGGCGGCGGTGGACCCGCGTACCGGGCCGACCTCGGCATCCGCGACGGCCGCATCGCCGTCATCGCCGAGCCCGGCACCCTCACCGAAGAGGCCGTCACCAGCGAGGACGCCACCGGACTCGTCCTCGCGCCCGGCTTCGTCGACCCGCACACCCACTACGACGCGCAGCTCTTCTGGGACCCCTACGCCACCCCCTCCATGAACCACGGCGTCACCACCGTCGCCGGAGGCAACTGCGGGTTCACGCTCGCCCCGCTCCACCCCGACCGGCCCGAGGACGCCGACTACACCCGCCGGATGATGTCCCGGGTGGAGGGCATGGCCCTCAAGGCGCTGGAGGAAGGCGTCGACTGGAGCTGGTCCACCTTCCGCGAGTACCTGGACGCGCTCGAAGGGCGCATAGCCGTCAACGCCGGGTTCATGGTCGGGCACTGCGCGCTGCGCCGCCACGTCATGGGCCCCGACGCCGTCGGCGGACAGCCCACCGACGAGCAGATGGCCGCCATGCTCGCCCTCTTCCACGACGCCATGGACGCCGGAGCCTGGGGGTTGTCCACCACCCAGTCATCGACCCACTCCGACGGCGAAGGGCAGCCGGTCGCCTCGCGGCACGCGCTGCCCGAGGAACTGATGGCGCTCTCCCGCGCCGTCGGTGAGCACGAGGGCACCCAGATCGAGGCGATCGTCGCGGGCTGCCTCGACCAGTTCTCCGACGAGGAGATCGACCTGTTCGTGGACATGAGCGCCGCCGCCGGACGGCCGCTCAACTGGAACGTCCTCACCATCGACGCCGCCGTCCCCGAACGCGTACCGCGCCAGCTGGTCCCCAGTGAGCGGGCCCGCCGCGCGGGCGGCCGGATCGTCGCCCTCACCATGCCGATCCTCACCCCCATGAACATGTCGCTCGGCACCTTCTGCGCCCTCAACCTCATCCCCGGCTGGGGCGACATCCTCGCCCTCCCCGTGCCCGAGCGCATCGAACGGCTCCGCGACGCCGACACCCGGACCGAGATGCTGCGCCGCGCCGACAGCAAGGAGGCCGGGGTCTTCCGCCGGCTCGCGAACTTCGGCCGGTACGTCATCGGGGACACGTACAGCGCCGCCAACGAGGGGCTGAGCGGGCGGGTCGTGAACGACATCGCCGCCGAACGCGGCCAGGACGCCTTCCACTGCCTGGTCGAGATCTGCGCCAACGACGACCTGCGTACGGTGCTGTGGCCCATGCCCACCGACAACGACCCGGACTCCTGGGCACTGCGGCAGCGGACCTGGGAGCACGAGGACGTGCTGCTCGGCGGGTCCGACGCGGGCGCCCACCTGGACCGGATGTGCGGGGCCCCGTACACCACCCGGTTCCTCGGCGACTGTCTGCGCGGACGCAAGCTCGTGCCGCTCACCACCGCGGTCAAGATGCTCACCGACGACCCGGCCCGGCTCTTCGGGCTGCGCGACCGGGGCCGCATCGAGGAGGGCTTCCACGCCGACCTCGTCCTCTTCGACCCCGAGCGCATCGACGCCGGACCCGCCACCCTCGTACACGATCTGCCCGGCGACAGCCCCCGTCTGGACTCCAAGGCCATCGGCATCGTGTCCGTCCGCGTCAACGGCGTCGAGACCCTGCGCGAGGACAAGGTGACGGGCGCGGTGCCCGGTACGGTGCTCCGCTCCGGCCGCGACACCCGGACGGTGAGCACCGCATGAGCGGCACGGAGAAGCCCACGAGTGGCACGGGCAAGCCCACGAGCGGCACCGGAAAGTCCCTGCGCGACACCGAGCAGCGGCTGTTCATCGGCGGTGAGTGGACCGAGCCCGCGGACGGGCACTACGAGGTGATCAACCCCGCCACCGAGGAGGTCGTCGGGCTCGCCCCCGAGGCGAGCGCCGCGCAGGTGTACGAGGCCGCCGCGGCGGCCCGCGAGGCGTTCGCCGGCTGGTCCCGGACCCGGCCCGAGGAGCGCGCGGCGATCCTCGACCGCGCCGCCGACCTCGTCCAGCGCGACTTCGCCGCCCACGCCGCGCTCGCCCAGGCGGAGAGCGGCGCCACCACGAGGACGGCACGGGGGATGCAGGTCGCCGTCGGGGCCGCACGGTTCCGGCGGTACGCCAGGGGAGCCCTGGAGCCGGTGGAGGAGGGCCTCGCCCCGCAGATCAACGAGGCCGGTCCGATGGGACGGGCCGGTGTCTTCGGCGCGCTCGCCGTGCGCCAGCCGGTCGGCGTCGTCACCTGCATCACCTCGTACAACAACCCCTGGGCCAACCCGGCGGGCAAGATCGCTCCCGCGCTCGCCATGGGCAACACCGTCGTCGTGAAGCCCGCTCCGCAGGACCCGCTCTCCGTCTACCGGATGGCCGAAGCCCTCGCGGAGGCCGGGGTTCCGCCGGGCGTCGTCAATGTCGTGACCGGTTCCGGCGCCGGGGCGGGCGAGGCGGCCGTGGACTCGCCGGACGTGGACATGGTCAGCTTCACCGGCTCCACGGCCGTCGGGCAGCGGATCGCCGAGGTGTGCGGACGCGGCATGAAGCGGCAGCTGATGGAGCTGGGCGGCAAGGGTGCCGCGCTCGTCCTCGACGACGCCGACCTGGACGCGGCGGTGGCGGGCATCGGCACGACGTTCTCCTTCTACAGCGGACAGATCTGTACGGCTCCGACCCGCGTCCTGGTCCAGCGGGGTGTCCATAACCGGCTGATCGGAAAACTGACGGCGTACGCGGCCCGGCTGCCGGTCGGTGATCCGACGGACCGGGGAACGGTCGTCGGCCCGGTCATCTCCGCCGCCCACCGCGACCGCGTCGAGGCGTACGTGGAGCTGGGACGCAAGGAAGGGGCGCGGGTGGTCACGGGCGGCGAACGGCCCGAGCGCGCCGGGCGGGGCTTCTACGTCGCCCCCACCCTCCTCGCCGACTGCACCAACGACATGCGGGTCGTCCGCGAGGAGATCTTCGGCCCGGTCGTCGTGGTCGTCCCCTTCGACGACGAGGAGGAGGGCATCGCACTGGCCAACGACAGCGACTACGGCCTCCTCGACTACGTGTGGTCGGGGGACGTGGCGCGGGCCTTCCGGGTGGCCCGCCGGCTGCGCGCGGGCGGCGTGGGCGTGAACACGATCGGCCGGAACATGGAGGCTCCGTTCGGCGGGTTCAAGAAGAGCGGTGTGGGGCGCGATGTCGGCTCGTACGCCCTGCACGCGTACAGCGAGACGCAGGCGATCGTCTGGCCGGGATGAGGTGCCCGACGGGTCATCGGCGAGTCGCCCGACGGGTCATCGGCACGTCGTCGACGAGGCGCCGATGAGCCGCACGGGAAAATTTTGAACCAGCCCAAAACGGACAGCGCTGCGATTACCGTACGTCGCCGCTCCCGCCCGCATGACGTTCATTGCAAGGCTCAGTGGTGATTTAACGCATTGTTGGCGCGCCATTCATCGCTCAATTGCCTTGTTTTAAAAGGGTGAGACGCTGGAGTCTCACGCTCCGGATGTGGATATCGCAGCGCATAGCGTCCTCTCCATGACTCAGCTGGACGCGCGGCCGGAGGCCGGAGACACGGTACGGGGAAGTGCCCCGGCCGGCGGTGGAGTGCGGGACAAGGGCCTCGGCGGCAACTCCGTCGGGCTGATGGGGAGCGCCGTCATCGGCATCTCCACCGTCGCCCCCGTGTACTGCCTGACCTCCACCCTCGGCTCCACCGCCGGAGAGGTCGGCGTGCAGATGCCCGCCGTCTTCCTGGCCGGCTTCCTGCCGATGCTGCTCGTCGCCTTCGCGTACCGCGAACTCAACAAGGTCATGCCGGACTGCGGCACCTCCTTCACCTGGACGGTGAAGGCGTTCGGCCCGCGCGTCGGCTGGATGTGCGGCTGGGGTCTGGTCATCGCCACGATCATCGTCCTGTCGAACCTGGCGGGTGTGGCCACCTCGTACTTCTGGCTCCTCGCGGGCGAGATCACCGGCAGCGACGGGGTCGCGGCCCTGGACGACGACAAGGTCGTCCACATCGCCACGTGTCTGGCCCTCATCGCGGCCGCCACCGCCATCAGCTACCGCGGCATGACCGCCACCAAGGGTGTGCAGTACGCCCTGGTCGGGCTCCAACTCGTCGTCCTCGCCCTGTTCGTGGCGATGGCCCTCCAGAAGGCGGACAGCGGTGACTTCGCCTCGTCCGTGGACTTCTCGTGGTCCTGGCTGAACCCGTTCGCCGTCCAGTCCTTCGCCGCCTTCACCGCCGGGCTGTCCCTGTCCATCTTCATGTTCTGGGGCTGGGACGCGTGTCTGACCGCCAATGAGGAGACGACCGGCAGCGAGAAGACCCCGGGGCGCGCCGCGCTCATCGCGATGGTCGTCCTCGTCGGCTCCTACCTGGCCACCGGCATCGCCGCGCAGATGGCCGTCGGCTCCGGCGGCTCCGGTCTCGGCCTCGCCAACCCGGACACCTCCGACAACGTCTTCGCCGCGCTCGCCGGTCCGGTCATGGGCCCCGGCCTCGGCGTCCTGCTGTTCCTCGCCGTGCTCGCCTCGGCCGCCGCCAGCCTCCAGACCACCTTCATCCCCGTGGCGCGCACGGTGCTCGCGATGTCGTCGTACGAGGCACTGCCCTCCTCGTACGCCCGGGTCCACCCGCGCTTCAGGACCCCCGGCCGGGCCACCGTGACGGCGGGCATCGCGACCGGCGTCTTCTACACCGTGATGACCCTGGTCAGTGAGCACGTCCTGGTCGACACCATCTACGCGCTCGGCCTCATGATCTGCTTCTACTACGCGCTGACGGCCTTCGCCTGTGCCTGGTACTTCCGCGCCGAACTGACCCGCTCCGCCCGCGACCTGGTCTTCAAGGGCCTCTTCCCGCTGGTCGGCGGCGTCCTGCTCACGGCCGTCTTCGGCAAGACCCTCTACGACATGTGGGACCCGGCCTACGGCTCCGGCTCCTCGGTGTTCGGTGTCGGCTCGGTGTTCGTCATCGGGGTGGGGCTGCTGCTGCTCGGTGTGGTGCTGATGCTCGCGATGCGGCGCCGCAGCCCGGCGTTCTTCCGCGGCGAGGTGCTGACGAAGGAGACACCGGCCCTGGTCGTGGCGGACTGACCCTCCGGCCGGACCGGGCTCTTCGGCCGGCCGGGCGGGACCGGCCGGCCGGGCGCGGGGAGTCGTCCCCCTGAGGGCTCAGGGGCGCCAGTACCCCAGCGCCTGCACCCGGTCCCTGGGCAGCCTCAGCTCCTTGCGGACGTACGCCGACAGGGTCCGGGTGGTCGACGTGTCGCAGGCGATCCAGACGTACGCGTCGGAGGAGTCGGCGCCCAGCAGCTTTGGCAGTGCGGCCTTCACCTCGGCCACCAGATGTGCCCCCGCGTCGCGGCGCGGGACGAGGTGCAGGGTGTGGTGGTCCGGGGCGACACGGAACGGAAGCCGCTCGTCGGACGCGTGCACCGTCTCGAACCAGACCGTCGCCGGGGTCTCCGGGACCGCGTCCAGCAAGGAGTTGACCGCGGGCAGCGAGGCCGCGTCGCCGATCACGAAGAGCCGGCCGGGCCTCGGTTCGGGCAGTGTGAATCCGGTGCCCTGGAGCGTCGCGTCGACCGTGTCGCCGGCCTTCGCGCCGCGCGCCCAGTTGCTCGCGGGCCCGTCGTGCAGGGCGAATTCGAGGCTGAACGTCCCGGCCTCCGGGTCGGGGTCGACCAGTGTGTACCCGCGCTGATGCGGCTTGCCGCCCTGCTCGAACCACACTCTGACCCACATCGTCGGGTGCGCGCCGCCGGTCGCGGCCAGCAGCCCGCCGTCGGTGAGGTGCACACGGCGGAAGGTGTCGGTGACCTGCTCGGCCCCGGTCACGGTGAACGTGAAGTCACGCCCCCGCATCAGCTTGAGGACGACGCCCTCCCAGCCGTGACCCATCGCTTTCCCCGCCCTCTGCCGTCCACCGGTCGGCACGGTTTGCCGATCAGCGGTTGAGGTTGGTTAGGCTAACCTAAATTGAGAGGGCTGAGGAGTGGCCGGAAGCACCGGGTCCGCAGCGATCCGGCCCTCGGTTACCGGCCGCCCCCGGACGCTCCGTCCTGCCTCGGCGATCCCGCCCCTCAGCCCTCGTCGCCCAGGAACACCGGGTTGGTGAGGGCGGCGAGCGGGCCGGGCAGCCCCGGCACGGCGACCGGGTGCCGGACCTCCGCGCGGACGTACGCCGCGTACGCCGGAGTCGTACGCCACTCCACGGCGCCCGCCCCCGACGCGGGCAGCGCGGTCGTGAACAGCGTGCCCTGGTCGGTGACGAAGTGCGCCGTGCAGCCGGGTGCCCCCGTGACCTCCAGCCGCACGGTGACGGGGGTGTCCGCGTCGACCCGAAGCCGCTCGCCGATGCCCGCGTGATCGCCGCGCCCGCCGGAGGCGCCGAAGGAGAGGGTGACGGCGGAGGACTCGGCGACATAGGAGTGCCCGGCCCGGATGCCGGCGGTGATCGCCTGCCGGGACAGCTCCTCGGCCAGGACGACCGTCTGCGGCAGCCCCACCCTGTCCGGCTCGCGGTGGGCGTCGCTGTTGCCCATGGCCGGAACCCACGGCTTCGACGCCCGTACGGACGCGACGAGGGCGTTGTCCCACTCGGCGAGGGAGATCTCGTCCTCCGGGGTGTACGGCCCGTTCCACACCTCGACCGCGTCCGCCTCGCCGAAGCCGAACTTCCAGTGGCAGCCGATGCAGGTGGCGTGCGGGTGCGCGGGCACGACCAGACCGCCGGCCCGGCGGACCGCCCTCGCGTAGTGGCCGAAGCGGTTGTCCCGCGCCCGGTAGCGCCAGTCGACGAAGGTGCCCGGATCGGTGCCGAGCGCGACCACGTGCCCGTTGCGGGTGGTGATCTCCTCGCCGGTGAGGATCAGCAGATCATCGCCCCACAGGCCGCCCCAGGCGCCGTGCGCCGAGATGGTGTTGTGCTCGCTGCTGTTGATGAAGTCGAGCCCGGCGGCCCGCGCGGCGGCGGCGATCTCGGCCGGGGTGCGACGGCCGTCCGAGTGCACGGAGTGCAGATGGCAGTCCCCCCGGTACCAGGCCCTGCCGCGCCCCCTGGCCCGCTCGGGCGGGTACACGGGCCTCGGCGTGGTCCCGGAGGGGCCGAAGCGCAGCGTGACCGTCACCTCGTAGGGGAGCCCTTCGGGGGCGACGGTGTACGGCCCCAGCGCGATGTGCCAGGTCCCGGCCCGTACCGGACCCGCGAGATAGCCGGGGGTCGCCTCGTCGGCCCGGATGAAGAACGCGGTACGCGCCCCGCCGGACCAGCCGCGGAACCCGCGCCCGCCCGGCTCCGTACCGCGCTCGTCGAAGATGCCGATGTCGAGGGCGTTGCCCTGGGTACCGGCCGGGACGGGCGTCCTCGTGTACGTGTACGAGACGGCGATCTCCCGGACGCCCCGCGGGACTTCGACGGGCAGGTGGACGAAGTCCGGCGACCCGGGGGGCAGGGTCCCGCGCACGGTCCTGGTCCGTTCGCCGTCCTGCGTGCTGCCGTCGGAACTGCCGTCGGATGCCTGGGCGAAGCTCACGGGTCCCAAGGTTAGAGCGGTGACGGCCGTACCGAGCAGAAGGCCGCGCCTGGCGATCGGGGGTCGCGGGTCCTGCGGGGCCGGTGGGGCCTGTTCGGTCTGCGGGGTGTGCGATCCGGTCATACGAGGGGCTCCCCGGGTGTGGTGAGGGACGAGGGCGACGTACTCGGACTCTGGTATTGGGCCGTGAACTCCACTGAAACGGAAGAGGAGTTGCGGCCAAGGTGCCGGGGAGGACGCGGGGCGCGACGTCCGGCGCGATGCTCGGCTTTCGGAGCCGTACCGCATACGTTGGGGCCGTCAACGGACGACGACGGAGGTGTTCTCGATGCGGATCGCCACAACGATCTTCCTCACCGATGAGACGGTCACGCCGGTCAGGCTCGCGCGCGAACTGGAGCAGCGGGGATTCGCCGGGCTGTATCTGCCCGAGCACACCCATATCCCGGTGAGCCGGGAGACCCCCTACCCGGCGGGCGGCGAGCTGCCGCCGGAGTACGGCCGCACCCTGGACCCCTTCGTCGCCCTCGGCCAGGCCGCGGCGGTGACCGAACGTCTGGCGCTCGGCACGGGCATCACCCTGGTCGCCCAGCACGACCCGATCGACCTGGCGAAGCAGATCGCCACGCTCGACCACCTCTCCGGCGGCCGGTTCACGCTCGGCGTCGGCTTCGGCTGGAACGTGGAGGAGGCCGCGGACCACGGGGTGGGCTGGTCGACGCGGCGGGAGCTGGCGCGCGACCGGATGGCGCTGATGCGGGCCCTGTGGGCGGACGAGCCGACGGCGTACGAGGGCGAGTTCGGCTCGGTCCGGGCGAGCTGGGCCCACCCGAAGCCGGTCCAGCGCCCGCGCGGCCCGGTGAACGGCCCGCGCACCCTGATCGGCGGTGCGGCGGGCCCGAAACTGTTCGCGTCCATCGCGGAGTACGCGGACGGCTGGCTCCCGATCGGCGGGCGCGGCCTGACGGAGTCCGTGCCGAAGCTGCGCGAGGTCTGGGAGGCGGCGGGCCGGGACCCGAAGCACCTCCAGGTGGTCCCGTACGCGGTCCTGCCGAGCCCCGGAAAGCTGGCGCACTACGCGGACCTGGGCATCGAGGAGATCGTGCTCCAACTGCCCCCGGCGGGCGAGCCGGAGGTGCTGCGCGTACTGGACGCGTGCGCCGCGTATCTCTAGGTCATGTCCGGTGTCCCGCCCGGCCGGCGGGGATGCCGGGACAGTTCTCAGGTACGGGGGGCGGGCTCTGCCGCCGGCCGGTCGGCCATCATGCGGCGGGCCAGTTCCACGATGTGGTGGCGGGTGACCGGGGCGTCCGCGGCCGGGCCCAGGATCAGGCGGGTGAGCTGGGGGAAGGCCGCGGGGAGTACCGCGATGCCCAGGAGCGCCAGGAAGGTGTGCGCGGTCCGGGGGTCGGCGGGGGTGTTCAGGGTCGCGGAGAGCTCGGTGATCATGTCCCGGTAGCGGGCGGTGCGTTGCTCCTCGGCGGGGAGGGTGCCCGTGCCGTAGTGCAGGGCCTCCCACATCATCAGGCGGAGCATGTGCGGGTTCTGCTGGTGGAGGTCAAAGATCCGGCCCGCGTACTCGGCGGGGTCGCCGGTGGGCAGGCCCAGGAGCGCCGCCTGCTCGGCCAGGGCCTCGGCGACGACCGCGGCGAAGAGCTTCTCCTTGCTGCCGAAGTAGCCGTAGATGCGCTCCTTGTTGGCGCCCGCCTGCTCGGCGATCCGGCCGACGCGGGCGCCTCCCATCCCATGGGCGGCGAATTCCTCCCTGGCCGCGGCCAGGAGACGGGCGCGGGTTCCTACTGATTCGGCGTGCTGCGACATGGCACAACCCTACATAGCCAACCATCCGGTTGGTTGGCTAGCGTTCCTGTCAAGGATCACGCTGTCGAACGGGTGGAGGGTGTGCTGTGCCGAAGGGCGACGCGGGGGTATGGGTGACCGGACTCGGGGCGACCACACCGCTGGGCGGTGACCTCGCCACGACGTGGGCGGCGATGCTGGCCGGGGAGAGCGGGGTCGCGGCGCTGCGCGGGGAGTGGGCCGCCGGGCTGCCCGTCCGGCTGGCGGCGCCGATGCGGGTGGACCCGGCCACGGAGATGAAGCGGACCGAGGCACGACGGCTGGACCGGTGCGAGCAGGCGGCCCTGGTGAGCGCGCGCCGGGCGTGGGCCGACGCGGCGCTGTCCGGCGTCGACCCGGAGCGGGTGGCCGTCGTCATCGGTACGGGGGTGGGCGGCGTGCTCTCGTTGCTCGGGCAGGACGACATCCTGGAGGAGTCGGGGCCGCGCAAGGTGTCCCCGCACACCGTGCCGATGCTGATGGCGAACGGCCCGGCCGCCTGGGTGAGCATCGATCTGGGGGCCCGGGGCGGCGCGCACACCCCGGTGAGCGCCTGTGCCTCGGGGGCGGAGGCCCTCGCGTACGGGCTCGATCTGATCCGGCTCGGCCGCGCCGATGTCGTCGTCGCCGGAGGGGCCGAGGCATGTCTGCACGCGCTGCCGCTGGCGGGCTTCGCGCAGATGCGGGCGCTGTCGACGGCGAACGGCGACCCGGACCGCGCCTCCCGCCCCTTCGACGCCGACCGCGACGGCTTCGTCCTGGGCGAGGGCGCCGCCGTCCTGGTGCTGGAGCGCGCCGAGTTCGCCCGCGCCCGAGGCGCCCGCCCCCACGGCGTCCTCGCCGGGGCGGCCGTCACCTCCAGCGCCGGGCACATCACCGCGTCCGACACCGCCGGACAGGTACGGGCCATGCGGCGGGCAGGGGAGTCGGGCGGCCTCGCGCCCACGGACATCGGCCTCGTCCACGCGCACGCCACCTCCACACCGCAGGGGGACCTCGCGGAGGCGGACGCCCTGGCCGAGGTCCTGGGCGCGCACACCCCGGTGGTCACCGCGACCAAGTCGATGACCGGCCATCTCCTGGGAGCGTCCGGCGCGTTGGGGGCCGCCGTCACCGTGCTCGCGCTGCGCGACGGGGTCGTGCCCGCCATCAGGAACCTCGACACGCCCGACCCGGCGATCGGTCACGGCCTCGACCTCGTCACGGCAGAGCCCCGCCGGGGAACGTGGACCGCCGGGCTGGCCAACTCCTTCGGCTTCGGCGGCCACAACGTCTCACTGGCCTTCACGACGGCACCGTGACGGCGCGGCTCCGGGGTGCCTTCACAGCCCGTCCGGCGCCTGAGCGCGGAACCGCTGCGGTGGTGGCCGGTGCGCTTTCCGGCCGTCCGCGGCTGAGGACGGAACCGCTGCGTCGGTGGCCGGGGTGCCCTTTTCAGCCCGTCCGGCGTTCGAGGACGGAACTCTTGTGGTGGTGGTCCGGAAGCCTTCGTGTCCGGGGCCGGTCCGCCTTCGCAGTCCGTCCGCGTCTGCGCACCGAACCATTGCGTCGGTGGCCGGGGTGCCCTCTTCAGCCCGTCCGGCGTTCGAGGACGGAACCCTCGTCCGGTCCGCCCGGATCCAACTGGGCCCCGGGGGACGGGCATCCCGGACAGCCGGAGCCCGGCCGGCGGCCCGCTACCGTACGGCCCGAAGCGCCCGCCGCCGCACCGGTGCCTCACTCCCCGCCGTCGCAACCCCCGTGCCCGCACCCGCATCCGCCCCGGCAGCCACTCCCGCCTCGCCCAGCAGCCCCGGCAGCTCCGTCAGCGCGTTGATCCGGAAGTCCGCCGTCTCCACGACATCGGGGTGGTCCGCCCACCAGTGCCCGTACGGCCCGCGCCGCAGATGCGCGGCCCGCAGCCCCGAGGACTTGGCCGGGAACAGGTCGTCGGCCGGATGATCACCGACGTACAGCGTCGACTGCGGCTTTGCCCCCGACACCTCCAGCACGCGCCTGAAGAACTCCGGGTCCGGCTTCGACACCCCCCACTCGTCGGACGTGACGACGAGATCCGCGGGCAGGTCCAGCGCCCGCAGCAGCTCCCCGGCACGTACCGTCCGGTTGCCCGCGACCACGACGCGGACGCCCAGCGCGCGCAGTTCGGCCAGGGCGGGCCGTACGTCCGGGTAGAGATCCGACTCGTCCAGGTGCTCGCCGCGTCCCGACGCCGCCCGCGCGAGGTAGGCCTCGGTGACGTCCATGTCGGGGCGCAGGATGCGCAGCGCGTCGGCGCCGTCCCGGCCCTGGACCACGGCGGCGCCCACCAGCGCGCTGAGTGTGTGCGGCGGGACACCGAGCCAGTTGGCCCAGGACGCCCAGTAGCGGTCGTCGCGTACGAGGGTCTCGCCGATGTCGAACACGATCGTTTCCATCACCGTCCCGACCCTACGGGCGCGTCGGCCGCGCGAAGGGTCTCATTCGGTGAGTCGGCCCGGACGAGTGAGAGTGGGCTCCGTACCGAGGACCGGGTTCCCGCCCGCCGGCCCGAAGGAGGCCGTGGTCCGGTTCGCGTGCCTCGCTCGTATGCTCGGGTCCATGACCGATCCTCAGAGCGGACGCCCCACCACCAACGCCATGCGGCGCGCGCTCAAACGGGCCCGTGACGGTGTCGCCCTCGATGTGACCGAGGCCGCCGTACTGCTCCAGGCGCGCGGCGACGATCTGACGGACCTCTCCGCGTCCGCCGCGCGGGTGCGGGACGCGGGCCTTCTGGCCGCCGGCCGGCCGGGCGTCATCACGTACTCGCGCAAGGTCTTCATCCCACTGACCCGGCTCTGCCGTGACAAGTGCCACTACTGCACCTTCGTCACCGTGCCGGGCAAGCTCCGCCGCGAGGGCCACGGGATGTTCCTGTCTCCCGACGAGGTCCTGGCCATCGCCCGCGAGGGCGCGGCCATGGGATGCAAGGAAGCGCTGTTCACCCTGGGCGACCGGCCCGAGGACCGCTGGCCCGAGGCGCGCGAGTGGCTGGAGGCCGAGGGGTACGACGACACCCTCGCGTACGTACGGGCCATGGCGATCCGGGTCCTGGAGGAGACCGGGCTGCTGCCCCACCTCAACCCGGGCGTCATGACCTGGACCGACCTCCAGCGGCTCAAGCCCGTCGCCCCGTCCATGGGGATGATGCTGGAGACGACGGCGACCCGCCTGTGGTCCGAGCCGGGCGGCCCGCACCACGGCTCCCCGGACAAGGAACCGGCCGTACGGCTGCGTGTCCTGGAGGACGCGGGCCGCTCCAACGTCCCGTTCACCACCGGCATCCTCATCGGGATCGGTGAGTCGTACGAGGAGCGCGCGGACTCCCTCTTCGAGCTGCGCAAGACCGCCCGCGCCTACCACGGCATCCAGGAGATCATCGTCCAGAACTTCCGCGCCAAGCCGGACACGGCGATGCGCGGCATGCCGGACGCCGAGCTGGAGGAACTGGCGGCGGCCATCGCCGTGGCCCGCCACATCCTCGGCCCCTCCGCCCGCATCCAGGCCCCGCCGAATCTGGTGGACGCCGAGTACGCGCTGCTCATCGGCGCCGGGATCGACGACTGGGGCGGTGTCTCGCCCCTCACGCCCGACCATGTGAACCCCGAACGCCCCTGGCCGCACATCGACGAACTGGCCGCCAGGACAGCCGAGTCGGGCTTCACGCTCCGCGAACGTCTCACCATCTACCCGGAGTTCGTCCAGCGCGGCGAGCCGTGGCTGGACCCCCGCCTCGTCCCGCACGTCCGCGCCCTGGCGGACCCGGAGACGGGCCTCGCCCGCGAGGGCGCGATCCCCACCGGCCTGCCCTGGCAGGAACCGGACGAGGGCTTCAACGCCACCGGCCGCACCGACCTGCACCGCACCATCGACACCGAGGGCCGTACCGGCGACCGCCGCGACGACTTCGACGTGGTGTACGGGGACTGGGAGGCGCTCCGCGAGGCGGCCGCCCCCGGGATGGTGCCGTCCCGTATCGACGCCGACGTACGCCAGGCGCTCGGGCAGGCCGCCGACGACCCCACGAAGCTCACCGACGACCAGGCCCTCGCCCTGCTCCACGCGGACGGCCCGGCGCTCGACGAGCTGTGCCGGATCGCGGACGCGCTGCGCCGGGACGTGGTCGGCGACGACGTCACGTACATCGTCACGCGGAACATCAACTTCACCAACGTCTGCTACACCGGCTGCCGTTTCTGCGCCTTCGCCCAGCGGCGCACCGACGCCGACGCGTACACCCTCTCCCTGGACCAGGTCGCCGACCGGGCGGCCCAGGCGTGGGACGTCGGCGCGGTCGAGGTCTGCATGCAGGGCGGCATCCATCCGGACCTGCCCGGCACGGCGTACTTCGACATCGCACGGGCGGTGCGCGAACGCGTCCCCGGCATTCATGTGCACGCGTTCTCGCCCATGGAGGTCGTCAACGGCGCGACCCGCACCGGGATGTCCATCCGCGACTGGCTGATCGCCGCGAAGGAGGCCGGGCTCGGCTCGATCCCCGGCACGGCGGCGGAGATCCTGGACGACGAGGTCCGCTGGATCCTCACCAAGGGCAAGCTCCCCACCGCCACCTGGCTGGAGGTCATCAAAACCGCCCACGAGGTGGGCCTGCGGTCGTCCTCCACCATGATGTACGGCCATGTCGACCAGCCCCGCCACTGGCTCGGCCACCTCAGGACGCTGGCCAACCTCCAGCAGGAGACGGGCGGATTCACGGAGTTCGTGACCCTTCCCTTCATCCACACCAACGCCCCGGTCTATCTGGCGGGCATCGCCCGCCCCGGCCCCACCGACCGCGACAACAGGGCCGTCACCGCGATGGCCCGCCTGCTGCTCCACCCGCACATCACCAACATCCAGACGAGCTGGGTGAAGCTCGGCGCGGAGGGCGCGGCGGAGATGCTCCGCTCGGGCGCGAACGACCTGGGCGGCACGCTGATGGAGGAGACCATCTCCCGTATGGCGGGGTCGAGTTACGGCTCGTACCGTTCCGTCCAGGACCTGATCGCCATCGCCGACCTGGCCGGCCGCCCGGCCCGCCCGCGCACGACGCTGTACGGCGAGGTCCCGGCGGAGCGCGTCACGGCCGCCGCCGCGTCGGACGGCCATCTGCCGGAACTGCTGCCGGTGCTGCCCAGCTGAGGACGGAGCTCCCGTACGGCTCCGCCCGGTGGCCGGCCGCACATCTGCGGCCGGCCACCGGGCGGTGACCCTGTGCCCCGGGGGCCGTCCTCCCGGGCGCGGCCGGGGCGGAGAGGAACGGTCACTCCTCCGGCAGTTCCACGATCACCAGCGTGCCGCGGCTTCCGGGGCGGACCGCGTGGGGGGTTCCCGCCGCCACCAGGTACAGCTCGCCCGCCCGTACCGGCACCGGCCGGCCGTCCACCTCCAGCTCCAGCAGGCCGTCGAGGACCAGCAGTGCCTCGGCGGCTGCGTGGCTCTCCTCCTCGACCGGCAGTCCGTCCATGCGCAGGACCTTCACGCGGGCCGCCCCCACCAGCCCGAGCCGGTGCGAACTCCACGCCGCCGGAAGACCGGCCGCCGTCTCCGCAAGGTCGACCACACTCATGGCACACCTCTCCCCCGGGCCCGGTCGGTCATGGCCGAGCGGCCCCGTACAACATGGTCAATGGATGCTTGAACGCTAGCTGACCAGGGAAGACGAGTGGTCGACCGTGGGGTAAAGCCTGCCGTGGGTGCCGTGGGCTTCGGACCGGAGCCGCCCCCGGACCGGATCAGCCGATCCGGCGGTCGCGGCCCGCGAGCAGACCGGCCGCGAGCTGGGGAAGCATGAGCAGGCTCATGAAGAGCAGGGGTGTGCGCCAGCTGCCGGTGTGCTGGTAGAGGGCGCCGACCAGTACGGGGCCGGGGATCGACAGCAGATAGCCGGTGCTCTGCGCGAAGGCCGACAGCCGGATCACCGCCGCACCGTCCCGGCCCCGCATGCCGATCATCGTCAGAGCCAGCGGGAACGAGCAGTTGGCGATGCCGAGCAGTACGGCCCACAGCCACGGCGCGGTGGCCGGTGCGGCCCAGAGCCCGGTGTATCCGGCCAGTCCGAACACCCCGATGGTCACCGCGATCCCGCTCTGGCTGCGCAGTCCTCCGGCGGCGGCGGACAGGGCGAAGGACAGGGGGATGCCGAGTACGGAGGTGAGGGCGAACAGCAGACCGGCGGTTCCGGCGGAGAGACCGGCGTCGCGGTAGATCTGCGGCAGCCAGCCGATGACGACGTACGCCGCCGTGGCCTGTAGCCCGAAGTAGACGGCGAGTGCCCAGGCGGTCGGGTCACGGGTGAGCGGCGCGCGGGGCTCGGGGCCGGATACGGGGCCGGATACGGGGCCGTACACGGGGTCCCGCGCGAAGTCGGGTGCGGTGGCGCGGGCGTGCGGCGGTCGGGCGGGTGACCGTGCGAGGGCGAGCCAGGGCGGTACGGCGAGGGCGGCGAGAGCGGCCCAGACCGCGAGGCCGATGCGCCAGTCGCCGCCGAAGACCTGGGCCACGGGGACGGTGAGAGCGGCGGCGGCGGACGCGCCCAGGTTGAGCGCCATGGCGTAGAGGCCGGTCATCATGCCGACCCGTTCCGGGAAGCGTTCCTTCACCACGGCGGGCAGCAGCACGTTGGCCACCGCGATCCCGGCGAGCGCGAGGGCGGTGGCCCCGATGAACGAGGCGGCGCCCGTCGTGAAGGGGCGCAGCGCCAGACCGACAGCGGCCGCCGCCAGGCCCGCGGTGATGACCGGGCCCGGCCCGTACCGGCGGGCCGGACGGGGCGCGAGAAAGCCGACCAGCGCGAAGCAGGCCGCGGGTACGGAGGTGAGGACTCCGGCGACACCGGCACTCACCCCGAGGCCCGCCCGGACCTCTTCGAGCACCGGGCCGAGGCTGGTGACCGCGGGCCGGAGATTGACCGCGGCCAGCAGCAGGGCGACGACCGCGGCGCCCTGTCCGGCGGAAGCGGCGCGTGCCGGACCCCGTCGTTTCCGCACGCGGTGCGGGCCCACCACTTCGTCGCTCGCCATGCCGGCCCCTTCCTTGTGCCGACGCCTTCCTTCGGGGGCGGGACGGGTCCGCGCCCGTCGAAGTGGGACCGGGCCGTCGTCGGAGCGCCCGAGACCCCGGGGTGAACTACCTTCCATGGAAGCCACTATACCTTCCACGGAAGGTATAGTGGCTTCCATGGAAGAGCAGCCGGCAGCCGATCAGGTGGCCCGTGTCCAGGCCGAGTGGCGGCGGGAGCGGCCGGATCTCGATGTGAGCCCGCAGGCCGTCATCGGCCGGCTCCATCGCGTCGCCCGCGCCCTCACCCAGGAACTCTGCGTCGTCTATGCCCGCTACGGCCTGAGCGAGGGCGAGTTCGACGTCCTGGCGGCGCTGCGCCGCGCGGGCGCACCCTTCGAGCGGGCCCCCGGTCTGCTGGCCGCCCACACGATGGTGACGACCGGTGCCATGACGAAACGGATCGACCGGCTGCAACGGGCGGGGCTGGTCACCCGCCGGACCAGCGATGCCGACGGACGCGGTCGCGTCGTCGCGCTCACCGACGCCGGACGCGAGCTCATCGACCAGGCATACACCGAGCACATCCACAACGAGCACCGCCTCCTGGCGGAACTGACCCCGCGGGAGGCCGCGGGCCTCGAAACGCTCCTGACGGCCTGGCTGGCCCGCATCGAACCCGCCCGCCGGTCACCCGGCCTCTAGCGAAGCCCCCGGCACGCCCGGCTGTGGGCCGCCCGGCCCTCGGCGGGTCCGGCTGTCGGTGCTTCCGGCCCGGGCGGGCCCCAGTCCCCGGCGTGTCCGGTCCCCGCGCGCCCCGGCCTCCGCCCCGTCCGGTCTTCTAGTGGTCCGGTCCCCGGTCCTCCGGCCAGAAGTCGGTGGTGTGCGGGGTGCCGTCGAGGGCCGCGTCCACCCGGCCCCGGATGTAGCCGCCGGTCATCGGGCAGTCCAGGGCCTTGTCGGTGCGACAGCCGAGCATATGGGTCAGCACCGCGACGGCACGGTCGAGCTTCTCGATCCGTTCGCGCATCGCGTCCCGCTGGGCGGCGATCAGCGCGAGCCGGTCGTCGAGCTGTTCGCTGTCCACGATGGCGCTCGTCTCCGTGAGCGTGAGCATGCCGTCGTCGTGCCAGAGCTGGGCGTACGCGAGCCGGGCAAGGTCCTCGCGGCGGTAGTGGCGGACGCGTCCGCGCCGCTCGCTGTGCCGGACGAGTCCGCGTTCCTCGTAGAACCGGAGGGTCGCGACCGTCAGCCCGAACGCCTCCGCGACCTCGCTGATCGAGTACAGGTCCTTCACGGCGCACCTCCGCCCGGGGCTTGCGCTCAAGTTTACTTGAGCGTGAACGCTGGGGGAGTCGCCCATCCCGGAAGGTTCCCGTGCCCGTTCCCTCTCCCGCCCGGACATCCGACCCCCTCGACCCCTCCGACCCCTCCGACCCCCTTGGCGCCCCCGCGCCCCCCGACCCCTCCGCGCCGCCCGGCCCGCCCCCGCCGCGGGCCACCGGCGCGGCACCCCGTACGAAGGCCGCGGCCGTGGTGCTGGTCCTCGGCTTCGTCCTCCTCAGCTTCAACACCCGCGTGGCGTTCGGCCAGCTCGGGCCGCTGGCCCCGGTGGCCGGGTTCGGGACCGGGGCGCTGACCCTGCTCGGGCTGCTCCCCCCGCTCTGCATGGGCGCGTTCGCCCCGCTCGCGTCGTCGGTCCGGCGCCGGTTCGGCGAGGAACGCGGCCTGTTCTGGGCAAGCGTCCTCCTGCTCGTCGGGGCGGTCGTCCGGATGCTCGGGCTGCCCGGTCTGCTCGCCGGCACCGTGCTCGTCAGCATTGCCACGGCCGTCGTGAACGTACTCATCCCGGTCTTCGTCCGCAGCCGGTTCGCCCCGGGCCGGGTCGGCGTCATGATGGGGGTCTACGCGCTGTCCATGGGCGCCGGTTCAGCCCTCGTCGCGGCGCTGATGGTGCCGGTCTGGGAGGCGTCGGGCCACTCCTGGCAGACCGCGATCGGCGTCGCCGTCGTCCCGGCGGCCCTCGCGGCCATCGGTATGGCCCCGCACGTACGCGGCAACGGCACCGCCGCGACCGGGCGTCCGGGGCCGTCGACGCGGCGGCACAGGAGCCCGGTGGGGCGCGGCGGAAGCGGGCCGGTGTGGAGCCTGACGGCGTTCTTCGGGCTTCAGACGCTGCTCTTCTACACCACGCTCGCCTGGCTGCCCGCGATCCTCGTGGACGCCGGGGTCGCCAAGGGGACGGCGGGGGGCATGCAGTCGCTGTTCATCCTCGGCGTCGCGGTCGGCGGCTTCCTCACACCGGTCCTGGCCGCCGCCCGGACCGATCAGCGCCCCCACCTGACAGGCGTCATCCTGATCTGCGCGGTCGGCTACGCCGGTCTGCTGCTCGCCCCGGCGGCCGTCCCCGCACTCTGGGCGATCGTCCTCGGCACCGGGCTCGGCGGCGGCCAGGCCGTGGCCGGGGTGCTCTACGTCAAGCGGGGCAAGGACCACGAGCACGTGGCGAAGCTGTCCACGGTGGCGCAGACCGGTGGCTATCTGCTCGCCGCCGCCGGACCGGTCACCGCGTCCGTACTGCACACCGTGACGGGGGCGTGGACCGTGCCCCTCCTCGTCTTCGTGGGCGTGCTCGCGCTGAGCCTGGTGGCGAGTCTGCGCGCCGGTCACGACAAGCGGTGACCGGCACGGACCGGCTACGAGCGGGCTGAACGGCTCCCCGGTGAACGGCTTCCCGGTGAACGGCGACCCGGTGAACGGCGACCCGGTGATCGGCTCCCCGGCCGGCGGGCGGCGCTGCCAGACTGGGGGCATGACCGCCGCCGGCCCGCGCCGCCTGTCCCTTCAGCAGATCGTCGAGGAACAACGCCGTGCCGCCTTCGTCGGGCGTGCCGGTGAACTCGACCTGTTCCGGCAGAACTTCGCCGTGCCCCCGGAGGATCCGCGCCACCGGTTCGTGTTCCATGTGCGCGGCAACGCGGGGGTCGGCAAGACGTCTCTCGTACGGGAATGGCGCCGGGCCGCCAGAGGGTGCGGGGCGCTCACCGCGTCGGTCGACGAGAGCGCCGAGTCCGTGCCCGAGGTGCTGGCCCTGATCGCCGGGCAGTTCGCCGCGCAGGGGCACCCGCTCAAGTCGCTGGACCGGCTGCTGACCACGTATCAGCGGCGGCTCCACGAGGCCGCCGCCCAGGACACGGCGGGCGGGGAGCCGGCGGACGGTGATCCCTCGCCCGGCGCGCTGGCCGCCGCGCAGGCCGGGCTGATCGCGGCGGGGACGCTGCCGGTGGTGGGGGCGCTGGTCGGCGGGATCGACCCGGCGGTGGTGGCGCGTGGCGCGGGCGGCCTGCGGGCCGTGTTCGGCGGCCGGTCGCGGCAGCAGGACGACGCCCGGCTGCTGGCGGAACCCGTACGGGTCCTCACCCCCGTGTTCGTCGCCGAGCTGGAACGCGTCGCGGACACCGTGCCGTGGATCGTGCTCTTCCTCGACACGTACGAGCGCACCGCCCCGCTGCTCGACGGGTGGCTGACCGACCTGCTCACGCCCGGCCGGTACGGCGAACTCCCCGCGAACCTCGTCCTCACCCTGGCCGGGCAGCGCCGCCTCGATTCCGTCCGCTGGGCCGACCACGCCCGGCTGATCGCGGACGTCCCGCTGGCCCCGTTCACCGAGCGGGAGACGCGCCAACTCCTCACCGGACGAGGGGTCGTGGAGGAGACCGTCGTACGGGAGGTGCTCCGGCTCTCCGGCGGGCTGCCGGTCCTCGTCTCCACGCTGGCCGCGAACCCGGGGGCGGTCGGCGACGCCAGTGCGAGCGCCGTCGAGCGCTTCCTGGCGGGGGAGAGCGACCCGGACCGCCGCGCCGCCGCGCTCGCGTGCGCCCTGCCCCGGCGCTTCGACGAGGACCTGGTGGCCGTGGTGGTGCCGCAGGGGGCGCCGGGGGCGTACGCATGGCTGCACGAGCTGCCGTTCGTCGCCGAGCGGCACACCGGACGGGCCCGCTACCACGATGTCGTCCGCGCCCCGATGCTCCGGCTCCAGCGCACCACCTCCCCGCAGAAGTGGACCGAGGCCCACGACCGCCTCGCCGGGGCCTTCACCGCCCGCCGGGACGCGGCGGCCGAGGGGATCGACCCGGACCGGCTCTGGTCCGAGGAGCCCTGGCGCGACGCGGCACTCGACGCGCTGTACCACCGGCTCTGCGCCCGCCCCCGCACCGCGCTCCCCGACGCCCTGCGCGCCGGGACCGCCGCCTGCCACCAGGACCCGCTCGCCGCCCGCCACTGGGCCCGCACCCTCGCGGAGGCGGGCGAGGACGCCGACAGCGCCGTACTGCGCGACTGGGGCCGGGACCTGCTGACCGCCCTCACCGACCACGGGCCCCGCGCCACCGCCGCCCTCGGGCTGCTGCTGACCCGGGCCGAACTGGACGACACCGACCGGGCGTCCGCCCTCGTGGCGCGGGCCTGGGACCGCTTCCGGGCCCGGGAGTTCGACGCGGCCCTCACCGACTACGGGCGAGCCCTCGTGCTGGACCCGCGCAGCGCCCGCGCCCACCAGGGACGGGCGGTCGCGCTGCGGGCGCTCGGGCAGCACGAGGCGGCGCTGGCCGACCTGGACCGGGCCGAGGAGATCGCGCCGGACTGGGCGTGGGCCGTGCGGGAGCGGGGCGAGACCTACCGGCGCATGGGGCGCCTCGACGAAGCCCTGCCCGTACTGGACCGGGCGCACGCCCTGGACCCCGGAGACGCGCTCACCCTCGGCAGCCGGGGTCTGGTCCGCCAGCGGCTCGGCCGGCCCGAGGACGCGCTCGACGACTTCGACCGCGCGCTCGCCCTGTGGCCGGAGTACATCTGGGGACTGGTCCGGCGGGCCCGCGTCCGGACGTCCCTCGGCGACACCGTCGGCGCCCTCGCCGACCTGGACCGCGCCGGGGAACTGGCACCCCGGGCGGCCGGGACGGAAGGGGAACGGGGCGAGGTCTACCGGGCGCTAGGCCGGTACGCGGAGGCCGTGGAGAGCTACGGGCGCGCCCTGGAACTGGACCCGGAATACGCCTGGGCCCACGGCAGCAGGGCCCTCGCCCACGAGGCGCTGGGCGAGCCCGGCCGGGCTCTGGCGGACCTGGACCGCGCGCTGGAGATCAACCCGGAATACACCTGGGCGCGCAACCAGCGTGAACGGTTGGCGGCGGCGGTGCGGGGGAGCTGAGGGGGTGCGGTGAGGAAGGCGGGGCACGGGGCCTGAACCTTCCCTTCCGGATTCCGCCGGACGGCCTCCGGGCACCGCCGGAAGGGGGAGCCCGAAGCGGTACCCCGTGGTCAAAAACGACCTGCGGGACGTCCCTTCACATACCCACGCGTACCCAGATCCGCCCCCTCAACCGACCGTTCCCATTCGATTACAGTGCTGCGCAGTCGCACGGAGTCGGACGAGGTCGCGCGGTCTTCGCACGCTGATCCGCCCGACGGGCCGGGCGCGTGGGTCGGACGTACGGACGTACGGGGGAGGGGCGAGGTGAGCACAGGGACCACGGCTGTCTGGGGCCGGGCCGAACAGCAGGACTTCCGCAGCCGGGTACGCGGCGCCCTGCTCGGCGGGGCGATCGGGGACGCGCTCGGGGCGGGCGTCACCGGGCTCACCCTGGAGGAGATCCGCGAGGCCCACGGCGCCGAAGGAGTGGCCGACTTCCTCCCGGCGCACGGCAGACGCGGCACCGTCACCGCCGTCACCCAGCTCACCATGTTCACCGTCGACGGGCTGATCCGCGCCCAGGTCCGCCGCGACACCGGGGCCTGGCACCCGCCCACCGACGTGCACCGGGCCTACCTGCGCTGGGCCGCCACCCAGCGCGACTGGGGGCCCGACGAGCGCCGCAAGGACAACGGCTGGCTGGCGGCGGAGGAGTGGCTGTACGCCCGCCGCGCGCCCGCCCGGGAATGTCTCAACGGCTTCGGCGACACCGTCATGGGCACCCTCGACCAGCCCAAGAACCCCACCGCCCGGGACGCCGCCGCGCTCACCCGGTCCGCGCCGTTCGGGCTGCTGGTGGGCTGGGAGCCGCAGCTCGTCCTCCAACTGGCCATCGAGTGCGCGGCACAGACCCATGGCCACCCGACCGCCCAGCTCGCCGCCGGGGCCTTCGGTGTCCTCGCGCACGGGCTGGCCCGCGGCGAGACCCTGGACGGTTCCGTTCAGCACGCCCTGGTCCTGCTCGCGGAACGCACGGGCCACGAGCCGGTCACCGAAGCCCTTCAGCAGGCCCTCGGCTCCGTACGCCAGGGAATTCCGGGCCCGGCCCTGATCGAGGCGCTCGGGGACACGGACTCCGCCGAGGAGGTCCTCGCGGTGGCCGTCTACTGCGCGCTGGTCGGCGAGGACATCCGGCACGGACTGCGGCTCGCCGTGAACCACGGCGGTCCCTCGCGGGCCACCGGGGCGGTCTGCGGGGCCCTGCTCGGTGCGCTGCACGGCGAGACCGCGCTGCCACCCGCCTGGCTGTCCGAACTGGAGGGGCGCGCCACGCTCCTCGAACTCGCCGACGACTTCGCGATGGAGATGACCCAGGGGCCGGCCCTGCACAGCCCGACCGCGGTCGCCCCCGGCTGGCTGGCCCGCTACCCGCGCGGCTGAGGGGCTCCTCGACGGGGTGGGGGTGCGGGGGCGGACGCCCACGCGTCCGCCCCCGAACTCCGTACGTACGAGAGCCGGTCGGGCTCAGTCCTTCGTGGCGTCGGGAACCGGTGAGCCGGAGGGACCCCCCTGCGCGGGAATCGCCGCCCCGGACGCCGGGGCCGGACCGTCCTCGTCGCCGTCTCCCCAGTTGACCCTGTCGATGATCGCGTCGCGCTCCGGGGTGTCCTCCGGCTTGAGGAAGCCGATGACGACGTAGAGAACCAGCGAGATCGCCAGCGGCAGCGCCACCTGGTACTGGAGCGCCACGTCCGTCTTCACCGAACCGTCGAAGTTGTAGTTGGTGAGGTAGAACGCGAGCAGACCCGCCGCCCAGCTGGTCAGCGCCGCCGTCGGCCCCGACCTGCGGAACGTGCGCAGCAGCCCCAGCATGAACGGGATCGCGATCGGGCCCATCAGACCGGCCACCCATTTGATGACGACCGAGATGATGTCCTTGAACGTCGGCGAGTTGATCTGTGTCGCCAGTGCCATCGACAGGCCGAGGAAGGCCAGCGTGGACAGCCGTGCCGCCAGCAGGCCGCTGCGGTTGTCCCAGGCGCGGGCCGCCTTGGAGAAGACCGGCGCGATGTCCCGGGTGAAGACCGCCGCGATGGCGTTGGCGTCCGAGGAGCACATGGCCATCGTGTGCGAGAAGAAGCCGACGACGACCAGGCCCAGCAGACCGTGCGGCAGCAGCTGCTCGGTCATCAGCGCGTAGCTGTCCGAGGCGTCCGGCTTCTTCGCCTCGACGAGCAGCGGGGCCACCCACATCGGGAAGAACAGCACGACCGGCCAGACCAGCCAGAGGATCGCGGAGAGCCGGGCCGAACGGGTGGCGGAGCGGGCGGAGTCCGTGGCCATGTAGCGCTGCGCCTGGTTCCACATGCCGCCGTTGTACTCGAAGGTCTTGATGAACAGGTACGCCAGCAGGAAGGTCGCCGTGTACGGGCCCGCGGTCGGGTCGGTGTGCCCCTCGGGCAGCTTGTCCCAGACGGTCCACAGTGAACTGAGGCCACCCAGCTCGTTCATGGCGATGATCAGCATGGCCAGCCCCGCGAACAGCTGGATGATGAACTGCCCCAGCTCGGTGAGCGCGTCGGCCCACAGACCGCCGACCGTGCAGTAGACGGCCGTGATGGCACCGGTGATGAAGATGCCCTGGGTGAGCGAGATCCCCGTGAAGACGGAGAGCAGGGTGGCGATGGCCGCCCACTTGGCGCCGACGTCCACGATCTTCAGCAGCAGACCGGACCAGGCCAGCGCCTGCTGGGTCTGGATGTTGTAGCGGTTCTTCAGGTATTCGAGCGGGGAGGCGACGTGCAGGCGCGAGCGCAGCCGGTTGAGCCGGGGGGCGAAGAGCTTGGCGCCGATACCGATGCCGATGGCGATCGGCAGCGACCAGGTCACGAAGGACGTGACGCCGTACTGGTAGGCGATTCCGGCGTAGCCGGTGAACATCACCGCGCTGTAGCCGGACATGTGGTGCGAGATGCCCGACAGCCACCACGGCATCCTGCCGCCGGCCGTGAAGAAGTCGCTGACGTTGTCCACGCGCTTGTGCGACCAGAGTCCGATCGCGACCATCACACCGAAGTATCCGATGAGCACGGCCCAGTCGAGACTGTTCATGTGCCCCCTCCAGGGGTCCGCCTTGTGAACGGGTACGCACTTCGTCAGTACGGCCGTTCAGCGGGGCCCCGTGCGGGAGCGGGGACTTCGGGGATTGAACCGCCTGCCCGGGTCGGCGGTCAAGGTTTTCTGCGATCAGAAATGTGAACACCGATCAGCAAGTCGAACGATTTTGCGTTCTCTTGACCTAGTGAGGCGTTGTCATGAGCGTGACCACGGCCACACGATGGGCGGGCACTTCGTCAGGCTGCACAGAGAACGGATGTACGCGAAAAGAGTACGGAGCGACCGCACGGGATGCGGGTCCCGTGCGGCCGGGAAGGGGGTGAGCGGATCCACCGGTACGGCGGTGCGCAGGTAAGTGGGTGCGTCCGCGAGCGGGTGTCTCAGCGCATCAGTTCGCCAGCGTTGACCAGCAGTGACTGCCCGGTGATCGCCCGCGCCCGGTCCGAGGCCAGGAACGCGGCCGCCTGGGCCACGTCCTCGTCCGTGGCCAGTTCGGGCAGCGCCATCCGCTCGGTGAGCCGGGCCAGCACCTCGGCCTCCGGTACGCCCTCGGTGTGCGCGGTGAACTGGACGTACGCCTGCACCGGCGGCCCCCACATCCAGCCGGGCAGCACCGTGTTCACCCGGATCCGGTGCGGCCCCAGCTCCCGTGCCATCGAGTACATCGCCGACGTCAGCGCCCCCTTGGACGCCGCGTACGCCGCCTGCCACACCTGCGAGGGGGCGGCCACCGCGGACTGGGTGCCGATGACGACCACCGAGCCGCCCCGCTCCTTGAGCGCGGGCAGACAGGCCCGGGTCATCCGCAGCGTACCGAGCAGGTTGACGTCGATGACCGACTGCCAGGTGGCGAAGTCGGCATCCTCCAGGCCGCCGAAGTAGCTGTCCCAGGCGGCCACATGGACCACCGCGTCGACCCGTCCGAACCGCTCCACCGCCCGTGCGGCCAGCGCCTCGCACTGCGCCTCGTCCGTGATGTCGGTCGGCAGGAGCGCGGTGTGCCGGCCCTCCGGGTCGATCTCGGCGGCCGACTTGGCGAGATTCGCCTCCGTGCGCGCCCCGAGGACCGCGTTGCCCCCGTCCCGTACGACGGTCGCCGCGATCTGATGCCCGAGCCCGGCCCCGACGCCCGACACGATGACGGTCTTCCCCGCGAGCAACATCGGCGCCTCCCGGCTCTGGCAGTTCGTCTGACGGAGCGTCAGAGTAGGTGCCCGCGGCGCAGGACGGAAGGGGAAGGCAACGGTATGAGCGACGAGACGCAGAGCGACCGGTACGCGGAACTGGCGGCGGTGGGGCCGTACGGGGTCCACCCCGGGCACGCCCTGATCACCATGGTCGAACCGCATCCCGGCCATGAGTACGCGTACAACCGCTGGTACGAGGACGACCACTACTACGCGGGCGCGATGGCCATGCCCTGGATGGCCGCCGGACGCCGCTGGGTGGCCACCAGGGAGCTCCAGGAGCTGCGGTACCCGGAGAGGTCCGCGGTCGCCCGGCCCGTCGGGGCGGGGTGCTATCTGTCGACGTACTGGGTGACGGACGGGCGCTACGACGACCACATGAAGTGGACCGTCGGGATCAACAAGCGGCTCAACCGGGACGGCCGGGTCTACCAGGACCGCACCCACGTCTTCACCGCGTTCCAGGACCACGAGGCCACCGTCTACCGCGACGGCGCCGCCGGCCCCCGGGACTTCCACGCCCTCGACCATCCGTACCGGGGCCTGGTGCTCGAAGTCATCGACACCGAAACGCCGGAGCGGCGCGCCGAGTTGCTGGAGTGGCTGCGCTCCCGGCATCTGCCGAAGCGGCTCCACGGGTCGCCCGCGGCGATGGTCACGGTCTTCCGGCCCACACCGCTGCCCGGTGACCGGATGACGTATGTGAAGCAGGTCGAGGGGGTCGGCACCCGGCTGACACTGCTGTGGTTCCTCCAGGAGGACCCGCGGGCCCGCTGGGAGGAGTGCTTCACCGGTCTCGACGCGGCCGTCGCGGAATCGGGCCTGGGGCGGGTCGAGTTGGTCGCGCCGTTCATCCCGACCGTGCCGGGGACGGATCGGTACGTCGATCAGCTGCGGTGACCCGGGCGGCCGGGGCGGCCGGTGCGACCTCGGCGGCCGGGGTGACCGGTGCGGCTGCGGTGACCGCGGTCCACGGTGACCGGGCTGCCTCGGGCGGATGTGCCGAGCCCCCTCGGCCAGGACGGCGAACCAGTCGAGAGGGCTCCAGTCAGGTGGTGCGGTGCGACCGACGAACCGGCCGGTCAGGCGTTGATGACGCCTTCGGCGACATCGCGCACGAACGCGTTCCAGGCGCCGGGCACGAAGGTGATCGACGGGCCCTCGGGAGCCTTCGAGTCACGCACGGCGATGGACAGAGCGACCGGGGACTTGACCTCGACGCACGCGCCGTTGCCCCCGGAGTAAGAAGACTTCGTCCACATTTCCGTAGCACCCTGAAGAATAGCCATGTTCACTCCGGTTCAGAGAGTTGGGTGGGTCGCACCAACCTGATTCCGGTTGGCGTGATCGACGCTACTCGCCAACTTCCCGGCGTGAAGTGGCCGTTCACTCGACCGGATGGCATATTCCATGCGGGTCTTCCGCCGTGAGGTGGCGACGGTGTACTCTGCCGTCGCCTCTCACCCGGCATCATTCCATTTCTCGCAAAACAGGCGTAGCGGCTGTCCTGTTTCAGTTGGTGTACCGCTTGGCGATCTCGCTGATGAACTGCCGGGTCTGTTCCACATTCAGCGACTGCGCCCGCAGGTGCTCGTACATGACGCTGTATCGCTGCACATCGTTCGCTTTCTCCAGATAGAGATCGCTGGTGACGCCTTCGATGTAGACGACGCTGGAGTCGGCGGCGTCCGGGAACTCCAGAATCGCGTACTGCCCGTTGATGCCCGGGTGCGCTCCCATGTCGAACGGCAGTACCTGCACGGTCACATGGGGCAGCTGCGACTGCTCGATGAGGTGCTCCAGCTGCTCCCGCATCACCTGCTTGCCGCCGACCGCCCGCATCAGCGCCGACTCGTCGATCACGGCCCACAGCCGCAGCGGTTGCTCGGGCGCGTTGACCCGGTCCTGGCGACGGGCGCGTACGTTGACCCGCTTCTCGATGTCGGTCGGCGGTGTCTCCGGCAGCGCGCCGTTGATCAGCGCCTCGGCGTACGCCCGCGTCTGCAACAGTCCCGGGATGACCTGCGGTTCGTAGACGCGCAGCGACTCCGCGTCGGTCTCCAGACCGATGTAGACGCTGTACGGAATATCGCCGAAGGCGTGCCACCAGCCCTGCTGGCGGGAGTCCTTGGCCATCTGCATCAGCGAGTCGACGATCCGGTGGTCCTCGACCTCGTACACCCCGCACAGATCGCGGACGTCGCGCTGGCTGATGGAGCGGCGGCCGTTCTCCAGTCGGCTGATCTTCGACTGCGAGACCAGCAGCCGCTCCGCCACCTCCTCGGCGGTCATGCCCTTGAGCTCGCGCAGGCGGCGCAGTTCCTGGCCCAATCGGCGTCGCCTGACAGTGGGATTGACATGGGACGGCACGGAAACGGCACCTCCGGCTATGTAGCTGTGCGTATCTACTGCTCAGCAGATTGCCACCCCCGGCACCGGCCGCGCTGGGAAACGGCCACACGCAGGCGCGCGGGGCAGCCGGTGGACCCGGCTGCCCCGCGCGTGGTGCGGCTCCCGAACCGGGTCTTGGGGACGTCGGTGCGGCGGTATTCGGCTGTCCGTGCGGTGCGCCGCGCGGAGCGCTGTTCCCTGCTCCGTGCGGCGCACCGTGCGGTCAGTGTGCGGCGGTCTGTGCCATGGTGCCGCGGCGCGACTGCGCTTGCGGTTGCAACGGCACCCCCGCTGCCTGCTGGTTACGGCGTGGCTGGACGGCCACCCCGTTCTGGACGTCCATCACGGCATGCGCCACGAGGCCGCCCATCGGGTCGTGCCTGATCAGATCCCGGAGCCGGGAGCGCGATGAACGCCCCTCGTTCCCGGGGTACAGGTGCTTGCCGAGTCCGACCGCGTGGGCCAGTGCGGCGAGCGCCGCGGTCCGCGGGTCCGGCGGTACGCCGGTGCGGATCGCACTGTCCAGCCGGGCTCTGATGTCCCGGCTGATTGCCGTGTCCGTCGCCTGGTAGCGAGTCGTCGGCAGCACTCCGCACATCTGGCCCGCCACGGCATGCACCATGCCGCACCGCTCCAGATGAGCGAGGTAGATCTGGCGCAGCCCCAGCCGGGGTCCGCCGATCCAGTGGACGGCCCGGACCGGGCTGCCGCGACGGCGCAGCAGTTCCAGTGCGGAGTCCAGAGTCGGATCTCCTGTCGGCCGTGGCATCACCACGGCGATACGATCCCCGTCAGGGGCTATCCGTCCTGCCAGAGCCAGCTCTACTAGCTGTGCCCCGGCCAGGCCGAGGTCGAGCGACTGCGGCTGCGCTGTGGTACCCGTGGTCGGGTCCAGAGCGAGCAGCAGAAGCTCCTCCGGAATTGTTCTGCGGCTCCTGCCCATCCATGCCTCCCCGCGTGGATGAATGACAGGGTGACCCCTCTCACATTGGTCTGTCGAGAGCGCCTGACCGCTATGTATGGGAACCAGTAGGTATGTCGTTCTCGTCTAGCAGCCGGGCCAGGGGTTCACACAGGACACTGGTAGATGGTTCGGACAGCGCGGGGTTGCCCCCGCAGCGCATGAGGAGGCATCGGTGGCGGGCGAGTCCCCCGATAAAACGGAGCAGCAGAAGTCGTCGGGGACGGCTCCGGAGGAACGTGACCCGCGTCTTGCCGTGTTCCGTGAACCGGCCGCTGATGCGGCCCCGGACACGGATGCGACGCCGGATACGGCGTCGGACCGGGCCGAGGCACCGGATGCGGCCGCGGACGGTGATGCCGACGCGGGTGCCGACGCGGGTGCGGGTGCCGAGACGGATGCGGGTGCCGGAAGCGTGACGGACCGTACGACGGACACCGCGACCGCGGTCTTCCGCACCCGTCCCGCCGATGCCGAGGGCGGCGCGGCGGCGACTGCGGCCTCCACGGGCCCTGAAGGGGGCTCCACGCCTCCGGAGGGTGCGGGAGCGAGCGAGGGGGCCGAGGCGGGCAGCGCGGCGCCTGAGGCGCCTGAGGCGGACGAGACCGATGGGGCGGATGGGTCGGCCGAGGCGGCGGTGACGGAGGCGGCGGCGAAGGCCACCGGTTCCGGCGAGTCCGATGCGGCCGCGGAGGGCGACGAGCCCGCTGCCGAGCCCGGCGACGCGCGGCTCCGTGCCGCGGTGGCCGCCTGGGTCGACAGCGAGGACGACGCGGAATCCGACGAGGCCGTCACCAGCGGGGCCAAGGCGTCCGATGATGCCGAGGCGTCCGACGGGACACACGGGACCGACGGGACCGCCAAGGGGTCGGGCGAAGCCCGGGTCCCGAAGTCCCGTGGGGAAGCGGTGGTCCCCGCCTCGGAATCGGACTCGGCCTCGGGACCGGATGCCGAAGCCTCCGCTGATGACGGCGACGGCGACGGCAACGGTGGCAGCGACGGCGACGGCAACGGTGGCAGCGACGGCGACGGCGACGCGAAACCCGCGGAACCCACCTCCGACCTGCGCGGAATCGATCAGCCCACGGCCGTCTTCAAGGCACCGAAGATGCCGAAGGAAGCCAAGAAGGACGCCAAGGCGCCCGAGTCGTCCGAGGCATCCAAGGCCGCGCACGTCGACCATCCGACGACCGCGCTGAAGATTCCGCCGCGCGAGGCGAAGCCGGAGACCGCGGCCGAGCGGACCAGTAAGTTCGTGCCGCTGCGCTCGGACGACGTACGGCCCACTCCCGCGCCCCGCAAGCCCGAGCCGGCCGCTCCGGCGGCCGGTGGACCCGAGGCGGCCCCGGACAAGGCGGCCAAGCCGGCCCCGACGCCCGCCCCGCGCCCGGCATGGGCGGCCGAGCCCGAGCGGACCAGGCAGCAGCCGCTGCCGCCCAAGCCGCCGCTCGACCTGCTCGCCGAGCTGACGAACACCCCGCCGCCGCAGGAGACCCCCGTCCGCACCGCGGTCCGGCGGGTCAAGATCTGGACCCCGCTGGTCCTGCTCCTGCTGGTCGTCTTTGCGATCGTGCAGATGGTGCGCCCGCTGCCGACCCCCACGCTCCAGCTGACGGCGCAGCCGACGTACACCTTCGAAGGCAGTAAGCCGAAGCTGCCGTGGCCGGACCAGGGCCAGGGCTACATGGCGGCGACCGGGCTGGGCGTGGTCGACTTGTTCGGTGAGCAGAAGCCCGTGCCGATCGCGAGTGTCGCCAAGGCGATGACCGCGTACATCGTGCTCAGGGACCACCCGCTGAAGCGGGGCGAGGACGGTCCGTCGATCGAGGTCGACGCGAAGGGCGAGTCCGACGGCCAGCTCTTCACCGAGGGCGAGTCGACCCTGGACACGGTGAAGAAGGGCGACAAGATCAGCGAGAAGGACGCGCTGTCCGCCCTCATGATCCCGTCCGCGAACAACATCGCGCGGCTGCTGGCACGCTGGGACGCCGGTTCCGAGAAGGCGTTCGTCACGAAGATGAACGACACCGCGAAGCAGCTCGGCATGAAGAACACCACCTACACCGACCCCTCCGGGCTCAACGCGACGACGGTGAGCACGGCGGAGGACCTGGTGAAGCTGGGCGAGAAGCTGGTCGAGATCCCGGCGCTGATGGACATCACCAAGCTGCCGGAGTGGAAGGACCCGTCGGGCAAGACCTGGCGGAACTACAACACCCTCGTGCCCTTCGACGGAGCCCTGGGGATCAAGACCGGTTCGACCACCAAGGCGGGCGGCAACCTGCTCTTCGCGGCGCACAAGATGGTCGACGGTACCGACCAGCTGATCGTCGGCGCGGTGCTCGGCCAGTACAGCGAGTCCTCGATCATCGACGCGGTCAACGCGGCGAGCAAGAAGGTCATGATCGCCACCCAGGACGAGCTGAAGGGCGCGAAGATCGTGAAGAAGGGGCAGGTCGTCGGCGCCGTCGACGACGGCCTCGGCGGCACGACGCCGGTCGTCGCCACCAAGGACGTGCGGGCGGTCGGCTGGGCCGGGCTCACGGTGAAGCTCGAACTCACCGACGGCGGGAAGACGGTGCCGAACTCCGCGCCGGCCGGGACCGAGGTCGGCACCCTGACCGTGGGCGAGGGCGCCAGCCAGGTGAAGGTGCCGGTCGCGCTCCGGAGCGAGTTGGCGGAACCGGCCTTCGACAAGAAGCTGACCCGGGTCGGCTGATCCGGCGAAACCACGTGGGCCGTGGTGGGGGGCGTCGATCCCGGCGCCCCCCGCCCGGCCGCGTACGTGTTAGCGTCCCCGGGCAACTGGGGACGCCGGGACCGCGTCCTTATCAGGGAAGTACGGGGCCCGGCGGACGACGGGGAGAGCCGTAGTGACCACCGCGGAGCCGAGACCCGGCCGCGAGGCGGACAGCAGCACCGACCACAGCACCGGGAACGGTGAGCTCGGCGGCAGCCCGGCCGCACGGATCCGGCTGCCCGCTCCGCGTACCGCCGAACCCGTCACCGGCGACGCCACCACGACCGCCGCTGCGCCGCGGCGCAGCCGGTTCCGGCGTCTGCTGCGGCATCCGGTCACGATCACGACGGCGGCCGCGGCGGTCACCCATGTCCTGTGGTTCTTCTTCTTCGCGAACAGCGGCGGTGACATCGCGGCGCAGGACGCCTGGGCCGAGTTCGTCGGCCGGCATCCCGGCACCGCGTACAACCTCGCCTGGTACGGGGGCATGCACCCCGTCTCGTACAGCGTCGTGTCGCCGTATCTGATGTCGGTGCTCGGCGTCCGTACGACGATGATGATCGTCGGTACGGTGTCCGCCGCGCTGACCGCGATGATCCTGGTCCGGGTCCGCGCCGTGCGCAATCCACTGGCCTGCTCGCTCGCCGGGGCCTTCGCCTATCTGTGCAACGCGCTCTCCGGACGTGTGACGTTCGGGCTCGGCATGATGTTCGCGGTCGGTGCCGTCGCCGCCGTGTTCTGCTGGCCGCACAAGTGGCGCTACAAGCGGTGGGCCAAGGCGGCCGTCGCCGCGCCGCTGGCCGGACTCGCGACCGCCGCCAGCCCGGTCGCCGGGCTCTTCCTCGGTGTGGTCGCCGCCGCGCTCTTCCTCCACAAGCGGCGCCCCGGCGCGTACGCGCTGGGCCTCGCCCCGGTCGCGGTGGTGGCGCTGTCCTCGTGGCTGTTCCCGTTCTCCGGTACGCAGCCGATGTCGGTCGGGACGCTGTCGCTGCCGTTCATCTTCGCGGTGATCATCTTCGTCCTCGTACCGCGCGACTGGAAGACGGTCCGCACGGCGGCCGCCGTCTACGGTGTCGGAACGCTGCTGACGTACGTCGTCGACTCGCAGATCGGGTCGAACGTCACCCGCATGGCGATGCTGTTCGCCGGGGTGACGCTGCTGGCCGCCCTGCCGTACACGGCGCCCCGGACCCGCCGCTGGTACGCGCTGGTCCTCGCCTTCGCCGGGCTGAACTTCTGGATCGGCTTCAAGGGCGTCGACGACATCGTCCGTACCGCCCCGACCGCGTCCTGGGCCCGTGAGCTGGCCCCGCTGGTGAATGAGCTCCAGGAGGTGGGGGCGGAGCGGGGCCGGGTGGAAGTGGTGCCCGCGAGCAGCCACCGGGAGGCGTCGGCGCTCGCGCCGTACGTCAACCTCGCCCGCGGCTGGAACCGCCAGGCCGACATGAAGCGCAACCCGCTCTTCTACGACGACACCCTCAACGCCATGAACTACCGGGAGTGGCTGGACCGCTGGGCCGTGCACTATGTCGTGCTGCCCACGGGGAAGCCGGACAGCGGGGCCGCGACGGAGGCGGCGCTCGTCGAGAAGGGCCAGCCGTATCTGACGAAGATCTGGGGCGACTCCAACTGGAAGCTGTTCCGGGTCCTGGACCCGGTGCCGATGGCCGACCCGCCCGCGACGGTGGAGCGGGCGGGCGCGGACGAGCTGACGATCCGGGTGAAGTCGGCCGGCCGGGTGCTGATCCGGATCCCGTACTCGCGCTGGCTTGCGGTGGTCGACGAGGAGGGCAGGAGCCTGGACCGGCCGCAGGAGACCGAGGAGTCGAAGCGGCGGTCGAAGCAGGACGAGAACGCCCCCAAGACGTTCGCCAATACGCACGGCTGCCTGATCCAGGTGGAGGAGAACCCGGAGGGCGACGAGTGGACCGAGCTGCTCGCCCCGGAGCCCGGGGTGTACCGGCTGGCGGCCCCGTACCAGCTCCAGCCCGGCACCCCGTGCCCGGAGGAACTGCGCTGAGCCGCCCGCGGGCCGGCTGATCGCGGGCCGGCCGGCCGCCGGGGTGCGTGCGCGGCTCCGGCGCCCGGTGCCTCCTCTGCGAGCGCGGAACGGGCGACCGCGCGCCCCTTCCCGGCAACGGTGGCAGGGAAGGGGCGCGCGGTTCGTGTGCCGCTCACGCGGGGCCGACCGCCTCCCGAGGCGCGTCGGCCGCTGTCTGTGGGAGGTCAACCACCCTGTGGCGACCGGGACACGTGCTACTTGCGGAACGTCAGCGAGGCGGCCGGGGAGGCGTTCCCGTACGCGTCGACGGCGACGACCCTGGCCACGTACCGGTGGCCCTTCACCGCGCCCGGGACCGGGATGTCGAGGGTGTTGGGGCGAGGGGTGAAGTAGAAGTCCGAGAGCACCTTGGAGGACACGACGGAGGCACCGGTCGAGGCGTCGGTGATGTCCACGTTGTAGTGGTGCACCATCTGGTCGTCCTTGGCCTGCGCGATCCGCAGCGCGGTGCCGCCCTTCGCGTCACGTACGTCCTTGAGGGGCTTGCGGGTGGTGAACTTCGGCGCCACGGTGTTGCGTTCGGCGGCGGTGTACCGGAAGTTCCTCTTGATCTCCTGGCTGGTCGAGCCCTTCAGCCGCACCGTCCAGGTGTCGCCGCTGAGGGTGCCCGCGCTCGCGTACGGCGGCTGCCAGTTCGCCGACCACTGGCCGCCGGTGTAGATGTCGTGCTTGTCCGCGGCCATGTTGACCCGGGCTATCTCGGTGCGGTTCTTGTAGACCTCGACGAAGAGCGCCTGGGCGGTGGGCGACTCGAAGCGGTTGGCGAGGCCCTCGTCCGTCACCATCTGGTAGCCGTGGTCGATCTCGATGTAGCTCATCGAGCCGTCGTTGACGGAGGTGAAGTCGCGCTGGTGGATGGAGCGGTCGTCGTTGATGTTCAGGTGGGAGTGGCCGGAGAAGAGGATGGCCTGCGGGAAGGCGCTCAGATCCTCGGCCAGCAGCGGGTTCGCGGCCTGCTGGCCGTCCATCGTCGTGCCGGTGGTGGGCCGGTGGCCCTGGACGAGGACCGGCTTGCCCGCGTTGGCGGGGTCGCCGGTGATCGCCGTGAGCCGCTCCTTGAGCCAGGTGCGCTGGGCGGTGCTGGAGTTGTACGTCTCCGTGTTGACGGTGAGGACGGGCAGGCCCTTCACCTTCGACTCGTAGTAACCGCCGCCCGAGTCGGGGAACCATGCCTTGGGGTAGCCGGCCCGGATCGCGCCGAGGCTGGCGTCGTGGTTGCCGTTGGAGATCAGCAGCTGGGTGCCGGTCATGCCCTTGCGGGCGAGGTTGGCCTGGAAGATCTCGGAGACGATCTTGTGGTCGGGGCCCTTGCCGTCGCCGTTGTCGTTGATCATGTCGCCGTTGGACAGGATCGCGTCGGGCTTGGGGAAGATGGACCCGATGGTGTCGAAGAAGCTCTCGTACTTCTTGTCCGCCGTCGCGTGGCTGCCGATGTGGACGTCCGACATGACGACGAGCTTGGCGAGCGGCTTCTCACGGGTCTTGATCAGATAGCCGTACGACACCGGGACGCCGGCCTTGTTGCCGCGGAAGGCGACGGCGGTGACATTGGTGTCCTTGGTGATCCGCAGCGGATGGCCGGAACGGAAGGCGTGGCTGTCGCGGGTGGGCGTGGTGCCGTCGAGCGTGTACCGGACGGTGACTCCGCGCTCGGCCTTGAACTTCACCGACACCGGGTGCTCGTAACGCCCGCCGGGCACGCTGACGCCGGGAGCGGCGGGGGTGCCGTGACCGGGCTTGTGGGGGTGGGACTGCGCCGGGCTCTGGGCCTGGGGCCGGTCCTGCGCCTGGGCGGCGAGGGGGGAGACGAGTGCGACGGAGGTCGCGGCGATCACGAGGGGGGCGAATCTCACGGGGGTCCCTGTTCTCTGGTGCGTACCGGCGTGATGGCGTAACGGCGTACCGAGGTGACGGCATAACGTTTCAGTAACCGGTCTGTACCCGCGACGCTAGACAGCGCGCACCAGCCCTGGAGGGTGTGCGGCTGACTCCTGGGTGAAGTGCCCGTGAATGTCCGGCACTCGGGCGGGACTCGGGCGGGACTTGGGCGGGACTCGACCGGCACTCGGCGTGGCGCGCTCGGGCACTCGGGCGGGCACGTCCGGCACTCGGGCGGGCGCGTCCGGCACTCGGCGAGGTGCGCTCGGGCACTCGGCGGGGCGTGTCCGGCGCTCGTCGCTTGGGCGCCGGGTGTCGCGGTGCCGGCTGCCGCCTGGTCCGGCCGGCCCGCATCTGGGCCAACCGGCTCGACGCCCTGACTCCCGAGCGGCACGACCACGCGCCGGGAACCGGCTGGACCTTCCGCCAACTGGCCTTTCACGCGGCGGAGTCGGTGTACCACGCGGACGCTGATGGCGATCCGCGAGGCGGAGGAATGCTGTTGCGGGGCGGCGGGGAACCCGGTTCGATCACCGGCATGGCCACTGATGTCCCCCTCGTACGCCGACTGATCGCCACGCAGTTCCCGCAGTGGGCGGACCTTCCGGTGGAGCGGGTCGCCTCCCGCGGCACGGTCAACGCGATCTACCGCCTCGGCGCCGACAAGGCCGTACGGCTTCCGCTCCGGGAGGGCGGCGCGAACGACGCGGAGACGGAGTGCCGCTGGCTGCCGTACCTCGCCCCGCGGCTCCCGTTCGCCATCCCGGCCCCGCTCGCCCAGGGCGTACCGGCGGAGGGCTACCCCTGGTCCTGGTCCGTGTGCCGCTGGCTGGACGGCGGGAACCCGGGCCGCGACAACCCCGTCGACCCGCTCCCCTTCGCCGCGGACCTCGCGGAGTTCGTCACCGCGATCCGGCGGGTCGATCCCGCGGACGGCCCGGTCGCGTACCGCGGCGAAACGCTGGCGAGCCGGGACACCGCGACCCGAGCCGCCATCGTGGCCCTGCGCGGCCACCTCGACACGGCCGCCACGACCACCGTATGGGACGAGGCGCTGCGGGCCCCCGCCGCGTCCGGCCCCGCCGTCTGGGTCCACGGGGACCTCCAGCCGGGCAACGTACTGGTCGCGGACGGCCGGCTCGGCGCGGTCATCGACTTCGGCTGCATGGGCCTGGCCGACTCCGCGGTCGACCTCATCGCGGCCTGGTACCTGCTGCCCTCCGGGGCCCGGGGGAGTTTCCGTACGGCGGTGGCGGCGGACGACGCGACCTGGGCGCGGGGGCGGGGATGGGCGCTGTCCATCGCGCTCATGGAGCTCTCGTACTACCGGGAGACGAACCTGGTGATGGCGGCGACGGCGCGCCAGGTGATCGGCGAACTGCTCGGCGCCGGGTAGGCGGGCCACCCGGACCGTGCGGGGTCGGCCGGCGCTCGTTCCGTACGCGAGCGCCCGAATTCCGCGGGCGGGGGACTCCTCACCACCCTAGAACGCTTCAGGGCCCCGCGCCTGGGGGCGCCGGGCATGAGGATGTCCGATCGGGCACTCGGCAGCAGAATGGGCGTTATCCGCACTTTCCTTCTGGAATGGAGATGCTCATGAAGGACCTCAAGTTCGAGCAGAAGCGCTCTCTGTCACGCCTTGAGGCGGCTGACCAACTCACGGCACTCGCCGCCGCGCTGAGGGAGGGAGGGGAAGCCGAACTCGAACTCGGCTCCGGAACGCTGAGCCTGCGGATCCCCGACGACCTTCGTGGCGAGATAGAGGTCGGGATCGGCAATGGGGAGATCGAGCTGGAGATCGAGTTCAAGTGGCCGACCGCACCGACCCGGACAGCTCAATCGCGGACGGTCGCCGCCACAGGGAAGGCCAAGGGGCGGAAGAAGGCGCCCGCCGAGCCCGGTCGGGGCAGCACGGGCACCAGCAGGAGCAGAACCGCGAAGCGGTCCGCCTCGAAAACGTCCTGAGCCGGAGTCATTCAGCCGGCGGCGTCCGAAGGGCGACAGCTTCCTCAGCTCAGCGCCAGCTCCCGTAGCCGCCGCCAGTCCATGCGGGCCCTGGTCCGGGGCACCCCAGGGCGGTGCCGTGGGACCCGGACGCGCAGGGCCCGGTGCCGGATCGTGCATCGTACGGGCGTGGGCAGGGTCAGTGCCTCACCGTCGACCCCGGCTTCGATCTCGGGCTCGTCCGCATCGACGACGACCTCCTGTGCGGTCAGGGCGGTGAGGCCGGGCGCGCGCCTTCCGGCGAGCAGCTCGGCTGCCTGCGCGGCATTGTCGACATTGATGCCCAGGACGCCGAGGGCACCTGAATCCAGGACCTCACGGCGCCCGAGGCCGGCGAGGTCTCCCATCCGGTAGGGGTTGTTGCTGACGAGCACGGCCTGGGGGCCTTCGATGACCGTGTCCGGGGTGCGGACGGTCAGCCGGGGACCGCGTCGGCGGGTCAGCAGGTCGGGAAGCGTCTGGAGGATGGTGCGGACCTTGTCGTCGCGGTAGGCGGGACTCTGCACCACGGCCGCGTAGGTGCCGAAGGACGCGTTGTTGACGAAGGCACGCTCACCGATGAAGCCGAGGTCGACGCGGAGTTCAACGCCGTCGGTGAGCGCGTCCAGGCAGGTCGACGGGTCGTCCCGGTCCAGGCCGAGGGCGAGGGCGAAGTGGTTGCGGGTCCCGGCCGGGATCACCATGAAGGGAATGCCGTGCCTGGCGGCGACTCCGGCGACCAGGGCCTGTGTGCCGTCGCCGCCCGCGACTCCGAGCAGGTCGGCGCCGCGTTCGACCGCCTTGCCGGCGAGCGCCACCACATCCTGCTGATGAGCTGTGTCCAGCAGGAGGACATCCGCGTCGAGGGCCTCGGCCTTTTCCCTGAGATGGAACAACCCCACCTTTCCACCGCCCGATCGTGGATTCATGATGAGGAAGGGGTGCCGGGGAGGAGCGGTCCGCATCTCCGGGGGGCCGGTCTGCCCGATGTCCCTGCTGAGTGCCGCTCCTCCGGCGGAGACCCCGAGGGCCCACAGGGCGAGGGAGACGAGCACGACCCACAGCAGCTCCGCCCACGCGTAGAGCGCCAGCACCGCGAGCGGGGCGACGACGGCCAGGGCGAAGGCGAGCAGTCGGCCGATTCCACGCAGGGTCAGTGCCCACCACAGGCTCGCGGCCGATATGGCCGACCCGGCCAGACCGGAGCCCAGGAGCGTGATGCTCTTGACTCCGGCGAAGACGAGAAGGACCACGACCGCGGCGAGCCCGGCCACGAGGGCAAGGCGTGCGGACCAACGCTGTACGAGGCGCCCGCGCGCCCCGGAGTCCCTGTGCATGGAGCCTCCTGCCGGGCAGGGCCGTGCCGAGGGCCGGTACGTGGGCGCCGCGTCCCGTCGGTACCCCAACCGCTGTCCGAGCGGGGCGGCCGAGCCGACCCGGCATCCGGGCGGTCGGGCACGATTCGGGCCTACGCCTCGCTCGTACCCCCACAGGAAGCACGTCGGTCAGCGGTACGGGCCGATGGCCGCGACCCGGTACGGCTCTCGGTCAGCGGTACGGACCGATGGTCGCGACCCGGTACCCGGCTGCGAGGGGACCGGTGCCGTCGCCGTGCGGTTCCACGCAAGGGCGTTGCCGCCAACAGATCCATTGCAACACCCGGCGCTGTGCGCCGCATGTTCATCGCCGTCGCGGCACGATGCACCAGCGGTCCCCGCAGAATCGACCGGTCGATCGACATGCCGACGCGGCGGAGACGCCGTCGCTGCCGCGTCTTCGGGTCCCCCGTGGGTCGGCGGCTGCCGCTCCGGGCGGTTGACCGAGTCTCGCCCGTATGGTCCACCTGCGCGGGCCCTCTTGCCGTGGAAGGACGGTAATGGAGGCAGGAACTTTCCAGTAGTGCCGGAGCCCCCATGCCCAGCCCGCACGAGGTGCCCGAGCCCGCTGCCGTCCCCGCAGGGAGCGCGGGTGGCGCGGCGAGAAGTGAGTCCACACACGGACCGGCCGTACGGATCACGCGGAACACCGCCTCGGCAGTGCTCATCGTGCTCACCTGCATGCTCGTACCGGTCGCGCTGCTGACGGTGTGGGTGCACGACATCGCTCTGGACACCGGCCGGTTCGTGGGAACGGTCTCGCCGCTGGCCTCGGACCCCGCGATCGAGGACGCGGCGGTCAAGCGCATCACCCTTGCCGTGGATGTGCGGGCTGACGGCCGCCGGGCGGCCTCGGACATCGCCGCCTGGCTGCAGGCACAGGGCCTGCCACCGCGGGCCGCGCAGGCCGTGAAGGGGCTGGGTCCGCAGCTCGACGCCGCCATCAACGACACGGTCGAGAAGGTGGCCACCCGCTTCGTTCGGAGCGACCGCTTCGAGCAGCTCTGGACGAACGCCAACCGGGCCGCCCACACCGCCGTCGTGCACGCGCTCACCGGCGAGGGCCGTGGCGCCGTGGGCGTGGACGCCGGGACGGTCACCCTCGATGTCGGGGAAGCCGTCGACCAGGTCAAACAGGCCCTCGTGGACGCCGGACTGTCCCCGGCCGCCAGGATCCCCGAGGTCGACAAGCAGATGGTGCTCTTCCAGTCCGAGCAGTTGGAGAAGATCCGTAGAGGCGCCCATCTGCTGGACACGATCGGGAACTGGCTTCCTGCGCTCGTCGTGGTGACCGGCGCGGCCGGCGTGCTGCTGGCACACCGGCGTCGCCGCGCCCTGGCCCGCACGGCTCTCGGCGCGGCCTTCGGGTGCCTGGTCGTTGCGGTCGCCCTGGTCATCGCCCGCCGCTACTACCTGGACCACCTCCCGCCCCAGGTCCAGTCGGAGGCCGCCGCGGCAGCGGTCTTCGACACCTTGCTGCACTTCCTGAAGGTCAGTCTGCGCACGGCGATCGTCCTCGGTGTGTTCATCGCGCTCGGCGCCTACCTGATCGGCCCCGGGCGACTCCCGCGCGCCGTCCGGGACGTCTCCGAGCGCGCCGCGGGATCCGCGGCACAATGGGCGTACGCCCACCGGATCCGCACCGGCCGGGCGGGAACCTGGACCCAGGCCCACCGCCGTCGGCTCTCTGCGGCCGCCCTGCTGGCCGTGGCTCTGGTCTTCGCGCTCTGGAACCACCCGACGGCTCTGGCCGTGCTGCTGCTGGTCATCATTCTGCTCGCTGTGCTGGCGTTGCTCGCCCTCCTCGCCGCCACCGGCCGCGCGACCACTGATGCCGAGCGGATGGCACAGCGGCCGGAGGGCGGCGATTGAACGGATGGCCGAACTCGCTCCTGGCCCTCGCTCTCCTGACCGGGCCTTGCCTCGTGTGCTGTTACGAGCGAAGGACTTTCTCCTTGGCCAGGCGGAACTCCTCGTCGGAGATGTCACCTCGGGCCCGGATCTCCGAGAGCTTGGCGAGTTGGTCCACCGCGCCGGCAGGCTCGGTGGTGCCGACCGCCTCGCGGATGTAGCGGTTCGTCTCTTCCATCTTGACCCTTGCGTGCTCCTGTTCGCGGCTGCCCATGTTCTTGCCCCGGGCGATGAGGTAGACGAAGACGCCCAGGAAGGGGAGGACGATCGTGAAGACCAGCCATCCTGTCTTGGCCCAGCCGTTCATGGAGTCGTCGCGGAAGATGTCGACGACGACGCGGAAGAGCAGGAAGAGCCAGATGACCCACAGGAAGATCCACATGACCGTCCAGAAGGCTCCGAGGACCGGGTAGTCATAGGCGAGATTCACATAGCTGCCCATTGCTTCTCCTGTTCGGTGTCGTCTGTGTCCGAGGTCGCAGTGCATGCGGGAGGGGGGCCTTCGGCCCCGGGTGAGCGAGCCGGCCGGAACCCGACGTCAGGCCGGGCCGGTCGGCCTTGCCGTGGGCAGAGGCGTCAATGGTCACCAGTGCCGCGATACGTGCAAGCAGACACGTCCCCTGGTCCGGCCCGGACCGCCCGAACGTGTCGAGTGTCATCCGGACGAGGGTCTCGAACCCCGGAGCGTTCGCTTCAGCGAGGGCGGCGACGCCTGCCGCTCCTCTCTCTTCCTCAGCCATCTCAGGCTCCTGGCAAGGTGGTTCGGGATTGACGGCCCAGTAACCGGTACCCAATCGTGGTCAAGGAGGGGGCGTTGGGGGAGGAGGCGGTTCGCGCTGTCCTCGCACGCCGAGCATCGCGATGGTGTGTGCCGCGGTGTTCGGGCTCGCCTCGGCGCCTTCGCGTACGGGACCGGGCCCGGTGCTGCCGCGTGACGGTCGATGCCGTCAGGGAGTTCCTCGACTCCACCGCCGAGCACTGACCCATCAGTCATGCTTTGTGTTGCTTATTTCTATTTATCCATCATAAACAGGGTGCGGGGACGCCGCATGGCCAAGGAGACGAGGCCCGGAGGGTGATGGCGGCCGATGCCGCGAGCCGGTGCGGACAGAGCATGACGGTGATCTCGACGGCCATCGAGCCCCGCCCTTCAGGGCTGGCTGTCCGGTGCGGCTGGGCAGACGGGTGCCGACTCCACCGTGCCTGGTCCTGCTGGTCCTGCGAGTGCCGCAGGGAAGGACGGGTCGGATGGTAGGGCCGGAGCGGACGGCCGCGCCGATCAGACCTGCCCGCCGGAGGAAGTGCTCGTGAGTCCTGCGGCGGTATGACCGTCGCCGGTAGGATCCGGGGCAGTGAAGGCACAAATTCTTGTGGTCTGGGTGCGTAAACCCGCAGGTCAGGAACTGTGCTCCCCGCAGGCGCGGGGATGGTCCCCAGCTCTACGACCTGATGGATGCCATCGGAGCCATGGTCCCTGCACTGCAGGGTTGCCCCCTTCGCCTTCGGGCGGAGGGGGCTCTTTCGCGCGTCTGGGGTCAGGCTAGGGCTTCGATGGCCTTCACAACGAGGGCTCGCGCCGCTGCCCCGTACACGGCGGTCCGTCGCATTTGCTCGAACGCCTTCGCGTAGAGCGCGATCTCGCTGGGCTGTGTGATGCGGACCTGTGCAGAAATCAGCTCGACCGAAACCAACGTGTCGTCGTAGACGTGAAAGGTCTCTCGCGGCCACTGCTCGCGGTGCGCGACCGCCGGGATAATGCCGAGCGACACCGCAGGCAGAGCGCCGGCAGTGAGGAGGTGTCCGAGCTGGGCTGCCATCGCGTCGGCGTCCCCGATCCGGTAGTGAAGGACAGCCTCTTCAACGAGGAGGACGAAGCGGTGGCCTCGCTCATGGATGATGCGCGAGCGCTCCACCCGGGCGCGGGCTGCTTCTGCGCTGTCGTCGACGGGCAGGTCGCGGAAGCGGGCACTCATCCCGAGCACAGCCGCCGCGTAGCCCTCGGTCTGGAGCAGGCCGGGAACCAGAGATGAAGAGTAGACACGGAACAGTTCGGTCTGGTGGAAGAACGTCACGGCACTGTCCTGGAGCTGCTTCAGCCCGCTGCGTGTCCGGTGGCGCCACTCGGTGTACATCGACTCGGCGTGCAGCGACTGTGCAATCAGGTCATCTGCCTGCTCGTCGACTCCGAGGGTGCGGCACCACAGCCGGATGTCCGTGGCCGTCGGGGCAGTGCGCGCGTTCTCGATCCGGGACGTCTTCGCGTGGTGCCAGCCGCACCCGGTGGCCAGCTCCACGACCGTGAGCCCTGCCGCCCTGCGAAGGTCACGCAGTCGCTGGGCGACGATTTCCCGCGCAGCCTGAGCAGAGGAGGACGGGGATGTGGTCATGTGCTGGCCTGTCCGGGTGCGGCCACTAGCGGATCTTGTACTGGTCGTGCGGTACAGCCCGGTCCCAGACTCTTTCGAAGGCTTCGCTGCAGAGCTTCACCGCTGCCGGGTCGCGGTTGATCTCGGGGCCCTGGGACGAGCCGTCACCGGCGAAGTGGTTCCACTGGACCAGCTGGTCGTCAAAGAGCCAGAAGTCGTTGCCGGGCAGGGCGATCCCCGATGTCTCGCGTCGGGGCAGCCACCGCACCTGTTCCCCGGCCGCGATGTTCGTGAAGGTGCCGGAGTGCTCGTAGCGGATGTACTCACTGACAGGCTCGGACACAATGCGGGCCCGACGCATGACGACGCCGCGGTCCACGGTGTCGGCGACAATATCGAGCCAGGGCCGCCACCAGGATGCCCGGTCTGCCGGGTCGTGCCGGTAGCCGGACCGCCACTCGGCGAACGGCCCCTTCTCGTAGTCGACGGCGTAGGCGTCACGCATTTCGAGGTGCACGGCGGACTGCTCGCACCCAGCTAGCAGGTCACGGAACGTCGTTGGCACGTTCGACGGCATCGCACGCCTTCCTGATCATGTCCGCCATCCTGGCGGGGATGCGGATGACGGCCTCGGTGTCCGGGATTCCTGCGGCGTGGCCGGGCAGTTTCAGCGCCGCGCATTCGGCTTCAAGTTTGGCTCTCGGCTTCCACCCCTGGAAGACGAGTTCCTTGTTCTCCTGGTCGACCCACACGGTCGGGCTCTCGTGGTCCCCGGTCTCGGGATCGATCCCGATGAACAGTAGCGACATGGTGCGACCTCCGGCTGGGTGGTGTGCAGTTGTGTGCAACACCGTTGAGCAGATTGGAACTTCGGTCAAAGGTGCGGGATAGCCACTGCCCCTGAAAGAGGGGTCGTGCGCACAGATCTGCACATGGCTGGTGTGCACGCACAGGCGGTCCCTACGGTCTGAGGTCCACTCCGATGACTCAGGGGGCCCCATGGCTGTGCAACAGCTACCGCCGGTCAGTGCACTGTCGGAACAGCAGCAGCGCGGTTGGCATTGCGTGTGGTGCCGGTCACCGCTCGGCAAGGACCTCGGTGTCGACCTCGGCGAGCAGCGCGTCACCCCCGCCACCGGTGCCGCGTACGCGTGGTTCCCCCGTGAGTGCGTGGACGCCCTGGCGTGCTCGGGGCGGAGGGCGGCCCGGTGATGGCGTCGACGCAGCGGCGGACCGCAGTCCCGCCCCCGGAGCGCGCGTATCTGGCGTACCTCGGGCACACCCTGGCGTGCGACGCCTGCCGTACGGGAGCGCAGTGCGCGACCGTCATACGGCTCGGCCGAGCGTGGAAGAAGGCACGGCGGTGAGCGCGCCGATCGGGTACGGGTACTGCTGGGCGGAGCGCCCCGGCACATTCGCCCGGTGCCCCCAGCCCCCCGGCCACACGGGTCCCCAGCGAGCACAGGGAGTGGCCGAACACCCCGGACCACGCGGGGAGGGGATCCGAGTGAAGTGTCACCACAGCGGCGGTGTCCACGACTTCGCGATCGAGACCGACGGCATGGCCCGGTGCCCCGAACACGGAGTCACCCTCCTGTGGCGCGGCGAACCGATCACGGACGTCGAGATGGCCGAGGCCGCGGCTTCCGGGGCCCGGCTCGATGACGTGCTGGCACTGGCCGAGCAGCTTCGCGGCGACACACACAGCACCCCCTGCCGCGCAGCACAGCAACCCCACCTCGCCGACGGCCACGACCACTGCCGGCGCCCCGACTGCGCCTGCCCCTGCCACACCACCTGAACGGAACCACCATGCACAGCGCGACGCTTCCCACCCCGACCGCGAACGACGAAGGCGGGCAGGGCTGCTCCGGATGCGGCACCACGAAAGGTGGCTGCCACGACCCGAACCGGCACGGACTCCGGTGACCGGCCGGGCTACTTCCGGACGAAGTCGGCGAGATCTGTGCCCAGGGCGTCGGCAATGAGGATGAGGCTGTCGACCAACGCGGCCGAGGGGCCCATCTCGATCCGGTTGTACGTGGCCCGGTCCATCCCGATGCGCAGGGCTACCTGCTCCTGCGTCAGGCCAGTGGTGAGCCGGGCTGCGCGGATGCGGTCTCCGATGGCCCGGCGGCGGGTGAGTACCCAGTCGGGTGGTGGAACGGAGCGCGGCACACAGTCACGCTCGCCCGACCATGATCGAATGTATGCAGGGCAGAACCTACATCTTGCGGCACATGCCATAGGCACGTAACCCTGAGCGGCCGACCCGAAAGGGCCCGGCATCGAATGCGGCGTCTGGTGTACGCGTCTCCGCCAGATTCCGCCGCATGGCGCTATGACTCGGTCATGGCGCCCCGCCCCGCACCCAAACAGGTGCGGGGCGGTCTACGTTGGACAGCAGAAGGCCCCCACCGACATAACCGGTGGGGGCCTTGCTTCTGTGGGACCAGCCTCCCCGCCGGTACACCACAGACTTTCGGGAGGCGCGTCTCAGGCGCGCGTGGGGAGACGTGCCTGCCCCTCCCTGCCCAGCAGCCTACGTGCTCTCACCTGCTATTTACCACTGTGCCCCCGGCAGGATTCGAACCTGCGACACCCGCTTTAGGAGTGGGATCGAATCCTTAACGGGTGGTGCTCGGCTGTCTTGAGTGGTGGTGTTCTGCGTGGTCAGCATGGGGCGGTGCGAGCCGTGGTCCTTGCACGAGCGGTTCCGTGCTACCACGTCCGCTCACGCATCGCTCACGCAAGCGTCTGTCGGGTCGACTGGTTGGTACTGGTCCGTGGGCTGCGGTGCCGCGGAGCCCTTGGGAAGCGCGTTGGCTCCGACGTGACTCAGGTCAGCACTCTCATAGCAAGCACAGATCCGTCAGGACTCATCGAGACGGGGCCGTGCCACTTGTTGTCCCATGTGTCGACAGGCCAGGTGTCTCGTCGGGCGTAGACCTCGCGGCGATACTGCTCCACCCTGCCCCCTTCGAGGTGGCGGAAGAGGCCTTCCGCGACCCCGGAGAACGCCTCGACGCGTGTTCTGTTCAGTCGGAAAACATGGTCTGTGCCGACGAACTGGATACCGAGGAGTTCCTCACGCGCGTCTTGAACACTCCCTGTGGCCGCATGGGCGAAGCCGGTGAAGTGCCGGTTGCCCTGCCGCTTGGTCAGATACTGGACGGTTGCCTCGCCGTCCCCGGCGAATGCGGTCAGTCCGGCGGCTGCTGTGCGTGCGAGGACATGCCCGAACCATCGGCGGCGCTCCGGCGTGACGTGGAAGCCGGGCTCCTTCTGGGGAGCTCTGTCGCCTTCGGTGGGCGGCTGGATGCCCGGGAAGAAATTCGCGTCTTCGGTGGAATAGTCAAGATTCCTCCCGGTATTCTCCGCCGAGTGGTTCAACCGTCCGTCCGTTCCGGCGGCATGCAGGGCGTGGATGGTGAGAGGGCCGTCCGCTGGGAGCTCCGTGCTGAATACCAGGCTCGGTGTCTCGTTCCATGAGCCGATGTGTACTGCCTCCACGTGTGCGGAGGCAGAGGCGAGCTGATCGTGAGACGTCGCAGCGTTGCTGTGGTTCCCCTTGGACTCGATCGGGAAGACGCGCGACGGCTCACCGGGCTTCCAGACCTCGGCGAAGAACCGCGGACGGTACCGATATCCAGCCCGGGGGCCCTTGTCCCTGCTGGTCAAGGCCCAGCCTGCACGCAGGGCTGTGTCGGCCGGGACGATCGACACTATGTGCTGCGGATAGCGACGGGTCAAGACCTGCTTGGCCAACGCAAGACCGAAGCCGATCCCAAGTTCGTCCGACTGGAGCGCCTTGTAGTAGTCCGCGTTTTCGCGGCCTTCAGCTGAGAGCTTCATGTAGACGTCCGAGCCCCCGGTCAGGGCTTGGCTGTATTTCAGGCTTCCCCAGTGCTCGGCGAGTCCACGGCCCGCCCCTCGCCTGGCGAGAGCCACTGCTCGGGCCAGTGTATGGAGCACATCCCAGGGGGCCAGCTGGAAGGAGCCGACTTCCCTTGTGGGGATGGCCTGGAGCTTCGGCTTGCGGCGTAGGGCGTCGAGTTCTTTCTCCTTCCTCTTCTTGTCCTCATCGGCGCCCGCGGCGTCCACGTTGCCGACGAGCGCCATGCTGGAGTGAGTCGCGACGTTCGACGGCCGCGAAAGTTCTGTCAGTAGGTCTGCTGCCTTCTTCAATTTGTCTCCCTGACAGGGGCACTTGAGTGCTGCAGGACAGAGGCACAGCCGGGCAGGGCTAAGTCGCTTCAGGCTGTGATTCGGCAAGGTCGTTGAGGACCGCATTGACCACGGGCCAGCACATGTTCAGCGTGTCCCGGTCGGGGGCGTGAGCCTCGCGGATTTCAGCGCGTGGATGGACGAAGTTGCGGTACCTACGAAGCTCGTGGCAGAAGCGCTCGACGTCAGCGCCGATCCAGCCCGCGTCGTGGCAGGTCTTGATCAGTGTGTCCAGGTTTACCTTGTCCGGAGACGTCCGGCCGAGCAGCGAGGCGTCGCGCTCTTGGACCACATGGACGAGAACGCCTTCGAGGAGGCTGCCAAGCATGATGATGGCGGCTACGTGAGCGCCGTTGGCGTAGCAGGTACGGGCCTCGTCCAAGCGGTGCTGGAGGAGTGTCGCCATGTCCTTGTTGTTGATGAGATCGGTCATGGCCGCGCTGAGTTCGACCGGACCCTGGTTGCCCGGGTAGTTGAGAGAGGGATCGCAAGCGACGATACGGGGCCGGCCGCCGGGGTTCTCCAGACGGGCTCCTTCGTGGACGAGGAAAGCATTGACGGCGGAGACCACCGCAGACAGCTGCTCGGGCTCGTCGAAGTATTCGCGCGGGTCCGCGAGTCGGAGCAGAACCTTTTCGAGGTCGGTCGGGTCCTCCCGACGTTCGGAAAGCCGGTCGAGTGTCCACTCCTTGCGATACTCGCCGTCGTACTCCGGAACCCTCTGCCAACCAGCGTGTTCCAGGAAGCGCGCGATCTCGAAACCCTTGCGGTAATAGAGGTGCTCGTCGCCGCAGATGACGCGGGCCAGTTCCTCCAGGGTGTTGCCGTCCAGGATGCCGATGGGGGACTGCTGGGTCATGCTGTGCCTTCCGCGGTGTCGTTGGTCTCGTCGACTTCTGTCGTCTCGAGAGCGGCGACCGGATCGGTCGCGTCGGGATGGTCGGAGGATTCCGCCGGACCCTCGGTCAGCCCTTCATCGGAGGAAAGGTCGAGCGGGGTCCATTGCGTGCCGGAGGATGCAGGGGCCGACCGGGACCCGTCATCGGTGCCACGGAAAGTAGCCGGACGGATGCCCAGCCGGTTCAGCTCCTCCCACAGGCCGGACAGGGCCTGGTCTGGGTCGAAGCGGAACTCGCTCTCGGGAAGGCGCCAGAACGTCCAGCCCACTCGCTGAAGTTCACGATCACGCTGTTCATCGTGCCGGATCTGCTCAGGCGTCGTGTGGTATCGGTCACCGTCACACTCCACGGCCAGACGCCCACGAGCGCCTAGGACGACGAGGTCGATGCGTTTGCTTCCAGCCGGGCACTGCGGGATGACGTGATATCCGCGAGCCTTCAGCCGCAAGTAGACGTGCTGCTCAAAGAGCGACTCGAACGGCTTCTGCGGGACCTCGGCGGACACCTCCCCGATATCGTCGGAGGCGGCAAGTGCGGCGGGCGGATTCTCCATGTAGGCAAGGAGGTTGAGGCGAAGGTCTCCTTGCTTGAGGCGGTCCGGCGGAACCGAGTAGAAGAGCCGCATCTGGTCCTGGGCTCGGGACGCAGCGACGTTGTAAGCCTGCCGCTCGCTGCGAGCACCGCCGGCAATGCGCGGTGGATCGCTGGCGACCATCGACAGCAGAATGACATGCCGCTCGTCTCCCTGGAACGACGCCGGGTTGCCTACACGGATCTTGTGGCGCTCGCGTACCGGTGCCGGAATACGCGCATTGATCAGCTGTTCCAGGAGCTTGACCTGCCCGATCGGTCCCTGGAGGGTGATGACCCCCATGGTCTTGTCCCGGTAAGCAGGGTCTTCCACGAGCCCGGCCAGACAGTCGACGATGGCCTCGGCTTCCTTCGGATTGCGGAGCCGGCTGTCGCGTCCCTGGGCCACGGCTCCTTCGACGAAGTGCGTCACGAGAGGGCTGAGGCGCTCACCGCCGTACTGGCGCAGCGGCTGAAGTTTGTTGTTGTAGAAGGTCTGCGAGGACCAGCCGATGATCTCGGGCATGCACCGAAAGTGCTCCTCCAGCCGGATCACCTTTGGGAAGAAGGTGGACAACAACTGGTAGAGGTTGGTCGCGGGGCCGTAGAGCGTGCGCAGCATCGGCGGCATGTCCGGCAGGTGGGAGACAAGCCGGTCATGGATCGCCTGGGTGCGACCCATGCCGCTGACCGGGGGCGCGCACTGCTTGTCGTCCCCGACGACGATCACGCGCGGGGCGAGCCATAGCAGGAACAGAGCATCCATTCCCGCCTGACTGGCCTCGTCGACGATGACCACATCGAACGCGTCCCGCTGGGGCAGTACCGTCTCGGCGACTTGCGAGATGGGCATGACCCAGGCGGGTACCGCCCCCTGCGCCGTCCGCATGGCGTCGTGCGCAGCAGCACGGTAGCGGCCCGCGTTTCGGCCCTTTCCCTTGCCGTACGAGGCCATGTGGTTGCGGTAAGCCTGAAGGGCGGACCGCTGCTCCTGAGTCATACGCTCAAGGCAATGCAACCGGCCCCAGGCTGCGGCAAGTTCGCCGGTTAGCGACTCCAGGTTTCTCTCGCACTGGGACAGTTCGCCTTCAAGCTGACGTTCGCGCCCCTGCGATCGCTGGCGGCGCACGAAGGCGGAAGCCGCTCCCCAGGCCCACGCCTCGGCCAGTGAGTCCAGTCGAGCCTCCCATACCGGATCGTCGGGGTGCCGCGTCAGATGGTCGGCGAGCAGAGGGTGCGCCGCGCGAACGCCTTCCAGAAGTACGCCGCACCGGCGTTGTCGATGCTCACGTCGATGCGCCTCCCGCAGTGCGTCGAGTTCCTTTGCGTAGCGGTCAATGTCCTGCTCCCGGACAGCCTGGGCGACGGCCAGTGCTTCTACGGCGGGGCGAGAGCCATCAAGCGGGGTACGGAGTTGCTCCTCCCAAGCGGCAAGCCGGCCGGTGGCCTCGTCCGCGGTCCGGCGGCTGGAGAGGGTGGACAGAGCGTTGGTGAACTCCTGCCATGCCGTACGTGATGTGAGAGCGATGTGCAGACCATGACGCACGAGCAGTCCGTCGATGTGCTCACGGGACGTGCCGAACGCGTTGACGTGCGCCAGGCGGGTGTGGGCCTCGGACAGCGTGGCCAGACGGAGTTCAAGCTGTCCTTCGGGAATGGGAGCTCCGGCCTGGGCCCAACGTTCGGCAAGCGCGGCAACCGTGGAGTGGGCGCGCAGGTGGGCAAGAACGGACTCGACGTCCTCCAGGGTTTCGGGCGAGTGGCCGCTGACGGTGCATGTGTCTAGTAGATCCTGAGCGGATTTCTGCGCCTTCGCAGCGCGGAAGCTGCCGCGAGCGCGCAGCTTGCCGCCCGAGGCGAGATGCTCGCGCAAGGCGATTCCTCTTGCGAGCATTTCATCGGCTCGGTCGGCGGGGAGGCGCTCAGGCAGGTGGACACGCTTCATGCCCTGCCCGTCCACCTGCCGCGTGATGGCGTCGAGCTGAGCTTCCACGTCGGAGACCCTCTGCCATAGCGCGAGGCCGTCGCGGGAGAGCCTGTCGGACAGGGCCTTGGTGATCCACTTGTCCGTATCCCACTGCCTGGCCGACGGTGGCAGTCCGAGGTGATGAAGAGCCGTGCGGCAGTTACCCGCGTGCGAGGCGAGTTCGTCGGTGACGGAGGCGTCGAGCTGGGCGAGGTCGTCGCGGATGGCAGTCTCCTCGGCGGACAGACCGTCATCGGTGACGCAACTGGCTGCGAGTGCATCGGCCAGGTCTTCCTGGGAAGGGAGAGAGCCCGGATCCGGCAGAGTGCCTTCTGCGCGTAGCTCGGTGGCACCGTCGCGCAGCAGACTGAGCAGTTCCCCCGCCTGCGCGGGAGACAGTGGCGGAACAGAGGCGGCCTGCCCTTGGTCCGGAACCAGGCCGATCCAGGAGTAATGCTCGGCGGCGTCGATGACGCGTTGGACGATTGCTGCAAGGGTGCCGGCGTACCCAGGAGCGATTTCCGGATGGCGATAGATCTCTGCCTCCCGAACCGCGATCACTTGCTCGGTGAGCGCGCTGATCCTTCCGCGCACTTCTTCCCGGCGTGCGGAGAGCCGACGAATCTCGTCCTGCAACTGTTCGGGGTCGCTGGTCGCGACCTGGTCGGTCAGGGAGTTGATCGTGCGTTCCAGTTCGTCTGCTCCGTCCTGCCGCGCGGAGCTGAGCAAGAGGACGCACAAGTCCCTCACCGCAGATGGCAGTTTGTCTCGCAGCACGGTCAAGGCTTGGTCTCGGGCGCTGGTCACCAGGACCCTCTGCCCCTGGGCGAGCAGGGCGGAGACCAGGTTGGCGATTGTGTGCGTCTTGCCGGTGCCCGGCGGCCCCTGCACCACTACGCCCGTGTCGTGCTCCAGTCGCCGCAGCACACTCCGCTGTCGCTCGTTCGTCTTGCCAGGAAAGAGCGGGTCATCTCCGAACAGCGGCGGGATCTCGCGAACGTCCCAGTGCGATCGTTCCTCGGAGTTCAGGGGCAGCACCAGCTGAGCCAGCCCCAGGGGGGCGTGCCCTTCGGAAGCTACGCTGTCCGCGATCCGGTCGTAGAAGCTCAACAGAGCGTTACGGTCCCGTGGACGCAGCACGAGCGCCGGAGCGTAGGTGAGCCGCGCGCCTGCCTCGGGCTCACGTGGCGGCTGCCACTCGGCGCTGAACGAGACAGGGCGCTGCAGCGCTCGGTCCTGCCACTGGGCCAACTGCTCGAGGACCTCTTGGCCCAGTAGGTGCAGTGACTGGGAGGCGATCTCTTCCGCGAGCGCGGCCGAACGTTCAGGGGCCCAGCCGTCATCGGTGTCGAGGAATGCTTGGTCCTCAAGCCGCACGGCTCCTTCGGCCGTCAGCCGGACCACGAGCTGGGCAGTCTTACGGTCTACTGACGTCTCCACCCGGTGGGTGAGTACGTGGCGATGCACGGCGTCACCGCTCGGGTCGCTCCACGTCAAGAGCCCAGTGGCCAGAACGAGTTCAAGTTGATCATCTTGCTGAATCAGCTTCTGGTGCCAGTGGTAGACCCGTTCGTATAGCTCCCGGAGGGCCCGTTCCGCATGCTCTCGCTCTGCCCAGCGTCGCCACCGCGTGAGCCAAAAACCATAGGCCCGCAGCACTTCAGCTGCTTCTTCCCGGCGGACGGTGTGATCCTCCGCTTCTTCCTCCCACTGCTGAGGGGTGTTCGTCGCTAGGGCGAGTTCCTGCCCCGGCCCCTCGACAGCGAGTGTCGGATCACCGCCGTCCGGGTCCTGGCACTGCTCAGCGGATACCCACCCCTCCAACACTTCAGGCAGGGGAGGCGGCGCCGTTTGCGGTACATGGTCGAGCGTGAGCAGCAGTCCATCGACCCGGTCTGACGGACGGCGCACGAAGGTCGGCAGATCGGACAGCCACAGGCGCTCCCGTGCGCGGCGGTCATCGCGTAGACGGTTGTGGCTGCTCTGCACGACCTCTTTGAGGAAACCGATCAGTCCAGTGGTCTGTCCAATGACGTCAGGATCGTTTGCGGCACGGCGTGGCACGTTCACCTGTCCCCTTTCGGCTGGTGGCGAACGCTCCAGGATGAGGTGGTCGGGCAGGAGGGGCAACGCATCGTGGGAGAATGGCGCGATCTACGCACTGTGTCGGCTGGATGTACACGGTGTAGCCATTTCGGCTACCAGGCGCCTTCCAGGAGGCTCTCGGTAGCCACTGAGGGCCCCTAACTACTGGTACGGATTAGAACCCTGGCCGGGTGGTTCAGCCGTCAGAGTGGCGGCTTTTGAACCCATTACTTCTTCGTCCCGGGCAACGGCCTCCCAAGCGGCGGCCACCGCGTCCCGAGCTGTTTCGCGCTGGTGCCGTCGACTGGTGCGGCGGACGGACAGAGTCGCTGACGTACGCTCCCGTCCGGCGTCGTTGATGTCAGCCGTGGATGTCAGAATCCCTCTGAGGTTGCTGCACTTCGTTGCTGTACAGCAGCGAGGCACCGTCGCTCCTCCTGGGCCCGGACCGTTGATGCTCCTATTGCTCGTCAAGCGTTCTGAGGCACGAGGCGCAAGGTACTTTCGCTGCATGCCACTGACTCCCGACGACGAAGTCCGCAGCCACGACGAACTGGTCTCCTTCGTTCGAGAACTGCGTCAGGACCACCTCCGCAGAGGGCACGAATGGGAGAACCAGAGCCTCGACCGCTTCCTTGAGGCTCTTGCGGCATGGATGCATGACTCGCCGGCCTGGTACCAGAACGTCGGGAAGGAACTCCCCGAAGGCGGGGACTGGACCTTCCTGGCCAGAGCGCTTCAGGCCGCCACTGTCTATGAGTGAAGTTCTCGCGTCTAACGGTCAGGCCGCATGGAGCCAGTCGCGGTAGGCGTGGGTGAGGTTGTCGTCTCGGCGGATTCCGCGTTCGAGGGTGGAGATGGTGGCGGGCCAGACGCCGAAGTGACGGGCGACGGCGGTGAGGGTGATGTTCTTGGACTGCCGCAGCGGCCGCAGGTCGGCGATGGCGGGGGCGGCGACCGTGGTGGTCAGGCAGCGGAAGATCTCCCGGGCGACGGCCCGTTTCAGCAGCCGGATGATCTCCTTCTTCGTGCGGCCGGCGGCGGTCTGTCGTGCCACGTAGTCGCGTGTGCGGGGGTCGCTGGATATGCGGACGAGGGCGATGCGGTAGGGGGCGGCGTTGGCTGCCCGGTCGCCTCCGCGTGAGAGGCGGTGCCGGTTGGTTCTGCCGCTGGAGGCCGGAACGGGTGCGACTCCGCAGAGGGCGGCGAAGGACGCCTCGGTCCGCATGCGTTCGGGATTGCCGCCTGCGGTGACCAGGAGCTGGGCGGCCGTGTCGGGGCCGACTCCGTAGGCGGCTCGCAGGCCGGGGTTGTGGACGCTCACCACGTTGTCCAGGGCCTGGTACTCGGCGGTCAGTTCCTTGATGCGCCGGGCGAGACCCTTCAGTGCGGTGAGGACCGCGGTGTGGACGGCGTCCCCGGCCGGCCGCAGCCGGGCCAGGGCGTCGGTGCGGTCACTCCCTTTGAGCTGCCCGTATTGGGCGCGGATGGCCTCGGGAGCGGCGACGAGGATGCTGTCGACCTGGTTCAGGGCGGCGGTGCGGGCCTTGACGGCGGAGCGGGCGGCGTTGTGCAGGGCGCGTATCCCGGCGACGGTGTCGTCCTTGGGGGCGCTGGAGGCCCGTCCGGACAGGGCGGCGCGGGCGGCGGCGTAGGCGTCGATGGGGTCGGACTTGCCGATGCGACGGCGTTCGGCCCGGTCGGGACGGTTGACCTCAACGACATGCTGCCCGCGCGAGACCGCAGCACGGGTGAAGCCGGCCCCGTAGGACGAGGTGCCTTCCACACCGATCGCCCTCACGTGGCCGTGGGCGTTCAGGAAGGCCAGGGCGGCGGCGTATCCGGCGGTGGTGGTGGCGAACTCGGCGTCCGCGAGGTGGCCGCCGTTGTCGCTGATCACTGCGACGTGAATGGTGTCGCATGGGAGTTGACCCCGCCGAACACGACCTGGTCCGCGGCGTCCTCCACAACCTCTGATGTCATGCTGATACTGCCTTCCCAGCCGAAGGTGGGCGCTGGCCGGGGGGCGCAGACAGGACATTGAGGGGGCTTCTGACCAAGCTCCTATCAGGTCATGTTCCGCCCGGCCGGAGCCATGAGAACAGGTCCCGGCGGCCGGACAGAACAACTTGAGGACAGCCCAGCAGGGCGTCAGTCAGTGCCCGAGCCACGGCCACCGGAACCTGAGTATCAGCATCAATGGCAGTGCCACTTGCTAGATTGCCTGGTGGATAGAGACCGGTCAGAGAACCTTCGAGGTCCGCAGTCAAGGGGGGTGGGCATAAAGGTCCCCGGGAGCCACCTCGGGACTATGTGCAGGCCGTAGATCCCCACCCCTCTCATCCTCCATGAGGCCAGCGGTCGGCACCTCCACTGAACGGCGGTCGTCCATCAGCGGAGACGGCGCACCGTGCCTGATAGGGATGAGGCCTGGCCTCATCCTTATCAGGTCGATCACTCAGACTCATCGGCCAGGCTCAGCCCTCTTCGCGCCCTTGCTCGCCAGCCGTCGAAGTTCAGCGTTGATCGAGGCTGTTCGCGCCTGTTGGTGTCAGCCGCTGATGCCGGACATCCAGTCCCCCTTCACAGCCTGCCCGTCCGTCGCTCGGACTCCGCCGGATCGGCAGCGGCTGCCGTCATAGGACATCTAGGGGAGAGCCAGCTCGTGCTCAAGCTGGCAATCGTCGTCTCGCAGATGGAGACGTCGAAGGTCTTGCAGAGCAGCGGCGGGGAATGGGTATCGCACCCACTTTGCTTGGTATTCTTTTTCGCCATGTCGGCGCAAGAGCACCTGCGCGGCCTCCAAGGCAGCGTGGCCAAGAGCGCTGCGGGGCTGCGTTGAGCTCCAACAGAGCGCGCCTTCTTCGTCTGGCGCGTCGAAGCTTGCTGACATGTCAGGGAAGCGGTAGATCGTGATGTCAACGTTTGAACCGTGCCCGCGAAGCACCCATCTGACTTCGCCCGGTTCGAGATCGAATGAAATCCGTTGGGTGCGGGTGGGCCCATAGAGACCGGCCACGCCATGAACCACGTCGGCAAGAGCGTCTGTGCAGTAGCTGACAAAGTGCTTGTGCTTCGAAGAAACGTCAGAAATGGAACACGTTGCCCAGCCGGAGCCGGTCAGTTCCCAACTGAACTGGAAATCACCCTTCACTTCTCCCCTCCCGTGATCGTCTACGAAGACGGTACAGCGGAGCGGTCGCGGTTCAGGGCGTCAAGGTGGAGCGCGCCACTGTACGAACGACCTTGACGCCCTGGGCCGTGACTGCTCGGCTCTGCCTGGGTCGGAGGTGGTCGGGATGGGAGCCCACCGTTCGCCACGTTCCGGCCGGCACTCGCGAACGGCGCCCCCACCATCCCGGTGTCTTTGCGCCCCCGCCGGAGGCATGTCCTTGAGCCGCAGGCTTGGTTCTCAGCTCATGCCCTCGGGCCTACACAGCGGGCGCGCGTCGGCGGCGGCAGCGACGAGCGGGCCGAAGGCAGGAGCGCGGGCGCAGCCAGAGCCGGGAAGCGCGCCCGGCGGAGCGGAGCGCAGCCGGGTGCCTTGATGAGGTAGAGAAACCTGTAACAGCCCTGGCCTATCGACCCGTTCGCGGCTGCGCGGAACCTGACGCCGTCTTGTCGCTCGGCGCGGAAGCTGATCCCATCGCGGGGATACGACGTCACCAATGGAGGCCAGAAATGGGCAATCTCGGCGGTGGTAGCGTCGCCTGGTTCGACCGTAAGTTCCGACACATCGAAGTACTTGATGCGTCGTGCCGGGATCAGATCCTGGATGCGCTGGCACCTTATCTAGCCTCTCCCGCATCTCTCACGTCCGCCGGATCACGGCCACCGGCGAATGCTCCCTTTCTGGATCCAGAAGACGACCTTTCGCTGAATAAACCAGGCGCACAGTTACTCCTCCGCCTGAAGGACTCGACGATGATCCCAAGGGTCGACGTCGTCGGGCTGTGCCGCTCCCGGCCATGTGCATTGCGCCCCTCCGCTGGCACAGGATGCGACAAGTTGACGCCAGGGTTCGTGCGGGGGAGTCGTGGCAAGAAGGTGGGCACGTGTTCGTCACCCGGACCGGTCGCCCGGTCGAGCCGAGGAACGTCTACCGCTCCTTCACCCGCGTCGCTGAAACCGCCGGTCTTCGGGTGATCCGGCTGCACGATGCCCGGCACGGCTGCGCGACTCTGTTGACTGCGGCCGGTGTCGCCCCTCGTGTCGTGATGGAGATCCTCGGTCACAGCCAGATCAGCATCACGATGGACGTGTACACGCACGTCGTCCAGGACACCCAGCGTGAGGCCATCAGCCACATGGACCGGCTGCTCAAGAGGCGTCCCGACCGTGAGTGACCGTAGCCGTTGATGTCAGCTGTGGATGTCAAAGGCCACCTAGGAACGTTCCTAGGTGGCCTTTGCGCTTGTGCCCCCGGCAGGATTCGAACCTGCGACACCCGCTTTAGGAGAGCGGTGCTCTATCCCCTGAGCTACGAAGGCGGGGCCGGGACCTGGAGGAGGCCTTGGGGGAGAACCAGTGAATGGATCTTCGTCAGGCGCTACAAGTCCGCCGGCCGGACGAGGTGTGCTGCCTTCTGCGATCTTGCTCTGGCAGACAGCGGGGCACACCGACGAACGACCAGGGACAGCGTAGCGGATCCGTGCCGGTGAAGGGCTTCCCCGTGGGGATATCGGCGGTGGATACGGGGCCCGCGTGGCTGACCTGCTGTTTCTTCGGGTGGGGTGGTTGAGGTCTGGGGTCGTCGTGGGCCGGGCGCCGTGGCCGGGCGTGTGGCGTGCCCGGCTGTCAGGGACTCTCCGAATCCAGTGGTGCCGCCAGGTGGTCGCGCTTCGCGTCCGGGTCCGTCAGGCGGTTCAGGCGGGCCGGTACGTCGAAGCCGACCAGGAGCACCACGATCACCGTGCTGGCGAAGGTCAGTACCGCCAGTGCCCGGCCGAGGTTCATCCCGGAGGCGAGATGGGCGCCGAGGACCGGTGCGACCGCTCCGCCCAGTGCGCCCACGTTGTACGTGAATCCGAGTGCCGCGCCCCGGCTCGCGGTGGGGAAGTGGCCGCCGATGTAGCGGGGCAGGAGGCCGGAGATGCCGAAGCTGGTGGCCTGGAGCACGAAGAGCAGGAGGCCCAGCAGCAGCAGGTTGTCCCGCACCGCGAAGACCGGATAGACGAAGGCCAGCGAGGCCAGCAGCGTCAGCGCGTACGCCTTTCTGGCGCCGATCCGGTCGCCGAGGAAGCCCGCCGCCCAGCAGCCGGCCATGGTGCCGAACCCCGCGAAGTAGAGGACATCGGTGACCTGGTCGGTGGTGTAGCCCAGTTCCGTCTTCAGATACGTGGGCAGCAGTGCCTGGATCGGCCAGGAGTACAGGAACGCGAAGAACAGCGTCACGATCATCGACAGATAGAGCAGCCGGCCCCTCTTGCCCCCGAGTTGCACGGCGAACGCGGCGAGCGTGAGCCCCGCCACCACCGACAGCACCGGCACCATTCCGGCGCCGCCCGGGGTGAAGACCAGGAAGAGCGAGACGGTCGCGACGACGATGAGGGCCGTGTTGACCGCGGCCCGGACGCGCGTCACGAAGAGCGGGCGGAACGGATTGGGCTTCGTGTTCTTGTCCGCGACCGACTCCGCCCACTCCTCGGCCTCGGGCAGCGCCCGCCGCATCCACAGGGCGACGGCGATGGGTATCAGGCCGAGGTAGAACATCCAGCGCCAGCCGAGCGAGGGCACGACCCAGTCGTAGACCTGTGCGGCGAGCACCGAACCGACGGAGAAGCCGGAGATCAGGAAGCCGCTGGCCCGGCTGCGGACCCTGGCGGGCCAGCTCTCCATGACGTACGTGGCGCTGGCGCTGTACTCACCGGCCATGCCCATGCCGATGGCGAGGCGGGCGGCGAAGAGGCTGTGGTAGTTCCAGGCGAAGCCGCAGGCGAAGGTGCCCAGCGAGTACAGCAGGATGCTCAGCACCATGGCGAGCCTGCGGCCGTACCGGTCGCCGACGGCGCCCAGCACGGCGCCGCCCAGCCAGCGCGTGATGAACGCGCCCGAGATCAGGCTGGCCGCCTGCACCGTGCTCAGGCCGAACTCGTCGCTGATCTCGGTGAGTACGAGAGTGATCAGCACGAAGTCGAAACCGTCGAGGACATAGCCGATCCAGGCGGCGAAGAAGGACTTCCACTGGGTACGGCTCACCTCGCGGTACCAGGGGAGCGCGGGGGGCGATGTGGTCGGCACGGTGCCTCCAGGGTGTGGGACGGCGCTCGCCGTTGAACAGCCGCCCCGCGTGGTGCGGGTGGGTCGGGCCGGTGGTGCCCGTCGTGCAGTGGGTGGTCGGTGCGAGCGGGCGGGGGCGGTGGGCCCGTCGTGAAGCGGGTGGTGGTGCGAGCGGGCGGGGGCGGTGGGCCCGTTGTGCAGTGGGTGGTGGTGCGAGCGGGCGGGGGCGGTGGAGTGGGTGGTGGTGCTAGTGGGGCCGAGCCCGCAGGCCGCCTCCCCCGACGCGGCCGAGGCGGTGGAATGCGATGTGGGCGCGGGCGGTGGTGGCCGTCGTGCAGTGGGTGGTGGTGCGGTCAGGGGCGGGTGATGCCTGCCACGAAGCGGCTGGTCAGTGCGGTCGGGGCGGTGATGGCGGTGCCGACGACGACACTGTGGGCGCCGCGGGCCAGGGCTTCGGCGGCTTCCTCGGGGGTGTTGATACGGCCTTCGGCCACCACGGGCACATCGATCGCCGCGGCGAGTGCGGCGACCAGGTCCAGGTCGGGGCCGGTCTGCTCTGGTGTGCCGGGGACGTAGCCGGAGAGGGTCGTGGAGACGAAGTCCGCCCCCTGCCCCGCCGCCGTGATGCCTTCCGCGAGGGTGGAGACATCGGCCATCACCAGGGCGCCGGCCCCGTGGACCGCCGCGGCCAGTTCGGCGAAGGACGAGCCGTCGGGGCGCGGGCGGTCGGTGGCGTCCGCGGCGACGACCGTCGCCCCCGCCTCGACCAGCGCCAGGGCGTGCCGGACGGTCGGCGTGATGTAGACGCCGGTGTCGCCGTCCTTCCACAGGCCGATGACCGGCAGGCGTACGGCCGCGACGATCGCGGCGACGACCTCCGGTTCATTGGCGCGGATCGCGGTGCCGCCCCCGGCGGCGGCCGACTCGGCGAGCCGGACCAGGGTGGCGGTCTCCCGCATCGGGTCGCCCGGCGGGGCCTGGCAGGACACGATCAGCCTGCCCTTGAGTGCGGCGGTCAATGGGGCGGTGGTTCGTTCGTGCGGTGTGTTCATCGGAGTGCTCCCGGGTGGTGGAGGGTGAGCGTGGTGGTGAGGGCGGCTGCGCCGAGTACCGCCGCGTCATGGCCGAACAGGGGGGCCACCGGGGTCAGTCCGCGCAGCGGGGGCATCAGTTCGGCGGTGAAGGCGGCGGCCAGGGCGTCCCCGTACAGCGGGCCGATCCGCGGGACCCCGCCGCCGACGACGACCCGGTCCGGGCCGAGCGCGTTGGCGAGCCCGCCGAGCACCCGGCCGACAGCGGCTGCGCCGGTGGTGATCGCGCGCACGGCCTGGGCGTCGCCCCGCGCGGCCCGGCCCGCGACCGTTTCGAGCCGGTCCACCGGAGTGCCGGTGAGCCGCTCGTAATGGGCGGCGATGCCGGGTCCGGAGGCGATGACCTCCAGGTGCCCGGTGGAACCGCAGGTGCAGGGCAGTCCCGCCGCCTGCGGGCTCGGCAGATGGCCGATGTGCCCGGCCATCCCGGAGGCGCCGTGCAGCATCCGTCCGTCGACGGCGACGGCGCCTCCGACCCCGGTGCCGATGGCGGCGAACAGCAGGGAGGCGTGTTCCCCGCCCAGCGCCGCGAGTTCGGGTCCGGCCGTGGCGCGGACGTCGTTGTCGCAGGCCACCGGGAGCCCCGTACGGTGCGCGAGCCCGGCGCCCAGTGCGGTGCCCGCCCAGCCCCGGATGGAGTCGGTGGCGCTGGTGACCATGCCGGTACGGGGATCGACGACTCCGGCGGCGGCGATCCCGAGCGCCGTGGCGGTCCGGTCCGGGTCGACCTCGGCGGCGGCCGCCGCGAGCGCGTCGAGCACGGCGGCGGAGCCGTCCCCGGCCGGGGTGGGCCGGGTGCGGCGGGCCAGTACGGTGCCGTCGGCGCCGAAGAGGGCGGCGTCGATCTTCGTACCGCCGAGGTCGAGGCCGATCACGACGGCTCCGGTGCCTTCGGGGCCGCCGGGCAGGGGGCCGGTGTTCATCGGACCGGCGGCAGGCCGGCGGCGCGCAGCCGCCGTGCGACCAGGACGAGCGACTCGGCGGACAGCGGAATCTGCGGGAACGCGGTGTCCCCGCACTCGATGACGCCGAGCAGCCGCAGCGCCGCCTTGAACGAGCCGAGCGCCGAGGAACTGCGCCCCATGTCGGCCTCCGGGCCGGCGTCGACCATGGCGAACAGGTCGGTCAGCCGCTCCTGTTCCTTCGCGGCCCGCTCCCAGTCGCCCGCCCGCGCGGCGTCGTAGAGCCGGACGAATCCGGCCGGGTCCACATTGCCGATGCCCGGCACGACCCCGTCCACGCCGGCCAGCAGGGCCGCGTCCACGGTCAGTTCGGACCCGGTCAGCACGCTGAACAGCGGCGTCGGGCCCTGTGCGCGGCCTTCCCGGCCGCCCAGCTCGACGAGCAGCCGGCGCAGCCCGCCCTCGTCGCCGCTGCTGTCCTTGAGGCCGGCCAGCGTGCCGTCCTCCGCCAGTTCGCGTACGAGCGAGGCGGAGAGCTTGGAGTGCACGGCGACCGGGATGTCGTACGCGAACAGCGGCAGGTCCACGGTGTCCCGCAGCCGCCGGAAGTGCCCGGCGATCTCCTTGCCGTGGGTGCGGGTGTAGAACGGCGCGGTCGCCACGAGCGCGTCCGCGCCCAGGCCCTTCGCGGACTTCGCGTGTTCCACGACCCGCGCGGTCGTGGTGTCGATGACTCCGGCCAGCACCGGAACCCGGCCGTCGGCCACATCGACCACGGTCTCCAGGGCCGTGGCCCGCTGCTCGTCGGTCAGATAGGCGACCTCACTGGTCGAGCCGAGCGCGAACAGCCCGTGCACGCCCCCGCCGATCAGATGCTCCACGAGCCGCCCGAGCGACGCGGTGTCGACCTCCCCGCCGGAGTCGAGCGGAGTGCAGACCGGCGGGACGACGCCACGCAACGGTGCGGTCAGAGACATGGTGAGGACTCCAGCTTCGTTGGTACGCCGACTTGGTGGGTACGCCGATCCGATCCGTGGCCCGAGGTGGCTGCCGGATCAAGACACAAGACGTAAGATGTCCTATGTCTGGCTTACCTTAAACAGATGCTCCTGCGACCGGTCAAGGGGCAATCGCACCTCAGGAGGACGTTGTGGCCCGCCCCACCACGGCCCAGTTCATCGAGCGTCGGATCAAGGAACTGATCCTGGAACGCAGACTCGCCCCCGGTGACGCGCTGCCCACCGAGGGCGAGTTGATGGATCTCTTCGGTGTCGGCCGGGTGTCGGTGCGCGAGGCCCTCAAGTCGCTCCAGGCCATGAACGTGGTCGAGATCCGGCGAGGCTTCGGCACGTTCGTCGGCTCGCTCTCGCTGGAGCCCTTCGCCGAAGGGCTCGCCTTCCGCGCCGCCGTCCGCTACCGGCAGGGTGAGCCGGGTCTCCTGGAGCTGATGAAGGTGCGGGAGGCGCTGGAGACCGGTCTGGTCGGCGCGGTCGCCGCCGGTATCCCCGACGAGGACCTCGATGTCCTGCACGCCCTCGTGGCCGAGATGGAGATCGAGGGCCGCGACGGCCGGGTGGCACGTTCCACCGACCGCGCCTTCCATCTCGCGCTCTACGCCTCGCTCGACAACCACCTGCTCAGCGAGGTGCTGGACGCGTTCTGGGCCGCCATGGACCGGGTACGGGAAGATCTCGACGACGGCCACCAGGACCCCGGGGTCACCTGCGCCCAGCACCGCGAGATCGTCGAAGCGGTCGCGGCGGCCGACGGGGAGCGCGCGGTACGCGCCATGCGCACCCACTTCGACGGCATCCGCAACCGTCTGGAACCCGTCCCGCGGACGGGGACGCGGCGCGGGGCGGAACCCAAACCCAAACCCAAACCCAAACCCAAACCCGCACCGGCACCGGCCGCACCCGCACCGGCCCCCGGCCCTGGTGCCCGTCCTTCGACGCTCAGCCCCTGACGCCCGGCGTACCGCCGTGGGTCACGGGGTGACGGTCACCGTCGCGCTGCCCGAGGCGCGCTTGTCGTTCGCCCGGTAGGTGGCGGTGAGCCTGACGCTTCCCGAAGCGCCCGCGGCGACCGTGACGGGGATCTTGATGTTGGCACCCTGGCCCGGGTTGAGCGCAGGGATGGTGGCCGGGCCCGCCGTCCATCCACTGGGCACCGCGAGATCGATCGTGCCCGCGTCACGGCGCACATCCATCCTGTTGACCACGCGGACGGTCACCTCCGTGCTCGTGCCCGCCTTCAGCGTGGCGGGCGGGGTGATCGTGATGTCGGCGCAGGTGCCGCCCAGCCACTTCAGGTCGAACGACGCGTAGGTGATGTGCTGGTAGTCGGCGCGCTCGTAGAGCAGTCCGACGCGTTCGCCGGGCAGCTTGGTGAGCGTCGAGTAGGCCGCGGCGCCCGCGTCGAGGACCTTGCTGATCGGCCAGGTCTTCCCGTTGTCGCAGGACATCTTCACGGTGAGGTTGCGCCGCGCCGACGCGTCGTCGGTGTTGCTGAACAGCAGCCATGACGACTGGGGGTCGGAGGCCGGCGCGTCGGGGGCGTAGCGGATGACCGAGGCGTTGTTCGCGGGGTCGGTCAGACCGGTGTCCTGGGTGAACGGGGTGTAGTTGACGCCGCCGTCGGTGGAGTACGCGATCGTGCGGTACGGCTTGGACCGGTTGTTGAGCATGATCCTGCCGTCGGACAGCTCGACGGTCTTGTTCTCGTCGCCGCCGGGGCCGACCGGGTTGCCCATCCTCCAGGTCGCACCGTGGTCGTCGCTGTAGGCGCTGACGGCGTAGTTGGCCCCGTTGTTCCGGATGGCGTACTGCTGGATCAGCCGGCCCTTGTACGCCCCCCGGCGCAGCTGGATGCCCTCGCCGGAGGCCGCGAACATGCCCGCCCACGCGGGGTTCTTGATCTGCTGGGTGATACGGCGGTGGGTCCACGTCGCACCGTCGTCGTCCGAGTAGCTGTAGTCCGCCTGGAGGACGTCCGGGTCGCTCTCGTCGTTCCCGGTGGCCGAGCCGAAGAAGCCCTGGTTCACCCCGGCCGCGTAGAACAGGAAGATACGGCCGGTGGTGCGGTCCACCAGCAGGCTCGGGTCCCCGAAGCCCTTGGGGGCGGCCTCCTTGCGGACCACCTGCTGGGACTGCCAGGTGACACCCCCGTCCGTGCTGCGGCGCAGCACGATGGAGATGTTGGCCGGCAGGTCCCCCAGCGTGGGGCGGGCGTCGTAGGCCGCGAGCAGGGTGCCCTTGACCGAGGTGGTCAGCGCGGGGATGCGGTAGTGGGGCGAGCCCACCCCGTCGACGGTCAGGTCCTGGGAGGACGGTTCACCGGCGGCGGGGGCGGCGCCGTGCGCGGTGCCGGTCGCGGTGACCACCAGAAGGGCGGCCGACAGCAGGGCGAGGGAGACTTTTCGCTGCATGGACGATCTCTCTTCTCGTAAGGGATTCAGAGGGATTCGGAGGGGTTCAGGCAGGCTCGGCCTCGGTCAGGGGTGGCCGGGCCGCCCGGACCGGGGGCCGGCGAACAGGGAACGCACCCAAGCCAGTTGCTCCCGCTGCTGATACGCCGCGCCGCCCTCGTGCCCGTTGAACCCGTAGACGCGGACGTCCTTGGGTCCCGCGTAGTGGTTGTAGGCGGCGAAGCAGGTGGAGGGCGGGCAGATGTCGTCCATCATCGCGAGGGAGAACAGCGCGGGCGCGGTGGCGCGGGTGGCGAGCAGCGCGGCGTCGAAGTACGACAGGGTGTGGAACACCGTCTCGGTGCGGTCACGGTGCAGGCGGAGGTATTCGGCGATCTCGGTGTACGGAGGGCGCCCCGCGATCGCCGCCGCCCGGGGGAAGTCGCAGAGGAACGGAACGTCCGGCAGCACGCCCGCCAGTCCCGGCACCAGGCCGGACACGGCCAGGGCGATGCCGCCGCCCTGGCTCACCCCGGTGACGACGATCCGTTCCGGGTCGACCTCGGGGTGGTCGCGCATCGCCTCGACGCAGCGCACGGCATCGGTGAACACCCGTCGGTAGTAGTACGTTTCCGGGCTCTCGATGCCGCGGGTGACGAAACCCGGTACGGCTCCGGCCGCGCCCGGGTCGGTATCGGCGGTGCTCCCGCCGGCCGCCGACCAGCCCTGGCCGCGGGTGTCCATGACCAGATGGGCGTATCCGGCCGCCGCCCAGAGGAGGTCCTCGTGCGGCAGCCCCCGCCCCCGGCCGTATCCCAGGAACTCGACGACGCAGCCGAGCGGTCCGGTGGCCCCGGCGGGCAGGCGCAGCCAGCCGTGGACCGGCCGCCCGGCGAAACCGGGGACGGTCACGTCGTACGTACGGACCTGGGTGATCCCGGTGTCGACGGCGGTGAACAACGGCTTCTCCACCGCGTCTCGGCCGTCGGCGGGGACCTCGCTCAGGGTGCGTTCCCAGAAGGCGTCGAAACCGTCGGGAACCGGCAGCTCCGGCCGGTAGGCGCGGCACTCCGCGGGCGAGAGGTCCGTCAGAGGCATGGAGGTGCCCTCCTGGAGGGAAGCGGGGTGATGATGACCACCGGTCACGACAGAAGACGTCAGATGTCCTGTTGGCACACGGACCCTAGGCACCGCTGAGGCGACCGTCAAGGGCTCCGGCCGACTGTGCGGCGACCGATACGGCGACCGATACGGCGACCGGAGCGGCGGCCGGTGCGGCAGCCGGTGAGGCGGCCGGGGTGTGCTGGGGATGTGCCGGGGATGTGCCGGGGATGTGCCGGGCCGGCTCCTGTCCGGAGCGGGCCCGGCCGCGTTCTCCTCCGGGGCGGCCCGGGGTCAGCCCTGGGCGCTGTCGCGGGCGCGGGCTTCGGAGATCCGGCGTCTGACCGGGGCGTAGTGCTCGCCCAGTGAGGTGATGAAGCCGGGGATGTCGCCCGCCCGTGCGGCGTCCACGATGTTCTGGTGGGCGGTGATCGTTTCCGTCTCGTCGGCCTGTGTGAAGCCGTCCAGGTGCGGCGCGACGATCGCGTACACGTCCCAGAAGGCCATCGAGAGCTGGCCGATCAGATCGTTTCCGAGCGGGGCGACGAGCAGGGCGTGGAAGGCGCGGTCCGCCTCCACGAAGCCGGTCCCCTCCTGGGCCCCGGTCGCGCGCATGGTGGCCACCAGGCCGTCCAGGGTGTCGAGCTGTCCGGGGTTGAGCAGGGAAACGATCCGGTCCGCCATGCCGCGCTCGAACAGCTCGCGTACGTCGACGAGGTCGGCCAGCACCTGGACGTCGTCGTCCGGGGAGAGCAGCCCGCGGAAGGTCAGGCTCTCCACCAGGGCGGACAGGCTCAGCCGCCCGACGTACGTGCCGTGCCCGTGGCGCACCTCGACGATGTCCAGGGCGTTGAGGATCTTGACCGCCTCGCGGACGCTGGAGCGGCTGGCGCCGAGCGCCTCGCACAGGGCCGGCTCGGTGGGCAGTGGGTCCCCGGGGCGCAGCTTCTCCTCAAGGATGTAGCGCTTGATGCCGTCGACGACTTCCTGCCGGAGCAGCTGCCGGCCGGGCCTCGTACCGGACATATGTGAACTCCCCACCTCTTGACCCCTCTCGATTGTCAAGCTACGTTCCAACGCTATCAAGGCATCAGACATCTGACGTCTCATGCTTCAGCTGGAAATGATCCCCCGTGATCGTGTCTCGGCTCTGTGTTCCGCCCTTCGTCCGACCTTCAATATCCCTGGAGGACCCGTGCCCGAGCTGAGATCAGCCGGTTTCGAGCGCCGCACGTTCCTGCGTTACACCAGTGCCGTCGGTGCGGCGGCCGCCATCACGGCGGGGCTCTCCGCCTGTGGCGGTCCGTCCTCGACCGCCGACGGCGCGGCGGGCAAGGGGGACGGCAACGGCACCATCGAGGCAGGGCTGTCGTACCCGCTCTCGACGGGCTTCGACCCGATGATCACCTCGGGCGCGACTCCGTACGCCGCCAATATGCACATCTTCGAGGGCCTCGTCGATCTCGACCCGGCAACGCTCGTGGCCCGCCCGGCGCTCGCCACCGAGATGCCGAAGAAGATCAACGCCACCACCTACCGGGCCACGCTCCGTGCCGGAGCGACGTTCCACGACGGATCGCCGGTCACCGCCGACGATGTGGTGTTCAGCTTCGAACGCATCCTGGACGAGAAGAACGCGTCGCTGATGGCACAGTTCGTGCCCTTCATCGACACCGTCGAGGCGGTCGACGCCACGACGGTCGAGTTCAAGCTCAAGTACGCCTTCGCGCTGTTCCCGTCGCGCATCGCCGTCGCCCGGATCGTGCCGAAGAAGATCGTCGAGGCGGACGTCAAGGGATTCGACGCCAAGCCGGTCGGCTCGGGACCGTACAGGTTCATCGAGGCGACTCGTGAGGACAAGATCGTCTTCGAGAAGTACGCCAAGTACAACGGCCCGCACCCGGCCAAGGCCGAGAAGATGGTCTGGCGCCTGATGTCGGACCAGTCGGCGCGCGTCAGCGCCATGGAGTCCGGCCGGGTCCAGGCCATCGAGGACGTCCCCTACATCGACGTCAAGCGGCTCGCGGGCTCCACGAAGACCGAGTCCGTGCAGTCCTTCGGCCTGCTCTTCCTGATGTTCAACACCGCGGACAAGCGGTTCGCCGACAAGCGGGTCCGGCAGGCACTGCACTACGCGCTGGACACCGAGAAGATCATCAGCACCGCCATGGTCGGCAACGCGGCGGCCGCCACCGGCTACGTCCCGGCGACCCACCCGGACTACCACAAGGCCGCCACCGTCTACACGCACGACGTGGCCAGGGCGAAGAAGCTGCTCGCCGAAGCGGGCGTCAAGAACCTCTCCTTCACCGTCCTGACCACCGACACCGGCTGGGTCAAGGACATCGCCCCGCTGCTCAAGGAGAGCTGGGCGGCGGCCGGAGTCGAGGTCACCCTCAACATCGCGCAGTCCCCGGCCCAGTACGCCAAGATCGACAGCGGTGACTTCGAGGTCCTCGTGGCCCCCGGCGACCCCTCGGTCTTCGGCAACGACGCCGACCTCCTGATGCGCTGGTTCTACTACGGCTTCTGGCCGGAGAAGCGCTACGGATGGGGCAAGTCCCCCGCGTACAAGCAGGTCAGGCAGACCCTCGACAAGGCCGCCCAGGCCGCCGACGAGGAGACGCGCAGGAAGCTGTGGGGCGAGGTCACCGATCTGGTCGCCGACGAGGCCGCGCTCTACCCGATCCTGCACCGCAAGCTGCCCACCGCCTGGAACGAGAAGGCGCTGCCCGGCTTCAAGCCGCTGCCCACCACGGGCCTGTCCTTCGTGGACGTCAGCCGCGCCTGACCGCGACCGGTCCGGGCCGCCCCGCCCGCGCCCGACCGTCATCGGCCGGGGCCGCCCTCCCTCGGCCTTGAGCGTTGCCGGTCGGGGCCGCCCCGCCCGGCCTTGACCGCGACCGGTCCGGGCCGCCCCGCCCGGACCCGACCGACACCGGTCCGGGCCGCCCTTCCCGGTGGCCCGGACCCGCCGTCCGCCCAATCGCAAGGAACCCGACGATGGTTGCTTTTCTCCGGCTCGCGCTGCGCCGCGTCGCGATGATGCCGGTGATGATCCTCGGTATCGCGCTGCTGGTCTTCGTGGTGCTGCAGTTCTCGCCGGTCGACCCGGCCTTCAACGCGCTCGGGGAGAGCGCCACCCCCGAGGCCCGCGCGGCCTTCGCCGAGGCCAACGGGCTCAACGACCCGCTGCCCGTACGGTACGTCGACTTCCTGGGCCGGCTGCTCCACTTCGACCTCGGGATGACCGTCCCGCCGAGTCAGCCCGTCGTCGACCGGATCACCGCCGCCTTCCCGCTCACGCTCCAGCTGACCCTGCTCGGCCTGGTCCTCGCGGTCCTCCTCGCCGTCGTCGGCGGCGTCCTCGGCGCGATGTACCGGGACCGCTGGCCCGACCAGCTGTTCCGGGTGCTCTCCATGGCAGGGGTCGCCATCCCCTCGTTCTGGCTCGGCGTGCTGCTCATCCAGCAGTTCGCGCTGAACGTCCGGATCTTCCCGACCGGCGGCTACACCAACCCCGCCGACTCGTTCAGCGGCTGGCTCACCACCATGGCCCTGCCCGCGTTCTCGCTCGCCGTGCCCGTCGCCGCCTCGCTCGCCCGCCTCGTACGCACCTCGATGGTCGCCGAACTCGACCGCGACTACGTGCGCACCGCACGCGGCAACGGGCTGCCGGTGTTCCTGGTGGTCCGCTCGGTGCTGCGGAACGCGCTCGTCACCCCGCTGACGGTGCTCGGCGTCAAGGTCGGCTATCTGCTCAGCGGGGCCGTCGTCATCGAAGCGATCTTCGACCTGCCCGGCATGGGCAAGCTCATCCTCGAAGGTGTCACCGGCGGCGATGTCGCCCTGGTCCAGGGCACCGTACTGACCATCGCCATCGCCTTCCTGGTGGTCAACGTCATCGTCGACCTGCTCTATCTGCTGGTCAACCCGCGCATCAGGACGGTGTGACATGTTCGCCACGGGCCGTCTGGCCAAGAAGCTCACCCGACCGGGCATCGCCTTCCGCGCCCTCCCGGTCACCTCCCGCGTCGCCCTCGGCGTACTCGTAGTCGTCGTACTCGGCGCCGTATTCGCCCCCCTGCTCACCCAGGACCCGCTGACCACCGGCACCCCCGTGCAGGCACCCAGCGGTGAGCACTGGTTCGGCACCGACCGGGCGGGGCGCGATGTGTTCGCCCGCGTCGTGCACGGCTCGCGCTACTCGCTGATCATCGGCCTCGGCGCGACCGCCGTCGCCCTGGTCGTGGGAGCCGTCCTCGGCTCGCTCGCCGCGACCTCGCGCAAGCTCGGCGACGAGTCCGTGATGCGCACCCTCGACGTCGTGATGTCCTTCCCGCCGATCGCCCTCGCGGCCGTCCTGGTCGCCGTCTTCGGCACCAGCGTCCCGGTGATCATCTTCACCATCGCGTTCGTCTACAGCCCGTCGCTCGCCCGCGTCGTCCGCGCCAATGTGCTGTCCCAGTACGGCGAGGACTACGTCGCGGCCGAAAAGGTCATCGGCGCCCGCCGCGGCTACATCGTGCTGCGCCATGTCGCGGTCAACTGCATGGCGCCGGTGCTGGTGTTCGCCACCGTCATGGTCGCCGAGGCGATCATCTTCGAGGCGAGCCTCTCCTTCATCGGCGCCGGCGTGCAGGACCCCGACCCCAGCTGGGGAAGCGTGCTGGCCTACGGCCGGCAGATCCTCCTCGCGGGCGGCTGGTGGGCCACCTTCTTCCCCGGCCTCGCCCTGCTGATCACCGTGCTCGCGCTGAACATCCTCTCGGAGGGACTCACCGACGCCTCGGCCGCGCCGAAGAAGGCCCGCGCCACGACGGAGAACTCCGGCGCCGCCACGGAGATTTCCAGCGCCACCGTGGAGACCTCCTCCACCACCGCGGACACGTCCGGCGCCCCCGTGGACACGTCCGGTGCCCCCGTGGATGTCGATGCCGCCCTCACCAAGCTCGCCCGGCGCATCAACGCCACCGAGCCGTCCATCACGCCGGTACGTGAGGACGCCGCCGAACTCCTCGTCGTACGCGACCTGGCGATCCGCTTCCCCGACCGCTACGGAACCATCCCCGTCGTCGACTCCCTCGACTTCACCGTCCACGAGGGCGAAACCCTCGGCCTGGTAGGCGAGTCGGGCTGCGGCAAGTCCATCACCAGTCTCGCCGTGATGGGCCTCCTCGCCCGCAACGCCGAGGTCAGCGGTGAGATCCTCTACCGCGGCCGGGACCTGCTGAAGCTCCCGCCCAAGGAACGCCGCGCCCTGATGGGACCCGAGATCGCGATGGTCTACCAGGACGCGCTCTCCTCCCTCAATCCGTCCGTCCTGGTGGGCACCCAGCTGAAGCAGCTCACCTCGCGCGGGGGCACGAAGACCCCTGCCGAGCTCCTCGAACTGGTCGGCCTCGCCCCCGAACGCACCCTGCGCAGCTACCCCCACGAGCTGTCCGGCGGCCAGCGCCAGCGTGTCCTGATCGCCATGGCACTGTCCCGCAGCCCCCGTCTGCTGATCGCGGACGAACCGACCACCGCCCTCGACGTCACCGTCCAGGCCCAGGTCGTCGAACTCCTCGTCCGGCTGCGGGACGAGCTGGGCTTCGCCATGGTCCTGGTCTCCCACGACCTCGCCCTGGTCGGGGACCTGTCGCACCGTGTCGCGGTGATGTACGCGGGCCGCCTCGCCGAGATCGGTGACACCCGCTCCGTCCTCACCGACCCCACCCACCACTACAGCCGCGGCCTCCTCGGCTCGGTCGTCTCCCTGGAGGCGGGCGCCGAGCGGCTGCACCAGATCCGCGGTGTCGTCCCGGCACCCCAGGGCTTCGGCGAGGGCTGCCGGTTCGCCTCGCGCTGCGGCGCGGCGACCGAACTGTGCCGTACCACCACCCCCGCACTCACCACACGCACCACCAACGCCCTCGCACTCACCGGACCCACGCTCACCACCCCCGCGCTCACCACCCCCACGCTCACCACCCCCGCGCTCACCGGACCCAACACCTCCGGACCCACCACGACCCCCGCACTCACCGGACCCGCCGTCCCCGGCGGCGCGCACGACCACGGCTTCGCCTGTCACCACCCGGCGAGGGCCGCCGCACAGCTGGAAGGGAGCGCCCTGTGATCAGGCTCGACGGCGTCCACGTACGCCACAAGGCACGCAGCGGAGGCGTCTTCCGGCGCGATGCCGTGCACGCCCTCACCGACGCGACCCTGGAGGTCGAGCGCGGCGAGATCGTCGGCCTGGTCGGCGAGTCCGGCTGCGGCAAGTCCACCCTCGCCAGGGTTCTGACCGGACTCCAGAGGCCCACCGAGGGCCAGGTCCGCTTCCATGGCCGCGACCTCTGGGAGATGACGGCGACCGAGCGCCGTGACGACTTCGGCTCGGCGGTCGGCGTGGTCTTCCAGGACCCGTCCACCGCCCTCAACCCCCGGCTCACCGTCCGTCAGATCCTGCGCGACCCGCTGGATGTGCACCGGCGCGGCACCCGCGCCTCGCGGGAGGCCCGGGTCGAGGAACTCCTCGACCTGGTCGGCCTGCCCGGTCACACCCTCGCCGCGCTGCCCGGTCAGCTCTCCGGCGGTCAGCGCCAGCGCGTGGCCATCGCCCGCGCCCTGGCCCTCGAACCGGAACTGATCGTCGCCGACGAACCGACCTCCGCCCTCGACGTCTCCGTACGCGCCCAGGTCCTCAACCTCCTGGTCGACCTGCGCGAACGCCTGGGCCTCGGCATGGTGTTCATCTCGCACGACATCCAGACCGTGCGGTACCTCGCCGACCGCATCGCCGTCCTCTACCTCGGCCGCATCGTCGAGGAGGGCCGGGCGGCCGATGTCGGGGGTGCCCCCGTGCACCCGTACACCGAGGCCCTGCTCTCGGCGACGCCCAGCCTGCTGGAGACCACCGAACGCATCGTGCTCACCGGCCCCGTGCCCTCCGCCACCAACCCGCCGTCCGGCTGCCCGTTCCGCACCCGCTGCTGGAAGGCGGACGACGCGTGCGCCACGGTCTTCCCCGTCGGGACCGTCGGGCCCGGCGAACACCGCTGGCACTGCGTCCACCCCCAGACCCCCGCGTCCCTCACCGGGGACCCGGCCCCCGCACCATCCGCAAGGAGCACCGCATGACCGCCCGCACTCCCCTGTACTCCGGCGTGATCCCGCCCGTCGTCACCCCGCTCACGGCGGACGGAGACATCGACAGGGCCTCCCTGGAGCGGGTGGTCGGCCATCTCCTCGACGGCGGTGTCGGCGGACTCTTCGCCCTCGGCAGCTCCGGCGAGACCGCCTATCTGACGCCGACGCAGCAGGACGAGGTCATCGAGGTGATCACCGGCGCGGCGGCGGGCCAGGTGCCCGTCATCGTCGGAGCCATCGAGACGACCACCAACCGGGCCATCGAGCGGGCCGGCGCGGCGGCCGGACTCGGCGCCGACGCGGTGGTCGCCACCGCCCCCTTCTACACCCGCACCCACGGCAGTGAGATCGACCGCCACTTCCGGGACATCGCGGCCGCGGTCGACCTGCCGCTGCTCGCGTACGACGTGCCGGTCTGCGTCCACAGCAAGCTCGACCCGGAACTGCTGCTGCCGCTCGCCGCCGACGGGGTGATCGCCGGGGTGAAGGACTCCAGCGGCGACGACGGCTCGTTCCGCCGCCTGGCCATCGGTGCCCGCGAGCTGCCGGGCTTCTCCCTGCTCACCGGCCATGAACTGGTGGTCGACGCGATGATGCTCAGCGGCGCCGACGGCTCGGTACCGGGTCTGGGCAATGTGGATCCGCACGGCTATGTGCGGCTGTACGAGGCGGCGGTACGGGGTGACTGGGAGACGGCGAAGGCCGAACAGGACCGGCTGGTCGCGCTGTTCGACATCATCCGCGCCGCTCGCCCCGGCACGGCGTCGGCCACCGCCGCCGGCCTCGGGGCGTTCAAGACGGCCCTGATGCTGCTCGGCGTCATCACGACGAACGTGATGAGCCCGCCGATGCGCAGCCTGGACGCGGAGGAGACGGCGACGATCGCCGCCTGCCTGAAGCGTGCGGGCCTGGACGTCTGACCCCTCGCGGGCGGGACGGGCCGGGGGAGGGGAAGGCGTGATGGAGGGCGGGCCGAGGGCCGACGGAGGCGCGAACGGCTCCCTTGACGGGGCAGAAAGGCGGGCATAGCGTCGCCGGGTTACTGAGCAAGCGCTTGGAGAGGTCGTCCGTGCCGCACACCGACCCGCTGCCCGTCCCGGATCCCGCCGCCCGGCCCACCGGCCCCGCGCCTGCCCCGTCGCCCCCCGCGCCCGCCCCGCCCGACCCCTCCGCCACCTCCCGTATCGAAGCCTCCCTCACCGCTCCCGGTGCCCCCTTCGCCGTCGTGCGCGCCGAGCACGGGCCGCTGGTCTACGCGGACGGGCCGCGCACGCTCCGGGAGTTCGTGGAGACCACCTGGGCGTACGGCGACCGGCCGTTCCTGATCGCGGGGGAGCGCAGCTACTCGTACGCCGAGTTCTTCGCCGCCTCCTGCGCCCTGGCGCGGCGGCTCAGCGACACCTACGGGCTGCGCCCCGGGGACCGGGCCGTCGTCGCGATGCGCAACCACCCCGAGTGGCAGATCGCGTTCTGGGCGGTGCAGCTGGCCGGTCTGGTGGCGGTGCCGCTCAACGCCTGGTGGACCGAGGACGAGTTCGCGTACGCCCTCGCCGACTGCGAGCCGAGCGTGCTCCTGGTCGACGGGGAGCGGCTGCCCCGGGTGGCGGGCTGGGCGGAGAGGACCGTGGCGCGTGTCGTGCTCTTCCACGGGGAGGCGCACGCCGGGAGCGGTGCCGAGGCGCGTGTCGAGCGGTACGAGGACTTCCCCGCACCCGATCCGCTGGCCGCGCCGCCCGATGTGGAGATCCGGCCCGAGGACGACGCCACGATCATCTACACCTCCGGCACCACCGGGCGCCCCAAGGGTGCCGTCGCCACCCATCTCGCCCAGGCGGGGGCGGCCCTCAACCCGCGCTTCCACGCCGCGGCCTCGGCGCTGGGGCGCGGGCTCATCCCCGGGATGGGGCCCTCGCCGGTCACCCTGATGACGTTCCCGTTCTTCCACGTCGCCGCGTTCACCGGTTTCTACGCGGCGATGGCGGCGGGCGGCGCCCTCGTGCTGATGCGCAAGTGGGATGTGGACGAGGCGCTCCGGCTGATCCGTGCGCACCGTGTCACGCACTACGCCGGAGTACCGGCCACCGCCCTCCAGCTCCTCGCCGCCGCCGAGGCGACGGGCGACGGTCTGGAGAGCCTGGCGATGCTCAACACCGGTGGCGCCGCCGCCCCGCCCGACCTGGTCGCCCGGCTCACCGCCCGTTACGGCGAGCGGATCGAGCCCCGTAACGGCTACGGCCTCACCGAGACCAGCGGCGGGGTCATGGCGAACTTCGGCGCCGACTACCGTGCCCACCCCGGCAGCGTCGGCCGCCCGACCCCGACCACCGAGGTGCGGATCGCCGGACCGTCGGGCGGGGCGCTGCCCGAGGGCGAGGTCGGTGAGCTGTGGCTGCGCGGTCAGGCGCTGGTACGGGGTTACTGGCGCGACGAGGAGGCGACGGCCGCGGCGTTCACCGGCGGCTGGTTCCGTACGGGTGACCTCGCCGTGCTGCGTGACGGGCGGGTCGCGGTGGTCGACCGGATCAAGGACATGGTGATCAGGGGCGGCGAGAACGTGTACTGCGTCGAGGTCGAGGCCGCGCTGCACGACCACCCCGATGTCGAGGACGCGGCGGTGCTCGGTGTGGAGCACCCGGTGCTGGGGGAGGAGGTCGCGGCCGTCGTCCGGCTGCGCGCCGGTGCCACGGTCACGGCGGGCGGGCTGCGGAAGTCCGTCGGGCGGGGCCTGGCCGCGTTCAAGGTGCCGGCCCATGTGCTGTTCACCGATGAGCCGCTGCCCCGCAACGCGACCGGCAAGATCCTCAAGCGGGAGCTGCGCGGCCCGGTCCGCGACCTGGTGGCGGGCGCGGAGCCGGAGAAACCGTGGCTGCGGAAGAGACCGTAGAGCGGAAGAAACCGAAGGTGCGGGGGAAACAGAAGGCGCGGGGGAAACAGAAGGTGCGGAAGGAGGTCCGGAGGGTCCGGAAGGCGCACACGGCTCCCGAGGTCAGGGGCGGGTGACCCGTATCCGGTAGTTGCCCGCCGAGTCCTCGTCGAGCACGGATATGCGTATGCCGTTGGACCGGTCGGTGAACGTCTCACCGGGCCGGAACGGCGCGTCGGACAGCTCCGCGTGCACATTGGGCCGCCGGGTGCAGCCGCCGCTGTCCTTGGTGCTGTCCGCGACGGAGACCGGTCCCTGGCCGGTGTCCACGTCGGAGCTGACCTTGTAGATCAGGACGCCGGGCCGGCAGACCGCCTCGTCGTTGCCCGCGGGCGTCCGTACCTCCACCGCGTAGCCGGACTGGGCGCTCAGCGGCACGAAGGCGAGCTTGGGGCCGCCCGCGGTGGCCAGCGGGCCGAGGGTGTGGTCGCTGGTGCCAGGCCCGGACGCGCAGCTGATCTGGCTGTTGTCGAGCCAGCCGAGCTTCCACTTGTGCCAGCCCAGGAAGTCGTTGTTGGCCCCCCAGTCCTCGGACATGATGTCCCAGTGCCCGACGGAGCCGCCGCCCTCCATGGTGTAGAGGTCGGGCAGCCCGAAGACATGGCCGTTCTCGTGCGGCAGGACGCGGTAGCCCGTCTCGGCGTACGACCCGGAGCCGTCGTCCTGGCGGCTGTAGACGAACGAGGTGTTGGCGAGCGGGACCCCGTCCGCGTACGGGGCGTCGTCGTTGCCGGAGAACGTCACCGACAGCACGGTGTCCAGCGCCGAGGGGCCGGCGTTCGGGGTGACCAGCACGTTGACCAGGTCGTACGCGGAGAAGTCCACCTTCGCGTCGGCGGTCGCGACGAGGTCCTTGACGAGCTTGCGGTAGCCCGGTTCGTACGGTGAGCCGCGCTCTATGCCGTACTCCGAGAACGGCAGCGGCATCCTCAGCCAGGTCTTCACCGGGGCCTCGGGACGGTAGTCGAGCCGGCCGTAGGAGCTGGTCCGGAACCAGTCCGAGGTCTGCGGGAAGAACTCCGCGAACCGGTCCGCCGCCGGTTCGGTCCCCGGCGCGTCCGGGAAGTCGATCATCAGGGTGAGGGCCCTGACCCGGCCGGTGGAGCGGGCGTAACCGGGTGGGGTCGGCATGCCCTCCGACATCTGTACGCCCATGGTGGCCGGGATGCGGCAGGGGCCGTGGCCGGCCTCCTGCGCGGTGGACACCGGGCCCGCCGAGGCGCGGCTGGGGACGGGCAGGGTGGAGCTGGCCGTGGCCATGGCCGCGATGACCAGGGCGGTCGCTCCGGCGAGTGCGGCGGGGCGACGGTGTCTGCGTATCCGGTGGCGGGGCTGCTGCATTTCAGGCGCCTTCGGGTCCGCGGCAGCCGGCCGACCCCTGGCTGCGCTCTGGCGATCAGCCTCTGCCGGGCCGTGCGGCGCCGCTCGCTGGGTGCCGCCGATCGGAGGTATTTCCCGACCGAAGGGTGTGGCGTAGGTCACATGATGGCCGGAAATAACCGGGGAGCACCTCCCCGTTTGCATCTGTGTCCCCATGAAGCGGGGAAATGGTCCCCGGTTACGCCGAGGGGTCGTCCGGATACTCAGAGGGAAGGGCCGTAGTCGTGCAGACCGTCGACGAGACCACCGCATCGGCAGCCCCGCGCCGTACGCCCCGTCCACGGGCCGACGCGCTGCGCAACCGGGAACGGATCGTGACGGCCGCACGCGAGATGTTCGTCGAGTTCGGGCCGGATGTGCCGCTCGACGATGTCGCGCGCCGGGCCGGAGTCGGCAATGCCACGCTCTACCGGAACTTCCCCGACCGGGCGGCACTGACCCATGAGGTCGTCCTCGCGGTCACGTCCCGGACCACCGACCGGGCCGAGGAGGCCGTCGCGGCGGAATCCGACCCGTTCGCCGCGCTCAGCCGCTTCGTGCACGCTGCCGCGGACGAACGGATCGGCGCCCTGTGCCCGATGCTCTCCGGCGTCTTCGACAAGGACCACCCCGAACTGCTCGCCGAGCGCCGGCGCCTCGAAGAGGCCGTCGAAGGGCTCGTGCGGCGCGCCATGTCCGCGGGGCGGCTGCGTACCGACATCGCCGTCGGTGACGTACTCGTCGCCCTCTCCCAGCTCACCCGGCCACTGCCCGGCATCGCCTGCCCGGACATCGACCGGTTCACCCACCGCCATCTGCAACTGTTCCTGGACGGCCTGGAAGCCCCGGCCCGCTCGGAGCTGCCCGGATCGGCGGCGACCTTGGAGGACCTGCGGCGTCGCTCCTGACGCCGTGCCCATCTGACCCTTCCGGCCCGAGAGCCGTCGCCCGGCCCGATCGCGATCCCGGTCCCGATCCGGATTCCTGCGGCGTGCGGCCTCCGTGCCCCTTGACGACCTCATGACGTCACGTACCGCGTAGGCGCATGCCCGCGCACGCGTACGGGTGGCGCACGCCCGCGTGCCTGCCCGACCCCCGCTGACGATCCGACGACCTCGCTCCCACGCGACCTCACCCTCACGACCCACGCGACGTCTTCCCACGTCCTCGCACGTCCTTAGGTGGCTACTCCCATGTCAAAAACGGCCGACACCCTGCTTCCCGACCCAAGTCGCTGGAAGGCACTGGCCTTCATCGCGCTCGCCCAGCTGATGGTCGTCCTCGACGCGACCATCGTGAACATCGCGCTGCCCTCCGCCCAGACGGATCTCGGCATCTCCGAGGGGAACAAGCAGTGGGTCATCACCGCCTACGCGCTCGCCTTCGGCGGACTTCTGCTCTTCGGCGGGCGCATCGCCGACCTCTGGGGCCGTAAGCGCACCTTCGTCGTCGGCCTGATCGGCTTCGCGCTGGCCTCCGCGCTCGGCGGGGCGGCCCAGGGCGAGGCGATGATGTTCGGCTCCCGCGCCCTCCAGGGTGTCTTCGGCGCCCTCCTCGCACCGGCCGCGCTCTCGCTGCTCGCCGTGATGTTCACCGATGCCCGGGAGCGCGCCAAGGCCTTCGGCATCTACGGCGCGATCGCCGGTGGCGGTGGCGCGGTCGGCCTGATCCTGGGCGGCTTCCTCACCGAGTACCTGAACTGGCGCTGGACGTTCTTCGTCAACATCCCGTTCGCCGTGATCGCCGCGGCGGGCGCGTACTTCGTCATCCGTGAGCCGTCCGGCAGCCGCAACCGCTCGCCGCTCGACATCCCCGGTGTGGTCCTGTCCACGCTCGGCCTGGTCGCCCTGGTGTACGGCTTCACCCGCGCCGAGTCGGCCGGCTGGTCCGACACCCTGACCGTCTCCATGTTCGTCGCGGCCGTGGCGCTGCTGCTGGCCTTCGTCGTGACCGAGGCGCGGGTGAAGTCGCCGCTGCTGCCGCTGCGCGTCCTGACCGAACGCAACCGGGGCGGGGTCTACCTCTCGCTGGGTCTCGCCGTCATCGCGATGTTCGGCCTCTTCCTGTTCCTGACCTACTACCTCCAGGTCGTGAAGGGGTACTCGCCGGTCAAGACCGGCTTCGCGTTCCTCCCGATGATCGCGGGCATGATCACCGGATCGACCCAGATCGGCACCCGGCTGATGACCCGTGTGCCCCCGCGTCTGCTGATGGGGCCGGGCTTCCTGGTCGCCGCGGTCGGCATGCTCTTCCTGACCCAGCTGGACATCGACACCAGCTACGCGAGCGTCATCCTGCCCGGCCAGCTGCTGCTCGGCCTCGGCATGGGTACGGCCTTCATGCCCGCCATGTCCCTGGCCACGCACGGCATCGAGCCGCGTGACGCCGGTGTGGCCTCCGCGATGGTCAACACCTCGCAGCAGGTCGGCGGAGCCATCGGCACCGCGCTGCTGAACACGATCGCGGCCGGTGCCACCACGGCGTACGTCGCCGATCACGCCGCCCGCGCCACCGACCCGAAGCTCCTGGAGCTCCAGGCCATGGTCAGCGGTTTCGCCAGCGCGATCTGGTGGGCGGTCGGCATCCTCGTTGTCGCCTCCGCCATCGCGACGGTGATGATCAACACCGGTCGTCCCGGAATGGGCTCGTCCGGTGCGACCGGCCCGGACGGCGGTGCCGAGGCCGGTGCCGAGGAGGAGTTCAGGATCCCGGTCGTCGCGCACTGACGGACGAGGGTCCCCGAAGGACGTGATCTGCCCTGGTGCCGCTCAGCGGAGCCAGGGCAGATCCGCGTCCGTACCCTCCGGCTCCAGACCGGTGGCGAGCACCCGCATGATGTCCCCGAGGCTGTCCACCTGCTCGGGCGTGAGCCGTTCGAACATCGCCTGCCGTACGGCGGTGACATGGCCCGGTGCCGAGCGGCGGAGCATCTCGTGGCCCTCGTCGGTGAGCACCGCGTTCTGGCCGCGCTTGTCGGACGGGCATTCCTCGCGCCGCACCCAGCCGCTCCTCTCCAGCCGGGCGACGGCGTGCGAGAGGCGGGACCTGGTGATCTTGGCGTTCTTGGCCAGCTCGGTCATCCGCATCCGGCGCCGGGGCGCCTGGGAGAGCTGGACGAGCAGTCCGTAGTAGATGTGCGGCATGCCGGCATCGCGCTGCAACTGGCGGTCGAGGTGGTCCTCCAGGAGCGTGGTGGCATGCAGATAGGCGCGCCAGACGCTCTGCTCTTCGTCGGTGAGCCAGCGCGGCTCGCCGGTGGATGCCGTGGTCATGTACTCCACTGTACGACCTTTTCTTGAAAGTTGAACTAGATAGAGCTAAGGTCTCCAGACGTAGGAGCTTGAAGTTTCAAGAAGCTTCGCCCGGGTTATGCAGGAATCCTGAAGAAGGAACCCTTGAGTATGGCCTCGCCCCGCCCGGCGGGGGGCGGTCTTGAGCAGCAGTGGATGGGGAATGCCATGACGGACACCGCGGAGCGCATGCCCGCCCTCTACCTTTCGCACGGCGCCCCGCCGCTCGCCGACGACCCCCTCTGGCCCGGCGAGCTGGCCGCCTGGTCCGCCGGGCTGCCCCGCCCCCGCGCGATCCTGATGGTGTCCGCGCACTGGGAGGAGGCCCCGCTGGCGCTGGGCGCCACCGACACCGTGCCGCTCGTCCATGACTTCTGGGGTTTCCCCGAGCACTACTACCGGGTGCGGTACGCCGCCCCCGGCGCCCCGCACCTGGCGGAGAGCGTGCGCAAACTGCTGCGGGGCGCCGGTACGCCGGTGCAGGACATCCCGGACCGCGGGCTCGACCACGGGGCGTACGTGCCGCTGGTGGAGATGTTCCCGGACGCCGGCATCCCCGTGCTCCAGATCTCCATGCCGACGCTGGACCCGCAGAAGCTGATGGACATCGGGCGCAAGCTGGCCCCGCTGCGCGACGAGGGCGTACTGATCGTCGGCAGCGGCTTCTTCACCCACAACCTGGCGGCCCTGCGGCACCAGGGCGGCGGCGTGCCGGGCTGGTCGGCCGAGTTCGACGACTGGGGCGACCGGGCACTGCGCGAGCAGGACGTCGACGCCCTGCTCGACTTCGAGAACAAGTCCCCCGCGGGCAGACTGGCCCACCCGCGCACCGAGCACTTCGCGCCCCTGTTCGTGACGCTCGGTGCCTCGGAGGGCGAGCTGGAACAGGGGCGCAGCGTGATCGACGGGTTCTGGATGGGGCTGGCCAAACGCTCGGTGCAGTTCGGCTGAGCCGGGCGGGCGGGCCTGGCGGTCCCGGCGGGTTCGGTTGCGGTCCGGCCGACCGGCCTGGCGGGTTCGGTTGCGGGCGGGCCGAACGGTCCCGGCGGGTTCGGATGCGGTTGGGCCGGGAGGTCCGGGCGGGTTTGGTCGCGGTTGGGCCGGGCGGCCCGGCGGGTTCGGTTCCTGGCCGGTGCTGCTTGCCCCGCCCCGGCCCGCACCGGTCCTACAGGGCGGGCGGGTTCAGTTCGATCGAGCGGAGGGCGGCCGCGAGCGCCGTCTCGTCGCCGATGTCCAGGGCGGTGTCGGTGAACTTGATGGTGTGGTCGTTCCCGTGCGCCGCCGCCCGCTCGAACAGCTCCTCGGCCGTGGTGGCCGCCGGTGTGAAGGGGGCGGGCGTGGCGGGCGTGTACGCGGCGGTGACCGCGGCGCTCGCGGCCCAGGCGCCCGCCAGGCTCGGTGCCCACAGCTCGCGGGGGAGCGCGGGCAGGGTGCGCAGGACGGCGTTGGGGGCGGTCGCCGCGTGCACCAGCATGATCGGCTCGCCGTGCCCGTGCGTGGCGTAGCGGTGGGTCGAGGCCCGGACCAGTTCTTCGAGCGCGGCGCGGGCGGCGTCCGGGCCGGCCGGGGGCCGCTCCGGCCAGCGCGGGAACGCGGTGAGCTGCCCCAGCCGGACCAGGATGCCGCCGCTCTGCTCCGCCACCGCGGGCACCGCCTCCAGCGCCGCGGCGGCGCTCGGTGCGGGAGCGAGATGGGCCAGGCCGGGCAGCGGCTGATGCCGGGCGGCCCAGTAGCCGAGCCCGTGGGCGAGCTCCCGGACGCGGGGTGCGGTGGCCTCCCCCTCCAGCAGGGTGCGTACGGAGTGGCCGACCCGGATCGCGGGGTGGGTGGCGCCCGCCGCGATGCCGGGCAGCAGCCGCGGCCACCACTCGGCGAGTACGTCGCGCCAGGGGCGTTCGGCCGTCTCCCGCTCGAAGTACGCCGTCCAGTCGGCGATGCGGCGCGGGTCGCCGAGCGCCTCCCGCCAGTTCTCCGCCGTCACCGGGGTGAAGGTGTCCGGCATGTCCTCCAGCTTCGCTCCGTAGTGGTCGAGCCAGCGGTGCACGGTCGGCGCCTGGCCGTGCCGTACCAGCGCCTCCACGGCCATCGGGGCGTGATTGCTGAGCCAGCCGTCACGTTCGGGGCCCGAGAGATGGAGGCGCTCCAGGGCTTCGTCGAGGGTGCCTGTGGTGTCGTCCATGCGGCTTCACGCTAGGGGCGCGCGGGGCCCGGCGGATCGGGCTGCGGTCCCGGTCCCGGACGACCGGGTACTAGGTCGTGCGCGGGAAGGGGCCCGGCCCGGGGACTAGGTCCTCGGGCGCCGGGAACGCGGTCATCGTGCGCCCCGCCCGCGCGCCGTCAGTGAACGCGCCGTCACCGACAATGTGGACATCCTGAGCAACCAGTGGACGGTGCGGGCCGTCTTCAGGGGTGGGAGCGCGGCCAGGGGCGGGGCGGCGCCGCTCCGGGGTGGAGGCAACCGTGTCGCATGTGAGCGCGGTCTCACGTACGTAATGGTGGTAGATGTCCGTGAGTGCCTTCGGATCGGCCTCCACACCGGGCCTGACCTGCACTTCCGTGGCCATGGAGGTATCCGTCCTCCTGTCGGCGGCCGACAGGGTACTGCATGATCGCGAAAATGAATGCGTGCCATGGGAATTCTGTCCGGATTCCAGTCGTTGTTTCCATCGGATGCAGGGCACCCGAAAGGGTGTCGCGACCTACTCAGCAAGGGAGCACGCATGGCAACCCGTGCCGTCGCCCGTCGTTCGTCCACCACCGGTGGGACCGACCGGGCAAGCAGTGTTCGCGCCACAGGCGAGATCGCCGATCGCGACCTGGTCGGCATGTACCTGGACGAGATCGCGCGCACACCACTGCTCGACGCCGCAAAGGAAGTCGACCTCTCGCAGACCATCGAGGCGGGCGTCTACGCCCAGCAGATCCTCGACGGCGAGGTGGAGAGCGAAGCCGGTGGAGCGAAGCGCGAGGAGCTGGAGGCGCTGGTCGCCGAGGGCGAGCGCGCCAAGGACATATTCATCCGTTCCAACCTCCGCCTCGTCGTTGCCGTGGCCCGCCGCTACCCGCGGGCGGGGCTTCCCCTGCTCGACCTGATCCAGGAGGGCAACGCGGGCCTGGTGCGCGCGGTCGAGAAGTTCGACTACGCCAAGGGCTTCAAGTTCTCCACGTATGCGACGTGGTGGATCCGTCAGGCCATCACGCGCTCCATAGCCGACCAGTCCCGCACCATCCGGCTCCCCGTCCACCTGGTGGAGGAGCTCGGCCGGATCCGCCGTGTGCAGCGCGAGTTCAACCGTGAGCACGGGCGCGACCCGGAGCACTCGGAGATAGCCGCCGAGCTGGACTCCAACACCCAGCGGGTGAGCAATGTCCTGGACTGGGCCCGTGACCCGGTCAGCCTGAACATGTCCGTGGACGACGACGGCGACACGCAGTTCGGTGATCTGCTGGAGGACACCTCCGCGATCTCGCCCGAGCAGTCCGTGATGACCTTGCTGCGCAGCGAGGAGCTGGAGGACATGATCGGCAAGCTGGACAACAGGACGGCGTCGATCATCCGTATGCGCTACGGCATCGAAGACGGACGCGAGCGGACCCTGACCGAGGTGGGCAAGGAACACGGCCTCACACGGGAGCGGATCCGGCAGATCGAGAAGCACGCATTGCTCGAATTGAAGCGAATGGCTCACGACACGGGCTTTGACGCTGCGGCGTGAGCCAATAACCCGTAACCTCCCAATCAAGCCGGTTCGCACCGGCCCGATGACCGGCTCACGCCGGTCGCCCGACCGGTTCCTACCGGTCCCATGAGCTGAGTCCCGGCGCCCACCCCCCCCCGGCGCCGGGGCTCATCCATGTGTGGGGCTCGCTCACGTGCCGGGTGGGGCCACCGGCCGCATGGGGCGGGTCAGGCGGTCGCGGGACTCGGGCCCGGCGCCGCGGCGCGGGTCAGCCGGGCGCCCAGAGCGTCGACGTACTCCACCAGCTGCGGCGGCCCGTGCACCCAGAACTCGCAGTCCACCAGGGCGAGCCGCAGCGCCAGCCACTCCAGTGAGTCCGTGGAGACGGCGTGCAGCCGGCAGCCGAGCGCCCCGGTCGGCTCCGGTGTCCCGAGCCTCGAAGGCAGCCGCGCCGCCACGAACTCCGCGGGCGCCTCGAAGCTCACCTCGAAGCGCAGCTCCGGCTGCATCCGGGCCATCGAGCGGGCGAGGAACTTCGCGGCGTCGCCGCCCCCGTGGCTCTCCCCGCCTCTGCGGCTCTCCCCGGCCCCCGTGCTGTCCGTGCCGCTCGCGCCGGCCTTGTTGCCCGTGCCGCTCGTGTCGCCCGTGCCGTTCTCGCCGTCCCCGTCGGGCAGCGGCCGTGCGGTGAAGCGGGCACCCGTCGCGAACGGCTCACTGACCCGGTCGACCCGGAACGTACGCCAGTCCTCGCGCAGCAGGTCGTACGCGACCAGATACCAGCGCTGCCCGGTGCTCACCAACCGGTACGGCTCCACCTGCCGCTTCGTCTCGGTGCCGTCCCCCGTCCGGTAGGTGAACCGCAGCCGCTCCAGCCCCGTGGCCGCGGAGGCGAGCGTCGTCAGGGTCTGCGGATCGATGCGGGAGCCGTCGCCCCGGGTCAGCGGGACCGTGGCGTGCTGAAGGGACGAGACCCGGTGCCGCAACCGCGAGGGCAGCACCTGTTCCAGCTTCGCCAGAGCGCGTACGGACGCCTCCTCGACGCCCTCGATGGCATGCCCGGCGCCGGCCCGCAGCCCCACCGCGATGGCCACCGCCTCCTCGTCGTCCAGCAGCAGCGGCGGCATGGCGGCGCCCGCGACCAGGCGGTAGCCGCCGATCGAGCCGCGCGTGGCCTCGACCGGATAGCCGAGGTCACGCAGCCGGTCGATGTCACGGCGGATCGTGCGCGCGCTGACGTCGAGCCGCTGGGCCAGTTCGCTGCCCGGCCACTCACGCGGCGTCTGGAGGAGCGACAGCAGATTCAGCAGTCGTGCCGGGGTATCGGTCATGAGCCCAGGATGCCCGTCCATCAGGTCATGAACTGGCCTAATGGATGGTTAGCTTCTCGCCATGCCTTCTTCCGAATCACTGTCGTCCACGGCGACCGTACCCACGGAGCCGACGGGGCCGACGGCCCCGGTGGCCCCCGCCGACCGGCGCCGCTGGTTCGCGCTCGCCATCGTGATGACCGCGGCCTTCATGGACCTGGTCGACGTCACGATCGTCAACATCGCCATTCCGAGCATCAAGCAGGACACCGGCGCCTCCTTCACCTCGATCCAGTGGATCACCGCCGGATACGCCCTGGCGTTCGCCGCCGGGCTGATCACGGGCGGCCGGCTCGGCGACATCTACGGCCGAAAGCGGCTCTTCCTCATCGGCATAGCCGGATTCACGCTCGCCTCCGCCCTGTGCGGCTTCGCCGTGAACCCGGAGATGCTGGTCGCCTCCCGCATCCTTCAGGGCGGCATGGCGGCGCTGATGGTGCCGCAGGTGCTGTCGATCGTGCACGCCACCTTCCCGGCACACGAGCGCGGCAAGGTCTTCGGCCTCTTCGGCGCGATCGTCGGGCTGGGCGCGGTCTCCGGGCCGCTGCTGGGCGCGCTGCTCACCGAGTGGAACCTCTTCGGTCTCGAATGGCGGCCGATCTTCCTGATCAACCTGCCCGTCGGCATCGCGGGGCTGATCCTGGGGCGGAAGTTCATCAGCGAGTCCAAGGCGCCGAGGGCGCTCCGCCTCGACCTGGTGGGCGTCGTCCTGGTCACGCTGGGCCTGCTGATGCTGCTCTACCCGCTCACGCGGGGGCGCGAGCTGGGCTGGCCGGTGTGGGGTCACGTGTCGATGGCCTGCAGCCTGTTGGTGTTCCTGGCGCTGATCGCGTACGAGCGGCAGAAGGCCCGTACGGACGGTTCACCGCTCATCGAGCTGTCGCTGTTCCGGGTCAAGAGCTTCGCCGCGGGTGTGGCCGTGCAGCTGACCTTCGGCATCGGCCTCGGCATCTTCTTCCTCGTCTGGACGCTCTACATGCAGATGGGTCTGGGCTGGAGCGAACTGCGGGCCGGTACGACGGGCATCCCCTTCTCCATCGCCGTCTCGGTGGCCGCCGGGATCTCCGTACAGAAGCTCGTGCCCCTCTTCGGCCGCAAGGTCCTCCAGGCGGGCGCGCTGCTGATGATCGCCGGGCTGCTGCTCTACATCTGGGAGGCCGATCGGTACGGCATGGGCATCACGTCCTGGCAGATGGCCCTGCCGCTGGTGGTCATGGGCGTGGGGATGGGGCTGATCGTGGCTCCGCTGACGGACGCGGTGCTCTCCGAGGTGCCCAAGGAACACGCGGGGTCGGCGTCCGGGCTGATCAACACCGTTCAGCAGATGGGTACGGCGCTGGGCCTGGGGCTGGTGTCGGTCGTCTTCTTCGGGGCGATCAGCGACAGCCTGGCCCCGGAGGCGATGGGTCCGGCGTTCGTGGACGCGTTCCAGCAGTCGCTGTGGTGGGTGGCCGGAGTGCTTGCGGTGATCTTCCTGGTGATGTTCGCGCTGCCGGCCAGGCCGCGGGTCCATGTGGAGGGTGCGGGAGACGACGTGGCGGACGGCTCGGGGGACGACGGGACGGGCGCGGACGGTGCCGGGAGCGGTGCTGATCACGGCACTGCGGACGGTGCCGGTTCCGGTGCCGGTGAGGCCACGAAGGAACCGGCACTGACGGGCTGAGCCGCCGGGACGCCTGACGCCTGAAGGCCGAGACGCCGGGACGTGCGGACGCCGGGACGTCTGGAGGCCGAGCCGCGGGACGCCGGGACGTGGAGACGTCGAGATGCCGGGGCCGCCGTGGCCGGTCCCGTCGGCCGGCCCCGTCGGCCGGCCCCGTCGGCCGGTCCCGATGGACGGGATGCCCGCGTGACCCGAGCGATCGGGGAGCGCGGGCATCCGTGTGCGTCAGCAGATCCGGGCGCGGTGCTCCATGGCCGAACGGGCGGCGTGCTCGGCGCCGTACACCTCGCACATGTGGCGGCCGTCCGGGGTCGCCGTGTGCTCGACCTCCCACAGGCTCGTCTCGCTGCCGTCCAGGAGCAGGAACGCGTGCTCGTAGAGCGTGAATCCCGCGTCCTGCCCGTCGACACGACACTGGCGCCCGAAGATCTGGGTGATGTGGTGGGCGAAGGCGGCCCGCAGCAGCCGGGCGGTCTCCTCGCCCGGCCGGTCGCTGTTCTCCGCGCGCCGCAGCACGCGGCGGGCGTGGTCCGCCGAGTTGTCCGGGGCGTACGTCCGGGGCACCTGGGCCGGGGGAGCGGCCATCAGGACGGTGAGGATCTCCAGGTCCGGCTGCGGGCCGTCGTCGCCGAAGACCGGGCCGTCCGAGAAGCTCCCGGCCAGCCGGGTGGCGGCGATGTGGGCGTCTGCCTCTTCGTCGTACAGCTCATGGCGCCGCGGGACCGCTATGTCGCGGCCGCCGCTGTGGATCAGCTCCCACAGGCTCAGAGCGGAGCCGTCGGAGAGGAGGTAGGTGTGCCGGTAGGTCTCACGGTGCAGTACGGCGCTGTGGTGCGAGGAATGCAGTGAACTGCTGTGTGCCAGAGCCGTACCGAGCCGGTCGACCGTGCTGTCGGGCAGGTCGAAAGAGTTGAGGGCCCGTCGCAGGAGTCGGTCGAGGTGCTGCTCGGTTGTCTCGTACGGATCGCTCAAGGTGCTGTCTCCAGGCCGTCGCCGCGTGTTACTTGATGCGTGCATAACGTAGTCCCTGGGTCTGACATCGTGACCGGGGTTCGTAAAAACGTTGGGCGCACGCGAAAAGTTCCCTGACTATTTCGGGAGGTTCGGGTGAACTTCCTTGCGGGGGTGGTGAGTCGGGGGCGCGCGACGGGGCGCGTCCCGTCGCGCGGTTTGTACCGCTTACTCCGGTTAAGTCGACTGTGTGCGCTTGTGTGCACTGTCGCGGGTGGCCGCTCCCGTCAGCCGCCGTAGAGATCCGTGTACGAGAGGAAGGCGCCCCCGGGGCCTTCGACGCCCTCGGCCGCGCGCACCGCCTTCGCGATGGCGCGGGCCAGTACGTCGGCGCCCGCCGCCAGGATCTCGTTCAGTGCGACCGGGTTCTCCGGCGGCAGCGGTACCCGCCCCGTGGACAGGGCGAAGACCGTGTCCCCGTCGGTCAGCAGATGTACGGGGCGCACGGCGCGGGCCAGCCCGTCGTGCGCGGTGCCCGCCAGCTTCTGCGCCTGGGCCCGTACGAGGGCCGCGTCGGTGGCGACGACGGCGATCGTGGTGTTGAAGGGCGGGGCGCCGCCCCCGGTCGCCTCCAGTGCCTCCTGCGCCCGCGCGAGCCGTAGCTGCGCCGCGGCGTGCGTCTCGGGCGACGGGTGCGCGGGCGGCTCCCCCGCGCCGTACTCCGCGTAGAGCACCCCGGTCCGCGGGTCCAGCACCGAGCCCGCGGCGTTCAACGCGACGAGCGCGGCGACGGTGACCCCGGAGGCGAGCCGCACGCTCGCCGTGCCGATGCCACCCTTGAGTTGCCCGGCCACCGCGCCGGTACCCGCGCCGACCCCGCCCTCGGCGACCGGGGCGCCGGACGGCGAGGCGGCCGCGGCCGTCACCGCGGCGCGGCCGGTCGACGCGTCGGGGCGGGCCCGCCAGTCGCCGCCCCGGCCCAGGTCGAAGAGGCAGGCGGCCGGCACCACCGGCACGACCTGGTCCGGGCGGGGGCCGACCTTGACGCCGCGGCCCTGTTCCTCCAGCCAGGCCATCACGCCCGACGCTGCGTCCAGGCCGTACGCGCTGCCGCCCGTGAGGACGACCGCGTCGACGCGCTGCACCAGGTTGCGCGGGTCCAGCGCGTCCGTCTCCCGCGTGCCCGGCCCGCCGCCGCGTACGTCGACGGCCGCCACGGCGCCGCCCTCGGGGGCCAGGACGACGGTGGTTCCGCTCAGCGCGCCGTCACCGGTCACCCGGGCGTGGCCGACGCGGATTCCGGCCACATCGGTCAGCGCGTCCAGCGGCTCCGGCGTCCCCGGTGGCTCGGGAGGGTGCGGGTCCTCGTGGGTCATCGTCTGCTCCTCGGGGCGGGGGGAGGGTTTATGGGAATGAACGTACAGGCGGGGTGCGCGGTAAGAGTCTCGAAATTCTTGTGAAAGTTTTCACAAGTGAACTATGGTCCAAAGTCCCGGACAAAAGCGCAGATCAGATGGTGTTTGCGTGCGGTCGTTCGGTCTCGAAGGGGACCTTCGGCCCTTCCTCGGGGACCAATGCTGTCGCTCGGAAGGCGAAATCGGGAGTGGAATGGACACAGGAAAAAAGAGGCGCACGGACGGAATCGGAAGGTGCGGGCCATGACGGCAGCTGCTGCGGAGACGACGACGGACAGCGGAGCCTGGGACGGCTTCAGGGGCGGGCTGTGGCGCGACGCGATCGACGTCCGCGACTTCGTCCAGCAGAACTACACCCCGTACGACGGCGACGGTTCCTTCCTCGCCGGTCCCACCCCCCGGACGACGGCCGTCTGGGAGAAGCTCCTCGCGATGTTCCCGGACGAGATGGCCAGGGGCGTCCATGACGTGGATGTGAGGACCCCGTCCCGGATCGACGCGTTCAGGCCCGGCTACATCGACGCCGAGCGCGACCTGATCGTCGGACTCCAGACCGATGCCCCGCTCAAGCGCGCCATCATGCCCAACGGCGGCTGGCGGATGGTCGAAGGCGCCCTCGACGCGTACGGCTACGAGGCCGACCCCGAGGTCAGGGAGATCTACACGCATCTCCGCAAGACCCACAACGAGGGCGTGTTCGACGCCTACACCCCCGAGATCCGCGCCTGCCGTTCCTCCGGCATCATCACCGGGCTGCCCGACGCCTACGGCCGGGGCCGCATCATCGGCGACTACCGCCGCGTCGCCCTCTACGGCGTCGACCGCCTGATCGCCGCCAAGGAGGCCGACAAGGCCGCGCTCGGCGAGGAATGGGCGACCGAACACGTCATCCGGGACCGCGAGGAGACCTCCGAGCAGATCAAGGCGCTGAACGAGCTGAAGGCCATGGCGATGTCGTACGGCCACGACATCTCCGGCCCCGCCCGCACCGGTCGTGAGGCCGTGCAGTGGCTGTACTTCGGCTACCTCGCCGCCGTGAAGGAGCAGAACGGCGCGGCCATGTCGATCGGCCGCATCGACAACTTCCTCGACATCTACCTCCAGCGCGACATCGGGCGCGGGCTGCTCACGGAGGAGCAGGCGCAGGAGTTCATCGACGACTTCGTCATCAAGCTCCGCATCGTCCGCTTCCTGCGCACCCCGGAGTACAACGACCTGTACTCCGGCGACCCGACCTGGGTCACCTGGTCGATGGCCGGTGTCGGCGAGGACGGTCGCCCGCTTGTCTCCCGCACCACGTTCCGCGCCCTGCAGACCCTCTACAACCTGGGCCCGGCCCCCGAGCCGAACCTCACGGTCTTCTGGTCGCAGCGGCTGCCCGCCGGGTTCAAGGAGTTCGCCTCGCGGGTCGCCATCGACACCTCGGCGATCCAGTTCGAGTCGGACGAGCTGATGCGCCCGAAGTACGGCGACGACACGGCCATCGCCTGCTGCGTCTCCGCCATGGCGGTCGGCAAGCAGATGCAGTTCTTCGGCGCCCGCGTGAACGTCGCCAAGGCGCTGCTGTACGCGATCAACGGAGGCCGGGACGAGCGCTCGGGGAAGCTCGTGGTGGACGGCTTCGAGCCGATCACCGACGAGTACCTCGACTACGAGACCCTCGCCGAGCGGTACGACGCGATGCTGGACTGGCTGGCCAGGACGTATGTGCACGCGCTGAACGTCATCCACTACATGCACGACAAGTACGCCTACGAGCGGCTGGAGATGGCCCTTCACGACCGCGAGATCCTGCGCACCATGGCCTGTGGAATCGCCGGTCTCTCGGTCGCCGCCGACTCGCTCTCCGCGGTCAAGTACGCCCGGGTGAAGGTGATCCGGGACGAGACGGGTCTGGCCACCGACTACGAGATCCAGGGCGGCTACCCCGCGTACGGCAACAACGACGAGCGCGTCGACGCCATCGCCCGCGGGCTCGTCCACGACTTCATGGAGAAGATCCGCAAGCACCCCACCTACCGGGACGCGGTGCACACCCAGTCGGTGCTGACGATCACCTCCAACGTCGTCTACGGCAAGAAGACCGGCAACACTCCGGACGGCCGCCGCTCCGGCGAACCGTTCGCCCCCGGCGCCAACCCGATGAACGGGCGCGACGAGCACGGCTACATCGCCTCCGCCCTGTCGGTCGCCAAGCTGCCGTACGACGACGCCGAGGACGGCATCTCGCTGACGAACACCATCACGCCGGACGCGCTCGGCCGGACCCCCGAGGAGCGGATCGCCAACCTCGCCGGTGTACTGGACGGCTTCATGGCCGCCGACGGCTTCCACATGAACGTCAACGTGCTCAACAAGGCGACCCTGGAGGACGCCATGGAGCACCCGGAGAACTACCCCCAGCTGACCATCAGGGTCTCCGGATACGCGGTCAACTTCGTGCGGCTGACCCGCGAGCAGCAGCTCGACGTCATCAACCGCACCTTCCACGGCTCGCTCTGACCCCGGCCCCGGGGCCGGGCCCGGTCCCGGGCCCCCGGCTTCGGGACACCGGCTCCGACCGAGCCCCCTGAACCGCGCGACGCCGGACGCCCCTCCCCCGTAGGGCCCCGGCGTCGCGCGCCTCCACCCAGCCCCACGCGCCCCCGACGTACGCACCTCCCGCACCTCGCACCCCCCCGACGTACGCACCTCCCCGCCCCACACGCCGCCAGCCGTCCGTACAGGAGGCCCCTGCCATGGCTCCGCTCCTCGACAACCCCCTCACCCCCGCCACCCCGGCGGGTGCGGCCACCCACCGGCCGATCTCCGGATCGGTCCACTCCTGGGACCTGTCGACGGGTGTCGACGGGCCCGGCACACGGTTCGTCACCTTCCTCGCGGGCTGCCCGCTGGCCTGCCTCTACTGCCACAACCCCGACACGATGCGGATGCGCAGCGGTACGCGTATGTCGGCGGACGACCTGGTCGCCGAAGCGGCCAAGTACACGACGTTCATCCGGGCGGCGGGTGGCGGGGCCACCATCAGCGGCGGCGAGCCGCTGCTCCAGCCGGTGTTCGCCGGTGAGCTCTTCCACCGGTTCAAGCACGAGCTCGGCCTGCACACGGCCCTGGACACCTCCGGCTTCCTCGGCGCCCGTGCCACCGACGCGCTGCTGCGCGATGTCGACCTGGTCCTGCTCGACATCAAGTCCTGGGACCGCGACACCTACCGGAGAGTCACCGGCCGGCAGCTGGAGCCGACCCTGGACTTCGCCCGACGCCTGGCCGACCTGGGCAAGGAGGCGCACATCCGCTTCGTGCTGGTGCCCGGACTGACCGACGACCCGGACAACATCGACGGCGTCGCCTCGTTCGCCGCCTCCCTCGGCAATGTCTCCCGCGTCGACGTCCTGCCCTTCCACAAGCTGGGCGAGGCCAAGTGGCAGGCGCTGGGTATGCCCTTCGCACTGCACGACACCCCCTCGCCCACCCCTGAACAGGCCGCCTCGGCCCGGTCGCTCTTCGAGGCCCGCGGGCTGCGGGCCGTCTGACACGGCGGGCCCTGCGCCATTCCGGGCGACGCGCTCACCCCTCGGTCGGTCAAAACAGGGCTAATCACCCCATACGGTTCTACGGTGGCCGGGTGACCGAGCCACCAGAAGCCTCCGCCGCAGCAGAGCGGCCCACCCTCGGCGGGCCCACCACGGGCGGTACCGACTCCGGGCCCGGCGCCCCCGGGGCATCGAGCGCCGCCCCCGTCGTCCGGTCCGTCACCAACCGGGCGACCCTGGCCGGAGTGGCCGTCTCCGTCCTGCTGATCCTCGCGATCGTGTTCGGCAGCCGGATGCTCCTCAACTTCGACTCGGCCCTCCTTCCGTACGCCGTGGCCACCGTCTTCCTCGCCTTCGGGGTCGCGTACCGCTACACGGTCTGGATCTCCGCGCCCGGTGCCCGCCGCCTGTTCACACAGGGCTGGCGCAGCCTCTTCTCGGTCGAGAACTTCCGCAGGGCCCCCACCGCCCTGCCGAAGATGATCGCCACCTATCTGGGCTTCCAGAAGTTCCTCGGCGCCAGGTCGCACGCCCGCTGGGCCGCCCACCAGCTGATCTTCTGGGGCTGCATCCTCGCTTCCCTGATCACCTTCCCGCTGACCTGGGGCTGGTTCACCTTCACCTCCGGAAGCGGATCGGGCCCCGGCTACGAGATGCGGATCTGGGGCTTCAAGATCCTGGGCTTCGACTCGCTGAACATCCTCGGCTGGCTGATGTTCCACGGCCTGGACATCGCCGCCGTGCTCGTCATTCCCGGCGCCTCGTACTTCCTCTGGCGCCGGATGAAGGACCGCGGGGCCATCACCGGCCAGCGCTTCGCCTATGACCTGGTGCCGCTGATCGCGCTGATCGTCATCTCCGTGACGGGTCTGCTGCTCACCTTCTCCTCGATCTTCCTGCACGGTGGCGGCTACGAGTTCCTGGCGATCCTCCACATGGTCTCGGTGGTCTTCACCCTCATCTACATCCCGTTCGGGAAGTTCTTCCATATCGTCCAGCGCCCGGCAGCGGTCGGCATGCAGCTGTTCAAGTACACCGGCCGCAAGGACGACAAGGTCTTCGCCTGCCGCCGCTGCGAGGAACCCATCGACACCGGGCCGTACGTCGAGAACCTTCGCGGCACCATGCGTGACCTCCGGCTCGGCTTCGACGAGTGGGCCGAGTACTGCCCGCGCTGCAAGCGGGTGCTGCGCGGCAGCGCCTACCTCTCCCAGGTGAAGAAGGGCTTCAAGTGACCGCGGATCCGCGAGCTGCCGACCGCCGTACGTATCTCCCCCTCGACCCTTCGCTCGCACCGCCCGGCACCCGCGGCTTCCGGGACGCCGGCGGGATCCCGGCCGACCAGTGGCACGCCGACCAGAACGGCGAGACGCTCGTCCCCACCCACTGCTGCTTCTGCGGAGTCCAGTGCGGGATGTATCTGCGGGTCGACCGCGGCGGCAAGGTCTTCGGCGTCGAACCCCGCAACCACGACATCAACCGGATGCGGCTGTGCCCCAAGGGCATCAACGCCTACCAGCAGGTCAACCACCCCGACCGGCTCACCGCCCCGCTCATGCGCCGCTCCCGTGACGAGGACTTCCGCGAGGTCTCCTGGGACGAGGCCCTCGACTTCACCGTCTCCGAGATCACGCGCATCCAGCAGGCCCACGGGAACGACGCCTTCGGTCTCCTTGGCGGTGCCAGCCTCTTCTCCGAGAAGACGTACCTGGTGGGCAAGTTCGCCCGGGTCGCCCTCAAGTCCCGGCACGTCGACTACAACGGCCGGCTCTGCATGGTCAGCGCGGCGGGCGCCAACAAGCTGGCCTTCGGCATCGACCGGGCCGGCAACCCGTTCTCCGACATCCTGCTCACCGACTGCCTGCTCATCGCGGGCTCCAACGTCGGCGAGTGCTTCCCCGTGATGACCCAGTACGTGTGGGGAGCCCGGGACCGGGGCGCCAGCCTCATCGTCATCGACCCCCGCGAGACCGCGATCGCCCGCACCGCCGACATCCATGTCGCGCTCAAGCCGGGCACCGACTCGGCCTTCTTCAACGCCGTGCTCAACGTGATCATCGAGGAGGGCCTCACCGACGAGACCTATCTCGCCGCCCACGCCACCGGCTGGGCGGAGGTGAAGGCCACGGTCGCCGCCTACCCGCCGTCCCGGGCCGCCGGGATCTGCGGGGTGCCCGCCGAACAGATCGTCCAGGTTGCCCGTGCCTTCGCCCGCGCGCCCAGGGCCATGGCCTGGCACGCCCGGGGGATCGAGCACCACTCGCAGGGCGTCGAGAACTGCCTCAGCGTGATCAACCTCTGCACCGCCACCGGACACATCGGCAAGCCAGGCGCCGGCTACGGCACCATCACCGGCCAGGGCAACGGGCAGGGCGGCCGCGAGCACGGCCAGAAGGCCGACCTCCTCCCCGGCGGACGCTCGATCATGAACGAGGAGCACCGGCGGCAGATCTGCGAGATCTGGGGCATCGAGGAGTCCGAACTCCCGCCCGCCGGTACCTCGATGATGGAAATGGTCTGGCAGATGCAACGCCGCGAGATCCGCGGCCTGATCGGCATCTGCAACAACCCCTTCGTCTCCCTGCCCAACTACAAGGTCGTCAAGGCGGGGTACGACGCCACCGAATTCCATGCTCAATTCGACTTCTTCCTTTCCGAGACCGCGGCCAACGCGCATGTCGTCTTCCCTGTCACCACCTGGGCCGAGGACGACGGGGTGATGGCCAACGCCGAGGCCCGGGTGGTCAAGCACAACAAGGCCCAGGACCCGCCCCCCGGCGTACGGACCGACACCTGGGTGATGTGCGAACTCGCCAAGCGGCTCGGCGCGGGCGACAAGTTCGCGTTCGCCGACTCCCGCGAGGTCTTCGACGAACTGCGGATCGCCTCCGCCGGGACGGTCAACGACTACTACGGCATCACCTACGAGCGGCTGGAGGAGACCGGCGGGATCGTCTGGCCCTGCCCCTCCACCGACCACCCCGGCACCCCCCGGCTCTTCGAGGACGGGAAGACCTACCACCCCGACGGCAAGATCCATATGCAGGTCGTCGAATGGCACCCGCCGATGGACCCGTACGACGACGAGCACCCCATGGCCCTCACCACCGGACGCACCGTCGCCCACTTCCTCTCCGGCAACCAGACCCGCCGGCTGGGTGCCCTCGTCGAACAGACCCCGCGCCCCTGGGCCGAGATCCACCCCTCCCACGGCTTCCGCAACGGGGAACCCGTCCGCGTCGTCACCCGGCGCGGCAGCGAGGTCTTCCCCGCCCTGGTCACCGAGGCGATCCGCCCCGACACCGTCTTCATCCCGTACCACTGGCCGGTCCCCACCGCGGCCAACGCCCTCACCATCGACGCCCTCGACCCCCGTTCCAAGATCCCCGAATACAAGGTGTGCGCCTGCCGTATCGAGCACGCCGAGAAGATCGACGAGGTGCCCGCGCCTCCGGTCGCCCCCGGCCATATCGCCTACCCGGAGACCCAGGTCTCCCGTACCGACCCGTTGCCTCCCACGGCCCCGCAGGGCCGTGGCACCTCGGAGAGGAGCTGAGGCCCCATGATGGGCAGAACGATCTTCATCGACCCGGGGCGCTGCATCGGCTGCCAGGCATGTGTCTCCGCCTGCCGCGAATGCGACTCGCACCGCGGCAAATCGATGATCCACCTCGACTACACCGACGAGGGCCGGTCCGTCGCCTCCCTTCCCACGGTCTGTATGCACTGTGAGGACCCGGTGGCCCCCTGCGCCGAGGTCTGCCCCGCCGACGCGATCCTGGTCACCGCGGACGGTGTGGTGCAGCAGGCCGACACCACCCGCTGCATCGGCTGTGCCAACTGCGTCAACGCCTGCCCCTTCGGTGTCCCGAAGATCGACCTCCAGGCGAAGCTCCAGCTGAAGTGCAACCTCTGCTACGACCGGACCGCCTACGGCCTCGCCCCCATGTGCGCCACCGTCTGCCCCACCGGAGCGCTCTTCTACGGGACCCTTGAGGAGCTCCAGGCCGAACGCCCCGGCGTCCAGGTCGCCGACAGCTTCGTCTTCGGCGAGTCCGAGGTCCGCACCGGCGTGGCGATGGTCGTCCCCGCGGACAGGGTCCAGTGGCCCGTACCCGGCGGCCTGCCCGTCGTCGAGATCAACGGTAAGGACGTCCGCCGATGAGCGTCACCGAACAGCAGCCGGGTGGCGACCGGCACAACGGAGGAGACCCGCGCGAGGCGCTGCACGACCGGATCGCCGCCGACTCCCTGACCACCCGGCGCGACTACCTCCGGATCGTCGCCACGGTCTCCGGCGGTCTCGCCGTCGGGGGACTGGGGGTGGCCTCCGGAATCCTGCACCGCCACGGCGACGCGGAGGACGGCAAGACTCCCGAGCCCAAGAAGGTCACCCAGCAGCTGCTGCCCGGCGAGTCCATCTCCTTCCGCTATCCGGGCGAGGAGGACCGGGCCGTCGCGGTACGGCTGAACGACGGCACCCTTGTCGGCTACTCCGCGGTCTGTACCCATCTCGCCTGTGCCGTCCTCTGGCGCAAGGACCGGGGCGCGGACGGCGAGCTCTACTGCCCCTGCCACGAGGGAGTCTTCGACGCCCGGTCCGGAGAGGTCACCGCCGGACCACCGCCCCGCGCCCTGCCCAAGGTGGCGCTCACCGAGCAGACCGACGGCAGTGTCTGGGCCATCGGCACCACCCGCTCCGGCGAGAGCATCGAGCACGGGCTCTGCCGCCAGCTCGGCGCGGAACGCCCGGACCTCGCAGCCCGCATCGGCTGCCCCGACGTCAGCGGCGGCGCGGAGTCACCGCCCCGTGCGGCCGACGCCGGTGCGACCGAGGCCGACACCTCCGGCAGGCGAACATGAGCGAACCCCAGCAGCCCTCCGGCCCGCAGTACCCGGAGTACCACCCGGGCAGCGCCCGCCCCGAGCTGAACCGCCCCCTCCACGAGCGCTATCCGCAGATCCGCGCCACCAGCGGCTACGGAGACCCACGGGTCCGGCACACCGGCCCCGGCCCCGGAGCGGGCACCGACCAGGAACCCGAGCGCTCCTCGAAACTGACGGCCCGCCTCACGCTCGCCATGACCGTGGTCGTCGGCCAGCTCTGGGGTCTGACGGTGATCATCGACGAATGGATGGAGGGCAACACGGGGACGGCCTGGTGGGGGGCCGGCTTTCTCTGCCTCTCGTTCCTCGTCGTGCTGGGTCTCTGGCTGATCGACCCCAAGGACCGCTGACCGCCGTCACCCCGCCGAGAGCCGCCGTACTCTGGAAACATGAGCACCGCCCCCGCCCCCGGACCGCGAGATTCGAAGCAGCAGCCGCACCAGCAGGCAAAGCCGCCGCAGGAGCCGAAGCCCAAGCCGGCTCTGATCTTCGACGATCCACTGGACCAGCAGTCCGCGGACGATACGGACCGGGGGTGGGGCGAGCGGCCCGCGACCGGTGGCAGCGCCGCCGACCTCGCGCGCTTCCTCGACGAGAAGCCGCCCCACCACATCTGAGCTGTGTCACCTGTGCCGCGAGGGGAGCGGACCGCTCCGCGACCTGGGGCGGGCGCAGGTACCCCTGTCCCCTCAGTCAATTCGACAGGGTGAAGTGACGGGGCGTCAGTAGGCATGGGACACCGCCACGGCCAGGTGCCCCGACGCGCTCGCCCCCGCCAGCGCCACAGCCGTCTCGCGCCGCACGGACAGCACCACCAACGCACCGTCGCCCGCCTCCGCGCCCGCCCCGCCGCCCGTGTCCGGCAGGCCGGTGCCCCCGGCGGCGGTCCGTGGCACCTTCGTCACCCGTACGTCCTTCGCCACCACCCGGGCGTCGCCGCCCGCTTCCTCGGACGCGATCACATCGACACGGTCTCCCGGCCGCAGCAGCCGGACCGTCGCCGCATCCGTGATCCGGACTGGTGCGGAAACCAGCCGTACCGACTGCCGTCCGGTCTCCGGGGGCGGACCCGGAGGAGCGGCTTTACCCTCCTCGCCGCCCAGCCCCGAGGCGGCGAGCGCGGCAGCCGTCAGAGCGAGCCCCGCGGCCATCGCGCGCCGCTGCCTGCGCACCATGCACCGCAGCCGGTGAGCACCGCCGCCGCGCACCCGCAGCGGCGCGAACGGCGGCACCCCGAACGGGGCGGGCGCGGAAACCGGCGGCCACGGTGTACGCGTACGCGCGCCGGAGCCGAAGCGGGCAGCTTCGGAGGGAGCGGAGGGAGCGGAGGGATGCGAGGAGTGAGCAGGGCCGTCGGCGGGATGCGCCGGGGGAGCGGGACGGGCGGGGGAAACGGGCGGGAACATGGCGCCACCTGGAATCGAGCGAGGGGAGCCCGGCCGGATGTCCCGGCCGAACTCCCCTCACGATCCACGCTCAGCCGGAATCCCGCTGAGCCCTGTGGACAATCCCCACGTTGTGGAAAACTCCGGCACCCGCACGGGTCACCCAGGCACCGAAAGGCCACCCAGGAACCCGTACGCGCCCCCCACGAACCGGCACGCGTCCCCAGGAACCCGCATGCATCCCCGGAACCGTTACGCACCCGCACGCGTCCCCGGCCCCGCGCCCACACGCGCCCGGTCCCCGGCCCCGCGCCCTACGGCAGTGCGATGCCCGTGTCGATCCCGTCCAGCGCGTGGGCGCACGCGCAGTCGCGGCTCTCGTTCACCGGCAGCCCGGCCACCGTGTCGAACAGCACCGAGCGCAGCCGGTCCACGTTGGCCGCGAACACCTTCAGCACGTCTTCGTGGGAGACGCCCTCCCCGGCCTCGGCGCCCGCGTCCAGGTCCGTCACCAGGGTCATCGTCGTGTAGCAGAGCCCCAGTTCGCGGGCGAGAACGGCCTCCGGGTGCCCGGTCATCCCCACCACGGACCAGCCCATCGACGCATGCCAGCGCGACTCCGCCCGGGTCGAGAAACGCGGCCCCTCGACGACGACCAGGGTCCCGCCGTCCACCGGCTCCCAGTCGCGCCCGCGAGCCGCCGCGAGCGCGGCCCTGCGGCCCTCGGGGCAGTACGGGTCGGCGAAGCCGAGGTGCACGACGTTGGGCACGGCTCCGTCGGCCCGGGTCTCACCGTCGTAATACGTCTGCGGACGGGCCTTGGTGCGCTCCACCAGCTGGTCCGGTACGAGCAGGGTCCCGGGGCCGAACTCCGGCCGCAGACCGCCGACCGCGCACGGTCCGAGCACCTGCCGCACCCCGACGGAGCGCAGCGCCCAGAGGTTGGCGCGGTAGTTGATGCGGTGCGGCGGCAGGTGGTGGCCACGTCCGTGGCGGGGCAGGAAGGCGACCCGGCGGCCGCCGATCTCGCCGAGGAAGAGCGAGTCGCTGGGCTGCCCGTACGGGGTGTCCACGGGGACCTCGGTGACGTCCTCCAGGAAGGAGTAGAAGCCCGAGCCGCCGATGACACCGATCTCCGCACCGGGGAAAGCACCCGGAACGCCCGAAGACCCCGTCGTGCCCGCGTCCGTGCCCGTACCCGCGCCCGCCTCCGTACCCGTGCTCGTACCCGTATCCGATTGCGCCTCTGCGTTCGCCATGCGGTCACAGTATCGGGGGGAAAACGCCGGGACCCCGCCGAGTCGATCGGCGGGGTCCCGGTGAGACGTGTGGACGTACGCGGGCTCAGGCGGCCGACGTACCACTCGACGAAGTCGACGTGGAGGAAGACGACGACGAAGAAGACGAGGACGACGAAGACGAAGCGGTCGACTTCGAGTCCGAACCCGTCGAGGACGACGAGGCGGATGCGGAGTCGGACGACTTCGAGGTCGCCGGTGTGCTGCTCGACGAAGAGCCACGACTGTCGTTCCGGTAGAAACCGGAACCCTTGAAGACGATGCCGACCGCAGAGAACACCTTCTTCAGGCGTCCGTCGCAGCTCGGGCATACGGTCAGGGCATCATCGGTGAACTTCTGCACCGCCTCGAGGCCCTCGCCACACTCGGTGCACTGGTACTGATAGGTCGGCACTTGCTCCTCCTGGCACTCTCACTCAATGAGTGCTAACGACGGTCCATACTGACGTATTCCGCTGGATCAGTCCACCGTGACCGGCTCGCGGTGACCGATCCCACGTGCGACGGTGCGTCCCGCGGGGCTCGGATCGAGCCGGGAACGCAGGGCCAGCAGCGTCGCCAGCGCCAGTACGGTCCCCACCAGCGGCACCAGGAATCCGGTGCTCGCGCCGTGGGCGTCCGCGAGTTGTCCGGCCACGGTCACCGCCGCGGCCTGGCCCAGCGCCACCGCGCCCGTCAGCCAGGTGAACGCCTCGGTCCGGGCGGAGGGCGGCACCAGCGCGTCGACCAGGGTGTAGCCGCTGATCAGCGCGGGAGCGATGGAGAGGCCGACCAGGAGTCCGAGCCCGGCCAGCAGCGGCACGGAGTTCACGGCCCACAGTCCGGACGCGGTCAGGGTCAGCGCCAGGTAGCCGACGATCAGACGGCGGCGCGGGCTGATCTTCCAGACGATGGCACCGCAGGCGATCCCGGCCAGCATGTTGCCCGCCGCGAAGATCCCGTACAGCATGCCGTTGACTCCGGGGTGGCCGATCTCCTCGGCGAACGCGGTCAGTGAGACCTGCATTCCGCCGAACACGGCACCGATGCCCAGGAAGGCGATCGCGAGCACCCGGACGCCGGGTACGGAGAGCGCCGAGACACGCGGTCCGGCCGCGTCGGCCGCGCTGCGGGGGTCGGGCTGGGTGGAGCGCTGTGCGGCGAAGAGCAGGCCGCCGATGAGCGTCAGCGCGGCTTCCGTGATCAGCCCGGCCGCCGGGTGCACGCCGGTGCACAGCGCGGTGGTGAGGACCGGTCCCAGCACGAACGTGAACTCGTCCGTGACCGACTCGAAGGCGGCTGCCGTGGACATCAGCGGAGAGGCGGGCCGACCGGGAGCGGCTCCCAGTACGGCCGCCCAGCGGGCCCGCACCATCGGCCCGATCTGCGGAATGGAGGCACCGGTCGGCACGGCTGCCAGGAACAGCGCCCACAGGGGCGCGTCCGCCAGTGCGAGCGCCGTGAGCGCTCCCACGGACACGGCGTGCACCAGGACGCCGGGCAGCAGCACCGCGCGCTGCCCGAAACGGTCGGCGAGTTTGCCGCTCTGCGGGGCGAACAGGGCCATCGAGACGCCGGAGACGGCGGCGACAGCGCCTGCGCTGCCGTAGGACCCGGTGGTGTGCTGGACGAGGAGAACGATGCCGATGGTCAGCATCGCGAAGGGCTGCCGTGCGGCGAAGCCCGGGAGGAGGAAGGTCCACGCACCGGGGGTGCGCAGCAGTTGCCCGTATCCGGGGCGGTCGGAGACCGTGGACGCCACGGTCCTTGCCTTTCTGCCGCCTGGTGGCGGCGCCTCCCGGGGAGCCCTTGTGGGGTTCGTACGGAGGCTGCGCCGAGAGCTGTCCTCTTCGCGCGGAACTGCGGTAGATGCCGGGCGCTCGCTGCAAGGGGCGAGGGCGCCACGACCGCCATACGGGTCGCGCCAGCTCTGCTTCAGACAGAGTTGGTCGATCAGATTTCCTTCATGCTACAGGCAGGAGTCCTCGCCCACCTGCGATTGCGTGCAAGGTCACGGTGCCTGCCTGTGATCAGCACCGTGATCCCTGCGGTCAGCGCTGTGGCTCTGTGATCAGTGCCGTGCTTCTGCGATCAGCACCGTGCTCTTTGTGATCAGTGCCGTGCTTTCGAATCGGAGGAACCGCCCGTTCCGCCCGAGCCTCCGGACCGGCTGCCCCCACGTGATCCGCCGGAACCGCCGGACCGGCCGGTTCCACGTGATCCGCCCGAGCCTCCGGACCGGCTGCCCCCGCGCGACCCGCCGGCGCCGTCCGGGCCGCCGCCCGTCCCCAGCCATCCGGCCAGCTTGCCGCCCTCGCCGACCGCCCGCAGCCGGGCCTCCGTCGCGTCCCGCACCGGATCGGTCGCCACCACCAGCAGTTCGTCCCCGCGCCGCAGCACGGTGGCCGGTGCCGGGACGAAGCTCTTCCCGTCCCGTACGACCAGCGTGACCGCGGCCCCGGCGGGCAGCCGGAGCTCGCCGACCTCCACGCCGTGCATCTTCGACCGGGCCGGGATCTCGACCGACAGCAGATGCCCGCGCAGCCGCTCCAAAGGCGCCGACTCGATGCCCAGGTCGGCGGTCTCCGACGGGTCGTCGGCGATCTTCAGGGCCTTCGCGAGCCAGGGCAGGGTCGGCCCCTGGATCAGTGTGTAGACGATGACGAGCACGAAGACGATGTTGAAGACCCTGGTGCTGCCCTCGATTCCGGACACCATCGGAATGGTCGCCAGGATGATGGGTACGGCGCCGCGCAGCCCGGCCCAGGACATCAGGGCCTTCTCGCGGTGCGGCAGCCGGAACGGCGCCAGGCTCAGGAAGACCGACAGCGGCCGGGCCACCACGGTCAGCACCAGACCCACCACCACCGCGGGCCAGAAGTCGTCGACCAGGTCGTGCGGCGTGACCAGCAGCCCGAGCAGCACGAACATGCCGATCTGGGCCAGCCAGCCGAGTCCGTCGGCGAAGCCGCGGGTGGCGGGCCAGTGCGGCAGCTTGGAGTTGCCGAGGACCATCGCGGCCAGATAGACGGCGAGGAACCCACTGCCGTGCGCCATGGCACCGGCCGCGTACGCGGACACCGCGATGGCCATCACGGCGATCGGGTAGAGGCCCGACGCGGGCAGGGCCACATGCCGCAGCCCGAAGGAGCCGAGCCAGCCGACCGCGAGGCCGATGGCCGCGCCGATCGCCAGCTCCAGGGCTATCTCGCCGACCAGTACGTACCAGTGCTCCACGGGGCCGACCGCGGAGAACGCCACCACCAGGATGACCACAGGGGCGTCGTTGAACCCGGACTCGGCCTCCAGCACGCCGGTGATCCGGGACGGCAGCGGCACCTTGCGCAGTACGGAGAACACGGCGGCGGCGTCGGTGGACGAGACGACCGCGCCGATGATGAGCGCCTGCCGCCAGTCCAGCCCGACGAGATAGTGCGCCGCCGACGCGGTGACGCCCACGCTGATGCCCACGCCGACGGTCGACAGCATCGCGGCTGCCGGCAACGCGGGTTTGACTTCCTTCCACTTCGTACCGAGTCCGCCCTCGGCCAGGATGACGACCAGGGCGGCATAGCCGATCACCTGGGTCAGCTCGGCGTTGTCGAACTTGACGTCGAAGATGCCGTCCTGCCCTATGGCGATCCCGATGCCGAGGTACAGGAGCAGGCTGGGAAGCCCGCTGCGCGAGGAGATCCGTACCGCCGCCACGGCGACGAGCAGGACGAGCGAGCAGACGAGCAGGAGTTCGTTGAGCGCGTGGACAGTCAGGGTCCGTTCCTTCCCTGCGTACGCCTGCCGGATCGGCCTCCGGTGGCCAGTACTTCGTTACCTTACCTAATCTTTAACGTTTTCTTGACGCGTTCGAGTGTTCGTACGAGCGCAACGCATTTGGAGGCATCCCGATACCGCGTCCGAGTGGCTTCGGCGCTGCGCCTATGGTTGCTCCTGCACTCCCAGGACCACCCTGCCCCTCGAAGGACAGCGATGCCCGCCAATACAACCGCCTCTTCCGGCCCTTCCGACGCGAAGAAGCCCGGCAGGAAGAAGGGGCGACGTGCCCGCCTGCTCGTGATCGTCCTGGTGCTGGCGCTTGTCGCGGGTGTCGGGTACGGCGCGTACTGGTCCGTGTCCACCGTGCGGGCCTCGTACCCGCAGACGACCGGCTCGATCAAGCTCGACGGTCTCTCCGAGAGCGTCGAAGTCAAACGCGACAGTTATGGAGTCCCGCAGATCTACGCGGACTCCGACGCCGACCTCTTCCGCGCCCAGGGCTTCGTCCAGGCGCAGGACCGCTTCTGGGAGATGGACGTCCGCCGTCATATGACGTCCGGCCGGCTCTCCGAGATGTTCGGTTCCGGACAGGTGGAGACCGATGCCTTCCTGCGCACGCTCGGCTGGCGCAAGGTCGCGCAGAAGGAGTACGACTCCGTCCTGGACGAGGACACCAAGAAGAACCTCCAGGCGTACGCGGAGGGCGTCAACGCGTATCTGAAGGGCAAGGACGGCAAGGACATCTCCGTCGAGTACGCGGCGCTGGGCCTGACCAACGACTACAAGCCCACCGAGTGGACCCCGGTCGACTCGGTGGCCTGGCTCAAGGCGATGGCCTGGGACCTGCGCGGCAACATGCAGGACGAGATCGACCGTTCGCTGTTGACCAGCAGGCTCGACGAGGACCAGATCAAGGACCTCTACCCGGCCTACCCCAAGGACCACGAGCCGATCGTCGGCGAGGGCGCGGTCTCCTCGGCCACCGGCAAGTTCGACCCGGCTGCCCAGCCCTCCTCGGACGGCATCGGCTCGGACACGGCGGCGGACGCCACGGAGGGCCTGAACACCCAGCTCTCCGCGCTCTCCGACACCCTCGACAAGATCCCCGCGCTGCTCGGCCCGAACGGCAGTGGCATCGGATCGAACTCCTGGGTCGTCTCCGGGAAGTACACGACGACCGACAAGCCGCTGCTGGCCAACGACCCGCACCTGGCGCCGATGCTGCCCTCGCTCTGGTACCAGATGGGGCTGCACTGCCGGACGCTCTCGAAGTCCTGCCAGTACGACACCGCGGGTTACACCTTCTCCGGCATGCCCGGTGTGATCATCGGTCACAACCAGGACATCGCCTGGGGCTTCACCAACCTCGGCGCGGACGTCACGGACCTCTTCCTGGAGAAGGTCTCCGGCGACGGCTACCAGTACGACGGCAAGGTGAAGCCGTTCACCACCCGCGAGGAGACCATCAAGGTCGCCGGTGGGCGGACCCGGCACATCACGGTGCGGGAGACCAACAACGGGCCACTCGTCTCCGACCGCAGCAAGGAGCTGGCGAAGGTCGGCCAGAAGGCCCCCGTCACCAACGCCGCGCCCGACCGCGCGGCCGGTTACGCGGTCGCCCTGAAGTGGACCGCGCTGGACGCCGGCAAGTCCATGGACGCCGTCTTCGAGCTCAACCGCGCCAAGGACTTCACGACCTTCCGGGCGGCGGCCGAGCACTTCGAGGTCCCCTCGCAGAACCTGATCTACGCGGACGTCAAGGGCAACATCGGATACCAGGCACCCGGCCGGATCCCGGTCCGTGTCCAGGGCGACGGCACGATGCCGAGCCCCGGCTGGACCTCGGAGTACGGCTGGAAGAAGGACCCGATCCCGTTCGACGAGCTGCCCTACGAGTACAACCCGAAGCGCGGCTACATCGTCACCGCCAACCAGGCGGTCATCGACGAGAAGAAGTACCCCCACCTGCTCACCAAGGACTGGGGCTACGGCACCCGCAGCCAGCGGATCAACGACCTCATCGCGTCGAAGATCAAGGGTGGCGAGAAGATCTCGACCGACGACATGCAGAAGATGCAGATGGACAACACCAGCGAGATCGCCGCGCTGCTGGTGCCCGAGCTGCTGAAGATCAACATCTCCGACAAGAGCGTGCGCGAGGCACAGAAGCTGCTGGAGGGCTGGGACTACACCCAGGAGTCCGACTCGGCCGCCGCCGCGTACTTCAACGGCGTCTGGAGCAACATCCTCAGGCTGGCCTTCGGCAACAAGCTGCCCAAGGAGCTGCGGGCCAAGGGCGACTGCCTCAACGTCCGCCCGGCCGTCAGTACGGGCCCGGTGGACGAGCAGCACAAGCTCGTACGGGAATGCGGCCAGCGCGACCCGGACTCGGCGCAGCCGGACGGCGGCGACCGCTGGTACCAGGTGGTCCAGAACATCGTGGACGACCAGGACAACGAGTGGTGGAAGGTGCCCGCCAAGGGCCGCGACGAAGCGCTCGACAACCGCGACGACCTCTTCGCCCAGGCCATGGAGGACGCCCGCTGGGAGCTGACCGCCAAGCTCGGCAAGGACATCAGCACCTGGAGCTGGGGCCGGCTGCACCAGCTGACGCTGAAGAACCAGACCCTCGGTACCGAAGGCCCCGGTCTTCTCCAGCGGGCCCTCAACCGCGGCCCCTGGAACCTCGGCGGCGGCGAGGCCGCGGTCAACGCCACCGGCTGGAACGCGGCGGGCGGCTACGAGGTCATCTGGGTGCCGTCGATGCGGATGGTCGTCAACGTGGGGGACTGGGACAAGTCCCGCTGGATCAACCTCTCCGGCGCCTCCGGGCACGCGTTCAGCGCGCACTACACCGATCAGACCGAGAAGTGGGTCGACGGCGAACTGCTCGACTGGTCCTTCGGGACGAACGCGGTCGGCCAGGCCACGGTCGACACGCTGACGCTCAAGCCGTAGGGGAGCGGGCGGGGGAGCGGCGCTGAAGCCGTCCCTCCCCCGCCGGGCTCACCACCGGCCGGCCCGTGAACCTGGCGGGCCGGACCGCCTCCGTGAGGCGGACCGGCCGTGAGAGTGCCCGCCTGCGAGACGGCCCGGCCGGGTCGCTCAGGCGGTGAAGCGGCGCGTTCCGGCCGGGGTCACCACGGCGTCCACGGGGTGGTCGTGCGGTTCCCGCGGGACCTGCGCGACCACCTCGTCGTCGTACAGCAGGACGACCAGTGCCGGGTGCGCCCCGGCCGCCGACAGCCTGGCCAGCACCCGGTCGTAGCTCCCGCCGCCCCGGCCCAGCCGCATCCCGTGCGCGTCCACCGCGAGACCGGGCAGCAGGACGGCGTCGGCGTCGAGGACCGCGGCGGGCCCGAGACGGGCCCCGTCCGGCTCCAGCAGCCCGCGCCCGGCCGGTACGAGACGCTCGGCGCCCTCGTACGGCGCCCAGTCCAGATCGTTGTCCGGCAGGAGCACCGGAAGCAGCACCCGTACGCCCCGCGTGCGCAGCGCGTCCAGCAGCGCGCGGGTGCCCGGTTCGCGTCCTACGGAGACATACGCGGCGACCGTGCGGGCCTCGGCCAGCTCGGGGAGGCGCAGTGCGGCGGAGGAGAGAACCGCGGCGGTGCGGGCGACGTCTTCCATGGTCAGGAGCGCTCGCGCGGCGAGTCGTTCGCCCCGAAGGGACACCTTTCCGGACTTGTCAGTATTCAAGGGTGACTCGCCTGATTCTCGTATGGGCATATTTAAGGCCAAAGTTAACCGAAGGATCATCTTCCGCCCATGCGCACCAGTTATCGTTCTGCGCATGAATCAGCCGTCCCCCAGGATCAGCAAAGCCGTTATTCCGGCAGCCGGTCTTGGCACCCGCTTCCTTCCGGCGACCAAGGCCACTCCCAAGGAGATGCTGCCGGTTGTCGACAAGCCCGCGATCCAGTATGTCGTCGAGGAGGCCGTGGGCGCGGGCCTCTCCGACGTGCTGATGATCACCGGGCGCAACAAGCGTCCCCTTGAGGACCACTTCGACCGCAACTACGAGCTGGAGTCCGCGCTCACCCGCAAGGGAGACGCCGAACGGCTGTCCAAGGTCCAGGAGTCCAGCGATCTCGCCACCATGCACTACGTGCGTCAGGGCGACCCGCGCGGTCTGGGGCACGCCGTCCTGTGTGCGGCGCCGCACGTCGGGGACCAGCCGTTCGCGGTGCTGCTCGGTGACGACCTGATCGACCCGCGCGACCCGCTGCTGGCCCGGATGGTGGAGATCCAGGAGCGTGAGGGCGGCAGCGTCATCGCGCTGATGGAGGTCGACCCGGCCCAGATCCATCAGTACGGCTGTGCCGCGGCGGACGCCACCGTCGACGGCGACGTCGTCCGCATCACCGACCTGGTGGAGAAGCCGGACCCGGCCGACGCGCCCAGCAATCTGGCGATCATCGGCCGGTATGTCCTGGACCCCGCGATCTTCGACATACTGCGTCACACCGAGCCGGGCCGCGGAGGCGAGATCCAGCTCACCGACGCCCTCCAGCTGCTCGCCGCCGACGAGAAGATCGGCGGGCCCGTGCACGGCGTCGTCTTCAAGGGCCGCAGGTATGACACCGGTGACCGCGGCGACTATCTGCGTGCCATTGTCAGACTCGCGTGCGAACGTGAAGATCTGGGACCGGACTTCCGGACCTGGCTCCGCAGATACGTCACCGAGGAGATGTAACACCTTGAGCAGCACGATCTGGTCGGTGGACGAGCACCTGGACGACATTCTCGGCGCGGTGAGGCCGCTCGAACCCATCGAGTTGCAGCTGCCCGACGCGCAGGGCTGTGTCCTCGTCAAGGACGTCGTCGTGGAGATCGCCCTGCCGCCCTTCGACAACAGCTCGATGGACGGCTACGCGGTCCGGGTGGCCGATGTCGAGGGCGCCAGCGAGGAGTTCCCCGCCGTCCTCACCGTCATCGGCGATGTCGCGGCGGGCAGCGCCGGACTGACGGGCGATCAGGTCGTGGGGCCGGGGCAGGCCGCCCGCATCATGACCGGCGCACCGCTGCCCGCGGGCGCCGAGGCCGTCGTCCCGGTCGAGTGGACCGACGGCGGCACGGGCGAAGGCCCGGCCGCCGCCATGCGCGCCCACAGCGACGCGCCCGAGGGCGCCGGCGGCGAGGTCCACGTCCACCGGCCGGTCGAGGCCCGTGCCCACGTCCGGGCCCGCGGCAGCGATGTCCAGCCGGGGGATCTGGCCCTGCGCGCCGGTTCGATCGTCGGCCCGGCACAGATCGGGCTGCTCGCCGCGATCGGCTGCGCGACCGTGGTCGTACGGCCCCGCCCACGGGTCGTCGTCCTGTCCACCGGCAGCGAACTGGTGCAGCCGGGCGAGACGCTGACCGGTGGCCAGATCTACGACTCCAACAGCTTCGCGCTGACGGCCGCCGCCCGGGACGCCGGCGCCATCGCCTACCGGGTCGGGGCGGTGGCCGACGACGCGGAGACGCTGCGGGCCACGATCGAGGACCAGCTGATCCGCGCCGACATCGTGGTCACCACGGGAGGCGTCAGCGTCGGCGCCTACGACGTGGTCAAGGAGGCCCTGTCCTCCGTCGGGGACGAGGACGAGCCGGGCAGCGGCATCGACTTCCGGAAGCTCGCCATGCAGCCGGGCAAGCCGCAGGGCTTCGGCTCGATCGGCCCGGACCACACTCCGCTGCTGGCCCTGCCGGGCAACCCGGTCTCCAGCTATGTCTCCTTCGAACTGTTCGTACGGCCCGCGATCCGCGCGCTGATGGGCCTGAAGGATGTCCACCGGCCCACGGCACGGGCCACGCTGAAGGCCGACAAGGCGCTCTCCTCACCGGCCGGCCGCCGCCAGTTCCTGCGCGGTACGTACGACGCCGAGGAGGGCACCGTCACCCCCGTCGGCGGTTCCGGATCGCATCTGATCGCCGCCCTCGCCCAGGCCGACGCACTGATCGTGGTGCCCGAGGACGTCACCTCCGCCGCGCCCGGCACGGATACCGAGGTGATCCTGCTCCGCTGATCGCCGCCCGGTGGCGGTACGGTGTCTGCCGCTGTGCCTTCCCGGGGGACACCCCCCGGGCCCCCGGCCCGCACCCCGGTGCGGACCTGGCGGGCCACCGGCGCCCTACCGCTAGGCGGAGTTAGTTGAGTACGCAGAACAGGCTGACGCACATCGACGAGGTGGGCGCGGCCCGCATGGTCGATGTGTCGGACAAGGACGTCACCACGCGCGTCGCCCGGGCCAGCGGCCGGGTCCTCGTCTCGCCGCGCGTCATCGAACTGCTCCGCGGCGAGGGAGTCCCCAAGGGCGACGCCCTCGCGACGGCCAGGATCGCCGGGATCATGGGAGCCAAGCGCACCCCGGACCTGATCCCGCTCTGCCACCCGCTCGCCGTCTCCGGTGTGAAGGTCGACCTGAGCGTCGCCGACGACGCGGTGGAGATCCTGGCCACCGTGCGGACCACGGACCGTACGGGCGTGGAGATGGAGGCACTGACCGCCGTCTCGGTCGCCGCGCTCACCGTGATCGACATGGTCAAGGCGGTGGACAAGAGCGCGGTGATCACCGACGTGCGGGTCGAGGCGAAGTCGGGCGGCAAGTCCGGCGACTACCGGCGCTCCGCGCCGGAGGGAGCGGGCGCATGACGGCGTCCGCCACACCTCCGCCCGAACCGACACCCTCGTCCGGAGCGGCCTCTCCGCCCGGGGCGGCCCCTTCGCCCGGTGCCACGGAGCCCCCGCTCGGCGGCGCACCGGTGACCCCGTACACCGCGCTCGTGGTGACCGCGTCCAACCGCGCGGCGGCCGGTGTCTACGCGGACAAGGGCGGCCCGCTCATCGCGGAGGCGCTCACCGGCCTGGGCTTCGCCGTCGACGGTCCGCGGGTGGTGCCCGACGGCGATCCGGTGGAGGAGGCCCTGCGGGCCGGGGCCGCCGCCGGGTACGACGTGATCATCACGACCGGTGGTACGGGCATCTCGCCCACCGACCGGACCCCCGAGGCCACCCGCCGCGTCCTCGACCACGAGGTCCCGGGCATTCCCGAGGCGATCCGTGCCGAGGGCCGCGACAAGGTCCCCACCGCGGCCCTCTCCCGCGGTGTCGCGGGAGTCGCCGGCGGCACCCTGATCGTCAACCTGCCGGGTTCCACCGGCGGGGTGCGCGACGGACTCGCGGTGCTGGGCCGGCTGCTGGTGCACGCCGTCGACCAGCTGCGCGGCGGCGATCACCCCCGACCGGGGAGCCCGAGCTGAACGCTTTGACCTGGCCGGTGATCCTGACCGACGGCGAGATCGTCCTCCGCCCGATCAAGCTGCGCGACCAGCGGATGTGGCGCGAGGTCAACCGGCGTAACCGCGAATGGCTGCGCCCCTGGGAGGCGACCGTCCCGCCGCCCGCCCCCGGTGGTCCGATGGCGCAGCGCCCCACCTATCGCCAGATGGTCCGTCATCTGCGCTCCGAGGCGAACGCGGGCCGGATGCTGCCCTTCGCCATCGAGTACGAGGGCCGGCTCGTGGGGCAGCTGACGGTGGCGGGGATCACCTGGGGCTCGATGTGTTCCGGACACGTCGGCTACTGGGTCGACCAGAGTGTGGCGGGCCGCGGTGTGATGCCCACGGCCGTCGCCCTCGCCGTCGACCACTGCTTCCGCACGGTCGGTCTGCACCGTATCGAGGTGTGCATCCGCCCCGAGAACAGGCCCAGCCGAAGGGTCGTGGAGAAACTCGGATTCCGCGCGGAAGGGCTGCGGCCGCGCTATCTCCACATCGACGGGGCGTGGCGGGACCACCTGATCTTCGCCCTGACGGCCGAGGAGGTGCCCGACGGGCTGCTCCGGCGCTGGCGTCAGGCGTGGCCGAGAACACCTCATGGCCCTGAGGAAATGAAATAAGTGTTCGAATTTGATCGAGACGTGACCACTAACGAGTTCACAAACATCACTCGTTGATCTAAACAATCACAAAAAAAGTCCGTGACATCAGCCGGATCGTGCGACACACCGATCCAATTGGCGGATACCTCCGCGCAAACCCCTCTACGGTGTGAGCGTGAGCAGCAGCGGCCTGATCTACGCAGTCATCGTCGGGGCCTGGGCCGCCTACTTGGTGCCGATGTGGCTCCGCAGGCAGGACGAGCTCAACGAAGCCCGTCCTACGGAACGCTTCAGTACCGCCATCCGGCTGCTGTCCGGACGGGCGGCAATGGAGCGCCGATACGCCAAGGAGCTGCGGGAGCGCACCGCCGAGGAGGCGGGGCCCGACGTCGACCCGGACGCGGAAACGGACCGAATGGAATCCGTGGACGTCCGGGCCTTTGCCGCGCCTCCGGCGCATACCGAAGCCCGGATGCACGATCCGGCGCACGCTCCCGATCGTTCTCCCGGCCATCCGGCGGACCGCCAGGCGCCCGACCACCACATTTCCGGCCACCAGACGTCCGAGCGGCAGGTATCGGAGCGTCAGGCGAAGGACCGTCCCGAGTCGGCGCGCCCGCCCCAGCAGCGCGCGCGTACCAGCGGTGCCGACGCCGAGCGCGCCCGCCGGGCCCAGCGCTCGCAGGTCCTGGCCCGCCGCAGACGTACCACCGTCGTCCTGTTCCTGGCCTTCACCCTCGGCGCGGTCGTCGCGGCGGTCGGCGGTCTCCGCTTCCTGTGGGCGCCCGCCGTGCCCGCCGTGCTGCTGAGCACGTACATCGTGCATCTGCGCTCCCAGGAGCGGCGCCGGTTCGCGTTCACCATGGACCGCCGCCGGGCCGAGGTCGCGGCGCAGCGGCTGCGGGAGAACCGCCCGCGCAGGCATCAGCCCTCGGCGCCGGCCCCCGCCGAGCCCGACGAGGAACCCGAAGCGCACCGCGCCCAGCCGGAACCCGCACCCACGGTCTCCCCGCAGGAGGCCGGACGCCGCGCCCTCGTCGAGCAGACGGACCACGCGGAGTGGGTGGACCAGCAGCGCGAACGCGGGCGGGTCCAGGGCGACAGCTGGGAGCCCGTCCCGGTCCCGCTCCCCACCTACGTCACCGCCCCGGTGGCTCCGCGCGCCACGGGCGGCGTGGAGGTCGGCGACCCGGAGACATGGAGCGCGGCCCGCTCCAGCACGGCCGAGCCCAGCCAGACGGGCACTTCGCACCCCACCGTTCCCCCGGTGGACCCGGCGCCCCGCCAGCGTACGAACCAGTCCCGCCGCACCCGCGACCGCGGCAGGACGCCGCTCTTCGACCAGTACGACGACGAGGACCGGCCCCGTGCCGCCAACGAGTGAGACGCCTCGAACCCCGACTCGGCTGACCAGCGGGGACCGGATTTCCGAGCACCCCTGTGGGGGTGCTAAAGTTTCACTCGTTGCAAGGGCCTGTGGCGCAGTCTGGTAGCGCACCTCGTTCGCATCGAGGGGGTCTGGGGTTCAAATCCCCACAGGTCCACATTGCACAGCTGTTCTTGAGGTAACTCGGGAATGGTGACGAAATCCCGTCCGATCGTTCAGATCGGGCGGGATTTCGTCGTTCCGGGAGCCCTGGGTTCCGAGACCGGATCCGGCTCGGTGGTTCCGGAGCCGGCGTACCTCTCAAGTGGCTTGCTCCGTGGTCCGGGTACTGCGGTTGTCCGACGCGGAAGTCCTCATCCGGGCCGATGCCCCGCGGCGCGGGTGTTGAAAAGGTGGCTCCGGCAAGCACGCGTTTGTCCGACCGAGGGGAAGATCCGTGTCACGTCGTTCGACCTGCGCCGTCGTCGCAGCACTCTGTCTGGCGTTAGCCGCGCCGACCGCTTCCGCCGCTTCCGCTCCTGCCGCTTCCGCTTCTGCCTCGCGGCACGGTGCGGATGCCCGGCAACTCGCCCTGGAGGCGCTGACCGGCGCCAACGCGGTGTCCGCCATCGCCGAGGTCCGTGACCGCAGCGGGGTGTGGCGGGGGACCACGGGGGTGTCCGATCTGGTGAGGGAGGCGCCCGTGCGGGGTGACGGCCGGTTCCGCATAGGCAGCGTCACCAAGATGTTCGTCGCCGCCACCACCCTCCAACTGGTCGGCGAGGACCGGCTCGGGCTGGAGGACTCCGTGGAGAGTCATCTGCCGGGACTGGTCCCCGGCGGGCAGAACATCACTGTCCGTCAGCTGCTCAACCATCGCACCGGGCTGTTCGACGTCATCAACGAGTCCACCGAGATCTTTCCCGCCCCCGACGACCCGGACGGCTTCCGGAACTGGATCGCGCAGGGCGGGCTGAACCGCACGTTCACCCAGCGCGAGCTGGTGACCAAATCCGTCGCCCACCCGCCCCACTTCGAACCGGGTGCGCAATGGGCGTACTCCAACACCAACTTCAGCATCCTCGGGCTGATCATCGAAGAGGTCACCGGACACTCCTACGCACAGGAGATCCGGCGGCGGATCCTGCGCCCGCTCGGGATGACGAGGACCAGCCTGCCCGGCTCCTCCGCGACGATCCCCGGCCCGCACGCCCACGGGTACTGGACCACCGTCGACGGCGTCGGCACCCCGGACGTCGTCAAGACCGATATCGACGTCACCCGTCACAACGCCTCGTGGGCGGGCTCCGGCGGCGAGATGATCTCCACCACCGACGACCTGGTCCGCTTCGAGAAGGCCCTGCTGCGCGGGAAACTGCTGCGGCCGGAGCAGCAGCGCGAGATGACCACGATGCTCCGTACCGATCCGGACTCCGACCGGCTGGAGTACGGCATGGGCCTGGCCCGCACCCGCCTGTCCTGCACCTCGGTGACCGGGCACTCCGGCGCGGTCCTCGGCTACGGCACCCACCTCTGGGGCACGGCCGACCGGCAGGTCGCCCTGTCCTACACCCCGCGCGGCGACACGAAGGAGCAGGCGGCGCAGAAGAAGGCGATCGGCGGGTTCCTCGAAGCCGCCTTCTGCGGCTCCCGCTGATCCCGGACTGTCAGTGCCGGGTGCCAGACTCGCGCGTATGAGAAACGACGTGCGGCTCAGGGATGTCGAGGAAGCCGACCTGGAAGTGTTCCTCGCGTACGAGCACGAGGCGGAGGCCGTGCGCCGGTCGGCGTTCGCTCCCCGCGAGCGGGAGGCGTTCATGACCCACTGGGTCACGAAGGTGCTCGGGGATCCCACCGTTCTCGTGCAGACCGTCACCGTGGACGGCGAGCCCGCCGGGAACATCGTGGCCTGGTGGGACGAGCACCGGCGCTTCACCGGATACTGGCTCGGTGCCCGCTACTGGGGCCGGGGCATCGGAACCGAAGCGCTGACCCGGTTCCTGGAACGGGAGCCGAACCGCCCGCTCTTCGCGGACCCCGTCGCCGGGAACACCGGCTCGGTCCGGCTGTTGGAGAAATGCGGCTTCCGGCGCGTCGAGACGGTACGCGACGGTGAGCGCGAGCACATCGTGCTCGTGCTCGACGGCGCCTCCTGACCGTGGGCGGGCGGTCCGGGGCCCGGGGCGCGGGCCGGCTCTGGCATGATCCGGGCGATGACCCGGATTCCGGACTGTGTCGTGTGTGGTGGAACGGTCGCCCCTGACGGGCGCTGCTGGCATTGCGGTGCGGTTCAGCCCGCCTTCCGCTCCCATCTGGAGCTCACGGCGGACGACGGCGCGGCAGGGGTGAGCGACCGGGGCAAGCGGCGCGAGATCAACGCCGATGCCATGGCGCTGACCAGGGCGGGCGGCTGGACGGTCGGGGTCGTCTGTGACGGTGTGTCCATGTCTCCCCGGTCCGAGCGGGCCGCTCAGGTCGCGGCGGAGGTCGGCGCGCACGCGATCGTGGAGGGGCTGGCTGCGGGCATGGTGCCGGAAGTCGCGCTCGGTGGGGCCGCCGCCCGTGCCGGGCGCGCGGTCGCGGCCCTCGCGGCGTCGGTGGATGCCGCACCGGCGTGTACGTACGTCGCGGGCATCGTCGGACCCGAGGGCATCTGGAGCGCGTGGATCGGCGACAGCCGTGCCTACTGGCTGCCGGACCGGGGGCCGGGCAAGCGGCTGACGGAGGACGACACCGGTGAGCACGACGCTCTCGCGGCCTGGCTGGGGGCGGACGCCGACGCACCCGTGGCCCGTATCCGCAGCTACCGGCCGCGGGAGCCGGGCTGCCTGCTGCTCTGCACGGACGGGCTGACCCGCTGTCTGCCCGACCCCGAAGGGCTGCGGGCCGTGCTCTCCGGTCGGCGTACCGGGTCCCCGCCCGACGGCCAACTCCTCCACGGCGCACGCGCGTTGGTCGGGCACGCTCTCGATGCCGGTGGGCATGACAACATCACCGCGCTGCTCATCCCCGTCCCGGCCGACGGTGTCTGAGCCGCTGCGCGAGCCCTTCGGGGGACGAGGGCACGGACGGGCTCCACAGGCCCTCGCCTACGCTGGTGCAGCTCACCCGTGTTCCCGGTGCCCGCGGGGCATCCCGCACCGGGGCGAGCCCATCCCGCCCGCGATTGCCGCACGGAGGAGCGTCCTGTGACCGCCGACCTGCCCCACCCCCGGATCGACACCGGCAAGCCGCACCCGGCGCGCGTCTACGACTGGCTCCTGGGCGGCAAGGACAACTATCCCGTGGACCAGGAAGTGGGCGAGAAGCTGCCCGCCGAGGCGCGGGCCAACGCGGCGCGGAACCGGGCCTTCATGCACCGGGCCGCCGGCTGGCTGGCGCACCGGGGCATCGACCAGTTCCTCGACATCGGCACCGGCATTCCCACCGCGCCGAATCTGCACCAGATCGTCCAGGCCATCACGCCCTCGGCGCGGATCGTCTACGCCGACAACGACCCCATCGTCCTGCGCCATGCCGAGGCCCTGCTGATCAGCAGCCCCGAAGGTGCCACCGACTACCTCCACGCGGACGTCCGGCAGCCCGAGGCGATCCTCGAACGCGCCCGTGAGCTGCTGGACTTCGACCGGCCCGTCGCCCTGTCGCTGATCGCGCTCATGCATTTCCTCCCGGACGAGGAGGACCCGTACCGCCTCACCCGTACGCTCGTCGGCGCACTGGCCCCGGGCAGCTTCCTGGTGTTCTCGCACGGCACCGCCGACCAGCACCCGGAGCTGCGGCAGGAGACCGAGAAGGCGTACCGCAAGGGGGCCATCGCCCTGCGGATGCGTACCCGCGCCGAGGTCGAGCCGTTCTTCGAGGGACTGGATCTCGTCGCGCCGGGGCTGGTGCCCGCCGCCGAGTGGTATCAGGAGGAGCCCGCGCCGGAGAAGGAGCGCAGCGGGTTCTACGTGGGGGTCGCACGCGTGCGCTGAACCACGGGCGCCATCACCGGGAGTGCGGGACCGCGGCGGTGGGGAAGGTGGACGGTATGGAATTCGTGACCGGGCAGGGCACCTCTCTCGCGTACGACGACCGGGGGCCGTCCGACGGCCTGCCGGTGGTTCTGGTGCACGGGCACCCGTTCAACCGGACGATGTGGAATCCGCAGGCCGAGGCGCTGGTACGGGCCGGGCACCGGGTGATCGCGGCGGATCTGCGCGGATACGGCGACAGCGAGGTCGTCCCCGGCCGTACCCTCCTGGCCGACTTCGCCGACGACACCGCCGAGCTGCTCGACCACGTGGGTGTCGGCCGTGCGGTGGTCGGCGGGCTGTCCATGGGCGGGCAGATCGCCATGGAGTTCCACCGGCTGCACGGGGCACGGGTGGCCGCGCTGGTGCTCGCCGACACCTCACCGGTCGCCGAGACCGAGGACGGCAGGGTCCTCCGCAACCGGATGGCCGACCGGCTGCTCGCCGAAGGGATGGACGGCTACGCCGCCGAGGTCATCGGCAGGATGGTCGCCCCGTACAACGTGACCGGGCTGCCCGACGTCGCCGCGCAGGTCCTCGGCATGATGCGGGCGACCGCCCCGGAGGGGGCCGCGGCCGCGCTGCGGGGCCGGGCGGAGCGGCCCGACCACCGCGAGTCGCTGGCCGGGGCCCGGGTGCCCGTCCTGATCGTCGTCGGCGCGGACGACACCTACACGCCGGTCCCGGACGCGGAGGCCATGCACCGGCTGGTTCCGCACTCCGAGCTCGTCGTCGTCGGAGGGGCCGGGCACATGCCCAACCTGGAGCGGCCCGAGGAGTTCAACGCCGCGCTGCTGGAGTTCCTCGCGCGGCTGTGAGTGGCCCGGCCGCGGCCGCGGTGGCCGCGGTCGTCAGGACTCCTGGAGCGGCTTGGCGAAGCACCTGCTGCTCTCGTACGTGCGGTAGTGGCCGAATTTCGCGCACGGCAGGTAGCCGCTGGAGGTGTAGAGGGCTATCGCCTCGGGCTGCCGGTCGCCGGTCTCCAGGACCATCCGCGTGCGGCCCGCCGCCCGCGCGTCGGCCTCCAGCGCGGCGAGGATACGGCGGGCCAGCCCGTGGCCGCGCGCTTCGCGTATGACGTACATCCGCTTGATCTCGGCGTCGCCGTCGGAGTAGCCCTCCGCGTTCCGTTCCTGGGGGCGCCAGCCGCCGGTGGCCACGGGGCGGTCCATGGTGTCGTAGGCGAGGAGGTACAGGCCGTTCGGCGGATCGAACATGGTGGCGTCGAGCGGTGTGGCATCGCCCTCGGCGTCCCCGTAGAGCGCGGTGTATTCGAGCTGCACCTGGCCGTTGAGTTTGACGGCGTCGGGGTGATCGAAAGGCCGCTGCTGGATATTCATGCGAGGTATGGTACATGTATGCGGCACTTTGATGTCGATATGGTGCCTGAATGCTCAATGTGACCACCGTAAATGTCAATGGACTCCGGGCCGCCGCCAAGAAGGGCTTCGTCGAGTGGCTCGCGACGACCGACGCCGATGTGATCTGCCTCCAGGAGGTCCGGGCCGAACCGCAGCAGCTGCCCGCGGAGGTGCGCGAACCGGAGGGCTGGCACACCGTGCACGCTCCCGCCGCCGCCAAGGGGCGGGCAGGGGTCTCCCTCTACACGCGGCAGGCGCCGGAGCGGGTGCAGATCGGCTTCGGCGGCTTCGGGGCCGCCGGGGGCGAGGAGTTCGACACGAGCGGGCGGTACGCCGAGATCGACCTGCCCGGCATCACGGTCGCCAGCCTCTATCTGCCCTCCGGCGAGGTCGGCACCGAGCGGCAGGACGAGAAGGAGCGCTTCATGACCGCCTTCCTGCCCTACGTGCGGGGGCTCAAGGAGCGGGCCGCCGCCGACGGGCGGGAGGTGGTGGTCTGCGGCGACTGGAACATCGCCCACCGGGAGGCGGACCTCAAGAACTGGAAGTCCAACAAGAAGAACTCCGGCTTCCTCCCCGAGGAGCGGGAGTGGCTGACGCGGGTCATCGACGAGGCCGCCTATGTGGACGTGGTGCGGGCACTCCACCCCGACGTCGAGGGGCCGTACAGCTGGTGGTCCTACCGCGGGCGGGCCTTCGACAACGACGCCGGGTGGCGCATCGACTACCAGCTGGCCACCCCGGGGCTCGCCGCTCGCGCGGTGAAGGCATGGGTCGAGCGGGCCGCCACGCACGAGGAGCGGTGGAGTGACCACGCGCCGGTGGCCGTCGTGTACGAAAGGTGAGGCGCGGGGTGTTCCCGGTGGATTCGCGGTGTTTCCCGGCGTGGTGAACTCCCGTGATCGGTAGGTGAGTTCAGGCCATATCCGGCTGTGCGTCACCTGTCGTAGACCGCGTGCGGGTTCGTGTCGTACTACTGAGGCAGCTGATCCGAGGCTGCTTCGGGAGGTACGCCCATGCCGGGTGACGCCACACATTGCTGGATCATGGTTCTCGATATCGAGAGCTTCAGTACGCGCTCCGACCCGGTTCAGCGGTCGTTGCGGGGCGCGATGTACCAGGCGCTCGAAACCGCGCTGAAGCGATCCGGTGTGCCGACGGCGGACATCTCGTTCGAGGACCGCGGCGACGGTGTCCTGATGATCGTCTCCGGAGCGGTGCCCCCGGCCGGGCTCGTCGGGCCGTTCGTCCGGGAGCTGGACGAGGAACTGACCGAGTACGCACGGGTGTTCAGCGAGGAACACGCGCTGCGCTGCCGGCTCGCCCTGCACCAGGGGCTGGTCACCGAGGACCCGCAGGGCTGGTCGGGCGACGCGGTCAACACCGCCTGCCGCCTGGTGGACGCCGGTCCGCTGCGCGAGGTGCTGACCGCCGCCGCCTCGGCCCGGATGGTCTTCGTCGTCTCCGACGAGATCTACCGCGGGCTCGTCAGACACGCCCACCGCGGGATCGATCCGGCGGCGTATCTGCCGATGCCGTTCGCGGACAAGCACGGCCGGACGATCGAGAGCTGGGTGACCGTGCCGGGGCTGCCCGCGCCCCCCGGGCTGTCGGCGCGTCCGGCGGCGGGGCCGGAGCGTCGGGCGACGGCGGGCCTCCCGCCCGAGCACCGTCCGCCCGTACCGCGGGCGGTGGACGCCGGAGCCCCGGCACCGACCGTGTCCGTCGTCGCCGGGGTGGTCCACGGTGATCAGTTCACGGGCAACAAGACCGTCACGTACGGGACAACGTCCCCCGAGCGGCGATGACGACGCCGAGCGGGGGAGCGGCCGCCGCCGGTGCCGCTGCGGGGAGCGGACCGGCCGGCGGTACGGGGGGCCCGCCGGGCGGTGCGGCCGGAATGGGCGCACCGCCCGGACCGGGCCAGGGCGGAGGGCAGGGCGGCCACGGACCGGGTCCGGGCCGGCCCGGCGGCGGGAGGGGGCAGGCGCCCGGCCCGGGACCCGCAGCGGGCGGTGACAACGCCGCCGGTCAGGGCGCGCCCCAGGGCGACGGCGCGCCCGACACGTCCGGACCCGCCGACGCGACACCCGCGGGCGCCGGGCCCGAGGCATCCCGGGCCACCGGGCAGCTGGGCCAGGGGTCCACCCGCCACGGCCACCTCCAGAACGCCTTCGCGAACGTCCAGGGCGACGTGGTCGTCGGGAACAAGTACGTGCTCGTCGACGGTGGCCGCATGGCGCCGCGCCTCCTGTCGCCGCTCGTCGACGAACGGGTGCGGCACGCCTACCACGAGCCCGCCGAGTTCGCGGAGGCCCGCGAAGCCCTCCAGCGGCAGAAGATCATCATCCTGCGGGGCCCGCCCGGCCACGGCAAGAGCGCCCTGGCGGTACGCCTGCTCCAGGGCAGGTGCGACGGGCCCATCCACCACCTCGACAGCGGCATCGCCTTCGCTTCCCTGGCCGACTGGCTGGAGAACGGCGGACGCGGGATCGAACCGGGCGCGGGCTTCCTGCTCGACCATCCCGCCGACATCGGCAACCTCAGCGGTGAGGTCTACGAGAAGGTCCAGGGCGCCCTCTCCGAGGCGCGTGCCTGGATGGTGCTGACCGTGGCGAGCACCGAGGTCGCGGACAGTGCGCTGCTGTCCGGAGTGCTGGACCTGGGAGAGGCCCCGGACCGGCGCGCCATCGCGCGCTCCCACATCCGGTGGCGGCTGGGCGGGCGCACCGCCGACGCCCTGCTGAGGCAGACGGACTTCTCCGACTTCCTGGCCGATCTGCTGGCCGGGGAGCCCTCGTGCCGTACGGCCGCCAGTGTGGCCCTCGTGATCTACGAGGAGTACGACTACGAGTCCGCGCGGCTCGACGAGGCCCGGACCAAGGCGCGTTGCACCCGTCTGGCCGAGGAGGACTTCGAGATCTGGGCCGAGGGCCTGCCGGACCGGCCGGCCCGCTGCTTCGCCCTCGCCCTGGCCGTACTCAACGGTCTCCCGCAGGAGAACGTCGCCCAGGCGGCACGCGCGCTGGAGCGCCTGCTGGAGGACGAGGGCCCCTACCTCCGCGCGCCCGGCGCCGACGGACGGTTCCCGCACCTCCGGGACCCCTTCGCACAGCCGCGCCGGAGACGGCTGGCGCGCCTGCGCGCGCACACGGTCAGCAAGGTGCGGCGGGCGGGCCGCACGGTCCTGAGGGACGGCGAGCCCGGTGACGCGCTGGAGTACAAGGACCCCAGCTACCCCGCGCTCATCATCCGGCACGCCTGGAACCAGTACGGGATCCAGCAGGAACTGCTCGACTGGATCACCGCTCTCGTCTCGGACCGGTCCGAGCAGGTGCGCGTCACCGCCGCGGTCGCGCTGGGGGTCATCCTGACCGAGTCGTACACCTACGTCTGCGACCACCTCCTCTACGCGTGGGCGTACAGCGAGGACGACAATCTGCGCGACGCCGTCGCCTACGCCCTGTCCGTCGGCTGCGGCGACGCCTGGGTCAAGAAGCGGGCGGCCGCCCTCGTCGAGAGCTGGCTCGCCGATCGCGACGAGCCGATGGGGCAGGCGACCGCGGCACGGGTGCACGGGACGGGGGCGGTCGGGGAGGACCCGGAGGAGCAGCTCGCGCGGCTCGCGGTGGTGGACCACTGGACCGTGGCGGTGGCTGTCGGACGGAGCTTCACGGACCTGCTCGCCGACGACGACCGGCGGGCCGTGAAGACCCTCCAGGTGCTGCGGGACGGTGCCGAGAAGCACCTGGCAAGGCCCTCCACCCTGCTGGCCTTCCTCATCATCTGTTCCCAGCTGGTCGTGGACGGGGAGGAGCGGCGGACCGGTGCCGACGAGCCGGCCTGGCCGACCCTGCTGGTCTGGGCCGATGAACGGGAGGAGATCCGCGACGCGTTCGTCGGTCTGTGGCGCGACGCGCTCAACCACCTCTTCCTCCGCGACCAGGCCGAGTCCGTGCTCCGGGGCTGGGCGACGCTGGCCGAGAAGGACGCCGAGCTGCGCTCGGTGCTGCTGCTGATGATCGGTGCGATCGCCTACCGGGACGAGCGGTCCGGCCGGACCCTGCGCCGGTTCGCCGTCAACTGGACCGACCCCCGGGAGCTGGCCCCGCTGCCCGTCGTGGCCGCGGCCATGCACGCCCAACTCGACCTGGAGAACGTGTGACATGACGCTTTCCCTCATCCTCAACGACCGGAAGCCGACCGAGCGCAGGCGCGTGGGGAAACTGTCCGGTCTGCCGCCCAGCTTCGCGGTCGTCTACCCCGTCGAACACGGCCCGTGGGAGATGGAGACGAGGCGGGACCGCACGGCGACGCAGCGCATCCTGCACGCGAACCGGATGTGTTACGTGGTCGACCTGAGCGATCACCGGCGCACCGGCCGGCTCTCCAACACCCCGCTGACCTGTAGCGACGGCGGTCATCGATTCGAGGCGACGTTCGATGTGGGGTTCCGTGTCCATGACCCCGTGCGACTGGTCCAGGGCAACGTCGCGGACGCCCTCGCCGTGGTCTATGGCTATCTGACCACCCGGATGCGGGGATACGCGGCGCAGTTCGCCATCGACCGTGCGGTGGAGGCGCAGGACTACATGAACCGGGCGTTCGCCGCGGAGATGGCGTTGGCCGAGGGGATCACGATCTACCACTGCACGGTCCTGCTGGAGCCGGACGCGGCGGCCCGCGGTTTCGTCCAGAAGGTCCGCGAGGCCCAGCGCGACCAACTGCTGGGCCACGAGGTCCATCGCTCGGCCGAGGACCGGGCCCTCAGCGAGGAGCGGCTCACGGACATCGCGGAAGAGGCGCGCAGAGCCCGCGAACAGCGGGAGCGCGCGGCGCTCGCCGAGGTGCGGATGGATTTCCGGGGTCTGGTCCTGGAACACCTGGCCAAGCACCCGGCCGAGACCGAGCAGGCCATGAACCTGCTGCTGCGGATGGAGGAGGCGAAGGTCGCCCGCGGGGACATCCGGGAGGAACGCCATGTCGAGCTGGTCAAGTACCTGATCGAGAAGGGCGTGGTCACCGAGGTCGACCTGCCGTGGCTCCGGCACGGTGCGCTGGAGAGCGGCTCCAGTGGGGGCCTGGTGCCGATGCCGACGCCGCGGCAGCTGCCGGGGCCGGGGGGAGCGGCGGGGGGTGCGCGGCCCGACGCGGCGGGGGGCGATCGGTCCGGCGGGGCGGGGACGGTGACGGACCCGCCGCGGCCCACGGCGCCCGCTCCCACCCGCTGGGGCGGCAGCGGCCCGGCCGGGAGCCGGGCGCGGGGCCGGGGCGGTCCGTCGGCCACCGGTCTGGTGCCGGTCTACGTCGTGCTGGATGTCTCCCCGGGTACGGAGGCCTGCCGGATCGACCTGGGGAACGCCTTGAGGTCGCTCCAGACCGTTCTGGGCAACAGCCCCGATGTGGCCTCCGCGATCCGGCTCTCGGTGCTCACGTACGCGGAGCGCGCCGAGGTGCTGGTGCCGCTGGTGGAGATGACCTGGGGGACCGGCGTACCGGATCTGCGGGCGGGCACGGAGTGCCGGTACCGGCCGGTGTTCCAGCGCCTCCTGGAGCTGCTGCCGATGGAGACCGAGCGGCTCAAGGAACAGGTGGAGCGGGTGTACCGGCCGGTCGTCTTCTTCCTGACGACCCGGCCGCCCGAGGACGGCGGCGAGTGGCCGGCCGTCCACGCCGAGCTGATGCGGCACCACTACCACCCCCACCTCATCGTCTGCGGGATCGGTGCGGCTGCCGAACCCTCCCTGGTCGGGCGTCTCGCGAGCCGCCCCGAACTGGGTGTGGTGGCGGTGCCGGACTCGGATCTCGTCAGGTCGTCGGTGCAGTTCTCCGTACTCCTGCAGAACACCGTGCTGAGCATCGGACGCAGTGCGCTGGCGGGCGCGATGGAACTTCAGCTGTCGTGCCCGGAGGGGCTGACCCCCGGCACGGCTCTCTCGTAGCAGGACGAAGAAGGGAACACGCTCATGGCTGAGACACGGGGGCAGTTGCTGCCGGTGTACGTGCTGGCGGACGAGTCGGGATCGATGAACCCGTACGTGGGTGACCTCAATGCGGGAATGGCCTCGCTGCACCAGTCGCTGATCGGTGAACCGATGGCGGCGGCCAAGGTGCGGTTCTCCGTGCTGGGCTTCTCCAACAGCGTCACCGAGCGGCTGATACTGGCCGATCTGAGGTCCGAGAACGAACTGCCCCGGCTCGTGGCGAACGGCGGTACGAGTTACGAGGCGGCGTTCGCGGCGCTCCTGTCGCGCATCCCGCAGGACGTGCGCACGCTCAAGAGCCAGGGCTACCGGGTGCACAGGCCCGCGGTGTTCTTCCTCAGCGACGGTCAGCCCAACCACGGTGAGGACTGGCAGGCGACGCACCGCAAGCTCGTCGACCGGACGGTGACCGCGGCGGCGCCCAACATCATCGCGTGCGGCATCGGTCAGGCGCAGGCGGAGACCATTCTCGGCGTCGCCACCCAGGCGCAGTTCGCCTTCGTCTCCATGCCGGGTGCGCAACTCGGCCCGGCCATCGCGAAGTTCTTCACCGCCCTGACCAAGAGTGTGGTCGAGTCGGGCAACGCGATGGCGGCGGGCAGTGCCGAACTGGTGGTGGAGAGGCCCGAAGGCTTCCGGCTCGCGATCGACGAGGTGTGAGCATGCGGTTCGGGCGGAGGAAGGACGAGCGGCTGCCGGACGACGGCGCGGGAGTGCCGGAGGCGCGGTGGCCGGACGCACAGGGGCCCGGTGGGCCGGGGCCGGACGCACCCGGGCCCGGTGAACGGCGTCCCGGCGGGACGGAGCCGGACGGCGGCCCGGACGCGGCTGGCTCCCGCGATGCCCCGGAGTACCCCCGGGCAGGCACGCGGCGCTACGGGGAGCCGGTGTACGTCCCGCAACGGCAGCCGTACGTACGGCAGCCGCCTTCGTACGCCGGCGGGGAGCAGCCCGTGCGGCCCGAGCCGCCCGCGCAGCCCGGTCGGCCCGGTCCGCCGCTGCCCGGCCGGTGGGACCGGATCGTCGTCGGCCGCGCCGCTCCCGTATTCGAGCCGAAGCCGCCGCCCGTCGATCCCTACCGCCCGGACACGGTGTACGACGGCTGGTCGACCCCGCGGATCACGGTGCGGCTCGCCTCCGTACGCGGGGACGCGCACCGTTTCGACGGGAGGCCGCGGCAGGACGACCTCGCCATCGCCGTGCATCTGCCGTCCGGGACCGTGGTGTTCGCGGTGGCGGACGGGGTCTCCAGCGCGCCGCTCTCCCACGTCGGCGCGGCGCTCGCCAGCCGGGCCGCCGTGCGCTATCTGCTGACCGAGCTGGACAAGGGCGGGACCGAACCGGACTGGGAGCGGGTGCTGAGCGCCGCCGCCTGGCAGCTGTTCCTGCGCACCAGCGGGGGCGCCGACCCGACGGACGCCCAACGTCACGAGACCCAGAGGCAGTTGGCGACGACGCTGGTGGCGGGCACCGTCGAGGCGCTGCCCGACGGGCAGCTCAAGGTCGGCATGGTGCAGATCGGGGACACCGCGGCGTGGCGGCTCCGGCACGGCCGGTACACACCGCTGCTCGTCCCGAAGGGCGGCGAGGACGAGGACATCGTCACCTCGTCCGTCGTGGCGCTGCCCCGTGTTCCGGCCGGTCCTGCCGTGCACCGGCATGTGCTGCCGCCGGACGCGACGCTGCTCGTCGGTACGGACGGTTTCGGCGACCCGCTCGGCGACGGTACGGGCCAGATCGGCCGGATGCTGGCGGAGCAGCTGTCGAGGCCGCCCCGGGAGCCGCGCACACTCGCCCATCTGCTGGACTTCTCGCGCGAGACCTTCGACGACGACCGGACCCTGCTGGCCGTGTGGCCGCGCCACCGGCTTCAGGAGCCGAGGCCGTGAGCGATTCCCGGATTCAGCAGACCGAAGTGTCCGTGGACCGGCTGGTCAGGAATCGCGAGCTGGGGTCGGGCGGCGAGGGCACGGTCTGGGCCGTCAGCAATCTCGTCATCAACAAGAAGTGGCCCATCGCCTACAAGGAGTACAAGCCGGGAAGCCGTTCCCGGCTGCGGGCCGACGTGCTGCGGGCCATGGTGGACTACCTCCCCCGGCAGCCGGAAGCGACGGCGGAATGGCTCAGCGAGCACACCTCGTGGCCCGCGATGCTGGTCAGCGACGCCGAGGGTGTCTGCGGATATCTGATGCGCGAGATCCCGGAGCGGTTCTTCATCCGGCCGGGAACGGGGGCGGACGCGAAGGCCGCGGGTTTCGAGTTCCTGCTCAACCCCGACAGGTACCTTCAGCGGATCGGTGTCGCGATCAGTCCGCGCCAGCGGTTCCAGCTGCTGCTGGACTTCGCCCGGACGCTCGACCGGCTGGACGACATGGATGTCGTCCTGCGGGACCTCTCCCCCAAGAACGTGCTCTTCTCCCTCCGGGAGACGCCGGACTGCTTCCTGATCGACTGCGACTCCATGGTGCTCGGCAACCGAGGGGCCCTACCGCCGACGCAGACGGCAGGGTGGAGCCTGCCCGCGGGGGAGGGGACCGAGACGTCCGAAGGCGTCGTCTACAAGTTCGCGCTGCTCGCCGTGCGGCTGTTCTCGGGCTCGCAGGACGGTGTGGACGTGTCGGTGCTGCGGTCGGCGGACGATGCCGTCGCCGACCTCGCGGAGCGGGGCCTCTCCGAGAATCCCGCCGCGCGGCCCACCATGGCGCAGTGGCTCGTGCCGCTGGCCTCCGCGGTCGAGACGGTGCCGGCCGTCCTGACACAGGGGGCGGTGCCGCAGGCTGCCACCACCGCGCCGCCGGGACCCGTGCCGTCCGGGGCCCCGCCCCATCAGCCGCCCCATCAGCCGCCGCTTTCCCCGCAGACCCCCAAGGGGCGTTTCCGGCAGTGGGCGTTCGCACTGGCCGCGGTGGCGGTCTTCGGCGCCTGGGCCCTGGACGTGGGCCCGTTCGCGGACGGCTCGGGCGGTGCCGGGGGAGGAACGGTCGCCGAATCCTCCGCGGGGGCGGGCGAGCTCGGGTCGTCGTCGCCGGACTCGGGCTCCGGCTCCGGCTCCGGCTCGGGAACCGACTCCGGGGCCGGGTCCCGGGAGGAGCAGGCCACGGCGCTGGACGCCCTCGTCCGTGAGAACGACGGGAACCGGGGAGGTGTGGCGAGCGCCGTCGGCAAGCTCATGAAATGCCCCGGCTCCGGTGAACGGGAAGCGGTGGTCCGGGTGTTCGACGAGGCGGCCGAGGAGCGGGACCGGCTCGTGCGGGAACTGGGCGAGCTGTCCGTGGACGAACTTCCCGCGCAGGTCACCGAGGACCTGCGCAGCGGCTGGGAGGCATCGGCCGCCGCCGACCGCTCGTACTCCGGACTCACGTCGGGTCTGGGCGGCGACTGCACGGCGGAGCAGGTCACCTCCTCGGCGGCGTGGGACGAGGCGGGGGAGCACAACGCGCGTGCGACACGGGCGAAGAAGGACTTCGTCGCGGGCTGGAACCCGGTGGCGGAGGAGTACGGACTGCGGACCCTGGCCTGGGACCAGGTGTGACGCCGGGCCGGGACGACGCGTGCCGCCGGGGCGCTGCGACGCGTGCCGCCCGGCCGCTACGGGTGGCCGCTCTGCCGCTTCAGGGCGTCCGGGTCGTCGATCACCAGCCGGTTGCGGCCGGTGCTCACCCATCCCGCGGCGCGCCACTGCTCGAAGACACGGCTGACGGTCCGGCGGGAGCTCAGCACGAGTCCGGCCAGGTCGTCCTGGGAGAGGGGGAGAGCGATCTGTACGGACCCCGAATCCGTACGGCGTCCGTAGGTCCCGGCGAGATCCAGCAGCAGTTGGGCGAGTCTGGCCTGGACGGCTTCGGAGCCCGCCGCGGCCCGGTGCCGGTCGGCCTCCCGCAGCCGGGCCGAAAGGACCTGCTGCCGGGCACCGGTGATGGCGGGCAGGGCGTCGGCGGCGGCGTTGAACGCGCGGGCCGACACGACCAGGACCTCCACCCGGGTCAGCGCGGTCAGCGTGGCCGACCGGGGGCCGCCGTCGAGACCCGCCTGCTCGCCGAGCAGATCGCCGGGGTCGCGCAGGGCGAGAACGGCGAGATAGCCGTCGGCCGAGTGGGCGGAGACCTTGACGCAGCCGCTCCGGACCACGAGCAGATGGTCACTGATCTCGTTCTGCCGGAGCAGTTGGGCGCGGGCGGCGAACGTGCCGATCCGGCCCACCCGGGACAACTCGGTCCGGGCGGACTCGTCCAGCAGGGACCAGAAGGGAGCGGTGCCGGTGCGGCGCGTGTGCGAAGAAGGTGTGGTCACGCATCCCCCGTGGGTGAACGTACGGCGCGCACGACGGCCGGTACGGGCAGCCCCCGCGAGGGTGTGCGGGGGCGGGCGGCCCGGGGGCGCCGGTGATGGATGGCTCATCGTGCAAGGCGAGGCGACAGCGGGTCAACCAAGGGTCGCCTCTCAGCGCCCCGGAGATCCGGACCCGGCCGGTCCGTCCTCCGTCGCCGCCCTCGGGGGCTGGGTGCCGTCCTCGCGGCGCAGCCGGCGGTCCAGGGCCATGGACAGTTCCGCGTCCACCACCGCGCGTGCCAGCGGGCGGAGTTGGGCCGGTTCGGTCTCCGCTGTGTGGGCATGCAGTACCCGGACGAAGATTTCGGCGAGAGCGTCCGCGTGCTCGCGGACGCGGCGGCCCGAGGAGAGCACCGTGGAGAGCGGCACCCCTTCCCGTACCAATTCCGCCGACACTTCCAGCAGACGCCGGCTGATGTGGACGATCTCGTCCCCGTCGGTGGCGAGATAGCCCAGGTCGAGGGCGGTCGCGAGGTTCTCCGGGGTGACCTCGCCCTCGAAGTAGTCGGCGAGCTGTTCCGGAGTGAGCCGGACCGGGGTCTCCTCGGTCGGTTCGCCCAGGCCCAGCACTTCGGCCACATCGCGTCCGCTCTCGAAGGTGGCCGCGAGATCGGCGATACCGTTGAGGGTGTGGCCTCGCTCCAGCAGACCCGTGATGGTGCGCAGCCGGGCCAGATGGTGGTCGTCGTACCAGGCGATACGGCCTTCTCGGCGGGGTGGCGGGATCAGGCCGCGTTCCCGGTAGAAACGCAGGGTCCGCACGGTGATGCCGGCCTCCTTGGCCAGCTCCTCCATGCGGTATTCACGGTGCTCAAGTCCTTCGGCCACAGGGGCACCCTATGTTGTACCGCCGGTAACTTTCCTTGGTTCGCCCCCTACCCATCAGTACGGGGCTGCTCTACTCTCCCAACAGTGCCAGTGATTGCTGGCGGAGTCGTGTGACGTAATGCGGGAGGCGGCACCATGGCCCAGCACGAGCATGTACGCGTGGCGGTGATCGGATCCGGATTCGGGGGCCTCGGGGCCGCGGTCCGGCTGCGCCGTGAGGGCATCACGGATTTCGTCGTCCTGGAACGGGCCGGTTCCGTCGGAGGCACCTGGCGCGACAACAGCTATCCGGGCTGTGCCTGCGATGTGCCGTCCCACCTCTACTCGTTCTCGTTCGCACCCAACCCCGACTGGCCGCGCACCTTCTCCGGACAGCGGCACATCCGGGCGTATCTGGAGCATGTCGCCGACACCTTCGGGCTCCGCCCGCATCTCCGGCTCAACCATGAAGTGACCATGATGCGCTGGGACAACGACGAGCTGCACTGGGTGATCGAGTCCGCCAACGGGACCACGATCGTCGCCGATACCGTCGTCTCCGCGACCGGGCCGCTCTCCGACCCCAAGATGCCGGACATCCCCGGGCTCGCCGAATTCCCCGGCAAGGTCTTCCACTCCGCGCAGTGGGACCACGACTACGACCTGACCGGCAAGCGGGTCGCGATGATCGGCACCGGCGCCTCCGCCATACAGATAGTCCCGGCGATCCAGCCGAAGGCCGGCCGGGTGACCCTCTTCCAGCGCACCCCGCCCTGGGTCATGCCGCGCATGGACCGGACCATAAGCGGCGCCGAACGCTGGCTGCACCGCACGATCCCCGTCACCGGCACCGCCCGCCGCGGACTGCTGTGGGGCATACGGGAGTTGCAGGTCAGCGCCTTCACCAAGCACCCGGACCAGCTGGGCCTGGTGGAGAAGATAGCCAAGTCCAACATCGCCCGGTCCATCAAGGACCCCGCCCTGCGGGCCAAGCTGACCCCCTCGTACCGCATCGGCTGCAAGCGCATCCTGCTCTCCAGCGCCTACTACCCGGCGCTCGCCCAGCCCAATGTGGATGTGGTCGCCTCCGGACTCACCGAGGTGCGCGGCTCCACGGTCGTCGCGGCCGACGGTACGGAGACCGAGGTCGACGCGATCATCTTCGGCACCGGCTTCCACGTCACGGACATGCCGATCGCCGACCGGGTCGTCGGCGCGGAGGGCATCACCCTCGCCGAGCACTGGAAGAACGGCATGAAGTCGCTGCGCGGCGCGACCGCGGCCGGTTTCCCCAACTGGATGACGATCATCGGGCCGAACACCGGGCTCGGGAACTCCTCCATGATCCTCATGATCGAGTCCCAGCTGAACTACATGGCCGACTACCTGCGTCAGCTGGACGTCCTGGGCGGCCGGGCGGCACTCGGTGCGCGCACCTCGGCCGTCACGGCGTGGAACCACCGGGTCCAGGAGCGGATGAAGCGGACCGTGTGGAACACCGGCGGCTGCACCAGCTGGTACCTGGACGCCGAAGGACGCAACACGACGGTCTGGCCGGGCACGACGAGCGAGTTCCGCAAGGAGACCCGGGCCGTGGACCTGGCGGAGTACGAGGTCATCCGGATTCCGCGGCACACCGTCCCCGCCCAGGCCCGCGCCGCGGCGCCCGTCGCCGAGGAGATCGCGGGATGAGCCGGCTGCTGCGACGTGAGGCGGCACGTCAGGTGCCCGCCGCCCCGGTACCCGAACGGGTACTGACCGCCGTCTCGGCCGACGGCTCCCGCATCCATGTCGAACTGCACGGCCCCGAGGACGCCCCCGCGGTGGTGCTCGCGCACGGCTGGACCTGTAGTACGCACTTCTGGGCCGCCCAGATCCGGGACCTGGCCGTCGACCACCGGGTCATCGCCTACGACCAGCGCGGTCACGGCCTGACCCCCGCGGCGGCGGGACCCGGCGGATACAGCACGCACGCGCTGGCCGACGACCTCGAAGCGGTGCTGGCGGCCACCCTCGCACCGGGACGCAGAGCGGTGCTCGCCGGGCACTCCATGGGCGGGATGACGCTGATGGCCGCCTCCCGGCGACCGGGGCTGCGCGAGCACGCCGCCGCCGTCCTGCTGTGCAGCACCGGCAGCTCGCGGCTGGTCTCCGAGGCGCTCGTCGTACCGATCCGGCCAGGAGGTGTCCGGACCCGGGTGACCCGCGCGATCCTGGGAGCGAGGGCGCCGCTCGGACCCGTCACGCCGGTCTCCAGGAAGGTCCTGAAATACGGCACGATGGGTCCTGGTTCGGCCCCGGAACGGGTCGAGGCATGCGCCCGCATCGTGCACGCGTGTCCGAGAAAGGCCCGGGTGGCCTGGGGGCACGTGCTCGCGGAGCTGGACCTGGACGCGGGCGTGCGGGGGCTGCGGGTACCGACCGCGGTGATCGCGGGCACGGCCGACCGGCTGACCCCGCCGGTCCACGCGCGCGCCATCGCCGCCGCGCTGCCCCAGTGCCTCGGCCTGACCGAGCTCACCGGCATGGGGCACATGACTCCGGTCGAGGCCCCGGAAGCGGTCACGGCCCGGATCCGGGAACTTGTCGTGCGGTACATCGCGGTGGACGGGGCCGGTACGGCCGAGAAGGAGGAGGTCGCATGAGCGGCAGGCGGAGTCTCGAAGGACAGGTCGTCGTCGTCACGGGCGCGGCGCGGGGCGTGGGCGAACTGCTGGCCCGCAAACTCTCGGCGCGGGGCGCGACGCTGGCGCTGGTCGGCCTGGAACCGGACGAGCTGAAGAAGGTCTCCGAGCGGCTGCACGGGGAGAGCGACCACTGGTTCGCCGATGTCACCGACCATGTGGCGATGGCGCGGGTCGCCGAGGAGATCAAGGCACGCTTCGGCAAGATCGACGTCGTCGTCGCCAACGCGGGCGTCGCCTCGGGCGGGCCGTTCGTCGACTCCGACCCGGAGGCGTGGCGGCGGGTCATCGAGGTCAACCTGATCGGTGGCGCGGTGACCGCGCGGGCGTTCCTGCCGGTACTGATGGAGAGCCGCGGGTACTTCCTCCAGATAGCGTCACTGGCCGCCATCACTCCGGCGCCGATGATGACCGCCTACTGCGCGTCCAAGTCGGGCGTGGAGGCGTTCGCGCACAGCCTGCGTGCCGAGGTCGGCTACCGGGGCGTCCGCGTCGGGGTCGGCTATCTGTCCTGGACGGACACCGACATGGTGCGGGGCGCCGACGAGGACGACGTGATGCGTGAGCTGCGCCAGCGGCTGCCCTGGCCGTCGAACCGTACGTACCCGCTGGGTCCGGCCGTGGATCGGATCGTGGCCGGCATCGAACGGCGCTCCCCGCATGTGTACGCCCAGTGGTGGCTGCGCGGGATGCAGTCGGTGCGCGGCTACCTGCCGTCGCTCATCGGGGTGGTCGGGCAGCGCGAGATGAAGAGGTTCGGGCCGCGGCTTGAAGGTGTCTCCAAGGGGCTGGTGGGGGCCGGGGGAGCGGCGGACCAGGACGCGCGCACGTTGCGTAGGTGATCGAAATGCGGTGAATGTCGTGCCGTGCGAGGCTGGGCGGGGCCCTTCAGGGGGCCTCCCCCCCCACGTACCCACGCACCCCACAGGAGTGAACGGCATGGGCATCGCAGACCAGTTCAAGGACAAGGCGCAGAAGCTCGCCGACGAGGCCAAGCGGAAGATGGACGAGGGCAAGGACCAGGCGACGGAACGGTCCGCCGACGCCTCGGACCAGGGCGCGGACTCGTCGTCCGGCGGCCTGCGGGACCGGGCCGAGGGTGCGGCGGACGACCTCCGTGAGCGCCGCGACCGCTGACCCGGTTCGCGTCTTCGCGCGCTGTCCGTGATTTCGCCAACCGCATCCGGGTCCCCGGGTGCGGTTGGTGCGCGCGCCTGGGTGAATCGCGGGCGCCTGGAAGCTACTTCAGGAAGCCCACAGCGGTGTCAGGACGCCTTGACGGACTCCACGAACGGTGACCAGGCGGACGCGTGGACGACGAGCGCCGGTCCCTCGGGGCGCTTGGAGTCGCGGACGGGGACGAGGCCTTGGTGGCCATCCGCGACTTCGAGGCAGTCGCCTCCGGAAGAGTTGCTGTGGCTGCTCTTGCGCCAGGTGGCGAAGCCCTCGGCGACTTCGAGGCAGTCGCCTCCCGAGGTGTTGCTGTAGCTGCTCTTGCGCCAGGTGGCGAAGCCTTCGGCGACTTCGAGGCAGTCGCCGCCACTGCCGTTGCTGTAGCTGCTCCTACGCCACGTGGCGGCGCCGAGATCAAGACGGGTGCTGGCCATGGCGGTACTCCTCAGCCGCCTTCTCGATCAGGGCAAGGGACACCTCCGGCGGCAACGCGGCGGCCCTCAGCCGATCGTATGCCTTGCGGTACTGCATCACGATGGCCGGATCATCGATGATCTGGCCGTGGTACGGACCCTCGGTGTAGAGCAGCGGTGGTTCGTTGTCGAAGTTCAGCAGGAGGAGCGGCAGCTCGGTGAGGGGACGGGTTGGGCCGTTCCACGGAAGGATCTGTGTAACGACACGACCGCGCCGCACCAGGGCGGTGATCTGGTCCAACTGCTCGGCCATTTCCACTGGCGGGACGATGGAGTGGCGCACGAGCGACTCGTGCAGGACCACCCAGTACTCGGGCTTCTTGGGGTCGTCGAAGAGCCGGGCCCTTTGCAATCGAGCGTTGATCTTGGCTTCGACCTCCTCCGCTGTGTCCAGAGAATGCGTGGAGCGGACGACGCCCTGGGCGTACGAACGGGTCTGGAGCAGGCCAGGGATCAGCGTGCCGGACCATTGGTCGATGGTCCGCGCCCGCGTCTCCGCTTCCGCGACCGGAGCGAAGAACGCTGCGTGAGCCCCCTGTTTGGCCTGCCGCACGTCCTCGCACCGCCGCTGGAAGAACCCGTCCGTCCCCAGTACCCGGTCCACGTGCTGGGCCAGATCCACCGGCATCCGGCGATGGCCGTGCTCGATCTCGCTCAGGTACGTGATCCCGTAGAAGCTGCCGTCCACCAGCTTCTCCAAGGTCAGGCCCGCCTGCTCCCGTTTGAAGCGGAGTTCCTTGCCGTAGAACTGCGGGACCCCGGCCGAGCCGTCGATCTCCTTGCGCGTAGCCACCTTTGACCACCTTTCGCGCTGTGCGTTGTGGAGCGGGAAACCCTTTCAAGGTAGGGGTCCGTACGGCAACGTGTGAGGCGTTCGTCACAGTGTGCAACGAAAGGTGGATGCTCCCCCCATGGACGACACTCAGGACACCCCCGGCTACGACATCGGCGCGGACGTCGACGCGCTGCGTACCGCGCTCGCGGTCCACGGCATCACCCTGCCGTCGCTCGGCGTCGATCCGCTGACCCTCGCCGGGTGCGCCACCCGGCCGCAACTGGTCGCGCTCGGCAACTGCAATGTGGCGACCGCGCGCCGGATGGCCGAGGTGCTGCGGTCGGCGGCCGGTGGATGACCCCGCTGCCGTTCACGGTGCATCTGCTCGCCGTGCCGAAGGCCGTACCGGAGGTCCGGCGCACCCTTCGGGAGTGGTGCGGGGGTGCGGATTCGCCCGATCTGCTGCTCTGCGTCAGTGAGTTGCTGGCCAACGTGATCGTGCATCTCGGCGAGGGCACACCGGTCACGCTCCGGGTCAGCGGTACCCGCTCCGGCCGTGTCCGGGTGGAGTTGAGCGACCCCGAGCCGGGTGCCTGGCCCGCCCTGCGGGCTGCGGCGGACGGTGAGGAGTCGGGGCGGGGGCTGACGCTCGTGGACGCGCTGGCGTTGCGGTGGGGCGTCGAGCGGCGGCCGTACGGGAAGACGGTCTGGTGCGAACTGGGGGCGCCCGCCCGGTGGGGCGGGACGGATCGCGAACCAGCCGGTCCCGACAGCAGATCCGCAGCGGGTGTCGCTCCCGGCACCGGCTGACGGCGGGCGGGCCGCCCCGTGCCGTTCGTACGCTCGTCGCCGGACCGGAGAACGTCCCTCGCCGGGGCGGTCGCCGGTCCGGCGCCGTTTCTTCGGACTCTTCAGACGGTCTTCAGGAGCCCTCTGATGTGCCCGGCGAGCAGCCGGGCGTCGGGCCTTGGGGGCGAGGCCGGGGCGGCGACGGCTCCCTGGCCGGACCGGCGGCAGGGGCCGCAGAGGCCGTCGGGGAGGGATTCGGGGCGACCCGGGGCCCCGCATTCGGTGCACTCGACCAGCAGGCGGTGCGGGGCGGTGCCCGGTGCGGGAGGTGCGGGCGTGGCTGGCAGGAGGGGCGGGAGCTTCCTGATGAGCCGGTCGCGGACGAGGCCCACGGGGGAGTCGACGCCGGTCGGGAGCCCGCGGGAGAGGGCCTGGAGGAGGTAGTCCGCGTCCACCCCTCGGTCGAACCAGCGCTGCGCCAGGTCCTGCAAGGTCTCGCAGTCGGCGGCGGAGAGCGCCAAGCGGGGTTCGCGACGCCCGAGTTGTGCCAGGGCCAGGTAGGCGGGGGAGGCGCCGACAAGGGGCGACTGCGGCGGTGCGCCCAGTGCCGTGGGCGAGGTCGGTGCCGGGCTTGTGTCCGGCGCCGGTGCCGGTGCTTCCTGCTGTTCAGGCTGCGGTACGGCCTCTTCTTCCGCTTCCTTCTCGGGGCCCGGCTCCGGCTCTGGCACCTGCTCCCGCTTAGGCCCCGGATTCTGTGGTGGCACGAGTGCGGCGGCGATGACCGGCGGGGCGGGAGCGGGCTCTTCAGCGGGCACCCAGGGCGGGGGCGCGGTCTCGGGGGCCGTTGCTGCCAGGGGTGCCTCGATGGTCTCCGTCGCCAGGAAGGTGTTCCACCACTCGTTGTCGCGGGCGGTACGTGACCAGAAGGTCCGGGAGACCCAGCGGACCTGGTCGCCCTCGCCCGCCGGGCGGCGTACCCGGCGCAGGTGCCCGGCAACCGACAGGGCGGTCAGGGCCGATGCCACGGCTTGTTGGCCGTAGAGCGGGAGCTGTTTGGCCAGGGTCTTGACATCCATCGCCGAGCCGTCGGGAAGACGCTCGACAAATCCGGCGACATAGCGCTCGCGCGCGGGCAGCAGAGCGAACTCAGAGCCGGTGGGCGTGTGTTGGCCGGGCGTCGAGCGCTTGCCGTAGCCGGGCTTGGCCTTCGGGTACGTAAGTGAGCGTGCGGGTGCACGGAGGGCAGGGCTAAGGTTCCGGGTAGCCACGGGATCGACGCTGCTTTCGATCTTGAGGTGAGACCCCGGCTTGGTGCTCGATACACCTCGTCGGGGTCGTTTCGTTGGGGGCACCGTAAGCAGCCGCGTGATCGCGCCGCAAGCTGCCCTGATTAGTCATACTTGCTGGCCGTGACAGGGAAGGGAGGGGAGGGAGGCTTTCCCAACTTCCCTTCTCTTCCCTACCGGTAAAGGAAAAGCTCGAACCTTGAAGCTCGTGTCCCGGCGCCCGAAGCCCGAAGCTCAAGCCTCGGGCCCGCGCCCTCCTCACGTATACCCGAAAAGGTGAACAGCCCCTCCCGAAGCCCGAAGCCCGAAGCCCGAAGCCCGGGGCTTTCCTACCTCGGGGGCAACGGCGGGCGTCGCAGGTCCGGGGCCGTGGTGTACGTCGGCGGGGTCGCCGCCGGGTGTTTCGCCAGCAGGTCCAGTGCCACGCGCACCGCGTCGTCCAGCACCGCGTGTCGGCCCTCCGCCCAGTCGAGCGGGGTGCGCAGCGCCTCCAGGTCGGGCTCGACGCCGTGGTTCTCCACCGACCATCCGTACGTGTCGAACCACGCCGCGTTCATCGGCACCGTGATCACCGTGCCGTCGCCCAGCCGGTGGCGCCCGGTCATGCCGACCACGCCGCCCCAGGTGCGCTGGCCCACGACCGGTCCCAGCTTCAGCAGCCGGAACGCGGCCGTGATCATGTCGCCGTCGGAGGACGTCGCCTCGTCGGCCAGCGCGACGACCGGGCCCCGTGGCGCGTTCGACGCGTAACTGACCGCCTGGGCGTTGCGCGTCAGGTCCCAGCCGAGGATTCTGCGGGTGAGCTTCTCGACGACCAGTTCGCTGATGTGGCCGCCCGCGTTGCCCCGTACGTCCACGATCAGCGCCGGGCGTGACACCTCCAGTCGCAGGTCCCGGTTGAACTGGGCCCAGCCCGAGCCGCCCATGTCGGGGATGTGCAGGTAGCCGCACTTGCCGCCGCTCAACTCCCGTACGACCTCCCGGCGTTTGGCCACCCAGTCCTGGTAGCGCAGCGGCCGTTCGTCGATCAGCGGCACGATCGCGATGCGGCGTGAGCGGCCCTCGTCGCCCGCCGGGCGGAACGTCAGCTCCACCGTCGTGCCGCCCGCAGCCGTCAGCAGCGGGTACGGCCCCGTCACCGGGTCCACCGGGCGGCCGTCGACATGGGTGAGGGCGGCGTCCTCCCTGATCCCCGTACCCGCCAGCGGTGAACGCGCCTTGGAGTCCGAGGAGTCGCCGGGCAGGATGCGCTGGATGCGCCACGCCCCGTCACGGCACACCAGATTGGCGCCGAGCAGCCCGATCGCCCGCTGGTAGTGCGGCGGGCCCTCGTTGCGGCGGGCGGGTGCCACGTACGCGTGCGAGGTGCCCAGTTCGCCGAGCACCTCGCGCAGCAGGTCCGCGAACTCGTCGGGGGAGGCGACCCGTTCGACCAGCGGGCGGTACTGGTCGAGCACCCCGCCCCAGTCGATGCCGCACATGTCCGGCTCCCAGAAGTAGGAGCGGATGATCCGGCCCGCCTCGTCGTACGCCTGGCGCCATTCCGCCGCCGGGTCGACATCGTGCAGGATGCGGCGCAGGTCGAGATAGACGGTGGAGTCGTTGTCGCCGGGCTCGTTGGACGGGACGGCGCGCAGTTCGCCGTCGTCCATGACGACGAGCCGGCTCGCGTCGCCGCTGACCGCGAACCAGTCGAGGTGATCGACCAGTTCGGTCCTGCGGGCCTTGGCGATGTTGAAGTGCTCCAGGGTGGGGCGGCCCGACATGTCCGCCGGGTTGGCGAAGGTCTCGCCCAGCGCGCCCGAGATCGGCCAGCGCAGCCAGACGAGCCCGCCGCCGCTGACCGGGTGCAGCGCCGAGTACTTCGACGCGGAGACCGGGAACGGTGTCACCCGGCTCTCCAGGCCCTCGAACTCGACGGTGACCGTCGCCCCCTCCCCCGTACCGCCGTCGGGAAGGTCCACCGGGTCCAGGCCGCCCGCCGCCGGGCGCCCGTCCGGGGAGAGCGCGAACGGCGACGGGGTGGCCGAGGATAGCGGGACCAGATAGGGGCGGCAGCCCAGCGGGAAGGAGAGGTCGCCGGTGTGGACGTCGTACACCGGGTCGAAGCCCCGCCAGGACAGGAACGCGAGATAGCGGCCGTCGCCCGTGAAGACCGGGTTCTCGTCCTCGAAGCGGCCATTGGTGACATCGACGATCACCGGTGCGCCCGGCCCGGAGATCCGGGCCAGTTTGATCTGGCGCAGGGAGCGGCCGACCCCGGGGTGCGACCAGGTCAGCCAGGCGCCGTCGGGCGAGAAGGCGAGGTCGCGGACCGGGCCGTTGACGGAGCGGATGAGTTCGGTGACGTCGCCGGTGGCGTCCGTCGCGCCCACGACGGTGTCGGCGGCGTCCGTCGTGTTCCCGGCACCGTCCGTGGCGTCCGTGGCGTCCGTGGCCTCCGTGCCGTCCGTGGCGTCCGGGGCGTCGTACTCCTCCGTACCTGACGTAGCCGTACCCGTACGCGTACCCTCCTCCGGCTCCCGTTCCTCCGCCGTGTCCAGGAGCAGCAGCCGCCCGTCGTTCGACGCGACCGCCAGCCGTTCGCCCGCCGGGTCGGAGATCAGCTCCTGCACCCGGCCCAGCTTCCCGGAGGCCAGCCGTCGCGGTTCGCGGTCGCCGCTGGCCCGGGGGAGATAGGCGATCTCGATCGCGTCCTCGCCGTCCGCGTCCGTCACGTACGCCACCTGACCGACGCTGCCCAGCATCTCCGGCAGCCGGACCCGGACCCCCGGGGTGTCGGTGATCGTGCGGGCGGGGCCGTCGCGGTGGGTGAGCCAGTACAGGCTGCCGCGTACGGAGACGGCGCTCGCCCGGCCCGTCTCGTCGACCGAGAGCGAGTCGACGTTGCTGGCGGCGGGCACCTGGTACGTACGCCGTCCGGTCCGTGGGCCGCCGAGCCGTACCTCCAGCTTCCGGGGCCGGGCGTCCGGTGACTGGAGGTCCTCGACCAGCCACACATCGCCGCCGCACTGGTAGACCACCCGGTGCCCGTCGCTGGAGGCGTGCCGGGCGTAGAAGGCGTCGTGGTCGGTGTGGCGCCGCAGATCGCTGCCGTCCATCAGGCAGGAGTACAGATTGCCGACACCCTCGTGGTCGGAGAGGAACGCGATCCGGCGGCCGACGAACATGGGCGAGTCCAGCTGGCCGCCGATGTCCGGCAGCAGCCGTTCGCCGTGCAGCCACAGGCGCCCGGTCGCACCGCCCCGGTAGCGCTTCCAGGCGGCCGGTTCGTGCGGCGGCCTGCCGGTGAGCAGGAGCGAGCGCCGCTCGCCGTCGATGTCCGCGACCGCGATGTCGGAGACCGGTCCCCAGGGGAGCCGGCCGCCGGGACTGCCGTCGGTGGGGACGCTGTAGGCCCAGGAGAAGTACGAGAACGGCTGGTTGTGCGAGGACACGGCGAGGATCTGGGACGTGTCGCCCGGATCGGGGCTCCAGCCGCAGACCCGGGCGTCGGTCGAGCCCCAGTAGGTGAGCCGGCGGGCGGGGCCGCCCTCGACGGGGGCGACATGGATCTCGGGGTCCAGCGTTCGCCAGGTGGTGTAGGCGATGCGGGTGCCGTCGGGCGAGAAGCGTGGATGGCTGACCCTGGTGCGGTCGACGGTGATCCGCCAGGCCCGGTCGGGCCGGTGTCCTGCCGGGGCGAGGGGGGAGACCCAGAGGTCGTCCTCGACCGCGAAGCAGAGCAAGTCCTGGTGGAGGTGCGGGAAACGGAGATACGCGACGTCGTCACTCACCCTCCAATGCTTTCCGCGCGAACGGCCCGAGGCAACTTGTGGTGCAGCACACAAGCGAAACGTTTTCGTTTCGCTGGGTGGTGGGAGTACGGTCAGGTGTACGAAACGGTTTCGTTCGATGGTGAGCGAATCCGGCGGAGCGGAGCGAGGGAGGTCGGCACACATGGCACGCACCAGGCTCACACCGGAGCGTGAGAGTGAGCTCTACGCCGCCGTCCTCGACCTGCTGCGCGAGGTCGGTTACGACGCCCTGACCATGGACGCCGTCGCCGCCCGTACCCGGTCCAGCAAGGCCACCCTCTACCGCCAGTGGGGCAGCAAGCCCGAACTGGTCGTGAAGGCACTGCGGCACAACAAGCCGGTGAGCCTCGGCGAGATCGACACCGGTTCGCTGCGCGGCGACTTCCATGTCGCGCTGAGCCGCAACGACGACTGTCAGATGGAGAAGGACTCCGCGCTGATGCGGGGCCTGAGTCAAGCCGTCCATGACAATCCCGATCTGCACAAGGCGCTGCGCGAGCTGCTGATCGAGCCGGAGATGACCGGTCTCGACCTGCTGTTGCGACGGGCCGTGGACCGGGGCGAACTGCGCTCGGACAATCCGGCGCTGAAGTACATCCCGCACATGCTGATCGGCGCGCTCGCCGCTCGGCAGCTGGTCGAGGACCGCGCCGTCGACCAGGCGTTTCTCATCGATTATGTCGACTCCGTGGTCCTCCCCGCCCTCGGCGTCTGACGTCCCCGCCCCGCCCGCACGGCCCTCTCCCCGACGCTCCACCTGACACGCCGCTCTCGTCGTCGGGCTGGTTCCTCACGCCCATTTCCACTCACACGACCTGACCGGGAGTACGCCCCCGTGGCCACATTCCTCTACAAGCTCGGACGGCTCGCCTTCCGGCGCCGCCGCTATGTCGCCCTCGTCTGGGTGGCGCTGCTGGCACTCGCCGGATTCGGTGCCGCCTCCGCTTCCACCGCCACCTCCAGCTCCTTCTCGATTCCGGGTACGGAGGCCCAGAAGGCCTTCGACCTGCTGGAACAGCGCTTCCCGGGCAGCAGCGCCGACGGCGCGACAGCCCGCGTCGTCTTCACCGCACCCGACGGACAGAAGGTGACCGACGCCGCCAACAAGGCCGAGGTCAAGGACATCGTCGGCGAGCTGAAGTCCGGCTCGGACCAGATCGCCTCGGTCGCCGACCCGTACACCGCCAACGCCGTCAGCAAGGACGGCTCCACGGCGTACATCTCGGTCTCCTACAAGGTCAACTCGATGGAGCTGACCGACCCGACCCGTGAGGCCCTGGAGGACGCGGGGGCGGCCGCCGAGAAGAGCGGGATGACCGTGGCGATCGGCGGTGACGCGCTCCAGGTGATGCCGGAGACCGGCGCCACCGAGATCATCGGGGTCGCCATCGCCGCGGTGGTGCTGGTCATCACGTTCGGCTCGCTGATCGCCGCCGGGCTGCCGCTGCTCACCGCGCTCATCGGCGTCGGCATCGGGGTCTCGACGATCACGGCGCTGGCGAACGTACTGGACCTGGGCTCCACCACCTCGACGCTCGCGATGATGATCGGCCTCGCGGTCGGCATCGACTACGCGCTCTTCATCGTCTCCCGCTACCGCGCCGAACTGGCCGAGGGCCGGGAGCGCGAGGAAGCCGCCGGGCGGGCCGTCGGCACGGCCGGTTCCGCGGTCGTCTTCGCGGGCCTGACCGTGGTCATCGCCCTGGTGGGCCTGGCCGTCGTGAACATCCCGATGCTGTCGAAGATGGGCTTCGCCGCCGCCGGTACGGTCGCCATCGCCGTCCTCATCGCGCTCACCCTGGTCCCGGCGATGCTGGGCTTCGCGGGCAAGCGGGTCATGGGGCGCAAGGCGCGCAAGGCCGCCGAGGCGGAGAACCGTCCCGATGCCAAGCCGAACATGGGCACCCGGTGGGCGCGGTTCGTGCTGCGCAGGCCGGTGTGGGTGCTGCTGGCCGGTGTCATCGGCCTCGGCGTCATCGCCGTACCGGCCGCGTCGCTGGAGATGGGCCTGCCGGACGACGGCTCCCAGCCGAAGAGCACCACGCAGCGTCAGGCGTACGACGCGCTCTCCGACGGCTTCGGCCCCGGGTTCAACGGGCCGCTGATGGTCGTCGTCGACACGAAGAACAGCTCGGACGGCAAGACCGCGGTCAACCAGGTCTCCCAGGAGATCGAGTCCATGCCGCACGTCGTCGCCGTCAGCCCGGCCGCCTTCAACAAGGCGGGCGACACCGCGACCATCACCGTCATCGCACAGGACCGGCCCAGCTCCGTCGAGACGGAGAACGTGGTCCACGCCATCCGTGACGCGGGTGCCGACATCAAGAGCGACTCCGGTGCCGAGGTGCTGGTCACCGGTGCCACCGCGATGAACATCGACTTCTCGCAGAAGATGAACGACGCGCTGCTGCCCTACCTGGCGCTCGTCGTGGGTCTGGCCTTCCTGCTCCTGATGCTGGTGTTCCGCTCGGTCCTGGTGCCGCTGAAGGCGGCCCTCGGCTTCCTGCTCTCGGTCGTCGCGGCACTCGGCGCGGTCGTCGCGGTCTTCCAGTGGGGCTGGCTCGGTTCGCTCTTCGGCGTCGAGCAGACCGGCCCGATCATGTCGATGATGCCGATCTTCATGGTCGGTGTGGTCTTCGGTCTCGCCATGGACTACGAGGTCTTCCTCGTCACCCGGATGCGGGAGGCGTACGTCCACGGGGAGAGCCCCGGCCAGGCCATCGTGACCGGCTTCAAGCACGGCGCACGGGTGGTCACGGCCGCGGCCGTGATCATGATGGCGGTCTTCGCCGGCTTCATCGGAGCCAGCGAACAGATGATCAAGATGATCGGCTTCTCGCTCGCCATCGCCGTCTTCTTCGACGCCTTCGTGGTGCGGATGGCGATCGTGCCCGCGGTGCTGGCGCTGCTCGGCAAGCGTGCCTGGTGGCTGCCGCGCTGGCTGGACCGCGCGCTGCCCAACGTGGACGTGGAGGGCGAGGGCCTGCGCAAGCAGCTCTCCGACGCTCCGGAGTCCTCGCAGGGCGGGTCCGGCGGCGACGGCGACGGTGAGCGTGAGCTGACCCGCGTCTGAGCGGTGTCCGAGCCGGTGTCCCGGGTCCGCTCAGGCGGACCCGGGGCCCGGATCATCCCCTGAACCCCGGGTCCGCGTCCGAGCGGAGCGCGGCCCCGGAAGCGCCGGTTACCTGTGGGGACGGGGGCCGGGGCGAAGACGAAAGCCCCCGTGCGAGCGGCACGGGGGCTTTCGTCATGTCCGGCGGTCGGTATCAGCTGGTACCAGCTGATACCGGAGGGAATCGGCCGGTGGCGGCCGGTATCAGCCTCGGGTGGCCGGCTGTGCGGGCGCGGTCTCGCTGTGGGTCCGGCCGAGGAAGCGGATCAGTGTCGCGTTGTCGAACTGGAACACCTCGACACCGTCCGCCGAGTGCAGTTCCACGATCAGCTGGGCCCGGCCGCACGGCCAGACACGGACGGCGCCGCGCTCGGCGGGGGACCGGAGGCCCCGTTCCAGCAGGTCGCGGCCGAACGCCCAGTCGCTGCCGCCGGGCAGGGTGACATGGACGGTGCGCGGGTCGACGGCCGCGTCGTAGCGCAGGGCGACGGGGACGGGGCGGGTGAGCGGGCCGTCGGTGATGAGCCGGGCGCGGGCATGTTCTTCAATCACGGGGGACATGAGCCGGCTCCTCCTATTTATAGAACTTTGCACTCCAATGTCCCACATTTTGGACCAGGGGCACGCCGAGTGCGCGAGGGACGGGCCCGGGTGCGGTGGGTACGGGCCCCGGTGTGGGCGCGCGGATCCGGGTGCGCGAGGCGCGGACCTGGGTACCGTGAGCAGTTGTGACCTGTTCGCTCTTGCATGGTGTTCGCAACAGGGTCCTATCATTGACGGGTTCATGACCCCGCCCGCAGGAACGCGGAAACCGCAGGAAGCGGAGCCACCTCATGCATGTACCCGACGGATTCATCAACGCACCCGTCTCCGTGGCCGCGGGAGTCGTCGCCGCGGGCGCCGTCGCCGTCAGCCTCCGAGGTGCCCGCCGCGAACTGGACGAGCGCACCGCCCCCCTCGCGGGCCTGGTGGCCGCCTTCATCTTCGCCGTGCAGATGCTGAACTTCCCGGTCGCGGCGGGTACCAGCGGCCATCTGCTGGGCGGGGCGCTGGCCGCGATCCTGGTCGGGCCGTACACCGGGGTGCTCTGTATCGCCGTCGTCCTGCTGATGCAGGGCATCCTCTTCGCGGACGGCGGCCTCACCGCGCTCGGGGTGAACATCACGGTGATGGGCGTGGTCACCGTGATCGTCGCGTACGCCCTGTTCCGGGGCCTGACCGGGATCCTGCCGCGCACCCGCCGCTCGGCCACGGTCTCCGCCTTCGTCGCCGCCCTGGTCTCCGTACCCGCCGCGGCCTGCGCCTTCACGCTCATCTACTGGATCGGCGGCACCACCGACATCCCGATCGGCAAGGTGCTCACCGCGATGGTCGGGGTGCATGTGCTGATCGGTATCGGTGAGGCCGTGATCACCGCGCTGACGGTGGGCGCCGTCATCGCCGTACGCCCCGATCTCGTGCACGCCGCCCGCGGGCTCGCCGCCCCGCTCAAGCTCCGCGTCGACGGCGAGCTGATCGACGCCCCGTCCGCGGCGCCGTCACCGTCCGGAGCCCTGTCCCCCTCCGGCGCCGCCACCCCGGCCGCCGCCCGGTCCACGCGCAAGGTCTGGGCCACCGGCCTGGTCACCGCCCTCGTCCTCGCGGGCTTCGTCTCCTTCTACGCCTCCGCCAGCCCCGACGGCCTGGAGAAGGTCGCCGCCGACAAGGGCATCGACAAGAAGGCCGAGGAGCACGCAGCCTCGGACTCCCCGCTCGCCGACTACGGCGTCAGGGACGTCACCGACGCCCGGATCTCCGGGGGCCTCGCCGGAGTGATCGGAGTGAGTGCCACGGTCGTCGTCGGCAGCGGCGTCTTCTGGGCCGTACGCCGTCGCCGTACCCACGGTTCCGACACCCCCGCCGCCGCCCACCACGCCGGGGAGAACGCCTGACATGGGCGCCGGTCACGCGCACAAGCTCTACCGGCACGGGCACTCGCCCGTCCACGGCCTGCCCCCGCACTGCAAGCTCGCCGCCGTCTTCTGCTTCGTCGTCGTGGTCGTCTCCACGCCGCGCGAGGCGGTCTGGGCCTTCGCGCTGTACGCGGCCCTGCTCGCCGTCGTCGCCGCGGTGGCCCGCATCCCCGCCGGTTTCCTGCTGAAGCGGCTGCTCATCGAGGTGCCGTTCGTCGCGTTCGCGCTGCTCATGCCCTTCGTGGTGCCCGGCGAGCAGACCGGCGTCCTCGGTGTCTCCGTCAGCGTCCCCGGTCTCTGGGGCGCCTGGAACGTCCTCGCCAAGGGCACCCTCGGCGTCGCAGCCTCCGTGATCCTCGCCTCCACCACCGAACTGCGGTCCCTGCTGCTCGGCCTCCAGCTGCTGAGAATGCCTCCGCTGCTGGTCCAGATCGCGTCCTTCATGATCCGGTACGGGGACGTCGTCACCGGTGAGATGCGGCGCATGTCGATCGCCCGCCGCTCACGGGGCTTCGAAGCACGCGGCGTACGCCATTGGAGTGTCCTCGCCAAGTCCGCGGGCGCCCTGTTCATCCGGTCCTACGAGCGCGGCGAGCGCGTCCACCTCGCGATGGTCAGCCGCGGCTACACCGGCACCATGCCGGTCATCGACGAGGTGACGGCCTCCCGGACCCAGTGGGCGTACGCCTCGGTGCTGCCCGCGTTCGCCCTCGTCATCTGTCTGCTGGGATGGTCCCTATGAGCAGCCCGCCCACCGCCCCCGCGCCGTCCCTCGAAGTCAGCGGACTCGCCTACGCCTACCCCGACGGCCACCAGGCCCTCTTCGGCGTCGACCTCACCGTCGCCCGCGGCGAACGGGTCGCGCTCCTCGGCCCCAACGGAGCGGGCAAGACCACCCTCGTCCTCCACCTCAACGGCATCCTCGACGCGGGCGCGGGCACCGTGCACGTCGCCGGACTCCCCGTCGCGAAGCGGAACCTCGCCGAGATCCGCCGCCGCGTCGGCATCGTCTTCCAGGACCCCGACGACCAGCTGTTCATGCCGACCGTCCGCGAGGACGTCGCCTTCGGGCCCGCCGCCGCGGGGCTGCGCGGCCCCGAACTGGAGGAGCGGGTCCGCTTCGCGCTCCGGCAGGTGGGCATGGAGGAGTACGCGGGCCGCCCGCCGCACCACCTGTCCTTCGGGCAGCGCCGCCGCGTCGCCGTGGCCACCGTGCTCGCGATGCGGCCGGAGATCCTCGTCCTGGACGAGCCCTCCTCCAACCTCGACCCGGCCTCGCGCCGCGAACTCGCCGACATCCTGCGCTCCTTGGACGTCACCGTGCTCATGGTCACCCACGACCTGCCGTACGCCCTGGAACTCTGCCCGCGCGCCGTCATCCTCAGCGAGGGCGTCATCGCCGCCGACGACCGTACGCAGGATCTGCTCTGCGACGATCAACTGATGCGCGCACACCGGCTGGAGCTGCCGTTCGGGTTCGATCCGCGTTCCGTGTCCGTGAACAGGGGTTGACCCGCTACGCGTCCGGCCCGCCGCGCGATGCACCATGGGGGGATGAGCGGGAGCGCAGGAGCAGGCGTGGACGTACGGGGCATGGTGGCACCCGGATTCGAACCGGTTGGGGACGCTTTCGTCCGTAACTTCGAACAGCGCGGAGAGCGCGGTGCGGCCGTCACGGTGTACCGCGCCGGGCGCAAGGTGGTCGATCTGTGGGCCGGTACGCGGGATGTCGACGGCACCGAACCGTGGGCCGTCGACACCGTGCAGGTCGTCCGCTCGGCCGGTAAGGGCATCGCCGCCGCCGTACCGCTGCTGCTCCACCAGCGCGGGCAGGTCGACCTGGACGCCCCGGTCGGCACGTACTGGCCGGAGTTCAAGGCGAACGGCAAGGAACGGGTCCTCGTCCGCGACCTCCTCGCCCACCGGGCCGGAGTGCCCGCCCTGGACCGCGCGCTGACCCCCGAGGAGGCCGCCGACGGGACGTCCGGGCCGCGTGCCGTCGCCGCCCAGCGCCCGCAGTGGGAGCCCGGCACCGACCACGGCTATCACGCCCAGACCTACAGCTGGCTCATCGGCGAACTGGTGCGCAGGGCCACCGGCCGGACCATCGGCCGCTGGATCGCCGAGGAGATCGCCCGCCCGCTCGGCCTGGACTTCTGGTTCGGGCTCCCGGCCGACGAGGCCCACCGCATCGGCCGCATCGGACCGGTCGAACCCCCGCCCGTCGAGGTCAACGGCGGCACCCTGCGCGTGCGACCCAAGCGGTCCGTCGCCGACGCCTACCGTGACCCGGACTCCCTCACCCGCCGGGCGTTCGGGGCCATCGACCCGTTCCCCGACGAGAACGACCCCGGCTACCGGGCCGCCGAACTCCCCGCCTCCAACGGCATCGCCACCGCCCGCGCACTGGCCCGCTGCTACGCCGCGATGATCGGCGAGGTCGACGGCCACCGGCTGTTCGCCCCGGCCACGCTCACCCTCGCCCGCACCGAGGAGTCGGCGGGACCGGACCGGGTCCTGGTCGTGAACACCCGCTTCGGCCTCGGCTACATGCTGCACGGCCCGGCCGCCCCGCTGCTGGCCCCCGGCTCCTTCGGACACCCCGGGCGGGGCGGCTCGCTGGGATTCGCCGACCCCGAATCGGGCATCGCCCTGGGCTATGTGACGAACGGTCTGCAGAAGGGAGTCACCGCCGACCCCCGTGCCCAGGCACTGGTCAGAGCAGTACGGTCGGCCCTATGACTCCTGCACGTTTCGATGGTCACAGTGTCCTCATCACCGGCGCCGGCCAGGGCATCGGCGCGGCGACCGCCCGCCGCCTGGCCGCCGAAGGCGCGGCCGTACTCGTCACCGACCTGGACGCCGCCCGCGCGGGGAACACGGCCGCGGAGATACGCGAGGCGGGCGGCACCGCCGAGTCGCTGGCCTGCGACGTGGGCGACCGCCGGGCGGTCGAGGCGGCCGTCGCCCACGCGGTCACCGCCTTCGGCCGCCTGGACGTGCTGGTCAACAACGCCTACTCGGCCGGAACGGACACCGCGCTCTTCGAGGACGAGACGGACGAGGCCTGGCAGCGCGACCTCGACATCACCCTGACCGGCCCGTACCGCACCTCCCGCGCCGCCCTGCCGCACCTGGTGGCCTCGGGCCGGGGCGCGATCGTCAACATCGGCTCGGTCAACGGCGAACAGGACTTCGGCGGCCACGCCTACAGCGCCGCCAAGGCGGGCCTCGCCAGCCTGACCCGCACCCTGGCGGGCCACGCGGGCCCGCGAGGCGTCCGCGTCAACCTGGTCGCCCCCGGCACGATCCGCACCGCCGCCTGGGCGGGCCGCGACGCCGACCTGGACCGGATCAGCGCCCTCTACCCCCTCGGCCGCATCGGCGAACCCGACGACATCGCGTCCGCCGTCGCCTTCCTCGCCTCCCACGAGACGTCCTGGATCACGGGCACGACCCTGCGCGTCGACGGCGGCCTGCTCGCCGTGAACACGGGCTTCCGGAAGGCGGTCTCGGAGGGGTAGGGGGGGGCGGCCGGACGCGGCAGGACCAGGTCGCCGCAGGGCCGGGGTCGCCGTACTGGGTGCGACGATGCTCGCGGGCCCGCGCGGGACCGGCGATCGGCCTACTCGCGACCGGGGCCCACGATGTCCGCGAGCAGACCGTAGTACTCCGCGGGCCGGGTCTCGAAGTCCACCCAGGCGGAGAGACCGGCCGGGCCGTCGTCCGGCCCACGCAGCAGATCGACCGAAGCCTGTGCGAACTGCGCGGCCCTGCCCCTTCGTTCGGCGTCGTCCAGCAGCAGGCGCAGCTCGGCCACCGCGGCCAGGGCACGGCGGCGTTCCGCCCGCCCCGCACGCCGCATCTCCGTCCACCCGGAGGCCGGTGCGGCGACGGTCAGCAGCCGGTCCAGCCGCACGGACAGGTCCCTGCCTGCCTCCGCCGCGTTCCGGGCCGGGGGTCCGGCCTCCACCAGCACCCGCAGTGCGACGAGCAGCGCCGTGGACCGGGGCTCGGGCCGGTTCACGTCCATCCGTACCTCGACGACATCACGCAGGTCGTCGGCGATCCGCCGCGCGGTCGCAACCGCCCACACGGCCGTGGGCTGTTCCACGCCGGGAAGCCGCTCCAGCCCCCACGCTCCGGAGTCGAGCACCTCCCGCACGGTCCGGATGCCGCCCGTCTCCAGCACCTCGGCCCGAAGCCCGCTTCCGGCCGCATCCGTCAGGCGCGAGGCGGGGATCCGGCTCAACTCCTCGTTCACCCGTTCTTCATGCACCGGGGCCCATGCCTTCCGCACCGCCTCCACGGCCCGCGAGTGGTCCCGGTCCACCAGTGCGGCAGCCTCCTCCAGCCGCCTCGCCCGGCGAATGGCTTGCGGTCTCGCACCGCTCGCCCGGGCCAGTGCACTGATGTTTCCCCCGACGACGCCGACGACGGTCAGGGGGAACCCGAACGCGACCAGCGTGTCGGAGAGCTCGATCCGGTCATCCGCCTCGATGTCCTCGTCGAGTGAGTACAGGTCACCGGTGTCCTGGCCCTGGGCGACCACGAATCCGGTGTCCCAGCCGAGGCCGGAACCGCCGTCGTAGTTCGGTGCCTTCAGGATGGAGTCCCGCTCGGCATCGCACCGATAGGGGCCTTCGCGCTCGCGAAGGTCGAAAGGATCCGTCCAACGGACGGTGCACGCCCCGTCGGCCTTCTCGTCGAGCACTGTCAGGTCGATCTGTTTGAGCTCGGGCATGCCCGGCGCGGTCGCGTACAGGACGGCGGATCCCGCGATCAGCACCAGGCCGAGTGCCAGCACCCAACGGAACCACGGCATGTGTTTCATTGAGGCCCCCTCGCGTCGTATCGGCGGTATGTCCCGCACGAGCAGTTTGCGCCGTCTCCGTCCGGATGATCAAGGAACGGAATCGGCAGTTGTGCGGCGCTTTTCCTTCCTGCCCCCGGCAATCCCTGGGACATGGAAGGTGTCCCGTGCGCGATGGCCCTGGGGGTGCGGGCCGAACAACCGGACGATGGCAGCATGGAGCAATGACGACGAACCACGAGGAACCCCCGGAAATCCCTTCCTCGGACCCTGCGCCCTGGTCCTCCGGGGCCCCGCTCCACGACGATCTCCTCGCGGCGAAGGAGCGGGTGTACGACCCCTGCGGATTCCACTGCTCACGGCCGGTGGCGGAGGCGGAGAGCGCCGAGTACGGGGCGTACGGATTCACGCTGGACGGTGCCTCCGTCAGGTTCCGCGCGGCCAGGACGACCCCGAAGAAGGCCGGTCAGTTCGTCACCCTGTGGAAGAGGTCCGGGGACGGCCCGATCCAGCCCTTCGACGCCGAGGACGGCATCGACCTGTTCGTCATCAGCACCCGCGACGACCGGCGCTTCGGCCAGTTCGTCTTCCCGCGTGAGGTGCTCCGCGACCGGGACATCGTGTCGAGGAACGGTACGGGCGGGAAGCGCGGGTTCCGCGTCTACCCGCCATGGGCGACGACGACGAACCGCCAGGCGGGCAGTACGCAGACCTGGCAGCTGAACCACTTCCTGACGGTCGGCGAGGACGGTCCGGTCGACACCGGGCGCGCTCGGGCGCTGTATCACCCCTGAGGCGCGCGCCGACCCGCGTCGGTCGCCCGCACGGGGTGCTCAACTCGTGTGCAGCATCAGGCCGATGCCGACCACCATCAGACCGGCGGCGGCGATGCGCGGGGTGCCGAAGCGTTCCTTGAAGAACAGGGCGCCTATGGCCGCGCCGACGATGATCGAGGACTCCCGCAGGGCCGCGATCGGGGCGAGCGGGGCCCTGGTCTGGGCCCACAGGACCAGGCCGTACGCGATGACCGACAGGGCCGCGCCGAGCAGTCCCCGTGCCGCGTACGGCTTCAGCTGGGGGACGAGTGCGGTGCGGCGGCGCCAGAACGCGTACGCCGGGATGGCCAGGCCCTCCAGGATCATCAGCCACGCGATGTAGCCGAGCGGGGTGCCCGAGGCGCGTACCCCGACACCGTCCACCGTGGTGTAGCCGGCGATCGCCAGACCCGTCGCGAGGGCCGCCAGGATCGCCGGCCAGTGGGGGCGTTTCCCGGAGCCGCGGATGCCCCACAGGGCGAGCCCGACCAGGCCGGCCGAGGCGACCGCGACGCCTGCCGTGGCCCAGCCGTCGGGGCGTTCGCCGACGAAGACGGCGGCCAGGACCGTCACCACGAGCGGGGCCGTGCCCCGGGCGATCGGATACATCTGGCCGAAGTCGCCCAGCGTGAACGACCGCATCAGCAGCAGCATGTACGCCACATGCAGGGCGGCCGAGACGAAGAGGTACGGCCAGGCCTCCGCCGCCGGGAACGGGACGAACAGGGCGGCCACCGCCCCGATCAGCAGGCCGCCCCCGGAGATCAGCGTGAAGGAGACCAGCTGATCCTTGATCGCGTGCGCGATGGCGTTCCACGAGGCGTGCGTGACCGCGGCTATCAGGACCGCCAAGGCGACCAGCGGGGTCACGCCGTCTGCTCGCGCACATCCACCACGGTGGCGCCCGCGTGGCCGATCAGGGTCTTGGGGTCGAGCGGGAACACCGTGTGCGGGGTGCCCGCCGCCGCCCAGACCACCGCGTGGTTCAGCAGCCCGCGGTCCGCCAGCACCCGGGTCCTGGTCACATGGCCGAAGGGCGGTACGCCCCCGATCGCGTACCCCGTCGTCTCACGGACCAGGTCGGCCCCGGCCCGCTTGACCTTCCCCGCGCCCAGTTCGCTCCGTACGAGCTCCACGTCGACCCGCGACGACCCGTCCATCAGGACCAGGACCGGCACCCCGTCCGCCTCGAAGATCAGCGACTTGACGATCTCGCTGAGCTCGCAGCCCACCGCCGCGGCGGCCTCGGCGGCGGTGCGCGTGGCGTCCGGGAAGCGGCGTACCTCGACCTGGAGCCCCAGCTCGCGCAGGGCCTCGGCGAATCGGGGGTGGGCTTCGGAGGAGGAGAAGGGGGAGGCGGAGGTCGCAGGCGCGGTGTCGGGCGCGGTGTCGGGAGTGCTCATGCGCGCCACGCTACTGAACCGGACCTGGCGGACACCAGACGGATTCCGGAGTAACGCACTCCGGTTCATTTCGGTGACTTCCGGTCAAACTTGGCCGGATAGGTACCCGTGCCGGCCCGGGATGGCGAGGTGCTCCACAGGGCGGCCACCGCGCCGGTCAGCAGGCTGCCCTCCCCGATATCAGGGTGGACGAGAAGAGCTGGTCCTTGATGGTGTGTCCGAACATTGGGTACTCCCAACAAGACCGTAGAACTCAGGTGGAAGCCCCGTCCGACGCCTCGGGCTGAAGCCCACGGACGGGGCGGTCCTGCTGATCAGCCGCTCGTGGGGACGCGCTTTTCGGGGGTGTCCAGCCACGGAGTCCCACCTGAGGCTGTGACCGTCAGACCGAATCGTTCCGGGCCGGGACGGTCATGCAGCGCCCACCAGTCGTGAGCCGCTTCCACCTCGCGCCAGAGCCGACGGCGGCCTTGCTGCCACACCGTCCACTGGGTGTCGGACTTCCCGTCCCAGTCCACGGCGGCCCACGACGTGGCATCGGTCGTGGCGAGCCACAGGCGGGATACCACCCCTTCCACATACGGGTTGTCGTGCCACGTCCACCACACGTCACGGAGCTGCAGCCCCATGGCGAACCGTGCGGCGAGTTCGTCTCCGGTCACCTGCCACGGAGGCAGGTTGGTGGTCGACTCGTCGGGCTGGTGGTCGTCGCGCACCACGTCCCGGAAAATCCGCAGGTTGGTCCGCTGCTGCCGCATGAGCATGAACGCACTGTGCGGAGAGAACCGGCCCGAAGCCGTCCCATCATCGTCCACTGTCATGCGCAGCAGTCCGTAGCAGATCCACGGCGACTCCCACGGAGCGAGGATGACGCCCCCTGGCTTCACCTGCGTGAGCCACGGGCGAGGGACGGACCGCACGGAACACGTGGCTACGAGCCGGTCATAAGGCGCGCCGTCCGCGTGCCCCATAGCGCCGTCCCCGGCGATGACTTCCACGCCGAGCCCCGACTTCCGCAGACGTTCCTGGGCTTTGGACGCCAACACGGGGTCCACTTCGACGGTCGTCACGTTCTCCGAGCCGGCGACGTAGGCCAAGAGACCCGCGTTCCACCCTGTTCCGGTGCCGATCTCCAGGACTCTTTGTTCCGGCGCCACATCGAGCATGTGCAGCATCCGGAACACGATGGACGGAGCCGAAGCGGATGACGACGCCCACCGATCTCCGTCCGTGGGCTCCTCACCGTCGTTGATCTGCGTCACTACGGAGTCATCGGCGTACACCGCCCGAAGCCACGCTTCCGGATCGTTGGCACGGTCGCATGGCTCCAACTGATCACCCAAATAGACACGTTCAGGGATAAAAGCGGATCGAGTGACGGACCATGCCGCTCGCTCCCACTCAGGGCGCAACGGCGTATCCATGCCGTGGTTCACTGAGCCGAGCAGATCACGGATGGCGATCTGCTCGGACGTTGCGAGATTCGGCGTCGTCACCTACTCGTCCTTCCTGTGCTTCGGCGGGTCCTTCGGCTTGGCTGTGTCGCTCGACGGCTTGGACGTGCCCGGGTCCTTCCCGCCTGAGTGCTGCCCGCTGCCACCGCTTCCGCCCTTTCCCGTTCCCCATCCCATGCCGTTGCTCCTCTTGTTGGTTACGGACTTTCCGCAGGACCCGCCCGATGGTCTTCCGTCTCCACGGAGGACCGCTGGGTGGATTTGCTGCGCCGGGCCGGCCGGGACCGCTGGTGACAGATCCTCATCGGAGGTCAGGGTCGGCGATGCGAGTCGACGCTAGAAGTACGCCGATCCGGGGCGCTACGAACTTGCACGGGTTTGCACATCAATTTCTCGGCATGAAGGCGGTATTGACGCTGTCTCTGCTGTTCAGCGAAGCTCGTGCAAGCCCGAGCAAGCACCTAGACCAGGGAGCCAGCCATGGCCGTAGAGTTCGTCGGCATCGACCCGAACACCGATCGGGATCACTGCCCGACGGTGTGGGCGGACACGGAAGCTCAGGAGATCTTGTTGCAAGGATGGAAGCCGGACGCCAGGGCTCAGGCCCAGTGCGAGGCGACCAGCCCGGCGAACGGATCGGTCCCCGAGGGCGAGGCCATCGTGCGGCTCCCCGCCCGCATGATTCCGGTGATCAGGGGGGCCTGCGATGCCGTCGAGCGCGCCCAGCTTCGCTGAGCTGCTCGGCCGGTGCGAGCGGTCGGCCGTCCACCTGGAGATGCGTGACTCGTACGCGACCACCGACCGGTTCGACGAGTGGAAGCGCGGCGTGCGGTTCAACTGGGCGGACCGCGCGTCCTGGTGGCACCCGTACGACCAGTTGATCACGGACTCCGTGGCGCGGGGTGTGTCGATCCGTCGGGCCCGCATCATCTGCGAGCCGGTGACGGAGTACATCCGCTGGGAGCATTACGTGACCCACGCGAACGTGACGGCGGGGGAGGAGGTCCGATGGCTGCCGCGACGACGGGCCACGGACATTCCCCTCCCTGGAAACGACTTCTGGCTCTTCGACGGTGAGCTCCTGCGGGTGCACCACTTCTCAGGGGACGGCGCGGTAGTCGAAGATGAGATCACCTCGGACGAGGCGACCGTGAAACTCTGCTCGTCGGCCTTCGAAGCCGTCTGGGAGAGAGCGGTTCCGCACCACCTGTACGCGATCTGACGAAAGCCAGCTCCATGCCCCCGCACCCTTCACCGAGCGTTCAGCAGGCCCGCGAAGAACTGGCGGGCCGGCTGCGCGATCTCCGTAGGGATGCCGGAATCAGCGGGCGGGAGCTGGCCGTCAGGTGCGGCTGGTCGGATGCGAAGGCATCGCGTATCGGAAACGCCAGAACACCACCGTCCGACGCGGACATCCGGGCATGGTGCCGAGCCTGTGACGCCGACAGTCAGGCGCCGGACCTGATCGCGGCGAACAGGCAATCCGCGGACTCCCACGTCCAGTGGAGACGACTCCAGCGCACCGGCCTCCGCCGTGTACAGGAGTCCACCGAGAGCCTGTACCAGCGAACCCGTCTGTTCCGGGTCTACGTCTCCGACGTGATCCCCGGATTTCTCCAGACGCCCGGATACGCCACCGCCCTTCTGTCTTCCATCGCGGAGTTCCGAGGGGCACCCGACGACGTGACCGATGCCGTCAAGGTCCGCATGAGGCGTAACGCGGTGCTGACCAATGGCGCACACCGGTTCTCGTTCGTTCTGGAGGAATCGGTCCTGCACCATCGGCTGTGCACGGTCGAGACCATGGCCGCGCAGCTGGGCCATCTCTTGGGGGTCATGGATCTTCAGAACGTAGCCGTGGGAATCCTGCCGTTCTCGGCCCGACGAGCGGTATGGCCCATGCCGACGTTCACGATGTTCGACGATGCCAGGGTGCACGCGGATAGTTTGGACGCCGCATCCACCCTCACACAGCCGAGCCAAGTGGATTTGTACGCACGGGCCTTCGGGCGCCTCTCGCAGGGTGCGGTGCGGGGGGCCGTCGCACGTGCTCGCGTGACGTCTGCCCTGGCTGCCCTTGGGTAGCCTGTGCTCGGCAGCGGGCGCGTGACGAAGCCGCCGAACCCGCCGCCCTGGAGTGGTGACAAGTGCGGGGAGTTTTCTACCCTGGCCCCCATGAGCCTTGGCCCGGGGGAGACGCTGCTGAACGTCGTCGATGTCGAAGCGACCTGCTGGGACGGGCAGCCGCCGCCCGGTCAGGTGAGCGAGATCATCGAGATCGGGCTCACCGTGGTCGATCTCCGCGCGGGTGAACGCGTCGCCAAGCACCGGCTGCTGGTCCGGCCCTCCACGTCGCGGGTCAGCCCGTTCTGTACGGAGCTGACGGGGCTGACGCAGGCCGAGGTGGACGCGGGCCTGTCCTTCGCCGAGGCATGCCGGCTGCTGGCCGCCGAGCACCGGACCGGCGGTCTCCCGTGGGCCAGTTGGGGCGACTACGACCGCAACCAGTTCACCCGCCAGTGCCGTCACACGGGCACCCGGTACCCCTTCGGCCACCGTCACACCAATGCGAAGGTCGCCTTCACCGCTTCGTACGGTCTGCCCAAACGCCCCGGCATGGCCCAGGCGCTGCGGACCGCCGGACTCCCGCTGGAGGGCCGCCACCACCGGGGCGACGACGACGCGTGGAACATCGCCGCCCTGGTGCTCGACCTCGCGGGGCGGGGCGACTGGCCGGTTCCCCAGGGGTGAGCCCGGTGGTCGCGCGGAGGTGGGCCGGGTCGGCCGTCAGCCGCCCGCGCGCAGGACGTCCGCCACCACCGGGCCCGCCGCGTCGCCGCCGTGGCCGCCGGACTGGACGACCGCCGCCGCCGCGAGGTCGTTGCTGAATCCGGTGAACCAGCTGTTGGACGTGCCCTGTCCGTCGACCTCCGCCGAGCCCGTCTTGGCGCCCTTGTCGCCGCCGACCGAGGCCATGGCGTCCCTGCCGGTGCCCCAGGCGGCCGTCGCCCGCATCATCTGGGTGACCTGCTGGGACACCTGCGCGGGCAGGGAGCGGGACGCGGTGGCGAGCTGACGGTTGTCCAGGGACTGCGGGACGATGACGGGCTGGCGGAAGGTGCCGTTGCGGGCGGTCGCCGTGATGGACGCCATGTTGAGGACGTTCATCTGGACGGTGCCCTGCCCGATGTACTGGGCCGCGGCCACGCCGCCGGTCTCCTCCGGGACGCTGCCGTCCGCGGTGACGACCCCGGTCTTCCAGTCCAGGCCGATCCCGAAGACGTCCCGGGCCTCCTTGGCGAGGGCCGCGTCGTCCTTCGTGTCGTCGATCAGCTTGATGAAGGCCGTGTTGCAGGACTTGGCGAAGCTCTGGGTGAACGTGCTGCCGTCCGGCAGGGCGAAGTGGTCCAGGTTGTGGAACGAATTCCCCTGGTACATCACGTCCTTGGGGCACTCCGTCGCGCCGTTGGCGGTGGCGAGGCCCTTCTCGATCAGCATCGCGGCCGTCATGATCTTCAGCGTCGAGCCGGGCGCCTGCTTGCCCTGGAGCGCCACGTTGAACTCGGTCACCGGGTTGTTGGCCACTGCGCGTATCGCACCCGTGGAGGGTTTGACGGCGACCACCGATGCCTGGCCGAACTTCTTGACCGCCCCTTCGGCCGCTGCCTGGGCGTCGGCGTCCAGGGTCGTCCGGAGCTTGCCGGGCTTGCCCTTGGCCAGGGTCAGCAGCGTCTTGTCCGGGGCCTTCCCGTCGGCGCTCTCGATCCAGGTCTCGATACCGGGCGTGCCGCCGACCTCGGAGCCGTACTTCGTGCGCAGGGTCTCCAGGATCGGCCCGAGCGACGGGTACTTCTCCTTGGTCAGCGTCCTGCCATTGCGGTCGACCGCCTCGATCTGCGGGGTGGAGGACTCGCCGGTCCTCAGCGTCGCGCCCTCCGTCAGCTGCGGGTGGACCACGGAGGGCGCCCAGTCGACCAGGGCCTTTCCGGTGGTCACACCGCGCACCACGGTCAGTTCCGAGGCGTACGACCAGGGCTTGGACTTCCCCTCGTACGAGACGGTCGCCTCCACCGTGAACGGCACCTTCGTGCCGACCGCCGGGCCGGGGGTGATCACGGCCTTGCTGACGTGGGCGTCCTCGGCGAATCCGGCGAGCAGCGGCGCGGCGGCCGACTCGTTGTTGGTGAGTGCGGAGGCGCTCGTCGCGTCCCCGGCCGCCCACGCGGTGAAGAAGTCCTTCGACGTCCCGGTGATCTCCGCCTCGCCGAGCGGTCCCGTCTTCACCTCCTGGGACGTGGACTTGGTGTCCGTACCGCCTCCGCCCCCGTCATCCCCCCCGACCATGCTGTACGCCCCGTAGCCGATACCGCCGGCCACCAGGACGAACACTCCGCCGACCACGGCGACCTTCGCTCCACTGCGCATCTGTGCAGTCCCCCTCCCCAGGAGTCCCCCTTGAACGTGTTCAAAGGGGAGCTGTCGAGAACCCTAAGGGGTGGTGACGGCTGGTGAAGGCGTCGTTACCGGACCGGAATGCTGATCGGTGAGCGTTACACCCAGGTGTCCAGCCACATCCGGTCGCGCCAGGAGTCCTCCGGGATCGAGGTCCCCGTGTACAGCGGCCAGAAGTAGATGAAGCTTCGCCAAACACGGAGAAGCGGGCCCCGACCAGCGGTTTCCCTGCCGGACGGGGCCGTTTACCGCCTACTGGGCCGCCTCTGGGCCGTGATCATGGTCCCGAGAGGCACTGTAGAGGGCTTCCACGGCCTTTCGGGTGCGTCCCTCGCTGCTTGGCATCAGGTGCGTGTACGTGCGCAGAGTGAACCCCGGATCGGCGTGACCGAGGTACTGACTCAGGGCCCGGATGTTCTCCCCCGCGTCCAGGAGTACGGATGCGTAGAAGTGCCTGAGCGCGTGCATCCCGTGGTCGGGGGCGGACGCGTACCGCTCACCCTCCTCTGGCTCGGGAATGATGCCCACCGCTGCGAGGGCGGGCTTCCACATGAAGTCGTTGAAGTGGCTCACCCTGACGTGACTGCCGGCCGATCCGGTGAAGAGGAGCGACTTCGTCACGAGGGGCCCATCCGGTGTCCGCCAAGGCAGCGTGACGCTGACGGGTGGATGCGTCTCCGAGTGAGCTTTAAGGGCGTCTGCCACGGTCGCGGGCAACGGGACGTCGCGGGTCTTGGCGCCCTTTGGGAGTGCGAAGACGAACTTCCCGCGGATTCGCTTGAGCTGGTGCCCGATGGCGAGCCAGCCGCCCTCGTAGTCCAACTCGTCTTCGGAAAGCCCGAATACTTCGCCCTGTCGGAGACCGCACCCACCTGCCACGTCGACGGTCGTCCGCAGATGCTGGGGCAGAGCAGCGCGCACGCCGAACACCTGGTGAGCCGTCCACGGAATGACGCGGGTGTGGCTCGGCTTGGGCACCTGGACCGACTTTGCCTTGCACGGGTTCTTGCTGATCAGTCCATCGTCCAGGGCCGCAGTGAACGCGGCGGAGACGGTGCCGAACACGATCCGGCGATGCGAGGCGGCAGGCGCCGCCGCTTCCAACTGGCCGAGCCATGTGCGAATGTGCCCAGGCTGGAACGAGGGGAGCGGCCGGGTCCCGATGTACGGGTATGCGTGCAGCCTCAGCCGCCGCTCGGCAGCCTCGCGGCTATTCACTTCCGTCGTGTGGGTAGCGACCCACTTCTCCGCGAACTGACGGAAGGTGATTCGGCCGGCGCGCGGGTCGATGTACTGACCGCGCGCCATGTCGGCCGCTGTCTCGTTCAGCCACTGCTCGGCCAGTCGCTTCTGCTTGTCAGGAAAGCTCTTGGACTTCTCGGTGCCGTCTGGGCCGATGTAGCGGGCCCGGTAGCGGAGGCCGGTTCCGTGGCGGTCGGTCTTGATGCGAGTGGTTTTGCCGTCGGTGGTCTCGCTCTTGTACCAGCGGTCTTGGATGTGGCCAGCCAAAGGATGCTCCTGTGAGGCACGCAGTAGGGGCGCGACCGGCTGGTCGCGCCCCTACTGCTGGTGGCGGATTCTTTAGGTGAGGTCAGGCCGCGTTGCGCTCTGCCAGGCTGTTGATCCACTCGCGGACGACGGTGGGGTCGTATCGGACGTGGCGACCGACACGGAAGCCGGTCGGGCCGGTGCGTCGCTTCCGCCAGTGGTAGACGGTTTCGACGGGGACCGCGAGCATCGCAGCGAGGTCTTCGGGGCTGAGGTAGCGGTCAGGGAGTCCAGCGCGGAGCGTTTGCGTGATGGCGGTCGCCATTCGGCTTCTCCTTGGTCGCAGGGCGGGGCCTCCCGGCCCCTTCCTGTCAGGTCCGCTACCTCCGCTACCTCCGCTACCGTGCAGGTCAGAGGCTTGATCGAGGTAGCGGATGGGGTAGCGGTAGCGGATGAGTCCCGCTACCGGTCCCGGCCGTTGCGGGCGTGGGACCGGTAGCGGGTAGCGCTCAGGTAGCGGACGGGAAGAGCGTTGCCGCTACCTTTTCCGGGTCGCTGACCTGCGGGGTAGCGGAGGTAGCGGAGGTAGCGGCCCCTGAGGGGGGCGGGGGGCAGTACCGCTGCCACGCGTCGTGGAGATCGGCCGCGTAGTAGCCCTTGAGGACAGCCCCCGCGGCCTTGATGTTGCGGGCCTTGACCGGGGTGTTGTCGTCGGTCATGTACTCGCCGAGCATCTTGGCCAGGCCCCTGGAGTCGAGCGGTCGGCCGCTCATGTCCGCCCACGGCGCTTCGTCCAGCGCGCACAGCCGGTCCAGGATCGCGACGGTCGGCATGCGGTCGATGCCCGCCATGACCTGGTCGCGCAGGTCGGTCAGCAGGCGAATGCCGAGCGACCCCTTGTCGTCGGCGCGTGCGGCGGTGACCAGCTCCACGCATGCGGTGCGGGCACGCTTGGGCCAGTCGCCCCCGGCCGCGTCCGCGACGGACAGCAAGGGCTCCCACACATCGGCGGGACGGTCGGTGACGCCCTCCGGCATCTCGGGCCAGCGACCGGCGATGTCCTCGCGGACCTGGTCGGCCCACTGGGCGAGCCGGTCCCGCAGCGCGTTCCCCTCGGCCTCGTGGAGCCGCGCACGGAACGGCTCGGCCCGCTCGTTCCTCGCGCGGCGCCGCATCCGGATGATGACGGACCGGGTGGTGATCGTGTCCGGCAGATAACCGAGCCCCGCGACCGCCACGGCGGTGTAGGAGGGGAACTCCACCACCGTCTGATTGCCACCGTCGCCAATGCACCGGTAGGTGACCCCGGACCGGCGATGGCCCGCGTTCAGGAAGCCGCGCAGCTCCTCGTTGTCCCCTGCCTTGGGGCCGAAGACCGTGTCGATCTCATCGAACAGGATCGTGGGCCGTCCGGCGGGGTCGGAGACCGACCGGAACAGAGCGGCGGCCCTGGCGTTCACGGCCAGCATCGGACGCGGCACCAGAGTCTCGACCACCTCCAGCGCCCGCGACTTCCCCGAACCGGGCTCCGGGGAGAGGAACGCGAGGCGCGGGGTGGAGTCGAACGCGTCCAAGAGGTGCGCGTGCGCGTCCCACAACGCGACCGCCACGTAGGCGGCCTCACGGGGCAGCACGTTGAACCTGCGGTGGAAGGCTTCCACCTCGTTCAGCAGGGCGGCACCGTCGATGGGGTCCGTGGTCTGTGCCGGGGCGGTCATGCGGCGCTCCTCCTGGACTGGGCGGGAATGGTGTGCGGGCACTGTCCAACGCGTGCGCGGGTGGCGAGGTTTGTGACGGCCTTCCGGCCGCGTGCGCGTTCGAAGCGGCCGCAGGCGCACAGCCAGTCCGCCATGGGGATCTCGTTGCGGCCGAGCCCCCGGACGCTCAGGCCGGGGCGGATGCCGGTCACGGTGACCGTGCGCGGATCAGGGAGAACAGCAACGGGGACGGCCTGACGGCCGACGACCTTCGGCGCCCTACTGCCGGATGCGGCCGGGGCCGGTCCGGCGATGCTGGGCCCGGCGGGGTGTTCCGGGAGGCTCTTCAAGGGGAAGCGGGGAGGGGTGCTCATGCCGTCCTCCGCTGCGGGTTGTGCGCGATGGACCAGTTCAGACCGCTGCGCACGGTCGAGCGGCACTGGCGTGGCGAGAGTCCGGTCCACTCCCCTGCCTCCTGAAGAGCCTCCTCGACCAAAGGCCGGGGGAGGTCGCCCCACGAGATGAACCGCCCCAGGGCTCGCGCCGCCGACAGCAACGTGCGGTCGCGCTCTCCCTCCTGAGCGGATCGCACGCTCGCGGTTTCCGCCCTGAGAGCGGCAGCGGCGTACCGGGACGCCTTCGTATCGGACGGCACAGCCGCCAGCCCGCGCCTGGCCTGACGGAGCGACAGAAGGCTGTACAGCCAGTCCGGGAGGGGCGCGGGGGGTGTGGGGTCGGTGACGGTGTAGGGGCCGGTTGCGGTGAAGCTTCCGGCGGCGACGACGTATCCGCCGTGGGCGCGGGTGTCGATGAGCTTGCCGAGCCTGCCCGCGCTGTTCGCCAGCCTCGTACCGGGCGGGGCGGTGAAGTAGAGGTGGTGACCGCCGCTCGCGGTCCGGGTCCGGTAGGTGATGGGCACCGGCTGTCCGGCGCGCTCGCAGAGCGCCTTGAAGGCCGTCGCGCCGCAAGGCGTGTCCGTGCTGCTGTTCGCCTTACGTTTGGGCACGTCCAGGTCGATGACGACAAGGCCGGAAGGCCCGGTCGCCAGCCCGATATTGAACGGGCGGTCGGCCCACGCCCGGCGGATGCGGTCCGGGTCGATGGTGGCCCGGTCCTCCCACTTGCGGTGACCACCGGAACAGTCCCCGATCAGGGGGCAGACGGATTCACCGTGAAGCGCCGGCCGCTTGTCTCCGGGCCGGAGCGGGAAGACGTACCAGCCGCGGGTGGCGGCTCGTAATGCTGCGGACAGCAGCGGGTCGGGATGGTCATGCGTCATGCTGGTTGCTCCAGTTCTGGTTGCTGGACGAGGGCGGCCCCGGTTCATTGGTGTGAGAGGGGGCCGCCCTCGGGCGTGTGGGCTGGGGCTATGCCTGGTCGGTGGTGGGCGGGGTGTCGAGGGCGCGGGTGGTGTCGCAGGGCCACGTGGCGGCCTGGCCCGTGGCGTCGGCGCAGGTCCCGCAGACGCCGTCGAAGTTCTGGTGGAGAGCGCGCACGCGGGCGATCGTGGCGGCGAGGTCGCGTTCGGCCTTGGCTCGCGCGGCGGAGACTCGGCCTGCGGCCCTTCCGCGTTCGGCGTCGGCCTGGCGGCGGGAGTAGACGGACTGTCGGCGGTTGGTCATCGGGTTCTCCTAGAAGGGGGGTTCGTCGCTGTATCCGGTGCGGGATCCCCGTCGGCGGGTGATGCGCGGGAGGGGGACCAGGGTCCAGCGGCGGTCCTCGTTCCAGCAGGTGCAGGGGTCCCAGTCGCTGCCGTCGTACTCGCCGGTCTCGGGGTGGCCGTACTCGCGCTCGATGCCGCCGTGGCCGTCGCAGGTCCGGCAGTCGGGGCGGGGGGTGTCGGTCAGGATCAGCGCGGGTCGGGGCCAGTCGATGTACTGGATACGGAGTCGGAGCACGTGTTCCTCACGAGGCTTTGGGGCCGCTGGGGCGGCGGGGGATCTTGGTTGTGGTGGTCGAGGGGCGGGCGCCGCTCTCGGGGTTCCACCGTCCGGGGCCTTGTTCGGTCGGGGTGGTCGGTCCCGGGCGTCCGGGGCCGCGGGGGCTCATCCGGACGGTGAGCGTGTACGGGTGGGATCGCATGCGGGTACCCTCCGAATCGGGACGCCCCCGCTTGCTTCGGGGGCGTCCCTTCTGGTGTCAGGCTCGGTGTCACGCGGGTGTCAGGGCGTGGTGTCAGGGCGCGTGACACCCGCTCCTGCCTAGGGGTTTGGGTGTCACGGGGGTCGTGACGGTGTCAGGTGTCACGCGGGTGTCAGGGCGGGGACGATCCGCCACCGGCCGGTCTGGGTCGTCGGCTCCAAGCGGCCTTCCATCGCAGCGTCGCGGAGCCTCGCGGACACCCACGGGCGGGAGTACCCGTTGGCGTCGCACCAGTCCATGAAGTCCTTCGGGCCGACGACCATCTGTCCGGCCGTCTCGAACTGGTCGAGCGCCCGGGCGAACAGCTCCCGCGCCTCCTCCGGGGTCGGCTTGTGCCCGGTGTCCTGACCGAACAGCGGGGTGTCGTCGCCCTGCTTGGCCGGGGGGAGGTCGCTCTCGGGGTCCATGGCCGCGTCTTCCGGGTCGAGCTGGGAGCCGGTCACGATGTCGTCGTCCTGCTCCTGCATGAGGGGCTGCTGCTCCGTCTCGGTCGTGGGGGTGCGGCCGGTGTACGCGCGGCCGACGACTGCCTTCGCCGCGCCTGCGGTGATCGGGTCGGCGGTGGCGCCGTTGCGCACAGCCCACTCGGCCAGCGTCTCCATGAGGGACACCGACTTGCCCGTGAACTGCTGGGTGCGGCCGGGGCTGGCGTAGCGCTCCGGGGCGATGCCGGAGCTGACGATGTAGCAGTAGCCGGGTCGGCGGTTGCCCCATGCCCCGGGGTGGGCGCCCTGATCGATGACCGACTCCGGAAGCGAGAAACCCTCGTCGCGGGGGTCGCAGCCGAGTGCGATCACGGACGGGAGGGAGGCCCGGGTGCTGGTCGACATCTGGTCGTAGGACGGGCGCTGGAGCGACACGATCAGCGAGACGCCGGCGGACCGGGCTTCCTGCGCGATGCCGGTGAACGCGTCGTCGCCGAGCGCCCGCAGCGTGTTCGCTGCTTCCTCCATCCACGCGACCATGTACGGCATCCCCTCGCAGCCGCACGGGGCGCGGTCGGGGCGGCAGGAGTGCGCCGGGGTGGTCTGCTTCTCCGCGGCTGCGGGGGTCCACTGCCGGTAGGAGTGCTTGCCGAGCCACCCGGTCCGGGCGGGGATGACGTGCTGAAGCGCTTCCACCATCGCTTCGGTCCCGGGCCCACCCTCGACCGCCCAGTCGTATGCGGGCAGTAGGGGCCGGAAGTCCTGGAAAGCTTTCGGGTCGGACAGCCACATCACGACGTCGCGGCGGGACAGGATCTCGGTCATCAGGTTCAAGGCGGCGTCGCCCTTGCCGGACCCGGTGCCGCCCGCGATCAGGAAGTGGCTGGCGTTGCGGTGGGCGTCCGGGTCTCCCGGCAGCCAGACCATGAGGGGCGATCCGTCGTCGTACTGGCCGATGATCAGCGGGTCCATGATGCTGCCGCCCGGTGTGGACGGCCCCTCCCACTCCTGCGCCTCGCCCAGCATGTCGCGGGGGACGATGACCAGATTGCCGCGGCGCGCGGAGTCCGGGTCGGGCTGGTACCGCACCGCCGACTGCGGGAGGTCCAAGGCGGACGCGATCCGCACCAGGGCGCGGGCCACGTCGTCGTTGGTCTGCGTCCCGCCCTCCAGAGCGAGCGACGCGGTGACCCGGTTCGGCTCCACCTCGGTCTTCCCGATCTTCGCCTTCGCCAGGCCGACCTTTTCCAGCAGGCTCTTGTCCGCGGACTCGGTGGGCGCGGGCGCGGCATCCGAGGCGCTGCGGAGCGCCATGCGGACGTTCCAGGACAGGGCGAGGACGGCGCCGCCCATGAGGTAGGTGTCGGGCAGGATGCCGGACAGCGGTCCGGCGAGCGCCGCCCCGGTCACCCATGCCGACCCTGCCGCCACGGTGATCGCGGAGTGCAGACGGCGCTGTGCGCTGGTCTCGCGACCGGCCCACCACGTGGCGCCGGTCAGGGCGACGGCGGAGAGGGTCAGGCCGACACCGGCCGCGGCCGATTCCGCCCACATCAGGTGGGCGCCGGACCCGACGATGCCGACTCCGGCGGCACCGAGCCACGGCGGCAGGTGCGGCATCGCCCGGTGCAGGAGGTACGTACCGACGCCGCTCGAACTGCGCCGGGTGGTGTGGTCCGTGGTGTTCATTGCTGCTCGCCTCTTCTCCAGATAGCGCTCGACATCCCGACCGTCCTGGTCGACCCACCGGTAGCTCACTGCTGGCCCCAGCTCATGCGCGGCTGGTAGACGCTCCGGGGCTTGGCGCGGTGGGCGTTCAGCTCACCTTCGTACTCCTGCGCGAAGGAGGAGTAGCAGGCCGCGGCGAGCTTGGCCGCGTTGCGCAATTCGTCGGCGGCCTTCTGCATCTTCCGGCTCACCTTGAAAGCCCTGATCTTCGCGCCGCCCATCCGGCCCTCCGGGTCCGGGACCGTGCCCAGCACGGCCTTGAGGATCTCGGCGCCCATGGCCACCTCGAAGGAGAGCATCACGGCGGCGGCGCGCAGCGTGTTGCAGTAGTCGCGGATCTGCGCGGGGCTGCTGAACTCCGGTGCCGGAAGCAGGCTCTGCGACTTCCCGCCGTCCCGGGGGCCGGGCACGTTCTTGGTGGTGTTGACCGTGACGTTGATCGGGGGGACGAACCCGCTGGCTACCCCGCCGACGAATCCGCCGGCCGCGGCGCCCGCGTTCGTGAACTTGTTGTCGCGGGTGCTGCTGCGAGGGCTGCTGCGGCGCCCGCCGGTACGGGGCGGGGCCGTAAACGGCTGCGACGCCTGGTGCCGGGCGAAGTTACGGGCCTGATCGGCGCTACTGGTGCCTGTCATTGCGGTCTCCTGATGTGGTGGCGGGCCGGTCTGTCCGGTCCCTCTGCCGGTCCCGGGCCCGTGGCCGGTACCGGGGGCGACAGAGAGCCGTCAGCGGACGTGCGTGGTCGACCGGCCGAACCAGCTGGCCCGGTTGGTGACGGTGGTGTGGTGGACCGTGGTGCGGCCGGGACCGAGTGCGGGGGCGATTCGGGACGCGACGACCGCGACCGCTGCCCACATCACGACCGTCCCGAGCCCGGTGGCGGCGCTGAGGAGCTGACCGGCGCCGAGCAGGAGCTGACAGGCTCCCCACCCCGCGCCACCGGCGAGCAGACCGCCCGCGGCGATGCGCTGCGCCCGCGGGTCGAGAAGGGGCTGAGGGGTGAGGTCACGGGGCTGATAGACGGCCGGGGTGGTCGGCAGGTGCTCGCGGAGCACCGCGACCATGCGGCCCTCGGGTCCGGGAACGTAGACGACCGTGCCGGACTGCTCGCCGTGCAGCTGCACGGCGCCGGTGAGGGGCGCCGCCGGGACGGTCGGCCAGCCCGGAGGGACCTGTACGGCCGGGGCGGGGAACTCCTGGTTCATGTCGGCCCTTTCATGGTCTGGAGGTGCAGGAGGGGAGTGCCCCGGGCCCGATTCGATCGGGCGCCCTCACGGCGTGGATGCCGGGGCTGTGGTGCGGTCAGGCGTCGTCAGCGCGGATCTGCTCGCAGTCCGCGCACATCGGCACCTGCCAGTCCTCGTCGTTGACTTCCCAGGCGAACGGATCGCGCCTGACGCTCACGTCCGGCTTCGCCTCATTGCAGAACTCGCACGTCATCGGGGTGGCCTTTCGGTAGGCGGTGCTGTGCTTGGCGTGGTCGGTGATGATCGAGGTGAGGCGGGCAAGGTCGCGGCTGGTCGCGCCAGCAGCGGTGATGGCAGCGCCGCATCCGTCTGCGGGGCAGGCGAGGATCACGTCCGGGGTGGGGCGGACGCCTCGGGCGAGGAAGAGCCCGTTGGCGAGGATCGACAGGGCGACCGGGGCGATGGCTTCAGCCCGGACGCCGTAGGTGGTCAGGTCATGGGTGATGAGCGCGGCGACGCCGAGCGAGGCGGTGATGGTCGCGGCGGGGAGGTAGCGGAGTGCCTTCATCGGTGGCCCTTCCGGGGCTGTGGGGTCAGGAATGGCGGAAGCGTGGCCATCACATGGCCCCGGCTCCGACGGCCCGCAGGCGCGGACGGGAGGACTCTTCGTCGTCGCGGACGGTGAGGATCTGCTTGCGTCCCCACGACTCGCTCATGCCGAATGCCTCGCCCAGCGCACGGGCACTGAGCGGGCGGTCCGCCTGTGCGGATTCGACGTACGCACGGCGTGCGTCCTGCCGCATCCGCTCCAGCTCCGCTTCCTCGAACTGCTCCCGGGCCAGCACTTCGTCGGCCGCATCGGTCTCGGGTGTGCGGAGGGTGTGCGGGGCGTGCGGATCAGGGGCCCGCACCGTGTCCGTACGGGCTGCGACCTGCGCAGACGGTTCCATGGCGGGCAACTCGGCACGAGGCTCGGCCGCTTCGGTAACCGGTGCGTGCGTGGGGTGTGCGGTGGTGTGCGGCGCGGGTGCGGATTTCTGCCCGTCCAGCCCCCGCACAGCCTCTGCCGGAGCACTGTGGTGCAGCACCTTCGCGACCAGATCCGACCCGAAGAAGATCGCGCCGACCGGCAGCGACGTCGCGACGAGCACCAGAAGGTAATGAGCGAAGTCCCAGTCCGCGAGGCGGACCATGCCAATGTCCGGGTCGTGGAGCGCGGGGACCAGGCCGTGCACGTAGTTCAGGACCAGCGACGCGGCGGTATACCCGCCCAGGACCTTGAGGGCGAACGTTCGGTCACTGTCGGTCAGGACCAGGGTGGCGATCAGCGCGAACGCCATGAGGCCGTCCACGACGAACGGGTAGAGCAGGGACCCGGTGCTGTCCGCACCGATCGCGCGGGCCACGTCCCGCAGGGCGTTCCAGGAGACGCGGAAGGCCATGCCGACCACGGCGACCAGCGCGGCAACCAGGAGGATCTTTCCGGGGTGCTTCACGCCGCCACCCCGGTGATCGCGGCGGCGACGGCCAGCAGCACTCCGGCCGTGCACGTCAGGTCGACCGCGCGGCGCAGGAGCCTGAACTTGGCGACGGCGATGCGGGAGAGGTTCGCGATGTCCTGCCCGCGCCGGTCGGTGTCCAGCGTGGTCCGGATCTCCTCGGCGGTGAGCGTCGCCCACAGCGGGAAGCCCGACACAGAGGCCCCGGACGTGTTCGGCCGGACCGCCCGCAGCAGCAGGAACGCCGCGGACACCAGCAGGACCACACCCAGCCCACCGACCACGTAAGCGGCGGCCGGCAGATCCGCGTCCTTCGCCACCGTCCACACACCGGCCAGCAGCGCGCCGATGAACGCCAGCAGCAGCCCCGTCTTGTTGTCCGTGCGGGCGATCTCCGCCTTCACCTCGGCGTGCGCCGCGTCCAGAGCGGCGCTCACGCGGCACCGTCCGTCAGCGCCACGTCGGCGGTGCGGTTCGCCAGGTTCCGGCGTTCGGCAAGGACCCGGTTCCGGGCCCGGCGGATACGCCGCTCGTCCAGCACGGAGGCCGGACGGTCCAGAGTCGTGATCTGCGCGTCCAGGAGCTCGACTTCCGCCGCGATGAGCGGGAGCTCCAGGTCGATCGCGTCCAGCTCAGCGGCCGACGGCTCGTAATCGAGCGAAGCGGCCGTAACAAGGGCTTGAAGTGCAACGATGGTCTTCATGGGTCGTTTTCTCCCTAGCAGGTGTGACGGCCCAGACAGCGGCCCCGGTGCTCGAACACCGGGGCCGCGCGCCGTCTACGGATGAAGCAGGAGGGATACTCCGGCTCCCCTCTGCCCCGCCCGTACGACCCAGAGGCCGGACGGGCGGGGGAGGCAACCGGCCGCAGCATGAACCTGCTGCGGATAGGTATGGGGTTGCGCTGTACCTCACGCGAGAGATCCCGCGTGGCCGCCTACTTGACCGAGGAGAGGCGGCGTGATCCCCATTCAGTTGTCAAAGAACAGACCCTCCCCGGCAAGCGCGGTAACCCCTGGTGAGAGGGGTTCTCGTCCTCACGAGACCCGCCGGGCGCTCTGCGGTTGTGCAAGTCGAAGCAGCCCAAAGAAGGGCCCCCAGACGCAGGCGGGCACACCTAAAGGTGTTGCACCGCTTGCTCAACTTGTTGGTACAAGTTGATGTAGTGATGCTGCACCCCGGGATGGCCTGCCGTCAAGCGCTTGGAGCCCACATGTACCAACAAGTTGCGCGAGTGCGTCATGATGAAGGCATGAACAAGCAGCCGAAGTACCGGCAGGTGGCCGACGCCCTACGTCGCGAAATTGATAGCGGGACCTATCCGCCGGGCGGTCGGCTGCCCTCCGAGAGCGAGCTTTCCGACCGATTCGATGCCTCACGGAACACTGTCCGGTCTGGGCTGAACTTGCTGGTCAGCGAGGGGCTGATCTCATCCAGCCAGGGGCTCGGGTATGAGGTCCGCAAACACGAAGTGTTCAAGTTGAACGCCAGCCGCTTCGAGAATCTGACCTTCCCGCAGAACGGTGATGCGTACAGCACCGACGTGGTGAACGCGGGGCGCAAGCCGAGTCAGACGTTCCGTGTAGAGCTGACGCCGGCATCCCCGTACATCGCGGAGCGGCTGATCGTGGACGAGGCGTCCAGGGTCGTTCTGCGCTTCTGTCATCGCTTCGTGGACGAGGTGCCATGGTCGACACAAGCGACGTACTACCCGGAATGGCTGGTCCAGGCCGGGCCCCGACTCACTGAACCTGGTGACATCGCGGAAGGGACGACGCGCTATCTCGCCGGACTTGGGGTTGAGCAAGTCGGCTACTTCGATGAGATCGCAACACGGATGCCGACCCCGGAAGAAGCGAGGCTTCTCGACGTAAGCCCCGGCGTGCCTGTCCTCTTGTGGACGCGCACGGGGTACTCGGACGAGCGGCCTATCCGGTGCACGATCACGACCTTCCGGGGCGACTTGAACCGCATGACCTATGAGATCGGTGACCTGTCCGCCCGCAGCGAGAGCGAGCCCAAGTGAGAATCACACTTGCTCAGCCCACCGACCTGCCCAAGCTGCTTGCCTTCCGAGAAGAAGCGGCGGCCTGGCTGCGCGAACTCGGCTCAGATCAGTGGAGCCGCCCATACCCGGCGGACCGGCTGCTGACCACCATTGAATCCGGGACGGTCTTCATGGTGCGCGACGGTGCGACGACTGCCGCGACCATCACCCTGACCCCTGAAGCTGAGGGCGGGCTCTGGACGGATGAAGAGCTGAGCCAGCCGTCCGTGTTTATCAACAAGCTCACTGTGGCCCGCACGCATGCCGGACAGGACATCGGCGGACGGCTACTCAACTGGGCGGGCGACCGGTCATATCGTGCCGCGGCCGTATGGCTTCGGCTTGACGCGTGGACGACGAACGCAGGGCTTCAGCGCTACTACCTGCGGCAAGGGTTCTCCCATGTGCGAACCGTCACGGAGGGCGGCGCCATCAATGGGGGGCCCCGCGTTTCGGGGTGGCTTGCTCAGCGACCGGCACAGGCGGCGACTCACGGCTTTCTGGATGAAACCCCAGCTCCTGAGCCCGTGCCACTCTCGCACTGACCAGGATGCCGGGCCGTCTGTGGGCCGTCCGAGGGGCGCCAGTGGTCACCACGGATGGCCAACAACTACCAAGTGGGCGTGACCGTCGGTCATGCCCACTTGGTGGTTCCGCCCCGCTACACCCAGGTGTCCAGCCACATCCGGTCGCGCCAGGAGTCCTCCGGGATCGAGGTCCCTGTGTACAGCGGCCAGAAGTAGATGAAGTTCCAGACGATCAGCAGGACCAGCACGCCCGCGGCGATAGCCCCCAGCGTCCGGCGTCTCTCGCCGTTCGGGTCGTCCCGCCTCAGGCCCAGTTCCGCTCCTGCCCCGGTCCCCGCCGCCGGGCCCAGGATGGCGCCGATCATCATCGACACGGCCAGACACAGGAAGGGGACGAACACGACCGCGTAGAACAGGAAGATCGTGCGCTCCTGGTAGAGGAACCAGGGCAGCCAGCCCGCCGCCACCCCGCAGGCGATCGCGCCCGCCCGCCAGTCGCGCCGGAAGAACCACCGCCACAGCACGTACAGCAGCGCGAAGCACGCCGCCCACCAGAGCAGCGGGGTGCCGATGGCAAGCACCTCGGCGGCGCACTTGCCGGTCGAGGACTCCGTGCAGCCGCTCTTCTCCTCGTAGAAGTACGAGACGGGACGGCCCAGGATGATCCAGCTCCAGGGGTTGGACTGGTACGTGTGCCCGGAGGTCAGGCCGACATGGAAGTCGTACACCTGGTTCTCGTAGTGCCACAGGCTGCGCAGCCAGTCCGGCAGCCAGGTCCAGCTGCCGCCCTTGCCCTCGGTCGCCGCCCAGTTGCGGTAGTACCCCTTGTCCGTGACGATCCAGCCGGTCCACGAGACCACGTACGTGCCGATCGCGACCGGCACCGTGGAGACGAACGCGGGCAGCAGATCCCGTCGCGCCACCGCCCGGTACGGACGCACCGCGCCCGCCGTGCGCCGTGCGGCCACGTCCCACAGCACCGCCATCACGCCGAACGCGGCCAGGATGTAGAGGCCGTTCCACTTCGTGGCGAACGCCAGGCCCAGCATCACGCCCGCGCCGATCCGCCACGGCCGCCATCCCAGCCGCAGGTCCTCGGCGATCCGGTAGTCCGGGCGCAGCAGACCCTCCTCCTCGTCTACCGGCAGCGCGGCGGCCAGTTTCCGGCGGGCCCAGTCGCGGTCGATCACCAGGCAGCCGAAGGCCGCCAGCACGAAGAACATCAGGATCAGGTCGAGGAGCGCGGCGCGGCTCATCACGAAGTGCAGGCCGTCCACCGCGAGGAGCAGGCCCGCCAGACAGCCCAGGAACGTCGAGCGGAACAGCCGCCGGCCGATCCGGCACAGCAGCAGGACGGACACCGTGCCCAGCAGCGCGACCATGAAGCGCCAGCCGAACGGTGTGAAGCCGAAGAGCTGCTCGCCGATCCCGATGATCCATTTGCCGACCGGCGGATGCACGACATAGCCGGGCTCGACGGGGATCTGCACCCCGGACGGATTCTGCAGGATCAGCTTGTCGACGTCCTTGGGCCAGGCCCCCTCGTACCCCTGGTTGATCAGCGCCCAGGCGTCCTTGGCGTAGTACGTCTCATCGAATATCACCGCGTCCGGCTTGCCCAGGTTCCAGAACCGCAGCAGCCCGGCGACCAGGGTCACCAGCAGCGGACCGCCCCAGGCTGACCAGCGCACGATCCGGTCCGCGAGCGGTGCGGGCACCCCGAGCACCGCCCACAGCCGGGGTCCCGGGCGGGTGTACGGCGGCACCAGCCGCTCGCGCAGCCCGGTCTCCGGCCGGGGCGTATGGCCGAAGCGGCGCAGCCGCCGCTGCCAGGAATGCGGCTGTTCGCCGTGCGGATCCCCGGCGTCGTGGCCCTGCTGGGCTTCGGGTGCGGTACTCGTCACCGCGCCATCGTAGGGAACGCATCTGTGCGAGGTGTGCCGCCGGGGCTGGGAGGATGACTGTTGTGACTGGAACGACTGGAACGCTGGTACTCGCAGGGACCCCCATCGGCGACGTGGCGGACGCCCCGCCACGGCTCGCCGCCGAGCTGGAGAGGGCCGATGTCGTCGCCGCCGAGGACACCCGGCGGCTGCGCCGCCTCACCCAGGCGCTCGGCATCCACACCACGGGGCGTGTCGTCTCCTACTTCGAGGGCAACGAGTCGGCGCGCACGCCCGAACTGGTCGAGGCGCTGACCGGCGGGGCGCGGGTCCTGCTGGTCACGGACGCCGGGATGCCGTCCGTCTCCGACCCCGGCTACCGGCTCGTCGCCGCCGCCGTCGAGAAGGACATCCGGGTCACCGCCGTGCCGGGCCCGTCGGCGGTGCTGACGGCTCTGGCCCTGTCCGGGCTGCCCGTGGACCGGTTCTGCTTCGAGGGTTTCCTGCCCCGCAAGGCGGGCGAACGGCTCGGCAAGCTCCGTGAGGTCGCCGACGAGCGCCGCACGATGGTCTTCTTCGAGGCCCCGCACCGGCTGGACGACACGCTGGCCGCGATGGCCGAGGTGTTCGGCGCGGACCGGCGGGCCGCCGTGTGCCGGGAGCTGACCAAGACGTACGAGGAAGTGAAGCGGGGCCCGCTGGGCGAACTCGCCGTCTGGGCGGCGGACGGGGTGCGCGGTGAGATCACCGTCGTGGTCGAGGGCGCCACGGACTCCGGCAACGAGGACCTGGACGCCGAGGAGCTCGTGCGCCGGGTGCAGGTGCGCGAGGAGGCGGGGGAGCGGCGCAAGGAGGCCATCGCGGCGGTCGCGGCGGCGGCCGGACTGCCCAAGCGGGAGGTGTTCGACGCGGTCGTCGCGGCCAAGAACGCCGCGCGGCCCCCCAAGCCCTGACGGGCCGGTCAGGCTCGGGACGTACGGGCCGGTCCGGTACGGGGAGGGTCCTGACCGGTCCGGTACGGAGAGGTCACCTGCCGGTCCGGACCCGCGAGGCCACCTGCCGGTCCGCATCCGCGAGGCCCCGGCCGGTCCGGACCGCGCACGCCTCAGAGGCGTTCCGTCAGCAGGCCGTGGATCGTCGCGATGAACGGGTCGGTCCTGTGCACCCGCCGGGTGGTCACGGCGGCCACGGCGGTGCCGGTGTCCGGGCGGAAGCCCAGGAACGCCTGCTGCCCGAGTGTGGCTCCGGCGTGGAAGTACACCGGTCCGCGCGGTGACGGATGGCGGAACCAGGTCAGCGTGTGCGTGTGGGCGTGCCGCAGACCGCGCCGCAGCAGCGGACGCCGTACCTCCGCGAAGGCGGCGGCCAGCGGACGCGTGGGCGCCACGGCACCCGGAAGGTGCGCCTCCAGGAACGTGAGCAGGTCCAGCGGGGTCGCCCGCACCGCTCCGGCGGCGGTGAACCCGCCGGTGTCCAGCGCGGGCACCGGACCGCCGTCGCGCCGGTGCCCCACCGCGTCGCTGCCCGGCGGCCCCGGGCGTGGCCGGGTGCCGTCCAGCCCGAGCGGGCCCAGCACCTCCTGCTGGAGCAGCGCCTCCCAGGGCATGCCGGTGGCGGCGGCCAGGGTGTGCCCGAGTACGGAGACCGCGAAGTTCGAGTAGTGCCAGCGGGTGCCCGGCCGGTGCCGGGGGCGGGCGCGGAGGAACGCCCGGACGACCCGGTCGGCCGGGTAGCCGCTGTACGGCGCGGTGGACCACCGGGGCAGCGCCTGCGGGTAGAAGCCGGCCGGCGCCCCGGGGAGGCCCGAGGTGTGGGTGATCAGATGGCGCAGGGTGATGGCGCGCACGGCGGGATGCACCGGGTGGCCCGGTGCCAGCAGTCCGGCCGCCGAGTCCTCGTACCGCACCCGGCCCGCCGCGACGAGTGCGGCGAGCAGCAGCCCGGTGAAGGGCTTGGACGCGGAACCGAGCTCGTAGTGGAGCCGGTCGCGCGGTACGCCGCCGGGCGGCACGGCGCCGTACTGGAGGGTGCGGTGGCCCCGGTGGCTGAGCGCGATCACGAGGCCGGGCGAGTCGATGGTCCGGGCGGCGTCGGCCAGCAGCCGGGTCCCCCCGTCGCCGTCCCGGGACGGACGCCCGGTGGGGACCCGGCGGACGTCCTGCCGCGCCGTCACGCGGGGGCCGGGGCGGCGAGGTCGGACAGGGCGCGGGACAGGGCCAGCGCCGAGGCGAACGCGGCCACCAGCGTCGGGTGGTAGACGAGGTCGAAGACCGACTCCTCGTCCCCCTCCGGCATGGCGCCGATCGCCGGCATCGCCCCGTCCGGCTGCTGTGCCCCGGCGAACGCCTGCCAGGCGGCCGGGTCCAGGGTCGGCCGCGGCAGGCAGGCGTCGACGACGAGCAGTTCGCCCAGCAGGTCCCAGCGGCCCAGGTCGAGCCAGTCGTCCAGCCACACCGGCAGCCAGAGGGCGAGGTAGTCCGCCACCTCGGCGGGCAGCCCGGCCGGGTTCGCGCCCCAGTCGGTCAGATGGAAGACCGTGTGGGTGATGTCGTAACCGATGTTGCCCTCGACGGTCCAGGGCTCGGGCCGCCGGGACAGCCAGGTGCGCCGGTACGCCTCGTCGACCGGCATGCTCGGCTCCACTCCGAAACGGCGCTCCACGGCGCTGAGTCCGAGCCGGCGCACCGGGACGACCTCCAGCGCGCCCCAGCTCGTCAGCCGGTGGTTCAACCGGACGGCGGCCTCCAGGGACGGCTCCCGGAACCCCAGCTCCCGGAACGGTACGTAGACCTCCATCGGAATGGGGCAGAGCGGTTCGCGCCGCTGGCCGTCGACCAGCCGTGCTCCCGAGCCCAGCAGTTCGTGCCAGGCGTGGTCGAGGAGTTTGCGCGCCAGGTCGGCCTGCCGGGAACCGGCGACCCCCTCCCGGAAGATGACCTTGCTGATCATGGCCAGCTCGCCGAGCGGCTTGAACCGGTCCAGGACACCCACCTCGGGTGGCGGGTCGTCGTCCAGCCGGAAGCCCGCCCGGTGGTCGTACAGCCACCCCAGGGCCCGCGCGCCCACGTCATGGATCTGCTGGATGCCGCTCATGCGGCAGCTCCCTTCGTGCGGCTGGTGCGGCTCATGCGGCTCATGCGGCGGCCCCGGTCTCCGCCGTCGCGGCGTCCGGCCGGTGCGCGGTGAGCCGCTTCAGGGACAGGGCTGCGGCGAACGCGGTCACCAGGGTGGAGTGGTAGCAGGCGAGGAAGGGGTACGGGTCCGGACCGGTGCCCGCACCACCCGGCGGGGCATCCTCCGGAGAGACCGGCGGACCCGTCTCCGGTACGGCGCCGCTCGGCGCCTGTGCGGCGGCCAGTGCGGGCCAGGCCGCGTCCAGCAGCGCCGAGGGCGGCTGGCCCGGCAGGGCGGCGGCGACCGCGAGCAGCTCGCCGGTCAGGTCCCACTGCATGCTCTCCAGGCAGCCGTCGACCCAGGGGGGCAGCCAGGCCCGCAGATAGGCGTCGATGTCGGGGGGCATCCGCTCGGGGACACAGCACCAGTCCGTGATGTGGAAGACGGTGTGGGTCAGCGCGTAGCCGGAGGGTCCCTCGAACATCCATGGCTCGGACAGCCCGCCCAGCCAGGTGCGCGCGAGGACCGGGCCCGGGTCGGTGTGCGGGGCGGCGCCGACCCGCCGCTCCGAGTTGATCAGCCCGAGCTCCCGGTTGGCGTGCTGCTCGGTGTGGGCCCAGCCCCGGGTCGAGGAGAGCGTCCCGGCCAGGCGCTCGAAACCCTCGTGGCGCAGCCCGTGTCCGGCGAAGGCGGCGTAGATCTCGTACGGGTACGCGGCGAAGGGTTCGCCGCGCAGCAGCTCCAGCAGCAGGCCGCCGTCGTGCACCTGCTCCCACGCGAAGGCGATGAGTTCCCCGGCCGTCCCGTGTTCCGGGGTGTCCGGGTCGGTGCTGCGGCGGATCGTGGTGCAGAGCTGGGCCAGCTCGCCCAGGGGTTTGAGGGTGTCGTTGACCTTGGTGTGCGGCTCCAGTACGTCCTGGGGGAGTACGAAGCCCGAGCGGTGGGCGTCGGCCCAGCCGAGCGCGCGGCGCAGTACGCCCGGCAGTACGGACAGCGCCGCGCCCGCCGTGCCGCCGGGCTGTGCGCCGAGGCCGGCGGGCGCCGATGCCGTCACCGCGCCCGCCCCTCGGCCATGAGCCGGGCCGCCCGCACATGCAGGATGACCCGGGGGTCCGGGCCGCCCATGAGCTCCACGAAGTCGAGCCCGCGCTCCAGGCCCAGGCTGTCGGGCCGGCCGTCCAGCGAGGCCAGCCAGCGGCCGGCTCCCGCCGCCTGGAGCCAGTTGCGCCGCCGCACCGCGCGCACGAACCCCCGGGACAGGTCGACGACCCGGTGGGCGGCGGCCCGGTGCACGGCCGACGAAGCGGCGGGGACGGCGAGCGGGGCCAGTACGGAGAGCTGATGGGTGAAGGCCTGCCAGGGGGCCGCTTCGAGCCAGGCCGCATCGGGTTCGCCGGTGCTGTGCCCGGCGGCCGGCGGCTGTCCGGTGGCGGTGGTGGCCGGTGCCGTCCGGTGCAGGGCGGACATCATGCCCCAGTGGCTCCAGGCCGTGGCGTCGGAGGAGTCGGGCCGGGGCGGGAATTCCCGCACGGCACGGTGGAGTACGGCAATGTCTCCGGGATGCGGATTGTGCCCGTGCAGAACACTGGGCAGCAGCAGATCGGCTCCGATGACGCGTACCGCGGCAATTCCTGTCCGGTTTCCCTCGTCGATTCCGGCGGCGCCGCAAACCATGGCGAGGTGGTCCCCGCTCCGAAGAGCGAGGACCACCTCTGTTGCCAGGTCATGCACGGCACCCGCAAGGGGGGACGAAGCATGTGACTGGTCCATGTGCTACCGACTAGCCCTTCTTCGGGCGGGGGGTCGGAGGCGCGAGCAGCAGGAGCGAGCCGCCTCCGAGGAGGGCGAGGTACGCGCACTCGCGCGAGTCCCGGTAGAAGCCTTCGGCCTCGCCCGGGTTGAGCGCCGCGTCGAGGTCGATCTCGATGTCGGTGGCAGTGGATTCGGTGGTGAACATGGGTTGTTCCCCGTCCTGTGGGAAGTGGGGTTCTGCGTACGGTCCGAGTGAAATGCACGAAATGTAAAGCCGCAAATCGGATAGGCCGACCGGGAAAATTACTCATTCAATTGAATGTGAATTCTTATCGCTCGCGTAAGTCAATGGCCTGGGGAAACGCATATTCCGCTCACTCGGCCGGGGGGTAGTGCGCGGGGCGCATTCAGCCCGGTGCGGGCGGCGCGCAAGGGCGCTCGGTGCGCGGCCGGTCACGGGCGACCCTGTCCGGCGCCATGCGGGGGCAAAGGGCGGCCCAAGGAGGCCAAGAACGCATCAATGCTGGCCCTGAGCTGGTGCGTCCGCCCATACGGAGGTGTCCACTGGAGGGTGACGGGCAATCCCCGGAGTGCTTGTCCGGCGGACAAGAGGAGCAGGTATGAGCGAGATCGCAGCAACCACCGTGCATGAGGCGTACGCCTTCGCCTGCATGCGGTGCGGATTCGGCTGGGAACAGGCCTACGAGATAGAGCACCACGTCGACGGCTCCGGCAATGCCTTCGTGGTCTACAAGGCGGACGGGGAGCGGGTGCCCTCACCGCTGTCCACTCCCACCTGCACGAACTGCGGCGGCCATGTGGTCCGGATCATGCGGTCCGGCCGGGTCTCCAGCGTGCAGCAGCTGCTCCAGCGCCAGCAGATCCCGAAGACCCCCAAGACCTCCAGGTCCGCGGCGCCCGCCGAGGGCGACGAGGTCGCCGCGGTCGCCGCGGCTCCGGCGGCGTCGCACCACTGGCATCTGTCCGACCTGCTGCATCCCTTCCACCGCCGGTAGACGTACCGGCCGGTCACCCCGCCCGCCCGCGGGCGGGCGGGGTGCGCGCAGTCGGCCCGCCGGCCACCCCGTGGCCGGCGGGCCGGTCCACGTGCTGGGCGGTCCGGCGCCGCGGCCGTCGGCGGTCCGGGCCCCATGTCGCCGGTGAGCGCGCCGCGCACGTCCTCGTACGATCGTGGGCATGAGCCGTACGGAAGCCCCGCCGCTGCCCGAACCCCTGCGGGTTCCGGTCGCCGATTCGCACACCCACCTGGACATGCAGGACGGAACCGTCGAGGAGGGCCTGGCCAGGGCCGCGGCGGTCAACGTCACCACCGTCGTCCAGGTGGGCTGCGACGTCGCGGGCTCGCGCTGGGCCGCCGAGACCGCGGCGGCCCACCCGGCCGTGCACGCCTCGGTCGCCCTGCACCCGAACGAGGCGCCGCGCATCGTGCACGGCGACCCCGACGGCGGGTCGCGGCAGGGGGTCAGGGCGCCGGGCGGGAAGGCGGCGCTCGACGAGGCACTCGCGGAGATCGACGCGCTGGCCGCACTCGACCACGTACGCGGCGTCGGCGAGACCGGCCTCGACCACTTCCGTACGGGCCCCGAGGGCATGGCCGCCCAGGAGGAGTCCTTCCGGGCCCACATCGAGATCGCCAAACGGCACGGCAAGGCCCTCGTCATCCACGACCGCGACGCGCACGCGGATGTGCTGCGCGTGCTCGCCGACGCGGGAGCACCCGAGCGGACCGTGTTCCACTGCTACTCCGGCGACGCCGACATGGCCCGGATCTGCGCGGACGCCGGGTACTTCATGTCCTTCGCGGGCAACGTCACCTTCAAGAACGCCCAGCCGCTGCGCGACGCGCTGGCCGTCGCCCCGACCGAGCTGGTCCTGGTCGAGACCGACGCCCCCTTCCTCACACCCGCCCCGTACCGGGGGCGCCCCAACGCGCCGTACCTCATCCCCGTCACCCTGCGGGCCATGGCGGCCGTGAAGGGCCTCGACGAGGACACGCTCGCCGCGGCGGTCTACGACAACACCGCGCGGGCCTTCGACTACTGAGGCCCACCGGAGCGCGCTCCTCCCCGGGGGCGCGCACCGAGGGCCGAAGGGGCCTGCCCCCGCGCCTCCCGCTCCATCAGCGGGGGGCGCGCACCGAGGGCCGAAGGGGCCTGCCCCCGCGCCGCGGCCGTAGGCTTACCGGGTGAGCAGCACAGAGCCCGACGCCCTCCTGGGCCCCGCAGACATCCGCGACCTGGCCGCCAAGCTGGGCGTACGCCCCACCAAGCAGCGCGGTCAGAACTTCGTCATCGACGCCAACACGGTCCGCAGGATCGTGCGCACCGCGGAGGTCCGCCCGGACGACGTGGTCGTCGAGGTCGGCCCGGGGCTCGGCTCGCTGACCCTGGCCCTGCTGGAGGCGGCCGACCGGGTCGTCGCCGTGGAGATCGACGACACCCTCGCCGCCGCCCTGCCGGCCACGGTCGCCGCCCGGATGCCGGAGCGTGCCGACCGGTTCGCCCTGGTCCACTCCGACGCGATGCTCGTGACCGAGCTGCCCGGCCCGCAGCCGACGGCCCTGGTGGCGAACCTGCCGTACAACGTGGCGGTACCGGTCCTGCTCACCATGCTGGAACGCTTCCCCAGCATCGAGCGGACCCTGGTCATGGTCCAGGCCGAGGTGGCCGACCGGCTGGCCGCGCGGCCCGGCAACAAGGTCTACGGCGTGCCGTCGGTGAAGGCCAACTGGTACGCGGACGTCAAGCGCGCCGGGTCCATCGGCCGGACGGTCTTCTGGCCCGCGCCGAACGTCGACTCGGGGCTCGTCTCCCTGGTCCGGCGCACCGAACCCCTCCGCACCACGGCGAGCCGGAAAGAGGTCTTCGCCGTCGTCGACGCGGCCTTCGCCCAGCGCCGCAAGACGCTGCGCGCCGCGCTGTCCGGATGGGCCGGTTCCGCGCCCGCCGCCGAGGCCGCGCTGGTCGCCGCGGGGATCTCCCCGCAGGCCCGCGGCGAGGCGCTGACGGTCGAGGAGTTCGCCGCCATCGCCGAGAACAAGCCCGCCGTGGCCGCCGACGTCCCCGGGAGCAGCGAGTGAGCGGGACGGCCCGTCCGACGGCCGGGAGCGTCACCGTCCGCGTCCCCGCCAAGGTCAACGCGCAGCTCGCCGTCGGCGCCGCGCGCCCCGACGGTTTCCACGACCTGGCCAACGTCTTCCTCGCCGTCGGTCTGTACGACGAGGTCACCGCCACCCCGGCCGACGAGCTGACGATCACCTGCTCCGGCCCGGACGCCGCCCAGGTCCCGCTGGACACCGGCAACCTCGCCGCCCGCGCCGCGCTCGCGCTGGCCGCACGCCACGGCATCGCCCCCGGTGTGCACCTCCACATCACCAAGGACATCCCGGTCGCGGGCGGCATGGCGGGGGGCAGCGCCGACGGGGCCGCCGCCCTGCTGGCCTGCGACGCCCTGTGGGGCACCGGCGCCACCCGCGAGGAACTGCTCGCCATCTGCGCCGAGCTGGGCAGCGACGTCCCCTTCAGCCTGGTCGGCGGGGCGGCGCTCGGCGTCGGACGCGGTGAACAGCTCACCCCCGTCGAGGTCGGCGGCACCTTCCACTGGGTCTTCGCGGTCGCCGACGGAGGGCTCTCCACCCCGGCGGTGTACGGCGAGTTCGACCGGCTCACCGCCGGTAGGGACATCCCCGCGCCCACCGCGTCCGAAGCGCTCCTGGACGCCCTGCGCTCCGGCGACTCCGGCGCACTCGCGGCGACCCTGAGCAACGACCTCCAGCCCGCCGCGCTCTCCCTGCGGCCCTCGCTGGCCGACACCCTCGCGGCCGGCACCGGGGCGGGCGCCCTGGCCGCGCTGGTCTCCGGCTCCGGGCCGACCACCGCGTTCCTGGTGGCGGACGAGGCATCGGCCCGCAAGGTGGCCGATGCCCTGCTCGGCTCCGGGACCTGCCGGAACGCGCGGATCGCGGTGTCGCCCGCCCCCGGTGCGACCGTCGTCTGACCCCCGGTACTCAGACGCGAATTGAGTACGGTCGCGCTCCCGCCCCCGGGCGATCGGCGCGACCGTACCCGTATGGGATCAAGTGTTCGTGCGGGATCGAGTGTTCGTGAACTGGCCGGGGCGACGCCCGCCACCCGGGACCGCTACATCGACCTGCTGCGCGTCGCCTCGCTCGGCACCGTCGTCCTCGGCCACTGGCTGATGGCCGCCGTCACGACCGACGGCGTCGGCAACCTGCTCGCGGTCGTCCCCGGCCTCCAGCTGCTGACCTGGGTGCTCCAGATCATGCCGGTGTTCTTCTTCGTCGGCGGTTTCTCGCACGCCCTGTCCTACCGCTCCCTGCTCCGCAGGCGTCCCGAGGGCTCCACGGACTCCGTCTACTCCGCCTTCCTGCGGGCCAGGCTCCAGCGGCTGCTGCGGCCCACCGTGGTCTTCATCCTGGTCTGGGGAGCGGCCGCGCTGATCGTCCAGCTGCTGGGCGGGGGCGGCGGGCTCACCGGGGTCACGCTGCGGCTGGTGACCCAGCCGCTCTGGTTCATCGGGATCTATCTCGCCATGGTGGCGTTCACCCCGCCGCTGCTGAAGCTGCACGAGCGCTACGGCTGGGGCGCCTTCGCCGCGCTCGCCGGTGCCGCGGTCGCCGTCGACATCCTGCGGTTCGCCGCCTCGGTCCCGTACGTCTCGTTCCTGAACTTCGCCTTCGTCTGGCTCGCGGTCCACCAGCTCGGGTTCCTGCGCGCCGACGGACGCATCCGCCGCCCCGCCCTGCTCGCCGGGGCCGGACTGGTCACCGCCGCCGCACTGGTGGCCCTGGGCCCGTATCCGCTGTCCATGGTCGGCATGCCCGGCGAGAAGGTCAGCAACATGGCCCCGCCGACCCTCGCCCTGCTCTGCCACGGCCTCTGGCTCGTCGGCGCGGTCGAGGTGCTGCGCGGACCGGGCGCCCGCCTCGTCGCCCGGCCCCGGGTCTGGCGCACCGTCGTCGCCGCCAACGGGATGGCGATGACCGCGTTCCTCTGGCACCTCACCGCGATGCTCGGGGTGTACGGGGCGATGCTCGCCCTCGGCGTCCCGCTGCCCGAACCGGCCACCGGCGCCTGGTGGGCCCAGGTCCCGCTCCGGCTCGCGGCGGCCGTCGTCGTCACCGCGGGACTGGTCGCCGTCTTCCGTACCTTCGAACGACCCGTCTCCGCCGTGCCGGGCAAGGGCTCCGGCCCCGTCTCGGCGCTCGGGGCGACGCTCTGCCTGCTCGGTGTGCTCGGCCTGTCCATGGTGGGCTTCGGCGGGCTCCTGGAAGGACACACCGCGCTGCTCATCGCGGTACGGGTCAGCGCCCCGGCCGCTGTCGCGATGGCGCTCGGCGGCTGGCTCCTGGTGGAACGCGCGGGGCGCTGAACGCGGTGCCGGTCCCGGACGGAGCCGGGGCCGGGGCGTCGGTGCCCCGCCGCGCCGTACCCTGGGGGAGTCGAACAGTCCCCCTGGGCAGGAGTGAAATGGCCGTCAATCTGGTCAATGTCGAGCAGGTCAGCAAGGTGTACGGCACCCGTGCCCTGCTCGACGGCGTATCCCTCGGGGTGTCCGAGGGCGACCGGATCGGTGTCGTCGGCCGCAACGGCGACGGCAAGACGACCCTCATCCGGATGCTCGCCAAGCTGGAGGAGGCGGACAGCGGCCGGGTCACGCACAACGGCGGGCTGCGCCTCGGGGTCCTCACCCAGCACGACTCCCTCGACCCGTCGGCCACCATCCGCCACGAGGTCATCGGCGATCTCGCCGACCACGAGTGGGCGGGCAGTGCCAAGATCCGTGATGTGCTCACCGGGCTGTTCGGCGGGCTCGCCCTGCCCGGCTTCGAGCACGGCCTGGACACCGTCATCGCCCCGCTCTCCGGCGGTGAGCGCCGCCGTATCGCGCTGGCCAAGCTGCTCATCGGCGAACCGGACCTGATCGTCCTGGACGAGCCCACCAACCACCTCGACGTCGAGGGCATCTCCTGGCTGGCCGGCCATCTGCGGGCCCGCCGCTCGGCACTCGTCTGCGTCACGCACGACCGGTGGTTCCTCGACCAGGTCTGCACCAGCATGTGGGACGTCCAGCGCGGCGCGGTCCACGAGTACGAGGGCGGCTACAGCGACTACGTCTTCGCCCGCGCCGAACGGGAGCGGATCGCCGCGACCGAGGAGTCCAAGCGCCAGAACCTGATGCGCAAGGAGCTGGCCTGGCTGCGCCGCGGCGCCCCCGCCCGTACGTCGAAGCCGCGCTACCGCATCGAGGCCGCCAACGAGCTGATCGCCGATGTGCCGCCGCCGCGCGACACCAGCGAGCTGATGAAGTTCGCCAACGCCCGCCTCGGCAAGACCGTCTTCGACCTGGAGGACGTGACCGTCCAGGCCGGGCCCAAGACGCTGCTCACCCACCTCACCTGGCAGCTCGGTCCGGGCGACCGGATCGGCCTGGTCGGGGTCAACGGCGCGGGCAAGACCTCGCTGCTGCGGGCGCTGGAGGAGGCATGCCGTACGCAGGGCGAGGAACAGCCGGCCGCCGGAAAGATCATCGTCGGCAAGACCGTCCGGCTGGCGTACCTCTCCCAGGAGGTCGGTGAGCTGCCCCCGAACCTGCGGGTGCTGGAAGCCGTCCAGCAGGTGCGCGACCGGGTCGACCTGGGCAAGGGCCGCGAGATGACCGCGGGCCAGCTCTGCGAGCAGTTCGGCTTCTCGAAGGAGAAGCAGTGGACCCCGGTCGGCGACCTGTCCGGCGGTGAGCGGCGCAGGCTGCAGATCCTGCGGCTGCTGATGGACGAGCCCAACGTCCTCTTCCTCGACGAGCCGACCAACGACCTGGACATCGAGACCCTGACCCAGCTGGAGGACCTCCTCGACGGCTGGCCCGGGTCGATGATCGTGATCTCCCACGACCGCTTCTTCATCGAGCGGACCACGGACCGGGTGATGGCGCTGCTCGGCGACCGCGCACTGCGGATGCTGCCGCGCGGGATCGACGAGTACCTGGAGCGCAGGCAGCGGATGGAGGAGACGGCCACGCCGTCCGCCGCCCCGGCAGCGCCCGGCCGGACCTCCGCGCCGGTCCCGGCCGTGTCGCCGCAGGAGGCACGGGCGGCGAAGAAGGAGCTCCAGAAGGTCGAGCGGCAGCTCGACAAGATGTCGACGCGGGAAACCACCCTGCACGCGCAGATCGCCGACAACGCCACCGACTTCGAGAAGGTCGCCAAGCTCGACGCCGAGCTGCGCGAGCTGGTCACCGAGCGCGATGTGCTGGAGATGCGCTGGCTGGAGCTGGCCGAGGACGCCTGACGGCCACGGTGTGACGGGGCGGTGAAGGCGGGGCTGGCGGTACGGACGGTGCGGGCGGGGCGGGTGGCGGAAAGAAGCCCCGCCCGGGGTTGACGGGCGAACTGCCCGGCAACTGCCGGCCGTTCGGCTTCGTCAGCGGCGCCCCGCCGCTCGCCGCCACCAGCTGCCGGACCGAGGACCGGTGGCCCGTCGCCGTGTTCAACGCCGATGGCACCTACCGCTCCCAACTCGTCGGCGGCAGCGACGCCTACGGGCCGAGCTGCGCCGGGGAACCGCGTACCCGGGGCAAGAACCTCGACAACCGCCCGGGCGCCGGGCCATGCCGGCCATGGTCGCCCTCGGTGACTGACGATCAGGTCCGGCCGGGGCATAACGAGGGCATCACAAGGCGGTTCTCCCTTGGGAACAGGGGATGGGCCGACCCGGTGTCCGCCGTGTTGGGGGTGGTACAAAGAAGCCCCGCTCGACTGTCGTAACACTGCGGGAGCCATGCCCGATTCGCTCCTTTCCGAGGGGATTTCAGCCCAGCGGAATCGCGGGGGAGACCGGAACGGGCACCGGACCGCACGAAGGGGGACGTGCTGATGACCCAGCCGCCCAGCCAGCAACCGCCGCAGGGAGGCTTCGGGGCTCCGCAGGGGCCGCCGCAGGGAGCTCCTCAGCCGCCGCACCAGGCCCAGCCGCCCCAGGCACCGCAGACGCCGCCGCCCGCGCAGCCCCCGGCCGGCCCCCCGCAGACGCCGCCCCCCGGACAGCCCGGCTACGGCTATCCGCAGGCTCCGGGCCAGGACCCCGGAGGCTACGGCTATCCCCAGGCGCCCGGACAGGCGCCCGCGCAGGCCCCGGGACCGTACGCCCAGCAGCCCGGACCGTACGGTCAGCAGGCCCCGGGCCCGTACGCCCAGCAGCCGGGCCCGTACGGCCAGCAGGCCGCGGGCCCGTACGCCCAGCAGCCGGGGCCGTACGGTCAGCAGACCCAGGCCGGTTACGGCTATCCGCAGCAGCAGTACCCCGGCGCTCCCGTGCCCGGCGGCCCGGCCGGATCCGGCGGTGGCGGCCTCCTCAAGGGCAAGCCCGCCGTCCTCGGGGCCGCGGCGCTCGCCGTCGTCCTGGTCGTCGGCGCCGGTGTCTGGTTCGCCGTGGGCGGGGGCGACGACGACAAGAAGCCCGTCGCCAACACCGGCTCCACGGCGCCCAGCGGTTCGCCCACGGTCGACGAGGGCAACGGCGACGGTGACGGCCGCGCGGTGGACGACGACCTCAACGCCGGGCGCAAGCCGGGCGAGGCGAAGGTGCTCTGGCTCCAGACGAACGATGTCGACCTGCCGCGCAACGGCGCGGACGTGTACGGCCCCTGGATCGTCGGGGACACCGTCGTCAAGGCCATGTACCGCGGCATCGCCGCCTACTCCGTGGCCGACGGCAAGCAGAAGTGGGCCCTCCCGCTTCCCGCCGACGTGTGCGCGACGCCCCATCAGCCGACCGCCGACGGCAAGATCGTCCTCGGCGTGAAGAACGGCACCTCGGACAGGGCCGACTGCTCCGACCTCCAGATGATCGACCTCAACACCGGCAAGGCCGGCTGGAAGAAGTCGATCACGAAGAACGGCACCTGGGACCTGATGTCCGACATCGGTCTCGCGATCAGCGGCGACACCGTCACCGTCGGGCGCACCAGCAACTCCAACGCGTTCCGCGTCAGCGACGGCAAGGAACTGTTCGGCAAGCCGTCGGGCAACTGCCAGCCCTTCGCGTTCGCGGGCGGCCCCAAGCTGATCGCCGCGACCAGCTGCCGCACCGACGACCTGGACAACCCGCAGCACCAGGTCCAGGAGCTCGACCCCACCACCGGCAAGGCCAAGTGGACGTACCAGCCGCCGCGTGGCTGGGAGGTGAAGAAGGTCTACTCGGTGAGCCCGCTGATCGTCTCGCTCACCCACAAGAAGAAGAAGCAGTGGTCCATCATCGCGCTCAAGGAGAACGGCACGCTCCGTTCCCAGCTGGTCAGCGACAAGGGTGACAAGCTCTCCACCGACTGCGGCCACGACTTCAGCATCTTCGGCGAGAAGCTCGAAGGGTGCAGCGGTGTCGCCGCCGACGCCAACACCTTCTACATCGCGACCGAGGCCGACTCCAGCGGCACCGGCCGGACCAACAAGGTCGTCGCCTTCGACCTGAACACCGGCAAGACCAAGTGGAAGGCGGACGCCCCGGCGGAGCGGGTGCTTCAGCCGCTGCGCATGGAGGGCGGCAACGTGCTGCTCTACATGGAGGCGAAGTACGACAAGGGCGGGGCGATCGCGACGCTCCCGCCGGCCGGGGGCACCCCCAGCGTCGTGCTTCAGCACCCGGACGGGACGACCCGCCTCGAAAGCAGCTTCTTCACCTCCAAGATCGCCTACGCGGGCGGCCGTTCCTTCGTCATGAGCGGGCGCATCAGCGCGAACAACGACGAGAAGGAGAAGGAGCAGAAGACGATGATGGTGTTCGGCAAGTGACGGTTCACGACGGCACCCCACGGAACACGGCCGAAAGCCACCGGCCCCGACCCCACACACCCCCTTCTCCTGAGGTACGTACGCCATGACGCAGCCGCCCCAGCCGCCGAACGAGCCGTCCTCCGGCGGATTCGGCGCCCCCCAGGACCCGCCGCCCGGTGGGTTCGGCGACCCGACCCCACCGCCGTCGGACGCCTTCGGCAAGCAGCAGCCGCCGACCGCGCCCGCCGGCGGTTACGGGAGCCCGCCGACCCCGCCCGCCGGGGGCTACGGGAGCCCGCCCACCCCGCCCGCCGACGGCTACGGCTATCCGGCCGCCCCGCCCGCCGGTGGCTACGGCTACCCCACCGCCCCGGCCGCGGGCGGCTATGTCCCCCCGCCCGCGCCGCAGCCCAACGGGTACGGCTACCCCAACGGACCGCAGGGCGGCTACGGCTATCCGCAGGGACCGTCGTCCGGGCAGCCCGGCATGCCTCCGCAGCAGGGGTACGGCTACCCGACCCAGCCGATGCAGCCGCAGTACCTGGTCCCGGAGCCGGGCGGGAACGGCGGCAAGAAGTTCACCACCCAGATGCAGATCATCGTCGCCGCGGCCGTCGCCGTGGTGCTGATCATCGGCGGCGGCATCATCTACGCCTCCGGCGGCGATGACGACAAGGACGGCGGCACCGAGGCGGCCTCCACCGGCACCACCGGCGGCGAGGACAAGGGCGCCGAGGGCGACGGGCTCGCCGGCGGCGACGAGAAGGCGCCCGCCAACACCAAGTCCAAGGTCGGATTCCAGCTTCCGCAGCCGAAGGTCACGGACGTCACCGCGGTCGCGGGCTCCTGGCTCACCGACAAGGCGTACGTGAAGACCGGCGTGAACGAGATCGTCGGCTACGACCCGGCCAAGGGCACCAAGCTCTGGTCCATCCCGCTGCCCGGTCAGCTCTGCGCCGCCTCCCGGCACATGAGCAAGGACTTCAAGACGGCGATCACGTTCGAGGCGGGCAAGCCGACCAAGGCGAAGAAGTACCAGCCGTGCAACCAGGTCGGCGCGCTCGACCTGGCCACCGGCAAGCTGCTGTGGAGCAAGTCGGTCACCGCCGCCAGCAACGGCGACGAGCCGATCAGGTTCGACGAGGTCACGCTCAGCGGCACCACGGTCGCCGCGGGCGGCACCAGCGGCGGCGCGGCCTTCAACCTCACCACGGGCGCCGAGCTGTGGAAGCCGAAGGTCAGCACCGACGGCTGCTACGACAAGGGATACGGCGGCGGCGAGGCCCTCGCCGTGGTCCGCATGTGCGGCACGTACGACCAGCCGCAGCTCACCATCCAGGCCCTGAACCCGGCCACCGGCGCGCCGATCTCCTCGTTCAAGATGCCCTCCGGCGTCGAGTACGCGAGCATCGTCTCCACCAAGCCGCTGGTCGTCGCGGCCGATGTCGGCGACACCGCCGGTGACGGCAGCAGCATCTCGGACTTCTTCTCGATCGACGCGGCCACCGGCAAGCTGATCGTGCGGATCTCGGCCGACGGGGACAAGTACGCGGCGCGCTGCGGCTCCACCGAGGTCGAGCAGTGCCAGCACCTGGCGGTCGGCAACAACCGGCTCTACCTGCCGACCGAGGAACACGAGGGCGGCGGCGACTACGGCGACACCAACGAGATCGTCGCCTTCGACCTGACCACCGGAAAGATCGTCGGCGGCAAGGCGGACGCGGGCGACCGCTACACGCTGACCCCGCTGCGGATGGACGGCACCAACGTCATCGCGTACAAGCAGCCCCCGTACGACAAGGGCGGCCAGATCGTCTCCATCAACGGCTCCACCTTCAAGCAGACGCTGCTGATGGAGAACCCGGGCGAGGAGGCGGTCCGCGACGCGGAGACCAGCTTCTCCGGGGACTACGCCGAGATCATGTACTCCCAGGGGCGGCTGTACATGTCCGAGGTGATGATCAGCGAGCCGCGCGAGAGCTCGCTGGACGACAAGCAGTACCTGGTGGTCAGTTTCTCCACCGGTTGATCACCCTCGGCTGTTCGCTCAGCAGCTGACCGCTCATCCGCCGACCCGTGCGTACGGGCGTGCGCCAAGGCCCTGCCGGCCGATCACCGACCGGCAGGGCCGATCGTTTTCCGCCTCTCAAGTGGCCCTGAACAAAGCAGAATTCGGCATTCTGGGGGGTGTGCGGCGGGTAAGGTGCGCAACCTCGAACAAGCGGGTAGCTTGCCGGGGCGGACGGGCCGGGGCGGACGGGCCGGGGCACACAGGGGGACTTGGGGGCGTGTTCGATGGGCGGCGTGCGGCTCATGGTGGTCGATGACCACCGACTGCTCGCCGAGGCACTCGCCTCGGCGCTGAAACTGCGCGGGCACCGGGTGCTCGCGGCGGCCGCGCCGACGTCCGGTGCGGCGGAACTGGTGGTCAGCAGAGTCCCGGAGGTCTGTCTCTTCGGCACGGCGTCCCCCGCCGAGCCGGGCGCCTTCGACCCGATCGCGCGGATCGGGCGGGAGCGCCCGCAGGTGGCGGTGGTGGTGCTGGGGCCGGTGCCGAGTCCACGCGGGATCGCGGCCGCCTTCGCCGCCGGGGCCGTCGGCTATGTGCGGCACGACGAGCGGATCGAGGGCGTGGAACGGGCCATGGTCAAGGCCCGTGCGGGAGAGAGCGCCATCGCGCCGCAGCTGCTCAGGTCCGCCTTCGCCGAGCTGCTCAATCCGGCGGTCCAGCCGGACGACGAGGGCCGCCGGCTGCTGCAGATGCTCACGCCGCGGGAGGCCGAGGTGCTGGTCCGGGTCGCGGAGGGCGAGGACACCCGGCTGATCGCCGTCGGGATGGGGATCGCGTCGAGCACCGCGCGTACGCATGTGCAGCGGGTGCTGATGAAGCTCGGTGTGGGCTCGCGGCTGGAGGCCGCGGCCCTCGCTGCCCGTACGGGGCTGCTGGACCGGGCGGCCGAGGGCGCGCCGCGGGGGCCGGGCACCCTCGGCTGAATCCGCCCCGGCCGGGGCGATCCTTGGGGCTCCCTGTTGGTTTGTGATCGAGTCCGGTCGCGCGCCCGGCCCACCTCCTCGCCAGGCTCTCCCGTACCCTGCCGTCCTGCCGCCACCTTGCCGCCGCCTTCTTCCTGGCTACCTCGCTCCCGACTCCTGGCCGCCCTGCTCCCGGTCGCCGTCCGGACGCCACATCATTGACGGGCATGTTTGCTTGTGATTAATTATGTGTGGTTATGTTTGGAGGAACCTGGTGAAGAAAACGGTTACGACCCTCGCCGACGGCCGTGAGCTGATCTATTACGACGCCGCGGACGACACCGTCCGCGACGCCGTCGACCGCCGCCCCCTCGACCCGGTCGCGACCTCGTCCCGTATCCGCCGCGACCCGCTCCTCGGCGACTCGGTGGCCATCGCCTCGCACCGCCAGGGGCGTACGTACCACCCGCCCGCGGACGAGTGCCCGCTGTGCCCCTCGCGGGACGGACGGCTCAGCGAGATCCCCGACGACCACTACGACGTCGCCGTCTTCGAGAACCGTTTCCCCTCCCTCGCCGGTGACTCCGGCCGCTGCGAGGTCGTCTGCTTCACCTCCGACCACCGGCTGTCCTTCGCCGACCTCACCGAGGAGCAGGCCGCCCTGGTCCTCGCGGCCTGGACCGACCGCACCGCCGCCCTCGCCGAGCTGGACCAGGTCACCCAGGTCTTCTGCTTCGAGAACCGCGGCGCCGAGATCGGGGTGACCCTCGGCCACCCGCACGGCCAGATCTACGGCTACCCCTTCGTCACCCCCCGCACCCAGCTGATGCTGAGCTCCGCGCACCGGCACCGCGAGGAGACCGGCCGCAACCTCTTCGATGACGTCGTGGCCCGTGAGGAGGCGGACGGCTCGCGCATCGTGCTCAGCGGTGAGCACTGGGTCGCCTTCGTGCCGTACGCCGCGCACTGGCCGTACGAGGTCCACCTCCACCCGCGCCGCCGTGTCCCCGACCTCCGCGAGCTGGACGCGGCAGCCCGCACAGAGTTCCCACAGATCTACCTGGAACTCTTGAGGCGATTCGACCGGATCTTCGGCCCCGGCGAACCGCCGACCCCGTACATCTCCGCCTGGCACCAGGCGCCGTTCGGGGTCGACGGCCGGGAGGACTTCGGGCTCCATCTGGAGCTTTTCACCATTCGACGTACCTCCGGCAAGCTGAAGTTCCTCGCGGGTTCCGAGTCCGGCATGAGTGTGTTCATCAACGACGTGCCGCCGGAAGCCGCGGCCCAGCGACTGCGAGAGGTAGCGAGCGAGTGAGCAACCCCCAGAAGAAGTACCTGGTGACCGGTGGCGCGGGATATGTCGGCAGCGTGGTCGCCGCGCACCTCCTGGAGGCCGGGCACGCGGTGACCGTCCTCGACGACCTGTCCACCGGGTTCCGGGAGGGGGTCCCGGACGGGGCCGAATTCATCGAGGGCCGCATCCAGGACGCGGCCAAGTGGCTGAACCCCGACTACGACGGGGTGCTGCACTTCGCCGCGTACTCCCAGGTCGGCGAGTCCGTCGTCGACCCGGAGAAGTACTGGGTCAACAACGTCGGCGGCACCCTCGCCCTGCTCGCCGCGATGCGCGACGCCGGAGTGCGGACCCTCGTCTTCTCCTCCACCGCGGCCACCTACGGCGAGCCGGTCTCCAGCCCGATCACGGAGTCCGACCCGACCGCGCCCACCAGCCCGTACGGTGCCTCCAAGCTCGCCGTCGACCACATGATCAGCGGCGAGGCGGCCGCGCACGGCCTGGCCGCCGTCTCGCTCCGCTACTTCAACGTGGCGGGCGCGTACGGCAGTTGCGGGGAACGCCACGCCCCCGAGTCGCATCTGATCCCGCTGGTGCTCCAGGTCGCCCTGGGGCAGCGCGAGTCGATCTCCGTCTACGGCGACGACTACCCGACCCCGGACGGCACCTGCGTCCGTGACTACATCCATGTCGCCGACCTCGCCGAGGCCCATCTCCTGGCGCTCGGCGCGGCCACCACCGGCGAGCACCTGATCTGCAACCTCGGCAACGGCAACGGATTCTCGGTGCGCGAGGTCATCGAGACCGTCCGGCAGGTCACCGGCCACCCCGTCCCCGAGACCGCGGCCCCGCGCCGCGCCGGTGACCCGGCCGTGCTCGTCGCCTCCGCCTCCGCCGCCAGGGAGCGCCTCGGCTGGCAGCCGTCCCGCGCCGGCCTGGCCGGAATCATCGCCGACGCCTGGGCGTTCGCCCGCCGAGAGGAGCCCACCACCCCATGACGGAAGCCACCACCGAGGCCGCCGCGCAGGCCGCCGCCGAAGCCGTGACCGCCGCCGAGGCCGACAACGCCGAGCTGATCGCCGGCTTCACCGAGCTGTACGGGACCGCGCCCGAAGGGGTCTGGGCGGCACCCGGGCGGGTGAATCTGATCGGTGAGTACACCGACTTCAACGACGGCTTCGTGATGCCGCTCGCGCTCCCGCACACCGCGCGCGCGGCCGTCGCGCGGCGGACCGACGGCGAGCTGCGGCTGCACTCCACCGACGTCCCCGGCGGCGTCGTCCAGCTCCGCGTCGACGAGCTGGCCCCGCACGCGGGCCACGGCTGGGCCGCCTACCCGGCAGGCGTGGTCTGGGCGCTGCGCGAGGCGGGCCACCGGATCACCGGCGCGGACATCCAGCTGACCTCCACCGTCCCCACCGGCGCCGGGCTCTCCTCGTCCGCCGCCCTGGAAGTGGTCACCGCGTTCGCCCTGAACGACCTGTTCGAGCTCGGCCTGACCGCCTCCGAGCTCGCGGTGCTCGGCCAGCGCGCCGAGAACGCGTTCGTCGGTGTGCCCTGCGGGGTCATGGACCAGATGGCCTCCGCCTGCTGCACCGAGGGCCACGCCCTGTATCTGGACACCCGCGACCTCGGCCGGCGTCAGGTCCCCTTCGACCTGGCAGCCCAGGGGCTGACCCTGCTGGTCGTCGACACCCGGGTCAAGCACGCGCTCGGCGACGGCGCCTACGCCGAGCGCCGCGCGGCCTGCGAGGAGGGTGCTCGGCTCCTCGGCATACGCACCCTGCGCGATCTCCCGTACGACGGTCTCGGCGCCGCGCTCGACACCCTGGCCGCGGCCGGGGCGGACGAGTCCGTCGTGCGCTGCGTACGCCATGTGGTCGGCGACAACCGGCGTGTCGAGCAGGTCATCGCCCTGCTCGACGCGGGCGACGTACCCGCCGTCGGCCCGGTCCTCGACGCGGGCCACGACTCGCTCCGGGACGACCTGCGGGTCTCCTGCCCGGAACTGGACCTGGTGGTCTCGGCGGCGAACGCGGCCGGGGCGCTCGGCGCCAGGATGACCGGCGGCGGCTTCGGCGGCTCGGCGATCGTGCTGGTGGACCGGGAGCGGGCCGACACGGTGACCAACTCCGTTCGGGAGGAGTTCGCTTCGGCCGGTTACGCCGCTCCCGGTGTCTTCACCGCGGTGCCGTCGGCGGGCGCCCGGCGGCTCGTGCGAGTCGCTTCGTCAGGATGAACTCGGTGACGCCGGGCGGGTAGTTGTCGACCCGCCCGGCCTCCTCGTACCCGTGTCTCCGGTAGAAGCCGGGGGCCTGGAAGTCCCAGGTCTCCAGCCGGGAGGCGGTGCAGGCCCGTTCCGTGCGGGCCACCCGTTCGGCCTCGGCGAGCAGCCGTGAACCGAGGCCGATGCCGCGGTGAGTGGCCTCGACCCAGAGCATCTCCACATGGAGCCAGTACGCCCAGGTCCGCCCGGTCAGACCGCCGACGATCCCGCCCCGCTCGTCCAGTACCCATACCTCCAGGGGGACTTCGTGCTCGGCGGAGGTGGAGAGCAGTGCGCGCAGTTCCGGTGAGTCGGCTCTGTTGTCGTCCCGCAGACGCCCGCTCAGCAGAATGCGACGTTCTCTGTCTACTTCTGTCTCAAGACGGAACATGCAGCACACCCTAAACACCGTAGGCAACCAGTTCCGCGAATTACCTTCCCCCGTCGGCCCCCGCCCGTACGCTGATGCTCAGCACCGGTGGGGGCCGGTGTCGATTCAGGGGGCGAGACAGTCGGGTACGACGCCCGGGTGGGGTGGCAGTCGGCACACGGCGGCGGCCGTGGGGCTGTGGACCACCACCTCGATGATCCGGGTGTCGTACCCGTACCGGCCCGTCCCGGCCGAAAGGGATGTCTGTGGCGCGAATCCGGGTTCTCGTGGTCGACGATCACCGTATCTTCGCCGAATCGCTCGCCGCCGCGCTCGCGGCCGAACCGGACGTCGATGTGGCGGCGGCCGGCAGCGGTCCGGCCGCGCTGCGCTGCCTGGACCGCGCGGCGGCCGAGGGGCACTGCTACGACGTGATGCTGATCGATGCCGAGCTGGGCATCCTGGCCACGGACGGAGCCCGTCCCGTCCCCGTACCGCAGCACGGGGAGAACGGTCCGGTCGACGGCATCTCGCTGGTCGCCGGGGTCCGTGCGGGCCGGCCGTCGGTCCGTACGGTGGTGCTCGCCGAGCGGGACGACCCCCGCCGGGCGGCGCGGGCGCTCCAGGCCGGGGCCTCGGGCTGGGTGGCCAAGGACTGCTCGTTGCAGCGGCTGCTCGCGGTGATACGGGGCGTGCTGCGCGACGAGACGCATCTGCCGCCCGCCCTGCTGACCGGTGTCCTGCGGGAGCTGACCGCGGCGCGCAAGCACCGTACCGAGAGCGAACGGCTGGTGGAGTCGCTGACCCCGCGCGAGCGGGAGGTGCTGCGCTGCATGGTGGCGGGGCTGGGCCGCAAGGCGGTCGCCGAGCGGCTGTTCCTGTCCCCGCACACGGTGCGTACCCATATGCAGAACGTGCTGGGGAAGCTGGGCGTGCACTCGACGCTGGCCGCCGTGGCGCTGGCCAGACGGGCCGGGGTGGGCCCCGCCGAGCTGTCCGGGAACGTCGCCGAACTGACCGGTGGGCCTGTCGCCCTAGCCCGGGATGTTGTCGAACGGGGCGGTCAACTGGCGTAGCAGTCCGGCCAGTTCGCCCCGCTGGTGGCGAGAGAGCTCGCCGAGGATGGCGCGTTCCTGGGCGAGCAGTCCGGCCAGCGACTGGTCGGCCTTGTCACGGCCCTCGGCGGTCAGCCGGACGAGCACGCCGCGGCGGTCGCTCGGGTCGGGCAGCCGCTCGACCAGGTTCTTCTTGGTCAGCCGGTCGATGCGGTTGGTCATCGTGCCCGAGGTGACCAGGGTCTGGGTCAGCAGCTGGCCGGGGGAGAGCTGATACGGGTCGCCCGCGCGGCGCAGCGACGTGAGGACGTCGAACTCCCACGGCTCCAGGTGGTGCTCGGAGAACGCGATCCGGCGGGCCCGGTCGAGGTGGCGGGCCAGGCGGGAGACGCGGCTGAGGACCTCGAGCGGTTCCACGTCGAGGTCGGGGCGCTCTCGGCGCCATGCAGCGACCAGCCGGTCGACCTCGTCCTCCATGTCGATCAGTGTAGAGGGTCTGTCGACATGAAGTCTCTTGAATTCAAGTGTCTTGACATCAAGATACTTGCGTGCCGATCCTGTTCCCATGACCGAACCCCTCCCGGAGCCCCTCCCCGGCCCCGCCCCCACACCTTCGCCCACCTGGGATCCGCGGCAGTACCTGCGTCACGCGGACCACCGCACCCGCCCGTTCCGCGACCTCCTGGCCCGCGTCGGCGACCTGCCCGGCCACCCCGCGCCCCGTATCGCCGACCTCGGCTGCGGCGCGGGCAACGTCACCGCGCTCCTCGCCGACCGCTGGCCGCAGGCCCGCATCACGGGCTACGACAACTCCCCGCAGATGCTGGAACGGGCCGCCGCCCACGCCGGCCCCCTGCTCGGCTTCACCCGGGCCGACGCCGCGACCTGGACCCCCACGGAGACATACGGCCTGATCGTCTCCAACGCCCTGCTCCAGTGGCTCCCCGGCCACGCCGACCGCTTCCCGGTCTGGCTGGACGCCCTCGCCCCCGGCGGCACGTTCGCCTTCCAGGTCCCCGGCAACTTCACCGCCCCCAGCCACACCCTGCTCGCCGCCCTCCGCGAATCCGACCGCTGGCGCCCCCGGCTGCACGGCGTGGGCGACCGCACGGCCGCGGTCCTCCCGCCCGCCGACTACCTCGCCCGGCTCCAGGACCTGGGCTGCGAGGCGGACGTCTGGGAGACCACCTACCTCCAGGTCCTGCCCGGCGACGACCCGGTCCTGGACTGGGTCAAGGGCACCGCCCTGCGTCCGGTCCTGACCGCCCTCGCCGACGACAGGGAAGCCCACGACGCGTTCCTCGCCGAATACCGCGACCTGCTCCGCACCGCGTACCCGCCGGGCCCGCACGGCACGGTGTTCCCGTTCCGCCGCGTCTTCGCGGTGGCACGGAAGGGAGGCCGGTGACTCGCGGAGGGCCGATGCGCGGGTGTCAGAGCCGATTCAGCGCGTCCGGCGTGATCTCGATGTCGATGGGGAACGGGACGCCGGTCTTGAGGCGGTCGTGGTGGATCCCGGTCGGCGCATACGCCTTCGTCACCGGGTCCAGCTCGTAGACCCGCACGACCGGGTGCCGGTCGGTCCCGGCCATCTCGACCAGCCAGAAATTCGGGATGCCTGCTGCGGCGTACTTCTGCGGCTTCGCCTCACGGTCGCGCGCCTCGGAGTCGGGGAAGACCACTTCGACGGCCAGGAGGACGTCGGCGGCGTTGTAGGAGGTCTGCTCCAGGCTCCCGGTTTCGGCCTCGGCGCGAATGATGGAGATGTCGGGCTCGGGGCCGTTGCGACGGTCGAGGACAACGGTCATCTCCCGGACGGCTTTCACCTCACGGGGAGCGCCGGCCCGCAGGCCGTACATCAGCAGGTCGATCATGCGGCTGTGAAAAATCCGCTGTGGACTCACAAAGGCCAGGCTCCCGTCGAGCAATTCCGTGTGCGGCGGGAGATCGGGCAGCGTGAACAGATCGTCCACGGTGTAGCCGCCCTGGGGCGGCACCGGCCGGCGGGAACTGTGCTCGGCGGTCATGATTCCTCCCATGGACGGGATTCTTGGCCCTGTTGACCACAGTAGGGGTGGGTTATCCCAGGTCGTCACCGCAACGAGTGACGCGTCGGCTCAGTTCTTCCGGTGGCCTATCAGGCGGGGTTTCGACTCCAGGTTCTCCAGGCCGTGCCAGGCCAGGTTCACCAGATGGGCGGCGACCTCCGCCTTCTTCGGCTTGCGCACGTCCAGCCACCACTGGCCGGTCAGCGCGACCATGCCCACCAGCGCCTGCGCGTACAGCGGGGCCAGCTTCGGCTCGAAGCCGCGGGCCTTGAACTCCAGGCCCAGGATGTCCTCGACCTGGGTGGCGATATCACTGATCAGGGACGCGAACGTGCCCGTCGACTGGGCGACGGGCGAATCGCGGACCAGGATGCGGAAGCCATCGGTGTACGTCTCGATGTAGTCGAGCAGCGCGAACGCGGCCTGCTCCAGCAGCTCGCGCGGGTGACCCGCCGTGAGGGCGCCCGTCACCATGTCCAGCAGCTGGCGCATCTCACGGTCGACCACGACGGCGTACAGCCCCTCCTTGCCGCCGAAGTGCTCGTAGACGACGGGCTTGGAGACCCCGGCGCGGGCCGCGATCTCCTCCACCGAGGTGCCTTCGAAACCCTTGTCGGCGAACAGGGTGCGTCCGATGTCCAGCAGCTGTTCGCGCCGCTCCTTGCCGGTCATCCGGACCCGTCGGGTCCGGCGCGTGGGGGAGGGTCTGCTCTTCTCGCCGCTGGTGCTTCCGTCGGTCGCCACGTCGTCAATCATGCCGCGTCGGCCGGAACGCGCTTGCGCCGGGAGGCGATACGGGCCGCGTCCGGCCACCGCACGTCGTACGCCCAGCCCAGCTGCTCGAACCAACGGATCAGCCGGGCACTGGAATCGACCTGGCCCCGCATCACTCCGTGCCGGGCGCTCGTCGGGTCCGCGTGGTGCAGGTTGTGCCAGGACTCGCCGCAGGACAGGACCGCCAGCCACCACACGTTCCCGGACCTGTCACGGGACTTGAAGGGGCGCTTGCCGACCGCGTGGCAGATCGAGTTGATCGACCAGGTGACGTGATGCAGCAGCGCCACCCGTACCAGAGACCCCCAGAAGAACGCGGTCGCCGCGCCCCACCAGGACATCGTCACCAGACCGCCGACCAGCGGCGGGATCGCCAGCGAGACGATGGTGAAGGTGAGGAAGTGCCGGGAGATCGCGACCAGGGCCGGGTCCCTGACCAGGTCCGGGGCGTACTTCTCCTGCGACGTCCGCTCCTCGTCGAACATCCAGCCGATGTGCGCCCACCACAGGCCCTTCATCAGGGCCGGCAGGCTCTCGCCGAAGCGCCACGGCGAGTGCGGGTCGCCCTCCGCGTCGGAGAACCGGTGATGCTTGCGGTGATCGGCCACCCAGCGCACCAGCGGACCCTCCACGGCCATCGACCCGGCGACGGCGATCGCGAGGCGCAGCGGACGCTTCGCCTTGAAGGCGCCGTGCGTGAAGTAGCGGTGGAAGCCGATCGTGATCCCGTGGCAGCCGAGGTAGTACATGGCCACCAGCAGACCCAGATCGAGCCAGCTGACACCGCGCCCCCAGGCCAGCGGCACCGCCGCGACCAGGGCCAGGAACGGCACCACGATGAACAGCAGCAGGGCGATCTGCTCGACCGACCGCTTCTTGTCGCCGCCGAGCGTGGCGGGAGGCAGTGCGCGGCCCTCCGCGGCCGGCTGGGGATCGTCGATCACATCGGGGCTGGTCGGCATGGGGAATCCTCTGTGGGGTGAGGAGATATACGACGGACGGCCCTGGCTACGCTTCCGTAACCTACGGCTTGGTAAGTATGGCAGTGACCGGGCCCACAACACGAGAGGCCGGTCCAGCCCGTCCCGTGCGGTACCCCGTACGCACACCGGGTAGGGGACCGGTGCCGACGGCATCGCCCGCACCCCTCGGGGCAGCGGAGACGCCGCCTGCGACGACACCTATCCTGGGAGGGTCGGACAGCGCGGTCCGCACCCGCTCGTCGGGGCGTGGCGACAGCACCGCTGGCGCCGAAGGGCCCCGGATCCCGTGCTCAACCACTGCAAGGAGCCGCACACTGTGAGCAGTGCCGACCAGACCCCTGCCGCCAGCCCCGAGCTGCGGGCGGACATCCGACGCCTCGGCGACCTGCTGGGCGAGACCCTCGTACGCCAGGAAGGCCAGGAGCTCCTCGACCTCGTCGAGCGGGTTCGCGCCCTGACCCGTACCGACGGCGAGGCCGCGGCCGAACTTCTCGGCGACACGGACCTGGAGACCGCCGCACAGCTCGTGCGCGCCTTCTCCACCTACTTCCACCTCGCCAATGTCACCGAGCAGGTCCACCGCGCCCACGAGATGCGCGACCGGCGCGCCGCGGAGGGCGGGCTCCTCGCCCGCACCGCCGACCGGCTGAAGGACGCGGACCCCGAGCACCTGCGCGCGACGGTCAAGAACCTCAACGTCCGTCCCGTCTTCACCGCACACCCCACCGAAGCCGCCCGGCGCTCCGTGCTCAACAAGCTCCGCCGTATCGCCGAGCTCCTCGAAACCCCCGTCATCGAGGCCGACCGGCGCCGCCACGACCTCCGGCTCGCCGAGAACATCGACCTCATCTGGCAGACCGACGAGCTGCGTGTCGTCCGGCCCGAGCCCGCCGACGAGGCCCGCAACGCCATCTACTACCTCGACGAGCTCCACGCCAACGCCGTCGGTGACGTCCTGGAGGACCTCGCCGCCGAACTGGAGCGCGTCGGCGTCGAACTGCCCGCGGGCACCCGCCCCCTCACCTTCGGCACCTGGATCGGCGGCGACCGCGACGGCAACCCCAACGTGACGCCCGCCGTCACCTGGGAAGTCCTGATCCTCCAGCACGAGCACGGCATCACCGACGCCCTGGAACTGATCGACTACCTGCGCGGACTCCTGTCGAACTCCATCCGCTACACCGGCGCCACCGACGAGCTGCTGACCTCACTCCAGAGCGACCTGGAACGCCTCCCCGAGATCAGCCCCCGCTACAAGCGGCTGAACGCCGAGGAGCCCTACCGCCTCAAGGCCACCTGCATCCGGCAGAAGCTCGTCAACACCCGTGAGCGCCTGGCCTCCGGCACGCCCCACCGCCCCGGCTGCGACTACCTCGGCACCGCCGAACTCATCGCCGACCTCGCGCTCATCCAGACCTCGCTGCGCGAGCACCGCGGCGGTCTCTTCGCCGACGGCCGGATGGACCGCACCATCCGTACGCTGTCCGCGTTCGGGCTCCAGCTGGCCACCATGGACGTACGCGAGCACGCCGACGCGCACCACCACACGCTCGGCCAGCTCTTCGACCGGCTCGGCGAGGAGTCCTGGCGCTACGCCGACATGCCGCGCGACTACCGGCAGAAGCTCCTCGCCAAGGAGCTCCGCTCCCGCCGTCCGCTCGCGCCGACCCCGGCCCCGCTGGACGCCGCCGGTGAGAAGACCCTCGGCGTCTTCCACACCATCAAGGAAGCGTTCGAGCGCTTCGGCCCCGAGGTCATCGAGTCCTACATCATCTCGATGTGCCAGGGCGCCGACGACGTGTTCGCCGCCGCCGTCCTCGCCCGCGAGGCGGGTCTCCTCGACCTGCACGGCGGCTGGGCCAAGATCGGCATCGTGCCGCTCCTGGAGACCACCGACGAGCTCCGCGCCGCCGACGTCATCCTCGACGAGATGCTCGCCGACCCGTCCTACCGCCGTCTCGTCTCCCTGCGCGGCGACGTGCAGGAGGTCATGCTCGGGTACAGCGACTCCTCCAAGTTCGGCGGCATCACCACCTCCCAGTGGGAGATCCACCGCGCCCAGCGCCGGCTGCGCGACGTCGCCCACCGCTACGGCGTACGCCTGCGTCTCTTCCACGGCCGCGGCGGCACCGTCGGCCGCGGCGGCGGCCCCTCGCACGACGCGATCCTCGCGCAGCCGTGGGGCACGCTGGAGGGCGAGATCAAGGTGACCGAGCAGGGCGAGGTCATCTCCGACAAGTACCTCATCCCCGCGCTCGCCCGGGAGAACCTGGAACTGACGGTGGCCGCCACCCTCCAGGCATCCGCGCTGCACACCGCACCGCGCCAGTCCGACGAGGCGCTCGCCCGCTGGGACGCGGCGATGGACACCGTCTCCAACGCCGCGCACGACGCGTACCGCAAGCTGGTCGAGGACCCCGACCTGCCCGCGTACTTCTTCGCGTCCACCCCCGTGGACCAGCTCGCCGAACTCCACCTCGGCTCCCGCCCCTCCCGCCGCCCCGACTCGGGCGCCGGTCTGGACGGACTCCGGGCCATCCCGTGGGTCTTCGGCTGGACCCAGTCCCGTCAGATCGTGCCCGGCTGGTACGGCGTCGGTTCGGGCCTCAAGGCGCTGCGCGAGGCCGGACTCGACACGGTCCTGGACGAAATGCACGAGCGCTGGCACTTCTTCCAGAACTTCCTGTCCAACGTCGAGATGACCCTGGCCAAGACCGACCTGCGCATCGCCCGCCACTACGTCGACACGCTCGTCCCCGACGAGCTCAAGCACGTCTTCGCGGACATCGAGGCCGAGCACGCGCTCACCGTGAGCGAGGTCCTCAAGGTCACCGGAGGCACGGAACTGCTCGGCACCAGCCCGGTGCTCCAGCAGACCTTCTCCATCCGTGACGCCTACCTGGACCCGATCTCCTACCTCCAGGTCTCGCTGCTGGCCCGCCAGCGGCAGGCCGCCGAGCGCGGCGAGGAGGCCGACCCGCTGCTCGCGAGGGCCCTGCTGCTCACCGTGAACGGTGTCGCCGCGGGTCTGCGCAACACCGGCTGATCCGGCCGGCGGACGTCGGCGGGTGCGGTCCTGTCAGAGCGCGACGAACGTCGCGACCAGCAGGGCCGTGCCCGCCAGCCCGAAACCCCACGCGGTCCGGGTCAGCCGCATCCCGCCGCCGACGATCAGGGCGGCCAGCAGCAGCGAACCGCCCAGCGGCATCCAGGCGTGCAGGAATCCCGGGGTACCGGCGCGCACGACGTCATCGGTACCGGGCTTCACGACCACGGGGAACCGGTCCCCCTTCTTCGCCGCGACGGACTTCTCCACGGTCAGCCGCGTACGGTCCGGTGACTTCGCGTCCGGTTCGTAGGGACCCGTGCACACCTCCTCACCGCACCCGGTGACCGTCATCGTGCCGTGCTCGCGGCCCTTGCTCAGGACGACGTGATGCGCGGTGTTCCAGGACGACCACGCGCCCGCGACCAGCAACAACAGGGCAACGAGACCCATGGCGGCCACCCGGCCGATGAGCAACGTGCGGTGGGAAGAGCTCCGCTTCATGGGGGCAGATCCTTGGCCAGACCCGTACCCCGGGTCAACCTGTGGCCGAAAATCGCCGTACAACCACCGGGGAATCGGTGAGGGACCGGCGGGGAAACAGCGGGAATGTCAGGAGTTGTACGCGCTCTGCGCCCGCTCCAGCCCCTCCGCCAGCAGGCACTCCACCGAGTCCGCCGCCCGGTCCACCAGGAACGCCAGCTCCTTGCGCTCCGTGGACGAGAAGTCCTTCAGCACGAAGTCCGCCACCTGCATCCGGCCCGGCGGCCGGCCGATCCCGAACCGCACCCGGTGGTAGTCCGGGCCCATCGACTTGGTCATCGACTTCAGCCCGTTGTGCCCGTTGTCGCCGCCGCCGAGCTTCAGCCGCAGCGCGCCGTAGTCGATGTCCAGCTCGTCGTGGACGGCCACGATGTGGTCCGTGGGCACCTTGTAGAAGTCGCGCAGCGCCGTCACCGGCCCACCGGACAGATTCATGTACGACATCGGCTTCGCCAGGATCACCCGGCGGTTCTCCGGTCCCGGCGGACCGATCCGGCCCTCCACGACCTGGGCCTGCGCCTTCTGGGCCCGCTTGAACTTCCCGCCGATCCGCTCCGCCAGCAGGTCGGCGACCAGGAAGCCGACGTTGTGCCGGTTCGCCGCGTACTCCGGACCGGGATTGCCCAGGCCCACGATGAGCCAGGGGTCGGTGGCGTCGGACATCGCGCGGGTTCTCCTCGGGTGCGGAAGGGCGGGTACGGAAGGGTGGGTGCGTGGGTGCGGAAGGCCGGTACAGGCGGACGGGGCGGCGGAGACCCGGAAGGGTTCCGCCGCCCCGTCAGTCAAGCAGGTGGAGCAGCACGCGGCGAGGCTCAGGCCTCGGTGGCCGCGGCCTCGGCGTCGGCGGTCGGCTCCTCGGCCTGCGCGGCGACGATCTGGAGCACGACGGCGTCCTCGTCGCCGGCCAGCACGGAGCCGGCGGGCAGCGGGATGTCCTTGGCCAGGATCGAGTCACCGGCGTCCAGACCCGCGATGGAGACCGTGACGGACTCGGGGATGTGGGTGGCCTCGGCCTCGACGAGCAGGGTGTTCTGCACGTACTCCAGCAGGTTGCCGCCCGGGGCCAGCTCGCCCTCGACGTGCACGGCGATCTCGACGTTGACCTTCTCGCCGCGCTTGACGGTCAGCAGGTCGACGTGCTCGATGTTGCCCTTGAGGGCGTTGCGCTGCACGGCCTTCGGGATGACCAGGGCGTCCTTGCCGTCGATCTCCAGACCGATCAGGACGTTGGCGGTGCGGAGCGCGAGCTGAAGCTCGTGGGCCGGCAGGTTGATGTGGACCGACTCGGCGCCGTGGCCGTAGATGACGGCGGGAACCAGGTTGGCACGACGGGTGCGGCGGGCGGCGCCCTTGCCGAACTCGGTACGGACCTGAGCGGCGAGCTTGATCTCAGCCATGGTTGCACTCCTCGTAAGTGACGAAACTCGAATGGTCACCCGGCCCACGACAGGCCTGCTACGAAGAGCGCGTCGATAACGGACCGCCGTACCGAAAGGTACGGCCTCCCTCGCCGAGCAACTCGCTGAGTCTACCCGGCGGGGAGGCCGCACCCCAAAGTGGATCTACCGCGCCCTTACGGGCACGGCCTGAGCAGGGATTACTCCTGCTCCTCGAAGAGGCTCGTCACCGAACCGTCCTCGAAGACCTCGCGCACCGCGCGCGCGATCGTCGGCGCGATCGAGAGCACCGTGATCTTGTCGAGTTCCAGCTCGCCCGGCGTCGGCAGCGTGTCCGTGAACACGAACTCGCTGACCTTGGAGTTCTTCAGGCGGTCGGCGGCCGGGCCGGACAGCACGCCGTGGGTCGCCGTCACTATGACGTCCTCGGCTCCGTGGGCGAACAGGGCGTCGGCGGCGGCGCAGATCGTGCCACCGGTGTCGATCATGTCGTCGACCAGGACACAGACCCGGCCCTCGACGTTGCCGACGACCTCGTGGACGCTGACCTGGTTGGGAACGTCCTTGTCGCGGCGCTTGTGGACGATCGCCAGCGGGGCGTCCAGGCGGTCGCACCAGCGGTCGGCGACGCGCACGCGGCCGGCGTCCGGGGAGACGATCGTCAGCTTCGAGCGGTCGACCTTCGCACCGACGTAGTCGGCCAGGATCGGCAGCGCGAACAGGTGGTCCACCGGGCCGTCGAAGAAGCCCTGGATCTGGTCGGTGTGCAGATCGACGGTGAGGATGCGGTCGGCACCCGCCGTCTTCATCAGGTCCGCGATCAGACGGGCCGAGATCGGCTCGCGGCCGCGGTGCTTCTTGTCCTGACGGGCGTAGCCGTAGAACGGCACGATCACGGTGATGGAACGGGCCGAAGCGCGCTTCAGCGCGTCCAGCATGATCAGCTGCTCCATGATCCACTTATTGATCGGAGCCGTGTGGCTCTGGATCAGGAAGCAGTCGGCGCCGCGGGCGGACTCCTGGAAACGCACGTAGATCTCACCGTTGGCGAAATCGAAGGCCTTCGTCGGCACGAGACCGACACCCAGCTGGTGTGCGACCTCCTCGGCCAGCTCGGGGTGGGCGCGGCCGGAGAAGAGCATCAGTTTCTTCTCGCCGGTCGTCTTGATCCCGGTCACAGCACAGTCTCCTCAGACGTGTATCTGGCGCTGCACGCATAGGTCCCGATGTGCAACGAGCCAGCCGAAATGGGTGAGCATCTATCACGGTACGCCGTGTCGGGCGCACCTGTTTCCGGTCAGCTTTCGCCGTCGGTCTCCCCGGACGCGGCCTGGGCCGCCTGCGCGGCGGCGCTGCCCGGACGCTTCCGGGCCACCCAACCCTCGATATTCCGCTGCTGGCCCCGCGCGACGGCCAGCGAACCGGCGGGCACGTCCTTGGTGATGACCGACCCGGCGGCGGTGTAGGCACCGTCCCCCACCGTGACAGGCGCCACAAACATATTGTCCGACCCGGTCCGGCAGTGGGAGCCGATCGTCGTGTGGTGCTTCGCCACCCCGTCGTAGTTCACGAACACGCTGGCCGCGCCGATGTTGGTGTGGTCACCGATCGTCGCGTCGCCCACGTAGCTCAGGTGCGGGACCTTCGTGCCCTCGCCGATCGTGGCGTTCTTCAGCTCCACGTACGTACCGGCCTTGGACTTCGCGCCGAGCCGTGTACCGGGCCGCAGATACGCGTACGGGCCCACCGACGCCCCGGGCCCGACCTCGGCCGAGTCCGCGACCGTGTTGTCCACGCGCGCGCCCGCGTGGACGACGGTGTCCTTCAGCCGGGTGTTCGGGCCGACTTCGGCGTCCTCGGCCAGGTGGGTCGCCCCCAGCAGCTGGGTGCCGGGGTGCACGATCGCGTCCGGCTCGAAGGTGACCGTGGCGTCGATCAGCGTCGACGCCGGATCGATGACCGTCACGCCCGCCAGCATCGCCCGCTCCAGCAGCCGCTCGTTGAGCAGGGCGCGGGCCTGGGCGAGCTGCAGCCGGTTGTTGATGCCGAGGATCTCGCGGTGGTCAGCGGTGACGCAGGCGCCGACGCGGTGCCCGGACTCGCGCAGGATGGACAGGACGTCGGTGAGGTACTCCTCGCCCTGGCTGTTGTCCGTACGGACCTTGCCGAGCGCGTCCGTGAGCAGTCGGCCGTCGAAGGCGAACACCCCGGAGTTGATCTCCGCGATCGTGCGCTGCGCCTCGGTGGCGTCCTTGTGCTCGACGATCGCGGTGACCGCGCCGTCGGCCGGGTCGCGGACGATGCGGCCGTAGCCGGTGGAGTCCGGGACCTCGGCGGTCAGCACGGTGACGGCGTTGGCGTCGGCGGCGTGGGTGGCGGCGAGCGCGGTGAGCGTCGCGCCGGTGAGCAGCGGGGTGTCGCCGCAGACGACGATCACGGTGCCCTCGACGACTCCGCCGAGCTCCTGGAGCCCCATGCGCACGGCGTGGCCGGTGCCGTTCTGCTCGGCCTGGAAGGCGGTCCGTACGGGGGTGTCACCGGCGGAGAGGTGCGCGGTGACCTGTTCACCGGCGTGGCCGACGACCACGACGAGGTGCTGGGGGTCCAGTTCGCGGGAGGCGGCGACGACATGTCCGACGAGCGAGCGCCCGGAGATCTCGTGCAGGACCTTGGGGGTCTTCGACTTCATGCGGGTGCCTTCACCCGCTGCGAGGACGACGACGGCTGCCGGGCTGTTGGCGCTCACGGATGTGCCCTTCGGCTTCGGGTGGTGGACATCCGCAGGATACCGGGGGTGTTTCCGCGGGAAACGAGCGCGGGCCCCGACCGGTGAGGTCGGGGCCCGTCAGCGTGTGCTCCCCCATCAGGATTTGAACCTGAACAGACGGTACCAAAAACCGCAGTGCTGCCTGATTACACCATGGGGGATCGATTCCGGCTAAACCGGACAATATGTCGGCCCGCCGGATCGGCACCCAACACTATGCCGTACCAAGTGCCTTCTACGCGACGACAGCTCTCGTCGCTCTTGGTCACGAAGGCGACAAGGGTGACAACCCGGCCACCGGGGCCGTCGCCGGTGTTCTTGCTCGCACTCGGCGCTGTGGTGCCCCGGTCACCCCAAAATGAGGTGCGCGCGCCCGTAGGCTGGACGGCATGACCGCAACGGGGGCAGACCGGGAAGCGGCGGGATCGACCACCCGCGGCTACTGGTGGTGGGAACGGCGACGCAGTGTCGCCCTGGACGTGGGGCTGGCGCTGGTATCGGCGCTGGAGTGTGCGCTGGAGGGGGTGGAGTTCGCCCGGGACACCGGGCTGCCGGTACCGATCGGGGTGCTGTTCGGGCTGATCGCCGGTGCGGTTCTGGTGGTCCGGCGGCGCTGGCCGATCGCCGTGGTGCTGGTGTCGATCGCGACGACACCGGCCGAGATGGGCTTCCTGATGGGCCTCGTGGGCCTCTACACGCTGGCCGCGTCCGAGGTGCCGCGCAGGATCACCGTCGTACTGACGGGCATGTCGCTGTTCGGCACGTTCATCGTCACCTATGTACGGCTGCGCCAGAGCGTCACCGAGCAGGCCGACTTCGGGCCCGGCGACTGGTACGTACCGCTGGTGTCCGGCTTCATGTCGCTGGGGCTGACGGCGCCCGCGCTGCTGTTCGGCCTCTACATAGGGGCCAGGCGCCGGCTCATGGAGAGCCTGCGCGAACGGGCGGACTCCCTGGAGCGGGAGCTGTCGCTCCTCGCCGACCGGGCCGAGGAGCGCGCCGAGTGGGCGCGGACCGAGGAGCGGACCCGGATCGCCCGGGAGATGCACGACGTGGTCGCCCACCGGGTCAGCCTGATGGTCGTCCACGCGGCGGCCCTCCAGGCGGTCGCCCCGAAGGACCCCGCGAAGGCCGTGCGCAACGCCGCGCTGGTCGGCGACATGGGGCGCCAGGCGCTGACCGAGCTCCGCGAGATGCTCGGTGTCCTGCGCAGCGGGGACGCGCTGGCCGCCCCCGCGGCGGCCGGCCGGGTACCGCTCGCCGAGGTGGGCCGGGCGGCTGCCGCCGCGGCCGCCGCCGCGAGCGAGGACGGGCCGCGCCTGCACCAGCTGGAGGTGCTCGTCGCGCAGTCCCGCGAGGCGGGGATGACCGTCGAGCTGTCGGTCGACGGCGAGCTGCGCCCGTACGCGCCCGAGGTCGAGCAGACCGCGTACCGGGTGGTGCAGGAAGCCCTGACGAACGTGCACAAGCACGCGGCGGGGGCGAAGACCTGGGTACGGCTCGCGCACCGTGGCGAGGAGGTCGCGATGCAGGTCGAGAACGGCCCCTCGGACAGCGCCGCGGCGGACGCGGGCCTGCCGAGCGGGGGCAACGGGCTGGTCGGGATGCGGGAGCGGGTGCTGGGGCTCGGGGGTGTGTTCGTCTCCGGCCCGACGGACGCGGGGGGCTTCCGGGTGTCGGCGGTACTGCCGGACCGGGGCTGAGGCACCGCGCACGGCCCGGGGCCGGGGGACACCGGCGTCGGCCCGCACGCCGGACCGGCTCACGCCGGACCGGCCGGGGAGCGATCAGCCCGGCCCGGCAGCCCGGCCCGGCAGTCGGCACGAGGCCGGTCCGGCGGTCGGTCCGAGGTCAGCCCGGTGTCAGCCGGCGGTCGGTCCGAGGCCATCCCGGTGTCCGTCGGTGGTCGGTCCGAGGTCGGCCCGGCGTCGGCCGGGGGCCGGCCCGCTGTCAGCCCGAGGTCAGGCGGGACGGTTGGGCGCCGGTCACCAGGGTGGCCAGGGCCTGGTCGATGTCCGCACCGAGGTACCAGTCGCCCGTGTGGTCGATGCTGTAGACCCGGCCCTCGCTGTCGATCGCGAGCACGGCCTGGCCCTCCCCCTCCTCGCCGAGCGGGCTCACCTCCGTCTCCAGGGCCCGCCCGAGGTCGCCCAGCGTCCGGGCCAGATGGAGCCCGCTCAGCGGGTCCATGCGCACCGAGGCCGGGGCGATCTGGCGGCCGGGCGCGGACGCGGTGATGTGCAGCCCCCCGAACTCCGCCCAGACCTCGACGGCCGCCGGGAAGACGGCGTGCTGATGTCCGGCCGGTGAGGCGTGGGAACGCAGTGCGTCCGCCCATTCCTCTGCCTGCCGGATGTCCCAGCGCCCCGGCACCCAGCCGGCGTCGCGCAGGGCGGCGTCGACGGCGACGGGGAAGCGGGTGGAGGTGTGCTGATTCTGGCCTTGCATCTGCGCGCGGTCAGCCCTTCTCGGCGGTGGTCGCCGCCCCGGCGGTGAGGTCGACGGGACGTACGCCGAAGTGGGCGAGCATCACCGTGCAGGAGCGGCAGGGCGGCGCGTAGCTGCCGTGCAGCGGATCGCCGTCCTCGCGGATGCGGCGGGCGGTGATCCGTGAGTGCTTCAGCGCGCGGCGGGCCTCGCCGTTGGTCAGCGGCTTGCGCTGGGCCCGCTTGGAGCGGCTGCCCTCGGCAGCGGTGAGCTGCCGGGACAGGAGTATGGCCTCGGGGCAGCGGCCGGTGAAGCGTTCGCGCTGGCCGCTGGTGAGGGTGTCGAGGAAGTCCTGGACAAGTGGGTGCAGCGCGGGTGGCTGGTCCCCCTTGCCCGCGGTGCAGGTGAGCGTCTCTCCGCGTACGGACAGCGCTGCGGCCACGGCGGGCAGGATGCCGTCGCGGCGGTGGTGCAGGCGGGGGGTGCGGCTGGTCTCGGTACTGCTCCAGCTGAGTCGCGGGTCCCCGGATGTGGTCGTTTGTGCCGTATGCATCGTGCTGACGTCCCTCCCTGCAATCCCCCGAGTTGCGGGGACAGCCTGCCAAATGTGCCGGGTGGTGGGGAAGCTGGGTGGGTTTAACGTGTGTGCGTGTCGCGCAAAGGGTGCGAGATCGTCGCTCTTTCCTCGCTCTTCCGTCACGCCGATGTGACGGTTCGTGACGGTGCCGGAGGGGCGGTTCCCCCTGCTGCCCCACCGCATAGGCTGTGCGGAACACCAGACGCAGCAGGGGGCAACCGCCATGACGACAGGTCGGCTCGGGCAGCAAGCCGCGCCACCGAACGCGGCCTACGCCGGGCAGGTCGTGCACTTCCCGGACCCGGTCCGGGCGTCCCGCCACCCCAGAGGTGTGCGCGTGGACGGCAACGGCCATCCGGAACTCTCGCCGTACGCGCGTGCCGCCGCCGAGATCGCCGATCCCCCGCAGGGGTTCGGCATCGACGAACTGCGGCTCACCGACTATGTGTCGGCGAACGCCGCGCTGGCGGCGAGCGGCCACGAGCTGTGGGACACGATCCCGGCGGTGGCGACGCCGCACGGCTGGACCTGGCACCACGTGGCGGGCGGCCGGCGGATGGAGCTCGTCCCGGTCGAGGTGAAGGCGCTGCTGCGCCACCACGCCGGCCTGAGCACGACTCCGGTCGACCAGAACCGGCGCGGCACCCGCCCGTTGCAGGAGACCCGGCCCGCGCACTTCCGGCTGCCGAAGGGTGCCGTCGCGGTGAGCGAGCAGCAGATCCAGGGCGTGGAGGAGGACCTCGGCTACCGGCTGCCGGGCGCGTACCGCTCCTTCCTCAAGGCGGCGGGCGGCTCGGCCCCCGTGGGCGCGGCGCTGGACGCGGAACTCGGTCTGCTGGTGGACCAGCCGTTCTTCACCGTGCGGGAAGAGGCCGCGGTGAACGACCTGCTGTACATCAACAAGTGCCTGCGGGACCACTTCACCAAGGACTACCTGGGCGTCGGCTTCGTCCAGGGCGGCATCCTCGCCGTGAAGGTACGGGGCGACGGCATCGGTTCGGTGTGGTTCTGTCCGTACGACGACGCCAGGGACCAGGACGGCTGGAGCGTGCAGGAGCGTGCCGAACGGCTGCTGCTGCCCTGCGGTACGGACTTCGACGTCTTCCTCCAGCGGCTGGCGGGCAATCCGCCGGAGCTGGAGACCGTGGCGAACCTGATGGTGGACGGTGGCTTCGCGCAGGCCGTCCCGGTGGAGGGGTGAGCGCGATGGTGACCTTCGCTCAGGCACAGGAGCGGGCGGACGAGTGGGTCAACGGCGATGTGGCCGTGTACCAGCACCGGGAGGTGCGGGTCCGTGAGTTCGAGCTGGGCTTCGTGGTGTGGGCCGAGGACCGCGCGGAGGGCCCCGTCTCGGACGGCGGCTGCCAGCGGCTGGTGATCGCCCGCGACAGCGGTGAGGCCACACTGTGGCCCGGACTGCCGGTGGGCGAGGTGATCCGGCGGTACGAGGAGGAGTACGGTGCCCCGTCCGACGCGCCGCCCGCTCCGGCGCCGCCGCAGCGCATCGACCTGAACCAGACGTCGTTCCTGCTGACCCCGCCGGAGTGGCTCCAGGAGGCCGCGGACAAGCTGGGGATCCCGGACCGGCGCGCGGACAGGGACAGCGGCGCGCGTCCGGACGCGGACGCGAGTGCGGGTGCGGGGGCGACGCCGGTTCCGGGGACACCCGTGGCATCCGCCGCCCCGTCCGTTCCCTCTTCTCCTTCCCCCTCCTCTCCTTCCTCCGCGCCCTCTCCCGCTGCCCCCGCCGCTCCCGTCGGGGCTCCGTCCGGGGACTCGGCGGACGACTGGCCGGCCGCCGCCGGCCAGGGCGCTCCCGGCGACTACGAGCCGACGGCATCCGACGGTGTTCCCGCGTCCGCGTCGTCCGCCGCCGTGCCCGTGGGGTCCACCCCCTGGGCCGGTACCGACACCAACGGCGGGTCCGACGAGGGCGCCGTTCCGCTGCCCGCGACGGTGTTCGCGCCGCCGCTCTCCGGGGCCGACGACGAGGGGGCCCCGCCGCCGGTCGTGCCCGCCGACGCGCCCACGGCGCTGATGTCCGGCGGCAGCCATCTGCCGCGTACGAGCGTCGCTCCCGCACTGAACCCGCAGCAGGGCCCCGGTCCCGGCCCCGCCGACATCGCGGACGCGGCCACCAGCAAGGCCGTGGTGCAGCCGCGCGGCACCCGTGGGGGCGGTGCGGGCACTCCGCCGCCGCCCGGCGCCCCGGGAACTCCCGGCATGCGCCCCGGAGCGACGCCGCCGCCCTCGGGTCCGGGTGCGCCCGGTGCCCCGGCGGGCGGCTATCTGCCGACTCAGCTCGTCGCCCAGCAGGGCCCGCCCGGAGCGCCGCAGCCGCCCGGCCCGCCCGGTCCTCCGGGTGCGCCCACGCCCCCCGGCCCTCCCGCGCCACCCGGTCCGCCGGGTGCCACACCACCGCCCGGTGGCGGGATGCACCATGCGGCGACGATGTTCGCGGACCCGAGCAGCCCCGGCGGCCCGGCCGCTCCGCAGCCTCCGGGCCCGCCCGGCGTGCCCGGTGCCGGTGCGCCGCAGCCTCCCGGCCCGCCCGGTCCTCCGGGTGCACCGGGTGCACCGGGTGCGCCGCAGCCTCCCGGTCCTCCGGGTCCGCCCACGCCCCCCGCTCCTCCCGGCGGCGGCGGGGTGCACCATGCCGCGACGATGCTGGCGAGCCCCGGTCCGGTCGGCCCCCAGGCACCCCAGCCGCCCGGCCCGCCCGGCCCGCCCGGGATGCCGCTGGGCGGTGCCCCCGGCCCCGTACCGCCGAATCCCCACGCACCGCCGCCTCCGCCTCCGTCGTACGGCTATCCGCAGCAGCCCACCGGCCAGCCGACCGTCGGGCCCGGCTACCAGGCCGTCCTGCGGTTCCGGGCCCCGGACGGGAGCGAGCAGCAGCTGATCCGCCGCTCGGCGCCCGGCACCCCGCACCCGGAGTGGCAGATGCTGCACGAGCTGCGCGCGATGAACGTGCCGCCGCAGCAGGTGATCGAGCTGCACACCGAGCTGGAGTCCTGTGAGCTGCCGGGCGGATACTGCGCGCGGATGATCCGGGAGACCTGGCCGCAGGTGCGGATCACCAGCGTCGCCCCGTACGGCACCGATCACGCGAGCCGCCAGCAGGGCATGCAGCATCTGCTGACCCACCAGGGCGAGCTGCACCAGGTCGCCGACGGTCCGGCCCGCCCGGCACCGGTACGGGCTCCGCTGCCGCAGCTGCCGCCCGCCCCGGCGATTCCGCCGGAGGGGGTCGCGGAGGAGCTGGTGATGGCCTTCGGCCCGCAGGGCGTGCTCCGCTTCGACCAGCGGGCCGTGTCCCGCCAGGGAGTGCCCGAGATCGTGGCGCGGACCCTGGTGTGGGCGGGGCTGCCCGCCGATTTCGGGCCGTTCTTCTGGGCGCAGCCGGGTCAGCCGGTGGTGCCCACCCTGGCCGAGCTGGCCACGCAGCGCCAGGTGCAGCCGGCGTCCGACGCGGGCTCGTACCTCGTGATGGGGACCGACTTCGGCCGGGCGATCTGTGTGCAGTACGGCACGGCGAACATCGTGGCCGTGCCGGTGGAGGCCGGACCGGACGGCAGGCCGACGGCGCCGCAGTTCGTGAACACCGGGCTGCCGGAGTTCGTGCGCTCGATGGCGCTGCTCGGCCGGATGTGGCGGCTGCGCTTCGGGCTCAACCCGGAGCAGGCGGGCCGCTGGACCGTCGACTTCCAGGCGCAGCTGGTGGCGCTCGACCCGGCGGCGCTCGCGTCGCCGGAGAGCTGGTGGTCCGTGCTGCTGGAGCAGATGTGGGACGGGCTGCTCTGACCCGTACGGGCCTTCTTCGATGACGGCCATGAGGCGCCCGGACCCCTGAGGGGGACGGGCGCCTCACGCGTTTCCGCGCTGTGATGCCGGTCGCTTCCGCGCCGAATGGCGTTGATCGATTCCGACTTCTTTCACCAATTGCCGCATCCTTGACGTATTGATGGGTGTCGGAGAGTCGGAGAGAGGCTTCAAGGATGAGTGCTGCACCGGATTCCGCGTACGGCTTCGTCGGCGTACGGGGACGTGGCTACCGCCCTGAGCAGGTGGACGGCACCGTGGCAGCCCTGTCGGCGGAGCGGGACGCGGCACTGGCCGAGATCTCCCGGCTGTCGGACCTGGCCCAGGAGCTGGCCGCCGAGTCGGCCCGGCTGGGCGAGGCCGTGGCCACGCTCGCCCCGCAGACCTACGCGGAGCTGGGTGAGCGGGCCCAGCAGATCCTGGCGCTCGCCGAGAGCGAGGCCGAGACGATGCGCGACGCCGCGCAGGCGGAGGGCCAGGAGTGGCGGGACGCGGCCCAGGCGGCGGGCCGGGCGGCCGGGGACGCGGCCCGCGAGCACTCCGGGACGGTACGGGCCGCGGCCGAGGCGTACGCGGAGCAGGTGCTCGATGCCGCGCGGAACACCGCCGAGGACACCGTCTCCCGCGCCCGCCAGGAGGCCGCCGAGATCGCGGAGACGGCCGCGACGGCGATGCGCGAGACGCGGCGCCGCACGGCGAGCGTGCTGGCCCACCAGAAGCAGGAACACACCGAGCGCACAAAGGTGTCGGAGGCCGAACTGACAGCGGAGGAAGCCGCGTTGGCAGCCCGGCACGCGGAGCTGACCGCCCAGGCCGAGGCGCTGCTCGCCGACGCCAAGCGGGCGCTCGCGGAGACCGAGGAGGCCGCCCGGCACGGCCAGGAGGACGCGGAGGCGAGGGCGGCCGAGCTGCTCGCGGAGGCCGGGGTGCGCGAGGAGCGCGTGGTCCGGGAGACGGAGCGTGTGCTGCGCGAGCACGACGAGGGCCGCGAGGAGGTGCAGGCGCACATGACGCACGTACGCAACTCGCTCGCGGCGCTCACCGGGCGCGTCGCTCCGTCGGCGGACGACGACCGGGCGACGGAGGACTGAGGGCCGAGCGCGCTCAGGCGGCGCTGGACCTGCGGCCTCTGCCGCGTCGGTGCGCCCGGTCGGCTCTGTCGGTCAGCGCGGCGCGCACGCTCTTGATGGAGTCGCCGACGGCGGGCACGTCGCTCGTGGCCGGGGTGTCGCAGTCGAGGCAGTTGCCGGGACGGGCGGCCCGGAAGGCGCGCTCGCACCCGCCGTCGCAGGTCTGCCAGGGCAGGAGGTCCGGCGGGGCGCCGGTGAGGGGTACGGCGGCTGCGGCGGGCAGGGCGACGGGGGTCTCGCCGAGCCGGTAGGCCAGGATGCGGGCCGGGCGGGCCCGGAGCGGGGAGGGCAGCCCGACGGTGAGCGCCTCGGTGATCTGCTCGGCGCCGATGCCCCGGGCGAGCCAGTCGGCGACGGCGGGGGCGAGGGCGGCCACCTCGCGCCGGGACAGACCCAGCCGGGCATCGACGATGCGCAGTGAGGCCAGGATGGCGACGGCGTGCGGGTCGGCATCAGGAAGCGCGAGCGGGGGAGGGGGAGCAACTGGTCCGTCCGGAGCGGGAGCCGCGCCTCTGCCCGGGTCGGTCCCGGCAGCTGCATCCGCTTCCGGAGCATCCGGGACTCCCGGAGCTTCCGGCGCCGCATCCCGCACCTCCGGCGCATCTCGCAAGGCCACGTCGTCCGGCACCGGTTTCGTCTCCGGCACCGGCACCGGCACCGGCTCGGGCTCCGGCACCGCAGGCTTTCGCGGACGCGGCGGGGCGGCCCGGTCATCCCCTCGCTCGGGCACGTCGTGGAAGTACGTACGGGTGCCGATCAGGCCGCCGGACCCGCGCACACGGCGCCGTTCCAGATATCCGGCGTCCTCCAGCTCCCGCAGTGCGCGGGAGATCAGGATCTCGCCCTCGGTGAAGTGCGCGCACAGCGCTTCGATGCTCACCAGATCGCCGTCCGGCAAGGAGAGGATGTACGCGGCGACACCGACGGTGACGGCGCTTCCGGGGCGTTGTGCAAGGGAGTTGGCCATCACGGTGAAGTGGGCCGTGAGGCGCGTACGTACGTGGATCACGCCGGAAGTCCGAGTTCCGGATCCGGAACGAAGGCGCGCGTTAGACTGCGAATCAGCCATGGGGAAGGTCTCGACTTCCTGATTGGTCAGGCCCTCGTTCGGGATTGCCGTCCCGGCGGGGGCCGTCTTGGTGTGTGAGGTTGTTTCGCTGAACGTAACCGGCCTTTCCCTGTCCAGGCAAACAAGTCACCCTTGTGGGTGACGAGTTGGGAGGGGAGGGAGGGGGGTAGTTCTTTTCACCGGTTCTTTGGGGAGGTCCGTGGCCCACCGGGTGCGGGTGTGCGGGGGCCCGGTGGGTCGGGACTCGCGGCCGGGGTGGGGGTGCTATCGGCCGGGGTCGATGCGGTGTTCCGCTTTCACGCTGCCTATGAACGCGGTCCAGGGCGCAAGCGTGAAGGTCAGTGCCGGTCGGTCGGGGGCTTTGCTGTCACGGACGGGGACGACGCCGGGGTACGCGCACGCCACCTCCACGCAGTTGCCGCCCTCCTGGTTGCTGTAGCTGCTCTTGCGCCAGTCGGCGCCGGTCAGATCGAGGCGGGACGCTCGCTCCACGGTCGTTGGCCTCCATCACGGATCGGAATTACGCGCTTGGGGAGGTCCGTGGCCCACCGGGTACGGGTGTGCGGGGGCCCGGTGGGCCGGGACTCGCGGCCGGGGTGGGGGTGCTATCGGCCGGGGTCGATGCGGTGTTCTGCCTTCACGCTGCCTATGAACGCGGTCCAGGGCGCAAGCGTGAAGGTCAGTGCCGGTCGGTCGGGGGCTTTGCTGTCACGGACGGGGACGACGCCGGGATACGCGCACGCCACCTCCACGCAGTCGCCGCCCTCCTGGTTGCTGTAGCTGCTCTTGCGCCAGTCGGCGCCGGTCAGATCGAGACGGGACGCTCGCTCCACGGTCGTTGGCCTCCCTCACGGATCGGATCATGTCGAGCGACATGAGCGGGGGCAGGGCCACTGCCCGCAGCCGATCGTAGGTGACCGTGAAGCGCCCGACCTCTTCCGGTTCCTCGATCAGCTGACCGTAGTGGGCGCCCTCCGTGTACGCGGCTTCGGTGCCGTCCGGCAGCACGAGAACCGTGAGGGAGCCGCCCATCGCATCGTGCTCGCCCTGGTCGAACGGCAGCACCTGCACGGTGATGTGCGGTTCTTCGGCCAGCTCCAGCAGCCGGGCCAACTGGGTCCGCATGACGGCCTGTCCACCGACGGGGCGCCGGAGAACCGACTCGTCGAGCACGACCCACAGGTCGGGGCGGCCGGGTGCGGCGAGGCGCTCCTGACGCTCCATCCGCGCCCCGAGCCGTTCCTCCAGGTGCTCCTCGTCCCTCAATGAGCGGCCTACGCTCAGCAGCGCTCGCGCGTACGCCCGGGTCTGTAGCAGACCCGGCACCACATGTGCGGCGTACTGCTTGATCGAAACCGCACGCGCCGAGTGCGCCATGAACGCCCGCGACCAATCCGGGAACGCCTCGCGGTGCACATAGGGCCACAGGTCGATCAGCAGGCCGTCCGCCACCAGCGCGGCGTCCAGCGCCCGCGCCAGCTCCAGTGTCGGTCTCGCCCCGGACGAGCGCTCGATCTGGGTGATGCGGGTGCTGACCACATGGGTCATCTCGCCCAGTTCGGCCTGCGTCAGCCCGGCCGCGATGCGGAGTCTGCGCACCTGCGCACCGAAGAGCGCGGCCATGGAGGACTGGGGGTCAATGGGTTTGGCCAAGGCGTCACTTCCGTTCTTACGGCCTGGAAGGTAAGGCTTCGTCACCTTTCGAGCCTAGGTCCATCGGCCGACCCTTGAGTACGGAAAGTCACGGAACCCGCACACAGCGGGACGTGCGGAGGATCGAGTGACCGGGATGGGCCGCATCATGCAGAAGACAGTGACCGCACGGGGCGAGGGGCCGGAGCGGGGAACGGAACATGCCGGGCTTCCGCCCGGCGCGGACGTGGGAGCCCCCGGGCCCGAACAGCACGTGTTGTCCCGGCAGTTCACCTCGTCGCCCCGTGGGGCCCGGCTGGCCCGGCTGGCGGCCGTGCGGGCCGTGGGGGAGTGGGGGTTCTCGCCGGTGTCGGACGCGTCGTGCACCGTCGCCCTCCTCGTCGGGGAACTCGCCGCCAACGCCGCCTCCCACGGCCGGGTGCCCGGCCGCCACTTCCATCTGCGCCTTGCCCTCGACGTGCGGGCGCGCCTGTTCCGTATCGAGGTCTCGGACGCGTGCCCGGTCGGGCCCCCCCGGCGACCCCGTGGCTCCCGCGCCGGAGGAGGAATCGGGCCGTGGACTGTTCCTGGTCGACTTCCTCGCCGTCCGGTGGGGCTCGGTGCCCCGTCACCCGCTCGGGAAGACCGTATGGGCGGAGGCGGCGGCCGGTCCGCTCACCGGCCCCCTGTGAGCGCGCCTCCGGTGGGACCGCGAGGAATCCGCCGTACGCGAGACATCCGCCGTACGGGAGGCGGGGCCCGTACGGCGGATGAGGAGGTGGCGGGTCGGTGGAGGCGGTGGTGGGCCGTCTCACCGGTCCGCTGTCAGCGCGCCCTCCGGTGGGGCGCCCGCGAGGATCAGCGGCTCCACGGCCTCGTACTGCCGGCGCTCCTCGTCGACTCCCCGGCGGCTGAACCTGGTACCGAGCCAGCCCGCCAGGAATCCGGCCGGGACCGAGACGAGGCCGGTCGTGGTGAACGGGAACCAGTTGAAGGCGACGTCCGGGAAGACCGCGTCGGGCGAGCCGGAGACCAGGTTGGTGCCCGTGAAGAGGATCAGCACGCTGACCGTGCCGCCGATGAGCGTGCAGAGCAGGCCGACCCGGGTGAAGCGACGCCAGAACATGCTGTAGATCAGTGCCGGGGCCAGGGCGGAGGCGCCGACGCAGAAGGACAGCGTCACCAGGGACTGGAGGTTCCAGTGTCTGGCGAGGACGGCGAGGGCGATGGTGAGCAGGCCGATGCCGACCGCGGCGGCCTGTGCCGTACTCATCTCGGTGCGCTGCTTCAGCGGTGGCTTGCCCGGCTCGCGCAGTCCATGGGCGAACAGATCGTGGGCGAGGGAGTTCGCGCAGGCCAGGATCATTCCGGCGACCGAGGCGAGCAGCGTCAGGAAGATCGCCGTCGTCATGGTCGTGACGACCAGCGCCCCTGCCGCCCCGCCGCCCGCGACCGCGCCGCTGACCTGGAGGATCGCGCTGTTGCCCTGCGCCCCGGCCGCGGTGATGCCCTCGTAGCCGACGAGGGCCGCCGCGCCGAAGCCACTGAGGGTGAGCAGCAGACAGATCGCGGCGACGATGCAGACCGCCCAGGACAGCGAGCGGCGGACCGCACGGGCGCTGCCGACGCTCGTCATCCGCATGGTGATGTGCGGCAGACACGCGACACCGAGGACCAGGGTCAGTTCGGAGCTGATCATGTCCAGGTCGCTGCCGTGGAACTGCAGCCCCGAGCGGAGGTAGGCCGCCCCGGCTCCGCTGCCCGCCTGGGCGGCCGAGAGCAGGGCGCCCAGGCTCCAGTCGTAACGGTTCATCACGAGTACGGAGACGAGCAGTGCGGCGCCGAGGAGCACCACCGTCTTGACGATCTGGATCAGGGTGGTGCCCTTCATGCCGCCGATCGCCGCGTAGCCGATCATCATGACGCCGAGCGCGACGATGGATCCGGTGCGGAATCCGGAGCTGTCGAAGCCCAGCATGAAGGCGAGCAGATTGCCGCTGCCCGCGAGCTGGACGACCATCAGGGGCACGAGTGCGGCGAGCGTGACCGCGCAGGCCGTGATGCGGACGGCGCGGCCGGGGGCCCGGCGGGTGAGCATGTCGCCGATGGTGAACCGGCCCGCGTTGCGCAGGGGTTCGGCCAGCAGGAACATCAGCAGGAGAAGGGACAGGACGGTGCTCAGGGCGACCACGAGTCCGTCGTGGCCGGTGAGGGCGGTGAGCCCGGTGGCACCGAGGACGGTGGCCGCCGAGAGGTAGTCGCCGGCGATGGCGAGGCCGTTGCGCAGCGGGGAGAGCGTGCGGTAGCCCGTGTAGAAGGCGTCGAGGTCGTCGCGGTCCGGCACGGTCATCACGCAGAGCAGCAGGGCGACCGTGGCCACGGCGATGAACGCCACCAGGGACATGGTCTGCGCGGAGTCTTCGAATCCGGTCATCGTCCCGCCCGGTCGTCGTGTCTACGGGGGCGCCGGTGGGGGCGCGGATGGGCAGAGGTACGGCCGCCGTCGCGCAGGTCGGCCGCGAGCGGGTCCACCGTCCGCTCGGCTGTCCGCTCGTACACGGTGATGGCGAGTACGGCGACCGGGAGCTGGCACAGACCCAGCAGCAGGCCGACGTTGAGACCGCCACCGCCGACGGGGCGGGCCATCAGATCGGGGGCGTAGGCGGAAAGCAGCAGGAACAACGTGAAATAGCCGAGCGCGGTGAAAGTGGCGGCCCGGCGCAGGACGCGGTACGCGCCGCGCAGCCGGAGCAGATCGCCGTGGTGGTCGTGGGCGGGAGCGGAATCGTCCTCGCACGGGGCGGACCACCGGGGCGGGACCAGCGGCGGATACGGCGCCGGAGCGGCCTGCGGAGGCGAACTCTGCCAGGCGAGAAGGTAGTCGGGTTGGTAGGGGGGAGGGTGCGGGTCGTTGTTCGGCATCGGGTACTGCTCCCTTCCTTGCATGGCTGGGGGACCTGGGGGTGTGCAAGGCAGAAGCGGAGGCGCTGGTGCGCCCGGTCGATGCGCGTAGATTACTTATGGGTACGGCGGGTGGGGAGGGGTAACACGGAAATACCCTCCGCGGTACCGGAGTTGTCCTATTCCTGGACGCCTAACGGACGCTTTCCGTCCCCTCTTCGAGGATCGGGAAGCGGCGCGGGGCGAGGACGACGAGCACCAGCAGCGCGAGCCCGGCGGCCACGGCGGCGCCGAGGTAGACATGGTCGACCGCGGCGTCGACCGCCCGGCGCAGATGGTCCGTCGCGGCGGCGGAGAGCGAACCCGGGTCGTCCAGGGCGTGCGAGATCGCGTCCAGGTCGCCCGGCAGCCCGGGGACGGGGGCGTCGGTCAGCCGGGAGGCCAGCACCCCGTTGGCGACGGCACCGAACAGCGCGGCGCCGACGCTCTGGCCGACCTGGCGGCAGAAGAGGACGGACGCCGTGGTCGTACCGCGCTCCGACCAGCCGACGGTCGACTGGACGCCCACGATCAGCGGCAGTTGGAACAGCCCGAGCGCCGCGCCGAGCAGCAGCATGATCAGGGCGGGCTGCCAGGCCGCACCGGGGTAGGGCAGCAGCGGGAAGGCCAGCAGGATCAGCAGGGCGGCGCTCATGCCGATGATCGCGGTGAGCCGGAAGCCGATGCGGTTGTAGACCCGGTTGGACAGCGCCGCCGAGACCGGCCAGCTCAGCGTCATCACGGAGAGCACGAAACCGGCCGCGATCGGGCCGAGGCCCAGGACGGACTGGGCGTACGTCGGGAGGAAGACGGTCGGCGCGACCATCAGCAGCCCCATCGCGCCCAGGGCGAGATTGACCGAGGCGATGGTGCGCCGCCGCCAGACCCAGCCCGGGATGATCGGATCGGCTGCCCTGCGTTCGATGGCGACGGTCAGCGCGGCGAGTACGGCACTGGCCCCGAAAAGGCCCAGCGAGGGGGCGGAGAGCCAGGGCCAGGCGACGCCGCCTTGGACCAGCGCGGTGAGCAGGAGGACGCCCGTCGCGAAGACCGCCAGCGCGCCGGCCCAGTCGATCCGGGGGCGGACGGCGGGGCGCGGACGGGACGGTTCGTGGAGGTGGCGGACGACCAGCCAGAGGGCGATCGCGCCGACCGGCAGATTGATCAGGAAGATCCACCGCCAGTCGGCGTACGCGGCCAGCAGCCCGCCGATCGCCGGTCCCGCGACGGCCGAAGTGGCCCAGACGGTGGACAGCTTGGCCTGGATCTTGGGGCGTTCCTTGAGCGGGTAGAGGTCGGCGGCGATCGTCTGCACCGTGCCCTGGAGCGCACCGCCGCCGAGACCCTGCACGACCCGGAAGGCGATCAGCGCGGCCATGTTCCACGCGGCGGCGCAGAGCACCGAGCCGACCAGGAACAGGATGATCCCGGCGACCAGGACGGGCTTGCGGCCGAAGGTGTCGGAGAGCTTCCCGTACACGGGCAGGGTGACGGTCATGGCCAGCAGATAGCCGGAGAAGAGCCACGAGAAGACGGCGAACCCGCCGAGATCGCCGACGATCTGGGGGACGGCGGTGGAGACGATGGTGCCGTCGATGGCGGACAGCGCCATGCCGAGCATCAGAGCGGCCACCACGGGGCGACGGCCGCGCGGGGTGGTGGGGGAGGGGCCGGTCTCTGTGGTGGCGGTGGCGGGTGCGGCTGGGGTGACCGCTGCGGGTTCCGGGGCCGGGGTTGCGGCGGTGGCTTCCGGGGCTGTGGATACGGCAGTTGCTTCCGTGGGCTTCGTGACGTTCGCGGGCGGGCTGGGGTGCGCGGCTCCGGGTGGCGCGGCTCCGGCGGGCGCGGTTCCGGGTGGCGCGGCTCCGGCTGCGGAGGTCGCCGCGGCCGGCCCGGGTATCGCTTCGATGTCGCCGTCCGCGCCGCCCACAGATTTTCCTTCCCTATGCATGTATTTCCTGGGCCACTGTCTCACCGCGCGCCGCCCGGCGGGAGGGCCACGTAGGGAGGGACCCGGCCGGCCCGGTCCGCGCACGGCCGGTTCGCGACCCCTTACGCCGGTCTCCGCCGAGGGGTGGAGACCCCTAGGGGTTGGTCCTCAGTTCTGTCCAGGGAGCGTTCCTCCCGGCGGAGGACGTGGCGGCCGGTGGCCGTTCCTTAGCCTTTTCCTACGTCGCGAATGCGGCCGGCAACGGGGGCGGGGTGGGGATAACCCCACCGAAAGACTGCGCTGAGCACCAGCGCGCCGGACCCCCTCCTCACCCAAGACTCGGAACGTACACAAACGCGTCCAGTCATTGACCGACATAGGAGACTTACCGTGACAACGGCTGTAACCATTCCCAGGCACGGGGGCACTGGAGGGCGTACGGCCGTCGCTGCGCGAGCGAGGCAGGTCGTCAAGGCGTACGGGTCGGGGGAGACCCGGGTCGTCGCGCTCGACCACGTCGATGTGGACATCGCTCGCGGGCAGTTCACGGCGATCATGGGCCCGTCCGGCTCCGGCAAGTCGACCCTGATGCACTGCCTGGCCGGACTCGACACCGTGACCTCCGGCGAGATCTTCCTCGACGAGACCGAGATCACGAAGCTCAAGGACAAGAAGCTCACCCAGCTCAGACGGGACCGGATCGGCTTCATCTTCCAGGCGTTCAACCTGCTCCCGACGCTCAACGCGATCGAGAACATCACGCTGCCGATGGACATCGCGGGCCGCCGGCCCGACGCCGGGTGGCTCCGGCAGGTCGTGGAGACCGTCGGTCTCTCCGAGCGGCTGAAGCACCGGCCGACCGAGCTGTCCGGCGGTCAGCAGCAGCGCGTCGCGGTGGCCCGCGCCCTGGCCTCGCAGCCGGAGATCATCTTCGGTGACGAGCCCACCGGGAACCTGGACTCGCGGGCCGGTGCCGAGGTGCTGTCCTTCCTGCGCCGGTCGGTCGACGATCTGGGCCAGACCATCGTCATGGTCACCCACGACCCGGTGGCCGCCTCCTATGCGGACCGGGTCCTCTACCTCGCCGACGGCTCCATCGTCGACGAGATGTACAACCCGACGGCGGACCAGGTCCTGGACCGGATGAAGCACTTCGACGCACGCGGGCGGACGTCATGACTGTCTGGAAGACCTCGATGCGCAACTTCCTCGCGCACAAGGGACGGATGGCCCTGTCCGCCGTCGCGGTCATGCTGTCGGTGGCGTTCGTGTGCGGCACGCTCGTCTTCACCGACACGATGAACACCACCTTCGACAAGCTCTTCGCGGCGACCTCGGCCGATGTCACCGTCAGCCCGAAGTCGTCGAAGGGCGGCGACGACATGCCGGAGAACGGGAAGCCCGAGTCGCTGCCCGCCTCCGTCGTCCAGCTGGCCGCGAAGGCCGACGGGGTGGAGAAGGCGGAGGGCGCCGTCACCAGTGCGTCGGTCACCGTCGTCGACAGCCACAACAAGAACATGGGAACGGAGAGCGGCGCCCCGACCCTCGCGGGCAACTGGACGCAGAACGACCTCCGTTCCATGGAGATCACCTCCGGCCACGCCCCGCGCGGCCCCACCGAGGTGATGGTCGACGCCGACACCGCCGAGAAGCACCACCTCAAGCTCGGCGACGAACTGCGCACGATCGCCGTGACCGGCGACCTCACGGCACGGATCAGCGGTATCGCCTCGTTCAAGGTGACCAACCCGGGTGCCGCGATCGTCTACCTCGACACCGCGACCGCCCAGACCAAGCTGCTCGGCACTCCCGGTGCCTTCACCCACATCTCCATCACGGCCGAACCCGGCGTCAGCGACACGCAGTTGAAGAAGAACGTCGCCTCGGCGCTCGGCGACCCGGCCGCGTACAAGCTCCAGACCCAGCAGGAGGCCGCCGACGCCAACAAGGACTCCATGGGGTCCTTCCTCGACGTCATGAAGTACGCGATGCTCGGCTTCGCCGGAATCGCGCTCCTGGTCGGCATCTTCCTGATCGTCAACACCTTCTCCATGCTGGTCGCCCAGCGCACCCGTGAGATCGGCCTGATGCGGGCCATCGGCTCCAGCCGCAAGCAGGTCAACCGGTCCGTGCTGGTGGAGGCGGTCCTCCTCGGCATCGTCGGATCGGTCCTCGGCGTCGGCGCCGGAGTCGGCCTCGCCGTCGGACTGATGAAGGTGATGAGCTCCATCGGCATGGAGCTGTCCACCGACGACCTCACCCTGGCCTGGACGACCCCGGCGATCGGGCTCGTGCTGGGCATCGTCGTCACCGTCCTCGCCGCGTACATCCCGGCCCGCCGGGCGGGCAAGGTCTCCCCGATGGCCGCACTGCGCGACGCCGGAACCCCGGCCGACGCGAAGTCGGGCTGGATCAGGGCCGGTATCGGTCTGGTCCTCACCGGCTCCGGCGGAGCGGCCCTGTGGGCGACGACGCAGGCCGACAAGGCGAGCGACGGATCGCTCCTCCTCGGCCTCGGCGTGGTCCTCACCCTGATCGGCTTCATCGTGATCGGCCCGCTGCTGGCCGGCCTGGTGGTGCGGGTGCTCAGCGTGGCCGTGCTCCGGCTGTTCGGCCCGGTCGGGCGGCTGGCGGAGCGCAACGCGCTGCGCAACCCCCGGCGTACGGGAGCGACCGGCGCGGCCCTGATGATCGGCCTGGCCCTGGTGGCCTGCCTCTCGGTCGTCGGCTCCTCCATGGTGGCCTCGGCCACCGACGAGCTCGACAAGTCGGTCGGCGCGGACTTCATCGTCCAGTCGTCCACCGGCCAGCTGATCGTGCCCCAGGCAGCGAAGGCGCTGGAATCGGCCGCCGGCATCGAGCACATCACCGAATACAAGAGCATCAGCGCGAAGATCACCGCACCCGACGGCGTCACGGAGGACGAGGGAATCGTCGCCGCCGATCCGACGTACAAGGACGATCTGCGCCGCGAGACGGTCTCCGGCGACCTGGCAGCCGCCTACGGCAAGAACGCCATGTCGGTCGGCGACGGCTACGCCGAGCGCCACGGTGTCGAGGTCGGCGACGAGATCACGGTCGCGTTCAAGGCGGGCCGCACGGCGAAGCTGAAGGTCGCCGCGATCACCTCGGACGACACGAGCGTCGACACGGGCGTGATGTACACCAGCATCACGACCGCCGAACGGTACGTCCCCGCCGACCGGATGCCCAAGAACGTGATCATGTTCGCCAAGGCGCAGGACGGCAAGGAGAAGGAGGCGTACACCTCCCTCAAGTCCTCGCTCGCCGCGTACCCGCAGTACAAGGTGCAGAACCAGACCGACTTCAAGCAGGAGCTGAAGGACCAGATCGGCCAGCTGCTGAACATCGTGTACGGCCTGCTGGCCCTGGCGATCATCGTGGCGGTGCTCGGCGTGGTGAACACCCTCGCCCTGTCCGTGGTCGAACGGACCCGGGAGATCGGCCTGATGCGGGCGATCGGTCTCTCCCGCCGCCAGCTGCGCCGGATGATCCGCCTGGAGTCCGTGGTCATCGCCCTCTTCGGTGCCCTGCTCGGGCTCGGCCTGGGCATGGGCTGGGGCACCTCCGCCCAGAAGCTGCTGGCGCTGGAGGGCCTGGGAGTCCTGGAGATCCCGTGGCCGACCATCCTCACCGTCTTCGTCGGCTCGGCGTTCGTCGGACTCTTCGCCGCACTCGTCCCGGCCTTCAGGGCGGGCCGGATGAACGTCCTGAACGCCATTGCCACGGACGGATGATGGCTGAGAGCTGATGGCGGCGGTCGCTCCGGAAGGACGGCCGAAGGTGACCGTCACCGTAGAATGACCGTGTTGGCCCCGGGGCGTTCCTCCAAACGCCCCGGGGCCGTTCGCGTCCGTACGCCATCGCGCCCGGCCCGCATCCGTCCTGCGCGAGGCCGCCGTCCTGTACGAGGCCGCCGTCCTGTACGAGGTTGACCCTGTACGAAGCCGCCCCGCGCGAAGCCGTGCCGCACACAGCCGCCCCTGCACGAAGCTGCCGCGCCCCGTGCAGCAAGCTGTCACCGCCGCCCAGGCCCCGTTCCGCTCCCCGCTGGCATATTCATCCGTGCCGGGACCCCCCGGCAGGACGCCACCGCCGAAGGGGAAACGTGACCATGTCTTCGCTTTCGCAGCAGCCGCGCGGTCCGGTGCGCAGCGCCGTCGCCGTCACCACTCTCGCGCTCGTCTCGCTCGCCCTCTCCGCCGGTGCCGCGTCGGCGGCCCCCGCATCGGCGACCGCCCCGGAACACCTCCCCGAACACACCGCCCGGACGCTCTGTACGCAGGTGGAGGAGTTCCTCGGGCGACTGCCCCTTCCCTCCGGGCCTGTTCGGGTGTGCAAGCTGGTCAACGGCTGGGACTAGGGGCGGGAGGCCGTGATGCGCTTCCAGATCCTCGGGCCGCTGGCCCTCGCGGACGGCCCCGACACCGTCGTACTCCAGCCCTCGAAGCCCACGATCCTGCTCGCCGCCCTCCTGCTGCACGCCAACTCCGTGGTGTCCGCCGAGTACCTGCAACGGGCCGTCTGGGGCGAGGAGCAGCCCGCCACCGCCAAGGCGGCGCTCCAGACCTGTGTCCTGCGGCTGCGCCGGCTGTTCACCAAGCACGGGGTCACCGAGACCTCGATCGAGGCGGTGCCCGGCGGCTACCGGATCACCGCCGCACCGCACTCCCTGGACCTCCTCGGTTTCCGCGACCAGATCCGCCGGTCCGTGGCCCTCTCCGGCGACCCGGAGGCCGAGCTCTACACGCTCAAGGACGCGCTGTCGCTCTGGCAGGGCTCCCTCCTCGCCAACGTGCGCTCCGACGTCCTGCACCGGGACGAGGTGCCCCGGCTCGCGGAGGAGCGGCTGCGGAGTGTGGAGCGGGTCTGCGATCTGCTGCTGGGCCTGGGGCGCTGCGGGGAGGCGCTGGTCGAACTGTGGACCGCTACGCGCGTATATCCGGGGCACGAGCGCTTCCACGAGCAGCTGATCGAGGCGCTCTACCGGACCGGGCGGCAGTCCCAGGCCCTGGCCGAGTACCGCAGGGTCAAGGGCTTCCTCCTGGACGAACTGGGAGTGAACCCGTCGCCCGCCCTCCAGCAGCTGGAAATGGCGATCCTGCGCGGCGAGGACCTGGGCACCGGGGAGCCCGCGCCCCCGCTGCCGCCCGCTCCCGCCGTCCGGGTCATCGAAGGGGAGACCGTCCCCGTCCCGGGCGTCGGCCCGGTGCCCACCGTGCCCAACTTCACCGGGCGCGAGGCCGAGACGGCCGCGATGGTCGCCCGGCTCACCGCCGGTGCCGAGCCCGGCGCGAAGGACCGGCAGCCGCTCACGGTCCTGGTGTCGGGCGCACCCGGCATCGGCAAGTCGGCCCTCGCCCACCGGGTCGCCCACCTCGTGCGGGACGCCTTTCCGGCCGGCCGGCTGCTCGTGCCGATGACCCGGCCGGACGGCGAACCGCGCCGCGTCGCCGAGGTCGCGGCCGAGGTGTCGGCGGCCCTGCGCTCCGGGCGCGCGGGCGAACGCGCCCTGCTCGTCCTCGACGATGTGGTGGACGCCGATCAGGTGCGCCCGCTGCTGCTCCCGGCGGACGGCCCCGACATCGCCGTCGTCGTCACCAGCCGGATGGGTCTGGCCGGGCTCATCGCCACCCACGGCGGCTGGGTGCACCGGCTCTCCGCCTTCACGGAGGCGGAGTCGTACGCCCTGCTGCTGGCCGCACTCGGTGCCGAACGCGTCGAGGCGGAGCCGCAGGCCGCCCACCGGCTGGCCGCGCTGTGCGGGCACTTCCCCGTGGCCCTGCGCATCCTGACGGCCCGGCTGCTGACCCGGCCGGGGCTGGGGCTCGGCCACGCCGTCGACTGGCTGGGCGAGGACCCGCTCGCCCGGCTCACCCTGACCGATTCCCCCGGCCTGTCCGTCACCGGCCTGTTCGACCGGGCGCTGGGCCGGCTCGATCCCCGGCTGTCCGAGGCGTTCCTCCGGGTCGGGGCGGGTCCGCTCGACACCTTCGGGGCCGAGGACGTCGCACCGGGGAGCGGGACGGCGCCGGAGACCGAGGCCGTACTGGAGCAGCTGGCCGACGCCGGACTGCTGGAGGACGGCCCGCCGGGCCCGTACCGCATCCACGCACTGCTCCGCGCGCACATACGAAGAACCGCCCGGATCCGCATCCGCCGCACAGAGAAGGTGTGAACCCATGGCCGAGAGTGCCGAAGCCGTAGCCGACAACGCCGCCGAAACCGCCGCGGCCGCAGGGGCGGCCGGTCGCGCGGCCGCCACGACCGGGGCGTTCGACTCCCTGGCCGGGACCCGGCCGCGCATCCGCCAGGACGTGCTGTTCACCGAGACCCCCGGCGGCGTGCTGTTCCACAACGCCGACGGCGGCTTCCATCTGACCGGCCGCACCGCCTACCGCTTCGCCTCCCTCGTCGTCCCGCACCTGACCGGCCACCACCGGCTCGACGAACTCTGCGCGGGCTTCGGACCGGCCCAGCGGGCGATGGCCGCCGAACTCGTCAAGACCCTGTACGCACGGGGGTTCGCCCGCGACATACCGGTGGCGGACAGCACGGCGGAGCCCCTGCCGGACGCGGTCGCCGAGCGGTTCGCCGCCCAGATCGCCTATGTCGACCACTACGCCGACGGCGCCCCGGAGCGCTTCGCCCGCTTCCGTGCCACCCGGGTCGCGGTCCTCGGCGACGACGAGGTCGCCCGCTGGTGCGCGCTCAGCCTGGTGCGCAACGGGTGCGTCCGGATCGGTACGGCAACGGACTTCGACGACGTCACCGCCGAGGCGGCCGAGGCGGGCGCGTACGTCGAGCGCATCGGCTCGGGCGCGGACGCCGGGATCAACGCCTCGGGAGCGGGCACCGGGATCACGGCGCCGGGCACGGACGCCGGCTGGGCGGCGCTCGGCGGTTACGACGTCGTCGTGGTGACCGGCGCCGGGGCCGGGGCGCGTACCCAACGGCTGCTCGCCGCCGGGGTGCCCGAGGGCCGGACCCTGATCCCCGCCTGGTCGTTCGGCCGCCGCCTCGTCGTCGGACCGCTCGCCACCGCCACCTCCACCGGCTGCTGGTCCTGTGCCGTCCTGCGGCTCGGCGGCAACGTGGCCCCCGGGCCCGCCGCCGAACTCTGGGGCGAGGCCGCGGGCGCCGTCACCTCCTCGGCGGACACGCTGTCCGGCCCGGTCGCCGCGATGGTCGGCAACCTCCTCGGGTACGAGATCTTCCGCATCGCCACCGGCGCCCTGCCCGCGGAGACGGCCGGTCAGGTCCTCGTCCAGGACCTGGAGTCGCTCGATGTGATGGCCGAACCGGTCCAGCCCCACCCCCGGTGCCGCCGCTGCGCCGCCCTCGACGCCCGTGAACCCGCCGCCGCGCTGCCGGAGGACCTGGCGCTCCCCGTCACCCCGACCGTGGAGACCGCCCGCGACGCGGAGGCGCTGGTCGAGGACCTGAACCGGATCAGCACCGCCCTGGTACGCCCGTTCACCGGGATCTTCGGCCGGTACGACGACGAGGGGCTGACCCAGACCCCGCTGAAGATCAGCCGGGTCGAGGTGGCGCTCGGGGCCGGGGTGCGGCGCCGGATCGCCGCGTTCGACGTGCACCATCTGGCGGGCGCGCGGATGCGGGCGCTGTACGCGGCGGCGGAGGTGTACGTCGAGCACGTGGTGCCGGTGGCCGCCGAGGACACCGGGGCCGCGGTCGCCGGGGTCGACTCGGCGGTTCCCGTGCTCGCCCCGGACGCGCTGACCACCGGGGGCGGCACCGGGGCCCGCCCGCGGTCCTGGGTCACCGCCACGTCCCTGATCCGCAAGGAGCCGGTCCGGGTGCCCGCCGCCGCCGTGCGCACCTTCGGGGCCCACAACCGGGACCGGCCGCACCTGGCGACCTCGGCCGGCTCGGGCGCGGGAGGCAGCGCACGGGAGGCGGCGGGGCGCGGCCTGATGTCGGCGCTCGCCCACGACGCGCTGCTGCGGGCGGTCCGGGGCACCACCCGGGTGAGCCCCGTGGCCGTCGACGGCGCCGACCCGGAGCTGGTGTTCCTGCTGAAGTCCGCGGCCAACCTGGATGTCGCGGTGGAGCTCCTCGACCTCGGTGAGGGGGCCCGCACCTCGGCCCAGGTGGTGCTGGCCCGCGAGGCGAACACCGGCGCCACGGGCGGGCGGTGGGCGGTCGGCTCCGGTCTGTCGCGGCGTGCGGCGGCCTGCTCCGCCCTGCGGGATCTGCTCGGTCAGGTGCAGCTGGCCGCCGAGGACCCGGGTGCGGAGGTGGACCTGGGTGATCCGCTGCTCGGTGACTTCGCCGCCGGGACGGTCGCGGTGACCGGGGAATCCGTCACGGCGGACGCGGCGGCGACCACGTTCGACGCGGTGCTCGACCGGCTGCGGGAGGCCGGGCGCGACGCCCTGTACATACCGACGACCCCGGCGGACCTCCCGGCGGGCGGCATCAGCACCGCCCGGGTGCTCCTCACCGTGGACGGCGAGGTCGGCCCCGATGCCCGTTGAGACCGCCGACGCGGCCGCCACGGACGCGCGTGCGCCCGGCGCCGTACTCGCCGATTCCACCCGGCGCCTCGCGGGACTCCTCGCGGAACGGCTGGCCCGGCACACCGCCGAGCCGCCGCCGCTGGACGTGGCGCCCCTGGGCGTGCGCGACGCCTTCGCGGACCTCGCGCCGACGGACGAACCGCCGACGGCCGGCGCACCGGCGGACACCGGGCGCGCGGTGCCCGTCCGCGCCGTTCCCGTCCGCTACTACGGGCAGCACGCCGTCGTCGGCCCCTTTCCCGCCGCACCCCCGGCCACGGAGGGGGCGGAGGGCGGCGGCGCAACGGTCCAACAGCCCTGTGCGCGCTGCCTGGACCGGCGCTGGCAGGGGGTCCGCTCCGTCGCCCTGCGCGAGGCGCTGGAGCTCGGCTCCGGCACCCGGGCGGCCGGGGAGTCCCCCTATGTCACCCCGTTCGGGGCCGAGGCCCTCGCGGGTGTCATCGCCGCCCGGCTGAGCGGCAGCGGACCCCGGACCGGCGCCTTCCCCTACGTCCATCTCGTCGACCTCCAGACCCTGGCGGTCCGCGGCTATCCGCTCGTCCCCGATCCGGAGTGCCCGGTCTGCGGCCGGCCGGAGCCGGACACCGCCGAGGCCGCCGCACTCACCCTGCGGCCCGCCCCCAAGCGGAAGCCCGGCAGTTTCCGGGTCCGGGACATCGCCGACTACGAGCTGCCCGTCGAGCCGTACGCCAACCCGGTCTGCGGCTCGCTGGGCCCCTCCGTCGTCCAGGACGTCTCCTCCACGTCCACCTCCGCCACCATCGGCCGGTTCTCGATGCGCTCGGGCGAGTACCTCCGCGAGACGTTCTGGGGCGGCCACGCCGACACCTTCGCCGAGAGCGTGCGCATCGGGGTCCTCGAAGGGCTTGAGCGGTACGCGGGCATGCGCTCGCGGGCCAAGCGCGCCCAGGTGCGGGCCTCCCTGCTCGCCCTGCGCGGGCGCGGTGAGCACGCGCTCGACCCACGGGTCTGCGGGCTGTACTCGGACGCCTTCCACCGGGCCAATCCCCGGGTCACCCCGTTCACCCCGGACCGCGAGATCCCCTGGGTGCGCGGCTACTCCCTGCGCGACCACCGCACGGTCCTGGTCCCGGAAGTGCTCACGTACTACCACGCACCCGGTCTGGAGAACCGCTTCGTGCAGGAGAGCTCCAACGGCTGCGCGTCCGGCGGCTGTCCGGAGGAGGCCGTCTACTTCGGGCTGATGGAGGTCGTGGAGCGCGACGCGTTCCTGCTGGCCTGGTACGGGCGGGCCGCCCTGCCCGAGATCGACCCGCGCACCAGCCGCCGCCCGGCCACCCGGCAGATGGTGGACCGGCTGGAGATGTACGGCTACGAGGCCCGCTTCTTCGACACCCGGATCTCCTTTCCCGTTCCTGTGGTCACGGGAGTCGCCGTGCGCCCGGACGGCGGTCGGGGCCGCATGTGCTTCGGCGCGGGGGCCGGGCTCGATCCGGAAGCCGCCCTGGCCGGTGCGCTCTGCGAGATCGCGACCGACGCGGTGAACCTCCAGGGACGTACCGAACGCGACGAGACACGGCTGCGCGCCATGGCGTACGACTTCGACAAGGTCGAGGCGCTGCACGACCACCCGCTGGCCTACGGCATCCCGGAGATGGGCGACCACGCCCACTTCCTGCTGGGCGAACCGGGCGCGCCGCGTCCGCCCAAGCGGTCCTTCACCGAGCTGTACGGCGACGGGGGAGGGGGCGGGGACACGGTCGGCGACCCGCACGGCGACCGGAGCGGGGGCGCCGGGCGGCACCCGGCGATCCCCGTCTCCGACGACCTGCGGGAGGACCTGGACCGGTGTGTGGAGGCCGTCACCGGGGCGGGGTTCGATGTGATCGTCGTCGACCAGACCATGCCGGAACAGCGCGCCCTGGGCCTGACCACCGTCTCCGTCATCGTGCCGGGGCTGCTGCCCATCGACTTCGGCTGGAGCAGACAGCGGGCACTCGGCATGCCCCGGCTGCGCACCGCGCTGCGCGAGGCGGGACTGCGCGAGGGCGACCTCACCGACGCCGACCTCAACCCCGCACCCCACCCCTTCCCGTGACCAAGGAGCTCGCCATGGGGTACGCCCATGAATACGCGGCCGCGATCATGCAGCGCGGCCGGGTCCCGATGGACCCCGCCGATTTCGTACCGAACTGGTCGGACGGACCGCGCAAGGCCAAGTTCTACCCGGGTACCGACAGCCTGCCGCTGCCCGGCACGGACTACCCGGCCCACGCGACGCTGGACCGCGGACTGGCCCAGGAGGGGCTCCTGGAAGGGGAGTTCGACCTGCCGGCACTCTCCGGGATGCTCCGCGACTCCTACGGGCTCACCGGCCGCCGCCTCGGTGTCCAGGCCAACACCGACCTGAGCGCCCTGCCCCACTACCCGCTCGCCAACTGGTCCCGCGGCTCCGCGTCCGGCGGCGGCCTGTACCCCGTGAGCGTCTACTGGGTCTCGGGTCCCGGCGGCCCCGTACCGCCCGGAGCGCACTACTACTCCACCCGGCACCACACGATGCAGCGGCTGCTCACCGGCGATGTGTCCGGTGAGGTGCGCGCCGCGCTGGGGGACGGGGCACCGGGTCCCGCCACCGACCAGTACCTGGTACTCGGCGTCAAGTACTGGCAGAACTCCTTCAAGTACAACAACTTCTCCTTCCACGCCGTCTCCATGGACGTCGGCGCCTGTGTGCAGACCTGGCGGATGTGGGCCGGTGCGCGGGGCCTCGGTGTCGAGCCCGCGCTCTGGTTCGACGAGGAACGCCTCGCCGCGCTGCTCGGGGTGAGCACGAAGGAGGAGGGCATCTTCGCCGTCGTCCCGCTGAAGTGGACGGGTGCGGCGGGTACCTCGGGCGTTGCGGCAGCTTCCGGCGCGTCTTCCGGTCCCCTCTACCCGGTGCGGCGCAAGGACGTCGAGCGCTCCCGTACCGTCCTCGGCTTCGACGCGCTGGAGCGGATGCAGGCGGCCACCTCCGCCCGTGCCACCGCCCGGCCCGCCCCCGGCGCGCTGGCCCCCGCCGCCGCGCCTCCCGCCGACCCGGCGCTCCCCGAAGTGGCCCTGGCCCCCGCGCTGCCGCTGGACACCGACGTACGCACCGCCCTGCGCCGCCGCCGCAGCAGCTTCGGCCGCTTCGACGCACAACGCCCGGTGAGTGCGGCTCAGTTGGCGACCTGTCTCGCGGCGGCCGTCACCGGGTCCCGGATCGGCGGGGACACGGGCGGCACCCGGCTGGCGAAGCTGTACGCGTTCGTCAGCCATGTCGAGGGACTGGAGCCCGGCAGTTACGCCTACGACCCCGAGGCGCACAGTCTGCGGCTGGTCAAGGAGGGCCGGCCGGGGGAGTTCCTCCAGAAGAACTACTTCCTCTCCAACTACAACCTGGAGCAGGCGGGCGCCGTCCTGGTGCCCACGGTCCGTACGACCGCCGTCCTGGACGCGGTCGGCGACCGGGGATACCGCCTGGTCAACGCCACCATCGGCGCCGTCGCGCAGAGCGTGTACACCGCCGCGTCCGCCGTGGACCTCGGCTGCGGTGTGGCGCTCGGCTTCGACAACATCTCCTACATCGAGGAACTGGGCCTGGCGGCGACGGGCGAAGCGCCGCTGCTGATCATGATGATCGGCCATGAACGGCCCGCCCCCGCCGACTTCCGCTACGAGATCGCCTGAGCCGGGGGTACGGACGATGCCTCACGATTCCACGAACCCCGCCGTGATCCGGCCCGCGTTCATGCTGCGCGTCGCCGGGCTTCCGGTCGAGAGCGTGCGGGGCCTGCGCTGCCCCGAAAGCCGCCGCTGGGCCGACGACATCCTCGACGGGACCGAGCGGCTGGGCCTCGCCGCGGGGACGGTCGGCGATCAGCTGCACGAGCTGATCGGCGGCAGCGACGACGAGCCGCTGCGCCGGACGCTGCTGAAGCTGCGCCGGGACGTCTTCAACAACCGGCTGCCGCAGGCCGAGGCGGCCGACCGCGCACTCGCCCTGGTCCGCTCCCTCGACCCGGCCGCCGGTGACACGCTGGCCGCCTGGCTGGAGGCCCGGCGCGGGCTCGACGAGCGCCGGAACGCGGGCGCCGCCCTGCTCGCCGCCGAGACGGGCCGCAGCCGCACCGAGCTGCGCCGGCTGGCGGGGGAGGACCGGCTGCGCAAGGCGCTGCTGCTGGCCTCGCCCACCCTGGACGCCCAGACCGACGCCTTCGTCCACCGTACGGCGGACGGCCCGCCCGACAAGAAGCAGCGCAAGATCGAGCGTTCGCTCCTCTCCTACCTCTACCGGACGGTCTGCAAGACCAGCCCGTTCTCCACGTTCACCGGCGTCGCCCTCGGCTCGCTGGGCGGTGACGGCGGGCTGCGGGTCCGGGTCGGCGCGGACTGGCACGGCCGGGTGCGGCTCAATGTCGTCGCCCTCGGACGGCTCGCCGACGCCGTGATCGCCGACCCGGTGCGCCGGGCCGATCTGCCGGTCGCCCTCGCCTCCGGCTGGGGCCGTGACGACGACCGGGTGCGCTATGTGCGCCGCTGGGTCACGGCGGGCGACGACGACACCGCCGTCACGTTCGACGCGGTGAAGGACCGGCTGTTCTTCCTGCGGCGCAGCGGCACCCTGGAGCGTCTGCTCGGCCTGTTCGAGGAGCGCGGGACCCTGCGCTACGGGGAGCTGTCCGGCTGGCTCGCGAAGGACCGGGACGCCACCGAGGAGGAGTGCGCGCAGTACCTCCAGGCGCTCCTGGACCTCGGCATGGTCCAGGTGCCGTGTCTGCGGACCGAGGTGCACGACACCGACCCGCTGCGCGCGTTCCAGGGTTCGCTGCGGGGCCTCGGGCGGCCCTGGGCGGACCGGCTCGCGGACCGGCTGAACGGGCCCGCCTCCCGCGTCGAGCGGTTCGCGGACGCCTCCCCGGACGAACGCCGGGCGCTGCTGGCGGAGTTGCGGGACGAGCTGCGCGGCGTCCAGGAGGAGGAACTGGGCGCCGTACGCGCCAAGGTCCCGCAGACCCTGCTGTACGAGGACGTGGCGGCGGGGCGGGGCGTGGAGCTGGACCCGGCGGCCTGGCAGGAGCTGGCGGCCCGGCCGCTGGGCGCGGTGGAGCGGATCCTGCCCGCGTTCGATCTGACGCTGCCGCAGCGGATCACCTTCAAGGGCTTCTTCCTGGCCCGGTACGGGCAGGGCGGCCGCTGCGACGACCTGCTGAAGCTGGTGCACGACTTCCACGAGGACTTCTTCGACCAGTACATGTCGTTCACCGCCGGGCACACCACGTTCGACGCCGAGGGCACCTACGTACCGGAGGTGAACTGGCTCGGTCAGCCCCAGCTCAAGGCCCTGGACGCGGCCCGGCAGACGTTCGTGGAGCGGATGCGGGCCCTGTGGGAGACGACGGGGCCCGGCTGCGCCGAAGTGAGCGTCGACGAGGACTTCCTGGCCGCCGTGGCGGACCGGCTGGGCCCGATCGCGCCGGGCTTCGCGCCGATGAGCCACCACCTCCAGCTCGTGGACCGGCCCGAGGACCCGTTGGTCGTCCTCAACCGTTCCTACGGCGGGGTGTCCTTCCCGTTCAGCCGGTTCACCCACCTCTTCGACGGCGTTCGGGACGGTGAGGGACCCGGCGGAACACCCGGCGAAACACCCGGCGACGGCAGTCTCCACGAAGGTCTGCACGGCGGTCTCGACGGGCAGTTGCTGGCCGGCGCGGACGACATCGTGCCCGAGGGGGCCGTCCTCGCCGAGATCACCGGCGGCCCCGTCACCAGCAACCTCAATCTGCACGGGCGCCTCACCCGGTACGAGATCGTCTGCCCGGGGGAGAGGGGCACCCTGCCCGAGGAGTTCCGGATCGACCTCGAAGACCTCCACCTCGTCCACGACCCGGACGAGGACCGGCTGGTCCTGCGCTCCACCCGGCTCGGACGCGAGGTGATCCCCGTCTACCTCGGCTATCTCGTACCACTGGCCCTGCCCGAACTGCCCCGCACCCTGCTGCTGCTCTCCCCGACCTCGATGGCCCCGGTCAACGTGTGGGGAGGCGTCCCCGAGGGGGCACCGTCCGGCGGGGTGACCGGGCGCCCGAGGGTGCGCCACGGCAGTGTCGTACTGAGCCGGCGCAGCTGGAGCGCGCCCGCCGCCGTGCTGCCGCTGCGGAAGCCGGGGACGGCCGAGGACGGCTGGTTCCTCGGCTGGCACGGCTTCCGGCGTGCGCACGGCCTGCCCGACCGGGTCTTCGTGACCGTGTCGGACACCGGGGCACGGGGTGCGACCGGGGCCAAGCCCCAGTACCTCGACTTCGACAGCCCGCTGTCCCTGTCGGCGTTCGAGGCGCTGCTCAAGTCCCCCGAGGCGCGTGCGGTGTTCCGGGAGATGCTGCCCGACGAGGACGCCCTGCACGCCGTCTCCGCCCGTGGCCGCCATGTCGCCGAACTGGCCGTGGAGACGGCCGTACCCGTCCGAAGGAGGACCCAGACCCCATGAACGTCCCCACCGCCGCGACGCCCGCGACCCCGTCCCCGCAGACCGCCGACACGTCCCCCGGCCCCTGGCAGGCCATGCACATCTTCTACGCGGCCAACCCGCGCCCCCTGCTCCTGCACTGCGTCCGCCCGCTGATCGACGAACTGGAGGCGGACGGCCTCCTCGCGGGGTACTTCTTCATCAACTACTGGCTGGAGGGGCCGCACGTACGCCTGCGGCTCAGGCCCTCCTCACCAGCCGCCGGCGCGGAGGTGACGCGCCGCGCCGAACAGGCCGTGGACGCCTTCCTGGCCGAGCGGCCCGCGCTGTACGAGGTGGACTCCGGCTTCCTCAACGACTTCTACAACACGCTCTTCGAGATCGAGTTCCCCGGCAGCGAGCGCGGCCACTACATGGACGACCAGGGCCGGATGAACCTGCGCCCCAACAACTCGCGCCATGCGCAGCCGTACGAGCCGGAGTACGGGAAGTACGGCGGTCCGGCCGGGATCGAGCTGGCCGAATGGCACTTCCGGCACTCCAGCGACCTGGTCATCGACGCCTTCCGCTCCAAGAACCTCCACCTGCGCACCGTGCTGCTGGGCACGTCCGCCCAGCTGATGATGGTGATGTCGGCGACCTTCCTCCCGGACCGCGCGGAACTGGCGGACTACCTGGACAGCTACTACGAGTTCTGGCACCGGGCCTTCCCCGGAACCGGCTTCATCGGCACCGAGGAGTACGACCGCAACTACGCGGCGATGGCCGCCGGGCTCACCGCGCGCTTCGAGCGGATCATGGACGCCACCGCCGGGGCCGTCCGGGAGGAGGACCGCGGCCCGGCGGCCCTGCCCGGTTTCCTGGGCGGCTGGGCCGAGCACTGCGCCGAACTGCGCGACCGGGCCCGGAAGCTGACCGCCGACGGCGACCTGGTCTTCCGGTCCTGGGACGGTGAGCGCGACGAGCTGGTCACCGATCCGGCCGCCTCGCTGCCGCTGCTCCTGTCCCCGTACATGCATATGACCAACAACCGTCTCCACGTCACCATCAGGGACGAGGCCTACCTCAGCCATGTGCTGGGCCGCGCCCTGCGGGAGACCGGGTGAACGCCCCCGGGGCCCTGGCCGACTACCGCCCCGCGCTCCGGCCCCGGGTGCTGCTCAGCGACGCGCTGCTGTACGGCTCCGCGACCGTGCACCTGATCAAGGACACGGACAACGGCACCTCCTTCAAGGTCGGCGTCAAGGAGCACTTCCTGATCGCCCGGATGGACGGGGAGCGCAGCCTGAAGGAGATCGGGGAGGAGTACGCGGCGGAGTACGGGCGCAGGCTGGCGGACGCCAACTGGCAGCAGATCCTGCGGATGCTGGGCACCCGCGGTCTGCTCGCCGGATCGCCCGCGCCCGCGCCGGCTTCGGCCGAAGGTGCCACGTCCGGCCCCGCTCCTGCGTCCGGTGCGCAGCCCGCACGGGGAATTCTGCGCGGGAGCGTCCGGCTGGTCGCCGACGCGGACGCCACCACCGCCCGCCTGCACCGGGCGGTCGGCTTCCTTCTCGCTCCGGGCCTGCTGATACCGCTGCTGGCCCTCGTCGTGGCCATGGAGGTGGTCCTCGCCCGGCGGATCGGTGAACTGCTCATCGCCGTACGGGAGCTGTTCACCAACCCGGTGCTGCTGACCGGAGCCGCCACCCTGCTCTGGCTGAGCACGGCCCTGCACGAGCTGGCGCACGGGGTCGTCGCCCGGCACTACGGGGGCCGCGTCGCCGAGATCGGGCTGCGCTGGCGGCTGCCCGTCGTCATCATGTACTGCACGGTGGACAACTATCTCTACCTGGGCAGCCGTTGGCGGAGGATCGGCACGGCGGTCGCGGGCGCGGTGATGAACCTGGTCTTCCTGCTGCCCTTCTGTGCCCTGTGGCTGTTCGCCCCGCTCGACGACGCCACGCACGACGCGCTGGCCGGCCTGCTGCTGCTCGGCAGCGTCCAGGCGTTCGCGATGCTCGTGCCCTTCCCGCCGCTGGACGGCTACAAGATCGCGAGCCAGCTGGCCGGAGCGACCGGGCTCGCCGCCTCGGCCGGTACGTATCTGCGGCTCGTCACCCGCCGTGACCCGGCGGCGGCCGACTACCCGCGCCGGGCCCGGATCGCCTACACCGCCTACGGGCTCGGCTCGCTGCTCGTCCTCGCCGCGCTCGTCGCGGCGGTCGCGGCGGCCGCCCACCACCTGCTGACGGCCTGACGCATTCCCCAAGGAGAGTTCCATGAGCGCCACCGCCCCCCGCCCCCCGAAGGATTTCCCCGACGCCCCGGCCGCCCCCGCTCCCGACGCCCCGGTCACCCCGGCCGTCGCCCTGGACGGCGTACACAAGAGGTACGGCGACACCCGGGCCGTCGACGGGGTGTCCTTCACCGTGGCACGCGGGGAGTTCTTCGGTCTGCTCGGCCCCAACGGCGCGGGCAAGACGACACTCGTCGAGATCATGGAGGGCCAGCGCAGGGCCGACGCCGGAACGGTGACCGTCCTCGGCACGAGCCCCTGGCCGCGCAATGTCGCCCTGCTGCCCCGGCTCGGTGTGCAGACCCAGGCATCGGCGTTCTTCGTCCGGCTGACGGCCCGCGAGCACCTGTGCACCATGGCGGCCCTGTACCGCTGCGACGCGGCGGCGGCCGAACGGGCACTCGCCTCCGTCGGGCTCACCGAACAGGGCGACACCCGGGTGGACGACCTCTCCGGCGGCCAGCGCCAACGGCTCGCCATCGCCTCCGCCCTGGTCCACGGCCCCGAACTGATCTTCCTGGACGAGCCGACCGCCGCCCTCGACCCGCAGGCCCGCCGCGCCCTGTGGCAGGTGCTCCGCGACCTCAAGGGCGCGGGCCGCACCATCGTCTACACCACCCACCACCTCGATGAGGCGGAGGCGCTCTGCGACCGCGTCGCGATCATGGTCGACGGGAAGGTCGCCGCCCTCGACAGCCCCGCCAGCCTGATCGCGGCGGGCAGTCCCACCACCCGCCTGCTGGTCCCGGCGGGCCGGCTCACACTCGCCGCGGCGCGGGCCATCCCCGGCGTCGACCGGGCGGAGGAGGAGGCCGACTCGATCGTGCTGGAGACCCTCGAATCGGGCCGGGTGCTGGCCGCCGTCGACGCGATCGCCGGACTCCAGGGCGTACAGACGCGCACCGCGAGCCTCGAAGACGTCTACCTGGCCCTGACCGGTGCCCCGCAGCCGTAGAGCCGCCCCGGCCGCCCCTCCCACCTCCCAGAGCGATACGGAGCACCCCCGATGAGCGCATACGCCGCGCTGAGCCAGGCCGGATACCGGGCCTGCACGCGTGACCGGACGACCCTCTTCTTCACCTTCGCCTTCCCGCTGATCTTCCTGGTGGTCTTCGGGCTGATCTTCCACGGCCAGACGGTCGAGGAGAGCGGCAAGCCCTACATCAACTACATCGCCCCCGGCGTGCTGTCCTGGGGCGTCGGCAACGCCGCCGTCTTCGGCGTCGGCTTCACCCTCATGCAGTGGCGCCGCGACGACATCCTGCGGCTCATCCGGATGACCCCCACCCCGGTCTCCTCGGTGCTCGCCTCCCGTTACGTCCTGGCGCTCGGTATCGGAGCCGTACAGGCCGTGCTGTTCGTCGCCGTGGCCCTGCTCCCCTCGTTCGGTCTCGAACTGGACGGCCGCTGGCCGCTCGCGCTGCCGGTTCTGGTGCTCGGCATCACCGCGTTCCTCGCGATGGGCGTCATCGTCGGCAGCTACGCCAGGACACCGGAGGCGGTCGCCGCCGTCGCCAACTGCCTGATGATCCCGATGGCCTTCCTGTCCGGCTCGTTCTTCCCGCTGGACGCCATGCCGGGCTGGATGCAGAGCCTCTCCAGGGTCCTGCCGCTGCGCTACCTCAACGACGGGATCTCCGGCGCCGTCACCGGCCGCGGCTCCCTCGCCGACATCGGCGTCGCCTGCGCGGTGCTCGCCGGATTCGCGCTCGTCCTCGGCGCGGTCGCGCTGAAGACCTTCCGCTGGAGCGACAAGTCATGACGACCACGACGGTGGCCGCTGCGGCCACCCCGCTCGACGCGGCACGCACCCGCCTCCAGTCCGAACTGGCCGCGCGCCACGCCGCGTTGCCCGCACCGCTGTCCGGCCCGCCCGCGCTTCCCGCCCCGCGCGTCGTCCCGCTCGGCGCCGCCGACACCCTCGGCTTCGGTCACCCGGACCCGTACGCCGCCACCCGCCCCGCGGCGAACGTCCAGCTCACCGCCCGCGCCGTGCTGATCGGCCCCTGGGGCGGCGGGCCCGGCGCCACCGCCTGCGGCCAGTGCCTCGCCATGCGCTGGCAGCGGCTGCGCAGCCGCTCCGAGCGCGAGGCGCTCGAACTCGGCCACGAGCCGCACGGCGCCACCCACTGGCCGGTGCTCACCGGCTACGCGGTGGACGCCGTCTGGGCCACGTACCGCGCCGTCCTGACCACCGACCGCGCCCCGCGCGGTGCCGTTCCGCCCGGCGACCGCACCACCGCCCACCTCGCCGCTCCGCACGCCGACCGTGCCGTCACCGAAGCCACCGCGGCGGACCGCGCACTGCCCCAGGTCACCCGGATCGACCTCGGCACCCTCGCGACGGCCACCTTCCCGCTGCTGCCCGAACCGCTCTGCCCCGCCTGTGTGCACGAGGTGCCCGACACCGAGGCCGCCGCCCGGATGGAACTGGCCCCCGCCCCCAAGCCCGACCCGGACGGCTACCGGCTGCGCTCCCTCGACTCCTACCCGCTGCCGACCGCCGCCCTCGCCAACCCGGTCTGCGGCGCGCTCGGCTCCGACACCTGGATCAACCCGGCGTCCACCACCACCGCACCGGTCGCCGGAACCCACTTCGTCCGCGGTTACGCCGGACTCAACGACGTCACCTGGAGCGGCCAGGCCAACCGGTACGCGACCAGCCGCACCCTCGCCTACCTGGAGGGCCTGGAGCGGTACGCGGGCACCCACCGCAGACGCGGCACCTCACCCGTCGTCGACTCCTACACCAACCTCGCGGACCGGGCGCTGAACCCGGCGGACTGCGGTTTCTACGCCCCCGAGACCTACGCACGGGACCATCTGGTCAGCCCGTTCGACCCGGACCGGGCGATCCCCTGGGTCTGGGGCCACTCGCTGCGGGACGACCGCCCCGTCCTCGTGCCCTCCCGGCTCGCGCACTACAGCGCCGGGGTCGAGGCCGACAACTTCGTCTTCGAGTGCTCCAACGGCTGTGCCACCGGCGGAAGTCTGGAGGAGGCCATCCTCTTCGGGCTCCTGGAACTCGTCGAGCGGGACGCCTTCCTGCTGGCCTGGTACGGGCGCGCCCGGCTGGCGGAGATCGACCTCGGCTCCTGCCGCTCCCCGGCCGTCCGCTCCATGCTCGACCGCGCCGCGCTGCACGGCTACGACGTGCACGCCTTCGATACGCGGATGGATCTGGCGGTACCGGTCGTCACCGCGCTCGCGGTGCGCCGGGACGGCGGAACCGGCACCCTCTCGTTCAGCGCGGCGGCCGGCTTCGACCCGGAGGGCACCGTCGAGGCGGCCCTGTCCGAAGTCCTCACCTACATCCCGCACCTGCCCTACCAGGTGGCCGAGCGCCTGCCCGAACTGGAGCTGATGGCGCGGGACTTCACCAAGGTGCTGCATCTCAAGGACCACGCCCAGCTCTACGGTCTGCCCTCGATGACCGGGCACGCCCGCGAGTATCTGGAGCCCACCGCCGTCGCCCCGCTGGACGAGACGTTCGCCGACTGGCAGGAGCTGCGGCCCCGCACGGGTGACCTGCTGGACGACCTGCGGCTGCTGCGCGACCGGCTGACCGCGGCGGGGTACGACGTGATCGCCGTCGACCAGACCACGCCCGAGCAGCACCGGATGGGCCTGCACACGGTCTCCACCACCGTCCCCGGGCTGCTGCCGCTGGACTTCGGCTGGACCAGGCAGCGGGCGTTGCGCATGCCCCGGCTGCGTACCGCGCTGCGGGCGGCGGGCCGCCGCCCCGACGACCTGCCGGAGGAAGAGATCAAGGCCGTCCCGCACCCGTTCCCGTGACGGCACCCGTTCCCGTTTCCGCGCCTGTTCCCGGTCCCGCTTCCGCACGACCGGCAGCCCCCTCCGCCGACGGAGGGGGCTGCCGGAACGGCATCGCAGGCGCCGGTCCCGGTGTGGGATCAGGCGCAGCAGGAGGTGGTGCTGGTGGTGCTGGAACAGGTGGACGTCGACGAGGACGACGTCGAACCGGCGAGGACGACCTCGACCGCGTCCGAGTAGTCCGAGATCTCGAAGGTCTCCGACTCCAGCTCCAGGATCTCGTCGGCGAGGGTCGCGAGCTCAGTCTTCGGGGCCATGGTGTTCTCCCTGGGGTCACGGGGACCGGCCGGCCGATCCGGCACTGTTCCCCTGCGGTGGGTCCATTGCAGGGGCAGCCGCTGTCAGATCGGCCCGGCTTTCGCTGTCACCCCGCTGGCATCCGGTGACAGCGGAACGCCGAGGTGCTGAAGGACGGTCGGCGCAGGCTCGTACGGCGCGTACCGCTCGCACGTCCGAAGGAGAGAGGACCGACTCCATGTCCACACCCCTGCCGGTGCGGCGCCCGGTGCAGCACGCGGTGCTGCGCTCCGCGGTCGAGCTCTACCTCGACCTGCACGCCCACCCCGAACTCTCCGGAGCCGAGCACCGCACGGCCGGCCGCCTCGCGGACCGGCTGACGGAACACGGCTGCACGGTCACCCGTTCCGTGGGCGGCGGCCACGGTCTCGTCGGCGTCCTGCGCAACGGGCCGGGGCCCACTGTGATGCTCCGCACCGAGCTCGACGCGCTGCCCGTGACCGAGCGCACCGGCCTGGCGTACGCGAGCACCGTCCCCGGGGTCATGCACGCCTGCGGCCACGATCTGCACATGGCGGCGGTGGCCGGTGCGGTGGCCGAACTCGCCGCCGCCCGGACCGCCTGGCGCGGCACGGTCCTCGTGGTGGGCCAGCCCGCCGAGGAGACCCTGACCGGGGCGCGGGCCATGCTGGACGACGGCCTGTACGAGCGTTTCGGCACCCCGGACGCGGTCCTCGCCCAGCACGCCGCACCGCTCCCGGCGGGCACGCTGGGCCACCCGGCCCCCGGCCCCGCCCCCCTGATGGCGGGAAGCGTCAGCGTCGATGTCACCGTGCACGGCCGGGGCGGTCACGCGGCCACCCCGCACCTCGCCGTCGACCCGGTCCTGACGGCCGCCGCGATCGTGCTGCGGCTCCAGTCCGTCGTCGCCCGGGAGACCTCCCCGGCCGAACAGGCCGTGCTGACCGTCGGCTCGATGCGGGCGGGGGAGCGGGGCAACATCATCCCGGACACGGCCGAACTGTCGCTGTGCATGCGGGCGTTCTCCGGCCCCGTGCTCGACCGGATGACGGCCGCCGCCGAACGCATCGTCCGGGCCGAGTGCGTGGCGTCGGGCTGTCCCCGGGAACCGGACGTCACGGTGACCGCGCGCTCGCCCGTGCTCGTCCCCGATCCGGTGCTGACGGCCACCGTGCGCGGGACCCACGAGAGCCTGCTGGGACCGGACCGGGTCCTGGACTTCGGGACCACCACCGCCACGGAGGACTTCCCCTGGTTCGCGGAAGGGGGCGTGCCGGCCGCGTACTGGATGCTCGGTGTGACCGGGGCCCGGCAGTGGCGCACGGCCCGCGCCGGGGGCGAACCCGTCCCGCCCAACCACGCGCCCGGGTTCGCCCCCGATGTCCGCACGGCCCTGCCCGCCGGGATCGGGGCGATGGTGTCGGCGGCCCGGCAGGTGCTGGGAGCCGGGCCGGGCGGCGGCGGGGAGGCGCGGTGACGCGGCCCGGCTGGACCGATGTGGCCGTCGTGCGCCGCGACCGTACCGCCCCGACCGGGGAGACCACCGTCGTACGGCTGCTGGGCATGCTCCCGGCGCACTGGACCTGCTCGCCCGGGGCGGTCGGCCAGGACCGGGTGGTGCTGCGGGTTGAGCTGGGCGGGGGGACGGACGAGGCCGCGGTGCGGCTGGCGTTCTCCCGGGTCCTGTCCGACGCGGCGCTGCACGGCTGGAGCCGGGAAGCCTGACCTCGGTGCCGGTGCCGGTGCCGGTGCCGGTGCTGGGCGCTGGGTCCTGCCGGGGTCGACCGGGCTCGGCTCGGGCGGGAGAGGTTCCCCGGCGCCGCGCCCCGCCGCGCCCCCTCTTCCCCTTCCTCCCCTCCTCAGATCCAGCCGCGCTCCCGTGCCCGCAGGGCGGCCTGGGCCCGGCTCGTCGCGCCGAGTGTCTGCATCAGGTCGGCGACATGCCGCCGGTAGGTCCGTACCGACACGCCCAGCTCACGCGCGCCCGACTCGTCCTTGCCCGCCGTGCACATCGACACCAGCACCCGCTGCTCGATGCCGGAGAGCCCGGTGCCCGCCGCGGTGTCGTGGGTGGAGCCCGCCGGTGCGAGCTCCTCGGCCGCGTCCCAGATCTTCTCGAACAGGGCGATGATGTTGGAGACGAGACCGCTGCGGTGGGCGAGCAGGGCGCCCCGTGCGGTGTTGCGCGGGTCCAGCGGGACGAGCGCGGCTCTGCGGTCGTAGACGAGGAGCCGTTCCGCGGTCTCCGACGTCACCCGGATCGCCGCCCCGTGCGCGGCCAGCTCCCGCAGATACGCGGCCGTGGGCGGATCGTCGAGCGCGGTCCTGGCGACGACGTTGCGGATCCGGACCCCGCGGCGCAGACAGCGCAGGTCCAGTGGCCGGGAGCGGGCGATGTTCTCGGGCGACAGCTTGGTGTACGGCTCCACGGAGAGGATCTCGTCCCGGGCGAAGAAGGCGAGATCGTCGATCCGGTTACGTATCTGCGCGAGCCCCTCCAGTTGCTCGATGCCCTGCGGCGGGGGCGTCCGGGCCCCCTGCTCCGCGCGTAGACCGTCGATGACGTGCCGGGACCGGGTGACGCGCTGGAGTTCCTGGTGCAGGGCGTGCAGCCGTAAGTCGACCAGCCGGGTCAGCGCGACCTCGGGGTCGGTCGGGAAGATCCGCAGGTCGGCGCCGTCCGGATGGAGCAGCCCCAGCTCCTGGAGCCGGTCGATGCAGGCGCGGGCCACCTCGGGCCCGGAGTGCAGCAGCAGATGAAGATCGTCGGTGGCGGTGCCGGGATTGCGCAGGAAGTGCCGGTAGATCTCTTCCTCGGCCTCGGAAACCCCGAATACGGACATCTCGTTCTCGCCCACGTACGCCCCCGCTACCTGGTGCTGTGTGGCCGCGCGCCGCCGGGGATCGCCCTGCGGTGCTGGTCGACGACTGCTTCCCGTTGCCCTACTGCTACGCGTCCTGCCGGCCGTGCCGCGCTGTCCGTGGTGCTGCCCGGACAGCTGTTTGTGCAATGGTCGGGCAAAGACTAGACGGTGGGATCACTCCTGTGAGGATCCCGGACACAACTGTGTGCGGATGGGAGACGAACGGTGTGCGACCGGCGATGAGCGGCACGGATGGCGCGACGGGCGGCTTCCGGCCGGTGGCGGCGCCCCGGCGTTTCGCCGGGCACGCGGCTGTCACCGTCGGGTCGTAGTCTGGAACCCCCGGCCCGCTGGGGGGCGTGGCCCGGATCGGCTGATCCGGCGGGCGCCCCAGGACGCGTGTCGGGCCCTTCGCGTTGCCCCTGGCAGCAGCCGGCTGTCAGCGAACCCTCATTACCCCGGACGGAAGCCCTTCATGAGCCTGCACGGTCTGCTGGATGTCGTCGTACGTGACCCGGCTCTCGCCGAAGCGGTGAAGGCCGCCGCGGACGGCCACCGTATGCATGTCGACCTGGTGGGGCCGCCCGCCTCCCGCCCCTTCGCCGTGGCGGCCCTGGCCCGGCAGACCGGCCGGACCGTGCTGGCCGTCACCGCGACCGGCCGCGAGGCCGAGGACCTGGCGGCCGCGCTGCGCACCCTGCTGCCGCCGGACACCGTCGCGGAGTTCCCGTCCTGGGAGACCCTGCCCCACGAGCGGCTCTCGCCGCGCTCGGACACCGTGGGCCGCCGCCTCGCCGTGCTGCGCCGCCTCGCCCACCCGCGGGCGGACGACCCGGAGACGGGGCCCGTCAGCGTGGTCGTCGCCCCGGTCCGTTCCGTACTGCAACCGCAGGTCAAGGGGCTCGGCGACCTGGAGCCGGTGTCACTGACCAGCGGGCAGAACGCCGATCTGGGCGAGATCGTCGAGGCCCTCGCGGCAGCCGCGTACTCCCGGGTCGAACTGGTCGAGAAGCGTGGTGAGTTCGCCGTACGAGGGGGAATTCTGGACGTTTTCCCGCCGACCGAGGAGCACCCCCTCCGGGTGGAGTTCTGGGGCGACGACGTCGAGGAGATCCGTTACTTCAAGATCGCCGACCAGCGTTCGCTGGAGGTCGCCGAACACGGCCTGTGGGCGGCGCCCTGCCGGGAGCTGCTGCTCACCGACGAGGTGCGGGAGCGGGCCGCGGTCCTCGCCGAGGCCCACCCCGAGCTGGGCGAACTGCTGGGGAAGATCGCCGAGGGGATCGCCGTCGAGGGCATGGAGTCCCTCGCCCCGGTGCTGGTGGACGACATGGAGCTGCTGCTCGACGTCCTGCCGAAGGACTCCATGGCGCTGGTCTGCGACCCGGAGCGGGTCCGTACCCGGGCCGCCGACCTGGTCGCCACCAGCCAGGAGTTCCTCCAGGCGTCGTGGGCGGCGACGGCGGGCGGCGGCGAGGCCCCGATCGACGTGGGCGCGGCCTCGCTGTGGGGCATCGCGGACGTCCGGGACCGGGCCCGCGAGCTCTCGATGATGTGGTGGTCCCTCTCCCCGTTCGCGGCCGACGACGAGCTGGACGAGGACACCCTCAAGCTCGGGATGCACGCCCCGGAGTCGTACCGCGGCGACACCGCGCGGGCGCTGGCCGACACCAAGGGCTGGCTGGCCGACGGCTGGAGGACGGTGTACGTCACCGAGGGCCAGGGCCTCGCCAGCCGTACCGTCGAGGTGCTGGGCGGCGAGGGCATCCCGGCCCGTCTGGACCCGGACCTGGCGGAGATCTCTCCCTCGGTCGTCCATGTCTCCTGCGGGGCCATCGACCACGGCTTCGTGGACCCGGCGCTCCGGCTCGCCGTGCTGACCGAGACGGACCTGACCGGCCAGCGCACCGCCACCAAGGACCTGGGCCGGATGCCGGCCCGCCGCAGGAAGACCATCGACCCGCTGACGCTGGAGGCGGGCGACTACATCGTCCACGAGCAGCACGGCGTCGGCCGGTACGTGGAGATGGTGCAGCGCACCGTCCAGGGCGCCACCCGCGAATACCTCCTGGTCGAGTACGCCCCCGCCAAGCGCGGGCAGCCGGGGGACCGCCTCTACATCCCGACGGACCAGCTGGAGCAGGTCACCAAGTACGTCGGCGGCGAGGCGCCCACCCTGCACCGGCTCGGCGGCGCCGACTGGACCAAGACCAAGCAGCGCGCCAAGAAGGCGGTGAAGGAGATCGCCGCCGACCTGATCAAGCTGTACTCGGCCCGGATGGCGGCCCCCGGCCACGCGTTCGGCGCGGACACCCCCTGGCAGCGCGAGCTGGAGGACGCCTTCCCGTACGCGGAGACGCCCGACCAGCTGTCCACGATCGCCGAGGTCAAGGAGGACATGGAGAAGACGGTTCCGATGGACCGTCTGATCTGCGGCGACGTGGGTTACGGCAAGACGGAGATCGCGGTCCGGGCGGCCTTCAAGGCGGTCCAGGACGGCAAGCAGGTGGCCGTCCTCGTGCCCACCACGCTCCTCGTCCAGCAGCACTACGGCACCTTCACCGAGCGCTACTCCCAGTTCCCGGTCAATGTACGGGCGTTGAGCCGGTTCCAGTCGGAGACCGAGTCGAGGGCGACCCTGGAGGGGCTGAAGGACGGAGCCGTCGACCTCGTCATCGGGACGCACCGGCTGTTCTCCGCCGACACGAAGTTCAAGGACCTCGGGCTGGTCATCGTCGACGAGGAGCAGCGCTTCGGCGTCGAGCACAAGGAGCAGCTGAAGAAGCTCCGCGCCAACGTCGACGTGCTGACGATGTCCGCGACCCCCATCCCCCGTACGCTCGAAATGGCCGTGACGGGCATCCGCGAGATGTCCACGATCACCACCCCGCCGGAGGAGCGGCACCCGGTGCTGACCTTCGTCGGCCCGTACGAGGAGAAGCAGATCGGCGCCGCCATCCGGCGCGAACTGCTGCGCGAGGGCCAGGTCTTCTACATCCACAACCGCGTCGAGTCCATCGACCGGGCGGCCGCCAGGCTCCGCGAGATCGTTCCCGAGGCCCGGATCGCCACGGCGCACGGCCAGATGTCGGAACAGGCCCTGGAGCAGGTGGTGGTGGACTTCTGGGAGAAGAAGTTCGACGTCCTGGTCTCCACGACGATCGTCGAGTCGGGCATCGACATCTCCAACGCCAACACCCTGATCGTGGAGCGCGGCGACAACTTCGGCCTCTCCCAGCTCCACCAGCTGCGCGGCCGGGTGGGCCGGGGCCGCGACCGCGGCTACGCCTACTTCCTGTACCCCCCGGAGAAGCCCCTCACCGAAACGGCCCACGAGCGACTCGCCACGATCGCCCAGCACACCGAGATGGGCGCGGGCATGTACGTGGCGATGAAGGACCTCGAAATCCGCGGCGCGGGCAACCTCCTGGGCGGCGAACAGTCCGGCCACATCGCGGGCGTCGGCTTCGACCTGTACGTCCGCATGGTCGGCGAGGCGGTCGCCGACTACCGGGCCCAGATGGAGGGCGGCGAGCAGGAGGAGCCGCCGCTGGAGGTCAAGATCGAGCTCCCGGTCGACGCCCACGTCCCGCACGACTACGCCCCCGGCGAGCGGCTGCGCCTCCAGGCGTACCGCGCCATCGCCTCCGCCAACACGGAGGAAGACATCAGGGCGGTCCGCGAGGAACTCACCGACCGCTACGGCAAGCTCCCCGAACCGGTCGAGAACCTCCTCCTGGTCGCCGGCCTGCGCATGCTGGCCCGCGCCTGCGGAGTCGGCGAGATCGTCCTCCAGGGCTCGAACATCCGCTTCGCCCCGGTGGAACTGCGCGAGTCGCAGGAGCTGCGCCTGAAGCGGCTCCACCCGAAGACGGTCATCAAACCGGCCGCCCACCAGATCCTGGTCCCCCGCCCCACGGCGGGCAGGATCGGCGGCAAGCCGGTGGTGGGCCGCGAACTGCTCTCGTGGACCGGGGAGTTCCTGACGACGATCCTGGGGTCGTAGGGCCGGCCGCGGGGGAGGGAACATGGGTGACAGTGGGCGAGTGAGCACCTCGGCGCGGTATCTGGACCCGTCCGGCGCAGGCGGTGGTGACGCCTGGGGTGCCGAGGCGGCGGCCGCGGGGCGCCGTGGCAGCCAGCGCGTTGTCGAGGCGGGGGAGGTGGTCGCACCGGAGCCCGTGGCGGATCTCTTCGGGATCGCTCACGGGCAACGCGTCATCGCGCGCCGCCGGGTCATGTACCTCGACGGCGAGCCCTGTGAGTTGACGGATACGTACTACCCCTTGGAGATCGCCAGGGGGACGGGTCTGGCCGGGGTGAGCAGGATCCGGGGCGGTGCCGTCCGTCTCCTCGCCGAGCTGGGGCACGTCGGCGTGCGGGCCCGGGAGGACGTGACCGCCCGTATGCCGACCGGGAGCGAGCGGGCCGGCCTCGCGCTGGAAGCGGGGCAGCCCGTGCTGGAGCTGACGCGACTCACCCTGGACGACGGCGACCGGGCGATTCAGGTCGATGTGATGGTCATGGTGCCGCGACGCGGGCAGTTGCGCTACGAGATCGGGATCGGATGACTGCGCCCGGAACGGAGGCGGATGCCGTCGCCCCCGTCCGCCGCGCCGGCGGACGGGGGCGACGGTCGCCGAGCCCGTTCGTATCCGGGTGAGGGTGCTCGGGGCGGCTATTCGTCCACGGTCGACGCGGGAACGAACAGCAGCTCCGTCAGGGCGCGGAAGACCTCCTCCGGGTGCTGGTTGCCCGTCGGGCCGGTCAGGTTGCCGCTGAGCAGCAACGTCGCGAAGCCGTGGGCCAGGGACCAGGCGGCCACGCCCGCGAGCCGGGGGTCCTCGCCCCGGCCCGACGAGGGGAGCCCGGCGATGCCTTCGGTCAGTGCCTCGGTGGCGCGGGCCTTTGCCGCGAGCAGGTCCGGGGCGTCGGTGCGGTAGAGGTCCGGCTGGAACATCACCTGGAAGTGCGCGGGGTGCTCCGTCGCGAACCGCACGTACCGCACACCCCGCTCCTGGAGGTCCGGCGCGGCGGCCAGGGCGTCCGCGAACAGGCCGTACCCCTCCGTGGCGATCGCGGTGAGCAGGCCGGTGCGGTCCTTGAAGTGGTGGGCCGGGGCGGCGTGCGAGACGCCCGCCCGGCGGGCCAGGTCGCGCAGGCTCAGGGCGGCGGGGCCGTCGGTGGCGATGACGTCCAGGGCTGCGGTCAGGATGGCGCGCCGCAGGTCGCCGTGGTGATAGGTGCGTTCGCTGCTCATGCCAGCACCGTACGCGGAATCTAGGCATTGACAAGTTCATCGGCGAGGCGCACTCTGGGGGTGTCGCTTGATCTAGTCACTGACTAGATGCGGGACTGGATGCCTGGCCGGTGGCCGGGTGCCGAGAACTACGGAAGGTGCGGACATGTCCGAGGACCTGGGACCCGTACGTCAGATGTGGCATCTGCTGGAACCGTTGCACGCCGTCCTCTACTACGCGCCGGAGGCCTTCGAGGAGGCCGCCGCCCTCGGATACGGCACCGAGGACCGCTGGCCGAGCTACTTCGCCTGGCGTGCGGCACCGCTCGGGGCGGCCGGTGCGGACAGGGTCACCGAAACCTTCTACAGCTACAGCCCGGACATGGTGCGCGACTTCGTACCCGCCGTCTGGTCCGTCGCGGAGCCCGGTGCGGTGCTCGCGGCCCGGCTGCGGGCGGTCGACCGTGCGTACCGGACGCTGTTCGGGGATCGGCTCGACGGGCCGGAGTTCGCGGCGGCGGCCGAGTCGGCCCGGCGGGCCGCGCTGTCCGCCGAGGTGGACGGGCGCCCGCTGGCGGCGGCCAACGCGGCCCTGCCCTGGCCGGACGCCCCGCATCTCGCGCTCTGGCACGCCGCGACGATCCTGCGCGAGCACCGGGGTGACGGGCACCTCCGGGCGCTGGTGGAGGCGGGTCTCGACCCGGTCGAGTGCCTGGTGTCCTTCGCCGCCGTGGGCGCGGCGAGCCCGGAGACGTTCGAGAGCCGGGGATGGAGTGCGGGGGAGTGGACGGCGGCCCGTCAGCGGCTCGAAGCCCGCGGTCTGTTGGAGCCGGACGGGACGGCCACCGAGGCCGGCCGGGCGCTGCGGGCGCGAGTCGAGCGGCGTACCGACGAACTGGCCGCCGAGCCCTGGAGGGCCCTCGGTGGGGAGGTGCGGGTCCGTCTCGTCGCGCTGCTGGAGCCGCTGTGGGTGACGACGCTCGGCAGCGGGCTGCTCCCGGCCGAGAACACCCTGGGCATCGGCAAGGTGTGAGCGGGCGGGGAGAGGGGCGCGGCAGGGAGAGGGGGGCGGCAGGGAGATGCGAGCGGCCGGGGAGATGCGAGCACGCTGGGGATGTGAGCGCGCGGGGAAGGTGTGAGCGCACGGGGGAGATGTGATTCGGGACGCATCCTGACCGAACCGTCGTCATGAGTGCGCGTCGGCGGGGAAGAGGTCCATAGGATTCCCGGGTTCGGCTTTCTCCCCGTCAGGATGGCTACGCGTGATATCTCCCCGTACATACCGAGTGGTGTTGCCCGTACTGAGCGCGGTGGCCGTGCTGGCCCTGGCCGGGTGCGACCCCGACGACCTTGCGGCCGATGGCGGTTCGGGCGGCGGTTCGGGTGGGAGCGGGCAGTCGGCGGGCGGCTTCGGGGCCAGCCCGCTCGACAACCCCGACGGTACGAAGCCGGGTCTTGCACCCCTCACCACCGACGCGGACCGGGCGGCCGCCCGCAAGGTCATCGAGCAGGTGGCCACCAAGGGGCGCGGCCCCAGGACCGGGTACGAGCGCGACAAGTTCGGCTATGCGTGGAAGGACTCGGTCGACGGCATTCCGCTCTCCCGCAACGGCTGCGACACCCGCAACGACCTGCTCGCCCGCGACGGCAAGGACATAGAGCACCGCTCGGGCTCCGACTGCGTGGTCATCTCCATGACCCTCAAGGACCCGTACACCGGGTCGACCATCGCCTGGCGCAAGCAGCAGGCCACCAAGGTGCAGATAGACCATGTGATGCCGCTGTCCTACGACTGGCAGATGGGCGCCGCCCGCTGGGACGAGGCGAAGAGGCAGCGGATCGCCAACGATCCGCTCAACCTCATCCCGGTGGACGGCCCCGCCAACAACGCCAAGCGCGACTCGGGCCCCGCCTCCTGGCTGCCGCCGTACAAGCCGGTCCGCTGTTCGTACGCGGTGCGGTTCGCGCAGGTCTCGCTGAAGTACGAACTGCCGGTCACCACCGCAGACAAACAGGCCATGCTCACCCAGTGCGGCGGCTGACGACAGCCGGTCCCGGGACTGCCGGGGCGCCGAAAACGGGTGGTTGTGCCGCAGGTGTACCGCTTACTGTCGGCGATATGGAGTTGATCATCACCACCCTCGCCGCGCGCCCCGAGCTCGCCGGCCCCATGAACGCGATGCCCGACACCTGGCCCGAGTTCGTCCTGGAGGACCTGGTCGGCTGGGCGAACTTCCCGCGCATCGCGGTCGAGTTCCCGGAGTACGTGCTCGTGGCCACCGACCCCGACGGTGCCGTGGTCGCCCGTGCGTACAGCGTTCCGTTCGAACTGGGCGGCCCCGGGCGCGGTGAACTGCCCGCCGGCGGTTGGGACCAGGTGCTGCTGTGGGCGTTCTCCGACCTGCGGCGCGGGCGCGTGCCCGACACCGTGAGTGCCATTGAGATCACCGTGGCCACGGGGCACCAGGGGCAGGGGATCTCGGGCCGGATGGTGGCGGCGCTGCGGGACAACGCCCGGCGGCTCGGCTTCGGGGAGGTCGTCGCCCCGGTCCGTCCGAGCGCCAAGCACCTGTCCGCTTCGGTCCCGATGGAGGACTACGCGCGCCGGACCAGGGAAGAGGACGGGCTGCCGTACGACCCCTGGCTGCGGGTTCATGCGCGGGCGGGCGGGGTCGTCGAAGCGGTGGCGCCGGTGTCGATGACGGTGAGCGGTTCGCTCGCGCAGTGGCGGGCGTGGACCGGGCTGCCGTTCGATACGGACGGTCCGGTGGAGGTGCCGGGGGCGCTCGTACCGGTGCACTGTTCGCTCGCGCACGGGTACGCGGTCTACGTCGAGCCGAACGTGTGGGTACGGCACAAGGTCTGAGGAAAGGGGCTTCGGCGGCGGGTGGGTACTCCCCGCTGCCGAAGCCCTTCCCCCGTACGGGGCGGTCAGCCGGCCGGCCGGTCCAGGTCGACGATGTCCTTGGCGGCGGGCTTCTTCGCCACGACCGGCTCGTCGAACGCGGAGAGGTTCATCGTCATCGGCTCCTCGCCACCCTTTGACGTGACCCGGAGCAGGTACGGGGCGCCCTCGGCGGCCACCAGGACCGTGTAGGTCTCCTTGCCGTCCTTCTCGGTGAGCCGCAGCGCGGGCTTGCCCGCGACCGTGGCCTCGCCGGCCTTGCGGGCGGCCGTGTCGTTCGCCTCGAAGCCCTTCAGGATTCCGTCGAGGTCGCAGAACTCGATGCTGTCCTTGGTGTCCGCGTCGGTCGCCTTCGACTCCATCCAGCGGCCCGCGAGCAGTTTCACCGCGGCGTCGACATCGGCCTTGGGCTCCCCCTTCGACTGCTCGCGCAGCATCGCCTCGTCGAACTTCGTGTAGACGGTGTCACCGGTCTTGATGATCTCCATGGTTCCCGCGGGGCCGATGGACATGGTCCCGATGCACTCGCCGGTGCGGCTCGTGGCGAAGTCGGCCTTGACCGGGCCGTCGGTCGACCGGATGTCGACGGATATCCGCAGGGACTTCGCCTTCTTCGTGGTCGACAGCGCCTTGTTGGTGACCTCGGGACCCGACAGGTCCGCGAACGGACCGGTGGCCTTCGGAGCGGCCGGATCGGCCGAATCGGCCGCCCCCGTGCCGCAGGCGGCGAGGCTGAGCACGGACAGGGCGCAGAGGGTGTTGACGGCGGTGCGGGCGAGAAGACGCATGGGAAATGACTCCGGGAGATGAGGTGGGCGGAGCGAAGGGTGAAGGGGCTCGCGGGGCGGGTGAGGTGGATGGGGCGAGCGAAGCGGGCGAGGCGGGCGAGGCGGGCGAGGCGGACGAGGCGGGCGAGGCGGACGGAGCGAGCGAGCTGAACGGAGCGCGTGGCGGGGGAGCCGGTCGCCTCGGCGCGGTGGACCGGGCGCCGGTCGGGGCGTCTGCGCGGGTGCCTGTGCGGGCGCCGGTCAGGCCACTGCTGTCGGCGCCGCCACGCGCCCCGGGCTCCCGGCCGCACTGAGCACCGGGGGCGTCGCCGTGCCGTCGGGCGGAGTGCCGCCGCCCCCGGCCCTGACCGCGAGCACCGCGCCGACGAGCGAGAGTGTCAGCGCGACCACGCCCAGCAGGGCTCCGAAACTGGTCATGCCGGGGTCGGCGCCCTCGCCCCGGGCGATGCGGCGGCGGCCCGCCAGACCGAGGAGGAGGGCGAGCAGGCCCAGGCCCCCCGCGAGCCAGAAGAGGGGCCGGATCAGCCCCAGGAGGCTGCCGGTGATGCCGAGGACGAACGCCGTCGTGCCGAACCCGCGGCGCCCCGGACGCTCGCCCGGCGCATGGGCGGGGGCGTACACCTGCTGCGGTGGGCGCGGGTACTCGGACATGGCTGTGCCCTTCGGTCGGTGAACACGGGAAACGGTGAACGGACGCGCCCCGTCCGGCAGGTACGGGAACGGGTCACATCACAACAGAGCTTGTGAACCGAGTCAACACGGTTCACGCTGAATGGGTCGGGTCACGCTGTGAATCGGTGGCGGGTGGTCAGGTCGGTATGCTCGCCGACACAGCGCGGACGGATCAGGGAGACAGTCAGTGCCGGAGAACTCGACAGAGGTGACCGCGGCCGGGATCGCGCGGCTCGCAGGAGTGGGGCGGGCCGCCGTCAGCAACTGGCGCCGCCGTCACGCCGACTTCCCCAAGCCGGTCGGCGGCACCGAGACCAGCCCGTCCTTCGCCCTGCCCCAGGTGGAACAGTGGCTGCGCGACCAGGGAAAACTCGCCGAGGTGCCCCTTCGGGAGCGGGTCTGGCAGCAGGTGACCGGACATCCCGCAGGTGCGGTCGCCGCCCTGGTCCACGCCGGCTGCGGCCTGCTGCTCGTCCGGGACCGCCCCACCGCCTGGCTGGAACTCGCCGCCGTCTCGGACGCGCGCATGGCCGGTGTGCTGCCGCACGCGCTGGACGACGTCCTCACCGCCCGCTTCGGACCGGATGCCGGATCGCCGCCCGGTACCGGATCGCCGCCCGGTACCGGATCACCGTCCCGATCGGGTGAACCGTCCGCCCCCGGTCAACCGTCCGCCCCCGGTCAACCGTCTGCCCCCGGTGAACCGTCCGCCGCCGGTGAACCGTCCGCCCCCGGGGTACGGGTTGTTCACACCCCGGACGCCGCCGAACTGCTGCCGTCCGTCCCGCTCCTGCGCTCCGTCGCCGCGCTCGCCGCCGAAACCGGCACCCGGCAGGCATTCGAGTTCCTCTTCGGCCGTCAGCTCGACGCCAACCCGCGCCAGTACACCCTCACTCCGCCCGATCTCGCCGAGCTGATGGCAGCCCTGGCCGAACCGGCGAAGGACACGGACCGGTCCGCCGGAAAGCAGTCCGCCCGCACCTTCCTCGACCCCGCCGCCGGAACAGGCGCCCTGCTCCGAGCGGCCGACAGGCCCACGGCCCTGTACGCACAGGAGGCCGACCCCGACCTCGCCGCGCTCACCGCACTCCGGCTCGCACTCCACCGCGAGGGGGCCGGACCCGATGCGACGACCCTCGCCGTGCGCACCGGCGACACCCTGCGCGCCGACGCCTTCCCGCAGCTCGCCGTCGACGCCGTGCTCTGCCACCCGCCCTTCAACGAGCGCAACTGGGGTCATGACGAGCTGGCCTACGACCCGCGCTGGGAGTACGGCTTCCCCGCCCGCACCGAGTCCGAACTCGCCTGGGTCCAGCACGCCCTCGCCCGCCTCAGGGACGGCGGTACCGCCGTCCTGCTGATGCCCCCGGCCGCCGCGTCCCGCCGCTCCGGCCGCCGGATCCGCGCCGACCTCCTGCGCCGGGGAGCGCTCCGCGCGGTCGTCGCGCTCCCCGCCGGGGCCGCGCCCCCGTACGGCATCCCGCTCCACCTCTGGATCCTGCGCAAGCCGGGCAGCGGTCGGCGCCCCGCCCCCGAACTGCTCCTCATCGACACCGCCGAGCCCGCCGAACCGGCCTCCGGGCACGGCCCCGGCTCCCCGGTGGGCGGCGGACGCGACCGGATCGACTGGCCCGCGGTGCGCGGCGCCGTGCTCGACGCCTGGCAGCGCCACACCGGCAGCGCGGTCCCCCCGGCAGGCGTACCCGGCGTCAGCCGTGCCGTCCCCGTGATCGAACTCCTCGACGACGACGTGGATCTCGCCCCCGCCCGGCATCTGCCGCGGCCCGTCGCCGGTGGCGGGGCTGCCGCGCTGATCGGCGTACGGGAGCGGCTGGCCGACACCCTGCGGCTGACCGCCCGCCTCACCCCGCCGCCCGCCGACCTCTCCGACCCGGCGCACTGGCCGCTGACCACCGTCGGTGAACTCGCCCGCGCCGGGGCCCTGCACCTGCGCACCGGAGGCTCCGGCGGCGGCACGGGACCCGTCCTCACGGAGCACGACGTGCTGGCGGGAGCGGCACCCGGCGGCACGCCCGCCGCCGGGACCGCGTACCCCGAAGGCGCCGACGACACCGTGCTCCTCGAACCGGGCGACGTCGTCGTACCCGTCCTCGGCGGCGGGTCCGTCACCCGCGTCGTCGACGAGGCCACCGCGGGTGCCGCGCTCGGCCGCAACCTCCAGCTGCTGCGCCCCGATCCGGCCGCGATCGACCCCTGGTTCCTCGCCGGATTCCTGCGCGGCACCGCCAACAACCGGCAGGCCAGCAGCTATGCGTCCACGGCCACCCGGCTCGACGCCCGCCGCCTCCAGCTGCCCCGGCTGCCGCTCGCCGAACAGCGGAGGTACGGGGAGCAGTTCCGTACGCTCGCCGAGTTCGAGGACGCGCTGCGGGCGGCGGGGCGGCTCGGGGGGCTGCTCGTACAGGGGATGTACGACGGGCTGACGGACGGCACGGTCGCTCCGAAGTGAGGTGAACCACAGAGCCCGCGCACAACCCGGGGCCGTCCGTCCGTGTCGGTGTATACGCTCACAGCACACGTCCGACATACGCCTCCGGGAGCAGCACATGCACGGCTACGGCTATCCGCCGGAGCAGCCACCGAAGCGCCGCCCGTCCTCGGCGACGCTGACCGCGGTGCGCGTGGTTCTTGTGGCGATGACCGTACTGAGCCTCGGGTTCCTGGCCTGGGGGGCGATGCTGAGGCTGGCGATCGTCACCCGCAGGGCACGTGACTGGGCCCTGCTGGCGCTCGTGTTCGCGCTCAACACCGGGCTCTTCGCGTTCATGCTGGCGATGCCGGAGGACCCCGACAGAACCACGGACGCGGAGGCGTTCATCGGAGTGACCTGGATGTTCGGCGTCATGGTCGGTGCGGTCGCCTATTACCTGTACGCGGAGATACGCCACTACGGCCCGGACGGACCGTACGGCGCTCACCCGCACCCGCCCCGGTATCAGCCGCACTTCCCACCCCAGCTCCAGCCCCAACTCCGGGCCCAGCAACCGCACCCGTACGGCGGATACGCCCCGACGCAGCACCCGGCCCCGGCTCCCGCCGTACCGCCGCCCGCCGTCCCCCCGCCCGCCGTACCCCAGCGCCTCGACCAGGTCCGTGCCGAGCTGGACGAGCTGAGCGACTACCTCCGCAAGGAGGGCGAGGGCCGGTGAGCGGACGGGTCATCGCCGGGCGGTACGAACTGGCCACCGTCCTCGGCCAGGGCGGCATGGGCCAGGTGTGGACGGCGTACGACCAGCGCCTGGACCGCCGGGTCGCGGTGAAGCTCCTGCGCCCCGACCGGGTCGCCGGACCCCCCGGCGGCGACGCCGCCGACGAGCTGCGCCGCCGGTTCGTCCGCGAGTGCCGGGTCACCGCCCAGGTCGACCACCCCGGTCTGGTCACCGTCCACGACGCGGGCAGCGACGACGACGACCTCTACCTCGTCATGCAGTACGTCGAAGGCGCCGACCTGGCCGACCATCTCGCCGAGCACGACCCCTACCCCTGGCCCTGGGCCGTCGCGGTCGCCGCCCAGCTCTGCGCCGTACTGTCCGCGGTGCACGCCGTGCCGATCGTCCACCGCGACCTCAAGCCCCGCAATGTGATGGTCAGGCCCGAGGGCACCGTCACCGTGCTCGACCTGGGTGTCGCCTCCGTCCTGGACACGGACACCACCCGTCTCACCCACACCGGTTCACCGATCGGCTCCCCGGCCTACATGGCCCCGGAACAGGCGATGGGCGGCGCCGTCGGCCCGTACACCGATCTGTACGCCCTCGGGGTGCTCCTGCACGAACTCCTCAGCGGGGACGTGCCGTTCGCGGGTTCCACCGCACTCGGCGTCCTGCACCGCCATCTCTACGAGCCGCCGCTCCCGGTACGCCACCTCAGGGCCGAGGTCCCCGAGCAGCTCGAAGCGCTCGTCCTGCGGCTGCTCGCCAAGGACCCGCAGGCCCGGCCGGCCTCCGCCCAGGAGGTGTACGAGTCGCTCGCCCCGCTGCTGCCCGCCCGCGGCGCCCCGGCGGGACCGCTCGATCCGACCCGCCCCTTCCTCCGGCCGCACGCCCCGTGGCCGGACCGGGCGGCGACCCCGGCGGCCTCTCCCGTACCGCAGCCGCCCGGCCCCGCGGCACCCGCGCCCGGACCGGCGGCCCGGCCCGATGTGGCGGGGGCCGTCGACGAGGTGAAGCGGCTGCTCGGTGAGGGCCGGATCACGCAGGCGGTGGACATCCTCGGCGGCATCCTCCCGGCCGCCGCCGCCGAACACGGCGAGCACTCACCCGTCGTCCGGATCCTGCGCAAGCAGTACGCGGCGACGCTGATGGACGACGGGCAGTACCGCCGCGCCTTGCCCGTGCTGCGCCGCCTCGCCGAGGACCGCACGGCGGAGGCGGGACCGGCCGACGGGCAGACACTCCAGTACCGCTACGACGCGGCCCAGTGCCTGGAGCAGCTGGGCGAGACGGCAGCCGCGCTCCACGAGTACCGCAGCGTCCTCCCGTACTACGAGAACGGGTACGGCACGGTCGGCACCGACCCCGGCCGCGCCTTCGACATCCGCCACCGCATCGGACACCTGCTGCTCGCGGTCGGCGACCACACGGCGGGGCGGGCCCAGATACAGGCCCTGCTGTACGACGCCGAGCGCGTGTACGGGCCGCACCACCCGCTGCCCGTCGAGCTGCGCCGCCGGCTGACGCACCAGCAGGACGTACGCGGCGGCTGAGCCGGACCGGCGGGGTGCGTGTCCGGATCGGACCGGCGTGGACCGGATCGGGTGGGTCAGGCCGGATGGCCCGGTCGGACCGGTTCGCTCCGCCGGACCGGATCGGCGGGGCGGGCCCAGGGGCGGCGGGGCCGGGCCGTGCGGCGGCCGGTCAGCCGACCGGCGGCCGCCGTCGCCAGCAGGACGAGCAGCGCGGCCGTCCCGACGGCCGCCCCCGCACGCAGCCCCGGCGGGCGGAACGTACAGCTGACCGAGGTGGCACCGGCGGGTACGGGCACGGCGACCAGCCCCAGATACGCGCCGGCGGGCCGTCCGCCACAGCTCCACCCGGCGATGCGCGGCGCGGCCAGGACGGCGGTTCCGGAGGTGCCGGGCGGCAGTTCGGCCCGCACCCCGTCGCCGGTGACGTGGACGGAGGTCGCCCCGGTGCGCGTCAGCGCGGTCACGGCCGAGGCCAGACGGGCCGTGTCGAGACAGCCGATGGCGGCGTGCGGAACGGTTCCGTCGCGCTCGGGCTCCAACGTGACCTGCACGGACGCGCCTCCGGATGCTCCTCGTGACACGCCCGCGGGCGTGCCCAGACGTTCCATCGCCGCGCTCCTCAAGGGCAACTGCCCCTGGAGCCGCACCCCTTCGGCCTCCCGCACCCCTTCGGTCTGCCGCACTCGTTCCGTTTCCCGTGCGCCGCCCCTGTCCCCGCTGTCCCGCGCAGCCGCCAGCCGGGCCCGCCCGAACAGATCCGGCGCCCACAGATACACCTCACGGCCGGCCGGACAGGCGGCGGTCAGGGTGTAGGCGGCCCCGCCCTCCACCCGGTAGGACGAAGCCCCCCGGCCCGAAGCTCCCCGGCCCGGTCCTCCCCGGCCCGGTGCTCCTGCCTTCGGGGCCTCGGTCTTCGACGTCCCCGCCTCCGGGGCCGGGGCCCCCGCCGCGTCCCGCAACGTCGTCGGCGGCACCGTGTAGACGGAGGTGCCGAGCAGCTTCTCCTGATTCCGGAACGGCGAGCGCCCGTACACCGGCGGCGCCCCGGCCCCCGGTCCGCGTACGGTCACCAGCGGCGGCACCTGCGCCCGGGCCACCGTCGGGGGCCGGTCGTCCCGCGCGTTCCACGGCTGGTGCGGATCGGGGGGCGTACGCAGGCGCGCCCCGACCGAGAAGATGGCGTCGGTGACCGGATTGTCGAGGCTCTGGACGGCGCGCCCGCGTGAGGTCCAGCCACCGCCCAGGGCCCGCACGGTGCGGGTCAGGACATCCGGCGTATGGCTGCTGTAGTACGCGCCGCCCTGGCCGCCGACCACCAGCGGATCGTTGGCGGTGGTCGGCTCGCGGCCCGGATCGGTGCGGTAGCGCGGCCAGCCGTCGGCCCGGTCCACCGCCTCGGCCTGGGCGCTCTGCCGTGCGCCCCAGGGCGCGTAGTCGTCGAGCCGCGCGAGGCGTTGCCGGTCGGCGTACGCGGTCGTGGCGGCGGCCTGTCCGGCCTGGGCCGCGACCAGCAGAAGCACGGCCGGAACGGCGTACCACCCGCGTCCGCGCCCCGGCCCGTTCCGCCCGGCTCCCCGCCGTACCAGCGCGAGCGCGGCCCCCGCCGCCAGCAGACCGGCGGCGAACAGCGGATACGTCCACCGGGTGACGAGACCGCTGGAGGCCGCCCCGGCGCCGACCGCCACCAGGACCGCACCCCCGCCGAGCAGGGCGCGCCACCCCGGCCAGTCGTACGACACGGAGATCCAGGCGGCGATCACGAGGATTCCGGCCAGCACGAACGTCTGCCGGTACGGGCTTCCGTTGGGGGTCGCGAACGCGTGCCAGAGCAGATGGGTCGGCCCCCACTGCAAGGACAGGGCCACGGCAGCCACCAGCCCCGCCCAGGCCCACCGCTCGCGGCGCGGCACGGGCTTCTGGAAGGCGAGCGCGCAGGCCAGCAGCAGGGTTCCGGTGCCCAGGAAGAGCGCGGGGGTGAAGAATCCGTACGTGGCCGGAAGCAGCCGGGCCAGGACATCGGGCCAGGCGGCGGGGGCGAACGGCCGGGTCCAGCCGGGGTAGGCGTGTTTCGTGCCGAGGTAGACGGGAAGCAGCACGGGCGCGGCGAGCCCGATCCCGAGCGCCACCGTCCCGGCGGCCCGCAGCAGCCCCCGGCCCGCCGCCCCCCGGTCGGCCGACTCGGTCACCAGCCGCACCACCAGCACCAGTGCCGCCCCGAGCGTCGCCATATAGGCCGTATAGAAGTTGGCGATCCACAGCACCGCCACGACCAGCGGCGCCGCCACCCGGTGCCGCCCCGTCCGCGCCCACTCCCCGGCCAGGCACAGCAGCGGCAGGGCGACGAGACCGTCCAGCCACATCGGGTTGTACGTGGCCTCCAGGACCGACCAGCCGCACAGCGCGTACGAGGCGCCGAGCACCCCGGCCGCCCACCGGTGCCCGCCGCGCAGCGTCAGCAGCAGGAAGGCCATCGCCGCGGCGGCGGATGCCATCTTCAGTACGGTCACCGCATAGACGGCCAGGTCGATGCGGTCGCGCGGGAAGACCCCGACGAGCAGGGCGAACGGGCTCGTCAGATACGTGCCGAGGTCCGGCGGGAAGCTCGTCCCGAACCCCGACTGCCAGTTGAGCAGCACCCCGCCGTCGGCCTGCCCGTGCAGCAGGTCCCACAGCCGGGTGTGGAACGGCACGAACTGATTGCCCAGGTCATTGACGCTGCGGGTGTGCGGTCCGAAAGGGAAACCGCGGGCCGCGGCGTCGCCCGCGCACACGGTGGCGACAGTGACCAGCGCGGCAAGAGCGCAGGCCACGGCAGGGGGGCGGGAGTTCGGCATACGAAGAAATATGTCAGCGTCGAACGGGTAACCCCGCGCCGAATTGGGCCAGTTCACTGAAGTGACGCCCATTGGTCATACGGAGCATTGGGTTCCGACACCTGGGCGCGGTGATGTGCTGGGGTGCTGATCTCGATAGTGGTGCCGTGTTTCAACGAGGAGGAAATCCTCGAACGCTTCCACGCGCGTGTCACGGATGAAATTGCGCGCTTAGGCCATGAATTCCAGCTCGTCTATGTCGACGACGGAAGCCGGGACGGAACGCTGCCGATCCTGGAGACGCTCGCCGCGGTGGACCCCCGGGCCCGCTATCTCTCCTTCAGCCGCAACTTCGGCAAGGAGGCGGCCATGCTCGCCGGCCTCCAGCACGCCGAGGGCGATGCCGTCGTCATCATGGACGCCGACCTCCAGCACCCGCCGGAGCTGATCGGCCGCATGCTGGAGGAGCACGCGCTCGGCAACGACCAGGTGATCGCCCGCCGCACCCGCAAGGGCGACCGCGTCACCCGGACGGTCGGGGCGCGCGCCTATTACTGGCTGATCAACCGCCTCGTGGATGTGGAGCTCGTCGACGGCGTCGGCGATTTCCGGCTGCTGTCCAGACGCACCGTCGACGCCATTCTCGAACTCACCGAGTACAACCGCTTCTCCAAGGGCCTGTTCGCGTGGGTCGGATTCCGCACGACGACGTTCAGTTACGAGAACGCCGTGCGGGAACAGGGCCGCTCCGCCTGGACCTTCGGAAAGCTCCTCAACTACGGTCTCGACGGTCTGCTCTCCTTCAACAACAAACCCCTGCGCGCCGCCCTCTACCTCGGCCTGCTGCTGCTCTCCCTCGCCCTCGCCTATGCCACCTGGATCGTCGGGGTCGCCCTGGTGAGAGGGGTCGACACCCCCGGATATGTCACGCTCCTCGTCGTGGTCACCGCGCTCGCCGGAGTGCAGATGGTGATGGTGGGGGTCGTCGGTGAATACGTGGGGCGCATCTACTACGAGGTGAAGCGCCGCCCGCACTTCCTGGTGAAGGCGTCCAACATCTCCGCGTCACAGGGACCTCGCCCGCCACAGGAGCCGCACCCGGCCCGGGGACTCGTACGCCGGTGAATGACGCCCCGCCGTCGATTCCGGTGAACGACGCCCCGCCGTCGAGGCCGGTCATCGGGCAGCTGGCCAGATTCGCCCTGGTCGGCGTCGTGAACACCGGCACCTACTACGCCTGCTACCTGGCCCTGCTGACCTGGCTGCCGTACATCGCCGCGCACGTTCTCGCCTTCGCGCTCTCGATGACCGGGTCCTTCTTCCTTAACTCCCACTTCACGTACCGCACCCGCCCCACCTGGCGGAAGTTCCTGCTCTTCCCGCTCACCAACGCCGCCAACTTCCTCATCACGACCGGCGGCGTGTACGTCCTGGTCGACCTGGCCGGACTCAGCAGCCGTTACGCCCCGCTGATCGCCGCCGCGGCCGCCATCCCGATCACCTTCCTGGTCTCCCGCACGATCATGCTGCGGCCGGATCCGGTGGACCCGGCGGTCGAGCGGGTGCCCTGAACGAACCCGTACGGAACACGTCACCGACGCCCGTACCGACTCCTCGCCCGCCCCACATCCCCAACTCCTCCCGAATCGTTGGTCGAATCGGTGGCCCGAACCACGTCCACTGCCTAACATCGATCACCGCAAGGCTTTGTGCACTGATGCACAAACTCTCCCCGGGAGGCTCCTTTGCACCGCCGCCGTCGCACCGCGCTCGCCGTCTCCGCCGCACTGCTCGTCGCGGCGCCGCTCCTCTCCGCCTGCGGTAGCCAGGCCCATCCGGGCGCCGCGGCCGTTGTCGGCGGGGAACGGATCGAGGTGTCGGCGGTCCAGGCCCAGGCCGCGGACGTCCGCAGCGCCCAGGAGAGTTCGCCGCAGGCGGCCCAGCTGGTCGACAAGTCCGGCCAGCTGGGCCGGGCCAAGCTGCACGGCCTGATCTTCGGCCGGATCCTGGACCGCGCGGCCGAGGACGCCGGGGTGACCGTCACCCGCAAGGAGATCCAGGAGACGCGGCTGGCGGCCGCCGCGGAGTCCGGCGGCGAGGCACAGCTGAAGGCGATGAGGCTCCAGCAGCGCTGGGTCGCCCCGGACCAGATCGAGGGCGACATGCGCCGTGAGGCCCAGCTGATGAAGCTGGGCGCGGCGCTCGGCGTCGAGCTCGGGACCCCCGCCGGGCAGCAGCTGGTGGGCGAGGCGCTCACCAGGGCGTCGACGGCGCTGGACATCGACGTCAACCCGCGCTTCGGCACCTGGGACGACCAGAAGCTTCAGCTCGGCGAATTCAAGGCACCCTGGATCACCCAGATCACCGAGTTCGATCCGAAGGACGCCCAGGCGGGCGCCTGAGCCGTCCGGGGGCCGGGGTAGGTTCGAGGGGTGAACGCTGAAGCCCCCGGCGACCCCGGCCGCATCGTCCTGCTCACCGCCAGCCACCGGGTGGCACCCGGGCTGCTGTCCTGGCCCGCCTGGCAGACGCTGCACGCCGCCGACCGTGTGCTCTGCGCCGACCCGGCCCACCCGCAGCTGCCGTATCTGCGCGAGGCGGGCGTCACCGTCGAGCACGCCGACCCGACGGCCGGGGAGCTGGTCGACGACTGCGCGGGCGGCCGGAGCGTGGTGGTGCTGGTGGGCGGCGAGGGCAACCGGCCGCTCACCGACGGACTGGCCCGCCTCGGCGGTTCGGGCCGGGTGGCGATGCCGGACCTGGAGCTGCTGCCCGGTTCGTACGACCTGCCGGGCGCCCGGCTCCTGGACCTGGTCCAGGTCATGGACCGGATCAGGCGCGAGTGCCCCTGGACCTCGCAGAAGACGCACCGGGGCCTGGCCAAGTACGCCATCGAGGAGGCGTACGAACTGGTCGAGGCGATCGAGGACGGCGACCGCGACGAGCTGCGCGAGGAGCTGGGGGACGTCCTGCTCCAGGTCGTCTTCCACGCGCGGATCGCCGAGGAGGACCCCGAGGAGCCGTTCGCCATCGACGATGTCGCGGCCGGTCTCGTGGAGAAACTGATCCACCGCCATCCGCACGTCTTCGGTGACGAGACCGCGGAGACCCCCGAAGATGTCCGCGCTCACTGGTTGCGTACCAAAGCGATCGAGAAGCAGCGCGACTCGGTCACCGACGGCGTCCCGCTCGGCCAGCCCGGTCTGGCCCTGGCGGCCAAACTCGGCAGCCGCACCCGTACCGCGGGGCTCGAAGTCGCTCTGCCCGCCGGCGACTCCATCGGCTACGAGCTGCTGGCCCTCGCCGTGCGGGCCGAACGCGACGGCATCGACCCGGAGGCCGCCCTGCGCGCCGCCGCCCGCACGTACCGCGACGCGATCCTGGCGGCGGAGGGCAACACCCGTTAGTACGGTGGTGCCAGGGCCGTTCGAGGTGTGGGGGACAGGGCGTGGACGACGCGGAACTGAAGCTGCTGGCCGACGAGTTGATCCGGGTGATGGCGGGCGGGGACTGGGAGCGGTTCCAGCTGGCCGCTCGCGCGCCGGGGAGATTCCTGGCCGGCTTCGCGGCCCAGCTCGGCGAGATCAGGGACGTCGTGCTGCTGGACGACGACCCGGACTCGGCCACGACGGCCTGGTCCATGGTGTTCGGAGAAGTCGAGGACCTGGACAGCAGGCACCCCGCCGCCCTGGCCGCGCTGACCAGGATTCTGCGCGACTTCGCGGCGGCCCCGGACGACGCGGCGCCGGTCCGTGAGGACGTCGTACGGCGCTTCGCGCCGGGGGACACGCTCCACGGCTCGGTGATCCGGACCGGCACGATCCGGAACCTTCAGTTCACGGTCGATGACGCACCGTCCGACCACCCCCGCTCCGACTTCCGGGACGGCACGTTCACCGGCCCCGTCCAGGGCAACGGCATACAGAACAACAACTACTACGGAGCCGGCCCGCACCACGCACTGCCCGCGGTCGCCGACTGGCCGCAGCTCGACCGGGCCGACCCGGTCGCGCTCGGCGTGCGACGTACCCGCAAGCTCCCCGACGAGCCGGTCCTCCCCGCCTACACGGAACGGGACTGCGACGCGGGACTGGGCGCCCTGGTCCGGAACGCCGCCCGGTCCGGCGGGCTGGTGCTGGTCACCGGGGAACCGCTCTCGGGAAAGACCAGGACGGCCTGGGCGGCGCTGTTCAACCACCTCTCCGGCGGGACGAGGATCTTCGCGCCCTCACCCGGCACGGACCTGCGCGCCCTGCCCGCCGTGCTGCGCCGCCGGGGCGCCGAGAACACCGTCGTCTGGCTCGACGACCTGGAGGGCCACCTCGGCGAGAAGGGCCTCACCGCGGCGGTCCTGGCCGACCTCGTGCGGGAGACCACGCCGGTGATCGCCACGATGGGCGACGAGGCCTACGACGTCCACCGCTTCGGCGCCGCCCCGAGCGCCCGGGTGCTGATCGGTGTGGAACCGGTCGAGCTGAGCTGCGAGTGGAGCCCGGCCGAACTGGCGAGGCTCGACGGGAACCTCTCCGACCACCGGCTGTCGGGCGCCCGCCACGGGCGCGGCGACCGCGGCGTCACCGAGTACCTGGCCATCGGCCCGGAGCTCGCGGACCAGTGGCGTCGCGCCGGCCGCCGGGCCGGCGCCCACCCGCGCGGGCACCTGCTGGTGCGCGCCGCGATCGACCTGGCGCGCTGCGGGGCCCGGGGCGAGCTGGCGCTCGATGTGCTGCGCGCGGCGCACCGGATGTACGGGCCCGATGACGTCCGGGCCGAGCAGGAGAGCTTCGAGGACGCCCTCGCCTGGGCGACCGGCATCCAGCACGGGGTGAGCGGAATGCTCGTACCGGGCCGGGGCGAGAACACCTGGCGGGCGTACGGCTCCCTGGTCGCGGACGCGGAGGACCAGGCTCCGGGCTTCACCTCTCCCGTGCCGCTGGGGATGTGGCTGCTCGCGCTGGAAGCGGTACGGGGCGTCGCCCGGTTCCGGGCCGCTGTCTACGAGCGGGCCCACGCGGTGCTGGAGCGCAGGGCGGCCGGCGACCCGGACGTCCTGATGACACTCGGCCGCATCGACCGGGAGTTCGGCGACGAGCCGGCCGCGGAGCGCTGGTTCCGCAGGGCGGCGGACGCGGGCAGTGCCGAGGCGGCCGGTGCGGTGGGGAAACTGCTCGCGGCCCGGGGCGACGGGGCGGCGGCGATTCCCTATCTGGAGATGGCGGCGCGGGCGGGCGACGTCGAGGCGCAGGGCACGCTCGGCGCCGCCCTGGCCGAGCGTTCGCTGCACTGGCTGACACGGGCGGCGGAGGCGGGCGACGGTGCGTCCGCGAACCGGCTGGGCGACCTGTCGGCGGGGGTCGGGGACAACCACGAGGCGCGCCGCTGGTACGTCAAGGCCGTGGAGATGGGGCACGAGGAGGCCGCGGGGAGCCTGGGCAGCCTGTTCCACGAGTGGAACGAACTGGAGGTGGCGGAGCACTGGTACCGCAGGGCCCTGGCCCACACGACCAGCGGGACCGTGTACTTCCGGGCGGCGAACAACCTCGCCCTGGTCCTGCGGGAACGGGACCCCGACGACCCCGAGATCGAATCGCTCTACCGGGCGGCTGCCGAAGCGGGCGGCACCAGCGCGGCCACCAACCTCGCCAACGACCTGCGTGACCGGGGTGATACCGAGGAGGCGCGGCGCTGGTTCGAGGTGGGGCACGCGCGGGGCAGCTACTACGCCGCCGCCGCGCTGGCGGTCATGCTGTGGGACCAGGGGGAAGAGGCCGAGGCCGAGGAGTGGTTCCGCAAGTCGGCCGAGGCCGGGCACCACGAGGCCGAGGACATCCTCGCCGAGCTGGCACGGAACCGTCCGGGCGCGCCGGATAACGTCGAGGGGTGAACGCCAGCCCCGCCGAGCCCCCCGCCGACGCCCCTTCCTCTTCTCCTTCCCCAGCCCCTTCCTCCGCGCCCGCCCCAGCCGACGCCCCTTCCTCCGCTTCCGAGCCCGCGCCCGCCGACGCCCGTCCCCGCGCCTCCGCGCCCGCCGACGCCCCCGTCTGCCCGCACGCCTCCGCCGCCTCCGCCGACGCGCCCGCGCAGACCGGCGCGGCTCCCGCTCCCGCCCCGCCCCCCGCCCCCGAACTCTTCACCTGGGAGTTCGCCACCGACCCGTACCCCGCCTACGCATGGCTCCGCGAGCACAGCCCCGTACACCGGACGACGCTGCCCAGCGGGGTCGACGCCTGGCTCGTGACGCGGTACGCGGACGCCAAGCAGGCCCTCGCCGACTCCCGGCTCTCCAAGAACCCGGCGCACCACGCCGGGCCGGCGCACGCCAAGGGGAAGACGGGTATCCCTGGGGAGCGCAAGGCGGAGCTGATGACACATCTGCTGAACATCGACCCGCCGGACCACACCCGGCTGCGCCGGCTCGTCTCCAAGGCGTTCACCCCGCGCCGGGTCGCGGAGTTCGCGCCGCGCGTGCAGGAGCTGACGGATCGCCTCATCGACGACTTCATCGAGGAGGGGAAGGCGGACCTCATCCACGACTTCGCCTTCCCGCTCCCCATCTACGCCATCTGCGATCTGCTGGGGGTCCCGCGCGAGGACCAGGACGACTTCCGGGACTGGGCGGGCATGATGATCCGCCATGGCGGCGGCCCGCGTGGCGGGGTCGCCCGGTCGGTCAAGAAGATGCGCGGCTATCTCGCGGAGCTGATCCACCGGAAGCGGGAGGGCCTGGGGGACGAGGGGGACGGCGACGATCTGATCTCGGGGCTGATCCGGGCCAGTGACCACGGCGAGCACCTCACCGAGAATGAGGCCGCGGCGATGGCCTTCATCCTTCTCTTCGCCGGATTCGAGACCACGGTCAACCTCATCGGCAACGGCACGTACGCCCTGCTGCGCCACCCCGAACAGCGCGCACTCCTTGAGCGTTCGCTCGACGCGGGGGAGAGCGGCCTGCTGGCCACCGGCATCGAGGAACTGCTGCGGTACGACGGACCGGTGGAGCTGGCCACCTGGCGCTACGCCACCGAGGCGCTGACGCTCGGCGGACAGGAGGTCGCCGAGGGCGACCCCGTGCTCGTCGTGCTCGCCGCGGCCGACCGGGACCCGGAACGGTTCGAGGACCCGGACCGTCTCGACCTCGCACGGAGTGACAATCAGCACCTCGGATACGGGCACGGCGTCCACTACTGCCTGGGAGCACCGCTCGCCAGGCTGGAGGGGCAGGCCGCTCTCGCTACGCTGCTGAGACGCCTTCCGGAGCTGCGACTTGCGGGAGAACCCACCGATTTGCGGTGGCGTGGCGGGCTCATCATGCGGGGATTGCGCACGCTCCCCGTGGAGTTCGAGCCGGGGCGGCGACTGGGCGAAGGTGACGCTGCGTCAACTCTGTGACTTTCACGTGATCTCCGCTGCATCGACTTGTGACACACGTTCGAGTCCCGCTAGGTTCACCGTTCGACGCATCAGTCGGGCGTCGGATGACTCGTCAACCACTCAGTACCCACTCGTCAGTCGCACGGAAGGCAAACCCCATGGGCTCCGCGAACGGCAGACACCGTCGCCCTCGCCAGGCACCCGCCATCGTCGTCGCCGCGGGCGTGACGGGATCGGCCATCGCGATTCCGCTGCTCGGCGCGACCGGCGCACACGCCGCCGACGCCTCGACCTGGGACCGGGTCGCGGAGTGCGAGAGCGGCGGCATGTGGAGTGCCGACCTCGGCAACGGTTTCTACGGCGGGCTCCAGTTCTCGCAGGACACCTGGTCGGCGTACGGCGGCACGGCGTTCGCGCCCCGGGCCGACCTCGCCAGTCGTTCGCAGCAGATCTCCGTCGCGGAGAAGGTCCTGGACGACCAGGGCCCGAAGGCGTGGCCCAGCTGTGCGGTGATCTCCGGACTCGCGGTGGACGGTGCCCTGCCGGGCGTCGACCCGGGCGGCACGCCGTCCGCCGACCCCTCGGACGCGGCGACCCCGCCGGCCGACGGCGGTGCGGACGATGGCAAGGAAGGCGCGGCGGGCGACACGCCCGGCGAGGCCGCCGACCCCTCGACCACCCCTTCCACCCCGGACGGGACCCCTTCCCCGACGAAGCCCAAGGGTTCCGCGAAGCCCGAGGACTCCTCGGCACCCGAGGACTCCGCGGCGCCTGACGCCTCGAAGGACACCGACCGCAGTGGTGGCAAGCACCGGGGCACACCCGCTCCCGAGGGGAGCCGGGCGGCGGACGGTGACGACGGGCGCGAGTCCGGCCGGCACGCCTCCCGCGGCGACGGCGAGGGGCGCGACGGCGGGGCGGAGCGGGCCGACGGCGACTACACCGTCCGGCCGGGCGACAGTCTCTGGGCGATTGCTGACGCACAGAAACTCTCCGGCGGATGGACCGCGCTGTACGAGGCGAACAAGGACGCACTCGGCTCGGACCCGGACCTGATCCTGCCCGGCCAGAACCTGGATCTGGACCTCGGCAAGCACTCCGAGGACGCCGCTGCCAACTGATCGCATGCGGAAAACACCCCGAAAACCGGGGTAGTTCAGGGGCCTATGTCCACTTATGCGTAAGTGAGACATGGGTCTCTTTGCTTCAACTGGCGTGTCTCGTCCGCCGGATCCGTCCGCATTGCCCCCGACCTGCGGAAACGTCACTTCAGTGAGGTCAAGTAAGGGGCGATTGACCGGTATGTCCATCTTTGAATGTAGGGGTTGCCTGTGTTTACGGTCGGAACCGCTCGCACCGCGGGCCCCGTCGACCGTCACGCCGAATCCTGCCGTCGGTCGAAGGGAACAGACGCGTAAAGCGCCGTAGGCAGGAGCGGGGGACCCAGGTAAGTGCCGGGCCCGGTCGTCTCGTCCCGTACGAGAGTGATCAGGACCGGCTTGGGGTGAAGTCGCGTGCTAGGACGTGCGACCGGGCAACTCACTTGGCCCGAACCCGACAGCTCACCTCGTAGGCGTCGGTGAGGAGAAGTTCCATGCTGCTTCACAGCAAGGGCAAGCACCGCCGCCCGTCCAAGGTCGTCCGTGTCGCCACGCTCGCCGGTGTCGCCGGTGCCGCTGTCGCCGTCCCGCTGATGGGTGCGACCGGCGCCTCCGCCGCCTCCGTCTCCACGTGGGACGCCGTCGCCCAGTGCGAGTCCGGTGGCAACTGGTCCATCAACACCGGCAACGGCTACTACGGCGGTCTGCAGTTCTCGCAGTCCAGCTGGGCCGCCGCCGGCGGTACGCAGTACGCCGCCCGTGCCGACCTGGCCTCCAAGTCCCAGCAGATCGCCACCGCCGAGAAGCTTCTCGACATGCAGGGTCCCGGCGCCTGGGCCTGTGCCGGTGCCGGCAACCTGAGCAACGACGGTGTGGACCCGGGCGTCGACACCGGCTCCGGCCAGAGCGAGGCCAAGCAGCAGCAGGCCCAGCCGAAGCAGCAGGCTCAGCCGAAGCAGCAGGAGCGCAAGGCCGAGCAGCCCGCCTCGCGCAGCGAGCAGCGCACCGCCCCGAAGGCCGAGACCCCGAAGACCGTCACGACCCCGACCGGCCAGAAGGTCGCCAAGGGTGACGGCGAGTACAAGGTGAAGTCCGGCGACACCCTGAGCAAGATCGCTCACAAGGAAGGCGTCAAGGGCGGCTGGCAGAAGGTGTTCAAGCTCAACGGCGACATCGTCAAGGACGCCGACCTGATCTTCCCGGGTCAGCAGCTCCACCTGAAGTAGTCCGGCACACGGCTTCTCCTCCCCTGAGGCGGGTGTCCGGCGGCATCCTCCTCGGCCGGTTCCCCGGCCCGGCGCACTCTCCCCCGTGCGCGCCGGGCCGGGGTTCTTGCGCGGTGGCCCGGGCCGCAATCGTTCAACCCTTGTAGTTACCAGTCAGTAAATTTCTGGACCTTCGTCCTGTATTGCACGGCCTTGGGTCCTTTTTCGTCCCAGGAGACGGGCGGTCGGCCGCCCGATCGGGCCGGGCCGGTTAGGCTCGTGTCGCAAGGCCGTAGTGACCCTGCACCACCAGCGTCATATCCCAGAAGGAGATGCCTCGTGCCGTCCATCGACGTCGTCGTAGCCAGGGAAATCCTCGACTCCCGGGGAAACCCCACGGTCGAGGTCGAGGTTGGCCTCGACGACGGCAGCACGGGACGTGCTGCTGTTCCGTCCGGCGCCTCCACCGGTGCGTTCGAGGCCATTGAGCTTCGCGACGGAGACCCCAACCGCTACCAGGGCAAGGGCGTCGAGAAGGCGGTCCTCGCCGTCATCGAGCAGATCGGCCCGGAGCTCGTCGGTTACGACGCCACCGAGCAGCGCCTCATCGACCAGGCGATGTTCGACCTGGACGCCACCGAGAACAAGGCGTCGCTCGGCGCCAACGCCATCCTCGGCGTCTCGCTGGCCGTCGCCCACGCCGCGTCCGAGGCGTCCGACCTGCCGCTCTTCCGCTACCTCGGCGGCCCGAACGCGCACCTGCTGCCCGTTCCGATGATGAACATCCTGAACGGCGGCTCGCACGCCGACTCCAACGTGGACATCCAGGAGTTCATGATCGCCCCGATCGGCGCGGAGTCCTTCTCCGAGGCCCTGCGCTGGGGCGCGGAGATCTACCACACGCTGAAGAAGGTCCTGAAGACCAAGGGCCTGTCCACCGGACTCGGCGACGAGGGCGGCTTCGCCCCGAACCTGGAGTCCAACCGCGCCGCCCTGGACCTCATCGTCGAGGCCATCAAGGAGGCCGGTTACGTCCCCGGCCGCGACATCGGGCTCGCGCTCGACGTCGCCGCGTCGGAGTTCTACAAGGACGGCAAGTACGAGTTCGAGGGCAAGTCCCGCTCGGCCGCCGAGATGACCGAGTACTACGAGGAGCTCGTCTCCGCGTACCCGCTGGTCTCCATCGAGGACCCGCTGTACGAGGACGACTGGGCCGGCTGGAAGGTCATCACCGACAAGCTCGGCGCCAAGGTGCAGATCGTCGGCGACGACCTCTTCGTCACCAACCCGGAGCGCCTGGCCCGCGGCATCGAGGAGGGCTCCGCGAACGCCCTGCTCGTCAAGGTCAACCAGATCGGTTCGCTGACCGAGACCCTGGACGCCGTCGAGCTGGCCCAGCGCAACGGCTTCAAGTGCATGATGTCGCACCGTTCCGGTGAGACCGAGGACGTCACCATCGCCGACCTCGCCGTCGCCGTGAACTGCGGTCAGATCAAGACCGGCGCCCCGGCCCGCTCGGACCGTGTCGCCAAGTACAACCAGCTGCTGCGCATCGAGGAGATCCTCGACGACGCCGCGGTGTACGCGGGCCGCTCGGCGTTCCCGCGCTTCAAGGGCTGACACCCCGGCACCCGGGGGCCGGTCACCGGCCCTTCGGGGGTTCGAGGCACCAGCCTCCGTCCGTCCCCGCACTCGGTCCCGTACCGTGTGCGGGGACGGACGTGCGTAATGGGGAGGCGGGAGACATGGCCGGGAAGGACCGCGACCGGTTCTCCACCGCGACCAGGCTGCGACTGCTCGGCGAGCAGACCGCGGCCCGCGTCTACCGGTCCCAGAACCGCCGCCAGGCGCACCGCTCCCGGCTCACCGGCCGGGCCGCGTTCCTGGCCCTGATCGTCTGCTCCCTGGTGGTCGCGCTCGCGTACCCCATGCGGCAGTACGTCTCCCAGCGCGACGAGATCGCCGATCAGGAGCGGCTGTCCCAGGAGGCGGGCCGGCGGACCGAGGAACTGCGCGACGAGAAGGCGCGGCTCCAGGACGACGCGTACATCAGGCGACTGGCCCGGGAGCACCTCCATTACGTACTCCCCGGCGAGACCGGCTACACGGTGGCCGATCCCGACGCGGCCGAGGACCGCCGCGGAGAGCCGGGCGCGGCGGACCGCCCCTGGCACTCGAACCTCTGGGACGGCGTGGACACCGCCGACCGCGACTGACCCGTCTCCGGGCCGCGGTTTCCGAGCGGCGGCTTCGAGCGGCACCCTTGAGCAGCACCTTTTGAGCAGCATCTTTCGAGCAAACGTCGAGCAGAACCTAGGCAGGCATGGAAACGCCCCCTCCGCAGACCGAGTCCACCACGCCCACCGACGCGGACATCGCCGCGTTCGAGCAGCAGCTCGGCCGCCCGCCGCGCGGGCTGCGGGCCATCGCGCACCGTTGCCCGTGCGGCAATCCGGACGTGGTCGAGACGCAGCCCCGTCTGGAGGACGGCACGCCGTTCCCGACGACGTACTACCTGACCTGTCCGCGTGCGGCGTCGGCGATCGGGACGCTGGAGGCCAATGGGGTCATGAAGGAGATGACCGAGCGGCTCCGGTCCGACCCCGAGCTGGCCGCGGCCTACCGCGGGGCGCACGAGGACTACCTCGCCCGCCGTGACGCCATCGAGGTCCTGGAGGGCTTCCCGAGCGCGGGAGGCATGCCGGACCGGGTGAAGTGCCTGCACGTCCTGGTCGGTCACTCCCTGGCCGCGGGCCCCGGAGTGAACCCGCTCGGCGACGAGGCGATCGCGATGCTGCCCGAGTGGTGGGCGAAGGGCCCGTGCGTCACGCCGTGCGAGGCGCCCTCCAGCGCGCCGGCCGACGAGGGGGCGGGCCGGTGACCCGGGTCGCCGCCATCGACTGCGGGACCAACTCCATCCGGCTGCTCGTCGCCGACGCGGACCCCGCCACCGGCGAGATCGTCGAGCTCGACCGGCGGATGCAGATCGTCCGGCTCGGCCAGGGCGTCGACCGGACCGGCCGGCTCGCCCCCGAGGCGCTGGAGCGCACCTTCGCCGCCTGCCGCGAGTACGCGGCGGTGATCGAGGAGCTCGGCGCCGAACGCGTCCGCTTCGTCGCCACGTCCGCCTCCCGTGACGCCGAGAACAGCGGCGAGTTCGTCCGCGGCGTCCTGGACATCCTCGGCGTCGAGCCGGAGGTGATCAGCGGCGACCAGGAGGCCGAACTCTCCTTCCTCGGCGCCACCAAGGAACTGGCCGGCGGCGACCACCTCGCCAAGCCCTACCTCGTGGTCGACATCGGCGGCGGCTCCACCGAGTTCGTCGTCGGCGACGACGAGGTCCGTGCCGCCCGGTCCGTGGACATCGGCTGCGTACGGATGACGGAGCGCCATCTCGTACGCGACGGAGTCGTCGTCGACCCGCCCACCCACGGCGCGGTCACCGCGATCCGTGCGGACATCGACGCCGCGCTGGACCTCGCGCAGGAGACCGTCCCGATCGGTGAGGCCGCCACCCTCGTCGGCCTGGCCGGCACGGTCACCACGGTGGCCGCGATCGCGCTGGGGCTCACGGAGTACGACCCGGCGGCCATCCACCACTCCCGGATCTCCTTCGAGCAGGTCCAGGAGATCACCGGACGCCTGCTCTCCTCGACGCACGAGGAGCGCGCCGCGATCCCCGCGATGCACCCCGGCCGGGTCGACGTGATCACCTCCGGAGCGCTCGTCCTGCTCGCCGTGATGAAGCGGACCGGGGCTCAGGAGGTCGTCGTCAGCGAACACGACATCCTGGACGGCATCGCCTGGTCGGCGGCGTCGCACGCCGGCTGACACCACCTGTGCGCGGCCCGCGCTCACCGAGGGCTCAAACGCACCGTCGCCTGCACCTTTGAGCCGTCGACAGGCCCCCGCGGGCGGTCCGGAGGGCCCCTTCGGGGGCGCGCCGCGACGAAGTTCGTGAACTTCTTCACAAGGAATTCGGCCCCGTTGGGCGCAGTTCGGCGCCCAAGGGGCCGTGCGGGTCGCGCGGCGGGGCTCGCGGAGGGGGTGGGGGCGTGTTCCGGGCGTGTTGCGCGCGGATGAATCCGGGGGGTGGTTTGCCCGGCATCAAGGGCCAAGGGCCAGCTCACAAGCGGTGAACAACGTTCGCCACCGCCTGGTGGTTCCCCCGCGACATCATGACCTGGGTCACGTGGGCGGCGAAGTGTAGCAGAGGTGGCCCGATACCTTGTGAAGGGGCTCACGAGCACCCCCTCGGAGGGGGGTGGATACTCGATGGCATGAGCACCACGGAGCGTCCCAGGATCCTCGTTGTAGGCGGTGGGTACGTAGGCCTGTACGCAGCTCGACGCATTCTCAAGAAGATGCGCTACGGAGAGGCGACCGTCACGGTCGTCGACCCGCGCTCGTACATGACGTACCAGCCCTTCCTCCCCGAAGCTGCTGCCGGCAGCATCTCGCCTCGGCATGTCGTCGTCCCGCTGCGACGCGTGCTGCCCAAGGCCGAGGTCCTCACCGGCCGAGTCACGACCATTGACCAGGACCGCAAGGTCGCCACGGTCGCGCCGCTCGTCGGCGAGGCCTACGAGCTGCCCTTCGACTACCTCGTCATCGCGATGGGCGCGGTCTCGCGCACCTTCCCGATCCCCGGCCTCGCCGAGCAGGGCATCGGCATGAAGGGCATCGAGGAGTCCATCGGCCTGCGCAACCACGTCCTGGAGCAGCTGGACAAGGCTGACTCGACGACCGACGACGAGGTGCGCCGCAGGGCGCTCACGTTCGTCTTCGTGGGTGGCGGTTTCGCCGGCGCGGAGACCATCGGCGAGGTCGAGGACATGGCCCGCGACGCGTCGAAGTACTACACGAACGTGAAGCGCGAGGACATGCGCTTCATCCTCGTCGACGCCGCCGACAAGATCCTTCCCGAGGTCGGCCCGAAGCTGGGCGCCTACGGCAAGGAGCACCTTGAGGGCCGCGGCGTGGAGATCTACCTCTCCACCTCCATGGACTCCTGCGTCGACGGTCGCGTCGTGCTGAAGAACGGCCTTGAGGTCGACTCCAACACCATCGTGTGGACCGCCGGTGTGAAGCCGAACCCGGCGCTCGCGCGCTTCGGTCTGCCGCTCGGCCCGCGTGGCCACGTGGACACCTCCGAGAAGCTCCAGGTGCAGGGCACCGACTACATCTGGGCCGCGGGCGACAACGCCCAGGTTCCGGACCTGGTCGGCCGCAAGGCCGGCAACCCGAACGCCTGGTGCCCGCCCAACGCCCAGCACGCGCTGCGTCAGGCCAAGGTCCTCGGCGACAACGTCATCTCCGGTATGCGGGGCTTCCCGCAGAAGGAGTACAGCCACGCCAACAAGGGTGCGGTCGCCGGTCTCGGGCTGCACAAGGGCGTCGCGATGATCGTCATGGGCAAGGTGAAGATCAAGCTCAAGGGCCGTCTCGCCTGGTACATGCACCGCGGCTACCACGGCATGGCGATGCCGACCTGGAACCGTAAGATCCGGATCTTCGCCGACTGGACCCTGGCGATGTTCCTCAAGCGCGAGGTCGTCTCGCTCGGCGCCATGGAGACGCCGCGCGAGGAGTTCTACGAGGCCGCCAAGCCGGCTCCGGCTCCGGCCGCCGTGACCCAGGACGCCAAGGGCGAGAAGGCCAAGGCTTCCTAGCTCCGCCGGTTCCGGCCCGCCGGAACCTCCTGTACGACGCCCGAAGGGGCCGTCCGCCATCCGTGGTGCGGACGGCCCCTTCGGCGTATCCGCGCCCTCCGGTCCACCGGCGCGTTCTGGCGCCGTGCGCTCCCCGGCGCGACCGCGCGCTCCCGGCCCGTGTGCTCCCGGGGCGTGACCGTGCGCCCCGGCCCCGTGCGCTCCCGGCCCATCTCCGTGTGCCCCGGCCCCGTGCGCTCCCGGCCGTGCGGTCCTCGGCGGCGGTGGCCCGGAATCCCGGTGATACATGCCGGATACATGCGCTTTGCCGATCCATTGCCATGTAGCGGGATGGCATGCGGTCCGGAGACAGTTGACGCAGGTGTCCCGTCGCGGCGCCGAGGTGTCGTGGCGGGGTTATGGGCATGGTTATGCGAATTTTGGCATATTTGGGAAACACCACCACGGAGGTGTGCGCCATGGCAGACGCCGCATCGCGGCTGACCGCTCTCGCCGAAGAGTTGCTGGGAAAGCCCCTACCGGTCCGTATCCGGGCCTGGGACGGCAGCGAATCCGGACCGCCGGGTGCCCCCACCCTCGTGATCCGCCACCGCCGCGCCCTGCGCCGCCTGCTCTGGAAGCCGGGCGAACTGGGCCTGGCCCGTGCCTGGGTGGCCGGAGAGATCGATGTCGAAGGAAATCTGTACGAGGCCCTGGACCACCTCGCCGGGCTCCTCTGGGAACGCGGGTCCGACGAGAAGGACTCCGTACACCCGCTCCGCGACCCCGGGGTCAGGGCCTTCGCGCGGGGTCTCGTCGAACTGGCCGGCCCCTGGCCCCCGCCGGCCCCGCCGGCCGAGGAGGTCCGCCGCCGCACCGGCGCCATGCACACCAAGCGGCGCGACAAGAAGGCCATCAGCCACCACTACGACGTGGGCAACGATTTCTACGAACTGGTCCTCGGCCCCTCCATGGTCTACTCCTGCGCCTACTGGGAGGACGGCGGGAGCCTGGAGGACGCCCAGCGCGACAAGCTCGACCTGGTCTGCCGCAAGCTCGCGCTGAAGGAGGGCGACCGGCTTCTGGACGTCGGCTGCGGCTGGGGCTCCATGGCCATCCACGCGGCCCGTGAGTACGGCGCCCGCGTCACCGGAGTGACCCTCTCCATCGAACAGGCCGCCTACGCCAGGAAGCGCATCGCGGAGGAGGGCCTGACCGACCGGATCGAGATCCGGGTCCAGGACTACCGGGACGTCAGGGACGGCCCGTACGACGCCATCTCGTCGATCGGGATGGCCGAACACGTCGGCTCGGTCCGCTACCGCGAATACGCCGACGACCTCTACGCGCTCCTCAAGCCCGGCGGCCGGCTCCTCAACCACCAGATCGCCCGCCGACCCGAGAGGGACGAGGACGCCTACCGCATCGACGAGTTCATCGACGCGTACGTCTTCCCCGACGGCGAACTCGCCCCGGTGGGCCGGACCGTGGGCACCCTCGAAGAGGCCGGGTTCGAGGTCCGCGACGTCGAGGCCATCCGTGAGCACTACGCGCTCACCCTGCGCCGCTGGGTGGCCAACCTGGAGCAGCACTGGCAACAGGCGGTACGGGCCACCTCGCCCGGCCGGGCCAGGGTCTGGCGGCTGTACATGGCCGCCTCCGCGCTCTCCTTCGAGCACAACAAGATCGGGGTCAACCAGATCCTCGTGGTGCGCCCGACGGAGGGCGGCGGCGCCCGTATGCCGTTGCGCGCCCGCGCCTGGACGGCTTCGGCGACCGGCTGAGGCCCACGTACGGGACGTAAAAAAGGGGGGAGGGGCCGGTGACCGCGTGCGGCGGTCACCGGGCCCTCCCCTTGCCCCTCGGGCCCCCGGCGCGGGCTATTCGGTCTTGATCGCCGTCAGCATGTTCAGCTTCGCGGCGCTGCGGGCCGGCCACAGCGAGGCCAGCACGCCCACCAGCCCGGCGAGCACGAGGAAGAGCGCGAGGCGGTCCCACGGGATGACCAGGGCGTAGTCCGGGATCTCGGCGGCCAGGGTCTGACCGATCGCCCAGCCCAGGAACGTTCCGAGCACGACACCGATCACCGCGCCGAAGACCGAGATGACCACGGCCTCCAGGCGGATCATGCGCTTGACCCGGCGCTTGTCGAGGCCGATCGCCCGCAGCATGCCGATCTCCTGCTGACGCTCGAACACCGACATCGCCAGCGTGTTGATGACACCCAGCACCGCGATGATCAGGGCCATCGCCAGCAGTCCGTACATGATGTTCAGCGCGATGTTGACCATGCCGCCGAACATGTCCCGGATGTCCGCCCGGTCCTTGATGCTCATCGCCGGGTTGTCACCCAGCGCGTCCACCACGGACTTCTCGTTGGCCGCGGTGGCGCCGCCGTCCATCTTGAGCCAGATCTCGCGGATGTCCGCCTGCGGGGTGTGCGCGTTGACGATGTCCTTCGGCAGCAGGAAGGGCGAGAGGAAGTCGTTCTCCTCGTAGAGGGCGCCGATCTTCAGCTTCCCCTTCTTCTCGTCCTCGAACTTCACCGGGAGGGTGTCGCCGGTCTTCCAGCCGTTCGACTTCGCGGTCTTGCTGCCGACCGCGACCTCGCCGTCGTTCAGCGATCCCAGCGAGCCGGAGACCGTCTCCAGCGAGAAGACCTTCTCCACATCGCCGGGGGTCACTCCGGAGGCCGAGTGGTAGTCCTCGCCGACCCACAGGGAGAAGGACTGCTGCGGGGAGATCGCGGAGACCCCGTCGGCCTTCTCCAGGGCGCTGAGCGCCGACTGGTCCAGCATGCCGCCGCTGGCCATCGAGACCATGTAGTCGGCCTTGATGTTGTCCGTCGTCATCCGGTCGACCGCCTGGCCGAGGGTGACGCCGAGCACCGAGATCCCGGTGACGAGGGTCAGCCCGATCGCCAGGGCGGAGGCCGTGGCTCCGGTACGCCGCGGGTTACGGACCGCGTTCTGCGCGGCCAGCTTGCCGGAGACGCCGAACAGCTTCATCAGCAGCGGCCGCACCAGGGCGATCACCGGCCGCGACAGCAGCGGGATGAGCACGATGACGGCGATCAGGGCGAAGAAGGCACCGGCCGCGACGGTGTAGCGGCCGTTCGTGCCGGCCGCCGAGGCGCCCGCGACGATGGCCGCCGCGCCGATCAGGCCGAGGACTCCGCCGATCGAGTTCCGTACGACCAGGGACTTGGTGGTGGCCACCGCGTGCACACTGCTCATCGCCGCCACCGGCGCGATCTTCGCGGCGCGACGGGCGGGCAGCCAGGCGGCGAGCACGGTGATCACGATGCCGACGGTGAAGGCCGCGGCGACCGCGGTGGGGGAGACGACCAGCGGGCCGGCCGGGATCTTCCCGCCGAGCAGGCTCATCGCGGAGCGCAGACCGATGGCGAGGCCGAGACCGAGCACGAAGCCGATCACCGAGGCGATCGCGCCGACCACGGCCGCTTCGAGCAGGACGGAACGCTTCACCTGGCTGCGGGAGGCGCCGACCGCCCGCATCAGGGCCAGTTCCTTGGTGCGCTGGGCCACCAGCATGGTGAAGGTGTTGGCGATCAGGAAGACACCGACGAAGAGGGCGATGCCCGCGAAGGCGAGCAGCATCCCGTTGAGGGCCCCGAGGCCGTTCTCGATCTGCTCGGCCTGCTCGTCGGCGAGTGCGGCGCCGGTCTGGGCGGAGGCGTCCTTGGGCAGCAGCGGTTCCAGGGCGGACAGCAGCTTCTGGTCCGATGTGCCGGCCGCGGCGGTCACGGTGACGTCCTGGAAGACGCCGGGCTTGAGGTAGAGCTTCTGCGCGACCGTGGTGTCGAACAGGACCAGGCTGCCGCCCGCGTTGACCGCGCCGTCCTCGGTGGTGAAGACACCGGCGAGGGTGTACTCCTTCACCGGCCCGTTGGTGGCGACCCGCACCGGGTCTCCGACGCGGTACTTGCCCTTGCTCGCGGTGTCCTTGTCCAGGGCGATGGTGCCGGCCTTCACCGGGCCGGTGCCCTCGGTGAAGGTGTACGCGGCGTCCTTGCCGTCCTTGCCGGGGGCGAAGTTGCCGCCGGTGTTGGACCAGCCGTTGCCGATGAGCTTGCCGTCCGGGTCGGCGACCCCGGCGAAGCCGGAGACCCGGCCGGTGGCGCTCGCCACGCCGTCCAGGGCCTGGATCTTCTCCAGGGTGGCGTCGTCGATGCCTTGGGTCTTCTCGTCGCGCTGGTCGGCGTAGGTGGTGATGGCGACGGCGACGTTGTCGTAGCTCTTGGCCGACTGGTTGCGGAAGGCGTTGCCGAGGGTGTCGGTGAAGACCAGGGTGCCGGAGACGAAGGCTACGCCGAGCATGACGGCGAGCACGGTCATCAGCAGCCTGGCCTTGTGCGCGAGCACATTGCGCAGGGCGGTACGGAACATGTCTGTAGTCCTGGGATGGGTTCCGGAAGGGGGACGGGGGCGGCAGCCGGTTACGTCAGCTGGTGCGGCCCTTCGCGTCGAACGCCTTCATCCGGTCGAGGACCCCGTCCGCGGTGGGGTGCATCATCTGGTCGACGATCGCACCGTCCGCGAGGAAGATCACGCGGTCCGAGTAGGAGGCGGCCACCGGGTCGTGGGTCACCATCACCACGGTCTGGCCGAGCTCGCGCACCGAGTTGCGCAGGAAGCCGAGGACCTCGGCGCCGGAGCGGGAGTCCAGGTTTCCGGTGGGCTCGTCGCCGAAGATGATGTCGGGCTGCGAGGCCAGGGCGCGGGCCACCGCGACGCGCTGCTGCTGGCCGCCGGACAGCTCGGTCGGCCGGTGCTTCAGGCGCTCCGAGAGCCCGATCATGTCGATGACCTTCTGGAGCCACGCGGCGTCGGGCTTACGGCCCGCGATGTCCATCGGCAGGGTGATGTTCTCCAGCGCGGTCAGCGTCGGCAGCAGGTTGAACGCCTGGAAGATGAAGCCGATCTTGTCCCGGCGCAACTGCGTGAGCTGCTTGTCCTTGAGGGAACCGAGCTCCGTGTCACCGATGCGGACGGAGCCGCTGCTGAAGCTGTCGAGACCGGCCACGCAGTGCATCAGCGTGGACTTGCCGGAGCCCGAGGGGCCCATGATCGCGGTGAACTCGCCCTGCGGGAAGTCCACGGTGACCCGGTCCAGGGCGACCACCTGGGTCTCACCGTGGCCGTAGACCTTCGACAGCTCCGTGGCGCGGGCAGCCACCGCGGTGGCGCGGTGAACGGTGGAGGTGGTGGTCACAGGGACGCTCCTGATTCGGGTGATGCGGGGTTCCTACGGGGACTCCTCCATCGTCACGTCGGAATCACCGCCGGACGTCAGCCCCCGTGCCCGTTCCGGTGGCCCTCTTGAGTCGCATCGACGGGGTGGGGACGTCCTCCTGGGGTATGACACCGACCCTGAGCCCGGCCCCCGGGCGGGGCCTCGGACCGGGTGCGGGGGAGCGGCCGGGCCGGGCGAGGGAGCGGGCCGGGGCGGCTGTCGGTCCCGAGGGGTGGCGCGGCCCTGGCGGAGCATGGCGCGCACCTGGCGCATTGGGCCGTACGAGTGCGGCGACTTTCCGTCATTCCCGGGCGGCGGACTTCCTGCCCGACATCCCGTGCGGGCGTGTGGTCAGCCCGCCCAGGATGTGCTGACGACCCCTCAAACGGTCAATAAAATAAGACAACATCGAGCCACTGTTCCGCTGATCGGGGGACGTGCCCGGATAGGGTCATGTGCCAAAGCGGAGCCGCGCGCCACGCCCGGATGGTGGAACGCAGACACGGCGAGCTTAAACCTCGCTGCCCCTCGGGGGCGTGCCGGTTCGAGTCCGGCTCCGGGCACAATTTCCAAACCAGCTCTGACCTGCTGATATGCGGCTGGGTGATGATGAGCCTGCCGTGTTCTGGGAACACGTGGGGAACACGAGCCCTACTATGCCGCCATGGCATCCATCGTGAAGCGCAAAAACACGGCCGGGGCCGTTACCGGCTACCAAGTCAGATGGCGCGAGGGCGGCACCCGGGGAGCGCCTGGGCAGTCGGAGACCTTCGACGACGAGACCGCGGCTGCCATCTTCCGTGACGCGGTCAACGAGGCCGGACAGCACTGGCCGCCGGGGTGGGTCAAGGGCGAGGGCTACATCACCCAGGAGCGCCAGGACGAGGACCGCTACCGCTTCCGGAACTACGCCACCCGCATCATCGCCGAGCGGACCGGCATCGAGGAGCACTACCGCAAGGCGTGCCTGGGCGAGCTGGAAAAGTGGATCTTCCCCACCTTCGGCGAGTGCGACGTGCGTAGCGTCGAGCACTTCAGCAGCGACACAATCCGCCCCTGGGTGCGCCGACTTGAGACCACGCTGGTCCGCCGGGGCGGCATGCCGGACGGCTCCCCGAAGATGAAGCCGATGAGCCCCAAGACGATCCGCAACCTGCACGGCCTGCTGTCCGGCATCCTGCGTGAGGCGGTCCGCTCCGAGCCGCCGCTGCGGAACCGCAACCCTTGCGAGCTCACACGGCTGCCGCGGTCGGACGATGACGGGGCGGAGGACGGCGAGGACATCGAGTTCCTGACGCCCCAGGAGGTGGAGGGCCTCATCTCGTGCATGAACCAGCGCCAGGACCAACTGCTGTCCGTCGTGGCGTACGGCACGGGCATGCGGTGGGGAGAGCTGACGGCGCTGGCCCCGATGTGCGTCATCACGGAGGGCGGTCACAGGCGGATTCGCGTGCGGCGGGCCTGGAAGAAGGACGGAGACGGCGGGTACTACATCGGGAAGCCCAAGACGAAAAAGAGCCGACGGACCCTGCGCATCAGTACCACGGTGGACCAGGCCCTCATCGAGCTGGGCGACGGGCTGGGCCACGACGCGCTGCTGTTCGTCGGCGACCAGGGCCAGCGGCTGCACTACAGCACCTTCCACAACCGGTGGCAGCGCGCGGTCAAGCGGGCCAAGGCGGAGGGCCTCCTACCCCCGCAGAAGAACCCAACCCCCCACGACCTCCGCCACTCGCACGCCAGCGCCCTGATCTCCGCCGGCCACGGACTCACGTACGTGCAGCGACGGCTCGGCCACGAGTCCATCACCACCACCAATGACACCTACTCGCACCTCCTGCCGGAGGCGGACGACGACGCCATGCTGACCATCGAGACCGCTCTCACGGGGCAACGGCCCCAACTGCGCAAGGTGGGCTGATCACGGGACCGGGCTGTCCTTGCCGAGTACCTCCTCGATCCGGGCCAGCGCGATCTCCACCCTGAGCGCCTCCACCTGAATGCGCAGACCTCGGCCTAGCAGAAAGAGGCCGACGAGCCCCGCGACGATGAGGAGCCCAATTACCGTGATCATGTCGTGCCTTTCCCCGTTGGTTTGGTGCAACGGCCCGGCGGGCGCCATCCTCCGCCGGGCCGCCCCGGCCCCATGCGGGGCCGGTTGTGTTTCCTCGTTCCGTCACCCCGGGTACGGGGGAACGGTCAGCCCCAGCCCGGGTCCATGAGGGCGGACTCCGGCTGAGGCTCCGCGACCTGCACGCCCCACCCTGGGTCCGCCACGACGACTGTGCGGTCCGGCTGCGCCGCGCTGACGGCGGGGGCGGCCAGAGCCGGGAGGGCTGCGAGCAGCGCTACGGCTGCCGCGCGTCTGAGCGTGCGCGTGATGGACATGTGAATTCCCTCCATGGAAACCCTTCGATTCGAACGCCCGTACGAGTGAGCGTCACTGACCGTAGGTTCGCATGGTGATCCTGTTAATGAAAGGGGTTACGGTGTGCCAGAAACGGCACGTGCGGTATCTAGTACAACTTTGAAGGGGCAACAAATGCCGGACCTGCCAGACCTCCCGCTCTCCTCGGGAGACCGAGAAACGTACCGAGCGGTCGCGTCTGACGGCGCACCCCTGGACGGTCACGACACGGCACGCCTGGTTGGCCTCGGGCTGATCGCGCCGAACCCCGACGAGCCCGGCCGTTTCCTTGCCCGTGACCCCCGGGCCGCCGCACAGCAGGTGCTGGCACAGGCCCAGGCCGCGATCACCCAGGCCGTCGCGTGCATGGCCGAAGTGTCAGCCGTGGAGGGTCTGGCTCCGGCGTACGATCAGCACCGCTGGTACTCCGGGCCTGTCAGTGAGCTGCTCCAGACGCGCGACGAGATGAACGCCCGGATACAGCAGGCACTGCGGACGGCTTCCTCGGAGATGTGGACGGCGCAGCCCGGTGCCCCCGTCGACCGCGACCCGGAGGTCCAGCGCACCGGGATGGAACGCGTCTTGGACCTGCGGAATCGCGGCGTCTTGGTCAGGTCTCTCTACAACGTGGCGGTGCGTGACCACGCAGCGACCAGCGGGCACCTGGCTGCGGCGGTGGAGGCCGGGGCTGAGGTGGCCACCCTGGAAGAAGTTTTCCCGCGGCTGGTCATCATCGACGGCGTCCACTTGTTCATCGACAACTGTGTTCTGCCCGGGGATCGGGATGCAGGGTGGCACGTCACGGACCGCGCGACCGTCGCCTGGGCGCACATGCTGTACCAGCAGCTCTGGGCGCGCGGCACTCGGTGGCAGGAGGGGGACGCGTCCAGCGGCATGCTGACCGAGCGCCAGAAGGCCATCCTGCGGGCGCTGGAGGAAGGCGAGGCGCAACACCGCGTCGGGCCGCGGCTCGGCCTGTCTGAGCGAACCGTGACGAAAGAGCTGGCAACCGCGCGGGCGGCCGTGGGGGCGCAGACGGTGTACCAGCTGATGGCCTGGTGGGGTCGTCGGCAGGCGGAGGGGTAGTCACTCCTCCGCTACCGCTGCCGCCACTTCTTCGGGGGTGGCGGCTCTCGCGTATCGGGACGGCACGGACCACTCCGGCCCCGGCGTGAGTGGCTCGAGAACCATGCCCTCAGCGTCCCTCTCGATGAGCCGGCCGACTCTGTCGGATCGCGTGTCCACCATCACTCGCTGACTGGTTCGCGCACGCCAACAGCGATCCGTGGTCACCGTGCTTCGCCTCCTGACACCGGACCTACAGCGTGCTTGATCAACGGTTTTATGGTCAACAGTAAAGACAAATGATCATGGAGCCCGCGACCGTGGGCAGGTGCACCACCAGCCGACACCACCGGAGCGTGTCCTTGCGCGCCGCCGGGCCGTCGGTGACCGCATCCGCGCGGCGCGGCTCTACGCGAACCTCACCCAAGAAGCCGTTGGGATCCGTGCCGACGTCGGCCTTGCCTCGTACAACCGCATCGAGCAAGGCCACGCCAGCCCGCGCCTGGACACCCTCATCCGCATCGCTGACGCGATCGGTGTCCCGCTCGCTGACCTCGTCCGCGAGTAGCCCGGCCGGTCACCGGAGTCCGTGCCGGTTCGGGTCGTGGCAGCCACCTTTCGTGGTGCCGCATCCGGAGCAGCCCTGCCCGCCTTCGTCGTTCGCGGTCGGGGCGGGAAGCGTCGCGCTGGTCATCGTGGTTCCGTTCAGGTGGTGTGGCAGAAGCAGGCGCAGTCGGGGCGCCGGCAGTGGTCGTGGCCGTCGGCGAGGTGGGGTTGCTGGGCGGCGCGGCAGTGGGCGCTGTGCGTGTCGCCGCGGAGCTGCTCGGCCAGGCCCAGCACGTCATCGAGCCGGGCCCCGGAAGCTGCGGCCTCGGCCAGCTCGGTGTTCGTGATCGGTTCGCCGTGCCACAGGAGGGTGACCCCGTGTTCGGGGCAGCAGGCCATGTCCTCGGTCTCGATGGGGAAGTCGTGGACGCCTCCGCGGTGGTGACACTTCACTCGTCGTCCCTCCCCGCGCCGGCTGGGGTGTTCGGCCATTCCCTGTGCTCGCTGGGAGCACGCCAGTCGTAGTGAGGACCCGTGTGGCCAGGCGGCTGGGTGCACCGGGCGAACGTGCCGGGGCGCTCCGCCCAGCAGTACCCGTACCCGATGGGCGTGTTCATCGGCGTGCTTCCCGCCAGGCGCGGCCGAGCCGTATGAACGTCCCGCAGAACGCTCCCGTACGGCAGGTGGCACACGCGAGGGTGTGCCCGAGGTACGCCAGATACGCAAGCTCCGGGGGCGGGACTGCGGTCCGCTGCTGCGTCGATGCCATCACCGGGCTGCCCTCCGTCCCGAGCACGCCAGGGCGTCGACGCATTCACGGGGGAACCAGGAGTACGCGGCACCGGTGGCGGGGGTGACGCGCTGCTCGCCGAGGTCGACACCCAGGTCGGTGCCGAGCGGCGACCGGCACCACACGCAATGCCAACCGCGCTGCTGCTGCTCGGTGAGATCGTTCACCGCCGGGAGGGGCATGGTCGCGGCCACCTCGGGGGGCACCGTCGATGGCACTACAGGCGTCGTCACGGTCAGCTCCTCGGGGGGCGGTGCCAAGTGGGTCCGCCCAGCGTCGACCCGTAACAGCGGCAATTCGAGGACTTCCAGAGGACTCTTAGGGGCCTAGATAAGGACTTTCATACCGCTGACCGGGTGAGTACTGGTCTGGTACGGGACTTGCTGTGACACTGGCCTGAGTACCCATCACGGAGGTGGCCGCGTGTCCCAAGCCGGGAGCAACACCAGACTCAAGGCAGCCCGCCTGACTGCGGGCTACCACTCGCAACAGGCCCTGGCGACCGCCCTCGGAGTCGGTGTGCGGCAGGTGAGGCGGTGGGAGTCGGAGGCGCCGCCATGGCCGCACCCGGACCTCCAGCAGGCTCTCACGCGCGTGCTCGGCCAAGACCTCGTATCGCTGGGATTCACCCCTCCCCACGGACGGGACCGCGGGCCGGACCCCGTGCGCCGGCAGCTGGTCGGGGCGACGGTCGCGGCCGTCGGCCTCGCCGCCGTACCTCTGCAATCCGCCACCGCCATGCAACCCGCTTCGGTTGCCCTCGACTTCGAGGCCGTGACGCGCTCACACCGGCGCTTGTACTGGTCGGTGGCTCCGGCCACCCTGCACCCGGCGGCCATTGCGCACGCCACTCTCGGCTGCGCGCTGCTCCCCGAGGCAGCCGGTCAGACCCGGCGCGCCGTCGCCGCCGCACTCGCGGAGACCTACCTTCTCGCCGGTCGGATCGAGTTCTTCGACCTGAGGGACCCGGACCGTGCGGCGGCCACATGGCTCCGGGCGCTCCAAGCGGCAGGCGAAGCCGACGACCCACTCCTCGGAGCCGCCGTGCTCGGCCACACTGCCTTCATCCCCGGCTGGTCCGGCGACCGGGAAGCAGCAACCGAGAGGCTCGTCGCAGCCCGCACCTACGCCCGGCGAGGACCTGCACCCGCGCTGCTCATGGCGTGGCTGGACGCTGTCGAGGCCGAATGCGAGACCCGGTCCGGGCGCACTCGGACCGCACTGCACCTGATCGGCCACGCCGAGGACCTCCTCGCCAGCGAGCGAGAGGAAGCCGTTCCCGAGTGGCTCGACTGGTTCTCACCCGTCCGCCTCGCCGCTTTCAAGGGCAACACGCAGCTGCTCGCCGGGCACCTGCCCCAAGCACGCACCACTCTCCTCGGAGTCCTTGAAGACTTGGCGCCGGCGGAGGAGAAGCAACGGTCGGTGATCCTCGGTGATCTGGCCGCCGTAGAGGTCGCCGCAGGTGCCCCCGAAGCGGCCTGCGAGCATGCTCTGCAAGCCCTCGACCAACTGGAGCGCACCTGGTACGCCACCGGCATGGAACGAATCCGGGACGTCCGGCGATCTCTGGCCCCGCACCAGCACAAGCCATGCGTCCGCCACCTGGACGACCGGCTGTACGGCTGGTCAACGACCGTCAGCGCACTCGCTCGTTGAACTTCGCGATCCGCTCCGGAAGTTCGGCGAGGGACTCGATACGGAACGTCGGCAGGTCCCTGGCCTCAGCGGTGTTCCACTGAATGGTGCCCCAGGGCCCGCGGCGGATGAGTGCGGTACGCATGCCTGCGGCGTCTCCCGGCCGGAGATCGTTGTCGACGCGGTCCCCCACGTAGAGGATCTCGTCTGGTTCGGCTGGGACAACGGCGGCGACGCGGACGAAGAACTCTGGGTCGGGCTTCGATGCGCCCCAGTCGTCCGAGGTGCCGATCAGGTCGACGTCGCGGGTGAAGAGGCCACGCAGGATGTTGCCGGCGCGAACGGTCTGGTTGCCTGCGATACCGAGCCACAGCCCGTCGGCCCGCAGCTGGGCAAGGGTCGGCCGGACGTCGTCGTACAGGTCGGACTCGTCGAAGTGCTCGGGCTGGCCGGCGGCGGCTCGGGCGTCACGTTGCTCGTACAGGTCGAAGCCGGGCTGGAACTCCTGGAACACGTCCCTGTAGTCACGGCCTTGCGCGATCACGGCGCCGAACATGGCAGCGAACGTATGCCGTGGAATGCCCAACCAGTCGGCCCAGGTGCCGTACTCCCTGGTCTCGTCCACCAGGCACTCACCGACGTCGAAAACGACTGCGCGAATCATGTGGCGATCGTAGAACGGGTGAAGATGGCCCTGCTGACTGGGCTGCGGCCAGGCCGGTGCGGGGTCCGGCCCGACGCGGCGTACGATCCGGCCCGTGGCGAATATCGAACTCACCGACGACCTGATCGCACTGGAGCGCGCGGCCTGGGCCGAGCAGCAGGAAGGCCGCCTCACCGTGGCAACCGCTGCCGCCGTACAGCAGGCCATTGCCGACCACGCGCAGGCCACCGGGCAGGACCGGTACAAGGTCGAGGCCGCCCTGAAGCGCCTGGTCCGGCACCCTGAGCCCCCAGCCGACGCCTGACCCCGGACGCACGAAAGAGCCCCTCCCGCACGTGGCGGGAAGGGCACGAACCATCGGCTACACGGCGCCGGAGGCAGGCTGGTACTCGACGGTCTCCTGCCCGCACGACTCTGCGAGCACGGACAGTGCCGCTACTTCCGGTGCGTCTGCGGTCAGGCTCCAGCGGAGCTTGGTCGAGACCCAATCTGCGGCGTATGTACAGCGGGCGTCGGCCAGCGGCGGCAGCCAGCTCGACGGGTCCTGGTCGCTCTTGGACCGGTTCGTCTTCGCGGTTACGGCCACCAGGCTGCGGTCGGCTCCCAAGCCGCCCGCGACGCTCTGGACGGCGCTGACGAGGGTGAGCCCCAGCCAGACTGGGCCGCATGGGTCGATCACACCGAGCTGGACATCATGACTGGCCGGTGCTGGACCGAGCTCGGGCGACCGCTCCGAGCCGTCCCGGTCCTGGCCGATGCTCTCGGCAGGTACCCCGACGACCACGCACGCGACAAGAGCCTCTACCTCTCCTGGCTCGCCGACGCCTACTTCACTGCCAGCGAGATCGAGCAGGCAGCGGAGACCGTAGACCGCGCCCTCGCCCTCGCGCACGGCATCGCGTCCACCCGGCCACGGCAGCGGATCGCCCCACTGCTCGACCGGCTACGCCCCCATGCTCAGATCGGCGTCGTCCGGGACGTACTGGAGCGGGCAACCACCTAGGACGTTACCGAGTCGCTGATCCAGTTCAGACAGCGTTGCGCGCCTGCGACGATCGGAACAGCGCATACCTCCGGGCTGTCCCACGGGTGGTGGTCCAAGAGATATGCCTCCAGCTCCGGGTACCGGTCCATCGTCGTCTTGAGCAGGAGTTGCCACTCCTCGCCCTCGCCCTGCTTGCCCAAGTGCCAGAACACGCCAGTGACCGGGCCGATGATCTGGGCGCCGGCGGCGAGCCGTTGCTGCACGGCTGGCGATGCAAGGTCAACTGCCTGCTGCCGCGTTTCGGTGGCCGTGGATACCTGCACGTAGTCAGTCATGACCGGGAGCCTAGGCCGACACTGCCCCCGGAACGCACGAAAGGCCCCCTCCGCCCGAAGGCGAAGGGGGCAACCCCGCAGTGCGGGGACCATTCCATGAAGATCGGCCCTGCGGGCGCGACGTCGGGGCCATCCCCGCGACGCAGGGAACAGGGGCGCCTCTCCATCCGCGGGTACGCGTACCGAGGGCCATCCCCGCGCGTGCGTACGGGGACCACTGGGCAACGCTGTCTTCGTTCGGGTTGTACGCGGGGCCATCCCCGCTTCTGCGGGGACCACTCTCCCACGGCCCTGTACGGGTCGGCTCGGACGGGACCATCCCCGCATCTGCGGGGACCACAGTTCCTGACCTGCTGCTTTACGCACCCAGACCACAAGAACCGCTGACCTTGATGCTTCGGATCCTACCGGCGACGGTCATACCGCCGCAGGCTCACGGGTACTTCCGGCGGCTGGGATCCAGCGCGGCCGACGACGGTGACGTACTCGGGGCAGGCGGCGCCCCGTCACGGCGACACACCAGCGCATCCGGATCAGAAAGCGGCGGCTGAAGGCTGTACCCGGCTGGGCAGGTCTGCCCGTCGCGGCCGTCCGCTCCGGCCTTGCCAGGTTCGCCAGCGGCGCCAGGCGGTCCACCTGGCCCGGTATCGCCCTTGGGCCCGGCTGGGCCGGTCACTGTCTGGCCGTCGGCGCCGGGGGCGCCGGTCGGGCCTGCCGATCCGGGAGAGCCGACACCGTCGTCCCCTGGTCGCCCGGTTGGTCCGGTCGGACCCACCGGCCCAGGTGGACCCGGCCGACCTGCCGGCCCCGTAGGCCCGGCCGCCCCTTCGCCAGGCTCACCGCGGCTGCCGGGCGGCCCTGCGATAGGTGATGCTCCGAGCCGCTCGACCTGCTGTGCCAGCTGGTCCCTGGCACGGTTCGCGTCCCGCAGGTCCGAGGCGAGGTCCTGCACGGTGAGGATCGCTGCACCGGCGAGCACAGCGCCGAGCAGGGTCAGTACGTTGCCGAGCCAGGGGCGGGCCCGGTCCGAGTGTCGCCGCCGCATTACGCTCCCGCCCCCTTCACAGTCATCGCGAGGTAGGGCAGCAGGGCAACCATCACGGTGATGACGGTGCCGATCATCCAGCGGCGCGTCGCGGTCAGCCGGTCGGCGTCCTTCTCCCGGTGCGTTTCCAACGCGGTGACACGGGTGTCCAGTTGCGTCTTCTCGATCGTGTAGACGTCGCGCGGGACGACGGCGTCGAGGCGTCCGTTCAGGGCTCCCATGTCCTCGCGCATGTCGTCGCGCAACGACTGGATGAGCCGCCCGAGTTCGCCGTTCGACGGCTCATCAGCCATAGGTCGTGCTCCGTTCAGGTCAGAGACTCAGGGCCGGTGTCGCCGGGTCCTTCGCCGCGGGCAGCGTGGACGCGGTGCCCTTCCGGCCGAGGCGCCCAGCCACCCACGACTTCGCGGAGGCGAGGACCAGGGCGGCCGGGGCCGCCCACCAGATCGGTATGTCGGCCAGCTCGGCAATGGCCACCCCGAGGGCGGCCTGCGCCCCGGTCCAGGCCGCGCGCTCGCCGAGGTCGAACAACAGCTGCTTCTTCAAGGGGTTCTCCTAGGTTGGGATGCTGGAGGGGTGTCAGACGTTGGGGACCTTGAGCCGGTCCCACGAGGCTTTGCCGGGGATGCCGTCGGCGCCGGCGCCGGAGTAGCCGAGCTTGCGCTGCCACGCGGCGTAGGACTTCTTGTCGGCGTCCGACCAGGCCGGTCCGGGACCGACCGTGTAACGGCCGCAGCCCTCCGCGACCAGCCGCTTGCCCATCGCGGTGATGATCGCGCTGCGCCTGCCTGCCTGGAAGAAAACGGCACCGGGGAACGGCTCGTACCTCGGCTTCGCGGTCGGCTTCGGCTTGGCCGGCGGAGGCTTCGGCGCATCGAGGCGCGCGCCGATCCGGGCGCGCATCGAGTCCATCTCGAAGCCGCGCGGGTCGACCTTGCCCGGCTGCCACTCCTTGTGCCCGATGACCGAGCGCTGTGACCAGTGGTGCGCCCGGCAGATTGCGGCGGACACCTTCTCGATCGCCAGCAGCTGGGCGGCGGGCCACGGGTCTTTGCCGTCGCCGAGGTTCTCGCACTCGAAGCCGTAGAAGTGCCGGTTGCCGTCGGTGCTGGCCTCGTTGTCGGAGGGCAGGGGTCTCTCGGCGATGACCGCCTGGAGGACGTCGTCGTCGCCGAGGCCCGCGTGGTTGGTGCGGCCGTGGCCGACCAGGTGCACGCGGCCGTCCTTGGCGATGACGCCGTGGCACAGCGGGCCCGGCAGGGCGCTGTGTCCGGCGCGGCAGAGCTCCACGGTGTGGGCGGTGCCCCGGGTGACGGTGTGGTGGATCATCACCCCGTTCACCGGTCCCCACGGCCCCTTGTGGTTGCGGTTGTGCGTACGCCAGTTGCCGACCTGGACGACGGTAAGACCTTCGTCCCTGAGCGCCTTGAGCAGCCGGTCGGCGGTGAGCGGTGTGGCCATGCGCAGGTCTCCAGACATGCGGAAAGCCCCGGCCGATGGCGCGGGGCTGGCAGGGGAGGCGCCCCCGCACGGCTTGTGCGGGGGCGCCGCTGGTCAGGCGCTGGTGACGTCCTGCGCGGTGATGGTCGCCGGTACCTGGAGCGCGGGAAGCGCCCCGCGTATACCGGCGATGGCGCCCTCCAGCAGGGCCTGCCGGTCAGCCGGACTCAGGTCGCCGTACGTCGGCTGACCGGGCTCGATGCTGATCGTGATCACAGCCTTGTGCTTGTCCGGGTCCGAGCCCGAGTAGGGGCGCAGGTCGGCGCTGACGGGAATGGACATGGTGATCTCCTTGTGGATTGCCTCGCCGGGATGGTGAGGAAACGAGAGGCGCCCCGGCCGCTGGCACGGGGCAGGCGTTGGCTTGGTGGGTAGCTACGGGGCGGGCCAGGTGCCGTCCGGTACGACGCACTTGTAGGTACGTGTGGCGCTGATGGAGGGGTCGGAGGGGTACTCCTCGCGGATACGGGCCAGAAGCAGGTCCACCGCTGCTTCGATGGCCGATCCGAGGAAGTCCATGTCCGCGCCGCCCAGCTCGAAGGGCAGGATCACCTGGACGGGAGTTTCGACGCTGCCGGACACGATCTGGTAGTTGATGCTGGTGGTGCCTGCGGGCACGGGCATGAGGTCCTCCAGGTCAGACGGGTTCGGTGATGGTGACGGCGAGCCGCGAGTAGGCAAAGAAACTCCCTGTCCCGCCAGCCCCGTTGATGACGCCTTCCATATTGAAGACGTGGTTGCCGGCGGCTGCGAGCGTGCCGCTCCAGAGCATGGCGACGGTGTCCCGGTCCAGGGTGTCCATCGCGTGGACGGCAAGACCGGACTGGGAGGAGCCGTTCACCGTGAGGCGGCCCACCATCAGGTTCGTGAGGTGGGCCGTGGTCACGTTGCAGTCGAACACCCCGGTCGCCGACCACGTGGCACCGGGCACCGTGGTCGGCACCGTCAGGGTGCATCCGGGGATGAGCTGGTACGTGGTGGTGGCGATGAGCGGACCGGTGGCCTCGGCGAGGTAGGCCCGTGGCTGCATCCGGTTGAGCTGGCCTTCTGTGATGATCTGGCCTGCGTAGATCGGCATCGGTTCCTCTTCCTAGAGTGCCGCGCGCATCGGGGCGGCCAGGCGCACACGAGTACCCGAGGCGTGAGGCTTGGTGATGCCGTTCACGCTGCGGACCACGGTGAATGTCTGGGACAGCGCTGTACCGAAGCAGGAGGTCACGCGCATGACCTCACCTCCGACGGTGATGTTGAACGGGAACATCGCGCTGAAGGCGGCCGAGTCGATCCACCGGTTCAGGCCCGTGCCGGTGACCACGTTGGCGGTGGTGGTGGTCGCGGTCATCGGCCCGTTGAGGGTGGTCCCGTCCGTGTCGGCCCGGCCCAGAACCGTGTCCCCCACGACCCCCACCGTCCACGGGCCGGCCGGTACGCAGTTCATCGTGATCGTCCAGCCGTGCTGGTCGAGGACCTCGGTGTATCCGCGGGCGTGCTGGTCGATCAGCCCTGGTGCCACCCACGCCGGCGGATTCGAGATCGTCAGCCGGTCCCCGATGTCCATGGCGAGGACCGCGGGGATCAGATGCGGCGCGGCATGCAGCCAGACACTGATGGTGGGATAGCGGGCCTCGTCCCAGGTCCCCAGGTGCATGCGCCAGTTCGCGATCCTCTGCGGTTGGTCGTCGCTGTACAGGGACAGCGTCTCGGACGTGTCGTACGGGCCTATCCCGGCCGGCGGCGGCTGCACGGACAGCGGCCCGGACTCCAGCACCGCGCGGGCCGACGAACCCCCGCTGCGAGTGATCGTGATGTCGTTTCTGGTCTGCTGATCGTCTTCCGTCGGCTCCAGCGGCGGCGGCACCTCACCCTCCGCCAGGTAGTCCAAGGGCAGGACGATGCGCTGGTTGTACAGCGAGGCCCGGTCCCGGTAGATGAGGCCCAGCCGGTCACGGTCCTCGTAGAGGATCCCGCCGTCGGTGGCCGCCGCTTCCTCCAGCAGATTCAGCAGAGTGTCCTGACGCTGCGGGCCCAGCCGCTCCGAGTTCGCGGCGGTGTCCCCGTCGATCCATCGGAGACTGACTTGCTTGGCCTCTTCGTTCGCGAGGCGCCGCATCCGGGCGAGGACCGTATCCCCGGAGAAGCCATGGTCCGCGCCTGTGTACGCGGCCGTCACCGCGGCGGGAAGGACAGCGATGTGCCCCACGCGCAAGTTCGTCACGAAGAAGGAGAAGTCCGTCTCGATCTGAGTGACGGCCCCCGTGGTCCCGCTGTACGTGCCTCCGATGCCCCCGGCTGCCCCGCCGATGTTGTACCAGTCGAGGCGCCACGTGACCGTGCCGCCGGTCGCGGACAGCCGGAAGTACAGCCGCTGCCACCCTTCATAGACATCGGCGCCGATCCCGACGGGCTGGTCCACGGTCAGGTCGCCCGCCGAGTTGTACCCCTGGATGCGGGCGACGCCCACGCTCTGGATGATGCGCCACCTGCGTACCGTGCCCGTCGCCCGCCAGGACAGGAAATCGCCGTCCGTCGACGGCGCACCGTCCACCGCGTACACCATGTGGACCGACCACTCGGTGGGTGTCACCGCCGGTACCGGCACCTTGCCGACCATCCGGCCCCCAGCAGCGACGGTGGGCAGGGCCCCGGATCCGGCGAGCGTGTCATCCTGCCCGAACCGCCACCCGGTCGTCGTCAGCGGGGCGACACCGTCGATCGGGCTGTACGCCTGCGTGGACCCGTCCTCGTCCTCGCACGGCCAGTACGCCAGTGGGGAGAACGCCGGGATCCTGCGGCGCAGGGTGGAGTCCAACGCCTTCTGGCCCTGGCTCATGCGTCGGGTGATCCCGGCCGCCTCGACCGGCACCCAGACGTCAGCGCCGGAGACATCCCACCGGGACGGCCACGCGCTGATCTCACCCGTGAACCGGTACTGCCGGTTCGTGACGGCCGCCGCTCCGGCCAGAGCCCATAGGCGGCCCGCGCTGTCCGTCCACCCGGTGGTCCCAGGGGCCAGAGGCCGGACGTCGAGGGACGCCACGATGGTGCCGCCGATTCCCGACCGGACCTCTGCCCGATGCACCCTCCCACTCAGCGGTGGAACTCCCGTGGCCGCGATCGGCGCCACCTCCAGCGGGGCGCTACCGGCGAAAATACTGGTTGCCGGAGTGCTCGTCAGAGGCGCCCCGATCACCGTCCACGGGCCGGCCATACTCGTCGCCCAGTACAGCGTCGCCGTGAACCCGGACGACCCGTTGTCGACATCCAGGGTCGCCCTGACAGCCGCACGGCGGGGCAGAGCAGGAAGAACCGCCGACGCGAACAACGACGCCGAACCGGCCGTCGACCAGTTCAGGAAAAGCACACCATCTGTCACCCGCAACAGGTACGACCGCTGGTTCGTCCCACTGATCCATTTCCCGATCAGGGCCTGACTGCCGGCCGCCTCCCAGTCGGCCGTCGCCTCCACCCGAATGTCGATGTCCCCCGTGATGTCGAGGGCCGCGACGTCCGGGGTCCGGGCGTATGCCGTGGTCGTGCCGTCCAGGGCGAGATACGACTCCGGGCCCGCGACCGATATCCGAATGGGGCTGTTGCGGCCGATGAGTCCGTAGTACGGACTCAGCGGGTTCCTCGGGCTGTACTTCCCGGACCGGTTGTTGAGGGTGAGGGAGCAGGTGGAGGGCTCCGAGCTGGACGCCTCGTCGGCGGACCCGCGGGTGATGGTGATCGGGGTGCGGGTGTAGACGTCCGTGGTGATGTCCGTCCACACCACGCCGATCATCAGCTCAATCCGCACGTCGAGCGGAGTCTGCGGGAACGTCATGCGGTCTGCTCCTTCCCGTAGCCGAACGCGCGCTGCACGCTGCCGCGTCCGTCCTTGCGGACGATCCCGCGAATCCAGCGCTTGCCCTCCTCTGGGCCGACGAACTCGATGCGCACGACCTGGGCGCCGCCAGCTGTCAGGAGCGGGGCGGCGGGGCGGGCCACCATCGGTCCGCCGGCCCCGGAGGGTGGTGGCGGTTTCACGCTGTCTGCCATGGCCTTGTCCAGCGGGGCCTGGCCGTCGGCCATGCCCACCATGATTCCGGCGGGGACCATGGCCCCGACCTGGTCCGCCATCAGTTGGCTCGGACTCTTGATCTTGAGGGACTTCTTGATGGCCTTCGTCATCGCCGTGGCAATGGTGGCCATCTGCTTCTCGATGGCCTTCTGCTGGGACTTGAGCCCCTTCACCAGGCCCTGGGCTGCCTGGATCCCGGCCCCGTACATCGCCGTGCCCGCCGTGGACCCGGCGGCGGTGGCCGCGCCGACGAGCTGGGCCTGGGTGGCGTTGATCTGGCTGATCTGACCCGCTGACGCGGTCGCCAGGGCAGCAGCGGCACCGGAGCCCTGTTCCGCCCCGGCCTGCGCGATCTGCGCGATCAGGTCGGACCTGATGCCCTTCGTGCGGAGCTTGGCCAGCTGGGCGGCGAACTGCTTGGCCTGCTGCATCTTCGCGGTCAGGGTCGCGAGGATGGACTGGGCGCTCACCGCGCCACCGGTCGCGCTGGCGGTGATGTTGGCGCTGTCCAGTACGCCCTTCCGTACGTCCGCGGCGAGTTTGTCGCGTGCCTTGATCTGGTCGCCGAGGGCTTTCGTCGCGGTCTTGATCCGGGCCGCGAGCTTGACTTCCTGGGTGGCGAGCCCGATCAGCTTCTTGGACCCGGCGCTGATCTTGCCGAGTGCGGTGGACCGGGCCTTGCCAGGGGCGAGGCTGCTGCGGACGATGTCCGCGAGTTTCGTTGAGGCCGCCTTGACCTGCTTGGTGCTGCCGGTCATGCCGACGACGAGCCCCTGTGCGATCCACCGGCCCTGGGCGGTGGTCACCTTGGAAGGGCTGGCGATCCCGAGGGCCTTCGCGATCGGGCCGGGAATCGCGCTCTTCGCGAACCCGATGAGCTTGGAGCGGATCCAGCCGCCCATGGCCTGGATGCCGTTCCAGAGACCTTGCACCACGGCCTGCCCCTTGGAGTAGAGCAGGTTCCCCAGCCCTGACACCGCTCCGTTGATGCGGCCCGGGAGCTTGGCCATGAAGTTGACGAGGCCGGTCACGATGGCGACGGCGCCGGACTTGATGCGGTCCCAGTGCCTCAGGAAGATGCTGGCGATGTTCCACTTGACGATGAAGTTGAGGATCGCCGAGGCGATGGCCTTGATCTTTCCCCAGATCCAGTCCCAGACCGCGGCCGTGACCGACTTGATGCGGTCCCAGTTCGCCACGATGAGGACGACGAGGCCGATCACGATGGCGATGACCCAGCCGATGGGACCCATCGCGATCAGCCACTGAGCGGCCATCACGACCGCCCACGCCACCGCCCGTGCCGCCATCATCGTGAACTGGATTGCGGCGGTGATCCCGGCCCTGACGACGGCGGCGATCCAGGTGCCGATCGAGACGAGGGCGCTGCCGACCCAGGCCGCCGAGGTGGTGGCCGCAGACACGACGGCAGCCCCGGCAATCCGCACGTAGACCATCAGGCCGACCGCCATCATGCGGGTCCATCCGGCAATCGCCCGGTAGGTCGCCGACGTCTGCACGTTCGTCGCCACTGTCGCGATCCCCGTGTACACGGAGTAGGCCAGCATGCCTGCTTTGACGGTCAGGAGGACCACGGCGAGTGCGGTGAGTACGGGGGTCGGAGTCGCGTTGACGATGCGGGCCAGACCGTTGGCGAGCATCGCCGTGGTGCCGAGCAGCGGCGACAGGGCTGACAGCAGGTTCACCGCGGCACTGCCGACGAGCGCCAGGGTGTCGGCGCCGGTCGACGCCGTGTCCAGGAACTTCGCGAAACCTGCGCTGTCCTTGAGCCCCGTGCCCCACGCTGCGAAACCGGCCGACATGTCGGCCAGGCCGCCCGTCATCCCGTCCGACACCGGAAGGAACGCGGACAGCAGACCGGCGAATCCGACACCGAGGTTCTTCACCGTGGCCAGGAAGTCCGTCAGCGCCGGGCCGGACGCGGCGGCCATCCCGTCGGCCCACTCCTTGAACCCCGCGGACTTCACGCCTACGGACACCTTGGCGAGGAACTGGCCGATCGCGCCGGCCGCCGACTGGACGAAGGGCGTCAGTACGGGGAGGAGGTCCCGCAGGATCTCGATTCCCTGCGTGAACACCGGCATCGTCGATGCGGACATCTCATCCGACCAGGCCGCGTACTCCGTCTTCAGGCCGATGAACGCGGCGGCCGAGTCGCGGGTGGCCGGGGTCATGCCCTCCAGCGACGCCAGGTATGCCTTCTGCGCGGCCAGGGCCTGCTCGCCGCCCACGGCTGCCGCGTCCTGGGCCGCGTCGTACAGGGTCCATGCCTCGGTGACCGACTCCACCTGGGGCCCGGCCGCCGTGGTGAACGCTTTGACCGCCAGTCCGGCCGCCGCGGCGCCGGCGGCGAGACCGGCGGCGGCGGTGACCGTCGCGGCGAGACCGGGAAGTGCGACACCGGCGCCCGCCAGCTTCGCCACCGCGCCTCCCACCTGCCCGAACTTTGCCCGCAGGGCTTCCAGTTCACGGCTTGCCCGGTCGCGCGCCACCAGGTTGAACACGAGAGAGGTGTCAGCCACGGGGCACCTCCTCTGTGTTCAGTTGGTCATGCGTCTTCGACGGCCTTCTCGTACTGGTCCAGCCAGTCCAGGGCCGCGTCGGTCTGCTCCACGGTCATCAGCTCCCACTCCCACGGCCTGATCTTCAGGAGGTGGGCGGCGTTGCCGAGTTGCGTCAGCCTGCGATCGGCAGCTGGACTTTTCCCGTGGCCTCGATGTCGTCGTAGGCGTCGGCCGCGTCCCGGTCGATCTGCTGCAGGGCCATCGCCAGCTCGTCGCCGTGCAGGGAGCCGAGGATGCTCTCGCGCATGGTCGCGTACTCCTGCCGGGAGTACTCCAGCGTCAGCTCGTCCCACCCGAAGTCGACGTCCTCGAACCGGGTCTTGGGGTGGTCGCGCCGCAGGTAGGTGAACAGCAGCGCGCGGCGGCAGAGGCTGTTGCCCTGGAGGACGTCCTGGGTGAACTGGGCGAAGTGCCTGCCGGTGCGGCGCTCGATGTCCTCCCTCTCCACGGACATGAGCTTCTTGGGTTCGTAGCGCCAGCGGGTCGGCTCGGACTCGCCCTCGCGGTGCAGGACCAGGAACATGGGTTTCTCCTATCGGCCGCGCGCCGCCAGGCGCCGGGCCATGTCTTCCATCGCTTCATGGACCGCGGCCATGTAGGCCGCGGAGTCGTTCTGAAAGGGCTCGTCGAACCACAGCCGCTTGCCCGTCTGGGTGCGCCACGGTTCGCGGCCGTAGGTGAGGGTCCGCCACCCGCCGGACCTCCGGTTCGTGCGCTTCGGAGCGTTCGCGAAGCCGCGCAGCCCTGGCGTCTTGAACGCCTTCACACGGGCGCCGGTCCACCTGCCGCCGAGCTTGACCTCGGGCCGGATCTTCTTGGCGATCCCGGCCCGCAGCCCCGCGCCCATGCCGGTGCCTGCTGAGGGCATAGCCATGATTCCCGACTTGGCCAGGGCCGCGCCGGGCCTCAGCGCGTCACGCATGTTCTTCGCGAGGTCCTTGCGCAGCGCCTTGCCGTCCTCCTCGCGGCGGATAGCCCGGACGAGAGAGTCCAAGCCTTCGGCGGTGACCTGGAGGTCGAACGGGGGGCCGCCGGCGGCCATCAGGCGACCGCGCGGACCACGGCCCCCGACGTCGGGTAGCCGACCGACACGGACGCCTCGTCACCCACGGACCCCTCGATGGGGTTCCACCCGTTGACCAGGATGCTGCCCGTCCACTCCGGATTGGAGGCCCCCTTGGGGGCGCTGTCCAGGCGGACCACGAAAGGAACCACCGTCCCGAGCAGGGGCCACATGATCGAGTCGATCTTCGTTGCGGCCACGTCCTGGAGCAGCTCCAAGTTCAACTCCCCCGACTTGAGGCCGCCGATCACCTCTTTCCACCCGAGGGAGGCGTAGGTGGTGATGTCTTTGTCCTCGACCTCGACCGTCACCTCCGCTTTGCGTGCGTAGCTGCTGAGGTCGTTTCCGCTGATGCTGACGAAGGCCGCCAGCAGAACCATCTTTGCCACGAGGTCACCTGATTCCGAGAGAGACAGCGAACATGAAGCTGGGCGTCGTCCCGGTGATGTCCCAGGCGACGCGGTAATGGGTGTCCGTGATGGCCAGCCCGTCAGTGCGGGCGATCTGCCCGCCGGGGGCGGTGGCCGCGGCGAACGCGGCGCGGGTGACGGGGGTGCCGAATCCGACGCTGTCGTCCGACTCGATGCGGGCCGTGATCGACGGGGTGGTTCCGGCGGCGGACAGAACGTGGAGTGCGGCGTACAGCCGTTTCCCCGCGGGCACCGTGCCTAGGTTGAGCGCCGTCCCTGCGCCGGTCGCGGCGCGGGCGATGCCGGGCGGATGGGCGATCTGCCCCCGCACCAGCGGCCAGGAGCTCTTGACGGTGCCCGACCACGGGGCGACCTCGCCGACGGCGTCGCCCACCTTGTAGTCGGTGCGCAGCCCGTACACGAGGTAGGCCAGGGCGCCCACGACGGAGTCGGTGGGGCAGACCGTGTAGGGGCCGGTGCCGCCGAGCTCGGACCAGCTGGCGTCGTCGACCTTCGACGGGTCGCCCGCTTCCCACTGCCCTTCACCGGCGATCTCGGCTGATCCGAGCCCGCCGATCACTTCCTTCCAGCCCTGGCTGCGGTAGTTGGTGACGTCTTTGTCTTCGATCTCGCTGCTGAGTTCGACCTTGTTGCTGGCACCGCTGAGGTCGGCGCCGGGGGCGAACAGTCGGGTGTCCAGGAGCACGAACTTGGGCACGGGTCAGTCCCCCTTTCCGATGATCTTGAGGATGAGTTCGGCGCCGATGTACTGGGCGCCCTGGTGCTCGTACCAGCGGTAGCCCTGGACCCGCATCACCTGCAGGTCGTCGGCCGCACCGCCGAGCGCGGCATGCCCGGGTCCGCCGCGGGCGGCCTCGATCGCCTGCTTGAGGGAGGCCGGGCCGGACCCGGAGAGCAGACCGTCCAGGATCCGTTGGGCTGCCTCGTCGTCGGCCAGGCCGACGAGGACGCGGCATGTGAGCTCGGCGGAGTCGAGGCCGCGGCGCATCGTCCGGTCGAACTCCACGCTGTACTCGCCGGTGAAGAAGTGGGGTTCGGTCACCGCGTCCGGGGTGTATCCGGTGCAGGTGAGCTTGGCGGCGACGGGCAGCACCACGGCGGAGGCGGCCTCGGCGACCGCCGCGCGTACGGCGGACATCTGCATGGGTGGTGCTCCTATCCGAAGCCGGGCAGCACGTACTGCTCGATGAGGTTCCAGACGTCCGGGTCGCGGCGAGACAGCCGGACGACGCCCCACTCGGCGGACCCGGTCACGCCCTCCGGGCTGTCCTTGCGGCGTTGGAGCCGGTTGGCCTGGATGAGCGTGGCCTGCTCGATGTCATCCGGGATGGCCGGCCACCCGAACCGCGTGGTGACCCGGGCCTGGCGCGACGTCCAGCAGTCACCGACGAGCAGCAGCCCGGTCACAGGACGTCCGTCGAGGAGCGCGTTCTCCGGGATCGTCTCCACCCTGCCCGCAGCGAGCGGCGACCAGGACGTGCCCGAGCCGACCTCCACCACCAGGCCGTCGGTACTCCCGATGTCGTCGACCAGGAGGACCTCCCCGTCGTCCTCGGGCACGGTGCGCCCGGCCGTCCGATAGGTGCGGGCAACCGGGACCGGGTCCAGCCAGAACCGGCGCCCGGTGCTCTTGTCGATGGACCGGCTGGCCGAGGCCAACGCCCGCTGCAGCAGATCGTCCCGGGGATCGGAGTCCTGCGTCTTGAGCATGAGACGAAGCGTCGCGATCGACGCGTAGTCCTCGGCCACGCCGCTACTCCTTCGCGGCGGTGCGGCGCGCGGCCCCGGTCTTCTTCGTAGTCGTCGGGGGCGTGGCCGCCGCGGTGTCGTCGGCGGCCGCGGTCCCGGCCTCGGAGGGCGGGGCGCTGTCGTCGCCGGCGGTCGTGCTGGTTCCGGGGTTCTGGTCGGCGGTCTGCTGGGCGGGGTCGGCCGGGGTGCGGTCCTGCGGGCCGTCGTCCTGGTCTGGCTCGGCGGTGACCCCGAGGCGGCGCAGCTGGTCGTCGACCTGTTCCACTCGGTCGTCCTTGCCCTGGGCCACGTATGCGGCGCGCTCGCGCCGCAGCGCGGCCACCATGTTCTTTTCTCGTGTGCTCACCGGTGCTGTCCTCTCAGAAGATGACGATGTCGGCGGTGTTGGTCACCGCGGTGTTCGCGCTGTAGGTCACGCGCAGGTAGCGCCAGGGGTGCCCGGGGCGCAGGATCCGGTGGGCGGTGCCGGCCGCGGTGATGTCGAACGGTGCGACGCTCGGCGCTTCAGGAGTGGCGAGGTCGGCGTAGGCGGCCGGCCACCACGTCGAACCGTCGGCGCTGCCCTCGATCTGGTACGTGCAGGTCGGGGTCTCGCCCACCGTGGTGGTGATGGTGAGCAGCGCCGGGCGGTCGGTCGTCGCGCCGCGGTCCACGGTGTGCGTCGATATGCCGTTGCCTACCTGAGCCTCGGAGAGGCGGGCGCTGTTGGGGTAGCGGTCTCCGCCGAACGCGGTCTGTACGGCCATGCTGTGCCTCCTCGGGGCAGCCCGAGCAGGCAGGCCCGCGCGCCGGAGTCGTGGCGTGCGGGCCTGCCTGCTGCGGGGATCAGAAGGTGGGCGCGGCCAGCCCGGTGCCGCCGATCTTCTGCATGCCGTTCGCGTACCGGCCGAAGGTGTAGGCGTAGTACTTGTAGGCGACCAGCAGCACACCGAGGGACGCGGCCTTGGCCTGTTCGGCGCGGATGAACAGCGGGGCCTCGCCGTCCTCCCACAGGTGGCACTCGTCCTGCGGGACCACGAACATCTCGTCCTCGTTCGTGCCGGCCCCCAGGTTCGTCGCGATGTTGTTGTCGACGACGACCTCGAGTCCGCACGGCAGCACACCGCGCGGCCCCGACGCGTACGACGACTGCGCGTTGGCCGTACCGGCCGCCTGCACCGGCAAGTTGCTCCAGTTGATCATCGGCCAGACCGATGACATCTGAGACGACAGCCAGTACCAGCGGCGCGAGCTCATCACCGCGTGGGACGGGCGGCCCATCGCAAGGAGCGCCGCCTCCACCCCGGCGGCCGCGCCGAGGATCTTCGGGTAGAGCTCGGCGCCGGTCGGGGTGGCGTCGGTGTACGACGTCGCCTGTGCGATGGCGGACAGTCCGGTCGTGGCCTCGTTGATGAGCGTGTTGTCGAGGACGGTGTTGACCCGGTTGAACAGGTCTTGCAGGGTGACGTCCTCGATGCCGGTTCCGCGGTCGATCGCCTGGCGGCTGACGGTCTGCTGTCCGGCCGCTGTTTTGATCGGGACCGTGAGCAGCGTGTCGTCCATGTCGGTCTCGGACACGTTGGCGTTCTCGGAGGCCTGGTTGTCTGCGGACGACCCAGTCGTGATCCGGGAGATGTTCACGGACATGCCGTCGGCGGGCAGCTGGTGCGGGTTGCAGATGTCCGCGAACGGCCTCAGGTTCGCGGTCTTCGGCGCGTACAGGTCGGTGAGGTACTGAGGCACGGTCAGCCCGGAGAACGCGCCCGTGCCGGTCGCGCGCTGCAGGTACTCGGCCCGCTCGACACGCTCCTCCTGCATGTGCCGGGAGAGACGGGAGGACGCCTCCACGTCCTGGTAGAGGTACTGACGGGAGACGTCCATCAGGAAGCCCTTGCCATTGGGGTCCTGGTCCTTGCGGTAGGTGCGCTCCTCCTGGCCGACGCGGGCGACCTGGTCATAGGAGGGGCGTCGGGCCTCGGTCGGCGTCTGCTTCTTCGCCTCGGCCTGCCGCTCCATCTCTTCGGTCTTGATCTTGTTGGCGTTGGCCAGCTTGTTCTCGATGCCGGTCACGTCGTTGCGGGACTGGTCGCGGGCGGCGAACAGCTCGCCGACCCGCTCGTCCTCCTCCGTGGTGAGCGAGGAGCGGCCGTCCTGCGAGGCCTTGTCCAGGATGAGCTTGATCTCGGCGCCGCACTTCTTGCTGCGCTTGAGCGCGGCCTCGCGCTCGACCTCGATCGAGGCGATCAGGTCGTCGATGGTTCCAGGCATGGTGGTGCCCTTCCGGTAGATCGGGTGGTGGTGGGTGCGGCGCGACCATCGGTCCGGGCGATCTGCCGGGCACGGTGCGGTCCCGCCTCCGGGCGATCTGCCGGAGAGCGTGCCGTCGGTGTGGTTCAGAGGGGCCGGTCAGCCCTCGTCGGCATCGACCAGGAGCTGAGTGCGCAGCATCGTGATGGATCGGCCCTGCTGCGCGGGCGGTGCCGCCGGGGCCGGCGCGGGGGCCGGAGTGGGGGCCGGAGTGGGAAGGGCCGGGGGTGCTCCGATATCGGTCCGCTGTGTGAGGCGGGCGAGCGCCTCGCGGGCCATGAGCGGCGGCAGGTTCGGGATTGATGCGAGAAAGTCCCCGGCCCGGGCGCTGACGCTGGTGTGCGGGTTGGCCCCGTACGTCACGGGGCCAACGTCGCCGCGGTCCAGGTCGAAGGCGTTGATGCGGTACTCGGTGTAGTCCGGGGACCACTGGCCCGAGGTGATTCGGAACATGAACGACTGCTCGCGTACGTCGTCGTCCTCGAGGGCCTGGACGAGCAGCTGCACGTCCGCCCGCTTCGGGTTCAGCCACGCCCGCTGCCCGAGGCCGGAGTCGTCCGCCCACAGCTGCAGGCGCTGGTTCCGCGTACCCGCCATGGGGGTGCCCGAGTGATTGAAGCGGAACACCACCTCGGGGTCGGCGGCCAGCGTGGCGTCGGCCGCACCGTGGGAGACGACCTCGGTGTACGGCCCGTAGAAGTCGTACATCTCGTAGCCCTGCTCGAAGGCGCTGGCATAGCCGGAGACCTCGAACCACTCCTGCTCGTCGCGTAGCACTTTCTTCGCACGGAGCGAGGAGCGGAAGCGGACCTCGGGGGACTCGGGCCGGTCGCGGGGCAGCATGGTGGACGGTGCTCCGGACGCGCCGGTGTCGGCTGCGGCGGACCGCGCGGCGGCGGCCTGCGCGCGCAGGGCGGTCATCGTGCTCATGGGGTCGCTCCTGGGGTCGCGGGTACGGGGGGCGCTGTCGGGGTGGGGCTGGTGCCCTTGCCGAACAGCCGGTCGAACTCGGCGAGCTGAGACTCGGTGAACGGGGCGCGCTCCTCCAGCTCGCGGGCCTCTGACGGGGCGAGCTGGCGGGACTCGATCTGGGTTCGGAGCATTGCGGCGCGGGCCGTCGGGTCCATGCGCAGCAGTGCATCCGAGTTGAGCTTCACGAAGCGGGGGCGGCTGGTCAGCCTGGACAGGGCGTTCTCCCGGCGGATGATCGCCGGGCCCAGGTGCATGATGAGCAGCTGCAGGTTCCGCTGGGTGATCGAGGCGTAGGTGACGGAGCTGCCGGACATGGCGGCGTCGATCACGTCGCCGGGGACGTCGAAGAACCGGGCCACGTCGCTGATGCCGTACCGCTTGCCCTCGATCCAGTCCTGCCCGGCGGCCTCGGCCTGGATCATCTTGTATTCCCAGTCCTGCCCGGTGACGAACAGATCCTGGTTCGCCGTCGCGGCCTTGAACCGGCGCTTCGTCTCGTCGGCCTCGCCCGGGGCGATGGTCTTCGCGGTGTTCTTCAAGTGGGCTGAGGGGACAGCGCCGTTGGAGAACCAGTCCAGCGCGAACTGCTGGATGGACAGGTACTCGCCGATGGACCAGGCGGCGAACGCCACCGGGCTGAGGCCGACGTGCAGCCCGCTCATCGTGTACTGCTTCTCGTGCCAGATCTTCGCCGGGTCGAAGTCCTCGGAGCCGATGCGGTACTTGTACAGCTCCCCCTTTCTCACCTTGACCGTGACCTCGGCGATCGGCACCAGCTCGATCCGCGCGGGGTACCCGAGGCCGTCGACAGCCGTGATGATCCCGACCGAGTTGCCGGAGCGGTCCAGGTCGAACTGGCTGGAGTAAAGCCACTCGACGATGTCGACGCGTTCCCCGCCCGGGTTGATCAGCACCGGCGGTTTCGGGACCTCCACCTGGATGCCGTTGACCCTGCGGTACAGGTCCACCGGCATGGTGCTGATCAAGTTGGCGCGCAGGCGCAGGCACGCCCAAACCGCCGAGTTGCGCAGCGCGGTGTCCGGGGTGACGCTCACCCCGCCTGCCCGCTGTACAGGGCGGGACGGGATCAGCTGGTCGGCGCTCTGCGTCGCGCCCCTGCGGGAGAACAGGCTCACGCCTCACCACCGCCGCTCTTGCGGGCGGCGGCGGTCTGGCGGGCGGCGTACGCCGAACCGGCCAGGACGACCGCACCGCCGGCGGCGAGCGAGGCCCAGCCGATCAGCGGGTGCAGGCCCGCGGCCGCGCCGGCGGCGATGAGCACCAGGCCCAGCATGTCGAGCCAGGTCGTCATCTGCTCGCGCACCACAGCCCCCCTTCTCAGTAGATCGAATCGAGGACGTCGTAGTCGTCCAGGACTGCCGGCCCCTTGGCGAGCAGCGCCCACCGGGCCCAGGTCACCGCAGCGAACGGGGCGGCGTCGGTGAGGCTGTTGGTGCGGTCGATGGTCCAGGCGTCTCCGACCCGTCGGGAGCGGGCGCCGTTGACCGACGCGGTCAGCGGCGTCTGATCCAGGTGCCGGGCCGTGTTCTGGTTCATTGCGTCGGCGATCTGCCCGCATGCCTCCGAGGTGTCTCCGGCGCGCAGGACGACGAGGTGTCCGCGGTGCGGCTTGTCCTTGTCCTTGGGCACCTTGATGCCTGCGGTCTGCAGGTCGTCGATCAGCGACGCGGCCGGGGACCCGGACCCGGCCACCGCGACGACGAGCGGGTTCCACAGCCCGGCCAGGCGCGTGATCGCGGGGACCACCCAGGCGGTTCCGGCCCGGCGGTCCAGGACCTCCAGGTGCACCAGGCCGTCGGCGCGTACCGACGCCATGCCGATGGACGCGTACGCCCGGTCCTGCGACACGTCGATGCTGAACGCCATGTCCGCGCTCGCCTGCGACGCGGTGTCCGTCAGCCCGGCCCACATCTTCTTGGGCACGTTCGGGTCGACGGGCGGCGCCGCCTTGCGGGTGCGGTTCAGGTACGCCCGGTCGAAGGCGCCGGGATCGGCCGCCATCTTCTCGAGCTCGGCGGCGATGATGTCCTCGCTCACCGTGTAGCCGAGCGCGGGCAGGCAGGCCCGCCACGTCGCCGGATCCGCCCGGTCCATCTCCTCTGGAGCGAACCACTCGAAGTACGCGGTACGCGGCTGCAGCCCCTCGGACCACAACGCCTCGATCAGAGCGCGGCCGGTCTTCCTCTTCCCGTTCAGCCACACCGACCGCTCCGTCCCGCCGGCTGACGCCCACCACAACTGCGCCTTGAGACGAGTCAGCATCGCCGGGCTGAAAGCCTGCTCGAGGCGGTCGTCCTCGGCGGCGAACGCCTCGTCGATCACGCCCAGGTCCAGGGCCGGGCCGTGGCCCGCCTTCTCGGTGTTCGCCGTGATCCCGAGCCGTGACCGGGTCCGCTTCCAGATGATCGCTTCGCTGCCGTTGGCCTTACGGGAGCTGATCCGCTTGCCGAGGGGGGACGCCTCGATCGTGGCGAGGAACTCGTCCTCCCACCGGGTCCGCGCCATGATCCGGTTCTGTGCGGCGTAGACGATGTTCTGCCGCTGACCGGCCGCCATGCGGTGGACCATCAGCCCGAGGATCTGCTGCGTCTTGCCCTGCTGCCTCGGGACCGACAGCCCGACCTCCCGGTGGGCGAACACCCCGGTGGCCGGGTCGATCTCCAGCGCGACGTCCAGGACGTAGCGCTGCCACGGCATCGGCGGGAACCCGAGCTTCTCCATCACGCGCCACGCGGCCGGGCCGAGCGAGTCGCGCTCCGGACGCCGCGGCGTGCCCCAACGGGGCGGACAGGTCAGCCCGTACAGGTCAAGGCACTGCTGGGCGAACTCCGGCGGCGGCGCCCACGTCTCAGATTCCTCCGAGGTCGCCGAGGTCGTCATCGTCGTCGTCATCCACGGCACGCCCCTCCACCAGCGCCGCCACCGTGGCCCGGAGCTCCCGCGCCAGGTTGGGGAGGATCTTCGCGTCGTTCGGTACGTACACCGACGCGCCGCACTCGTCGCAGGGGACGGGGTGGTGGCCGTCCATCTGGCGGGCCAGGCGGTGGGCGACGGCGGCGTGCGTCGGCTCCATCCCGATCAAGTCGCCCAGGTTGTCGATGTCGTCGGACAGGGCGACCTCCACCGGGCCGGGTTCGTTGCGTCGCCGTCGCCGGGGCGCGGCGGTCTCGTCGGCGTCCGCTGCCGGCAGCAGCGCGGCGGGGCTCATGCTGAGCACAGCGGCCAGGGCGACGAGGTCGTCCACGTCGATGCGGCGGGTGCCGGACTCGATCCGGCTCACGATCGGCTGGGACATCGGCCGGCCCGCCTGGGTGAGCCGCTCGGCGAGCTCGCGCTGCTCCCAGCCGCGGGCCTCGCGCTCGGCGGCGACCGTACGGGCCGTGTGCTCTCCGGCCGCGCCAGGTTGGAATGACCGGGTTGCCACGGTGCGCCCCCGTTCGCGGCCGCGTCGCAGGAACCGCATATGCCCTGGTCAGCCCGGGGAGAGAAAAATAAAAGCTGGGCGCGGGGCTGGGGAGGACCCGATTCCTAAAAATCCCGGCCGCTCCGAGCCGAAGCCCAGCTGATCAGGTTGGGTTCAGCCTGCTCGGATCACTGCGGCGGGAAGTAGCGCGAGGCCCAGCGCACCAGGTCCGCGTAGGCCTGCTCCGGCAGCACCTGGACCGGCTCGCTCACGATGGTCGCCTGGTCGATGACCGTGTGCCCGTCGTCGTGCTGCAGTTTGGGCAAGGGGTGCAGGTCGGCGGCCGTCGGGTCGGAGTCGGCGGGCGGTGTCCAGCCCAGCGCGGTGAGCAGCTCGGCGGTACGCGCTGGCAGGTACACCTGCGTCTGCCCGTCGTGCTGGACCTCCTCAAGGACCAGGCCCAGCTCGAGGTGCGTGCCGGTGCGCACGTCCCCGGTGAGGGTGAGGCGCTGCACGCAGCTGCTGATGTCCTGCCCGTCCAGACGGATGGTGCCCTGGGTCCCGGACATGGCGATGCTGGCGTGGCGCTCCATGGGGGTGCCTCCTCGTAGGGGGGTGGGGGTCAGGGCCGCCAGTCCGGGCGGTAGTCGGGGTGGTCGGCGTACGGCAGGGCGTCGTCAAGCACGTCGGGGCACGGCCACTCAACGACCTCTTGACCGTGCTCGATCGTGCGGTTCGGCGTGCAGGATGTGCACACGTAGAAGCCGAACGACGTGGCGCTACCGTTCACGTCCAGCAGGGTCAGGCGGCGCCGCTCCGGTACGTGGCGGGTGAGGCGCCGCCGCTTGGCCTCGACCTCGCGCAGGACGCGGGCCGGATCGTGGCGGGCGATGTGCTGGGCCACCCCTGCGTCGTCGGCTGCGTGCGGTGTCAGTTCGGTGACGCCCTCTTCGGCGTGGTCCACGATGACCCAGCGGCCGTCGTACTGGGCGCGGTGGTGCGCGGTCCAGTGGGCGCTGTCCCACTCGTCCCATGTGGCCGCGCGGGCCGCCTGCTCGTCTTCGTCAAGCCGAGCGCGGAGGAACTGCAGGAGGTCGTCCATCAGCTGGCCTCCTGCTCTGCCTGGAGCCGGGTGACCGTCTCCCTGAGCCGTTGCCTGGACATCTCGATGACCTTCTTCTCCAGCCAGCGCGTGTGGCTCCTGCTCTGACTGCGGGCGTAGATGGCGTCGTTGCGGCGTTGGCGCTCGGCATCGTCCATGGGGTCATCCTCTCGCGGGTCAGGGTCCGGCGTACCAGTCGCGTGAGGTGAGCAGGCGGGGCGCGATGGTGGTGCTGCCCTTCTCGCCGTTGCAGTTGCGTCCGCAGGTGGGGCACCGGTTGACGCCGTGTGCGGGTGCCCAGTTGTCCTGGTCGCGGGGGTCGGCTCCGGCGGCGACGGGGGTGACGTGGTCGACGACGTCGGCGGCGGGGTGGCCGCAGATGTGGCAGATGTCGGAGGTGGTGAGGAAGGCGGCGCGGGCCTTGCGGTAGTCGTAGGCGGTGAGGTCCTCGCGGCCGGCCACGTCAGTCGGTGCCTGCGAGGCGGGGGTTGGCGTGCTGGTCGGTGAGGCTTTCGTTGCGCGGCTGCTGGGCGGTCCCGGTGCGCATGACGACCAGGCCGCCGCTCATGACGAGGGTGCTGGCGGCGTCCTTGACCAGGTCGTCCACCAGCTCGGGGGCGAGACCTCCTTCCAGGAGCTCCCTGCGGTATGCGATGACCTTCTGAGCGGTGGTGGTCACTGGCGGTCCTTCCTGGTGCTGGCGTAGATGTAGGGCCCGGCAACTCCGGCGCTGTGGTGGTCGGCTGCTGCGAGGGCGGCGGTGAGGCGGTGGCGTGGCGACAGGTCGAGGCTGGCGGTGGCGTGGAGGGCGCCGAGCGCGAGTTCGTCTCCGCAGCCGACGGCGGCGTAGTCGTCGGCTGGTTCGCCTACCTGGTAGTCGCTGTGGATGGTGAACAGGCGACCGGCGACGCCGACGAGGAAGTCACCGGCCTGTTCCTGCTCGCTGTCTCTGCGGGCCCAGCCGCCGTCCTTGAGGCAGGTGCGCAGGGCGTCAGTCCAGGTGGTGACCATGAACCGGTCGAGGTCGCCGGTGGGGTGTGGCGGCTCGAAGGCGAAGCGGAGCAGCTGGCCCATGCGGAAGCTGGTGGTGAAGCCGAGGACGTACGGACCGTTGCGGAACACTTTGGGGTCGCGGCGGACAGTGAGCTGTAGGCCGGAGATGCCGGCGGAGTCAGCGCCGAGGTGGACGCGGCCCTTGTGGACGAGCCCAACGATCACGGTCACGCGATGTTCTCCCCGTCGGTAGTGGTGGGGGCCGGTGCTGCGACGTGGCGTAGGGCGCGCTTCCGGGTGACCAGTTCGGCGGCGGCGACGTCGGCGAGGCGGTAGGTGCGTGATCGGTTGTCGGCGGCGAGGCCAGTGGCGGTGAGGTGCCCGCGGTGGACCCAGGAGCGGATCGTGGTGGGGGTGATGTGGGCTGCTCCGGCGCTGAGGGCCTGCCGGGCGCGGTTGGCGTGCTCGGCGGCCTGGGCGGCGGTGAGGTGTTCGATGTCCACGGCACGTCCCTTCGTCCGGGCGTACGAAAGCCCCTGCCGGTGATGGTCAGGGGCTGGTGGCACACGTGTGGTGGTGACAGCAGTGTTGCGCTACTTCCCGATCTTGTCCAGCGGCGTTGTTGTGGCCCGGGATTGGGGGTGGGATTCCGGGAGCAGGCGGGACGAGTGTTGCGCTGTCGGTACGATCCGCTCACAACTGGGAGGGGATGAGGAAATGGCGTCATTCAACGTACGTCCGGACATCGACGCGGCGGCGGAGAAGCTGAGTTCGACGTTCGGTTCGAAGCGGGAGATTCAGCGGCTGCCCGAGGTCCTGTGGGAGGGCGAGACGGTGGAGATGCTCGCCACGGGCATCTACGGGAAGGGCAACGGGTTGCTGGCGATGACCAGCATGCGGCTGATCTTCCTGAAGCACGGGGTGATGAGTCAGCAGGTGGAGGACTTCCCGTACAGCAAGATCAGCTCGGTGCAGTGGTCGGGCGGGATGCTGTCCGGCTCGCTGAGCGTATTCACCTCGGGCAACAAGGCCGAGATCAAGCAGATCCCGAAGGCTGACGGGAAGGCCCTCGCCGACCGGCTGCGGTCCCACATCGCCGCCGGGGCCGCGCCCGCGGCAGCCCCGGTGCCAGCGGCAGGGGCGCAGCAGGATGTCGGGAGTCGGCTCGCGACGCTGGACCAGCTGCGCGCGGCTGGGGCGATCACGGACGTGGAGTACCAGGACCGGCGTACTCAGATCCTCAACAGCATCTGAACACCGGCGTGGCGACGCCCCCGCCGGTACGGGCCGGCGGGGGCATCTGGCCGGGCGCTGCCCGGTGTGCCGGGCCAGTCTGTCAGGCGTAGGCGGACAGGGCCCGGGCCAGCTCCTCGTCCACGCCGTCCTTGTCCAGGACGGCCTGGAGGACCGGGGTGATGGTCTGCGCGGGCGGCCGCGCCGTCCCGGCGATGGGCAGCCGGTCGGCCACCGGCGCGTCGTCCAGGAGGAGCTGCACGGCGCGGACGATGTCGTCAGGGCCGGGGGTCAGGGTGCCCTTGATGAGGTCGAGGACGTAGTCGCGGGAGCCGCCAGACCCCTGCGGCCCCCATTCCCAGCCGCCCTCGGCGTGGTTCCAGGACAGGACAAGGCCGTGGGTCCACCCGGCTGCGCGGGCGCGGTCCTCGTCGAGGGTGATCACGACCTCCATCATCATGACCTCGCCGTTGTCGCAGTCGTACGCGGTCCAGGACTCTGCGGCGTCGAGAAGGCCTTCGGCTTCCAGGGCGGCCATGACGGCTTGGGCGTAGGGGTCGTGGGGCAGGGTGGTCGGTGTCCTGGTCATGATTTCTCCTCGTCGTCGGGTGCGAAGTTGCCGATGTCTGCGTCGAGGTAGACGCCTCCGCCGTACCGGCCACTCGGCTCGGTGATCGTGAACTCGCGGCGGAGCGCCTCGACGACGGCGGCCGTGGTGGCTTCGTCGGCGGTGATACGGATACGGGCGATGCCGGGCAGCGTCTGCCGGGCGGGTCGGTCCGTACGGCGGGGTGTCATCCCGTCATGGTCCCTTCTGGGGCTGGCCGGTGGAGGCGGATCCGCGATGATCCGCGTCGGACCGATGGGCTTGCGTGTGGTCACGGGTGGGCTCCGGATGCGGCTGCGGATGCGGTCGCCAACGGCTGCGCGGTGTCGGCTGCGGCTGCGCGGATGCGGGCTTCGGCTGCGGCGAGGATGCGGGGGGCGCGGCGCTGGCCGATGCCGAGCTCCCGCTGCAGTCGTCGCCCGGACAGGCGGCCGGTGGCGGCGAGTTTCACGGCCCGCTCGATCAGTGCCTCGTCCGAGGGGCGTACGGATGCGGGCCGGATCGGCTGCGGCTGCGCAGTCGCGGTGACCTCGGGCAAGGGTGGCTGCATGGGGGCGAGGTCCAGCACCAGCGAGGGTGGCGGTGCCCAGGCGAGTACCTGCTCCGTCCAGCGCTCCGGGTCCACGGCTGCGGGTGCAGCCGCAGCCGGTTGTGCAGCCGCGGGGGCGGGTTCGGTGAGCTGCGGGCGGACGCTCTGACGGCAGACGACGGGAAGAAGCCGGGCCCCGGTGGGTACGGCGTTGGGCGGGGGCGGTGCTGCCGGAAGGGCGAGCGCAGCCGCGGCCAGGGCCAGGGCCAGGGCTACGGCTACGGCTTCGGTCTCGTCGAAGTCGGCTTCGGCTTCGGGTGGCTGCACCGGCGCAGCCGCCGGAACGGCTTCGGTTGCGGGCAGGGGCCGGCCGTAGCGGGCGAGGCGCAGCTGCAGCCTGTCCTCGACCGGAGCGTTCCACCGCCACAGCCACCCGTGATCGGCCCGCAGCCGCGCCCGGTAAGCGAGCCGCTGCTGCTCCAGGCGGATCACCTGGTCGTAACTGCGGAGCTCCCACAGCTTCATCCGCCGCCACAGCCGGAACGTCGGGATGGGCGAGAGGAGCCAGCGGGTGAGGCGGACACCGTCCATGTGCTTGTCTGCGGTGATGTCGGCGATCCGGCCGACGGCGTTGCGCGCGGCCTCGACCACGACGACGAACAGGACCGGGATCACGGCGTGCATGGCAGTGCCGACCGGGTCGGGCCAGGCGGCCGCGCCGTTGAACGCGATGGTCGCCGCGGTGAGGAGCCACGCAGTGTGGCGCAGCAGCGGGTACGGCATGCGGAGCCAGGCGAGGAGGAGGTCCAGGGCGAGCAGCACGACGATGCCGATGTCGATGCCGACCGGGAAGGCCATGGCGAAGTCGCCGAAGCGCTTCTGTTCGGCGAGCTGGCGTACGGCGGTGTAGGAGCCGGCGAAGCCGATCGCGGCGATCAGGACGGCTCCGGCGGCGACGGTACCGGCGAGGCGGCGCTGCGCGGTGGTGAGTTGGGGGCGGGGCACGGAGGTCTCCCGAGGGGGAGGCCGGGCGCACGGTGGCGCCCGGCCGGGCGGATCATCAGCGGGCGGAAGCGCCGGCGTTGCCCTGGGTGCGGGCGTTGCCGAGATCAGTGCGGGTCTCCGGGGTGGAGGGGCGGCGGCCCTGGCGGGCGGCGGCCTGACCGGCCGTGTAGGCGCGGGCGGCGGCCGCCGGGCTGATCCCCGGGATCTTCTCGGCTGCCATCAGGCGCGGGCCTTGGTACTGAGGCGCATGCCGTAATCGGCGCGGGTGATCGGTGCGGTGGTCTCCGGGCCGTCGATGTGGGGCATGTGGCGCAGGAGGAGGCGGGTGGCGGCGGTGGCGCGCGGGGTGCCGAAGCCGTGGAGGTCGGCGGCGGCGCGGCCTGCGTACGCGAGGCGGGTGACCTCCCGCATCAGGAGCGTCGGGTTGACCTCGCGCAGGGCGCGGCCGATGCCGTCCATCAGGGCGCGGGTCTCGGCGGTCATCGCGGTCCGGGCACGCTGCAGCGCCTCGTCGGCTTCGTTGGGCGGCGCTGTCAGTGTGGCGGTGGCGCGGCTACGATCGCGCATGGTCGTCCTCCTGGTGAGTCAGGCGGGTGGCTGGCCCCGGCCGGAGCGGCTACTCCGGCCGGGGCTGTTGCGTTGACGAGTGCGACCGTAGCGAGAAGTGTGGACAATGTCCACACTTCTTGGAGAGGATGACCCATGCCCGAACCTCCCAAGGGGCCAGAGCAGGAGAAGGGGACCATGACCATCCCGAAACTGGCCGAACGCGTCGGCCGCAGCCGCACCCTCATTCACCGGCTGGCGACCACCCCGGCCGAGGGGTGGCCCGCCCCGGTCTTCCGCGCGGGCAGCAGCCGCCCCGAGTACGACGTCGAATGGTTCGACGCCTATTGGGCCGAGCGGCAGCAGGGCATGACTCAGGGCAGGCGCAACGACCTCACGCCCCCCGGCAGCGAGTGACCCAGACGCGGCTGTGCCCCCTGCTCATGGGAGTTGAGCAGGGGGCACAGTGCTGTACGGAAGCGTATGGCGGTCAGGCTGCGGCGAGGCGGTCCCGGGCGGCCGCGGCATAGGCGGGGGCCTGCTCGATGCCGACGAACCGGCGGCCCGCGGCGAGTGCGGCGGCGCCGGTCGTGCCGGACCCGGTGAACGGGTCCAGGATCAGGCCGCCGACGGGGGCGATCTGGACCAGCTGCCTCATGATCGATTCCGGTTTCTGAGTGATGTGGACGCGGACCTTGCCCCGGGGCTGGGAGCCCTCGAGCCAGCCGGGAAGGTAGATCGTCGGGGCGTGGCGGAGCGGGTCACCGCGGCTGCCCCACAGGACGTACTCGCACTCGCGGCGAAACCCGTTCGGCGTCGGGCGGCTGATCGGCTTTCGCCACGGAATGATCCCGCGCCAGGTGTAGCCGCCGGCCTGCAGCGCGTCGCTGGTCGCCGGGAGCTGCGCCCAGTCGGTGAACACCAGGAGGCTGCCGCCGGGTCTGGTGCGGGTGTACGAGGCGGCGAGGATCTGGCCGAGCCAGTAGGTGTACCCGCGCTGGTCGCGGGTGTCGCCGTCGAAGTCGGGGAGGGAGTGCTGGGCGTCGCCGTTGACGTACTTGTCGCGGGCGCCCTGGGCGCGCCGCTCGGCGTTGGTGCGGCCGCCGCTGTTGTACGGCGGGTCGCAGATCACCGCGTCGACCGGTTCAGTCAGCGTCGGCAGGATGGTGAGGGCGTCGCCCTCGTGGATGGTCCAGGTGCTCACGGTCGCTCCTGATCAGGTTGACGGCAGGTTCCCCCGATCATGATCCGAACAGGTGTTCTATGTCCTTACGGTTCACCGCATGCTGCTGCGCCCCGCCCCAGGTCGTGGACGGGGCGCAGCGGCATGCGGGTCAGGCAGCCTCCTTGCGGAGCGGGACGGCCATGCGGAGGGCGAGGGCGGCGAGCTGGGGCATGACGGTGGCGCGGTGGGCGTCGTACTGCTCGGGGGTGAGCCGGGCCGGGCACAGGGTGCAGCTGATGTGGAGCTGGTCCTCGTGTTCCACCAGCGACCAGCCGGCGCACTTCGGGCACGGCGCGTTCTTGGCCCGGACGACCGGCTTGGTGTGGTTGAGCCGACGAAGCCGGTGGACCAGGCCCTCAAGTTCGTTGTGGAAGTGGGCAGCGTAGGGGCGGGTGGCGACGTAGGGGAGGTAGCGCTCGTGCCACGTGCGCCATGCGGTCAGACCGGTGCCGGTGCGCGGCCACGCGGTCGCTGCCCGGGACTGCAGGATCTGGACGGTGCCGTGCTCGTCGCGGTGGACGGCGGGGACGTCGCACGCGATGTAGTGGGCCCACCCGGTGAGGAAGGCGCCGACGGGCACGCCACCGGTCTGGTCGCCGTGCGGGTCGTACACGACGTGGGCGTGGCCGGGGCCGATCAGGTCCAGGACCTCGAGGCGTACGGGGAGCGGGGCGTGGGCGCGGCCGACGCCGCCGCGGCGGGCGGGCCCGTTCTCCGGCTGCAGCATCGTGCGGAGCAGCGTCACCTGGTGAGGGAGCTCCCGGAGCCACACGAGGGCAGTGTGCTGGCAGGCCGGGCACAGGTAGTGGTCGGCGGGGGCGTGGCCGTGGCAGACCTCGCACGTGGTGTCCATGGTCGTACTCCGATGGTGCGGTGGGATCAGAGATAGGGGCCGGTAGGGACGTCGGCGACGGGGCGCAGCAGGTCCGCGGGCAGGGTCCAGGAGGCCGGCCGAGGCCGGGGCGCGGCGCGGGTCTTGCGTTCGCAGACCGGGCCGGTGCCGCGCCGTCGGGACGCGGCGTCGGTCAGGGGCCGGCCGCACACGGTGCAGCGCCGAACATCAGGCACCGTTGCCCCCCGTCGGCTCGCCGTCGCCCGGCCACCAGCGGTCCCCCAGCCCGTCGGCGTGGCTGCCGGAGTGGCCGGGGCGCAGGACGCACTCGGTGCGCTGCGCGTGCTCACTGAACGGCGGCTTCTGGTGTCCGCAGTGCTCGGCCGGGCCGTCGTCCGGCCACTCGATACGTGCACCGGGGTATCCGGCCTGGAGGAGGTCAACGGTGCGGGCGGTGCTGCCGAGCCCCCACACCGGGTCGTCCATGACGAACGCCCGGCCATTGGGGAGCTCGGCGCCGTCGAGGGCCGGGCCGTGGGGCAGGTGAAGGCGGAACCCGCGGGCGAATGGTGTGGTCATGGTGTCGGGGTCTCCTCGGTGACGGGCCGGAGCCGGCGCACGGTGCGGCCGGTGGTGCGGGGGCGGTAGGTGTGGCCGGGGCAGCGGTCCGGGCCGGTGCTTTACCCGGCCCGCTCGGCGACGGCGTACGCCTCGGTCTTGTCGGTGGTGCCGGTCGGCAGGTACATCCCGCAGGTGCCGTACGGACCGTGCGAGACGTCGCAGCGGATGACCAGGGCGAGGCTCACCGCTGCTGCGCCCGGGCGCGGGGCGGGAGTTCGGTGTCGATCCACCACCAGCGCGTCCCGTGCTCGTCCGCGTGGCTGCCGAGGTGGCCGGGGCGCAGCACGCACTCGCTGTACTGGCCCGGGTGGAGCCAGGTGAAGACCTCCGGCGGCTGGGCACCGCAGTGCTCGGCAGGAACGGCCCGGGGCTCGGCGCGCAGGGCCTCGAGCTCGCGGCGCTGCTCGTCCTGGTGGTGTTCGGCGGTGCGCCGGATCCGCCGGCACCCGAGGAGGAGTTCGGCGGTGAGGGCCAGGCCGAGAACTGCACCGGGCCAGGCGTGGTCCAGCAGCTGGGCCAGGCCGGTGACGAGCGCGGCCAGGGCGAGGAGGGACAGGGCGGTGTACCGGAGGCGGGCGGAGATCACGGCGTCCTCTTTTCGGTGATCAGCTGAGACGGCGGCAGGGGGTTCGCGGCGCGGTCGGGGAGGGTGGAGCGGGTGCCGACCCGCCAGCCCGCCAGCGCCTCGATGAGCTCCTGGACGTGGTCGGTGGCGTCCGGGTCCGGCTGCCCGGCCCCGGCCGGGGCGCGGGTCCCGGCGTACGTACCGTCGGGCCACTCCTCCCGGCCGGCCTCGGCGCGCTCCAGAGCCGCGGTTTCCTCGGCCGTCAGCGCTGCCACGGGACCGGCCTCACGCTCGTCGTGGACCGTTGAGCAGTACGGCTGCTGCGCCGGGGCGGCGGTGCCGTGCACGTGGCGTGGTGCGGCATCGCCCGCCACTCACCGGGGCGGACGTCGGGGCGGGCCGCCGTGATGCTGCGGACGTACAGCAGCCCGTCGGCGCCCTGAGTGACCGCGAGGTTCCCCTCGTCGGTCGGCTCGGCGTCGACCGGCTGCCGCTTTCCGTGGGCGGTGGTGAGGGCCCAGCAGATCGGGGCGCGACAGCTGCGGCAGGTGGCGATGTGGTGGCTGGCGGGCTTCATGCCGGGGTTCCTCCGTCGTGCTCGGGGTCAGTGAGGTGGGGCAGGACCAGGGCCCTGCCGTAGAGCCGGATCGCGGCCGGTGCGCCGAGCTCGGCGAGCGCCTGGCGGACGGCGGCCGGGGTGGCGGCCGCGCGCAGCTGCTCCCGCTCGGTGCCGGTCGGCTCCGGCCCGGGATCGGGTGGCGGGGGTGGCCACGGAAGCCATGTCGTCGGCGGTCGCGTCGGGGCCGGCGGTTCGGGCGGGGCCTCGGCCGCGACGGGCTGCTGCGCCCGGGTCTCCTCGGCGGCCAGGCGCTCGGCCTCGGCGGCGATGTCGGCGCACAGGTGGCAGCGGTCGCCGGTGGACCAGGTGGTGCCGGACTCGCAGGACGGCAGGCGGCATCCGTGGCGGGGCAGGCCCGCGCCGAGGACCCACCGGCCGACGTCGCCGCCGCGCGGGGCCTCGGTGGACGCCCACCGGGCGGTCAGCCGGGCGGTCAGCCGCTCGGAGCCGACCCCGGCGGACAGCTGGCGGCCGATCTCCCGGCCGATCCGGCGCAGCACGTACGTGTTGATTGCGGGGAGCTCGGTTCGTACGGGCTCGAGGACCTGCCACACCCGGGGCGACAGCTGCAGTCCCGGCCCGCGGTACGGTCCGGCCGCGCTGGTGTTGCTGCGCTTTTCGTCTGAAGGCGCACCCCGGAACGTGCCCCCAGCCGAGTTATCCACAGGGGTGGGTCCGTAACTACCGGTGTTTCGCCTCCGGCGGATCCCCCCACCCACCTTGTCTTTTCGTCCGGGTCGGTCAGTCCTGTGGTCTTCCCTAGACGGGGAACCGTCAGCTGTGCGGGGAGCCGATCCGTCATGTATGTCAGGGGTCGCCGGAGCGGGCGCAGCCGCGGCCGGGGGCGCGGTCGGCTCGTCGGTGGCGTCGTCCAGGACGGGGTGCAGGGGACGCTGGTGGGCCTCGTAGGCGTGGCGGCCGCGCGGCCCCTGGCGGCGGTGAATGGTGATCCAGCCGGTGTCCTCCAGGCCGTCGAGGAGCCGCATCACCTGCCGCTCGCCGAGCGGTTCACCGGCGCTGTCGCCGTACTGGTGGCGTACGACGGCGCGGAGCTCGGCGAGGGACAGCGGCATGCGGCGGATCTGGGCGTAGCTGATGACCGCGTACAGGCGGAGCTGGCGGGGCGGGAGCGACGTCGCGGCGCGGGCGGGCAGCCACACGAACAGCTCTTCGTCCGTGTCCACCGGCCGCACGCTGCGCAGCGCGGACTCTCCCTCCCCATCCCGCGACGTCTTCCGCTCCGTGACGACCTCGGCGATGCCGTCGGTGCCGGTAGCGGTCAGCTGCGTGAGTGCGCGCTCCACCTGGGTCTTGGACAGGGACAGGTACTCGGCGAGCGTCTTCACGCGGGCGCGGCATCCTTCAGGGCGCATGCCCAGAGCTGCGATCTTGATGTAGACGCTCAGGGCGGCATCGCCGTACTGACCGCCTACAACCAGGCGCAGGGGGACGCAGACACGAAAACCGCCGCCGGTGCGCGGCCGTGCACCGGTCGACGCGCGGGGCGTCTCCGGGCATGGCACAGCAGCAGCGGGTGCTGCTGCGTACGCGACGGCGGCGGTCAACGGGTCTCCTGGATACGGGGTTGGTCAGTTGCTGAGCTGGGCGGATTGCGCGGCGGCCCGGGCGGCGGCGAGCTCGCTCTGCCGGGCGCGGCGCGGCTCCAGGAGCACGAAGGAGACGGCGCGCTGAGCAAGGAGGCCGTAAGCGAACGCGCTGTCAGCCAGGCCCAGGGCGGAGCCGATGGCGTCGTGCATCTGTCCGGCCTCGTGGTCGCTGACGTAGTCCCGGCCCGCCAGGTCCTCGGCGTACTCCGCCGCACACATGTGCGCGTACCACTGGTCGTACGCGGCCGTGAGCTCCCCGGCCCCGGCATAGCGGCCCAGGCCGGTGATGCTCAGCTGATGGCGCGTCGGGGCGCTGGCCTCATCGGTGTTGAACTCGACCACGTCCGGGGTCTCGCCGCCCTGGACCGCCCCGACCGCCCAGGCCGCGCCCGACGCGAAGAGGTGGGCCGCCTCGTCGTACCGATGACGCAGCTCCGATTCCGACCGGCTGTAGAGGCCGTAGAGGCCGAACACGGCCTTCTCGTGGGGGGACGTGCGCCGCGTCCGGTAGTAGTCGGCATCGGCACGGCCACGCAGCCCTCGCAGGGCGACGCGCCCCTCGTGGAGCTTGCGGCGGTCGACATCCACCGTCTGCACGGCCACTTGGGCAGCACGATGGGCGGTCTGGTACTCGCGGGCCGTCTCGTACAGCGCGTACACGGAGTCGAACAGCGACTCGGTCCAGTGCTGGATCTTCTTCTCAGGCATCGGCGGAGCTCCTGGCCGTGGCGGTCTGGGCGCGGCGGGCGCGGGCGGCCGCGCCCCGCGGCATGGTGAGGATCAGGTCGGCGGTGTCATAGCGGCCGTCGGGCGGAGACAGGCGGAGGAATCCGCGGTCGCGCAGGGCGGCGAGGGCGACGGCGACCTGCCGGGCGTTGATCCCGGTGTTGTGGACAAGCCCGATGACGCGGGGCTGCTGGGCGATGTGGCCCGTACCGTCGGCGTGAGTCGACAAAGCAACGGCCACGAAGCGGAAGTTCGCCGGGAGGGAACTGGCGAGGATCGCCTGCTGCCACGGCTCCCGGCGAGCCGAGGGCCTCGGGGGTGCCCCCACAGTCGGGGTGTCGGGGCGGGCGGCCGGGCGCCGGGACGGCATCAGGGCCGGGGTGGGGCGGGCGGCGGTCGTCATGACGGCGGCTCCTCTACGGGCAGGTTCGTGTTCGGGTTGCGGTCGGGGTGGTTGAGGTAGGCCCCGGCGGGCCAGCCGGGTCCCGGCGGGGGCTCGGGCCGGCCGCGCCAGGCGCTGGGGGTGTGCCGGTCGCATTTCCAGCCGGTGAGGTACCGGCGGGTGTAGACCAGGCCGTGGCCGGAGTCGAGGTCCTCGCACGGCCGGGTCGACCCGCTCATGACGCAGGGGCGTTGAGCTTGCGGCAGTGGGTACAGACCAGGCCCTCGCCGGTGACGTCGTGCGGCCACTCCAGGTGGCCGCACGACGGCCGGTGACAGGCCACGTACAGGCGGGTCTCCGTGTCACGTCCGGGCGCGGGCGGCGTGGCTCGTCGGGCGGGGCCGAGCGCGGCGGACAGCCACCGCGGGACGGGCAGCCAGTCAGGCATCGGCCTGCCCCCGCTCCCGCACGGCGGCCGCCGTGCGGCGGGCCTTCGCCGTCAGGCGCAGCTCGGCGAGGGCGATCCCGTACGTGGCGCACAGGCCGCTGCACCACACCCGGTCCGGCTCACGCGACCCGTACACACCGGCCCGGGTCCACCCGGCCAGGCCCGCGTCGTCCTCGTCCAGGCTGTCGGCCTTCGCACCGCACCGGGGCGTCGTGCATGCCCCGGGGACCTCGACCGACCGGCCGGGCGCCGGCATGCCGCGCATCCCGGCGTTCCACGCCTGCTGCTCCTTGGTCGCCCGCTTCTTCGGCGCGGCGGCTCCGGCGGCCGCCATCAGTAGGCCTCGCCATCGGCGTGGGCAGCAGGGTCGAAACGGGCGGCCACCGGGACCGGGACGACGATGTACCCCGTGTACTGCTCGTCGCCGCCGTCGACCTGAGCGACGAGCTCCCGCGGCGCCTCGGCGTCGTCCTCGTCGCCGATCCAGTCGTACATCACCGTGCGATCCGGTCCGTACTCCGAGGACAGCACGGACTCGGCATGCGCACGGGCGGCACCCTCGGCGGCGTACGTGCCGAGCCGGATCGTCTCGTGCTCGGCCCGGTACACCACCAGCGGCTGCGCGGCCGCGGAGCCGAGGGCGTCATCGATGTGCGCCAGGCTGGCGAGTGCGTCCGTCCACGCCGCGATCTCGCCGAGGTCCGCGCTGACGACGGCCTCGCCGAGCTCCTCCAGCCCTCCGAGGACCCGGGCTCCGGTGGGCTGCTCGCGCAGGGCCCGGGACAGGGCGACAAGAACAGTCGTACGGACGTCGCGGACCGACACCGTCGGGGTGGACTCGCCCGGCCGGGTGTCCTTCCCCTCCTCGATGGCGTCGGCGATCCGGTCGGCGAAGGCAGCGGCCATGCCGGTCCAGGTGCCGCGGCCGCCCTGCTGCGGCTGCTCCACGGTGATGCGGGCGTCCGGACGGGCGCCGGGCAGCACGCCCAGGATCGCGTCGAGGATCTTCGTGCGGGTCGTCATGCCGTCCTCCTGGACAGACCGCCTAGGAGAGCGGCGAACGACGGCTGCGTCCTCTTCTCCTTGGCGGTGGTCTCGGCCGGGCACGCGGCATACGCGGCGTAGCGGTCGGCGTGGGTGATCGGGGCGGGGGCGGGGATGAGCGGGCCGTACGTCGCGTACACCTCGGACAGCGGCAGGGGGGCGTCGTCGCCGCACCACATCAGCGGCTCACCGGTCTCGGTGCTGGTGCCGGTCCAGTCCCAGCGGCCGCCGTCCACGTCAATCTGTGTGCGGGTCAGATCGATCTCGACGCCGTCGAGCAGCCAGACCGTCACTCGGACACCGCCGGGGCCGGGGCGGGGGCGTCGGCCGGGTTGGTGGTCCAGATGGTGACGGTGACGCCGTCGACCGGGGCGACCACCTTGTAGGTGGTGCCGCCGCCGGCGGCCGGGGTCTCGGCGACCGGGACGTCGTACGCGGCGGCGATCTCCAGGAGCGGAGCGAGCAGCAGGTAGTGGACCTCGCCGACGTAGTCGCCGGTGCGGCCCCAGCTCGTCTGGCCAGCGTGGAACGGCCCGGCGGCTGCCGACGGGACGCCGATGGCCTTCCAGGTGGCGTTCATCGCCAGCCGCAGGCCGGACTGCCACGCGGGCACCGGTGCGGGCTGGGGAGTGGCGCCGATAGTCTCGGTGGACACGGTTACCTCGATTCGTTGGGTTGAGGTGTGCCGGTTGAGGGGTCGCCCATGGACCAGGCCCGGTCCGGGCGGCCCCGACGTATGTGCGGCGGTCAGCCGGTCCTCTGGGTCTGCTTGGAGGGCCGGATGCTCGCGAGCGTGAGCGAGGCCGGGGCCGTGGTGGCGGAGGTCTGCGCGCGCTTGGGCCGGACACGGAACATGTCCTTGATCGCCTCAAGTTCCGACTCGTCGAAGCTGATCGCCCGCCCCATCCGCTGGTGCGGCAGCTTCTTGAGGTTCTCCTCAAGGAAGTGCGGCCTGCAGCGCAGATATTCGGCCGCCTCGGCCACGGTGTAGTTCTGGCTCATGACCCCGCCCCGCTCTCTTGCGCGTCGAACCCCAAGGCGTCCAGGCCCAGGACTCGGGCCAGACCGGCTCGCAGACGCGGGCGAGGCTGTGCCTTGCCGCGCTCGATGCGGCTGAGCTGTGAGTTGTGAACCTTGACGCCTTCCTCGGCGCACTTGGCCACAACGTCTTCCAGCGTCATCCCCAGTCGTAGGCGCTGCTGCCGCAATGCCCCTGCGTTCGTTTGTGCCATGCTGCGCAGATTAGGGCAGACAGAACACAGAAAGCAACAGAGCTGTGTTGGTCTGCATGTCTGGAACGTCGCTCTTGACGGTCAGGCCGCCCTAACCAACTGGCTTGATCTGCGCTAATCTGCGTTCGGTCGCCCGGACGGAGGCGTGCCGCCGTCGTCACGAAAGGCGTTGTCCATGCCAGAGCAGCTATCGCCGCTCGATGGTGAGATGAACGCCCGGCGCCTGCAGCTGGGAATGGCGTGGAAGGAAGTTGCCACCACTGCCGGCATCTCCTACGAGACGCTGCGCGCTGTGCGGAAGGGCGAGACGTCCGGCGCCCCCCTGACTCTCCGCAAGCTGGAGCAGGCGTTGCGATGGGCGCAGGGCAGCATCAATCGGGTAGAGCAGGGCGGTAAGCCGACCCCGGACCCGGCTGCCGAAGCCGCCGGCGGCCGGGCACCGGACCTGTCGGACCCGCGGGCCGCAGCCGTGATGACGATCCTGGAAAGCCTGCCACCGCGGGTTCAGAAGCAGGTCCTGGCGCGGCTCAACGAGATGGCCGAAGACGCCCACGGCGAGTGAGCCCGCCGTGTTCCCGCGGGAACACGGCACCTCCTCGAACCGGCTCGGAGCCCCCTCGAACCGGTTCGAAATCGGGATTGCATCCCAGGTCGGGGGCGAACGCCCAGGTCAGGAGTCCCGGTGGGTCCGGTTCGAGTCCGGCTCCGGGCACCATCACCGCTGTCGGTGGGCGCGTCGGTCGACCCGGGGGAACGCGTCGGTCGACCCGGAGAATACTTCAGCGATCAACTTTCATAAAGATCCTCCTTTGGCACTAGGGTGATTCCTTTGCCCACCCATTACTCTTGTCGCGAGGCCATGCAGTGTGGCCATGGAGGAGAGCAATGAGGAGCAGCAACCCGGTCTTCTCGCGACGGGGGTTCAGCCGCGACAACGGTTCCGCAGGCTTCAACGCGGCGCCGCAGGCCGGGGCCCCCGCGACGGGAACCAGTCCGTACGCACAGGGCACCGCCGCCAACCCGTACGCGACGAACCCCTACGCGCAGCAGGACGTCCAGTACGGCGCCCCGCAGGCGCCCGCGCGCTCCGGCGCGATGACGATCGATGACGTCGTCACCCGTACGGCGATGACGCTGGGCACCGTCGTGCTCACCGCCGCGCTCTCCTGGGCGCTGCTGCCGGTCGACGAGGCGAACCTCGGCAAGTCCTACGGCATCGCGATCGGCGCCGCCCTGGTGGCGTTCGTCCTGTCGCTCGTCCAGTCCTTCAAGCGCAAGCCGGTCCCGGCGCTGATCCTCGCGTACGCCGCGTTCGAGGGTGTCTTCCTCGGTGTGATCTCCAGCGCCGTGAGCACCTACATCGGCCCCGGCACGGTGATGCAGGCGGTGATGGGCACCATGTGTGTCTTCGCCGGTGTGCTCATCGCGTACAAGATGCGCTGGATCCGTGTCACCCGCCGGTTCTACGGCTTCGTGATGGCCGCAGCCATGGGCTTCGTGCTCCTGATGATGGTCAACCTGCTGTTCTCCGTGTTCGGCGGCGGCGAGGGCCTCGGCTTCCGCAGCGGCGGCCTCGGCATCCTCTTCGGTGTCATCGGCATCATCCTCGGCGCGTGCTTCCTGGCCCTGGACTTCAAGCAGGTCGAGGACGGCGTCGCGTTCGGCGCACCGCGCGAGGAGTCCTGGCTGGCGGCCTTCGGCCTCACCATGACCCTGGTGTGGATCTACCTGGAGATGCTGCGTCTGCTCTCCATCCTCAACGGGGACGACTGACCGCAGGGGACGCGGAGGGCCGGTACGACGGCCCGCACCACGACCCGCGCAACGGAACGGCCCGCAGGCTCATCGCCTGCGGGCCGTTCCGTTTTCCCTCTCCGGTCGGGTTCTGCCGGGCCTCCGAGACGCCGTACGCCCGCAGGAGCGTGCGGGCGGCCCGTCCCTGGCCGTACCCGTGGGCGCGGTGCGCGGTGCCGGTCCTTCCCGGCACCGCGCCCGAGCGTCCGCCCGTTGGCAACCGTCCTGCGCGGGCGCGTAGGGTCGGGCGGGTGCTCGATACGACGCCTCTGATCACCGCCGTGGACCGATTCGCCGACCGTCTGCGGGCCGCCCCGCAGAGCCGGCTCCAGCGCGGCGCGGCCGCCGAGGCGCTGGCCGCGGCCAGGGAACTGGCTGTACGGGCCCAGCGCATCGAGCACCCCGACCGGGAGCCGCACCTCGTGCCGGACGCCGGGATGTTCGTCGTCGGCGACCAACTCACCGTCGCGGGACGCGATCTGGCCGTGGCACTGGTAACGGCCCCGTCCGTGGAGCTGGACGAGGCCGTGCAATTCGTGGAACGGGCGGCGGCGCGGGCTTTCGCGTAGAGGGAGACCCGCGCCCGTGGGGGGCGTACCGCGGAGCGGCTAGAACGAGGCGATGACGCGGTCGGCGAGGATGTAGACGTTGTCCTCACCGCAGGAGAACGTCAGCGCGTAGGCGCCGGAGACACCGGAGCCGCCCAGCAGCACCGGCCGCCGGCCCGCCCGCAGTGCGTCGGCGAGACGTTCCGCCGTCTCGCGGTGGCCCGGGGTCATACAGAGCGTGGTGCCGTCGGCGAAGACGTACACATCGAGCGTGCCGAGCGGGCCGGGGCGTACGTCGGTGAGCTCCGTGGCCGTGTCGGCCAGCTCCTCAAGACGGCTCACGGTCCGCTCGTGGTCGGTGACCACGGGTGTCTGTACGGGGACGAAGTCGGGGTGCGAGGGGTGGCGGCGGCGTGCGGCGGCCAGCTCGGGGGAGTCCTCGGCGAACTCCGCGTACTCGGCGATCTCGGGCAGATCGATGAGTTCGGCGGGCTCGTGCTCGTACTCGTGCTCGGCCGAGGTCCGCTCGCTCAGCGACGCCAGCTCCTCCAGCGCCTCGGTGGCCTCCAGGTCCATCGCGTCGAGGCCGGCGAAGTCCGTCTGGCGGGGGAAGAAGAACGGGGAATCGTCACCGAGCGCGTTCAGACCGCCCAGCAGGGACGGGGCGTCGGCGGCGTCACGGGCTTCCTGCGCGGCCCAGAAGGCCCGCGCCTCGGCCAGCTCCCGCTCCCGCTCCTCGGCGAGCGCTTCGGTGACGGCCGCGCGTATCTCCTCGGCCGGAGTGAGGGTGCTGCGGCTCTGCGGTGGCACGGACGCGTTCTGTATCCGGCCCTCGGCCAGCTCCGTACGCAGGGCCGCGACCTGCTTGCGCAGCCCGTGAGCGGCGTGCAGGGCAGCGGCGCCGACGGCCGTGGCAGCGGCGGTGGTCAGCAACAGGGCAAATGACATGGCGCTCACTGACTACTCCCGGTTTCAATCGATCCCCCGACTTCCTACATCAGCTTGGCCCGTACCCGCGCGTGCTGTCAGTGCATTACGTCACGAAATGGACAGGTCTTTGGGCCTGGGGTTTAACCCCATAACGGCTGTGACCTGCGTAAATGACTCTCCCCCGGGACGCAGATCACATCCTGGGGGAGATTCGGTCACGGTCGGGGCTCGGCCCGGTTCAACGGCCCGCTTCCGAGGGAGAGAGAAGGGCTCGGCTCAGCCGCTCGCTGTTGTGGGTCGCGTTCGCTTCGCCTGCGCTGCGGGCAGGTGCCGCCCTCGTACCTCGGGCGACCCCTACCCTCCGCTGCGGCTCAGCTCAGCCGCTCGATGACCATGGCCATTCCCTGGCCGCCGCCCACGCACATGGTCTCCAGGCCGAACTGCTTGTCGTGGAACTGGAGGCTGTTGATCAGCGTGCCGGTGATCCGGGCGCCGGTCATGCCGAACGGGTGGCCGACCGCGATGGCCCCGCCGTTGACGTTGACCTTGTCCAGCGGCAGGCCGAGGTCCCGGTAGGACGGGATGACCTGGGCGGCGAAGGCCTCGTTGATCTCGGCCAGGTCGATGTCGTCGATGGTCAGTCCGGCACGCTTCAGCGCCTGCTTGCTGGCCTCGACCGGGCCGTAGCCCATGATCTCGGGGGACAGGCCGGAGACGCCGGTCGACACGATCCGGGCCAGCGGGGTCAGGCCCAGCTCGCGCGCCTTGGTGTCGGACATGATCACGAGGGCGGCGGCGCCGTCGTTGAGCGGGCAGCAGTTGGCCGCGGTGACCAGGCCGTCGGGGCGGAAGACCGGCTTCAGGCCCTGCACGCCCTCCAGGGTGACGCCCGCACGCGGCCCGTCGTCCCGGGAGACGACCGTGCCGTCCGGGGTGGTGACCGGGGTGATCTCGCGCTGCCAGAAGCCGTTCTTGATGGCCTCCTCGGCGAGGTTCTGCGACCGCACGCCGAACTCGTCCATGTCCTGGCGCGTGACGCCCTTGATCCGGGCCAGGTTCTCCGCGGTCTGCCCCATCGCGATGTACGCGTCCGGGACGAGGCCCTCCTCGCGCGGGTCCTGCCAGCTCGCACCGGACTCCTCGGCGCGGGCGGCCGTGCGGGCCTCGGCGTCGGCGAAGAACGGGTTGTGCGTGTCCGGCAGGCTGTCGGAGTTGCCCTTCACGAAGCGGGACACCATCTCGACACCCGCCGAGATGAAGACGTCGCCCTCGCCCGCCTTGATGGCGTGCAGCGCCATGCGGCTGGTCTGGAGCGAGGACGAGCAGTAGCGGGTGACCGTACAGCCGGGAAGGTGGTCCATCCCCATCTGTACGGCGATGATGCGGCCCAGGTTGTTGCCCTGCTCGCCGCCGGGGAGACCGCAGCCGAGCATCAGGTCGTCGATGTCCCTCGGGTCCAGCTCGGGAACCTTGGCCAGCGCGGTCCGGATGATGGTCGCGGTCAGGTCGTCCGCGCGCAGGTCCTTCAGGGACCCCTTGAAGGCCCGGCCGATCGGCGAACGGGCGGCAGAGACGATCACGGCTTGGGGCATCACGCGGCTCCATGAGGGCTGGAAGGCTGGCTGACTGTGCGGACTGGCGGAACTGTCTTGGAAGTTACCCGGACGTATCGCCGAGGTCACCCGGCAGGCCATGTGATGCGGGACTCTTTTCTAAGCGCTCGCTCAGGCCCCTCGGTGGCGGCGCTCCGCCGGCCCGTCGGGGACGGCGCTCCGCGTGCGGCCGCCCCCGTCCCGCGCGGCTACGCGTGCCGGTGCGCGGTGTCCGGGTGCGGGTGCGGTTCCGTGGCCGCGGGCAGACGCCGCCGCCTGCGGTGCTTGAGGAGGGCCCAGGGAGCCCGCGCCCCCGTGACCTCCGTACCGGCCTCCATGGCCGCCTGGGAGGCCGCCTTGGCCACCGGCAGCATGTCCTCGCGCCGCGACCCGTCGAGGTGATCGGTCTCCGGCCACAGCCCCAGCACCGCGCACAGGGTGGGCAGGACCGCCATGGCCGCGGTCGCGTACCCCTCAGCCGAGGGGTGGTAGTTGTCCGGGCCGAACAGCTCCCGCGGGTTCGCCTCGAACTCCGGGCCCAGCAGGTCGCCCAGCGACACCGTGCGCCCGCCCTGTTCCACCGAGCCGATGGTCTGCGCGGCGGCCAGCTGCCGGCTCACCCGCCGGGCCAGCCAGCGCAGCGGCTGGTAGACCGGCTCGATCGTGCCCAGGTCCGGACAGGTCCCGACCACCACCTCCGCGCCCGCCGTCCGCAGCCTGCGCACGGCGGTGGTCAGACACCGCACCGACTGGGTGGCGGGCATCCGGTGGGTGACGTCGTTCGCCCCGATCATGATCACGCAGACGTCCGGCGTACGGGCCGGGTCGGCCAGCAGCAGCGAGACCTGCCGCTCCAGATCGTCGGACCTCGCCCCCGGCAGTGCCACGTTCCGCAGATCCACCGGACGCTCGGCCACCGCGGCCAGCCCCGAGGCGAGCAGCGCCCCCGGGGTCTGCCCGGCCCGGCGCACCCCCTGCCCGGCCGCCGTCGAATCACCGAGCAGCCCGAACCGCAACGGGTCCGAAGGCCCGGCGAACGCCACCCCGTACCGCCCGTCCGCGCTCGGCGGAACCGGTGCCGTACCGCCGCCGACCTGCCGTTTGGCGAGCTGCACCTCGGCCAGCATCACGCCCACGGCCGCGGCGCCGATCAGCCCGATGCCGCCGCCGCCGTAGGCCGCACCCGCCGCGATGCGCCGTGCCACTCTTGCTCTCGACACAGTCCGGTCCACCTCCTCCTCGCCGTACAGCCGTCCACGTACCTACCTGCCCCGTGGAGGGCGGCGTCCAATCGCTTCACCCAATCTCGCCCCCGTACGCATACTCTGGGCCGCACCATCTCGGAGATCCCGGAGTACACGGTGCAATTCCACGATTCGATGATCAGTCTTGTCGGCAACACCCCGCTGGTGAGGCTGCGCAACGTCACGGCAGGTATCCAGGCGACGGTCCTGGCGAAGGTCGAGTACTTCAATCCCGGCGGGTCCGTGAAGGACCGCATCGCGCTGCGCATGATCGAGGCGGCCGAGGCGAGCGGGGAGCTGCGGCCCGGCGGCACGATCGTCGAGCCGACCAGTGGCAACACCGGCGTCGGCCTCGCCATCGTCGCGCAGCAGAAGGGGTACAAGTGCATCTTCGTCTGCCCGGACAAGGTGTCCACGGACAAGATCAACGTGCTGCGGGCGTACGGCGCGGAGGTCGTCGTCTGCCCCACGGCCGTTGACCCCGAGCACCCGGACTCGTACTACAACGTCTCCGACCGTCTGGTCCGCGAGACGCCGGGAGCCTGGAAGCCCGACCAGTACTCCAACCCCAACAACCCGCGCTCGCACTACGAGACCACCGGTCCCGAGCTGTGGACGCAGACGGAGGGGAAGATCACCCACTTCGTCACGGGCGTCGGCACCGGCGGCACGATCACCGGCACCGGCCGCTATCTCAAGGAGATCAGCGACGGCGCCGTGAAGGTCATCGGCGCGGACCCGGAGGGCTCGGTCTACTCCGGCGGTTCCGGACGCCCGTACCTGGTCGAGGGCGTCGGCGAGGACTTCTGGCCGACGGCGTACGACCGCACCGTCACCGACGAGATCGTCGCGGTGTCCGACAAGGACTCCTTCCAGATGACCCGTCGCCTCGCCAAGGAGGAGGGCCTGCTGGTCGGCGGCTCCTGCGGCATGGCGGTCGTGGCGGCGCTGGAGGTCGCGCGGAGGCTGGGCCCGGACGACGTCGTCGTGGTCCTGCTGCCCGACAGCGGCCGCGGTTACCTGAGCAAGATCTTCAACGACGAGTGGATGGCCGACTACGGCTTCCTCGACGACACGGGCCCCTCCGCCCGCGTCGGCGCGGTCCTGGACCACAAGGACGGCCCGCTGCCGACCCTCGTCCACATGCACCCGGAGGAGACGGTCGGCGAGGCCATCGACGTGCTGCGCGAGTACGGCGTCTCCCAGATGCCGATCGTGAAGCCGGGCGCCGGACACCCGGACGTGATGGCCGCCGAGGTCATCGGCTCCGTCGTGGAACGGCAGCTGCTGGACGCGCTGTTCACCCAGCGTGCCTCGCTCACCGACCCGCTGGAGAAGCACATGTCGGCCCCGCTGCCGCAGGTCGGCTCCGGTGAACCGGTCGAGGACCTGATGGCCGCCCTCAGCGGCGCCGACGGGGCGGACGCGGCGATCGTGCTGGTCGAGGGCAAGCCGAAGGGTGTCGTCAGCCGGCAGGACCTGCTGGCGTTCCTGGCGAAGGACGCGGGCGCCAAGCCGTGACGGGCTGAACCGGAGCCGTGAGGGGACAGGCGGAGCCGGGACGCGGGTGCACGGAGTCGCGAAGCCGTGCCGAGGTGGGCCGGGCCTTCGCGAAAACGGTACGAGCGCGTCACGTCCGCGCAGCACCGGCTTAACACGACTCCGGCAGATTGGTGGGTGTCGGCAGGGAAACCCGCCGGCACCACATACGGCGACATTGGATTACGGAGCGGCTCCCGGACCTCCACCGTCGCCAGGACGCGGGCACCCGGCCCTGACCCGGACCGCGTCCCTCGCGGGGACCGCCGTCGTCCCGCCCCCCGGGCAACCGGGGGTGCGGCGGTCCCCGCGACATATGCGTGTCCGGGGCGGGCACATATGCGTGTCCGGGGCCGGACAGCCGCCACAGCCCCCTGCGTGTCGTGCGGAATGTCCTGCGGACCGGACAGCCGTCCACCTGAGGTGCGGGCCGGGCAGCCGCCTCAGTCGTCCCAGTCGGACTTCGGCCGCCGGTCGGCCTGCCGGAACAGCCCGCCGTCCCGCGCCGCGTGGACCGCGTTCACGCCGACGATCCCGAGCCAGGCCACGACGAGCCCCTTGATGCCCGCGTTGGCGACGCCGATCGCGGAGAGCGGGATGGCCAGGATCAGCGAGATCACCCCGAAACCGAAGCGCTCGCCGAAGTTCTCGGCGGCCCGGGGCGAGCGGGCACCCCGGGCCGTGGACATCTGCCGCTCGGCCAGCTGGCGCCGCACCTGACGGTCGAGCGTGGTGTCGAGGCGCTGCTCGACCTTCTCCAGGAACGAGTCGATGAGCGCGGACTCGTACTCCGGCCCCAGTTCGCCGCGGGCCTGGAGGGTGGCGTCGAGCTCCTTCTTGAGCTCGTGGTCACGGGCTTCCATGCTCCTCACGGTACGAAGCCGGAGGGGGCCTGCGCAGTAGGGCTAGCCCCCCTGTTGGGCCCGGATGCCGGGCACCGCGCCGCGTTCCGTCCGCGGCCCGGAGCCCCTCGGCCCGGTGATCCGGCGGCCTGTACGGTTCCTCGGCCCGTGATCCGGCGGCCTGTACGGTCTCTCGGCCCGGTGATCCGGCGGCCTGTATATGGACATGCAGCCCGCCGACTGGCTGAATGGATGCGTCGGTGACGGACTCCGGAGGGGACACCATGAGCGGGAGCAGCCCCGCTGCACGGTTGCAGCGGCTCTTCGAGGGGCACCGGCTCACGCCCACCCAACGGCGTATCGCGCACTGCATGGTGCGCCGGGCCGCCGACGCGCCCTTCCTCTCCAGCGTCGAACTGGCCGAACTGGCCGGAGTGAGCCAGCCGTCCGTCACCCGGTTCGCGGTCGCGCTCGGGTTCGACGGGTATCCGGCGCTGCGCAGACACCTGCGCGAGGTCGCGCCCGCCGACGGGCAGCGGGCCGACGCCGAGGACACGTACAACGAGTACCAGCAGGCCGTCCGGGCCGAGATCGAGAACCTGCGCCAGCTGTCCGAACTGCTCGCCGACCCCGGGCCCGTGGAGCGGGCGGGACAGCTGCTGGCCGGGTCGTGCCCCCTGCCCGTGCTCGGGCTGCGGGCCGCGTCCTCGCAGGCGCGCGGCTTCGGGTACTTCGCCGCCAAGGTGCACCCCGACGTCCGGGTGCTCGACGAGGGCGGCAGCACGCTGTACGACCGGATCGACTCCGCCCGCCGGGCGGGGGCCTCCGCACTGATGTGCTTCGCGCTGCCGCGCCACCCGAAGGAGGTCGTGGACGCGCTCGCGTACGCCCAGGGGCGCGGGCTGACCGTGGTGACCGTCGCGGACTCGGCGTTCGCCCCGGTGGCCGGGTACAGCGATCTGCTGATTCCGGCGGCGGTCGGCTCCGGGCTCGCCTTCGACACCGTGTGCGCGCCGATGCTGCTGGGGCGCGTGCTGCTGGAGGCGATGTGCGACGGGCTGCCGGAGGCGCAGGCGCGCCTGGAGGAGTTCGACGCGCGTGCCGTGGCGCGCGGGCTGTTCGTGGAGTAGCGCCGGGGAGCGGCCCGCCATGGAGCGGCTCGCGGCCGGCCGCGTGCCCATGACCTGCTCGCGCCCGTGGCCCGCCCCGGTTCTCAGACGTCACTCATCTACAGCCATTAATCTCCGCGCCCAGAAGCACACGGTCAGGCGCGGAGAGGGGTACGGACATGGGGCGCGGAGCGCAGTCACTGGCACGGGTGGCCGTGATCGTACGGGCCGGAGCCGCACCGCTGTGGTGGCCCGGACTGCTGGCCGCCGCGGTCGGGGCACTCCTGCCGGGGCTCACCGGGCGCCGCATCGGTCTCCTGGCCGGGGCCGCGTTGTTCCTCGTCACCGCGGCCGTCGTCGCCCTGGTGCGCGGCGGGCGGTACGCGGAACTGGCCCGGGGCGCCACCCGCGCCGGGCGCACCGACTTCCTCCAGGACCGGGCCGTGACCGTACGCGACTGGCGGCGCGGGCACCGGTGGTGGCTGGTCGGGGCGTTCGTGGCGGCACTCGCCGCCGGGCTGGTGCTGCCCGGGGCCGGGGGTCTCCTGCTCGCCGGGGCGGGCGCCGGTCTCTGGATCAAGGCCGTACGGATCGGTCGGCGCGAGCAGCGGGACGACGTCCTGTACTGGGTGCGCACCGACTGGGTGGAGCGCGGACGGCCCGCGGGCAGGCGGGTGAAGGGGTACCGGACGACGGGGCCGGTGGCGGGGGACGCCGCGCCGGGCGGGGCGCGGCGCCGCCGCTGAGCTCTCCGGTGCCGGGCGGCCGGGGTCAGACCTCCAGGTCCGCCTCGATGCGCCTCAGCTGGTGGCGGGCCATCGCCAGGTTGGCGCGGCCGGAGTCCAGCACCAGGTAGAGGAACAGGCCGTTGCCGCCGCCTGCCTTGAGCAGCCGGATCAGGTGGTACTGCCCGCCCAGGGTGATCAGTATGTCCTCGATCTCGTCCTTGATGCCCAGGTGCTCCATGGTGCGGAGCTTGGCGCGCACGACATCGGTGTTGCCCGCGGCCGCGACCTCCAGATTGAAGTCCTTGCTGCCGCCGAGGGTGCCCAGGGCCATGCCGCTGGTGTAGTCGACGAGTGCGACACCGAGGGCCCCCTCGATGGACGTCATCGCTTGCTGGAGTGACGTTTGGGTGTTGGCCATGAGTGCTCGTTCCCTTTCCCTGGCCGGTCGGGGCGACCGGTTCCGGTTTCTCTGACGGGCTGTGCGACGGGGTGTGTGACGGGTCGTGGGACGGGGGCGCGCGACGGGTCGTGCGACGGGTTTCGTGAGGTCTGGTGAGGGGCCGTCCCGGTGGATTCGGCGGGGGCGTCGCTACGTGGGGCGCTGCGGCAGCGTGCCGCTCCGGTCGGTACCCGCGCTCGGGGCGCGGGTCGTCGGGGGTGCGGGGCGGGCGGAGTGCGCGAGGGCGGCGTCGACGAGTTCGCCGATACGGACGCCCGCCCGGCGGCCCTCCAGATGGAGCCGGCCGACGTTGATGCGGTCCTCGGCCAGCAGCGTGAGCACGGCGGCGGAGCCGGCCGCGTACGTGGCGATGTAGCCGTTCTCGCCGCGGACCAGGAGTTCACGGAAGCCGCCCCGGCCGGTGGCGTCGGTCATCCGGATCGCGACGCCGAGGGCGGCGGCCGTCAGCGCGGCGACGCCTTCGGCCTCCACCCCGGGGGTGTCATGGGCCAGGACCAGGCCGTCGGTGCTGGCCGCAAGCGCACCGGCGAGGAGGGGCACCCGGGCCCGTAATCGCTGAAGTTCGGCGAGGACATCGCGCACGTCGACCTCGGGCACCATCAGCTGTCTCCTCCCGGCACGCTGTCTGAGCGCGCGTATCACAGGGCCTCCAATGCGTCTCTGAGCTGGCGCAGCAGGGCGACATCGGGGTCTGCCGTGACCTCGGGCAGCGTGACCCGGTCCGGCGTGCGGCCGGCCGTCGCCGCGGCCGGACCGACCGCCTCGACCAGCCCGGCCGCCGTGAGCCGTCGCAGGCCGACCAGGATGTGGAACGCCGAACGGCCCAGCTCCCGCGCGATGTCCGAGGCCGTACGCACGCCGTCGACCAGGTCCAGGACCCGGCGCTGACGGGGCGGTACCGGGGTGTCCACGGGGTGCGCCGTCCGGGCCAGCGGGGCGCTGTCGGTCACCGCGTCGGGCCAGATCCGGTCCAGCAGCTCCCGGCGCCGCAGCGTCTCGCGCAGCACCGCCGCCACCGGTACGGGGCGGACGGGGCCGATCCAGTGGGAGACCCCGTAGCGGAACCTGGCCGGGGTCCCGGTCGGGGAGAGCGCGAAGAACGCGGCGTCGTACAACGCCCCCAGATGACACAACTCCAGTGCACCGCCCGGCACATGGCCGCTGTCCACGAGGTAGCGGCCCACCCGCCGCCCGGCCCCCGCCTGGGCGATCGCGTCCCACCAGCCCTCGTGCCGCAGGGTTCCGCCCGTGGTGAGCAGGACGTCGATACCGGGGGTGGCCGGGCTCTCGGCGTGCACCACCTGGCCGTCGGCGAGGTAGAGCGTGCCGCGATCGCGCAGCAGGGCGCCGGTGGCCCGTTCGGCGGCGAGGCGCTGGAGCATCGGGGAGAGCACGGTGCCCGGTCCGGTGTCCTCCCCGGAGCCGGCGGGGGCTGTGGCACCGGAGGCGGTCGCCCCGGGACTCATGCCAGGACCATCCGCTCGGCCATCTCGCCGAGCCGGATCCGGGCGAGGGCGAGGTTGCCCTGCGTACGGTCCAGCCAGAGATGGAGGAAGACGCTGCTGTCGAACGCCGTCTCGACGAACCGGAGGATGTGGTACCCGGCGCGGGTGGTGATGATGACGTCCTCGACCGGGGTGCCCGGCGATCCCGACGGCTGCTCGGGGCCGTCCTGCGACGGGAGGAGGGCGAAGGCGGGCTGCTCGGCCGCCATCCTCGCCACCTCGGCCGTCTCGGCGGCGGTGGCCTCGTGATCGCCGTTGGGCGAGTCGCCGATGGTGCCGAGGGCGAGACCGCTCGTCCAGTCGACCACCGCGGCGCCGCGGGCGCCGGGCAGCCTCATGACTTCGAGCAGGCACTCGTCGATTCCGGGCACACGCACTCCCCTCCCGGCATGGCGTTCGGCTGTGACCCCGAGGCTACGCAACGTATTTACGGCGGGCGGAGGTTCCGGCATTTTCGCTTGGTACATGCGCCGGTGCGTATATAGGGGCGTACGACCAGCGCGTGGGAGCGTGCGCATGGGCGTGCGAGGGGAGCGTACGAGCAGGTGTGCGAAGGGAGCGCGTGAGCGGGCGCGCGGAGGAGACCGCGGCGGGGGCGGCCGTGGCCGGAGCCGCGCACGGGACGGCCCTCAGGGGGTCTGCTCGCGGGCCCCCGGGTATGTGTGACGGGGAAGGTCCGCCCGGCGGCGGCGTGGCGCGCGCCTGTTGACTATAAGTATTCAGACCTCCAGGATGTGAATACAGAGATCACAGTCGCGAGGAGGCATCCCCATGTCAGGACCCCGCCCCGTACGGGCACCGCGCGGTACCGAACTGAGCGCCCTGGGATGGCAGCAGGAAGCCGCCCTGCGCATGTTGCAGAACAACCTCGACCCCGAGGTCGCCGAGCACCCCGACAAGCTCGTCGTCTACGGCGGTACCGGGAAGGCGGCCCGCGACTGGCGCTCGTTCGACGCCATGGTCCGTACGCTGCGCACGCTCAAGCAGGACGAGACGATGCTCGTCCAGTCCGGGCGGCCGGTCGGCGTCATGCAGACCCACGAGTGGGCGCCGCGCGTCCTGATCGCCAACTCCAATCTGGTGGGGGACTGGGCGAACTGGGAGGAGTTCCGCCGCCTGGAGGCCCTCGGGCTCACCATGTACGGCCAGATGACCGCCGGGTCGTGGATCTACATCGGCACGCAGGGCATCCTCCAGGGCACGTACGAGACGTTCGCCGCCGTCGCCGCGAAGAAGTTCGGCGGGACGCTCGCCGGGACGATCACCCTGACCGCCGGGCTCGGCGGCATGGGCGGCGCCCAGCCGCTCGCCGTCACCATGAACGACGGCGTCGCGATCTGTATCGACTGCGACCCGCGCGCCATCGAGCGCCGGATCGAGCACCGCTTCCTGGATGTGAGGGCCGACAGCCTGGAGCACGCCCTCCAGCTGGCCGTCGAGGCCCGCGACGCCCGGCGCCCGCTCTCCATCGGGCTGCTCGGCAACGCGGCGGAGCTGCTGCCCCGCATGCTCGCCGAGGGCGCCCCGGTCGACATCGTCACCGACCAGACGAGCGCGCACGACCCGCTGGCCTATCTGCCGCGCGGCATCGACTTCGACGACATGGCCTCGTACGCCGCCGAGAAGCCCGCCGACTTCACCCTGCGGGCGCGGGAGTCGATGGCCGCGCACGTCGAGGCGATGGTCGGCTTCATGGACGCCGGGGCGGAGGTCTTCGACTACGGCAACTCCATCCGGGGCGAGGCCCAACTCGCCGGATACGAGCGTGCCTTCGACTTCCCGGGCTTCGTGCCCGCGTACATCCGGCCGCTCTTCTGCGAGGGCAGGGGGCCGTTCCGCTGGGCGGCGCTGTCCGGCGAGGCGTCCGACATCCACAAGACGGACAAGGCGATCCTGGAGCTCTTCCCGGAGAACGAGTCCCTGCACCGCTGGATCAAGATGGCCGGTGAGCGGGTCCAGTTCCAGGGGCTCCCCGCGCGCATCTGCTGGCTCGGCCAGGGCGAGCGCGACAAGGCGGGCGACATGTTCAACGACATGGTCGGCAACGGCACCCTCGCCGCGCCGCTCGCGATCGGCCGCGACCACCTCGACTGCGGCTCGGTCGCCTCCCCGTACCGCGAGACGGAGGCCATGCTCGACGGCTCCGACGCGATCGCCGACTGGCCGCTGCTGAACGCCATGGTGAACGTCGCGTCCGGCGCCTCCTGGGTCTCCATCCACCACGGCGGCGGCGTCGGCATGGGCCGCTCCCTCCACGCGGGCCAGGTCTCCGTCGCGGACGGCACGAAGCTCGCGGGCGAGAAGATCCGCCGCGTGCTCACCAATGACCCCGGCATGGGCGTCATCCGGCACGTCGACGCGGGCTACGACATCGCGGAGCGCGTGGCCGACGAGAAGGGCGTCCGCATCCCGATGCGCGAGGGCGGGGGCGAGGACGCGTGAGCGACCTCCGGGGCGACGATTCCCCCTCACCCGTCCCGCCCCACCCACGGACATCACCCGCCTCACCGACCTCAGGGGCTTCACTCACCCCATCAGCTTCACCGGCCTCACTGGCTTCGTCCGACTCACTGGCCTCACCGACCTCACCGACCTCACCGGCCTCACCGACCTCACCAGCCTCGTTCACCGAGATGTGGGCCGAGCTCGCGCCCCTCGGGCGGGACTCCGGCAGTGGTGGATACCGGCGGTACGCCTGGTCCGGGGCGGACGCCGACTGCCGGGCCTGGTTCCGGCAGCAGGCCGAGGCCCGCGGGCTCACCCATGAGGTCGACCGCAACGGCAACCAGTGGGCCTGGCTCGGCGACCCCCTGGCCGGTGACGCCGTCGTCACCGGCTCGCACCTCGACTCCGTACCGGACGGGGGCGCCTTCGACGGCCCCCTCGGCGTCGTCTCCTCCTTCGCCGCGCTCGATGAGCTCCGCCGCAGGGGAGCCCGGCTCGTCCGGCCGCTGGCCATCACCAACTTCGGTGACGAGGAAGGTGCCCGCTTCGGCCTCGCCTGCGTCGGCTCCCGGCTCACCGCCGGACGGCTGACCGCGCAGGACGCCCACCGGCTCCGCGACGCGGACGGCATCACCCTCCCGCGGGCCATGGAGGCCGCCGGATACGACCCCGAGGCCATCGGTCCCGATCCGGAACGCCTCGCCCGTATCGGAGCGTTCGTCGAACTCCACGTCGAACAGGGACGTGCCCTCGACCTCAGCGGTGACCGGGTCGGGATCGCCTCCGCCATCTGGCCGCACGGGCGCTGGCGGTTCGACTTCCGGGGCGAGGCCAACCACGCGGGCACCACCCGCCTCGTCGACCGGCGCGACCCCATGCTCACGTACGCCGAGACCGTGCTGGCCGCCCGCCGTGAGGCGGAACTGACCGGCGCCCTCGCCACCTTCGGCAAGATCGCGGTCGAGCCGAACGGGGTCAACGCCATCCCCTCCCTCGTACGCGGCTGGCTCGACTCGCGCGCCGCCGACCAGGCCACCCTCGACGCAGTCGTCACCGGCATCGAACGCGCGGCCCGGGAGTACGCCGAACGGGCCGGGATCGATCTCGATGTCGTACGGGAGTCCTTCACACCCGTGGTGGAGTTCGAGCACGCCCTGCGCGACGAGCTCTCCAAGATTCTCGAAGGCGGTCGCGGAGCGCGGGGCGGCGCCGGTGACACGGGGCGCGCCGTACCCGTCCTCGGCACCGGCGCGGGACACGACGCGGGTATTTTGTCCGCTTCGGTACCTACCGCCATGCTGTTCGTACGGAACCCCACCGGAATCTCGCACTCGCCGGCCGAGCACGCCGCCGAGGACGACTGCGTGGCCGGGGTGATCGCACTCGCCGACGTACTGGAAGGTCTCGCGTGCAGCTGACAACGGAGCCCACCGGCAAGCCCGTCACCGCGACGTACTGGATGTCCCACGCCTGGCTCGGCACCCATGTCGAGCCGGGCGTCACCCTGGACGTCGCCGGGGACCGCATCGCCGGGGTCCGCACCGGCGTCGACACACCGCCGCCCGGCGCCACGGTGCTGCGCGGCCTGACGCTCCCCGGCCTCGCCAACACCCACTCGCACGCCTTCCACCGGGCCCTGCGCTCCACCGTCCAGGTGGGCTCCGGCACCTTCTGGACCTGGCGCGAGCTGATGTACCAGGCCGCCGCCCGGCTCACCCCCGACACCTACTTCGACCTCGCCCGTGCCACGTACGCCGAAATGGCCCTGGCCGGCATCACCTCCGTCGGCGAATTCCACTATCTGCACCACGCGCCCGGCGGCACGCCCTACGACAACCCGAACGCGATGGGCGAGGCGCTCATCGCCGCCGCGGCCGAAGCGGGCATTCGCATCACCCTGCTGGACACCGCCTACCTCGCCGCCGGATTCGGCGAGAAGCCCAACCGGCACCAGCTGCGCTTCTCCGACACCACCGCCGATGCCTGGGCCGAACGCGCCTCCCTCCTCAAGGGCGACGACCACACGCTGATCGGCGCCGCCATCCACTCCGTACGGGCCGTCCCGGCGCCGCAGCTGGCCACCGTCGCGGCCTGGGCCGAGGAACGGCAGGCCCCGCTCCACGTCCACCTCTCCGAGCAGACCGCGGAGAACGACGCCTGCCGTGCCGCCCACGGCCGCACCCCCACCCGGCTCCTCGCCGACCACGGGGTCCTCGGCCCGCGCACCACCGGGGTCCACAACACGCATCTCACCGAGGAGGACATCGGGCTGATCGGCTCCTCCGCCACCGGCACCTGCATGTGTCCCACCACCGAACGCGACCTCGCCGACGGCATCGGTCCCGCCGCCGCCCTCCAGCGGGCGGGCTCGCCGCTCTCCCTGGGCAGCGACAGCCACGCCGTCATCGACCTCTTCGAAGAGGCCCGCGCGATGGAGCTCAACGAGCGCCTGCGCACCCATCGGCGCGGCCACTGGACGGCGGCGGCCCTGCTCCGCGCCGCCTCCGCGGGCGGGCACACCGCACTCGGCCGGCCGGACGCGGGCACCCTCGAACCCGGTGCGCCCGCCGACCTCACGACCATCGCCCTGGACTCCGTCAGAACAGCGGGGCCGGTGCCCCGGATGGCAGCCGAAGCAGCCGTATTCGCCGCCTCCGCCGCTGATGTACGCCATACGGTCGTGGGCGGACGGCACATCGTCCGGGACGGTCTGCACACACGGATCGAGGACGTCCCCGGAGCACTCGCCTCAGCCATCGCCGCCCTGCACGGCTGAGCCCCGAACCGCCGGAGCCACGGGAAACCCCCGAACCGCCGGAGCCACCCGAACCGGCCCGACCCGAGCCGGAACCCAAGGAGAACGGTCTCCAGATGACGACGACCGCCATCACCAACATCGCCAGCCTGGTCACCAATGACCCCTCCCTCGGAAACGGGACCCCCCTGGGCCTGATCCGGGACGCGGCCGTCGTCATCGAGGGCGACCGCGTCGTCTGGACCGGTGAATCAAGCAAAGCACCCGCCACTGACAACGCCCTCGACGCGGCCGGCCGAGCGGTGATCCCCGGCTTCGTCGACTCCCACTCCCACCTCCTCTTCGCGGGCGACCGCACCCAGGAGTTCAACGCCCGGATGTCGGGCCGCCCCTACACCGCGGGTGGCATCCGGACCACGGTCGCGGCCACCCGCGCGGCCTCCGACGACGAACTCTCCGCCAACGTCGCCCACTACCTCGCCGAGGCCCTGCGCCAGGGCACCACCACGTTCGAGACGAAGTCCGGCTACGGGCTCACCGTCGAGGACGAGGCCCGCGCCCTGCGCATCGCCTCCCGCCACACCGACGAGGTCACCTATCTCGGCGCCCACGTCGTGCCCGCCGAATACGCCGACGACCCGGCCGGCTACGTCGACCTCGTCACCGGTCCCATGCTGGACGCCTGCGCCCCGCACGCGCGGTGGATCGACGTCTTCTGCGAGAAGGGCGCCTTCGACGGCGACCAGGCCCGCGCCGTCCTCACCGCGGGCCGCGCCAGGGGCCTGCACCCCCGCATCCACGCCAATCAGCTGACGTACGGCCCCGGCGTCCAGCTCGCCGTCGAACTCGACGCCGCCTCCGCCGACCACTGCACCCACCTCACCGACGCCGACGTCGACGCCCTGGGACAGGGCGCCACGGTCGCCACCCTGCTCCCGGGCGCCGAGTTCTCCACCCGCGCGAGCTGGCCCGACGCCCGCCGACTCCTCGACGCGGGCGCGACCGTCGCGCTCTCCACGGACTGCAACCCGGGCTCGTCGTTCACCTCGTCCATGCCGTTCTGCGTCGCGCTCGCCGTACGCGACATGGGCATGACCCCCGACGAAGCCCTCTGGTCCGCCACCGCGGGCGGCGCCGCCGCACTGCGCCGTACGGACATCGGCCGCATCACGCCCGGTGCCCGCGCCGACCTCGTACTCCTGGACGCTCCCAGCCATGTCCACCTCGCCTACCGGCCGGGAGTCCCGCTGGTCGGCGCGGTGTGGCAGCGCGGCGAACGCACGGTCTGACCGCGCGACGGGGGCCGTTTGACGGGGGCCGCGGTGCCAAGGCATGTGACCGCTCAGCGGGGCCGCCTGACGAAGGCCACCTGACCGGGGCCGCGGTGCACGGCACGTGACCGCTCTGCGGGGCCGCGTGACGGGGCCGTACATGCGGAAGGACCCGCGCCCATGGCTGGGGCAGGTCCTTCCGCAAGTGATCTCCGGCGCCGGGGGCGGACCGGTCATTCGTCCAGGGTCAGGCCCTTCCGGAGCTTGACCAGCGTCCGCGAGAGCAGCCTGGACACATGCATCTGTGAGATGCCGAGCTCGTCACCGATCTCCGACTGGGTCAGATTGGAGACGAAGCGGAGCGAGAGGATCATGCGGTCCCGCGAAGGCAGCGCGGCGATGAGCGGCTTGAGGGACTCGACGTACTCGATGCCTTCGAGTCCGTGGTCCTCGTAACCGATGCGGTCCGCGAGCGCGCCTTCGTGCTCGTCCTCCTCGGGCTTGGCGTCCAGCGAACTCGCGGTGTACGCGTTGCTCGCGGCCATGCCCTCGACGACCTCGTCGGCGGTGATGCCCAGGCGCTCGGCCAGCTCGCTCACGGTGGGCGAGCGGTCCAGCTTCTGGGCGAGCTCGTCGCCCGCCTTGGCCAGGTCGAGCCGCAGCTCCTGCAGGCGGCGCGGCACGCGCACGGACCAGCTGGTGTCGCGGAAGAAACGCTTGATCTCGCCGACGATGGTCGGCATCGCGAACGTCGGGAACTCGACTCCGCGGCTCAGCTCGAACCGGTCGATCGCCTTGATCAGGCCGATGGTGCCGACCTGGACGATGTCCTCCATCGGTTCGCTGCGGGAGCGGAACCGGGAGGCGGCGAACTTGACGAGGGCCAGGTTGAGTTCGACCAGGGTGTTACGGACGTAGGCGTACTCGTGGGTGCCCTCTTCGAGGGATTCGAGCCGCTCGAAGAGCGTCTTCGACAGCGCCCTGGCGTCCAGTGCCCCTACTTCGGCGTAGGGCGGGATCTCGGGAAGTCCTTCGAGCCCCGTGTCGCCGGTGTCCGCGGTGGTGCTGTCTGCGGCGGTGCCGGTGTTGCCGGCGGTACTGAGGGTGGTGCTGGTGGTGCTGGTGCGCGGGCCGGGTACGGCGCTCGCGGCAGGGGAGTCGGAATCGGTCGGTCCCTGAGGACATATCGACGCCGCGTTGTGGGTACGCGCTTCGTCGAGCCGGGGTGACATGCTTCTCCTCCATCGTTCTCGGCATATGGCTGCCGATGCCCATACGTGTTCCTGCGGTGAAGCGGCGCCTCCAAAGCCGGCCGTGTTTCTGGTGTGCCTCTACCCTTACCCGGTTCGTATGGGGACTTACAAGCGCCAAATACCGCTATATGTCCGCTTTGTTGAGTTCTTCGACTACCGCGTGGCGTACGGAACGCGTACTGTTTGACGAACGTCGGCGGCAGCTGTACAAGCAGCCGCACAGGCAGTGACGCGCACAGTGACGAGCGGCGAAGAGGGACGGGCATGGACCGCGGGACGGTCGGCAGTGCGAACCGGGGTCGACTTCACGTCGAGGCCCGGACCGAGGGACGCAGCGAGATCGTGACGCCGGTGGGTGAGCTCGATCACCACACCGCCGATCTGCTGCGGGAACCTTTGGAGAGCGCGGTCGAGCAGGGGCGTGCGCGCCTGGTGGTCGACTGCTCGCGCCTCGAATTCTGTGATTCCACCGGGCTGAATGTGCTGCTCGGTGCCCGCCTCAAGGCTGAGGCGGCCGGGGGAGGGGTCCATTTGGCCGGCATGCTGCCCGTAGTGGCGAGAGTTTTCGAGATCACCGGGGCCGAGGCGGTTTTCACCGTCCACGCCACTCTCGCGGAGGCGCTGGACACCTGACCGTGCCGGGTTTCGTGGCTCCGGGCGCCTTGAGTGTCGCCTGTGTCACGCGATCGCGTGGATGAAGTGGGTGTTGTCACGAATCGGCCGGGCAGGAGACACCCCGGCGGCGTCGTGGCGGCCCGCACACTCTGTATCTGACCAGTATCTGTTCGATGGCGACACGGTGAATCGGTGAGGTGAAGCGCTGATGAGCACCACCCGGCAGCATCCGCCGGGCGACCTCGGCCGCGAGCCGGACGGCGCGGGCGCACCCTCGCCCGTTCCGGCGGAGCGGCAGTGGCGCACGCTCTCACTGGGGCAGGCCAGCGGCATCGTGCCGATGGCCCGCGACTTCGCCCGGCAGGCGCTCCACGACTGGGGCTGGCTCCCGGCGTCCACCGCCGACCGCCGCGCCGCCGCCGAGGACGTCCTGCTGGTCGTCTCCGAGCTGGTCACCAACGCCTGCCTGCACGCGGAGGGCCCCGAGGAACTCCGGATCGGCTGCATGGCGAAGGTGCTGCGGGTGGAGGTCGTCGACCGCGGTGCCGGGCAGCCCGCACCGCGTACCCCGCACCGGGCCGGACGGCCCGGTGGTCACGGCATGTTCATCGTGCAGCGGCTCTGCCTGGACTGGGGCGTGCAACGTACGCCGGAGGAGCCGGGCAAGACCGTCTGGGCGGAACTCGCCGCTCCCGCGTAACACGCGGCGCGTCACCGCGTCCGTCCCTCCCCGCACACCACCCACACCCATGAACACCCAGGAGCGCGCCGGATCGGCGCGCTCTTTGTCTTCCCTCCACAAGGCGCCGGGCGTACCTTGAGCGCCCAATCTGATGTGTCGTCAGCAAATCGCGCCGGTACGGAACATGGCGCGCGGCGACTTCCGGCGTGAGGGGAACACGAGGTGTCGAACCAGAAGCGGACAGCGCTGGCGCTGGCGTCTGCGCTGGCGGGCTCGGTGGTGCTGATGGCCGCACCCGCCGCGCATGCCGAGGTCGTGGACGTCAACTACCAGTGTCAGACGCCCATCGGGCCCAAGGGTGCGGTGTCGCCCATCGATATCAAGGGCGTCAAGAGCGGCAGCGGCTACCAGCTCACCATGTCCTTCCAGAAGGGCGTCTCCTCCAGTCCGGTCGAACTGGGCAAGGGGGCCATGAAGCCGAGCGCGGTGATCAAGATGGGCGGCGCCGAGCAGGGGCAGATCCAGGTGACCGGACCCGCCAACTCGGAGGCGATCCCGCCCAACACTCCCATCAAGATCAGTGACTTGACGGGCACGTACACCCCGAAGAAGAGCGGCAAGGTCACCTTCACCGCCGGGGTGCTCACCATCAAGGCGGTCGGTACGACCACCACCTGCACACCCAAGAACAGCCCCGGTCCTTCGCTCGAACTCGATGTCCAGGGCTCGGGCGGCTCCTCGGGCGGCTCGGGCGGCACCCCCGCGACCACTCCGGCGGGCGGCGGCGAACTGCCGAAGACCGGCCCGCTCGACTCGGCGGCGGCGCTCGGCACGCTCGGCGGCACCGTGCTGCTGACCGGGGCGGCCGGGGTGCTGTGGCTGACCCGGCGCGGGCAGCGGAACCCGGGCTGAGCCGTCCATGTCGCCGTTGACCGCGTACGCCGCCCGAGCGGCGCTCACCGTACTGCTGTGCGCCTGCTCCATCAGCCCGGTGGCGGCGGCGGACGGCTCCTCGGACACCGCGACCTCCACCGGCTGGGTGGCGCGGCCGGCGGCCGGGGGCGGCCGTACCGGCGACAGCGGGCGGCCGTACTTCTACCTGGAGGGCGTACCCGGAGCGGTCCTCCAGGACCGGCTCTCGGTGACCAACCCCGGCCGGACCCCGCTGACCGTACGGCTGCGGGGCGCCGACACCAACCGGCGGGAGGGCGCCGACCCTGTCGTACCGGAGGCGAAGGGCTCCACCGGGGCCGGGGCATGGCTGCGGCTCGCCTCGGGGAAGGTGACCGTGCCCGCCCGCACCCGTGCCGAGGTGCCGTTCGCCGTCACCGTGCCCCCGGACACGGCGCCCGGCGACCATCCCGGGGCGATCGTGGCGGAGAGCGGCGGCCGTACGGTGGGTGTCCCGATCCGGCTGAGGGTCGGCGGGCCGACGCTGGCCGCGCTCACCGTGGAGGACGTCGCGGTGTCCGGGCGCACCATCCACTACACGCTGGTCAACCGCGGCAACGCGACCCTGGCGCCGCGGCTGACCGTGAGCGCGGACGGGGTCTTCGGCGCGCTGCTGCGCCGCGAGGCCCGCGCCCTGCCGCTGGAACTGCGCCCCGGACAGCGGGTGGAGCTCACCGAACCCTGGCGGGACGCCCCCGCCCTCGACTCCGCGACGGTCCGGCTGCGGGTCACGGCCGCGGGCGGTGCGCACGACGAGGCGTCGGCCTCGGCGACGTACGTCCCCGGAGCCCCGTTGGCGGGCGGTGCGCTGCTGGTCCTGGGCGCCCTCGCCGCAGGCGCGTACCGGCTCCGGCTCGGGCACCGGCTTCGGCCGCGTTACGGACATCGACAGGACTCCGACGAAAGGCACGTGGTGAAGGCGGGAGCGGACACGTGAGGGAACTGACCGGACCGGCGACCCCAGGACGCGGCAACCACCGCCGACCCCCCGTACCGCTCCGCGCGCCGCTGACCGTACCGCTCCGCGCGCCGCTGCCGAAGCTGCTCGTCGTGCTGCTGCTCTGCCTGCTGCCCGCGCTGCTGCTCCTGGGCTCCACCGGTGCCCGTGCGGACGGCCGACCCGCCGTCACCCTGTCCAAGCAGGAGGCGGGCAAGGGCGGCGAGATCACCGTCAAGGGCAGTGGCTGGCGGGCCGACGCCCTGCTGATGCTGCTGATCTGCGGGCAGTCCACACCGGACAAGGGCGTGATCGGCGGCACCAACTCGTGCGCCAACGCCGAGGGCAGGGCCGTCACCACCGACAGGTCCGGCGCCTTCAGCAAGAAGATGCCGGTGGCCGAGCCGCCCAAACCCTGCCCGTGTGTGGTGCATGTCGTCACGGTGACCGGGGAACAGGCCGTCTCCGACGCGGTGTTCACGGTCGCCGGGCACCCGACGGCACCGCTGCCGCGGCCGACCGGCGGGAAGCTCGCGGTACTGGCCACCACCCGGCTGGAGGGCGACAGTTCACTGCTCACCTGGTTCGGCGCCCCGGCTTCGCGGCGGCTGGTCGTCACCGTCGGCAATCTCGGCTCGGCCCCGGTCACGGACCCCGTCTTCGAGGTGGGCACCGCGCACGGCGTGTACGCCCCGCAGTGGGAGGAACACCAGTGGCGCGGCACCGTCGCGCCCGGCCGCAAGGCACAGATCAAGCTCCCGGTCGAACTGACGGCGGGTGCCCACGGCGACTACCAGGTCTCCCTGCGGTACGGCACGAAAGTGCTGGCCGAGCAGCCCTGGGGAGTGGGCCGCCCCTGGGGCGTGACGCTCTTCTGGATCCTGCTGTGCGTCGTCGTCCCGGCCGCCGTCTTCCGTATCGGCATGGCGATCGTCGACAAGGTACGGCCCCGCCCGGACCGGGCGGGCGCCCGGTCAGGCCGCCACCGCCCCCCGCGGCCGCCGGAGGCGACCGCGAAACCGCCCCGCCCGCGCCGCAGGGGCGGCACGGCACCGCAGGCGCCCCCGGCCGAAGGCCCGGCGACCACGACCACGGCCGCGCTGCCGTGGTTCACCCCGGATTCCGCACCGTCAGAGAACCGACCCACGACGAAGGGACATTCGTGAGCACGCAACGGAGGATGAGCGCGGCCGGAGTCGCGCTGATGCTCGGCGGCGCGGGCATGGTGCTGGCCGCGAGCCCGGCCCAGGCCGCCGACGTCTCGTACAGCACGGAGTGCATACCGCCGCCCATTTCGGGGCTGCCCGCCGTACAGGGCACCACCAAGGTGCAGCTGACCGCGCCCGCAGAGGCGAAGGTCGGTGACGAGATCGAGGTCGTCTGGAAGACGGTGGCCGCCGCTTCCAAGAATCCCGACATCCTCGACCTGGACAAGGACACGGTGAAGCCGACCGGCACCATCAAGGTGGGCGGTGCGGCGAGCGGTGAGCTGAAGCTGGAAGGGCCGCGGCAGAACCCGCCGATTCCCAAGAACAGCCCCATGGTGCTGCCCGACATGAAGGGCACACTGAAGCTGGACAAGGCCGGGGAGATCACGCTGACCCCGGACGCGTACAGCATCAACGTGTCCAAGCCGATCTCCACGGACACCAAGTGCGCCCCGAAGGAGGCCGTCCAGCCCGGCGCCACCATCAAGGTGACGGAGGGCGGCGGCACCACGACCGGAGGCACGACCGCCGGTGGCACGACGGCGGGCGGTACGACCGCCGGTGGCACTACGGCAGGGGGTACGACCGCCGGTGGTACTACGTCGGGCGGTACGTCGGCCGGGGGCACGGACTCCGGGGGCACGGACTCCGGTGGCTCCAGCGGCGGCGGCGAGGGGCAGACCGACTTCCCCGGCAAGGAAGTGTCCGTTTCATACGCCTGCAAGACGCCCATCGGGGACAAGAACGCCACGTCCCCCGTGAAGATCAGCGCCAAGAAGAGCGGCGGCGGCTACGCCCTCACCGTGAAGTTCAGCAAGTCGGTGATGGACAGCCCGATCGACATCCCGGCGAACCAGGTGAAGCCCTCCATGGAGGTCAAGCTCGGCGGGGCGGACAAGGGCACCGTCCATGTCGTGGGCCCCCTGAACAAGGAGGTCATCAAGACCGGCGCACCGATCGAGATCCCCGATCTCACCGGTACGTACAAGCCGGGCGCGAGCGGGAAGTCCACGCTGAGCCCCGGCGTGCTGACCGTGCTGGCCGCCGGTACGACGACGACCTGCACCCCGCCCGCGGGGGTCGCGGCCTCGCTGGAACTGGACACCTCCGCCCAGCCGGGCGGGGCGTCGGGCGGTGACACGGCGGGCTCCGGCGGCGCCGCGGCATCGGGCGGCGGTACGGACTCCGGCGGTGGCCTGGCCGCCACCGGCGCCGAGGACGACGGCGCCCTGCGCGCACTCGGCCTGGTCGCCGGTACGGCGATCCTGCTGGGCGGCGCGGTGTTCACGTTCACCCCGTGGCGCAGGCTGCGCGGTACTCGCTGACGCGTCACGCGACGAGACACACCGCGTGACGCGCTGTAGGGCGCGACGAGCCGTAGCCGTACGGCAGGCACGACGAGAAGCACCACACGACGAAGGGCCGCACGACGAAGGGCCGCCGCACCGTTCTGCCGGTGCGGCGGCCCTTCCGTTCACGGACGGCGCGCGTCAGTACCCGTCAGCGCACATCACCCATGAGGGTGGCGACCTTCTTGCGGTACATCCAGATCGAGAACCCGGCCACGATCGCGAGCGCCGCTTCCAGCCCCACCATCCCGGTTCTGTTCAGATCCACCCCGGCCAGCGACAGCAGGCTGGTGGTGCAGTCGCCCGCGGTGACGGCCAGGAACCAGACACCCATCATCTGGCTGCCGTACTTCGCCGGAGCCATCTTCGTGGTGACCGAGAGGCCGACCGGCGAGAGGCACAGCTCACCGACGGTCTGCAGGAAGTAGATCGACACCAGCCACATCGGGCTGACCTTGTCGCCGTCCGAGGCCAGCGTCAGCGGCATCATGAAGACGAGGAACGACACACCGACCAGGAACAGACCCGAGCCGAACTTGACGACCGTGCTCGGCTCCTTGCCGCGCCGGTTGAGCGCCAGCCAGATCCAGGCCACCACCGGCGCGAGCGCCATGATGAAGACCGGGTTCACGGACTGGTACCAGGAGGTCGGGAAGTCCACACCGAACAGGGTGTTCGAGGTCGAGGACTCGCCGAAGAGCGACATCGTCGAGCCGCCCTGGTCGTAGATCATCCAGAAGACGGCCGCCGCCACGAAGAACCAGATGTAGCCGGACATCTTCGACTGCTCGGTGGCGGAGAGGTCCTTGTCCCGCTTTATGCGCGCCAGCACGGCGACCGGAATGATCAGACCGGCGACGGTGATCGGGACGAGCGCCCAGTTCAGCGTGTAGACGTCCGTGGCCACCAGCACGCCGTAGAAGACGACGGCGACGATCAGCCACAGCAGACCCTTGCGCAGGGTGGAGCGGCGCTCCTGGGCCGAAAGCGGCTTCGGGACGATGCTGGAGCGGGCGTCCAGGTGGCGCGTACCGATGAGGAACTGGGCCAGACCCAGCGCCATGCCGAGCGCGGCGATGGCGAAACCGAGGTGCCAGTTCACCTTCTCGCCGATCGTGCCGATGATCAGCGGGGCGGCGAAGGCACCGAGGTTGATGCCCATGTAGAAGACGGTGAAGCCGCCGTCGCGTCGCGGGTCGTCCGGGCCGGAGTAGAGGTGGCCGACCATCGTGGAGATGTTGGCCTTCAGCAGACCGGAACCGAGTGCGACCAGCGCCAGACCGGCGAAGAAGGTGCCGGTGCCGGGCAGGGCCAGCGTCAGGTGGCCGAGCATGATGACCCCGGCCGAGATGGTGACCGTCTTCCGCGGCCCCCAGACGCGGTCTCCGAACCAGCCGCCGGGCATGGCGAGCAGGTAGACCATCGCCATGTAGATGGAGTAGATCGCGGTGGCGGTCGCCGCGTTCATGTCCAGGCCGGAGCTGGAGACGAGGTAGAGCGGAAGCAGGGCCCGCATGCCGTAGAAGCTGAAGCGCTCCCACATCTCGGTCATGAAGAGAGTGGCCAGGCCGCGGGGGTGGCCGAAGAAGGTCTTTCCGCCGGTCGTACTGGCCGAATCCTTCGTCAGGCTGGACGCCATGGTCGATCCTTGCTGGTCGGGACGCGTCGCCTGGTGAGCGTTACGCGCCCGGTGGGGGGTAGCCGGCACCGATACGGACAGCCCCACCCCCGACGCCTGGAGGGGGATTCGCCCCGTACGCCGGGCTCCGTAGGGGAGAGCTCGGCGCCGCGGGCTGGGGAAGAACCGCATCGGGATCCACGCCCGACGCGCGTCCTCGCGCTCCGGGCCCGGCCCACAGGTCATTCACTCATGTCACGGCCGGCGGGTAACCGGCCCGCACACAAAAGAGACCCTTGGCGCTTAAAGCTGCCCAAAGGTCCTTGAGTAGTGCAACAGGCGTCGGGACACCATACGACACGCCACGGCCGGATATGAAAGGACATGAGACCTGGATCACAGGTGAGGAAGGAATCAGGCTCACATATTCAAAGGTTCCGGTCCGTTTTGTGGCCCAGACCCGCAGGCGTTGATGAGTGCCTCACCCTGGGCGCCCTGTGCGGTCTACCATCACCACATGACCCGTGTACTGCTCGCCGAGGACGACGCATCCATCTCGGAGCCACTGGCCCGCGCACTGCGTCGGGAGGGTTACGAGGTCGAGGTCCGTCAGGACGGTCCGACCGCGCTCGACGCCGGACTCCAGGGGGGCGTCGACCTGGTCGTCCTCGACCTGGGCCTGCCCGGGATGGACGGCCTCGAAGTCGCCCGCCGGCTCCGCGCCGACGGGCACACCGTGCCGATCCTGGTGCTGACGGCCCGCGCCGACGAGGTCGACACGGTGGTCGGCCTCGACGCGGGGGCCGACGACTACGTCACCAAGCCGTTCCGCCTCGCCGAACTCCTCGCCCGGGTCCGCGCCCTGCTGCGCCGCGGTGCCACCGAGCCCGCCCCGCAGCCCGCCACCCACGGCGTCCGGATCGACGTCGAGTCGCACCGGGCCTGGATGGGCGAGGAGGAACTCCAGCTCACCGCGAAGGAGTTCGACCTGCTGCGGGTCCTGGTCCGGGACGCCGGGCGGGTCGTCACCCGCGACCAGCTGATGCGGGAGGTCTGGGACACCACCTGGTGGTCCTCCACCAAGACGCTCGACATGCACATCTCCTGGCTGCGCAAGAAGCTCGGCGACGACGCGGCCAACCCCCGCTACATCGCGACGGTCCGGGGCGTCGGCTTCCGGTTCGAGAAGAGCTGAAGCGGAACCGGAAGAGCTGACGAAACGAAGCAGCCATGCGCCGTCGACTGATCAACTCCACGCTCGCCGTGGTGCTCGTGGTGATCGCCGTCTTCGGTGTCTCCCTGGTCATCGTGGAGACCCGCACCATCAGCGCCAGCGCCCAGGAGAGCGTCGACACCGAGGCGCTGCGGCTGATCAGCGTCGTGGAGAGCCGGCTGCTGGGCGAGGAGCGGATCACCTCGCCGGTACTGGCCGAACAGGTCGACTCCAGCCGCTACGCCCTGGTCGAGATCCGCGGCCGGGCCCCCATCGAGGTCGGCGAGCGCCCCACCGGCAACGTCATCCGCAGCACGGCCGAGGGGGAGCAGGGCGAGAAGGTCACCGTCGAGGAGTCCCGCTCGGCCGTCACCCGTGAGGTCGGCCGGACCCTGCTGATCATCGGCGCGGTGGCGCTGCTCGCGATCGTCTCCGCGGTACTCCTCGCCGTACGTCAGGCCAACAAGCTGGCCTCGCCCCTCACCGACCTCGCCGAGACCGCCGAACGCCTCGGCTCCGGCGACCCGCGCCCCCGCCACAAGCGCTACGGGGTGCCGGAGCTGGACCGCGTCGCCGACGTCCTGGACTCCTCGGCCGAACGCATCGCCCGGATGCTGACCGCCGAGCGACGGCTGGCGGCCGATGCCTCGCACCAGCTGCGCACCCCGCTGACCGCGCTCTCCATGCGGATCGAGGAGATCTCCGTCACCGACGACCCGGACACGGTGAAGGAGGAGGCGAACATCGCGCTCACCCAGGTCGAGCGGCTCACCGACGTGGTGGAGCGGCTGCTGACCAACTCCCGCGACCCGCGTACCGGCTCCGCCGTCGCCTTCGACCTGGACGAGGTCGTCAAACAGCAGATCGAGGAGTGGCGCCCGGCCTACCGCAGCGCGGGCCGCGCCATCGTCTGCTCGGGCAAGCACGGGATGCGGGCCGTCGGCACCCCCGGCGCGGTCGCCCAGGTCCTGGCCGCGCTGATCGAGAACTCCCTGATGCACGGCGGCGGCACCGTCGCCCTGCGGACCAGGGTCACCGGCAACCAGGCGGTCATCGAGGTGACGGACGAGGGCCCCGGGGTCCCCGCCGACCTCGGGGCGCGGATCTTCGAGCGGACGATCAGCGGCCGCAACTCCACCGGGATCGGCCTGGCCGTCGCCCGGGACCTCGCGGAGGCGGACGGCGGGCGGCTCGAACTGCTCCAGCAGCAGCCCGCCGTGTTCGCGCTCTTCCTCAGCAGGGTGGCGCTCAGCCGCAAGGATCCGGAGCGCCCGGTCCGCTGAGCGCGCCGCGCGGCCTCGGCGGCGTACGGGTTCCGGAGCGGTCGGCCGGACGCCGGAGGGGCGGCGTCAGCGAGGCAGCGTCACCGAACCGGGTGCCACCGGGCCGGACGGCGTCACCGGGGCGGCGGATGTCACCGGGCCGGACGCCTGGACCGGGGCGGCCGGTGCGACCGGGGCGGCCGGTGTCACCGGTGTCACTGGGGTCGGCGTCATCGGGTCGGACGGTCCCCGCTGCTCCAGAAACTTCTCCGGGCTGAGCACGGCCTCCTCGGCGGGAAGCGCCTTGAAGACCCAGGTGCGGTAGGACCAGAAGCGGAACAGGGTGGCGATCCCGATGCCGAGGATCTTGAAGACATTGCTCTGGACCGGGCTGTTCCAGCCGAAGCCGTACGTCGCCAGGTACAGCACACCGGTCTCGATGACCGCGCCCACCGCGCTGAACAGCAGGAACAGCATCAGCTCGCGGGTCCGGCCGCTCTTGTCGCGGTCCCGGTAGGTCCAGTAGCGGAACCCCACGTAGTTGAAGAGGATGGCGACGCAGGTCCCCATCAGCCCGGCCCGCACCACCGGGATGTCCGTGGTGCGCCAGATCAGGTTGGAGACCGCGATATTGACCAGCAGGCCGAACGCGCCGACCGCGCCGAACTTGGCGACCTCCCGGGCCAGCAGATCAAGCCGGGTCCGCAGTGCGCCCCGTTCGCTCATGGTGATCGCTCAGCCCCGTCCGTAGGTTTCGTCAACCCCGTCATGCTATCCAGCCCTCCCGTGTGATGCCCATGAGGAGGAGAGGGAGCCGGACGGCGTCGGGGGAGCACCTGGACGGCGGATACCCTGGAGGCGTGACGTTCCCGGTAGTCGGCATGGTCGGCGGCGGTCAGCTCGCCCGTATGACCCACGAGGCGGGTATCCCCCTCGGCCTGAAATTCAAGCTCCTCAGTGACACTCCTCAGGACTCGGCCGCCCAGGTGGTCGGCGAAGTCGTCATCGGCGACTATCGCGACCTGGATACGCTGCGTGCCTTCGCGCAGGGCTGCGATGTGATCACCTTCGATCACGAGCACGTCCCGACCGAGCACCTGCGGGCCCTGGAGGCGGACGGCATCCCCGTGCGCCCCGGCCCCGATGCCCTGGTCCACGCGCAGGACAAGGGGGTGATGCGCGCCAAGCTCATGGAGATCGGCGTGCCCTGCCCCCGCCACCGCATCGTGAGCGACCCGGCCGACGCCGCGGCCTTCGCCGAGGAGGCCGGGGGCTTCCCCGTCGTCCTGAAGACCGTGCGCGGCGGTTACGACGGCAAGGGCGTGTGGGTGGTCCGCTCCGAGGCGGACGCCGCCGAACCGTTCCGCGCCGGGGTCCCGGTCCTGGCGGAGGAGAAGGTCGACTTCGTACGGGAGCTGGCGGCCAACATCGTCCGCTCGCCGCACGGCCAGGCCGTCGCCTACCCGGTCGTGGAGTCGATACAGACCGACGGCGTCTGCGACACGGTCATCGCGCCCGCCCCCGGTCTCGACGAGAAGCTGGCGGGCGAGGCCCAGCAGCTCGCCCTGCGGATCGCGGCCGAGCTCGGCGTCGTCGGCCACCTCGCGGTCGAGCTGTTCGAGACCCGGGGACCGGACGGGAAGCCCGCCATCCTCGTCAACGAACTGGCGATGCGCCCCCACAACTCAGGGCACTGGACCCAGGACGGCGCGATCACCTCGCAGTTCGCCAACCATGTGCGGGCCGTCCTCGACCTGCCGCTCGGCGACCCGCGCCCGCGCGCCCCCTGGACGGTCATGTGCAACGTCCTGGGCGGCGACTACCCGGACATGTACCAGGCGTATCTGCACTGCATGGCCCGCGATCCGCAGCTCAAGATCCACATGTACGGCAAGGACGTGAAGCCCGGCCGCAAGGTCGGACACGTCAACACCTACGGCGACGATCTGGCGGACGTGCGGGAGCGCGCCCGGCACGCGGCCGACTACCTGCGAGGAACGATCACCGAATGACTTCCCCCCGCACCGGAACCTCCTCGGGTACCTCACCCGTCATCGGCATCGTCATGGGCTCCGACTCCGACTGGCCCGTGATGGAAGCGGCCGCGAAGGCGCTCGACGAGTTCGGGATCCCGTACGAGGTCGACGTCGTCTCCGCCCACCGCATGCCGCGCGAGATGATCGCGTACGGCGAGCAGGCGGACGGCCGCGGGCTGAAGGCGATCATCGCGGGTGCGGGCGGCGCGGCCCACCTGCCCGGCATGCTGGCCTCCGTCACCCCGCTGCCCGTCATCGGCGTGCCGGTTCCGCTGAAGTACCTGGACGGCATGGACAGCCTGCTCTCCATCGTGCAGATGCCCGCCGGGGTCCCCGTCGCCACGGTCTCGGTCGCCGGCGCACGCAACGCGGGCCTGCTCGCCGCCCGGATCCTCGCCGCCCACGACAGCGAGCTGCGGGCCCGGATGCGGGAGTTCCAGCAGGAACTCAACGAACAGGCCACCGAGAAGGGCAAGCGGCTGCGGTCCAAGGTCGAGGGCTCCGACTCCTTCGGCTTCGGAAAGTAGGCGCCCGATGGACTACCTGGACCGGGCCCGGGAGCTCCTCGCCGCCCACCCCGTCGTCGACGGTCACAACGATCTGCCGTGGGCCCTGCGCGAACAGGTCGGCTACGACCTGGACGCACGGGACATCGCCACCAGCCAGACCGGTCTCCTGCACACCGACATCCCCCGGTTGCGCGCCGGTGGCGTCGGCGCGCAGTTCTGGTCGGTCTACGTCCGTACGGACATGCGCGGCGACGAGGCGGTCAGCGCCACCCTCGAACAGATCGACGTGGTCGCCGAGCTGATCGCCCGCTACCCCACGCACCTGCGGCGCGCGCTGAGCGCCGACGACATGGAGCGCGCCCGCGCCGAGCGCCGGATCGCCTCCCTGATGGGCGCCGAGGGCGGCCACTCCATCAACAACTCGCTGGGCACCCTGCGGGCCCTGCACACCCTCGGCGTCCGCTACATGACGCTGACCCACAACGACAACATCGACTGGGCGGACTCGGCGACCGACACCCCGCGCATCGGCGGCCTCTCGGAATTCGGCCACGAGGTCGTACGGGAGATGAACCGCATCGGCATGCTGGTCGACCTCTCCCATGTCGCGGCCACCACGATGCGGGACGCGCTCGCCACCAGCACCGCGCCGGTGATCTTCTCGCACTCCTCCGCCCGGACGGTCTGCGACCACCCGCGCAACATCCCCGACGACGTGCTGGCCGCGCTCCCGCGCAACGGCGGCATCGCCATGGCGACGTTCGTCCCGAAGTTCGTGCTGCCCGAAGCCGGCGACTGGACCCTGGCCGCCGACCGGAACATGCGCGAGCACGGGATGCACCACCTCGACACCACCCCGCAGGCAATGCGCGTCCACGAGGACTTCGAGGCGGCCTACCCCCGCCCGGTGGCCACCGTGGCGACGATCGCCGACCACCTCGACCACATGCGGACGGTCGCGGGCATCGACCACATCGGCATCGGCGGCGACTACGACGGCACGGCGTTCCTCCCGCGTGGCCTGGAGGATGTCTCCGGCTACCCGAACCTGATCGCCGAGCTCCTCGCCCGCGGCTGGTCCGACACCGACCTGGCCAAGCTGACCTGGCGGAACGCGGTGCGGGTGCTGCGCGACGCGGAAGCCGTCGCGCGGGACCTCCAGACCCGGCGCGGCCCGTCCCATGCCACGATCGACGAGCTGGACGGCCCGGCCGTCTGACCCGTTCGCGGGGTACGGGCCCGGCCCGTACCCCGCGACGTACGACGTTCGGGCCGTCAGCCCGCGCAGAGACAGAACGGGTGACCGGCGGGATCCGCGTACACCCGGAACGACCGCTTCCGGTCATCCGCGTCGAGGACCCGCGCCCCCAGGGCGAGCACCTCACCCTCCGCCGCGTCCAGATCGGGCACGGTCAGGTCCAGATGGAACTGCTGGGATCCGTCAGGACTCGGCCACCGCGGCGGTACGAAGCCGGGTGCGGCCTGGAAGGCGAGCGGGGTGCCCGCACCTCCGGTGAGCTCCACCCACCTGTCCCCGCCGTCCTCGAACCGCTCGACGGTGCCGCCCAGCACGGCGGCGTAGAAACCGGCGAGCGCGACAGGATCGGGGCAGTCCAGGACGACGGTGCCCAATGTGGCGATGGCCATGATGCTTCTCCTCCAGGCGTCGAGGCGGTTACCGGTAGGCAGGTTTGGGCGGCAACCGTTACTCCATGCTGCCCCAGTGGGGGTAACGTCGCAACCATGAATGAGCGGGCAGCGGCACCCGGAGCACTCGTCCTGATCGAGGACCTGGTCAACACGCTGAACATCGAGACCGGCGTCGACACCCTCGGCACGGCGGACGGCCGCGCCCCGTTCGGCCTCACCGAGGCCGAGGCGCCCGGCGCCCGGGACCTGCGCGAGGCGCTGCGCCGCGCCTGTCTGGCCCACGCGGGCCACCGGCTGCCCGAAGGCGCCCCGGAGCCGCCCCCGCTCGACGAACTGCTGGCCGCCGCGCCCCTGCGGGTGACGGTCGACGCCGAGGGTGCGGCGGCGCTCCGGCCCGCCGTCGGGCCCCCGGACCCCACGGCCCTCGCCGCCCTCACCGCCGGTGTCGCACAGGCCGTCGCCGCCGCCGCGGCCGACGGGACCTGGATGCGGCTCAAGGCGTGCGAGGCGGAGGACTGCCACTGGGTCTACTACGACCGCAGCCCGGCGGGGCGGCGGCGCTGGTGCTCCATGTCGGTGTGCGGGGCCCGCGCCAAGATGCGTACCTACCGCGCCAGGCGCGCCTGAGGGCCGTCCCGCCAGGGATCACGGGGCAGCCCTCAGGACCGTGCCGCCGGGCTCAGGCCCTCGGGCGGCCCATCGCCCGGTACGTCCAGCCCGCCCCGCGCCACACCTCGCTGTCCAGCGCGTTGCGGCCGTCCAGGATGATCCGGTGGGTCACCGCCTCGCCCAGCGCCGCCGGGTCCAGCTCGCGGAACTCGCGCCACTCCGTGAGGTGCAGCACCACATCCGCGCCGCGCACCGCCTCCAGCGCCGAGTCCGCGTAGCCCAGCGTCGGGAACAGCCGCCGGGCGTTGTCCATGCCCTTGGGGTCGAAGACCGTGACCTGGCCGCCCTGGAGGTGGATCTGTCCGGCCACGTTCAGCGCGGGGGAGTCCCGTACGTCGTCGGAGTCCGGCTTGAACGTCGCGCCGAGCACCGCCACCCGCTTGCCCAGGAACGAATCGCCGCCCACCGCCTCCCGGGCGAGCTCCACCATGTGGCCGCGGCGCCGCATGTTGATGGAGTCGACCTCGCGGAGGAAGGTGAGCGCCTGGTCCGCGCCCAGCTCACCGGCGCGCGCCATGAACGCCCGGATGTCCTTGGGCAGACAGCCGCCGCCGAACCCGATCCCGGCCCGCAGGAACTTCTTCCCGATCCGCTCGTCGTGCCCGATGGCCTCGGCCAGCTTCACCACATCGCCGTCGGCGGCCTCGCAGACCTCGGCCATGGCGTTGATGAACGAGATCTTGGTCGCCAGGAACGAGTTGGCGGAGGTCTTCACCAGCTCGGCGGTGGGGAAGTCGGTCACCACGAACGGCGATCCCTCGGCGACCGGTACCGCGTACACCTCGCGCAGCAGCTTCTCGGCGCCCTCGCTCTCCACCCCGACCACGATCCGGTCGGGGTGCAGGGTGTCCTTCACCGCGAAGCCCTCGCGCAGGAACTCCGGATTCCAGGCCAGCTCCGCGGCCGCGCCCACCGGTGCCAGCTCCGCGAGCCGGGCCGCGAGCCGGGCGGCGGAACCCACCGGCACGGTCGACTTGCCGACGACCAGGGCGGGCCGGGTGAGCTGGGGCGCGAGCGACTCGAAGGCGCTGTCCACATAGCTCATGTCACAGGCGTACTCGCCGTGCTTCTGCGGGGTGTTCACACAGACGAAGTGCACATCACCGAAGGCACCGACCTCCTCCCAGGAGGTGGTGAACCGCAGCCGTCCGGTGGAGCCCTCGATGCCCTCGACGTGCTTCTGGAGGATCTCTTCGAGCCCGGGTTCGTACATCGGTACCCGGCCGGCCGAGAGCAGCTCGATCTTCTCCGGTACGACATCGAGGCCGAGCACCTCGAAGCCCAGCTCCGCCATGGCCGCAGCATGGGTGGCACCGAGGTAGCCGGTGCCGATCACAGTGATCCTGAGGGCCATGAAGTGCTCCTGGAAGATACGGACGGGCGTGCGGAGCCGAGCATAGTCGGGCCCTCCGGTCGCGGAATTCCCGTCTCCCTTTGCCGGGAATGCCCCGTGTGCCCCACCCCTGTCGTGAAGCTCACGTGTCATGCGCGTAGGCCATCGAGCGGGCTGACCACTAAAATTGGGTTACTTAACGGTAGTTAGCACCTTGGGGAGTGAGCGTCTTGGCGGGTTCGACCGATTTCGACCTGTACCGTCCGGCCGAGGAGCACGACATGCTCCGCGAAACGATCCGTTCGCTCGCCGAGGCGAAGATCGCCCCGTTCGCCGCAGCCGTGGACGAGGAGGGCCGCTTCCCCCAGGAGGCGCTGGACGCTCTGGTCGCCTCGGACCTGCACGCCGTCCACGTCCCGGAGGAGTACGGCGGCGCCGGCGCGGACGCGCTGGCGACGGTCATCGTGATCGAGGAGGTGGCCCGCGCCTGCGCGTCCTCCTCCCTCATCCCGGCCGTGAACAAGCTGGGCTCGCTCCCGGTGATCCTCTCGGGCTCCGAGGCGCTGAAGAAGAAGTACCTGGGCCCGCTCGCCAAGGGCGACGCGATGTTCTCGTACGCCCTCTCCGAGCCGGACGCGGGATCGGACGCGGCGGGCATGAAGACCAAGGCCGTCCGCGACGGTGACTTCTGGGTCCTCAACGGGGTGAAGCGCTGGATCACCAACGCGGGCGTCTCCGAGTACTACACGGTCATGGCCGTCACCGACCCGACCAAGCGCTCCAAGGGCATCTCGGCGTTCGTCGTCGAGAAGTCGGACGAGGGCGTCTCCTTCGGCGCCCCGGAGCGGAAGCTCGGCATCAAGGGCTCCCCGACCCGTGAGGTCTACCTCGACAACGTCCGCATCCCCGCCGACCGCATGATCGGCGAGGAGGGCACCGGCTTCGCCACCGCGATGAAGACCCTGGACCACACCCGCATCACGATCGCGGCCCAGGCACTCGGCATCGCCCAGGGCGCCCTCGACTACGCCAAGGGCTACGTCAAGGAGCGCAAGCAGTTCGGCAAGCCGATCGCCGACTTCCAGGGCGTCCAGTTCATGCTCGCCGACATGGCGATGAAGCTGGAGGCGGCCCGGCAGCTCACCTACGCGGCGGCCGCGAAGTCCGAGCGCCTCGACGGCGACCTCACCTTCTTCGGCGCCGCGGCCAAGTGCTTCGCCTCCGACGTGGCGATGGAGGTCACCACGGACGCTGTCCAGCTGCTCGGCGGCTACGGCTACACGCGGGACTACCCGGTGGAGCGGATGATGCGCGACGCGAAGATCACGCAGATCTACGAAGGCACGAATCAGGTCCAGCGGATCGTCATGGCCCGCAACCTGCCGTAGCACTCCGGCCGCAGCGCCCGAGTGCCGCGCCACTCGGGCGGTCGCTGGGCAGCACGGCGAGAGGGGCGTCCCCACGGGGCGCCCCTCTCCTGTCGGCGGCGTCCGGCAGGACGGCCTGCCGCCCCACCGCGCCGTCGGCCGTCAGTTACCGGTGACGGTGACCTTCTCGTCGTTCTTCAGCTGCTGGACGAGCTGCTTGACCTTCTCCTTGTCCCAGACGAGGTTCCCGCCGATGCTGCCCGAGATTGGCATGTTCATCGACGTACCGTCGCCGCCCGTGACGCCCTTCATCGCGAAGAACATCTGGCTCAGGGACCAGAGCGACATGTCCTTGTCGACGATCAGGGTGTCCAGGCCCGCGCCCATCGTCGGGTACAGCTTGAACGGGTTGATGATCGTGGACGGGGTCGCCGTCTGGCTCGCCAGCGCCGCGAGGAACTTCTGCTGGTTCTTCGTACGGTCGAGGTCGCTGCCCGCGAACGCGTACCGGGTGCGGACGAAGGCGAGGGACTGCTCGCCGTTCAGCGTCTGCTTGCCCGCCTGGAAGTCGGCGCCGGACTTCTTGTCCTTGAACGCCTTGGGGATGTCCAGCTCCACCCCGCCGATCGCGTCCACGATCTTGGCGAAGCCGCCGAAGCCGATCTCGACGTAGTGGTCGATGCGCAGCCCGGTGTTGAACTCGACGGTCCGGACCAGCAGTTCGGGGCCGTCCTCGGCGTACGCCGCGTTCAGCTTCACGGTCCGGCCCCTGCCCGGGTACTTCTTGCCCGACTCCGAGCCCACGAACGAGGGGATCTCGACGTTCGAGTCACGCGGCAGGGAGACCAGCGTCGGCCCGTCGGACCCGTCGTGCAGGATCATCATCGAGTCGGTCCGCTTGCCCTCGGCGGAACCGGTGTGGAGCTTCTTCTTGTCCTCCGCGGTCATCCCCGCGCGGCTGTCGGAGCCGACGATCAGGTAGTTCGTGCCCTCGCCGCCCTCGGGCCGCTCGATGACCTTGGAGAGGTCGACCTCGCGCTTCAGCTTGGAGTCGGCCCAGAAGTACGTGGAGATGGAGACGGCGAGCACGACGACCACCAGGGTCAGCGCGCCGATCTTGATCCGCCGGCGCCAGTCGGGAGCGGGGCGGCCCTGGACGTAACCGCCGTCGCCCCCGCCGCCGCGCCGTCCGCCGCCGTGGCCGGAGCCGTTGCCGCTGCCGTAGACCTGGCCCGTGTTGTAACCGTTGTCGTAGGCGGAATCACCTTCGCGGCCGCCGTAGCGGTCGTCGTACCCCTGGCCCTGCGGCGGTACCTGCGGTGCCCGCGGCGGGGCCGGTCGACGCTGGATGTGCGGCATCGCACGGGCGCTCTCGGGCTGGGGGCTTGAGCTGCCCTGCCCGTAGCGGTCGCTGCGGTCGCCGGTCCGTCGATCGGGCCAATCGTTCATGCCGACCAGTGTGCCGCCCCGGCCCATCGGTATTACAGGGTGCAGGGGAAATCGGTCCAGGGCTGTTGCGAAGCTGATGCATTCCGCGCTGCCCAAGCCCGCGCATAAGGTGGAGGGCATGACAGATCAGGCCCCACGCCCGGAGGGCGAGATTCCGGGCAAGTCGACCGCGGCTTCCCGGACCACCCTCAGCCACATCATGACCGGAAACGACACCAACCTGCTGGGTACGGTGCACGGTGGCGTGATCATGAAACTGGTCGACGACGCGGCGGGCGCCGTGGCCGGCCGGCACTCCGGCGGACCGGCCGTGACGGCGTCGATGGACGAGATGGTCTTCCTGGAGCCGGTCCGCGTCGGTGACCTCGTTCACGTACGCGCCCAGGTGAACTGGACCGGCCGCTCCTCGATGGAGGTCGGGGTCCGGGTGATGGCCGAGCGCTGGAACGAGTCGACCCCCGCCCAGCAGGTCGGCAGCGCCTATCTGGTGTTCGCGGCGGTCGACGGGGACGGCAAGCCGCGCGCCGTACCGCATGTGATCCCCGAGACGGAGCGTGACAAGCGGCGCTACCAGGAGGCCCAGATCCGGCGTACGCACCGGCTGGCCCGGCGCCGCGCGATCAAGGAACTGCGCGAGAGGCGCGTGGCCGACGGCATCGACGACTGAGCGCGTGGCCGACGGGCTTGATCGTTCAAGCCCGTCCGGCGACCGAGGACGCGGCGTCGCCGCGGGCCGCTTCACCCGGTGTACGGACAAGGCCCGCTCGACCCGGTGTACGGACAAGGCCCGCTCGACCCGGTGTACGGACAAGGCCCGCTCGACCCGGTGTACGGACAAGGCCCGCTCGACCCGGTGTACGGACAAGGCCCGCAGGACCCGGTGTACGGACGCGGCCCACGCGACCCGGTGTACGGACGCGGCCCGCCGTCACCGTCACGGGCAGACGACCTCGTCCCCCGTCACCGCGCCGAACTTGCCCTGCTGCGGGCTCTCCGCCCGCACCCGCTGCACCGTGCCGAAGTCCGAGCCCGCCGTCACCTTCATCGTGCCGCCCTGCCCCTGCACCGCCCTCAGCTCGCTCCCCGGCAACGCGGCGGCCAGGGACCTCGCCGACCGGTCCCACCGGGGGTCGAACGTCACCAGCGTCCGCCGCAGGTCGCGCAGCTCCCCGTTGAGCGGGGCGCGGGTGGTGTCGAAGCCGGTGGCGCGCAGCGCGTCGTCCATCTCCTTGCCGAGGCCGTCCTTCGGGGTCCCGTTGTAGACCTGCACCCGGATCTGCTGCGGTGCCACATCGACGAGTGCCCCCTTCGGCTTCTGCGGCCCGCCCACCTTCCGCGAGGCGAGCGGCCTGTCCTCGCGCAGCGCCCGGAACAGCTTCTTCGACTTCTTCGCGTCCCACTGCACGGTGGAGCCGATGCCCTTGACCGGGAAGCTGACGTTCCCGACCGGTACGGAGGTGAACTCCGACGACGCCGGGCTGAAGCCGCGCATCGCCTTGCCGAGCGTCAGCATCTGTTCCGTACCGAACCCCTTGTCGGCCCGGACCGAGCCGAGCATCGAGGAGGAGACCCGCTGGAACTTCACCGGGTTCAACAGCACTCCGCTGCTGGTCGCCTGCTTGATCAGCGCCGCGATGAACTTCTGCTGGCGCTGCATCCGGCCCAGGTCGGAGGCCCCGTCGATGTGCCGGGAGCGTACGTACTGAAGGGCCTGACCGCCGTCCAGCTCATGGGTGCCCGCGGCCAGGTCGAGACCGGTGTACGAGTCCTTCATCGGCCCGGCCGTGCAGATCTTCACCCCGCCCACGGCGTCGACCGTCCTCATGAAGCTGGTGAAGTCGACCTCCAGATAGTGATCGACCTTGACACCGGTCATGTGCTCGACGGTCCGTACGGTCAGGGTCGGTCCGCCCTCCGCGTAGGCGGCGTTCAGTTTCACCGGGTGGGTGGCGTGGTGCTTGCCCGTGTTCCGGTCGGTGTGCGCGGGGATCTCGGCGTAACTGTCGCGCGGGAGGCTGACGACGCTCGCCCGCTCCTTGTCGGCCGACAGATGGACCAGCATGATCGTGTCGGTGCAGTGGCAGGGGGCGCCGCCCAGCCGGTACTTCGTTCTCTCGGCCTCGGTGATCCTGTCCCGGCCGTCGGTCCCGACGAGGAGCAGATTCATGCCGTGCCCCGCCGCGGGCCGGTTCTTCATGTCCTTGAAGGGGTCGACGCGGTCGATTCCGGTTTCCAGCCCGCTCACCACCGCATGGCCGATCCCGCCCGCGCCCAGCACGAGCACGGACAGACCCGTGGCCACCCGCATGCCCCAGCGGGGCCGCTCGTCCTGCTTCCGGGTCCGGGGCCGCCGCGCCGGTCTGGCCTGCGGGGGAGTGGTGCGGGGGTGCGGCGATCGGGACGATCGGTGAGGCGTGGGCACGGGGGGACACCTCCGCGGTGCAAGGGGGACCGTTCGCACCATAGGCCCATACGATCTGCGGAACGGGCCGCAACCCGTGGGGGCACGCCGCTATCCCCCATTCGCGGTAACGTGGCGGCCGAATAACGACGCCTCCCGGGGTGCGGAACCCCTGGCGCCCCCAGGACCACCCGAGGACCACATGCCTGCCGCGCAGCACCCCGCCGTCTCCGTGATCATGCCGGTACTCAACGAGGAACGCCATCTCAGGAACGCGATCCGGCACATCCTGGAGCAGGAGTACGCCGGTGAGATGGAGGTCGTGATCGCACTCGGCCCCTCCACGGACCGCACCGACGAGATCGCCGCGGAACTCGTCGCGGAGGACCCCCGGGTCCACACCGTCCCCAACCCCACCGGCCGCACCCCCGCCGCCCTCAACGCCGCGATCAAGGCCTCCAGCCACCCCGTCGTGGTGCGGGTCGACGGGCACGGGATGCTCTCGCCGAACTACATCGCGACCGCGGTCCGGCTGCTGGAGGAGACCGGGGCGCAGAACGTCGGCGGCATCATGCACGCCGAGGGCGAGAACGCCTGGGAGGACGCCGTCGCCGCCGCGATGACCTCGAAGATCGGCGTCGGCAACGCGGCCTTCCACACGGGCGGCCAGGCGGGTCCGGCCGAGACGGTGTACCTGGGCGTCTTCCGCCGCGAGGCCCTGGAGCGGGCGGACGGCTACAACGTGGAGTTCATCCGCGCCCAGGACTGGGAGCTGAACTTCCGTATCCGCGAGGCGGGCGGCCTGATCTGGTTCTCGCCCGAGCTGAAGGTCCAGTACCGCCCGCGCCCCTCCATCAAGGCGCTCGCCAAGCAGTACAAGGACTACGGCCGTTGGCGCCACGTCGTCGCCCGCTACCACGCGGGCTCGATCAACCTGCGCTACCTGGCCCCGCCGACGGCCGTCTGCGCCATCGCGGCGGGCATCGTGGTGGGCGCCGCCGTCACCCCGTGGGCCTTCGTCGTCCCGGCCGGCTATGTGGCGGCCATCGTCGCCGGGTCGCTGCCCGCCGGGAAGGGGCTGTCGCTGAAGGGCCGCGCGCAGATCCCGCTCGCGCTGGCCACCATGCACATGTCCTGGGGCTACGGCTTCCTCACCAGCCCGCGCTCCCTGGCGAGGAAGGTCATCGCCAGCCGCCGCCCGGCGGCACCCCGGCAGACGGTCTGATCCGGCGCGCGCACGGCCGGCCCGCGGCGCGCCCCGGGCAGGTCCGGCGGACGTCGTCACCGTCGACGAGATCCGCCGGACCTCTTCACGCTGACGAGGTCCGCCGGACCTCTTCACGCTGACGACGGGAGGGGCCCCACCGTGATCGGTGGGGCCCCTCCCGTCGTTCCGTTCCGGCCGGTCAGGACCAGGTGTAGTTCGGGTTGACCTTCATGCACGCCTCTTCCTCGCCGTTGAGCGCCTCGGCCGAGTCCGGGGTCTTCTCCTGACCCTTGGGCGCGGGGTAGGCCCCGCCCTCCCGCCAGTCGGCTCCCACCGCCAGTGAGATGCCCGAGACATCGGTCGACTTCTTCACCAGCGAGACCGGGATGCCGAGCGCCTTGGCGACCGCCTGCGCGTCACCCTCCATATCGGCGCTCGGGTACAGGATTCCGGTCCGCGCGGCGCCGGTCACGTTCTGCGTGTCGACCGTGGTCTTCGCGAAGCCCGCGTCCTTGAGCTGCTTCTGCACCGCACCGGCGCGCCCCCCGGCCGGGCCGAGGGTGTCGGTGCGGGTCGCGTTGCGCACGCTCACCGCGATCTCGCCGACCGGTGCGGACGGGTCCTTGGTGACGGTCGCCTTGCGCTTGGACGCCTTGCCGTCGAGCGGGATGTCCTCGCGCACCATCCGGAACAGCTGCTCGGCGTCGCCCGCCTTGGGGAACACCCGGCCCTTGAGCGTGCCCGTGCCGTACACGTTCGGCATGGTCGACATGGTGATGCGCTTGGTCGGGACCTTCTTGAGCTCCTCGGCCAGGTCGTAGAGCTTCTTGACCGTGTCGAGGCCCTTGTCGACCGTCAGCGCGTCCGTGGCGGCCTCGGCGAGGTTCATCAGCTTCGCGGGGTCGGTCAGCTTGGTGCCCTTGCGCAGCTGGCGGACCATCGAATTCATGTACTGGTGCTGGGCCTTGGCGCGGCCGAGGTCGGTGTTGTCCTCGAAGCCGTACCGGGTGCGCAGCCACTGGAGCGCCTGCTCGCCCTTGATGGGCGTGGTGCCCTTCTCCAGCTTCAGCCCGGAGCCCTTGCCGTCCCTGGAGCGCGATTCGATGTTGGCGTCGACACAGACCGGGACGCCGCCGATCGCGTCGGCCATCGAGACCACACCCGCGAAGTCGATCATCATGAAGTGGTCGATCGTGATGCCGGTGAGCTCGTACCAGGTGGCCACCGTGCAGCCGGGGCCGCCGCGGCCCAGACTCTCGTTGGTCTGTACGTTCCCGGTGCTGGCCGGATACACCTTGTCCGTCTTGGGATCGGTGCACTTGGGCATCTTCAGCATCGTGTCGCGCGGCATGCTGACGACCGAGAGGTTGCTGCGGTCCGCCGAGAGATGGAGCAGCATCTGCACATCCGCGAGCGGGCGACCGCCGAAGGTCTCCTTCGCGCCGCCCAGCTTCTGGTTCTCCTTGGAGTCCCGCGCGTCGGAACCGATGAGCAGGACGTTCAGCGGGGTCTGACCGGCGGCGTTGGCCTTGTGATCGGCCATCTTCTTGTCGCCGAGCGTCAGGTCCTCTTTCTTGATGTTGCTGTTGAGGTGCTCGTAGTAGAGGTAACCGGCGCCACCGGTACCGAGTATCAGCAGCGCGAGCACGGACGCGACCCAGCGCATTATGCGCCGTTTGCCGCCTTTGGCCGCGCGTCGGCTACGGCGGTTGGGGCCTCCGTGGCGGTGCCCGCTCTCGGGCGTGCCGGAATCCCCGCCCCCGCCGGAATCCCCGCTCCCGCCGGGCCGCTCGCCTCCGCCGGTGCCCCGGCTCCTGCCGCCGCTCCTGTTCCCCCTACCGTTCTCGCCGTCCTCCTCGTAGAGACTCTCGTCCCAGCCGAGTTGATCGGCGTGCCGGACGCGTGGTCGCGTCCCCTCCCCGGGTGTGCTGCTGCGTCCCACCGGACCCCCCTGCTGCTCAGACTCCTGCTGTAGCGCGGTGACCCGGTGTCACTTGGCGCATTCCGCCTTGTCGGCGCTTGCTCTCTGGATATCGGCCGGCGCCTTCGCCGGCCCGGTGATGGGCTTGCCCGCACCCTCGAAGTCCGCCCCCAGGGTCAGCACCATCGCCTGCAGTCCTTCGGCGTCGGTGGTGCCCTTCTTGAGGGCCGAGGCGGGCAGCCCCATCATCTCGGCGAGCGCTCGCGCCTGGTCGGCCTGGTTGGGCGCGTACGCGAGCGTCGTCTTGTCGATCTTGGCCGGGGCGTTGGCCTTGTTGGTGGACTTCAGTACGCCCTTGTCGTTCTGGAGCCAGGTCACCGTGGAGCCCGCGGCCCCGGGGATGTTGCCGCCGTTGAGGACATCCACGCGTACGTCGGCCGCGTCGGCCTTCGGGCCCTTGAGGAGCTTCGCCTGCTTGCTCTTGGCCGCCTTCTTCTGCTTGTTGACCTCGGTGAGCGAGGTGTCCGAGCGCATCATCGCGAACAGCGCCTCGGCCTTCTCGGGCGCCGGTACGACGGTGATCGGGGTCGGCTCGGCCGGGTTGTCGATCACCGGCATGGTCACGAAGGTGATGTTCTTGGTGTCGACCTTGCCGATCTCCTGGGCGAGGCTCGTCAGCTTCTTCACGCTGCCGATACCGGAGTCGACCGTGAGCGCCTTGGTGGCCGCGTCCGCCAGCTTGTACAGCTTCGGGGCACTGGTCAGGGTGTCGTCCGACTTCATCTGCCGGATCATCGAGCCGAGGAACTGCTGCTGCACCTTGATCCGGTCGAGGTCGCTCTCGTTGCCGAAGCTGTGCCGGGTGCGCAGCAGGGCGAGTGCCTTCTCGCCCTGGACGGTCGACTCGCCCTTGGGAAGTTTGAGGTGCGACTTCGGGTCGTCGATCGGCTTGGCCATGCAGACCTTGACGCCGCCGACCGCGGTGGACAGCTCCTTGACGGCGTTGAAGTCGACCATCATGAAGTGGTCGACCTGTATGCCGGTGATCTGCTTGACCGTCCGCATGGTGCAGCCGGGGTCGCGCCCCGCCTGGCCCAGGCTGGTGTTGAAACGGTCGTTCGCGGTGCCCGGGATGACCTTGGTCGAGCCGTCCTTCTGCTTCGTCTCGCAGTCGGGGATCTCGATCATCAGGTCGCGCGGGATGCTCATCGCCGTCGCGTTGGTGCGGTCCTCGGAGACGTGGAAGAGGATGTTGGTGTCGGCGTGGCCGGTGCTGCCCTTGTCGCCGTACCCCTCGTTGCCCTTGCCGGTGCGCTTGTCGGTGCCGATGATCAGGATGTTCATCGGCCCTTCGGCGATGACGTTCTTGCTGCCCGCGTCACCCACGTCGACCGTGTTGAGGTTGCCGTTGAAGTGCTGGTAGAGGGCGTACGCACCGGCCGAGCCAGCGACGACGACGAACGCCATCACCCCGCCCGTCCACAGCAGCGCCTTCTTCCTGCGGGCCTTGGGGGGCTTGCGCTTGCGGCGGCCGGCGCCCGCCGCGGCGGTCTCCTGGCCGCGGCCGCCCTGCGACGAACGGCGGCTGCGCTGTCCCGGCACCTCGCGGCGCGGAGCGTCCGCCGGTTCGGTGCCGTCGCCCGTGCGCTGCCCCTGACGCCCGGACCCGTCGCGCGAGGCGCTCCGGGCGGGCCCGTCCTTGCGGCCCGGTCCGCGGGGTCCCGCCACTCGCGGCGCACCGGACGACTCCCCTGCGGATTGATCCAGTCGCAGTTCGTAGTTGCCGGTGTGCGGGTTCAGTACCCACTGGTCTGCGGGGTCGATATCGTCCGCCCGCCCACGGCTTTGCGCATCCACGGTTGCTTGGGTCCTCCGTCGGTGCCACGCGAGGCGCCTCCCCCGACAAGGCGCTCGTTCTTTCGCTCCAGCAGTGCACGACCTGATGGCCGGTAGCACCGGATCGCGTCACACTATCCGCCCGGTTCGGAGTCGAGCGACGTGCGTGACACATTCCACGCTGCTTACAACTGGGCATTCTTCCCATTATGCGTCGATTGCCCTGTATGACTTGGGAATTGCTTTACTGCTTACACAGGTCGTCGGCCGCGCTCGAACCCGAATACGTGGGCTCGGGGGTCGGAGTTCCGGAGCCGGGATCGTCCGGTTTCCCGTCGGAAGTGCCCCCGTCGGTGCCCTTGTCGGCGTCCTTGTCCTTGAGTTCGCCGGCCGGGACCACGGTGACCGGCTGGTCCTCCCGGAGTTGCTTGAACAGCCTGCTCGCGTCCGGTTCGACGAGTTCGTCCCGGTTGATGTTCTGGCTGTACGGCTGCCGGGGCACCGTCAGGAACTGCACCTTGTCGGTCGGTACGTTGCGCATCCCACGGACCAGGTCGTACAGGTCCCGCAGTGAGTCCAGCCCCGGGTCCGTCGTCAGCGACTTGGTCGCCGCGTCCAGCACCGGGTACAGCCGGGTCGGGTTGAGCAGGACGCCGTTGCTCTGCATCTTGTTGACCAGGGCACCCAGGAATCTCTGCTGGCGGTCCATCCGCTCGGTGTCGCTGCCGTTGCCGATGGACTTGCGGGCGCGTACGTATCCGAGCGCCTCCTCGCCGTCGAGCTTCTGCCGGCCCGCGGGGAGCTTGAGATGCGCGTCGGCATCGTCGATCGGCTCCTTGAGGCAGATCTCGACGCCGTTCACCGCGTCGACCATGTCCTTGAAACCGTTGAAGTCGACGACCATGTGATGGTCGACGCGAATGCCGGTCATCCGCTCGATGGTGCGGATCGTGCACGCCGTCCCGCCGAGCTCGAAGGCCGAGTTGAACTGGGCGAACTGTTCCCTGGTGTGCTGCTTGTCCGCGGTGCGGCAGCTCGGGATGTCCGCCATCAGGTCGCGTGGGACGGACATGGCGGTGGCGCTCTTCCGGTCCGCCGCGAGGTGCAGCAGGATCGTGGTGTCGGAGCGCTGGCTGCCGCCGTCGTCTCGGCCGTACTCGCGGTTGTCGCCGGACCTGCTGTCGGAGCCGATGAGCAGGATGTTGAGGGCGTCCTGCGCGACCGGGGTGGGCCGTTCCTTCTCGTACGCCTTGAGCTCGGCGGCGACGCTCGTATCGGTTCTGATGTTGCCGTCGAGCTTCTTGTACAGCCACCAGCCGACGCCCGCGGCGATCAGGACGAGGAACGAGGCGGCGAGGGCGGTCCAACGGAGCCAGTGGCTCCTGTGCTGGGCGGCGATGCCGTCCTTGGGCCGGTCGGCCCAGGTCTGCACCCCGTCGGCGGCGCCGGCGCCGGGGCTGGGGCTGGGGTCCGCGTCGGGACCGGTGTCCCCCGCGCCCTCGGCCGCCCCGCCCGCCTCGTCCGTCCCGTCGGCCCCGCCCGCCTTGTCCGTCCCGCCCGCCTTGTCCGTCCCGTTCTGTGCGGCGGCGTCCCGGGAGTCTTCCTGCGACCCGCCCCGCGACCCGTCCTGCGGCTTGTTCTCTGCCGGGGGCTCCGGGTCGGCCGGCGTGCCAGCGCTGTCGGTCACGTCTGCGTCCATCCTTCACGTTCGGCGGCGCGATAGGCCGCCGGTCGCAGGAGTAGACGGCTGAACCTCACGCTTGGTTGTGCATCCGGGGAGAGTGGTCTGCACCGCCGATCATGTACCTGAGTGGATGCCCAATCCGGGGGACTCGGCCCGCTGTGGGCCGGACGAGTGACACTCAGGGTGCTTGTCATACTGCGGTGTTGGTCACCCGCTCGCTCTCCACACGCTTGGCCAGACCGTCCTCGCCGAGCTGTCCGAGGTGTCGGCACAGGACCACGGAGCCTCCGGCGGCCAGCGGCGCGAAGAGCCCGGCACTTAGCCCCTCCCAGCTGTCGTAGGTACGCCCCGTGAGCAGCCGCGATCCGGGTACGAGCCCCAGAGCGGCGGCGTCCTCGCGCGCCTTGGCGACGAGTTGCGCCCCCGTCAGCTCGACCCCGCCCACGGCGAGCGCGGGCGCGTCCGGGTCCACCGGCGCGAACGGAGCGAAGCGGTCGCCCTGGGCGGGTACGTCCACCGCGTAGTCCATGAAGCCCTCGGGCGGCTGCGGGAACCGCCCGCCGAGCGGGCGCAGCGCCAGCGCGACCCGTTCGCCGCGGCAGGCGCGGGCGCGCTCCAGCGTGTCCGGGCCGCTGACGACGAGGTCGGCCGAGGCCGGGTCGCCCTGCACATCGGCGACCACCCCGACCGAGGAGCAGGCGAGCAGCCAGACCGCGGACTGCCAGTGCGCGGGAAGCAGCAGGGCGAGCCGGTCACCGGGTTCCGCGGCCAGGTCGCCCTGCAGCAGATTGGCGGTCTTGGCCACCCAATTGGCGAAGGTGGCCACCGACAGTTCGACGCGTTCTCCGGTGGCGTCGTCGTAGAAAGTGACCAGTGGGCGGGCCGGGTCCGAGGCGAGTGCGGATCGCAGCAGGTCGGCGGGGGTACGGTCGCTGGCGTTCATCCGCGCAAGGTTACGCGGCGGCGGTGGGCGGGAGCGGTGCGACGAGCGTTCGCGTACACCGGTTCGGCAGACGGGTCATCACATCAGGGGGTATGTCCCGGTAGCCATAGTTGTACGTATATGGCCAGGATCATCCGTATGCGCACTCTTCTCGCCACCTCGATCGGCGTCACCTGTGCGGCGGCGCTCACCCTGCCGCTCGCCGTACCCGCGTCCTCCACGTCCACTTCCGCCACTTTCTCCTCGGCCCGTGCACCCGCCTCCGTCGAGCCCGCCGCCGAACTGCCGGGTTCGACGCAGTCGCTGCCCCTGTCCCCGCTCGCCCCCGCGAGCACCCGGGCCACCGGAGCACCCACGACCGGCGCCGCGCAGGGGCTGCCCCGACGCGACGCACGGCCCTTCTCCCTGGTCGGAGTGGTCTGGGACGACGCCGACGCCGAACTGCACGGCACGGTCCAGATCCGCACCCGTGCCACCGGCACCACGACCTGGTCCGGCTGGCAGGACATCGAGACGCACAACACCGAGCACGCCGCCGACGAGGGCAGCGCCGAGCGCGAAGCGGGCAAGGTCCGTGGCTCGACCGCCCCGCTCTGGGTCGGCGACTCGGACGGCGTCGAGGTGCGGGTGAACCAGGAGCCCGCCGACCCGCGGAACCGGGCGGCCACCTCCGTGGCACTCCCCGGGGGCCTGCGCCTCGAACTCGTCGACCCCGGCGCGGACCCGCGGCAGCCCGTCGCGGGACGCGCCCGCTCGGCCGCCCGGACGGCGTCGGTGATCCCCGCCCTGACCCAGGAGGACTCGGCGCGGGAAGCGGTCGTCGCGGCAGGCGCGAAGCCGTACATCGGCCCGCGGCCGCGCATCATCACGCGCAAGGGCTGGGGCGCGAACGAGAAGCTCCGCGAGCGCCGGTTCGTGTACACCAAGAAGGTCAAGGCCGCCTTCGTGCACCACAGCGCCACCGGCAACAACTACCGCTGCTCCCAGGCGCCCGCCGTCCTGCGCAGCATCTACCGCTACCACGTCAAGAGCAGCGGCTGGCGCGACTTCGGCTACAACTTCGCCGTCGACAAGTGCGGAAACATCTACGAGGGGCGCGCCGGGGGCGTGACCAAGGCCGTCCTCGGGGCGCACACGCTCGGGTTCAACACCAACAGCATGGGGGTCGTGGTCCTCGGCACCTTCACCTCCAAGAACCCGCCCGCCGCCGCGGTGAACTCCATCGCCAAACTCACCGCCTGGAAGCTCGGACTGTTCGGAGCGAACCCCAAGGGCAAGACCACGCTGGTCTCCGGAGGCAGCAATAAGTACAAGAAGGGCAAGAAGGTCAAACTCAACGTCATCTCCGGCCATCGGGACGGATTCGCAACCGAATGCCCTGGAAAGCGTCTCTACAAGAAGCTCGGCACGGCACGGACCACCTCCGCACGTCTGCAGGGCCGCTGACCGGGGGGTGATCCGACCCGGTCTGCATACACTGGCCAGCCGAAACCGGGCCAGGCCCCAGCAGGAAGCAGAGACGGTGCTGTGACAGAGGCAAAAGAAGCGATTCTTCTGGTCGGTGGCAAGGGCACCAGGCTGCGGCCGCTCACGGTGCACACCCCGAAGCCGATGGTTCCGGCGGCGGGCGTCCCGTTCCTCACGCACCAACTGGCACGGGCCCGAGCGGCCGGAGTCGAGCACATCGTGCTCGCGACGTCCTACTTGGCGGAGGTCTTCGAACCGTACTTCGGCGACGGTTCCGCGCTCGGCCTCCACATCGAGTACGTCACCGAGCGCGAACCGCTGGGGACCGGCGGCGCCATCCGCAATGTGGCGTCCCGGCTCACCTCGGGCCCCGACGACCCGGTCCTCATCTTCAACGGCGACATCCTGACGGGGCTCGACATCCGGGCCCTGGTCACCGCGCACGCGACCTCCGGGGCGGATGTCTCCCTCCACCTCACCCGGGTCGAGGACCCGCGCGCCTTCGGCCTCGTACCGACCGACGCTACCGGCAGGGTGACGGCCTTCCTGGAGAAGCCGCAGACCCCCGAAGAGATCGTCACCGACCAGGTCAACGCGGGCGCGTACATCTTCCGCAGGTCGGTCATCGACACCATCCCGGCCGGCCGCCCGGTCTCCGTGGAGCGCGAGACCTTCCCCCGGACTGCTCGCCTCCGGCGCGCACCTCCAGGGCATGGTCGACTCCACGTACTGGCTGGATCTCGGCACCCCGCAGGCGTTCGTACGCGGCTCCGCCGACCTGGTGCTCGGCCGCGCCCCGTCCCCGGCCGTCCCCGGCCGTTGCGGCGACCGCCTCGTCCTGCCCACCGCCTCCGTGGCCCCCGACGCCAAACTCACCGGCGGTACGGTCATCGGCGACGGCGCCCTGATCGGAGGGGGCGCCCGCATCGACGGCTCCACGATCCTGTCCGGAGCGGTCGTGGAAGCCGGCGCGGTCATCACCGACTCCCTGGTCGGCGCCGGTGCCCGGATCGGCAGCCGTACGGTGCTGGCGGGCGCGGTGATCGGCGACGGAGCCCAGGTGGGTGCCGACAACGAGCTGCGCGACGGGGTGCGGATCTGGTGCGGGGCGGTCCTCCCGGACGCGTCGGTGCGCTTCTCGTCGGACCAGTGACCCGGTCCCGGCCGTACCCTCGATAAGCACCCCCACCCACCCAGCACCGAGGGCCTCACCCGTGGCAGGACGTTTCGCCCCCCGCACCGCGCGACCGGCTGTGCGGCATCAGGCTGCCCCGGCGGCGACCGCGGCTCCGTCCGCCCCGGCCGGGCGGACGGAACAGGCGCTGACCAGGGAGTGGACCCCGCCGGGCCCCCTGGACCTGCGGCTGGTCCTGGGCCCCCTGCGCCGGGGCCCCGCCGACCCCACGTTCCGTATGGTCGCGGACGGTACGTTCTGGCGGGCCACCCGCACACCCGCGGGCCCCGGCACGCTCCGTGTCGCGGCGCGCGACGGCCGGATCGAGGCGGCCGCCTGGGGTGCGGGCGCGGACTGGCTCCTGGACCAGCTCCCCGTCCTCCTCGGCGCGACGGACGACCCGGACGCCTTCGTCCCGCGCCACCGGCTGCTCGCCGTGACCCGGCACCGCCGCCCCGGCCTGCGGCTGCTGCGGACGGGCCTGGTCCTGGAATCCCTGATCCCGTCGATCCTGGAGCAGAAGGTCACCACGGACGAGGCGTACCGCGCCTGGCGCCTCCTGGTCCGCCGGCACGGGACCCCGGCGCCCGGCCCCGCCACGGACCTGGACCTCCATGTGATGCCGGACCCGCGCACCTGGTCGCTGATCCCGTCCTGGGAATGGCACCGGGCGGGCGTCGACAACAAGCGCTCGGCGACGATCCTGCGCGCGGTCCGGGTGGCCCGCCGCTTGGAGGAGGCGGCGGGAATGGAACTGCCCGAGGCGAAGACCCGCCTGGAACTGATCCCCGGCATCGGCCCCTGGACCTCCGCCGAAACCCTTCAGCGCTCGAACGGTTCCCCCGACGCGGTCACCGTGGGCGACCTCCACCTCCCGGGCATCGTCGGCCACGCCCTGGCGGACAACAGAGACGCCGACGACGACGCCATGCTGACCCTGCTCACCCCCTACGAGGGCCAACGCCACCGAGCGACCCGCCTGATCCTGCTCTCGGGCCACACCCCGAAACGACGCGCCCCCCGCATGACCCCACGCAACATCGCCCACCTGTAGCCGCCCCCCTGAGCCGCAACGGACGGGCTTCTTCAACCCGCTGTCAGCACCCTGCTCAGCCGCAACGGACCCACTTTTCCCCAGCCCGTTGCCAGCAACCTCTGAGCCGCAACGGACGGGCTTCTTCAGCCCGCTGTCAGCACCCTGCTCAGCCGTAACGGACCGACTTTTCCCCAGCCCGTTGCCAGCAACCTCTGAGCCGCAACGGACGGGCTTCTTCAGCCCGTCCGCCCCACTGCTCAACCGCCCGCCGACGCGCTCTTCTCAGCCCGCCCGGCGCTTGAGGGCATCTTTTTCAGCCCCTCCGGCGATTGAGGAGCGGGGCCGGGGGCGGAGCCCCGATTCCAGCCCGCCCGGCGCTTGAGGCAGAGCGTGACCCGGCCGGGGGCGGAGACCTGATTCCAGCCCGCCCGGCGCTTGAGGGCACAGCATCACCGGGGCCCGGGGCAGCGCCCCGGTTTCGGGAAGGGGCGGGTAGGGGACCAGCCCGCGCAGCGGCACCCCCGGCACCCCCCCGGCACCCCCACCGCCCCCGCCAGACTCACCGCACGGCAACAAACCCCTCCACGTCCCGAACCCCCCGCTCCCGCGCCGCCCCCGCCGGACGCCCCACCGCCACCGCTCCCAACGGATCCCAGGACTCCGGCAGCTCCAGCACCTCCCGCACCACATCCCGGCAGAACATCGTCGAGGACACCCACGCCGAGCCGAGCCGCTCACCCGCCAGCGCCACCAGGAAGTTCTGTACGCCCGCTCCCGCGGCGACCACGAACATCTCGCGCTCCGCCGTGTCCCGGCGCTCGTCCCCGTACGTGTGGGAGCCGTCCATCACCAGGCACGGCACCGCCAGATACGGCGCGTTGCGCAGGACGTCGCCCCGCCGCACCCGCTTCGCGATCGACTCCTCGCTCCTGCCGTCGCGCCGCAGATCCGCGATCCACGCGTCCCGCATCGCGTCGAGCAGCCGGGTCCGCGACTCGGGCGACTCCAGCAGGACGAAACGCCACGGCGTCGTATGGTGCGGCGCCGGAGCCGTCACCGCCGCGGCCACGGCACGCCGTACCGCCCCCGGATCCACCGGATCGTCCGTGAACTCGCGCACCGTACGCCGCAGGCCCACCGCCTCGCGCACCGCCTCCGACGTCCCGAGCCGGAACATGTCGTCGGCCGCGCCCCGCACCATGGCGCGGGCCCCCGGATCCGCGTCACCGGACCCGCCCACCACGTGCGGCAGCCCCCGCACCACCGCGACGGGCAGCCCCGCCGCCTTGCCCTTGACCAGGTCACCGGCCGCGGCCAGCTCGTCCGCGGTCGCGACGACCGTGGCGCTGAGGGGATTGCCGTACGCGTCCGTCCCGCCCCGCAGATCGTCCAGCACCCGTACCCCGGCCGCCCCGATCGCGACATCGGTCAGTCCGGTGCGCCAGGGCCGTCCGAAGGTGTCCGTGACGACGACCCCGATCTCCACCCCGAGCGTGTCCCGCAGCCCGTCCCGGATCGCCCGCGCCGAGGCGTCGGGGTCCTCGGGCAGCAGCAGGACGGTTCCGGCGGGCGTGTTCGAGGCATCGACCCCGGCGGCGGCCATGACCAGCCCCTGCCGGTTCTCCACGATCCGCAGCGTGCCGCGCCGCGCCACCACCCGTACCGTCTCGGCGTCGATCGCCGCTTCCCGGTCCGCGGCCTCGACGATGCGGCCCTCCGCCTTGGAGACGATCTTCGAGGTGACGAGCAGGACATCGCCGTCCACCAGCCCCGGTTCCACGGCGGCGATCAGCTTCGCGAGGTCGTCCCCCGCCCGCACCTCGGGCATTCCGGGCAGCGCCCACACCCGGAAGGAGGGCGCGCCGGCGCCGGTCCCGCTCATGCCCGTACCTCCTCGGCCAGCGCCAGCGCCTGGCGGGCCATCTCGGCCGTCGCGTCCACGTCCGTCATCATCAGCGGCACCGCACGGCAGCGGATCCCCGCCGCCTCGACCTCGTCGACCGCCCCGGCGTCCACCGTGTCGACCAGCCAGCCGTCCAGCAGCCCCGAACCGTAGTGCCGGGCCACCGCCGCGGCCGTCGACTCGACGCCCACCGCGGCCAGCACCTTGTCCGCCATTCCCCGCACGGGAGCGTCCCCGACGATGGGGGAGAGGCCGACGACCGGCACTCCGGCCTCGGCGATCGCTTCCCGGATCCCGGGCACCGCCAGGATCGTCCCCACCGACACCACCGGGTTGGACGGCGGGAAGACGATGACATCGGCGGAAGCGATGGCCTCCAGCACGCCGGGCGCCGGCTTGGCCTGGTCCGCGCCGACCGGCACGATCGCCTGCGCCTCCACCGAGGCGCGCAGCTTGACCCAGTACTCCTGGAAGTGGATCGCCTTGGTCTCGCCGTCCACGTCGACCGCCACATGTGTCTCGACCCGGTCGTCGGACATCGGCAGCAGCCGGACCCCCGGCTGCCAGCGGGCGCAGAGCGCCTCGGTGACCGCGCTCAGCGGATAACCCGCGCCCAGCATCTGCGTACGGACGATATGGGTCGCGAAGTCACGGTCGCCGAGCCCGAACCATTCGGGTCCCACGCCGTACGCCGCGAGCTCCTCCTTGACGTGGAAGCTCTCGTCGGTACGCCCCCAGCCCTGCTCCTCGTTGATGCCACCGCCGAGGGTGTACATGACGGTGTCGAGGTCGGGACATACCTTCAGCCCGAACAGATGGATGTCATCACCCGTGTTGCCGATCACCGTGATGTCCGCGTCGGGCGCGGCCTGCTTGAGGCCACGCAGAAAACGAGCACCACCGATACCACCGGCCAGAACCACAATGCGCATGTAGGGCAGTTTGTCAGGCGGGTACGACATTCACGGCCGCCGGGGCGCATTGGGCGGCGTGCATCGGCATCTCGGTCAGACCCGGGTAGTAGATGTGCAGACTTACGGCCGGTTCGAGCGAGTCGTTGACCGCTTCGTGGACGTAGCCGGAGGCGAAGACCCGCTGCGCGCCGGCGCCCAGGGCCCGGGTTCCCCGGTCGGTGTGCTCGGTCAACTCGCCTTCCAGGACGGTCAGTACACCGGAGGACGGGCCGTGGTCGTGGCGCCCGCTGCCCTGGCCGGGAACCCAGCTGAGCAACCACACCTCGTAGCCGGGACCCGTGCGCAGCCGGTGGTACCAGCGGGTGGACGTGTCGAAGCGGACGAGCGGCGCCCACTGCGCGCGGTCGGCGGCGATCGAACGGGCGAGTCCGGCGAACTCGGCCACGGTGGAGGGGTGTTCGCGGGCCGGCTGAAGAAGGTGCTGGACCTCAAGGATGTCGCCGGCGATCTGAAGGTCGCTGTCGCTGTTCATGGCTGCGGTGGTTCCTCGGCATGGGGGGTCACGTGGCGGGGAGTCGCGATGTGCGGGGGACGGCTCCGGAGAGCCGTCGGGAAGAACGGAAGAGGGGAGAGAAGGGCTGGATCAGAGCTGGAGCGCTACGGCATCAACAGCTGTGACAGCTGGAACAGCAACAGCGGGCCTGGACAGCGGTGCGGAACCCACGGACGTGGGTGGCGTACATCGCTGCGGTCGCTGGCATGGAGTCAAGGAGACCGGCTCGATCGTCCTCTGTCAACCCATTGACCGGTTTGGGGGACAATGTTTCACCTCTTCCGGTTACTAGGGGTGGAGAAAGGTTTGTGCACCTGTCGTGGCGGAGATGTGGCGCATCAACCGCACTCCCAAACGCCGTTGAGATCTCGTGACCTGACTGTGATCTTGGTCGCTTCAGTGATCGAATCGCAACATCAAGGACGTCCTGTTCGTCTCACCTGATGAGGAGGTGCGCGACAGGGCCTGTGGCACATGTCAGGTTTTTGGTGATTTCAACACTTTCTGCATAGGCTTGGTTCCGCAGAGTGAATACCTGGGCCAATAGCAGATCCTCGCTTGACTGGCCCGGAGCTACACACTTGTAATTTCACTCGTGTCGTTCGGCCGCAATCAGTAACGGCCGCATCACGGGACGCAAGAGACAGACGAGGGGCGCACATGACCGAGCTGTTCCAGCAACTGCTGGTCGAGGACGCGGACGAGGAACTCGGCTGGCAGGAGCGCGCACTGTGCGCCCAGACCGATCCCGAGTCCTTCTTTCCCGAGAAGGGCGGATCCACCCGCGAGGCCAAGAAGGTCTGTCTCGCCTGTGAAGTCCGTTCGGAATGCCTTGAGTACGCCCTCGCCAACGACGAACGTTTCGGTATCTGGGGCGGACTCTCCGAGCGGGAGCGAAGGCGCCTCAAGAAGGCCGCCATCTGAGGCCGCGACCGATCCGGGAGTTGACCGCTCACCGGACGCACTTACCGGACGCACCGACCGGACGCGCCCACCCCGGCGGACCGTTCGGGCGGGCCGGCGGCGCGAGCGTTCGGGACGGCCGGGCTCCGGACCACCGCCCGACCCGCCGCAGCATCACCGCTCGACCCCGGCCGTGCCGATGGCCCGTCCTCCGAACCCTCCCGCAGGGTCCGGGCGGCGGGCCATCGGCATGTCCGCCCCCGTTCCACCGCTCGGCGCCGCCCCCACCCACCCGTACCGTTAGTGTGGGGCCCCGTCCGAGACGCGCCAACGCCCCGCCGGGGCGCGCGTGTACACCGATGCAGCCCCCGGGGGGACGCCCCCCGGCACCCGGCCGGAGGGCCCGTACCTCGATGTCCGTGCACAGCCACTCGGCGGCGCCGAACGCGGCCGCCGCCGCCCCAGAGTTCCCCCGGCATGTCGTCACCGCCGTGCTCGTCTCCCACGACGGCGCACGCTGGCTGCCCGACGCGCTCGCCGGGCTGCTCGGGCAGGAACGCCCCGTACAGAACGTCGTCGCCGCCGACACCGGCAGCGCCGACGAATCCGCCCGGCTGGTCACCGAGGCGCTCGGCGACGAACGCGTCCTGCACCTCGCGCGCCGTACGAGCTTCGGCACCGCCGTCGACGAGGCGGCCCGCACGGCCGGCGTCCTCACCCCCGACGACCTGCCCTACCTCAAGCGCCCCAGCGGCTGGGACCCGGTCACCCGGACCTGGCGGGACGACGCCTACGACCTGCCGGAACTGCCGCACGGCGAACCGGTCCAGTGGCTCTGGCTGCTGCACGACGACTGCGCACCCGAGCCCGACGCGCTCGCCGCGATGCTGCGCGTCGTCGACACCGACCGGCACGCCGCGATCGTCGGACCCAAACTGCGTGGCTGGTACGACCGCAAGCAGCTCCTCGAAGTCGGCGTCTCCATCGCCAACAGCGGGCGCCGCTGGACCGGCCTGGACCGCCGCGAGCAGGACCAGGGCCAGCACGACCAGGTCCGCACCGTGCTCTCCGTCTCCTCCGCGGGCATGCTGATCCGCCGCGACGTGTGGGAGGAGCTCGGCGGCTTCGACCGCAGGCTCCCGCTGATGCGCGACGACGTGGACCTCTGCTGGCGCGCCCACATGGCGGGACACCGGGTGCTCGTCGCACCGGACGCCGTCCTGCGGCATGCCGAGGCATCCGCCAGGGAACGCCGCCCCATCGACTGCGCGGGCCGCTCCGTCTCCAGCCCGCACCGCGTCGACAAGGCGGGCGCGGTCTACACGATGCTCGTCAACGCCGCTGGCAAGGCGCTGCCCTGGGTCCTGCTCAGGCTCGTCGTCGGCACCCTGCTGCGTACCCTCGCCTACCTGGTCGGCAAGGTGCCCGGCCAGGCGCTCGACGAGGTCGCCGGACTCTTCGGCACCCTGCTGCGCCCCGGCCGGATCATCGCCGCCCGCCGAAGCCGCGGCAAGGGCGGGACGGCCCCCGCCGAACTGCGCGCGCTCTTCCCGCCGCCCGGCGCCACCGTCCGCGCCACCGTCGAACAGGTCGCGGGCAACTTCGGCGGCGGCTCCGACGCCGACTCCGGCGGTTCACGGCACGGCGCCGTCGAATCCGGACCGGGCGGGGACGACGCCGACTTCATGGAGGTCGACCAGTTCGCCCGGCTCAAGCGGGTCGGCCGCAAACCGGGCCCCGTGCTCTTCGCGCTGCTCCTCCTCGTCTCGCTCATCGCCTGCCGAAGCCTGCTGAGCGGTGGGGCACTGGCCGGCGGCGCACTGCTGCCCGCACCCGGTGACGTCTCCGAACTCTGGGGACGGTACGCGGACGGCTGGCACCCGATCGGTACCGGCGGGACCCAGGGCGCACCGCCGTACCTGGCCCTGATCTCCGCCCTGTCCGCGCTGTTCCTCGGATCCACCGGCTTCGCGCTCACCCTGCTGCTGGTCTGCTCGGTGCCGCTCGCCGGCCTCACCGCGTACTTCGCCTCCCGGCCGCTGCTCGAATCACGGCTCCTGAGGGCCTGGGCGAGCATCGCGTACGCCTTCCTGCCCGCCGCGACCGGAGCGCTGGCGACCGGCCGCCTCGGCACCGCCGTACTGGCCGTCCTGCTCCCGCTGATCGCCCGTGCGGCCGTCGCCGCACACGGACTGCGCGCGGCCCCCGGCACGGGAACCGGGAACGGCACACCGCGCGGCAGCTGGCGGGCCACCTGGGCCTACGCCCTGCTGCTCACCTTCACGATGGCGTTCACGCCCGTCGTCTGGCCGCTCGCCGCGGTCCTCGGCCTCGGAGTGCTGGCCCTGCGCCGGAACGACATCACGGCGTACGGGCTCCGCTTCCTCGCCGCGATCGGTACCCCGCTGCTGATCCTCGCCCCCTGGTCCCTGTCCCTGCTGACCAGCCCCTCCGGCTTCCTGAAGGAGGCGGGGCTGGAACTCGGCTCGGGCACGGCCTCCGCGCTCGACCTGCTCGGGATCAGCCCCGGCGGCCCCAAGGCCGCGGGCGGCGTCCTGCTCCTGGGCATCGTGCTGGCGGCGCTGGCCGCGCTGCTGCGCGGGGAGCGGCAGTTCGCGATCCGTACCGCCTGGGCCGTGGCGCTCGTCGCCCTGCTCTTCGCGGGGATCACCAACGGTTCCAGCTGGGCCGGACCGGCCACCCTCGTCTACGGCGTCGCGCTGATCGCCGCCGCCCTCCTCGGCGCCGACGGCGCCCGGGTGCGGGTAGCCGCGCTCAGCTTCGGCTGGCGCCAGCCCGTCGCCGCCCTGATCGCGCTGGCCGCCGCCGCGGCCCCCGTACTGGCCGCCTTCGGCTGGATGATCGGCGGCGCCGACGGACCCCTGGAGCGGCGCGACCCGGTCCAGGTGCCCGCGTTCGTCGCCGAGGAGAGCACCACCCGCGACCAGCCGCGCACCCTGGTGCTCGGCGGTACGTCGCCGGAATCCGTCGACTACACCCTGGCCCGCGGCTCGGGTGCCCGGCTCGGCGACGCCGAGCTGACGGAGTCGGGCGACGGCAACAGCCACCTCGACAAGGTCGTCGCCAATCTGGTCGCGGGCTCCGGCGCCGACCAGGGCGGCCAGCTGAGCGGCTTCGCGATCCGCTACGTCCTCGTCCGGGACGGGGCACCGCGGCAGATGAGCCGGGTGCTCGACTCGACCCCGGGCCTGAGCCGGCTCAGCCAGCTGGACGGCAGCGCCCTGTGGCGCGTGGACCGTCAGGTCGCCCGGGTCATGATCGTCCCGTCCGGCGAGGGCGAGCGGCTGCCCGTCGGCTCGCTGGCAGTGGAGGCGCACTCCGAGATCCCCTCGGGCGGCGCGGGACGTGTGCTGAGGATCGCCGACGCGGCCGACCCCGGCTGGCAGGCCACGCTCGACGGGAAGCCGCTGACCCGCAGGACCGTCGACGGCTGGGCCCAGGGCTTCGAGCTCCCCGCCGACGGCGGCCGGCTGGACCTCACGTACGACACCCCGATCACGCACACCGCGTGGATCTGGGCACAGGCGGCGCTCGCCGTCGTCCTGGTGGTCCTCGCCCTGCCGGGCCGCCGCCGGGAGATCGACGACGACCTGCCCGAGGAAGCCGTCGCCGTCGCGGCGGAGCCGATCGAGGGCGAGGGACGCCGCGCCCGCAGGCTGCGCGCGGCCGCGGAGGCCGAGGCGGAGACGGCGGAGACCGGTCAGGACGGCGGGACGGGCCCGGTCGGCCCGGACGGCCGGGCTGTGCCGGTGGAACCGGAGGCGCCGGGTCCGCCCGCGACGCCGGTCGCACCCGAGCCGCCGGGGATGCCGGGGGAGTACATCCCCGCGCAGCAGACCGCCGACCCGTACGCCGCCGACCCGTACGCCGCGTCCCCGGACGGGCAGGCCGCCTACGCCCAGCAGGCGGACACCGGGAGCTACGCGCCCGTGCCGCCGCAGCAGCAGTACGGGGAGTGGGACGGGCAGCAACAGCAGCAGTACCAGGGCGCCGACTACCCGCGGTACCCGTACCAGGCGGACCCGTACCAGCAACAGCAGAACGCCGCGTACGACCCGTACCAGCAGCAGAACACGGCCTACCCGCAGTACGAGGGTCAGGGGCAGGTCCCGTACGCGGAGCAGCCGCAGGCGTACCAGGAGCCGGGCGACCCCAACGGGCACACCGGCCACCCCCAGTACCCCGACAGCACGGGCCACAACCAGTACGGCGACCCCGGCCAGTACCCCGATCCCGGCCAGTACAACGAGCACGTCGACAACCCGGCCCCGGGCGAGACCCCGTGGCAGACCGGTAACGCATCGCGAGGCGAGTCCGAGTGAAGTCCACCCATCTGTCCCTCATCGCGGGCACCGTCGCCCTCGCCGCCGTCACCGGGTTCGCCGCGCTCACCGCGCCCGGCGAGGGGGACGCGGCGGAGGCGAAGCCCGCGTCCCGGCTGCCCGTCGAACGCTCCAGCCTGCTCTGCCCGGCGCCCAGCGGCTCCGATCTCGCGGACACGCTGTACACGTCCTTCACCCCGGCGGGGAAGGGAGCCGCCGGGGCGGGAACCGCCGAACTGAAGCCGTCCGTGCCGCTCGTGGACGACGAGGCGGACGGGGACGACGCGGCGGCCGAGAAGGACCCGAAGAAGATCAAGAAGGCCGAAGAGGCCGCGAAGAAGGCGAAGGAGAAGGCCGAGAAGCCGGTCGTCACCGTCAAGGAGCCCGGCAAACCGGTCACCGCCGAGGCATCGGGCTCCGACGCCCCCGCCCTGGTCGGTACCGCCCACGGCCGGACGGCCCCCGGCTGGACCGCCCAGCAGACCACCACGGTCGCCGCCGGGGACGCCCGGGGCCTGCTCGGGGTCAGCTGCACCGCCCCGGACACGGACTTCTGGTTCCCCGCGGTGAGCACCGCGAAGTCCCGGCAGGACTACATCCACCTCACCAACCCGGACGACAGCGCCGCCGTCGCCGACATCGAGCTGTACGGCCCCGAGGGCGCGCTCAAGTCCGATGTCGGCGAGGGCATCACGGTCCCGCCGCGGTCGACCGTGGCGATGCTGGTCACCACCCTGACCAGCGAGGCCGCAGACAGTGTGACCGCCCATGTCACCACCCGCACCGGACGGGTCGGAGCCGTCGTCGGCGTCGCGGACGACAAGGCGGGCAGCGACTGGCTGCCGGCCGCCGCCGACCCCAAGGGCACCCTCGTCATGCCCGGCATCCCGGCCGACGCCACCTCCGTACAGCTGGTCGCCTTCGCCCCCGGCGAGGACGACGCGGACGTGAAGGTGCAGCTGCTGGGCAAGACCGCGGCGTTCGCCCCGGCCGGGAACGACACCCTGCACATCAAGTCGGGGATGACCGCGAGTGTCGACCTGAAGGACGTGACCCGGGGCGAGCCGGGGTCCCTTCGGCTGACGCCCGTCCAGAGCAGCCGGGCCACTCCGATCGTGGCCGCGTTGCGCGTGGTGCGCGGCACCGGCGCCAAGCAGGAGATCGCCTTCATCCCGGCGACCGGCCCGGTGGGCGAGCGGGCGAGCGTCGCCGACAACCGGGCGAAGGGCTCGACGCTCTCCCTGTCGGCACCGGGTGCGACGGCGAAGGTCAAGGTCACCGCCTCGGCGGGCAGCGAGGGCGGTGAACAGGTCGTCAAGACGTACACGGTCAAGGGCGGTACGACCCTCGCCGTCGACCCGCCGGTGCCGTCCGGGCTCAAGGGCGGCTACGCGCTGACGGTCGAGACGGAATCGGGCGGCCCGGTGCACGCCGCCCGCACGCTCGCCCTCCCTGAGGGCGGGGTGGCGATGTTCACGGTGCAGACGCTGCCGGACGACAGGGGAACGGTGGTCGTTCCGTCGGCGAAGCAGGACCTGTCGGTCCTGTCCGACTGAGGCACGCGGACGTTCACACGCTCCGGGGCGCGGGGACGTTCACACCTTCACGGGCGGGGCACCGGGCTCCGCCCGTGAAGGCTTTCCCTGCCCCCGGTACGGGCGGCTCACTCCTGCCCGTACCGGGGGTCGACCGACTCGGGAGCCAGCCCCAGCAGTTCCGCGACCTGCTCCACGACGACCTCGTGCACCAGCAGGGCACGTTCGTCGCGGCTCTTGGTACGGATCTCGACGGGGCGCCGGTAGACCACGATCTGCGCGGGCTGCCCCTTGGAGGCGGACAGCGCACTGCCCAGCGGCACGGTCTCCTCCGGCGTCCCGGGCACGTCGAGGACCACGAAGTCCACCTCGGCCAGCTGCGGCCATCGGCGCTCCAGCCGCTCCACGGAGTCCTGGACGAGATCGCGGAACGTCTCGCCCCGGCTGGCGGACAGGGGGACCTGGGGCGGGGCGACGGGCCCGCGCATGCCGCGGCCATGACGGTCACGACGGCGGGGCCGCGGTTCGGACGCGTGGGGAGGTACGGGACTGTCCATCACCGACGCAGCGTAGCCCTCACCGGGGTGCGCCGCCGGTGATCGTGTCGCGGCCCGGCCACCTGTCCGCGGTTGAGTATTCCGGCCAAGGTTGAGCCCGTTTCAGGCCCCGAACCCTCCCTGCGGCCCCGCGCCCGACGCCGGCTCCCGCTCCCCGGGACGAACCGGGGCTTCCGGTCATAGCACGCGCTTTCCCGCCCCTGCCCAGGTCAGGGCGGTCACCCGGAAGTACGCCGTGCCCGAGGTCATGGCGCGACACGGTGGGGTGACCTGAAGGGGAGTCGTCGCAGCCCGCTCAAGAGTGCGGTACCGTCCAACATCGTGAGCCCTGTACGTCGCTGTTCGCGCACCGCGTGCGGCCGCCCTGCCGTCGCGACACTGACGTACGTCTATGCCGACTCGACTGCGGTCCTCGGCCCGCTCGCCACCTACGCCGAGCCCCACTGTTACGACCTCTGCGCCGAACACAGTGAGCGGCTCACCGCGCCACGCGGCTGGGAGGTGGTGCGGCTCTCCGACGGCTCCGCCCCCTCGCAACCCAGCGGCGACGATCTCGAAGCGCTCGCCAACGCCGTACGCGAAGCGGCCCGGCCGACCGACCGCGGACCCGGCGGCGGGGGCCGGGGCCCGCGCTCCGCCGATCCGGTCGAGGTCGCACGCCGCGGCCACCTGCGCGTGCTGCGTTCCCCGGACTCCTGACGCATCGGCCCGCCGGGTAGTTTGGGCGTTCCGCCCAAACCCCCAGGAGGACCGGCCGTGGTTGCTGATCTGTCGCAGCTCGTGAAGGCGTACGACGTGCGCGGAGTGGTGCCCGATCAGTGGGACGAGCCGTTGGCCGAGCTGTTCGGTGCGGCGTTCGTCCAGGTCACGTCGGCGGACGCGATCGTGATCGGCCATGACATGCGGCCGTCGTCGCCGGGCCTTGCCGGGGCTTTCGCCCGTGGCGCGACGGCCCGTGGCGCCGACGTCACGCTGATCGGCCTCTGCTCGACGGACCAGCTGTACTACGCCTCGGGGGCGCTGGACCTGCCGGGGGCGATGTTCACGGCTTCGCACAACCCGGCGCGGTACAACGGCATCAAGATGTGCCGGGCCGGAGCCGCACCCGTCGGCCAGGACACCGGGCTGACCGAGATCCGCACCCTGGTCGAACAGTGGTCGGAACACGGGGCCCCGCAGACCCCCGCGACCACGACCCCCGGAACGGTCACCGAACGCGACACCCTGACCGATTACGCCGCACACCTGCTGGGCCTGGTCGAACTCGACCGGATCAGGCCCCTGAAGGTCGTCGTGGACGCGGGCAACGGCATGGGCGGCCACACGGTCCCGACGGTCTTCGCGGGTCTGCCGCTCGACCTCGTACCCATGTACTTCGAGCTGGACGGCACCTTCCCGAACCACGAGGCCAATCCCCTCGACCCGAAGAACATCGTCGACCTCCAGGCACGCGTCCTGGCCGAGGGCGCCGACCTCGGCCTCGCCTTCGACGGGGACGCGGACCGCTGCTTCGTGGTCGACGAGCGCGGCGCAGGTGTCTCACCGTCCGCGATCACGGCCCTGGTGGCAGCCCGCGAACTGGCCCGCAACGGAGGCCGGGGCACCGTGATCCACAACCTGATCACCTCCTGGTCGGTCCCGGAAGTGATCCGCGAGAACGGCGGAACCCCCGTCCGTACCCGAGTGGGCCACTCCTTCATCAAGGCGGAGATGGCCCGGCACGGCGCGATCTTCGGCGGCGAGCACTCCGCGCACTACTACTTCCGGGACTTCTGGAACGCCGATACGGGCATGCTCGCCGCCCTCCACGTCCTGGCCGCCCTGGGCGGCCAGCCGGGCCCGCTCTCCGAACTGGTCGCCCAGTACGACCGGTACGCGGGCTCCGGCGAGATCAACTCCACGGTCGACGACCAGCAGGGCCGCCTCGCCGCGATCAAGGCGGCCTACGGCAACCGCGACGACGTCACATTCGACGAACTCGACGGCCTCACGGCAACGTCCACCGACTGGTGGTTCAACCTCCGCGCGTCCAACACGGAACCGCTCCTGCGCCTGAACGTCGAGGCAAGGGACGAAGAGACGATGACGGCGGTACGGGACGAGGTCCTGTCGGTGGTCCGCGGCTAGCCCCACCCCAACCCGGGCTCGCCACCCAACCCCAGCCCGCGCTCGCCCCGGCCCCCGGCCATCCCCAACCCGTCCGGCGTTTGAGGACACCGAGCCCCGGGGGCCGGCGCCCCCACTCCCAGCCCCTCCGGCGTTTGAGGAGCGGGGTCCGGGGCGGCGCCCCGGTTTCGGGAAGGGGCGGGTAGGGGACAAGCCCGCCGCAGGCGCCCCACCCGCACCCCACCCACCCCCCGGCCACACCGCCCCCGCACTCCGCCCCCGCCCCGGCCGCGCCCCCGCCACCCCAGCGGTAGGCTGACGACGCCTGATCCACGCGAACCCGAACCGCTCGTTCGAACGCTCGAAGGGACCCACCCCATGCCGCTCGAAGCCGGCCTTCTGGAGATCCTCGCCTGCCCGGCCTGTCACTCCCCGCTCGACGACCGGTCGGCAGCGGACAGCCCGGAGCTGGTCTGCACCGGCACGGACTGCGGCCTTGCCTACCCGGTACGGGACGGCATCCCGGTCCTGCTCGTCGACGAGGCCCGCCGCCCCGCCTGACAGCGAGCGACGCGCGTACACGGCGCGGGCGGGCGACGAACACCGCCGTACCCCGCACCCGTACCGCGTACCCGCACCCGCACCCGCACGGTGATCGGAGGCCCACCGCCATGCTCGACGAGTCGCTGCTCGACGCCCCGGAAGACCTGGCCCGAGCCGACCGCCGCGGTCTGCTCCGGGGCGCCGCCGAGGCCGGTGCCCGCGTCCGTACCGCCGCCCGGCACGCCGCCGAGGCCGGCATCGGCAACCTGAACCCGGAGGGCCGGCCCCGCGCCGTCCTCGTCGCCGGCCCCGGCACCGCCGCGTCCGGCGTCGCCGACCTCATCGGCGCACTGGCGGGGGCCGCCGCACCCGTCGCACGGATCCACCCCTCCGGCGTCGCCCCCGCCGCCGGCGCCCTGCGCTGGACGCTCCCCGGCTGGGCCGGATCCGTGGACCTGCTGCTCATCGCCACGGCCGACGGTTCCGAACCGGGCCTCGCCCTGCTCGCCGAACAGGCGTACCGCCGCGGCTGCACCGTGGTCGCCGTGGCCCCCACCCGCTCCCCCCTGAGCGAAGCGGTCGACGGGGCCCACGGTCTCGTCGTGCCGATGGCGGCCGCCCCGCACGGCGAGTACGACGCGGAGACCTCGGCCGCCGGACCGGGGACCCTGTGGGCGCTGCTCACCCCGCTGCTGGCGCTCCTGGACCGGGTGGGGCTGGTGACCGCGCCGCCCGAGGACCTCCAGAAGGTGGCCGACCGCCTGGACCGCACCGCCGAACGCTGCGGCCCGGCCATCGCCACGTACAGCAATCCGGCGAAGACCCTCGCCGCCGAGCTCGCCGACATGCTGCCGCTCGTATGGACGGAGGGCGACGCCGCAGGCCCCGTCGGGCGCCGTTTCGCCGCCGTACTGTCCGAACTCGCGGGCCGCCCGGCCCTCGCCGCCGAACTTCCCGAGGCGCTGCCCTCGCACGGCGCGCTGCTGGCCGGGGACTTCGCCGCCGGGGCCGATCCCGACGACTTCTTCCGTGACCGCGTCAGCGAGCGGGAGCCCCTGAGGGCCAGGGTCGTCCTGCTCCGGGACCGGCCCACGGGCGGCCTGAGCGCCTACCCGGCGGCACGCGAACTGGCACTCGGCCATGACACGGCCATCAGCGAACTCGAACCGGACGAGGGCAGCGCGCTCGAAGCCCTCGCCGAACTTCTCGCCGTCACGGACTTCGCCGCGGTCTACCTGTCACTGGCTTCGGCCCCCCGCCCCTGACGCGCGCCCGTACAGACCGCCGCCACGCCGCCTCCACACCCAGCTCCCCACACCTCGCTCCCCACAGCCCCCGCTTCCCTCTCCCACCCCTCCCCTCCGCACCCGCGCATCTCCTGAGGACGAATCCCATGGACCGGCTGTCCAACACCGTGCGCCCCTACGCCTGGGGTTCCACCACGGCCATCCCCGCCCTGCTCGGCATCGCTCCCACCGGCGAGCCGCAGGCCGAGATGTGGATGGGCGCCCACCCGGGAGCCCCTTCCCGCATCACCCGCCCCACCGGTACCGGTAGCGGCACCACCGCACCCCTCACCGATGTCATCGCGGCCGACCCCGAACGCGAACTGGGACCGGCCACCGTAGCCAAGTTCGGCCCCCGCCTCCCCTTCCTGCTCAAGCTGCTCGCGGCAGGAGCCCCCCTCTCCCTCCAGGTCCACCCCGACCTGGAACAGGCCAGAAGGGGGTACGCCGACGAGGAGAGCCGGAACGTCCCGATCGACGCCCCCCACCGCACGTACAAGGACGCCAACCACAAGCCCGAACTGCTCTGCGCGCTCACCCCCTTCGACGGGCTGTGCGGCTTCCGCGGACCCACCGAGACGGCCGACGCGATGGAGTCACTGGGGGTCGACGCCCTCAAGCCGTACGTGGACCTGCTCCGCGCCAGTCCCGAAGAGGCGGCCCTGCGCGAGGTCCTCACGGCGATCCTCACCGCAGACCCGGTGGAGATGGCGGAGACCGTCACCGAGGCGGCGGCCGCCTGCGACCGGCTCGGCGGCGCCCACGCCCCGTACGCCCGGATCGCGCACCACTTCCCCGGCGACCCGGGCGTCATCGCGGCGATGCTCCTGAACTACGTACGGCTTCAGCCGGGCGAGGCCCTGTTCCTCGGCGCGGGGGTCCCGCACGCCTACCTCAGTGGGCTGGGCGTCGAGATCATGGCCAACTCGGACAACGTGCTGCGCTGCGGACTCACCCCCAAGCACGTCGACGTCCCCGAACTCCTGCGCATCGTCCGCTTCGAAGCGACCGACCCCGGAGTGCTGCGCCCCGAGGCGTCCCCCTCCGGCGAGGAGCCGTACGAGACCCCCGTCGACGAGTTCCGGCTGTCGCGCTACGACCTCGCCGCAGGCGCCGCACCCGTCGAGCTGACGGTCGCCACCCCGCAGATCCTGCTCTGCACGGCAGGTGCCCCGACGGTGGGGGACCTCGGTCTCGCTCCCGGGGAGTCGGTCTTCGTCCCGGCGGGAGAAACGGTGCAAGCGTCCGGAACCGGGACACTCTTCCGTGCCACCGTGGTGGCCTGACGCACCGTCCGCACCACCGACTGCAACAATGTGCGGCCGTACCGCGGCCGTCCGTGCCGCGCACCGAGGAAGGGACACCACGCACTCATGAGCGCGTCAGGCGGAACCAAGGCGATCGTGGCAGCGCTAGCCGCCAACCTCGCGATCGCAGTGGCCAAATTCGTGGCGTTCCTCTTCAGTGGCTCGTCGTCGATGCTCGCGGAGAGCGTCCACTCGCTCGCCGACTCCGGCAACCAGGGCCTGCTGCTGCTCGGCGGCAAGAAGGCCCAGCGCGAGGCCACTCCCCAACACCCCTTCGGGTACGGGCGCGAGCGCTACATCTACGCCTTCCTCGTCTCCATCGTCCTCTTCTCGGTCGGTGGCATGTTCGCGGTCTACGAGGGCTACGAGAAGATCAAGCACCCTCACGAGATCGAGGCGTGGTACTGGCCGGTCGGCGTGCTGATCTTCGCGATCATCGCCGAGAGCTTCTCCTTCCGTACGGCGATCAAGGAGTCCAACCAGACCCGGGGCACGCGCTCCTGGACGGAGTTCGTCCGCCGGGCCAAGGCCCCCGAGCTCCCGGTCGTCCTCCTTGAGGACCTCGGCGCGCTCGTCGGTCTGGTCCTGGCCCTGGCCGGCGTCGGCCTGGCCCTCGGCACCGGCAACGGCGTCTGGGACGGCATCGGCACCCTCTGCATCGGCATCCTGCTGATCGTCATCGCGATCGTCCTCGCCGCCGAGACGAAGTCCCTGCTGCTCGGCGAGTCCGCGGGCATCGAAGAGGTCGAGAAGATCAAGGCCGCCGTGGTCGACGGCGACACCGTCACCGGCATCATCCACATGCGTACGCTCCACCTCGGCCCCGAAGAACTGCTGGTCGCCGCCAAGATCGCGGTCCAGCACGACGACACCGCGGTCGAGGTCGCCAACGCCATCAACGCCGCCGAGATCCGGATCCGCGATGCCGTCCCGATCGCCCGGGTCATCTACCTGGAGCCGGACATCTTCAGCGAAGCCGCCGCGGCGGCCGGTACCAACCCGGGCAAGGCCCCCGGCGGCGGCGGTCCGGCCCCGGCGGATTCCGGCCACTGAACCACTGAGGATCAGCCCCTGACGGCCCGGTGATCGCCCCCGCACTTGAACGGACTGGGGCTCACTGGGCCGTTCGGTGTAGATTCGTGGGAGAGACAGACGTCGCTGCTGATGGCGGTTGATCGGTCCGCATCCACTGCGGACCGGCCGAGGGACAGAGGGCCTCCGACGGACTGCACTGCCGAACGCTCGGGCATTCGTGTGCCCGGCCGACGCAGAGCCGCCCCAGCCCACCTCGACCCATCACGAGGAGCAGCCCGTTATGACGACGGTCACCAACCGCCAGGACTTCAAGGTCGCCGACCTCTCCCTCGCCGCCTTCGGCCGCAAGGAGATCACCCTCGCCGAGCACGAGATGCCCGGCCTGATGTCGATCCGCAAGGAGTACGCCGCCACCCAGCCGCTGGCCGGTGCCCGGATCACCGGCTCGCTGCACATGACGGTGCAGACGGCCGTGCTCATCGAGACCCTCGTCGCCCTGGGCGCCGATGTCCGCTGGGCCTCCTGCAACATCTTCTCCACCCAGGACCACGCCGCGGCGGCCATCGCGGTCGGCCCGAACGGCACCCCCGAAGCCCCCGCCGGCGTCCCGGTCTTCGCCTGGAAGGGCGAGTCGCTGGAGGAGTACTGGTGGTGCACGGAGCAGGCCCTGACCTGGCCGAACACCCCCACCGGCGGCCCGAACATGATCCTGGACGACGGCGGTGACGCCACGCTCCTGGTCCACAAGGGCGTCGAGTTCGAGAAGGCCGGCGCGGCCCCGGACCCGTCGACCGCGGACAGCGAGGAGTACGCCTACATCCTCACCCTGCTGAACCGCACCCTCGGCGAGGCCCCGCAGAAGTGGACCCAGCTGGCGTCCGAGATCCGCGGTGTCACCGAGGAGACCACGACCGGTGTGCACCGGCTGTACGAGATGCACCGCGACGGCACCCTCCTGTTCCCGGCGATCAACGTCAACGACGCTGTCACCAAGTCGAAGTTCGACAACAAGTACGGCTGCCGCCACTCGCTGATCGACGGCATCAACCGCGCCACCGACGTCCTGATCGGCGGCAAGACCGCCGTCGTCTGCGGTTACGGCGACGTGGGCAAGGGCTGCGCGGAGTCCCTGCGCGGACAGGGCGCCCGCGTGATCATCACCGAGATCGACCCGATCTGCGCGCTGCAGGCGGCGATGGACGGCTACCAGGTGGCCACCCTCGACGACGTCGTGGAGCAGGCGGACATCTTCGTCACCACGACGGGCAACAAGGACATCATCATGGCCTCGGACATGGTCAAGATGAAGCACCAGGCGATCGTCGGGAACATCGGCCACTTCGACAACGAGATCGACATGGCCGGCCTGGCGCAGATCGACGGCGTCGTCAAGGACGAGGTCAAGCCGCAGGTCCACACCTGGACCTTCCCCGACGGCAAGGTCCTCATCGTGCTGTCCGAGGGCCGCCTGCTGAACCTGGGCAACGCCACCGGCCACCCCTCGTTCGTGATGTCCAACTCGTTCGCGGACCAGACCCTGGCCCAGATCGAGCTGTTCACCAAGCCCGAGGAATACCCGACCGACGTCTACGTGCTGCCCAAGCACCTCGACGAGAAGGTCGCCCGCCTCCACCTCGCGGCGCTCGGCGTCAGGCTCACGACCCTGCGTCCCGAGCAGGCCGCCTACATCGGCGTCGAGGTCGACGGTCCGTACAAGTCCGACCACTACCGCTACTGATCCAGCCCCCTCAGCGACCGCGGGCCCTCACCCACGGTCGCTGAGCGGCCCGGCAGTCAGTCTCAGCAGCAGGTCCGAGTGCAGGCCCCCGCACCCCCGTGGCGGGGGCCTGCCCCGTACCGCACCCGCACAGCCCGAGGAACCCGAAGGACCCCATGCCCCGCGGCCGGTATTCGCTCCACGATCTTCACGATCACACCCCCCTCGGAGAAGAACACTTCCACTGCGCCCCCGGTCCCTCCGGCTGGCGTTACGTCTCCCAGACCACCGCGCCCTCCGGTGACCACCTCGGCTCCGTCGATCTCGCCCTCGATGAACTCGGCCGCCCCATCCGCCTCGAACTCCACGCCGCGAGCTGGCAGGTCCGAGGCGCCGCCCTCGAAGGCGTCACCTGGGTCCGTACCGACCCCACCGGCACGCATGCCACCGAAGGCAATGTCCGCGCCCACGCCTTCTCCGGCACTTCCCCCGCATTCCTGGTCGCCCTGACCCGGCTTCTGCGCCTCACCCCCGATTCCCCCGCGACCCGCGTCCGTGTGGTCACCTTCACGGACCCGGTCCTCGCCCCCCGTACCGTCGACCAGTCCTGGTCGCTGCTGAACAGTGAAGCGCACGCCACTGACAACGGACCCCTGACCGTGGACGAGTACCAGGTCAGCGCCCTGGACACGGGGGAGCAGCACACGGTTCACCTCGCCGGCGACGTGGTCCTCGCGGCACCGGGCATCGAACTCGAACACCTCGAAACGCCCCCGTCGCCCGCGCCCCGCTGAACGTCCGGGCCACGGGACAGCTCTCAGCCGGGCGGAGCGAACCCGGTCGAGGACGCCCCGGCGGCACCCTGATCCGCGAGACCCGCGGGGGCCGGCGAGACCGGGGTCGGCACAGGCGGCACAGGAACGATGGCCGGTGCGGGGGTGAAGACCGGCGCGGGAGCGGAGACCGGCGCAGGGGTGGAGACCGGTGCGGGAGCGGACGTCCGAGCGGTGTTGAACACCCGGCGCGCGTCCCGTGCCTGCCGCTCGCCGACCACCGCGGCCAGATACGCCGCCGCGGGAACGCCGTGCGGGGCCGGGGCCCCGGTCATCGTCACCAGTTCCCCCGCCAGCCGCTCCGCGATCGACCGGCCGACCTCCGCGTCGAGCTGCTGCATGCGGGTCAGGTACTGCCGTATCGCGAGCCAGAGACCGTCCGGCACCGCTGACAGATCCAGCTGGGTGAACCGGCCGACAAGCCAGGGAGGAGGCGGCGGAACAACGACGGAGCGCCCCGTCGGCACCCGTTCCCGCACGACCAGCGTCCCCGCGAACACATCACCGAGCCGCCGTCCCCGTGCGGACATCAGGGACGCGAGGCAGGCCACGACTCCGAAGGTCATCAGAATCTCGACCATCCCCATCGCCCCGCGGACGAGGGCATGGCGGAACCGGATCGGACCACCGTCGTCCCGGACCACCCGCAGCCCGCACGCCAGCTTGCCCAGCGAACGGCCATGGCTGAGGGTCTCCACCGCGACCGGCCCGCCCACCAGCACCAGAAGAAAGGCCGCCACACCGATCGCGGCGACTGCCGCCTCGTCCAAGGAGACCGCGGCGATACCCAAACCGATGGATACCAGAATGAATACGGCGACAACGACCGCGAGATCGATCGCCAAGGCCAGGGCCCGGCTCGGCAGTCTCGCCGGCCGCAACCCCAGAACGACCGCGTCTCCGGTCACGAGCTCATTCATCGCCACCCACCCTTCGTCCGCCTTCCCTGCCCCACCGGGGCTCAGTCTGCCAAGCTGACCAGCAGCGCCGCAGTTGTACGGACCCGTACGCACCCATGCCTGGAGCCACAGCCGACCATGGACCTCGACGTCTTCGTCACCGCCCACCGCACGGAGTGGGACCGCCTGGACCACCTCCTGCGCCGCGGGCGCCATCTGACCGGCGCTGAGGCGGACGAACTCGTCGCGCTCTACCAGCGCACGGCCACCCATCTCTCCCTGATCCAGTCCAGCGCCCCGGACCCCGTGCTGATGGCCCGGCTCACTCAGCTCGTGGCACGCGCCCGTTCGACGGTGACCGGCACCCGCAAGGCTTCCTGGCGTGACGCTGCCCGATTCCTCACCGCGGGATTCCCTGCCGCTGTCTATGGCTCGCGCCGCTGGTGGATCCCGACGGCGGTGCTCTCCACACTCCTGGCCGCCCTCATCGGCTGGTGGATCGGTACGCATCCGGAGGTCCAGGCGGCGATCGCCGCCCCGGACGACCTGCGCAGCATGACGCGCCCGGGAGGAGAGTACGAGACGTACTACTCCAGCCATCCGGCCGCGTCGTTCGCCGCCCAGGTATGGACGAACAACGCCCAGGCCGCGGCCATGTGTCTGGTTCTGGGGGCGTTCCTCTGCATACCGGTGATCCTGATCCTCTTCCTCAATGTGCTGAACCTCGGTGTCGGCATCGGCCTGATGTCGTCCGCGGGGCGCCTGGACACCTTCCTCGGCCTCGTTCTCCCGCACGGCCTTCTCGAACTGACCGCCGTCTTCGTGGCCGCGGGCACCGGACTCCGCCTCGGCTGGACAGTGATCGACCCGGGCCCCCGCACCCGCCGTGCGGCTCTGGCCGAACAGGGCCGCGCCGCCATCGGCATGGCCATCGGGCTGGCCCTGGTGCTCTTCGTCTCGGGTGTCATCGAAGGCTTCGTCACCCCGTCCGGCCTCCCCACCTGGGGCCGGATCACTATCGGCATCGTCGCTGAGCTGGCGTTCCTGGCGTACGTCTACCTACTCGGAGGCCGCGCCGCCCGCGCCGGCGAGACGGGCGACCTGGAAGCGGTCGAACGCAGTGCCGAGCTCCCTTCCGCAGCCTGACCACTGATGTGCGGCCCACCCCGCTGACCTGCTAGTGTCCTCCTCGCCCACAAAAACCGTTGACACGGTCGATGTGGGGAGGTAGATTTGAACAGTTGCCTCGAACTGGACAAGTTCGGGCCCAGCGGTTATTATCAATCTCGCTCCGGGCGGGGAATGCAATTCCCGCGGAGCCAATCGATTCTCTTATCTTCCAGCTCATTTCGGTCGATTCTTTCGACTCAAATGCTTCTGGTAAGGTCGAATCAGCCGAAAGGCAAAGGCCACTCCACAGGCCGCCGGAATCAAATTCGGACCGGAAACGGAACGAAAAAGAGTCTGGTAAAGTTGGAACCGCCGGAAAGGGAAACGCGAAAGCGAAGAACTGGAAAGCGAAAACTGCTCGGCCCGCTTCGACCGGGAATCGGACACGAAAGAGTCTGATAGAGTCGGAAACGCAAGAACACGAAGGGAAGCGCCCGGAGGGCCCCGGTGAAACGGGACCGAAGGAAGCGTCCGTTCCTTGAGAACTCAACAGCGTGCCAAAAGTCAACGCCAGATATGTTGATACCCCGGCCTGCTTCGGCAGGTTGGTGGTTCCTTTGAAAGTCCTGCCGGGCCTTAGGGTTCCGGTGGGCAATTACACAGCGAGGACGCTGTGAACGACTGGTCTTATTCCGACCGGTCGTTCCGCTCTCGTGATGTGTGTCCCGATTACGGGAAAACATTCACGGAGAGTTTGATCCTGGCTCAGGACGAACGCTGGCGGCGTGCTTAACACATGCAAGTCGAACGATGAAGCCTTTCGGGGTGGATTAGTGGCGAACGGGTGAGTAACACGTGGGCAATCTGCCCTTCACTCTGGGACAAGCCCTGGAAACGGGGTCTAATACCGGATAACACTCCTGCCTGCATGGGCGGGGGTTAAAAGCTCCGGCGGTGAAGGATGAGCCCGCGGCCTATCAGCTTGTTGGTGGGGTAATGGCCTACCAAGGCGACGACGGGTAGCCGGCCTGAGAGGGCGACCGGCCACACTGGGACTGAGACACGGCCCAGACTCCTACGGGAGGCAGCAGTGGGGAATATTGCACAATGGGCGAAAGCCTGATGCAGCGACGCCGCGTGAGGGATGACGGCCTTCGGGTTGTAAACCTCTTTCAGCAGGGAAGAAGCGAGAGTGACGGTACCTGCAGAAGAAGCGCCGGCTAACTACGTGCCAGCAGCCGCGGTAATACGTAGGGCGCAAGCGTTGTCCGGAATTATTGGGCGTAAAGAGCTCGTAGGCGGCTTGTCACGTCGGATGTGAAAGCCCGGGGCTTAACCCCGGGTCTGCATTCGATACGGGCTAGCTAGAGTGTGGTAGGGGAGATCGGAATTCCTGGTGTAGCGGTGAAATGCGCAGATATCAGGAGGAACACCGGTGGCGAAGGCGGATCTCTGGGCCATTACTGACGCTGAGGAGCGAAAGCGTGGGGAGCGAACAGGATTAGATACCCTGGTAGTCCACGCCGTAAACGTTGGGAACTAGGTGTTGGCGACATTCCACGTCGTCGGTGCCGCAGCTAACGCATTAAGTTCCCCGCCTGGGGAGTACGGCCGCAAGGCTAAAACTCAAAGGAATTGACGGGGGCCCGCACAAGCAGCGGAGCATGTGGCTTAATTCGACGCAACGCGAAGAACCTTACCAAGGCTTGACATATACCGGAAAGCATCAGAGATGGTGCCCCCCTTGTGGTCGGTATACAGGTGGTGCATGGCTGTCGTCAGCTCGTGTCGTGAGATGTTGGGTTAAGTCCCGCAACGAGCGCAACCCTTGTTCTGTGTTGCCAGCATGCCCTTCGGGGTGATGGGGACTCACAGGAGACTGCCGGGGTCAACTCGGAGGAAGGTGGGGACGACGTCAAGTCATCATGCCCCTTATGTCTTGGGCTGCACACGTGCTACAATGGCCGGTACAATGAGCTGCGATGCCGCGAGGCGGAGCGAATCTCAAAAAGCCGGTCTCAGTTCGGATTGGGGTCTGCAACTCGACCCCATGAAGTCGGAGTTGCTAGTAATCGCAGATCAGCATTGCTGCGGTGAATACGTTCCCGGGCCTTGTACACACCGCCCGTCACGTCACGAAAGTCGGTAACACCCGAAGCCGGTGGCCCAACCCCTTGTGGGAGGGAGCTGTCGAAGGTGGGACTGGCGATTGGGACGAAGTCGTAACAAGGTAGCCGTACCGGAAGGTGCGGCTGGATCACCTCCTTTCTAAGGAGCATTTCTTACCAGGCTTCGGTTTGGTCAGAGGCCAGTACACCGGCGAATGTTCGGTGCTGGTTGCTCATGGGTGGAACGTTGACTACTCGGCACGACAGGTTGTTTTTCACTAGTACTGCTTCGGCGTGGAACGTGGGGAGGGATCGGTCGGGTCGGGCACGCTGTTGGGTATCTGAGGGTACGGACTCGTTTGAGTCTGTCCTTCGGTTGCCGGCCCCAGTGCACTCACCTGTAATGCGGTGGGGTGATGGGTGGCTGGTCGTTGTTTGAGAACTGCACAGTGGACGCGAGCATCTGTGGCCAAGTTTTTAAGGGCGCACGGTGGATGCCTTGGCACCAGGAACCGATGAAGGACGTGGGAGGCCACGATAGTCCCCGGGGAGCTGTCAACCAAGCTTTGATCCGGGGGTTTCCGAATGGGGAAACCCGGCAGCCGTCATGGGCTGTCACCCGCTGCTGAACACATAGGCAGTGTGGAGGGAACGAGGGGAAGTGAAACATCTCAGTACCCTCAGGAAGAGAAAACAACCGTGATTCCGGGAGTAGTGGCGAGCGAAACTGGATGAGGCCAAACCGTATGCGTGTGATACCCGGCAGGGGTTGCGCATGCGGGGTTGTGGGATCTCTCTTTCATAGTCTGCCGGCTGTGAGACGAGTCAGAAACCGTTGATGTAGGCGAAGGACATGCGAAAGGTCCGGCGTAGAGGGTAAGACCCCCGTAGCTGAAACATTAACGGCTCGTTTGAGAGACACCCAAGTAGCACGGGGCCCGAGAAATCCCGTGTGAATCTGGCGGGACCACCCGCTAAGCCTAAATATTCCCTGGTGACCGATAGCGGATAGTACCGTGAGGGAATGGTGAAAAGTACCGCGGGAGCGGAGTGAAATAGTACCTGAAACCGTGTGCCTACAAGCCGTGGGAGCGTCGCTGGCATGCACTTGTGCATGTCAGTCGTGACTGCGTGCCTTTTGAAGAATGAGCCTGCGAGTTTGCGGTGTGTTGCGAGGTTAACCCGTGTGGGGAAGCCGTAGCGAAAGCGAGTCCGAACAGGGCGATTTAGTAGCGCGCTCAAGACCCGAAGCGGAGTGATCTAGCCATGGGCAGGTTGAAGCGGAGGTAAGACTTCGTGGAGGACCGAACCCACCAGGGTTGAAAACCTGGGGGATGACCTGTGGTTAGGGGTGAAAGGCCAATCAAACTCCGTGATAGCTGGTTCTCCCCGAAATGCATTTAGGTGCAGCGTCGTGTGTTTCTTGCCGGAGGTAGAGCACTGGATAGGCGATGGGCCCTACCGGGTTACTGACCTTAGCCAAACTCCGAATGCCGGTAAGTGAGAGCGCGGCAGTGAGACTGTGGGGGATAAGCTCCATGGTCGAGAGGGAAACAGCCCAGAGCATCGACTAAGGCCCCTAAGCGTACGCTAAGTGGGAAAGGATGTGGAGTCGCAGAGACAACCAGGAGGTTGGCTTAGAAGCAGCCACCCTTGAAAGAGTGCGTAATAGCTCACTGGTCAAGTGATTCCGCGCCGACAATGTAGCGGGGCTCAAGCGTACCGCCGAAGTCGTGTCATTCCAGCACATACCCCCAACGGGGGCTGGGATGGGTAGGGGAGCGTCGTGTGCCGGGTGAAGCAGCCGCGGAAGCGAGTTGTGGACGGTTCACGAGTGAGAATGCAGGCATGAGTAGCGATACACACGTGAGAAACGTGTGCGCCGATTGACTAAGGGTTCCTGGGTCAAGCTGATCTGCCCAGGGTAAGTCGGGACCTAAGGCGAGGCCGACAGGCGTAGTCGATGGACAACCGGTTGATATTCCGGTACCCGCTTTGAAACGCCCAGTACTGAATCAGGCGATGCTAAGTCCGTGAAGCCGGCCCGATCTCTTCGGAGTTGAGGGTAGTGGTGGAGCCGATGAACCAGACTTGTAGTAGGTAAGCGATGGGGTGACGCAGGAAGGTAGTCCAGCCCGGGCGGTGGTAGTCCCGGGGTAAGGGTGTAGCCCGTGTGGTAGGTAAATCCGTCACACATATAAGGGTGAGACCTGATGCCGAGCCGATTGTGGTGAAGTGGATGATCCTATGCTGTCGAGAAAAGCCTCTAGCGAGTTTCATGGCGGCCCGTACCCTAAACCGACTCAGGTGGTCAGGTAGAGAATACCGAGGCGTTCGGGTGAACTATGGTTAAGGAACTCGGCAAAATGCCCCCGTAACTTCGGGAGAAGGGGGGCCATCACTGGTGATCCGATTTACTCGGTGAGCTGGGGGTGGCCGCAGAGACCAGCGAGAAGCGACTGTTTACTAAAAACACAGGTCCGTGCGAAGCCGTAAGGCGATGTATACGGACTGACGCCTGCCCGGTGCTGGAACGTTAAGGGGACCGGTTAGTGCACTTTCGGGTGTGCGAAGCTGAGAACTTAAGCGCCAGTAAACGGCGGTGGTAACTATAACCATCCTAAGGTAGCGAAATTCCTTGTCGGGTAAGTTCCGACCTGCACGAATGGCGTAACGACTTCTCGACTGTCTCAACCATAGGCCCGGTGAAATTGCACTACGAGTAAAGATGCTCGTTTCGCGCAGCAGGACGGAAAGACCCCGGGACCTTTACTATAGTTTGATATTGGTGTTCGGTTCGGCTTGTGTAGGATAGGTGGGAGACTTTGAAGCGGCCACGCCAGTGGTTGTGGAGTCGTCGTTGAAATACCACTCTGGTCGTGCTGGATGTCTAACCTGGGTCCGTGATCCGGATCAGGGACAGTGTCTGATGGGTAGTTTAACTGGGGCGGTTGCCTCCTAAAGAGTAACGGAGGCGCCCAAAGGTTCCCTCAGCCTGGTTGGCAATCAGGTGTTGAGTGTAAGTGCACAAGGGAGCTTGACTGTGAGACCGACGGGTCGAGCAGGGACGAAAGTCGGGACTAGTGATCCGGCAGTGGCTTGTGGAAGCGCTGTCGCTCAACGGATAAAAGGTACCCCGGGGATAACAGGCTGATCTTCCCCAAGAGTCCATATCGACGGGATGGTTTGGCACCTCGATGTCGGCTCGTCGCATCCTGGGGCTGGAGTCGGTCCCAAGGGTTGGGCTGTTCGCCCATTAAAGCGGTACGCGAGCTGGGTTTAGAACGTCGTGAGACAGTTCGGTCCCTATCCGCTGTGCGCGTAGGAATATTGAGAAGGGCTGTCCCTAGTACGAGAGGACCGGGACGGACGAACCTCTGGTGTGCCAGTTGTCCTGCCAAGGGCATGGCTGGTTGGCTACGTTCGGAAAGGATAACCGCTGAAAGCATCTAAGCGGGAAGCCTGCTTCGAGATGAGTATTCCCACCCTCTTGAAGGGTTAAGGCTCCCAGTAGACGACTGGGTTGATAGGCCAGATGTGGAAGCCCGGTAACGGGTGGAGCTGACTGGTACTAATAGGCCGAGGGCTTGTCCTCAGTTGCTCGCGTCCACTGTGTTAGTTCTGAAATAACGAACGGCCGTGTTGTGTTCCGGTGTTGGTTAATTTCATAGTGTTTCGGTGGTCATTGCGTTAGGGAAACGCCCGGTTACATTCCGAACCCGGAAGCTAAGCCTTTCAGCGCCGATGGTACTGCAGGGGGGACCCTGTGGGAGAGTAGGACGCCGCCGAACAATTTTTCCGGGAAAGCCCCGTGCCACAAGGCACGGGGCTTTTCTGCGTTCCCCACCCGTACGGGTGAGCACCTTTCTGTGCTGGTGGGCTATTTCCTTGCCGTGGTCAGAGCCGGCCGGCTGCCTTGAGCGTCAGGTAGGCGTCGGCCAGCGCGGGGGCGAGGGTTTCGGGAGTGGCATCGACGACGGTGACGCCGTGGCGTCGGAGCTGGTCCGCCGTGCGATGCCTCTCGGCCTGCGCCTGTGCGCCGGCAGCGGCTTCGTACACCGCGTCCACTGTGCCCCGGGCCTGAGCCATGGTCTCGATGCGTGGGTCGGCGACCGCGGCCACCAGAACGGTGTGGCGCCGGGTGAGTTGAGGAAGCACCGGTAGGAGCCCCTCTTCGATGGGGGCGGCGTCGAGAGTCGTGAGGATGACGATCAGGGAGCGCTGGGGAGCGGCGGCCAGGGCGGCATTGCTGAGGCCACGGGCGTCCGTCTCGACGAGTTCCGGTTCCAGGGGAGCCAGGGCGTTGACCACCGAGGCGAGGACATCGCCCGTGTTCGTGCGGCCTTGGACCCGGGCGCGGACGCGGCGGTCGTAGGCGAGCACGTTCACACGATCGCCCGCGCGGGTGGCGAGAGCGGTGAGAAGCAGGGTCGCGTCCATCGCGGCATCGAGGCGAGGGATGTCCCCGACCCGGCCCGCCGATGTCCGGCCCGTGTCGAGGACGATGAGGATGTGGCGGTCCCGCTCGGGGCGCCATGTACGAACCGCGACGGCGGACTGGCGTGCCGTGGCCCGCCAGTCGATGGAACGAGTGTCGTCGCCCGGCACATAGGCCCTGAGGCTGTCGAACTCCGTGCCTTCGCCGCGCGTGAGGACGCTGGTGCGGCCGTCGAGTTCGCGCAGCCGGGCGAGCCGGGACGGCAGGTGCTTGCGGCTGGTGAAGGGAGGCAGCACACGGACCGTCCAGGGAACCTCGTGGTAGCCCTGACGTGCCGCGAGACCCAGCGGACCGTACGAGCGGACCGTGACGCGCTCCGCCCTGCGGTCACCGCGTCGGGTCGGGCGGAGGAAGGTGCTGAGACGGCGTTGTTCACCGGCGGGGACCGTGAACGTGTGGCGGGACGCCGACGGTTCGGTGTCCGTGGGCCAGCTGCTGGGCGGCCAGGCGTCACGGAGCTGGGCTCGCAGGCGCCGACGGGAGGTGTTGGTTACGGTGAGTTGCACGTCCGCGGCGTCACCGAGTCGAACAGATGTGTCACCGGATCGGGTGAATCGAAGCGTTCGCACTGGCGCTGCCAGGGCGTAGTCGCACAGAATTGCTAGAGACAGCGGTGCGTTGACCGCGAGCATCCCTGTCCAGCTGGGGGCCAGGATGCCTACAGGGAGTGATCCCAGTGCGGCCAGCAGCGCGGTTCGACCGGTGAGGGCCATGGTCATCGCCTCATCGGGGTACGGGGACGTGGGCGAGTACCGAGGTGATGACGGAGTCGGGGGTGACCCCCTCCATCTCCGCTTCGGGCCGCAGGTGAATGCGATGACGGAGCGTGGGGAGAGCCAGGGCCTTCACATCGTCCGGGATGACGTAGTCCCGTCCGGTCAGCCAGGCCCAGGCCCGAGCGGTGGACAGCAGTGCGGTGGCGCCTCGGGGGGAGACGCCAAGGGCGAGTGAGGGGGATTCACGCGTGGCACGACAGATATCTACGACATAGCCGACGATCTCCGGGGAGATCGTGGTCCTGGAGACGGCCGAGCGGGCGGCTTCCAGGTCGGCGGGGCCTGCGACGGAGCGTATGCCCGCTGACTTCAGGTCACTCGGGTTGAAGCCGTCGGCGTGGCGGGTGAGGACATTGATCTCGTCCCCTCTCGACGGCAGAGGCACGGTCAGCTTGAGCAGGAAGCGGTCGAGTTGGGCCTCGGGGAGCGGATACGTGCCCTCGTACTCGACCGGGTTCTGTGTGGCGGCGACCAGGAACGGGTCGGGCAGTGGGCGGGGCGTGCCGTCGACGGTGACCTGACGTTCCTCCATGGCTTCCAGGAGGGAGGCCTGGGTCTTGGGAGGGGTGCGGTTGATTTCGTCGGCGAGCAGGAGATTGGTGAAGACCGGACCGGGCTGGAAGGAGAACTCTGCTGTGCGGGCGTCGTAGACCAGAGAGCCCGTGACGTCGCTCGGCATCAGGTCGGGGGTGAACTGCACACGCTTGGTGTCGAGTTCGAGAGAGGCGGCCAGGGCGCGGACCAGGAGGGTCTTCGCCACACCGGGGACGCCTTCGAGGAGGACGTGGCCCCGGCAGAGCAGCGCGACGACGAGCCCGGTGACGGCCGGGTCCTGTCCGACCACGGCCTTGGCGATCTCGGAGCGCAGGGCTTCCAGGGATGCGCGGGCGTCGTCGGAGAGCGCGGGGGCCTTGGGAGTCTCCGCGGTCTCGGTGGGCCTGGCGGACTCTGGGGTCGGGGCGCTCATGAAGTGCGTACCTCTCTTTCGAGGGCGTCTAGTTGGTCGGTGAGGAGGACGAGTGCGGCGTCATCGGTGGGAACCGGGCCGAAGAGCAGGGTGTTGCGGTCGTCGCCCGCGGTGGTGAGGCGGGCGGAGAGAGCGGGGAGCAGAACGGCTGGGGTGTGCGCATCGTGGGCGGACACCCCGATGAAGGGGGCGATGCGGCAGCGGGCCCCGTATCGGAGTGAGACGGCTGCTCGGTCCCGGGCGTTGGCCTTGCGGTAGAGGCGGGCACGGCCTTCGGCGGACTCGGAGGCGCGAATGGCCACGGGGAGGCGTTCGGTGACCAGGGGGCCGAGGCGGCGGGCTCGCCAGAGGGCGGCGAGTACGGCGGCGAGGGTGAGTTGGAGAGCTCCCCAGCTCCAGCCGGAGGGGATCAGGTCGAGGAAACTGCTCTCGCTCTCGCTCCCGCTCCCGGTGTCGCCGTCCTCGGTCCCGTTGCCGCTGCCGGACTGTCCGTCGTCCTCGGTGGCGGAGGGGTCGGCCAGAGAGGGGAGGTACCAGACAAGATGCGGGCGGGAACCGAGAAGTTGCAGGGCGAGCGAGGCGTTGCCCTGTTGGGCGAGACGCTCGTTGTGGAGGAAGTCGGGGGAGCCGAGGAGGACGGTGTCGCCGTCGCGGGGTTCCTCAAGGACGAGGAGGCTGGGGAGGCCGCCGCTCGGGTAGCAGGCGATGGCGTCGAGGCCGTCCGCCGTGTAGCGGATGCCACCCATGTCCACGGTGCCGGCGGTGCGGGCGGCCGGGAGCGCGCACGCCGGTGCTCGTCCGGTCACCTCGCGAGAGGGCTCGGCGTGTACGCCGGGGGCCAGTTCGGTCATGGAGGGCCGGCCGGGGGCGATCAGAACGGTGCGGCCGGCGGAGGCCGACGTCGCGGCGTGGAGGCGGCGTTGCTGCGGGGGCGTCAGCAGATTGGGGCGGACGACCAGGAGCGTGGTGTCGGGGCCTGCCGCGGTGGTGGCTTCGTCGAGGGTGGTCGCGACGGTGACGGATATACCGCGGTCCTTGAGGAGTTCGGCGGCGGCACGGCTGCCGGACGGATCGGCGGAGCGGGGGTCGAGCCGGCCGTGCTGGTCGCCGGAGCGTACGGCGGCGAGGGTGATTCCGGCGACGACGAGGATGAGGACGCCGAGCAGCACCCCTCGGGCGCGGTTCCAGACCTGGCGCGGGGTGGGGGACGCCGAGGTGGGGGAGGCGGTGGTGGCCGCGGTCATCCGGTGGCTCCTCGCGCGGTGCCGGGCAGCAGGGGTCTGGCGTCGTCGAGTTCGAGATCGAGGGTGCGCAGCGTCAGGTATGCCTGCTGGTCCCCGGTGCGGCCGCCGTATGTGACGTCGTCGAACTCCCGGGCGGCGGCCCGCAGGCGGGTGGCGTGTTCGGGCAGGGGACGGCCCGCTTCGGCGGCGGCCTCGTCCGCGGTGCGGCCGGGGCGGGGGTCGAGCAGGGCGCGCTCTTCCAGGGACCGGACGATGGCACGCATGCGTTCCTGGACGGCTTCGGTCCAGCGGAGGGCTGCCGCGTGTGTCTCGGCGGCGGTGCGGTGCTGGGCCGCGCTGTGTGTGCCGACGCCGTCGAAGAGGGCGTCGGCGGGAGGGGCGGAGCGTTGCGGGGTGCCCAGCCGCCACCACAGGGCGACGGCCAGGCCGAGGACGGTCAGGAGGAGTACGGCGAGCCCGACGGGGCCGCCGGGTGCGCTGTCGGCAGCGGCGTCGAAGAGGCCGCCGACCCAGTCCCAGAAGCGGTCGATGCCGCGCTGGAGCAGGTTCGGATCGTTCTCGTGGTACATCGGCTCGGACAGCTCGTGCTCCGCCGCTTCACGGGCCGGTATTCGTGGAGTGTCCACGGGTATGTCGTCCGCCCGGATGACGTGCTGCCTCGCCGTGGTGCCCCCCGCCCCCGACACAGCATCAGCCCCTGGAGGGGTCGGTGTCGTAGCCGGGCAGGCCCGCGGCCCGTGCGAGGTCGAGGTCGAGTGCCTCCCGGCGGATGCGCTGGTCCACGTAGAGGAGGGCCATCACGCCGGCGGTGAAGGGGTACGTGAGTGTCGAGACGATCACGTCGCCGACGCCCGAGACGATGAGGAACGGCCAGCCGAAACCGGCGGAGCTGTTGTTGAGGAGGTCATCGATTCCGGTTCCGTCGGCGGCGAGCGCGGCGATGCCGAACGGGATGCCGATGACCATGGCCAGGATGACGGTGAACAGGGAGGTCAGTACCAGGATGCCGAAGGTGCGCCACCAGGCGCCACGGACCAGTTTCGCGGACCGGCGCAGGGCGGTGGGGATGGTCTGACGCTCCAGCATCAGGGCCGGTGCGGCGAGTGTGAAGCGGACCATCAGCCAGAGGACCACGACGCATGCGGCGGCGAAGCCGAGGAAGGCGAGTGCCGCTCCCGCGCCGGAGCCCAGAAGCAGGCCGGGGAGAAGTCCCACCGCCATGATCCCGGCGCTCATCAGGGCGAGCAGCACGGTGAGGCCGAGGAGCCGCAGGACCCGCGGGCGCGCTTCGGACCAGGCGTCGGAGAGGGTCACCGGGCGGCCGAGCACGGAGCGGCTGATCACCACGGTGAGTACCGACGTGGTGAAGAGCGTGGCGATCAGCGTGATGAGGGTGGTCGGCGCGCTGGCTATCAGGGTGGACTGCGCGGAGTCGGTGGCCTGACGGAGGGCCTCGGCGCCGGTGGCGTTCGGGTCGACGGACGCCGGTTCGGGGAGGAGGTAGCGCTGGATCAGGATGACCGCGATCTGGGCGACCACGGAGACGGTGAGGCTGATGCCCAGGACGGCGCGCCAGTGGATGCGCATCGTGGACATGGCGCCGTCGAGGATCTCTCCGACGCTCAGCGGACGGAGCGGGATGACGCCGGGCTTCGCCGCGACGGGCGCTCCGCCCCACGCGGATCCCGGTGGCCTGCCGCCCCAGCCGGGGGCGGGCGGTGGTGCGCCGGGGCCGTTGCCCGAGCCGCTCGGTGGGGACCACTGCCCGGGGGGCGGCTGCGCGGGGGACCACTGCCCTGCTGGGCCGCTTCCGTCCACGGGCGGGGAGGGCCGGGGGATACCCGTCTCCTGACCGTCGGAGGGGGCAGATCCGGGCGACGCCCAGCCCGGAGAGTCGTTCATTCTGGCTCCTTCACCGTCCTGTCCGCTCATCGGTGCGGCAGGTTGGCAGCCATCGTGCCACGCGTGGCTCCCGTGCGGACCAGGCGCTGTATCTCCTTCGTGCCTTCATTTGTGGGCGGCTCACCGGGCAGACTGGGCAGATGGCTGATCAGGACGCGCAATCGCCGGTGGGCATCGAGCCTCCCGCGCTTCCCGTACTCCGCTGGGACGAGCCTCCGGAAGGTGCTGTTCTGGTGCTTCTCGACCAGACGCGGCTGCCTGCCGAGGAAGTCGAGCTGGTGTGCACCGATGTGCCCGCGTTGGTCCGGGCGATTCGGACTCTGGCGGTGCGAGGGGCGCCGCTCCTGGGGATCGCCGGGGGCTACGGGGTGGCGCTGGCCGCCGTGCGGGGCTACGACGTGGCGGAGGCCGCGGAGATGCTGGAGCGGGCGCGGCCCACCGCTGTGAACCTCGGCTACGGGGTGCGGCGTACGGCCGGGGCCTACTGGGCGGCCGTCGAGAAGGGGGCCGGTCCGCAGGGGGCGGCCGCGGCGGCGCTCGCCGAGGCGCGGGCTCTGCACCGCGAGGACGCCGAGGCGAGCGGGCGTATGGCGCGGTACGGTCTGGCACTCCTGGGAGAGCTTCTTCCGGGTGGGGCGCATCGGCTGCTGACCCATTGCAACACCGGGGCGCTCGTCTCCGGGGGTGAGGGGACGGCGTTCGCGGTGGCGTTGAGTGCTCATCGGGAGGGCCGGCTGAGGCGGCTCTGGGTGGACGAGACGCGCCCGCTGCTCCAGGGGGCCAGGCTTACCGCGTACGAGGCGGCGCGTCACGGGATGGCGTACAGCTTGCTTACGGACAACGCGGCGGGTTCGCTGTTTGCCGCGGGGGAGGTGGATGCCGTACTCATCGGGGCGGACCGCATCGCGGCCGACGGATCGGTGGCCAACAAGGTGGGGAGCTATCCGCTGGCGGTGCTCGCGAAGTATCACCATGTGCCGTTCATCGTGGTGGCTCCGACCACGACCGTGGATATGGACACCGTGGACGGCACATCGATCATCGTCGAGCAGCGTTCCGGGAGGGAAGTGACGGAGGTCACATCGTCCCGGACCGTGTCGGTCGACGGGGGAGGGGGTGGCGTGGTCCTGGCACCCCTGGGAACCGTGGCGTACAACCCGGCATTCGACATCACGCCGCCGGAATTGATCACGGCGATCGTCACGGAGGAGGGCGTAATTTCCCCGGTCACGGGGGTCGGACTGGCAGAGCTGTGTGCCAGGTCATCGCAGGTAACGATTAGCTAATGGGATGATGTCGATTATGAAGGGACGCGTCCTTGTCGTCGACGACGACACCGCACTGGCCGAGATGCTCGGGATTGTGCTGCGTGGAGAAGGTTTCGAGCCGTCGTTCGTAGCGGACGGCGACAAGGCACTTGCTGCATTTCGTGAGGCCAAACCGGACCTGGTTCTGCTGGATCTCATGCTGCCCGGACGGGACGGCATCGAGGTCTGCAGGCTGATCAGGGCCGAGTCCGGTGTGCCGATCGTCATGCTCACTGCCAAGAGCGACACCGTCGATGTGGTGGTGGGCCTGGAATCCGGGGCCGACGACTACATCGTCAAGCCGTTCAAACCGAAGGAGTTGGTTGCCCGGATCAGGGCACGTCTGCGGCGTTCCGAAGAGCCCGCGCCGGAACAGCTGACCATCGGTGACCTGGTCATCGACGTGGCCGGTCACTCGGTGAAGCGGGAAGGGCAGTCCATCGCCCTCACCCCGCTGGAGTTCGACCTGCTGGTCGCCCTCGCCCGTAAGCCGTGGCAGGTCTTCACCCGTGAGGTCCTGCTGGAGCAGGTCTGGGGTTACCGTCACGCCGCCGACACCCGTCTGGTGAATGTGCATGTCCAGCGTCTCCGTTCCAAGGTCGAGAAGGACCCGGAGCGGCCGGAGATCGTCGTGACCGTCCGAGGCGTCGGCTACAAGGCCGGACCGAGCTGACATGACCCGAGGCAGCGCTGCTCCGAAGCCCGGGGAGCCGGGAGTCCGTGCGGGGCGGGCTGCCGGTCCGGGACGGAAGAGCTCCTGGTCGGGCCGTTTCCCGCGGGGCGCCCGGTTGTTCAAGGACCGGGCGCCCGGCGGGCCCGTCCCCCGGCTGCTGATGCGGTGGATGCGGCGTCCGCTGCTGCCCGCCGTGCGGCTGTGGCGGCGCAACCTCCAGTTCCGCGTGGTCGCGGGCACCTTGCTGATGTCCCTCGGGGTGGTGCTGCTGCTCGGCTTCGTCGTGATCGGGCAGGTGCGCAACGGGCTGCTCGACGCGAAGGCCAAGGCCGCCCAGACCCAGGCCGCCGGTGGTTTCGCCGCGGCCCAGGAGAAGGCGAACGCACCCCTGACCCCGGGCGGGCAGGGCGACGACGGCGCCGACGGCATGACCGCCAACACCTCCTGGCGCACCGAGCTCGTCGACCAGCTCGCCAGTGGCGGCAAGAACGCCTTCAACGTGGTGGCCCTCAGCGCGGACTCCGTGACCGAGGGTGCGACCAGCCGTGCGCCGCGCGGTTCGGGCAGCGTGGAGGCGTCCAGCGTGCCGGAGCGCCTGCGCAAGGCGGTGGACGAGGGGCCCGGCGCGTTCCAGACGTACTCCGAGATCCGCTATTCGTACGAGAAGGACCCGCAGCCCGGACTCGTCGTCGGCAAGCGGCTCTACGACGTCGACCACCATCCGTACGAGCTGTACTACCTCTTCCCGCTGGCGCAGGAGGAGAAGTCGCTGACGCTGGTCAAGACGACCCTGGCGACCGCGGGACTGTTCGTGGTCGTGCTGCTCGGAGCCATCGCCTGGTTCGTGGTGCGGCAGGTCGTCACACCGGTACGGATGGCGGCCGGGATCGTCGAGCGGCTCTCCGCCGGCCGTCTCCAGGAACGGATGAAGGTCACCGGCGAGGACGACATCGCCCGGCTCGGTGAGGCCTTCAACAAGATGGCGCAGAACCTCCAGCTGAAGATCCAGCAGCTGGAGGAGCTCTCCCGGATGCAGCGGCGGTTCGTCTCGGACGTCTCGCACGAACTGAGGACCCCGCTGACGACCGTGCGCATGGCCGCCGACGTCATCCACGAGGCGCGCGCGGACTTCGACCCCGTGACGGCGCGCTCCGCCGAGTTGCTCGGGGACCAGCTCGACCGCTTCGAGTCACTGCTCGCCGACCTGCTGGAGATCAGCCGGTTCGACGCGGGCGCGGCGGCGCTGGAGGCCGAGCCGATAGACGTGCGGGCGGTCGTACGCCGGGTCATCGGCGGTGCCGAACCGCTCGCCGAGCGCAAGGGCACCCGGATCAGGGTCATCGGTGACGAGCAGCCGGTGATCGCGGAGGCCGACGCCCGGCGCGTCGAGCGCGTACTGCGCAATCTCGTCGTCAACGCCGTCGAGCACGGGGAGGGCCGGGACGTCGTGGTGCGGCTGGGTGTGGCCCAGGGCGCCGTGGCCGTGGCGGTCCGGGACTACGGCGTGGGGCTCAAGCCCGGCGAGGCGACCCGGGTCTTCAACCGGTTCTGGCGGGCCGATCCGGCGCGGGCCCGTACGACCGGTGGTACCGGCCTGGGGCTGTCGATCGCCGTCGAGGACGCCCGGCTGCACGGGGGCTGGCTGCAGGCATGGGGCGAGCCGGGCGGCGGCTCGCAGTTCCGGCTGACCCTGCCGCGCACGGCGGACGAGCCGCTGCGCGGTTCGCCGATACCGCTGGAGCCGGAGGACTCGCGGCGCAACCGGGAAAACCGGGAGCGCGCGGAGGCGGCGCCGGTGACCGGAGACGAACACCGGCGGGTGTCCGTACCGAGCCAGCCCGGTTCGACGGAACGCCCGTCGCTGCCCGCGCCGGCGCGCGCCCCCGTGGCCGCACGCCGGGCTCCGGCCTCCGTCCATCCGGCCGCGCTGCCCGGCAGCGGCGCACGCGTCGTGGCGCGCCCGGCCGGGGAGCGTCCGGGCGGCGGTGCCGAAACCGAAGCGCAGGATCCCGACCGGGAGGACACGACTCGTGGGCAGTGACCGTCGTCAGGGCGGCCGGGGACGCGCGGTGCGGATGTCCGCGCTGCTCGGCTGCGGCATCGTGGTGCTGGCGGGGTGCGGATCGATGCCGGTCTCCGGTGACGTCAAGGCCGTCGACGCGTCGCAGCCGGGCGATTCCCAGGTGCAGGTGTACGCGGTGGCCCCGCGGGAGGGCGCGGCGCCCAGCGAGGTGGTCGACGGGTTCCTGGAGTCGATGACCAGCGACGATCCGGACTTCCGGACGACCCGGAAGTATCTGACCGAGGAAGCGGCCCGTACCTGGAAGCCGAGCGAGGGCACCACGGTCCTCGCCAAGGCACCCAACAGGAACGGCCCTTCGCTCCACGACAAGGAGCGCCGGAGCACGGAGACCTCCTACCGGCTGACCGGTGAGAAGGTCGCGGCGGTCGACGAGCAGAGCTCCTACCAGCCGCTCGCACCCACCGACTACTCCCAGACGCTGCATCTCGTCCGGGAGAACGGGGCGGACGGCAAGCGCGAGTGGCGCATCGACATCGTGCCGGACGGCCTGGTGCTGGGCCAGTCCGACTTCAAGCGCCTCTACCGGTCCGTGAACAAGTACTACTTCGCCTCCGGTCGGACGAACGGGCAGTCCACGATGGTCGCCGACCCGGTGTACGTACGGAACCGGACCGATCCCGTCACCCGGATGGACACGGCGACCCAGACGGTCCGGACCCTTCTGGCCGGGCCGACGAACTGGCTGCGTCCGGTGGTCGACTCCCGCTTCCCCGCCGGTACGGCGCTGCAGAAGGGCGTCACGTCGCTGGCGCCCGACGACCAGAACGTCCTGAAGGTGCCGCTCAACCAGAAGGCCGACAAGGCCGGTCAGGGCGCCTGCCGCATGATGGCCGCGCAGGTGCTCTTCACCCTGCGGGACCTGACGTCGGCGAGGGTCGAGCAGGTGGAACTGGAGAGCGGCCGGGGCAGGCTGTGTTCCCTGGGCGCGGACGAGGCGGAGGAGTTCGCCTCCGACAACGGGTCCGGTGCGCCCGACAGCCAGTACTTCATCGATGACAGGGGACGCGTCCTGCGGATACCCGGCAACACCAAGGGCAGCGGTGACCCCGAGCCGGTGACCGGCCCGCTGGGGACCGGAGCCGTGGTGATGAGCGCCGTCGGGGTGGCCCGTGACGAGCAGCACGCCGCCGCGGTCTCGGGGAACCACCAGAACCTGTACGTGGCCTCCACGGTCGCGGACGGCGAACTGACCGGCCCGGCGGTGACCAGCAAGGGCAAGAAGGCCGAGGACCGGCTGTCGCGGCCCAGCTGGGACGGCCGGGGCGATCTGTGGGTCGCCGACCGCGATCCCGACAGCCGGAGGCTGCTGCGGCTGGCGAAGGGCGAGGGCAAGCCGCAGGAGGTGACGGTCCCGAGCCTGGACGGCGGGCGGATCGAGGAGCTGCGGATGTCGGCGGACGGCGTCCGGATCGCTCTGCTGCTGTCCAAGGACGGGCGGTCGACACTGAAGATCGGCCGGATCGAACGGCATGGGCCCGCGTCGGCGCCGAAGGTCTCGGTCGAGGACCTGCGCCAGGCCGCACCGCAGCTCACGGATGTGACGGCGATCTCCTGGTCGGGCCGCAGCCGTCTCGTGGTGGTCGGCAAGGAGGACGGCGGTGTCCAGCAGGTGCGTTACGTACAGGCGGACGGCTCCACTCCGTCCTCGGGCGTGCTGCCCGGGGTGAACCAGGTTCAGGCGGTCGCGGCGGCGGACGACGAGCTGCTTCCGCTGATGGCGGAGACCGAGAGCGACGGGATCGTGAAGCTGTCGCCCGGCGACAACTGGCAGACGGTGCTCAAGGGAGGCACGTCGCTCGTCTACCCCGGCTGAGTCGTCCACAGCCGCCTCGCCCGCGGCGGCGTTGTCCACAGGGGTGGTCCGGTCTCCGGGAGCCGGGCACAGTGGGCTCATGCGGGAGTGGTGGCGGGAGATCACCGGCTTGGTCCTGCCGGTGGCCTGCGGTGGCTGCGGCAGGCCCCGTACCGAGCTGTGCGGGGACTGCGGGGCGGCGCTGCTCGACGCGCGGCCGTGCCGGGTGCGGCCCTCGCCCGAGCCTCGTGGGCTGCCCGTGGTGCATGCGGCCGCCCCGTACGAGAACGCCGTACGCGCGGTGCTGCTGGCCCACAAGGAGCGAGGTGCACTGGGGCTCGCCGGGGCACTCGGAGGGGCTCTGGCGGGTGCCGTGAGGGCCGGGGCGGGCCGACTGGACGACGGGGGTCCGCTGCTGCTGGTGCCCGTACCGTCGGCGCGGCGGTCCACCGGGGCGCGCGGTCATGATCCGGTGCGCCGGATCGCACTGGCGGCGGCCGGGGAGCTGCGGAGTACGGGGACACCCGCGCGGGTGCTCGCGGTGCTGCGGCAGCGGCGTCCGGTGGCCGATCAGGCCGGGCTCGGGGCGCGGCAGCGGCAGGTGAACCTCGCGGGTGCGCTGGAGGTGGTGGCCGGTGCCGGGCGGCTTCTGGCGGGCGGCCGGGTGGTGCTGGTGGACGACCTCATGACGACGGGGGCCTCGCTCGCCGAGGCGGCTCGGGCGGTCGGGTCCGCACGCGGTACGGCAGGCGGAACCGCGGCCGGAGCAGGGCGGGAAAACAGGTCTTCCGGGGCGCGCCATGCAGCGGTTGTCTCAGCTTCTCCGCTCGCCTTCGAAATAAACCGGAACTGATAGGAAACTTGCATCGTTGCAGGTAGTGAGTGGGTAAATGCCCCTGACCGGAGGTACGGACGAGTAGCGGGTGCCGACATCGTGGTGGGCAGGCTATGTTCGGTTGTGAGGAGTGGTTAATGCCAGACCTCAAGGAATGCACCACCAGGTTTCGGGCAGGCAACTCACCGATAGTCCAGAAGCGCGTGAGTCGGTGGGGCGGTGACCTCACCGATGGGGGAGGAGGAGGCGCGAGTCACCGAGTCCGAGGCCCCGGAGCACACCGGGGCCTGGTGCAAAAGGGAGATGCTCCGCTGTCGAGGCGGAGCGATCCGGGAACGGAGTTCTGCGTGGACATCGTCGTCAAGGGCCGCAAGACCGAGGTGCCCGAGCGGTTCCGCAAGCACGTGGCCGAGAAGCTGAAGCTGGACAAGATCCAGAAGTTCGACGGCAAGGTGATCAGCCTCGACGTCGAGGTGTCCAAGGAGCCGAATCCCCGTCAGGCCGACCGTTCCGACCGGGTGGAGATCACGCTCCGCTCCCGGGGGCCGGTCATCCGGGCGGAAGCAGCGGCGGGCGACCCTTACGCAGCGCTTGACCTGGCCACCGGCAAGCTGGAGGCGCGGCTGCGCAAGCAGCACGACAAGCGCAACAGCCGTCGTGGCAGCGGCCGGCTGTCCGCAGCCGAGGTCGGCGAGGTCGTGCCGGGAGCCGCGTCGTTCAACGGCGACGGCGAACTCGTCGCCGACGAGACGGCAACGCCCGTACCCACCACCAGGATCGGTTCGCTCGAGGTTCAGGGCGAGGGACCGCTGGTGATGCGTGAGAAGACGCACGTCGCCGCACCGATGACGCTCGACCAGGCGCTCTACGAGATGGAGCTGGTCGGGCACGACTTCTATCTGTTCGTCGACTCGGAGAGCAAGGAACCCAGTGTCGTCTACCGGCGGCACGCCTACGACTACGGTGTCATTCACCTGAGGACCGACCCGCTCGCCGCCGATGAGGCCGGTGGCGCGGGTGGCGCGCTCGGCGGCTGACGCCACCCTTCCGTGGTGCCCCTGGAGCGTCTGTGCGCCCCCAGGGGCACCCGCGTGCGACCACAGGATCACCGCGCCGACGTCCGGGCATGAAAGCATGGCGTCCCAGGCCAATCGGTGTTCCGTGAACTGCCGTTGGCGGACCGTTTGTGACTTCAGGCCGTGGCTTTCAGGGGGAGGAACGATGGCGAACACCTTCGGGCCCGTACGCGATGCGAGTGATTCCGACGGCACCGGTGCGCATACCGGTGCGGACACGGGCGGCGGGTCCCGCAAGGAGCCCATCAGGGTCCTCGTGGTCGATGACCACGCGCTCTTCCGCAGGGGCCTTGAGATCGTCCTCGCGCACGAGGAGGACATCCAGGTCGTCGGCGAGGCCGGTGACGGGGCGGAGGCCGTCGACAAGGCGGCGGACCTGCTGCCGGACATCGTGCTGATGGATGTGCGGATGCCCAAACGCGGCGGTATCGAGGCGTGCACCTCCATCAAGGAGGTGGCGCCCAGCGCGAAGATCATCATGCTGACGATCAGCGACGAGGAGGCCGACCTCTACGACGCGATCAAGGCGGGCGCCACCGGATATCTCCTCAAGGAGATCTCCACCGACGAGGTGGCCACGGCGATCCGCGCGGTGGCCGACGGACAGTCCCAGATCAGCCCGTCAATGGCGTCCAAGCTCCTCACCGAGTTCAAGTCGATGATCCAGCGCACCGACGAACGCAGGCTCGTCCCGGCTCCCCGGCTCACCGAGCGGGAACTCGAAGTCCTGAAACTCGTGGCGACTGGGATGAACAACCGGGATATCGCCAAGGAGCTGTTCATTTCCGAGAACACGGTGAAGAACCACGTCCGCAACATTCTGGAGAAGTTGCAGCTGCACTCCCGGATGGAAGCCGTGGTCTATGCCATGCGGGAGAAGATCCTGGAGATCAGGTAGGGAGTCCCGGGATCTCCCCGGCCACCGGCGTCAGCGGAATGCCCGCGAGAACGCCTGGCCGATTTCCGCCATCAGCGGTTCACGCAGCTCCGGGGCGTCGACACGGTCCAGCCGGACGGTCGTGCAGCCGACCCATGCCGACGCCTCCACCAGGGCTTCGGCCATCGGCACCACGGCCTTGCGGCTCATCAGGGACACCTGCCGGGCGATCAGTGTGTCGCCGTCGCGGGCCGGGTCGACCCGGCCCTGCAGCTTCCCGCCCGCCAGCAGCGGCATCGCGAAGTAGCCGTGGACGCGCTTGGGCTTGGGGACGTACGCCTCCAGCCGGTGTGTGAAACCGAAGATCCGCTCCGTACGGGCCCGCTCCCAGACCAGGGAGTCGAACGGCGACAACAGCGTCGTGCGGTGCCGTCCGCGCGGCTCCGATGCCAGCGCCTCCGGGTCCGCCCAGGCGGGCTTCGCCCAGCCCTCCACCGACACCGGCACCAGCCCGGAGTCCGCCACCACGGCGTCGAACTCCTCCCCCTTGAGCCGGTGGTAGTCCGCGATGTCGGCCCGGGTGCCGACGCCCAGCGACCGGCCCGCCAGGGCGACCAGACGGCGACGGCACTCCGCATCGGTCAGGTCGTCGTGGAGCAGGGCGTCCGGGATCGCCCGCTCGGCGAGGTCGTAGACCCGCTTCCAGCCGCGCCGCTCGGTGCACACCACCTCGCCGTACATCAGCGCCCGCTCGACCGCGACCTTCGACGCCGACCAGTCCCACCACTCGCCGCCGTTCTTCGCGCCGCCCAGCTCGGTCGCCGTCAGCGGCCCTTCGTCGCGCAGCTGCTTGATCACCGTGTCGTACACCCCGTCGGGCAGGTCGTGGTGCCAGTGCGGACGGGAGCGGTAGGCGCGGCGGCGGAACGCGAAGTGCGGCCACTCCTCGACCGGCAGGATGCAGGCGGCGTGCGACCAGTACTCGAAGGCGCGGCCGCCCGACCAGTACGCCTCCTCCACCGTGCGTCGGCCGACGGCTCCGAGACGGGCGTACGGGATGAGCTCGTGGGAACGGGCCAGGACCGAGATCGTGTCCAGCTGGACGGCCCCGAGGTGGCGCAGCACGCCCGGCACCCCGGCCCGGCGGTCCGGGGCCCCGAGGAATCCCTGGGCGCGCAGCGCGATCCGGCGGGCCTGGTCGGCGGAGAGTTCGACTGCGGGGGGCGGCGGCACGGGCGTCATGCGTCGAACCCTAGAGGGCGGCACTGACACCCACGGCGGGATCCGGGGTTCCGGTGGGAGCGGAGTCCGCAGTTCCGGCAAGAACGGAGTCTGCGGTTCCGGTGGGAACGGGGGAGTGCGGGTCCGGTGGATGTTCCATGGGGGACCGCCCGGGGTTCCGGGCGGACGGGCGGGTGGCCCGTGCTTCCCGGCGGTTCCGGCGCCTCCCGTCGGTCAGCGGTCCGTGGGCAGATAGGGGTGGGCGCCGGGAAGCCCCAGGTCGCACGGGAGCAGCGCGGCGATCCAGGCGTCGCGCCGTACCCCCTTGTTCAGGAGCGCCGAGCGCTGCGCGCCCTCCAGCCGGAACCCGGCCCGCAGCGCGGTCGCGCGCGAGGCGACGTTGCCGACCTCGGCCCGCCACTCCAGCCGCTCCGCCGCGAGCGAGGTGAACGCCCAGCGGGCCGAGCCGATGACCGCCTCGGTCGCGTGGCCGAGACCGCGGTGCTCCCTGGCCATCCAGAAGCCCACCTCGTACGTGCCCGGCAGGCTGCGGCGGTCGATGCCGAGCGCGCCGACGAGCAGCCCGCTGTCCTTGCGGACCAGCGCGAAGTTGTACATCGAGTCGTCCCGCCAGCCGGCCGGCGAGAGCGTTCCGGTGAACAGTTCCGCGTCCGTGTGCCGGTACGGGGAGGGGATGACCGTCCAGCGCTGGATGTCCGGGTCCTGGCACGCGGTGTACACCCCGTCCGTGTCCGCGCGGCCGAAGGGGCGCAGCAGCAGACGTTCCGTGGTGAGAGTGATCGGCTCCATGGAAGGATTCTGGTCAGTCGGCACGTGTGATGCGAGCACTTTTGGGGCTTCCCGGCACCTTCCGTGCCTTCCGGCCGTTGTCCTGGAAGGGCGCTGCGAGGTCAACGCGGCGGCAGCCCTCCCGACGCGGTGGGGTCCTCGCTTACGATGGCCGTTGCGGTGGGGCCCACCTGCCGTGCCCGCGCCAGAGTCCATTACACGACCCAGTGCCAGGCCCGACCGGCAAGGAGACCAGCCTCAGTGTCCGTCTTCAACAAGCTCATGCGTGCAGGCGAAGGCAAGATCCTGCGCAAACTGCACCGCATCGCGGACCAGGTCAGCTCCATCGAAGAGGACTTCGTCAACCTCTCCGACGCCGAGCTGCGGGCGCTCACCGACGAGTACAAGGAACGGTACGCGGACGGCGAGAGCCTGGACGACCTGCTTCCCGAAGCCTTCGCGACGGTCCGTGAGGCCGCCAAGCGTGTCCTCGGACAGCGCCATTACGACGTCCAGATGATGGGCGGCGCAGCCCTGCACCTCGGCTACGTGGCCGAGATGAAGACCGGTGAGGGCAAGACCCTCGTCGGCACCCTGCCCGCGTATCTCAACGCGCTCTCCGGCAAGGGCGTGCACCTGATCACGGTCAACGACTACTTGGCCGAGCGCGACTCCGAGATGATGGGCCGGGTGCACAAGTTCCTCGGCCTGGAGGTCGGCTGCATCATCGCCAACATGACCCCGGCGCAGCGCCGTGAGCAGTACGCCTGCGACATCACGTACGGCACGAACAACGAGTTCGGCTTCGACTACCTCCGCGACAACATGGCGTGGTCCCAGGACGAGCTCGTCCAGCGCGGCCACAACTTCGCGATCGTCGACGAGGTCGACTCGATCCTCGTCGACGAGGCCCGTACGCCGCTGATCATCTCCGGCCCCGCCGACCAGGCCACCAAGTGGTACGGCGACTTCGCCAAGCTGGTCACGCGTCTCACCCGAGGTGAGGCGGGCAACCCGCTGAAGGGGCTTGAGGAGACCGGCGACTACGAGGTCGACGAGAAGAAGCGCACCGTCGCCATCCATGAGCCCGGTGTGGCGAAGGTCGAGGACTGGCTCGGCATCGAGAACCTCTACGAGTCGGTGAACACACCGCTCGTGGGGTACCTCAACAACGCCATCAAGGCCAAGGAACTCTTCAAGAAGGACAAGGACTACGTCGTCATCGACGGCGAAGTCATGATCGTCGACGAGCACACCGGCCGTATCCTCGCCGGCCGCCGCTACAACGAGGGCATGCACCAGGCGATCGAGGCGAAGGAAGGGGTGGACATCAAGGACGAGAACCAGACCCTCGCCACGATCACCCTGCAGAACTTCTTCCGTCTCTACGGCAAGCTCTCCGGCATGACCGGTACGGCGATGACCGAGGCCGCCGAGTTCCACCAGATCTACAAGCTGGGCGTCGTGCCGATCCCGACGAACCGGCCGATGGTCCGCGCCGACCAGTCGGACCTGATCTACCGCACCGAGGTCGCGAAGTTCGCCGCGGTCGTCGACGACATCGCCGAGAAGCACGAGAAGGGCCAGCCGATCCTGGTCGGCACCACCTCGGTCGAGAAGTCCGAGTACCTCTCGCAGCAGCTCTCCAAGCGGGGCGTCCAGCACGAGGTCCTCAACGCCAAGCAGCACGACCGGGAGGCGACGATCGTCGCCCAGGCCGGCCGCAAGGGCGCCGTCACCGTCGCCACGAACATGGCCGGCCGAGGCACCGACATCAAGCTCGGCGGCAACCCGGACGACCTCGCCGAGGCGGAGCTGCGTCAGCGCGGTCTCGACCCGGTCGACCACGTCGAGGAGTGGGCGGCCGCGCTGCCCGCCGCGCTGGAGAAGGCCGAGCAGGCCGTGAAGGCCGAGTTCGAAGAGGTCAAGGACCTCGGCGGGCTGTACGTGCTGGGCACCGAGCGGCACGAGTCGCGCCGTATCGACAACCAGCTGCGCGGTCGTTCCGGCCGTCAGGGCGACCCGGGCGAGTCCCGCTTCTACCTGTCGCTGGGCGATGACCTGATGCGCCTGTTCAAGGCCCAGATGGTCGAGCGCGTCATGTCGATGGCCAATGTGCCCGACGATGTGCCGATCGAGAACAAGATGGTCACCCGGGCCATCGCGTCGGCCCAGTCGCAGGTCGAGCAGCAGAACTTCGAGACGCGCAAGAACGTCCTGAAGTACGACGAGGTGCTCAACCGGCAGCGCGAGGTCATCTACGGTGAGCGCCGCCGTGTTCTGGAGGGCGAGGACCTCCAGGACCAGATCCGGCACTTCATGGACGACACGATCGACGACTACATCCGGCAGGAGACCGCCGAGGGCTTCGCCGAGGAGTGGGACCTCGACCGGCTGTGGGGCGCCTTCAAGCAGCTCTACCCGGTGAAGGTCACGGTCGTGGAGCTGGAGGAGGCCGCCGGGGACCTGGCCGGCGTCACCGCGGAGTTCATCGCCGAGTCCGTCAAGGACGACATTCACGACCAGTACGCGGAGCGCGAGAAGACGCTCGGCTCCGACATCATGCGTGAGCTGGAGCGGCGCGTGGTGCTGTCCGTCCTGGACCGCAAGTGGCGTGAGCACCTCTACGAGATGGACTATCTCCAGGAGGGCATCGGCCTGCGGGCCATGGCGCAGAAGGACCCGCTGGTCGAGTACCAGCGCGAGGGCTTCGACATGTTCAACGCCATGATGGAGGGCATCAAGGAGGAGTCCGTCGGCTACCTGTTCAACCTGGAGGTCCAGGTCGAGCAGCAGGTCGAAGAGGTTCCGGTGCAGGACGCGGCCGAGCCGACCTCGCTCTCCAAGGAGGACGCGCCCGTCGCGGCGGTCTCCCGTCCGGAGATCCGGGCCAAGGGCCTGGACGCCCCGCAGCGGCCGGACCGGCTGCACTTCTCCGCTCCCACGGTGGACGGGGAGGGCGGGGTCGTCGAGGGCGACTTCTCCAACGGTGACGGTGACGGCGCGCGGTCCGAGGCGGACGGGATGACGCGTGCGGAGCGGCGCAAGGCGCAGAAGGGCGGCGGCACCGGAGGGCGTCGTCGCAAGAAGTAGCGCGGGGCGCTGAGCCGGCGGTACGGGGATCCGTACCGCGGCCGGGCGCAGGACGGCCGGGGCCGGGCACCTTGTGGTGTCCGGCCCCGGGTGTGTCCGGGCGAGGCCGTGGGGCGCGCTCAACGGACGGCCTGGCTCGCCGCGCCGAGTTCCACCGCGGCGCAGCGCCAGCGGAGGTCGGTGCCCTGTTCCAGGCGGAAGGCCATGGCCTGGACCCGGTCGCCCGCCGTGATGCTCGCGAACGCCTCGACGACACCCGTGGCGGGCTGGGCACCGCGACAGCGGCGTACCACGGGACGGCTGCCCCTGGTGGCACTCAGCGGGGCGCCCGGCGCCAGCTCGGCCAGCTGGTCGTAGGCGTCGCCGATGGTGTGGCCGAGCATCCAGTGCACCGGCCGCTGGCCGCTGAGGACCGCGAGCAGGCGTTCGGCGAACCAGTGGTGCGGGCGGGGCGGCTGCCGGGGCCGTAGCGGCGTGCGCTGCGGAGGTACGGTGCCGGGCCTGCGCTGGTCGCGCCGGCCGGTGGGTCGCCTGTTGTCCGTGCTCATACTCATCGCCCCCGTTGAACCCGGGCCCGGTCGAATACCGGACGGTAACTTCTGCTGGGGATCTTCTACGGGGACGGTCGTCAGCGCCGCAAGGGGCCCGGGGGAGGGGTACGCGCGGTGGCGGGTTCACCTATCAGTGGCACGCGCCTTGTGCCGCAAGGCATGCGACGGGGGTGACGGGCGGCTGCCGGTGGACGGCCGAGGCCGATCACGGGGACCCGAAAGGGGACGTCCACGTATCCTGAAGGCGTTTCCGACTACGAAAGCGGCCTGCCATGCGCGTGTACGTCCCTCTGACCCTCTCCGGTCTCGCAGCGGCGCACAGGGCGGGCGAGGTAGGACCCGGGCCGCTCACGGCCTACGCGGTGACGCCTCAGCTGCGTGAGTGGTACGTCTCCGACGACATCGAGGAGCTGGAGTACGCCGCGCTCAACCGGGCCGCCTCCGCCTCGCTCCGGATGATCGCCGGCCATCCCGACGAGCCCCGCCGACGGGTCGTCGTCGCCGTCGACGTGCCGGACGCGGACGCGGTCGCCGACCCCGATCACAGCCTGGACGGGGCGGCCCTCGGCGAGGTGCGGATCGCCTCCGCCATGGCCCTGGCGAAGGCGGCGGCCGTCCATGTGGACGCCGACGACGCGGAGAAGGACGTGAGCGCCGCCGCGGCGGCGCTGGGGGCTGCGGACCTCGGTGACGACGACGCGCAGTTCACCGTGGACGGTGCCGAGGACCACGAGCTGCTGTGGTTCGGCATCCAGGAGATTCCTCACCTCATCGCCTGATTGTCGTACCCGGCGAGTATTTTTTCCGTATGGCGACACCGGGGAAGAACCGCACACATCTGGTCTGGGACTGGAACGGCACGCTGCTCGACGACACCCAGGCCGTCATCCACGCGACGAACGCGGCCTTCGCCGAGGTCGAGCTGGAGCCGATCACCCTGGCGCAGTACCGCGAGATGTACTGCATCCCGATACCCCGCTTCTACGAGCGGTTCATGGGCCGGCTGCCCACCCAGGCCGAGTGGGAGCGGATGGACGGCAGTTTCCACCGCTACTACGCCGAGCGGCGTCCCGCCTGCGGGCTCACCGAAGGCGTCGAGCAGCTCCTCGGCCAGTGGCAGCTGGCGGGCCGCAGCCAGTCGCTGCTGAGCATGCACGGGCACGAGCAGCTGGTCCCCGTGGTGCGCGGGTACGGCATCGAGCGTCACTTCGTCCGTGTCGACGGTCGTACGGGGCCGTCCGGCGGCAGCAAGGCGCAGCACATGGAGCGGCACTTCGCCGCGCTGGACGGGATATCCCCCGAGCACTCGGTCGTCATCGGGGACGCGGTGGACGACGCGGTGGCCGCGGCCCATGTCGGTGCGCGTGCGGTGCTCTACACCGGCGGGTCGCACAGCCGGGGCAACCTGGAGGCGGCGGGCGTACCGGTGGTGGACACCCTGGCGGAAGCGGTGGCGCTGGCCGAGGTGTTCTCGGGCTGAGGGGTTTCCGGCGGGGGTGTTCTCGGGCCGGGGTGTTCCCGGCCGAGGCGTTCTCCGGCCGGGGGTGCGGGCCCCGGTCCGGGAGGCGGGAGAACGGGAAGCCGCGCCCCTCGCCGGGGCGGACTCAGGCGCCCGACGGGGCGCCCGACGTCGCGCGGAGCACCTTCAGGAACTCGCGCATCCAGGCCGAGTGGTCCGGCCATGCCCTGGAGGAGACGAGGGTCCCGTCGACGACCGCCTCCGCGTCCTGGAAGGTCGCTCCCGCCGACTGCATGTCGGGTTCCAGCGCGGGGTACGCGGTGACCCTGCGGCCGCTGAGCCCGCCGGTCGCGGCCGTGATCAGGGGGCCGTGGCAGATCTGGGCGACCGGCCTCCCACCGTCGAAGAAGGCGCTGACGATCTTGCGCAGCTCGGCGTTGTTGCGGAGGTATTCCGGGGCACGGCCGCCCGGGATCACCAGGGCCACATAGGCGCCGGGGTCGACCTCCGAGAAGGCCAGGTCGGCCGGCCAGGTGTAGCCGGGCTTCTCCGTGTACGTGTCGAAACCGGGCTCGAAGTCGTGCACCACGAAACGCAGCGTCTTGCGCTCGGGGGCCGCGATGTCGACCTCGTACCCCTCCTCGCGCAGCCGTTGGTAGGGGTACAGGACCTCCAGGGACTCGGCGGCGTCGCCGGTGACGAGCAGGATCTTCTGTGCCATGGCGGGGCTCCCAGGCGTCGGAGGACCGGAATCGCTGGACCGGAAGGGCCGGCGTCGTACGACCGGCAAGCCTGCCTCCCCGCGCGGAGTTCGCCAAGAGGGCGCAGCGCACTGTCCAGAGTGTCAAAGTTCGCGGCCATCTTTTGTACACATACAGCCCATGACGGTTGTGGGTGAGAGGGAGATAGCCTGGTGCCGTGATCAGCGCGATACGCCTCGGGGGCAGCGAAGCCCCCGGCCTGCGCCCGGAGTGCAACAGCACCCGGGCGATCCGCGATCTCCCCAGGGGTTGTCCGGCGGCCGTGGCCACGGCCACGGCCCGCGGAACAGCCCCTGGCCCGGACCCGCTGCCGAAAATGGCCAATAAGGTCCCGGGCATCTCCCCCAGCGGCATAGCGTCGACTCAGACCGGATACCCCGCGTCGTGGCGTTACGTCGTCTTTTTCACCTACGTCACGCAACGGCGCGCGACAGGAGCCAGAGGACATGCAGACCAAGCTGGACGAAGCCAAGGCCGAGCTGCTCACACGGGCCGCCAAGGTAGCTGACAACAGCCCGGGCGGTGGTGTCGGTGGCCCAGGGGGTACCCCCAGGGTGCGGGCCGGCTCGGCCGGCACCGGGGCCGACCAGGGGGAGCGCCCCGGCCAGGACATGTTGCTCTCCTACCTCCAGCGCTACTACCTGCACACCGCACCGGAGGACATCGGCGGCCGGGACCCGGTCGACGTCTTCGGCGCCGCGTCTTCCCACTACCGGCTGGCCGAGAACCGTCCCCAGGGCACGGCGAACGTCCGGGTGCACACCCCGACCGTCGAGGAGAACGGCTGGACCTCCAGCCACTCCGTCGTCGAGGTCGTCACCGACGACATGCCGTTCCTGGTCGACTCCGTGACCAATGAGCTGTCCCGGCAGGGCCGCGGCATCCATGTCGTGATCCACCCGCAGGTCATCGTCCGCCGTGACCTCACCGGCAAGCTCATCGAGGTCCTCACCGAGGGCAACGGTGTCGCGACGAACGCGCAGGGCCGCAAGAACGCCAAGGGGGCCAAGGACGCCAAGGCCGAGCTGCCGCACGACGCGCTCGTCGAGTCCTGGATCCACGTCGAGATCGACCGCGAGACCGACCGCGCCGACCTGAAGCAGATCACCGCCGATCTGCTGCGTGTCCTGTCCGACGTGCGGGAGACCGTCGAGGACTGGGACAAGATGCGCGACGCCGCGCTGCGGATCGCCGACGACCTGCCCGGTGAGCCGCTGGACGACCTCGCCGACGAGGAGGTCGACGAGGCCCGCGAGCTGCTGCGCTGGCTGGCGGCCGACCACTTCACCTTCCTCGGCTACCGCGAGTACGAGCTGCGGGACAGCGACGCCCTGGCCGCCGTGCCCGGAACCGGCCTCGGCATCCTGCGCTCCGACCCGCACCACACCGAGGACGAGGCGCACCCCGTCAGCCCGTCCTTCGACCGGCTGCCCGCCGACGCCCGCGCCAAGGCCCGCGAGCACAAGCTCCTCGTCCTGACGAAGGCCAACAGCCGCGCGACCGTGCACCGCCCCAGCTACCTCGACTACGTCGGGGTGAAGAAGTTCGACGCCGACGGCAACGTCGTCGGTGAGCGCCGCTTCCTCGGGCTGTTCTCGTCCGCCGCCTACACCGAGTCCGTGCGCCGGGTGCCCGTCATCCGCCGCAAGGTCGCCGAGGTGCTGGAGGGCGCGGGCTTCACGTACAACAGCCACGACGGCCGCGACCTGCTCCAGATCCTGGAGACCTACCCGCGCGACGAGCTCTTCCAGACGCCCGTCGACCAGCTCCGCTCCATCGTCACCTCCGTGCTCTACCTCCAGGAGCGCCGCAGGCTGCGGCTGTACCTGCGCCAGGACGAGTACGGCCGCTACTACTCCGCGATCGTCTACCTGCCGCGCGACCGCTACACCACCGGTGTACGGCTCCGGCTGATCGACATCCTCAAGGAGGAGCTGGGCGGCACCAGCGTCGACTTCACCGCCTGGAACACCGAGTCGATCCTCTCCCGGCTCCACTTCGTCATCCGGGTCCCGCCGGGCACCGAGCTCTCGCACCTCACCGACGCCGACGCCGACCGCATCGAGGGCCGCCTCGTCGAGGCCGCCCGTTCCTGGGCCGACGGCTTCCAGGAGGCGCTGAACGCCGAGTGCGGTGAGGAGCGCGCCGCCGAGCTGATGCGCCACTACGGTCACTCGTTCCCCGAGGGGTACAAGGCCGACCACTCGCCGCGCGCCGCCGTGGCCGACCTGGTCCACCTCGAAGCGCTCAAGCGGAACGAGAAGGACTTCGCCCTCAGCCTGTACGAGCCCGTCGGCGCCGGCCCCGGCGAGCGCCGCTTCAAGATCTACCGGACCGGCGAGCAGGTCTCCCTGTCCGCCGTCCTCCCGGCCCTCCAGCAGCTCGGTGTCGAGGTCGTCGACGAGCGTCCGTACGAGCTGCGCTGCGCGGACCGCACCCACGCCTGGATCTACGACTTCGGGCTGCGGATGCCGCAGGCCACGGGCAACGGCAGCTATCTGGCCGACGACGCCCGCGACCGGTTCCAGGACGCGTTCGCCGCCGTGTGGCAGGGCCGGGCGGAGAACGACGGCTTCAACGCGCTGGTGCTCGGAGCCGGTCTGACCTGGCGGCAGGCGATGGTGCTGCGCGCCTACGCGAAGTACCTGCGCCAGGCCGGATCCACCTTCAGCCAGGACTACATGGAGAGCACTCTCCGCAACAACGTCCACACCACCCGGCTGCTGGTCTCGCTGTTCGAGGCCCGGATGTCCCCCGAGCGCCAGCGGGCCGGTACGGAGCTGACCGACGGGCTCCTCGAAGAGCTCGAAGGGGCCCTGGACCAGGTCGCCTCGCTCGACGAGGACCGGATCCTGCGGTCCTTCCTCACCGTCATCAAGGCCACGCTGCGCACCAACTTCTTCCAGCAGGCGGAGGGCGGCAAGCCGCACGCGTACGTCTCGATGAAGTTCGACCCGCAGGCCATCCCGGACCTGCCCGCGCCCCGCCCGGCGTTCGAGATCTGGGTGTACTCGCCGCGCGTCGAAGGCGTCCACCTGCGCTTCGGCAAGGTCGCCCGCGGCGGGCTGCGCTGGTCGGACCGGCGGGAGGACTTCCGGACCGAGATCCTCGGCCTGGTCAAGGCGCAGATGGTGAAGAACACCGTCATCGTGCCGGTCGGCGCCAAGGGCGGCTTCGTCGCCAAGCAGCTGCCCGACCCGGCGGTCGACCGTGACGCCTGGCTGGCCGAGGGCATCGCCTCGTACCGGACGTTCATCTCGGCGCTGCTCGACATCACCGACAACATGGTGGCCGGGGAGGTCGTGCCGCCCGCCGATGTCGTCCGCCACGACGAGGCCGACACCTACCTCGTCGTCGCCGCCGACAAGGGCACCGCGAGCTTCTCCGACATCGCCAACGAGATCGCCGTCGCCTACGGCTTCTGGCTCGGCGACGCCTTCGCCTCCGGCGGCTCCGTCGGCTACGACCACAAGGGCATGGGCATCACCGCCCGCGGTGCCTGGGAGTCCGTCAAGCGGCACTTCCGCGAGCTGGGCCACGACACCCAGACCGAGGACTTCACGGTCGTCGGCGTCGGCGACATGTCCGGTGACGTCTTCGGCAACGGCATGCTGCTCTCCGAGCACATCCGGCTGGTCGCGGCCTTCGACCACCGGCACATCTTCATCGACCCGAAGCCGGACGCCGCCACCTCGTACGCGGAGCGGCGCCGGCTGTTCGACCTGCCGCGCAGCTCCTGGGGCGACTACAGCGCGGACCTGCTGTCCGCGGGCGGCGGGGTCCACCCCCGTACGGCGAAGTCGATCCCGCTCAACGCGCACATCCGTGAGGCGCTCGGCATCGACTCGTCCGTCGCCAAGATGACGCCCGCCGAGCTGATGCAGACCATCCTCAAGGCCCCCGTCGACCTGCTGTGGAACGGTGGCATCGGTACGTACATCAAGGCGTCGTCCGAGTCGAACACGGACGTCGGCGACAAGGCCAACGACGCGATCCGGGTCAACGGCGAGGACCTGCGCGCCAAGGTCGTCGGCGAGGGCGGCAACCTCGGTGCCACCCAGCTCGGCCGGATCGAGTTCGCCCGCACCGGCGGCCGGATCAACACCGACGCGATCGACAACAGCGCCGGTGTGGACACCTCCGACCACGAGGTGAACATCAAGATCCTGCTCAACGGTCTGGTGCGGGACGGCGACATGACCGTCAAGCAGCGCAACAAGCTGCTCGCCGAGATGACCGACGAGGTGGGCAAGCTGGTGCTGCGCAACAACTACGCGCAGAACACCGCACTGGCCAACGCCACCGCCCAGTCCCCGTCCCTGCTCCACGCCCACCAGCGCTTCATGCGCCGGCTGGGCCGCGACGGACATCTGGACCGGGCGCTGGAGTTCCTGCCCAACGACCGGCAGATCCGCGAACTCCTCAACGGCGGCAAGGGGCTGAGCCAGCCCGAGCTGGCCGTGCTGCTCGCCTACACCAAGATCACGGCGGCCGACGAGCTGATCTCCACCAGCCTGCCGGACGACCCGCACCTGCAGAAGCTGGTGCACGCCTACTTCCCGCGGCAGCTGCGCGAGCGCTTCCCCGAGGCGGTGGACGCGCACGCCCTGCGCCGCGAGATCATCACGACCGTCCTGGTCAACGACACCGTGAACACCGGTGGTTCGACCTTCCTGCACCGGTTGCGGGAAGAGACCGGGGCATCGATCGAGGAGATCGTGCGGGCGCAGGCCGCGGCCCGGGAGATCTTCGGTCTGGCCCAGGTGTGGGACGCCGTCGAGGCGCTCGACAACCAGGTCGCGGCGGATGTCCAGACCCGGATCCGGCTGCACTCGCGCCGCCTCGTCGAGCGCGGTTCGCGCTGGCTGCTCGGCAACCGGCCGCAGCCGGTCGAGATCGCGGAGACCATCGAGTTCTTCCGGGACGGGGTCGAGCAGGTCTGGAGCGAGCTGCCCAAGATGCTCAAGGGCGCCGATCTGGACTGGTACCAGTCGATCCTGGACGAGCTCACCTCGGTGGGGGTCCCGGACGTGCTGGCGCTGCGGGTCGCCGGGTTCTCCTCGGCCTTCCCGGCGCTGGACATCGTGGCGATCGCCGACCGCACGGGCAAGGAGCCGCTGGCTGTCGCCGAGGTGTACTACGACCTCGCCGACCGGCTGCGGATCACCCAGCTGATGGACCGGATCATCGAACTGCCGCGGGCCGACCGCTGGCAGTCCATGGCCCGTGCCTCCATCCGCGAGGACCTGTACGCCGCGCACGCCGCGCTGACCGCGGACGTGCTGAGCGTGGGCAACGGGACCTCGACGCCCCAGGAGCGGTTCACGGCGTGGGAGGAGAAGAACGCGGCGATCCTGACACGGTCGCGGTCCACGCTGGACGAGATCCAGAGCTCGGACGCGTTCGACCTGGCGAACCTCTCGGTGGCCATGCGGACCATGCGGACGCTGTTGCGCACACACGCGTAGGGCTGACGCCGTAGGCGGTCGGGGACGAGTGCGGGTACCGGCTCGTCCCCGACCGCCGTACGGGCTCGTCCCCGACCGCCTTACGGGCCCGGTTACTTCTTCTTGGTGAACTTCTCGTAGGCGGCGACGACCTGCTTCGCCGGGCCGTCCATGCGGAGCGTTCCCGCCTCCAGCCAGATCGCCCGGTCACACGTCTCGGTGATCGACTTGTTGCTGTGGCTGACCAGGAAGACCGTGCCCGCCGACTCGCGGAGCTCCATGATCCGGTCCTTGCTGCGGCGCTGGAACCTGGCGTCGCCCGTGGACAGCGCCTCGTCGATCAGCAGGACGTCGTGGCTCTTGGCCGCCGCGATGGAGAACCGCAGGCGGGCTCCCATGCCGGAGGAGTACGTCCGCATCGGCAGGGTGATGAAGTCGCCCTTCTCGTTGATGCCGGAGAAGTCCACGATCTCGTCGTAGCGCTCGCGGACCTGCCGGCGCGTCATGCCCATCGCGAGCCCGCCGAGCACGACATTGCGCTCGCCGGTCAGATCGCCCATCAGCGCCGCGTTCACGCCGAGCAGCGAGGGCTGACCCTGGGTGTGGACCCGGCCCTCGGTCGGCGGCAGCAGGCCCGCGATGGCCTTGAGGAGCGTCGACTTCCCGGAGCCGTTGGAGCCGATCAGACCGATGGCCTCGCCCTTGTACGCGGCGAAGCTGACCCCCTTCACGGCGTGGACCTCCCGCACGCCGGGACTCTGCCGACGTGAGGTGAGGCGGCTCAGGGCCGAGGTCGCGCTGCCTCGTCCGGTACGGGCCCCGTGGACCTTGTACGTGATGTGGACCCCGTCGACGACGACGGTGGGGACCCGGGTGTCAGGGGCGCCGGGTCCGACGGTCGTGCCGGAAGTGCCGGGGGCCTCGGGGGCGCTCGTCGCGCCGGGTGTCTCAGCCACGTCCGTACTGCTCCTCCGCCTGCCAGAAGTACACGAATCCGGCCACTCCGCACACGAGCGCCCAGCCCGCCGCGACGGCCCAGACGTGCGCGGGCAGCTGCGCCCCGGCGAAGCTGTCGATGAGGGCGAACCGCATCAGGTCGATGTAGACGGCCGCCGGGTTGTACTCCAGCGCCACCATCACGAAGTGCGGGACCCGGTCGCCCTTGAGCAGGGTGTCCAGGCTCCACATCACGCCCGAGGAGTACATCCACGTACGGAGGATGAACGGCGTCAGCTGCGCGATGTCCGGCGTCTTGGCGGCGAGCCGCGCCACGATCATCGACACCCCGGTGTTGAACACGGCCTGCAGGGCCAGCGCCGGGATCGCCAGCAGCCAGGACGGCCGCGGGTACTGACCGAACACGAGCAGGATCAGGAACAGTGCCCCCATCGAGAACAGGAGCTGCTGGAGCTGTTGCAGGGCCAGCGCCACGGGCAGCGAGGCGCGCGGGAAGTGCAGGGCGCGGACGAGGCCGATGTTGCCGCTGATGGCCCGTGTGCCCGCGGTGATCGAGCTGCTGGTGAAGGTCCAGATGAAGACGCCGGTGACCAGGAACGGGACGAAGTCGTCGACGCCGCGCTTCGTGTTCATCAGGACGCCGAAGATGAAGTAGTAGACCGTCGCGTTCAGCAGCGGGGTCATGATCTGCCAGATCTGGCCGAGTTTCGCCTGGCTGTACTGCGCGGTCAGCTTGGCGGTGGCGAACGCCGTGATGAAGTGCCGGCGCCCCCAGAGCTGCCGGATGTACGCGCCCAGCGGCGGCCGGGCCCCGCTGACGGTGAGCCCGTGCCGGGCGGCGAGCGCGGCCAGTTCACCGGGCGCGTGGACGGGAGCGCCGGGTGGTGCGGGCGGTTGCGGGGCGGCGGGGGGTGCGGGTGTGGGTGCGGTGTCCACCGGGGGCGGCGGAGCTGCTGTCTGGCTCACCACGATCGCTTTCGACGGAGGGGGGTGAAACGGCCGGAGGGAACGGCCGGGAACGTCCGGGAATATCCGGGGAATGTCAGGGGGCGGGCGTCGGGCGAGCGGCCCGGAAGAGACATGCGAGGGGCGTGCGGACGGGGCGTGCGGAGGAAACGCGTGCGGACGGACGGCGCGGCCGTTGGGACGGGACCGTATCGTCGTAACGCTGAGAGTAGGACGCTCTCACGTCGCAACGCAACCGTTTCGTCGTTACGGACTATCATTCGGGCCATGAGCACCGAACGGGGAACCCGCCGCCGCACCCCGGCAGGCGCCGCCGTGCTGCGCGAGGACGTGACCGACGCCATCCGCAGCGCGGTCTTCGAGGAACTCGCCGCCGTGGGATTCGCCCGGATGTCCATCGAGGGCATCGCGCGGCGCGCGGGTGTCGGCAAGACGGCCGTCTACCGCCGCTGGAAGTCCAAGCTCCACCTCGTCCTCGACCTGGTCGCGGCCGTCGCCGCCCAGGGGCTGCCCGCCCCGGACACCGGTTCGCTGTACGGCGATGTGCGCGCCGTCCTCGAACTGGGCGCGTACGCCCTGCGCCACCCCGTGGCCTCGCAGGTGATTCCCGATCTGCTCGTCGAGGCGGCCCGCAATCCGGAGATCTCCGGTGCGATCAAGGCCGCCCTGCTCGACCAGCAGCAGGGCGTCGCCGCGGTCGTCGTCCGGGCGGCGGTGGCCCGCGGCGAACTGCCCGAGGGCAGCGATCCGGACCGGGCCCTGGACCTGATCGTCGGACCGCTGTACTGGCGGCTCGTCGTGGTCCGCGGTGACCTGCCCAAGGGCTACCTGGACGATCTGGCCGCTTCGGCGGTCGCGGCGCTCACCCGCGCATGAGATCCGGCGGCCCGAGGGTGTCGCAGCGCCGCGGCCCGCGGGAGTGCGCCGGTGCGCGTCGGCGTCAGCCGCCGTCCGTGAGGAGGCGGTGCGTTTCGGCGTCAGCCCCGTCCGGGAGTGCGCCGGTGCGCGCTGTCGTCAGTCCTTGTCCGCGAGCAGCCGGTCCGCGACCCGGCCCGCCGCCCCGCCGTCGTCCAGGTCGCAGTAGTCGCGCCGGAAGCTCTCGTACGCGTCCGAGTGCCGGGCCGTCAGCGGCCCGGTGTCCCGCAGCGCCCGGGCCACCTCGTCCGTCGTCACGAGCAGCGGGCCCGGGGCCCTGGTCTCGAAGTCCAGGCAGAAGCCGCGCACGGTGTCGCGGTAGTGCTCCAGGTCGTACGTGTGGAACAGCATCGGGCGTCCGGTGTGCGCGAAGTCGAACATCAGGCCCGCGTAGTCCGTGACCAGGACATCGGCGATCAGGAGCAGCTCGGCGGTGTCCGGGTGCCCCGAGACATCGCGTACGCCGGGCGCCTCCGGCACATTGCCCGTCACCCGCGGATGCCTGCGGACCAGCACGGTGTGCCCGTCGCCGAGCGAGCGCGCCAGGGCGTGCGGGTCCAGCGCCGGGTCCCAGCGGTACAGGCACGGGGAATGCGCCGGGAGTGCGCCCGGCGGATGGGCCAGGTGATCGCGGTACGTCGGTGCGTACAGCACCACGCGGTGGCCCTCCGGGATGCCGAGGCCCCGCCGGACCCGTTCGGCGGTCTTGTCGCGGTCGGGCGAGAACAGCAGGTCGTTGGCGGGCGAGCCGGCCTCCAGGACCTCACCCCCGTACGCCAGTGAGCCGCGCAGCAGCGGGGTGGCGAAGCGGCTGGGGGAGACCAGCACCGACCACTGGGACGAGCGGTGCGGCAGGGTGGCGAGGTGGTGGTGGTCGGCGTACAGGGTGCCCGTCAGGCCGGTGCCGAAGCGGCCGAGCGGGGTGCCGTGCCAGGTCTGGACGACCGTCTGCCCCGGACGCCGCTCGAACCAGGCGGGCAGGTGGCCGTCCGTGACGATCCGGCGGGCCCGCGCCAGCGCCTCGTACCAGTCGGCGCTGTGCTCCAGGACCGGGAGCGCGGCGGGCGGGACGTGGGCGGTGCGTCCCGGGGCGGGGCCGGTGACGTAGAGGTGTTCGGTGTCGGTGCCGCGGCGCACCAGTTCGGTGTGGACGGCGCGCGGGGAGTCGCCGCCCGCGTACAGGACGGCGTCGCGGAGCGGGAGAGTGCGCCGGTCCTCGTAGTGCGTGCTGCGCAGGAGTCGTTGGCGGTACGCGCCCCGCTCGGCGGGGGCGAGGGCGGGGCCCGCGTGCACCGTCAGCCGGTCGCCGTGCCGCCGTTCGAGGGCCGGTTCCGCCTCGCTCCTCCGGTTGGGGAGGCAGGGGGCGAGAGAGGCGAGGAGGCGCACCGGGGCGGCGCCGAGGTACAGGTCCCACCGGCCCTCCGGGAGAGATCCGGGGAGCAGTGCGGTGAAGCGGCCCGCCTGCCGTTCCAGGGGCACGGACACGGTCTCGCGCAGGGTCTCGTGCCGGAGGGTGAGGGCGTCGTGGGTGGTGAGGGCGTCGCCGGTTCCGGCTTCCGCTTCCGTGCCGGCCCCGGTCCGCGTACCCGACTCCGCTGCCCCTGCTCCCGTCCCCGCTCCCGTCCCCGCTCCTGTTCCCGTGATCCGCAGTGCGCCGTCCGGCGTCCGTTCCGCGCCGTCCACGAACGGCTGCCCGCTCACGTCCAGCACCAGTTCGCCCGCCGCGTCGGCGAGGACCGGAGGCGGCAGGTCCGGGGCCGCGGCCAGCGGGACCCGCGATCCGTCGGCCATGAGCAGCTGGGCCCGCCAGCGCGCACCGGATTCCGGTTCGACCTCGCGGGGGACCGGAAACGGTGCGGGCGGTACGGTGGCGAGTTCCGCGAGGGGAATCCGGGCCGAGAAGACCGCCACCCGCCCGTCGTCCCCGCACACCACCGGACAGGACCACTCCGCCCCGGCCGCACCCTGCGTTCCAGCCGTATCCTGCGCCCCGGCCGCACCTTCCATACCCTTCGCCCCGGCCGCACCCTGCGTACCCCGCGCCCCGGCTCCGTCGCGGGTCAGGAGCAGGGCGGTCGGGCGGGCATCCCCGTACAGCCGGCCGGTCACCTCCACCACCCCGCCGCTGTCCTCACTGCTGCCGCTGCCGCTGCCGCCGTCGTGGGCCTCGGCCAGCGCGGGCAGTTGCGACACCGTCAGCCGGAGGCGTCCGTCCCGGTAGCCGAGCACCGCCCGCCGCCCCTCGCCCAGGTCGTGGACGAGGGGCTGGGCGGCTGCCGCGTCCACCGCGCGCACGGCCACCCGCCGGGCCGTACCGCGACCGGCGACCACGATCCCGACCAGCCAGCTGCCCGAGCCCAGCCTGTGCGGGTCGAGAACCATCTCGAAGCCGGAGTGGTCGTAACAGTGCAGTTCCTGCGCCGAGTCGGCGGTCGCCCCGGGCATCCGGACGGTCCGCACGGGAACGGTCCGCAGCTGCCGCCCCCCGGCCGCGCGCACCATCCCGGCCTTGAGCGAGTGCCGGGCCGCCCCCGCCCCGAGGTTGCGGATGTACGCGTACCCGCGCAGCCGGAGCTTTCCGTCCGCGCCCCAGGAGGCGTCCAACAGCCGTGCCACCGCGGGCAGATCGGTCCGGGACAGACGCGCGCCCGCGCCGTCGACGCCCGGATACGCCGCCCGTCGCCGACCCGGCAGGCCCTCGACCGCGAACGTTCCCGCGCCGTTGGCCCGTTCGAAGGCGAGCACGGACAGCAGCTCGTCCATCCTGCGCTCCCGCACCAGCTGCCACTTGACGCGCAGCTCCACCGGCAGCCCCGTTAGGACGCCGTCCCCCGCGCGGTCCAGGAAGGCTCCCGCGTCCGCCAGGAACGCCGCGCGGTACGCCGCTCCGCCCCTCGGCAGCCCCTCCATGAAGTACACGAAGTCGTCGCGCAGGCACGAGGTGTCGTAGGCCCGCCGCTGCGCCGCGTCCCGGTCCGCCAGGAACGCGCTGACATGCTCGCACGCCGCGATCCGGTCCCGTACGCCCTTCACGTCCGTACGCCGCCGGGTGATCGAGCCCTCCCGCACCCGCCAGTAGTAGACGTGCTCGTGCAGCACATCGACGGACCCGGCGAGGTGGTGCGCCGGGATCATCACCGGGGTGTCCTCGTACAGCCTGCCCTCGGGGAAGGCGAAGGCGTGCCGGTCCCAGAAGGAGCGCCGGAACACCTTGTTCCAGGCGACCCGGTCCGCGAGCAGACGTGGATCGCGGGTGATGTGGGTGCGGGGCCGGCTGCCGGTCAGCCAGCGGTACTGCCACGCCTGCTGCCGCCCGCGCTCGTCCAGCCGCCACACGTTGCCGGTCACCAGATCGGAACCCGTCGACTCCAGTGAGGCCAGCATCCGTTCGTACGCGTCGTGCACGACGATGTCGTCACTGTCGGCGAACGCCAGGTACGGGACGCCCGGGGTGGTGTGGCGGACCCCGGTGTTACGGGCCGCGCTCAGGCCCGCGTTGGGCTGGTGGACGCAGCGGAAGCGGCTGTCCCGTGCGGCGAACTCCTCGGCGATCCGGCCGCTCCCGTCCGTCGAACCGTCGTCGACGAGCACCACCTCGATCGCGTCCGACGTCTGCCCGGCCAGCGACCGCAGGCATGCCCCGAGGTAGTCCTCGACGTTGTGGACCGGGACGACGACGCTGAGGAGAGGCTTCATGCCCTGCCTCAACCGGGGTGGGCCCCCCGGGTCACCGGCGCTGCCCCGAACGGGTGAACGCGTGGGCCGGGACGCGCACGGCCGCCATTACGCTCGGCTGCCATGCTCCTCACTGTCGTCGTGCCCGTCCGCCGCTCCCAGGGATATCTGAGGGCGGCTCTGGACTCCGTGCTCGGCCAGGCGGTGACCCGGGAGTGCGCGTGGGAGCTGATTATCGTCGACGACGGGTCGGTGGACGGCAGCGCCGCCATCGCGGCGGAGTACGCCCGGCGCGACCCCCGGGTGCGGGTGCTGACCATGGCGGCGACGGCCGGACACCGGGGCGCGGGGGCCGAAGCGGGGGCCGAAGCGGTGGCCGGGACCTCGTTCGGCGCCGGTGCGGCCCGCAACGCCGGGGCCGACGAGGCGCGGGGAGGCTACCTCCTCTTCCTGGACGCCGACGACCTGCTGCTGCCGGGAGCCCTGGAGGCGATGGCGGACCGGCTGAGCGAGTTCCGGCCGAGTACGGACGGTCCCCGCGCGGATGGTCCCGGTACGGGCGACCCCCGCGCGGATGGTCCCGGTACGGACGGTCCCGGTACGGGGGGCGTTCACGGGGTGGCTCCGGATGTCCTGCGCCTCGGCCACGACCGTGTCGACTGGTGGGGGGACGTCCGGCCGCCGGACGACGCGCCCGCCCCCGGCAATCAGCTGTTCCGCCGCGCTTTCTGGACCGCCCACCGGCTCCGCTTCACCGACGGCGTGTACGAGGAGGTCGTCCCCGTCCACCGGGCGATCCTCCTCGCGACCGACGCCGGCACCCTCGCCCGCCTGGACCGGGTCTGCGTCCGCCACCGCCTGCGCCGCACCGGCACGTTCGCCGCCACTCCGGGGCGCGGGCACTTCGCGGTGATCGACGCGTACGCCCGCCTCCTCGCCGAGACCGGAGACGACCCCCGCCTCCACCAGGCCCGCACCGCACACCTGCTGGCCGTCCTGGCGGACCCCGGACGTATCCGCCCCGGAGACCGGGCGGCGTTCTTCCGGGCCGCCGGGCTCCCCGGACCGTACGCCGCCCACCGCGCCCGGCAGGCGGCCGGGGCCGGGCGCGCCGGTGCCGCGGCGGCGTACGGGCGGAGCCGGAAGGCGCTGCGGGCGCGGGTGATGCGGGCCGCCTACCGCGCCGATCTGCACCGGCCGCTGGACCCGGACCTCGCCGTGTACGGGGCGTACTGGAACCGGGGCGTCGCCTGCAATCCCGCCGCCATCCACGCCAAGGCCCGCGAACTCGTCCCGCACGTCCGCGGCCTGTGGGTGGTCTCCTCCCGTCACCGCGACCGCGTCCCGCCGGGCATCCCGTACGTCATCGAGGGCTCGCGCGCCTACTGGCGGGCCATGGCCACCGCCACGTATCTGATCAACAACTCCAGCTTCCCCGGCGGTTTCACCAAACGCCCCGGCCAGCGCTACCTCCAGACCCACCACGGGACCCCGCTGAAGACCATGGGCCTGGACCAGCGGGCGTACCCCGCCCTCACCCATGGCATCAGCTTCGGGAAGATCCTCGCCCACGCCGACCAGTGGGACTTCAGCCTCTCCGCCAACCCGCACACCACCGAGATCTGGGACCGGGTCTATCCGTCCTCGTACGAGCATCTGGACCTCGGCTATCCGCGCAACGACATCTTCTTCACCGCGACGCGGGAACACGTCGCGAAGCTGCGCGCGGATCTCGGCATCGCCCCCGGACAGACCGCCCTGCTCTACGCCCCGACCCACCGCGACTACCGCAAGGGTTTCGTCCCGCAGCTCGACCCGGACCGGTTCGCCCGTGAACTCGGGCCGCAGTACGTGGTGCTGGTGCGGGCGCACTACTTCTACGGGCGCTCGGCCGGGATCGGGGCTGCGGGCCGGGTCCGGGACGTCACGGGGCATCCGGTGGTCGAGGAACTCTGCCTGGCCGCCGATGCGTTGATCACCGACTACTCCTCCCTGATGTTCGACTACGCCTGTCTGGACCGTCCGGTCATCTGCTACGCCCCCGACTGGGACGCGTACCGGGCCTCGCGAGGGACGTACATCGACCTGCTCTCCGGCCGCCCCGGTGACACCCCGGGGCCCGTCGCCGCCACCCAGGGCGAACTGCTGGAGGTGCTGCGGACGGGGGAGTGGCGCGCGCAGCGGTCGGCCGTCCTGCGCTCGGCGTTCCGCGAGCGGTTCTGCCCGTACGACGACGGGCACGCGGCGGAGCGCGTGGTGCGGCGGTTCTTCGGGACGGAGTGAGGCGGGGCGGGGGTACGTCGGACGGGGGGTGCTTCGGACGGAGCGCGGGACCGTACCGGGCGGGCGGGCCCGTACCGGCGGGCACGGCACCACCCGAACGGCTCAGCGGGCGCGTCCGCCGCGACCCCTCTGCCCGGCACCGTCGTTGTCCTCAACAGCTCGCGCACACGGCAACGTTGGGAGAACGTCCATGCACCGGTCCGCCTATGAACAGATGGAACTCTGCGTCGAGGAGTATCTGCCCACGTCGCGCAGGCACCGCGTCGTCGATCTCGGCTCGCGCGTCTCCGACCGGCAGACCCGTACCCACAAGGGTCTGCTCGCCGCCCATGACATCGACTACGTCGGTGTCGACGTGCTCGACGGCCCCAACGTCGACGCCGTGATGACCCGTCCGTACCGCATCCCCGCCAAGTCCAACAGCGCCGACGCCGTCCTCTCCGGCCAGGCGTTCGAGCACATCCCGTTCTTCTGGGCGACGATGCTGGAGATCGCCCGTGTCCTGAAGCCCGGCGGCTACGCCTTCATCACCGCGCCCTCGCGCGGGCACGCCCATGACGCCCAGGACTGCTGGCGCTACTACCCCGACGGCTTCCGTGCCCTGGCCGCGCACTCCCGGCTCGAACTCTGCGAGGCGTACACGGACTTCCCGCCGCGCAAGGGCATCTGGCACGACTATCGGGCCATCGACAAGAAGGCCGCCTACTGGGGCGACTCCGTGGGCGTCTTCCGCAAGCCGCAGCGCTATCCCCGGCTGACCATGTTCGCCGTACGGGAGCTGGCCGTCTGGTGGGCCAACCGGGTCGGCGGTGTCGACGGCATTCCGCTGCCCAGCCCGCTGACGGGCCGCGAGCAGTGCGGACGCCCCAAGGCGGCTCCGGAGAGCCTGCCCGACGCTGTCCCCGACGGAGTACCGGCCCAGGCCGCGCCCGAGGACGCTCCCGCGCGGGCCGAGGCCGGGTCCTGGCCGTCCGGGGCAACAGGCGCAAATCAATAGCAGGTTGACGAAAAGTGACATGCGCCGCAAACCGCGCGTACTGTCCGGGGGCATGGCTTGGCGCAACGCCGTCAACGGCGTCCTTCAGCAGCTCACCGGATATCAGCTCAGGCGGGCGACGGTGCCCGCCGCCCGCACCGCCCCGGCGGAACCGGCTCCCGCACCCGCCGCGGCCGGGACGGAAGCGGCCCCCGAACCGAAGCCGCAGCCCAAGCCGAAGCCGAAGGCCGGACCGCAGTTCCCGGCGGACTACGACGATGAGGCGAAGGACATCATCAGTGCGGTCAAGCCGTACTCGATGACCTCTCCCGAGCGGCTCAACGCCCTCATCCTGGCGACCCGCCACATCGTCCGGCACGACATCCCCGGCGACATCGTCGAGTGCGGTGTGTGGCGCGGCGGTTCCATGCAGGCCTGTGCGAAGACCCTGCTGTCGCTCGGCGAGACCGAGCGCGAGCTCTACCTCTTCGACACGTACGAGGGCATGACCCCGCCCACGGCGGAGGACCTGCGGCGCGACGGCAGGTCGGCGCAGGAGCTGCTCGACGCCCAGGGCAAGGACCGGCCGATCTGGGCGGTGGCCTCGCTGGAGGACGTCCGGGCGGGCTTCGAGACCGTTCCGTACCCGAAGAACCGCGTCCACTACGTGCAGGGCATGGTCGAGGACACCCTCCCGGCGAACGCGCCGGAGCAGATCTCGATCCTGCGCCTGGACACCGACTGGTACGCGTCGACCAAGCACGAGTTGGAGCACCTCTACTCGCGGCTGGTGAGCGGGGGTGTGCTGCTCATCGACGACTACGGGTACTGGCAGGGGTCGCGGCAGGCCGTCGACGAGTTCCTGGAGAAGACCGGCGAGCAGCTGTTGCTGCTGCGCATGGACGAGGGCCGGATCGCCGTCAAGCCCTGACGTCCGGACCTCGGGCGTCCGGCCTTCTGACGTCCCGGCCTTCTGACGTCCCGACCTCTGACGTCCGGACCTCTGACGTCCGGACCCCTGGCGTCCGGACCCCTGACCCATTCCCGCAGTCGAAACGAGCCCCGTCCCCTTCCCGGTGCGGGGCTCGGCCGCGTCACCGTGGCCGCCACCCCGGTCCGGCGCGCCCTCCTCGGCGTGTCACCCGTATGGCTCCGATCGGGTGACCCGGCCACGCGGTGAAGGTTGTTACCCCGTAGACCACTTGATGTCGTCCGCCGGAAGGATCGTGCGCAGCGATGGCACCCCGTCTCACCGTCGTCGTCCCCCTCTACAACGTCGAGGAGTATCTCGGTGCCTGCCTGACCTCGCTCGCCGAACAGACCCTGCCCGACCTGGAGGTCGTCATGGTCGACGACGGCTCCACCGACGGCAGCGGGCGCGTCGCGGAGGAGTTCGCGGCGAAAGATCCGCGCTTCCGGCTGGTGCGGCAGGAGAACGGGGGACTCGGCGCCGCCCGCAACGCCGGGGTCCGTGAGGCCGGCAGCGGCGGGGAGTTCCTGGCGTTCGTCGACAGCGACGACATCGTCCCGCCCGGCGCGTACGAGCGGATGATCGCCGAACTCGACCGCTCCGGCTCCGACTTCGCCACCGGCAATGTGCTCCGGCTGCGGGCGAACGGGGCGCTCGAACAGTCCCCGATGTTCCGCAGGCCGATGGAGAAGGCCCGTCCCGGCACCCATGTCACCCGCGACTGGATCCTGCTCGGCGACCGTATCGCCTGCAACAAGGTGTTCCGCAGAACCTTCTGGGACGAGCACGCCTTCGCCTTCCCGTCCGGTGTGCTGTACGAGGACATCGCCGTCGTCCTGCCCGCCCACTTCCTGGCCCGCGCGGTCGATGTCGTCGAGGAGCCCGTCTACCACTGGCGGGACCGCGACGGGTCGATCACCAGCCGCCGCGCCGTGCCCAGGGGTATCCGCGACCGGGTCACCGCCGTGAGCACCGTCAGCCGGTTCCTCGCGGACCGCGAACTGCCCGACGCCAAGCGGAAGTACGACGCCCACGCACTCTCGGGCGACCTGTGGCTGTTCATCGAGGCGCTGCCGGACGGGGACGCCGCGTTCCACGAAGCCTTCCTCGAACACGCCAACTCCTTCGCAGCCACCGTCGAACCGGCCGTAATCGCCGGGCTGCCGCTGCATCTGCGGGTCAAATGGCAGCTCATCCGCGAACGCCGGATGCCCGAACTCCTCGCCCTGCTCGCCGACGAGAAGGCCGACCGCGACACCTTCCATGTGCGCGGACGTCTGCGCCCGCACGCCCAGTACCCCTCCGTACAGGACCCGTTGCCGCCCTCCGTCACCGCCCTGACCGCACCGGACCTCCCCGTGCACGCCCATCTCACCGAGGCGGTGTGGAAGGACGGGCTGCTGCGCCTCACCGGGTACGCCTACGTCCGCAACGCGCCCGGACGGTCGGCCGGAACCGGCTGGCTGCGGTCCGGGCGACGGCTGATCCCGCTGCGGGTGCGGTCCGCGCCCACGGACGAGGCCGCCGCCCGCTCCGGCCGTTCGCTGCACCGCTACGAGCGCTCCGGGTTCGAAGCCGTCATCGACCCGCGCCGCCTCGCCGCCAGGGGGGCCGGGCGCGGCGGTCGCACCACATGGAAGCTGGAGTCGGTCGTTCTCGGCGCCGGGCGGCTCCGGCGCGGACCGATGCGCCTGCTCGGCAACCCGGCCCCGCCCGCCGTCGTCCACACCGACGAGCGCACCCGTATCGTCCCCGTCCTGTCCGGCAACAAGCTGGAGCTGCGCACCGAGCGCGTCGACGCCCTCCTCATCGCCCAGAGCGCGGTCGCCGGGGCGGTACGCCTGGAGGTGAAGGTCCTCGGCGACGGTGGACCGGTGGCGCTGCGCATCCAGGAGTGGCGTACCAAGGAGACGCGGGAATTCGCCCTGCGGGGAACGCCCGCCTCGCGCGTCGCCGACATTCCGCTCAGCGCCTTCCGGGGATGCGACGACGTCTGGGGCGTGCAACTGGTCGGCGGGGAAGGCCGGCTGACCGTCGCGGCCCGGCCGGACGGTGCGGAGGGGCGGTATCCGCTGCCCGGCGGCCGTGAGCTGTACGCGGCCGCCAACCCGTCCGGCGACCTGGTCCTCACCGACCGGGCCGTGCAGCCCGTGGTCACCTCGCTCACCTGGTCGGAAGCCGGGCAGCTCGTCATCGAGGGCGCGTACCCGGAACTGCCCGGCCGCGCCCACGAGCTGGTCCTGCGGCACGGCGGACACCAGGAGGAGGCCGTCCTCGCGGTGCACGGCACACCGGGCGCGGGGGCCGACGGCGCCGCGGACGCTTCCGGGTTCCGTGCCGTGCTCGCTCCCGACGCCGTCGAGGGGCCGGGCGGTACGCTCCCGCTCGCCGAGGGCCGCTGGGACCTCTTCCTCCGCGAACCGGGCGAGAGCGACCCGGAGCGGTACCGGCCGGTCCGCGTGCGGGCGGCGCTGCACACCGCCCTCCCGCTCCACCGAGAGGCGGGCGGCCGGCGCTTCACCCTCCGGCGGCGCCTCCACGACCGGCTCGCCCTGGAGTCCGGCAGCGCCCTGCCCGTCCGGGAACGGGGGGCGTACGGTCAGCGGCGGCAGCGCGAGCGGTACGCCGCACTGCGCGCGGGCGGCGCCGAACCGCGCCCGGCCGTCCTGTACTCCAGCTTCGACGGGCGTCAGTACTCCGACTCGCCCCGCGCGATCCACCAGGAGCTGGCCGGCCGCGATTCCGGGATCGAACACCTCTGGGTCGTGCGCGACCAGCAGGCCGCGGTCCCCGCCGGGGTCCGCGCCGTCACCCTGCACAGCGCCGATTGGTACGAGGCCCTGGCCCGCAGCCGCTGGATCGTCACCAATACCCAGCTGCCCGAATGGTTCGAGCGGGCCCAGGGCCAGTTCGTCGTCCAGACCTGGCACGGCACCCCGCTCAAGCGCATCGGCCGCGACCTCGCGGGCACCCCGAACGCCGACGCCGCCTACATGGCGTCGATGCCCGCACGCGCGGCCCAGTGGAGTGTGCTCGTCTCCCCGAACAGCTTCTCCACCCCCATCATGCGCCGCGCCTTCGGGCACACCGGCGAGGTCCTGGAGTGCGGCTACCCGCGCAACGACCTCCTGTACGCGCCCGACCGGGGGAAGGTCGCCGCCGCCGTACGGGAACGGCTCGCGATCCCCGACGGCAAGCGGGTCGTCCTGTACGCCCCCACCTGGCGGGAGGACCGGCCCAAGCGGGGCGGCCGGTACGAGCCCGATCTCCTCCTCGACCCGGACCTGGCGCGGCGGGCCCTCGGCGACGATCACGTACTCCTCGTGCGGCGCCACTACCTCGTCGGCGGCAGCGTGCCGCAGGACGACTTCGTCCGCGACGTCTCGCGCTACCCGGACGTCACCGAGCTGATGCTGATCAGCGACTGCCTGGTCACCGACTACTCCTCCCTGATGTTCGACTTCGCGCAGACCGGCCGGCCGATGCTCTTCCACACCCATGACCTGGAGCACTACCGCGACACCCTGCGCGGCTTCTGCTTCGACTTCGAGAGCCGGGCCCCCGGACCGCTGATCCCGACGTCGGAGGGCGTGGTGGAGGCCCTGCGCGATCCCGAGTCCGCCACCGCGGCCCACCGGGGGGCCTACGACCGGTTCCGCGAGGCTTTCTGCGACCTCGACGACGGCACCGCGGCCGCCCGCGTCGCCGACCTGATGCTCAAGGGGGAGCAGGCGTGAGCGACTTCAGCTGTGTGGTCACCGAGGGCGGCGGGACAGCGGCGCTGCGGTCCTCCGTGGAGTCCGTGCTCGGCCAGTCCCTGCGTGCCTGCGAGGCCGTCGTGGTCCTCGCGGCGGACGGCGACGCCGCCTCCCGTGCCGCCGCCGGGGCGCTGGCCGCGAGCGCGGCGGGCCGGGTCCGGACGATCGTCGCCGAACCGGGGGAGCGCACCCCCGGGGCGCTGCGCAACGCCGGTCTGGACGCGGCCTGTGGCCGGTACGTCCTGGTGCTCGGTACGGGCGAACAGCTCCAGCGGCACGCCTGCCGCAATCTGTGGGAGGCCGGTGAGCGCACCCGCGCCGATCTGGTCGCCGGGCGCTGGAGCCGGATCACCGCGGAGGGCGGCAAGGAGCAGGAGCCGCCCTGGCAGGAGGCGTTGTACGAGCGCTCCCGCACCGTCGGACGTTTCACCGAGGCACCCGAACTGACCGTCAGGGACGCGCTGGTGACCGGCTTCTGCCTGCGGCGGGAGGCCGTGGAGCGGCACGGTCTGCGGTACGAGGAGGACCTCGGCCACAGCGAGGTGCTCTTCGGCCCGGCGGCCGCCGCCTCGGTGGGCCGGATCGCCCTCGTCCGCCGGATGATCGTGACCGGGCGGGCCGCGCCCGACCGGGGCCGGGACATCGCCGCGGTGGTGCGGGCGCACCGCCGCGTCGGCGACCTGCTGGCGGGGTGGGGTCTGCACGGGTTGCGGGAGGAGCGGGAGCGGGCCTTCGCACGCGACCATCTGGTGCCGCTGGTGCGGACGTTCCCGCGACTGCGGGCCGGCGAGCGGGAGCGGGTCGCCTCGGCCGCCGCCCGTGCCCTGACCGGCCCGGTGCCGACGGGCCTGCCACCGCTCGAACAGGTCGCCGTACATCTGCTGGCACGGGGAGACGCGGAGGGTCTGCTCACCGCGGCGTACGCGCTGAGCCGACCCGGCACGGTGGCCGCCCCGCTCACCGCGGGCGAGGACGGGCGGGTGCACTGGAAGCTCCCCGCCGCGGACACGGCCGACACGGGCCCGGACCAGACGCCCGGGGCCGTGAGCGTCGATGTCAGTGAACTCGGCCACCAGCACCGGGCGTTCGGTGAACTCCGCCTCATGAACCGGCTCACCCGGTGCAGCCCCGACGCGGGTCACCTGTTGCTCGAAGGGCACCTCGTGCTGCCCGCGCACGCCGGCCCCGACCCCGGACTTCCCCTCACGGCCCGGCTGGAGTTCCGGGTACGGGACGGCTTCCGTGCCTTCGTCCTCCCCGTCGACGAGCTGCGGCGCGAGGCCACCGGGATCGTCTGGCGGACCCGCGCGGACCTGACCGGGGTCCTGCGGCCGTTCGGCGCACGCGACACGGTGTGGGACGCCCGGATGACCGTGGAGGCGGGTGGCGCGCGGTCCGTCAGCGACCTCTTCGCCCCGCAGGACCTCGTGGACGGGGCGGACGGCACCGGCCGTCTCCCCGCCCGACCCCGGCTCGGCCGCCTCGCCGGGGACACCTGGCAGCCCTACATCACGCTCAAGGACCACCTGGCACTCCGGCTCCTCGCCCGCCGCCGCCCCGCCCGTCTGCTGCGCCACCTGGTCCACTACGCCACGCACTTCCGCCCCGCCCGCAACGCGAAGCTCCTCCGGCGCGCCCTGCGCAAGCGGCTCGACCGCTACCGCTCGCGGGGATTCAAGGCCCCCGTCTACAACACCTGGCTCTGCCGTCTGCCGATGCGCAGGGGGTCGGTCGTCTTCGAGAGCCACATGGGCAAGTGCTACGGCGACAGCCCGCGCGCCCTCCACGAGGAGATCCGCAGACAGGGACTGAGGCTGCGCTCCATCTGGTCCTACGAGGACTCCCCGACCGGCTTCCCGGGCGACGCGCGGCTCGTGCGGCGCTGGTCGTGGCGGTATCTGTGGGCGCTCGCCCGTGCCGAGTACTGGGTCGACAACCAGGGGTTCCCGCAGCATCTGCGCAAGCCCGCCCGCACCACGTACCTCCAGACCTGGCACGGCTCCGCGTACAAGCGCATGGGCTTCGACGAGACCCGCGTACGGATGCAGAACGCACCGCTGCGCCACCGGCTCCAGCAGGCCGTGCACCGCTTCGACCACTTCCTCGTCCGCTCCGAGCACGATGTGCGCACCCTGGCCCGCGCCTACCGGCTTCCCGAGGAGCGGCTGCTGCGGACCGGCTACCCGCGCAACGACGCCCTGTTCGCGGCACGGGCCCGCGACGAGGCCGGGGGGAGGCTGCCGCGCCCGCCGCTCGCCGAGGCGCTCGGGCTGCCCGACCACAAGAAGGTCATCCTGTACGCGCCGACCTTCCGGGGCGGCCCCGGAACGTACCGGAGGCGTCGCCTGCCGTTGGACGTCGCACGGTTCGCCGAGCGCTTCGGCGACGAGTACACCCTGCTCGTACGGGCGCACTACCTGGAGGCCGCGAAGCTACCCGGCTGCCCGCCCGGCACCGTGGTGGATGTCTCGCGCCATCACGACACCGGCGAACTCCTCGCGCTCGCGGATGTGCTGATCACCGACTACTCGTCGATCATGTTCGACTTCGTGCTGCTCGACCGGCCGGTCGTCCTGTTCGCCCCCGACCTCGACACCTACGCGGCCACCCGGGGCAGCTACTTCGACCTCCGGAGGAAGGCGCCGGGTCCGGTGACGGAGACGGAGGACGACCTCTTCGCCGTACTGGCGAACCTGAAGGAGACCGACACGGAGTACGCCGGGGCGCGGAGCGCCTTCGCCGCCGAGTTCGGCGGCCACGACCTGGGCGACGCGGCCCGGCAGGTCGTCCGCCGGGTGTTCGCCCGGTACGCCACGAGCCACCAGGAGGCCGGTCGATGAGCCGCGACGTCTTCATCGTCTCCAACAGCACCGACGAACTCGGCGGGGTCACCGGCTGGATGCACCAGACGGCCCGGCTCCTCGCCCGCCAGGGCCACCGGGTGCACACCGTCGGCATCCACGCCTCCGAGCTGCGGATGGCCCTGCCCACGCCGCCCGACTACCCGGTCACCGCCCTGTACCCGGCCCACCCGCCGACCCCCTGGACGCCCCGGGGTGTCAGGGACCGCTTCCGGCTCCCGTCCCGGCGGAGGGAAGCGGTGCGGGCGGCCGAGAAGCGGCGCGCGGTGCGGCGGCTCTCGGAGCTGTTCCGCACCGCACGGCCCGGCGCCGTGGTGATCGTCACCCAGGTATGGGCGATGGAATGGGTCGGCGAGGCCGACACCACCGGGCTGCGGGTGATCGGGATGAGCCACGAGTCCTACGACTACTCCCGCGCGAGCCACCGCTACCGCTGGATCAAGAAGCACTACAGCGACCTCGACCACTGGCTCGTCCTCACCGAGGAGGACGCCGACATCTGGGCGGGCGAGGGCATGAACAACGTCGGTTTCCTGCCCAACGCCCTGTCCGCCCTGCCCGAGGTGCCGTCCCCGCGCAGTGCCAGGACCGTGGCGAGCATCGGCAGGCTCTGCGACCAGAAGGGCATCGACATGCTCCTGGACGCCTGGGCCCTGGTCGCCCCCGAACGCCCCGACTGGCAGCTGCGCGTGTACGGCGCGGGCGAGGACGAGGCCGAGCTGAAGGCGCAGTGCACGGCGTTGGAGCTGGACGGCTCCGTGCACTGGATGGGCCGCACGGACGATGTGGCGGGCGCCCTCGCGGACGCCTCCGTCTTCGTCCAGTCCTCGCGCGGCGAGGGCTTTCCGCTGGCGCTGCTGGAGGCGATGGCGAGCGGGGTGCCGTGTGCCGCGTTCGACTGCGCGCCCGGGGTGCGCGAGATCGTCCGGGACGGTGAGGACGGGCTGCTGGCGCCCGCCGGGGACAGCGCCGGACTCGCGGACCGGCTGCTGCGGCTGACCGGGAACCCGCGGCTGCGGGACGCGATGGGCAATCGGGCGAGGGTCAATGTGCAGCGGTTCTCCGAGACGGAGATCCTACGGCGCTGGGAGGAGCTGTTCGCGTTCCTGGAGCGCTGAGGCACCGGGAGGAGCCGCCGGAGGGAACCCGGCGGGGTCGCGGGCCCGCCCTCAGTTGCTGAGGAACTCCCGGGCCGTCCCCTGCGCGGGCACGCCCCGGCTCGCGGGCCGCCGCTGCTTGACCGGTACCGGCAGCGGCAGCCCGGCCGTCTCGCCCAGGAAGACCCGCCGCACCACCCGCTCGGCGGCGTACCCGTCGTCGTACGGACAGAACCTCGCCCGGAAGGCCGCCCGCAGCTCCGCGGCGCGGGCACCGCGCCAGTGGTCCGTGGAGAAGGTGTCGAACAGCTCGTCCTGGCTGTGCGCCACGGTGCCGGGCGGGAAGGAGGGCAGGTCGAAGTAGGTGCCGCGGGCCGCCTCGTACGCCTGGCTGTCGTCGAGATGGATGACGACCGGCCGGTCCAGATTGACGTAGTCGAACATCAGCGACGAGTAGTCCGTGAGGAGCGCGTCCGAGGCGAGGGCGAGCGTCTCGACCGACGGGTGGCCGGTGACGTCGATGATCCGGGGATGCGCGGTACGGCTGCCCGCCGGGGCGGGGCCGTACAGATAGTGCGAGCGGGTCAGGATCACGAACTGCGGGCCCAGGACCCGCAGGAGCCGTTCCAGGTCGAGGGCGGGGTGCTGGGCGCGCCGGTAGTCGCGGTGCGTCGGGGCGTACAGGAGGGCCGTGCTGCCGGCCGGGATGGACAGCGACTCGCGCAGCCGGGCCACCTGGGACGCGCTCGTACGGTGGTAGACGTCGTTGCGCGGGGAGCCGTACTCCAGCGTCGTGTACGCGGACGGGTAGGTCCGCTCCCACACGAGCGTGGAGTGCCGGTTGGCCGACAGGGAGAAGTCCCACTTGTCGGTGTTGCGCAGCAGCTGCTCGAAGTCCGTGTCACGGGCCGCCGCCGGACGGTCCAGGAGATCGGTGCCCATGGTCTTCAGCGGGGTCCCGTGGTGGGTCTGGAGCAGGATCTGGCCGCGCCGCTTCACCAGCCGCCGGTCGAAGTTGACGTTGTTCACCAGGTACTTGGAGCGGGCGAGGGCCGTCCAGTAGCCGAAGGTGCCCGGGGTGAGCCGGCGGGTGGCGGTCGGCACGGTGTGGGCGTCCGCGGGACGGCAGATCCAGGCGGTCCGCAGCCCCGGGACCAGCTCGCGGGCCTTCGCCTCGATGGCGGCCGGGCTGCACGCGTAGCCACGGTGCCAGTACGCGGCGAACACCGCGTCCCGGGACCGGACCGGCAGCCGGAGCTGGACGCGGTAGTGCGCCTGGAGCACGGCCCCGCGCACCACCCGGCGCACGGCCGCCGAGCCCCGCCGCAGCCTGCCGTGCAGCCGCTGTGCCGCCCACAGCGTCCGGTACGTGCGGTGGGCGCCGAGCCTAAACAGGCCGTGCCGCAGCCGGGCGCGGAGCGGGACGGGGGCGCCGGGGGCCCGGTAGCGGTGGCAGTGCTCGCGGGCGCGGCGGAAGAACGCGGCGCGGCTGCCGCGCGGCAGCCTGCCGTGCGAGGTGAACAGCGTGGAGAAGTGGTCGAGCATCCGGCGGAACATCGCCGGCCGCCACACGGCGAGTTCGGGGCGCGCGTCGATGAACGCGAAGACCCGGTCGTACTGGTCGAAGACGTCGAAGTGCCGCTCGCTGGTGGTGGAGAGGATGTTGCCGCGGCGCCGCTGCCGGTAGGAGACGCAGATCCGGTCCAGGACCGCGATCGACCCGGCGGCCATCAGCACCGGATAGGTCCAGGGCGTGTCCTCGTAGTAGCCGGGCGGGAAGGTGAAGCCCTGCGCCCGGACGAACTCACGGCGGTACGCCTTGTTCCAGACCACCATCAGGACCTTGAGCAGCTCGGGGCGGTCGGCGAGCCGGAAGGTGGCGGGGCCGCACTCGGCGAGGGGGGCGGGGTACGCGTTGCGGACGCGCTCGCCCGACCAGTACGTACGTGCGTAGTCGTAGACCAGCACATCGGGCCCGCCGGTCGCGTCGAGCCGGTCGGCGATGGCCTGCAAGGACTCCGGTTCGAGCGTGTCGTCGCCGTCGAGGAAGAGCAGGTAGTCCCCGGTGGCCCGGGAGACACCGGCGTTGCGGGCCGGGCCCAGACCGGCGTTGCGGGGCAGATGGAGCGCGGTGACCCGGTGGTCCCGGCCGCTGTACTCGTCGGCGATCGGACCGCAGCCGTCCGGCGAGCAGTCGTCCACCACGATGATCTCGTAGTCCTTGAAGGACTGGTTCAGCACGGAGTCCAGGCACTCGTGCAGATACGCCTGGACCCGGTACGCGGGCACGATGACACTGAACCGGGGCACTACACATCCAGGGGTCGTTCGCGGGGTTGCAGGTGGCCCGCAAACGGCCGAAGGAGTGACCTGGTTACGCCATACGCGGCATTCGGGGGACGTGCACGGCGAAGCGGCCCGGTTCCGGGGAACCGGGCCGCTCGGTGTTGACGTACATCCGTGCGGGGGAGGTTACTTGACCGCGCCCGCCATGACGCCGGAGACGAACTGCCGCTGGAAGGCGAAGAACACGGCCAGCGGGATCACCATCGACACGAAGGCGCCGGGCGCCAGCACGTCGATGTTGTTGCCGAACTGGCGTACCTGCTGTTGCAGGGCGACGGTGATCGGTGGCGAATCGGAGTCCGCGAAGATCAGCGCGACCAGCATGTCGTTCCACACCCACAGGAACTGGAAGATCCCGAGCGAGGCGATCGCCGGACCGCCCAGCGGCATCACGACCCGGGTGAAGAGCCGGATCTCACCCGCTCCGTCGAGCCGTGCGGCCTCCAGCAGTTCGCGCGGGATCTCCGCGAAGAAGTTCCGCAGGAGGAAGATCGCGAACGGCAGGCCGAAGGCCGTGTGGAACAGGACCACGCCCAGGGTCGTCTCGAAGATCCCGATGGTGCCGAAGAGCTCGGACACCGGGATCAGGGCGACCTGTACGGGCACCACCAGCAGCCCGACGACCAGCAGGAACCACCAGTCGCGGCCGGGGAAGTCCATCCAGGCGAAGGCGTATCCGGCCAGTGAGCCGATCACCACCACCAGGACGGTGGACGGGACCGTGATCATCACCGTGCTGAACAGGGAGTCGGTGATCGTCGAATTGTCCAGCAGGCGCTGGTAGTTGTCGAAGGTCATCTCGGACGGGGCGGTGAAGACCTTCCACCAGCCGGTCGCCGCGATGTCGTCCGCCCCGCGCAGCGAGGAGAGCAGCAGGCCGATCGTCGGCATCAGCCAGAACAGGGCCACCAGCAGGAGGAAGACCCGCATGACGCCACCGCCCGCACGCGTCGCCAGCCGCGCGGCGAGGGACTGCTTCTTCGTCGCGGCAGAGGATGTCGCGCTCATCGGCGCCCCTCCTTCCGTATCCGGCGGATATTGCTGTGTTCTCCCGGGGGACAACCCCCGTACCCCCGGCCGGGGGGCGGTGTCAGGTCGACCGGACCCTTCATCGGCGCCCCTCCTTCCGTATCCGGCGGATATTGAACAGCATCACCGGGATGACCAGCAGCAACAGCAGTACGGCGATGGCGCTGCCGATGCCCAGGTCCGCGTCCGTGCCGAACGAGGACCGGTACAGCTGGAGCGCCAGCACATTCGCGTCGTCCTGGGAGGAGCCCGGCGCGATGATGAAGACCAGGTCGAAGACCTTCAGGACGTTGATCATCAGCGTGACCAGCACCACCGCGAGGACCGGGGCGAGCATCGGCACGGTGATCCGGCGGAACACCTGCCACTCGTTGGCGCCGTCCACCCGCGCCGCTTCGAGGAGTTCACGCGGCAGTCCCGCCAGGCCCGCGGCGATGAGCACCATCGCGAACCCGGCCCACATCCATACGTAGCTGCCGATGATCCCGGGCGTCACCAGGGACGGGCCGAGCCAGTCGACACCGTTGTACGGCTCCCTGAAGTTGTCGGCCGGGAGCCGGAGTTGGGCTCCGTCGGCCGAGGCGGGCAGTGTGAACACGCCGTTCGCCCCGGCCGTCGCGGTGGCGACGACCTTGCCGTCCTTGACCGCTTCGACCTTGATGCCCTTGAGGCCGAGCTCCTTCGGGTCGACGACATTGGGTTTGCCGCCGCCGCCCCGGGTGAAGTCCAGCCAGGCGGTTCCGGTGATCTCCCCGCCCGACGCCGTGGGCGCCTTCGCGGGCTGTGCGTCGCCCGGCATCTTCGCCGGGGCCACGCCGACCAGCGGCAGCATCGCCGGCTGCCCCGCCCGTACCGGGTCCTTCGTGATGAACGATCCGGCGCCGCCCGGCTTCAGCGGATGCACGGGCAGCGGATGCGCCTTCGGGAAGCCCGCCGACTCGTTGAACGTGTCGTGCACTCCGACCCAGACGGCGTTGGCGACACCGCGCTCCGGGGCCTGGTCGTACACCAGGCGGAAGATGATGCCCGCGGCGAGCATCGAGATCGCCATCGGCATGAAGACGATCAGCTTGAACGCCGTGCCCCAGCGGATGCGCTCGGTCAGCACCGCGAAGATCAGGCCCAGCGCGGTGGAGACCGTCGGGGCGAGCACGACCCAGATCGCGTTGTTCTTCACCGCCGTGCGGATGGTGCCGTCCGTGAACAGCGCCTTGTAGTTGTCGAAACCGGCGAACGCCGTGCCCGCTTGGTCGAAGAACGACCGGTAGACGGAGTACACGATCGGATAGACCACGAGCGCGCCGAGCAGCACCAGGGCGGGCAGCAGGAACGCCGCCGCGAGGAGCTTGCGGGTACCGGTCACGCTCCGGCGGGGTTTGTCCGGTGGGGGGATGTGTGGACTCTTGTCGGCGGGGGACGCCGCTCCGGCGCCCCCCGCGGTAGCTGTCGTCACCGCGTCAGCTCTTGTACGCCTTGGCCGCGTCGGACTCCAGTTTCGCCTGGGTCCCCGCGATGTCCTTCGGGTTCTTCAGGAAGTCCTGGAGGATCTTCCACTCGCCCTTCCCGGGCGTCCCGCCGAACGACTGCGGGGCCTGGTCGGACATGTCGAACCGGACGTCGTCACCGGCCGCGATCAGCGCCTCGGCCATCTTGCGCTGCACCTCGTTGGGGTACGCGCCGGCGTCCAGGCCCTTGTTCGGGGAGATGAACCCGCCCGCCTCGGCCCATATCCGCGCCGCGTCCGTCGAGGCCAGCCAGGTCAGCAGTGCCTGAGCGCCCTTGCTGTCCTTCAGGGCCACGGCCGCGTCGCCGCCGGTGACCACGGGGGAGTCCGGGCCGACCGCCGGGAACGGGAACACCTTGGCGTCCGTACCGACCTCGGCCTTGGTCTGCGCGATGTTGATGGAGACGAAGTCGCCCTCGAAGACCATGGCGCCCTTGGGCTGGTCGCCGCCGGTGAACGTCTGGGTGACGGACGCCGGGAACTCGGTCTGCAGCGCACCGTCGGCGCCGCCCGTGATCAGGTTCGGCTTGCCGAAGAGCTGGGCCAGCGTGGTGAGCGCGTCCTTCACGGACGGGTCGGTCCACTTGATCTCGTGCTTGGCGAGCTGGTCGTACTTCTCCGGGCCCGCCTGGGAGAGATAGACGTTCTCGAACCAGTCGGTGAGGGTCCAGCCGTCCGCGCCGCCGACCGAGACCGGGGTGACGCCGGAGGCGGAGACGGTCTCGGCGGTGGCCAGGAAGTCCTTCCAGGTCTTCGGCTCACTCGCGCCCGCGTTCTCGAACGCCTTGGTGTTGTACCAGATCAGGGACTTGTTGGCGGCCTTGAAGTAGACGCCGTACTGGGTGCCGTCCACCGCACCGAGGTCCTGCCAGACCTTCGCGTAGTTCTTGGCGAGCTGCGCCTTCGCCTCGGCGCCGACCGGCTTGGCCCACTTCTTCTGCACCGCCTGCTGGACCGCGCCGACCTGCGGGATCATCGCGACGTCCGGCGGCTGACCTCCCGCGATCTTCGTACCGAGGAAGTTGACGATCGGGTCCTGCGCCGGCACGAAGGTCACCGTCGCGCCCGTGCGCTTCTCGAACTCGTCCAGCACCTTGGTGAAGTTGGCCTGCTCCGGTCCGGTCCAGACCGCGGCGACCGAGATCTTCTCACCGTTCAGTTTCGGCAACGTGACGCTCGACGGGCTCTTGCTGCCCTTCGCGGAGCCGTCGCCCGCTTTGTCCTTCCCGCCGTTGTCGTCACCGCAGCCGGTCAGCGCCAGTGCGCCTACCGCGGTGAACACCAGTGCGGCCCTACGTATCCGAAGGGTTGTGCTCATTACTGCCCCGTCTCTTCTGTACGTGCCCGACCACGTCTCTGTGCGCGGGCTACGTCGTCCGTGTCGACAGTCCTACGCCGGGCGCACGGGTGCCGCAATACCGTCCGGGGTTCCAACCTCCTTATCGTTGTGGGCTCGTGACGTCGAATCAGTGCAGGGGAGGGGGTGTTTCCGCCACTTTTTCAGGAAGAGAACGGGATAAGCGGAGGGAGTCGTTCAGCGTTCACCGAACGGGCCGCGCGCTCCAGCGCACTGGCGAGCAGCGCCAGGTCCGTCGGCCCGTTGCCGAGCTCCCGCAGCGGCCGACGGGTGGGCGGATCGCCCATCCGCTCCCACTCCAGCGGTACGACGGTGGGGCGCAGGGTCGCCGTGCGCGGGATGCGGCCCGTGACCCGGCCGCCCTGGAACGGCGTCACCCGGCCGTCCGGGTGCCCCAACCGCCCACGTCCCGGCGCCGGTTCGTCCGGGGAGGGCGGCAGGACCGGCGCGTCGAGCACGATGCGCAGCCGGGCGCCGCGGGCCAGCTCCGTGTCCTCGGTGCGGTCCGGGCGGGCGGAGGTGGCGACCAGATGGACGCCGAGCCGTCCGCCGTCCCTGGCGACGGCCTCCAGCGCCCGTACGACCGACCCCGCGGCAGGGCGGCCGGGGCTGCCGAGCGCCGGGGCGACCAGGGCGTCGAAGTCGTCGGCGAGGACGACGAGCCGGGGCAGCGGGGAGGGGCCCGGGTCCATGGCCCGTACGGCGGCGGGCCGCAGCCGCAGGGTGCCGCCGGCGGGGGAGTCCAGGTCGCCGCGCTGTTCGGCGGCGCTGGGCGGACGCTGGCCCACGAGCCGCTGCGAGACCTCGTGCTGGGCGTGCCACGCGGCGAAGTCCAGCGGGCCGAGCAGTTCGGCCCGCCGCTTCAGCTCACCGCCCAACGCCTGCGCGAACTCCCGCATCCGTACGGGGTCCGACGCCATCAAGTGCGTGAACACATGCGGGAGTTCCGTGCAGGGACGCAGCCCTTCGCCGCGCTCTCCGTGCTCGCCCGCGGCCCCGTCGACCAGCAGGATGCCGAGCCGGTCGGGGCGGGCGGCGGAGGCGAGCGAGGCGGCCACGGCCCGCAGCAGCTCGGTGCGCCCGCTGCCCGCCGGTCCCTCGATGAGGAGGTGCGGCCCTTCGTCGGCCAGATCGACACTGAGGGCGCCGCGCGGCCCCGCCCCGAGCACGAGCACCGGCCGCCCGGCGTACACGGCGGCGCCCGACGCGGGCTGCGCTGCGGTCTGCGGGGCGGTCCGGGACGAGGTCTGCGGGGCGGCGCTGCCGGGATAAGGAGTACGTCCGGAGCCACGGGAGTCCGTACCCGGGTAGGGCGTACGCCCGGAGCCACGGGTGTCGGTGCCGAAGTACGGCGTGTGGTCGGAGGCGCTGCCGGGATAAGGGGTGCGCCCCGAGCCCCGGGAGTCCGCGCCGGGATACGGCGTGTGCCCCGAGCCCCGGCCGTCCGTGCCCGGATACGGCGTGCGCCCCGAGCCCCGGCCGTCCGTGCCCGGATACGGCGTGCTGCCCGAGCTTCGGCCGTCCGTGCCCGGATATGGCGTGCGTCCTGAGTCCGTCGGTTCCGGGGCGCGGTGGTACGGGTCGTGGCCCGTGCGCTGGGCGCCCACGCGGGGGCCCGTGCTCAGGGTGCGGCCCGAGCCCGGGGTGTCGAGGTCCGACCTCGGCGCGGCGGCCGCGGGACGGACCGTGGCGCCCGGCTGGCTCTCCGCCGTGGACGCCCAACGCGCCATCAGTGATGCCGGGGTGGCGCGGGCCAGCCCCAGCTCGTCGAGCAACCGGGCGGACGGCGGCAGGGCCGCTGCCGTCGGGCGGCCCGGCAGCGCGGCCGAGCCCTCGTCGCGCAACGGCGCCAGGGCCCGCCCGAACCGCTCGGCCCAGGCGGCCGACACCGCGTCCACCGCGGCGACGGTGCCGTGCCCCGCGACCTGGCCGCCCGCCGTGCGCAGCAACCGCAGCGCCGTCGCCACATCGCCGCTCAGCATGGCGACCGCCCCGCACTCGCGGAAGGCGATCGAGGTCTGGCACGCGGTCTCATAGGTCGCGGTGACCGGCGACGTGGGCGACGCGGCGGGGGTCTCGGCGAGGCAGATCAGATGGATTCCGGCGGCCGCTCCCGCACCGGCCAGCCTGGCCGTGGTCTCGCGCAGCACCGAGGAACCGGGGTCGCCGTCGACGATCACCACGGTGTGCGGACCCGTATGGGCGCGGGCGGCCTCGGCCACCGCGGACCGGTCCACGCTCGGCCAGCCGGGGCCGAGCGGGCCCTCGTCCAGGCGGCGGACCAGCTCCGCCGTACGGGCCATGGCCTGCTCACGGTCGTACGCGAGGAGGAGCCGGCAGTCCTGACCGTGCATCGGGCGCAGATGCGGCAGCCATCCCAGCCAGGCCCACTCCCGCCGCCGCTCGTCCGCGGAACGGGCCCGGTCCGTGCTGATCAGCACGATCTCCAGGTCGAACGGGGAGTGCAGCGCGGCGAGCTGCGCCACGGTCGAGCGGGCCAGACCCGCCAGCCGTTCGCGCGGTCCGGCGAGGCCGAGCGAACCGGCCTCCCGCAGCCCCACGGTCACCGGCACGGCGGGCAGATCGGCCCGGTCGGTCGTCCCCAGCCGTACGACGAGTGCCTCCGGGTGGGCGGCGTCGCGCTCCCACAGCCGGGGTCCCGGGCCGAGCGCGGTCAGCAGCACGGCCGCCGGATCGGGCCAGGTGCCCGCGGGCGCGGAGGAGAAAGGAGAGGGAGAGGAGGAGGACGGGGAGAAGGAGGAGGGGGCGTCGAACGAGGCGTGCCCGGTGTGGGAGGACCGCGCCCGCTCCGGGGAGTCGGGTGCCGCTCTCCCCGGTGCGCCCGCGTCCGGGTCCTGTGCCGGATCGCCCTTGCCGCCCGTGAGCCGCCGGGCCCAGGCGCCTATACCGCCGCGCCGGGGCGCCTCGCTCTCGCCGTACCGGGTGCCGCGTGCGTGCGTGGAGTGGCGCCGGACGGTGTCCGGCCCGTGTGCGTGCTCGCCGCCTTCGTCGTCCTGCCGGTGCGCGTCGTGCCCCTGCGGTCCGGGATCACCGTGGGAGGGGGCCTGGCTGTAGGCGTGCCCGGAGCCGTCCGGGTCCTCGTCGCCGAAGCCGCCCGCGGTGCCCGCGAAGCCGTCTCCGGCCGCGGGGCCGCCCCCCGGGGCGTCGGGTTCCGCCCGGGCCACCCGCAGGTGCCCCTCACCGTCCGGCGCGGTCGCCAGGGTCGCCGTACGGGAGCCCGCGGTGAGCCGCAGCGTCGATTCGCCGAGCCGCAGCAGTGCGCCCGGGAGGAGCGGGACCGGGCGGTCGCGGACCTCCGTACCGTCCAGCGAGGTGCCGTTGGTGGAACCCAGGTCGGCGACCGAGACCCGGCCGTCCTCGGAGACCGTCACCGCGCAGTGCAGCCGGGACACGTCCGGGTCGTCGAGCGGGACGTCCGCGTCGGCCGAGCGGCCGATCCGGATCTGCCCGCCGTGCAGCAGGTGGACGCCGCCCGCGTCGGGGCCCGCGACCACATGCAGCTGCGCCGGGACGGTGTCGTCCGCCGCTTCGTCGTCACCGGGCACCTGGAGCGAGAGCACCGCGCCGTCCACCAGGGGCGGATCGCCCAGGGCGATGCGGTGCGCGTCGAGCCGTTCCCGTCCGGCGAACAGCACCACCGCTCCGCCGCCGAGAGAACTGTCGGGCCCCGAGACGGCCGCGGCCAGGCCGGAGGCGACGGCGGCGAGCGCCGTCCCGGCCGGGGCGGTGACGAGCACGTCGCAGGCGCGTGCCGGGGTCTGGCCGCTGCGCGGCGCGAGGACGGTCAGCCGGATCTGCATCGCCGTCAGCGGTCCCTTCTGCGCGGGGTGCCCGGCAGGGGAAACGCCCTGTGATGTCCCCCCGGCCGGCACGGACGCGTCGTCCGGTACAGGTCGACACGGACCGCGAGGTTCCCGACCCCATGGTTCCGTGCTGGAAGGCATCCTCGCACCTGCCACTGACAACACGCCCGGGGGCCACCTTCAAATGATCTTGAATGGCTGAGTGTGGACGTAAAAATGCCTGCTTGGGTCGGGTTCGAGCCGTCCGGGGAGATCCCGGCCGTACGTGGGGCAGGTTTATAGAACGTCTGTTCGGCAACCATCTGTCCCCTGTGTGCGTCTTCCTCCGGACACGGCAGGACACCCGCCGGGACGACTTCACGACGCGGCGGGACCAAGACCGGAAGACGACCGGCCGGTGCCACCTTCGGCGGCACTAGAGTGGGCCGGAACATCCGGGCGGGCCCGGGGGGACCGCAAGCACCACGATCAGCAGGGAGCGCATGACGTGCGGCCGGTAGGCAGCAAGTACCTGCTCGAGGAGCCGCTCGGACGCGGCGCCACGGGCACCGTCTGGCGAGCCCGCCAGCGGGAGACCGCGGGCGCCGAGGCGGCCGTCGCGGGTCAGCCCGGCGAGACCGTGGCGATCAAGGTCCTCAAGGAGGAGCTCGCCAACGACGCCGATGTGGTGATGCGGTTCCTGCGGGAGCGCTCCGTGCTGCTGCGGCTCACCCACCCGAACATCGTGCGCACCCGGGACCTCGTCGTCGAGGGCGATCTCCTCGCCCTGGTGATGGACCTCATCGACGGTCCCGACCTGCACCGGTATCTGCGCGAGAACGGCCCGCTCACCCCGGTCGCCGCCGCCCTGCTGACCGCTCAGATCGCGGACGCGCTCGCCGCCAGCCACGCCGACGGTGTCGTCCACCGCGACCTCAAGCCCGCCAATGTGCTGGTCGACGAGCGCGACGGCCAGATGCACCCGATGCTCACCGACTTCGGCATCGCGCGCCTCGCCGACTCCCCGGGGCTGACCCGGACCCACGAGTTCGTCGGCACCCCCGCCTATGTGGCGCCCGAGTCCGCCGAGGGCCGCCCGCAGACCTCCGCCGTGGACATCTACGGCGCGGGCATCCTGCTGTACGAACTGGTCACCGGACGCCCGCCGTTCGCCGGGGGCACCGCCCTGGAGGTCCTGCACCGGCACCTCAGCGAGGAGCCCCGCCGCCCGAGTACCGTCCCCGCACCGCTGTGGACGGTCATAGAGCGCTGCCTGAGCAAGGACCCCGACCGGCGGCCCAGCGCCGAGAACCTCGCCCGCGGACTGCGTACCGTCGCCGCGGGCATCGGCGTACACGCCAACTCGTCCCAGATCGCGGCCGCCGACGGTGTGGGCGCCCTGCTGGCACCCGACCCGGCGCCCGCCGCGGTCCCGGAGACCCCCGGGGCGGCCGACCCCACGCAGATGCTGCCGAGCAACGCGGGTTCGTACGACCCCGCCGCCCCGACCAGCGTCCTCCAGCAGACCCCGGGACAGGCCGGCTTCGGCCAGGGGGGTGCGGGTGACGCCGACCCGACCTCGGTCATGCCGCCCGTACCGCAGCACCCCGACGGCCCTCCGCAGCCCGACGGCCCGCACCCCTGGCAGGGGCAGCTCCAGGCCGCGCGTGACCGCAACGACCAGACACAGGTCCAGTACCTCGACCCGGGCCAGGACCCGCTGCGCCGTCGGCCCCAGCGCCAGCAGCCGCCCCAGCAGCCTCCGCAGCGGCAGCAACCGCCTCAGCACCAGCAGCGGCCTCAGCATCAGCAGTACCCGCCGCAGCAGCAGCCCCAGCGCTACCAGCAGCCACAACCGCCTCAGCAGCCCCAGCGGCAGCAGTACGCGCCCCCGCAACAACAGCAGTACGCGCCCCCGCAGCAGCCACCGCCCCAGCAGCCGGCCGCGCCGCGCCAGCCGAGGCAGCGCAGCGCCAACCCCATGCGCATCCCGGGTCTCGGCTGCCTCAAGGGCTGCCTGTTCACGGTGGTGTTGCTGATCATCGCGGGCTGGCTGATCTGGGAGCTGACGCCGCTTCAGGACTGGGTCGCCCAGGGCAAGGGCTACTGGGAAGCGATCGGTGACGCGATCAGCACCGTGACCGACTGGGTCTCGAAGATCGACGACAGCACCGGCGGCGCCTGAACAGCCAACTCTGTACCTTTGTCGACTTCTCCGGGCCCAATTGGCCCGGAGAAGTGAAGGTTGGCGCCATCCAGGGCACGCAACACCCCGAACGCCGCGTAACTTTGTCGACCGGGGGTCCAACGCCAGCCGCTGAGGGAGCAGTCTTGGCACGGAATATCGGCAGCCGGTACACCGCCCACCAGATCCTGGGGCGCGGCAGCGCCGGCACGGTGTGGCTCGGCGAGGGGCCCGAGGGCCCCGTCGCCATCAAGCTGCTCCGCGAGGACCTCGCGTCCGACCAGGAGCTCGTGGGCCGCTTCGTGCGGGAGCGCACCGCCCTGCTCGGGCTCGACCATCCCCAGGTGGTCACCGTCCGCGACCTCGTCGTCGACGGCAACGACCTGGCCCTGGTCATGACGCTCGTACGCGGCACGGATCTGCGCACCCGCCTCGACCGCGAGCGCCGCCTCGCCCCCGAGGCCGCCGTCGCGATCATCGCGGACGTCGCCGACGGCCTCGCCGCCGCGCACGCCGCCGGGGTGGTCCACCGCGACGTCAAGCCGGAGAACATCCTGCTCGACATGGAGGGGCCGCTCGGCCCCGGCGGTTCGCACCCCGCCCTGCTCACCGACTTCGGCGTCGCGAAGCTGATCGACACCCCGAGCCGCACCAAGTCCACCAAGATCATCGGTACGCCGGACTATCTGGCCCCCGAGATCGTCGAGGGACTCCCGCCGCGCGCCGCCGTGGACATCTACGCCCTCGCGACGGTGCTGTACGAGCTCCTCGCCGGGTTCACGCCCTTCGGGGGCGGCCACCCCGGCGCGGTCCTGCGCCGTCATGTGACCGAGACCGTGGTCCCGCTCCCCGGTATCCCCGAGGAGCTCTGGCAGCTCCTGGTCCAGTGCCTGGCCAAGGCACCGGCCTCCCGGCTGCGCGCCTCGGAGCTCGCGCACCGGCTGCGCGAGCTGCTTCCGCTGCTGGCGGGGATACCCCCGCTCGACGTGGACGAGCCGGGCGCCGAGGAGACGGAACCCCAGGCGCTGGCCTACGACGAGCAGCAGTACACACCGGCCGAGGAGCCCCGCAGGCGCGGCGCCGTCCCGCTGGTCCCCGGCTCCGCGCCGGACTCCAACCGCGACACCCACACGAGCATGCGCGTGCCGGCCCCCGACGAGCTGGCCGGCGGCCCGCTGGGCACGGCCCGAGCCCCCCGGGCGCCGGGCCGCCCCCGCCCCGGATCGGCCCGCAACAAATCCGCTGCCGTCCGCAAGCGCCGCATCACCCTGGGCGTCGCCGCGGTCGCCCTGTGCGCGGCCGTCGCCGTGGGCGGCTGGCTGGCGGCGGGCGGCGACGACGCCGGCGCGACCCCCCAGGACACCAAGAACTCGGCCCCCTCGTCCCCGTAGGGCCGGTACACGGGGACGCCGGGACGCGGGCCGTGCGGGCCCCGCCCCCGGAGCCTCCGTGGGCGTTCGCGGGAGCCCGCTCACGGTCCGGCCACCCCGCCCGGCACGGGTCAGGACCGGGTTCGCGACGGGTCAGGACCGGGTCCGGACCCGGACCGCACCGGGACCGGGTTCCGGGTGAGGGCAAGCTTCATCCGCCCAGCCGTTACGCTGGACCCGTGGCAGTCGTCGATATTTCCGAAGAGCTGAAGTCCCTCTCCTCGACCATGGGGTCGATCGAGGCCGTCCTGGACCTGGATGCGCTGAGGGCGGACATCGTCGCGCTCGAGGAGCAGGCGGCGGCGCCGTCCCTCTGGGACGACCCGGACGCGGCACAGAAGATCACCAGCAAGCTTTCGCACCTCCAGGCCGAGGTCCGCAAGGCCGAGACCCTGCGCGGCCGCATCGACGACCTCGAAGTCCTCTTCGAGCTCGCCGAGGACGAGGGCGACGCCGATGCCCTCGCCGAGGCCGAGTCCGAGCTGGAGTCCGTCAAGAAGGCGCTGGACGAGATGGAAGTCCGCACGCTTCTGTCCGGTGAGTACGACGCCCGTGAGGCCCTCGTCAACATCCGGGCCGAGGCGGGCGGCGTGGACGCCGCCGACTTCGCCGAGAAGCTCCAGCGCATGTACATCCGCTGGGCCGAGCGGCACGGCTACAAGACCGAGGTCTACGAGACGTCGTACGCCGAAGAGGCCGGCATCAAGTCGACCACCTTCGCCGTCCAGGTGCCGTACGCCTACGGCACCCTCTCCGTCGAGCAGGGCACCCACCGCCTGGTCCGGATCTCGCCCTTCGACAACCAGGGCCGCCGCCAGACGTCCTTCGCGGGCGTCGAGGTGCTCCCCGTCGTCGAGCAGACCGACCACATCGAGATCGACGAGTCGGAGCTGCGCGTCGACGTGTACCGCTCCTCCGGCCCCGGTGGTCAGGGCGTCAACACCACCGACTCCGCGGTGCGCCTGACGCACCTGCCGACCGGCATCGTCGTCTCCTGCCAGAACGAGCGCTCGCAGATCCAGAACAAGGCCTCCGCGATGAACGTCCTCCAGGCGAAGCTCCTTGAGCGCCGCCGCCAGGAGGAGCAGGCCAAGATGAACGCCCTCAAGGGCGACGGCGGCAACTCCTGGGGCAACCAGATGCGTTCGTACGTCCTGCACCCCTACCAGATGGTGAAGGACCTCCGTACGGACTTCGAGATCGGCAACCCGGAAGCGGTCTTCAACGGCGAGATCGACGGCTTCCTGGAAGCCGGCATCCGCTGGCGCAAGCAGCGGGAGAAGTAACCCCGGTCGTACGTCGGTCGAGCCCGGACAGGCAGCTGTCCGGGCTCAGTCGTGTGATGCGGGACCGCACGCAGTTGCGGGGAAGTCGTGCTCAACGCGTCACAGTCGTGATTCCGAATAGCCGTCAAGAAGCCCCATAACGGTGCGTATTACACGGAACGGCCTTGACGTAATCCTTAACTCTGGCCAGGGTGCTAGAGCAGCATGCGTATGTCTGGGACGGGTGTGAACCGGGGGGCGGGCGGGAGGCCACGGCACGATGTGGCCCTGCCCCGAGAGCGAACCCCGCAGGGCCGTGGCCCCACACATATGGCTGCTCCACTGACGAGATCGGCTACTGGGGGTAGCAACAGATGACCAAGAAGACGCGCATCCGCGTCGCGCGGATAGCCGCTGGTGCGGTTATTGCCGCAGGTGCCTCGCTGACCGCGGCCGGTGCGGCGCAGGCCGTCGGCATCGGCATCGGGATCGGTGTTGACGGCGAGGACGGCATCACCGCCAAGGCCGGGGTGAACGGCGACGAGAACCCGGCGGGCGGTGCTGACCAGGGCGGAACGTCCGGTGAGAACCCCATCGGCGGCGCTGACGCCGGTGCCGACGGCGGCTCGGACGGCGGCGCTGATGGCGGTGCCGATGGTGGCGCTGATGGCGGTGCTGATGGCGGTGCTGACGGTGGCGCTGATGGCGGTGCCGATGGTGGCGCTGACGGCGGTGCCGATGGCGGTGCTGATGGCGGTGCCGATGGTGGCGCTGATGGCGGTGCTGACGGTGGCGCCGATGGCGGCGCCGATGGCGGTGCTGACGGTGGTGCTGATGGTGGCTCGGGCAACAACGGTGGCTCGGGCAACAACGGTGGCTCGGGCAACAACGGCGGTTCCGGCAACAACGGTGGCTCGGGCAACAACGGTGGCTCGGGCAACAACGGCGGTTCCGGCAACGACGGCGGCACCACCGACGGCGGCGGCGACAACGGCGGTTCCAGCAATGGCACCTCCGGCTCCGCCACCTCCGGCTCGACCACCGGTGGCGACGGCGCCGGTACCTGCACGGTGGACCTCGACGGTGCCGAGTGCGCCGACAACACCGACACGGACAGCGTCGGCAACCAGCCGGTCGAGCAGGGCAAGGGCAAGGACGAGCTCGCCGAGACCGGTGCGGCCGAGACCACGTTCCTGCTGGTCGGCGCCGCGACGATGATCGCCGGTGGCATCGGCTTCCGTATGCTGCCGCGCCTGGTCGGCGGCGGTCGTACGGTCGCCTAAAGGCCCGTACACGCACAGAGAGGGCCCGGGAGGCCGTGTACAGCCTCCCGGGCCCTCTCGGCGTACGCGGCGGTCCTGCGGCCCGTACGTGGACGTATCGGCCCTCCGGCTCCCGCGGCGGGCGTACCCGGCCGGTCAGGGGGCGCCGGACGGGTCAGGCGGCCTGGTGCGCCAGCAGCGCGAGCGCCGCCACCAGGATGACCATCAGCGCGATCAGCATCGCCGGATTCAGTCCGGCGAGCGGGCCCTGGTCCTGCTCGTCCTCCAGCTGCTGCCGTACGGCCCGGCAGACGCGACAGCGTCCCTCGTTCACCGGCGCCGCGCAGTTCGCGCACACCAGTCGGTCATAGGTCATGCGCTTTCCTCCTCCCGCGCGGCGGAGCCGCTTTCTGCTTCCTCTCCGCACAACGGTCCGGGAAACGCAACCGTTCCCCCCACCACTGTGCCAGCTCGCGCCGATTTCGGCGCGGCCCGCCGGACAAGGTCCGGCACGACCCGTTTCGTTCCGACCGAGGTTCTGCCACAAATCACCCATTGCCGGACGCCGCCTGCACGCGTGAGCCCGGTTCGCGTATGGTCACGCACACCTACTCCCGGCCGACCGTGGTGCATCCGTGATCCGATTCGACAACGTCTCCAAGACCTACCCGAAGCAGACCCGTCCGGCTCTGCGCGATGTCTCGCTCGACATCGAGAAGGGCGAGTTCGTCTTCCTGGTGGGCTCCTCCGGCTCCGGCAAGTCGACCTTCATGCGACTGATCCTGCGCGAGGAGCGCGCCAGCACGGGCATGGTCCATGTGCTCGGCAAGGATCTCGCGCGGCTGTCCAACTGGAAGGTGCCGCAGATGCGCCGCCAGCTGGGCACGGTCTTCCAGGACTTCCGGCTCCTGCCCAACAAGACCGTCGCCGAGAACGTGGCCTTCGCTCAGGAGGTCATCGGCAAGCCGCGCGGTGAGATCCGCAAGGCGGTGCCCCAGGTCCTCGACCTCGTCGGTCTCGGCGGCAAGGAGGACCGGATGCCCGGTGAGCTCTCCGGTGGTGAGCAGCAGCGCGTGGCGATCGCGAGGGCCTTCGTCAACCGCCCCATGCTGCTGATCGCGGACGAGCCGACCGGCAACCTCGACCCGCAGACCTCCGTCGGCATCATGAAGCTGCTGGACCGGATCAACCGGACCGGCACCACTGTGATCATGGCGACGCACGACCAGAACATCGTCGACCAGATGCGCAAGCGCGTCATCGAGCTCGAGCAGGGCCGTCTCGTACGCGACCAGGCACGCGGCGTGTACGGATACCAGCACTGAAGAGGGCCCGCCCTCCGAGCATCGAGTACTGAAAGGACGCCATGCGCGCCCAGTTCGTCCTGTCGGAGATCGGCGTCGGTCTTCGTCGCAACCTCACGATGACCTTCGCGGTCGTGGTCTCCGTCGCCCTCTCGCTCGCCCTGTTCGGCGGCGCGCTGCTCATGCGCGAGCAGGTCAGCACGATGAAGGACTACTGGTACGACAAGGTCAACGTCTCGATCTTCCTCTGCAACAAGAGCGACGCCAAGGACGTACCCAAGTGCGCCAAGGGTGCCGTCACTCCGCAGCAGAAGAAGGAGATCAAGTCCGATCTCGAAGAGATGGACGCTGTCCAGAAGGTCAGCTTCGAGACGGTCGACGAGGCGTACAAGCACTACCAGGAGCAGTTCGGCGACTCGCCGATGGCGGGCAACATCACGCCCGACCAGATGCAGGAGTCGTTCCGGGTCAAGCTCGACGACCCGAAGAAGTACAAGGTCGTCGCCACGGCCTTCGCGGGACGGGACGGGGTGCAGTCCGTCCAGGACCAACGCAGCATCCTGGACAACCTCTTCGGGCTGATGAACGGCATGAACGTCGTCGCGATATACGTGATGGTGCTGATGCTGGTCATCGCGCTGATCCTGATCGTCAACACCGTCCGGGTCTCGGCGTTCAGCCGCAGACGTGAGACGGGCATCATGCGGCTCGTCGGCGCCTCCGGCTTCTACATCCAGATGCCGTTCATCATGGAGGCGGCCGTCGCCGGCCTGATCGGCGGTCTGCTCGCCTGCGCCATGCTGCTCGGCGGCCGTTACTTCCTGATCGACGGCGGACTGGCACTCAAGGACAAGCTGAACCTGATCGACTTCATCGGCTGGGACGCGGTCCTGACCAAGCTGCCGCTCGTCCTCGCGATCGGGCTGCTGATGCCCGCCGTTGCCGCGCTGTTCGCGCTCCGCAAGTACCTCAAGGTGTGACATGCGCCCCCTGGGGCGTGCGGCCGAGTAGCCGTGCGCCACAGGGGGCTTGTCCTAGACTCGACGCCATGTCAGGCCCCACGCACCGCTTCGGGCCCCGCGGTCTCTGCCGCGGGGCGGCTCTGACTTTGGTCTTCGGATGCGTCCTCGCCACGGCCGCGGCCACCGGGTCCCTGCCGTACGACGAGGAACAGGGCCCGGACATCCAGGCCCGCTCCATCGCCTCCACCTTCGCCCCCGTCGACCGCGCCGAGATCGAGGACGCCGCGGCCGACGCCGAGGCCGACGGGAAGTCCGGCACCGCCGCGGCCGAGGAAGCCGTCAGCCGCAGCGGGGACCGCTGGGGCGCGGTGTACGACGAGCGGGAGTACGAGGAGTTCGAGCAGGCCCTCGACGGCTCGTACACGGGTGTCGGGCTCTCCGCCCGGCGCACCTCCGGCGGCAGGGTCGCCGTGGCCCGGGTGCAGAGCGGCAGCCCCGCGGACCGGGCCGGTATCCGCAGGGGTGACCTGCTGCGTACGGTCGACGGCGGCCGGGTCGCCGAGCGTCCCGTCGCCGAGGTCGTCGCCCTGCTGCGCGGGGACGGTACGGGAGCGGCCGAGGGCAGCACCGTGGTCCTCGGCCTCGAACGGGGCGGGCGCGCCTGGACCACGACCCTGAGCCGGGCCCGGCTCACCACCGAGGCGGTCACCGTCCGGCGCCTGGGCGACGAGCCCTCGTCGGCGGTCCTGATCAAGGTCGCCGCCTTCACCAAGGGGGCCGGCGGCGAGGTCCGTGACGCGGTACGCGCCGCACCGGGCGACGCCGGGATCCTGCTGGACCTGCGCGCCAATTCCGGCGGCCTGGTCACCGAGGCGGCCGACGCCGCCTCCGCCTTCCTGGACGGCGGGCTGGTCGCCACGTACGACGTGCACGGCGACCAGCGTGCCCTGTACGCCGAGAACGGCGGCGATACGGCCCGGCCCGTCGTGGTTCTCGTCGACGGGGGCACGATGAGCGCGGCCGAGCTGCTGACCGGCGCCCTCCAGGACCGGGGGCGCGCCGTCACCGTCGGCTCGCCCACCTTCGGCAAGGGCTCCGTGCAGATGCCGAGCAAGCTTCCGGGGGGTTCGGTGGCCGAGCTGACCGTCGGGCACTACCGCACACCGGGGGGCCGCAACGTCGACGGCCGGGGCATCACACCGGACGTCGTGGTCGACGCACGGGCCCAGGAACGGGCCGAGACAGTATTGAGTGGCCTCGGGGGCGGGTCGTAGTGCGAAAATGACCGCACTATGGCCAAGGAAAAAGACACCGGGCGCAAGATGATCGCGCAGAACAAGAAGGCGCGGCACGACTACCACATCCTCGACACCTACGAGTGCGGGCTCGTCCTCATGGGCACCGAGGTCAAGTCCCTGCGGATGGGCCGGGCCTCGCTGGTCGACGGGTTCGTCCAGATCGACGGCCACGAGGCGTGGCTGCACAACATCCACGTCCCCGAGTACGTCCAGGGCACCTGGACCAACCACACGGCCAAGCGCAAGCGCAAGCTGCTGCTGCACCGGGCCGAGATCGACAAGCTGGAGTCGAAGTCCCAGGAGACGGGCCACACCATCGTGCCCCTCGCCCTGTACTTCAAGGACGGCCGGGTGAAGGTCGAGATCGCGCTCGCGAAGGGCAAGAAGGAGTTCGACAAGCGTCAGACGCTGCGCGAGAAGCAGGACACGAGGGAGACGAACCGTGCGATCGCGGCGGTCCGCAGGCGTCAGCGGAGCGCCTGAGCAGGAATACGCTGGCATCGCCCGGCGTTGGTCACGTACGATGGGCCGTGCACCTCACAGCGGGTGCGCGTTTGAAAAATCAACATGGGGATGATCGGTTTCGACAGCGGATGTCGAAGCAGGGGAAGCGAGTCGAGGAAGCGGCAATGATCTCGTAAACCATATGTCGCAAACAATAATCGCCAATTCCAAGCGCGATTCCTCCGCCTTCGCCCTCGCTGCCTAATTAGCAGCTAGCGAAGACTCTGCGGAGTGTCAGCCCGGGGGTGATCCCGACCCGGATCCTGGCATCAACTAGGGATCTAAACTTCTAAGCCCGGTCGCGGGGCGTAGAAGGAAATCAAACAGTGACTGGGCCTGTCGGAGGCTTGTTCGTGTGACCTCCGGGGCCGAGAAAAGCGCAGCGAACTGCACTCGGAGAAGCCCTGGTTCTGCACCGTTGGACGCGGGTTCGATTCCCGCCATCTCCACCACCCCATGTAAGCCTCCGCCCCGCGAGTTCACTCGCGGGGCGGAGGTTTTTTCCTGCCCTGCGGCGCGGGCAGGTCATCGAGGGCCGCTCTCGCGCGGCCCGCCGGTCATGCCGCTCGGCGGGTGCGCCGAGCGGCCGTCGCCGCCGCGATGACCAGGGCCAGCCCCGCCGCGCACATCGGTGCCGCGTAGCCGGTCACCGTCCCGGCGTGCTCCACCAGCCAGCCGCCGGCCGCCGCCCCCGCCCCGATCCCGCCCAGCAGCGCGGTGACCGCGAGCGTCATGCCCTCGTTCAGCTGTCCTGCGGGTGTCAGGCGCTGGACCACCGTCATGCCGGTGACCATGGTGGGCGCCGTCGCCGCGCCCGCCAGCAGCAGACAGAGGGCGAGCACGGTCAGGGAATCGGTGGTGGAGGCGGCCAGCAGCGGCAGCGACATCAGCGCCGTCATGCCCGCGAGGCAGAACAGCAGCCGGCGCCCGACGTTCGCGGCGGGCCGCAGCGACCCGTACAGCAGCCCCGCCACGCACGAACCGCCCGCCTGAAGGGCGAGGATCGCGCCTCCGGCGTGCGCGATCGAGACGACCTCCATGGTTCCGAACACCGCCCCCGTGGCGAGGAAGACGCTGAGCAGGGCGGGCATGCCGGGGGTACGGAGGGGAGAGGCCGCGTGGGTACGGGGGGCGACCGGCGGTTCGGTCGAGCGCTGGGCGGCGAAGACCAGCATGCCGGTCATCAGCAGGATCGCGCCGACGAGCGTGCCGGCCTCGGGGAACAGCCCCGCGCACAGGAACGCGGCGACGACCGGGCCGAGCATGTAGCAGAGTTCGTCGACGGACTGCTCGAAGGAGTTCGCGGTGTGCAGGGCGCCCGGATCGCCCCGGTGCAGATGCGCCCAGCGGGCCCGGGACATGCCGCCGGTGTTCGGGGTGGTCGCGGTCGCGGCGTACGCGGCGAAGAGCGTCCAGGCGGGGGCGTCGTAGTGCACGCAGAGCAGGAGGGCCACGGACCCGAGCACGGCGATCGCGGTGGCGGGCACGGCGATCCGGGCCTGCCCGTGGCGGTCCACGAGCCGTGCCGTCCAGGGGGCGACCACCGCCGTCGCGGCCAGGCCGGTCGCGGTGACGGCCCCGGCCAGGGCGTACGAATCGCGTGACCCGGCGATCATGATGACCGCGCTGACGCTGAACATGCCCTGGGGCAGCCGGGCGATGAGGTTGCCCGCGGTGAAGGCCCGCGCGCCGGGGGTGGCGAGCAGGCGGCGATAGGGGTTGGCCGTGGGAGGGAGCTTCGCGTGGGCTTTCGCGCCGGGCGGCCGTTGTCCGACGGTTTCCGCCGCGGGAGGGACCGGGACGGTTTCCGCCTCCGAGCGGAGCGGGTCGGCCTCCGCCTCGGGAGGGCCGGTTACGGCCTTCGCCCCGGACCGGGCCGGCGCCACCGGATTCCGCGGGGCGATGATCAGCAGGTCGCCGCAGACGGTGAGGAGCGGGCCGGTGGCGGGTCGGTCGGGGGAGGCGGAGGGCATCGGCATGGCTCAAGCCTCAGGGCGCCCGGTCCGTACGGTCCAACACCTTCTCCGTACCCATTCACGCACCCGTGTTGTAAATTCTGCGGGGTGAGCGTCCCCGACACCGACCCCCGGCTCCTGCGCGCGTTCCTCGCCGTCGCGGAGGAGCTGCACTTCACCCGGGCCGCGGCCCGGCTCTTCCTCGCCCAGCAGGCGCTGAGCCGGGACATCCGACGCCTGGAGCGCGAACTCGGTGCGGAGCTGTTCGTCCGGACCACCCGCCGGGTCTCGCTCACCCCGGACGGCGAACGGCTGCTCCCGTACGCCCGGCGGGTCCTCGACGCGCACGCGGAACTCGCCGCCGCCTTCGCCGATCCGGCCGCCCGGCCGCTGCTCGTCGATCTGAACACCGACGGGATGACCGCGGCCAGGGTCCTGGCCCGTGCGCGGGATCTCGCTCCGGCGTGCGAGCTGATGGCGCGCTTCGAGTCGGGGCTGACCCGGGCGGCCGACGAGATCCTCGCCGGACGGCTCGACGTCTCGTTCGGGCGGGCCGCCGGGCTCGATCCCGCGGTGCGGGCCCGGCTCCGGGTACAGCCCGTGCGGTACGAGCCGATGGCCGTCCTGCTGCCCGTCGCCCACCCCCTGGCCGCGCGGGAAACCGTCGCGCTGGACGACCTGGGCGGGGAGACCGTCTACGCGGGGGCCGGCAATGAACGCACCCGGGAGTGGACCGCCCTGGCCGCCCTGCTGTTCGGCGAGTACGGCATCGAGTTGGCGCCGCCCGCCCCGCTCGCCGTCGGGGTGGCCGAATTCCAACGGGTGATGGCCAAGACGGGGAACCCCGTACTCGCGGTCGTCGGCTTCCCGCCCCTGCCGGGCACCGTGCTGCGCCCGCTCGTCGCTCCCGTGCCGCTCTCACCGCTGATGATGGTCTGGCGCGAGGGTCTGCGTCATCCGGGACTGGACGCCCTGCGGGCGGCGGCCGGTCGACTCGCCGCGTCGGAGGGGTGGATGGAGCGGCCCCCCGGCTCCTGGCTGCCCGAGGGCGACGCGGCGCTGATGCGCGAACCCCCGTCGGCCACCGGGCGCTGAGGCGGCACACCCCCACCGGGCGGTATACCTTCGTCGCGCCGCAGCCGTGTCCGCGAAGCCCCGGCACGGCGCCGTGGAGGTGTGAGGATGACTCCTGGGCGTCGAGCGACGTAACGGCCGGGAAATACGGGCGAACCGAAGCTGACACGCGGGGTTGGCAGTCTCGGCCCTCCGCACCACCGAGCACCAGCGGGACCACGAGAGCCGGGTATCACGCCATGCAGGACGACGACGCAACGCACGGACCCCTCGCGGGATTCACGGTCGGGGTGACCGCCGCCCGTCGTGCGGAAGAGCTCGGCACCCTCCTCCGGCGCAGGGGTGCCGCTGTCCTGCACGCCCCCGCGCTGCGGATCCTGCCGCTCGCGGACGACAGCGAACTCCGGGCCGCCACCGGGGAACTCGTCGAGCACGCCCCCGATGTCGTGATCGCCACCACCGCGATCGGCTTCCGGGGCTGGGTGGAGGCCGCCGACGGCTGGGGCCTGGGGGACCGGCTCCTGGACATGCTGCGGGGGACCGAACTGCTGGCCCGCGGCCCGAAGGTCAAGGGCGCCATCCGGGCGGCCGGGCTGACCGAGGCATGGTCGCCCGGCTCGGAATCGTTGGCCGAAGTGCTCGACCGGCTCCTCGGCGAGGGCGTCGAGGGCCGCCGCATCGCCCTCCAGCTGCACGGCGAACCGCTGCCCGGATTCATCGAGTCGCTCCGGGCGGGGGGCGCCGAAGTCGTCGGCGTACCCGTATACCGCTGGATGCCGCCGGAGGACATCGCCCCGCTCGACCGGATGCTCGATGTCACCGTCGCCCGGGGCCTGGACGCGATCACCTTCACCAGTGCACCCGCCGCCGCCTCGTTCCTGAACCGCGCCGAGACCCGCGGCCTGTTCCCGGAGATCCTGGGCGCCCTGCACGACGATGTCCTGGTGGCCTGCGTCGGCCCGGTCACCGCGCTCCCGCTACAGGCCCGGGGCATCGGCACCCACCAGCCGGAGCGCTTCCGGCTCGGCCCGCTCGTCCAGCTGCTCTGCGCTCAACTCCCCTCCACCGTGCATACGTTGCCGGTCGCCGGACACCGCGTCGAGATCCGCGGGCACGCGGTGCTCGTCGACGGCGAACTGTGCCCGGTGCCGCCCGCGGGCATGGCCCTGCTGCATGCGCTGGCCCGCCGGCCGGGCTGGGTGGTGGCCCGTGCCGACCTGCTGCGGGCGCTGCCCGGCAGCGGCTCCGACGAACACGCGGTGGAGACGGCGATCGCCAGACTGCGCACTGCGCTCGGCGTACCCCGGCTGATCCAGACCGTCGTCAAGCGCGGTTACCGGCTGGCGTTGGACCCGTCGGCGGACACCACGCACGCGGGGTAGGCCGGGGGTACACAAGGGGAGATGTCGGGGGCACACAAGGGGAGATAGCGTGATCGAATGATGAACGCCACCCACTCCCTCGCTCAGGACGTGATCCTGCGGCCCGCCGCGCTCACCGACGCCGAATCCTGCGCCGCCGCGCTCACCCGCAGCCGTGCCTACATGAGCCCTTGGGAGCCGATTCGCCACGAGTCCTTCTACACGCCCCGGGGCCAGGCCGAACGTCTCGCCGGACTGCTGGCGGAGCGGGACGCCAGGCACGCCATGCCCTGGGTCCTGGCCGACGGGGAGGACCGGGTGATCGGCGCCCTCACGCTCACCGGCATCGTCCTCGGGCCCTTCCGCAGCGCGGCCCTCGGCTACTGGGTCGACGTCGACCGGGCGGGCCGGGGCCTGGCCACCTCCGCCGTCCGCGCCGTCTGCGACGCCGCCCGGGACGAGCTCGGGCTGCACCGGATCGAGGCCGGAACGATGCTCGACAACACGGCCTCGCAGCGGGTCCTCGCCAAGTGCGGCTTCGAGCAGTTCGGCACCGCCCCGCGCTATCTCCACATCAACGGCCAGTGGCGCGACCACCGGCTGTTCCAGCGGATTCTGCACGACGGCCCGCCGCAGCTCTGATCCCCGCCGTACCCGCGTGGTGGCAGGGGTTCCGGCCCGGCCCGAGTACGGGCACTCTGGGGGTGGCATCCCGACGGCGACCGGTGACCTGAAGGCGGTGACAGGCTCATGGCGACGGGCATGGGCGCGAACCGCTGGCGGTTCGACTCCGGCCGGCTCTGCCTCGATCTGGTGGCGACCGGGTACACCACGTCCGGTGTGGGCGAACAACTCGCCGGCCCCGAGCGGCTCGCCGAGTGGCTGGTGGCCGCCCGGCTGGTGCCGGAGGGGACCGCGCTGACCGCCCTGGACGGCACCTGGGTGACGCGCTTCCAGCAGCTGAGGGCGGGCATCGACCGGCTGCTGACCGCCGAACTCGCGGGTCGCGGCGCCGACGCGGCCCTGGCGCGGGTCAACGCGCTGGCGGCCGGTGCGCCGCCCGGAGTGCGGGCCGTGCGGAGCAGCGGCGGCACCCTCGTACGGAAGCTGAGCGCCGAGCCCGGCTGCGGGGCGCTGCTCGCGGCCGTGGCCAGAGACGCCGTGGAGCTGCTGACGGACCCGGCGGCCCGTGCGACGCTGCGGCGGTGCGAGGGGGACGCCTGCCGCCGCCTCTATCTGGACACCTCGCGCGGCGGGCGTCGGCGCTGGTGCTCCAGCGAGGTGTGCGGCAACCGGGAACGGGTCGCCAGGCACCGGCGCAGGATGGCCGCGGTCGGCACCGACGCGTGACGGGCACCCCCGCCCGTGGAGCGCCGGGGGTGCCCCGCCGGGGGAGCGGTCCCGGTCGGCCGCACGCCCCGTGAGGAATCCCGGCCGTGGATTGAACACTTCGGCGCCCGCCCCCGTACCGATGGTCGAAGAGCTGGTCCAGGGTCTCGACCGGGAGGTACGGGTGCGTGAGGATGCCGCCGTGGCCGGTGACCGTCCGCACAGGTCCCGGCGACGCGGTGAGCCGCCCGCGGGCTCCGGGGCCCCCGACGAGGAGCTGATGCGGGCCCTCTACCGCGAACACGCCGGGCCGCTGCTCGCGTACGTGCTCCGCCTCGTCGCCGGTGACCGGCAGCGGGCCGAGGACGTGGTGCAGGAGACGCTCATCCGCGCCTGGAAGAACGCCGGCCGGCTCGACCGGGCCACCGGCTCCGTCCGGCCGTGGCTGGTGACGGTCGCCCGGCGCATCGTCATCGACGGCCACCGCAGCCGGCGGGCCCGGCCCCGCGAGGTCGAGCCGTCGCCGCTGGAGGAGATGCCCGCGAAGGACGAGATCGAACGGGCGTTATGGCTGATGACCCTGGCGGACGCGCTCGACGACCTCACACCGGCCCACCGGGAGGCGCTGGTCGAGACGTACTTCAGGGGCCGCACGGTCAACGAGGCCGCCGAGGTGCTCGGTGTCCCCGGCGGGACCGTGCGGTCCCGGGTGTTCTACGCACTGCGTTCGATGAAGCTCGCGCTCGAAGAAAGGGGGATCACGGCATGAGCGACCACGAAGGGGAGCCGTTCGGGCCGGACCTCCCTGACCTCCCTGACCTCCCTGACCACTTTGACCTCCCAGATCTCGCGGACCTCCCGGACCTCTCAGATCTCCCCGGTCTCCCCGGCCTCTTCACGCGGCCCGGCGAAGGGCCGGCACACGACGCGGCGGCGGCCTACGCCCTGGGCGTCCTGGACGACGCCGGGGCGAGCGCCTTCGAAGCCCATCTGGCCGGGTGCGCGCGGTGCGCCGCCCGCCTCGACGGGTTCGCCGGAATGGAACCCGTGCTCGCGATGCTGGCCGGCGCGCCCGCCGCTGCCTCCACCGACGTCTCCGGCGCCCGCCCCCTCCCGCGCCTCTCCCCGGAGCCCCGGCCCCGGCTGCTCGACGGGCTGCTGGGCGAGGTCGCCCGCGGGCGGAAGGCGCGGCGGCGCCGCGCCCGGTATCTCGTGGCGGCGGCAGCGGCCCTGATCGTCGGCGGCCCGGTGATCGCCGTCGCGGTCACCGCGGGCGCCGGTGCGGACGGCGGGTCCGTCGCCCGGGGAACCCCGTACCCCACCGGCCCCGCCGAGGACGCCTTCCCCGCCCGGATGGAGAAGGTGCGGGCCACCGACCCCACCACCGAGGTCGACGCCACGGTCGGCATGGAGGCCATGGCGTGGGGCACCCGCACGGTCCTGGAGCTCAAGAACGTCGAGGGGCCGCGGAAGTGCACCCTGATCGCGGTCTCCAGGAGGGGCGAGGAGGAGGTCGTCACCTCATGGTCCGTACCGGAACAGGGGTACGGAACCGGGGACTCCCCGTACGGTGCCGCGACCGCCCCGCTCTATGTGCAGGGGGGCGCGGCGATGGCCCGCGCGGACATCGATCACTTCGAGGTGCGCACCTTCGACGGCCGGCGGCTGGTGGAGATCGACACCTGAGCACCACACGCACCGGAAGGGCAGGTGCGCCGGGGCCCCCGGGTCGCATAAGGTTGACGGCTGCCCAGTGCACGTCAGAAGGGGGTCTCAGTGGCCGCGCAGGATGCCGCTGTCGATTCGTTGCGGGACCGGGAAATCGGAGTCGAGCAGGAACATCTGGACCGGGTTTACCACCGCCTCGAAGAGAAGATCCACGAGGCGGAATTTCTCATGCACGACGCCGTCAAACGCGGGCAGGTCGGCACGCCCGGCGCGCTCGCCGAGCGGGACGCCCAAGTCTTCCGGGCGGGCGTCCACCTCAACCGGCTGAACAGCGAGTTCGAGGACTTCCTCTTCGGACGGGTCGATCTGCTGCTCGGCAAGGACGGTGAGCGCGGCCCGGACGGTGCGTTCACCTCCGTCGAGCCGGCCGACGACGCCGTCCGCGAGGACGCCACCGCCGATATCGCGGAGACGCTGCACATCGGCCGTATCGGAGTCCTGGACTCCGACTACGCGCCCCTGGTGATCGACTGGCGGGCCCCGGCCGCCGCGCCGTTCTACCGCTCGACCCCGAAGGAACCGGGCCGGGTGGTACGCCGCCGGGTCATCCGCTCCAAGGGCCGCAGGGTCCTCGGGGTCGAGGACGACCTGATGCGGCCCGAGCTGACCGCGTTCCTGGACGGCGACAAGCTGCCGGTGATCGGCGACGGCGCCCTGATGGCCGCGCTCGGCCAGGCCCGCAGCCACACCATGCGCGACATCGTCTCCTCCATCCAGGCCGAGCAGGACATGGTGATCCGGGCTCCCGCCGCCTCCGTCACGGAGGTCACCGGCGGACCGGGCACCGGGAAGACCGCGGTCGCCCTGCACCGGGCGGCGTACCTGCTCTACCAGGACCGGCGGAGGTACGCGGGCGGCATCCTGATCGTCTCGCCGACCCCGCTCCTGGTCGCGTACACCGAAGGGGTGCTGCCCTCGCTCGGCGAGGAGGGCCAGGTCGCGATCCGCGCGGTCGGCTCGCTGTCCGACGAGGCGGCGGGCGTCGCCGGGGCCACGACGTACGACGAACCGGCCGTGTCCCGCGTCAAGGGCTCCTCCCGGATGCTCCAGGTGCTGCGCAAGGCCGCACGCGGGGCCCTGGAGACACCGGGCACCCGTTCCGCGCCCCAGGAGGGCCAGCTCGCCTTCGGCGAGGAGGCGTCGCAGGAGCCCGAGGGCACCCCGACCCGGCTGCGGGTGGTCGCCTTCGGTGCCCGGGTCGAGCTGAACGCCGACGAGCTCCAGCGCATCCGGCACAACGTTCTGGGCGGCACCGCACCGGTCAACCTGCTGCGCCCGCGCGCCCGCAAGCTGCTGCTGGACGCCCTGTGGAGCAAGTCCTCGGGCCGGGGCCGCTACACCGACCCGGAGCTCGCGGCGGAGCTGCGTTCCTCCTTCGACGAGGACGTCTCCACGGAGACCCCGTTCCTGGTGTTCCTGAACGCCTGGTGGCCCGAGCTCACCCCACGCGGGGTACTCGCCGCGATGGCCGACGAGAAGCGGCTCGGCCGCTGGGCGCGGCGGGTGCTCAACCAGGGGGAGGTGCGGCGGGTGGCCCGTTCGCTGAAGCGGCTCGACGCCGATGGTCAGGGCCCCCTGTCCGTGCACGACGTGGCGATCCTGGACGAGCTCCAGGCGCTGCTCGGCACCCCGTACCGGCCGAAGAAGAAGCGCGAGTTCGACCCACTGGACCAGCTTTCCGGGCTGGAGGAGCTGATGCCGCAGCGTGAGGAGACCCAGCGCGAGCGGGCCGAACGGCTGGCGGCGGAGCGCACCGAGTACGCGCATGTCATCGTCGACGAGGCGCAGGACCTGACCCCCATGCAGTGGCGGATGGTCGGCCGCCGGGGCCGGCACGCCACCTGGACGATCGTCGGCGACCCGGCCCAGTCCTCCTGGTCCGACCCGGACGAGGCGGCGGCGGCCCGCGACGAGGCGCTCGGCAGCCGGCCGCGCCGTCGCTTCACCCTCACCGTCAACTACCGCAACCCGGCCGAGATCGCCGAACTCGCGTCGAAGGTGCTGGCGCTCGCGATGCCGGGGACGGAGTCTCCTTCGGCGGTGCGTTCGACCGGTGTGAAGCCGCGCTTCGAGACCGTGCGGGACGGCGACCTGGCCGCCACCGTCCGCGAGGAGGCGCGGCGGCTGCTCGCCGAGGTGGACGGGACGGTCGGCGTGGTGGTGGCGATGAACCGCCGCGCCCAGGCCCGTACCTGGCTCGCGGAGTTGGGGGAGCGGGTGGTGGCGCTGGGGAGCCTGGAGGCGAAGGGCCTGGAGTACGACGCCACGGTCGTCGTCTCCCCCGCGGAGATCGCCGACGAGTCCCCGGCCGGGCTGCGGGTGCTGTACGTGGCGCTGACCCGGGCGACGCAGCAGCTCACGGTGGTGTCGGGGGAGCGGGACATGCCGGACGAGGACGGTGTTCCGGACCTGCTGAGGGACTGAGGCCGACGGACGGGCGGGCCGGGGGACGATTCGATTTCGGGTCAACCCGTCGTGAAGGAATCACTTCTCGGGGGTGTTTGTTAGCCTGGTGTTGGCACCGGCTCGATCCAAGCCCCCGGGCCCAACCTTCGTCGCTTCGAGCGACCACTTGCCGCGAGGCGAGCATGGCGGGTCGGTGCCACCTAACTGAAGAAGACAGGCCCGCGTCACCTGATGGTGACGCGGGCCTGTTCTTGTTGGGGAGCGGCCGGACCCTGTGCGGGAGGCGGCTGGGGGTTCCGCCGGGAGGGTTACTTCTCGTATGGTGGAAAAAACTTTCCGAAACGTGGCAGTCATTACCGGCTACCAGTCAGTAGGTGCGACGATCGGGAAGCGTGTACGGGGCGACTGCCCCGGCCGCGTAGCAATGAAGCTAAGGAAAGCGAAGGACTCGGCCATGGCAACGGCGCCCAGCGTCTCGTACTCGATGACGGTCAGGCTGGAGGTGCCCGCGAGCGGCACAGCAGTCTCCCAGCTCACCACGGCCGTGGAGTCCTCCGGGGGGTCTGTCACCGGCCTCGACGTGACCGCTTCCGGCCACGAGAAGCTGCGGATCGACGTCACCATCGCAGCCTCCTCCACCTCGCACGCGGACGAGATCGTCGAAGGTCTGCGCGACATCGAGGGTGTCGTGCTGGGCAAGGTCTCCGACCGTACGTTCCTGATGCACCTCGGCGGCAAGATCGAGATGCAGTCGAAGCACCCCATCCGCAACCGTGACGACCTCTCGATGATCTACACCCCCGGTGTCGCCCGGGTGTGCATGGCGATCGCCGAGAACCCCGAGGACGCCCGCCGCCTCACCATCAAGCGCAACTCCGTCGCAGTTGTGACGGACGGCTCCGCGGTGCTGGGCCTCGGCAACATCGGCCCGATGGCCGCGCTGCCGGTCATGGAGGGCAAGGCGGCCCTCTTCAAGCGCTTCGCCGGTATCGACGCCTGGCCGATCTGCCTGGACACCCAGGACACCGACGCCATCGTCGAGATCGTCAAGGCGATCGCCCCGGGCTTCGCGGGCATCAATCTGGAGGACATCTCCGCACCCCGCTGCTTCGAGATCGAGGCGCGGCTGCGCGAGGCCCTGGACATCCCGGTCTTCCACGACGACCAGCACGGCACCGCGATCGTCGTCCTGGCCGCGCTGACCAACGCGCTGCGTGTGGTGGGCAAGGGGATCGGGGACGTACGGGTCGTCATGTCCGGTGCCGGAGCCGCCGGTACGGCCATCCTGAAGCTGCTCATCGCCGCGGGCGTCAAGCACGCGGTCGTCGCCGACATCCACGGCGTGGTGCACGCGGGCCGCGAGGACCTGGTCTCCGCCGACCCCGACTCGCCGCTGCGCTGGATCGCCGACAACACCAACCCCGAGGGCGTCACCGGCACCCTCAAGGAGGCCGTCGTCGGCGCCGACGTCTTCATCGGCGTCTCCGCCCCCAACGTCCTGAACGGCGACGATGTCGCGGCGATGGCGGACGGCGCGATCGTGTTCGCGCTCGCGAACCCGGACCCCGAGGTGGACCCCGCGATCGCCCGTCAGACGGCGGCGGTCGTGGCCACCGGCCGTTCCGACTTCCCCAACCAGATCAACAACGTGCTGGTCTTCCCGGGCGTCTTCCGCGGTCTGCTGGACGCTCAGTCCCGCACCGTCAACACGGAGATGATGCTCGCGGCGGCCGGTGCCCTCGCCGATGTCGTCGCGGAGGACGAGGTGAACGCGAACTACATCATCCCGTCGGTCTTCAACGACAAGGTCGCGGGAGCCGTCGCGGGAGCCGTCCGGGCCGCCGCGAAGGCCGCGGGGGCCGACGGGGCGGCCCCGTCCACCCTGGCATGACAGAGGCGTTCCGCGGGTGCCGGCCACGGTCCCCGCGGAACGTGCCGTACCTCACGCGGGCCGTCGTACGGCGCGTCGTGGGTCGCGGCGCCCCAAACGTCCCTTTAGGGTGGGCGGGCAGCGGGCCCCGCACGGCCCGGCATCCGCTGCGGACTGCTCAGGCCAGTCGACGGAACGTCACCACGAGCAAACCGTGGCGGCTTTCGTGTGACCCCGGAGGGTTCCGGATTGGCTTTCCCGCCGCAGGTGGGGGCAGGATGCGTAATCGGGCGCGAGGGTCTGACATCAGACCCGGGTCCGGGGACTGTCAGAGGGCCCTGGCAGCATCGGCTTCGATCTCACGCCTCACAGGCAAGAAGAACACGGGAGTAACAACATGAACCGCAGTGAGCTGGTGGCCGCCCTGGCCGACCGCGCCGAGGTGACTCGCAAGGACGCCGACGCCGTGCTGGCCGCGCTCGCCGAGACCGTCGGTGAGATCGTCGCCAAGGGCGACGAGAAGGTCACCATCCCCGGCTTCCTGACCTTCGAGCGCACCCACCGTGCCGCTCGCACCGCTCGTAACCCGCAGACCGGCGACCCGATCAACATCCCGGCCGGCTACAGCGTGAAGGTCTCCGCGGGCTCCAAGCTCAAGGAAGCCGCCAAGGGCAAGTAAGTCTCCTACGGCCCGTCTCGGACGGCGGGCCCCGGACACGAGAAGGGCGGCCACCCCCGACCTGGGGTGGCCGCCCTTCGCCGTGCCGTGAAGTGGCCGCGGGGTGTCCTCGGAGTGGCCGCGGGGTGCGCGGCGCCCATAGGGGCCCTCCGTCCCGCGCGGCGGGGCCGGACGGGCTCGGGGCGCGGCATTGGCCTGTACGGGCCTGTACGGGCGCCCAGCGGCCCTGTAGGCCCCATGGGCCCGTGACCGCCTCGGCGCCGTACGGCTCGGGCGGCCCGAAGCGCCGCACGAGCCGCGGCGCACGGCGAACAGCCCGCCGCCCCGGTCCCGAGTGACGGGGCCGGGGCGGCGGGCTGTTCGCCTGCGAACGTACGGGCGGACCTTGCCGTGCGGTGTGCGGCAGCACGGTACGGGCGGCCGTGGCCGGCCGTCAGACGAGCGAGCCGCCGGGCAGTTCGACCTTCGCGCCGAGCTTTTCGAGCTTGTCCATGAAGTTCTCGTAGCCGCGGTTGATCAGGTCGATGCCGTGCACCCGCGACGTGCCCTGGGCCGCCAGCGCGGCGATCAGGTACGAGAAACCGCCACGCAGGTCAGGGATGACCAGATCCGCGCCCTGGAGCTTCGTCGGCCCGGAGACGACCGCGGAGTGGAGGAAGTTGCGCTGGCCGAAGCGGCAGTCTGAGCCGCCCAGGCATTCGCGGTAGAGCTGGATGTGCGCACCCATCTGGTTGAGTGCGGAGGTGAAGCCGAGCCGGGACTCGTACACCGTCTCGTGGACGATGGACAGGCCCGCGGCCTGCGTCAGCGCCACCACCAGGGGCTGCTGCCAGTCGGTCTGGAAGCCGGGGTGCACATCGGTCTCCAGCGCGATGGCGTTCAGCGCGCCGCCGGGGTGCCAGAAGCGGATGCCCTCGTCGTCGATCTCGAAGGCACCGCCGACCCGGCGGAAGGTGTTGAGGAAGGTCATCATCGAGCGCTGCTGGGCGCCGCGCACATAGATGTTGCCCTCGGTCGCCAGCGCCGCGGACGCCCAGGAGGCCGCCTCCAGGCGGTCCGGGATCGCCCGGTGCGTATAGCCGTCGAGCTTGTCGACACCCGTGATCCGGATCGTCCGGTCGGTGTCCATGGAGATGATCGCGCCCATCTTCTGCAGTACGCAGATGAGGTCCTCGATCTCCGGCTCCACGGCCGCGTTGGACAGCTCGGTGACGCCCTCGGCGAGCACCGCCGTCAGCAGCACCTGCTCGGTGGAGCCCACCGACGGGTACGGCAGCCGGATCTTCGTGCCGCGCAGTCGCTGCGGGGCCTCCAGATACTGGCCGTCCGCCCGCTTCTCGATGGTCGCGCCGAACTGGCGCAGCACCTCGAAGTGGAAGTCGATCGGCCGGCCGCCGATGTCACAGCCGCCGAGGCCCGGGATGAAGGCATGGCCCAGCCGGTGCAGCAGCGGGCCGCAGAAGAGGATCGGGATGCGCGACGAGCCGGCGTGGGCGTCGATGTCGGCGACGTTCGCGCTCTCGACGTGCGACGGATCGAGAATCAGTTCGCCCGGTTCATCACCGGGACGCACGGTCACGCCATGGAGCTGCAGCAGTCCCCGGACCACCCGTACATCACGGATGTCGGGCACATTGCGGAGTCGGCTGGGCCCGCTGCCGAGCAGCGCGGCGACCATTGCCTTCGGCACCAGGTTCTTGGCGCCTCGGACGCGGATCTCGCCCTCCAGCGGGGTGCCGCCGTGGACAAGCAGGACATCGTCTGTGCCGGTCATGTATCTCGCGTTCCGGAGTGGTCGGGCGGGGGGCCAACGAAAAGGGTAATGGCCTCCTACCCCCCTTCCGTAAGGCGAAGGGGGGTGTACGAACGTCATGAATCCGCCACAACACGTTCCGCTCGCCGAATGTTGCGGAGGGTCACCGTCCGCAACGGCCGCCGCGCAGTGCGCTCCTTGTGCATCAGTGCGCCCTGAGCTGCGCTCGCTCGCCGCGGGTGGGTGGCCGCGCCATCCGGTGCCCGCGGGGGGCGAACATGCGGGATCATTCCTGTCATGACCGAGGTGTCCTCCCTCACAGGGCGATTGCTCGTGGCCACACCCGCCCTGGCGGACCCGAATTTCGACCGGGCGGTGGTGCTTCTTCTCGACCACGACGAGGAGGGCTCACTCGGCGTGGTCCTGAACCGGCCGACGCCCGTCGGTGTCGGTGACATCCTCGCGTCCTGGGCCGGTCTGACCGGTGAGCCGGACGTGGTCTTCCAGGGCGGCCCGGTGTCGCTGGACTCCGCCCTCGGCGTGGCGGTGATCCCCGGCGACGAGGGCCCCCTCGGCTGGCGCCGGGTGCACGGGGCGATCGGCCTGGTGGACCTGGAGGCCCCGCCGGAGCTGCTGGCCGCGGCGCTGGGCTCGCTGCGGATCTTCGCCGGGTACGCCGGATGGGGCCCCGGTCAACTGGAGAGCGAGCTGACGGGCGGCGCCTGGTACGTGGTCGAGTCGGAGCCCGGGGATGTCTCCTCGCCGCGCCCGGAGAAGCTCTGGCGGGCGGTCCTGCGCCGCCAGCGCAGCGAACTGGCGATGATCGCGACGTATCCGGACGACCCTTCGCTGAACTGACACCCGCGGCTTTCAGTACCCTTGGCGGTTATGAGCACTCTTGAGCCCGATCGCGGGGCAGGTACGGGGACCCTCGTAGAGCCGACCCCACAGGTGTCGAACGGCGACGGCGACCACGAGCGCTACGCCCATTACGTCCAGAAGGACAAGATCATGGCGAGTGCCCTGGAGGGCACTCCCGTGGTGGCACTGTGCGGCAAGGTCTGGGTGCCGGGGCGCGACCCCAAGAAGTATCCGGTCTGCCCCATGTGCAAGGAGATCTACGAGTCCATGGGCGCCGGCGGCGACAAGGACAAGGGCAAGGGCGGCAAGGACAAGAAGTAGTCCGCAGCCGGATGTGACCCTCCGGTTCCTGGCCCCCGGGGTGTGCAGAGATGCGCGCCCCGGGGGCTTTCGCATGCCCGGCGGGTGTCCGGAAAGGGCTCTGTGAGGTGCTTCTCGTTGCACGGGCTGCACCCGTGGGTCACAGAGTGGTAGAGACCACTTGTCGGCGCTCAGGTCCGGACCTACCCTCCTGCCAGTTGTGCAGAACGAAACGCGCGTTGCGCATGATGCAACGACCGATCTGTAGGGGTTCCGGATGAAGCTATCTGCCCGAATCGCCGCCCCGGCCGCGGCACTTGTACTGGCGGGCCTCACCGCCACCGCCTGTGCGCCGCAGACCTCCGACACCAGCGCCAAGGGGGACGAGAAGTCCGGCACGCTGCGCGTCTGGCTGTTCCAGGAGGTCGGCAACAAGCCCAAGGAGCAGGTCGTCGACGCGGCCGTGGCCGACTTCAGGAAGAGCCACAAGGACGCGAAGGTCGAGATCGAGTACATACCCGTCGACACCCGCGCCCAGCGGATCAAGGCGGCCTTCAACGACCCCAAGAGCGCCCCGGACCTCATCGAGTACGGCAACACCGACACCGCCGGATACGTGAAGGACGGCGGACTGGCCGATGTCAGCGAGGAGTTCGCCGCCTGGGACGAGGCCAAGGACACCGACCCGACGGCCAGGCAGTCCGTCACCGTCGGCGGCAAGGTGTACGGAGCCCCGCTCTTCGTCGGCGTACGCGCGCTCTACTACCGCACCGACGTCTTCGAGGACCTCGGCATCGACGCCCCCAAGTCCCAGGCGGAGCTGATCTCCACCGCCAAGAAGATCCACAAGGCGAAGCCGGACCTCTACGGCCTCGCGGTCGGCGGCGCGTACACCTACGGGGCGATGCCGTTCATCTGGGCGAACGGCGGCGAACTGGCCGGGGAGAGCGGCGGTACGTACAAGGCGGCCATCAACAGCGACAAGGCGCGCAAGGGCATCGAGGCCTACGCCTCGCTCTTCGGCGACGCCAACTGCCCGGCCGCCAAGTGCGCCTCCATGGGCGGCAACGCCACCGTCACCGCGTTCGCCTCCGGCAAGGCGGCCATGGCGATCGGCGGCGACTTCAGCCACGCGGCGGTCGAGGCCGGCACCGTCAAGGGCAAGTACGCCGTGGTCCCGCTGCCCGGCGTGGCCGAGGGGTCCATCGCGCCCGCCTTCGCGGGCGGCAACAACATCGGCGTACTCAAGAGCAGTTCGCACCGCACGCTCGCCGTCGACCTGCTGAAGTCGCTGACCGGCAAGCAGACCCAGGCCAAGCTGTTCGACGCGATGGGCTTCCTGCCCACGTACACCGACGTGCTGGCCAACGCCGCGAAGAAGCAGCCGTTCGTCGCGCCGTTCGTCCAGACGCTGGGCGCGGGCGCCAAGTTCGTACCGGCCTCGGCCGGCTGGGCCCAGATCGACGCCTCGCTGGTCCTGCCGACGATGTTCCAGGAGGTCGTCAGCGGCCGTAAGGACGTGGCGCGGGCCTCGGACGACGCGGCCAAGAAGATGGACGCGGCGTTCGCTGCCGCGGGCTGACGATGACCGCGGACACGACGGCGTACAAGACCCCAGGGCAGGCCGGTCCGGCCGGCCCGGTCACCGGCCGCCCGCCCCGGCGGCGCCGCTCCGGCTCACCCGCGCGGCGCCCCGGCTGGACCCCCTGGCTCTACCTGCTGCCCGCACTGGTCCTGCTGGCCGGGCTGCTGGTCTACCCGATCTACCAACTCGGTCTGATCTCCTTCCTGGAGTACACCCAGGCCCAGGTCAGCGGTGGCGAGCCGACCACCTTCAAGGGCCTGGGCAACTACGCGACCCTCTTCAACGACAGCCAGTTCTGGCAGGTCCTCCTCGCCACCGTGGTCTTCGCCTCGGTCTGCGTGCTGGCCACCCTGCTGGTCGGCTGCGCCCTCGCGGTCCTGCTGACCCGGATCCGCGCCCTGCCCCGGCTCGCGCTGATGGTGGCCGCGCTGGGCGCCTGGGCGACACCCGCGATCACCGGCTCCACCGTCTGGGTGTTCCTCTTCGACCCCGACTTCGGACCGGTCAACAAGGTGCTGGGGCTCGGCGACTTCTCCTGGACGTACGGGCGCTACAGCGCCTTCGCCCTGGTGCTCCTGGAAGTGCTCTGGTGCTCGTTCCCGTTCGTCATGGTGACCGTGTACGCGGGCATCCGGGCCATCCCCACCGAGGTGCTGGAGGCCGCGTCGCTGGACGGGGCCTCCCAGTGGCGGATCTGGCGGTCCGTCACTGCGCCGATGCTGCGCCCGATCCTCGTCGTCGTCACCATCCAGTCGATCATCTGGGACTTCAAGGTCTTCACCCAGATCTATGTCATGACCAACGGCGGCGGCATCGCGGGCCAGAACCTGGTGCTCAACGTGTACGCGTACCAGAAGGCGTTCGCGTCCTCGCAGTACAGCCTCGGATCGGCGATCGGCGTCGTGATGCTGGTGATCCTGCTGGCCGTCACGCTGGTCTATCTGCGCCTGGTACGGCGCCAGGGGGAGGAACTGTGAGCCCGACCGGTACCGGTAGCGCTGCCACCGCGGGCGGCCGGCTGCGCTCGGTCCTGCGCGTCCGGCGGCCCGGCAGGCTGGCCGCCGAGGCCGCCGCACTGCTCATCGCCGCGGCCGTCGCCTTCCCGCTGTACTGGATGGTGCTCTCCGCCGTGAAACCGGCGGGCGAGATCCAGTCGACCGAGGCCCGCCCCTGGACCCTGTCCCCGTCGCTCGACTCGTTCCGCCGGGTCTTCGAACAGCAGGATTTCGGCCGCTACTTCCTCAACAGTCTGCTCGTGGCGGGCACGGTCGTCATCGCGTCCGCGCTGATCGCCTTCCTGGCCGCCACGGCCGTGACCAGATTCCGCTTCCGGTTCCGCACCACCCTGCTGATCATGTTCCTGGTGGCGCAGATGGTGCCGGTCGAGGCGCTGACCATCCCGCTGTTCTTCCTGATGCGGGACTTCGGACAGCTGAACACCCTGGGCTCGCTGATCCTGCCGCACCTCGCCTTCTCGCTGCCGTTCGCGATCTGGATGCTGCGCGGCTTCGTCAAGGCGGTTCCGGAGGCGCTGGAGGAGGCCGCCTACATCGACGGGGCGAGCCGCACCCGCTTCCTGTGGCAGATCCTCTTCCCGCTGGTCTTCCCCGGCCTCGTGGCGACGAGCGTCTTCTCCTTCATCTCGACCTGGAACGACTTCCTCTTCGCCAAGTCGTTCATCATCAGCGACACCTCCCAGTCGACGCTCCCGATGGCGCTGCTGGTGTTCTTCAAGCCCGACGAGAACGACTGGGGAGGGATCATGGCAGCCTCGACGGTGATGACCATTCCCGTGCTGGTCTTCTTCGTACTCGTACAGCGACGCCTGGTCTCGGGACTGGGCGGAGCGGTTAAGGACTGACGTCATGCCCATGGACCTGATCCCGGCGCCCGGACGCATCGGTGACGCGGGGCGGTGCGGATTCGTTCCGGACCGGTCCACCACCATCACCGCGGCTCCGGGCACCGAGGACACGGAACGCTGGCTGCGCGCCACGCTCGGGGCCGCGTTCGGCCTGCCCCTGGCGCCGGGCGCGGGGAGCGGGACGGACGCCGGACACGCGGGGAGTACGGCGGGTGGCGGGGACGCGGGGAGTACGGCGGGTGGCGGGGACACCGTCCGCGCCGGGAACACCGTCGAGCTGCTGATCGACCCGGCCCTGGCGCCCGAGGGCTACCGGCTGTCCGTCGACCCGGAATCCGGCGTCCGCGTCGCCGGGGGCGGCGCCGCGGGTGTCTTCTGGGGCGCGCAGACGCTCCGCCAGCTGCTGGGTCCCGACGCCTTCCGGCGGGCCCCGGTGACCGCGGAACCGCACCCGGGCATCCCCGCCCTGGAGATCGAGGACGCCCCCCGTTTCGCCTGGCGCGGCCTCATGCTCGACGTCTCACGGCACTTCATGCCCAAGGACGACGTCCTGCGCTACCTCGACCTCCTCGCGGCCCACAAGCTGAACGTCTTCCACTTCCACCTCACCGACGACCAGGGCTGGCGCGTCGAGATCAAGCGCCACCCGCGCCTCACCGAGGTCGGCGCCTGGCGTGCCCGTACCAAATACGGCCACCGGGCCTCCGAACTGTGGGACGAGACCCCGTACGGCGGCTACTACACGCAGGACGACATCCGCGAGATCGTCGCGTACGCGGCGGAGCGGCATATCAGTGTCGTCCCCGAGATCGACATCCCCGGCCACTCGCAGGCCGCCATCAGCGCGTACCCCGAACTCGGCAACACCGACGTCATCGACACCACCACCCTCTCCGTCTGGGACACCTGGGGCATCACCCCGAACGTACTCGCCCCCACTGACAACACCCTGCGCTTCTTCGAGGGCGTCTTCGAGGAGATCCTGGAACTCTTCCCGGCCGCCACCTCGCCGTTCATCCACGTCGGCGGCGACGAATGCCTCAAGGACCAGTGGCGGAAGTCCCCGACCGCTCAGGCCCGGATCGCCGAACTCGGTCTCGCCGACGAGGACGGGCTCCAGGCGTGGTTCATCGGGCACTTCGACACCTGGCTCACCGAGCGCGGGCGCCGCCTCATCGGCTGGGACGAGATCCTCGAAGGCGGCCTCCCCCAGGGCGCCGCGGTCTCCTCGTGGCGCGGCTACGCGGGAGGCATCGCCGCCGCCGAGGCGGGGCACGACGTCGTGATGTGCCCCGAGCAGCAGGTGTATCTGGACCACCGTCAGCACGGCGGCCCCGACGAGCCGATGCCGATCGGCTTCGTCCGCACGCTGGAGGACGTCTACCGCTTCGAACCTGTGCCCCCGGGCCTCTCCGAGGAGGCGGCCCGTCACATCCTGGGCACCCAGGCCAATGTCTGGACCGAGGTCATGCAGAACCGGGCCCGCGTCGACTACCAGGTCTTCCCGAGGCTCGCGGCCTTCGCCGAGGTCGCCTGGTCGGCCCTGCCCGCCTCCGCCGACCGGGACTTCTCGGACTTCGAGCGCCGCATGACCACGCACTACGCCCGGCTCGACGCCCTCGGCGTCGACTACCGCCCGCCGGGCGGCCCGTTGCCGTGGCAGCAGCGCCCCGGCATCCTCGGACGCCCGCTGGAAGGTCCGCCCCCGAACGTGTGAGCCGCCGCGCCGGGCGAGTTCCGGCCACTGCTCCGCCTCCGCGCCCGCGCGAAGACCCGCGCGGGCGCGGAGGTGCGGAGGGCGCGGGGCGCGAAACGGAGGGTGCGGGCGTGCGGTGCGGGGGTGCCGTGCGGCGGTGCGGTGCGGGGGTGCGGGAGGTGTGCGCAAGGCGCGCGGAAGGCGGGAATTCGCGCGGGCGCGAGGCGTGCGCGACGTGCGGAACGAACCGAATAAGTCGTACAAGCCTCGCCGAAGAGTGGCAATTCACACTCTGCGCCGAAGGCATGCGAAAGCGGATTTACCCTCTGGTCAGGGACGGATGCGTCCTTCGTGGACCCTCGCGTCGGTCCGGTCGGAAGATGTGCCAGAGTTGCCACGTCCGGGCTGTGAGCACGTACCGTACGGCGGAACAGGCGGGACTGCCGGGACACCGGGAAGGGGCAGCTGGGTTGACCACGCACGCACCGCAGGCGATGCATTCGGTGACGCTGCCGGCCTCGCTAGACGAGGCCGTGGCGGCACTCGGCGCCATGCCTGCCGCCGTCCCCGTAGCCGGTGGCACGGACCTCATGGCGGCCGTCAACAAGGGGCTGCTGCGCCCCTCCGGACTGGTCGGCCTCGGCCGGATCAGCGAGCTGCGCGGCTGGCACTACCAGGACGGTCACGCGCTGCTCGGCGCCGGACTCACCCACGCACGCATGGGGCGGCCCGACTTCGCCGCCCTCATCCCCGCGCTCGCCGCCTCCGCGCGCGCCGCGGGCCCGCCCCAGATCCGTAACGCCGGGACGCTCGGCGGCAACATCGCCACCTCCGCGCCGACCGGTGACGCCCTGCCGGTGCTGGCCGCCCTGGAGGCCGAACTCGTCATCGCGGGTCCCGGTGGCGCCCGCCGCGAGATCCCGGTCTCGCACCTGCTGGCCGGCCGGGAGATGCTCCAGCCCGCCGAGCTGATCGGCTTCGTCCGCGTACCGCTGCTGCACGCCCCCCAGGTGTTCCTGAAGGCGACCGGCCGCACCGGACCGGGCCGTGCCACGGCCTCCGTCGCCATCGTCCTGGACCCGGCCCGGCGCGGCGTGCGCTGCGCGGTCGGCGCCATCGCGCCGATGCCGCTGCGGCCGCTGGAGGCCGAGCGCTGGATCGCCTCGCTGATCGACTGGGACGGCGAACGCGGACTGGCCCCCGACGCGCTGGCCGCCTTCGGCGAGTACGTCGCCGCGGCCTGCATCCCGGACCAGGCACCACCGGCCGACGGGGGAGAGGCACCACCGCTGTCCCCGGCCGTACTGCACCTGCGGCGTACCGTTGCCGCGCTGGCCCGACGCGCGCTGGGGAGGGCACTGTCGTGAGCAACGAGGAACATCCCGAACACCAGGGCCACCCCGAGGGGCCCGATCCGAGGTACGGAGCCTGGCAGCCGACGCCGCAGACCGGTGAGTACGACGCCGACGCCACCGCGTTCGTCCACCTGCCGCCGGAGGACCTGGCCAACGCGCCGCTGGCCGCTCCCGGCCACGGGTACGTACCGCCGATGATCCTGCCGCTGACCCCGGCGGCGGGTCTGGACCCGGCGGCGACGGGCAGCTGGGTCGTGCAGACACAGGCCCAGCAGGCCCAGGCCGAGGCGCGGGCGCAGAACGAGACCCCCGGGGCGGTGCACTGGCCGGACCCGAACCAGCAGAACGCGCACGCCCAGCAGCACGACCTGCCGGGTCAGCGGAGCGCGCACGCCCCGCAGTACGACCTGCCGGGTCAGCGAAACGAGCACGCCCAGCAGGGCATGCAGGCGCAGCAGGGCCTGCACGCCCAGCGGGACATGCAGGCGCAGTACGACCTGCACGCCCAGCACGAGGCGCGGAGCCGGCAGGACCTGTCGGATCAGCAGTCGGAGCAGCAGGACCTGTCGCGCCCGTACATGTCGCCGTATCAGGAGACATCGCACTCGACGGCCCAGTGGAACTTCAGCGAGGTCACGGGCGAACCCGTGGCCGAGCAGGCCGGTGCACCGGACCCCGCGCCCGCCGAGCCCGTGGGCCACACCGGCCAGTGGACGATCCCGGTGGCGGACGGCGACCTTCCGGACGAGTCGGGCGAGTTCATGGCCTCGGCACAGGCGTCCCAGTGGTACGCGGAGAGCGCGCCCCCGGCCACGCTGCCGGGCGGCGCACCCGCACCGTGGGCGACGCCGGAGCCCGCTCCCGAGGCGGCGGAAACGGCGGCAGAGGCCGAGCACACGGCGCCCCCGGCCGAATCCGATGAGAGCCACGCGGAGTACGCCGGAGGGACAGCTCTCGGGGACGTACCCGAGAGCGCACCTCTTGAGGAGACCGCCGACCCGGTCACCGAAGAGGCTGCCGGAGCGATCACCGAACCGGTGAATGAGGAAACGACCGAATCGGGCATCGGAGAGACTGCCGATTCGGTCACCGATTCGGTCGGGGAGACGGCCGAGGCGTTCACCGATTCGGTCGGGGAGACGGCCGAGGCGTTCACCGACGCGACCGCCGGGACCGCCGAACCGGAATTGGCCGCCGAAGCGATCACCGACGTCCCCAGTGAGCACCCCGCCGCCTCCTACCTCCTGCACGTCAACGGCGTCGACCGCCCGGTGACCGACGCGTGGATCGGCGAGTCCCTGCTCTACGTCCTCCGCGAACGCCTCGGCCTCGCCGGTGCCAAGGACGGCTGCTCCCAGGGCGAATGCGGGGCCTGCAACGTCCAGGTCGACGGCCGTCTCGTCGCCTCCTGCCTGGTCCCCGCGGCCACGGCGGCGGGCAGTGAGGTCCGTACGGTCGAAGGTCTCGCCGTCGACGGCGAGCCGTCCGACGTGCAGCGGGCCCTCGCCGCCTGCGGGGCCGTCCAGTGCGGCTTCTGCATCCCCGGCATGGCCATGACCGTCCATGACCTTCTGGAGGGCAACCACGCCCCCAGCGAGCTGGAGACGCGTCAGGCACTCTGCGGCAACCTCTGCCGCTGCTCCGGCTACCGGGGCGTGCTCGACGCCGTGGCCGAGGTCGTCGCGACCCGCGAGGCGAGCGCCGAGGCGGCCGCGACCACCACCGCGCACGACGAGGACGAAGCGCGCATCCCGCACCAGGCCGCGCCCGGAGCGGGCAGCGTCCAGCAGCCCCACCCGCACGAGGGAGGCGGGCTGTGAGGCACGCACGCGGATCCGCCGCCCAGCACCATGGCGCGACACCACAGGTCACCATCCGCTGCCGCCGCAGCGGGGCGAACGACAAGGAGGCGGCGTGAGCAGCGACGCAGCCACCGCGGCCAACGCGACCAGCACCACCCTGCCCAGGATCGACGTCGCGGGCAGCGGCCCCGGCCCGGACGAGGAGACGCCCGCGATCGGCCTCGGGGCCTCGCTCCCGCCCGCCGACGCCCGCGCCAAGACCGAGGGCACCTTCCCGTACGCGGCCGACCTGTGGGCCGAGGGCCTGCTGTGGGCGGCCGTACTGCGCTCGCCGCACCCGCACGCCCGGATCCTGTCCATCGACACCTCCGCCGCCACGGAGATGCCGGGGGTACGCGCCGTCGTCACGCACGAGGACGTGCCGGGGGACAGCGCCTACGGCCGCCAGGTCGTCGACCGCCCGGTGTTCGCGTCCGACCTGGTACGCCACCACGGTGAGCCGATCGCCGCGGTCGCGGCGGACCACCCGGACACGGCCCGGCTGGCGGCTGCGGCGATCGCCGTCGAGTACGAGGTCCTGGAACCGGTCACGGACCCGGAGAAGGCGTTCGCCGCCGAGCCCCTGCACCCCGACGGCAACCTCATCCGGCACATCCCGCTGCGCTACGGCGACGAGGAGGCCATCGGCGACGTCATCGTCGAGGGCCTCTACCGCATCGGCCGCCAGGACCCGGCCCCGATCGGCGCGGAGGCCGGGCTCGCGGTGCCCCGGCCCGACGGCGGGGTGGAGATCTACACGGCGTCCACCGACCCGCACACCGACCGCGACCTGGCCGCTGCCTGCTTCGGCCTGGCCGCGGACCGGGTGAAGATCGTCGTGACGGGCGTCCCCGGCGCGACCGGCGACCGCGAGGACCCGGGCTTCCAGATCCCGCTCGGCCTGCTCGCCCTGCGCACCGGCTGCCCGGTGAAACTGGCCGCCACCCGCGAGGAGTCCTTCCTCGGCCACGCCCACCGCCACCCGACGCTGCTGCGCTACCGCCACCACGCGGACGCGGAGGGCCGGCTGGTCAAGGTCGAGGCCCAGATCCTGCTGGACGCGGGCGCGTACGCCGACTCCTCGTCCGAATCCCTGGCCGCCGCCGTGGCCTTCGCCTGCGGCCCGTACGTCGTCCCGCACGCCTTCATCGAGGGCTGGGCGGTCCGTACGAACAACCCGCCCTCCGGCCATGTGCGCGGCGAGGGCGCGATGCAGGTCTGCGCCGCGTACGAGGGCCAGATGGACAAGCTGGCCGCCAAGCTGGGCCTGGACCCGGCGGAACTGCGCCTGCGCAACGCCCTGTCCACCGGTGACATCCTGCCCACCGGCCAGACGGTGACCTGTCCGGCCCCCGTGGCGGAACTCCTCGGCGCCGTAAGGGACTTCCCGCTGCCGGCGCTGCCCAAGGACTCCCCGGAGGACGACTGGCTGCTCCCCGGCGGCCCGGAGGGCGCGGGCGAGCCAGGCGCCGTACGCCGTGGTGTCGGGTACGCGGTGGGCATGGTCCACATGCTGGGCGCCGAGGGCGCGGACGAGGTCTCCACGGCCACGGTCCGGGTGCACGACGGCATCGCCACGGTCATCTGCGCGGCGGTGGAAACCGGCCAGGGGTTCACCACGCTGGCCCGCCAGATCGTCCAGGAGACCCTGGGCATCGAAGAGGTCCACGTCGCCTCGGTCGACACCGACCAGCCCCCGGCCGGCCCGGCGACGCACGGCCGCCACACCTGGGTCTCGGGCGGCGCGGTGGAACGGGCCGCCAAGATGGTCCGCACCCAGCTCCTCCAGCCGCTGGCCCACAAGTTCGGGATGTCCACCGAGCTTCTCCAGATCGCCGACGGCAAGATCACCTCGTACGACGGCGTCCTGTCCACGACCGTCACGGAGGCGATGGACGGCAAGGAACTCTGGGCCACCGCCCAGTGCCGCCCCCACCCCACCGAACCGCTCGACGATTCCGGCCAGGGCGACGCGTTCGTCGGCCTCGCCTTCTGTGCGATCCGCGCGGTGGTGGACGTCGACATCGAGCTCGGCTCGATCCGGGTGGTCGAGATGGCGGTCGCCCAGGACGTGGGCCGGATCCTCAACCCCGCCCAGCTGGCGATCCGCATCGAGGCGGGCATCACCCAGGGCATCGGCGCGGCCCTCACGGAGAACCTCCGCACCGCCCGTGGCCTGATCCGCCACCCCGACCTCACGGGGTACGCGCTTCCGACTTCTCTGGACGCTCCGGACATTCGCATCGTCAAACTGATCGAAGAACGCGACGTCGTGGCCCCCTTCGGCGCCAAGCCGGTCTCGGCCGTACCCGTCGTGACCTCCCCGGCAGCAGTGGCCGCCGCCGTCCGTTCGGCAACCGGCCGCCCCGTCAACCGCCTGCCCGTCCGGCCCCAGGCGGCAGTGGCAACACCCAGGTCCTGAATGGCCAATTGACGATGTGATCCGCGTTGCACGTGCAACCCAGGGGTGCGAGTTGTCAGTCATGCTGACTAAAGTGATCCCCAAAGCTGTAGCCAGCTGTAAACGGGGAGGGTGCTGTGGAGCCGACTGAGGCTGCCGTGGCGGGATTCGCGGCGATGCCGTTCGGACCAATCATCGGGGCCGCGGGCGCGGTCGGGGAACTGGTCACCGAACTGTCGTCATTCACGAAGTTCCGCGATCGGATCGACGAGCTGCTGACGGACCTCAAGGCGTCCCCCGCCGCCCCGAACAAGCTGGGCGAAGACCCGGTCGGCAAGAGCGAGTTCGGTGACCCCAGCTGGGCCGAGGCGACCGGTCTGTACGCGACGTACAACACGGTCATCACCGAGCTGGAGACCCTCTCGAAGCTCCTCTCGGACTCCATAGAGGGCATGGGCATCGCGGTACTCGCCTCCCACAACGGATACGAGAACCTGGACATCGACATCCGGCGCCGCATGCTGGCGATCAGCGCGGAAACGACTCAGCACTACGGCGGGGCCTACGACCCGTCGAAGCACGATGGCAAGCCGACACCGGCGCCCACGTCCACCGAGTCCACCGGTGACGGCATCTGATGACAACGACGATCAACGGCATGACACGGGGATAGCGGGGGCTTGACATGGGAACGTCGTTCGAGAATATGTCGCACGAGCAGATGCTGGCCTGGCTGGACCAGGCGAACAGCGGCGCTGTTCAGGGGGCGGCCGACCGACTGCTGAGCGCGGCTAAGAAGATCCGCGAGATCGGGGAAGACCTGAAGGTCCGCCCGCAGATGGTGGAGTGGAAGGGCGAGGGCGCCGACGCCTTCCGCACGTGGAGCGCGGACCTGGCCAACTCGACGCTGCGCCTGGGCAAGTACAGCGAGGGCGCGTCGGAGTGGCTGGGCAGGGCCTCGGAGGCGATCGCCTCGGCACAGGTGGCGATCCCTCGCACCCACGCCGGCGCGGCGGCGAACCTGGCAGCGGCCAAGGAAGCGCGCAACGACCCGGACGCGTCGTCGGTCGCGCAGGAGGCCGCGGCGACCCTGATCGCGGACAAGGAGGCGAACCGCCAGGAAGCGGCCGCGCAGATGCGGAAGCTGGCGGAGTCGTACGCGTTCTCGTCATCGCAGATAAAGGGCCTCGAGAAGCCGGTGTTTCCGCCGCCGCCGGAGGCCATTGCTCCGCCTGCGGAGAAGGGGGTCGACAGCGAGCAACGTTACGTCGACGTCGGTTCGTCGGGAGGCGGTGCCGGTAGCGGGTCCTCATTCGCCGCGGGGACTGGACATGTTGCGGAGCCGGGCGCGAGCGTTTCTGGAGTGACCGGTGGTATAGGCGAACTGAGGCGAACAGGGCCGTCGCCGACGCTGGCGCCGCCCGTCGATATGGCTATCGACAACGTGGCGACGCTTCCGGATACCCCGACAGCGCCGTCTCCAACGCCGACTCCTGGCTTGCCGACGGGAGGAAAGGCCGACAACACTCTTCCTCCCGTAGTGGGAGGCGCTCCGCCCATTGTGAGCAACAGCCAGGGCCCGCTGTTGCCGACTAGTGGTGGCAAGGCACAAAACGCAGTGCGCCCACCTATGCCCAGTTCGGGTCCTGTGAACGCCGTGAATGGGCCCAACGGAAGAACCTCGGGCCCCGGAATTGTCGGTGGTCGCCCTGTTCCTCAGGCTACAGGTCGACCGATGGGCGGGCTTCCTCGTGGGACTGTGATCGGCAACGAGGGAACGCACGCCGGCCGTGCGCCGATGGGGCATGGCTCAGGTGTGGGCGGCGCTGGTGGCGGGCAGAGTGGCATCGTCGGCGGCCGCCGTCTCGCTGGTGAGACCGGCGGAGTGGTGGGTGGCCGCCCACAGCAGGCGGGTCGTGCCAACGCGCGCCCATTCACGCCCGGGGGTACGGGACTGGTACGTAGTGGTGCGTCCGGTGACGGGACTCGTGGCACTGGCCCAGTCGGGCGCGGAGGCGCCGCTGGTCCTCAGCGTCCGGGTGATTCACGTAGAGATGAAGGCAGCGAGCGGCCTGACTATCTCACTGAGGATGAAGAGACCTGGCAGCAGGGCGGCCGGCGGATAGTTCCCCCTGTCATCGACTGACCCACACTGACGAGGAAGTACATGTCCATCGGCAACAAGCACACGGCGCGCGCCCGCGTGGTAATCACAGCTGCAGTGGGCCTGCTATTGGCAGGGACAGCCGCATCGGCCCACGCGGATTCCATGCGGTCAAAGCAGTGGCATCTCGATGCAATGAAGGCCGAAGAGATGTGGAAAGCAAGTACAGGGGAAGGCGTCACGGTTGCCGTAATTGACAGTGGGGTTGACGACTCGAACCCCGACCTGAGGGGGCGTGTGCTGAAGGGAAAGGATCTGGCAGCGGATACGCCAGGGGACGAGCACACCGACACAGACGGTCATGGCACGGGCATGGCAGGTCTGATTGCTGGGACGGGTGAGAGGGGGGGAGGCGTCGGGGCCTTCGGCCTGGCCCCTGGCGCGAAAATCCTTCCGATCAGGCTGACTGCGTCTGATAAGGCGAATAACCAGGCAGAGGCGTGGAAGGATTTTAACGAATCTGCGCCTGACGCTATTCGCTACGCGGCTGACTCCGGCGCAAAGGTCATCAACATTTCCCTTGCCGTCGCTCAGGGCTCAGAGCAGCTTACGGATTCTGTGAAGTATGCCTTGGGCAAGGGGTCCTTGATTTTCGCCGGTGTTGGAAATGATGCTGAAAGCGGGAACGCTCTCATGTATCCGGCGGCAACGCCCGGCGTCGTGGGTGTCGGTGCCATTGGGCGCGACCTCACCAAGACGAAGGTGTCTCAGTACGGACCGCAGGTAGATCTTTCAGCTCCCGGCGAAGACATGATTCATGCCTGTGGAGGAGGGACGGGTATGTGTGAGACGAGCGGTACCAGCGATGCGACCGCCCTTGCCTCCGCCTCCGCCGCCCTGATTTGGTCCAAGCACCCCGACTGGACCAATAACCAGGTCCTGCGCGTCATGCTCAACACGGCCGGTGGGCCAGTCAGTGGTGATGAGCGCACCGATGCCATCGGCTATGGCATCGTCCGTCCCCGCATCGCCCTGAAGACCCCGGGCGACCCGGGTCCCGCCGATGAGTACCCGCTTCCCGACCTTGCCGCAGCCGAGTCCGCCAAGCCCTCTGCCGAGCCGTCGCCGGCCAAGGGCGGCTCCGAGGCGAACGAGACCCCGGCCGCCGCTGCCCCCGCCACCGACGACGAGGGGGGCAACACGGCGCTCTGGGTCGGACTCGGTGTCGGGGCGGCCGCTCTCATTGGTGGCGCCGTGGCCGTCGCGGTCGTCCGGTCGCGCCGCCGTAGTGCGGCCACTTCCGCCGTGCCGCCGTACCAGCAGAGTCAGCTGACCTACCCGGGCTACGGCCCGCCCTCGGGAGCGCCGGAAGGGCAGCCCCCGTACGGCGGCCCGCCTGCACAGGGCCCGCGTTCCTGAGTCCGTCGCGGTCACCGGTGACCGCGACGGCTTCCTGCCGGTGCGAGGGCTGCTGTCTTCGTGCTTGCCCTCCGCATGGCCGATATAGCCCTGCGAGTCCGGCTTCCAGTCCTGGGTGAGGCGACCGATCAGCACCTTGTCCAGGAATTCGCCCATCTCCCAGGCCGAGGGCGCAGCATCGCGGCGTTGTCCGAAAGCGCCCCGATCGCAGAACGCCTACACCCTGACAACTGACATCGGTCCGGCGGACATCGATCCGGCGGTGTTCGACGGAAACGCCAGGCCCGTGGATTCTCGGGGGATCACTGAACACTCGAACGCGCCGGAGCGCACGACCTTCTACCCAGTACGCGGTGGCAGCCGGTCTATGCACGGCCACTCTGGTCCTGGCCTCGTGCGGCGACGACGGTGGCCGCAGGTACGCCGTACCTGATCGTGTCTGTGGGATCGAAATCAATGCGGACACCCTGGCCCCGTTGCTGCCGGATGGCAAGGAGATCACGGAGCGACAGTTTGATGTCGGGTCCGAACGGTTCTCTTGCACGCTTGCGGTCGACTCTGACTTCTCGCTGAGTGTGAAGGGGGATCTTTTGGCGGCCGACGCCGATTTCTTCAAGTCGGCCGACTGGAGCATGCGCCTGGGAGGCGACTCCAGGCCCTCGCCCAGCGCACTGGAACGCGGCGCGTTGATCAGGGACAGCTTGGCAGTTGCCGTGAAACCGTGCCGTTATGAGGACTCTGCCTGGAAGTACGCCGTTCTGGCGGAATTGGCAGGCAGTAACCAGTCGCCGGAGGACTCTGCGGAACGCGGTCTGGCTCTGTCGAGATTCGCCGACGATTTCGTTCCGGCCGCGGTCCAGGCCCAGGGCTGTGCCTGAGAGGCCGTGACCGGCGCGACCCGCAATGATCGAGAGAATCAGCAGGGTGGCGAGCCGGAGCGGAAGGCATGCCATGCGTCGGGGCGCAGTTGGTTGCCGCGCGAAGAACTCTGTGAAATGTGTGTGAAGGGTATCGACTCTCTTGGGGCGACCACCGTTTCGTCGCGAAGCGGACGCTCTCCGGCGTGAGTTACTTCGGTGAACTCTGTGCCGCTGATCCCGTGATCCCATGATCCGGCGTCCGCGAGGGCGGGGCCTGCCTGGGTGGCGGCCGACAGGGTGGTGCTCCGTCGTGGGCCGCTCCGGCCGGGTGGGCGGGGTGGTGGAACGGTTCGTTTCGGGGGAAGGCGGCGCGCCGTGGCGTGGCCATCGGAAATGGAACTGTCTGCCTGGCTTTATGCGTTTGGGGGCGGAAAGTGATCTCGTCCCGACGTGACTTGGCTGAAACCGAGCCGCTAGCGTGGGTGTCATTGGTAGCGGAGCGGCAAGCTTCGGTGGCATCTGGGATTGAGTACGGGGGATTACGTGACGTTCGACTCAGAATGGGCGACGCTTCGTGCCGAATCGACGCAGCGGGTCGATATGCGGCTGAACGGTGTGCCGGCGGAGCCGGGTGGGCCCGGTGGGCCGGTCACCGCGGATCTTGCGGTGAACAAGGACAACCTGGGTGCTATCGGGCACGAGGCCTACGGTCTGCGGACCCGGGTGTCGAAGGATGGTGATCATGCCCGTCCTTCGACGTTCGACGCGGCCATCGCGCTCACCAACGGGAACTTCGAGAGCGGGTCGGGGCTTCTGAAGGTCCATGACCGGTGGAACACGCATCTGAAGACGTTGCTCGACGCGTGTGCGCAGATTTCGAATCACCTCAATTACACGACGTCGTCGCTCCAGAAGGATGATGTCCAGATCGCCGGGGATCTGATCTCGGTCTCCAAGCTCACTGAGTATCTGAAGTAATCCCCGGGGGAATTGACGTGCTGAAGTACGCGGACATTGTCGATGCGCCGATCGGCAAGCTCCAGACGGCTGTGACCGACTGGACGGAGATGGTCACCAAGCTGGACAAGCTGGCCACGGATGCCAATGACGGGATGAAGACCAAGGCGGACAAGGCCGAGTGGGAGGGCGAGAACGCCGGTATCACCAAGGCGTTCATCGCCAATACCGCCCAGGAGTTCAAGGACGCCGCCGCCGAGGCCAAGGGTGTCAAGATGATCCTGGAGGACGCCCACACGGCCATCAAGAAGGCCAAGGACGACCTGGTGAACATCCGGGACGTCGAGGGGCGTGACGCGGGCATCCACGTCGATGCCCAGGGCAAGGTGACGGCCCGGCATCCGCTGGAGGACGACAACACGGCCCGGCACGACCCGGATTATCCGCAGCTGCTGAGCAAGCAGCGGGCGTCCATCGAGGCGTGGCAGAAGAAGATCGACCTGATCGTCGACAACTGCAACGACACCGATGTGGCTTTCAAGAACGCCCTTGAGGCCAACGTCACCGAGGGCCAGGTCTTCAAGGCCCCGAAGTACCAGAACCTCGACCAGGAGGAAGCGGCCCGCGCCGCCGACCTGGCCTCCAAGGGCCGCGACATCAATCACACCGAGCTCGCGGCGCTCAATGAACTCCTGCACGACAACAGCAAGTCGCCGGAGTTCTCGAAGAACTTCTACGAGAAGCTCGGCCCGGAGAAGGCCCTCGCGTTCTTCGGGCAGCTCTCGACCGACACGTACGACTACGGCAAGGTCGACAAGGAGCGCCTGAAGGACGTCCAGGACCTCCAGAAGAACCTGGGCCTCAACCTGGCCACCGCCTCGCAGGACCCCAAGTTCACGGCCGAGTGGGGGCCGGAGCTGCGCAAGCTCGGCACCGAGCGCATCCCGCTGGCCAAGTACGACAGCAACGGGCCGTTCGGCTACCAGCTGCTCGGCGGCATCATGCGGTACGGGAACTACGACGCGAAGTTCCTCAACCCGATCGCCGAGCACGTGGCGCAGCTGCACCAGAAGGACCCGTACATGTTCGCCGAGAACAAGCAGGTGAACAGCCCCTTCAAGAACCCGTTCAACCCGTCCGGGGTGAACGGTTCCGGCTACGACCCGTCCGTCGCCATGCTGGAGGCCCTCGGGCACAGCCCGGAGGCCTCGAAGCACTTCTTCACCGATCCGCCGACCGCGTACAACGAGGACGGCACCGTCAACAAGGGCGCGACGGCCGACCTCGGGAAGAAGGACGGCGAGGCGATCGACAACTACCTCGACTTCTTCGGGAACGAGAAGTGGGAGTCCTACGGGGACGTCGACTCGCTCGACCCCGAAGAGCTCAAGAGGTCGCTCAACTACATGCCGGACGCCCTGGGGCACGCCCTGGAGTCGGCGACCCTCGGGTATCCGTACGACAGCCCGGACGCCACCGTCGCGCGGGACGCGGACAACGCCGACGTCATGCGCCAGGTGATGGAGAAGTACGGGTCGGACGCGGGTCTGCTCAAGCAGCAGGAGTCGATGGCCGACAGCCTCGGGAACATGGGCGCGGGCTACATCGACGACATCAACTGGTCCCTGGAGAAGAACAACCCGGACAGCGTGTTCGCGCCGACCAAGAACCCCGAGGGGCACCTCGACTTCTCCGACCTCGCCGGCCAGGACGGCGGCCGGGACGCCGCGCGCGGCTTCCTCAGCGCTCTGGGGCAGCACCCCGACGCGTACGCCACCGTCTCCAAGGCCGAGCAGATCTACACCACCAGTGTCCTGGAGGCGCAGTACCAGGGCGGGAACATCAAGGAGGGCGCGGCCCGGTCGACCGTGCACGTCGGCGCCGAGGTGCAGGGCATGCTCGACCAGTCGCGGGCCGACCAGGTCGAGGCGACGAACCTCAAGACCCACGAGGACTACGAGAAGGCCGTGGCCAAGCGGGCCGGCTGGGTCGAGTTCGGGGCCGGTGCGGCGGTCGCCGCCGGTGTCGCGTTCCTGCCGGTCACCGCTGCGGTGGGGACGGCGGCCGTCCTCATCCCGCTGGCGACGGACACGGCGAGCGGGGCCGCGGAACAGCTCATCGGCCAGGTCGTCGGCGATATCTCCGACAACTCCGTGGACAAGAACAAGGAAAAGGTCGAGGAGCTCACCAGGGAGGAGAAGACCAAGGTCTACTCCGCCGGTGAATCGATGGCCGAAGCACCCATGGAGAAGTTCATGGCCCAGCACAACATCGACATCAACAGCGATCTGGGCCAGGACCTCAAGGAAGCGATGCGGATCGGTTACGGGACCGGTAACGACCGCGAGAACCAGCAGGGCAACGACCCCGAGACCGGCTGACGCGGCGGGTGCGTGGAGACGAGGGCTGTTCCGCCACGGAGCGCGGGACAGCCCTCGGGCGGAAGGATCGGCGACGAAGGGCGTGGGACCGGTGCGAGTAGTGAGGGCGCTGTCCGTGATCGGGCTGGTGCTGACCGTCGGGGCGGGCGCGGTGGCGTGCGGTTCCGAGGAGAAGAAGGAGTCGCCGTACGTGGGCGCCGGGGAAGTGTGCGGGGGTGTGTTCGCCGGTCCGTTGGAGAAGACCGTCGAAACCGTCACCGGCGCCACGTCCTTCGACCGGACCGGCGAGAAACGCATGGACCGGGTGGTTGAGGCGCTCAAGAAGGGATACGCGTCGGGCCGCAGCTGGGCGACGGGGTACGACCTCTGTGTCCTGGGTGCGGAAGGCGCCGGCCGGCGCGACGACGTGAAGATCAATTTCTCGATCTACGCGCCGCAGGATGTGGGGGACACGGATCTTCGCGGGGGCGCCCGCATGTACTCCATGGGCAAGGAGGCCACGGCAGGGGCTGTCGGGGCCCGTATCAACTTCGAATGCGTCAGCCCGCAGCTGGAGGGTTCGAAGGAACGGCCCGCGCGCATCAAGGGGGGCTTCGGGAACGCGAAGGACCGGGGGACCGCCCCGGAGGATCTGGCCGCCAACCTGACTCTCGCCCATGCCGCGTCGCTCGCCGTGGCCAAGAAGCTCGGATGCGAGGACAACGGCGGTCTGCCGGAGAAGCCGGACCTCCAGCCCCTGCCGTAGCAGGTCCGCTCCGCAGGCCGTAGCAGGTCCGCTCCGCAGGCCGCAGCCCGCCCCCGGTGAGCTGCGGCCCGTTGGAGGGGCCCGCCGTGCCCCGCACGCAGAAGAGGCCGCCCCGGTCGGGGCGGCCTCTTCTCGTGGATCGCGTACAGCGGAACTGGAGACCGTGACCGGATTCGAACCGGTGTAACTCGAGTTGCAGTCGAGCCCCTGAGCCTCTCGGGCACACGGTCGGGCTGTGGTGCTTCGCGCGTCGGGATGTTTCCCCGTTGCTGCTGTCGACCGTAGAGCGGACGGGGGCGGCACTCAAGGGGTTGGGGCGCGCCGCAATACGACTGCCATACGCCGTTCATGACCGGAGCCGCCGGGCCTACGACCAAGGGATGAGTCCGGAGCGGTACATCGACAGGGTTCAAACCTTTTGTCGCCCCTTACGCTTGGGCCATGACCGCCCCCGAACCCCGTGACGTCGACGTCGCGCCCCCTGTGCAGCACCCCGTCCCGGACCCGATGCCGGAACGGATATCCGACGTTGCCGTCGGCGACCCGGGCGATGCCGGAGAAGGGGTCCTCGGGCGGACCTACCGGGCGCTCAGCATCGGCATCGTCTCCGTCGTGCTGCTGATCGCGTTCGAGGCGACCGCCGTCGGTACCGCGATGCCGGTCGCCGCGCGGGAGCTGAACGGCATTCCGCTGTACGCGTTCGCGTTCTCCGCGTACTTCACCACCAGCCTGTTCGCCATGGTGCTCTCCGGGCAGTGGGCCGACCGGCGCGGGCCGCTCGGGCCGCTCGCCACCGGGATCAGCGCCTTCGCGGTCGGGCTGCTGCTCTCCGGCGCCGCGAGCGGCATGTGGATGTTCGTCGCGGGACGGGCCGTCCAGGGGCTCGGCGGCGGACTGGTGATCGTCGCCCTGTACGTGGTGATCGGGCGGGCCTACCCGGAGCGGATCCGGCCCTCCATCATGGCCGCCTTCGCGGCGAGCTGGGTGATCCCCTCCGTCGTCGGACCGCTCGCCTCCGGAACGGTGACCGAGCACCTCGGCTGGCGCTGGGTCTTCGTCGGTATCCCCGTGCTCATCGTCTTCCCGCTCGCCCTGGCGCTCCCGGCGATCCGCCGGATGGCCTCCGGCCCCGCGGACCCGGACGCGCCCGCCCCGCCGTACGACCGCCGCCGCATCCGGCTCGCGCTCGGCATCTCGGTGGGTGCGGGGCTGCTCCAGTACGCGGGGCAGGAGCTGAACTGGTTCGCCCTGCTGCCCGCCGCCGCGGGGGTCGCGCTGCTGGTTCCGGCCGTGCGCGGGCTGCTCCCGCACGGCACGGTGCGGGCGGCGCGCGGGCTGCCTTCGGTGGTGCTGCTGCGCGGGATCTCCGCCGGTTCGTTCATCGCCGCCGAGTCCTTCGTACCGCTGATGCTGGTGACCCAGCGCGGGCTGACCCCGACGATGGCCGGGCTCTCCCTCGCCGTCGGCGGTGCGACCTGGGCGCTCGGTTCGTACGTGCAGTCCCGGCCGCGCCTGGAGGTGCACCGGGAGCGGCTCATGGTGACCGGCATGGTGCTGGTCGCCGCGTCGATCGCCGTCGCGCCCTCCGTGCTGATCGAGGCCGTGCCGGTCTGGGTCGTCGCCGTCGCGTGGGCCTTCGGGTGCTTCGGCATGGGCATGGTCATCGCATCAACGAGCGTCCTGCTGCTGAAGCTGTCGGCCCCCGAGGAGGCGGGGTCCAACTCCGCCGCGCTCCAGATCTCGGACGGCCTGTCGAACGTCCTGCTGCTGGCCGCCGGGGGCGCCGCCTTCGCCGCGCTCGGCGGCGGGGCGGTGGGGGCGGCGCACGGGGCGGTGGAGTCGGGGGCGTCCGGTTCGCACCCGGCGGCGTTCGCCGCGGTCTTCCTGCCGATGGCGGGGGTGGCGCTGGTGGGGGCGTGGGTGGCGGCCCGGGTGCGGGTTAAGTAGCGGCACCGACTGGTACCGCGCGGTACCGTTTATCCATGGCTGGTCTGAATCTGCGGTTCACCGAGGAAGAGCTGGACGCCCTGCGCGCACGCGCCGAGGCGGAGGGGCGGAGCATGCAGTCGTTCGCCCATGACGCGGTGATCACCGCCGTCAACGAGCACGCCCGGCTTTTCAATCAGGCTGCGGATCATGTCCTGAAGGCGAGCGAGGAGCTCAACCGGAGGCTCGCCTGATGCGGTACCTGACGCTGCCCGAGCTGCTGAGCCTCGCGGAGCGACTGGGAGTGGCCGAGGTACGCGACTACGGGCTGCTCGACTCGGCTCTGGCGAGGACGCAGGCGAGTGTGTTCGGCCAGGACGCGTATCCGGACGTGTGGCAGAAGGCCGCGGCTCTGATGGAGTCCCTGGCGCGCAACCACGCGCTGGTGGACGGCAACAAGCCCATCGCCTGGTACGCGACCTGGGTCTTTCTGCACATGAACGGGCATCCGCTCAACGCGAGCTTCGATGTGGACGAGGCGGAGACGTTCGTGCTGGATGTGTGCCAGGGCGCCCTGGACATGCCCAAGATCGCCGAACAGCTGCCCGGGTTCGCCGTGTAGGCACTCCTGTGAAGAGCGTCTCAACGGGCCCGAACCACGGCTCGTTCGTACGGGGTTCCGGCCGGCCCGCCGGTAAGGTGGCCCGGTTGTCGTATCTCGTACGAGGTCGTGCGAGCTCACACGGACAGCGCCCCACGTACCCGAGAGCCCCGAACCGGAGACCGTGACTACTACCGCCTCCCACCACCTCTCACCCGCCTTCCCCGGCCGTGCCCCCTGGGGCACCGCCGGCAAGCTGCGAGCCTGGCAGCAGGGCGCCATGGAGAGATACATCCAGGAGCAGCCGCGCGACTTCCTCGCCGTCGCGACGCCCGGCGCCGGAAAGACCACCTTCGCGCTGACCCTCGCCTCGTGGCTGCTGCACCACCATGTCGTCCAGCAGATCACGGTCGTCGCGCCGACCGAGCACCTCAAGAAGCAGTGGGCGGAAGCCGCCGCCCGGATAGGGATCAGGCTCGACCCCGACTACAGCGCCGGTCCCGTCAGCAAGGACTACCACGGTGTCGCCATCACGTACGCCGGTGTCGGCGTCCGCCCGATGCTGCACCGCAACCGCTGCGAGCAGCGCAAGACCCTCGTGATCCTCGACGAGATCCACCACGCCGGTGACTCGAAGTCCTGGGGCGAGGCGTGCCAGGAGGCGTTCGACCCGGCCACCCGGCGGCTCGCGCTGACCGGTACGCCGTTCCGGTCGGACACCAACCCGATCCCCTTCGTCGCGTACGAGGAGGGGAACGACGGGATCCGCCGGTCGTCGGCCGACTACACGTACGGATACGGGAACGCCCTCGCCGACGGCGTCGTCCGCCCCGTCATCTTCCTCAGCTACAGCGGCAACATGCGCTGGCGCACCAAGGCCGGGGACGAGATCGCCGCACGGCTCGGCGAGCCGATGACCAGGGACGCCATCGGCCAGGCCTGGCGCACCGCGCTGTCGCCCACCGGTGACTGGATCCCGAACGTCCTCTCCGCGGCCGACAAGCGGCTCACCGAAGTGCGCAAGGGGATTCCGGACGCGGGCGGGCTCGTCATCGCGACCGACCAGGAGTCGGCGCGCGAGTACGCCAAGATCCTCAAGAAGGTCACCGGCGAGAAGGCGACCGTGGTCCTCTCCGACGAGAAGGCCGCGTCGAAGAAGATCGACCAGTTCACCGAGGACGGATCGCGCTGGATGGTCGCGGTCCGCATGGTGTCGGAGGGCGTCGACGTGCCGCGCCTGGCCGTGGGGGTGTACGCCACCACCATCTCGACCCCGCTCTTCTTCGCACAGGCCGTCGGACGCTTCGTGCGCTCCCGCAGGCGCGGTGAGACGGCCTCCGTCTTCGTACCGACCATCCCGATGCTCCTCGACTTCGCCAACGAGATGGAGGTCGAGCGGGACCACGTCCTCGACAAGCCCAAGAAGGGCAGCGACGAGGAGAACCCGTTCTCGGAGGAGGACAAGCTCCTCGCCGACGCCGAGAAGCTGGAGGACGAGGAGACCGAGGAGCAGCTGCCCTTCGAGGCGCTGGAGTCCGACGCGGTCTTCGACCGGGTGCTGTACGACGGTGCCGAATTCGGCATGCAGGCCCACCCAGGCAGCGCGGAGGAGCAGGACTACCTGGGCATTCCGGGGCTGCTCGAACCCGACCAGGTGCAACTGCTGCTCCAGAAGCGCCAGAGCCGGCAGATCGCGCACAGCCGCCAGAAGCCGGCCGAGGAAGCCGACCTCCTGGAGAAGCCCGCGGAGGCGCGCCCGGTCGTCACGCACAAGCAGCTGCTGGGGCTGCGCAAGCAGCTCAACACGATGGTGTCGGCCTACACCCACCAGAGCGGCAAGCCGCACGGCGTGATCCACACCGAGCTGCGCCGGGTGTGCGGCGGGCCGCCGAGCGCGGAGGCCACGGCCGGGCAGATCCAGCAGCGGATCACGAAGGTCCAGGAGTGGGCCACCCGCATGACGTGAGGTGGCGTGAGGTGGCATGAGGCGGCGTGAGGTGATGTGACGCGGGGCGGTCCGGCGGCGGGGGGTGCCGGTCGGCCCTTCCGGTCTGGAGGCCAGGGGGTGCCGGACCGCCCCTTACGGTCCGGCGGCCGGGGGTGCCGGACCACCCCCTACGGTCCGGCGGCCGGGGGTGCCGGTCGCCCTTCCGGGCCGGAGGCCGGGGTTCCCGGTCGCGCCTTCCGGGCCGGGGCCGACGGCTGTTCCCTGTTACCCCTTCCGGGCCGGGGCCGACGGCTGTTCCCTGTTACCCCTTCCGGGCCGGGGCAGGAGTGCGTCTCCTGCCCCGGCCCGGTCCCGTGTCCGGGGGCTACCAGACGAACGCCGCCGACTGGTTCGCCGTCGCCACGCACGGGACCGTCGCCGAGGTCGGGGACGAGGCGACGATCTGCAGCGACCAGTTGGTGGCGCTCGGGGGAGAGGCCAGCACCACGGAGTCCGTCGTGTCGCCCGCGGCCAGAGTGCCGGTCGTGAGCTTCAGCGGGCCCAGGCTGATCGGACTGCCACCGCTCATGCCCGGGTTGGTCTTACCGGAGAACCGCACCTCGCTCGTGACGCCGCCCGAGGTCTTCTTCAGCTTGAGCGTCGTGGTGATGCTGTTCGGGTTCGCGCTCGTGCCGGGCGGCATGGTGATCGCCGTGGAAGTGATCTTGATCGTCTTGCCCGCGGTGCCGTCGGCGGCCGTCAGCGTGGCCGACCCGCTGCCCCAGCTGCCGCAGTCGTACGTCGCGGTCGCGGTGAGCGGGGTGACGGCGGCCGAGGTGGTCGACAGGGCGAGCGTCGCCGCGACGGAACAGGCCGCGGTGACCGCCAGCAGGGACAGGTGTCTTCGGCCCGGCCGTCTCGGCGGGGTTGTTGCCCGTGATGGGTTCGACATGACGGAGGAACTCCTTCCGGTTGAATTCCACAGATCTGCTTCGATTGCCGATCTGGGTGCCGGGCCCGGCATGTCGGGTGCAGTGAAACGGCGCCCATCGGAGAAGTCAATAGACGCCGGGAGCGGGTAATTCGCTCGGGGAAATGCCTTTCGGGCATTTCCCAAAGGATCAAATAATTCTCTCTTGACTTCTCTGCACGCGACCTCCTCAATGTGCGCAATCAATGGGGTGTGGAGGGATGTGGTGCTGATGAGTCGAGTGACGCGGGTGACGCGAATGACCCGCCGGCGAAGATCCGGCAGGTCTCACCGGCCGGGCCGGTCCGGCCTGCTCGCCGCCTGCTTCGTGCTGTCGCTGAGCTGTGTCGGAGCCACCGCCGGTGCCGCCGGGGCGGGGCCGGGAGGCGGAGCCGGTGTCGGCGCGGCCGGTACGGTCACGCCGACCGTGCACTGCGTGCTGCCCGCAGGGCAGGGGGAGGCCACCGGACCCCAGGAGATCACGGTCGAGCTGACCCCCGCCGTCGTCGCTCCCGGGGGCACCGTGCACGCCGAGGTCACTCTTGGGCCGTCGCCCGCCACCAGCGGCATCGCTCTGGAGGACGTGGCCACCATCCCGAGCCTCGACCTCGCCATGACGGGCGGGGCCACCGGCACCGTCACCGTGCGGGGTGCCGAGTTCACCATGGACATCCCGGCCGGACAGCCGATCGAGATCCCGCCGTACGAGGGGGACTTCCTGGTCCCGGCGGACGCCTCGGGCGAGATCTCGTTCGCCCCGCTGCGCACCCTCACGCAGACCAAACTCTTCGGATCGGTCTTCGAGACCCCGTGCGACGTGGTCGGCGGCTCCGGTCCCGTCGGTACGGTCACAGTCGAGGGCGACGGCGGCGAGCCCGCCACCCTGAGCGCTCCCGCCGAACCCGTGCGCCCCAACACCGCCGTACGGCTTGGTGGTTCGGGGTGGACGCCCGATGCCTCCCCGGTGCCTTCGCTGTGCGCGGCCGGCGGCGGTGGCTGCGATCCGCTGAAGTTCCCGGCCCACACCCTCCGTATCGACTCCTACGGGACCCTGAGCGGCACGGCGACCCTCGCCGAGGCCGGGGCGGTACCGGACGGGGCGTACGAGGTGAAGGTCAACGACGGTACGAAGGAGGCCACCGCCCCTCTGACCGTCAAGGCCGTCGCGGCGGGCAACCGGGAGATCTCCCTGTCGCGCGGCAGCGGCCCGGTGGGCAGCGTCGTCACCGTCAGCGGCAGGAACTACAACCCCGACCGCTGGATCAACGTCATCGGTCTCGACGCGGCGGGTGGCGTCCTCGACGACACGGCCGTCTACATCAAGAGCGGTACGGACGGCACCTTCTCCGCCGACTTCACCGTCACCTCCGACGCCGTCGCCGCCATCCAGGCGGACGAGGGCAACGACCCCGCCACCGTACGGACGGCACCCTTCACCGTCACCACGGGCGGCGGCGGGGACGGCGGCACGGCCGAGCAGAAGCTCACCGCCTCCGTCCGGGCCGGCACGTTGAGCATGGTCCAGGACGGCGACACCGTCGACTTCGGTACGACAGTCCTGGGCACCGGCAGCGGTGTGCAGCGCGCCCGTCTCCACCGGGTCGAGGTGGAGGACGCGCGTGGCGTCAACAGCGGCTGGTCACTGACGGCCACGCTCACCGACTTCACCAGCACCGGCACCGGCGTCAGCGGCTCCGAATCGGCCACGATCCCGGCCGGCGCGGTCCGCTGGACCCCCAAGTGCCGTGCACAGAACGGAAGTCTCGGTACGCCGGTGGCGGGAGCGCCCACCTCGCTCGGCAGTGCCGCCGCGAGCCTGTGCCGGATGAACCCGGACGGATCACGGCCGTTCACCGGCGGACGCTTCGACGCCGACGCGGATCTCACCCTGACGGTCCCCGGGTCCGCACCGCCCGGGGACTACAGCGCCACGCTCACCCTCACCCTGCTCTGAGTCCTGCTCGCCGGGCCACGCTCCGAGCCGTGATCCGGGGCCCGCCAAGGGCCCCGCTCCCGGCGTGGCTCCAAGTACCGCCACAAGGAACGGTGTTCGCGAAGAGCCCGCCCGATCCGTATCGCCATGGACAGGGCGGGCTCTTCCCGGTCCGCGCCCCTCGCCGGCACCTCTTCCCCGTCGTCCGCCCGCCCGAAGGAGAGACCATGTCCCCGTATCCGTCCGCGCATCCGTATCCGTACCGAAGACGGTCCTTGCGCCGCGCCGTCGCCCTCGCCGCGGGCGCCGTCCTCGTCTGGACCGGCGGGGCCGTCGCCCTGGCCCCGGCGGCCCACGCCGGCACCGTCACCCCGACCGTCCACTGCACCCTGCCCGCGGGACAGGGTGAGGCCACCGGGCCGCAGCAGATGAACGTCGAACTCACCCCCGACGTCGTCGAACCGGGCGGCAAGGTACACGCCAGGGTCACCCTCGGGCCGTCGCCCGCCACCAGCGGGCTGAGCCTGAACGACGTGCCCACCACGCCCAGCATCGACCTCGCGATGTCGGGCGGCGCCACCGGTACGGTCACCGTCACCGGGCCCGAGGTGAACCTCGACATCCCGTCCGGGCAGCCCATCGAAATCCCGCCGTACGAAGGGGACTTCCTCGTCCCGGCCACCGCGAGCGGGCCGGTCTCCTTCACCCCGCTGGGCAATCTGACCCGTACGAAGGTCCTGGGCGGTACCTATCGCACCCCCTGCGACGTCGTCAGCGGCAGCGGCTCCATCGGTACCGTGACCGTCGAGGGCGGCGCCGGACAGCCCGCCACCCTGATCGCGCCCGCCGGCCCGGTCCGGCCCAGTTCCCCCGTCGCGCTCTCCGGCAGCCGGTGGACCGCCGGCGGCACCCCCGTACCGTCCCTGTGCGCTCCCGGCGGAGGAGGCTGTGACGCCGGGGCGTTCGCCTCGCACTCGCTCACCGTCAACGGCTCCGGACAGCTGACCGGCAGCGCCGTCCTCGCCGACGCGGCCACCGTGCCGGACGGGGCGTACCTGGTGAAGGTCAACGACGGCACGAAGGAGGCGACCGCGTCCCTCACCGTCCGGGCGTTCGTCCCGAGCGGCCCGCGCGCGGTCACGCTGTCGCGCACCGGCGGTCCGGTCGGCACGGTCGTGCGGGTGAGCGGCGTCAACTACCTCCAGGACCGGTGGATCAACACCGTCGGCCTCGACGCGACCGGCGCCACGCTCGACGACACCGCCGTGTACGTGAAGAGCGGGCCCGACGGCACCTTCGCCGCCGACTTCACCGTGCTCTCCGACGCCGTCGCCGCCATCCAGGTCGACGAGGGCAACGACCCCGCCACGGTCCTGACCCGCCCGTTCACCGTGACCGACACCGCCGCCACGCTCACCGCCGGAGCCGGAAAGGTGAAACCCGGCGGCACCCTCGCGCTCGGCGGGGGCGACTGGCCCACCGGCGCCACCCCGTCCGCCGCACTGTGCGCGGCCGACGGCACCGGGTGCGACCCGGCCCGGATCAGCGGCTCCACCCTCCGTATCACCGCCGAGGGCACTCTGGCCGGCACGGTCACCGTGGCGGGCTCGACCCCGAAGGCCGTGTACGCGCTCCAGGTCACGGCGGGTGCGGCGCAGGCCGTCGTCCCGCTGACCGTCGCCCCGTCCTTCGTCGTCCTCACTCCGTCGGCGGGCCCGAAGGGAACCGCGGTCACCGTCCTCGGGCAGGGCTTCGCCAAGGTGGCCACCGTCTCGATCGTGGGTCTGCGGGCAAACGGATCGCAGACCTCCGACCCGGTGCGGACCAAGGTGGTCGGGCTGGACGGGGCGTTCTCGCAGACGTTCACGGTCAACGCCACCGACACCGTGGCGATCCGGGTGCGGGAGGTCCTCGTCAACCCGAGGACGGAGACGGCGGCCTTCACCGTCCGGGACGGCTCGGTCCCGGCCGGACCCTCCTTCCAACTCTCCCCGCCCGAAGGACCGGTGGGGACCGTCGTCCAGGTGACCGGCCGCGGCTTCGCACCCGTGGCGACGGTCGTGGCGACCGGGCGCACCGCGGACGGGAGGCAGACCTCGGACGGCTATGTCACCCGGATCGTCGGGCTCGACGGCACATTCGCCCTCAACTTCACCGTCCGGGACCCGGCGACGAAGTCGATCAGGGTCTGCGAGGTCCTGGTGAACGGGAAAATCAGCCAACATTTGTTCACGGTGAGTTAACGCCGGTTCACGAGTGATGCACGGAGTGTCGCGAGGGCGTCGCCCGACCTGGACGCGCGTAGATGTTCGGTTTCCGGACGATGCCCCGCTGACCGGCGGTTATGCTCCATCGGCCCCGTCGTGTTCCGGCAGCGACCGGATTCTGGACGAGGTCTTCCGCTGAGCGGACTGGCTCGCTACTGTCCCCCGCAATATGAACGCCCCGTGGCAGTGTCGCCGCGGAGCGCAGCCGGTGCCTTGCCAGACCGGCGGCTTCTCCGTGCGTCGCCGCTGGGACCGGCGTCGCAACCGCCGGAAGACGGCCGCCGTCGCTCACCCGAAGAGGAGAGGGCGTCGTGACCGCGGAGACTTCCCAGACGCTCGACCGAGGACTGCGTGTCCTCAAACTGCTCGCCGACACCGATCACGGTCTGACCGTCACCGAGTTGTCCAACAAACTCGGTGTCAACCGCACCGTGGTCTACCGCCTGCTCGCCACCCTGGAGCAGCACGCCCTGGTACGACGTGACCTGGGCGGCCGTGCCCGGGTCGGTCTGGGTGTGCTGCGCCTGGGCCGTCAGGTGCATCCGCTCGTCCGGGAAGCCGCGCTGCCCGCGCTGCGCTCCCTGGCCGAGGACATAGGGGCCACCGCCCATCTCACGCTCGTCGACGGCAGCGACGCACTCGCGGTCGCCGTCGTCGAACCGACCTGGACCGACTACCACGTGGCCTACCGGGCCGGCTTCCGGCACCCGCTGGACAAGGGGGCCGCGGGCCGGGCCATACTCACCGCCCGGCAGAAGACGCTGGCCGACCACCCCGGTTACACCCTCACCCACGGCGAGCTGGAGGCCGGCGCCAGTGGCGCGGCCGCCCCTCTGGTCGGGGTGTCGGGGGTGGAGGGCAGCGTCGGAGTGGTGATGCTCGCCGACGCCGTACCGGAACGGGTGGGACCGCGGGTCCTCGACGCGGCCCGCGAGGTGGCGGACGCGCTGAGGTAGCCCCCTCCGCGACGGTGGCGGGCAGACAGGGGTAGCCCCCGCGACGGTGGCTGGCAGACAGCGGCCGGGGGCCGGGCAGATAGATTGGGCGCGTGCTCACTCGTCTCTCGCGCCCCCTTGTTCTCGCCCTCTGCGCGCTGCCGGTCCTCGCTCTGTTCGGTACGGCCGCCTTCGCACCGCTGCCGTTCACCCTGGCGCAGCCCGGCACGACCGCGAACGTCCTCGGGAAGAACGACGGCAAGCCCGTGATCACCATCACCGGCGCCCCCACCCGCACCACGGAGGGGCAGCTGCGGATGACGACCATCTTCGCGACCTCGCCGAACGCCGATGTCGGTATCGGTGATGTGCTCGACGGTTGGTTCAGGACGGACCGGGCCGTGATGCCCCGGGACTCCGTCTATCCGAGCGGCGGCTCCGAGAAGGAGATCGAGCAGCACAATCTGAACGATATGAAGGAGTCGCAGAACGTCGCTGTCGACGCGGCCCTGAACTACCTCGGCCGGGACCTCGGGTCGATGAGGATCAGCCTGGACCTCGGCGATGTCGGAGGTCCCAGCGCCGGGCTCTTCCTGACCCTCGGCATCATCGACAAGCTGGACGGCGACGGTTCGGGCGGAGACCTGACCGGCGGCCGCACCATCGCGGGTACGGGCACGATCGACGCGGACGGCAAGGTCGGCGCGGTCGGCGGGGTGTCGCTGAAGACGCAGGCCGCCCGCCGCGACGGGGCGACGGTCTTCCTGGTGCCGAAGGCCGAGTGCAAGCAGGCGAAGGCGGAGCGGCCCGACGGCCTCCGGCTGATCCCCGTCACGACGCTCAAGGGCGCCGTGGACTCGCTGCGCTCGCTGGAGCAGGGCGAGAAGGTCCCGAACTGCTGACCGCACCGTCCTTCCCCGCCGGGGCGGTCACGGGCTCGGATACGGGGACGCGCTCGGGCTCCGGTACGGCGGAGTGGCGCCCGGATTCGTGCCGGTATTCGTGCCGGGATTCGTGCCCGAAACCGCGCTCGGATTCGTGCCCGGAACCGTGCTCGGGGGAGTCCGGCGGTCCTTCCATCGTCCGCCATGCCGGGAACACCAGCGGGCTCAGGGTCGCCAGGAAGTACACCCCGCCCATCGCCAGCAGCGCCCCTGTCGCCCCCATGCTCTCCACCAGCAGGCCCGCCGCGAGGCCGCCCACCGGCATGGCGAGCTCGCAGCCCGCGGTGAGCGCCCCGGAGACGCGGCTGCGCAGCCGCTCGGGGACGCGTTCGTACGTCACCGTGGTCAGGATGGGGTTCAGCATGCCGCCCGCGACCCCGCCCAGCAGCATCGTCACCGCGAGCGGAAGCGTGCTGCCGGTCAGCGCGGCCACCAGGAACCGCGGCGCCCCGCACAGGATCACGCACACGGTGAACACGGTCCGCCGGGAGAACCGGTGCCCCACCGCCCCGTACAGCAGGGCCCCCGTCAGTCCGCCCGCGCCGAACAGGGCCGTGAGCAGCCCGAGGTCGGTGGCCCCGCCCAGCTCGCCCTCGGTGTGCACCGGCAGCAGGACGGCGTTCCAGCCCTGGTCGGTGCCGTTCATGAACATCACCATGATCACGACGGCCAGCAGCAGCCGGTTGCCGAGCAAGTAGGCGTATCCCTCGCGCAGTTCGGCGCGGTACGTACGCAGCGAGACCGGCGCGGCGGCCTTGCGGGGCTCGGCGGCCCGGACCCCCCGTACCCCTGCCGCCACCAGCAGTGCGGACAGCCCGAACGTGGCCGCGTCCAGCAGGAGTACGGTCTCCGCCCCGACCAGCGCGATCAGCAGCCCGGCGAGTGCCGCCCCGACCATGCGGGCGCCGCGCGAGACGGCGTCGAAGAGTGCTGGCGGCGCGGGCGAGCGTGGTGCCCGCATGCTCGGCGAGGTCCGGTACGAGGACGTAGCGCGCGGTGTTGCCGGGTGTGTGGACCAGGCCGTTGAGCGCCATCAGCGCACAGAGCGTCCAGAATTCCAGTGCCCCCGCGTAGTGCAGCAGCGGGATCGTGGCGATGGCGAGGCCGCAGACGGTGTCGGACGCGACGGCGACCCGGCGCCGGCCGATCCGGTCGATGACCGGTCCGCCGATCAGCGCGGAGACGACGATCGGCAGCGTGGCGCAGAAGGCGACGACGCCCGCCCGCCCCGCACTGCCCGTGGTTTCCAGGACGAACCAGGGGACGCCGATCAGCGTGAGCGAAGTGCCCGCCGTGGATATGGAGTTGGCCGCGAGAACGGCGACGAGCGGTGTGCGGTGACCCATGTTCTTCCCCCCGGTCATGGTTACGCGGTACGCGGCATGCGCCGCACCACCGCGGGGGCGGGCCGCTCCTGGACCAGGCGGAGGCCGAACTCGACCAGCCTCCAGCCCACTTGGGTCTTCAGGCCCTGACGGACCGGCCGGATCGCCGTGGCATCGCGGTGCAGTTCGGCGGAGTGGTAGGTGTGCAGGAGGGAGTGGATGTCGGAGTGCATGGCGGTGTGATCCCTTCAGTCGACGGGGCGGCAGGGGCGGTGCGTCAGCGCGGCGGCGGGGTCGGCTCAGGCGGTACGCCGGTACCGCGGCAGGTTCGGCTCACGCGGTGCGTCGGCTCAGTCGGAGCGGCGCGGGAAGACGTGCACATGACTGCGGACGGTGGCCGATCCCTCGGTGCCTTCGGGGACCCGGCCCCGGTAGCTCTCGATGAGTTCATGGATCTTCTCGGCCAGTTCCAGGGAGAGTTCGGGAGTGAGGCGCACCTTGAAGTCGCTGACGTCCCAGCTGTGCTGCCACTCCTCGGACCACTCGTGCATCGTGCCGAGCCAGGTGTCGAGTTCCTGGGTGTGCGAGGTGGTGACCTCGCGCAGGACGACCCCGATGGCCTCGCGCACCTCCGGATTCGGGTCGCGGAGGAAGTCCGCGCTCCTGTCGAACGCCGTGCCCAGATGGACGGCCCGCCACCACCGCTCGCGCCCCTTGCCGAGCTCCGGGGCGTCCTCCACGAAGTCGTACGAGGCCAGTTGGCGCAGGTGGTAGCTGGTGGCGCCGCTGGATTCACCGAGCCGGTCCGCGAGGCCGGACGCGGTGGCCGGACCGAACTCCCGCAGGGTGCTCAGCAGTCGCAGTCGCAGGGGGTGGGCCAGCCCGCGCAGGGTGCGGGCGTCCACCGTGTGGATGTTCGGGGTGCCGGTCGGCCGGGCGTCCCGGTCGGCCTCGTTCTCTGCCATGCCGCAACTGTAGAGTTACAAAGACTCCTTTGCAACAGGTTCTTTGCAGCGTGTTCTTTGGAACTCATGGCCGGTCTCCCCGTCACCCCTCCTCGATGAACCCCTCCGCCACCAGCCACTCCTTGGCCACCTCGTGCGGGTCCTCCCCGTCCACGTCCACCTTCGCGTTGAGCACCTGTGCGACCTCTGTCGTCAGCTTCCTGCTGACCGGGTCCAGCAGCCCCGCGATCTCCGGGTACTTCTCGAAGGTCGCCGTGTGGATGACGGGGGCCGCGTTGTAGTTGGGGAAGAAGTGCTTGTTGTCCCGGAGCACGTCCAGGTCCATCGCCTTGATCCGGCCGTCCGTGGTGAACACCTCGCCCAGCAGGCAGGAGCTGGACTTGGAGACCTGGGTGTAGATGATCCCGGCGTCCATCTTCCGGATGTGGGAGGCCGGGATCGACATCCCGTACGCCTTCTGCATGCCGGGCAGCCCGTCGTCGCGGGCGGCGAACTCGTTCTCCACGCAGATCGAGACCGCGTTCGGGTCCTTCCTCGCCAGCGCGGCGACGTCCGAGAGGGTCTTCAGCTTGTACTTCGCGTTGTTCTTCTTGCTGATGGCCAGCGCGTATGTGTTGTTGAGGGTCGACTGCGGAAGCCAGGTCACCCCGTTCTTCCGGTCCTCGTCCCGGACCGCCTCCCACTGCTTCAGCGGATCGATGATCGGCTCGGCGTGACCGAGATACGTGATCCAGGCGGTGCCCGTGTACTCGTACATCGCATCGGCGTCGCCCTTGACGATCGCCTCGCGCGCACTGATCGAGCCCGGCAGGTTCGTCCGGTCCAGGACTTCCGCACCGGCCGCCTCGAACACCAGGCCGATCATCTGGCCCAGGATGATGTTCTCGCTGAAGTTCTTCGAGGTGACCGTCAGGGAGGCACCCTTGAGCGGCTCGCCCCGGCCGACCGATCCCGGCGCCACGTCGTCCACCATCGGGGAGCCGCTCTTCAGCCCGCACCCGGCGAGCACCAGCGACAGGGCCAGGACGACCGGCAGACCGGCCCCGGGCCGGCGCATCACGGCGCCTCCAGACCGCGCGGCGTGAGCGACAGCTCGACCAGCGAGGCCATCCAGTCCACCAGCAGCGCCAGCACCACCGTGAGTACGGACCCCAGCACCAGCACCGGCATCCGCTGTGTCTGGATGCCCGAGGTGATCAGGTCACCGAGTCCGCCGCCCCCGCCGAACGTGGCCAGCGTCGCCGTACCCACATTGAGCACCAGCGCCGTCCGCACCCCCGCCAGGATCAGCGGAACGGCGAGCGGCAGCTCCACCTTCCGCAGCGTCCCGAGCCCCGACATCCCGATCCCGCGCGATGCCTCCACGAGCGTCGGGTCGATCGCCTTGAGGCCGGCCACCGTGTTGGACAGCACCGGCAGCACCGCGTAGATCACCATGCCCACGATCGCCGTCGACGGGCCGATGCCCAGCCAGATCACCAGCAGTGCCAGCAGACCGATCGCCGGGGTGGCCTGCCCGATGTTGGCGATCGCCGTGACCACCGGGGCGCCCTTGCTGAGCCCGCGCCGGGTCAGGGCGATGCCGAGCGGGATCGCGATGATCAGCACCCAGAAGGTGGAGATCGCCGTCAGCCTGATGTGCTGCCACAGCCGCAGCTGCACATTCCCGCCGGACAGCGAGTTCTCCGCGATCGAGTCGAGCTGGATGTTGGTGATCCACATGTAGGTGATCGCCAGGACGACCGCCAGCACGGCAGGCAGCACCACCAGCTTGCGCCAGCTGATCCGGCGCGGCGGACCGGCGGGCGGGGGCGAGGGCTCCGACTCCTCGTCGCGGAAGGCGTGCCCCTTGACGTCGTGTTCGCCCGGCGGCCGTGTCTTGGACACGCCGGGCTCGGGAGACCCCGGATGGCTGGGACTCATACGCCGCCGCCACCCCCCTCCAGCTCCTGCTCGGTCCGGTGGGTGCGCAGGTCCTCCAGATGGTGCTGGTGCTCCATGGCGGTGAGCCGGTCGGCCTCCAGGAGCTCCTGCACGTTGTCCATGAGGGTGTGCATGTCGACGACGCCGATGAACTCGCCGCGCCGCCCGGTCACCGCGACCCGCCCCCCGCTGTCGGTCAGCACCGCCTCCAGCGCGTCGTGCAGGGTGGCGTCCCGGGTCACCGTGTCGTGCACCAACTGCCCGGCGCGGGCCAGTGAGCCGCGGGCCCGCATCAGGTCGCCGCGCCGCAGCCACTTGTACGGGCGGTTCCTGCGGTCCAGCATCAACAGCTCGTTGTGCGGGCCGCTGCGCAGCTTGTTGAAGATCGACTGGAGCGGGTCGTCGACGGTCACCGTCGGGAAGTCGGCGATGCCCACATCCCGTACGCGCGTCAGGTTGAGGCGTTTGAGCGCGGCGCCCGCGCCCACGAACCCGGAGACGAAGTCGTCCGTCGGGTTGGTGAGGATCGCCTCCGGGGTGTCGAACTGCGCGATGTGCGAACGCTCGCGCAGCACCGCGATCCGGTCGCCCAGCTTGATCGCCTCGTCGAAGTCGTGGGTGACGAACACGATCGTCTTGTGCAGCTCGTGCTGGAGCCGGATCAGCTCGTCCTGGAGGTGGTCGCGGGTGATCGGGTCGACCGCGCCGAACGGCTCGTCCATCAGCAGCACCGGGGGATCGGCCGCCAGCGCCCGTGCGACCCCCACCCGCTGCTGCTGCCCGCCGGACAGCTGGCGCGGGTAGCGCCCGTGGAACTCGCGCGGGTCCAGCCCCACCAGGTCGAGCATCTCCTCCACCCGGTCCTTCACCCGGGACTTGGACCAGCCGACCATCTTCGGTACGAGGGCGATGTTCTCGGCGACCGTCATGTGCGGGAAGAGCCCGGACGACTGGATCGCGTACCCGATCTTGCGGCGCAGCTTCACCGGGTCGATGTCGGTGACGTCCTCGTCGTTGATCCTTATTCGGCCGGAGGACGGCTCGATCAGCCGGTTGATCATCTTCAGGGTGGTGGACTTGCCGCAGCCGGACGGCCCCACGAAGATCACGGTCTCACCGGCCTTGATGTCCATGGAGACGTTCTCGACGGCCGGGTTGGGGTTGCCGGGGTAGATCTTGGTCAGTTCCTCCAGCTGGATGGTGGCCCCGGAGGTGGCCGTGGAGGTCCCCCCGCTCCCGTCGGCCCCGTCCCTCCGCCGGGCCCCGTCGGTCCGTTCGGACCCGTCGTTCTCCTCGGCCCCGAAGGGGGTCTCGAAGGGAGGCCCGGACTCGGTCTCAGACACGGATCCCCCTGGGGATGGTGAGCCGTCCGAGCAGCACGTACGCGGCGTCGAAGAGCAGGGCGAGAACGACGATGCCGAGCGTGCCCGCGAGGACCTGGTTGATGGCGTTGGCGCTGCCCAGCGAGGCGATACCGCGGAAGATCTCATTGCCGAGGCCGGGCCCGGAGGCGTACGCGGCGATGGCGGCGATCCCCATCAGCATCTGCGTGGAGACCCGGATTCCGGTGAGGATCGGCGGCCAGGCGAGCGGCAGCTCCACCTTGCGCAGCCGGGCGAACCGTGACATCCCGATGCCCTTCGCCGCGTCGACCAGCGAGGGGTCGACGCCGCGCAGCCCCACGATGGAGTTGCGGACGATGGGCAGCAGCCCGTACATCGTCAGGGTGATGACGGTGGGGGCGACGCCCAGCCCGACCAGCGGGATCAGCAGACCGATCGCGGCGAGGGAGGGGATGGTGAGGACCGTCGCCGTCGAGGTGATGGCCAGCGAACCGGCCCAGCCGCTGCGATAGGTGACCACACCGATCAGGACCCCGAGCGCGGTCGCGATGACCATGCACTGGAACACGGCGCTGACGTGCTGGAACGCGTCGGTGAGAAGCTGTTGGTGCCGAGTGCTCAGGTACTCCCAGAAGCTCACACGTCACTCCTCGGCTCGGACAGTGTCCTTTGCAGCCTGCTCCACGAGCGGGAGAATACGCAGGGGCACAGGGTTTTCCATGACGATGGCCGTGGAGGCCCGGACAATGCCATCAAAACCGACGACCCGGTCGATCACCCGTTGGAGATCGGCGTTGGAGCGGGCGACGAGACGGCAGAACATGTCGCCGTGCCCCGTGGTGGTGTGCAGTTCGAGCACTTCGGGCACGCCGCCCAAATGGGCCCGTACATCGGCCCCTTGGCCCTGCTTGATCTCCAGCGTCGCGAACGCGGTGACGGGGTAGCCGAGCTTCGCCGGGTCGACGTCCGGTCCGAAGCCCCGGATGACGCCATTCGACTGAAGGCGGTCCAGGCGCGCCTGGACGGTGCCGCGCGCCACGCCGAGCCGACGGGACGCTTCGAGCACACCGATCCGGGGTTCGCGGGCCAGCAGCACGATCAGCTGCCCGTCCAGATGATCGATCGCCATACCGCCGCCTCCGATGGTCATCCTGTACAGAACGCCCGACCATAGTGCCCATGGGGTGCACAGGTTGCCCAGCGAATGCGCGAACTGTTGCGCACCTTGCGACGCGAGGGGAGCCTTCGAATATGACTGAGACTCTGCACACCACCCCTGACACCGCCCGGCAGGCCGATCCCTTCCCGGTCAAGGGAATGGACGCGGTCGTCTTCGCCGTGGGCAACGCCAAGCAGGCCGCGCACTACTACTCGACCGCCTTCGGCATGAAGCTCGTCGCCTACTCCGGACCGGAGAACGGCAGTCGCGAGACCGCGAGTTACGTCCTGACCAACGGCTCCGCCCGCTTCGTCCTCACCTCCGTCATCAAGGCGTCCACCGAATGGGGCACCTTCCTCGACGCCCACGTCGCGGAGCACGGCGACGGCGTGGTCGACCTCGCCATCGAGGTACCGGACGCCCGCGCCGCGTACGCCTACGCGGTGGAGCACGGCGCCACCGGTCTCACCGAGCCGCACGAGGTGAAGGACGAGAACGGCACCGTCGTGCTGGCCGCCATCGCCACGTACGGCAAGACCCGCCACACCCTCGTGGAGCGTTCCGGTTACGACGGCCCGTACCTCCCCGGCTACACGGCGGCCTCCCCGATCGTCGAGCCGCCCGCCAGGCGCACCTTCCAGGCCATCGACCACTGCGTGGGCAACGTCGAGCTCGGCCGGATGAACGAGTGGGTCGCCTTCTACAACAAGGTCATGGGCTTCACCAACATGAAGGAGTTCGTGGGCGACGACATCGCCACCGAGTACTCCGCCCTGATGTCGAAGGTCGTCGCCGACGGCACCCTGAAGGTGAAGTTCCCGATCAACGAGCCGGCGATCGCGAAGAAGAAGTCGCAGATCGACGAGTACCTGGAGTTCTACGGCGGCGCGGGTGTCCAGCACATCGCCCTCGCCACGAACGACATCGTCGCCTCGGTCCGTACGATGCGCGCGGCCGGCGTCCAGTTCCTGGACACCCCCGACTCGTACTACGACACGCTCGGCGAGTGGGCGGGCGAGACCCGCGTCCCGGTGGAGACGCTGCGCGAGCTGAAGATCCTCGTGGACCGGGACGAGGACGGCTATCTGCTGCAGATCTTCACCAAGCCGGTCCAGGACCGTCCGACGGTCTTCTTCGAGATGATCGAGCGGCACGGCTCGATGGGCTTCGGCAAGGGCAACTTCAAGGCCCTGTTCGAGGCGATCGAGCGCGAGCAGGAGAGGCGCGGCAACCTCTGACCGTACGGCGAACGGCAGGGACCGCGGTACGGGGCGGGGCAACCGGAGGACCGGGTGCCCCGCCCCTCGCGTGCGGCCCCCTTGCGCAACGCCCGCACTCCCGCTTTGGTGAGCTGGATCACATCCGGGGACGAGCGGGAGGACGTCGGCGATGGCAGAAGCGACCGACAGCGGCATCGGCAGCGGTACCGGAAGCGGTGCCGGCACCGATACCGGCGGCGGCACCGTCACCGGCAGTGGTGCCGACACGCCCCATGCCCATCCGCGCAAGTCGAGTTGGACGTACATCGGTCCCGGCATCGTCGTCGCGGCGACCGGGGTCGGAGCCGGTGACCTCGTCGCGACGCTGATCGCGGGCAGCAAGTTCGGCTACACCCTGATGTGGGCCGCCGTCATCGGCTGCGTCGTCAAGATCTCCCTGGCCGAGGCGGCCGGCCGCTGGCATCTCGCCACCGGGCGGACCCTCTTCGACGGGTGGCGCAGCCTCGGCCCGTGGACCACCGTCTACTTCGCGATCTACGTCGTCGTCTGGGGCTTCATCTACGGCGCGACGGCCATGTCGTCGTCCGCCCTGCCCATCGTCGCGCTGTTCCCGGACGGTCCGAACCTCAAGACATGGGCGATCATCACGGGCCTGATCGGTCTGGCCTTCGTCTGGTTCAACCGCTACGCCGTCTTCGAGAAGGTCATGACCGTCCTCATCGGCGTGATGTTCGTGGTGGTCGTGTACGTCGCCGTACGCGTCGGCCCCGATGTCGGCGCGTCCTTCGCGGGGCTGGCCCCCGTGCTCCCGGACGGCTCGCTCCTCTACACCCTCGGGCTGATCGGCGGCGTCGGCGGCACGATCACCATGGCGGCGTACGGCTACTGGGTGAACGCCAAGGGCTGGACCAACTCCTCCTGGATGAAGGTGATGCGCCTCGACAACCGGGTCGCCTACATCACCACCGGCATCTTCGTCGTGGCGATGCTGGTCGTCGGCGCGGAGCTGCTGCACTCCTCCCACATCGCCCTCACCAAGGGGGACCGGGGCCTGATCGACCTCGGCGTGATCCTTGAGGACCGCTACGGCGCGACGACCGCCAAGCTGTTCCTGGTCGGCTTCTTCGCCACGTCCTTCTCCTCCCTCATCGGGGTGTGGAACGGCGTGAGCCTGATGTTCGCCGACTTCGTCGACCGCTTCCGGCGCGAGGGGGCGGGAGCCGGGGACGGCGCGAGCACGGTGGAGGAGGTGGCGGCCGGGACGAAGGAGCACTCCCTCCCCTTCCGGGCGTATCTGCTGTGGCTGACGTTCCCGCCGATGACGCTGCTCTGGCTGGACCAGCCGTTCGGACTGGTCGTCGTGTACGGAGTGCTCGGCGCGTTCTTCATGCCCTTCCTGGCGCTCACGCTGGTGTGGCTGCTCAACTCCTCGCGTACACCGAGGGAATGGCGCAACGGCCTCCTCAGCAACACGATGCTCGTGGCGGCCGGTCTGCTGTTCGTCGTGCTGTGTGTGCAGCAGCTGCGGGAGCTTCCCTGGTAGGGCGCCGCGCCCCGGCCGGTGCGCGGCGGTGCGCGGGTCACCCCGACGCGGACGGTTTCGCAGGTGACGCCGGAGGCGGTCCCGCCGCGCCCGGCCGCTGCGGCTCGGGGCTGTGCTGCCTCGCCTTAGACGGGGCGGGGGACGGGGCCGCCGGCTCCGACGGGGCGGCCTTCGTCGGCGCGGGCTCCGGTTCGGGCTCGGGCCGCGGCGCCGGCGCGGAGGACCGCTGCGGCTCGGGCCGCATGTCCTTCGGCCCGCCCGACGCGGGCTCGCCCAGGGCCGCCAGGGCCTCCTCGGCACGGGGCGCGGCCAGCGGGGAGAAGGACGGGTTGGTGCGCAGGGACTCCTCCAGATGACGACGGGCCGACCCGTACTGGGCCAGCTCCCGTTCGATCGTGCCCAGGTGGTACGCGTACGAGGCGTTGCGGATGCCCGTGTCGACGGCCCGCCGCGCGTACTCCAGCCCCTCCTGCGAACTGCCCGACCGGTGCAGCGCCCAGCCCAGCGCGTCCGCCACCGCCGCGCTGCGGTGCTGCCGTGACCACTCCGCCCGCAGCAGCTCCACCGCCGCGTCCGCGTCACCGTGGTCGCTCTCGTAACGCGCCCGGAGCAGCGACTCGTTGACCCCGGCGTCCTTCGCCCGTGACAGCAGCGTGCGCACCTTCGCGTACTGGGTACGGGCGTCGCCGTCCAGGCCCAACGACTCGTACAGTTCGCCCAGTTCGAGGACGTACTCCGGGCTGGGGAGCTTCTGCACCACCGCCTGGTACGCGGCCAGCGCCTCGTCCGTGCGGCCCAGGGCCGTCAGGGCGCGGGCCCGGCCCGCCAGGGAGGCATGGTGGCCGCCGTCGGTGCGCAGCGCCGCGTCGTACTGCGCCACCGCCTCCTCCGGTTCGCCGCGCTCCCACGCCAGGTCGCCGAGGCGGTGCAGGGCCGCCGCCTTCTCGGCGGGGGTGGTGGCCCGGTCCGCCGCCTCCCGGGCGGTGGCCAGGGCGTCCTCGCGCCACCCCTGGGCGCGGTACATGTCGGCCGTCCGGGCCAGCGCCGGAACGCCCTTGCGCAACTGCCCGAACTTCTCCGTCGCCCTGCCCGCGGCCTTGTAGTCGCCCAGGCCGTTGTACGCGTCGATCAGGACCGGGTACGTGCTCCACGTCTTCGGCTCGCGCGCCCGTACCGTCTCGCCCCACCGCTTCGCCGCGACGAAGTCGTGCCGCGCGTTGGCGAGCGCGGCCAGGCCCACCCAGGCCTCCCCGTTGCCGCGTTCACCGGCCAGGGCCTCCAGCGACCGCTTCAGGGCCTCCTCGGCCCGCGCGTAGTACGCCGTGTCCGCGGACCGCTGCCCCCACTCCACGTACGCCGTACCGAGCAGCGCCCACGACGGTGCGTCGGTCGGATGCTCATCCACCCACTTCTGCCGGTCCCCGATCAGCGCGGTCAGGTCGGAGAGCGAGGCCGGGGAACCCGCGGTCGCCGCCGCACGGGCCCGCTCGGCCGGCCCCGGCACCTTCGGGCCCGCGTCCCGGTCGCCGTCCGGAACGGCCACCACCGCACCGGCGACCAGTACGGCCGCGGCCACCGTGCCGAGCGCGGCCCTGCGCAGCGTCGTACGGAGCGTGGGAGGCGGCGGCGGGACCGCGGTCGCGCCTTCGGGCTCCGTGGCGTGGGGAGGGAGATCCCTCGCGCCTTCGGGCTCCGGCGGGTAGGGGGACGGCTCGGGCGGCTGGCGGGGCTCCGGGTCCTGCTGCGGCGTGACATCCATGGCGATCACTCTGCGTCAGTACGAAGAGCACACCGCTCCTTGGGAACCCCGTCGCAGACGGGTTCACACCATTGGCCCCGGGTGCCAGTCTTGGATCATGAGCGATCTCCTCGGACAGCTGCGCGCGGGCCTGCCCGCCGAGGCACTGATCACCGACCCGGACGTCACCGCCTCCTACGCGCACGACATGGCGAGCTTCTGCGACGCGGGTGCTCCGGCCGTCGTCGTGCTGCCGCGCACGGTCGAGCAGGTCCAGCACGTCATGCGCACCGCCACCGCGCTGCGTGTCCCGGTCGTCCCGCAGGGCGCCCGTACCGGTCTGTCCGGCGCGGCCAACGCCTCCGAGGGCTGCATCGTGCTCTCCCTGGTGAAGATGGACCGGATTCTGGAGATCAGCCCGGTCGACCGGATCGCCGTCGTCGAGCCGGGTGTCATCAACGCCGTCCTGACACGCGCGGTGAACGAGCACGGCCTCCACTACCCCCCGGACCCCTCCAGCTGGGAGACGTGCACCATCGGCGGCAACATCGGCACCGCGTCCGGCGGCCTGTGCTGCGTGAAGTACGGGGTCACCGCCGAATACGTCCTCGGTCTCGATGTCGTCCTCGCCGACGGGCGGCTCCTGACCACCGGCCGCCGCACGGCCAAGGGAGTCGCCGGATACGACCTCACCCGTCTCTTCGTCGGCTCCGAGGGCAGCCTGGGGATCGTCGTCAAGGCCGTCCTCGCGCTGAAGCCGCAGCCCCCGCGGCAGCTCGTCCTCGCCGCCGAATTCCCCTCCGCGGCCGCCGCCTGCGACGCGGTCTGCCGGATCATGGAGCGCGGACACACTCCGTCACTCCTCGAACTGATGGACCGTACGACCGTCCACGCGGTCAACGCGATGGCGGGCATGGGGCTCCCCGAATCCACCGAGGCGCTGCTGCTCTGCGCCTTCGACACTCCCGACCCGGCGTCCGACCTGGCAGCCGTCGGTGCCCTGTGCACGGCCGCGGGCGCCACCGAGGTCGTCCCCGCCGAGGACGCCGCCGAGTCCGAACTCCTGCTCCAGGCCCGCAGGATGGCGCTCACCGCGCTGGAGGCCGTCAAATCCGCCACGATGATCGACGACGTGTGCGTACCGCGCTCGAAGCTCGGCGCGATGCTGGCGGGCACCGCCGCCATCGCCGAGAAGTTCGACCTCACCATCGGCGTCTGCGCCCACGCGGGCGACGGCAACACCCATCCCACCGTCTGCTTCGACCACCTGGACCCCGACGAGTCCCGCCGGGCCCGCGCGTCCTTCGACGAGATCATGGCGCTCGGCCTGGAACTGGGCGGCACCATCACCGGCGAACACGGCGTCGGGGTCCTGAAGAAGGAGTGGCTCGCCCGGGAACTGGGCGAGACCGGCGTGGAACTCCAGCGCGGCATCAAGGCGGCGTTCGACCCGCTCGGCCTCCTCAACCCCGGCAAGCTCTTCTAAGACCCGGAGCCCTTCCGAAACCCTCCTCACACCTCACCGTCCTGCGACGGGGACTCGTCCGAGGGCCACGGGTCGCTCAGCCACAGGTCGTCGGCCGGCAGCGGCGCCAGCAGCTCGGCGAGCGCGTCGTCGATGCCGAGCCGCTCACTCTCCGTACCGGGCGGCACCACCCGCAGCGTCCGCTCCACCCAGGCGGCCACGGCGGCGGACGGCACCTCCAGCAGGGCGTTGCCGTCGGGTGAGGTCAGGGCGACGAAGATGACGTTGCGGTCGTCGATCTTGGTCGGCCAGATCCGTACGTCCCCGTGCCCGCACGGCCGGAACACCCCTTCCACCAGCAACTCCCGGGCGAACGTCCAGTGCACGGGGGAGTCGGAGCCGATGTGGAAGGCGATGTGCACGGCGTACGGGTCATCGGCGCGGTACACCAGCCGGGCGGGTACGGGGATGGAGCGCTCGGGCGACAGGACCAGCTTCAGTTCCAGCTCGCGTTCCACGACGTTCAGCATGTCAGTGCACGACCTTCCGGTGCTTGTGGACCGGTCCCATGACCGGCCCGCACAAGGAGAGAGCGCCCTCCTCGCCATCCATTACGCGACTTTTCAAAAAAACTTCGGACGGCGTGGAAAGTGGTCCCAAACGGCGGGACCGGCCCGTGGACACGCGGGCGTCTGATAGATGTGGACCCTTGTATTGAGGCCGTCCGCTTCTCTGTGCCGGACGGCCTGAGGCCTCGAAGAGATACGGGACCACGGTGATGAGCGCCCCAACCCCGGCACCCGGTGACGACAGCCCCCGCGAGGGCTACTACCCCGACCCCTCCATCCCCGGCTACGTCCGCTACTGGAACGGCGCGTCGTGGGTTCCCGGTACGAGCCGGCCCGCGCCCCAGCAGGCAGGGGCCGCGCCCGTGCCGCAGCCCTCGGGCGGGGCGTCCGCACCGCGGCCGGCCGCCGCGTCCGCCGCCCCGGTGGAGGAGACCGGCCCGATCTTCTTCGACGAGGTCGACGAGGCGAGCGAGCCGGGCGGACCGGGCGAGCAGGGGCAGGGCGGCGGCAGCCGTCCGGAGCCGGAACCCGCTTCCGTCTGGCAGGCCGACACCTCACGGCAGACCGGCTTCGGCGGCGAGCGCGACCGGCGCGTCTCCTGGGGCGGGCCGGAAGCGGTGTCCGGGCAGCCGGCCACGCCCGCTCCGGCTGCGGCTCCGGTCCCTGCTCCTGCTCCAGCTCCTGCTTCCGCTCCTGCTCCGGTGGACCCGCGCACGCCCGGCGCACCGGACCCGACGCGCGGTGCCCTGCCGGCGACACGGGAGAGCGGTGACACCGGTGGCCGTCGCGGTGACGGGGACCGTCCGCCGACCGACGGTACGGTCACGATCCGCGCCGTGGGGCCGGGCGGTGAAGCCCGCACACCGCGTCCGCGCGACGCGGGACCGGCGGCCAGCGACGGCACACTGACGATCCGTGCGCTCGCACCGGGCACCACGCCGCAGGGTCCGCAGGCGTCACAGGCACCGCAGACCCCGCGTCCGCCCCGGATTCCGCAGACCCCGCAGGCGCCGCACGCTCCCCAGCCCCAGCCCCAGCCCCAGCCTGCCCGGCCCCAGCCGCACGCCCCGGCGCCGACACACGTGTTGCCGTCCGCGCAGGTGCCTGCGGCCACCCAGGGCCCGGTCCAGGTGCCCGGACAGAACGCCCCCGCGCCCGTCGCCCCGGCTCCCTGGGCGCAGCAGTCCCACCAGCCGGCCCAGCCCGAACTACAGCAGCAACAGCCACAGCACGCGCAGCAGCAACAGCCGCAGCATCAGCTGCCGCCGCAGTCGCACCAGCAGATGCAGGGCCGGCAGATGCCGGCCCAGCAGGGTCCCGCCGGGGCCGATCAGCCCGTCGTGCCCTGGAAGCCCCCGGTCGACGACCCCTTCCAGCAGCTCGCCAGGGCGCAGACGTCGGCCCGGCCCGCCGGGCTCGGCAAGCGGTTCGCCGCCCGGCTGCTCGACACCCTCGTACTCGGCGCGGTCGTCGGTGCCGTGAGCTTCCCGTTGGTCGGCCGGGCGTTGGACCACATCGACGAGAAGATCACCGCGGCGAAGCAGTCCGGCGAGACGGTCACCGTCTGGCTCGTGGACGGCACCACGTCCGGGCTGTTCGGGGCCGTGCTCGGCGCGTTCCTGGTGCTCGGGTTCGTCCTGGAGGCGCTGCCCACCGCCAAGTGGGGCCGTACGCTCGGCAAGAAGCTCCTCGGGCTCGACGTGCGCGACATCGAGTCCCACGACTCGCCCACGATGGGCGCGGCCCTGCGCCGCTGGCTGGTCTACGGGGTGCTGGGCATCCTGGTGATCGGCGTGGTCAATGTGCTGTGGTGCCTGATCGACCGCCCCTGGCGCCAGTGCTGGCACGACAAGGCGGCCCGCACCTTCGTGGCGGGCTGAGCGGGCTGAGCGGGCCGGGGTCGGGCCGGCCGGGCCGAGCGGGTCGAACCGGCCGGGCTGACCATCCGCACCGGACCGGCCGCACCGGACCATCCGCACCGGACCATCCGCACCGGACCATCCGCACCGGACCGGCCGAACCGGACGAGCCGAACCGAACAGTCGCCCTTAGGCTCGTGGGCTGACGCCCCGTCCCCCGAACGCACCTGAGCCGTTGCGGGCGCCGGTGGGCCGGGGTGCACTGCCCCCATGAGCAACGACCAGCCGACGCCCGGCCAGCCGCCCGAGGACGACGATCCGTTCCTCAAGAAGCCGCAGGAGCCCCCGCCGCCGTCAGCGGGTTCGCCGTACGGCAGCGCGCCTCCGCCACCGCCGTACGACCCGGGAGGCTACGGCGGCGGATTCGGCGGGGTGGATCCGCTGGCCGGGATGCCGCCGCTCGCCCAGCCGGGCAAGCGGATCGTGGCGCGGCTGATCGACTTCCTCATCATCTCGATCCCGCTGTATCTGATCTCGCTGCCCTGGGGCGGCGCGATCGACGTCACGTCGGACAACGGCGACGACGGGTTCGGTGACGCCGTCAGCAACTCGTACAGCGGGCATCAGCTGGTGTGGTCGCTGATCGGGCTGGTGGTCTACGTCGCGTACGACACGTACTTCACCCACAAGGACGGCCGGACCCTCGGCAAACGGCTGCTCAAACTGCGCGTCGCGATGCTCAACGACGGGCGGGTGCCGGACACCAGCTCGGCACTGATGCGGGCCGTGGTGCTGTGGCTCCCGGCGCTGCTGTGCTGCCCGTGCCTGTGGTGGCTGATCAACATCGTGCTGATGTTCACCGACAAGCCCTACCGGCAGGGGCTCCAGGACAAGGCGGCGAAGACCGTGGTCGTCAGTGTCCCGTGACAGGCCGCAGCAGCGGATGCGGTCGGGCGGTCGGCTGCCGACGGCCGACAGCGGCTCAGCGGCGCAGCGAGTGCTGTCCCGGGCTCTCGGAGGAGTGGGCCGAGGGAATCCTCGCGCCGATCTCCTCCAGGGCCTGTCGCGTACGGGCGGCGGCGCGGGCTTCCGCCGTCCGTGCCCCCCGCACCGTTTTCCCGCGCTGCGGGGCGGGTACGGTCACCGCCACCAGCAGACCGAGCGCGAGCGCGGCGGCACAGACGAGGGCCACGCCGAGGTTCGTGTCCGTCCGGGACAGCAGCAGCATGGCGAGGGCAGTGAAGACGACGGTGACCGAACCGTAGACGAGCTGTGCGGCAGTCGGACGCGGCATGGCGGTATCCGTCCTGGGGACATCGGATGGGGCGGTCGGTGAACACGGAATCGCCCGGCACGGTCGCACGGTCGTCCGGTCAGGCGACTCTACGACGGTGGATGCCCGAGCCGGGCCGGTAGTAAGCACGGCCTGAGCCGCGGGGTCGAGGCACAGGGGGCGCACGGAGTCACGCGCCCCGCCAACCGGACAGGTCGGCGCGCCCGTTGAGGTGCGACATCGTCCGGATACCGGAAAGGCGCTCCTGCATAGTGCACTTGGTCTGTTCAAGTCAAGGTCTGTCTTTTCTCTCGTAACTCCGATCAAATGTCGTCACTTGTGACGCGTTGAACGCGCGCGGCCCTTCTTCACCCCCCTTGGCCGCGGTCGCGGACGCCGGGGAGGACTGCATCAAGTGACCACTAAGAGACGGGCGCTTCGCGCCACCGCTGTTGTCGTGGCCATGGCCGCGACGGCCGCGACCGCGTCGGCCTTCGCCACGGCCCAGGCAGATGACAAGACGTCGGGTTCGGGCGCATCCATCGTCGACCGCCGCGATCCGGGGTCGGCGAAGGGGCAGGAGCACAACCTGGAAGGCCCCTTCAGCGAGAAGCAGGACGCACAGCGTCAGGCCGCGCTGGAGCAGGTGCTCTCCGGCGACAAGAAGGTGTCGACCCGCGGCGGCTCCAAGGTCGTCAAGCTCGGCAAGAACAAGTACGTCGAGCTCGGCCGCGAGAAGACCGACAAGATCTTCACCATCCTGGTGGAGTTCGGCGACAAGGTCGACGACACGACCATGGTCGACCCGGACGGCGACGGCCCCAAGCCGCCCGTCCCGAAGTACGGCGGCAAGCCCGGACCGCTGCACAACAAGATAGCCAAGCCGGACCCGGCGAAGGACAACAGCACCGCCTGGCAGGCCGACTACAACCAGAAGCACTTCCAGGAGCTCTACTTCGGTGAGGGCAAGGGCGTCAACTCGCTCAAGACCTACTACGAGAAGACCTCCTCCGGACGCTACTCGGTCGACGGCGAGGTCTCGGACTGGGTGAAGGTCCCGTACAACGAGGCCCGCTACGGCTCCAACTACTGCGGTGCGACCAACTGCGCCAACGTCTGGGACACCGTCCGCGACGGCGTCAACGCCTGGGTCGCCGACCAGAAGGCCAAGGGCCGCACCCTGGAGCAGATCAAGGCCGACCTGGCGCAGTACGACCAGTGGGACCGTTACGACTTCGACGGTGACGGCAACTTCAACGAGCCCGACGGCTACATCGACCACTTCCAGCTGGTCCACGCCGGCGAGGACGAGTCCGCGGGCGGCGGCGCCGAGGGCACCAACGCCATCTGGGCGCACCGCTGGTACGCCTACGGCACCAACGCCGGAGCGACGGGCCCGACGGGCAACAAGGCCGGTGGCGCCGAGATCGGCGACACGGGCATCTGGGTCGGTGACTACACCGCGCAGCCCGAGAACGGCGGCCTGGGCGTCTTCGCCCACGAGTACGCCCACGACCTCGGTCTGCCGGACCTCTACGACACCACCAACAACGGCGAGAACTCGGTCGGCTTCTGGTCCCTGATGTCGGCGGGCTCCTGGCTCGGCACCGGCACCGGCGAGATCGGCAACCTGCCGGGCGACATGACCTCGTGGGACAAGCTCCAGCTGGGCTGGCTCGACTACGACAAGGCCAAGGCCGGTACGAAGTCGACCCACAAGCTGGGCGTCTCGGAGTACAACACCAAGGACAAGCAGGCGCTCGTCGTCGAGCTGCCCGAGAAGGCCGTCACCACGACTGTCACCAAGCCCGCCGAGGGCTCGAAGCAGTGGTGGAGCGACATGGGTGACAACCTGTCGAACACCCTGACCCGCTCGGTCGACCTGACCGGCAAGTCCGCCGCGTCGCTGGACCTTTCGGGCTGGTACGACATCGAGGCCGACTACGACTACCTCTACACCGAGGTGTCGGACAACGGCGGCACCAGCTGGACCGCGCTCGACGGCACCGCCGACGGCAAGGCGCTCCCGCGCGACGCCAGCGACAAGCCGGCCCTGACCGACGTCTCCGGCGCCGTCAAGAAGCTCTCCTTCCCGCTGAACGCCTACGCGGGCAAGAAGATCGACCTCCGCTTCCGCTACCAGACGGACGGCGGCGCGGGCGGCAAGGGCTTCACGGCCGACGCCCTCACGATCACCGCCGACGGTGCCCCGCTCTTCTCGGACAACGCCGAGGCCGACGACAACGGCTGGACCGCCAAGGGCTTCTCGCGGATCGGCGAGTCGTTCACCAACGACTACCCGCAGTACTACATCGCCGAGAACCGCCAGTACGTGTCGTACGACGAGACCCTCAAGGTCGGCCCGTACAACTTCGGCTTCTCGAAGTCCCGTCCGGACTGGGTGGAGCACTACGCCTACCAGAACGGTCTGATGGTGTGGCTCTGGGACACCTCCCAGAAGGACAACAACACCTCCGTCCACCCGGGCCAGGGTCTGATCCTGCCGATCGACTCGCACGCCAAGCCGCTGAAGTGGAAGGACGGCACGGTCCTGCGCAACAAGATCCAGCCGTTCGACGCGCCGTTCAGCTGGTGGCCGAACCAGGGCTTCACGCTCCACAACGCCGACGTGCCGCTGCGGATCAAGCCGTCGCTGGGCGTCCCGGTCTTCGACGACCGCAAGGGGACGTACTGGTACGAGGAGAACCCGACGGGCAGCGTCAAGGTTTCTGACACCAACACCCGGATCTCGATCGTCAGCGAGCCGCTCAGCGGCTCCACGATGACCGTCAAGGTTGGTCCGTCGACCAAGTAATCCGGTATCACCGCAGGTCAAAACATGATCGGCCGTCGCCCTCTAGCGGGCGGCGGCCGATCGTGTTTAGGTGCGTCTTGTTCATATCCTTATTGACACGACGTCTCATGGGGGAGCGCGGAGCATGGCCGGCGGAGGTTTTTGCAGGTTGCCCAACGGCACGGTGGTGGTGGCACTCACCCTGACGCGCCCGGCGGACGGAGCCGGGCCCGGAGCCCCGGTACGGGTGCTCGTGCACGCCGCCAACCGGGCGCGCGCCCTGACCCGGCTGCGCAACCTGGGGCTGCGCGCGGTCTATCTCCGCGGCAATGCCCAGCCGCCCACGCCGGACGAGATCACGGCGGTGCTGCACCACCCGGACGGCCTGCTGTGGCGGGCGGCGCCCCAGACCGGACAGGAGCTCTGGCACCCCATCCGGGCCCTGCTGGGGCCCACCGGATACGCCGGCCCGGCCCGCCCCGCCGCGTAGCCCCGTCCACGCGCGTAGCCCCGTCCCGCGGGCACCGGGTGAAGCGCCGAGCGCCCGGCGGACGGGTCGGAGGCGCCCTACGGGGTACCGGCGACGACCGGCTTGCCGGAGAGCTCCACGCCCGCGGTACGGAGCTCCTCCAGCGCCCGCTCCGTGGTCGCCCCGGCGACCCCGGCGGTCAGCTCCAGCAGGACGTGCGTGGCGAAGCCCTCACGGGCGGCGTCCAGGGCCGTGGCCCGGACGCAGTGGTCGGTCGCGATGCCGACCACGTCGACCTCGGTGACGGAGCGGTCGCGCAGCCACTGGGCGAGCCCGACCCCGTTCTCGTCGAGCCCCTCGAAGCCGCTGTACGCCGCGGCGTACGCCCCCTTGTCGAAGACGGCGTCGATGGCGCCCGAGGCGACGGCGGGGGCGAAGTTGGGGTGGAAGCCCACCCCCTCCGTACCGGCCACGCAGTGCACCGGCCAGGAGTGCTCGAAGTCGGGCTGCGAGGAGAAGTGGTCACCCGGGTCGACATGGTGGTCACGGGTGGCCACCACATGGCGGTAGCCGGCCTGGGCCTCGCCGATCAGGTCGGTGATGGCGGCGGCGACATCGGCGCCGCCCGCCACCGCGAGGCTGCCGCCCTCGCAGAAGTCGTTCTGAACGTCCACGACGATCAAGGCGCGGTGCATGGCGGGTGTCCTTAGGTGGGGGAGAGGCGGCGCTTCGGCGGTGAGCGTACGGGGTTCACGGGGATGTCAGGGAGCGGGACGCCACCGAGCGTAGAGATTTGGCCCGCACAATCAAGCCCACCCGGCGATCGCGGGCATTCCCGGTCGCGCCGGACGTCCCTGCCGTATGTCGCCACTGCCCCGACCCTGTCCCCTCACACGTATTCGGTCGGAAGCACCGGCTCGCCGCGTGACAGCTGGATCGCCGACATCGGCAGCCCCTTGAGCGCCGTGACGTGCCGCTCCCGGGCCGCCTCCAGCGGTTCGCGGGCGACGACCTCGCCGCCCCGCACCAGCTCCACCAGCAGCTGCCGTCCGGCCAGCTCCTCGGGCACGGGGCCGGTCCCGACCACCTCCGCCTCGGCCACGCCGTGCCCGTCGAGCCGGCGCGCGGCCCACTTGCGTCCGCCCACCGACGACTTCGCGCCGAGCGACTTCTTCGCGACCGGCCGCATCGTCTCCGCGGGATCGGCGGACCCGGCGCGGGCGACCAGCTTGTAGACCATGGAGCAGGTCGGCTGCCCGCTCCCGGTGACCAGCTGCGTGCCCACCCCGTAGGCGTCGACCGGCGCCGCGGCCAGCGAGGCGATGGCGTACTCGTCCAGGTCCGAGGTCACCACGATCTTCGTCCCGGTGGCGCCCAGCTCGTCCAGCTGCTGCCGCACCCGGTGCGCGACCAGCAGCAGGTCGCCGGAGTCGATCCGTACCGCTCCGAGCTCGGGCCCGGCGACCTCGACCGCCGTACGGACCGCCTCGGTCACGTCGTACGTGTCGACCAGCAGCGTCGTGCTCCGGCCCAGCGAGTCCACCTGCGCCTGGAACGCGTCGCGCTCGCTGTCGTGGAGCAGGGTGAAGGCGTGCGCGCTCGTCCCCACGGTCGGGATGCCGTAGCGGAAGCCCGCGGCCAGGTCCGAGGTGGTGTCGAAGCCGCCCACGTACGCGGCGCGCGCCGAGGCGACGGCCGACAGCTCGTGCGTACGGCGGGCCCCCATCTCGATCAGCCCGCGGCCACCCGCGGCGGCCGACATCCGGGACGCCGCCGCGGCGATCGCCGAGTCGTGGTTGAGGATCGACAGGATCACCGTCTCCAGCAGCACGCACTCGGCGAAGGAGCCCTCCACCCGCAGGATCGGCGAGCCGGGGAAGTACACCTCGCCCTCCGGGTAGCCCCAGATGTCGCCGCTGAAGCGGTAGCCGGCCAGCCATTCGAGTGTCGGCTCGTCGACGATGTTCTGCTGGCGCAGGAAGCCGATCATCTCGTCGTCGAAGTGGAAGTTCTCCACCGCGTCGAGCACCCGGCCGGTGCCCGCGACGACGCCGTAGCGCCGCCCCTCCGGCAGCCGCCGCGTGAAGGCCTCGAAAACGGAGCGCCGGTCCGCGGTGCCGGCCTTCAGGGCGGCCTGCACCATGGTCAGCTCGTACTGGTCGGTGAAGAGTGCGGTCGACGGCACACCGACCCGTCGCCCAAGGTCCGCTGAGTTCATGGCTGGGATGCTACCCCCTATTTCGTCAGAGTGACGAGATGTGGGGTCCGTTTGTGCGCCGACCCCCTCCGGGTGGCAGCATGGGGTAGGTGAGCGTTGCTGCCCCCGTAGAGATCGAACGTCCAGAGTCGGCCGAAGAGACCTTCGCGGTCCCCGAGCCGGACGTCCCCTGGGTGACGCTGGTGCACAACGACCCGGTGAACCTCATGAGCTATGTGGCCTATGTCTTCCAGGCGTACTTCGGTTATCCGAAGGACAAGGCCCGCAAGCTCATGCTCGACGTGCACCAGAAGGGCCGCGCCGTCGTCTCCAGCGGGAGCCGCGAGGAGATGGAGCGCGATGTCCAGGCCATGCACGGCTACGGCCTCTGGGCCACCCTGACCCAGGACCGCAACTAGCCCCGCGCCCCGCGTCCACCACGCTCCCGTACCGCCCCTGCCCCGCCCGACCCACCATCGGAGAATCCATGGCCGGCCACTTCGAGGCCACCCCCGGCGGCGGCGCGGCCGTCGCGCTCGACGAGGTCGAGATCTCCATCCTGCGCTCCCTCGCCGTCCAGCTGCTGGAACTGATCGGTCCGGGCGCCGAGCCCGCCGAGGGTGAGGACCCGCTCGCCGCCCTCTTCGCCGAGGGCCCGAGCGAACCGCCCGCCGACCCCGCCCTGGCCCGGCTCTTCCCCGAGGCGTACGGGGACGAGGACAAGGAGCTGCGCGAGGCGTCCGCCGAATTCCGCCGCTTCACCGAGAACGACCTGCGCACCCGCAAGCGCGAGGACGCCCTCGCCGTCGTGCGGACCCTGGACGCGCTGACGCCCTCCGGGGACGGCGGCGCCGTCCTCGCGCTCACCGCCGAGGAGTGCCGCAACTGGCTCGGCGCCCTCAACGACCTGCGGCTCACCATCGGCACCCGTCTGGAGGTGTCCGACGAGGACGAGGGTCAGGAGGGCTCGCTCTACCGCCTCCCCGACAGCGATCCGCGCAAGCCGATGGTGATGGCCTACCTCTGGCTGGGCGCGCTCCAGGAGACGCTCGTCGAGACGCTGATGCCCTGAGGGACGTCGTTCTCCCCGGCGGTCCGGCCTTGGGCGGGATACGGAGCTTCGCTCAGCGGACGCTCAAATCCGGATAACGATCCCGTCACCTGAACGGCCTTTTTTGCAGCGGCTGGAAACTCTTGTCCGCTTTTTCCTGTGGTGTGCGCCACAGAATGTCCGGTGGATCGCCCGGGGGCCCGTGATAAATCTTCACGACCACCCGGGGACGCCACCCCTGTTCCCGGGGGCGCTACAAGTCGGCCGAACGCCGACGGCACTCCATCCATATCCGGGGGGATCAGGACCTGATCCGCAGTCTGCGAAGGCGCGGATCGGCATGGAGAAAGGCGCATCACCATGACATCGGCTGAGGTCGACAAGGGGCACGCCGGCCAGGAGGCCGAAGGTGCCGGAAACAGCGGCGAGGGATACCAGCGCGGTCTGGGCGCCCGCCAGATCCAGATGATCGCCATCGGCGGCGCCATCGGGACCGGGCTCTTCCTCGGTGCGGGCAAGGCCATCGACCGGGCCGGTCCCAGTCTCATCCTGGCCTATGCGATCGCGGGCCTGGTCATCTTCTTCATCATGCGGGCCCTCGGCGAACTCCTCATGTACCGACCGGTGTCCGGCTCCTTCTCGGAGTACGCCCGTGAATTCCTCGGGCCGTTCTTCGGATTCGTCACAGGCTGGACGTACTGGCTCTTCTGGGTCGTCACCGGAATCACCGAAGTCACCGCCGCCGCCACCTATATGACGTACTGGTGGAACATTCCGCAGTGGCTGTCCGCACTGGTCTTCACGATTATTCTGTACGGCGCCAACCTGATCTCCGTGAAGCTCTTCGGTGAGCTGGAGTTCTGGTTCTCGATGGTCAAGGTCACCGCGATCATCGGCATGATCCTCATCTGCGCCGGAGTCCTCACGATCGGCTTCTCCGACGCCGCCGACACCGCGACCGTCGCCAATCTCTGGAACGACGGCGGCTTCTTTCCCCAGGGCATCACCGGCACGCTGATGACCCTCCAGATCGTGATGTTCGCCTTCCTGGCCGTCGAACTCGTCGGCGTGACCGCGGGCGAGTCCAAGGACCCCAGGACCGTCCTGCCCAAGGCGATCAACACCGTGCCCTGGCGCATCGCCGTCTTCTACGTCGGCGCGCTGATCATGATCCTGTCGGTGGTGCCGTGGAGCACGTTCAAGCCCGGCGTCTCGCCGTTCGTGAAGGCGTTCGAGGAGATGGGTCTCAGTGTCGGGGCGGCCATCGTCAACTTCGTCGTCCTGACCGCGGCGCTCTCCTCCTGCAACTCCGGCATGTACTCCACCGGCCGCATGCTGCGTGACCTCGCCCTCAACGGGCAGGGCCCGCGGGCCTTCACCAAGCTCACGAAGAACGGCCTGCCGTTCATCGGCACCACCTTCTCGGCCGCGCTGATGCTCGTCGGCGTGTGGATCAACTACCAGTGGCCGGGGCAGGCGTTCAACTACGTCGTCTCCTTCGCGACCATCTCCGGCATGTGGGCCTGGATCATGATCCTGTTCAGCCAGCTCCGCTTCCGCTTCCTGGCCGACCGGGGTGTGCTCCCGCAGTCCACGTTCAGGGCCCCCGGATCCCCGTACACCAGCGTGTTCGCGCTCGCCTTCATCGGCATGGTCATCGTGATGATGGCCATCGACAAGGAAGCCCGCATCTCGCTGTACTGCGCACCGGTCTGGGCCCTGATCCTCGGCGTCTCCTACCTGATGCTCAAGGCCCGCAACCCGGAGAACACGGCCTTCACCAAGAAGTGACCTGCCGCCCGGGCGTCCAGTATGCGGGCCCGTCCGTACCACTCCTCGGTACGGACGGGCCCGCTGCTTATCCTGGACGCCATGCTGACCATCACCCAGGCGCTGTTCGACCAGATCGTCGCCCACTCCCGCGCCGACCACCCCGACGAGGCGTGCGGAGTCGTCGCGGGACCGGCCGGAACGGGACGCGCCGAACGGTTCATCCCCATGCTCAACGCCGCCCGCTCGCCCACGTTCTACGAGTTCGACTCGGCGGACCTCCTCAAGCTCTACCGCGAGATGGACGACCGCGACGAGGAGCCCGTGATCGTCTACCACTCGCACACGGCGACCGAGGCGTACCCCTCCCGCACCGACGTCACGTACGCCAACGAACCCGGCGCCCACTACGTCCTCGTCTCCACCGCGGACACCGACGAGGCGGGCCCGTTCCAGTTCCGCTCGTACCGCATCGTGGACGGCGAGATCACGGAGGAGGACGTCAAGGTCGTCGAGGCCTACTGACGCCCACGGCCTACCGGCGCCCGCACCCTGCCGGCGCCCGCACCCTGCCGGCGCCCGCCAGTCGCCGACACCCGCGACCCGATGACCCCGTGACTCGCTGACCCTACTGAGGGTCGCCTTACCGGGGCCGCGACCGCGTCTGGCACACTGCACCCAGACCCAACGAGGCGGCAGGACCCAGGAAGCCGGTGAGAGTCCGGCACGGTCCCGCCACTGTGACCGAACCCCCGTCCACGAGGACCGGGGCTCGGCAGTCAGGAACTGGCCTGCCGCCTTCTCGCACCGACCAGGGGACGCGGAAATCCCCCGGAGAGGCCCCGCCATGTTCCGGCGCACCCCCGCGCTCACAGCCGCCGCCGTGCTGCTCCCGCTCGCCCTCACCGCCTGCTCCGCCACGGACGCCGACAACGGCTCCAAGGACCCGGCCAAGGGAGCCGCGTCGTCCGCGGGCTTCCCGTACACCGTCACCAACTGCGGTGTCACCACGACGTACAAGGCACCGCCGAAGCGCGCCGTCACCATGAACCAGCACGTCACCGAAGTGATGCTGGAACTGGGCCTCGCCAAGTCCCTGGTCGGCACCGCCTACCTCGACGACAAGGTCCTGCCCACGTACGAGAGCCAGTACGAGGCCGTCCCCGTCCTGGCCAAGGAGTACCCCTCGTACGAGCAGCTCCTCGCCGCCGACCCCGACTTCGTCTACGGCGGATACGCCACCGCGTTCGCCGCGGGCGACGGCCGCAGCCGCGAGGCGCTCAAGAAGTCCGGCATCGACACCCGGCTCAACACGGAGTACTGCTCCAAGGGCGACACCGCGATGGACGCCCTCTACGAGGAGGTCCGCGAGGTCGGCCACACCTTCGGCGTCAGCCGCCGCGCCGAAACCTGGATCGACGAGGCCAAGGCCACCAACGCCGCCACGGCGAAGAAGCTCACGTCCGTGGAGCCGGTCTCCGTCTTCGTCTACGACAGCGGCGACAAGACGGCCTTCACCGCGGGCGGCAAGGGCATCGGCAACGAGCTGATCACCCGGGCCGGCGGCCGCAACGTCTTCGCCGACCTCGACAAGGCATTCGGCGACGCCTCCTGGGAGAACGTCGTCGCCCGCAAGCCCGACGTCATCGTCATCTACGACTACGGCGCCACCACCGTCGCCCAGAAGAAGAAGCGCCTCCTGGACGACCCGGCGCTCGCCGACGTCCCCGCGATCAAGAACAAGCGGTTCGCCGTCCTCCCGCTCTCCGACGCGGTCCTCGGCGTCCGCGCCCCCGCCGCGGTCGGCAAGCTCGCCGCCCAGCTGCACCCGGAGATACCCGAAGGCACGCCCGGCGAGGCGACCACCGCGCCGTGAGCTGCCGCACCCCCGCCGCCCCGCGGCGGCTGCTGCGCTACACCCTGGTCACCGGCGTCCTCGCCGTCGTCCTCTGCGCAGCCGTACTCGCCGCGCTCGCCCTCGGCTCCGTCCGCATCCCGCCCGGCCAGGTCCTGGACATCCTGACCGGGCGGGCCGGACCGGGCCCGTTCCGCACGATCGTCCTCGACGTCCGGCTGCCCCGGGTCCTGCTCGGCATCATCGTCGGCGCCGGACTCGCCGTGATCGGCACCGTCCTCCAGGCGCTCGTACGCAACCCGCTCGCCGACCCGTTCCTCCTCGGCGTCTCCTCCGGCGCCTCCACCGGAGCGGTCCTCGTGATCGTCCTCGGCGTCGGCGCGGGCATCGCCACCACCGTCACCATCCCCGCCGCCGCCTTCGTGGGCGCACTCGCCTCACTGCTGCTCGTCTACACGCTGGCCCGCGGCGGATCCGGCCTCACCACCAACCGGCTCGTCCTCGCCGGAGTCGCCGTCTCCTACATCCTGTCCGCCCTCACCAGCCTCATCCTGGTCACCTCGGCCCGCGCCGACCACCTCCAGGAAGTCCTCTACTGGACCCTCGGCGGTCTCGGCGCCGCCCGCTGGGACATGCTCGCGCTGCCGTCGGCCGTCCTCGTCGCCGGTACGGCCCTGCTCCTCACCCTCGCCCGCCCGCTCGACCTGCTGCTCGTCGGCGAGGAGGGCGCCACCGTCCTCGGCCTCGACACGGCACGCTTCCGGGCCGGGGTCTTCGTCCTCGCCTCGCTGCTCACCGGCGCCCTCGTCGCGTACAGCGGAGCGATCGGCTTCGTCGGCCTGATGGTCCCGCACATGGCCCGGATGGCCGTCGGCGCCGGACACCGCGCCCTGCTCCCGGTGGCCGCGCTCGGCGGCGCGCTCTTCCTGGTCCTGGCCGACCTGGCGGCCCGCACGGTCGCCGCGCCCCAGGACATCCCGGTCGGCGTCCTCACCGCCCTGACCGGCGGCCCGTTCTTCCTCTGGATGCTCCGCCGCCGCCCCGAAGGAGCCCCCGCATGACCACCCTGCGCACCGAGGGCCTCTCGTACGGGACCGGCGGCGGCCGTCACCTGGTCGACGCCGTCGACCTGACCGCCGCCGACGGTGAGACGGTCGGCCTCGTCGGCCCGAACGGCAGCGGCAAGACGACCCTCCTGCGCTGCGTGTACGGAACCCTGCGCCCCACCCACGGCCGGGTGCTGCTGGACGGCGACGACCTCGCCACCCTCCCCGTCAAGGCCCGCGCCCGCCGCATCGCCACCGTCCCCCAGGACGGCCAGGCCGGTTTCGAGCTGACCGTCTCCCAGGTCGTGGCCATGGGCCGGGCTCCGCACAAACGGTTCTGGGAAGCGGATACCGCCGCCGACGCCGAGCTGGTCACCCGGGCCCTCGACCGGGTCGGGATCGCCGGCCTCGCACCCCGCGCCTTCGCCTCCCTCTCCGGCGGCGAACGCCAGCGCGCACTGGTCGCCCGGACCCTCGTCCAGGAGCCGTCGCTCATCGTCCTGGACGAGCCCACCAACCACCTGGACATCCGCTACCAGCTGGAGATCCTGTCCCTGGTCCGCGAACTCGGCACGACGAACCTCCTCGCCCTGCACGACCTCAACCTCGCCGCGTACTACTGCGACCGGCTCTATGTGCTCCGGACCGGCCGGGTCGTCGCCTCGGGCACCCCGGCCGAGGTCCTCACACCCGAGCTGCTGGCCGAGGTGTACGGAGTGACGGCCGAGGTCACCACCCACCCCACGACGGGCGCCCCGACGGTCGTCTATCTCCCGGGCACCCCCGTCGTTCCGCATGGTGAACGCTTGTCTTCCACCATGTGAGATCACACTCGGGATTCCCGGCCGGGAATCGATACGATGACCGCATGGTTCCCCATGACGTGAGCATCAAGACGCCGGGCGCGCTGCTCGTCGCGCGGCTGCACGTCGACCTGTGCAGGCTGTCCAGCGCGATCTGTCCCGGCTGAAGCCTGCCCGTGAGCCGCACGGCCTGAGCCGCGGTCCGAGCGCCACCCACACGCCCCACCCCCTGCGCGGGGGCAGAAACGCGCGCCCCACGCCACCTCTCCGCATTCGACAGGAGCCCACGCCATGGCCATCGAGGTCCGCATCCCCACCATCCTCCGCACCTACACCGACGGCGCCAAGGCGGTCGAAGGCAGCGGGGAGACCCTCGCAGACCTCCTCGTCGACCTGGAGAGCCGCCACAACGGCATCCGTGAGCGCATCGTCGACGGCGGCGAGCTCCGTCGCTTCGTGAACGTCTACCTCAACGACGAGGACGTCCGGTTCCTCGACGGCATCGGCACCAAGCTCAGCGACGGCGACAACGTCACCATCCTCCCGGCCGTCGCCGGTGGCATGCGCTGATGCGGTACGACTCCCCGCTGGCGGCCGTGGGCAACACACCTCTGGTGCGTCTGCCCCGGCTGTCGCCGTCCGACGACGTCCGTATCTGGGCCAAGCTGGAGGACCGCAACCCCACCGGTTCGATCAAGGACCGCCCCGCGCTCCACATGGTCGAACAGGCGGAGAAGGACGGCCGTCTGACACCCGGTTGCACGATCCTCGAACCGACCAGCGGCAACACCGGCATCTCGCTCGCCATGGCGGCCAAGCTCAAGGGCTACCGCATCGTGTGCGTCATGCCGGAGAACACCTCGCAGGAGCGGCGTGACCTGCTCGCCATGTGGGGCGCCGAGATCGTCTCCTCCCCGGCCGCGGGCGGCTCCAACACCGCCGTCCGCGTCGCCAAGGAACTGTCGGCCGAGCACCCCGACTGGGTCATGCTCTACCAGTACGGCAACCCGGACAACGCGGGCGCCCACTACGCCACCACCGGCCCGGAGATCCTCACCGACCTCCCGTCCATCACCCACTTCGTCGCGGGCCTCGGCACCACCGGCACCCTGATGGGCGTCGGCCGCTATCTGCGCGAACACAAGCCGGACGTCGCGATCGTCGCCGCCGAGCCCCGGTACGACGATGTCGTCTACGGCCTCCGCAACCTCGACGAGGGCTTCGTCCCCGAGCTGTACGACTCCTCGGTGCTGACCACCCGCTTCTCGGTCGGCTCGGCCGACGCGGTCACCCGCACCCGGGAACTCCTCCAGCAGGAGGGCATCTTCGCGGGTGTCTCCACCGGCGCCGCCCTCCACGCGGCGATCGGAGTCGGCCTCAAGGCGGTCAAGGCCGGGCAGAGCGCGGACATCGTGTTCGTCGTCGCGGACGGCGGCTGGAAGTACCTGTCCACGGGCGTCTACACGGCCCCCACCACAGAAGCCGCCATCGAGACCCTGCACGGCCAACTCTGGGCCTGAAGCTCACTCAAGCCCGTCGGGCCACCTCCATCACCAGCCCGCCGGGCAACCATCCAGCCCGTCCGGCGATTGAGGACAAAAGGGGGCCCCGGGGGCGGAGCCACCGGTTTCGGGAAGGGGCGGGCAGGGAACAGGCGCGCCGCAGGCGCCCCCACCCGCCCCACCCCCGTCACCCCAGCCCCCGCACCCGCTCCCACACCCCCGGATCAACCCCACCCACCCGCCGCCGAAACCCCCGCACCGCCACATCCCGCAGCTCATCCGTCTCCAGGAAGCTCTGCCGCCCCCGCGCATCGCCCACCGTCCCCGGCGGCAGCGCGATCACCCCGGGCCGCTCCACGTGATGCTTGCTGGTGATCTTGGCGACGACGGCCCGGTCACCCCGTACCGACAGGACCAGGCACGGCCGGTCCTTCGCCCCGGGCCCGTCCTCGTACGGCACCTCGGCCCACCAGATCTCGCCCGGCCGCGGCGTACGACCGCCCCCGCGCCCCAGCGCCGACGGTTTCCCCGGCGGCCGGGTCCGCCCGCCGGGCCGCTCCGGCCCACGGCCGGCCGCGCGTCCGGCCTCGCGACCGGCCCCGCGGTCCCGCCGCCGGGGCCGACGACCCGACCGGCCCCTCCCGTCCACCACCGCGGCGACGAGCGCGAGCAGAACCACGGCGACCAGCGCCACCCACCAGGTCGTGTTCATCCCCCGACCGTACCGGCGCCCGCGCGGCACGCACGGCCCCGGCCCGCAGGGGCCTTCCATCGAACCGGTGACAGAGCAGGTGAGTTCCCCCACAACGGCAGGCCGCAGAGGAGCGACCAGCTGTTTCGCGCCTTACGCTCAACGAACCGTACGAACCGCACGAACCCTCCCCGTTCCCACGTCTCGGAGGTTCACGTTCCATGAAGCTCACCGTCGTCGGCTGCTCAGGCTCCTTCCCGTCCGCGGGTTCGGCATGCTCCAGCTACCTCGTAGAGGCCGACGGCTTCCGGCTGCTGCTCGACATGGGCAACGGCGCCCTCGGCGAGTTGCAGCGCCACGTCGGTCTCTACGACCTCGACGCGATCTTTCTCAGTCACCTCCATGCCGATCACTGCATCGACATGTGCGCCTACTTCGTCGTGCGCTACTACCGGCACGACGGCGGCCGCCCCGCCCCGATCCCGGTCTACGGCCCCGACGGCACCGAACAACGCCTGATCACCGCCCACGCGGACACCCCGTCCGACCGGGCGATGAGCGAGGTGTTCGACTTCCACACGCTCAAGTCGGGCACCTTCGAGATCGGCCCCTTCTCGATCCGTACGGAGAAGGTCTGCCACCCCGTCGAGACCTTCGGCATCCGGGTCGAGCACGGCGGTCGCACCCTCACCTACTCCGGTGACACGGGCACCTGCGAGGCCCTGGACGAACTCGCCGAGGGCGCGGACCTGTTCCTCTGCGAGGCGTCGTTCGTCCACGGCAAGGAGGACATCCCGGACCTCCACCTCAACGGCCGCGAGGCCGGTGAGTGCGCCGCACGCGCACGGGCGGGACGCCTCGTCCTCACGCACATCCCGCCGTGGACCGACGCCGCGCGCAACATGGCCGACGCCCGCGCCGTCTACCGGGGGCCCGTGGAGCTGGCCGCGCCCGGCGCGGTCTACGAGATCTGAGAGCGGTGGGCGCGCCCGGACGGGTGACTGCCAGACTGCCGGGATGATCGTCAGAATCGCGCGGGAACAGGACCTCGACGGATTTCTCGGCCTGGCGTCCCAGGTCGAGCACTGGTTCGGCCCGATGGTCCGGGACGCCGGATTCCGGGCCGCCGTGGAGCGGCACATCCGTGCGTCGTCGGCCCTCGTCGCCACCGCCACGACGGACGTGGGTCCCGGCACGGAACTCCTCGGTGGCCTTCTCTTCGGCGCCGAGGCCCCGACGTACCACGTCCACTGGCTCGTCATCGCCGAGCAGGCCCGCGGGACGGGCGTCGGCCGGGCCCTGATGGCGGACGCGACCCGCCGGTTCGTCACGGGGCCCGGCACGGTCGAAGTGGTCACCTTCGGGGCCGATCATCCCGGTGCCGTCGACAGCGGGGCCCGCGCCTTCTACGAGAACCTCGGCTTCCGCGCCGGTGAGGCCACCGACCCGGGCCCGGAGGGCGGTTCCCGGCAGATCTACCGCCTGACCGTCCCCGCCTGACCGGCCGCCCCCGCCCGGCCTCTCCCGACCCCCCGACCGGTCCCGCCCGACCACCTGGGGCGGGCGGAACGCGGCGAAGCCCCCGCCCTCCCGAGCAAGGGGAGGGCGGGGGCTTCGGCGTACGGCTGAGGTCTACTTCGCCTCGGCCTTGAGGATCTCGGCGAGTTCCTCGTCCGACTCACGGCCCGGAGTCGGCAGGTTGAACTTGGTGATCGCGAAGCGGAAGACCACGTAGTAGACGACCGCGAAGCAGAGTCCGACGAGCACCAGCAGCCAGGGCTTCGTCGCGATGCCGAGGTTCAGGAAGAAGTCGATCGCACCCGCCGAGAACCCGAAGCCGTCCTTCATCCCCAGACCCCAGGTCAGGGCCATCGAGACACCGGTCAGCACCGCGTGGATCGCGTACAGCACCGGCGCGATGAACATGAACGTGAACTCGATCGGCTCGGTCACACCCGTCACGAAGGCGGTGAGCGCCAGCGAGAACATCATGCCGCCGACGACCTTGCGGCGCTCCGGGCGGGCACAGTGGACGATCGCGAGACAGGCCGCCGGAAGGGCGAACATCATGATCGGGAAGAAGCCGGTCATGAACTGTCCGGCCGTCGGGTCACCGGCCAGGAAGCGGTTGATGTCGCCGCTCTTGCCCTCGAACGAACCGGCCTGGAACCACGGGAACGAGTTCAGCAGGTGGTGCATGCCGACCGGGATCAGCGCACGGTTGGCGACACCGAAGATGCCCGCGCCCACCGCGCCGGAACCGACCAGCCACTCACCGAAGTTGTGCAGCCCGGTACCGAGCACCGGCCAGATGTAGCCGAAGACGATGCCGATCAGCAGACCCGCGAAGGAGGAGAGGATCGGGACCAGACGGCGGCCGCTGAAGAAGCCCGCCCAGTCGGGCAGCTTGGTCCGGTGGAACTTCTGGTAGAGCAGGGCGACGACTATGCCCATCACCACGCCGCCCAGCACACCGGCGTTGACCGGTGCGTCATTCATGACGATCTTGCCGTCCACGACACTCGCGACCTTGGGCAGGTTGCTGTCGGTGAAGGTGGCGAGCACGTTCTTGAAGACCAGATAGCCGGTGACCGCGGCGAGCGCGGTCGAGCCGTCCGACTTCTTGGCGAAGCCGATCGCGATACCGACGGCGAACAGCAGGGCCATGTTGTCGAGGATCGCGTTGCCGCCCGCCGCCATGAAGCCGGCGATCTTGACGACGAAGTCCGGGAACGAGTCCCGCCCGAGCATGTCGGGGTTGCCGAGCCGGACCAGGAGCGCGCCCGCCGGCAGCACCGCGACCGGCAGCATGAGGCTGCGGCCGATGCGCTGCATGACGGCCATCACGCCTGCGCCCTTCTTCTTGCCGACCGCGGGTGCGGTGTCAGCCGTGGACATCAACTTCCTCCATGGGGCATGTGCCGCCCAGGTCATTGATGAAGGGAGGCGGCGACTCGAAGTAACGCGGCAGACGGCCACGTGGTCTGGACCACTCAGTGGTGTAGACCAGTTTTAGCACGGTGAGGGTTAGATAAGGAACCTGCAATTTGCCACTTCTTCGCAGTAGCAGATCGGGCACTTTCGGTGACATGACGAAGGCCCCCGGACCGGATGGTCCGAGGGCCTTGCGTGACCGGGACCGAAGTCCCGTAGAGAGGGTGCTACTTGGTGAGATCCTTCTCGATCTCCTGCTCCACTTCCTCGGGTTCGCGCCCTGGGGTCTGAAGATTGAACTTGGTGATCGCGAACCGGAAGATGACGTAGTAGATCACCGCGAAGCACAGTCCGATCGGGATGATCAGCCACGGTTTCGTGTCCAGATGCCAGTTGACCACGTAGTCGATCAGGCCCGCGGAGAAGCTGAATCCCGCATGGACCCCCAGTGCCCAGGTGACGCCCATCGAGACGCCGGTGAGGACCGCGTGCACGCCGTACAGCAACGGCGCCACGAACATGAACGAGAACTCCAGTGGCTCGGTGACACCCGTGACGAAGGAGGTCAGTGCCACGGACAGCATCAGGCCCGCCACCTCCTTGCGCCGCTCCGGCCGCGCGGTGTGCGCGATGGCCAGTGCTGCCGCCGGGAGGCCGAACATCATGATCGGGAAGAAGCCCGAGGTGAACTGTCCGGCCGACGGGTCCCCGGCGAAGAAGCGGGAGATGTCGCCCTGCACCGTCGCGCCGTCCGGGCCGGTGTACTCGCCCGCCTGGAACCAGAAGAAGGTGTTCAGGAACTGGTGCATGCCGATCGGGATCAACAGGCGGTTCGCGAAGCCGAAGATGGCCGCGCCCCATGCGCCGAGGTTGATCAGCTGCTTGGAGAACGAGGTCAGCGCGTCGCCGACCGGCTGCCACAGCAGGCCGAACAGCACGCCCAGGATCACGCAGAGGAACGCCATCAGGATCGGCACCAGGCGGCGGCCGTTGAAGAAGCCCAGCCAGTCCACCAGCTTGGTGCGGTGGTACCGCTGCCAGACCACGGCGGTGAGCAGGCCGATGAGGATGCCGCCGAGTACGCCCGGGTTCTGCGGAGTGCCGTTGGGCAGCGCCTCGGTCACCGAGTCGTCGACGGGGAAGGCGCCGAGCACACCCCGGTAGACGAGGAAGCCGACCACGGCGGCCAGTGCCGTCGAGCCGTCCGCCTTCTTCGCGAAGCCGATGGCCACACCGATGCAGAAGAGGAGGGGCAGGCCGGTGGTGCCGTCCAGGATGGCGTTGCCGCCGTTGAGCATGACCTTGGACGTCTTGTCCCAGAAGGCGCCGTGCAGATACGAGCTGAACAGGTTGCCGAGACTGACCAGCAGACCCGCCGCCGGGAGGACGGCCACCGGCAGCTGTAGGCTCCGCCCCACCTTCTGGAGGCCCTGGATCGGTCCGTTCCACCACTTTCGCTGCGGTACCGCAGCCGCGCTCGCACTCATCGGCATCCTCCCGGAACAAGCCACGTTTGGCGGTCGTTGCAAACTGGTGTAGACCAGTTGCGTTACGGTGCGGAGCCCGCCCGGAGGGCAGGGCGCCGGTGATCGTCATCCTTTGGGATAGTTCGGTTACTCGCCCGCGAAGATGGGCCAACCGTGCGTTAACGTGACGAAGCGGACCTATTGGTGGGCGCCGCGAAGCACGCGAAATCCAGGGAGAAGGACATGGCCAGCAAGGCTGAGAAGATCGTCGCCGGGCTCGGCGGTATCGAGAACATCGACGAGATCGAAGGCTGCATCACTCGCCTTCGCACCGAGGTCCACGACCCCAGCAAGGTCGACGAGGCCGCTCTCAAGGCGGCCGGTGCGCACGGCGTCGTGAAGATGGGCACCGCGATCCAGGTCGTCATCGGGACCGACGCGGACCCGATCGCCGCCGACATCGAAGACATGATGTGACCCGCTGACCCGCTGACCCGCTGACCCGACGGCAGGCGGTTCGAAGGCCCACGGTTCACCGCTCGACGGCCCCCCGCACGACCGCGCGACGGCCCCACCCCTGACCACCCGGGTCCGCGGCCCGCAGGCCCCGCTCCTCCCGAGGAGCGGGGCCTGCGCCGCTCCCGCGCACGGCCCCGCCCGCGCGGGTTCTTCACACCCGAACGGAGCCCCGCCGCCAGCGGATAAAGTCGACGCCATGTCTCGCATCGACGGCCGCACCCCCGAACAGCTCCGCCCCGTCACCATCGAACGCGGCTGGAGCAAGCACGCCGAAGGCTCAGTCCTCATCTCCTTCGGCGACACCAAGGTCTTCTGCACCGCCTCCGTCACCGAAGGTGTCCCGCGCTGGCGCAAGGGCAGCGGCGAAGGCTGGGTCACCGCCGAGTACTCCATGCTGCCCCGCTCCACCAACACCCGCGGCGACCGCGAAGCGGTCCGCGGCAAGATCGGCGGCCGCACCCACGAGATCAGCCGTCTCATCGGCCGCTCGCTGCGCGCCGTCATCGACTACAAGGCACTCGGCGAGAACACCATCGTCCTGGACTGCGACGTCCTCCAGGCCGACGGCGGCACCCGCACCGCCGCGATCACCGGCGCCTATGTCGCCCTCGCCGACGCCGTCGCCTGGGCCCAGGGCAAGAAGATCATCAAGCACGGCCGCAAGCCGCTCACCGACACCGTCGCCGCGATCAGCGTCGGCATCGTCGACGGCATCCCGCTCCTCGACCTCTGTTACGAGGAGGACGTCCGCGCCGACACCGACATGAACGTCGTCTGCACCGGCGACGGCCGCTTCGTCGAGGTCCAGGGCACGGCGGAGGCCGCACCGTTCGACCGCACGGAACTGGGCGCCCTCCTCGACCTCGCCACCGCGGGCTGCGTGGACCTCGCCGCGCTCCAGAACCAGGCACTGGCCGGCACCCTCCCCGAGTAGGACCGGCCGGCACCCTCCCCGGGTAAAGAAGCAACCAAGTACGCACCACATGGCGTCGTTACGTTCACGGGCGCACGGGTCGAACCGTGCGCCCGTCCACGTATCGCCCCCCGGGGAGGGACCGCATCATGGCCTCGCGCCGCCACCACCGCACCGCAATAGCCGTCACCGCCGCCCTGCTGACCCTCACCGCCGCGGCCGGCTGCGGCGCCGTCGACAAGGCCATCGACTGCGTCCGTACCGCCGACGCCATCGCCACCAGCGTGAACAACCTCCAGCAGGCCATCTCCAACGCCTCCGAGGACCCGACGCAGGCGTCCGAGGCGCTGGACGAGATCGACAAGGAACTGAAGAACCTCGGCGACACCACCGACAACGCCGACCTCGGAAAGGCCGTCGACGATCTCCAGGACGGCGTCGGCAACGTCCGCGCCTCCATCGAGAAGGGCGACGCCACCCCGGACATCACCCCGGTCACCGACGCCGCCACCGAGATCGGCAAGGTCTGCACGTCGTAGCGCCCATGCCCCGGCCGGGACCCCGGCCGCGCACGGCGATAATCGGGGCATGACCCGCCTGATCCTCGCCACCCGCAACGCCGGGAAAATCACCGAACTCCACGCGATCCTCGCCGACGCGGGCCTGGCCCACGATCTCGTCGGCGCGGACGCGTACCCCGACATCCCCGACGTCAAGGAAACCGGCGTCACCTTCGCCGAGAACGCCCTCCTGAAGGCCCACGCCCTGGCCAGGGCCACCGGCCACCCGGCCGTCGCCGACGACTCCGGCCTCTGCGTCGACGTCCTCGGCGGCGCCCCCGGCATCTTCTCGGCCCGCTGGTCCGGGACCCACGGCGACGACCGGGCCAACCTGGACCTGCTCCTGGCACAACTCGCCGACATCGACGGCGAGCACCGCGCCGCCCACTTCGCCTGTGCCGCGGCCCTGGCCCTTCCCGACGGCACGGAACGCGTGGTCGAGGGCCGCCTCCTGGGCACCCTGCGCCACACCCCGTCGGGGACGAACGGCTTCGGCTACGACCCGATCCTCCAGCCCGAGGGCGAGAGGCGTACCTGCGCGGAGCTCACCCCGGCGGAGAAGAACGCCATCAGCCACCGGGGCAAGGCGTTCCGGGCGCTGGTGCCGGTGGTACGGGAGCTGGTGGGCTGAGCCCGCAGACACGGAAACGGCCTGCGCATCGGTCCTTCGATGCGCAGGCCGTCCGTTCTGTGCGGCGGAAGGGATTCGAACCCTCAAGCCGTTTCACGGGCCACAGATCCTAAGTCTGCTGTGTCACCTCTGCACCACCGCCGCCGGCCGCCTGCCATGGTACTCGCCGCGAGGCCGATCAGAACTTGGGTTCCGGTGTCTGGGCCGCGCAGATTTCCGCGGCCTCCTCGTCCGTCTCCACCGAGGGCGGGGAGCCGGCCAGGGGCTTGTTGGCCGTTTCCTTCATACAGGCCACGGCGATCACACCGACCAGGGCGGCCGCCATCGCGTAGTACGCGGGCATCAGGTTCGAGCCGGTCCAGCTGATCAGCGCGGTGATCACCAGGGGGGTGGTGCCGCCGAAGATCGACGCGGAGAGGTTGTAGCCCACCGAGAGGGAGCCGTAGCGGACGTTGGTGGGGAAGAGCGCGGGCAGTGCGGCGGACATCGTGCCGAGCATGCAGACCAGGGACAGGCCCAGCATCAGCATGCCGATCGTGATGGCGGGGATGCTGCCCTGGCGGATCAGCAGGAACGCCGGAAGCGACAGGACGAGGAAGCCGAGCATGCCCGCCATCAGCAGCGGCTTGCGGCCGAAGCGGTCGGAGAGCTTGCCGACCTGGCTGATGATCAGCATCAGGAAGACCATGACGGCGAGCAGGATCAGCAGGCCGTGGGTCTCGCTGTAGCCGAGTTCGTCGGAGAGGTACGTCGGCATGTACGACAGCAGCATGTAGTCGGTGATGTTGTACGCGCCGACCAGACAGATGCAGAGGATCAGCGTCGGCCAGTACTCGCGGAAGATCTTGGCGAGATCGCCCTTGGCGGTGGACTCGACGCCGTCGGCGGCCTCGGTCGCGTGGGCGGTGCCGCCCTCCAGCTTCTGGAAGGCCGGGGTCTCGTCGAGGCGCAGCCGCAGATAGAGGCCGACCAGGCCGAGGGGGCCCGCGACCAGGAACGGGATGCGCCAGCCCCAGGACTCCATCTGGCCGGTGTCCAGGAGCGCGTAGAGCGCGGTCACCAGACCCGCGGCGCCGACGTATCCGGCGAGGGTGCCGAACTCCAGGAAGCTGCCGAAGAAACCGCGGCGCTTGTCGGGGGCGTACTCGGCGATGAAGGTGGACGCGCCGCCGTACTCACCGCCCGTGGAGAAGCCCTGGAGCATCCGGAAGAAGATCAGCAGGGCGGGGGCCCAGATGCCGATCGTGCCGTGGGAGGGGATGAGGCCGATGGCGAAGGTGCCGACCGCCATCAGGATCATGGTGAGGGCGAGGACCTTTTTCCGGCCGACCTTGTCGCCCATGGGACCGAAGAACATTCCCCCGAGTGGCCGAACGAGGAAGGCCACGGCGAAGGTCGCGAACGAGGAAAGCAGCTGGGTGGTGTCGTTCCCGGACGGGAAGAAGACATGCCCGATGGTGACGGCCAGGTAGGAGTAGATACCGAAGTCGAACCACTCCATGGCGTTCCCGAGCGAGGCCGCCTTCACCGCACGCTTGACCGCCTGGTCGTCGGTGACCGTGATGTCGGTCCGGCGCAGCTTGGGATTCTGACGCTTCCGGATGGCCCGGAACAGCGCGGGATGGCGTTTGACCGCTTCGGGGTCGGCCGCCTGGTGGGGGTCGGAGGCCGCCATGGCCGGGTCCTTTCCTCGGAGGGTGTTCCAGGAAAGGCTTCTGCGCGGGCATGGCGGCTGCAAACCGAATCAGGGACCGATTGCGATGTCCCTCACATATTTTCGGCCATGGAGGAGACCCGGAACGGCCCCGGCTGCCGGTGCTCGGACTGCCGGGGCCGTCGGTGTCCGGGCAGCCGGGCCGGCGGGGACGCGCGGCTCAGATACCGAGGTCCTTGATGATCTTGGCGACATGGCCGGTCGCCTTGACGTTGTAGAAGGCGTGCTCCACCTTGCCCTCCTCGTCGACCACGACGGTCGAACGGATGACGCCCGTCACCACTTTGCCGTAGAGCTTCTTCTCGCCGAAGGCGCCGTACGCCTCAAGGGTCTCCTTGGACGGGTCGCCGACCAGCGTGACCTTCAGGTTCTCCTTCTCCCGGAACTTGGCGAGCTTCTCCGGCTTGTCGGGGGAGACGCCGATGACGTCGTATCCGGCGGTGGCCAGAAGGTCCAGGTTGTCGGTGAAGTCGCAGGCCTGCTTGGTGCAGCCGGGCGTGAGGGCGGCCGGGTAGAAGTACACGATGACCTTGCGGCCCTTGTGGTCCGCGAGCGAGATCCCGTTGCCGTCGGCGTCGGGGAGGGTGAAGGCGGGGGCGGTGTCGCCGGGCTGGAGTCGCTCGCTCATGGTTCTCCTCAGGTGGCACGTGGGGTGTATGGGACCGAGCGTAATAGGGGTGCCGCCGGGTGTGCGGGCGGTCGAGCTGACAGACTGTCGATGACGGTTTACCGGACGAGGACCACGGAGGCGGCGCAGTGTCGGATGCCAGGAGCCCTGCGCAGATCGAGGCGGACATCATCAGCAGGCGCGAGCAGCTCGCGGTGGTGCTCGATGAGATCGGGGTGCGGGTGCACCCGAAGACGATCATCGGCGACGCGAAGGCCAAGGTCGCCCAGACGGTGGACCGGACGGCCGGCCGTGCGTTCGTCGCGGTGAACCGTTCGGTGTCGGACGTGAAGGCCCAGTTCGTGTCGGAGGACGGTGCTCCGCGTCTGGAGCGGGTGATCCCGGCGGCGCTGCTGGTGGTCGGCGTGGTGGGCCTGCTCACCCTGTCGGCGCGGCGCGGGAAGAAGTGACCGGTCGCACCCCGGAGGCGTACGGATCAGGGCGGGGCAGGTAGGTTTCGGGTCGTGAGCGACGACACCCACGACGACAAGCTGCCCATCCGTATGCTGCACGACCGCGTGCTGGTACGGAGCGATACGCCCGAGGGCGAGCGGCGTTCCGGCGGCGGCATCCTGATTCCGGCCACGGCCGCGGTGGGCCGGCGGCTCGCCTGGGCCGTGGTGGTCGCCGTCGGTCAGAACGTGCGGACGGTCGAGCCCCGGGACCGGGTGCTGTACGACCCCGAGGACCGTGCCGAGGTCGAGGTGCGGGGCGTGGCGTACGTGCTGATGCGGGAGCGTGATCTGCACGCGGTGGCCGCGGACCGGTTCGAGGGCTCGGTGGATTCGACCGGGTTGTATCTGTAGCCGCGTTTCGTTGCGTGTTCCGTCCCGCGCCGTGGTGTGAGCTGTGGGGAAGGGCCTGGTGACCGGTGTCACCGGGCCCTTTGCCCGTTCTTTGCTACGGTGGGGGGACCCCGACGAGACGCGCCGTACCGGGCTGGCAAAGACGACGCACCCGTGTTGTTCACGAGTTTTCGTCGGAGGTGCCGTCATGGCCTGGGTTCTGTTGATTGTCGCCGGTCTGCTCGAAGTGGGCTGGGCGATCGGGATGAAGTACACCGAGGGGTTCACCCGGCTGTGGCCGAGTGTGTTCACCGGCCTCGGGATCGTGGCGAGCATGGCGCTGCTGTCCCAGGCGGCGAAGACGCTCCCGATCGGTACGGCGTACGGCGTGTGGGTCGGTATCGGTGCGGCCGGAGCCGCGGTGGTCGGCATGCTGGTCCTGAACGAACCGGCGACCGCCGCGCGGATCTTCTTCGTGTGTCTGCTGCTGATCGCCGTGGTGGGCCTGAAGGCGACCTCCGGACACTGATCCGGTCACCGCGCTCCGACCGGTCACCGTTCGCACGCCCGCGGCCCCCGCCCACGCCATCCGGTCACCGGTCGCGTGGGCGGGGGCCGCGGGCGCCTTCGGTGAAGCCGCCGCCGTCGCCGCCCGCGGTGTCGGTCCCCCCGTCCGCCGCGCCGCCGTTGCCTCCGTTGCCGCCGCCGGTGTCCGCGCCGCCGTCCGTCCCTCCGGTGGTCCCGCCGTCGGTGCCGCCCGTGTCCGTACCGCCGTCGGTCTGCCCGCCGGTGTCCGTCGCGCCCTCGGTCGGGCCGGGGGTGGTGGGGGCCGTGCTGGAGGGGCTGGACGGGGGCGGGCCGGAGGGGGTGTCGCTCGGTTCGGCCGGTGCGCTGGATCCGGGTTCCTCCGTGGTGGGCGGTGCGGATTCGTCCGCGCCGTCTTCCAGTTCGAGGTCGAAGTCCTGTACGTCGGAGGAGCGCAGGGCGGCGGCCGTGTAGGCGGCCCAGGTCTGGGCGGGAGCGCCGCCCCCGTTGACGCGGGGCAGTCCGAGCGCTCCGTAGAGCGGTTTCTGTACGCCGGTGTCGGGGTCCTGGCCCATGACCGCGATGACGGTCGCGAGGTCGGGGGTGTACCCGGCGAACCAGGCGGCCTTGTCCTCCTCGGCGGTGCCGGTCTTGCCCGCGGCGGGGCGGCCCGCGGCTTGGGCTGCGGTGCCGGTGCCGCCGTCGACGACGCTGCGCAGGATCGAGGTGGTGGTGTCGGCGGCCTCGCGGGTGACGGTCTGCTTGGTCTTCCGGCCGGGGAGGGCGACGTCCGCGCCGTCCTTGCTGACCTTCTCGACGAGGGTGTACGCGCCGTGCCGGCCGTGGTTGGCGAGGGTGGCGTACGCCTCGGTCATGTCCAGGACGCTGGCGGTGGCGGGGCCGAGCGCGATGGAGGGCGACGCGGTGAGGTCGGGGGTGTTCGCGGGGATGCCGAGGGCGACGGCGGTGTCCTTGACCTTGCCGGGGCCGACGTCCTGGGCCATCTGTGCGTAGACGGCGTTGATGGACTTGTCCGTGGCGGTCCGGACGGTGACGGGGCCGTAGCTGACGTCGTCCTCGTTGGCCGGGGCGTATCCGGTGGAGCCGCCGGGGCCCTGGACGGTGCGCTTGTTGGTGCCGTCGTAGATCGTGTTGGGGGTGATCCGCCGGCCGTCCCGCGTGGTGGAGTCGTTGGCGACGGCGGAGGTGAAGACGAATGGCTTGAAAGTGGAGCCGACCTGGTAGTCGCGGCGGGTGGCGTTGTTGACGTACTGCTTCGTGTAGTCGATGCCGCCGTACATGGCGACGACCTCACCGGTGCCGGGTGTGATGGAGGCGCCGCCGACGCGGACGTTGCGGTCGGCCTCCCGGTCGTCGCTCGTCCTGGACATCACCTGGGTGTCGACGGCCTTGACGAGGGCGTTCTGCTTCTTCTTCTCCAGTGTGGTGGTGATCCGGTAGCCGCCGGTGGCGAGGGTCGTCTCGTCGATGATCCCGTTGCCGGTGAGGTAGTCCTCGACCGCCTGGACGAGGTAGCCGCGCTGCCCGGAGAGCCCGGTGGCCGGCTTGGCCTTGCCGGGGACGGGGAACTTCGTCGCGGCGCGCTCCGCGGTGCCGAGCCACTGCTCCTTGACCATGCCGTCCAGGACGTAGTTCCAGCGGCCGAGGGCGGCGGCCTTGTTCTCGGGGTGGACGACGACGTCGTACGCGCTGGGCGCGTTCAGCAGCGAGGCGAGGTAGGCGCCCTCGCCGGTGCTGAGGTCCTCGACGTTCTTGCCGTAGTACGCCTGCGCGGCGGCCTGGATGCCGTAGGCGTTGCGGCCGAAGTAGCTGGTGTTGAGGTAGCCCTCGAAGATCTGGTCCTTGCTCTCCTCGCGATTGAGCTTGACCGCGATGAAGAACTCCTTGGCCTTGCGGACGACGGTCTGTTCCTGGCCGAGGTAGTAGTTCTTGACGTACTGCTGGGTGATGGTCGAACCGCCCTGCTTGCCCTTGCCGGTCAGGGTGTTCCAGGCGGCGCGGACCATGGCCTTCACGTCCACGGCGCGCTCGGAGTAGAAGTCGCGGTCCTCGGCGGCGAGCACGGCGTGCTGGACGGTGAGGGGGACCTGGGAGAGCTGGACCTTCTCCCGGTTGATCTCGCCGTCACGCGCGATGACGCTGCCGTCCTGGTAGAGGTAGACGTTGGACTGTGCGGTGGCGCTGGCGTTGGCGGCCGGGATGTCGACGAGCTGGTATCCGGCGATGAAGCCGCCGACGAGCAGCAGGGCGATGCCGAGTACGGTGCCCAGGACCATGCGCCACGTGGGGACGAGGCGGCGCCAGCCGGTCCTCCTGGGGCGCTTCTTGCGCCCCTTCTTTCCCTTCGCGCCCGGCGCACCACTTCCGTCGTCGGGGGTGGCCGCGGCGTCCGTGTGGTCCCGCGGGGCCCAGTTCTGTGGGTCGTCGCTCATATCGGTGGAGACTCCTCGGCCGCGGTCAGTTCTCCCATAGTGCCCGTTTCGCCGGGAAATCTTCGGATCATCCTTCAATGAGGGTCCCGGATAACCGCTCGCGGTGGCCGCCCGGCGTGCACTAGGGTCGTGCGCTTTGGTGTCGGGGCCGGGTCGGGGGCCCGGCCGGGGTGGGGGGAAGGGGGCGACGTGCGGCTCTACGCAGTGGTGGCGGCCGGTGGATTCCGGCGCCATGCCACGTACCGGATGGCGACGGCGGCGGGCGTGTTCACCAACACCGTCTTCGGCTTCATCATGGCGTACACCTATACGGCGCTGTGGGACGAGCGTCCGCAGCTCGGCGGCTACGACACCGCGCAGGCGCTGACCTATGTGTGGCTGGGGCAGGCGTTGCTGATGACCTGCGCCATGATGGGCGGCGGCTTCGAGGACGAGCTGATGGAGCGGATCCGTACCGGCGACATCGCCGTGGATCTCTACCGGCCGGCCGACCTCCAGCTGTGGTGGCTGGCGGGGGATCTGGGCCGGGCGGCGTTCCACCTGCTGGGGCGCGGCATCATCCCGATGGCGCTCGGCGCGTTCGCCTTCGATCTGGCGCTGCCCGGCTCGGCGTGGACATGGCTGGCGTTCCTCGTCTCGGTGGCGCTCGGTGTGGTGGTCAGTTTCGCGGTGCGCTACGTGGTCGCGCTGTCGGCTTTCTGGCTGATGGACGGGGCGGGCGCGATGCAGATCACCTGGCTGGCGGGGCTGTTCTTCTCCGGGATGCTGCTGCCGCTGAATCTGTTCCCCGGGGCGCTGGGCGAGGTGGCGCGGGCGCTGCCGTGGTCGTCGCTGCTCCAGGTGCCGGCCGATGTGCTCCTCGGGAAGCACGAGGGGTGGGGGCTGGTGCGGGCGTACGCCTTCCAGGCGGGCTGGGCGGTGGCGCTGCTGCTGGCGGGGCGGCTCCTTCAGGGCGTGGCGACCAGGAGGGTGGTGGTTCAGGGTGGTTGAGACGGTGGTGGCCGCGGACGCGGGGGGAGAGCCGGGCAGGGGGCTGGACGAGGTGCCGCGGGAGTCGCCCCCGATCGCGTTCGGGGAGCGGTCCCGGGTGGTCGAGGGGTTCCGGGCGTACGGGCTGATCGTGGCGATGTGGCTGCGCTCGACGATGGCGTACCGGGCCTCGTTCGTCATGACGACGTTCGGGAACTTCGCGGCGACGGCCTTCGACTTCGTCGCGATCATGCTGATGTTCTCCCACGTCGACTCGCTGGGCGGCTATTCGCTGCCCGAGATCGCCCTGCTGTACGGGGTGTCGGGGACCGCGTTCGGGCTGTCCGATCTGGTGCTGGGGTCGATGGACCGGCTGGGCAGGCGGGTGCGGGACGGGACGCTGGACACCCTGCTGGTGCGCCCGGTCCCGGTGCTGGCGCAGGTGGCGGCCGACCGGTTCGCGCTGCGCAGGCTGGGGCGGGTCACCCAGGGGCTGCTGGTGCTCGGGTACGCGCTGGTGTCGCTGGACATCGCGTGGACACCGCTGAAGGTGCTGATGCTGCCGCTGATGGTGCTGAGCGGGGCGGCGGTCTTCGGGGCGGTGTTCGTGGCGGGGGCGGCGTTCCAGTTCTTCGCGCAGGACGCCTCCGAGGTGCAGAACTCCTTCACGTACGGCGGGACGACGCTGCTCCAGTACCCGCCGTCGATCTTCGCGAAGGATCTGGTGCGCGGGGTGACGTTCGTGGTGCCGCTGGCCTTCGTCAGCTGGCTGCCCGCGCTGTATGTGCTGGGCCGGGACTACCCGTTGGACCTGCCGCAGTGGGTGGCGTTCCTGCCCCCGGTGGTGGCGGCGCTGTGCTGGGTGCCGGCGGGTCTCGCGTGGCGGGCGGGGCTGCGCGCGTACCGGAGCACGGGAAATTGACCGGCGGACGTGAGGACGGCGAGAGGGTGACGCGGGACATGGGTACGGATACGGACACGGGTACCGGAATCGGTAGGGGCGGCACCGGCGCGGACGCGGATTTCATCGTGCTCGACGGGGTCGAGAAGGTCTTCGACGTACGCCGCAGAACGGGCTTCCTGCGCCGGGAGCGGCACGAGGTGCGGGCGGTCGACGGCATCAGCTTCCGGGTGCCGCGCGGCGAGATGGTCGGGTACATCGGCCCGAACGGGGCCGGCAAGTCGACCACGATCAAGATGCTGACGGGGATTCTCACCCCGAGCGGCGGCAGCCTGCGGGTCGCGGGCATCGATCCGTCCCGGGAGCGTACGCGGCTGGCGCACCGGATCGGGGTGGTGTTCGGGCAGCGGACGACGCTGTGGTGGGACCTGCCGTTGCGGGACTCGTACCGGCTGATGCACCGGATGTACCGGATTCCCGACCGCCGCTTCCGGGAGAACCTGGACCGCTGTGTCGAACTCCTGGACCTGGGCGAGCTGTTGGAGGTACCGGTACGTCAGCTCTCGCTGGGTCAGCGGATGCGCGGGGACATCGCGGCGGCGCTGCTGCACGATCCGGAGGTGCTGTATCTGGACGAGCCGACGATCGGGCTCGATGTGATCTCGAAGGCCAAGGTCCGGCAGTTCCTGCGGGACCTGAACGAGGAGCGGTCCACGACCGTTCTGCTCACCACGCACGATCTGACCGATATCGAGCAGCTGTGCAAGCGGGTCATGGTGATCGACCACGGGCGGCTGATGTATGACGGGGCGCTCGCCGGGCTCCACGAGGTGGGGGAGAGCGAGCGCACGCTGGTGGTCGATCTGGAGCGTGAACTCCCGCCGATCGACCTGGACTCGGGCACGGGCCCCGGAGCGGGTGCGGCGGCCGGGGGGCCGGGCTCGGGGGTCCGGGTGGTGAAGGTGGAGGGGCCCCGGCAGTGGCTGTCCTTCCCGGCGTCGGTGTCGGCGGCCCCGCTGGTGGCACGGATCGCGGCGGAGTATCCGCTGGTCGACCTGTCGGTGCGGGAGCCGGACATCGAGGCCGTGATCGCGAAGATGTACGCGTCGGCCCCGTAGCGGAGCGGGCGCGTTCCGGCCGCGGCGCGCGGGCGTGGGCGCGCTCGTCTGTGACGGGAGCCGGTGCGTTCAATAGGCTGCGCGGTATGACAAGTGAACTTCCGGAAATGCGTGCCTCCGACGCCGAGCGTGAGCGCATCGCCGAGCTGCTGCGTGAGGCGGTGGCCGAGGGCCGGCTGGACATGGACGAGTTCGAGCAGCGCCTCGACGCGACCTACAAGGCCCGTACGCATGGGGAGTTGGAGCCGATCGTCCGGGATCTCCCGGCACCGGGCACCGTGGTCGCGCCGCCCGGTGCGCCGACGCCCCCGGTGCCGGGCAGGCCGGGGAGCTGGCCGTCGCGGATCGGGGGCCCCGCCACCTCCACGGGGGCCTTCGCGTTCTGGAGCGGGTTCACCCGGAAGGGTCACTGGACGGTGGGCCGGAAGTTCACGGCGTTCGCGATGTGGGGCGGCGGTGAGATCGATCTGCGCGAGGCGAACTTCGAGGACCGCGAGGTGGTCATCCGCTGCTTCACGGTCATGGGCGGCATGCATGTGACGGCGCCGCCGGAGCTGAACGTCGAGGTCAAGGGCATCGGCATCATGGGCGGCTTCGGCGAGGGCTCGAACGAGGAGGGCGCACCCGCACCGGACGCCCCGCAGGTGCGGATCACCGGCTTCGCGCTGATGGGCGGTGTCGGCGTGGACCGCAAGCGGACCAAGGCGGAACGGCAGCGGCTCCGGGACGCGGAGCTGGCGCGGGACCGGGAGCGGAACGCGCTGGGGAAGCCGGACGAGGGCGACGGCCGCAAGGAACTGGGCTGAGCCCTGCCCCCGTGCCGGACACTCCCGACGGACCGGAGCCGTCCGGCACGGGGGGTTCGCCCCGCGCGGGGGACGTCCCGCGCCGACGTCGCCCCGCACCGGGGCGGCGTCAGAACGTGTCGGACTTCGGGGCGCCGACCAGGGACTTGAGGTCGATGTGCCGGCCGAGGGTGCGGTAGCCGTCGTCGTTGAGGTGCAGATGGTCGCCGGAGTCGTACGACGGGAGGAGCCGGTTGGGCGCGTACGGGTCGCGTACCGCCCGGTCGAAGTCGACGTACGCGTCGAAGATCCCGCCCGCCCTGATCCGCTCGTTGACGGCCAGCCGTACGGCGTTGCGCGCGGGCGTCCAGGTGGCGTACCCCTCGTACGGGGTCAGCGTCGCCCCGACGACCCGCAGCCCGCGGGCGTGCGCCCGCTCGGTGAGGGCGCGGAAGCCGTCCAGGATGCGCTGTGGGTCCGTCTCCTGCGGGGCCTGCTGCACGTCGTTGATGCCGAGCGCGACGAACACGGTCTTCACTCCGGCGACCGAGAGGACGTCGCGTTCGAAGCGGCCCGTTCCGCCCTGGCCGCTGATGCCGGTGAGGCCGTCGCGCAGCAGCCGGTTCCCGGCTATGCCCTGGTTGGCGACGCCGTACGTGCCGCGCAGCCGGTCGGCGAGGACATCGGGCCAGCGGGCGTTGGCGTCGGTGGTGGAGCCGCTGCCCGCGGTGATCGAGTCGCCGATGACGACGACGGTGCCGGGCGCGCGCTCGTTGCGGACGTCCACGGCGGTGAGGTAGCGCCACCGGGTGGTGCTCCAGGTGCCGTGCTCGTCGGCCAGGTAGGACGTCTGGTGCGCGTTCGGGTGGAAGGTGACGGGACCGCCCCCGTGCGGGGTGCGCAGCGTGACCAGCAGGTCGGTGTCGGCGGCGACGGGCACCACGACGGGGTCGCTGACGACCTGTCCGCCCGCGGCGACGGTGACACGGGGCGCGCCCTTGAAGGTCACCGGACGGGTGTTGACGGTGGCCTGGTCGACCACCAGGGGAGCCGCGCCGAAGAGGTTGGAGAGGGTGATGCGGGCCGCGTCACCGCCGACGCTGGTGTGCACGGTGTTGCGGATGGTGCGTCCCGGGAAACCGTGCGCGGTACGCGGCTCGGCGCTGACGGGTGCGCTGGTCCAGGTGGCGACCCAGTTGCCGCCGGAGTGGGCCGGGGCGGCGGGACTGCGGGCCGCCGCGTGCGCCTCGGCGCCGGTGAACGGGGCCGGGGGCCGCGGGCCGGAGAGCAGCGTCGTGCCGAAGGCCACGGCGGCGGCGAGTGCGGCGGTGCCCGCCACAAGGGCGATGAGCAGGGCATACCCCTGGCGCCTGGGCATGTGCGGTGTTTCTCCTTGTGCTGATCGGGCTGGTCCCATGATGCGACAGGCCGCGGGGAACTCGACGTGCGGCCCGGGAGTAGGTGAGGTAAGGACAATGCGTACGGCGCGGGGGCGATGCGTACGCGGACGGGTGGAGCGGATGGAACGGGCCGGAGCCGGAGAGCAGGACGCGGTGCAGAAGTCAGTGGAGGGCCCACAGGACCGGCAGGTCCCGGAGGGGCAGGGGCGCGCGGAGGGCGGGTCCGGCACGCCGCCGGACCCGGACGACGGGTCCGGTTCCGGGCGCCGGGCGGCCTCGCCGCTCGCCTCGTTCGCGTACACCGCGGCCGACGAGGAGAAGCGGCGCGGAGTACGCCGTATGAAGACCACCGCCACGGGTCTCCTTCTGCTCGTCGCGCTCGTGTACGTCCTCGCCACCTGGGCGAAGAACGCGGGTGTGGGCGGCTGGCCGGGCTACGTCGCGGCGGCCGCCGAAGCGGGAATGGTGGGCGCGCTGGCGGACTGGTTCGCCGTCACGGCGCTCTTCCGGCGCCCGCTCGGCCTGCCCATCCCGCACACCGCCATCATTCCCACCAAGAAGGATCAGCTCGGAGCGTCACTTGGTTCCTTCGTGGGGGAAAACTTTCTCTCCTCAGGGGTCGTTCGTGACCGAATTCACGCTCTGGGCGTCGGCCGGCGGGTGGGTGCCTGGCTCGCGGAGCCGGATCACGCCGACCGGGTCACCGCCGAGCTGGCGACCGCGCTGCGCGGTGCGCTGACCGTCCTGCGGGACTCCGACGTCCAGGCGGTGGTCGGCGAGGCGATCACCCGGCGGGCGGACGCGGTGGAGGTCGGCCCCGGACTCGGCAAGATGCTGGAGAAGGTCGTCGCGGACGGGGGGCACCGCAGGGTCGTGGACCTCGTCTGCGTACGGGCGCACGACTGGCTGGTGGAGCACGGCGACTCGGTGATGGACGCGGTGCAGGGCGGGGCGCCGGGGTGGACGCCGCGCTTCGTGGACAAGCGGGTGGGGGAGCGGGTCTACAAGGAGCTGCTGCGCTTCGTCACGGAGATGCGCGACATGCCGGGGCACCCGGCGCGCGGCTCGATCGACACGTTCCTGACGGATTTCGCGGCGGATCTCCAGACGGACTCCGACACCCGGGCCAGGGTGGAGCGGCTGAAGTCGGAGGTGCTGGGCCGCCGTGAGGTCCAGGACGTCATCGCGTCGGCCTGGTCCTCCGTACGCACGATGATCATGGCGGCTGCGGAGGACGAGCAGAGCGAACTGCGGCTGCGGGCCCGCGCCTCGCTGATGTCGCTGGGCGCCCGGCTGGCGACGGACGAGCGTCTGCAGGCCAAGCTGGACGGCTGGCTGGAGGACGCGGCGGCGTATGTCGTCACGACGTACCGCGCGGAGATCACCTCACTGATCAGCGACACGGTGGCGGGCTGGGACGCGGACCAGACCTCGAAGAAGATCGAGGCGCACATCGGCCGTGACCTGCAGTTCATCCGGATCAACGGCACGGTGGTGGGCGCGTTGGCGGGGCTGGTCATCTACACGGTGTCGCGGGCACTGGGGGGGTAGGGGCCGGCCCCGGACCAGGGCCTCGCGTCCGGACCGGGGCCTCGCGTCCGGACCGGGACTTCTCGTCCGGACCGGGACTTCTCGCCCCCGGACGAGACCTCTCCTCCGGGGGCGAGAGCTCTCGTCCGCACCAGGAACCGGAGCAGGGCCTCTCGTCCGGACGAGAGGCCCCGCGGGTGGTGCGTTTCTCAGGCGGCGCGGCGGGTGACCGCCCAGGACGCGGCGGCCACGCCGCCCGCGACGGCGAACACGGCGGGCCAGGCGCCGACCTTCTTGGCGAGCGGGTGCGATCCGGCGAACGCGGCGACGTACGCGACGGTCAGCCCGGCCGCCGCGCGGGGGCCCGCCTGCCGGTTCCACTCGTACGCGGCGAGGGACCCGGCGGCGGCGAGCGCGACCCCGCCCAGCGGCCGCTTCTTGGTCCACCGGGCGACGCCGTAACCCCCGACAAGTCCGCTCGCAGCCACTGCCGCTGCCGGAACCTTCGCCATTGCCGCCACCTTCGCTCTCGTGTTCTCGACTCCCGGCCTCCGGCCCCCGGCTCTCGCCGTCGGGGCCGTCGGGGCCGCCGAGCCGTCGTCAGGTCTCGCCACCGAGGCTAACGCGGACACGGGAGGGGCGCTCCGGCGGCTTCGTTAGGGTGCCGGCATGAAGGACCAGCCCATGGATCTCGACTTATCCGCCCTCGCTGACACCCTCGCCGCCTGGGAAGTGGACCCCGCGTCACTGACGTACGCGCCCGTCGGCTTCGGCGATCACCACTGGACCGCGCGGACCGCCGACGGGCGGCGCTGGTTCGTGACGGTGGCCGACCTGGCGCACAAGCCGTACTGCGGCGCGGGTGTGGAAGCGGCCCGGGAGGGGCTGCGCCGGGCGATGGACACGGCCGCCGCACTGAACGCGGACGCCGGTCTGGACTTCGTCGTCGCACCTCTGCGGACGGCCTCCTCCGGTGCCTCCTCCACGGCCTCCTCCGGTGCCACCGTGCGCCGGCTCGGGGACCGGTACGCGGTGAGCGTCTTTCCGTACCTGGACGCGTCCGCGGGCCGCTTCGGGCGGGAACTGCCGCCGGAGCACCGCCGCCTGCTCGTGGAGCGGCTGGCCGTGCTGCACCGCACTCCCACGCCCGCTGCGACGCCGGTGCACCGGCCGGGACTTCCGGACCGCGCCCCGCTGGAAGCGGCTCTGCGCGAGCCGTTGGACGCCTTCGCGCCGGACAGCGGCCCGTACGCCGAACGCTGCCGCGCGCTGCTGACGGACAGCGCCCGCGGTCTCCGCCACCGGCTCGGGGAGTTCGACGAGCGGACCGCGCGCCTGATCCGGCAGGCACCGACCCCGGTCGTGACGCACGGCGAACCGCATCCGGGCAACGTCCTGGACCCGGGCGGGCGGAACCTGCTGGTCGACTGGGACACGGTCGCCCTCGCGGTGCCCGAGCGTGACCTCTGGCTCTGCTCCCCGGACCCGGACGACCTCGCCCGCTACGAGGAGCTGACCGGCCACCGCCCCGACCGGGACCGGCTCACCTATTACGCGCTCCGCTGGGCCTTCGACGACGTGGCCGCCTGCCTCGACGTGTTCCGCGCCCCGCACGCCGCGACACCGGACACCGCACAGGCATGGGAGGGGCTGACGGGGGCCGTGGCACAGCTGAACGTCTGAGGGCCCATGGGGTTCACGGAAAATTTGACCACGGTGGTGCCATAGAAAAAGCGCCACTGATCTGCGGTTTCCTTCGTCGGAGTCACATCGTGGCGCCACTCACGCCATGCATGGCGCCGCGAATGACTCGTCATGGCGCCATTGATGTGCCATGATGGTGTCACGGAAGCGGGGGTGGTCAACCACCACCGCGAAGACCAGAAACCGAAGCAGATTCAGAGGAGCACCCCACCATGTCCATCACCCTGACCGACCAGGACAAGAACACCCTGCGCACCGCCGCGTACGGCGCCGTCGCACTGCTGGCCGCCGCCGACGCCGCCGGTTCGCCCCACAAGGCCGCCACGCGCGGCAGCATCGCCCTGTACTCCGCGACCGGCCCGGTCGGGCACGTGCTCGCGGAGAAGTCGAAGGGCGTGAAGCTGAACGGCAAGTCCGTGGCCGCCATCGCCGACGAGGTGCTGCCGGCCCTGACGGAGGGGATGAGCCTGCTCAAGAAGGAGGACCCGGCGGAGGCCGACAACTTCCGCAGCGCGGTCATCGTCGCCGTCGAGGCGGCCACCGTGGCACACAAGGGCGCGCCCAGCCCCACCCTGGCCGAGATGACCCGCAAGATCACCGGGGCTCTCGACGCCGCCTGATGGGCACGCTCTCGCACCGGCACCACCAGAGCTGTCGGCACCACCGGCACCACCAGCGCTGTCGGTGCCACCAGCAACACCAGCACCACCAGCAACACCAGCACCACCGTCGTCCAACTCGTCCGTGTCCGGAGCGCGATGGCCGCAGCGCTCCGGACAGGGACGCCTCCTCAGGCGGTATAACCGTCCGGGCGGACCAGGAGCGTGTCCTGCCGGTCGCTCGCCCAGTGGACGACGGTGGTGCGCTCGTCGCCCGGCTCCACCCGGCCGCGCGGCACGACACGGACGAACGTCCCCGCGCGCAGCGCCTCGTACAGCCGGCCCTCCTGGAGCCGGACATCGGGCACGCGCCTGACTCCCGGTCCGTAGGTGAGGCCGATCCCGGACAGTGTGCCCAGCAGGCGGCGGTTGGCGAGGGGCAGGTGGCCGACGGCGAAGGCGGCGACGGTGCGCAGTCCGCGCAGGGCCGGGGTCTGCGCCATGGCGAAGCGCAGCATCGTGCCGCTGCTGCGGATCACCTCCCTGCCGATCGGGTGCCGTTCCGTGTGGTAGGTGTCCAACAGCCCTTCCGGCTCCTGCCCGTTGATGACGGCGGCGAGCTTCCATCCCAGGTTCGCCGCGTCCTGGAGCCCGGTGTTCATGCCCTGGCCGCCCACGGGGGAGTGGGTGTGCGCGGCGTCCCCCGCGAGCAGTACGCGGCCGACCCGGTACCGCGCGACCTGCCGTTCGTCGCTGTGGAACCGGGACATCCAACGGGCGTCGTGCATGCCGAAGTCGGTGCCGAAGACGCGCTGGAGGATCCCGCGCAGTTCTTCCGGATCGACGGGCTCGGCGTCGGCCATGTCGCCGTGCGTACGGTCCCAGCCGCCCACGCGCCAGTAGCCGTCGCCGAAGGGCATGGTGAAGGCGAAGGACCGCCCCGACCGGCTGACCGCCACCGTCGGCTCCGGCTCCCCGGTCAGCCTCACGTCGGCGAGGACGATCGACTTGATCACGGAGTGTCCGGGGAAGGGCAGCCCGAGCGACTCGCGGACGGCGCTGCGGGTGCCGTCCGCGCCCACCGCGTAGGCGGACCGGAGGGTTTCGGCCGTCCCGTCCTCGCCGGTGAACTCGACCGTGACGCCCTCACCGTCCTGCGAGACACCGGTGACCCGTGCTCCGTGGCGGAAGGTGGCTCCGTGCTCGACGGCGCGGCGCAGCAGAAGGTTCTCCACCTCGTACTGCGGGGTGGTCAGGAGGTACGGGAAGCGGGTGCGGAGTCCGGAGAGGTCGATCGCGAGCGAGCCGAGGAGGCGAAGCTCGGTGATCTTGTGGCCGATCGTGACGAGTGGGTCGGCGAGGCCCCTCGCGTCGAGCTGTTCCATGGTGCGGGCGTGCACGCCGAAGGCGCGGGTCAGGTTGCTGATGCCCGCGGGGCGCTTCTCGATGACGGTGACGGACACACCCGCGGCGGCGAGATCACCCGCGAGCAGCAGTCCGGTGGGTCCTGATCCAACGATGGTGACGGTGCCGTCCATGATGGCCTCCCGAAGCCCACGCTTGTTGGTCAACGCTTGTTGTCAACGTAGAGCTGCCGTTCTGGACTGTCAACGCTTGTTGGCCTACGTCTGTTGGCATACGTTTGTCGGCATGAGCCGAGACGTGAAGCAGGACCCGACGCGGGGGCCGCAGGAGCCGCAGTCCCGCCGTTCCGACGCCACCCGCGCGACCATCCTCACCGCGGCACTCGAACGCTTCGCGGCCGACGGTTACGAGCGGGCCACCATCAGGGCGATCGCCAAGGACGCCCGTATCGACCCCTCGATGGTGATGCGCTACTACGGCAACAAGGAGAAGCTCTTCGCGGCGGCCTGCGCGGTCGATCTGCGCCTCCCCGACCTGACGGCGGTCCCCACGGCGGAGATGGGACGCAGGCTCGTGGGCCACTTCGTCGACCTCTGGGAGCAGAACGGAGTTCTGACCGCACTGCTCAGGGTCGGGGTGACCAACCCGGCGGGCGCGGAGCGCATGCAGGAGATCTTCAAGCAGCAGCTGCTGCCGCTGGCCGTCCGGATCTGCCCGGCCCCGGCCACGGCCCCCGCCCGCGCCGCCCTGGTCTCCTCCCAGATGCTCGGTATGGCGCTGACCCGCTATGTGCTGCGCTTCCCGGTCGCCGTCGCGATGACCCGCGAGGAGGTCATGGACTGGCTGGCCCCCACGGTCCAGCGCTATCTGACCGCCGAGGGGCCGTAGGCGTCACCGGGCGCCCGATGACGTAACCGCGCGGGAAGCCGGGGGCGCGGTCCGGCCGGACTCAGGCCAGGGCGTTGAGGGCGACCTCTGCGGCCCCGGCGATGAGGGCGTCATCCGCCTCGGCGTCGCGGGTGTCGCGGCGGGAGAGGACGGCGATGGTGATCGGCGCGGCGTCCGGGGGCCAGACGATCGCGATGTCGTTGCGCGTGCCGTACCCGCCGCTGCCGGTCTTGTCGCCGACCTGCCAGCCGGCCGGGGCACCGGCCCGGATGGTCGTGTCACCGGTGGTGTTGCGCTTGAGCCAGTCGGTCAGCACGGCCCGTTTGCCGACGGGCAGCGCGTCGTCCAGGACGTAGGCGCGCAGGTCGGTGGCGAGGGCGCGCGCCGTGCTGGTGTCACGGACGTCGCCGGGGACGGCGTCGCTGAGGGCGACCTCGTAGCGGTCGCACCGGGTGACGCGGTCACCGATGGCGACGAGGGCGCTCTGTAGGCCCCTGGGGCCGCCGAGTTCGCGGAAGAGGAGGTTGGCCGCGCCGTTGTCGCTGTATCGGACGGCGGCGTCGCACAGTTCCCGCAGGGTGAGCTCGGAGCCGACGGCCTTTTCCGTGACGGGTGAGTGTCCGACGGGGACGTCGCGGCCGATCCGTACGCGCCGGCCGAGTCCCTTCAGGGAATTCCTGTCCAGTACGGCGCCGGCGAGCAGCGCCTTGCAGGTGGACGCGTAGGCGAAGCGTTCGTCGGACCGGTGGGTGACGAACAGACCGTTGCCGGTGTCGAGCGCGTAGACGCCCAGCCGGGCGTCGAACTTCCGCTCCAGTGCGGCGAACGCGCGGTCCGTCCGGCGCTTGTCGGGGGCGGGGGCCGGGGAGCCGGAACCGGAGCCGGAACCCGATGGGGGTCGTGGCGTGGCATCGGGCGCGGCATCGGACGTCGTCGTTCCGCAGCCCATGAGGGGGAGGGTGGCGGTAAGGCCGGTCAGTCCGGTGAGTGCGGCGCGGCGTGAGATACGGGTACGCATGGGTGGGCGGCTCTCCGTTCGTTCGTCGGGTCGTTCGTCAGGCGTTCGTCGTCGGTCGGTTCGTCGTGTCGTTCGTGGAGCACATCGGCAGAAACGCGCGACGGTCATGAACGAGGACGGTCATGACCGACGGCGGTCATGAACGAAGGCGGTCATGAACTGCGACGGGCATGACCGGAGAGAAACAGCCCCGTTGCCATGAGGTCCAAGACCGCTATCGCTCCCGGATCGATTGATCCGCGATATCGTTGCTGGTCGTGGACCTGATACGGCACTTGCGGTGCTTCGTCGCTGTAGCGGAAGAGTTACATTTCGGCCGCGCCGCCCAGCGTCTCGACATGGCCCAGCCGCCGCTGTCCCAGCGCATCCAGCGGCTGGAACGGGAACTGGGCGTACGCCTCTTCGAGCGCTCCAGCCGCCAGGTGACGATCACCAAGGGCGGCACGCTCCTGCTGGACGAGGCGCGCCGGCTGCTGGACCAGTCCGAGGCGTTGATGGCCACGGCCCGCCGCATCCAGGACGGCCACAGCGGGCTCCTGCGCGCCGCGCTGCCGCCCGACATCACCGGTGAGACCGTGGCGGGGGCCCTGGCCGGCTTCCAGGAGCGCCAGAGCGGTGTGGAGCTGGAACTGCACGAACTGTCGACCGCCGAGCAGCTCGCCCGGCTGGCCTCGCACGACCTGGACGTCGGGCTCATCCGCCACCCCAGCGATGTGTCCGGGCTGGAACTGGGCCCCGTCCTGCGCCATGAACTGGGCGTCCTGCTGCCGCACGACGCCCCCGTGGCGCGCCGCGAGACGGTTGCCCTCTCCGCGCTCACCGGATACGACCTGATCCTCTTCCCCCGTGCCCAGGCCCCGGCCGTGCACGACGACCTCCTGACCACCTGCGCCCGCCACGGCTACACCCCCACCGCCGTCCGGTACGGCCAGGGCCCCAGCTTCACGCGGGGCCTGCTCCTGTCCTGGCGCGCCGTCACCTTCAGCACGCGCGACGCCCACCACGCCCGGGACCCCGACCTCACCTGGCGCCCGCTGAGCGGCGCCCCGCTGGCCCTGCGCCACTCCGCGGCCTGGTCCCGGGGGCGCGGCGACGCCGCCGTCCGCGCCTTCGCCGATACGGTCACCGATGCCCTGGCCCGTACGGCCGCTCCCGGCCCCGACCTGACCTCCGGCCCGCTGCATCTGCGCCCGGCGGCGGAGTACTGGATATGACCGATCCCCGCACGCGACACCACCCCGGCCCCCAGGCCCACCCGCAGGCCGGCGACCGTATCCGCGCGGCTTTCGCCGAAGCCGGGGTCACCGGCTGGCTGCACGCCGTGGACATCGACTCCGGCGCCCAGATCGACGCGGGCGCGGACCGGCCGGTCGTCACGGCCAGCGTCCACAAGCTCTGCCTGCTCGTCGCGCTCCACCAGCAGGCGGAGGCCGGGCGGCTGGTTCTGACCGAGCAGACCGAGTGCCCGCGGGAGGGCCGTACGGCGGGGCCCACCGGTCTCGCCGCGATGCTCGACGCGGCCCGGGTCTCCCTGCGCGACGCGGCGTACCTGATGGTGGCCGTCAGCGACAACACGGCGGCCGACCTCCTGCTGGAACGCGTCGGCCTGGACGCCGTCAACGACACCACACGGCGGCTGGGCCTCACCCGTACCCACGCGACCCAGACGTTCCGGGAGTTCCTCGCGACCATCAGGGAGGACGCCGGGAACGGCGGCCCGCAGGCCCTGGCCGACCCCCAGGTCGTCGCCCGCCTGCGCGCCGTGGACCCCGCGCGCACCAACCGCAGCACCCCGCGCGACATGACCCGTCTGCTCGGCGCGATCTGGCGCGACGAGGCCTGCACCCCGGAGCACGGCGCCGCCATCCGCCGTCTGCTCGGCCTCCAGGTGTGGCCCCACCGGCTGGCGTCGGGCTTCCCCTTCGATGACGTACTGGTCGCCGGAAAGACCGGCAGCGCGCCGACGGTCCGCAACGAGGTCGGCGTCGTCGAGTACCCCGACGGGGGCCGTTACGCCGTCGCGGTCTTCACCCGCGCCGCCAGCCCCGCCGCCACCCTCCCGGCGGCCGACGCCGTCATCGGTACGGCGGCCCGCATCGCCGTGGACGCCCTGCGCACCCCCGGCCGGGGCGCCACCGGCCGGGGCGCCACCGACTGAGGCCCCACGCCACCGACGCCGACGACCGGGGCACCGTACGGGGAGCGACGCCCCGTAGTCCGGAGGGACCGCACTGGGACGCCGGATCTACGATGCCGGATCTACGGTGCCGGTTTACGGCGCTGCCGGGCCTAGGACGCCGGGCCTACGATGCCGGATCTACGGCGCTGCCGGGCCTACGATGCCGCCTGGCCGGCCGCGTCCAGCAGGGTGTCGAGCGCCGCCGCCACCTGTCGGCGGAGCTCCGGATCGGTGCTGATCCCGTCCGCGCCGACGGTGTTCCGGTCGAGGGCGACCCGTACGCAGGCGGCGTCCACGATGGCCGCGCCGGTGTAGCCGAGCACGGTACGGAGCGTCGCCGAGGCGCCCTCCCCGCGACCGGGAGCGGCGGCGTTCAGCCAGGCGGCGGGCTTGTCGCCGATCTCGGTGCCGCCGACGGTCCAGTCCAGCAGGTTCTTGAACGACCCGGGGAGCGTCCCCGCGTACTCCGGGGAGCAGATCAGCAGGGCGTCGGCGGCGGCGATCGCGGCCCGGAGCTCGGACACCGGCTTCGGCAGCGGATCGGTGTCGTCGTCGGGGTTGAAGTGCGGCAGATCCCCGAGTCCGTCGTAGAGGACGGTACGTACGGTGGTGGGCGCCACGTCCTGGGCGGTGCGCAGCACGGTCTCGTTGGAGGACCCGGCCCGCACGCTTCCGGACAGCAGGAGAATCACGCGTGGTGTTGGCATAACCGCTCAACTCCGAGCGGCACCGGACTGTTCCGCTCCGCCCCGACGGGTACGGCCGTCAGCCGGCCGCGCGAACGGCAGCGTGAGAGGCGGCCACCTCCCCGGACTGCGGGATCCTCCGACCGGCACGGTCCAGGCTCAGCCGGACCAGCATGACGACCAGCGCGGCGACGGCGAACCCGGCTCCGACCCACGGCAGCCGACGGGCTCCCGCGGCGGACAGGACCCACCCGCCGGCCGCGGTGCCGAGGGTGATGCCGAGATTGGAGAAGGAGATGAAGAGGCTGTTGCCGAACTCGGGTGCGTCCCGCGCGTCCCTTCCCAGCCAGCTCTGGGTGACGATGAGCCCACCGGAGTGCACGGCTCCCCAGACCAGGACGCCCAGGACCATCGGGACGAACCGTGGCCCGATCGCGTACACGAGTACGTAGACCAGCAGGCAGAGGGCCGGATAGGCGAGGGCGGTGCGGACGAGGTTCCGCTGGAGCAGGCTGCCGAAGGCGAAGTTGCCGAGGATCATCACGATGCCGAACGCCATCAGCATGGCGCTGACCCAGGAGCCGTCCATGTCGGTGACCTGGCCCAGGTACTCGGCGAAGTAGCCGTAGACGGAGAACATCGCCGCGAAGATCAGGACGACGGACGTGATGGTCAGCCACATCCGGGGCTGCCTGAGCACGCTCAACTGGGATCCGTACGAGACGCGTTGTCCGACCGGAAGGCTCGGGAGCAGGCGCAGGATGCCCAGGAACGCGATCAGATTGACGAGCGCGCCGAACCAGAACGCGGCGGGGAGCGAGAGGTGTTCGGCGAGGTACGAGGTCAGCGGTACCCCGAAGGCGAACCCGACGGTGACACCGGCGAAGACGGTCGTCGTCGCCCGGGTGGCGGCCTTCGCGTCCTCACCGTCCTCGCCGTCCTTCGTCACGACCATGCGCGCGGCCGTGGCCAGCGCGACCGAGAAGAACACCGGGTGGAAGACGGCCGGAATGATGCGGAAGGCGAGCATCACCTCGTACTGGGTGGTGAGCGCGTAGACGGCGTTGGAGAGGGCGAACACCGCGATCGAGGCGGCGAGGACCTTCTTGCGGTCGATCCCGGAGGCGAGCAGCGTGGTGAAGGGCCCGGTCACGGCGATCACCAGGGCGAACGCCCCGACGAGCCAGCCGGCGGTGGAGGGCGGGACGCCGAGTTCGGCGGAGAGCCGGGGGAGTACCCCGACGATGCCCATCTCGGTGGTGATGATCCCGAACACGCCCAGGGCGAGCACCAGGACGGCGGCGGAGGTTTTTCTCATGGTGATCTTTCTTTAAATCTAGAAAAGTAGATACGTTTGGTCGTGGGTGCGCCGTGCGGGGCGCGGGACTCGGCTCTCGGCGGTCACGCTCGGAGGTGGGGCGGGGTGACTACAGCTCGTCGCGCACCTGGGCGGCGAACTCGGCGATCACCGGCTCGTTGCGGCGGTAGTACGTCCACTTGCCGACGCGCTCCGAGGTCAGGAGGCCCGCGTCCCTGAGGGTCTGGAGGTAGCCGGACACCACGGACTGCGCGAGCCCGGCCCGCTTCTGGATGTCACCCACGCATACGCCGATGTGGAAGCCCAGTCCCTGCTGTGTGTACGAGTCCTCGTCGAAGTACTTCTCGGGGTCGCGCAGCCACTGCATGAACTGCAGGCGGGCGGGGTTGGCGAGGGCCTTGTGCACGGCCAGCGGGTCCATGGGGGCCTCTCTGTGAATCCTTGGGGGCTGCCTTCGGGTCTTCTGTTCCCTCCCAGGCTACGCATCTAGCTTTCTGGATATGTAGGCGCAAGTCAAATCGTCGGCGACGGCGACGGCGGCGGGCGAGGGGGCAGCGGGGGCAGCGGGGGCGGGCCGCTGTGGGCCGTCGGGGCGGAGGGCCTTCGCGGCCTGCGGTGGCTATCCCATGACCGCTCGGGCCGCGTCGAGAAAGGCCAGCCGGTTGTCCTCCAGGTAGTCGCGCAGGCTCTCTCCGTCGGGCAGGCCCTCCCACACGGTCCGGTTGAGGTCGAGGGAGTACGTGCGTGCCGCGTCGTGCACGGCCGGCGGGAACTGGACACGGATCAGCCGTTCCACGACCCAGAGTCTGTTCATGGATTCCCGGGTCGTGAGGAACCAGGGGGTCGTTTCGTCCCACTCGTGCGGCCGCCTGAAGGCCGCGAGCTCCGCCTCGCCCCCCGCCTCGATGAACCGCTCCAGCAGCGCGAGCCGCTCCGCACGCCGGGCCTCGGACAGTTCGGTCCGCTGCCGCCGCTGCTCCGTCCGCTCGGCCGACCGCTGCGTCGCGAACTGTACGAGGAAGGACAGCGCGCCACCGAGTGCGACGCCGCCCAACGATATGAGGGACACCCAGACTTGACCGGACATGGTGGCCATCGTTCCACGCTGTCGATCGGTGGGCGCTGTTGACCAGCCGCTACGGACAAGCGTCAGGTCCTGCAAGCACAATGAGCTGACGACGGGCTGACGGCTACAGGCCCCCGCGCGGACGCGGAGGGCCCCGGACGAAGGGCGTACATGCACGAGGACTCCGGCTTCGAGGACATCCCCACGACCACCCTCGCCGACCTTCTGGGGCGCGAGCAGGTCATGGACGCCGGCATACGCCCCCTCTGGTCGCCGGTGCCCCGCGTGGCCGGCCCGGCCTTCACGGTGCGCTGCCCTCCCGGCGACAACCTGATGCTGCACGCGGCGATCCACCGCGCGGAGCCCGGCTCGGTCATCGTCGTGGAGTCGGGCGACATGGACTATGCGCTGGCCGGCGGGAACGTGTGCGCGGTCGCGCACCGCCGGGGGATCGCGGCGTTCGTGCTCGACGGCGTGATCCGCGACCTGTCCGAGGTGCGCGAACTGGGCTTCCCGGTCTTCGCGTTGGGCGTCATCCCCATCCCCGGTACGAAGAAGGCGGTGGAACCGCTCAACACCCCGGTGCGCTGCGGCGGCACGACCGTGAACCCCGGCGACATTGTGGTGGCCGACGAGGAGGGCGTCGTGGTGACCCCTCACGCCCGCCGGGACGAGGTACTGCGCGACGCACGGGCGAAACTGGCGAAGGAGGCGGCCGAATCCCTGGACGAGTGGGAGGCGGCGCACCGCGCCCGTATCGACAAGATCCTGTCGGAGAACGGCTATACGGCCTGACGGCAACCAGCACCCCCTGGCAGCGGCGACAACGCCCGCGCCCCACCCGCCCCCCGCCTCCCCGGAGCCCAACTTGGCGCACACGGCCCACCACTACCCCCCGTCGCAGACCCGGAAGACGTACGACGGCCTCCCGGGCAGCCCGTGGCACTGCGTGGTCGTACGCGATCTGCGCTACAGCCGCCGAAGCCTCACCGAAGCGGTCAAAGAGTCCCGCAGGCCACGGCCGAGCGCGGTGCGCCGCGAGGTGCGGGTCTACTGCTTCCCCCGGCACAACAGGGACGGCGGGGTGGCTCGGTGGTCGGCACACGAGGAGCGCCGGGCCAGGCAACGGCTCCGTACGCAGGTGGGACGGCTCCGGGGCCTGATGAACGCGGACGCGGACGCGGGCGGCGGCATCGGCGTCGAAGCGGCTGAGACGGTGGAGATCCCTCCGGCGAACCACCGGCACGGCTCGCTCTGGCTGGCGTAAGTCCCTTTCGTGTGGTGGGAGATGGAGCGAGTGCGGTACGGTGACGAGGCAATCACCCTCCGTGCGCACCTATATGCATGGAGCGGCCCCCGACGGTGCTGTAACACCGACCGAGGGCCTACACCACCAGTGCCGCTGAGAGGCAACCGGAAATGCTGCGTCATGTTATCGCGCCCTCTTCGGGCTATACGAAGGCATCGAACGACGTCGTGCGTGAGCGGCGGTTGAACAGTGATGCGAAGGTCCTTCTGCTGTATGTCCAGGGTCTGCCGGAGTCGGCCACGGGCCGCCCGTTGGGCGAGTTGGCCGACCAGCTGGGGATGAAGGGGCATGCGTACCAGAGGGCGAAGAAGCAGCTGGTAGCGCAGGGTTTTGTGCATGAGTGGAGCGGCCAGGGTGCCGGTGGCCGCTGGTACACGGAGCAGCTGTTCACGAACACCCCGCTGACGGAGGCCGAGGCCAGGACCGTACGCGCGAGGCTGACGACGGCTCCCGCACCGTCCGCCTCACTGCCTTCGCCTGTTGTGCCTGCTCCGCCGACTGTGCGGATTCCGACCGTCGGTGAGCCGACTCCCCGGACGGCCGGTGGCTATCAACCGGTAGAAGACAACAGAGATAAGACCACTACCCACCCACCCTCCGAAGCGGAAGCGGCGACAACGGCGGAAGCGGCAGCTGTGGTGGCAGAGCCGCAGCCTCCCGCACCGTCCTGTGCGCCGCCCTCCTCCAGCCCGGCTCAACTGGCCCGCGCGGAACAGATCCTGCTCTCGCTGCGCCATACGCGCCGGGAGCTGCACCTGGGGGTGCGTGAGGCCCGTGCGCTGGCGGTGGAGGCGGTGAAGTGGCTGGAGCGGGGCCTGGGCGAGGCGGACCTGCGTCAGGCGTTACTGGCCGAGCGCCCGGAGGGCGGCGTACGTTCCGCGGTCGGCTTTCTCCGCTACCGCCTGGCCCAGAAGTGCCCGGAACCCCCACAGACACCACCCACGCCACCCGCACCGCCCATCACAGCGCCCATCACGGCGTCCCCGCCGGTCCGCGAGCTGATCACGTGCGACGGCTACGGAGATGAACACCTCTTCCGGCCACTGGGCGACGAGACGTCCTGCCCCGAATGCCGCCGGGCGACGGCGTACGAGAACTGGCTCCAGGACACGGACACCCACCACTTCCCCGAGGGCACCCCCTGGCGCGAACGCTTCGCCACGGTCAGAGCCGCCGAGGGCTTGCCGCCGGGGTCACTCGTGTGAGGTCTACGGCGCCCTGGTGCCCGATCCTGTCGAGCCCGGTGCACGGAGTCGCTGCGGAGGCGGTGTGCGTCGGGGCCTTGCTCGGTAACGCGCGGTCGAACAGGGGCCGTGCGGGCGTCCGGTTGTCCGTCCACTGCGGCGCCTGGGCTCTCCAGGGCGCGGCGACCGCATACGGGGGCCCCGTGTTCGCCCTGGCCTCGCTGCTGCGGGCCCCTTGCCGGCTGCCGCACGACTGCTGCGGCGGGACGCTGTTCCGTCGGCTTCCTCGAAGACGGGCGGACGAACCGCGGTTCCAAAGATTGAAGGGGCGGGGCGACCGGATTCGAACCGGCGTCCTCCTCCATGCTGTGTAGGCGCACTACCTCTGTGCTACGACCCCGCCTTGCAGTGATCATATGCAGCCTGCCCCACCACTGGGCCAGTGATTTTCGAGGGGCGGGCGGCACGGAAGCTCGGTGGACCACGAGGCCGCCTGTGAGCTTGGCTGCGTCCCGAAGCGTCACAGAGTTCCCCGACCGACCCCGTTGGTCAGTGCTGCCGCTCCCAGTAGTCCATGAACGGCACAGCGGCGGCCAGAGCGCGCTCACGGTAGTTCTGGTATCGGACGAGATCGCGGGCGGGAACTCGTTCACCCCCGATGAAGGCGCCGTTGGGGGTGTAGTGCATTCGGTACGCCTCCCGGTTGTCGAACAGCCAGAAGTCGTGGTCGGGCAGTCCCGGTGGGGGCTGTTCCCTCAAGTCGATGACGCCGGTGGACTCCCCGGCCCTGGTATTGCCGAGATAGGCGACCAGTTCGTAGCGCAGATAGTCGGTCAGGGGTGAGCGCAGCAGTCGAAGCGCTGTCCGAACGCGTCACTTCCGAGCATCTAAGTACCCCTCACTCCGGTTCACTTGGCCAGGTAATCGATTGCCGACTCGGTGCCACGGTGATCTCGAACCGGTCCAACGACGGTGAGCCATCGCTGCGCCAGCGAGTGACGTGATCTTCCACCGCGTCCCAGAGACGGTCCGGCCCACCCTGGCGCGCGGTCCAGCCGACGTTGCCATCTGCCCTAAGAACAGCCCACGAACCTGCCTCGACATCGAGCAGCACATGCTCCGTACGGCCGTCGCGGTCGAGGCGGACGCGCTGGGCGCGAGGGGCGGCGAGCTGGGCGACGAAGCGCGTATCCCAGTCGTCGAGAACGTCAGCCCCGATGGCCGCTCGTCGCTCGTCTCCCCGGTCGAGATCGGGGAGCACCCCGAGTGGAGGCGGAGTCTGGGGGCGGGCGAGCATGAAGGAGACCCCGCCGCCGAGGAAACGGCCGGAGGCGGTGCCGTCATCGTGCACGGTGAGCCGCGCGAGTTCGGAGGAGTACATCCATCCGCCCACGGTGGCGAGGACCGATCCTCCGGGCCGGGTCTGCTCGATCCAGCTGTACGGCAGGGTGACCACGCCACATGTGGCGATCACCCGGTCGTAGGGAGCGCGCCCCGTGTGCCCCGCGAGGCCGTCACCGACAACCCGATGCGGGAACAGGCCACAGCTCCCGAGTGCGGCCCCGGCACGAGCGGACACACCGTCGTCGACCTCGACCGTGGTCACCAGACCGTCCCCGAGCCGATGGCACAGCAGGGCGGTGGAGTAGCCGGTGCCGGTGCCGATCTCCAGTACACGCTGACCGTCCGCGACATCGAGGTCTTCGAGCATCCGCACGACCAGGCTGGGCATGGTGCTGGAGGACGTCGGGGCCCGCATGATCTCGCCCCGCAGATCTCCCGGCGCGATGGTGCCCGCGATCTGTGTAACCAGGGATTCGTCCTCGTAGCATCGCTCCAGCCAGCCGGGCTCGTACGACATCACCGGCGCCCAGGCGGTGGGACCCGTGCCGTCGATGCGGTCGAAGAAGCCGCCCCGCAGAAACTCATGCCGGGGAACCGCCTCAACGGCTTCACGCCAGGGCCGCGTACGCAGATGCCCGCCGCTCACCAACCGGCCGGCGAGCCGCCGCCTCAGCATGCCGTCGTCACTCACGCACTCTTCCTCTCCGGAGTCCGGTGGCAATCGAACCGGACTCACACCCTGTCAGGGGAGGTGGCGTGGTACGCGCAGTTCAGGGACGGGTGTCACTCGGTCTCGGCGCGCAGGGCCCGGACGTACCGGTCGAGCGTTGTGCCGTCCTTCGTGAGCATCTGCCCGTCGGGGGTGAACGCCGCCCGCCGTGCGACCGCCGCAGATCCGGGGTTCTCCGGCTCCACCTGGATCACCGCTTCCGCCCCGCCCTCAGCCGCCGCGTACTGGGTCACCAGGAGGACGGCGCGGGTGGCCAGGCCGCGTCCTCTCCAGGACGGATAGAGGCCGTACGCGACGTTCACCTGCCCGGGAGCCAGACCCTCGCCCGTGAACCGCAAGTCGACCGTCCCCGCGAGTTCCTCATCGGCGCCCACCCGGATGCCGAAGGCGCGCAGCGGCCCGGTGGTGTCCCACTGGTCCTGGCAGTGCCGGACGTACGCCTCGACGCCCTCGCGCGTCCCGGGACCGCCGTTGAGCCAACGAACGAGCAGTTCGTCCTCCCCCGCGAGGTGCGCCTCCACGTCGTCCAGGCGCAGGGGGGACAGCGTGATGAACCCGTCGGAGAGCTTCACTTCATGCATCGGGTGATTCTCGACCCCGCGAGCCGCGTCGCACCATCGGATTCCGCGGCACGTCGCACAGAGCGAGCCAGTCAGCCGGTCTGGATACGGGCGGCGGGCAAGTTGTCGAGGATCTCCGAGACCGTCTGTTCCGGGGTCTGCTCCGACGTGTCCAGCCAGAGACCGATGCGTGGTGTCTCCGCACGGAGGATGCCGTCGAGGGCGTCGACCGTCCAGGGGCCGTATCCGGTCTTCGCGCGCCCGGTCTCCCTGCTCCGCACGGCCGTGGTGGAGGGGGCCAGCACGATGACGTACAGGGGACGCGTGCGCACCCGGGCGATGTAGTGGTCCAGGTCTTTCCCGAGGACGATGTCCTGGACGACCGCGGTCCACCCGTCGCGCGCGTACTCGTCGGCCACGAGCGCGGAAAGGCGATAGCGGAGCTCAAGTTGGGACCTGGCCTCCGCGGTCTCTTCCGGCATCACTTCCTCCCGCCCGGAGGTGAGCATCCGGCGGAAGACGTCACCGCGCACATGCGCGGCCCGAGGCAGCCGCTCGGCCAGGAGGCCGGCCACGGTCGACTTCCCCGAAGCCATCACACCGGTGATCAGGACGACTGCGGAACTCAGTTCGGTGCCCATGCGGACCTTTCGCTCAGGGGGAGGGCGGCGGGTTACGGGGCTACCTTCGGAGGCAGCGTGCGGCCGATCCCCTCCACACCAGAACACCCTTGCCGCCCCGTAGTCATCCTCGGGCGCGTTCGGCTCACCCCTTTGAGCCATGCGCATGTCCGACTGTCGCGCTCCCCAGCTGCGGTCGGGCGCCGCGGGGGGATTGGAGCGACCTTTGCCTCCGGGCCCGAGTCGTACGCTGGTTGGCGAAGGGTGGTGTCGTATGTCGGACGAACTCGCGGACAACCTGAGGAAATACCGGCGGGCGAGCGGCCTCAGCCAGGAGCAGCTCGCGCATCGGTCGGGACTCTCGGTCGGCCCCATCCGACGGATCGAGCAGGGCGCCGACGGTGTGCGGATGGAGACGCTGCACCAGATCGCCAGAACCTTGGGGGTCAAGACGTCGGACCTGATGGCGGCCGGAACACCGGAGCCCGTCAAGCACGACGATCCGAACAGCTTGAATCTTCGGGAACTGCGCATCGCGCTCACACCCGCGATGGGCCTCCTTCCCCCGCGTGCGCCGACCGGTGAGGAACCGGATCTCCGTCGTCTGCGACGCATGACTCACGACCATGCGGTGCTGTACTTCGGCGACAGCTACAAGAGCATCGCCGCCGATCTGCCCGCCCTGATTCGCGCGGTGAGCGAGGCCGGCGCGTACTACGACTCGGGCCAGGACCGCATCGACGCCCTGGTGGCTCGATCGGAAGCGCTGCAACTGGTCGGCCGCTACCTGACGCAGATCCGCCAGTACGACCTTGCGCACAGTGCCATTCGGGAATCCATCGCGGACGCACGGGAGGCCGAGGCCCCGCTGACGGCCGCGTCCGGGGTCGGCGGTATGTGCTGGATGCTCATGCGTACCGAGCGCTACGACGAGGCCGAGGACATCGCCGTCGCGACCATGGACCTTGTGGAGCCGAAGATCAAAGGAGCCTCGCCCGACGAGTACGCGACGTGGGGAGGTCTGGCCATGGAGGCCGCTGCGGCGGCCGCACGGAACAACCGTCCAGAAGAGGCCAGGACGCTTCGCCGGGCTGCCGGTACGGCGGCCAAGGCCGTGGGTGTGACGCACCGGAACCTGCTCCGTCACTGGTCGATGTTCGGTCCCGTCACGGCGGCGATGAAAGAACTTGAGGACTCCATGATCGCCGGGGACGCGCGATCGGTCGTCCGTAAGTCGGGCGAGGAGGAGAGCCTTCAGCCCAAGAGCTGGAAACGGCTCGGGAAGCCGAGCAGCAACGACGGAAATCGTTACTACCTCGACCTGGCTCGTGCTCAGGTCCGCACCGGTGACCCGACAGGCGCCATGGAGGAGCTGGCCCGACTCGACGCCGTGGCGCCCGAGTGGTTCCGTCACCAGTCGTCGGCCGCGATCACCTTCGAGGAGATCACGAAGAAGCGCCGGACGCTCACGACGGAGATGCGGGAGGTAGGCGCTCACCTGGGCGTCTTCGCCTAACTGCACGACTGCGATGCAGTTCTGACGATACGTCGACCCAAGTGCATCGTCTCGTGCCTGGTTGATCACTCTCGGTGGCTCTAGTGTTGCGTGCGTGGGGAGCGTCCAGGGGATTCACCTCCCGGAGTGTGACGTTCTCCATCGGCCGGTACACGTCCTCGCGACTCGGGGCCGCCGTGGAACCCGGACCGGACGCTGTGCCCGGAGGCGATTGCGCCTGCTTCGGGACGTGTCGAAATCCCTCTTTTGGGCGGGACACCCCAGGTGCCCGCGGTGTCATGGGAGTAGTGATCGGGATGGACGGCTGTCGCTTCGGTGTGGTTCGTAAGGCGTGGGACCTGCCCTTCTTGGCGGAGCCCGAAGAGCTGGCCGGCCTGCGCCGAGTGATTCGCCTGCACTTGGGACTGTGGGGCCTGGTTCCGGTGATCAGGGACGCCCAACTCTGCGTTTCGGAATTGGCGGCGAACGTCATCAAGCATGTGGGGGGCGGGTACCCCGGCGCGCCTGACCGTCTCGATGAACGGCAGCCGCTTGCGCATCGAAGTGAGTGACCCCGATACGCGGGTGCTCCCTGTCCTCTGCTCGGCGGGGGACGGAGCGGTGCAGGGGCGGGGGCTGGCCCTGATCGACGCCGTCGCCGAGCGATGGGGCGTTCTCCTCCGTGACGACTCCAAGATCACCTGGTGCGAGCTGGCCACCGGCCTGCGCTCGTCGATCGACCATGCCGATGGCCCCCAGGTCGCCAAGGCCGAGGCGCTGCTCGGGCTGTTGGGCATGGCGGTGAGGCCGGACGGCCTGTCGTACGGGCGACTCGGGGTGGCGGCGGCCCAGGAGTCCGCGATCGGCCTCATCGCGGACCTCCTCCACTGGCTGCGCGCCCACGGCTGCGACCCGGACAGCGCTCTGGACCGTGCGCAGACGCACTTCGAGGCCGAGCTGGGCGAAGCCGTGTGAGCGTGCGGTCAGGACCGCAGCGCCTCGCCGAAGAACCCGATGGACGGATCCTCCGGGGTGCCGATCAACAACGCCCGGTCGAGCAGGCCGTTGTTGTGTTCGCAGCTGGTTTCGGGCAGGAGGACGCAGGCGTGGCAGGCCGCCAGGTTGATGCCTCCGACGCCGCTCGCCTCGGACTCCACGCAGAGCGGATCGGCCGAACACCACTGGGCCCGGACGAGTGCCGACCGCAGGGAGAGGGCAAGGTGGTCCGGTTCGCCCTGGGCGACCAGGCCGCCGAGGCTGCCGGCGGAATCGCTCGTCGCCGTGGCGACGAGGATTCCCGCCATGGAGTCGTCCGCGTACAGACGCTCGCGCAGGGACGCTGCGGGGTAGCCGCCGTCCAGGCTCCACTCATTGATCAGCGCGTGCGCCAACGTGTGCAGGAGAACCATGCGCGGGGTGGCCGGCGACTCGGGAACATCCGCCGGTGCCTGGGCGCGTTCCCGCATCATGCGCTGGTGGTTGGCCCGGATTCGGTCCACTCTGGCCGCGACCGCGACGCTCCGTGCCCAGGAGTCCAGCCGCTGCTCGTCGAGCCGCAGGAAGACGCCTTCGCCCTGGACCTCCATGGCGGGCAGCCAGTCCATGTCGACGAGGGACAGCGCGGCCTCCTGGACGTCCGTGCGTGTCTCGGGTGTGTCGACCCGCGAGAACGCCTTGAGCGCACGGACCTCCCGCAGACGTTTGACCAGCATCGGGCCTTCCAGGCCGTAGGGAGCCAGGACGGACGCGGACGATCGCGGCGGCTCGCAGACGAACTGGTCCTCGTGGTCGGTCTCGCTCTCGGCGCGGCCCGCGATCAGCCGTTCGTACTCCTGCTTTCGAAGCGCCGTGTAGGCGTCGTCCTTGATCTGTTCCTGGTCGGGTGCCACATCCTCGTGGTTCTCCGCTTCGAGGAGGGCGATGACCCTCTCGGCCGAGAACTCGTACGGCTCCCTGAGCGTGAATGCCTTGAGGAAGCCCCTGATGCCGGATGTGTCTCCGTCCTCGTACATGTTGCGCAGGTCGTCCATGTGCGGGGCGAGCCGGGTGAAGTGCCCGTCGCTCCACGGGGGGATCGACAGCGCCGTCCGCACGATGGGCTGCCAGGCGACGGACGAACCGCGCTGGAGCGTCCGCGGCCGCTCCGAGCAGGAATCCGTCGGAGCGTCCTTCAGCCAGGGGCGCTTACCGCCGCAGAACACCTTCAGGTCGGACAAGGCGGTGCTCCGGAAGGCGCCCTCCATGGACACCTCCGGGATACCGCAGGTGCAGGAGATCAGGATCGAGCGGAGCGAAGCCGTCCTGCCGGTGGTCCGCAGCCGCATCCGGCCACCGCAGAGACCGGATTCGCCTTCCTGCCGGTTCTTGCGGTGCGCCCACTTCCAGTACGGAAAATCGTCGATGTGGCCCTTCGCGCACGCCATGACGAAACGCGAGGGGACGAGGTCCTCCTCGCAGTCACCGCATTCGTTCTTCCCCGGCGGGGAGTTGAACAGTCGCACATGCTGCAGGGTGTGGCAGGACGGGCACGAGTGCCACAGGGGGAAGCGGCGGACGTGCACGCCGTCCCTGCTCGTGTCGTCCGATGCGGGAGGCAGGCGGAACGACTTCACGCCGAGCACCCGGGCCAGGCGGTGCTCGTAGATCGTCGGTGCCTCACTGATGTTCCACGAGTCGATGCCGGTCACTATGAACGACTCGTTGTCGACGGCGACGAGCGAACCGACACCGTACGTCGTGATCATCTGCGCCCGGCGGACGGAGCCCCGACGGGGATAGCTGCGTTCGGGCGCACCGGCCCGGCGGCGCCGGGAGTGGGGAGGGGTCATCGGGTTGCCTCCATGAAGAGAGCGGACTCGGCGTCGACATCGCGCAGGCTCCACAGGGTGGGCCACGCACCCTCGTTGTCGTCGTCGAACGCGCACAGCAGGGACGGTGTCCTCCGGCCCCGCCTGGGCTCGTAGGTGAGCCCGCCATGGAGCTCGGCCTCCTCGGCCCACCACTCGACGAACTCGTCGAACGCGGCGGCCGTCGCCGCGTACTCGTCCGGGTCGACCGCCTGGACCCGGTCCAGGAGCGCAGTCCTGACGATCCGGTTCAGTTCGTCGCGGAACTCGTCGATCCGTCCGGCACCGTCGTCGGGGCGGGCCGCGGGGATCAGGATCCGGGCGAGCGCGACCACCACGGCGTGCAGACCGCGTTCACGGGAGCGGGAGGAGAAGGGCGTCACGCTGGTCGACTCGACCTCGCGGTACAGCGCCGAGTGGAAGTGCTGGAAGCTCTCGTAGTGCGAACGGTCGCGCGAGCGGTTCGAGTTGAGCATCACGGCCACCAGCCCCGGGTGGCGTCGACCGACCCGGCTGGTCGCCTGGATGTACTCGGCCGTGGTCTGCGGCTGCCCCATGACCGCCATCAGACCGAGCCGGTCCACGTCGACACCGACCGAGATCATGTTGGTGGCCAGGAGGACATCCACGACATCGGGATGCGGCAGCCGTCGCTCGACCTGCTTGAGCCGCTTGGGTACCTCACTGGAGTTCGCCCGACTGGTCAACTCGGTCTGTTCCACGATCTTTCGCTGCTCGCAGCCGTCACGTTCGGCAAGGTAGCCGAGGTAGGCATCGACATCGTCGTGGACCTGCAGCTCGGCGGCGGCCAACAGCCGAAGGCTGTTGAAGTAGCCGACGAGCGTCCAGTAGGCGTCACGCACCTCGTCGGTGCTCCCGGCCCTCGCCGCCCGGTGCAGGAGGTTGGCGTAGGTACGGATGAGGAGAGTGGACTGGCTCGTGCTCGGGGTGAGCAGACCGACGTACTGGCGGCTCGCCTTGCGTTCCTTGGGCGTCTCCACGGCGAACCAGGAGTCGCGGGCGTCGATGCCCGCCGGCGGGAACTGGGCCACCTCGCGGGCGAACAACTTCCTGCCCTGGTCCGAGGCACGGCGGATCGTCGCCGTCGAGGCGATCACCTTGGGTTCGTCGGCCAGCAGGTCCACGGCCGTCTCGTACAGACCGGTGAGTGTTCCGAGCGGACCGGAGATGAGGTGCAGCTCGTCCTGGACGATCAGCTCGGGAGGCGGGGTTCCGTCGGAGCGGTCGCGGTTGAACAGCGCGGCCGTCTGCTCCCGCCACGGCATGGCGGCGAACTTGTCGACGGTGGCGATCACCAGCGTGGGCCGCGCGTCGTAGACCGCTTCGTCGATCAGATGGACCGGGAGCCCGTTGTGGAAGTCGCACCAGGTGTCCGGGCATCGGACGTGCATGCGCTTCGCCGGCTCGTCGACCTCGTACTGATGCGCGTCCATGCGGGTGCCGCACCACGGGCACGCGTGCAGTTGGACGGGGTTCTTCTCCTGGAGTTCCTTCTCCTTCCGCAGTTCGGCGAGGCTCTCCTCGGCCACCGACAGTTTGTTGGGGGTGGCGGACTGGCCGACCCACATGCCGATGGAGATGGGTTCCGTCCCCAGCGTCCGCTCGTCGCCGAGGCGGATGCGCTCCATGGCGCAGATCAGAGCCGCGGCTCGTTCGAACTGCTGCAGGGTGAGCAGCCGCAGCGTGTAGCGCATGAGGACGGTGACACCCCCTCCGTGCTCCTTCAGCCGCATGCGCCGAAGGAAGGTGGTGAAGGCGATCAGGCCGAGGTACGCCTCGGTCTTGCCACCACCGGTGGGGAACCAGAGCAGGTCGGCGACCGAACGGTCCGGGTGCCCGGGGTCCACGATCCCTTCGAGGCACAGGAGCACGAAGGAGATCTGGAACGGACGCCACCGCCCGACGGATTCATCGGGGGAACCCTCCCTGCCCTTCTTCACCCACTCGCTGCGGGAGCGCTGCTGGGCCATCGCCCGATTGGCCAGCCGAAATGCCCGCATCGCGTCGCTGTCGGTGCCGAGGACCCGGATACCGCGACGCATCCGGGCGAGGGCCGTACGACAGTGCTCGATCTGTGTGCGGGCCGGTGCCGCGTGCGGGGTGCCGCGAAACGCGCCCGACTCCGCCTCCTTGCGATCGATCCAATCGGCGTACGCGGCCGTCAGATCGTTGAGCGCGGCCAGGATCTCGCTCTCGGGCCTGGTCGCCAGGCCCTGCATGGTGAGGGCCGAATCGTCGATGTCGGGGTTGGAATCTGTCAGCAGCACATCGTGCGCCGGGACGAACTCGGTCCGTACGGTGTCGATGGCGGCGCGCTCCGTGGTGGGCTCGCCGATGGGCGCGGGGGTCCAGTCCCATGCGGCCGAGCAACCGTGTCCCACGGCGAAGGTCGGGGCATGACGGTGCAGCAGCCTGCTCGTCGCCACCTCCGGGTCGATCACCCGCCGCTCGGAGGGGCGCTCGACGAAGCCCCGGGCGCCGGACTCCGTCGTGACGGTGAGGCGGGGCTGGTACAGGCAGAAGGCGTCCTGCAGCGCCCTCTTCCCCACGAGGTGCGAGTTGATCAACGTCACCGTCACCGTGACGGTCCCGCTCGCGGGAGCCACGGGGCGGACCACGACGTCGACGGCGACACCGGCGTGCAGATCGTCGATCCGATACCGACGGGGCACGGACACGTCGATGGTCTCCGGGCGCAGGGTCAGTGGGCGCCTGCGCCAGTGCTCCTTCTGCTCCGAGACGGTGCGGGCCCGGGCGCGCTCGGCGGCGACAGGACGTCCTTCGGCGTCGACCGGATCGTAGACGGCGGCTTCCGTGCGCACGACGAGGCGTCGCGAGACGGAGGGGTCGACGGCGAACGTCAGTCCCATGGACGAGGGGCGCCGGTCGCCGACGTGGGCGACGCCGAGGTCCGGCGCGGACTCCTCGATGTCCCTGCCCCTCCTCGCGAGCGGCGCGTCGTCCAGACCCTCGTTCTCGGCCGCGTCCTCACCGAGTGCCCGCTCGGCTTCGTCGTCCGAGGCGCGCGGAAACAACACCCCGATCGGATAGGTGGTGATCGGCGGGTCCTGCGTCAGGACCTCGTCGGGTGATCCGGGGCCCAGCAGGTCCCTGCGGAGCTGTGCGACAAGGCCGTCACGCAGCTCGTAGTGCGCGGAGTGCGGGTTCGTGTCGTCGGTCATGCGTCGTCGCCTTCCTGCACGGTCTTCCCGGCTCGCCTGTACCGACCGAGTCCTGTCATACGGGGCACCGTCCAGATGCCGTGATCCCCCAGTCCCGCGCGGGCGCCGGAGGCGACGCTTCCGGCGACACTCTCCAGACAGTCCACCGTGAACCCCTCGATCTCCACCGGCCAGTTGACGTCCCAGGTCCTGCTGATCTTCAGGGAGGCGTGGAGATCCCTGCGGAACCGCTCCGAGACGACCGCGATCGGACGGTCCCGGTGGAGGACGGTGTACGGGGGGCTCTGGTCGGCGGCCACGGGCAGCTCGTGCTGGGCCCGGAGAACCAGTGCGTCTCCGGGGGACACCGCCGACGTCACATAGTCCTGCACGGCCGCCGCGTCGTCGGAGAATCCGTCCGTTCCGGGCGGGTGCTCCCGGCACACGTCGCGCCCCGAGGCGGCGATGCCGTCACGGATGTACGACTTCCAACCCCCCAGGTACCAACGGTCGGTCGACCTGTCACGACGGATCAGCGCCGTGTCCGGCGCCTCGATACGGAACAGGTCGTCCCGAGGGCGGGTCATCGCGACGTAGAGCGAACGCGCCTCGGCCGCAGGGTCGACATGGGTGTGCTGCTTGCGCAGCTCCGCCATCGGGGCGGGGTCGAGCACGATCACCCGATCGAATTCCAGGCCCTTGGCACGGTGCACGGTCGACACGATCAGGTCCGCGGGTTCGACGGCCGCCAGATCGTCGGGGAACCGTCCCTCGGCGACCAGCCGTCGCACGGCCGACACATCCATCAGCCCCCTGGGGGCACGGGCGGCGCCCCGCAGGGAACGCCAGATCCTCGCACGGTCCCCGACCGGCGCCACCGGGCTCGCGGAGAGCAGCGCCAGGAAGCGTTCCTCGGTCAACGTGGTGGTGCCCGTTCCGCGCAGGACGGAGGCGACCCAGGCGGGAACGGGCCGATCCTGGAGGGCTCGCTGCACACGGTGGCGGACCCCGAGCGAGAACAGCTTGTCGGACAGCACGAGCGTCTGCCGATTGTCCCTGCAGAGGATCGCGCAGGTCCCCGGGTACGACTGCAGCGACTCGACGGTGAACGGGTCCCCCGGATCACCGAAATCGGGGCACGAACGCAGCAGGTCGGTCAGCTTCCGGTGATAGTCCTCACCGGCGGCATCGGACTCCGCCGACTCCGACGGCAGTTGCCGGAGCGCGCCGCCGAGAGCCAGCGCGGTGCGGGCCTCGTCCGTACGTGCCCGGAAGTTGGTGGAGAGATGCAGCTCCACCAGGTCGTCCGGATAGGAGGCGCGCAACCAGTCGAAGAAGTAGTTCGTCTCGGCGGCACGGGCATCCTCGTCCGACACCTGGAAGCCGAAGATCGCCTGAGCCCCGTCGCCCACCACGGTGAAGCCGCAGCTCTCCTGGAAGCGGTCCAGCAGGGTCTCCACCATGTCCCGCCGATCACCGACGAGGTCCTGGACCTCGTCGATCACCACATGGGCGGGTGCGCCCTGCTCGCCCGCCTCCACCGCTCCTCGCAGAATGGCCTCGGTGGTCTCCCTGATCCGCTCGTCGAAACGGAGAGCACCCCAGTCACGGTCCGGCTGCTCGCTCCGCAGCACGCTGTACGCCCATGAGTCGAAGGTCTGGACCCTGACCCGACGAGCCTCGGTGGCGTGCGCGGCGATCCGCTCGCGCAGCTCCCGGACCGCCGCCCTGGAGAAGCTGAGGACCAGGATCTCACCGGCCTCCAGAGCCTCGTCCTCGTCGCTCATGAGGGCGTCGAGACGGCGGACCAGGGTGTGTGTCTTACCGGCGCCTGCACCCGCAGTGACCAACAACCTGGTGTCCCAGGGGTGGTCGACCACCGCCTGCTGCTCCTCGGTGAGGGGCGGGCTGTCGAGGTAGGCGTCGGTCACTTGGCCCTCCACAGGTGCTCGAACCGCGTGAAGGCGAGCGCCTTGTCGTAGTTGGTGATGTTGTCCCGGACGTTCAGGATGAGGCAGGTCTCCTTGCCTCCGTTGCCGGGACCGCGCAGACCACGACCGATCATCTGCTGGTACACGTTCGGGCTGTAGGTGGGGCGGGTGATGACGACGGCGCGGGTGGCAGGCGCGTCGAACCCCTGCGTCAGGACACCGTAGTTGGTGAGCACGCGCACTCGACCCCGGCGGAAGTCGTCGATGCTCCTCCTTCGTTCGCCCGCCGCCGTGGCGGAGTCCACGGAGACGGCGGTGATGCCCCGGTCCTTGAGCTTCGCGGCGAGGAACTTGGCGTGAGCGACGGACGTGGCGAAGACCAGCACCGGCCAGTCGGCGGGCATGGCCTCGATCTCTTCGAGAATGCGCCTGTTGCGGTCGTGGTCGTCGGCGAGACGCTGCTCGGCGGCCTTCGACAGCAGGCTCATCTGATCGGCCCGATGCTTCTCGTCGTTGGTCAACTCGATCGTCCCACCGAGCAGTTCGCGGTGGGTGACCTTCGCCAGCATGCCGAGCTCCTGAAGCTCCGCGTACGCGTCGTCCGAGGCGAAGATCCCGTCGTCGAGTCGCTGGGCGCCGAAACGCTGGACCAGGCGCCGGGTCTCCTCGTCGTTGGTGTTGCGGAACGGGGTGGCGGTGAGTCCGAGCAGGTGACGCCGTGTCTCGCGGGAGGTGAGACCGAGGTGCGCGAGGATCTCCGTGTACTGCGGAGAGATCGCCACGTGCGCCTCGTCGACGATCACGAGACACGCCTGCCGGAGCCAGGCGTACGCGTCCTCGCCCAGGCAGTTGCGGAGCTTCGCGTCCGTCGCGACCACGAGATGAGGTCGGTCGCCGACCGGCCCCGCCTCGTTGGTCGTCCACAGCCTGCTGATCGTCAGCGGGGATTCGGCTCCCACCTTCGACCAGACGAAACTCCAGCTCTGAACGGCCTGTTCGCAGAGTTCCTCGGTCTGGGCGATCCAGAGAATGGGACCTTCCAGTTCGCCCATCTGCTTGACCCAACGAATGACCGCTTCGGCCGCCACCCGGGTCTTGCCCGCGCCGGTGGGCAGCGACAGCATCCCACGCTGCGGGGTGAACCGGTCCAGCATCGCGAAGACCTTCGTGGCCAGGCGTTCCTGGTAGTCGTGCAGACGGGGGAACTCCGTGGGGCCCGGAACCTCGACCCGCGGAGCCAGGGAGGGGGTCCTGGTGCCGGCGAAGGAGTCGGGGAAGCCGAACTCCGACACGAACCTCACCGCGGACGAGGAGCCGGTGAAGCCCGACGGGGCATGGCTCGGGTAGGCGGACAGGAGATCGCGGGTGTGCATGTGCAGGACGCTGTCACCGTGGGCGTTGTACGCCATCCGCGCGATGCGACGGGCCGAGGGATCGACATCGCCGAGTTCGGCTCGCTCGCTCTCCATCAGACCCGGCGGCAGGCCCGCGCGCAACGCGTCCGCCCCGATGAGCAGTTCCAGCTTCTCCTCGACGCTCTCCGCCTCCCGGACCCGGCGGAGGGCGGCCTGGAGCTGCTGATCGGTCTCCTGCCGTTCCTGCGCGTCGAGAACCGCTCGGCACCCCGCTTCCTTCAGCCCCCAGCGCAGTTCGCGATCCACCGCCACCAGGGCGGCCAGTCGATCCTCGGGTTCCAGGACGAGGACGGTGGTGCCCTGGAGGGCGCTGCTCAGAGACGTGGCCCGGGTGCCTTGCGGAGTTCGGATCAGCTCCTCCAGCTCGGAGCACGGCTGCAGTGTGTAGTTGTTGATGGAGTTCCCCATGCGCCGGCGGAGCGTGGGGAACTCGTCCTGCAGGAGCGTGGGCTCGCCGATCCCCACATGCCGGATCTCCTTGCTGATCACGTCGGCGTAGCGCAGCATGCCCCACGTCTTGACCAGGAGCGCGGCGTCCTCCGGGCTCCCGGCGAACAGGGCGGGCAGCTGTTCCGCGCGAAGCGCGCGGTACTCCGCGTCGGTCGCCGCGACGGCGATCTCGTGGTCCTCGCGTGCGGACCACTCCGATCCGACTCGGCAACGGGTGAGTTCCCCCTCGGGGAAGTCGACTTCGAGGCGGGTCAGCATCACGTACGTACGACCGACGAAGGTGTCGTCGTCGCTGGTGCCGAGCTGTTCGAGCAGGCGGGTCCACTGCTTCGCGGGGACGTCCTCCACCACGGTCGGAAGGTGCAGCTTCCGTGCCTTCTCCGCACTGATGTCCGCGACGGGAAGGACATCCGCGTAGCCGCGGAGCTGCGGGCCCACCGCGCCGGCGAGCGGCACGACACCCTGCGAGGTGGGCACCCTGCCGTGTCGGGCGAGCATCCACCGCAAGGGGGAGTAGACGGTCTTGCGTGTGGAGACCTGGACGCCGAACTGCATGGTCCAGGTGTCGATGACACTCGCGTCGGGCAGCGCCTTGACGAACGCACCTCTGCCTTCCTCCGACAGCCGTTCCAGGAGGTGCAGCGGCCCCCCGATGGGGGAGCCCTCCAACTTGAGCCTGTTGAACGAAGGGCGACCGGCGCTGCTGCTCAACGTCCGGCAGTAGCTCTCGTACATGGCCGTTCGGTACTCCTCGTACCACTGCTCGTCCGTCGGGCGGTGACTGGTCGTCGGCAGTGCGCGCAGGCCGAACTCGTGGAAGACCATCCTGTCGTCGGAATGGAACCGCAGGTCCACGGCGACCGAGCCGTCCCGGCTTCCGTCACCGGGCACCACGTCCCCCGGGAGCAGGCAGTCCCGCATGGGGTGGAAACGACCGTCGACCGTCCGTACGTACAGGGTCGCCATCGGGTCGGGGACGCGGGCGCTGACCTCTCCACTGACCTGACTGCCGCCGGCGCTGTGGAACAGCTCCCAGAAACGTGCCCAGTCCTGCGGACCGTAGTTGTCAAAACCCTGTTCGAGGACGCCGATGAAGCGTCCTCGGGAGTCCGCCTCGCGGATGCCGATCTCGTTGAGATCGCTGATCAGGGACTGATCCTCGGACAGCTTCTGATCGACATACGTCGTCCCGTCCCGAAGGCCGTCCTGAACGGCCCGGCGGAAGACCTTGCCCACGACGGCGGGCACCATCCCGCTCTCCTCGGTGAGCACGATGCGAGCGGCTCGGGCCTCGGCCGCGAACGGGGACGCCTCACGGATCATCGCGGCGAGGATACGGATCGCGACGGCGGAGGCCTCGGCCGTGCCGTCGGTGACCAGGGCCTCCAGCCATTCCCGGACGGTGGCCCGGCCCTGGCGGGTCTCGTCGAGGATGTGTCCCACCTTGCCGGGGCGGAACTCGGCGGCCTCCACCGAGGGGTGGATCCAGTCCGAGGGGCGCCCGGGGTGGGCGTTCCACATGCGGAGCCATTCGAGCTTGAGCGGGACCTTCCTCACCGGGGCCGGGTGGATCCGCAGATCCCGGGGGATCCTCAGGACACCGTCCTGATCGGGGAGGGAGGGAAGCTGGGCCGTCAACTTCCAGATCTGTTCGGTCAGATACTTGTCCGCCCAGTTCAGGGTCTCCGAATCCCTGGGCCGGCCGGGCAGGAGGGGCAGATAGGCACCCGGGTCCTCGGCGGGAGCCAACTGCGGAAGCGATTCGACCACCAGCCGCGCCGCGACCTGGATGATCTCCTGGTTGAAGGGGCTGGAGTCCAGAAGGTTCTGTCTGTCCTCGTTCGTCTTCCAGGCGCCGTTGAGAATCCCGCCCAGGGTCATCGGGTACTTGGTCGGGAAGAACGACCAGAACTGGCCACGCCCCTTGGGAGCGGTGAGCACGGTGTCACCGGTGTACTCGGGAACGGCCCACGCGATGTCGATCGTCCCCCGGTCGTGCATCTCGCCCGCGCTGGCCCTGGCCACCTCGGTGGGGCGGTGGGCGTGGGCGAAGACCTTCCAGGTGGACCGCGCATCCGGCTTGCCGGTACGCGTCTCGTGGATGGTGTGGACGAAACCCTCGTGCTCGACCGTGATCTCACGGCGGACCTGCGGCATGGATCGACGGTCCTCCAGGACCACCGTCCCCACATGGTGGGAGAAGAGCTGGAACCGGGCGGGGAACTCCCGCTGGACCTCGGGCTTGTTCGCGGAGGTGTGGATGTCGTGGCCGAGACGTTCCGCGGCCCCCGGCAGCAGGGGAAGTCGCACCACGGTGGTGGCCCAGTCCAGCAGTCCGGCCAGCACCGAGTCCGACGCCCGCTCCTTCTCGACGTCCAGCGGACGGGCCATCCGCAGGACCGGCGCCTCGAACTCCTCGTCGGCCGCGCCGCCGCGCGCCTTCCTGATCTCCTCGTAGGACCATCCCCGGTCGAATCCGAACGAGCCGGACGTGCTGAAGAACTGAGGAGTGTCGGTGACGGCCAGAATCGACTTCACGCCGACCCCGAATCGTCCGATCTGGCCCCCGCGCTTCTTCGACACACCCATCCGGAGAATGGTCTCCGCGCCCTGCGGCGTGACCGCTGTTCCTCCGTTCGCGCAGTAGAGGTGCGTGTTCGTGAGAACGACCTGCACCTTCCCACCGGGGGAGTCGGCGATCTCGTCGGCCGCATTCTGGACGAGTTCGAACAACTGCCGGTCGCCGTATCCGCCCTGGGTGATCCGCCGCTCACCGTTGGCGTGCTCCAGAATCAGTCCCGGATCGACTCGGTACGTCTCCAGGACGCGCGTCGACTGCTCGATGATTGTCTGGATGACGGACGAGTCGCCCGAACTGCCCGTCACGTTTGGGTGGTTCAAAATGATCCCATTTCATGGCCGTGAGCTGAAACGCCGGGAGGAGCCGGGGCCGGCCGCTGCGGGGGTGCGGCCGGCCGTCAGATGAACGATAGACGCGGAGTCCGACGGTGTGTTCGGTCAGTCCAGTTCGATGACGATGACGAACACGATGCGCCGACGCCGACGCGGGGGCATACGCCGGATGTCGCCCCTGTTCGGCGGGCGGGTGACGTTCACCCCGGAGTGACGGGGCGTGCGGCGAAGGCGACGCCGCGACTGCCGACGACGTTCGTGCGTCGAGGAGCCGTTCGACTCCGACTCCTCGGCAGCCTTCGCCGCGTTACGGGCGGCTTCGGCGTCACGGAGGCGCCGAAGGTGCTCGATGCGGGGGCGCGTCGTGCCGACGGCATCGAGGAAGTCGGACCGGAGCTGCGGGTCCGGAAGGGAGTCGTATTCGTCGACGAGGTGGAATTCACCCTTGGGCATGACTGTTCACCCTTGCTCTCGTGTTCTTTGTACGTGATCGAATCGGACGGTATCGAAGATGGCGCACGTGCAGAGAGGCTGAATACACACGAGAGGAGAGGGGCGTGAATTCTGCGGAACGACGGGATGGGGTTACGGAACTTCCTGACGGTTGAAGGGTGTTGCCGTCGCAGTGACGGATGTTGCGTGAATCAAACCCCGTTCCATCGAATCGAGCAAGGGTTTTCGAAGATTCGGCCGAAATTGCGGATCGGACATGATTTTGGTGTCCGGGCACGCAAAAGAAGGCCCCTGTTTTTCGGTGCCGATCGAGGCTGGCAAGGCTTCGCCCGTATCGACGCTACAGGGTTATTCCCGTTTGCCGCAAGCGTGTTCGTCGTACGTTTGTCGCGCATCGGGAGCGGTGCGTTTCGGGCATGAGTCGCATATCGGCCTCAGGGTTTATTCCTCGCATTACTTCGACTACGTGACGCATCGGTGTATTTGAACGATGGGGCGATGAGAACCTTCCTGGGCCCCGTGAGTGATGTCAAACAGGATTGTCGCCCGCGTGTCGTTGTCAAATGAGGGTGTACGGTTGGTTCCCTGGGCAGCGCAGGAGCTGAGGAGTGGTGACGTTGGACACCGGCATGGACTTCGGTCCCTGGCTCGCACGACAGCTGAAGCAGTCGAAGATGAGCCAGGCCGATCTCGCTCAGGAGATCGGGCTGACCCGAGCGGCCGTCTCGGCCTGGATCACCGGGCGGGCGACTCCCCGCGAGGAGACGATCGTCAAGATCGCCGAAGCGCTGGGGACGGATCTGGGGACGATCCACACCCGCACCGCCGATACCCTGGCCGGCCTGCCGGTCTCCTGGTACCACCGTCCCGGATACGCGGACGGGGGACGCGAGTTCGGCAACGCGGCGGCCTTCGCGTTCCGGGCCGATGTCGGAGTGCTGGCCCGCGAGGCCACCCAGAACAGCCTGGACGAACGCCTGGATCTCGACCGGCCCGTGCGGGTGCGGTACACGCTGCACGAACTGACCGGAAAGTTCCTGGCCCGGTTCAAGGACGAGATTCGCTGGGACGACCTCCTTCCGCACTACCGGGCGGCTTCCGCACAGGACCAGAAGGTCGGCCGGACGATCGCCGCCGGGCTGCGTGACATGCACGAGCGCGACCGACTGGTCCTCCTGCGCATCGACGACTACAACGCCTCCGGTCTGACCGGCGACGACTACGAGACCGGACGCTTCGCCGCGGTCGTGCGTCGTCAGCTCGACAGCCACAAGTCCGTGCGTGGTGCCGGTGGCTCGTACGGACTGGGCAAGGCGACGCTCTGGGCGACGAGCCGACTCGGCCTGGTGCTCATGAACTCCACGCTGTCGGAACCGCACGAGGGACGGACCGAGCGGCGGCTCATCGGCCGACTCGATCTGCCCTGGCGCGAGGTGGACGGAACACCCTGGGCCGGCCCGGCCTGGTTCGGTCGGCCGGATCCCGACGCCGACGATGCGAACGTCGCCCGTTCGTGGTGGGCCGACGAGGGCGGAGCCGAGCGGCTCCATCTCTCCAGGGAGAGCGCGGAGCCCGGGACGTCGTTCCTGATCGTGGGGGCCCACGACGTGGCGAGCCTCGCCGACGCGACAGAGAACGGCGACGTCGAGGACAGCGACAGCGTGCATCGCATGCACCACCGTCTCCGGGAGGCACTCGGCCGGAACTTCTGGGCGGCCATGACCGGTGGAGGAACCGGGCAACCGTTGCTGGAAGCCTCCGTCCGGACGCTCCGCAACGGGGAGGAGATCATCGCGGAGGCACGCGTCGACCCCCGCGACACCCAACCTTCGCGGACCCGTGCGCTGCAGGCGTTCCTGGACGGTACGACCGTGGAGCGGTTGACGGAGTCCGGACAGGTGGCCATGACCACCGTGCCCCTGGTGGTGCCGGGGCGCGGGGGACGGAGCGACGGGGAGCACCGGGCCGTCGTTCTGGTGACCGAGGCCGCGGACGGCGAAGGGAAGCCGAACCGGGTGACGACCATGCGGGGCAACCGCATGACGGTCAGGATCGGTTGGGTGCCCAACCTGCCGGTGGGAACGAATCTCTTCCAGGCCGTGCTCCTCGCGGGCCGGGCGGCGGGTGACGACGCGCCCTTCGCCGACGAGGCGGAGGCGTTCCTTCGTGCCGCGGAACCGCCCGAGCACGACAAGTGGGGACAGACGGAAGAGCTGCGGATGCTCTACTCACCCTCCGCGTACCGACGCATCGGCGCTCTCACCACCGAGACGAACAAGGCCGTGCGCGATCTGGTGGCGCTTCCCGCCAAGAAGCGCAAGGGCGGTTCGGAGCGGCTGCGCAAACGGCTCGCCGTGGGAGGCCGCAAGGTCGCCCGGCCCGTGACGGCGCTGGGTCCGCCGACACTGGAGGAGCTCGACGCGCAGATCGACGGCGACGGCGCGTGGTGCGTCACGGGGGAGATCAAGGTTCCTCTCGGAGGAGACTCCTGGCACCCCGTCCCGGTGGCGAAGCTGGAAGTGCGCTCCGGGCCGCGACCGGTTCTGGGCTGGTCCGAACTCGTCGCCGTGCACAACTGCGAGGTGGTCGACGGGGCGATCCACATCGCGCCCGGCGCACGCAGCGCGACCTTCCGGGGAACCACCGACGTATCCACCCATCCGGTACGGGCCGTGTTCAGCGGACTCGTCGTGGAGCTGCGCACCGACAAGGGGGGCCAGGCATGAGGGTCTATCCGTACAAGCGACTTCCCGGTGTCGTGTCGCTCCGGGTCGACGCTGTCGAACTGCGGGGCCCGGGCGAGTTCCGGGAACCGCTGGACACCAGCGCGTTCTCGACCGTCGATCAGGTGGTCGCGCCGGGAGTGGCCGGGCGGGACGACTGGGAGAGCGCCCGACTGAAGCTTTCCGCCACCCTGCCCGGCAGGGCGACCGAGCCCGGCGGCCCCTGGTCCGATGTGGCGGTCGTCGCCGTGCTGAGCGAGGGTGCGACCAACACGAGGATCACGGCGTCCCTGAAGCCTGGACCGGAAGGGGGCCGCCAGTGGACGGGCCATCTGGATCTGTGGCGTGAGGACCATCTGGACCGGGCCACGATGTCTCTCCACGTGGTCGCCACGGTCGACGGCGTGCCGGGACGGGAGATCGCGACCTCGGACAAGGACTGGATCATCGACCTGAAGGCCGATGCGCCCCTTCGCCAGCGGGAACTCGAAGTCCACGAGGTCGGATTCCGGGAAGGGCCGGAATGGCTGCGTCGCTTCCCGGAGGTGCCGTGGATCGTCGACACATCCGGTGACCTCCCCGCTGTACATGTGAACACCGATTTCGAAGGCATGACCGAACTCATCGTTGGAAACGGCACCTCGGTCGACAATCTGGTCCGGGATCTTCTGATCGCGCAGATGTGCACGGACGTGTGGACAGCCGTCTTCCACACCGCCATCGGTGATCTGGAGATCGAGGACGACGGAACGCCGCTATTCCCGCGCGACTGGCGGGGCGAGGTGCTCCGCGAGATGCTGCCCGACGTCGTGCCCGACCGCCCCCTTGAGGAATCCCTGCGTGAGGTCCACCGGCGACGCACCGGAACGGACGGGTGGACCGACCTCCAACCCCGCATCCACTACGCGGCGACGCTCAGGGCGGAAGTGCCCAAGGCTCTGACCGCCACCATCCGCGGCCTCGAACGCATCCACCGGGGGACCGACGCATGACCGAGAAGCCGAACCACCTGCCCGAGCGCCTGGCCCTTCTCGCGGACCTCAACGCCGCGCAATACATCGGTGAAGGCCTGCTCACCGGGAAGGAGGACGTCCCCTCCATCGGGCTCAACAAGGTCACCGAACCTCTGCCGTACGCGGAAGCGAGCCGTGCCGAGCTGGAGCCGGTCCGCGATCTCGTCGACGACGCCATGCACGTCTTCGGTGAGGGGAAGCCGACGGCGGCCGACGCCTGGTTGGCCCCTCGGCTCCACGCGACGCTGCGGCTCAGCCGACGCGAGGCCGCGGACCGGAGGTTCTGGAACTACCTGGCGCTGGGTGTGGCCCCCGACTACGTAGTCTGGCGCCACATGTCCGATTCGAAGAAGGACAGCGGCGAGCTGCCGAAGGTGGCCGCCGCCCGGTTCAGCGGACCGGCGTACACGCAGGCGTTCGCCCGGCTGTGGTGGGCGGCCGAACTGTTCCGCGACGGTTCCGACTACGCACCGGTCGAGACCGTCTGTGCGCACCAGGACGTGTTCAACACCGTGCTGAGGCTCGACGTGATCGATCATCGGCCGACGGCACAGGCGATGGTGCGCCTGATCGAGCGCGCCACAGTGGGGACCGGCCGGGAGATCAACGCGTTGGGGAAGGCGATCAACGCGTCTGCGGCCACACTCATGTACGACCTCATCGCCCCGGACGCCGAACGGGACGGCCGGCCGCTACGGGCGTGGATCGAGGCGGGCGAGTGGGCGGCAGCCGTGCCGCGCAGGACGCTCCCGGAAGGTCCCGCCGAGGAGAAGGCCCCCGAGGCGTCCGTGGCCGCACTGGCCGACCTGTTCGCGAGCCTCTTCGTCGAGGCCCCCGTGCGGGGAAAGGCGGCCGTCGACGAGACGTGACGGCGGGGCCGACGGCCTCAGACGTCGTCGTCCCCGTTCTCGACCGGGGACGGGGGCTGCGGTTTCCAGTCCTTGAGCTCGTCGTACCACTCCTTCTTCGGCTTCTCGCGCAGGAGAGCCATGCTCAGGATGTGGAGGGAGAGCCGGGGCGGGATGGCGTTGCCGATCTGCTGGGCCACGTCGGTGGATCGCCAGGGGTAGGCGGCGGGGAAGGACTGGAGGAGCCCGGCCTCTTCGAACGACAGCCGTTCCAGTTCCTCACCGACCTCCTTCGCACCCGCCTCGCCCTTGAGCAGGTAGAGACGGTTGCGTCGTACCTTGCCGGTGATCGTCGGCGCGGGCTCGTCGGAGGTGCGCAGTCCTCGGTTCTTGGGGTCGCCGCCGGAGCCGTAGTTGGAGACCATGACGAAGTCGTCGGGACGGGTCGCTCTGAGAACGTCCCCCATGGACACCCAGGGCTTGATGGGCTCGTCAACCTCGTCGTCGGGCAGGGGCAGGAACAGGGCGTCGTCCCCGGGGGCGTCCGTCGACGTCAGCCTTTCGGCGCCCTTCACGTACCTCTGGTGCGTCGGCTTCGGGAAGTGGACCTTTCGATTCTCGTTCCCGGGGTCGTACTGTGCGATAAGCACGGCTCGTCGCCTGGCCTGCGGGACACCGAAATCCTCGGAGTGCAGCACATGGGCTTCTGCTGCGTATCCGGTCCGCTTGAGGATTTTGACGTAGTGCTTCCACACCTGCAGAACGGTGGGTACCTGTTCCAGGACGACCACTTCGTACGGGCGACCGCGCTTGAGCTTGGCCTCCATGATCCAGCGCAGGGGCTGGAGCACGAACCCGGTGCGCTCGTCCGACATGAGGTCGGTCTCGGCCTTGACCGCTTTCCACTCCGCCTCGAAAGAAGCGAAGTCCTCGTGGTCGGCCAACCGCGTGGCCAGGCTCAGCACATCGTCCAGGGCCTTGTGACCCTTCCGGCTGCCCGCGACGGAGAAGGACTGGCAGGGCGGCCCGCCGGTGAGCACCGTCGCCTCGACGACCGAGGGGTGGCACGGGCCCAGCGCGGCGACGTCCTTGATCTCGGTGGTCAGCAGACCGGCCGCGTCACGGGTAGCACGCGTGGGGTCGTCCCACTCGACGCCGATGCTCGCCACATCCTCGCCCTCCATGATCGTGGCGGCGATGTCGAGACCGCCGGGCCCGGCGAAGAGATCGACGATCCCGAATTTCGCAGGCGGAAGTGAGGGGTGTGCTGGGCGGGTCATGGTGTGAAAGTGTAGCCGGCGTTCAACCGCACTCCGTCCAGCACTTCGGGGTCGATCGACCCGCTCGGGATCATGCGGCCAGGGCGGCCGCGATGGCCCGCCCCAGCGCGTTCCCGACGGGCGGCGGAGAGGCGTGGCCGATCTGCCGGTAGCGCGCGGTCTTCTTCCCGGCGAATTCCCATTTCGGGGGAAAAGCCTGCAGAAGGGCCGCCTGCTCGACCGTGAGCTTGATCATTCCCGTGGAGTCGTCGTCCGGTCCGGGTACCTCGTCGGCCAGCGCCCCACCGTTCACCCCCATGCGGGCCCATGCCTTCTTCGTACCCGTGGGCCCCAGATCCGCGCCTCCCCGCTTGTCCGATCCCCCCACCAGGGTGGGAGCGACGCTCAGCGCCTGTGCCGCCCACGCGTCCGCGCCGGACCAACCACGAGCGGCCATGGAACGGTGCAGCGCGCTGCCGACCGGGACATGACTGTCGGCCGTGGGTGTCGGCGGGTGGAACGCGTCGAAGTACGGCTCCTTCAATGCGACGAGCACGCCCTGCTTGCGGTCCTGCGGCACGCCGAAGTCGGCCGCGTTCAGGACGAACCAGCGGAACCGGTACCCGAGGTGCTCCAGTTCCTTGCGGATGAATTCCCGGACGGCCTCGAAGGACGGGGAGTCGACCAGGCCGGGCACGTTCTCGATGAGCAGGGCCCGCGGCTGGATGGAATGGGCGAGCAGTACCGCGGCCTCCAGCAGGCGCAGCTCCTCCTCGGTCTCCGCCCTCGCCACGGTCGCGCTGGACTTCACGCGCGGCAGTCCGGCCGACAGCAGATCGACGTCGTAGGTCAGCGGATGCTCGTCCGGGACGAAGTCCAGCAGGTCCATCTCCTGGACGTTCCACGTCGGCCGGTTCATACGCAGGGTCTCGCAGGCCAAGGGCTTCCGGTCGAGAAGCAGTACGGGGTCGAAGCCCGCTGCCTCCAGCCCCAGCGCCAATCCGCCCGCGCCCGCACACACATCGACGAACCGCAGTTTGCTCATAGGTCCCCACCCTTGTGTCGTGTCTGCCGCGCCTGTCGTTCTCGCTCGACGATCGCCGCCACTTTCTCGGCGGCCCCGGACGGAGGCTCGTGCTCCCAGAATCGGAGCACCGTCCAGCCCGCCGCCGTCAGATGTTCGGTCGTCTCCAGGTCCCGCGCCATGTTCCGGTCGAGCTTGTCCCGCCACCACTGGGCGTTCGACTTCGGTTGCGTCGCGTGCACGGGGCAGCCGTGCCAGAAGCAACCGTCGATCATCACGGCCACCTTGGCCCGGGGGAACGCGATGTCCATGGTCCGCCGGGGCATGTCCGGCACCCGCGCGTTGACCCGGAAGCGATAGCCCGCCGCGTGCAGCAGCTTCCGCACCGCGACCTCGGGCGCGGTGTCGCGGCTCGCCTGGCGGCTCATCCGGGCGGAGACGCCGGGGGACGAAGGTTTGGCCGTGCTCATCATCACCAGTCTCCTACGCCCCGCCCGCCCCGCGTTCGATGATCGCGGAATCTCTTCGGGTCGAGTCGACGGTCCGGAAGCGCACCAGGCTCTTCCGCGGTCCGGTCGACGACCTCGGGGCGACCAGGGAGAAGGCCATGACGAGGTGCTCGGGGTCGATGGCTCCGGCGGTGGAGATACGGGGTGCCCCGTCCTCCACCACGGGGTACAGGACGAGCACGCCGCGTCGCTCGCGTACGAGCGATTCCACGATCTCGTTCCCCGTCCCCTTCTCCGTGTCCCTCGCGCGAGCGATCCGCAGCGCGGCCCCGCGGTGCTTCGGTTCGCTGATGGCGCCGAAGAGGTCGCCCCGACGCCGTACGCGGTGTGCCAGGGAAAGGGAACGGGAGCCGAGGACCGTGGCCGCGACGCGACGGGAGGACGTCTGCTGCGGAGCGATCACCAGCCAGTCGTCGACCCCCGGACCGTGTTCCCCGGCCGTGAGCAGGGACTCCAGGTGCGGCGAGAACTGGGAGGGGGCGGACCACCGCAGATCGCACAGGACCTTGAGCAGGGCTTCGTGGTCGAGGGTGCCGTGCAGTGCCTCGAAGGTGTCACGGTGGCCGTGGGCCATGGTGACGGGGGTGGGGTCGAGGACATCCAGCACCGGCCGCCACACCTCCGCGTTGTGCCTCAGGTCCGCGGGGGCCGTCGGGTAGGCCGTCGGTTCGACCCATTCGCCGGGGGAGCGGATCTCCACCAGTTCCGCGTTGAACATCTTGTTGCGGGCTGACGGCTTGAGCCAGGAGAGGTGCTGGGAGACCAGGGGCGGGATCTGGGCCGGGGTGACCTGGGGCTTGCCGTCGATCAGGGTGGCGTAGCGGGTGAGCTGGGCGCGGAACGTTTCCTCGTCGCGGCAGATCGCCTCGAACGCCTCGTACAGGTCGACCGTCCTCGTCCGGCCCATCGGCTCCTCGCGGCCGATGTAGAGCCGGACCAGGTCCCGGTAGTTGGGTCGGAAGCCGAACCAGCGGCCCATCTGCATCAGGGTGTCGGCCTGCTGGGTCCTGCGGCGGTAGTACGTCACCGTCAGGCCCTCGACCGTGAAGCCCCGGGACAGCTTCGTGCCGCCGACCAGGATCTTCCATACGTGCGGGGTGCGGTCGAAGTCGAGGTCGGGCTGGGCGTAGTCGCGTTCGGTGTCGCCGTTGACGACGAGCACCGGGGTGCCGCCGGAGTTGATCAGCTGGCGGGCCCGGAAGACGTGCGGCTTCAGTTCCTCGTACGTCGTGGGGGTGGGCAGTTCGTCGTCGGCGAAGCGCCGGAAGTCGGAGGCGAAGAGGGCGGCGAGGCGGTCGTGGCCCTCCTGGCCGGTGTAGGCCGCCTTGTGCCACAGCGTGCTGATGCGCAGGGCGAGGGCCGCGTGCTCGGCCATGCGTACGGACTCGTGGACCAGCATCGTGTGGTGGCGGAACGGCCCTTCGGGGACGCCGTTGGCCGCGCGGTACAGCTTCAGGGCTCCGGTGAGGAGGAAGGCGTCCAGCGCTTCCTGGAGGCGGTCGCCCCTGGCGTCGTCGTGGATGCCCCTGATGTGGGACTCCTCGGCGGGGCCGGTGGTGGAGTCGTCGGTCCGGTCCAGGTCGTGGAAGTCCCGCACGCCCATGTAGCCGGTCGGGCGCGGCAGCGAGATCAGGAAGTCGCGGGGGAAGATGTCCTCGCCGTCGCCCGGGTCGACGAAGACATTGGCGAAGGGGGTCGCCGTGTAGCCGACGTACTGGGCGCGGGGGAGCAGGCCGAGCAGCTGGGAGATCTGGCCGTTGATGGCCGTACGGGCGACCTTGCCCTCCTCCCACTTCTTCGGGTCCGTCGTGTTGACCGATGCCTGGTCGGACTCGTCGTCGATGATCAGCGCCGGGATCTCGGAGAGGATCATCGGGCCGATCTTCTTGAGGTCCGTGATGAGCTTGGCCAGCACGGACTTGTTCTTCTTGACGACCATCACGCGGGCGGCGGCCCGGTGCAGGTTGTCGGGTGCGTACAGCGGCTGCGTGCGGTGCTGCTTGTCGAACTCCAGGGCCCGGATTCCGGTCGCCAGGCTCTTGTAGTCGTCGTCGCGCGTGGTGAGGCGCTCGATGTCGAAGGACCCCCGCGTGGACGGGCGGCCGCCGTGGCTGACGAACTTCGCCGGCCAGTCCTCGTCGTCCTGGTAGTCGACGCCGATCAGGGCGTCCGTGTCCGCGGGGTCGGCGCCGCGCAGGATGTTCTCCCGGCCGATCAGCTCCATGTCCAGGCGGCGCTGGGTCTGGCCGCGGAGCAGGTTCAGCGTGCCGCCGAGGACGATGACCAGGCGGTAGCCCGCGTCGATGGCCTTCGCCGTGACGCCGGTGAAGTTGGCGGTCTTGCCCGACTGCACGTAGCCGACGACCAGACCGCGGGCGCCGTAGGCGTCGGTGCGCGTGGGGTCGGCGAGGCGCTCGACCACGGCGTGGCTCGCCTCGTCCAGGCCGGAGACGGCGGCGTCCGACCAGCCCTTGCGGCGCAGCAGCTGCTCGTACGCGTCCCAGTAGAAGGAACGGGCGGCAGCGGTGTCGCGGGAGTACCAGGACGTGGGGGTCGTGCTGATGACGGTCGGGCCGGGCTCCTTGAAGACCGGAACCGCGTGGTCGAGCGCCTTGCGCAGGTCGGCGCCGAAGCCGAGCCGGGTGTACGTGTCCGCGCGGCGCTCGTCGGTCCGGGCCGGGGAGGCCGACCAGTCGGCCTGTTCCGCCAGGTCCCAGCCGGTCAGGGTGCGGTGCCAGAGCGCGGTGAGCTCGTCGCCGGGGCTCGCGCCGATGAGGCGGTCCCTGAAGTGGCTCAGCTCCGTGTCGGCGGGTTCGTCGGCCTCGGCGATGACGAACGCCAGCTTGGCGAAGTGCTTGGGGCCCCGGCGCATCGCGCCCAGGACATCGCCGTGCAGGTTGAACAGGTGGTCGGTCATGGTGGGGACGCTTCCTCGGGTGGGGACGGCCGGACGCGACGGGTCAGCGCGCGAGTTCGCAGCGCGCGGCCGTCACCAGGACGCTGTTCCACAGGGCGACGTTGTCGGTGTGGACGGCCCGGACCCGCTCCTTCTGGAAGATCTCGTTGACCATCAGATAGAGCATGCTCTTCACCACCGGGGCGTCGTTCAGGCCGCCGCGCCGCCCGCCGTTGAACACCTGCCGGTACTCCTTGTTGAGCCTGACCTCCCGCTCCTCGCGGTCGAGTTCGAAGAACACGTCCGAGGGCAGCGCGTCCCAGCGGAACGTGATCGGGGCCTCGCCCTCCAGCTCCGGCAGCTCGTCGCGCAGCGTGCGCCGCAGCCGGGGGTCCAGGCCCTTGCCGGCCGGGAGGACCGCCTTGCGCTGCGGCTCCGTGGCGCGCCGGGCCGCTTCCCGGTACGTCGTCTCCGCCTCCTGGAGGTACGTGGCGAAGCTCCGGCCCGTACCGTCCACGGCCTGTTCCAGGCCGCGCGCGAAGGCGGGCGTGACCGTCACCCCGTCCTTCTTGACGGTGAGGCTGAAGACGTCGTTCGGCTCGGTCGGCAGATCGACGGCGATACGGGCCAGGGCGAGGTGTCCCTCGGCGCTGCGGGTGCTGTTCCAGCCGCCCGCCTGGACGAGCCGGTCGTTGCGGTAGACGTAGAAGCCCTGGCGTTCGGCGAGCGGGCCGATGCCCCGGTAGCTGACCAGCGGGGACTTCGGCGGCCAGATGTGCGCGGTGAGCGCCACCTCGCCGACGCCCTCGACGGGGGCGGTGTACGTACGGGGGTAGCCGGGCCGGCCGGGGACGCGGTAGCCGAACGGGTCGATCGGCTCGACTCCCCGGTGGTCCAGTTCGTCCGTGGTCCGTACGTCCTCGACGACGATGTCGACGTTGAAGTCCTCGCGGGCGAGGAAGCGGTGGAGATGGAGTCCGAGGTGGGTCTCCAGCTTCTCGATGGCGTCGTTGAGGAAGCGGTCGGCCTGGCCGGTGGTGACCGTCTCGAAGGCGCGGACCCGGTCCCAGCGGACGATCGTGCCGTGCCACTCGATCAGGCCGTCGTACCGGTCGACGAGGTCCTGGCAGTAGCCGGGGTCGACGATGTCGCACGTGAAGTCGGCGCGGGCGCGGGCGGTCAGCCAGCGGCGTCCGGCCGACGGACTGCGCTTGGTGCGGCTGATCACGGTGAGCGAGTCGGCGTGCGAGAGGGAGGCCGCCTTGAGGCCCGCGCCGAAGTGGCCGAGCGCGCTCTCCCCGTACTCCTGCCGGCCGCCGACCGTCATCGCGGTGTCGAGCGCCTCGTCGTTCATGCCGGAGCCGTCGTCGACGACGAGCAGGCCGACGAGCCGGTCCTCGTCGCGGAGGAAGCTGACCACGACGTTGCGAGCGCCCGCGTCGATCGAGTTGTCGACCAGGTCGGCGATGGCCGCCTCGAATCCGTACCCCTGGTGAGTCAGCGATTCGACGTAACGGGCGGCGGGCGGGAGCCGCTTGCTGCCGGCCGTCGGGATCTCGTACTGCCAGTCCGAGGACGGCTGATAGGGCGGCATGAAGACTTCCTCGCGCGCACGGAGCGGGGCCGCGCGGGAGGCGTACGGCCCTGGGACGATTGGTGAATTGTGATCGTATGGCAAAGGTCGGACATCCGGGAATCCCTCTCGTTGAATCGGCGACGGGTGGCCGGAAGTGCACCTTGAGTGACGGATGGTGGCTCGTCTCCGCCCTTCGCCATGCGGGACAAACGAGTGCCTTGTGTCAACTGCCGTGAAATAATGGCTTGTTCGATGGGGCTCGGAACTGCGGGCGGCAATGGGGCCGATGGGGGCGGGCGAATGGCGGACAGCGGGCGGGTCGGCGGGCAGGTCACGGGAGACGGGGGCGGGGGTGGGGACCCGACCGTGGCGTTACGGATCACCGTCAGTGGTACGCACAGGCGCAAGGAGGACCTTGCCGCGTTGTGCGCCTGGCTGGAGAGCGCTCCCGCGCTGAACGAGGCGCGGGGGCGGGCCGAGCTCCGGGTGGAGCGTGGGGTCTCGCGCACCCAGAGCGAGTCGATGGGCGGGGACCTGGTCCAGGACATCCTGCTCATCGTGGCCGCCGAGGCCGTGCGGCCGCTCGCCGACATCGCCTGGAACTCGGTCAGGACCTGGCACCGCAACCGGCGCAGGCTCGCCAACCCCGAGGAGGAGCCGCGCGTCAGACTCGACGCGGAGGGCTTCGAGAGCGACCCCGCGCTGCACCGGGACACGGACACACCACCGGCGTCCGGCGGCGGTCCGGCCCCCGGCGGGAGGCAACCCGGGCACGGCGACGACCGGCCCGAGGGGGTATAGGCGTCGTGCCGCCGTACAACACCCGCAGTGCGGAGAACCGCGACAAACAGCATCGTGCCGTGCTCATCGGCGTGGACTCGTACGAGCACGAGATCGACCTGCCCGCGGTGGCGCAGAGCCTCCGGCTCATGACCGAGGCGCTCACCGCCCCGTCCTCCGGGGTGTTCGACACGGCCGATGTCCTCACCTTTCCCGCCCTCGGCGAGGGGGACGGGGAGGGGCGTCCGGGCGCGGCGCGGTCGGTGGATCCGATCACCGTGCATGCCGCGTTGCAGTCTGCCCGGAATGAGGTGACCGGGCTGCTCGTCGTGTACTTCGCCGGGCACGGCATCGTCCGTACCGACGGCAGCGATCTGCACCTGCTGTTCAGCCCCTCGCGCATCACCCAGGACCGGGACCATCCCTTCGTGGACGCCCTGTCCTGGCACGCGGTCGTGATGGCCGAGCTGCGGCACGCGAAGGCCGACCGGGTCGTCGTGATCCTCGACTGCTGCTTCGCGGGCAACGCGTCCCATCACTTCACGCCGGACGTCCAGCAGAACCTCGCCGTTCTCATGGCGGCGGAACCGGGGGTCGAGATCCCGCCCGGTGCCGCCGGCCACGGCACCGACTTCACCATCGCCCTCCACAAGCTGCTGACCCGCTGGGCCGTGGCCGACGAACCGGCCGGCTTCACCCGGATCGTCCCCGCGATACGGAAGGAGATGGCGCCGTTCAAGGCCGTCGACGGTCACCGGTGGGTTCCCAAGGAATGTCGCCAGGGCGGTGACGTCCTGCTCGCCCTGACGTCGGCGAGCGAGCGGGCGAAGCCTGAACCGGCGCAGCCCCGGCCACCGTCCCCCGTGGTGCCCGAAGGCGACGGGCCGGGGGCGCCGGACGAACGGGCTCAGCCCAGGTCCGTCGAGCCGAGTGAGCCCGGGTCCGTCGAGCCGGGCGACCCCGGGTCCGTCGTCGAGCCGGACGAGCCCGTGGTGCCGGATGAACCTGGTGAGCCCGCGGTACCCGAGCCGGCCTGGGGCCTCGGCCGGGTACGTCGGCGGCTGCGCGCCCTCGGCCACAACCGCGTCGCCGCCGTCGCTCTCGCTCTGGTGCTCGGTGCCGGAACGGTCCTCTGGGTCGCCCTGTACGGACCGCCTGGAGGCGGATCCGGTGGCTGCGCCCCGCCCATGGAGCTGCGCGTCCTCGTCGATCCCGACCTCCGGCCCACCGTGCAGAAGGCCGCCGACGCCTATGTGAACCGTGACGCGGAGGGCTGCCGCACCGTCGGGATCGGCGTCTACGCGGGTAAGTCCACCGACGCCGTGGCCGCGTTCCAGTCCGCCGCCCTGTGGCAGTCGCCGCTCCCGTCGTGCCCCGCGTCCGGCGACTGCCCGCGGCCCCAGCGCGACCTCGGCGCACAGCCCGACATCTGGATCCCGGCGGCCGGGAGCACCCCGGTGCGGGCGGAGGCCGGGCAGACCGGGTCCGCACGCGCGACGGTGTCGCTCGATCCGATGGGACCGCTGGCCTTCACACCGATGGTGCTCGCCGTCCCCGACGGCGGGCCCGCGACGGCCGATGCGCAGACTCCCGCCCCGCTCGGCTCGCTCATCGCCGGGCTTCTCGCCGGCCGGCCGGACGGCGAGAAGCCGATCCAGGTGCTGCGGCCCGATCCGGAGGGGGCGGACGGGGCCCTGTTGTCCACGGCCGCTCTCTACGCCTCGCCCTCCGCAGGGCCGCCCTCCGTCATCGAGGCGGGGATGGCCGGCGAACTCCGGCCGATGCCCACCACGGCGCAGGAACTGATGTGCGCGCTGTCCGACGGGACCCGCAACGAACTGGAGGACCGGGCCGCCGTGCTGGTGCCCGAGCAGACCATGGCGCTGTTCAACCTGCCACCCAAGGTCTCGGGGCAGGGGACCCGCCCCTCCTGCGCGAGCGACACCCTTCAGCGCCGTACCGCCCGCTACCCCACCGACGTACCGGTACTGGACCTGCCGTTCGTCCGGGTCACCTGGGCGGATGCCGACCGGGACGAGAAGGCGCGCGAGCGGGCGGTGCGGGACTTCCACGACTGGCTGGTGGAGGACGACGCCGCCCAGGCGATCTTCGTGCAGGACGGTTTCCGCGGGGTCGAGGACGGCAAGCCGGCGCCGCCCGGTACGGCCTCGCCGCTTCGCGCGCTCGCCAACGAGGGGGCGGTGAGCATCGACGTCCCGGACTCGGCCCCCGCCGCGTCCGCGGCTTCGGTCGCCGACGCCCTGCGCGACTACCGGCGGGCGCTCGGACCCGGCCGGGTGCTCTATCTGCTGGACAACTCGACGTCCATGGCCGACAACCGGGTCTGGTCCGGGCCCGGCCGTGCCAAGGAGCTGGTCACCCGGTCGATGCGCTCGCTCAGCACAGGGGACCGCTACGGGGTGTGGACGCTCGCCCCGGTGAAGAAGGACGACCATCCGGACGTGGTGTCGTTCGGGCAGCACGGACTGCCCGACGCGCAGAAGGACGTGGGAGCCGCGAAGGTCGTGGACACGAACGCGGACATCGTCGCCGGGCTGACCGACGCGCTGGCCGAGCTCCGTGAGGGTGCGTCGGGCCCCGATCCGCGGCTCCTCGTCCTCGTCACCGATGACGAGGACTCCGCCGGGCTGCCCCGGAAGGACATCGACGCGCTGGTGAAGGCCGCGGGGAAGGGCGCGCCCGTCCGGGTGGTCGCGGTTTCCCTGCGCGACGGGGGCTGTGCGCCGGGGCAGCTGAATCAGCGGCTCGCCGAGGCGACCGGGGGGCGCTGCCTGGACCCGTCGGACGGAATCGCCACGGAGCTGACGGCCGAGGTCGCCAAGACCGGTACGGGGGACGCGGAATGAGCGCGACGGAGAAGGAGACCGGGAACACCGCGGACAGGGGGACGGAGAGTGTGGCGCGGACCGGGACGGAGCGCGCGGCGCGGGCTGCGGGCGCGTACGGCCTGCGCGCCGCCGTGAGTCTGCGCGCCGTTGTGCGCCTACGCGCCACCGCACGCCCGGCCGCCGTCGCGCGCCCGCGCGCCCATCACTCCCGCCGCCTGCGCCGCCTCCGCGCCCTCGCCCTCGGCGCGCTGCTCGCGCTCGTCGCGCCGGCCTGCTCCGGGGGATCCGGTGACGCGGACCCCGGCCCGGACGGGAGCGGGAAGGCGGACGGTACGACGGCCGTCGGGCCCATCGTGGTGGCCAGCGGGCTCGATGTGACCGGTTCCGGCGGCGTACGGCAACAGCTCATCGAGGAGTGGAACCGACAGCACCAGGACGAGCCGAACCTCCGGGCCAAGCTCGTCGAACTGCCGGGCGGCGCCGACCAGCAGCGCAGCCAGTTGCTCGGCGCCCTCCAGTCCGGCAGCTCCGCGTACGACGTGGTCAACCTCGATATCACCTGGATTCCCGAGTTCGCCGAGGCGGGCCTGATCCAGGCGCTGCCCGACAACGAATCCGCCGACCCCGACTTCCTCTCCCGGGTGCGGGGCACCACCGTGTGGGAGGGCCGTACCTACGCCCGGCCCTTCAACAGCGATGTCGGGCTGCTCTACTACCGCCGCGACCTGCTCAAGAAAGGCGGGATCACCAAGGACCGGATGCCCAACGGCGACTGGACCTGGGACAGCCTCTACTCCTCCATCACCACCCTCGACAACGGCATCCTCGACCGGGAGGGCGGCCAGGCGGGCTGGACCACCCAACTGCGGCAGTACGAGGGGCTGACGGTCAACACCATCGAGGCGTTCGCCGCCGTCGGCGTCGAACTCGTGAAGGAGGACGGCACCTACCGGTCCGACCCGAAGGAGCTGAAGAAGGGGCTCAACGAACTGCTCCGGCACACCGACAGCGACCGCCTGCTGCCCGCCGCGCTCTCCTCGGACGAGAACACCACGCTGGCCGACTTCGCCGCCGGTCACGTCGCGTACCTGCGCCACTGGCCGTACGCCTACGGGTCGTTGCAGAGCCGGCTGAAGCCCGACCAGTACTCCGTCACGGCCCTGCCCGGCCACGCCGTGCTCGGCGGCCAGAATCTCGCCGTCTCCGCCGACTCGCCCCGGGCGCACAACGCCCGCGAGCTGATCAAGTTCCTGACCTCGTCGGAGAGCGAACGCTGCCTGCTCGACGCGGGGTTCGCCGCGACCCGTACCTCGGCCTACGAGCCCACGGCGGCGTCCCGGCCCTGCTGGCCGGGTGTCGCCGCCGCCCTGCGGCCCGCCGGGAGCGCTCCGGGAGCGCCCGCGACCGGGGAGGGCAGCGCGCAGATCCCTTCGGAGTCCGACCGCGCGGCGTTCACCCGGACCCTGAGCGAGGCGCTGGAGACGGCGGTGCAGCGGCCCCGTACTCCGTACTACGGGGCGTTCACGCAGGTGCTCCAGTCGGCGGTGCACGAAATGCTGGCCGACGGTTCGCCGGACATCGACGCGATGGCCGAGAAACTCGACGCGGCCCTCGAAGTCGCCTTCGAGGGCCGGTAGAGGGGCGCGATCCGTCATACGGGCAAGGTGATGCGCGGTGCGTGATCGGTCATGCGCGCCGCGTGATGTGCGCCCCGTATCCCGCGCCCGTATCCCGCGCTCGGTGCCGCGCCGTGCAATGCCGCGCCGAGGCGCCAGGACGCGGGCGCCCGTGGGTCAGGCGCGCCCGTGGCATTGCCGGTACGCGTTCCCCGAGCCGCACCAGCACGCCGCGCTGCGGGCCGGCGGCCAGGGCACGGCACGGCCGCGGGCCGCGAGGATCGTGGCGTACTGGGGGAGCAGATCCGGATCGGCGGGGGACGCGGCCTCCGACGCGGCGAACGCCTCGTACGAGGGGACCGTGCCCGTGACGATGCCCAGATTCGGGGTGCCCGTCGCGTGCAGATCGCGCAACGCGGCTTCCAGCTGGTCCAGATGATCGGCGTGGGTGGGGTACTCGATCGTCAACACCGGGTACGCGGTGAGCAGTTCGCGCAGCTCGGCCTCGGTCCAGTGCAGGACGGCGACCGGGAAAGGGCGGGACAACGCGGTCCGGTAGGTGCCCAGTTCGGAGCGGAGCCGGATGATCTCGGCCTGTAGCTCGCCCGGGTCGGATGAGCCGAGGGCCCACAGGCGCTTGGGGTCGTGGAGTTCGTCGAGCGGCACGGTGGCCGTGTGCAGGGCGTCGGCCAGCTCGTCCCACGGGTCGTGCTCGACCCCCATCAGCCTGCGGACGCGATGGCGTCCGGTCAGCAGGGACTGGGTGGCGTACGGGACTTCCTCGCCCGGCGACAGCAGCAGCTTCAGCGCGGTCGAGAAGAAGTCGTGGGCCGACTCCAGCTCGTCGTGGGCTTCCAGGGTCTGGGCGGCGATGTCCCACGGGGCCGCGTCCGGGGGGCTCGCGGCACGGATGCCGTCGATGATCGCGCGGGCCTCGGCCTCGTGCCCGTACTCCCAGAGGTTGGCCGCCTTGAGGGCCTTGACCAGGTGCGGGTTGTCGACCGTGGCGTCGGGGGAGGCGAGCAGTTCGTCGTAGAGGGTGCTGGCGCGGGCGCGGTCACCGGCGAGCTCCAGGTGGGCGGCGGCCTGGAGGATCAACGGTTCGTGGTCCTCGGGGTACTGCGCCGCGGTGCGCAGCAGGCGCTCGGCTTCGGTGGTGTGGTCGGCAGGCGTGTCGGGGCGCATGAACCACACGGTACTGCTGTACGGCAACGGGAGGGAGGACGGGGAGAACCCTGGTGGGTTACGGGGATTGCCCTTATCGTGCGGCCCGTGCGGGAGCGGATACCGGTCGTGGTGCAGGGGAGCGCGCGGGGACGGCCACGGGCCGCCGCGTGGCGGAACGCGCGGTGGCACGGGTGGTGGAGCCCGTGGCGGAACGAACGGCGGAACGGGCGCCGGAGCGCGCGGCGGGCCGCTGTGCGCGGCCTGTGGACCGGCGCCGAGTTGGTGATCACCCTCGGCGTCGTCCTGCTGCTCCTCGTCGCCCATCAGCTGTGGTGGACCAACCGGCAGGCCCGCGAGAGCGCCGAGAGCGAGGTGCGGGCCCTCCAGCGGGGCTGGGGCGGGACATCGGACCCGGCGGGCACGGACCCCGGAACCCCGCCCGTGCCGGACACGTCGACGGGCACCTCGCCCGACACCTCCCCGGGCGCGCGGCGGGAGGGCGCCCCGCGCGGCTCCGCGTCCTCCGCCCCGCGCTGGGACCAGGCGTACGCCGTCCTGCGCATCCCGCGCATCGGCCTCACCGCTCCTGTCGCCCAGGGCATCGGCAAGTACGGCGTCCTCGACAAGGGATACGTCGGGCACTACCCGCGCACCGCGCAGCCCGGACAGGCCGGAAACTTCGCGCTCGCCGGGCACCGCAACACCCACGGCGAACCCTTCCGCCGCATCGACCGGCTGCGCCGCGGCGACCCGATCACCGTCGAGACCCGCGAAGCCGTCTACACGTACACCGTCGACAAGAGCCTCGCGCGGACGACGCCGTCGGACAGCGGGGTCATCGCCACCGTGCCGCGCAGCAACGTGCGCACCTCGGCCGGGTACAGCGCGCCGGGGCACTATCTGACGCTGACGACGTGCACGCCCGAGTTCACCTCCCGCTACCGGCTCATCGTGTGGGGCAAGCTCACCGCGACGCGCCCGAAGTAGCCACGGGGCCCGGGGCGGCGGCGGGACGGGGGTAGCGGCGGGGGCCGCGGGTAGGGTCCCTGCGTGCTCAGAGTGCTCAAGACACGTCCCCAGTTGTTGTGGCTGCTGGTCCCCTATGTGCTGTACCTGGGGGCGCTGCCCTTCGTGAACCGGGTCGACCCCGTGGTGTTCGGCCTGCCGTTCCTCTTCGTGTGGCTGCTCGGGGCGACCCTGCTGACACCCGTCGCGGTGTGGCTGACCAGGCGGGGGGACCGCCGGTGAACGCCGCCGTGGCGACCTCCGTCTTCGCCGTCTTCATGGTCGCGACCGTCGCCCTCGGACTGCTCGCCATGCGCGGGCGCGGCGGCGGCACGGGTGGTCTCGCCGAGTGGTCGGTCGGCGGCCGCAGCCTCGGCCCCGTCTTCATCTGGGTGCTGATGGCGGGCGAGGGCTACACCAGCTTCAGCTACCTGGGCGCCGCGGGCTGGGGATACAACTACGGGGCACCCGTCCTGTACGTCGTCGCGTACATGTCCTGCGGCTACGCCATCGGCTATGTCGTCGGCCCGATGCTCTGGGCGTACGCGCGCAAGCACGGTCTCGTCGGGATCACCGACATGGTGGCGCACCGCTTCGGCCGGCCCTGGCTCGGCGCGGTGGTCGCGGTGCTGGCCACCGCCTTCCTGCTGCCGTACATCCAGCTCCAGATCACCGGCATGGGCGTCGTCGTCTCGACCATCTCGTACGGGGCGATCAGCCTGAACTGGGCCTACTTCGTCGCCTTCGCCGTCACCACCGGCTTCGTCGTGGTCAGCGGGCTGCGCGGCAGCGCGTGGGTGTCCGTGCTGAAGGACATCCTCGTCATCGCCACGCTGGGGTTCCTCGCCCTCTACGTACCGATGCACTACTTCGACGGCTACGGGCCCTTCCTGGACCGGCTCGTCACCGAGAAGAGCGAGTGGCTGACCTTCCCCGGCCACGGCGACAGCGGACTGGGACAGGCCTGGTTCATCAGCACGTCGTTCCTGAACTCGCTGACCGTGGTCATCTTCCCGACCACCGTCGCTGGGTACCTCGGCGCCCGGAACGCGGACGCCCTGCGCCGCAACGCGATGTATCTGCCCGCCTACAACATCCTCCTGTTCGTCCCGATGCTGCTCGGCATGGCCGCCCTGTTCGTGGTGCCGGGGCTCGTCGGCGCGGAATCGAACCTCGCGCTCTTCAAGCTGGTCGTGGACTCCCTGCCCGCCTGGGCTGTCGGGATCATCGGGGTCGCCGCCGCACTGTCCTCGATCGTGCCCATGGCCGTCTTCATGCTGGTCATCGGCACGATGTGGGGGCGCAGCGTGCTCTCGCTCGTGCCCCGCTGGGAGCAACGGCAGAAGGGCGCCGCACAGGTCGTCGTCGTGGTGGCGGGCAGCCTGGCGCTGCTGCTCACCTACACCGCGCCGAACACGCTCGTACGCCTCTCGCTCATCTCGTACGAGGGGATGGCGCAGCTCCTGCCCATGGTGCTGCTGGCGCTGGTGTGGCGGAGGCTGACCTTCCGGGGGGCGTTCAGCGGGCTGGTCGTCGGTGTGGCCGTGGTCTGCGTGCTCGTCTTCAACGGGAACGATCCGGTGTGGGGGGTGAACGCCGGGCTGGTCGCGCTCGCCGCGAACCTCCTCGTCGCGCTGGCCGTGACGTTCGCGGGGGCGCGCGACGAGGACGAGCGGCCCGATGACGAGGTGCTGGCGAAGGACGAGATCGAGGAGCCGGTCCCCCGTACGGCTCCGGTGTGACGGGGACCATCGTGTATAACGAACGGAGGGACGGACGCGCGCACGTGCGTACGGACCGATGAGACCGATGAGCGGAACGACAGGACGGACACCGGCCGGACACCCGGCCGGCGGAGCCGAGCGAGGAGGGGCCATGCGTGACGCGAACCGTCTGAGCGGCGCCTTCGCCCGGCTGCTCCGGCCCGTCGGGCTCGTGGTCCTCTTCCTCACCGAGGTCCTCCTCGCCGAGGGTGGCAGCCTCTCCGCCGCCGTCGCGCTCGCCGCCACCGCCGCGGCGGGCTCCGCGCTCCTCGCCTGCTCCGTCATCAGCGCCCGATGCGCCGTCCCGGTGCCCCGCACCAGGGTCCGGACCGCCATCAGGGACCGCGAGAAACGCACCGCGTTCCTGCCCCAACGAGACCCCGACGCAAGGGGCCGCACCCGGCCCCGAGCTCCCGGCCGCGCCCTCCTGACGGCCGCCGCGTAGGGCTTGCTCTCCTCTCTTCCGTAAAGCACGCACCCCGCGCGGGTCGTCATGCCGAGTTCGTTCTCTTCCCGGCACGACGAGACCCCCGGAGGGCTCACCCATGTCCGCCTTCATGTCCGCCTTCGCGAGCCTGGTCGGCTCGCTGGCCGATCTGCTCCAGCCGTTCTTCCAGGGCGCGGCCACCGCCGCCGCGATCGTCCTGTTCACCGCCCTCGTACGGCTCGCCGTGCACCCCCTGTCGCGGGCCGCGGCGCGCGGGCAGAAGGCGCGGACCAAGCTCCAGCCGCAGATCGCGGCCCTGCGCAAGAAGCACGGCAAGAACCCCGAGCGCATGCAGAAGGCCCTGATGGAGCTGCACGCCAAGGAGAAGGTCTCCCCGCTCTCCGGCTGCCTGCCGAGCCTGCTCCAGATGCCCGCGTTCTTCCTGCTGTACCACCTGTTCTCCAGCCGGAGCATCGGCGGCGACCCCAACGCGCTCCTCGGCCACAACCTCCTCGGGGCGCCCCTGGGCGACCGCTGGCACGACGCGCTCGCGGACGGCGGGGTGTTCGGCGGGCGGGGCCTGGTCTACCTGGGGCTCTTCGCGATCGTGGCGGCGGTCGCCACCTTCAACTACGGCCGGACGAAGCGCCAGATGGCCGCGAACCCGATGACGCCCGCCACCGGCCCCGACGGGCAGCCGGTACCCGGCATGGGGGCGATGACCAAGCTGATGCCGCTGATGTCCTTCGCGACGCTCTTCACCGTGGCGGTCGTCCCGCTCGCCGCCGCCCTGTACGTGGTCACGAGCACCACCTGGACCGCGCTGGAGAGGGCCTACCTCTACCGCGACATGCCGGCCACCGGTGCCGCCCTGGCCGCCCCGATGTAGGACCGACCGGGAGGGCACCGGGCCGGTGCGCCGGTCCAGTGTGTGAACAGGGTCTTGCGGGGTGATCCGATGTCTTGGAGGATCGGCCAAGCCTTTCGCTGGCCGCAACCCACCGACGGGCGCGATCTCGACCAAGGGGAGTTGGACCGTTGAAGCTGCTTCGAGTCGGTACGGCGGGCGCGGAACGCCCCGCGCTTCTTGACCGTGACGGGACCCTGCGCGACCTGTCGGGGCTCGTCCCCGACATCGACGGTGACCTGCTCGCCGACGAGTCGGCACTCGCCCGGGTACGGGCCGCCGCGGCGGCCCCCGACGGGCTGCCCGCACTGGACGCGGAAGGGCTGCGGGTCGGCCCGCCGCTCGGCCGGATCGGCAAGATCGTGTGCATCGGGCTGAACTACCACGACCACGCCACCGAGACCGGCGCGGCGATCCCCGCCGAACCGATCCTGTTCTTCAAGGCGCCGGACACCGTCGTGGGGCCCGAGGACACCGTGCTGGTGCCGCGCGGCAGCCGCAAGACGGACTGGGAGGTCGAGCTCGCCGTCGTCATCGGGCGCACCGCCCGCTATCTGGACTCCGCCGAGGAGGCGCTCGGGCACGTCGCCGGTTACGCCACGGCGCACGACGTCTCCGAGCGCGAGTTCCAGATCGAGCGCGGCGGCACCTGGGACAAGGGCAAGAACTGCGAGACGTTCAACCCGCTGGGCCCCTGGCTGGTGACGGCCGACGAGGTGCCCGACCCGCAGGCACTTCCACTGCGGCTCTGGGTCAACGGCGAGCTGAAGCAGAACGGCACCACCGCCGACCAGATCTTCCCGGTCGGCGAGGTGGTCCGCTATCTCAGCCAGTTCATGACGCTGTACCCGGGCGATGTGATCAACACCGGCACGCCGGCCGGGGTCGCCCTGGGGCAGCCCGATCCGAAGCCCTACCTCAGGGCGGGTGACGTCGTGGAGCTGGAGATCGAGGGGCTCGGACGGCAGCGGCAGGAGCTGAAGGACGCCTGATCCGCCGATCGGCCGGTGCGTACGGCAGGGGCGGGGCACCGCGATGCGCGGTGTCCCGCCCCTGCGCCCGTTTCCACCGGGAGCCCGAGCCATGGCCGGCCCGGCTCCGCCCCTGCCCCTGTCCGAGCTCCTGCTGCTGCGCTGCCTCAGGCGCCCAGCGTCGCGGCGAACTGCTCCAGCCCCTCGACCACCAGCGCGTGGTCCTCGGCCTGGGGCAGGCCGGAGACCGTGACCGAGCCGATCACGCCCGCGCCCTCGACCGAGATCGGGAACGAACCGCCGTGCGCGGCGTACCTGTCCGGGTCCAGCCGCGAGGAATCCTCGAACGTCGTTCCCTTCGCCCGGAACCGGGTGCCGACCAGGTAGGAGCTCTCGCCGTACCGCTCGACCACCCTGCGCTTGCGGTCGATCCACGCGTCGTTGTCCGCGCTGGAACCGGGCAGCGCGGCATGGAAGAGCTGCTGGGCGCCGCGCCGGATGTCGATCGCGACCGGGGCGTGCCGCTCGCGTGCCAGGGCGACCAGGAGGCCGCCGAGCGCGTACGCGTCGTCGTACCCGAAGTGCGGCAGCGTCAGGCTGCGCTCCTGGGAGATGAGTTCCGAAATGGTCGGAGCGCTGTGGCTCATGAACGTTGCTCCTCGTCGGTGAACGCGTTCTCGTCGTGGTGCGGCAGCAGGGTCACGGAGACGCCCTCGCGGGCCGAACGGCGGGCGGCCTCCAGAACGTCCAGCGCGGCGGCGGCCTGAAGCGCGGTCACCGGGTTCGGGCCGGTGCCGCGTACGGCGGCGGCCACGGCGGCGTAGTACGCGGGGTAGTCGCCCGGCAGTGTACGGACCGGGGCGCCGCCGCCCGTCAGCGGGGACTCACCGGAGCCGATGCGGCCCCACAGCTCCTCGGGCTCCTCGCCCCAGGTCTCCCCGGCGGCCGGGCGCAGGCCCGCGCGCAGGGCGGCCTCCTGCGGGTCCAGCCCGTACTTCACATAACCGGCCTCCGAGCCGAGCACCCGGAACCGCGGGCCGAGCTGGGCCGCGGTGGCACTGACGTACAGATGCGAGCGGACCCCGTTCGCATGCGTGATCGCCAGGAACGTGTCGTCGTCGGCGGCCGCACCCGGACGGCGTACGTCGGCCTCCGCGTACACCTGCACGGCCGGGCCGAACAGATAGAGGGCCTGGTCGACCACATGGCTGCCCAGGTCGTACAGCAGCCCGCCGATCTCCTCCGGATCTCCCGACTCGCGCCAGCCGCCCTTGGGATGCGGACGCCACCGCTCGAAGCGGGACTCGAAGCGCTGCACCTCGCCCAGCTCGCCGTCGGAGATCAGCGCCGCGAGCGTACGGAAGTCGTTGTCCCAGCGGCGGTTCTGGAAGACCGAGAGCAGCAGCCCGCGCTCCTTCGCCAGTGCGGCCAGCTCCCGTGCCTCGACGGCGCTGCCGGCCAGCGGCTTGTCCACGACCACCGGCAGGCCCGCCGTGAGCGCGGCCGTCGCGATCGGGACATGGGTCTTGTTCGGGGTGGCGATCACGACCAGGTCCAGCTCGTCCGCCCGCGCCCAGAGCTCCTCGGGCGAGGCGGCGAACCGGACTTCGGGGAACTCGGCGCGGGCCTGTGCCTGCCGCTCCTCGTTCGACGTGACGACCGTGTCGAGGACCAGGCCCCCGGTCGCGGCGATCAGCGGGGCGTGGAAGACGGAGCCGGCCAGACCGTAGCCGACGAGTGCGACGCGAAGGGGAGCGTGGGCAGTCATGCATTCCACTTAAGCAACGCTGTTGCCAAAGTGCAAGCGTCGGGGACAATGGGGTGGTGAACAGGAGCGATACCAGGAACGGAGCCGGGGCCAACCTTCCGACGCTGCGCCACCACAACGCCGCGCTGGTGCTGGACCTGCTGCGGGCGGCGGGCGGGGACGGCATCAGCCGCCTCGAACTCGCCGAGCGCACCGGGCTCACCCCGCAGGCCGTCAGCAAGATCACCGCCCGGCTGCGGGCGGAGGGCCTCGTCGCCGGGGCGGGCCACCGCGCCTCCACGGGCGGCAAGCCCCGCACCCTGCTGCGCCTGGTCCCGGAGGCGGGATTCGCGGTCGGGCTGCACCTGGACCGCGATGAACTGACCGCCGTCCTGGTCGACCTCACCGGCACGGCGGTGGCCGCGCGGAAGGCGCCGCTGGACCTCGGCGCCCCGGCCGAGCAGGTGCTCACGGACGCGGCGGACGCGGTACGGGAGGTGTGCGCGGTACGGGAGGCGCCTACGGGGCGGGAGGTGTCCACCGGCCGGGAGGTGGAGGCAGTACGGGAGGTGTCCACGGGCCGGGGGGCGGACACCGTACGGGAGACGGGCGCCGGTGCGCCGGAGCCGCGGGTGCTCGGGGTGGGCGTGGCCCTGCCCGGCCCCCTGGACCACCGCGACGGGGTGCTGCACCGCGTCACGGGGTTCCCGCAGTGGGACGGGTACCCGCTGCGGGACGCCCTCGCCGCGCGGACCGGGCTGCCCGTGGTCGTGGACAAGGACACCAACGCCGCCGCCCTCGGCCTCGCCCTGGGAGCGCCCGACGCGGGCGACTTCGCCTACCTGCACCTGGGGACCGGGCTCGGCGCGGGGCTCGTGCTGGGCGGGGAGCTGCACCGGGGGACACGCACCGGGGCCGGGGAGTTCGGGCACCAGACCCTCCAGCTCGACGGGCCCGTGTGCGGCTGCGGGGGGCGCGGCTGCGTCGAGGTGCTCTGCCTCGCCGCCGAGGCCCGGGGCGACCGGGCGGAGGCCGCACGGGTGCTGGGGACCGGCGCCGCCAATCTGGTCGGGCTGCTCGACATCGACCGGGTGGTGCTGGGCGGGCGAACCGTGGCCGCCGACGAGGACGCGTACGTACGGGGGGTGCGCGCCGTGATCGAGGAGCGCGCCCGGCGGGACGGGACCGGGCGGCCGGTACCGGTCACCGTCGCGGGGGGAGGCGACCGGCCGGTCGCGGAGGGTGCCGCCCAACTGGTGCTCGCGCCGCTGTTCGGGCGGGTGGGGAGAATGGGGCCGGCGTCCGGCTGCCAGGACCTGTCCGGAACGCATGACGGATGACGGATGACCGGTCACAGGACCGGTGTCGGTGACCGGTGGCCGGACCGGTGACGGATGACCGATGGGCCGGACCGGTGACCGGTGACGGGTGACCGATGGCCGGTGGACGGCGTATGACGGACGGCACAAGCGGCGGCGGGCCGAGGGGTGGGGTCGTGGGAGTGATCGAGCGGCTGTGGGCGGCCGGAGAGATGCCGTACGGCGACGCGCTGTACCGGCCGGACGACACCGCCCTGGAGGTGCATGTGGAGGGTCCCGGCGCCTACCACCCGGACGCCGGGCAGCCGATCCCCTTTCGCCTCGGGGAGCCGGTCGACCTGGCGCGGGTCATCGAGGAGGAGGGCATCACCGAGGCGGACCCCTGCTTCGAGAGCCGGTTGCCTGACGGATCGGGATGGCTGTCCGGCGGTGGCAGCGGGATGGGAAACGTCGGCTACCTCGCCCGTCTCGACGCCGACCGCTCCTTGCGGTGGGTGGCCGTCATGTGGCGTTCCAACCCCTTCGTCGGCGTGCGCCACGAAGGGACGACCGCCGTCTTCACCAACGACTGGCACAACCTGCTGACCCTCGATCTCGCCGACCCGGCCTTCGCCTGACCTTCCGCGGGGGCCGTACGGGCGACGGCCCGGCATGTCGCCGCCCCGCATCCGCGCGCGCGTGGCAACGTCGCCGTCCACAGCCGGTGGCCCCCGCCCCGGTCGTTCGCGAGCAGCAAAGGGTGTCCCCCTATGCCCCCCAATCCCCCCGCACGGCTGCGCGACGGCCGCGCCTTCACCACCTTCGGACTGGCCGCGGGCCTCGCCGTGCCCGCCGCCCTCCTCGGCGGGACTCCGGCCGCCGCCCGGCCGGTCCCGGTGGCCGTACCCGCCACCGCCCCCGCCGCCGTCCCCGCGGCCCTCCCCGCCGACCAGCAGCCCGCCTGCGGTGACCCGGACACCAAGGACTTCCCGATCGGCACCCGGATCCACGGCGGCCCCGACACCTACGCCTCCGGCGGCGGCTACGGCACCTGGTACCTCGATCTCACCAACACCACCTCCGAGTCGTGCCGCGCCATCCACCCGGTCCTGGTCCTCACCGACCAGGACCGGAAGCTGACCGCGGACCAGATCCAGCTGGAGTTCTCCGACGGCACCGGCCCCGGCACGGAGCACCGGGTGACGTGGGAGACCACGGACCGGGACGAGCAGATCGGGGTATTCGGCGGCGGTGAGCCGGACGGGGCGTTCCCCGGCTTCACCGTCCCCGCCGGACGTACCGTCACCGTCCAGGTCCGGATGGCCTTCACCTCCGACACCCGGCCCGGCCGGGTCACCGCCAACGCCGCCGTCGTCCAGCGCCACCCGGGGAAGCCCACCGGCAAGGGCGCGGGCAGGGACAAGGACGACGGGGGCTGGGTGGGGGAGTCGGAGGACTACCCCTTCCGCATCGTCGAGGGGGATCTCGACGGCGGCGAACCACGCGACTCCGGCGCGGACGGCGACACCGACGCGGGCACCGGTACGGACCCGGGGACCGGCACCGACGGTACGGCGCCCCGCCCCGACGCCCCGCTGCGTGACGCCGCCGGGAATCCCCTTCCCGAGCTCGCCCGCACCGGGCAGGACCTGACGGCCTGGGCCGGGATCACCGCCGGTGCGCTGTTCGTCGGCGGGTCGGCCATGGTCGTCCGGGTCCGCCGGCTCCGTCGCGGCCAGGACTGAGCGCGCCGCGCACGCGCCACACCCGTACACCCGCTACACCCGCGCACCCGCGCGCCCATACATCCGCGCATCCGCACACCCCGCGCACCCGCAGGTCCGCAGGTCGGCGCGGCGCGCCGTCCGGCACCGAGATGTTCATCTGTGTCTGCCACCATCGGGCCGTGGACTACCTGAACGACCAGGCACCTGGCGCACCGATCCGTTCCGGCATTCCGGAGCACGGCCGTATCCCCAAGTACTACGCCGTCAAAGCTCATATCTCCCTCCTGGTGGACGAGTTGGGCGAGGGGGGCCTGCTGCCCACCGAGCGGGAACTCGCCCTGCGCTACGAGGTGTCGCGCGAGACCGTGCGTCAGGCGCTGCGCGAACTCCTGCTGGAGGGGCGGCTGCGGCGGCAGGGCCGGGGCACCGTCGTCGCCGGTCCCAAGCTGGAACAGCCCCTCTCCCTGGCCAGCTACACCGAGGGTGTCCGCCGCCAGGGCCGGCAGCCCGGCCGTCATCTCATCGGCCTCGACCGCTTCCCCTGCCCCGAGGCCATAGCGGCCGAGATCGGGGTCCCGCGCGGCGAGCCCGTCTGGCACCTGGAGCGCGTGCTGCTCGCCGACGACGAGCGGGTCGGCCTGGAGAGCACGTACGTCTCCGTCGCCCGCGTCCCGGAACTGGACACGGGGTTCGACCCCGACTCCTCCTTCTACGCCTACCTCCACGACCGGCTCGGGGTCTCCTTCGGGGACGCGGACGAGCGGATCGAGACGGTGCTGGCCACCCCGCGCGAGGCGCTGCTGATCGGTACGCCGCCCGCCCTGCCGATGCTGCTGCTCCACCGGCTCTCGCGGGACACGGAGGGCCGCCCGCTGGAGCGGGTGCGGACCCTGTTCCGCGGCGACCGGTTCTCCTTCACCGCCCACCTGGGCCGCCGCGGCTGACCTGCCGCACGCGAGCGGCGGTCGACGTGATCGACTCACATCGATAACGGGAACGTAACGGGTCTAGGCCAAGCTTGGGTGGTCGTTCACCGTCCCGTTGCCGTACGGATCCGTACGGGCCACCCGCCCCGAGGAGCGTTGCCGTCGTGAGAGTCATCGTCGTAGGAGCCGGCGTGGTGGGAACCATGCACGCCTGGCACGCAGTGAACCGCGGCCACGAGGTCGTACAGATCGAGCGCGAGAGCGAGGCACGCGGAGCATCGCTCCGGAATTTCGGACAGATATGGGTCAGCGGGCGGGCCGGTGGTGAGGAGCTGGAGACCGCGCTCCGCGCCCGTGAGCTGTGGCAGGAGATCGGGGAGCGGGTCCCGGACGTGGGCTTCCGGGCCTGCGGCTCGCTCACCCCCCTGCGCAACGAGCTGGAGACCGCCGTCGCCGAGGCGGCCGTCGCCAGGCCCGACGCGGCGGCCCGCGGCTACAAGCTGCTCACCGCCGCCGAGGCGCGCGCGGTCAACCCCGCCCTGCGCGGTACCTTCTCCGCCGCCCTGTGGTGCGAGCGCGACGCGGCCGTCGAGCCACGCACCGCCCAACTCGCCCTGAAGGAGGCCCTGCTGGCGTCCGGCCGCTATACGTTCCTGGGGGGCCGCGAGGTCCGCGAGGTGGTCGGTACCGCCTCCGTGCGCGACGACCACGGTGACATCCACACTGGTGACGCCGTCATCCTGGCCACCGGCGCCTGGCTCGGCGGCCTCGTCCGCGAGCTGGCCGGACCCGACCTCCCCGTGCGCCGGGTCCGCCTCCAGATGATGCAGACCGACCCGCTCGGCGAGGCGCTCACCACCTCCGTCGCCGACGCCGACAGCTTCCGCTACTACCCGGCGTACCGGGGCGGGGCACTGGACGCGCTCAACGCCGGACAGGCCCAGGACCCGACCGCCGCCGAGCACCGGATGCAGCTGCTGATGGTGCAGCGCCGCGACGGCGGACTGACCATCGGCGACACCCACGAGTACGAGCACCCCTTCGCCTTCGACACGGTCGAGGAGCCCTACGAGCACCTCACCCGGGTCGTCGAGTCCTTCCTCGGCCGCCCGCTGCCGCGCGTGCGGCACCGCTGGGCCGGGGTCTACGCCCAGTGCACCGACACCAGCCGCGTCGTCCACCGCCGGCAGGTGCGCGACGGCGTCTGGCTGGTCACCGGGCCCGGCGGGCGCGGCATGACCTGCTCGCCCGCCATCGCCGAAACGACCGCCAACGAACTGGGCTGGTGAACACGTTGACCACGCACAACCCCCAGGGCCCTCAGGCCCCGCAGAGCACGCAGAACACGCAGAGCACGCAGAGCACGCAGAACACGCGGGCCAAGCAGGGCGCGAAGAGCCCCCGAACCCCCCTGAACCTCGTCGTCCTCGACATGGCGGGCACCACCGTCATCGACGGCGGCCTGGTCGAGCAGGCCTTCGCCACCGCCGCCGGGCGCCTCGGTGTGGTCCCCGGCTCCGCCGACCACGCGGCCAAGCTCGACTACGTCCGCGCCACCATGGGCGAGTCCAAGATCTCCGTCTTCCGCCACCTCTTCGGCGACGAGGACAAGGCCCAGCAGGCCAACCTCGCCTTCGAGGCGGCGTACGGCGAACTCGTGGACGGCGGCCGTATCGCCCCCGTCCCCGGCGCCCGCGAGGCCATCGAACGCCTCACGGCCGAGGGCCGGACCGTGGTCCTGTCCACCGGCTTCGCCCGCACCACCCAGGACGCGATCCTCGCCGCCCTCGGCTGGCAGGACCTCGTCGCGCTGACGCTCTGCCCCGCCGACGCCGGTGGCCGCGGCCGCCCCTACCCGGACATGGTCCTCGCCGCGTTCCTGCGCACCGGCGCGGTGGACGACGTCGCGAGCCTCGTCGTCGCGGGGGACACCTCGTACGACATGCTCAGCGGGGTCCGCTCCGGCGCCGGGATCGTCGCGGGTGTCCTCACCGGCGCCCACGACAAGGACCAGCTGACCCGCCACGGAGCCACCCATGTCCTGGGGTCCGTCGCCGAACTGCCGGACCTGATCGCGCGGGCCGAGGCATGACGGGCGGGGCGGACGCCGTGCGCGGCGGCATCAGGTTCGACCGGGTCAGCGTCGCGTACGGCGGGAACGTCGTCCTCGACCAGCTCGACCTGACCGTCGAACCCGGCGAGGTCATGGCGCTCCTGGGGCCCTCCGGCTCCGGGAAGACCACCGCCCTGCGCGCCGTCGCCGGATTCGTCCGGCCGGCCTCCGGGCGGGTGTACCTGGGCGACCGCGACGTCACCGGGCTGCCCCCGCACAAGCGGGGCATCGGCATGGTCGTCCAGCAGTACGCGCTGTTCCCGCACATGCGGGTCCAGGACAACGTCGCCTTCGGGCTCAAGGCCCGCAAGGCGGCGAAGTCCGAGATCCCCGAGCGGGTCGCCGAGGCCCTCGAACTCGTCGGCATGGCCGCGTACGCCACGCGCTACCCGCGCGAACTGTCCGGCGGCCAGCAGCAGCGCGTCGCCATCGCCCGCGCGCTCGCCATCCGCCCCGACGTCCTGTTGCTCGACGAACCGCTCTCCGCGCTCGACGCGCAGCTCCGCTCCGGCATGCTCGCCGAACTGGCGCGGCTGCACCGGGAGTTGCCGGACGTCTCCATCCTGTACGTCACCCATGACCAGGTCGAGGCGCTCACCCTCGCCGACCGGATCGCCGTGATGGACCGGGCCCGGCTCCAGGACTGCGGCACCCCGCAGGAGCTGTACCGCCGCCCGCGCACCGAGTTCACCGCCTCGTTCGTCGGCAACGCCAACCTGCTGCCGGTCACCGTCACCGACACCACCGACCGCGTCGACTTCGCCGGTCACCACCTCGCCGTACCCACCGGCCAGGTCGCGAGCGGCGTCACCGCCACCCTCTGCGTCCGGCCCCACCTGGTCGGACTCGGCGACGGCCCCAACGCCCTCACCGGGGCCATCACCGAGGTCCAGTGGCGCGGCTCCACCCACCGGCTGTACGTCGACATCGACGGCCACCGGATCAAGGCCGACCTGCGCGAACTGCGCGAGACCCCGGCCCTCGGCGACAAGGTCACCCTGCACTTCGCCGCGGAGGACGCGGTACTCCTGCCGGTCGGGGCGGCGGCCGGACCCCAGAGCCCTCCGGCGGCCGGACCCCAGGACGGTCCGGCCGCCGAGCGCGCGACGATATCCGGAGGGGTCCATGGCTAGCGTCGCCGCCCAGGACGTCCGCCGGGGCCCGTCCGGCAGCCGCGTCGTCCGCGAACGCAGGACGGGCGTGCTGTGGGCGCTGCCGCCCGTCATCGTCCTCGCGCTCGTCTTCCTCTACCCGCTGGCGCTCGTGGTCCAGCAGTCCTTCTCCCCGGACGAGGGCGGCACCTCCCTCACCCCGTACGCCGACGTCTTCGCCTCCCGGTCCTTCCGCGACGCGCTCACCACCACGGTGTGGCTCGCGGTCGGCTCGACCGTCGGATGTCTCGTCCTCGGCTTCGTGCTCGCGCTGGTCATCGCCTTCGTGCCGTTCCCCGGCGGCAAGGCGGTCGCCAAGTTCATCGACGTGTTCCTCTCCTTCCCGTCGTTCCTGATCACGCTCGCCCTGCTCTTCATCTACGGCAGCGTCGGCATGGCCAACGGCATCTGGACGGATGTCACCGGCGCCGCGGACGGCCCCTTCCACTTCCTCACCACGCCCTGGGGCGTCCTGCTCGCCGAGATCACCTTCTTCACGCCCTTCGTGATGCGGCCCCTGCTCGCCGCGTTCTCGCAGATGGACACCGCCCAGCTGGAGGTCGCCTCCTCGCTCGGCGCCAAGCCGGCCCGGATCGTGCGGCAGGTGATCCTCCCCGAGGCGCTCCCGGCGCTCGCCGCGGGCGGCAGCCTCGTCCTGGTGATGTGCCTGAACGAGTTCGGGATCGTGCTGTTCACCGGGGCGAAGGGCGTCACGACGCTGCCGATGCTCGTCTACGGCAAGGCGATCCTGGAGTCCGACTACCCGGCCGCCTGTGTCGTGGCCGTCGTGAACATCGCGATCTCCGTCGGCCTCTACAGCCTGTATCGGATGGTGAGCCGCCGTGTTGGTGCATAGCCGAACCGGGAAGTGGGCCACCTGGTCCGTCTTCTTCCTGCTCTTCGTCCCGCTCTTCGCGGTGCCGCTGCTGGTCATCGTCGCCGCGTCGTTCACCACGAACTGGTCCGGCGCCTTCCCCTCCGGGCCCACCACCAAGCACTACGCCGCCGCCACCAGCGGCGACTCCCTCCAGGCACTCACCACGAGCCTGGTCACCGCCCTCTCCGCCAGCCTCCTCGCCCTGCTCATCGGCAGCTGGGCCGCGCTGGCCGCCGCCTCGCTGCGCAAGCGGGGGAAGCGGTTCCTGGACGCGCTGTTCATGCTGCCGGTCGCCGTGCCGTCCGTCGTCGTCGGCCTCGCGGTGCTCGTCGCGTTCAGCCGGCCGCCGGTCCTGCTCAACGGAACGCGCTGGATCGTGATCCTCGCGCACACCGTTCTTGTCACGGCGTTTGCCTATCAGTCGGTTTCGGCCGCCATAGTGCGTCTTGACCCGATGTACGAGCAGGCGGCGGCCAGCCTCGGCGCCCGCCCCTCGTACGTCCTGTGGCGGATCAGGCTGCCGCTCCTGCTGCCGTCCCTGACGGCGGCGGCGGGGCTCTGTTTCGCCCTGTCCATGGGCGAGCTGAGCGCCACGATGATGCTCTACCCGCCCGACTGGACACCGCTGCCGGTGCAGATCTTCGCGGCCACCGACCGCGGCTCGCTCTTCACCGGAGCGGCGGTCGCCGTGGTCCTGATGGGGACGACGCTGCTCGTCCTGCTCGGCGTCTCCCGCATCCGCACCAGGGCCTCGTACCGCTGATCCGCGGCCCCTCCTTCGTACGCAACGACTTTTTTCCCAGGAGAACGACACCCATGCGCAAGAGCCACCTCAAGCCGATCGCCGCCGTATCCGGCGCGCTCGCCCTCGCCGTCACCCTCTCCGCCTGCGGCGGCTCCTCGGCCGCCTCCGACGAGAAGGTCGTCACCGTCTACAGCGCCGACGGCCTCAAGGGCGAGAACGGCGACGGCTGGTACGACAAGGTCTTCAAGGACTTCGAGAAGAAGACCGGCATCAAGGTCAAGTACGTGGAGGGCGGCTCCGGCGAGATGGTGCAGCGCGCCGTCCGCGAGAAGTCCAACACCCAGGCCGATGTGCTCGTCACGCTGCCGCCCTTCATCCAGCAGGCCGACTCCAAGGGGCTGCTGACGGCGTACGCGCCCGCCGGCGCCGACCAGGTCGACGGCGCCGACAAGGCGGCCGACAGCAAGTGGACCTCCGTCGTCAACAACTACTTCGGCTTCATCTACAACAAGAAGGAGCTGAAGACCCCGCCGAAGAGCTGGGAGGAGCTGCTGGAGGGAAAGTTCAAGGAGAAGGTCCAGTACTCCACCCCGGGCGTCGCGGGTGACGGCACGGCCGTCCTCATCAAGGCGATGCACGACTTCGGCGGCCAGGAGCCGGCGATGGCGTACCTGAAGAAGCTCCAGACCAACAACGTCGGCCCCTCCGCCTCCACCGGCAAGCTCGCCCCCAAGGTGGACAAGAGCGAGCTCCTCGCCGCCAACGGTGACGTCCAGATGAACTTCGCCCAGTCCAAGGACATGCCCAACCTCGGCATCTGGTTCCCGGCGAAGGGCGACGGCAAGCCCACCAGCTTCGCCCTCCCGTACGCGGCGGGTCTGGTCGACAAGGCCCCGCACAGCGCCAACGGCAAGAAGCTGCTCGACTTCATGCTCTCCGAGCAGGCCCAGAAGGACGTCAGCGCGGTCGGCGGCGGATTCGCCGCCCGCAAGGACATCGAGGCGGCCGACGCCAACGCCATCGAGCTGACCAAGCTGATGGAGGGCGTGGAGATCTTCGAGCCGGACTGGTCGGACATCGGCACCAACCTGGACGACTACGTGGACGCCTGGAAGTCGGCCACCGGCAGCTGACCACCCTCGGAGGGCGGGCCCACCGCACCGGCGCGGACCACCGGCACAGCGTAACGAAAAGGTAACAGGTCTGGACCCATGTTCAACTCCTCGTCGGCGGACGGGGAGTTGAGCGCTCCCGTCGGCCGTGCGGCGGTCCGCGTCCCCGACCGGGCCCGCCGGGCGGACCGCGGACCGGCACCCCTCTAAAATCGGGTACGTCGGCGCTGCACAACGCGGTGCCGCCGGCGTCCCGGCACCTCGTGTGCACAGCGTACGTACGGCAGGAGTCCCGTCACATGGCAGAGCGCAAGCCGATCGAATCCTGGCTCACCGACATGGACGGGGTCCTCATCCACGAGGGCACGCCGATCCCCGGTGCGGACGCCTTCATCAAGCGGCTGCGGGATTCCGGGCTGCCCTTCCTCGTCCTCACCAACAACTCCATCTACACCGCACGCGACCTGCACGCCCGGCTGAAGCGCATGGGCCTGGACGTACCGGTGGAGAACATCTGGACCTCCGCCCTGGCCACCGCCCAGTTCCTCGACGACCAGCGCCCCGGCGGCACCGCGTACGTCATCGGCGAGGCGGGGCTCACCACGGCGCTGCACGACATCGGGTACGTCCTCACCGACCACGACCCGGACTACGTGGTGCTCGGCGAGACCCGTACGTACAGCTTCGAGGCGCTGACCAAGGCGATCCGGCTGATCAACGGCGGCGCCCGCTTCATCTGCACCAACCCGGACGAGACCGGACCGTCCGCCGAGGGCCCGCTGCCCGCCACCGGCTCGGTCGCCGCCCTCATCACCAAGGCCACCGGCAAGGACCCGTACTTCGCGGGCAAGCCCAACCCGCTGATGATGCGGACCGGACTGAACGCCATCGGCGCCCACTCCGAGACCAGCGCCATGATCGGCGACCGGATGGACACCGATGTCCTGGCGGGCCTGGAGGCGGGCATGCAGACCTTCCTGGTCCTCACCGGCCTCACCTCCCTCGCCGACATCGACCGCTACCCCTTCCGGCCGTCCACCGTCGTCGACTCCATCGCCGATCTGGTCGACCTCGTCGACCTGCGCTGACACCGCTCCGCCGTCGCCCGACCGGGCGTGTGCGGATGCGGAAAGCGGCCGCACGCGTGAACCTTCCAGAAGGAGGTTCACGATGCGTTCACTGCCCCTCACATTCTGTGCCGCAGCGGCGGTCGCGGCGATAACCCTGCCCGCGCCCGTCGCTCTGGCCGTCCAGGCCGCCCCGGCCGGTAACGACGACCGAGGTTCGGTCTCGGTGACCCCGTCCACGATCGCCCCGGGCGGGGAGGTGGAACTCTGGACCGACGCCTGCGGCAAGGGCAGGTCGGCCAAGGGCAACTCCGACGCCTTCGTCTCCGAGGCCCGCTTCGCCCCCGCCGACGGGAAGGGCATCCTCGCCGAGGCCCGGATCCGCTCCGACGCCGAGCCCCGCTCGTACGACGTCTGGGTGACCTGCAAGGACGGCAAGGGCAAGGCCACCGGCAGCCTCACCGTCATGCACCACAGCCGGCCCTCTCCCGTCGCGCCCGTCAGGGCCGGCGGCGGTGGCACCGCGACCCTCGCCGACCAGGCCGCCCAGTCGGACGGACCGGGCACCCGGCACGCGGTGACCGGGCTGGTGCTCGCCGCCGTCGCGGCCGTCGCCGTCGCCTTCCGCAGCGTGCGCCGCCGCCGCCCGGCCACGGACTGAGGTGTCCGCCTCGGACCGCCCGGCAGGCACCGGGCGGTGGCTCACCGGAGTGGCCTGGGCCGTCCTGCTGCTCGGCCTCTGGCTCTGGGGCCGCGAGGCCGGGGACGGACCCGGCGGCAACTCGGCCCCGACGACCGGCGATGTCGCCGCTGTCGGGCGCCCCCTGGGCGTCCCGCTGCCCCCGGCGCACGACCCGCTCGACGGGGCGCCGCCGCGGAGCGTCGAGATCCCTTCCGTGGGCATCGACGCACCCGTCGTCCCGCGCGGCCTGGACAAGGCGGGGGCGATCGACCCGCCCCCGTACGGGACGCCGCAGACCGTCGGCTGGTACGGCAGCGGCACCGAACCCGGCACCGAGGGTGCCGCGCTCTTCGTCGGCCATGTCGACACCGAGACGAAACCGGCCGTCTTCTACGGGCTCAGCGCCGCCCGCCCGGGGGAGAAGGTCCGGGTGACCAGGACCGACGGCACGGTCGCCGAGTTCACCATCGACGACGTCCAGGTCTTCACCCGGGAACGCTTCGACGCGCAGAAGGCGTACGGACCGCGCGAGGACGGCCGGGCGGAGCTCCGGCTGATCACCTGCGGGGGCACCTACGACCACCGGACGCGCTCGTACACGGCGAACGTGGTGGTCTCCGCCTATCTGACCGGTCAGAGGACGGCCGAGAAGGCCGGGAAGGCGGCCGGGGCGAGGGCCGGAGGGTCCGGCGGCGTCCGGCAGGCGGCCTCATGAGCGCCCGGATCGCTGTGTCAGGATGGATCGGACCGGCAGTACATCGGTGCAAACAGTGAGAACAGTGCGGGCAGTGCACCCAAGGGGGAGTGGATGTACGGCAGTTACACCGGCCGGTCCGGGACGGGCGCTCGCGCGCGAACGGGCCTGCGGAGCGTCACGGCGGCCGCGGTCGGCGCCGTCCTGCTGCTGGCGGGATGCTCGTCGTCCGACGACGGCGACAAGGGCGGCCCGGCGGCCGTCGAGCAGCAGCCCAAGGACAAGGACCCGTTCTGGGTCAACCCCGACGGGAACGCGGCCCGGCAGGTCGCCGACTACACCGAGGACGGCGACAGCGAGAAGGCCGGCCTGATCAGGAGGATCGCGCGGCAGCCGGTCGGCGAGTGGATCGGCACGGACAATCCCGAGGGCGAGGCGAAGGGCTTCACCGAGGCGGCCGCGAAGGCCGACCGGGACGCCCTGCTGGTCCTCTACAACATCCCGCACCGCGACTGCGGCCAGTTCTCCAAGGGCGGCGCCGCCGACGGCAACGCGTACCGCGCCTGGCTGGACAGTGTCGCCAAGGGCATCGGTGACCGCCGGGCCACGGTGATCCTGGAGCCCGATGCCCTGCTGCACCTGGTCGACGGCTGCACGCCCCAGCAGTTCCACGAGGAGCGCTACGACCTGCTGAAGGGGGCGGTCCAGCGGCTGAAGCGGCAGCCCGGCACCTCGGTCTACGTGGACGCGGGCAACGCGGGCTGGCAGTCCCCCGACGCGCTGTTCCAGCCGCTCCAGCGGGCGGGCATCGCGGACGCCGACGGCTTCGCGGTCAACGTCTCCAACTACCTGACCACCGCCGCCAGCACCGACTTCGGCAAGCGGCTCTCGGCGAAGGTCGGCAACAAGCCGTTCGTCATCGACACCAGCCGCAACGGCAACGGCCCCTACAGCGGCGGCGACCCCGCGAAGAGCTGGTGCAACCCACCGGGCCGCGCGCTGGGCGAGCCCCCGACCACCCGGACCGGCGACGACCTGGTCGACGCCTACCTCTGGATCAAGCGTCCGGGGGAGTCGGACGGCGACTGCGGGGGCGGCCCGAAGGCAGGGGCCTGGTGGCCGGAGTACGCCCTGGAGCTGGCCCGCAACGCGGGCCCGTGACGCGGGCCGCCGGCCCGCCACCCGAGCCCCGTGACGCGGGCGGCGGGCCCGTCCGGTGAGGTGAGGGCGAAGGCCGCGTCCGGCGGCCGTCGCCCTCGATCTCCGGCGGGCTCGGTCTCCGGCCGGGCTCACTCCGGTACCTCCACCCACGTCCCCTCGGACGGGGTGCCCTTGTCGTCGGTGACGAACAGCATGTACCAGCCCGACGGCACGAGCGCCCGGTTCCTGGGCACCTTCACCGTGATCCCGTCCGCCGACTTCTCCAGCTCCAGGGCCACCGACCGCTGGTCCGTGTCCGTGACATGGGTGACCGCGCCGGGCCGCATCAGCTTCGCCGAGGTGATCGACGACGCGTGCCGGGTGGTGAACAGCCCCTTGCCGCCGCGTGCGATGCTCGCCGGCCCGGCCGTCAGCTCCGGCCGCGAGTCGCGGTACAGATAGGGCGGGGTGTAGATCTCGATGCGCTGCTCGAACGTGCCGGGACGGGTGTTGGCCTTGTCCGAGTAGAGCGAGTCCGAGCCGAAGATCATGACCCGGCCGTCCGGCAGCAGCACCGAACCGGAGTGGTAGTTGCGCCCCACCGCCGGGTCCGCGACCCGCTCGTACGAGTCGGACTTCGCGTCGTACAGCCGGGCCTGGAGCACATCCGAACCGCCGCGCCCGCGGTAGTCGTTGGAGCCGCCGGTGACCAGCAGGGAGTCGTCGGGCAGCAGGGAGGCGCTGGGGTAGCGGGTGCCCTCGGCCAGGGACGCGCCGTCGGCGAACCGCGGCTTCTTCTGCCCGAGGTCGACCAGCCGGGACTTCTCGCTGGACTCCTCGGACTCGCCCACCCCGCCGCCGCCGATCACCATGAACTTCTCGTCCTGGGCCGGGGGCAGCCGTACGGTCGCCGAGGTCTCCAGCTTGTCCGGGTCGCTGAGCCCGGGGATCTTCGTGAACTCGTTGGTCGCCAGGTCCCAGACGCCGGGGGCGCGGCCGACGTCGGCCGGCCCGTATCCGGCGTTGGAGCCGGAGTAGAAGAGCTTGCCGTCGTTGAGGAGGAAAACCGCGGGGTAGGTGGGGAACTTCCGGACGATGCCGGTGTACTCCCACGTCTTCGTCTCCGGGTCGTAGACCTCGTCCTTGCCGGGCACGATCTGCCCGATCTCGTCCAGACCGGAGAGGGCGAGGACCTTGCCGTCCTTGAGCGTGGTCAGCGTCGGGTACCAGCGGGCCTCGTTCATCGGGTCGACGGTGATGTACTTCTCCGCGACCGGGTCGAACTCGAAGGCTTCCCTGATGCCCTGGAAGTCCTTCTTGTCCAGGGCGAGTTTCTGGGCGATCCCGTAGACGTTGCGGGTGTCGGAGCCGGACAGGCCCGCGATCCGGTAGTTGTCCTCGGTGCCCGTCTCGTACTTCGTACCGGACTTCTGGGCCTCGACGTAGATCCGGCCGAGACCGGGGTCGTTGCGCAGGAAGGCGCCGGTGTTCCTGTCGAAGACCTTGGTGGCCTTCTCGATCAGCACCGGGTCCTTGGAGACGAACGTCCTGCCGTTGTCCTTGCCGGTGAACCGGGTGCCCGCGGGCAGGGTGACCGGCTTGTCCGGGTCCTCGTTGTGGACGATCATCAGGCCGCCGGCCTTGGTGACGTCGCCCTTGAGCTTCTCGTACCGCTTGGTGCCGCCGGCTATGAGGAGCTTCCCGTCAGGCAGTTGGGTGTGACCGGAACAGAACATGTCCTTGGGCGTGGGTATGTTCTTGAAGGCGTTGGTCTTCGGGTCCCACAGCACCGAGCGGAAGCTCTTCGCGTCGAAGTTCTTCTGGTTGTTCCCGGAGCCCGCGACGAGCAGCACCTTGCCGGTGTGCAGCAGGGCCGCGTGGATCGTGTTGATCCGTAACTCGGACGGGATGTCCAGGAAGTCCCAGTGACCGTTGGCCGCCTTGTACTCCGGCTTGTTGATCGCGTACTCGTGATAGCGCTCGGTGCTGAAGCGGTACAGCCACGGCCCGTTCGCTCCCGCGAGCGCGAGAACCACCGCCGTACTGATCGCCATGCGGCGCGTACGGCGGCTCGGACGGTACTTCATTTCTTACGTCCCCCAAGGGCGATCTGCATGGTCTGGTCGTTGCCGGGGAAACCGGTCTGCGCCGGAACGGCCGGCTCCGGACGTGGGGCCGTCGGTCCGCCGCCGCGGTGCGATCCGCTCCGGCGCTTCTTCCTCTCGGCGCGGACCGTGTACCGCCAGCCGAAGATCGGGGCCGCGGTGATCAGCAGCGCCAGGGACGCCCAGGTCAGCATCGCGGGATGGCTGTGGCCGAGGAAGAACGAGGCGGTGATGGACCCGGCGAAGACCAGGATGAAGAACAGGTGGATACGGAAGGTGCCGAAGAGGGTGTCCGGGCTGGACGAGTCACCCTTGGGCGTCACCACGAACGAGCTCTTGCGGCGCAGTACCGCGTCCATCAGGGAACGGGCGTAGATCGGGGCGGAGAGCGCGGACATCACCATGCCGGCCAGTCCGCCGGAGCCCTCGGGCTCGTGCGGCGAGACGTTGTGGCGGCGGTTCCAGATGTACAGACCGATCTGGAGCGCGGACGCGTTGCCGTACAGCATCATCCAGATCGTCGGGTCGATCTGCACGCCGGAGGCACCCATGCCCAGGAACAGCGCGCAACTGAGCGCCGCGAGGATCCAGTTCATGGCCGACATCGGATAGAAGATGATCATCATCGTGTAGTTGAAGAGCTTGCCCGCCGGCATGGTGCCGAAGCCTCTCCAGAACTGCTTGAGGATCGTCTCGTACGTCCCGCGCGACCAGCGCAGCTGCTGGGTGAAGAAGTCCGTCCACGCGGTCGGGCCCTCGCCGACGGCCAGCACGTCCGGGGTGTAGACCGAGCGCCACTTGCGGCCGGTGACGGGGTTGCGGTGGCGGTGGATCTCGAATCCGGTGGCCATGTCCTCGGTGATCGAGTCGTACAGGCCGCCGATCTGCTTGAGAGTGGTGATCCGTACGGCGTTGCTCGTGCCCACGAACATCGGGGCGCCGTAGCGGTTGCCCGCGCGCTGGATCAGGGCGTGGAAGAGGAACTGCTGGGACTCGGCCGCCTTCGTGACGAACGTGTCGTAGTTCCCGTACACCTGCGGGCCGATGACGAAGCCGATGTCCGGGTCGCGGAAGTAGCCGAGCATCCGCTCCAGGTAGTTGGGCAGCGGTACGTGGTCGGTGTCGACGGAGGCGAAGAAGTCGTAGTCGCCGCCGTGCGCGTCGAGCCAGGCGTTGTAGTTGCCGTGCTTGGTCTTGGCGCGGTGCGGCCCCTTGGCCCGGTTCCAGTGCGCGACGCCCTTGCGGGAGAAGTGGTGCACACCGAGCCGGGCGCAGACCTCCTTGACCGCGGGGTCGTCGCCCTCGTCCAGCAGCCAGACGTGCATCAGTCCGCGGTGCCGGATGTGCACCGCCGCCTCCAGGGTCTTCGTCACCATCTCCAGGGGCTCCTTGCCCGGCACGAAGGAGGTGAGGAAGGCGACCCGGGTGCCGGACTCGGGAACGACCGGCACCGGGTCCCGGGCGACGAGCGTGGCGTGCGCGTTCGACAGGACGTTCATCGTGCGGAAGAGCTCGATCAGACCGATCGAGACCAGCATGACGATGTCGAGGATCAGCAGGGTGTCGTTCTTGAGGTTCGGGTCGCGGTCCGTCCAGTGACCCGGCTGCATCAGCCAGGCGAAGAGGCCGAGCGAGACGAGCGGAGCCGCGCCGAGCAGCAGCGCCGCCCGGAAACGGTGCGGCTCCTGGGAGAGCAGCGAGCGGTACCGCACGGTGTACGGCTTGACCGGATCGGGCTGGGTCAGTGGTCCCGCGAGCCGGCTGTAGTGCTCGTAGTCGTAACGCGGCAGCGGCTTCGTCGCGCGTCGCCGCTGCCCCCCGGCCCGCAGCTGCGGCGGTATCCGTAGCTGCGTGGTCCGGGAAGGGTCGTTGTCCTGTCGGTCGCCCGGCGGCGTCGACGTCATGGGTCATCCCCCCGCACGCATGCTGGTGCGTGATTGGTCGGTCACTTGGTGCACGGCGGGCGCCCCCTGTTCACCGCGCACACATCTGGTGGGCCGCCGTTCCCACATGGACATGGAAACGCGGCCTTCCGGTTGCATGATGCCCTCTCGGTATCCGTACCTGAGCGGAACCTCCGTCCCGTGGCACCCACAACCGGAATGTCACGCTCTGCTGTCCCAACTGCCAGGAACAGCAGCTCCCTTGAAGCGCTGCGGATGCCCTCCTCGCGGCTCCCCCCGAAGCCGACGGCACCCAGACAGGGTGGCCGACCCCGGGCGCGATCGCAAGGGTGAAACAAGCTGTTTGTCGTTCATATGCGCGATTTGGGTAGCCCTTGTGGAGGGGGTGTGTGGAGGTGTTCATGAGCGCACCGCAACCGTCCGGTTACTGCCCGGTGACGGTCCGAATCCTGTGAGGGGGCTGTGCGTGCCGGGCGTGTGCCGCGCTTCCCGGGTGGGTCGACCGTGAGCGACCGGAAACGGCCGAAGCCCCCTCACGCTCGGTGAGGGGGCTTCGACTGTGCGTGCGCCGTCAGGGACTCGAACCCCGGACCCGCTGATTAAGAGTCAGCTGCTCTAACCAACTGAGCTAACGGCGCCTGCTGACCTGGAGAACTCTACCCGACCTCGAAGCGTGCTCCGAACCATTTCCCGGCCGCCACGCCCTGTCGGATGGTCGTTTTTTCTCATTGGTCCGTCAAAATGCGATATGTCAGGAGAGTTGAGACACTGACGCCCGTTGCAGATGCGCCCAAAGATCTTGACGAGTGCGGAGGGGAATCGCATGACTGTGCCGGTCTTCGAGGAGTACGAACCCACCATCGACTGCGTCTGTGCGGGGTGTGCCCTGCAGCGGCGCACCGCCGCCAGGGCCCTGCCGGTGCGGCACGGCGGCCACCCGGCCGCGCACGGCGCGCGCCGTGCGCTGGTCCTGGTCACGGCCGCCGGGGTGTGCCTGTCCGGCGGGGCCGTCGAGGCGGCGGTCGCGGCCGACCACGCCGGCGGAGCCGCCCGGACGGACGAGCGGGCCGATCCCGAACCGGCCACCCCGCAGGGCGAGACGGGACCACTCGTCGGTTCCGGGGCGTCCGGGCCACCGTCCTCGACGTCGGGCCTGCGCAGGACCACCCGGGCCGACATCATCAACCGGGCCAAGAAGTGGGTGTCCGCGAAGGTTCCGTACAGCATGGCGAAGTACTGGTCGGACGGGTACCGCCAGGACTGCTCCGGCTTCGTGTCGATGGCCTGGAACCTCGGCGGCAACGAATGGACCGGGAGTCTCGCGGCCTACGGGACCCGGATCTCCCGCTCGGAGCTCCAGCCCGGGGACATGCTGCTCTTCCACAACCCGGCCGACCCGTCCAAGGGCTCCCACGTCACGATCTTCGGCGGCTGGACCGACCACACCCACAGCCACTACATCGCCTACGAGCAGGCGCGCCCGAACACGCGCAAGCAGTCGACCCCCATGGCGTACTGGAACAACTCATCCAAATACGTGGCCTACCGGTACAAGGGGCTCACCGGAGGGACGAGCGGCAGCGGATCGTCCACGAGCTTCCCCGGCGCCGGGAAATTCGGCCCCGGCGTCAGCAGCAAGTACGTCACCCAGCTCGGGAAGATGCTGATCGAGCGGGGCGGGAAGCGCTTCTACAAGGTGGGGCCGGGGGCCGCCTGGGGCGACGCGGACAAGCGGGCGACCCAGGCGTTCCAGAAGGCCCAGGGCTGGAAGGGCAAGGAGGCGGACGGCCTCCCCGGCCCGCACACCTGGCGCCTCCTGGTGAACGGCACCGGGCGCAACATCCCCGCCGCCACGGGTGCGGGCGGCAGCGCGAATACGGCCGTCCCGTTCCCCGGACGCGCCTATTTCCAGCCGGGTCGGTCCAGCAGCCATGTCGACAGGCTCGGCAAACAGTTGGTGAAGAAGGGCTACGGCAAGCACTACGTGTCGGGACCGGGGCCGGGCTGGGGCGAGGCGGACCGCCGCAACGTCGAGGCGTTCCAGCGGGCGCAGGGCTGGCGCGGCGGCGCGGCCGACGGCTACCCCGGGCCGGAGACCTGGCGCCGGCTCTTCGCGTGACGGATCCCTTCGCGTGATGGATCGGACATGACGGAACGGACATGACGGAGGCGGGAATGCGACCCACGGTGTCGGACAGCTCCGGGCCCCCGGAGAACGGAAAGGAACGGGAACCGGTGAACGCAGACGAGAACCACCCGCGGCCAGCCCGCCCCTCCGGGCAGCCGGAACGGTCCGGGCAGCCCCGGCCCGCGCCGCGGGGCCCGGGGGCGGCTCCCTCCCCGGCGGGCTCGGCGCTCCCCTGGCCCACCGAGGGCCAGGCGTCCCCGACGTCCCCCGCCCGCACCGACGGCTCCGACACCGCCCGCACCGCCCCCGACGCCGACGGCCCCGGTCTGGATCTCGTGCTGGACCTCGCCCCCGGAGGGTCCGTCGCCGCCGGAGGTGCCGTCGTCCGGGGAGGCGCCGTCGTGCCCGGGGCGGCGACGGCGCCCGGAAGGGCTGTCGCGTCCGCCCTCGGGGCGGTGTCGGCCACGGTCTCCGTACCGGTACGGGGTGCTGACGGTCCGTTCGGCCGCGGCGGCGGGGGGCCGGACACCGGGATCACCCCCGTGACCCTGCCCGCCGCCGCCGGCGACTCCCGCCGGGAGGCGGGCCGCCGGCACTCGGTCATCGCCAACGAGACCACCGCCTCCATCCCCGTGCACCTGCTCTTCCGCGACGAGCGGGAGGACACCGGCGCCGCCACGCTCCCGGCGGCGGTGGCGGGGCGCCCGTCCCACGCGGAGCGGACCCCCGGTGTGCGGCGTCCGCCCGAGCCGCGTGCGCCCCGGGCCCCGGCGCACGCGCGGGCCCAGGTGCAGGCGCCGACCCGGCCCTCCCCGCTCGGCGACCCGCGGCTCGCCGAGCGGCCCGGCCCGGTACTGCCCGGCTGGGCCGCGCTGCTCACCGGGGCCGCCGGGCTCGCGGCCGGCCTCGCCACCCTGTGGTGGGTGGGGGCGCTGCCCGCCGCCGCGCTCGCCCGGCTCGGCCTCGGCTCCCGCCCGTACCACGGCATCGGCATCGGAGCCTGGGCGGTGCTCGCCCTCCTGGTGACCGTGGTGCTCTTCGCGCTCGGCGGTCTCGGCCGCGGACGGGTCGGGTACGCCTGGGTGCTGACCCTCTTCGGCGACTACCGGGGGAGCGTCCGGCGCACCGGCCTGCTCTGGGTCTCCCCGCTGCTGCTGCGCCGCCGCGTCGACGTACGGCTGCGGCACTGGCGCAGTGAGTCGCTGCGCGCCGTGGACGCGAACGGTACGGCGCTGCGCGTCGTCGTCCTGGTCGTCTGGCGGATCAAGGACACCGTGCGGGCCGCCCTCGGGGTCGCCGACCACGAGGAGTATCTGCGCGAGCAGGTCGAGGCCGCCATGGCCCGGGTCCTCTCGCAGCTGCCCGCCGACGCGTTCCACGAGGACGCCCCGACCCTGCGCGACGCGGAGGCGGTGGGCGACGCGCTGACCCGGATGCTGAAGGCGGACTGCGAGCCCGTGGGCATCGAGGTCTACTCCGCGCAGCCGACCGGGATCGAGTACGCCCCCGAGGTCGCGGCGGCGATGCAGCGGCGCCGGGTGGCCGCGATCGACGCGAAGCACCGCGACAGTGTGCTGACTTCGGTCGTGGACGCGGTCGACGACACGGTCAACCGGCTGACCTCACGGGGCATCGTGGAGCTCGACGACTACGAACGGAAGGCGCTGGTCAAGGATCTGACGGTGGCTTTCTACACCGGCCGCAGCGGTGGGGACGGGGCCTGAGGGGCTCAGGACACCGTCGGGGCGGCGATTCGGAATCCGACGCTCATTGGTCTGGACATGTTCACGTCGCGTCAATAATCTAGACCTTGGTCTAGACCGCACGACACGCGCGCAGCAGTCGAGCAGTGCTCATGGAACATCCCCCACGTTCTTGAGGAGCGACAGCAATGCGGAAAAGGGCAAGCGCGGCCGTGGTCGGCCTGGCGATCGCGGGTGCTTCGGTGCTCGCTACCAGCAGCGCCAGCAGCCACGGCTATACGGATTCCCCCATCAGCCGTCAGAAGCTCTGTGCCAACGGCACGGTCACCGGCTGCGGCAACATCCAGTGGGAGCCGCAGAGCGTCGAGGGGCCCAAGGGCTTCCCGGCGGCGGGTCCCGCTGACGGCAAGATCTGTTCGGGTGGCAACGGGACCTTCTCCCAGCTGGACGACCCGCGCGGCGGCAACTGGCCCGCCACCCAGGTCACCGGCGGGCAGGGTTACAGCTTCCGCTGGCAGTTCACCGCCCGTCACTCGACGAGCGACTTCCGTTACTACATCACCAAGGACGGCTGGGACTCCACGAAGCCCCTCACCCGGGCCGCCCTGGAATCGCAGCCGTTCATGACCGTGCCGTACGGGAATCAGCAGCCTCCGGCGACGCTGACCCACCAGGGCACGATCCCCACCCAGAAGACCGGCAAGCACATCATCCTCGCCGTCTGGAACGTCGCGGACACCACCAACGCGTTCTACGCCTGCTCGGACGTCAAGTTCTGACGCCTGACCGGTTACTGTGCGGGGCCGTGAGGGGTGCCCACGCTGCCGCGCGGGCGGCACTCCTGATGGACCTGCCGACCACGAAAAACACACTGGGTGCTCCCCGTGATACGGAGAGCACCCAGTGTGGTGTCTGTGCGCCGTCAGGGACTCGAACCCCGGACCCGCTGATTAAGAGTCAGCTGCTCTAACCAACTGAGCTAACGGCGCCTGCTGACTCGAAAATAATACCTGGTCTCCAGGGGTGCTGATGACACGCGCCCGCCGGGCCCGCGGAGCCGCCGCCCCGCCGTGTGCGGAGTCGCCTACAGCGCCATCGACAGCAGCACCGGTGCCGCCCGCCGGTTCAGTGTCTCCGCCGCCGACCGCAGCCGGTGGGCGTCCTCGACCGGCAGGGACAGCGCCAGACAGCCCGCCGCCGACCCGGCCGTCAGCGGTACCGCCGCGCAGACCGTGCCCACGGCGTACTCCTGGAGGTCCAGCACCGGGACCGTCGCCGGCTGGGCGTCCAGCTTGGAGAAGAGGACCTTCTCGTTGGTGATCGTCCGCGAGGTGAGCCGGGGCGTCCGGTGCCGGGAGATGTGGTCGCGGCGGCCGTTCTGGTCGAGCTGGGCCAGCAGGCATTTGCCGACCGCGCTGGCGTGCGCCGAGGAGCGGAAGTCCACCCACTCGTTGACCGCGGGAGTCAGGGGACCGTCGGCCACCTGGGTGACCCGGATCTCCCCGTCGACGTACCTGCTGAAGTAGACCGCCGCGCCGACCGAGTCGCGCAGCTGCATCAGGGTCTCCTGGAGCTTGGTCTCCAGTGCCTGGCGGCGGGCCGCCCCGGAGCCGAGCAGCAGCAGCGCGGCGCCGACGGCATAGGCGCCGTCGGCGATCTGCTCGACGTACCCCTCGCGGCGCAGGGTCAGGAGCAGCGAGGCGAGGTGCCCGGCGGGCAGTCCCGTCTCGCGGGAGATCTGGGCGTCGGTCACACCGTCGCCGTGCTTGGAGACCGTTTCGAGCACGCGCAGGGCGTACTGCACCGAGTGGAACGGTGCGGTCGGCTCGGGCTTCAACGCCACGGTTTCCCCCTACCAGGTTGTGACCGCAAGCTTTCGCCCCACGATAGCGGCCAAGAAGCCCTTGATGGGCGGCCGTTGACGAGTTCGCGGATGCGCCCCGGCGCTGTCAGCTGGGGCGCACCCGTATGGCATATGCCAGAGTCACGATCGGCACCTCAATGGCGAGGTCACAGGACCGCGTTGAGGAACTCGCGCGTACGTTCGTGCTCCGGGGCGGTGAAGATTTTTTCCGGCGAACCGGCCTCCACCACCCGGCCCGCGTCGAACATCAGCACCTTCTTGGAGACGTCCCGGGCGAAATTCATCTCGTGGGTCACACAGACCATGGTGATGTCGGTGTTCCTGGCGATGTCGCCCAGCAGCTCCAGCACCCCGGCCACCAGCTCCGGGTCGAGCGCCGAGGTCACCTCGTCGAGCAGCAGGATCTCCGGCTCCATCGCGAGCGCCCGCGCGATGGCCACCCGCTGCTGCTGCCCGCCGGAGAGCTGGGAGGGGTGCGCGTCGGTCTTCCCGGACAGCCCGACCAGGTCGAGCAGCTCGCGGGCGCGGGCCTCCGCCTCGTCGCGGTCCTTGCCCAGCACGCTGATGGGCGCCTCGGTGATGTTCTGGAGCACCTTCATGTTGGGGAAGAGGTTGAACTGCTGGAAGACCATCCCGATCTTCTTGCGGGACTCGCGCAGCTGCTTCTCACCGGCCGGGCGCAGCGAACCGTCCGGGGCGCGGACATGGGACAGCGGGGAGCCGTCCACCCAGATCACCCCGTCGCTGACCTTCTCCAGCGTCATCAGCAGCCGCAGGATCGTCGTCTTGCCGGAGCCGCTGGGGCCGATCAGGGTGACGTGCTCGCCGCGCTCCACGGTGAAGTCCAGCCGGTCCAGCACCACATGGTCGCCGTACCGCTTCACCACGTTGTCGAAGCGGACCAGCGGACGGGCGGTGTCCGGGATCACCGGGGCGGTGTCCTCGGGGGCCGCGGCCGTGGTCTTCCGTACGGGGAGAGGGCCGAGGGGGAGCGGTTCGGTGGGCAGGGGTTCAGTGGCCAAGGCGCTTCTCCAGCTTTCTCATCAACAGCGACGTGGGGTAGCTCGCGACCAGGAAGACCAGGCCCGCGAGCGTGAACGCCTCGGTGTACGCGAAGTGGTCGGCCCCGTACTTCCGGGCCTCGAAGACCATTTCCTGCACCATGATCACGGCGAGGAACGGGGTCTCCTTGAACATCGAGATCGCGTAGTTGCCGAGGGCCGGCAGCACATTGCGCACCGCCTGCGGCAGGATCACGGCCTGCCAGGTCCGCCGCGGCGACAGCGACAGCGCCCGGCACGCCTCCCACTGGCCCTCGGGCACGCCGTCGATCCCGGCCCGGTACACCTCGGAGGTGTACGCGGCGTAGTGGACGCCCAGCACCGCGATCCCGATGGTCAGCGGCTCCACCGAGGTGAACAGGGCGGCGGCCCCCACCAGTTGGACGAGCAGCGGGGTGGAGCGGACGAACTCCATGACGACCCGTACCGGGACCGTCACGAACCTGCTCGGGGCCCGTCCGGCCACCGCGACGGCCAGTCCCAGGACCGCCGCGACGAGGGTGCCGAGCACGGTCGCGAGCAGGGTGACCTCAAAACCTTCGAGCACCAGGGGAAGGACGTCCATGGCGGCGTTCCAGTCGAAGCCGTTCACCGGGCACCTCCGACGGCGGTGGTGGTCGCGCTGCGGCTCTTGAGCAGGCTGTCCGCGCCTGTCCGGAGCCCGAGCCGCCGCTTGGCGGTCCGCTCCAGCAGGTTCATCAGCAGGGTCAGCGCGTAGGCCAAGACGAAGTAGGCGGCCAGCAGGGTCAGATACGCGGTAAGGGTCTCACCGGTGCGGTCGCGCAGCTGCTGGATCACGGTCATCAGGTCGGCCGCGGAGATCAGCCACAGCAGCGGGGTGCACTTCAGCAGCTGGATCAGCAGATTGGTGAAGGACGGGATCATCTGCACCCACGCCTGCGGCAGGATCACCTTCCGCATCCGCCGGGCCGGGCTGAGGTTGAGCGCGAGGGCCGCCTCGTACTGCCCGCGCGGTACGGAGTTGATGGCGCCGCGCACGATCTCGGAGCCGTAGGCCCCGTAGTTGAGGCCGAAGGCGACGACCCCGCAGAGCAGTGGCGTCAGCTCGTACCCGGTCAGCGGCGGCATCGCGTAGTAGAGCCAGAACAGCTGGATGTAGAGGGAGGTGCCGCGGAAGAACTCCACGACGACGCGGGAGGTGCCGCGCACCAGGAGGAGCCGGCTGCCCGCCATCAGACCGAGGAGGAAGGACAGGGCGAGAGCCAGCAGGGAGCCCAGCACGGTGGCCTGGAGGGTCACCCACAGACCCGCGCGGACCTGCGGGAACTCATCGACGAGAGTGGAGAAGAAGTCACTCATGCAGTGGTCCGCCCCGTCAGCCCTTGCACAGATCCGCGGTCTTCAGCGTGGCCGGCGGGATCTCGGTCGCCCCGAAGCCGTACTCCTGGAGGAGGCTCACATAGCGGGACCTGTCCGCGACGATCTTCTTCAGCTCGCGGTTGAAGGCGTCCCGCAGATCCTCGTTGCCCTGGCGGAACACCGCGCCGCCCGGTGAGAACTGCTGCTTGCCGTCCAGCTCCGGGACGAACGCCTCGGTGACCTCGGTGGCGGGGTTGGTCTTCGCCAGCCAGCGCAGCGAGATGCCGGTCAGCAGGAAGGCGTCGATCCGGCCGCCCTTGACGGCGTCCGCGCCGTCCTGCGGCTTCTGGAGCGACTTGATCTTGCTCTCGGCGATGCCCGCACCCTTGGCGTACGAGCCCTCGACCGCACCCGACATCACCCCGACGGTGATCCCGGCGGCCTTCGCGGAGGCCAGATCGGTGATCTTCCTCGGGTTGCCCTTCTTGACCATCAGGGCGGTCGGGGAGATGAACTCCGGTTCGGAGAAAAGGGCGTTCGCGCAGCGCTCCGGGGTGATCGCCATGCCCGCGCTCACCACGTCGTACTTCCCCGCCTGGAGCCCGGGTATCAGTCCGTCCCACTCCGAGAGGGTCGGCTTCAGCTCGTCGACGCCGAGCGCCTTGAAGATCTCCCGGTGCAGGGTGGGCGCCTCGCCCTTGAGCTCCTTGCCCTCCAGATAGCCGTACGGGGCCTCATTGGCGTACGCGACCCGGACGAAGCCCTGCTTGCGGAGCTTGTCGAGCGCGCCCTCGCCGTCCGTGGCCCCGGCGTCCGTCTTGCTGCACGCGGCCAGCAGACCCGGCACGACGAGCAGTCCGCCCACGGCCGCCGATCGATGGAGAAAGCCCCGGCGGGAAAGGTTCGGGAAGTCAGCCATGGTTCGCAATCTCCTGGAGGGCTCGGACAGTCCGGACAGGGTGAACGCCTGCCCGATCCCGTACGTCTATGCAGGAAGAGGTCGCATGTAACCGAAAAGCGGCCGGAGGGTGACCTTCCCGTGCCCTGTTGGGGGCGGAGGGCGACGAGGGGTGTGCGGGGCGTATCCCCCGGAGCGGCACGGTTCATGACTGACCGTCATCGGAGGCGGTCCGCCCGGTCGGCCGGTCCGCCCGGTTCGTCCCGTGTCGTCGTCCTCGTCAGGTGCGGGGCGCGTCGCCCTGGTTCAGGTCGGGGGAGGGGACGTAGCCACGCCTCTTGTCCACCACGTTCGGCAACGGCTGCCCGTCCGCCCACAGTTCGTACATCCGCACGAACTGCTCACCCAGCCGGTCCCGCCAGCCGACCGTGTCCCCGCTCATGTGCGGCGAGATCAGCAGCCCCGGCACGTCCCACAACGGACTGTCCGGCCCCAGTGGCTCCTCCTGGAAGACATCCAGCGCCGCACCCGCGATCCACCGCTTGCGCAGCGCGTCCGTCAGCTCACCCTCGACGACCATCGGACCGCGCCCGACGTTGATGAACCGTGCCGACGGCTGCATCAGCCCGAAGAAGCGCGCGCCGAACATCCCGCGCGTCGACTCCGTCAGCGGTGCCGCGCAGATCACCCAGTCCGCACGGGCGGTCAGCCGGTCCAGGTCCTCCGGGCCGTGGATCGTCCGCCGCGCCGTACGCCCCACCAGCGCGACCCGCACACCGAGACCGTGCAGCAGCTTCGTGATCTCCCGCCCGATCGGCCCGGCGCCCACGACGACCGCCCGTGATCCGGAGATCTGCTGCCCCTCCCGGTGGTGCCAGTGTCGCTGCCGCTGGAGATCCAGGGTGCCGGGGAGGTCCTTGGCGAAGGCGAGCACCAGCCCCGCCACGTACTCGGCGATCGGACGCTCGAAGATGCCCCGCGCATTGGTGACCACGGTGTCGGACGCGGCCAGTTCAGGGCAGAGCAGCCGGTCCACACCCGCGCTCGCCGTATGCACCCAGCGGGGCCGCGGTCCCTCGCCCGGCCAGGCGGCACGGACGGCGTCGGAGGTGAAGTCCCAGACCAGCAGCACATCGGCGAGGGGGAGCTGCGCGGCCAGGCTCCGCTCGTCCGCGTACCGGACGCCGACCCGGCCGGTCAGCCGGCCGAGGCGCGGGGGCGGGTCGGAGTCGAGAACGAGGAGCACGGGCTCTGGCATCAGTGGGCAGCCGCTTCGCAACGTCTGAGATGTGCGGATTGACCACGCTCGCATCCGAACCTGCCGCCGTCAACAGGGCCTACCGGGTTCGCCCTGGTCAGACCCGGTACGGCCGCCCCGATGACGCACCGGGGGAATACTGGGAAGAGGCCGGGGCACCCGTGACCGGTCACGCGTTCCGGGACGAAAAGGAAGGGTGGACATGACGACCGTAGGACTTCTCTACCCGGGCCACTCGGCCGAGGGCGACTTCCAGCGCATCGAGATCATGCTCGACAGCGACATCAGACTGCCGCTGTTCCACACCGACACCGGCGAGGACACCCGGCGTGTCGACCGCCTGCGGGACATGGGCGCACCGGGCCGGCTCGACGCCGGGGTGGAGGAGCTGCGCCTGGCGGGTGCCGAAGCGCTTGTCTGGGCCTGCGCCGAGGGAAGCTTCGTGTACGGCTGGGAGGGCGCCCACGAACAGACCGCCGCCCTCGCCCGCGCCGCGGGTCTGCCCGCCTCCAGCACCTCCTTCGGCTTCGTCCACGCGGTACGGGAGCTGGGCGCCGGACGGGTCGCGGTGGCCGCGACCTACCCCGAGGACATCGCCGGGCTCTTCACCGGCTTCCTGAAGGCCGGCGGCGTCGACGTGGTCGCCGGTCCGGGCGGCGGCATCCCGGCCGCCGACGGGCCCGGCGGCGAGGACGCGGAACTGGTGAAGCGGTTGGCCGTCGCCGGGGACCACCCGGACGCGGAGGTGGTGCTGTTCCCGGACACGGCCCTGCACACCGCCGCGTACATTCCCGAGCTGGAGGAACTCCTCGGCAAACCGGTCCTCACGGCGAGCCAGGTGGCGGTCTGGGAAGGGCTGCGGCTGGCGGACCGCCGGGCCTGGTCCCCCGAGCTCGGCACACTCTTCGCCACCCGCGTACCCCCGCCGGGGACATGGGACCAGAAGGGAATCGAGGTCCGGGAGTAGGACGCCGTTTCCCGGCCGGCCCCGTATCCCGGCCCTGTCCGCAGGCCCCGCCCGCCGGCCCGTCCCCAGGTCCGGGCGCCGGGCCGAGGGGCGGCGGCGCCGTCCCCGAGGAATAAGCGGAGCCATCCTCCTGTTGCATTCTTCCGCAGACACATCAGCACCACCGGGAGAGGCCGACACGTGGACGAGATCCGAGGCGACGAGATTCGCGGCACCGCAGGCGGAACGGCCTCCGTGCCCCTGTCCGTGCTCGACCTGGTGACCGTGGGGCAGGGCCGCACCGCGACCCAGGCCCTGCGCACCAGCGTGGAGATCGCCAAGCTGACCGAGCGCCGCGGCTTCCACCGCTTCTGGGTCGCCGAGCACCACTCCATGCCGGGCGTCGCCTCGTCGTCCCCGGCCGTGATCCTGGCGCACCTCGCCGCCCACACCGAGCGCATCCGGCTCGGCTCCGGCGGCGTGATGCTGCCCAATCACGCCCCGCTCGTCATCGCCGAACAGTTCGGCACGCTGGAGGCCATGGCCCCCGGCCGCGTCGACCTGGGCCTGGGTCGCGCCCCCGGCACGGACGGCGCGACCGCCGCCGCGCTGCGCCGCACCGAGCGGCTCGGCGAGGGCGCCGACGACTTCCCGCAGCAGCTCGCCGAGCTGATCAGGTTCCTCGACGACGACTTCCCCGACGGTCACCCGTACGCCCGGATCCACGCCGTGCCCGGCCCGGTCCAGGCCACCGCGCCCGGCGGGGTGCAGTCCGCCGGGCGCCCGCCCGTGTGGCTGCTGGGCTCCTCCGGCTTCAGTGCCCGGCTGGCCGGTGTCCTCGGGCTGCCGTTCGCCTTCGCCCACCACTTCTCGGCCCAGAACACCGTGCCCGCCCTGGACCTCTACCGGGAGTCCTTCAAGCCGTCCGCCGTGCTCGACGCCCCGTACGCCCTCATCGGTGTCTCGGCGCTGGCCGCCGACGACGAGCGCGAGGCCCGCCGCCAGGTGCTCACCGGCGCCCTGTCGATGGTGCGGCTGCGCACCGGCCGGCCGGGCCTCATCCCGAGCCCCGAGGAGGCCGAGGCGTACTCCTTCAGCCCCATGGAGCGGGAGTTCGTCGACAGCTGGCTCTCCAACGTCATCCACGGCACCGCGGACGAGGTCCGCACCGGCCTGGACGACCTGGCCAAGCGCACCGGCGCCGACGAGCTGATGATCACCGCCAACGCCCACGGCGGAGACGCCCGGCTGCGCAGCTACGACCTGATCGCGGACGCGTACGGGCTGCCCGCCTGATCCTGGACGCAGACGCAGACGCAGACGCAGACGCAGACGCAGACGCAGACGCAGACGCAGGCCCGTGCGCGACCGGGACCGGGACGACGGTCGGGTCGCGCACGGGGCTCGCGGGGTGCATGGGGCTCACGGGGCTTACGGCAGGGGTCGCGCACCGATCAGCCCGGCGATCTGTTCCGGCGCGACCGCCCGCGAGTACAGCCACCCCTGCCCGGTGTCGCACCCGATCCTGCGCAGCCGCTCCGCCTGCCCCGCCGTCTCCACGCACTCCGCGGTGACGGTCAGCCCCAGCCGGTGCGCCAACTGCACCATCGCCTCGACGATCGTCTCGTCGGCGGGGCTGGGGTGGGTGCCGTCGTCGTAACGGAAGCCCCGGACGAAGGAACCGTCCAGCTTCAGTACGGAGACGGGCAGCCGGCTCAGATAGGCGAGGTTCGAATAGCCGGTGCCGAAGTCGTCGATGGCGATCCGTACGCCCATGTCGCTCAGCTCCTGGAGGGCCCGCAGCGGGCGGCCCGCCGAGCCCATCACCGCGGACTCGGTCAGCTCCAGTTGCAGCAGCCCCGGCTCCAGTCCGGTGTCGGCCAGGATCTCGGCCACATCGGCGACCAGATCGGAGTCCCAGACCTGCCGTACGGCGACGTTGACGCTGATGAACAGCGGCGGCGCGTCCGGGTGGTCCAGCTGCCAGTGCCGCGCCTGCCGGCACGCGGTGCGCAGCACCCACCGGCCGAGCTGGACGATCGAGCCGTCCTCCTCGGCGATCGCGATGAACCGGTTCGGTGCCAGCACCCCGAACCGCGGATGGTTCCACCGGATCAGGGCCTCCACCCCGTGGACGACCCCGTCGGCCATCCCGACCAGCGGCTGGTACTCCAGGGTGAACTCACCGCGCTCCACGGCGGGCCGGAGCGTCGAGGCGAGCGCCTGGCGGGTCATGCGGTGGGCGTTGCGCTCGGGGTCGAAGAGGGTCCAGCGGGCCTTGCCGTCCGCCTTGGCCCAGTACAGCGTGGTGTCGGCGGCCTGCATCAGACCGGTGGGCGAGGTACCGGCCGTGGCCCGTTCCACCACCCCGATCGACGCGGAGACCGAGAGCCGCTGCCCGGCCAGGTCGAAGGGCTGCTGGATCGCGACGAGCAGCGCGTGGGCGAGATCGGTGAGCTGTTCCGTGCCCGAGGAGTCCTCCACCAGGATCGCGAACTCGTCACCGCCCAGCCGGGCGACCAGAGGGCTGCCGCCCCGGTGCCGGGTCTCGCTCCCGGCGCAGTCGGTGAGCCGCCCGGCGACGGCCGCGAGCAGCCGGTCGCCTATCCGGTGGCCCAGGGTGTCGTTGACCGCCTTGAACCCGTCCAGGTCGAGGTAGCAGAGCCCGATCCGGCCGTGCCGGGGCAGTGTGTCGTCCTGGTACGGGGTCTCCAGGGCCGTCGAGAGCCGCTCGAAGAACAGGGTCCGGTTGGGCAGCCGGGTCACCGGGTCGTGCATCTGGAGGTGGCGCAGCCGCTTGTGGAGCTCGTGCCGGTCGCTGACGTCCGCGACCGACATCAGCATCCGGCCGACGGTGCCCCCGTCCGAGCCCTCCGCCCCGTCCGAGGTCTCCGCCGCGTCCGAGCCCTCCGCCGTCTCCGAGGTCCCCGGCCCGGACAAGGTCCCCGGCCCGTACGGACTCCCCGCCCCGTCCGAGATATCCGCCCCCTCCGAGATCTCCGCCCCGTGCATCGGTACGACGGTGATCTCGGCCCACAGCGGGCGCCCGTCGGGATGCTTGAGCCGGCGGGTGCAGCGGAACCGGGAGCGCCGGCCGAGCAGCACCTCGCGGTACGCGTGCCAGATGTGGCCGTCCGCTGCGAGGTCGACCAGGTCGGCCGCCGGCTGCGCGGCCAGGGCCGACGGGGCGGTGCCCAGCAGTCCGCCCAGCGCGTCGTTGGCGCTGACGACCTGGCCCCGCGCGTCGACCACGGCCATGGGCATGGTGGCGACCCGGAACGCGGCGCGGTAGTCGCGCAGCTCGGAGGCCGTGGGTGCCACCGTGTCCGAGGCCGCGGGTTCCGCCGCGTCACGCTCCGTGACGGAAAGGGGCGTGGGGTCGGGGGCTGCTGGGCCTGCCGTGGGCCTCGGCCCTTCGGAGGTTCCGCTCACCGCTCGCTCCCGCTGTGAAGGTCGTCGTGAACAGGTGGGTCGGACAGGGCGCCGGGTGGAGGGCCCGGGTGAGGGGCGGAAACCACGCGGGAAAACGTGGTGAAGCATAGAGGGTGGCGCGGCGGGCGTTCCAGCCAGTCCACCGTGGCGGGCTCCGTGTCCACAGGGTGTTCCCCTGTTCGCCGTCGATCCGGTTTGTCTGCTCGTGATCTCTTCTGTGCGGATCTGTTATTTCACGTCAATGGATTGACCAAAGGTGACTGTCCGTGAAGGGGTGCGGCCGGTCGGTCCCTGACCCGAGTGGGGCAGCACAACTGGGCGTACGGCTCCGAACCGGCACAGGGTGGTCGAGGTGTCCCGCATTTCCCCATCCGGAGGTAGATGTGCCGCGTCAGCACAGACCCGGGGGAGTGGAAAGGCCGAGTCTGCGCAGTGTGGCGGCCGCTCTGACCTCCCTCATGGCGCTTGCCGCCACGTCTCTGGTCGCGGGCCCCGCCCAGGCCGCCACGGGCGACGCGGGCCCGTGCGCACTGCCCCGGACGGCGGCGCACCACTCGCTGGGGCTGGACAACTGGAACGGCGCCTATCCGCGCCCCGACCGCGGCCTGGACGCCGTCATGATCTTCCTCTCGTTCCCGGACTCCGAGCCCGCCGTCACTCCGGAGATGCTGGCCGCCGACCACTTCCCCGCGACCACGCACTTCTTCGAGCGCGCCAGCTACGGCACCTTCACCCTCCGCCCGCACCCGCAGCGGCGATGGACGCGGATGCCGCACCCCTCCGCCCATTACGGGATACAGCGTGACTGGGACTCGGGGCGGCGCACCGCCTACCTGCGCGACGCGATCGCCGCCGCCGACGACGACGTCGACTTCTCCGCGTACGACATCGTCTATCTGGTCGCCGATCCGGACGCTCCCGGTGTCGATTCCGACGCCACCAAGGTCGTCAACTTCGACCGGCCGCTGCGCGCCGACGGCACGGACATCAGGCGCGTCGTCACCGTCTTCGAGCAGCACCCGCCGGACCGCAATGTCCTCGCGCACGAGACCGGGCACGTCTTCGACCTCGCCGACCTCTACCACCGGCCCACGGACGGCAAGGGCGACTGGGACACCTACGTCGGCGACTGGGACGTCATGGGCAGCCAGTTCGGACTGGCGCCGGACCTGTTCGGCTGGCACAAGTGGAAGCTGGGCTGGCTCGACCGGCGCCAGGTGGTCTGTGTCCAGGGAACGGCCGATCTCACCCTGGAACCCATCGCCGCCGCCCCGGTGCCCGCCGGGTCCGTCGGGACCCGGCTCGCCGTCGTCAGGACGGGCGAGGGCAGCGCGCTGGCCATCGAGGCGCGCAGCGCCGTCGGCAACGACAGCGCGACCTGTTCGGAGGGCGTCCTGATCTACCGGATCCGCAACGAGACACCGTCCGGCGGCGGCCCGGTCGAGGTGATCGACACCCACCCCGACACCCAGTCCTGCTGGGACCGGTCGGTCTACCCGCCGCTCGCCGACGCCCCGCTCGGGGTCGGCGAGACATTCACCGTGCCCGGCGAGCGGACCAGAGTCGAGGTCGCCGACCGCACCCCGTCGGGCTCCTGGACGGTCCGGATCACCACCGGTGCGTAAGGGGCGTCCCCCTCGGGCCGCGTCGCTTCCGCACGGCTTCCGCCGGGCGCACGAAGAAGCCCCCTCGCTCTCGCGAGGGGGCTTCTTCCGTCTGTGCGCCGTCAGGGACTCGAACCCCGGACCCGCTGATTAAGAGTCAGCTGCTCTAACCAACTGAGCTAACGGCGCCTGGTGACGTCGTAGACATTAGCATCCTGATCGGCCGGAGGAAAAATCGAACTCCCGTCGGCCGCCAGGGGTGCCGACCGGCCCACCCGTACGCAGGCCCAGAGCATGACGTCCGGTCCGGGGAGCCATGGGCTACGGGTGTCGGGGGCGACCACCCAGCGGGGCCCGGAGTGGGTGGAAGTGCAGGTCAGGGGTGGGACGGTCACCGCGTCGCCGGTGCCGTGACAGAGCAGTGGCGGGACGGTCCTCTCCTGCCCCCGGCGCTGCTCGGGCCCCCCGGTGCCCCACTCCTCCCAGGCCAGCAGCGAGGGCAGCCGCTGGGCCGTTCCGGGGGCCGTGAACAGCATCATCCGGCCCCGGTGCGTGGCGACCGGTCCGGAGCCCGGCCCCTCGGCCCAGAGCTGCTCCAGCATCCGGCGGCCGAACAGCGCGGGAACGTTCACCACGTCGAACGCGGAGCCGCACGGCAGTACGCCGGGCGAGCCGGGACGGGCTTCCCACTGGGAGAGCGTGCTGCGCGGATAGGCCGTGGCCCCGGCCAGCCACGCGGCGCCGGCCGCGGTGACCTGTGCGGTGTGATGGGTGGCCTGGTCCCGCAGCAGGGCGAAGATGTCGACGCCGTGGTGCGGGGTGGCACCGGCCTGCAGGGTCGTTTCGTCTTTCAGCCAAGCGCTCATGGACCCAGGTCTACCGGGAGTGACGAGATCGATTCCGAGAGTTGCCAAAACTGGGACATGGTGGGAGGCGAGCGAGTATCTTGCCCGACGGCATATGCCAGGGGTCGTACCCGAAGTCAACGAAAGCGACCGTGCCCCAGGCCGGTCAGCGCCGCGGAATGTCCGGTCAGGAGGGCTTCCGGGGGTCCGGTCAGGGCCTCGGGGTGTTCAGCAGGGACCGGCCGAACTCGATCATCTTCTTGGCGTAGTCCTCGGTCCACTCCGCGCGCTCGGCGACATCCGTCACCGTCAGCCGGTCGAACCGGCGCGGGTCGGCCAGCTGGGCGGCGGCCATCGCCTGGAACTCGACCGCCCGGTCGGTCGCCGCCCGGAAGGCATGCGTCAGCTCGGTCGCGCGGGCCAGCAGGTCCTTCGGGTCCTCCAACGACTCCAGGTCGAAGAAGTGCTCGGGATCGGCTGCCGCCTCCGACGGCTCGAAGAGCAGCGGCGCGGGACGCAGCCTCTGCCGCTCGTTCCGCTCGGGCTGTGCCATGGGGTGTCCCTCCTTCGGGCGGCCGGACGGCCACCCTCCATTGTCCAGCCCCGCGCAAGGGGGCTTCCCGCCCCGGGGCCGGGGCGTGGGCGTACGCCGTCCGTCAGGGCCGCCACCGGACCCGGTGTTCCGCCAGATGTGCCAGCACCGCGTGGTTCGCCTCCCACCCGTCCGGGAACTTCACCGTGACCCCCAGCTGCACCGGCTCCGTCGACGGATGCTCGTCCAGCAGGTCCGCCACGCCCTCGCGGCACACCACGACACAGGCGTGCCGGTGGCGCGAGGCCAGCACACACAGCCGGCCCGTCTCCAGGTGGAAGGCGGTCGCGTCCGGGCGTCCGGACAGCGGATGCAGGACCACCGTCACATCGAACTCGCGGCCCTGGAGCCGGTTCGCCGTGTCCACCGCCACCCCCGTGACGCCCAGCTCCACCAGGGCCGCCCGGACCGCCGCCGCCTGATCGCGGTGGGCCGTGCCGACCGCGACCCGGTCCGCCGTCACCGGGACCGGGTCCTTTGACCGCTCGCTCGTCGCGACGCCGCCCCGGTCCAGCATCCGGCGCACCACCAGGGCCACCGCCCGTACCGCCTCCGGGTCGGTGCGCGGGGTGTGCCTGGCCGGCAGCTCCAGCAGCCCCCAGCCGGACTCCGCCGCCTCGTCCAGCACCCGGTCCGGGCCCGAACCGTCCGACGCGACCCCGAACGAGAGCCGCCGGTCCCCGTGGCCCGTACCGCTGCGGAACGGGGTGTACGGGTAGAACGCGTCCGACACCAGCGGCGCGGCCGACGCGGGCAGCCGCCAGGACACCGGCAGCCGGTGCTGCGGCAGCTGCGGATTGTGCGCGAGCAGCGTGGAGACCGCGCTCGCCGAGGGGTCGTAGCTCAGCCCCGCCCACTGGTCCGCGCCGACGATCGAGAACGGGTCCAGCTGGCCGGGATCGCCCACGAACAGCGCCCGCTCGAAGAGCCCGGCGACGGCCAGCAGCGCATCCGAACGCATCTGGTACGCCTCGTCCACGATCGCGTGCCCCCACGGCTCCACGTTCTTCACGTGCGCCCACTTGGCGGCCGTCGAGATCACCACGTCGAGCCCGGCCAGATCCGCCGCCTTCGCCGACTTCCGTACGTTCGCCAGCCCGTCCAGCACCTTGTCGTACGGGTCGGAGTCGTTGCTGTGCAACCGGCCCACCGGCAGCCCCGGGTCCTTCTCCGCCAGCCGCACCACCAGGTCGTCGACCTGCGCGTTGGTCTGCGCGATCACCATCAACGGGTGCCCCGCGGCGGCCAGTTCCAGCGCGGCGCGGACCACGAGGGTCGACTTCCCGGCGCCCGGCGGCGAATCCACCACGATGCCGCGCGAGGTGCCGCGCAGGGTGTCGCCGAGGATCGCGTCGGTCGCCCGCGCCGCCGCGGCGCCCGGGTCGAACGTGGCCGTCACAGCAGGTCCTCGGGGGTCACGGGGTCGGGATGTTCACGGAGTCCGTCGGCCGCGCCCGGTGGGCCGCCATGGGTCCACGGGGTCTCCTCCGGGTCCGGCAGCTTCGGGCCGCCGCGCTGGTCGTGCTCGAACAGCGTCCAGGCGATCCGGTCACCCGGCTCCGGAACCGAACCGGGTGCCGGTTCCCTGCCCCGCCCCATCCGGTCCAGGATCCGCAGCACCAGCAGGATCTCGCCCGCGTCGTCCGTCCCGCCGATAGCGCCGTCCACGGCGTCCGAGGTGGCCACGGCGTTCCCGGCAGCCCCGGTGGCGTACCCCGCGAACTCGGCGGTCTGCGGCTTGCCGTCCAGCGAGCGGTACACCTTGGTCCGCTCGCCCAGGTGCGGGCGTTCGGCCGTACGGACGGTGACCAGGGGGCGCGGCGAGGGCCGCTTCGACTCGCTGTACGCCATCTCCACCTCGGTCACCTCCGCGAGGAACGCCTCGCCCGACAGCCGTCTTCCGGCGAGCACCAGCGGATCGTCCAGTGCCTCCTGCGCGTCCAGCTGTGCCTGGGCCGTCTCCCGCGAGGCCAGCTTCTGTGCCGCCGTCACGGCGTCGTCCCGGCGCGGCTGCGGCGGCTCACCGGAGCGCACCCGGTCCCGGTGGCCGGTGAACGACCAGCGGTCCCGGGTCCACCGGTCCTCGGCCCTGGCCCCCTCGGGCAGCTCCCGCAGCAGATCGAGCCCCCGCCACACGGCGTCCCAGGTGGGCAGCAGCACCCCGGCCAGCAGTGAACGGATCTCCCGCTCGGCGGAGCTCAGCTCACCCAGCCGGGCATCCGCCGCGAGCCCGTCCTCGGCGGCGGCCAGCGAGGTGCGCGCCCGGTCGTACTTCTCGATCGCGGGTGCCAGCAGCCGGTTGTCGAACGCCGGATCGGTGGCCGGTCCGGCGGGCGGACAGAGCAACTGGCCCTCCCGGTCCCGCGCCAGCTCAGCACGGAGCGCCGCCTCGGCCCCCGACTCGCCCGCCGACGGGTCGATCCAGGCGAGCAGCGCCCCCAGATGCTGGTCCTCCAGGCTGCTCTGCCCGGTCGCCCAGTGCCGGTTCAGCAGATCGGTGGTGGCGAGCAGCAGCGAGGAGCCCGGTACCCGGGCGCGCTCCCCGTAGTGCGTCAGCCAGCGGCCGAGCAGGGGCACCCGTGCGGGTGCCGGATAGGGGGTGTCGGGATCGTCCTCGGCGGTCCGCCGGAAACGCATCGACCGCCCCAGCAGCCGTACGAACTCGATGCCCGCGCGGCTCGGCACGATCAACTGGGCGGCGTCCGCGCACAGTTCGACCTCGACCTTGACCTTCTTGCCGGTCTCGGGGTCGACCTCGTTGCGCTCGGCCGGCTCGACGACGTCCGCGTACTCCTCGATGTGCGGCAGGACCGCCTCGGCCAGCTCCGCCAGGAAGGCGAACCGCAGGTCCCGGTCGCGCGGCTGGGCGACGGCCAGCAGCCGGGGCGCCTCGCGGTCCGTCCCGACCAGCGCCCCCAGCGGGGCGCCCGCCTCACCGGCGGTGGTCAGCGGCACCAGCACCAGGGGCGCGGCGGTGAGATGACGGTGGCGGACGGTGGCCATCGGCTGCGCGCGGCCGCTCTCCACGGCCTCCAGCCGGGCCAGCGTGTTGATCAGCGACATGCGGCCGCGCCCTCCAGTGCCTCCGCGCGCAGGGCCGCGGCCCTGCGCAGTGCGGCGACCGTGGGGTCGGCCGGGTCGCCCTCCTTGCCCGCCGCGGCGGCCAGGACCCCGGCCACCGTCGTCAGCCCGCCCAACTCGCCCCGTACGCTCCGGCCCAGCGACTCCACCGCGCCCTCGGCACGCGACTTCGCCCGGCAGTGGAAGGCCAGCTCGCACGCGGCCAGGCATTCCGGGGCGTAGGCCGCGGTGACGGATTCGACCGCGGCGTCGAGCTCCTGCGGGGAGCACTCCGGGTCGAACGTCGTCCCCTCGGGCAGCGTCGCCGCGATGTCCTCGATGCGGGTCAGCCGGGTCAGCTGGCGGCTGGTGACGGCGCGCTGCTTGCGTACGTCCACGACCGAGGCGGTCGGCAGGTTGGAGAAGTCCTTCGGGCAGACCAGCAGCACCCGGTGCCCGACCTCGGCACCCTCGGTCAGCGCCGCGACCCGCTCCAGGGCCAGCACGTAGACGGCGGACTGGCGGGCCGCCGCGCCGACCTTCGCGGCGTCGGCGGAACTGTCGATCATGGGAAAGGACTTGATCTCGACGACCGTCCACCGGCCGCCGGGGTGCACCACCACCGCGTCCGGCTCCAGATAGGCGGGCGATCCCGCCACCTCCAGGGCCAGCATCGGGTGGTCCAGCAGCGTCCAGCCGCCCGCCGCCGTCGCCTCCCGCAGGGCGAGCGCGGTGCGCGCGGCGCGGCCCTCGGGCCCGGCCGCCGTCAGATCGGGCACCCGCACCTCGGCGGGCGCCTCGGCACCGCCGCCGAGGCGTTCGTGCAGCAGGCGCAGCAGCTCCGTACCGCCGTCGGCCTTGACCTTCGCCTCGAACGCGTTGCCCCGCATGAAGGCGAACTGGGACTGGCCGAACGGGGCGGGGGAGCCGAGAGCGGTGGCCAGGACGGCCTTGTCCACTCCGGCTCCGTCGAGCAGCGCACGGCGTTTGCAGCCGGGGTTGGCGGCGAGGGCGGCCAGCGCGCGGGCGTCGAGCGGGTGCGGTGCGACGGACGGGCCGCGCAGTTCAGCGAGCCGCTGCCGGAGCGTCGTCGCTCTCCGCCGCGTCGCTTCGGACCGCGTCGATTGCTGCCGCGTCGCTTCGTCCGGCGTCGCTTCGTGCCGTGTCGGTGGAATCTGCGGAGGTGGTCCGCTGGCCGGGGATTCGCTCACCCGCGGAAGTCTTGCATCCGGCACTGACAATCGGGGACTTCGTCGCCGTGGAGGCCGCGGCGACAGAGGCGGAAGCCGCCCGGAACCGGTCCTTGACCCGGTCGGCCAGCCGCATCACCGGCCTGGTCAGCAGTGCTCCGACGCCCATCACGGCGGCGCCCGCGACGGCGTCGAGGAAATAGTGGTTGGCGGTGCCCATCACCACGAAAGTGGTCAGCAGCGGGTAAGCGATGCCCGCCGCCCGTATGAGGGGGTGGCGGCCGTGGCGCCACAGCAGGATCCCGCACCACACGGCCCAGCCCACGTGCAGACTGGGCATCGCCGCGTACTGGTTGGTCATTCCGCTGAGCCCGCGCGGCGCGCTCGCGCCGGTGCCCCACCAGCCGTACGAGCTGTACTGGGCCATCGTGTCGACGAATCCGTATCCGGCGTCCAGCAGCCGGGGCGGGCAGGTCGGCATCAGCGTGAAGCCGATCATGCCCAGCAGGGTCGAGGTCATCAGCCAGGTCCTGGCCGCCCGGTAGGCGGCCGACCTGCGCCGGAACATCCATATGAGAACGGCCGGGGTGACCAGGTAGTGCAGGGAGGCGTACGCGAAGTCGGCGGGTATCCCGAGCGATGGGGTATCGGTCAGCAGCCGGTTGAGCGGGTGCTCGGCGTTGATGTGGAGCGCCTGCTCCAGGCGGAGGATGGCCAGGCCGTGGTCGACCGCCGTCGACACGTCGCCGCGGACCACGAGCCGTCCCGCCGAGTACAGCGCGTACACCACCGCGATCAGTGGCAGTTCCGTCCACCAGCGGGGCCGGTGGCCGGGCACGGGCGCGGCAGTGGCGTGCGGCATCCGGTAGCTCTCCCCATGTTCATGCGGCCGACGGCGGGCGTTCAACCGTACGGTGGCCGTGAGCCGCCGTTCCCCCCGGGGGGTCTCTTTCGGACGCCCCGTACCCACGCGGTTCCCGGTCGCGGCCGGGCCGCGTAACAGGACTGCTCAGGGTGGGACGCGGTTACGGCCCCGGAGGTTGCCTGCCGGGCACGTGAGAGATGATGGAGCGGGACGAATCGGCTCCGCCCTCGACCGAGCCCGGAGCCGTGCCGCCGTCCCTCCGTCGCCGTCCCGGCCACCGCAGTCCGGGACCTGTTCACCGTTCCACCGTTTCAGGGAGAGCCGTCATGGCACCGCGAATCCTGCTCGCCCGGCATGGCCAGACCCAGTGGTCCGTCCAGGGCAATCACACCGGCAGGACGGACATCCCGCTCCTCGACTCCGGCCGCGCGGGCGCGAAGCTGCTCGGCGCACGGCTGCACGAGGAGCCCTGGGCGGGGCTCCCCGGGGTGGAGGTGCGGACCAGCCCGCTCGTCCGGGCCGCCGAGACCTGCGAGATCGCCGGGTTCGGGGAGCGGGCCGAGCCGTGGGACGCGCTGATGGAGTGGGACTACGGGGCGTACGAGGGGCTGACCCCGGCGCAGATCCGGGCGGACCGTCCGGACTGGCTGATCTGGCGCGACGGTGTGCCGGAGGGGGAGACGACGGCGGAGATCTCCGCCCGCGCCGACGAGATCGTCGACTGGGCGCGCTCGGCGGACCGGGACGTCCTGGTCTTCGCCCACGGTCACATCCTGCGGGCGCTGGGCGCGCGGTGGCTGGGCGAGGACGTGTCCTTCGGGGCCAGGATCAGGCTGGATCCGACGTCGCTCTCGGTGCTGGGGTGGGCGTACGGGATGCCGGCGGTGGAACGCTGGAACGACACGGGCCACCTGCACCACTAGCCGCGGCGCCGCGGTTCCAGCCGGTCCGGGGCGCCCATGTTCAGCCGGTCCGGGGCGCCGCGCTCCAGCCGGTCCGGGGCGTCCACGTTCAGCCGGTCCGGCGTTTGAGGACGGAACCCTTGTGCCGGGGTGGGGCGCACCTTTGAGGTACTCCGGCGCCGGGCGGGCCTGATTTGGCATCCCGGGACGGGCTGCGTGCGCCCGGAACGTGGGGGTGCCGGGACGGGTTCGGTGGGTGTGCCCCGGACGTGGGGGCGGCGGGCGCCGGGCGGGCCCGATCGGGTGCGCCCGGAACGTCTCAGCGGTGGGTGCGGTCTGCGTGGCGGGTCAGGAACGTGGCCACCCCCGCCGCCCCGCCCCGCGGCTCCAGCACCCGCGCCGCCCCCGCCAGCATTCCCCGGATCCGGGAGGAGCGGACCCGGTCCAGCAGGTCCAGCGCCTGGTGGCCCGTCGCCGCCGCCTCGTCGGCCAGGCCCGCCCGTGCCAGGTCACCCGTCAGCTGCGCCCGGTACAGCGCCAGGTTCCTGGTGAAGTGCGCGTCCTGGAGCGCCACCGCACGCCGCCCGTGCCGGGCCGCCCGTGACCAGTCGCCCAGCGCGGACCAGCACTGCGCCTCCAGCAGCTCCATCTCGGCGTCCCGGAAGAAGGTCATCCACTCCGGATCGGCGGCGGCCGGCCCCCGCTCGAACGCCGCGCGGGCCCGCCCGATCGCCCGGTCGCACCCCGTCCGGTCGCCGAGCCCCGCCCGGCCCCCCGCCTCCCGCAGCGCGAGCAGCGCCAGCAGCCGGGGCGAGCCGAGCGCGCGGGCGGCCCGCTGTCCGGCCTCCGCCGCCCGGACCGCCTCCCGGGGCCGCCCCGTGTCCCGCGCCAGGAACGACGCGTTGCAGAACGCGTGCGCCTCCAGCGCCGCGTCACCGGCCAGCCGGGCCATGGCGAGCGCCTCCGCGTAGTGCGAGCGCGCGTCGTCGAACCGGCCCGAGTCATGGGCCAGCCACCCCACCGAGATCGCCAGCTCACCCGCCCCCGCGTGCAGCCGGTCCGCGGTGGCGCGCCGCGTCGTGGCCCCGGAGTCCAGCAGCGCGTACGCCGCCCGCAGCGGCTGGCCCGCCCGCCGGTAGAGCCCGTCGCCGCCGTGCCGGTCGTCCAGCAGCCGGATCTGCCGCACCGCCTTCTCGACGGCGGCCACCTCCGTCTCGCCGACCCGGCGCTGCGCGGGCAGGAAGACCGGGGAGGCAGCCGCGCGGGTGCCGTCCAGGCTCAGGGACGCGGCCGCCACCGTGGCGGTACCGCTCGTCATGAACACGCGACGCAGCACGTCGCTCTCCTCGTCGATGTCGATGTCGCCGCGGCCCGTGGCGGGCGGGGGAAGGGACGGGGTCGGGGGCACGGGCGGGGGTGAAGAGGGCGAGGGCGCAGGGGCCGTGTCGCGCGCCCCCCTCCCTCGCACGGCCTCGCGGTCCGAGAACCCCAGGTCGGCCAGGGACGACCCGGGGAACATGTGCAGGAAGACCCGTTCGTACGCGTAGTTGGGACAGCGGATCTCGCCGGACTCCACGCGCCCGATGTACCGGGCATCGCACGCGACGTGTTCGCCGATCTCGCGGGCGGCCCTGCGGACGGCTGCCGCGAACTCCCCCGCCGAGCGTCGGCCGCGCAGTTGGCGGAAGACGACGTTGGGAACTGGCCCTGTCGACACCATGGCTGGCCCTCTCCGGTGCGGCCGGGCTCCTGGGTCAGGTGTCCCGGCGGGGCAAGAACGTACCTGGTGTGACGAACCGCATACACAGGGTTTCCCTACAAAAGGGATAACTCCCCCCTGATCCGCCATGAACTGCCACCCTTTGCGGCGGCGTGGCGCCGTAGCCCTTGACGCTGTCGGCGCGTTGGACACATGGAGACGGAGTGTGGCTCCGTTCGGCGATGAGAGGAGGGGTTCCCTTGCTGCATCTCGGCTCGGAGACCGGCTCACGTACGACCGCGACGAACTCGACGGGCACGACGACGAACCCGACGGCCGAGGCAGCGAACCCGACGGGCGCGGCGGCCGATCCGGCGGGCACGGCGACGCGTCCCACGGGTCCGGCGGCGACTTCGCCCGACCCCGCGGCCGGATCCGCCGAGGAACCCTGCGACCTGGTCACCGTCCCGTCCCGCCAGGGCCTGGAGGCCGTGGACATCCTGCGCCGCGGCGCCGACCAGGAGCCGGTCGGCCCGGTGCTGCACGACGGCACCTGCGACACCCTGGGATTCCTGGTGCCGCCGGGCACCGCCCAGGCGTGGGACGTACCCGGCAGCGCCTGTACGTCCACGAACGGCCGCGGGCTGCGCATCCCCGCCGAGCCGCCCGTCTCCGGCTCCGGCTGGCTGCTGCCGCCCGCCGACGACGCCCCGGTCACCGACCCGGCCGCGCTCCGGGCCGCGCTCGACCAGGCGGCCCGGGTGATCGAAGCGGCCGACAACTGCAGCTGAGCCCATAATGGCCGGACGGGCGGATCTGCCGCCGTTGCCGGTACCCCGGGACCCCATCAGCGAGGATCAGCGAACGTGGCACGTCGAGGAGCGCCGGCCGGGGGCGCGCGGAAGGGTTCCGCGCGCAAGCAGGAGCGCCGGGCCGGCAAGGGGGAGCGGGCCGGGACGTCCCGGACGGTGGACGGCGGCCTCGCCGAGCTGATACCCGACCGGGAACGGCCGCACGGCTGGACCCTGCTGCTGGACGGCGCCCCCCAGTCGCACGTGGACCTCGACGACCCGACGTACCTCTCCTTCGAGTACCAGCGCAGGATCGGCCACATCATCGACCTCGCCGCTCCCGCGCAACATCCGCTGCACGTCCTCCATCTGGGCGGCGGTGCCTTCACCCTCGCTCGTTACGTCGCGGCGACCCGCCCCCGCTCCACCCAGCAGATCGTGGAGGTCGACGCCGCCCTCGTCCAACTGGTGCGCGCGGAGCTCCCGCTGGACCCGCAGGCCCGGATCCGGGTCCGCTCCACGGACGCCCGCGCCGGCCTCGGCAAGATCCAGGACGGCTGGGCCGACCTCGTCATCGCCGATGTCTTCAGCGGGGCCCGTACCCCCGCCCATCTCACCTCCGCCGAATTCCTCGCCGAGGTGCGCCGGGTCCTGAAGCCCGGTGGGCAGTACGCCGCCAATCTCGCCGACGGGCCGCCGCTGGCCCATCTGCGCGGCCAGATCGCCACCGCCGCCGCCGTCTTCCCGGAACTGGCGCTCGCCGCCGACCCGACCGTGTGGCGCGGACGCCGCTTCGGCAACGCGGTGCTGCTCGCCTCGGACCTGCCGCTCGCGGTCGCGGAACTGACCCGTCGGGTCGCGAGCGATCCGCACCCCGGCCGCGTCGAACACGGGCGGGCGCTCGCGGACTTCACCGGAGGCGCCGCCGTCGTCACGGACGAGGCCGCCAAACCGTCCCCGGCCCCGCCGCCCTCGGCCTTCACCTGACGCCGGGGGCCCGTACACACGCGCACACCCGGCCCGGCATCCCGCGCACACCCGGCCCCGCGCAGCCACCTACGGGTCGACGACCTGGACCGTCGGCGGATGACCGTTCCAGGTACAGAACACCGAGTACGTCGCCTCGCCCCCGTCATGGAAGTTCACCCGGATCCAGGCCGCGTTCGTCCAGACCTGCATCGACCAGCCCGGCTCCGGGGTCGCCGAGACCAGTTTCGCCGCGTCGCTCCCCAGCTCGAAGACGACCCGGCCCCCGTCCGTGCGGTACCCCTTCACCTCGCCCGCGGGCGCCGATGTCTTCGCCCGGGCGCCGGACGGCTGCCGGGAGGGCCGGGCGGACGGCGGCGACGACGTGGCGTCAGGACCCGAGGTACGCGGATCGGTGGTGCGCGGCGACGGGGGAGGCGCGGCCCGGTGGGTCGAGGACGACACCGGCTCCCGGCCGGCCTCTCCGGTCCCCTCGGGGGCCGGCGTGCCCACCGCGATCGGAACGGCGCGCGGAGGGTCGTACGCCGTCCCCGCCATCACCGTGTGCACGCCCCACCACGACAGCGTGACCGCCGCCCCGGTGGCGAGCGACCACGCGATCGCGTGTACGAGTCCTTGTTGCATCCGGGACATCCTGCACCACCCCGGCCGGTGCTGTCCCCCGTACCTCCGGCGGCGGGACCGGGGGCCGTCGAATGGCGTACGGTGCCGCCCATGGCAAGTGTGCTCGTGGTCGAGGACGACCAGTTCGTACGTTCCGCCCTCATCCGGCACCTCAGTGAGGCCGCTCATACGGTACGGAGTGTGGGGACCGCGCTCGAAGCGCTGCGCGAGGTCGCGCACCACGGCTTCGACGTGGTCGTCCTGGATCTCGGACTGCCCGATCTCGACGGCGCCGAGGCGCTGAAGATGCTCCGGTCCATCACCGACGTACCAGTGATCATCGCCACCGCGCGGGACGACGAGAGCGAGATCGTACGGCTGCTCAACGACGGTGCGGACGACTATCTGACCAAGCCGTTCTCGGTCGAACACCTCTCGGCGCGGATGGCCGCCGTGCTGCGCCGCTCGCGCGCCTCGGGCGGTGAGGCGCCGCCGCCCAGGGTCATCCGGGTCGGCGGGCTCGCCATCGACCCGCTGCGCCGCCAGGCCGAACTGGACGGCACGGCCATCGATCTGACCCGCCGTGAATTCGACCTGCTGACCTTCCTCGCGGGGCGGCCGGGCGTCGTCGTCCCGCGCAAGGAACTGCTGGCCGAGGTCTGGCAGCAGTCCTACGGCGACGACCAGACCATCGACGTCCATCTGTCGTGGCTGCGCCGCAAGCTGGGCGAGACCGCGGCCCGCCCGCGCTATCTGCACACCCTGCGCGGCGTCGGCGTGAAGCTCCAGCCACCGGCCCCGGAGCCGCCCGCATGAGATGGGCCCTGGCCAAGGTCTGTCTGGCGGTCACCGCCATGGTCGCGATCGCGTTCGCCGTGCCGCTCGGCCTCGTCGTCAAGGAGATGGCCAGCGACCGGGCCTTCTCCGACGCGGAACGGCAGGCCGCCACGATCGGGCCGACCCTCTCCATCACCACCGACCGCAAGGAGCTGACCCGGGCCGTCCTGTCCACCGAACCGGGCGACGAGGGGCGGCTCGCCGTCCATGTCCCGGCCGCCGACGAACCGGGGCGCCGGGCATTGGAGATCGGCACCCGGCGTGCTCCGCGCGAGGACGTGGAGACCGTCCGGAAGGACGGGCGTGCCTCCATCACCGCGGTGCGGGGCGGCTCCGCGCTGCTCACGCCCGTCGCGCTGGGCTCCGGGGACATCGCCGTCGTCGAGGTGTTCGTGCCCGAGGGCGAGGTCTCCCACGGGGTGACCACCGCCTGGCTGATGCTGGCGGGTGTCGGCATCGCGCTGATCGTCGGCTCGGTGGCGGTCGCCGACCGGCTCGGCGTACGCATGGTGGAGCCCGCCCAGCGGCTCGCGGGCGCCGCCCAGGACCTGGGGGAGGGCAGGCTCGGAACCAGGGTCCCGGAGGAGGGGCCCACCGAACTGCGGTCCGCCGCCGTGGCGTTCAACTCGATGGCCGACCAGGTCGTCCAGCTCCTGGCCAACGAACGGGAACTGGCCGCCGACCTCTCGCACCGGCTGCGCACCCCCCTCACGGTGCTCCGGCTCAACGCCGCCTCGCTGGGCGAGGGCCCGGCCGCCGAGCAGACCCGGGCCGCGGTCGAGCAGTTGGAGCACGAGGTCGACACGATCATCCGTACCGCCCGCGAGCAGCGCCCGCAGGCCCAGGGCGTACAGAAGGGTGCGGGGGCCGGCTGCGACGCGTCCGAGGTGATCCGGGAGCGGATGGGCTTCTGGTCGGCGCTCGCCGAGGACGAGGGGCGCGAGGTGCGCCTCGCGGGAGTGGAACGTACGGTACGCATCCCGGTCGCCCGGCCCGAACTGGCCGCCGCGCTGGACGCGTTGCTCGGCAATGTCTTCCGGCACACCCCGGAGGGCACCGCCTTCGCGGTCGATGTGCACCACAGCGGTGACGCGGTGATCGTGCTGGTCTCGGACGCGGGTCCCGGGATCGCCGACCCGGAGGCGGCCCTGGCCCGGGGTTCCAGCGGCCGGGGCGGGGCGGCGGGCGCGGTGGGGTCGACCGGACTCGGCCTGGACATCGTGCGCCGGGTCGCCGAGGCCACCGGTGGCGACCTGCGGATCGGCCGTTCGGTGCTCGGCGGTACGGAGGTCCGGATCTGGATCGGACTGCACGGGAGCAGACCGGAGCGGGGCGGCCGGGGACACGGGCGACGGGTGGGCCGGCAGCGACGCGGGAAGATCCGCCGGAACGCGGAGGTCCGGGGCACCCGCGGCGCGGGGCCGAGCCGCTGACCCGCGAAGACCCGCACCCCGGGCCACCGCCGCCCCGCACCATTAACCCGCGCCGATGGGTCCCTTAAGCCCGCCCTAAGAACGGCGACTCCGGACCGGATCACCCCTTTTGCCGGAATCGGTGCCGCTAACGTGCTCCCGCAGCCACCCACCGCCCGCGTGCCCCGGCCGGTCCCCATCCCCCCACCCCGGCCGGGGTGCGCGCCCCGTCCCCGCCGACGCGCGCCTCCGCGGCTCCGGATCGCTCAGGCCGCCCGGTTCACCGCCGAGAGCACGGCCGTCACCGAGGCGGTCAGCACGGATGTGTCCTGGCCCGCGCCCCAGTACCGCCGCCCGCCGACCAGGCATTCCACGTACGCCATCGCGGGGCTGCCCTGGCCCCGCCCCGTCGCGTGCTGCGTGTAGGTGAGGATCTCGACCTCGATCCCCGCACCCGCCAGCGCGTGCGTGAACGCCGACACGGGGCCGTTGCCCGTGCCCTCGTAGTCGCCCTCGCGCAGGCCGTCGTCCGTCCGGAGCGTGCAGACGAAGCGGTGCTCCCCCGTCGGGCCGCGGTCCGCCGTCCAGGAGGTGAGGGCGACCGCGCCGTCCCGTCCCGGCGTCAGATACGTCGCCCCGAACAGCTCCCACAGGTCCTTCGGGGTGGCCTCCAGCCCGCTGTCGTCCGTGGCCGCCTGCACCGTACGGGAGAAGTCGGCCCGCATCGCGGCCGGCAGGTCCACGCCGTAGTTGCTGTGCAGCAGATGGGCGATGCCGCCCTTGCCGGACTGGCTGTTGACCCGGATGACCGCCTCGTAAGTACGGCCCACGTCGGCCGGGTCGATCGGCAGGTACGGCACCGACCAGAGCGTGGAACCGCTCGTCTCCTGGTGGGCCAGGCCCTTGCTGATGGCGTCCTGGTGGGTACCGGAGAACGCGGTGTAGACGAGGTCGCCGCCGTACGGGTGGCGCGGCGGCACCGGCAGCCGGTTGCAGTGCTCGACCGTGCGGCGGATCTCGTCGATGTCGGAGAAGTCGATCATCGGGTCGACCCCCTGGGCGTGCAGGTTCAGCGCGAGGTTCACCAGGTCCACGTTGCCCGTGCGCTCCCCGTTGCCGAACAGGCAGCCCTCCACGCGCTGGGCGCCCGCCAGCACCGCCAGTTCGGCGCAGGCCACCCCCGTACCGCGGTCGTGGTGCGGGTGCACCGAGAGGATCACCGAGTCCCGCCGGGCCAGGTTCCGGTGCATGTACTCGATCTGGTCCGCGTACACGTTCGGCGTCGCGATCTCCACCGTGGCCGGGAGGTTGTGGATCACCGGCCGGTCGGGGGAGGCGTCCCACAGCTCGGTCAGGCTGTCGCAGATCTCCAGGATGAAGTCCGGCTCGGTGAGGATGAAGACCTCGGGGGAGAACTCGAACCGGATGTCCGTGTCCGGTGCCGCCGCCGCGAGCCGCGCCATCTGTGTCGCCGCCTCCCGGATCACCCCGTGCACCTCGGCCCGGCTGCGGCCCAGCACCACCTCGCGCCAGACCGGCGCCGTCGGGATGTAGAGGTGCACGACCGCGCGGTCCATCCCCGCCACGGACGCGAAGGTCCGCTCGATCAGGTCGGCCCTGGCCGGGGTGAAGACGACGGGGGTGACATCGCCGGGCACCGCCCCGCTCTCCACCAGATGCCGTACGAAGTCGAAGTCCGTCCGGCTCGCGGAGGGGTAGCCGACCTCGATCTCCTTGAACCCCATCGTCACCAGCAGGTCGAACATCCGGCGCTTGCGCGGGGTGTCCATCGGTTCGGCCAGCGCCTGGTTGCCGTCCCGCAGGTCGACCGGCACCCACAGGGGAGCCTGCTCGATCCGGGCGTCGGGCCAGCGACGGCCGGTCAGGGGCAGTTCGACGCGGTCGAAGGCGGAGCGGTAGCGGTGCGAGGGCATCTCGCTGGCGCGCTGCGGGTTCCAGGCGGGCGCACCGGCCGGGACGGGGCCGCGCGGCGTACGGAGGGTGGGGAAGCCGTGCGTCGAGGACGTGGAGCCGGAGGCGGGGCCGGACATGACGCCGGAGGTGGAGTCGGGCAGAAAGCCGGGCATGACGTCGGACATGGAAACGGTCTCTTCTCGGGTCGCCGGACGCGACCGGCGCAGCACGGCACCCCGCGGCGGGGTGCCGGTCGCTTCAGGCCCCGCCGCGGCAGCCGAGAAGAAGGAGACCGCTGAGCGTCATGCCGGTACAGTAGCCACCGAACAAGTCCTCAGACAACCTGACAGGTGAAACCCGTGTCCTCGCCCGGTCCGCTCGGCCGTCCCCTCGGCCCGCTCCGCCCCAGTCCCCTCGTCGAACAGGCCACGGACCACCTGCGCGAGCAGATCACCGGCGGACAGTGGCCGGTCGGCACGAAGATCCCCGGCGAGACCACCCTGGCCAAGACCCTCGGGGTCGGCCGCTCCACGGTCCGCGAGGCCGTGCGCGCCCTGGCCGCGACCGGGCTGGTCCAGGCCCGGCAGGGCGCCGGGGTCTTCGTCATCGCCGACCGTCCGCACGAGGACTGGCCCACGCGGCTGCGCCGGGCCGCGGTCACCGATGTCTACGAGGTCCGGATGATCGTCGAGGTCGAGGCGGCCCGGCTCGCCGCCGAGCGCCGCACCGAGGACGACCTCGTCGCCCTGGACGGGGCGATGGCGGCCCGCCGGGCGGCGAGCAGCTGGGGGGACGCGGAGTTCGTCGACGCGGACATCGCCCTGCACCGGGCGGTCGTGGCCGCCGCCCACAACCCCGTACTCACCGATCTCTTCGCGGAGTTCGCCCCCGCCCTGCGCCAGGGCCTGATCGACCTCGTCGATCTGCTGGACCTGCGCACCGCCCACCCCGGCCACGGCGAGGACACTCACGCCGCCCTCGTCCGGGCCGTGGTCGCGGGCGACGCGCAGGAGGCGGCACGGACCGCCAGGGCCGAGCTGGAGGCCACTCTCGGTATGCTGCGGGGCGCCTGACCCGGCGCCCCGCAGCACCTGGACCGGGGGCCTACCGCCCCTGCCACTCCTGCGCGTACTCGTCGAAGATCGCCCGCAGATGGTGGCCGATCTTCAGGTAGTCCAGGTCGTCCAGGTTGGCCAGCGACACCCGTACCGACCACTCCGGCCCGTCGAAGCCGCCACCGTTCAGCAGCACCACCGAGGTCTGCTCGGCCAGCCGGAACAGCGGGTCGACCGGTTCGTAGTTCTTCTCCAGGAAGTCGGCGAACGGCTTCCCGTGGACGCGTTCGGCCTCCGCGAGCAGGTCCAGTTCGATGTAGTACGCGGCCCGCTTGGGATCCTCGGAGATCTTCATGTGGACGCCCTCCAGCAGGAGTTCCAGGCGCTGACGCACGATGGCACGGATGCGGTGCTTGTACGCCTGGCCCTCGTCCAGCATGTCGAAGAGCGAGAAGAGCGACATCATCACCTGGTGGGGGAGCGACAGCCCGGCGGTGTGGTTCAGCGCCACCTGCCGGGAGTCCGCGACCAGCCGGTCGATGAACGTGATCTTCTCCGGCTCCAGCGACAGCGTCCCGTACCGCTCGTTCAGCCGGGCCTTCTCGTCCGGGCCCTGCGCCGCCAGCATCGCGTCGATCACGTTGTCGTCGTGCAGCCCGATCACCCCGAGCCGCCAGCCCGTGGCGCCGTAGTGCTTGGAGTAGGAGTACACGAGGATCGTGTTGCGCGGCAGATCGGCGGCGAGCGAGCGGAAGCCCTCCACGAAGGTGCCGTACACATCGTCGGTCACGATGATCAGATTCGGGTTCTGCTCGGCGACGATCGACATGATCTGCTCGGAGACCCTCGTGGAGAGCGCCAGCGAGGGCGGATTGCTGGGATTGACGCAGCAGACCATCTTCACCGTCGGGTCGGCGAGCTTGGCGATCTCCTCCTCCGGGTAGCGCCACTGCCGCACCCCGGTCTCCGTGAACAGACTGGCCTCGACACGGACCACGTCGAAGTCGTACGTGTCCAGCTCCGGGATCTCCAGGTACGGGGTGAACACCGGGACCATCAGGGCGATCCGGTCACCCTTCTTCAGAATCCCGTTCTTCAGCAGCGAGTCGAAGATGTAGCACATCGCCGCCGTACCGCCCTCGGTGGCGAACAGGCTCAGGTTCTGTCCGGCGGGCGGCCGGTGGTCGAACATCTCGTCCGCGACGTACCCGCGCACGATCTGCTCGGTGTGATGCAGAATCCGGCCGGGCACCGGGTAGTTGTCGCCGATCGAGGAGTCCGCCAGCTCGTGGACGAAGGCATCGGGGTCGAAGCCGAACCGCTTGACCGCCAGATCCACGCTCGCCTTGAGCAGCTCGATGCCGGGCAGCTCCGGGTGCGTACGGATGAAGTGCTCGAAGCGCTCCGCGCAGCCGACCTCCTCCGGCATGCCGCCCAGGTTGTCGGCCGTCCACACCCGGCGGGACTCGGAGATCGCGAAGTAGCCGAGCGCGTGGTACGCCTCGCGGGGGCCGGTGGCCACCCAGTTCGGGTTGCCGCGGCCCGCGTTGAGCATGGCCCGCGTCGTCCTGCCCTTCTGTCCGGGCTTGTCGCTCTGCGCCGACTGGGCGATCGTGATGAACTTGTCCTTCAGCTCGAACGGGCTGAGCCGGGCGAAGGAACGGATCTCTTCGCGGCTGAGGGTGGTCTTGGGCATGGTGGTCTCCGCTCCCGTGCGTTTCAGTGGTTGAGGATGACGATCACGGCGCCCCACACGGTCAGCAGGACGTTGCCGACGGCGTAGGGGATGGTGTAGCCGAGCGTGGGGATCTGTGACTTCGAGGTTTCGTTGACGGCGCCGATCGCGGCCGTGGTGGTCTGGCCACCGGCCAGCACACCCATCAGGATCGGGAACCGGATCTTCTGGACGTAGTGCCCGAACAGGAAGCCGACGATCAGCGGTACGACGGTGGCGACCGCCCCGAGGACGAGCAGCCCCCAGCCGGCCGTGGACAGTCCGCTGGTGAAGCTCGGCCCGGCGTTGATGCCGACCACCGCGACGAAGAGGCACAGCCCGAGCGTGTCCATGAACCACTGGGCGCCGGGCGGCACATTGCCGTACGTCGGGTACTTGCCGCGGATCCAGCCGAAGACCAGACCCATGATCAGGCCGCCGCCCGAGGTGGACAGCGAGATCGGCACCCCGCCCGCTGTCAGCGCCGGGATGCCGAGACAGCCGCCGAGGAAGATGCCGAGGCCGACCCAGATCATGTCGGTGGCGAAGCTCGTCGGGACGGGCTTGCCGATCTCCCTGCCCGCCGGGCCGACGAGCCGTTCGGGACCGGTGAGGATCACCGTGTCGCCGCGCTCCAGCTTCGTGGACAGCCGGTAGGGGAATTCGGCGCCGGCCCGGTACAGCTTGTCGATGTAGACGCCGACCATGAACGGCTCGCGCCGCAGCTCCTCGATGGTCCGGCCGAGCTGGGCCTTCTCCGAGGCGACGACGTGCAGCGTCTCGGTGCGGTAGCCCAGCAGTTCGACGTCGTCGGCCTCGGCGCCGATGTGCGTACGGGCGTCGAAGTCGACCAGGTCGTGGCGCAGGGCGCTGACCGCGACGGTGTCGCCGAGCGCCAGGGCCCGTTCCTGGTCGTGCTCCAGCACCGTGCCGCCGCGGCGGACACCGGTGAGGTAGACGCGCCGGCCGAGTTCCTTCTGCTGGTTCTCGAAGTCCTCGACGGTGCGGCCGACGAGGTCGGGGCGCTGGACGGTGTACGCGCGCAGCACCACCTCGTAGTAGCCCTCGCCCTCGTCGGGACTCTCGTTCGGGGCGTCCAGCTCGGCGGCGAGCTCGGCGCTCTCGGTGGCGAGGTTCCTGCGGTACAGCCGGGGCAGCACATTGGCCAGCAGCATCGCGCACAGGATCGTGCCGAGCGGATACGTCACCGCGTACCCGACGGCCACCAGGTTCTCCTGGGTCTTCACCTCGGCGGAGGAGAGGCCGGGCAGCGTGCCGATGGCGTCCTGGGCGACACCGATGGCGGCCGACTGCGTGAGCGCCCCGCTCATCAGACCGGCCCCCAGCCCGGGACCGTAACCGAGCAGCGAGGCGAACAGCCAGGAGACCAGCAGCCCGGTGACGCAGACGACGACGGCGTTGACGACCTGGGGCAGGCCGTCCTTCTTGAGGCCGCGGAAGAACTGCGGGCCGACCCGGTAGCCCAGGGCGAACAGGAACATGATGAAGAAGAGGTTCTTCACCGTGTCGTCGATCTGCACCTTGAACTGGGCGCCGAGCACCAGTCCGGCGACCAGACAGCCCGTCACCGCGCCGAGCGCGATCGCCTTGTACCGGACCTTGCCGAGCAGGAAGCCGAGCGCGATGACGATGAAGACGAGCAGTTCGGGATGGGGCTGGAAGATGTTCCGGTTGAGGAAATCGATCACATCAGGCTCCTAGGACGCCGACGAGGATCGGCCCGGTGAGCGGCAGCAGGAAGTTCGACAGCGTGTACGTGATCGTGTAGCCGAGCAGCGGTACGGAGCTCTGGGCCACCTGGGTGATGGAGGTGATCGCGGGGGTGGAGCACTGCTGTCCGGCGATGGCACCGATGAGCAGCGGTTTCTCGATCTTCAGCAGCTTGCGGCCGACGATCAGCGAGATCGTCGCCGGGACCAGCACCATGGCGATGCCCGCGAACGGCAGCAGCGCCCCGTACTCCTTGAGCAGCGGCCATGCCTGCGGTCCGGCGGTCAGTCCCGTGCAGGCGATGAAGACCGCCAGGCCCAGGTCCTTGAGCGTGCTCGCGGCCTGTGGCGGGAAGGCGCCGAAGGTCTGCTTGCGGGAACGGAACCAGCCGAAGATCAGGCCGGAGATCAGACAGCCGCCTCCGGTGCCGAGCGACATGGGGATATCACCGGCGTTGACGACGATCTGGCCCAGCAGGGAGCCCGCCACGATGCCGAACCCGAGGTAGATGAAGTCGGTCGTGTCGTTCTTGACCACGGCGCCGATCTTCGCGACCAGCTTGTTCAGCCCGCCGCGCGCACCGACCAGGGTCAGCACATCACCGCGGTAGAGCGTGGTGCGGCCCGAGGCGGGCAACTGCTGGTCGTTGCGCACGACCTCGGTGATGTAGACCCCGTCCGCGCGGAATTCGGGATGGTTCTTCTCCAGCTGGTCGATGGTCCGGCCGTGGGTGGCCTTCTCGGTGACGGCGACCTGCTTGGTGGCCAGCGGGGTGTCGAGGCCCGGAATGGCGGGGGTCTCGGGGCCGATCTCCCGGCCCGCCTCGATGATGGCCGCGCGCCGCCCGACGACCTGGACCAGGTCGCTGAGCGTCAGTTCCAGACCGGCGTCGGGCGTCAGCAGTTTGCTGCCGCGCTTGACGCCCTCGACCGTGATCCGGCCGCCGAGCGCGGTCTCCAGCTCCCCGATGGTGCGCCCGTCGGCCAGGGTCACGAGATAGGTGCGGCCGACCGTGCCGGGCAGCGCCTCGCGCTCGTCGGACTCCAGTCCGGCCGCTCCGCCGCGCATCTTCTCCCAGAGTTCGCGCGAGGCGTCCGCCAGGTTGATCCGCAGCAGCATCGGCATGACCTGGCTGGTGAAGAGCACGATGGTGATCAGGCCGAACAGATAGCAGACCGTGTACGCGGTGGCGACATGTCCCTGGTACTGGGAGATCTGATCGGCGCTCAGCCCGCTGAGCTTGCCGATGGCCTCGGTCGCCGTACCCACGACCGCCGACTCGGTCGCCGCGCCCGCCAGGATGCCGGCGGCGGTGCCGACGTCCAGGTCGAACCCCTTGGCCAGGCCATAGGCGATGCCGAGGACACAGACCAGCTCGATCAGGCAGAGCGCGAAGAAGCGCAGGCTCCTGCGGTTGAGGTTGGCGAAGAACTGAGGGCCCGCCATGTAGCCGAGCGAGAAGATGAACAGCGCGAAGAAGACGGTCTTGACGTCGTCGTTGACGCTGATGTGCCGGGTGCCGAGCACCAGCGAGACGATCAGCGTCCCGCAGATGCCGCCGAGGGTGATCGGGCCGACGCGGAGCTTGCCGACCAGGTATCCGGCGGCAAGACAGAGGAAGAGCGCCAGTTCGGGGTGGTCACGGATGACACCCATCGCGTCTCACCCGCCCAGCGGGGAGTAGGTGATCAAAAAGGACATAAGGGTGAAATTAGCAGCAGTTGGGTGTGAAGGCACTTCACTGCGCGGGCCCCGCGCTCGCGGGTTTTCCCCGGGTGGCCGAGGGGGTGGCCGAGGGGTGGTCAGGAGTCGGCCGGGGGTGGTCAGGAGTCGGCCGGGGGTTGGTCGAGAGGGTGGCCGAGGGGGCGGCCGAGGGGCGGGTCTTCGGGGAAAGAACGCGGAACCGGCCCGGGTGGGGTGCTCGGCGCCCCGGCTCGTTCACCTTCCGGCGGCCGTGTCGCGCCGTCCGCCTTCCCGTGGGGCAGTGCCGGACGGTCGACCGGCCGGGGCGCTCGGGGATGATCTCCGTCGCCGCCGGGGGTGGATCTCGCTGCTCTGCGGGCGCCTGACCTGCACACATGAACCCATGGGCGGACGGGCGATCAGAAGCCCGGCCGGGGGCGCAAGATGTCGTGCGGGCACGTTCCCGTGACGTGATGGACACGCTCGGGCAACGGAAACGTCTTCAACTCTTGACACTCACCCCCTTGAGGCAGCAACCTTCCGACATCGGCGCATGGGAGCGCTCCCACAACGCACGGGAATCTCGTGCGCATGGCACTGCCCGTGCCTCCGCCCCGTACCACCTGTCGTCGTCCCGCGCCGCTCCCCGGGCCCCGCGGAGCGGCGCCAGTCCCACCCCGGAACAAGGAGTAGTGGAATGCGCATCACCCGCAGCGTTGCCGGTCGACGCCGTAGAACCGCGATCGTGGCCACCACGGGCCTGACGGTCTCCGCCCTCTTGCTCACCGCGTGCAGCGACTCCTCGGACTCCGGCGGCGGAGCCGATGCCGACGGCAACATCACGCTGACCGTCGCCGACTTCGGGCAGTTCGGGTACAAGGAGGCCGGGCTCTTCGAGAAGTACCACGAGCTCAACCCGAAGATCACCGTCAAGGAGGACACCACCGCCGAGGAGAAGAACTACTACCCCAAGCTGCTTCAGCAGCTGAACTCGGGCAGTGGGCTGGCGGACGTCCAGGGGATCGAGGTCGGCCGGATCAAGGAGATCGTCGACACCAAGGCGGACGCGTTCGCCGACCTCGGCAAGGTGATAGACGTCGACGAGTGGGTGTCGTGGAAGGAGAAGCAGGCCACGGCCCCCAGCGGTGCGGTGATCGGCGCGGGGACCGACATCGGCCCGATGTCCCTCTGCTACAACACCGAGCTGTTCGGCAAGGCCGGTCTGCCGACCGACCGCGCCGAGGTCGCCAAGCGGACCGCCGGGGGCTGGGAGGACTTCCTCGCGCTCGGTGAGGAGTTCAAGAAGAAGGCGCCCAAGGGCACGTACTTCATGGACTCCGCGAGCGCGATGTTCAACGCCGTGGTCAGCTCGAACGCGAAGCAGTACTACGACGAGAGCGGCAAGCCGATCTACCAGGACAGCCCCAGCGTCAAGCAGGGCTGGGACCTGGCCGCCGAGGCCGCGTCGAAGAAGCTGACCCAGGGCCTCGCGCAGTTCGAGGACCCGTGGCAGGCCGCCCTGCGCAAGGGCACCATCGCGACGGTGGTGTGCCCCGCGTGGATGGCCGGTCAGATCTCGACGTACGCCGGTGACGCCAACAAGGGCAAGTGGGACATCACCACCGCCCCCGGTGCGACCGCCGCCAACTGGGGCGGCTCCTTCCTCTCCGTACCGAAGTCCGGCAAGAACGTGGACGAGGCCATGAAGCTCGTCAAGTGGCTGACCGCCCCCGAGCAGCAGGCCGCCGTCTTCAAGGCGATCGGTGTCTTCCCGTCCAACAAGGGCGCGTACGAGCTGCCCGACGTGAAGAACGCGACCCTCCCGTACTTCAACAACGCCCCGATCGGGCAGATCTACGCGGCTGAGGCGACGTCCATCCCCGAGGCGGTCATCGGCCCGAAGGACGGCGTGATCAAGGACTCCATCTCCACCCAGATCAACAACATGGAGCAGCGCGGGACCAGCCCCGACGACGCCTGGGACGCGGCGACCAAGGCCATCGACAAGGCGATCGGCTGAACCGCCGCCGGTGCGGGCGGCCGTCCGCCGCCCGCACCGGCGCTTTTGGCGAAACCGCCCTCATCCCCACCCCGACTCCGCCTCCGGTCCGGCCGCTCACCGCGTCGTCCTGCCGGCGCACCCCAGGGAAGGACTCCCGCCCGTGGCAACCTCGACCTCCACCCGGGACGCGTACGCCCCGCCACCCGGTGATCCCCAACGTGAACAGCGGGCCGCCCGACGTCAGTTGTGGCGCAGTCGGCTGTGGCGGTTCGACGACAAGGCGTCCCCGTACGCGTACATCGCGCCGTTCTTCCTCGTCTTCGCCGCCTTCGGGCTCTACCCGCTCATCTACACCGGCTGGATAGCCCTGCACCGGGTGGAGATGACCGGCCTGGATCGGATGGAGTGGGTCGGCTGGGGGAACTTCGACCGTATCCTGCACGACTCCGAGTTCTGGACGGCGGTCAGCAACACCTTCCTGATCGGGGTCATCTCGACCGTTCCGCAGCTGCTCGTCGCGCTGGGCCTGGCCCATCTGCTGAACTACAGGCTGCGGGCCAGTACGTTCTGGCGCACCATCATCCTGACGCCGTACGCCACCTCGGTGGCCTCGGCCGCCCTCGTCTTCGCGCTGGTCTTCCGCGCCGACGGCGGCCTGCTGAACTGGGCACTCCACTTCGTCGGCTTCGGTGACACCAACTGGGCCAACGGGCACTGGACGTCGAAGATCGCCATCTCCGTGATCGTGATCTGGCGCTGGACGGGGTACAACGCCCTGATCTACCTGGCCGCCATGCAGGCCGTGCCGAACGACCTGTACGAGGCCGCCTCGCTCGACGGCGCGTCGCGCTGGCAGCAGTTCCGCAAGGTGACCATCCCCTCGCTGCGGCCGACGATCCTCTTCACGATCGTCATCTCGACCATCGGCTCGATGCAGCTGTTCGGCGAGCCGCTGCTCCTGGAGGGCGGCGCGCTCGGCGCCACCGGCGGCAATGAGAATCAGTACGAGACGCTCAGCGTCTACCTCTACAACTACGGCTGGAATCTCGGGCATCTGGGCCCGGCCGCCGCAGTGGCCTGGGCGATGCTCGCCCTCCTGCTCATCATCGCCGCGGTCAACTGGCTCATCGGCCGCTTCACACGCACCTCAGCGGCCTGACCGGGAGCGAATTCCATGACCATGACCAGCCCCACCCAAGCCCCGCAGGCCCTCCCGCCGAAGCCCGAACGCCGGACACCGCAGCGTAGGAGCCGCTTCCGGATGGGCGCGGGCCAGCAGATGAAGGGCGGCCCGTTCGCCTATGCCGCGCTGATCGTCGTCGGTATCGGTTCGCTGCTGCCGCTCTACTGGACGCTCGTGGCGGCGTCCCGCACCCAGGACGAAGTCCTCGCCAGTACCCCGCCGTTCCTGCCCGGCGGGCGGCTGTTCGACAATCTGCGGACGGCCTGGGAGCAGGCGAACCTCGGCAAGGCGATCGTCAACAGCATCGTCGTCTCCGCGTCGATCACCGCGGCGACGCTGTTCTTCTGCACGCTGGCCGGCTACGCCTTCGCCAAGATGCGCTTCCGCGGCCGCGGCTGGCTGATGACCGCGGTCATCGCCACGCTGACGATCCCGCCGCAGCTCAGCGTCGTCCCGCTGTTCATGATGATGTCCGACCTCGGCTGGGGCGGACAGCTGGAGTCGGTGATCTTCCCGACCCTGGTGAGCGCCTTCGGCGTGTTCTTCATGCGTCAGTACCTGATCGAGGCACTGCCGTACGAACTCATCGAGGCGGCCAAGATCGACGGGGCGAACAACCTCCGCATCGTGGTGAGCGTGGTCCTCCCGGTGGCCCGCCCGGCGATGATGGTGCTGGGCATGCTCACGTTCGTCCAGGCATGGAACGACTTCTTCTGGCCCTACCTCGCGCTGAACCAGCAGAACCCGACCCTCCAGGTCGCGCTGGGGCAGCTCAGCGCCTCCTACACCCCTGACCAGAGCATCGTCATGGCGGGCGCGCTGATCAGCACGCTGCCGCTGCTCGTGGTGTTCGTCCTCTTCGGGAAGAAGATCGTCGGAGGGATCATGTCCGGCGCGGTCAAGGGGTGACACCCGCCCACCACCGTTCTGCCCCTGCCCCTGCCCCACCCACCCCCTGGGAGCGCTCCCGCATGACTGCCGTACGACCTGACGCCACCCTCACGCCCACTGCCGCCACCGTCCCGCACGGGGAACCCGGAGCGCCCCTCTTCCCGGCGGGCTTCGTCTGGGGCGCCGCGACCGCCGCCTACCAGGTGGAGGGCGCCGCCGCCGAGGACGGCCGCACCCCCTCCATCTGGGACACCTTCAGCCGCACCCCCGGCAAGGTCCGCAACGGCGACACCGGCGACATCGCCGCCGACCACTACCACCGCTACGGCGACGACGTCGCGCTGATGAAGCGGCTCGGGCTCAAGGCGTACCGCTTCTCCGTCTCCTGGTCCCGCGTCCAGCCCACCGGCCGCGGCCCCGCCGTCGAGCGCGGCCTGGACTTCTACCGCAAGCTCGTCGACGAGCTGCTGACGGCGGGCATCACCCCCGTCGCCACGCTCTACCACTGGGACCTCCCGCAGGAGCTGGAGGACGCGGGCGGCTGGCCCGAGCGCGCCACCGCCGAACGCTTCGCCGACTACGCCGCCATCATGGCCGGTGCGCTCGGCGACCGGGTCGGCATGTGGACCACGCTCAACGAGCCCTGGTGCTCGGCCTTCCTGGGGTACGGCTCCGGGGTGCACGCCCCCGGCCGCACCGAACCGGCCGCCGCGCTGCGGGCCGCCCACCACCTCAACCTCGCCCACGGCCGGGCGGTCGAGGTCCTGCGCGACCGGCTCCCCGCCGCCGCGCAGATCTCGGTCACCCTCAACCTCCACCAGGTCCGCCCGCTGACCACGAGCGCCGAGGACGCGGACGCTGCCCGCCGGATCGACGCCGTGGGCAACCGGGTCTTCACCGGCCCGATGCTGCGGGGCGAGTACCCCGAGGACCTGATCGCCGACACCGCGCACCTGGTCGACTGGTCCACGCTCGTCCGGGACAGCGACCTGCCGGTGATCTCCCGCCCCGTCGACGTACTCGGCGTCAACTACTACACGCCGACGATCGTCTCCACGCCCGCCTCCGGAGCGGGGGACACCCGCAACGACGGCCACGGCAACAGCGACCACTCCCCGTGGCCCGGCTCCGAGCACGTCGCCTTCCACCTCGCCGAGGGCAGGCCGCGTACGGCGATGAACTGGTCGGTGGACCCCGACGGACTGTACGACCTGCTCCTCGACGTCACCCGTGACCACCCGGGCCTGCCCCTGATGGTCACGGAGAACGGCGCCGCGTTCGACGACTACGTGACCCCCGAGGGCACGGTCGAGGACCCCGAGCGGATCGCCTACCTGCGCGGCCATCTGGACGCCGTACAGCGGGCCGTGGCCGACGGGGCGGACGTACGGGGCTACTTCCTCTGGTCGCTCATGGACAACTTCGAGTGGGCGTACGGGTACTCGAAGCGCTTCGGCGCGGTGTACGTCGACTACGCGTCCCAGCTGCGCACTCCCAAGGCGAGCGCCCACTGGTACGCCGACGTGATCCGCCGCCACGCGCTGCCGCCGGTGCCGGACGCGCACGCCTGACCGCCGCGGCACCACGAAGCCGGGAGACCCCGCCCCACCGGACGGGGTCTCCCGGCTTTCGCGCGGGTGCGGAACCCCGGCGACGATCACCGTTCCCGGCCGCCTGCCCGTAGACTCGGCTCTTCTGGGAGCGCTCCCAAGCCGCACGGCCCGGCCCCCGCCGGGACGGAACATCCGAGACTTGGATTGACTTTGCGGCTGTGAGAAATTGACCGGGAACGGGGAGGCAGCCATGGCGGCAGCGCGAGTACGGAGCGGCGGGCGGCCCACGCTCGAAGAAGTGGCGGCACGGGCGGGAGTCGGCCGGGGCACCGCCTCCCGCGTCATCAACGGCTCGCCACGGGTCAGCGCGCAGACCCGCGAGGCGGTCCAGGCGGCGGTCGCCGAGCTGGGCTACGTACCCAACCGGGCCGCCAGGGCGCTGGCCGGCAACCGCACCGACGCCATCGCCCTGGTCGTCCCCGAACCCGAGACCCGCTTCTTCGCCGAGCCGTACTTCTCCGACATCGTGCGCGGTGTCGGCGCCGCGCTCGCCGACACCGAGATGCAGCTGCTGCTCACCCTCGTGGGCAACGACCGGGAGCGCCGCCGGCTCGCCCAGTACCTGACCGCCCACCGCGTCGACGGTGTCCTGCTGGTCTCCGTGCACGCCGACGACCCACTGCCCGACCTGCTCGAACAGCTCGGGATGCCCTCCGTGATCAGCGGCCGCCGCAGCGCCGCCGAACCCCTCGCCTCGGTGGACTCCGACAACTTCGAGGGCGCGCGGGCCGCCGTCGACCACCTGGTCTCCCGGGGCCGCCGCTCCGTCGCCACCATCACCGGACGCCTGGAGGTCTACGGCGCCCAGCGCCGCCTCGACGGCTACCGCGCGGCCGTCGCCGCGGCGGGGCTGGCCCCCGACGAACGCCTCATCGCCCCCGCCGACTTCACCGAGGAGGGCGGCGCCCGTGCGATGCGCGAACTCCTGGACCGCCGCCCCGACCTCGACGCGGTCTTCGCCGCCTCCGACGTGATGGCCGCGGGCGCCCGCCAGGTCCTGCGCGAGGCCGGGCGCCGCATCCCCGACGACGTCGCCCTGGTCGGCTTCGACGACTCGGTCGTCGCCCGCCACATGGACCCGGCCCTCACCAGCGTCCGCCAGCCGATCGAGGAGATGGGCCGCACGATGGCCAGGGTCCTCCTGGACGAGATCGCGGGCCGCTCGGAGGAACGCCCGAGGATCGTGCTGCCGACGGAACTGGTGGTACGGGACTCGTCCTGAGGGTGCCGTGCGCACGCCGTCTGGTACGGGACTCGTCCTGAGGGGGCGGTGCGCACGCCGTCGCTGACGGCCCGACAGGGGGACCGTGCGCTATGCCCGGTGAGCCGGGTGGGCATGCCGACGGCCGCTCGCTGAGAACAACCGTTCGTCCCGCCGCGGGGGTCATTCACACGCATGGGTGACTGCGCTCGATGCGCATGACGGGACAAGATCAAATGCATGAGAGCTTCCTTGATCCGCCGCGCGTGTGCCGCGGCCCTGGTGCTGGCGACGGTCACACCTCCCGCGGTGGCCGCCCAGTCGGATGGCACCACCGCACGGTCCGGCACCGCCGCACGGTCCGCCATCGGGGCGCAGGTCCGTCTGCTGGGCGAGAAGACCGTTCCGCACAAGCTCGCCTTCCGGGACACGACGGTCGGCGGTCTGTCCGGCATCGACCGGAATCCGTGCACGGGCGAGTACGTCATGGTCAGCGACGACCGTTCGTACCTCCAGCCCGCCCGCTTCTACACCGCCAGGATCGACGTGGACCGCGCCGGAGTGCACTCCGTCGACTTCACCGGCACCCACCCGTTCCTTCAGCCGGACGGCTCGGTCTACCCGCCGCCGAGCCTCAACGACGGCAAGGCCGTGGACCCCGAAGAGCTACGGGTGGACCCGCGGAGCTGCCGGTACTGGTGGGCCCAGGAGGGCGACCGGCCGAGCTCGGCGAGCGCCCCGGTGATCCAGCCGTCGATCCAGTTCGCCAACCGCACCGGCGCCTATCGCGGCCAACTCCGTCTGCCGCCCAACTACGAGTTCACCCTGGGCGATCGGGGCCTGCGGCGGAACAAGGCGGTGGAAGCGATCACGTTCGGAGCCAGGAGCAGCGTGCTCACCAGCGCCGTCGAGGGTCCGCTGCTCCAGGACGGTCCGGAGCCCGATCTGGAACGCGGCGCCCTGGTCCGCGTCACCCAGCAGAACCGCAAGGGCGACGTGCTCGGGCAGTTCGCCTACCCCTTGGAGAAGATCTTCACCGCGTCCGACCCGTCCAGCCCGTGGGCCCCGGACACCGGCGTGCCCTCGATCCTCGCCTTCCCCGACGACCCCAGCCGCTACCTCGTACTGGAACGCACCTGGGTGGCGGGCGCGGGTTACAAGATCCGCATCTTCGACGCCACCACCCGTGGCGCGACCGAGGTGCAGAAGATGGACTCGCTGGCCGGGCAGAGGGTCCTGCCGATGCGCAAGAAGCTGGTCGCGGACTTCCATGACCTGGGCCTGCCCACGATCGAGAACACCGAGGGCATGACCTGGGGTCCGGACCTGCCGGGTGGCGAACGGACCCTGCTGCTGGTCAGCGACGACAACTTCTCCCAGGAGGAGGCCACCCAGATCGTCGCACTGGGCGTCCGCTGAGAAGCCGGTAACGACGACGGGCGGCACCGCAGCACCACACCTCGGCTCCTCCTCCCCTTGGTCCGGGAGGAGCAGAGTCCGTCATCTGAGTCCGTGCCGGTTCGGGTCGCGGCAGACGCCCTTCGCGGTGCCGCATCCGGCACATCCCTGCCCGCCTTCGTCGCTCGCGGGCGGGGTGGGGATCAGGCTGCTGTGCATGGTGGTTCCGTTCAGGTGGTGGGCCGCCGATGGGGGTTCAGGGGCGGCAAATCGGCGTCCCCACAGGTCGGGCGGTGCCGTCGCGGATATGGCAGACGCACGCGCAGTCCAGGAGCCGGCAGTGGTCATGCGCGTCGGCGAGGTGGGGTTGCCGTGCCGCGCGGCAGGGGGTGCTGTGGGTGTCGCCGCGGAGTTGCTCGGCCAGGGCCAGCATGTCATCGAGCCGGGCCCCGGCGGCTGCGGCTTCGGCCAGTTCGGTGTTCGTGATCGGTTCGCCGTGCCACAGGAGGGTGATTCCGTGTTCGGGGCACCGGGCCATGCTGTCGGTCTGGATCGCGAAGTCGTGGACGCCGCCGCTGTGGTGGCACTTCACTCGGAGTCCCTCCCGGTGCGGTCCGCGCTGTCCGGGGTGTTCGGCCATTCCCTGTGCTCGCTGGGGGCGCGCCAGTCGTAGTGGGGGCCGGTGTGGCCGGGGGGCTGGGTGCACCGGGCGTACGTGCCGGGGGTCTCGGCCCAGCAGTACCCGTACCCGATGGGCGTGTTCATCGGCGTACCTTCTTCCAGGTGCGCCCGAGCCGTACGGCGGTCGCGCACGGCACCCCCGTACGGCAGGTGGCGCATGCCAGGGTGTGCCCGAGGTACGCCAGATACGCGCGCTCCGGGGGCTGATACGCGGTCCGCTGCCGCGTCGGTGCCATCACCGGGCCGCCCTCCGCCCCGAGCACGCCAGGGCATCCACACACTCACGGGGGAACCACGCGTACGCGGCACCGGTGACCGGATCGCCGATCAGGTCTGCGGCGCGTTGCGGTGAGACGTGCCAGGTCATGACAGACATGCGAGAGCCCCCTGGGGACGGCCGAATGACGGACCGTCACCGTAGGGGGCTGGGCAAGGGGGAAGGGGGGCAACTTGTACCCCTGTCCCGGCCTGTACCTGCTACCCGACAGTAGCTACGCCGACAGCTTCGGCCAACTGGCTTGTCTCGACGCGCATCGACCGCGAGCTGTGCCGCCACAGCTCTGCCGCGACCGTACGAGCCGACGGGGTGTACGCCACGGTCTCGGCGCCGATCTTGTGTGCCCTCTGCATGACGTGCAGTGCTGCCGTGCGGTCCCCGCGCTGGAGATGCCCGCGCGCCACCTCCACCCACAGCCGGGCCCGCCGCTCGCGTGACGGCATGATGTCCGGGTCGATGTCGTCCGCCAGCCCGATCGCCTTCTGCGACTTCCGCAGGTCGGTGGCCACCGACACCGCGTGGAAGTCCACATTGGCCCGGCCGAACACGGTCGACGGATGCACGTACGAGGCGGGCAGGGACTTGGCGACCTGGTCGCCCTTCCCCCAGTACCGCCATGCCTCCCCCTCGCTGCCCTCACGGGCGGCGGTGACGGCGGCATGAAGCTGGAGTGCGCCGTAGATTCCGTGCCAGTCCTCCGGGGCACCGTCGAGGTGAGGGCGGATCAGGTCTGCGGCCTCCATGACGACACGCAGCGCCTCTTCCGGATACGAGGTTTCACGGAGGATGTTGCCCAAGTTCCAGGCTGACGCCGCGATGGCCGCAGGCTGGTCGGCTGCCTGCGCTGCCGACAGCGCGCGGTCAGCAACCACCCACGCCAGTTCGGTCGGGGCCACGTACGCGGTCGCCTGGCCGGTCAGCCGGTAGATATCCGAGAGCGCGACTTGAGCCGCGCGGCGCCGGTCTCCGTCGAGGCTGCGTACCGCGTGTTCACCGTCCCGAATCAGAGCGGGGAGAAGGGAGCCGACCTCGGTTCGGTTCCGTGCCGACGAGTGCCACAGGCGCCACGTCTGATCCGCCCGCCCCTGGAGCACGACCGGATCGACCGGGCCGCCCGGAGGCGCGGCGAGCGTACGGGTCATGACCGCTGACCAGATGTCCGGCATCCCTGGGTGGGAGAGACGCCCGAGCGGTACCGGCTGGGCCGGTGCGCCGGGGTCGGTGCCAGTGATAACGGACAGGTCGGCGACCTGGAGGGCCGCCGCGAGCTTCAGCAGCAGTGTGTGCGACCGAAGCTCGCGCTCCCCTGACTCGATCTTCTTCAGCCACTCGGCGCCCCGGCCGCAGAGCTGAGCGAGGATCGGGCGCGACATGCCCCGAGACTCACGTAGGACGCGGATGCGCTCGCCGGTACTGAGCTCTGCGGGGATGTCCATGGTGCCCCTCCGTCTGGCTGTCGGTCTCGCCAGAGTACGGCCGGGTGGCATCTCGTGGGGAGGCCGTGCGGCTCCAAGCGGCGGTGGGACGCGGCCCTTTGACAGGTGAGTTGACCGCTCGGCCGGCGCCCGGCAACCTGGCCTCAGAACGAGAGAACGATGTCCTTGAGCAGGCGCAGGGCCTTGCGGCCCTCCGACCAGGTCCAGGCATACGAAACATCCCCCGCCGCCCGAAGGCGAAGGGGGCGACCTTGCAGTCCTGTGGCCGTTACTGGGCGGGCTGACCGCTACCGGGACACATCTCGGTGCCGGTGCCGCCGACCTGATGGCTGGCGGTCGGGGTGCCGGCCGGGCTTCCGACGCCCGCGCCGCAGGACGGGCAGTAGCCCTCGGTGAGACCTGGGTCGAACCGGCGGCCGGGGGTCGTGTGACTGCACATATCAGATCCTCCTCGTTGGAGTGGTGCTGACAGGTGGTGCACATGCGCCCTGGATCGGTCGCCCGGGCGGGGAGTCCCTAAACCTTCCGCACGAACGCCTTCGCCCCGTTGTTGAACTCCACGGTCATGCCGAGGTTGTCCGGGCGCTCGTCCTCGCGGGTCGACCAGCGGGTGATGCTCGCGATCTCCCGCGACTCGGACCGGCCGATCACCGCAGCCAGCCATGCCTCCGCGTTGTCGCCGGCCTGCGGCTCGCCCCAGGCCGGCAGAGCGTCGTACGCGACCGGAACGTCAGCGTGCTCGTGCTTCTCGCCGGCGGCCAGCTGTCCGATGATCTGCCAGCGGGACTCGCCTGCGGCGGCGACGATGACGAGGCCGAAGGGGAACCGGCTCTCCCCGGCTTCGGCAGCCGTCTGGACGCGGGTCACACCGGGGGTGTTCTTGACCAGGTCGAGGACGAAGTCCTGGAATCGCGCGGGTCGCATTTGTGATCAATCCTTCCATGGCGGCCGAGCCAGTCTAGGCCCGCCCGGGCGACCGGGAAGCCAGCCATCCCCGCACGTGCGAGGTCACACACGGATATCCGGAACTGGTCGGGCTCGCCCCACACATAAGGGGGTTATGCCTTCTGACCTGCGGCTTTGTGGGCACCGACCATGAGGATCAGTGACGTTCGCTGCCCCGGATACTACCGGCGGGGCATCCTCTTCGGCAGGCTCACGGATACTTCCGCCGCGGCCGGGATCCAGCGCTGCCGACGACGGCGACGTACTCGGGGTCGTCGGTGCCCCATCACAGCGGCGCACCGAAGCATCCGGACGCCCGGCGGCTGCAACGCGTACCCAGCCGGGCAGGCAGGACCCGCCGGGGCCGGGACGCCGGCCACGGTGGTGTGCCGGAGTAGCGACAGGTGGATGCGGAGGTCGCGCCGAAGATCCTCGGGCGTGCGGTCCTCGATGCCGGTCGGTCTGCTGATGCGGCGCTCGGCCCACTGCTCGAACGGTATGTCGCCGGGAACGGCGGGCTCCGCCACGAAGCCACGGCCCCTGGGTCCGCCCGAGGCCCGAATCGGGGGGCTTGGCCGGACCCGCGTCGGGACGGATCTGGAAACAGATCAGCCCCTGACCCGTTCCCGGGTCAGGGGCTGATCATTCAGGGTGAGTAACGGGACTTGAACCCGCGACATCCTGGACCACAACCAGGTGCTCTGCCAGCTGAGCTATACCCACCATGTCGTCCGGTCACTTTTCCGACCGGCCGAGAAAAAGTGTACAGGGTCCGGGAGGGTGCTCGCGCCCCCGTTGTTTTTCCCCGGTCCACGGGCCCCGAAGGGCCCGTGACCTGGGCTTGTCGTGCTACTCGGGCGGCAGTACGTGGCGCGCCGCGATCTCCTTGGCGCGCTCCGAGTCCGGGCCGGGCTGCGGTACGAAGACCGCCTCCCGGTAGTAGCGCAGTTCCGCGATGGATTCGCGGATGTCAGCCAGTGCCCGGTGGTTGCCGCTCTTGGCCGGGCTGTTGAAATACGCCCGCGGGTACCAGCGGCGGGCCAGCTCCTTGATGGAGGACACGTCGACGATCCGGTAGTGGAGGTAGCCCTCCAGCGTCTGCATGTCCCGCGCAAGGAAGCCGCGGTCGGTGCCGACCGAGTTCCCGCAGAGGGGGGCCTTGGCCGGCTCCTTCACGTGTTCGCGTACGTATGCCAGGACCCGCTCCTCGGCGTCGGCCAGGGTGGTTCCCCCGGCCAGCTCGTCGAGGAGACCCGAGGTGGTGTGCATCTGCCGCACCACCTCGGGCATGGTCTCCAGGGCCGCGTCCGGCGGGCGGATCACGATGTCCACCCCTTCGCCGAGCACGTTCAGCTCCGAGTCGGTGACCAGTGCGGCCACCTCGATGAGTGCGTCGTCCGTCAACGAGAGCCCGGTCATCTCGCAGTCGATCCACACCATGCGGTCGTTCATGCGCCCCACCCTACGGGGCGCTCCGCTGTCCCGGCAGGGCCGGGCGACCGGGGGCGTACGCGTCCGGACCCGGTACGGAGTGCTCCGAGGAGCCCCCCGAGGCCCCGACCGGTACCGCCGGGCTCCGGCGGCCGGACGGCGAACCCTGGGTGGGTACGACCGTGTCGATCACCGTGGCGGTGCTCTCCACCATCCCTCCCTGCGGACGGCGGGCCCGATAGGCGGCCCGGTACGCGGCGGGGGAGGAGCCGAGCTGGCGGCGGAAATGCCCGCGCAGCGCGACCGGGGAGCGGAAGCCGCAGCGGCCCGCGACCTCGTCGACCGAGTAGTCGGAGGTCTCCAGCAGCCGCTGCGCCTGCAGCACCCGCTGGGTGATCAGCCACTGGAGCGGTGCGCTGCCGGTGAGCGAGCGGAACCTCCGGTCAAAGGTCCGCCTGCTCATATAGGCGCGCGCGGCCAGCGTCTCCACGTCGAACTGTTCATGGAGATGCTCCAGGGCCCAGGCCACGACCTCGGCGAGCGGGTCGGAGCCGATCTCTTCAGGCAGAGACCTGTCGAGGTAGCGCTCCTGGCCGCCACTGCGCCGCGGCGGCACGACGAGCCGGCGGGCCAGTGCCCCGGCGGCCTCCGTGCCGTGGTCCGTGCGCACTATGTGCAGACAGAGATCGATCCCGGCAGCCGTCCCGGCCGAGGTGAGCACATCGCCGTCGTCGACGAACAGCTCACGCGGATCGACATGCACCGACGGATAGCGCTTGGCCAGCGTCGGTGCGTACATCCAGTGGGTGGTCGCCGGGCGGCCGTCCAGCAGACCGGCCGCCGCGAGCACGAAGGCCCCGGTGCACAGTCCGACGATGCGGGCGCCCTCCTCATGGGCGCGGCGCAGCGCGTCCAGTGCCTCGGCGGGCGGCGGCGAGGTGATCGAGCGCCAGGCGGGCACCACGACGGTGCCTGCCCTGCTGATCGCCTCCAGGCCGTACGGCGCGGTGAGTTCGAGTCCACCCGTGGTACGCAGCGGCCCTTCCTCGCCGCCGCAGACCAGCAGGCGATAGCGGGGAACTCCCGCGTCCTGCCGGTCGATTCCGAAAACGGAGAGCGGGATGGAGCTCTCGAAGATAGGGCCACCACTGAACAGCAGCACGGCTACGACTTCACGGCGTCGCCGCCCGGTCAGCTTTCGTGCGGCCTCCGTTGCGGTGGCGGAGTCCTGGCTCATGACGCTAAGCCCCCCTCGGTGTTCGCGTCTCCCTGGTCCTTACGGGCCTGTCGCTCCTGCACGTTTCCCCTCGGTATTGCACGGGTCCCCAGCCTTCGATACCCATGATCGAATCTACTGTGTCCCGCAGTCCCGACGTGACACGTTCCCCCGTCGGCACTATGTCGACAAGGCAACTTGGCGCGAAGCATTCGATCACGAAGCGTTCCACTCGCGGGCCGCGCAGGGAAGTGCGCCTCGCGATCATGGCCCGTCCGCGTTGGGTGAAAGCGTACCGCGCGGTCTCTTCCTGCCTGGTGGCAAGTGGGTTGCTCGGCCATATCGCCAAGGATTCGGCGCAGATGTGAAGTTGGCTGAAAACTAATGGTTGCGCGTGCTGGATCCGGTCACGCCCGGCGCACAACTGCCCGCCTGGCGACCGCTCCGGTGCGCTCCGTCGGCCCCTCGCGCGGTGGCGCGTTCGGACCGGCACAGCAGCAGCCGGCAGACTGCCGTGACGGAGGCGAGCCCGAGGGCGGAGACGGTGGCATTACCGACCGATGAGCCGTACACCACCAGAACCGCCGGTACGAGCAGGCCACCGAAGACCACCCAGCGGGCCGCGATACCCGCCGGGTCCGGCGCGGTTTCGGGGCTCGGCTCGGACGAGGGTCCCGGCGGGGTGGGCACGGCTCTGCTCCTTGAGGTGGTGGCGCGGTGGCACGGTGTGACGATGTGGCTAACGGAGACCGTTCGAAGGGGTCACTCCCCGGTACCCCGAATCCCTTCCGTCCGCTGTGCCGCGGTACGGAAAACAGGACGATCGGACTCCTCCGGCGGCGTGGCGCTCGGTGTAGTGCACAACCGGCATTGCCATACGGGGCCGCCTCGGGCATGCTCCCTGCAACGCCGTGCGCGCTTTTGCGGGGGTCTGGGCAGTGGAGGAGTGGCGCCGTACCCTTGGGGGTAGGGGGTTGGGAAGATGATTCCCGGACAGCCGCACCACCCGCTGAAGCACCTTCTCAAGCCGCTCCCTCCTCACGAGGACTCTCTTCGCCGAGACACCGATGGCCGGTCACGAAATCCCTGAACCCGCAGACCGCAAGCAGGTAGCCGACCCCCGGTCGGAACCGCAGACGGTCGAAGAAACACGTCATTCCTGCGATCCCGCGTTCCGGCACGGTGTGGTGGTCGGTTTCGACGGCTCCACATCCAGTGAACGCGCCCTCGCGTATGCCGTCGGCATGGCCTGTAGATCCGGCTCCGGTCTGATCATCGTCCATGTCGCCAACCGGCTGCCGACCACCGTCTGGGCGGGCTGCGAACCCCCCGTCTTCGTCGATGTCCCCGATCACCGGACCGAGGTCCTCGGACTCGAACTGGCCTGCGCGGACTATCTCTCCGAGGTGCCCTGGGTACTGGTCGAGCGCGGCGGCGACATCTGCCATGAGCTGGAGGAGGTCGGCCGTGAGTATTCGGCGGACGCCATCGTCGTCGGCTCCACGCACGGCATCGTCGGCCGGATCTTCGGCTCGGTGGCGGGGCGGCTGGCCCGTCGCGCACAGCGCCCGGTGATCGTCATCCCCTGACCCCCGAACTCTCCGGTGGCGGGTTCGGGCACCGGACTGGGCGGGCGGGGCCGGGATGGTGCGGAGGCCGGACGGGGCGTCAGGGGGCGGGGCGGGCAACCGAGTTCACCGCCGCGTGTGACGCGTCGCGCCCGAAGCGTGCGCCCGGAGCGTGAATGCCGGGAGCCGCCCCGCACCCCGTGGCAGGGGGCGGGACGGCTCCGGGGGCCATGCCTGCGGAATTGCCTACTCGACCGTGACCGACTTCGCCAGGTTGCGCGGCTTGTCGATGTCGCGGCCCATGGCCAGCGCCGTGTGGTACGCGAAGAGCTGGAGCGGGATGCCCATCAGGATCGGGTCCAGCTCGTTCTCGTTCTTCGGTACGACGATGGTGTGGTCGGCCTTCTCCTGCTCGCGGTGGGCGACGGCGAGGATGCGTCCGCTGCGGGCCTTGATCTCCTCCAGCGCCGCGCGGTTCTTCTCCAGCAGGTCGTCGTCCGGGACGATCGCGACGGTGGGGAGCTCCGGCTCGATGAGCGCCAGGGGGCCGTGCTTGAGCTCCGAGGCGGGGTACGCCTCGGCGTGGATGTACGAGATCTCCTTGAGCTTCAGGGAGGCCTCCAGCGCGACGGGGTATCCCCGTACCCGGCCGATGAACATCATCGACCGCGCACCGGCGTACTCCTCGGCGAGCTTCTTGATGTCGTCCTCCGCTTCGAGGATCTCGCCGATCTGCTCGGGCAGCTTGCGCAGGCCCTCGATGATCCGCCTGCCGTCGGAGACCGACAGGTCGCGGATGCGGCCCAGGTGCAGGGCGAGCAGCGCGAACGCGACGACGGTGTTGGTGAAGCACTTGGTGGAGACGACACAGACCTCGGGGCCCGCGTGGACGTACATGCCGCCGTCGGCCTCGCGGGCGATCGCGGAGCCCACGACGTTCACCACGCCCAGGACGCGTGCGCCCTTGCGCTTGAGCTCCTGGACGGCGGCCAGCACGTCGTACGTCTCGCCGGACTGGGAGACCGCGACGTACAGGGTGTCGGGGTCCACGACCGGGTTGCGGTAGCGGAACTCGGAGGCGGGCTCGGCGTCCGCGGGGATGCGGGCCAGCTCCTCGATGAGGCCGGCGCCGATCAGGCCCGCGTGGTACGAGGTGCCGCAGCCGAGGATCTTGATCCGGCGCACGCCCCGCGCCTCGCGGGCGTCCAGGTTGAGACCGCCCAGGTGCACGGTGGAGAACCGGTCGTCGATCCGGCCGCGCAGCACCCGGTCGACGGCGTCGGCCTGCTCGGAGATCTCCTTGTGCATGTACGTGTCGTGGCCGCCCATGTCGTACGACTCGGCCTCCCACTCCACCGTGGTGGGCGTGGCCGTCGTGGTCGAGCCCTCGGTGGTGTACGTACGGAAGTCGTCGGCCTTGAGGGTGGCCATCTCGCCGTCGTCCAGGGTGACGATCTGGCGGGTGTGGGCGACCAGCGCGGCGACGTCGGAGGCGACGAACATCTCCTTCTCGCCGATGCCGAGGACGACCGGGGAGCCGTTGCGGGCGACGACGATGCGGTCGTTGAAGTCGGCGTGCAGCACGGCGATGCCGTACGTGCCCTCGACGGACTTCAGCGCCTCGCGGACCTTCTCCTCCAGGGTGCTGGCCTGCGACCGGGCGATCAGGTGGACCAGCACCTCGGTGTCGGTCTCCGAGAGGAAGGCGACACCGTCGGCGACGAGCTTCGCACGGAGCTCGGAGGCGTTGTCGATGATGCCGTTGTGGACGAGGGCGACCTTGCTGTCGGCGTCCAGGTGGGGGTGGGCGTTCTCGTCGCTCGGGGCGCCGTGGGTGGCCCAGCGGGTGTGGGCGATCCCGGTGGTCCCGGTGAACCGCTTGGGAACGCGGGCCTCCAGCTCGCGGACCCGGCCCTTGGCCTTGACCGTCTTCAGGGTGCCCGGCCGGCCGGCCGCCGCCTTGCCCGTGATGACGATGCCCGCGGAGTCGTAGCCCCGGTACTCCAGCCGCTGCAGGCCCTCCAGCAGCAGCGGGGCGACATCACGCTTTCCGATATAACCGACGATTCCGCACATAGAGTCTCTGCCCCTCCAACGACGTACAAAGATCGGACCGTGCTCAGCCGTAGACGATGCGGCGCAGCTGGCGGAGCGAGAGCTCCGGCGGCGCCACCGCGCGGTGCGGCAGCTCGGCCGCGATGCGTTCGAAGATCTCCGTGTTGACCAGGCCGCCGGACTGCAGTTCCCGGTGGCGGCGCCGGACGAAGTCGTCCGTCGTCTCGTCGAAGTACGCGAGCACGTCGAGGATCACCCGGGCCGCTTCGCCGCGCTGGAGCGCGCTGGAGCGTACGAGGTGGTCGATGAGGTCGTCGTGCGACGAGCGGCGTTCAAGCACTCGTCGATATTGCGCGGCGTCGAGGTGTTATGCAAGAAATCTGCCCGATATCGGGCAGGGGGTCATCGGTGGAGGCCGCCGATCGGGTCAGAGGCGCTTCAGGACGGCCTGTTTTGCCGTGCTGAACTCCTCGTCGGTGAGCACTCCGGCCTGATGCAGCTCGCCGAGCTCCCGCAGCCTGCGCAGGAGTGCGTCGTGATCGTCGGCCGCGGCGGCGGGGGCGACGGCCCGCGGTGCCGCGTCGGCCGCCCCGGTCTTCTCCAGGGCCTTCCGCGCTCCGGGCAGCCGCATCAGCACCGCCGCCGCGACCAGGACGGCCGTGTACTCCTTCTTCGACAGGCCCCACAGATCCAGCGAGTGCGGGTCGAACTTCGGCGGCGCCGCGACCGCGCCGCGCCCCAGCTCGAAGCGCAGATGCCCGTTCTCCAGACCCATGGCGGGCAGCCAGCGCACCCCCGTGACGGACGACACCGGGAAGGAGACCGTGCCGCCGGCGGTCTTCGACTCCTCGGCCTTCCAGTTCCAGGTGAGCCGGACGGTCTCGCCGTCGAACGAGGCCGTGCCGTCCCCGCCGCCGCCGGAGACCGGGAGGGCCGGTCCCGGCAGCAGGAAGCGGTCCACCGGGCCGTCGGGCACCTGCTCGATCAGCAGGGTGTTGCGCACCTCGTCGACGAAGTACTCGGCGACGCCCGTGCGGTCCTTCTCCACCGTGAGGACATAGGGGTCCGCGCCGTCCTTGAGCCGGCCGTCGGCGGCGAGCAGCACCGGGCACGCCCCGCCGCGCAGCCGCAGCCGGAGCCGGCCGCCCTTGCGGTCCGGTTCGAACGAGATGCCCGCCAGCGCCTGTACGGGGACCGCGAGTTCGCCCAGGTCCTGCCGTACCGGATGCGCCTTGCCGCCCGGCACGATCCGTACCGTTTCGCCGTCGAAGGTCCACGTTCCGTCGCGCTGGATGATTTCCGCCATGCCGGTGATTCTGCCAGCCGACCGTGCCGGAAGTGGTCCAGTCATTGACGGGTGCATGACTTGCGCGATACGGATGGTAACCGTTCGGTCGCACAGGAGAACCGCAGGTGACCCCATCGAAAGGGACCGGCTTGTGACACAGCACAGAACGCTTCCCCGTCTGTTCGGCTCGCTGCTGCTCGTCGTGGCGGCCGGCTTCGCGGGCATCGGAGCCGCCTCCGCCCCCGGCGGCGGCGCCCCGGCGCGGGCGGAGACGCCCCGGCCGCTCGGGCAGCTCGTGCCCGTCCCCGCCGAGGTGGCACCGGGCGGGTCCCCGTACGCCATCACCCCGTCGACCAGGATCCGGGTCGCCGACGGCACCCGCGAGGTCCGGGAGATCGGCGCGTATCTGGCGGGCCTCCTGCGCCCCTCCACCGGCTATGCGCTGCCGGTCACCGACCGCGACGGCCGCGACGGCATCCGCCTGGAGCTCGGCGACGACGACCCCGGTCTCGGCGCGGAGGGCTACCGGCTGCGGTCCGCCAAGGGCGCCGTCACCATCACCGCCCGCGAGCCCGCCGGGCTCTTCCACGGCGTCCAGACGCTGCGTCAGCTGCTCCCCGACCGGGTGGAGCGGAACAGCCCGCAGGAAGGGCCCTGGCAGATCGCGGGCGGCACCGTCACCGACTCACCGCGCTACGCCTACCGGAGCGCGATGCTCGATGTCTCGCGGCACTTCTTCTCGGTCGCCGAGGTGAAGCGGTACATCGACCAACTCGCCCTCTACAAGCTGAACAAGCTGCATCTGCACCTCTCCGACGACCAGGGCTGGCGCATCGCCATCGACTCCTGGCCCCGGCTGGCCACGTACGGGGGCTCCACCGAGGTCGGCGGCGGGCCCGGCGGGTACTACACCAAGAGCGACTACCAGGAGATCGTCCGGTACGCAGCCTCCCGCTATCTGGAGGTCGTCCCGGAGATCGACCTGCCCGGCCACACCAACGCGGCACTCGCCTCCTACGCCGAGCTGAACTGCGACGGCATCGCGCCGCCCCTCTACACCGGCACCACCGTCGGCTTCAGCTCGCTGTGCGTCCCGAAGGACGTGACGTACGACTTCGTGGACGACGTCGTCCGCGAACTGGCCGCGCTCACCCCCGGGAAGTACCTCCACATCGGGGGCGACGAGGCGCACTCCACCAGCCACGAGGACTTCGTGGCGTTCATGGAGAAGGCGCAGGCGGTCGTCGGGAAGTACGGCAAGACCGTGATGGGCTGGCACCAGCTGACCGGGGCGAAGCCGGTCGAAGGGGCCGTGGCGCAGTACTGGGGCTACGACCGGACGGGCGCCGCCGAGCGGCAGCAGGTGGTGGACGCCGCGAAGAACGGCACGAAGCTGATCCTGTCCCCGGCCGACCGGTCCTACCTCGACATGAAGTACACCAAGGACACGAAGCTGGGGCTGTCCTGGGCCGGGCTCGTCGAGGTCCAGCGGTCCTACGACTGGAACCCGGCGACCTACCTGGAAGGTGCGCCGGAGGGCTCCGTCCTCGGCGTCGAGGCACCGCTCTGGACGGAGACGCTGACCGACAGCGCGGAGATCGAGCAGATGGCCTTCCCCCGGCTGCCGGGGGTGGCGGAGCTCGGCTGGTCTCCGGCGGCGACGCACGACTGGGAGACGTACAAGGTGCGGCTGGCCGCCCAGGGACCGCGGCTGACCGCGCTCGGCATCGACTTCTACCGGTCGCCGCAGGTGCCGTGGGCCGGACAGTGACGGGCTGACACCCGTACGTACGAGAAGGTGAGCGCCCGGAGGACCGTCTCCGGGCGCTCACCCGTTCATGGGCCCGTCGCCACGCGGCGATCGGGTTCTTCGGTGTGCCGGTCGGCCGGAGCACCGCCACCGCGGACCCGCCGCGGGGTCCGCCGGACCGGCACGGAATCCGGCGGTGAGGGGTCCGTCGGGAGGTGGCCGGTTCCTCGGCCGGACGGTACGGGGTTCTGGCCAGGGCGGAGGAGACCGCCTCCCGGTGCACCGGGAGGGCGTTCGCCGTACGGCCGGGCGTCGAACACGGATCCGTGAAGAAGTCCTGTGCCTTCAGCGGGGGAAGCCGGTCGTGGCCGAATTCCGCGAGGGCTTTGCGGACGAGCAGTCTGTTTGCGGCGGTCCGGTGATCCGGCGCTCCGGGCGGAGGAGGGCGACGCCGTCGGTGCGGAGGGTGATCATCACCGGGGCCCTCCGGCGGTGATGGCCTGGAACCGCTCCCGCGTGCAGGCGCCGAGCAGGGCGCCCTTCTCCGGCCCGGCGCTCTCCCGGATCACCTCGAAACCCACCGCCCTGTGCAGCGCGTGCACGGCGTCCGCACGACCGTCGGGTCCGACGAGCACCCGGCGTACCGACGGGTCGGCGAACAGCGCCTCCATCACGGTGGTGATCGCGGCGGAGCCGAAGCCCTGCGGCGGGGCGACGGCGGGCGCGAGGAGGAGACGCATCCCGACGTCACCGGGCTCCGCCTCGTACAGCCCCTTCAGTTCGGTCTCGGCGGGGTCGTAGCGCTCCATCAGGAAGGCGGGCTCACCGTCGTACAGCCCGATGAAGGCGTCGTGGTTCCGGTGGGCGGCGATCGCCATGCACTTCCGTTCGACGTCCTGGAGCCGGGCGCCGCTCACCGGCCCGAGGTCCGTCCCGGGGCGGGCGGCCCAGCCGTGCACCAGCTCGGCGTCGTCGAAGGGGTCCAGGGGCCGGAGGGTGAACGTGCCGAGGGCCCGGCTCGTGCGGCGGACTCCCGGAAGGCGCGGGACCGCCCGGCCGGGGCGCACGCGCGGCCGGGGCGGACCGTCGGCCCCGAGGAGGCCATGGGGCTCAGGAAGCGCGGACAAGGGACTCTCCCAGGTACTTCTCCGCGTGGCCGGAGATCAGATCGAGCACCGCGGCGATGTCCCGTACGGTCGTCTCCGGGTTGAGCAGGGTGAACTTCAGGTACTGGCGCGCGCCGACCTTCGTACCGGCGACGACCGCCTCGCCGGAGGCGAAGAGCGCCTTGCGGGCGTAGAGGTTGGCGCGGTCGATCTCGGCGGGCGAGGTGACGCCGGACGGGATGAAGCGGAACACCAGGGTGGAGAGCCGCGGCCGGACGACCACCTCGAAGCGCGGGTCGGCGGCCAGCAGCCGCCAGCCCTCGGCGGCGCGGTCGCAGACCTCGTCGAACAGTTCGCCGATGCCGTCCGCGCCCATGACGCGCAGGGTCATCCACAGCTTCAGCGCATCGAATCTGCGGGTCGTCTGGAGGGACTTGTCCGCCTGGTCGGGGCTGCGCTCCCCGGTCATCCGCCGTGGGTCCGGATACTCCGCGTGGTACGTGACATGGCGCAGCGCCGCCCGGTCGCGGACCAGTACGGCGGAGGAACTCACCGGCTGGAAGAAGGACTTGTGGTAGTCCACGGTGACCGAGTCGGCGCGCTCGATGCCTTCGAGCAGCCCGCGGCGCTCGCGGGAGGCCAGCAGCCCGCAGCCGTAGGCGGCATCGACGTGCATCCGGACGGAGAACTGTTCGCAGAGCGCGGCGATCTCCGGCAGCGGGTCGATGGAGCCGAAGTCCGCGGTGCCCGCGGTGGCGACGACGGCCATCGGGACGGTGCCCTCGGCGGCGCACCGCTCCAGCGCGCGGGCCAGGGCCACGGTCTGCATGCGCCTGTCGCGGTCGACGGGCAGGGAGATGACCGAGTCGGGTCCCAGGCCCAGGATCCTGGCGGCCTTGCGCACCCCGATGTGGCCGCACTCGGAGGTGAGGATGCGCAGCCGGGCGAAGTGCTCGGGCCGGGACGCCACTTCTTCGCGGGCGAGCAGCAGCGCCTGGAGGGTGGACTGCGTACCGCCGCTGGTGAAGATGCCGTCGGCGGCCGGGCCCAGTCCGATGCGTTCGGCGGTCCAGTCGATCAGCCGGCGCTCGATGAGCGTGCCGCCGGCGCTCCGGTCCCAGCTGTCCAGCGAGGAGTTGACGGCCGAGAGCACGGCTTCGCCCAGCACGGCGGGGATCACCACGGGGCAGTGGAGATGGCCCAGATAGCGCGGGTGGTGGAAGTGGACGGAGTCACGGAGGTAGACCTCGCTCAGCTCGTCCAGGGCGGCCGAGACATCGCCCAGCGGCCGGTCCAGGTCGATCGCGCCGACGACGGGGGAGAGTTCATCGACGCCGACCCCGCTGAAGGGGCGTTCGGCGGCGGTGAGTCCGGCCGCGACCTGTTCCACTCCTGCGGTGACGGTGCGCCGGTAGTGCTCCGCAGTCATGTGGTTGAGCAGGTGCGAACGCATGAGGGGTCCTCCCGGGTGAGGGGAACGTCATCGCCGCCCTCCGGGCAGGGAAGGCGGGGACGAGGGCGCGATGCCTAGCTTAGGTTAGCCTAACCTAACCTTCGATGGGGCGGCTCCTCGCCCCCGAGGGGTGCGCGCGGAGGCCGTCCGGCTCAGGCGTCTTCGGCGGCCGCTTCCGCCCGCAGCTGCTCCTCGCTGAGCCCGCGCCGCCAGTAACCGACGAAGGTCACCCGCCGGCGGTCGAACCGCCGCTCCTGGACGAGATGGCGGCGCAGCGCCCGTACGCCGGACGACTCGCCCGCGATCCAGACGTACGGGGTGCCCCCGGGCAGTTCGGCGGCCCGGACGGCGTCCACGGCCGAGGGGGCGCCCTCGCTCCGTACGAGCCAGCTGATCCTGGCCCTGGCCGCCGTGTTGAGGGCCTGCCGGTCCTTGGTGTGCGGCACCTCCAGCCACACCCGGGCGGTCAGCCCGGCGGGCAGCCACTCCAGGGCGGCGGACGCGGCGGGCAGTGCCGTCTCGTCGGCCCAGATCAGCACCCAGTCGGTGTCCTGGGGCGGCCGGAAGCGGACGGCCGTGTTGTCCTCGACGGCCGGGCCGAGCGCCTTGAGCGACTGCCCCGGAGCGGAGGCCATGGCCCAGCGGCAGGCGGGTCCGCCCTCCTCGTGCAGCGCGAAGTCGATGTCGACCTCGGTGGACCCGTCGGCCGCACGGCGCTGCGCGCGCACCGTGTACGAGCGCATCACCGCCCGCACGTCCTCCGGCAGCGCCCGCCACTCGGCGAACCAGTCCTCGCCGGTGGGCACTACCGGCTCGGGCTGCCCCGGGTGCGGCAGGAACAGCGACAGGCTCTGGTCGCGGCCCCCGGCGGCGAATCCGTCGAGCCCCGCGCCGCCGAAGGTGATCCGGTGCATCGTGGGGCTGAGCCGTCTGGTCCGGAGCACGGTCAGGCCGAAGAACCGGAAGGGGGTGATGGCGGGTGCGGGGGCAGTCGTCATACGGGAGTTCCTCCGGTACGGGCGGGGCCCGCGGGCGGACGGCCCGGCCCCGGCAGCGGCAATCCGAAGGAAGGTTAGCCTAACCTTTGTGTCTGCGGAATGAGCCGGCGGAACGGGCGGTCCGACGGAAGCGGGGCGCGGCCACCGGCCCCGCCCCGCCTCTCCCGCCGTTCCGTGCCCCGCTAGTCGGGCAGCGCCGTGCCGGTCTCCTTGACGACGTACGAACCGGCCCCGGTCACCCCGCCCTTGGCTCCCGGCAGCACGCGCACCGTGTTCTCGCCCGGCACCGCCACGGCCAGCTCGGCCCTGCCGTCCCGGTTCAGGTCCCGCAGGCGCAGGTCGTAGCCGAAGCCGTCACCCGCCACCGTTCCTCCGGCAACTCCGGGCAACGTCTTGCCGATCACCTGGGAACGCGATCCCTTGAGCCCGCCGGAGCCACCGCGGAACAGGTACGCCCCGCCGACGGAGGTCTTCTTCCCGGCCGCTTCCCACGGAACGCCAACGGCCAGATCGGCGTACCCGTCGCCGTCGGCGTCACCGGCCGAGAGGGCCTGGCCGAAGGAGTCGTCCGGCTCCGAGGCGCCCGCGACACCGGCGGTCGACTGGCTGAGCTTCCCGCTTCTGGAACCGGGGCCGCTCGCCGTGCCGTACCAGAGGGTCACCGAACCGCGCCCGCCACTCTCGTAGGGGTTGCCGATGGCGATGTCCCCGTAGCCGTTCCGGTCGAAGTCGCCGATCGCGGCGTCCAGGCCCGAGTGCGGCTTCCTGCTGTCGATGACCTTGGTCGGGCCCGATGTCAGCCCGCCGGACGCGCCCTTCAGGAACCAGGCTTCGGTGCGGAAGACCTTGTCGGTCCCGTGCACGCCGATGATGACCAGATCGGTCTTCCCGTCCCCGTTGACCTTGCCGGCGGCCAGGCTCTCGCTGTACCAGCCTCCGTCGGCCTTGTCGTACTTGGTGACCTTGCCGAGGCCGCCGGACTTGGTGAAGCCGCCTCGGTAGAGGTAGGTGTCACTGGCGTTGAGCGTGGCTATGTCGGGCTTGCCGTCCCCGTTGAAGTCGCCCGTGGCCAGGTCGCTGCCGAAGGCCCCGTACGCTCCGCCGCCCTTCCGGGGCAGCGCGGTGCCGCCCTTCAGCCCCTTGGACGAGCCCCACAGGATGGTGACCGAGCCGACGGGGGTCTTGCCGGACTCCTCCGTGGGGTTGCCCACGACGAGGTCCGCGTATCCGTCCCGGTTCAGATCGGCGTGGGCCAGGGCGGCACCGAACTGGTCGTTCGGCTCCCCGCCGCCGGGGACACCGGCGGAGTCCTGGTGGATGAGCTGCGTGCGGGCGGTCAGCCCCTTGGGCCCGCCGAACGTGACCTGGACCGCGCCGCCGGTGAAGTAGAGCGAGCCGTCGTGAATACCGGTGTACGCGTAGGAGGTGGCCAGGTCGCGGTAGCCGTCCCCGTTGAAGTCGTCGTAGTTCTTCGCGGCGGCGGCCGACGCGGGCGCGGCGACGGTGAGCGGAGTCAGCCCGGCGGCGAGCACGACGGCGACGGCGGCGGCTGTGCGGGCACGGGGGGAGCGAGGGGACTGCTGCATGAAGAGCTGCTTCTCCTGCGGATGAGGACCGGGCGGACCGGTGGAACAGGGCCGTGCGCGTCAGCGGATCACGGCCGTGTGGCACAGCGAAGACCGCTGTCGGTGGCCAAGGGTTGTACGTGGGTACGGGTCATCCGCCGAAGTCCGCCCGGCAGGCGTCGAGTCCCTCGACGGTGACCTCGACGCTCCGGTGCTGCTCCCAGCGCTCCCGGTCCAGCCGCAGCCGTCGCACGGTGAGGCTCTCGCCGCGTACGGCTTCGACGTCCAGCCCGTCCGGTACGTAGCCGAGGCGGCGCGAGACGCCGAGCGAACGGGCGTTGTCGCTCACCGCACCCGACGTGGCGTACCGGGCGCCGAGTCCGGCGAAGGCCAGATGCAGCACGGCGGCCCGCATCTCGGTGCCGATGCCCCTGCCCTGGTGCGCGAGCCCCAGCCACGACCCGGTCGCGACCTCCCGGGTCACACCGAACTCCCGGCCCGAGACGTCCTGCCGCCCGACGACCTCGCCCTCGTGGAGCACGGCCAGGCTGAGCGTCCAGTCCCGCACCGACCAGTTCGCCACCGTGGCCAGCACATGCTGGTACACGGTCCGTCCGATCTCGTCGGGCTCCCCCTCGGTCCACGGCACGGTGAACGGCATGCTGTCCGGCGCGTGCACCCCTTCGGCGGCGACCGACGCGAGCGCGTCGAGCAGATCGGGCCCGGGAAGGCGCAGTTCGAGACGGGGGGTGCGGACGCGGAGCCCGTACAGGGGCCAGTGCCTGGGTGTCATGACGGGACTCTGCCGGGGCGGGGCGAGTGGTGTCGAGCGGGTTTCGCCGGTGCCCGCGGCGGGAGGACCGGCCGGGGGCCGGCGGGGAACGCCGACGGGGCGGCGCACTCCGACGTGGTGTCGGGGTGCGCCGCCCTGGGGTCGGACGTGGGCCGGGTGGTGGGTGGTGGCCGTTACCTCGGGTCGCGGTTGAACTTGGCGGTCGACCAGAAGTAGCCGAGCACGGTGAGACCGACGCACCAGGCGACGGCGAGCCATCCGCTGTTGCCGATCTCGGTGCCGAGGAGCAGGCCGCGGAGGGTTTCGATGGCGGGGGTGAAGGGCTGGTACTCGGCGATCGGCTGGAACCAGCCCGGCATCGTGTCGACGGGGATGAAGGCGCTGGAGAGGAGGGGGAGCAGGATCATGGGCATGGCGTTGTTGCTGGCGGCTTCGGCGTTCGGGCTGATCAGGCCCATGCCGACGGCGATCCAGGTGAGTGCCGTGGAGAACAGGACGAGCAGTCCGAACGCCGCCAGCCACTCCAGGACGGTGGCGTCGGTGGAACGGAAGCCGATGGCCACGCCGACGGCTCCGACGAGGATCACGCTGATCACGCATTGCAGGACGCTGCCGACGACATGTCCGACGAGCACGGAGCCGCGGTGGATGGCCATGGTGCGGAAGCGGGCGATGATGCCTTCGGTCATGTCGTTGGAGACGGAGACCGCGGTGCCGATGGTGGTGCTGCCGATGGTCATCAGCACGAGCCCGGGAACGATGTAGGCGATGTAGTCGGAGCGGTCGGCGCCGCCGCCGCCGATGCCCGCGCTCATCACGTCTCCGAAGATGTAGACGAAGAGCAGCAGCATCATGATCGGTGTGAGCAGCAGGTTCAGCGTCATGGACGGGTAGCGGCGCGCGTGCAGGAGGTTGCGGCGCAGCATGGTGCCGGAGTCGCGGACGGCGAGGGTGAGGGCGCTCATCGGACGTTCTCCTTGGGCTGGTGGGGGACGTCGGCCTTGGCGGTGAGGGCGAAGAAGACGTCGTCGAGGTCGGGGGTGTGGACGGTCAGCTCGTCGGCTTCGATGCCCGCGGTGTCGAGCCAGTCCAGGAGGGAGCGGAGTTCGCGCTGGCTGCCGTCGCTGGGGATCTGCAAGGACAGCGCCTCGTCGTCGCGGGCGGCCTCGTTCAGGGTGGTGGCGGCGGCCTGGTACGCGGCCGGGTCGGTGAAGCGGAGCCGTACGTGTCCGCCGGGGATGAGGCGTTTCAGTTCGTCGGCGCTTCCCTCGGCGGCGATCCTGCCGTCGTTGAGGACGGCGATGCGGTCGGCGAGTTCATCGGCCTCGTCGAGGTACTGGGTGGTGAGGAAGACGGTGACGCCGCCCGTGACGAGCTCGCGGATGATGCCCCACATGTTGTGGCGGGAGCGGGGGTCGAGGCCGGTGGTGGGCTCGTCGAGGAAGATGATCCGCGGGTTGCCGACCAGGGTCATGGCGATGTCGAGTCGGCGCTTCATGCCGCCGGAGTAGGTGGAGGCGGGCTTCTTCGCGGCCTCGGTCAGGTCGAAGCGCTCAAGCAGCTCGGCGGTGACCCGACGCCCTTCGGTCCTGGACAGGTGATGCAGGTCCGCCATGAGGAACATGTTCTCCTCGCCGGTGATCAGCCCGTCGACGGCGGAGAACTGCCCGGTGACGCCGATCGCGGCCCGTACCCCGTCCGGTGATGTGCTGACGTCGTGGCCCGCGACCCGGGCCTGTCCGCCGTCGGCGGTGATGAGCGTGGAGAGGATCTTCACGGCGGTGGTCTTGCCGGCGCCGTTCGGGCCGAGCAGCGCGAAGACGGAACCGGCCGGGATGGACAGATCGATGCCGTCGAGGACGGTCTTGTCGCCGTACGACTTGCGCAGACCGACGGCGGAGACGGCGGCCGGTGACGGGTGACTGTCACCCTGCCTGGACGTGGACATGACAGAAGAAGGCATGGAGCCCTCCCAATCGGAGGCTGAAGTGGCGGGGGAAGTGACTGAGGCGAGGTGAGGCCGGCGAGGCCAGGGGTGCTGGTGGTGCCAGTGGTGCCGGTGGTGCCGGGGTCAGGGCTTGGCGCGGCGGATGTCGATGTTGCCCCAGCGGGTCCGGGCGCGGACCTCGACGGTGTCCTCGGTCTTCTCCGGGGTCTCGGAGGCGGTGAGCGTGTTGCGTACCTGTCCGCGGCCGGAGCTGACGTCGAGCCAGGCGGCGGTGCCTTCGCGGATGCCGATGTCGATGGCGCCGTAGGAGGTCTCCAGCTGGACGGTGCCGCGGGCGACCTCGGCGACGCGCAGGGTGCCGTGGGCGGTGGTGGCGGTGACGGAGCCCTCGGCGCGTTCGATGTCGATGTCGCCGTTGGCGCCGCTGACCCGCAGGTCGCCGGTGGTGGCGCCGACGGTCGTGGTGCCGTGCGAGTTCTTCAGGACGGCGGTGCCGTCGACCAGGCCGACGCGCAGACTGCCGGAGCTGGTGGTGATCTCGGCGGGACCCTCCACCCGGTCGACGGTGATCGAGCCGTGGGACGCGGTCAGGTGGAGCGGGCCGGTCGTGTCGAGGCGGACGTCACCGGACGAGGTCTTCACACGGACGTCGCCGAGCCGGCCCGCCCCGAGCACCTGGGTCCAGGAGCCGGTCGCGTCGACGCGTGAGCCCGTGGGCAGGTCGACCGTCACGTCGACGGTGCCGGTGGGCCCGACGAGGTAGCGCTGCTTGGGCGTCCTGACGGTCAGGACGCCACTCGCGAAGGTGACCTCGGTCTGCTCGGCGGCCCGCACGTCCTTGTCCTTCTTCGGGTCGCGGGGCCGCACCTCGACGACCGTGTCGAGGCGGTCGCCCGCGGCGAACTGGAGGGAACCCGCGTCCACACGGGCGTTGACCGAGATCGGCTGGGGAGTGTCGAAAGAAGGCATGGCTGTCCCGTCCTCTTGGGTCCTCGTGGCGTCCCCGCTGGTGGGACGTGGTGTGGGTGAAGCGGTGCGGGCGGGGGTGCGGCTAACGCACCCAGCCCGTGAAGTTCTGTCCGACGTTCTGGGCCTTCTCCGTCGTACGCGGCCGGGTGCCGCCGTCGACCGCGGCCGACACCGCCCGCACCAGCCACGCGTTGACCGACAGGCCCTCGCGGTTCGCGGCGTCCTCGGCGCGTGCCTTGAGGTGGGCCGGCAGCCGCAGATTGACGCGGGCGGGGCCGCCCTCATCGCCGTCGGACGGGGCCGGGGCCCGGAGCGGTTCGAGGGGTGCTGCGGCCTCCACGGGGGCGTCGCCCTCGGTGGGCGGCAGCACCACCACGAAGTCGGGGTCGAGGCCACGGAGCCGTACGTCGACCGAGCCCGGTGCGAGTTCGCGGGTGATCTCGTCCGTCGCGGCGGAGAGCACATTCAGCATGGCCAGCCGGGTCGCCGACTCCAGGGGAGCGGTGAGCCTTTCTGCCAGCTCGCGAGCTTCGTCGCCGCCGGCTGCGGCGGCCACCGCGAGTTCGCGGCGGAGGGTGTCGACGTACGGGGTGAGGTCCATGACGCAATAGTGGCACCACTATGGCTCCATGCGCAAGCCGTGAAGTGACATTCCTGCTCCGGTCGCGGCCGCAACCGCTCTGACCTGCGGAAATGTTGTGGCACCTCTCTCGGGAAGTGTGGCGCCATGTGTGTTCATCTGCTTCAAGGGGCGCGGAATGGCGCCGGATGGCACTGCGTGGCACCGCGTGGCGCCGAGTGATGCCGGATGGCGCCAGGTCGTGCCGCCATAGGCCGCCGCAAGCTGCCAGGTCGCCAGGTCGCCAGGCCGGCTGGCCACCAGGCCACCAGACCGGCGGACCGCTCAAACAGAAAGCCGCTGTGCGCCCCACAACCGGACGCACAGCGGCTTCACCGAGCCGGGGTCACCGCTCAGGCGGGCAGCCCCAGTTCCCGGGCGATCAGCATCCGCTGGACCTCGCTCGTGCCCTCGCCGATCTCCAGGATCTTCGAGTCGCGCCACATCCGGGCCACCGGGTACTCGTTCATGAAGCCGTAGCCGCCGTGGATCTGGGTCGCCTCGCGCGCGTTGTCCACCGCGACCGTCGAGGAGTACAGCTTGGCGATCGCCGCCTCCTTCTTGAACGGCTCGCCCGCCAGCAGCCGGGACGCCGCGTCGCGCCAGCCGATGCGGGCCATGTGCGCGCGCATCTCCATGTCGGCGATCTTGAACTGGATGGCCTGGTTCGCACCGATCGGCCTGCCGAACGCGTGCCGCTCGGCGGCGTACTTCACCGACTCGTCCACACAGCCCTGCGCCAGGCCCGTCGACAGGGCGGAGATCGCGATCCGGCCCTCGTCCAGGATCCGCAGGAACTGCGCGTATCCGCGGCCCTCCTCGCCCAGCAGGTTCGCCGCCGGGACCCGGACGTCGGTGAAGGACAGCTCGCGGGTGTCCGAGGAGTTCCAGCCCACCTTGGAGTACGGGGCGGCGACCGTGAAGCCGGGGGTGCCGGAGGGCACGATGATCGAGGAGATGCGCGGGGCGCCGTTCTCCTTGCGACCGGTCACCGCGGTCACCGTCACCAGCTCCGTGATGTCCGTGCCGGAGTTGGTGATGAAGCACTTGGAGCCGTTGATCACCCACTCGCCGCTCGCCTCGTCGAGCACCGCCGTCGTGCGCGTACCGCCCGCGTCCGAACCGCCGTCCGGCTCGGTCAGGCCGAACGCGCCCAGTGCCTCTCCCGAGCAGAGCCTCGGCAGCCACTGCCGCTTCTGCTCCTCGGTGCCGAAGCGGTAGACGGGCATCGCGCCCAGCGAGACCCCGGCCTCCAGGGTGATCGCCACCGACGAGTCGACCCGGGCCAGCTCTTCGAGGGCGATCCCGAGGGCGAGGTAGTCGCCGCCCATGCCGCCGTACTCCTCCGGGAACGGCAGCCCGAACAGACCCATCCGCCCCATCTCGCGCACGATCTCGTACGGGAACTCATGGCGCTCGTACAGGTCGCCGATCTTCGGGGCGATCACGTCGTGCGCGAACTGCTCCACGGTGCGGCGCAGTTCCTCGTGCTCGGCGGTCAGCCGGTGATCCAGGGACATGGTGGTGTTTCACTCCTTGTGGGAGAGCGCGCGGACGGTACGGGAGGGGCTGGGGCGGCCCAGCTGTTCGGCGAGCCACACGCTGGTGGCGGTGAGCACGTCGAGGTCGACCCCGGTGTCGATGCCGAGGCCGTCGAGCATCCACACGAGGTCCTCGGTGGCGAGATTGCCCGTCGCGCTCTTCGCGTAAGGGCAGCCGCCGAGGCCGCCCGCGGAGGAGTCCACGGTGCTCACCCCGTGCTGGAGCGCGGCGAGGGTGTTGGACAGAGCCTGGCCGTACGTGTCGTGGAAGTGCACCCCGATGGTGTCGGTGCGCACGCCCCCCTCGTTCAGCTCGGAGAGCAGCGCCTGTACGTGGCCGGGGGTGGCGACGCCGATCGTGTCGCCGAGGGACAGCTCGTCGCAGCCCAGGTCCATCAGCGCCCTGGCGACCCGGACGACCTGGTGGACGGGGACGGGGCCCTCCCACGGGTCGCCGAAGCACATCGAGAGATAGCCGCGCACATGCACCTTGTCCGCCTTGGCGCGGGCCACGACCGGCTCGAACATGGCGAGCGACTCGTCGACGGTCCGGTTCAGATTGCGGGCGGCGAACGTCTCGGTCGCCGAGCCGAACACGGCGATCCGGCGGGCCCCGAGCGCCAGCGCCCGGTCCAGACCGCGCTCGTTCGGCACGAGGACCGGCAGCGCCACGTCCCCGACGTCCGCGATGTCGCCGAGCAGGGGGAACAGCTTCTCCGCGTCGGCCAGTTGGGGCACCCACTCGGGGTGGACGAAGCTCGTCGCCTCGATCGTCGTGAGCCCGGCGACGGCGAGCCGGCGGATGAACTCCGCCTTCACCTCGGTCGGGACGACGGCCTTCTCGTTCTGGAGGCCGTCGCGGGCCCCGACCTCGTGGATGCGGACCCGGGCCGGCAGGCCCTGGGCGGGCACCTCCATGGGCAGCCCGTGCGGTCGTGCGGTCATGATTCCTCCCCGGCTGCGGCTGCGGGCGCCACCACGGCCAGGACCTGGTCCATGGCGACCGTGGCTCCTGCGGTGACGTCCAGTTCGGTGACGGTGCCGGCGTGCGGGGCGGAGATGACGTGCTCCATCTTCATCGCCTCGACCACCAGCAGGCTCTGCCCGGCTACGACCTCGTCCCCGACGGCCACCTTCACCACCGTGACGGTCCCGGGCATCGGGGCGGCCAGCGTGTCGGCCCCGGCGCGGGCGGCGCCGCTCAGAGACGCCTCGACCGGGTCGTGGTCCTGGACGTGCCAGGTGTCGCCGTCGCGCCCCAGCCAGTGGCCGCTGCGGTGGAAGTGGTGCGTGACGCCGTCGAGTTCGACGCTCACACCGTCCGGGGTGAGCGTCGAACCGCCGGGCGCCGAGTGGGCCGAGGGCTCACTGCCCGGCACCCGCAGCGGGAAGACGAGCGGGGCAGGCGCGCCGCCCGTGCGCCAGCCGTTCGGTACGGAGAAGGGGTCCGTCCAGCCACCCGCGTCCGGCCGGGGAGCCAGCGCGTCGCGCCGCAGCGCGGCCGCCGCCGCGTACACCTCGTCCGGCACCCCGTCCGGGACCAGCCCGTCCGCCTCGCGCTCCACCAGGCCCGTGTCCAGCTCGCCCGCCACCACCGCCGGGTGGGCCAGCAGGCGGCGCAGGAAGCCCGCGTTGGTCGGGACGCCCAGGATCACGGTGTCCGCGAGGGCCGCGCGCAGCTTGCGTACGGCGGTGGCGCGGTCGGGGCCGTACGCGATGACCTTCGAGAGCATCGGGTCGTACAGGCTGCCGACCGGCACGCCCTCGCTGAGCCCGGAGTCCGTCCGCACCCCGTGGCCCCGCGGCTCGCGCAGGGCCAGCACCGTGCCGCCGGAGGGGAGGAAGCCGCGCGCCGGGTCCTCGGCGCAGATCCGGGCCTCGATCGCGTGCCCGGTCAGGGTGATGTCGCTCTGGGCGTACGGGAGGTGTTCGCCCGCCGCGACCCTCAGCTGCCACTCCACCAGGTCGAGGCCGGTGATCAGCTCGGTGACCGGGTGCTCGACCTGGAGACGGGTGTTCATCTCCATGAAGCAGTACGCGGCGGGGTCGTCGCCCGGGACGATGAACTCCACCGTGCCCGCGCCGACATATCCGCAGGAGCGGGCCGCCTGGACGGCCGCCTCGCCCATCGCCGCCCGGGTCTCCTCGTCCAGCAGGACCGACGGCGCCTCCTCGATGATCTTCTGGTGGCGGCGCTGGAGCGAGCACTCGCGCTCGCCGAGGTGCACCACATGGCCGTGCGTGTCGGCCAGCACCTGGATCTCGATGTGGCGCGGCCGGTCGATCCACCGCTCCACCAGCAGCGTGTCGTCGCCGAACGAGGCGCGGGCCTCGCGCCGGGCCGCCGCGATCTCGTCCGCCAGCAGCGCCTCGTCGCGGACCAGCCGCATGCCCTTGCCGCCGCCGCCCGCCGAGGGCTTCAGCAGCACGGGCATGGCGATCTCACGTGCGGCGGCGGCCAGTTGGGCGTCGGTGAGCCCGCTGCCCGAGGAGCCGGGTACCACCGGCACCCCGGCCGCCGCGACGGTCTCCTTGGCCCGGATCTTGTCGCCCATCAGGGAGATCGCCGGGGCGGGCGGCCCGATGAAGACCAGCCCCGCGTCCGCGCACGCCTGCGCGAAGCCCGCGTTCTCGGCGAGGAACCCGTACCCCGGGTGCACGGCCTGCGCGCCGGTGCGGCGGGCCGCGTCCAGCAGGGCGTCCACGCTGAGGTAGCTCATCGCGGCGGGCGCCGGGCCGATCCGGACCGCCGTGTCCGCCTCGCGTACGTGCCGGGCGTCCGCGTCCGCGTCGCTGAAGACGGCGACGGAGCGCACCCCCATCTCCCGAAGGGTCCGGATCACCCGGACGGCGATCTCGCCGCGGTTGGCGACCAGAACGGTGTCGAACATCGTCATCTGTTCCTCACATCCTGAAGACGCCGAAGCCGGGCCCGGCCGGGTCCTTCTGGGGCAGCGGGGCGTTGGCGCAGGCGGTCAGGGCGAGACCCAGCACCTGCCGGGTGTCCAGCGGGTCGATCACCCCGTCGTCCCAGAGCCGGGCGGTGGCGTAGTACGCGTTGCCCTGGGTCTCGTACTGGGCGCGGATCGGGGCCTTGAAGGCGTCCTCGTCCTCGGCGCTCCAGTCGTCGCCGAGCTGGTCGCGCTTGACGGTGGCCAGCACGGAGGCGGCCTGCTCGCCGCCCATCACGGAGATCTTGGCGTTGGGCCACATCCACAGGAAGCGGGGGCTGTAGGCCCGGCCGCACATCGAGTAGTTGCCCGCACCGTACGAACCGCCGACGACCACGGTCAGCTTCGGCACCCGGGTGCAGGCGACCGCCGTGACCATCTTCGCGCCGTGCTTGGCGATGCCACCGGCCTCGTAGTCCCGGCCGACCATGAAGCCGGAGATGTTCTGCAGGAAGACGAGCGGGATGCCGCGCTGGTCGCACAGCTCGATGAAATGCGCGCCCTTCTGGGCGGACTCGGAGAACAGGATGCCGTTGTTGGCGACGATGCCGACCGGGTGCCCGTGGATACGGGCGAAGCCGGTGATCAGCGTCGTCCCGTACTCCGCCTTGAACTCCTGGAACCGCGAGCCGTCCACCACCCGCGCGATCACCTCGCGTACGTCGTACGGAGTGCGGGAATCGACCGGCACCGCCCCGTACAGACCGGCGGGGTCGACCTTCGGCTCCTCGGCGGGCCGGACCGGCCAGGGGAGCGCGCCGCGCTCCGGCAGGGTGGCCACGATGTTGCGGACGATCCGCAGCGCGTGCGCGTCGTCCTCCGCGAGATGGTCGGTGACCCCCGACGTACGGGAGTGGACCTCGCCGCCGCCCAGCTCCTCCGCCGTGACGACCTCGCCGGTCGCGGCCTTCACCAGCGGCGGACCGCCGAGGAAGATCGTCCCCTGGTTGCGGACGATGACGGCCTCGTCGCTCATCGCGGGGACGTACGCCCCGCCGGCCGTGCAGGACCCCAGCACCGCCGCGATCTGCGGGATACCGGCCCCCGACATCCGGGCCTGGTTGTAGAAGATCCGCCCGAAGTGGTCCCGGTCGGGGAACACCTCGTCCTGCATGGGCAGGAAGGCCCCGCCCGAGTCGACCAGATACAGGCACGGCAGCCGGTTCTCCAGCGCCACCTCCTGGGCGCGCAGATGCTTCTTCACGGTCATCGGGTAGTACGTGCCGCCCTTGACCGTGGCGTCATTGGCGACGATCACGCACTCCCGGCCGCTGACCCGCCCGATTCCGGCGATCACCCCGGCCGCCGGGGCGGCGCCCCCGTACAGCCCATCGGCCGCCAGCGGGGCCAGCTCCAGGAAGGGCGAACCCGGATCGAGCAGGGTGTCCACCCGCTCCCGGGGCAGCAGCTTGCCGCGTGCCACATGCCGGGCGCGGGCCTTCTCACCCCCGCCGAGCCGTGCCGTGGTGAGCCGCGTGCGCAGCTCCTCGGCGAGCGCGTGATGCGCCGCCTCGTTGGCCTGCCAGGCCTCCGAGGCGGGATCGGCCGCGCTCGCCAGGACCGGTGCCTGCTGCATCGTGTCGAGCCCCCTTGCCCGTACCGCGATTGTTAATGAGCGTTAACGCATTGCGTTCAGGTTAACGAGCGCTAACGGCCCTGTCTAGAATGAATCCCCATGAGCACCCATGCCGCCGCCCGCGTCGCGGCTCCCACCCGCCGCGAGCAGATCCTCCGGGAGGCCGCCCGCCTCTTCGCCGAGCGCGGCTTCCACGGCGTCGGCGTCGATGAGATAGGGGCCGCCGTCGGTATCAGCGGCCCCGGCCTCTACCGCCACTTCCCCGGCAAGGACGCGATGCTCGCCGAACTGCTGGTGGGCATCAGCGAGCGCCTGCTGGCGGGCGGCCGGCTCCGCGTGTCGCAGGACGCGGCCGACGGGGACGGCTCCCCGCGCGCCCTGCTCGACGCGCTCATCGAGGGCCACATCGACTTCGCCCTGGACGACCGCCCCCTGATCACCCTCCACGACCGCGAGCTGGACCGCCTGCGCGACACGGACCGCAAGCGGGTGCGCCAGCTCCAGCGCCAGTACGTCGAGGTCTGGGTCGGCGTCGTCCGCGAGCTCTACCCGGACCTGGCCGAGGACGAGGCCCGCGTCACCGTCCACGCCGTCTTCGGCCTGCTGAACTCCACCCCGCACCTGGCCCGCCCCGAGGCGCTCCCCGGCCGTACGGCGACGGCGGAGCTGCTGCACCGGCTGGCGCGGGGGGCGTTCGACGCGGCGGCCGGTTCATAGGGCCCGGCAACCTCAGGGGCGGGTGAGCGCGTCTCTCCTCCCGGGACGGGCAGGAGACGCGGGACGCGACAGGGCGCCCAGGGCAAGCGGGGTGTCCAGGGCATACAGGCGCCCAGGACACGCAGGGCGTCCAGGGCATACAGGGCGCTCAGAACACGCAGGGCGTCCAGGGCGAACGAACGAGGGGGACACGACGGATGACCGTCACGCTGGCCGAAGAGATCATGCTGCTGTCGCTGGACGACGAAAGCGGCGCGGCGAAGGGGCGCACGGCCGCGGGCTGGGGCGTGGCGGGCGGCATTCTCCTGGAGCTCGCCATGGCGGGCCGGGTCGCCGTGACCGGCGGCCGGATCGAGGTGACCGACGCGTCGCCGACCGGTGACGCGCTGCTCGACGGACGGCTGGAACGGATCGCCGCCTGGACGAAGGGCTCCGGCAGGCGCAAGGCGGCCGACTGGCTGACGAAGGACCAGAGCAAGGGCGTGCGCGCGGCGGTGGACCGTCTGTGCGAGCGCGGTCTGGTGACCGAGGAGCGGCACCGGGCGCTGGGCCTGTTCCCGACACGGCGCTATCCCGAAGCGGACGGCTCCGTGGAGCGGGAGCTGCGCGACCGGCTGAGCGCCGTCGTCCTGGACGGCGCTCAGCCGGACAGCCGTACCAGCGGACTGGTCGCGCTCCTGCACGCCGCGAACATGCACCGCCAGGCGTTCCCCGACGTACCGCGCAAGCAGATCGCCCCACGCATGGCGGAGATCGCCGACGGGCAGTGGGCGGGCGACAGCGTCCGCGAAGCGATCCGCAACGTCCAGGCGGTGGTCACCGCCGTCACCGCGGTCACCGTGATCATCGCGGCGGGCTGACCGCGCGCCGACCCGGAAACGGGGCACGGCCGAAGCCGCCCCTCCGGCCGGAGGGGCGGCACCACCACGATGTTCGAGGGACGCGTGTCGCACCACCATGAACCGCCCCGTTCCGCCGCCCCCGGGGCGGCCGCCGCGCCTCCGGGCATACCGACCGGGCCCCGGCGGCACCGGATCGTGGAGGTCGACGCCCTGCGCGGCTTCGCACTCGGCGGCATCTTCCTCGCCAACGTGCTGGTCATGGCCGGGATCGAGGGCCGGCGCGGTGGCGGCCCGCTCACCGGTGGCGTGGACTACGCCGCGCTGTGGCTGGTCACGATGTTCGTGCAGACCAAGTTCTACCTGCTGTTCTCGTTCCTCTTCGGCTACAGCTTCACGCTCCAGATGGACTCGGCCGCACGCGACGGGGCACGCTTCGCACCGCGGATGCTGCGCCGGCTCCTCGCCCTGTTCGTCCTCGGCCTCCTGCACGCCGCGCTGCTGTACACCGGTGACATCCTCACCGTCTACGCCCTGCTCGGCCTGATCCTCTTCGCCGCCCGCGGCGCCGCCCCGGCCCGGATGTGGCGAGCCGCCCTCCGGGTGTACGGAACCGTCGCCGCCCTCTATCTGTTCTTCGCGGCGGCCGTCACCCTGCTGGACCCGGCCGACGGCGGCGACGCCGCCGACCTCGCCGAGCGGACCGCCGAACTGACCGCCGCCTACCGGGGCGGCGCGGGTGACGTGATCCGCGCGAACATCGGAGCCTGGCCGGACATCCTGGCCGGGCTGTTCATGATGGGCGGCATGGTCGTCGCCGCCTTCCTGGCCGGATACGCGGCGGGCCGGCGCGACCTGCTCACCGGCATCGTCGGCCGCGCCGACCGGCTGCGCCGGATCCTCGTGGGCGGGCTTCTCGTGGGGCTGCCCGGCGGGGCGCTCATGGCGGCGGGCGCGGTCGGACCGCTCTCCGCCCGCTGGGAGATCCTGTTGTTCGTCGTCGGCATGATCACCGCCCCGGCGCTGAGCGCCGCCTACGCGAGCGGCCTGCTGCTCTGGTTCACCACACCGCGCGGCGCCGCCCTCGCCGCCCGGCTGGCCCCGGCGGGCCGCATGGCCCTGACCAACTACCTGACGCAGTCCCTCGTCATGGCCCTGGTCTTCACGGGCTACGGTGCCGCGCTGTACGGCCGGGTGGGCGCGGCCACCGCCCTGGGCGGGGCGCTGCTCTTCTACGGGTGCCAGCTCGTCGTCTCCGCGCACCTGATGCGGCGCCACCGGCTCGGCCCGGTGGAGTGGCTGCTGCGCGCGGCAACGTTGTGGGGCCGGCCCCGCCGAGGACCGGCCCCACCTCCCGCGTAACGCCTCCCGCGTAACGCCTCCCGCGTAACGCCTCCCGCGTAACGCCTCCCGCGTAACGCCTACCGGGCTGCGGCGGTCCCCTCCCGGGCCGAGACGGTGACGCGGTCGACCCGCATCGGGTGGCCGGGCTCGGTGGCGGGGCCCGGACTCGCCCCGTCGGCGAGCGGCAGCTTGCCGCCGACGGCCACGTTCAGGATCAGGAACACCCCGTGGTCCACCGCCCGCTTCCAGGTCGGGCCGTCCATCGCGGCGGCCGTCACCCGGTGGTACAGGCGCCCGTCCAGATACCAGCGCACCTGCTCCGCACCGGGGGAGAGGTCGACCTCGACGGCGTACGAGTGGAACGCCGTACGGCAACCGGGGCACGGCTGCGGCCCGGAGGTCAGGCCCACCGGCTCCTCGCAGGGGCCGCCCTCCATGACGCCGCAGTGCATGCTGCCGAACACGGTGTCCCGGCCGTTGACGGACTCCATGATGTCCAGCTCCCCGACGCCCGGCCAGCCCGTGTACCCGTCACGCAGCGGCGCCCCCAGGGTCCAGAAGGCCGGCCAGTAGCCCGCCGCCCCGGCCCCCGTGACGTCCGGCAGCGCGATCGACGCCTCGATCCGCAGCATCCCGCCGGGCGGCGGCGCGAAGTCGGAGCGCCGGGTCTCGATGCGGCCCGAACTCCACTCGCCCGCCTTCCTGGTGGGGACGATCTCCAGTGCGCCCTTCCCGTCGAGGCGGACGTTGTCCGTCGAGTCGGTCATCGTCTCGATCTCGCCCGTGCCCCACTGCGGCGCGGGGCAGCCCGGGTAGCAGGTGCCGAGGTCGTACTGCCAGTGCGCGGCGGACGGGCGGCTGCCCGCCGGGCCCTCGAAGTCGTCCCGCAACAGCTCGGTCCACCCGTCCGCCCCGGGCCTTCCGGGGGCGCTCGGTGCGGGCGTCACGGGTACACCGGGCGCGGGCAGCGCGCCGGATTCGCCGAGCAGCCGCTCCAGCCGGGGGGTCAGGACGACGGCCGCCACGTTGGTCAGATGGGCGTCGTCCCGGTAGAGCAGGACCCGGTCCCGTACGGCGGGGCAGACCGGACCGTCCCCCGGGCACAGGACGGGGTTCACGCTGATGCTCCGTACACCGGGCAGCGCTCCGGACGCGATCCGCCGGGCCAGCGGATCGGCCGGTACGGCGTCCTTCCGGGCGAACGCGCAGGCTCCGGGGTCCTCGGGGCGGCCGGAGACGCACGCGGGGATGTCCGTACCGGGTACGGGGGTGTCCTCGATGTAGACGATCGGAGCCCCGAGAGCGCGCAGGGGCTTCAGCGTCTCCTCCCAGCCGCGGGCGAGGAGCGCCGGGTCGGTGGTGTAGCGGTTGAGCGAGGCGATCACGATGAGCCTGGGTTTGGGCTGCTTCCGCAGCCGCTCCAGCGCGTCCGCCCGCCAGGTGTCGCACTCCCGGTAGACGCGGCCCAACTGCGGGCTGTCCACGGCCAGTCGGGGCAGCGGGCAACCCTGCTTCACCAACTCCTGGAGCGCCCAGCCGCGTTCGGACGCCAACGCGAGCATGGGTGAGAACCACTGCCCGGCGTGCGAGTCGCCGAGCAGCACGATCCGGTCCGGGCTGTCCGTCGCGCCGAACAGGCACGTGGGGCTGCGGGTCACGGCCGGCGCGACCTCGCACTCACCGTCCGGCGGGAAGTCCTTGCGCGCCTGCACGGGGTTGGGCACCACGGGCCCGTCCGCGAGCGGGGCACCGGCGCCCCGGTCCAGGAGCGAGGGCCCGGAGGCGGCACCCGGCGCGAGCCCCTGGAGGTCGACCGGGGTGGCCGGGCCCAGCAGCCGGAGCGTCGTGGTGCCGACCACCAGCGCCAGCACCACCGGCAGGATGATCGCCGAGATGCCCACCGCCAGTCCGCGCCGGGGGAGTTCGGAGACGGTCCGGCTGCGGCGCAGCGGCTGCTCCACCCAGCGCATGGTGGCCAGGGCGGGCAGCGCGGACGCCACCGTCAGGGCGGTCCGCTCGGGCCAGCCGAGCGCCCCGAACCGGGCCTCGGCCAGCACGAGGACGGGCCAGTGCCACAGATAGAGGTTGTAGGAGAGCCGCCCGATCGCTCGCGGCGCCCGCCCCGCCAGCAGCCGCCCGACCCCGTACGGCCCCTCCACGTACCGCTCGCCCCGGCCGGGAATCGCGGCCAGGATGACGGCCGCCGTGGCCAGCGTCGGTACGAGCGCGGCGTAACCGGGGTACGGGGTGCTCGCGTCGTACGACAGGACGCACCAGACGATCGCCGCGGCTCCGGCCCAGCCGCACAGCAGGCGCAGCGGACGCGGCCCGCGCATCAGGTGCCAGGGCAGCAGGGCGAGCAGCGCCCCGGCACCGAACTGCCAGACGCGCGAGGGCGTACCGAGGTACGCCAGCGATACGGAGGAGTCCGTCCAGTGCAGGGACAGGGCGAGCGACCCGAGGGCCAGCACGGCCGTGACCAGGGCCACGGTGCCGCGCACCGCCCGCCCCCGGCGGACCGCGCGGGCCGCGACGACGACGAGCACCGCGAGCAGCGGGGCCCAGAACAGATAGAACTGCTCCTCCACCGCGAGGGACCAGAAGTGCAGCAACGGGCTCTGGTCGTGCCCGGCGGCGAGGTAGTCGGTGCGCTGCGAGACGAACCGCCAGTTGGCGACGGACAGCGCCGCCGCCACGACGTCGTACTCCAGGTCGGTGCGCCGCAGCGGTACGGTCAGCCAGGCACCGGCCACCGCCACGGCGGCGAGCACCACGGCGGCCGAGGGCAGCAGCCGCCGGGCGCGGCGGGAGAAGAAGTCGCCGAGCCGGATGCGGCCGGTGGTGATGGCCTCCCGGACCAGCAGCCCGGTGATCAGGTAGCCGGAGATGACGAAGAAGATGTCCACCCCGACGAACCCGCCTTCCAGACCGGGTATCCCGGCGTGGAAGGCGAGGACCGCGACCACGGCCACCGCGCGCAGACCTTCGATGTCGGGCCGGAACGTGGACCGGTGCGGACTCGGCCCGGATTCGCCGCCGGAGCCGGTCACGGGCGCGGCGGCCCCCCGGCGTCGGCGCGGGGTCACGAGGAAGGGCATGAGAATGGTGCCTTTCACTTCAGCTCAACTCAGCCAGGGGAGCATCGGGTTGACGAGCCCGGAGGCGAGCAGGCCGGTCAGCAGGAGGACGGCGGAGGCGGCCAGGGTCTCGGGCCAGCGCCGGGGCAGCATGCGGGTCCGGGCACGGAGGCCGGTGACCAGGCCCGCGACCGGATTCGGGACGGGCCCGGTGCGGCCGGCGGGCCGAAGGGCGCCTGGGGCCTTCGCGGTTGCCCCGGTGCGGGACTTCGCCCTCGCGGGCTTCTTCGGGCGCAGTTCGGCCAGCAGGTCGCGGATCAGCGGCACGTTGATCTGGCACTGCACCAGGAGGTAGAGGAGCAGCCCCCAGTTGGGCTCCCAGCCGTTACGGGCGACGGCCAGCGCGAGCCCCGCGGCGGCGGCCCCGTTGGACACGACGAGCCAGACCAGCGAGACGCCCACCACCCGCCGGGCCATCCCCCCGGAGGCCCCGGTGCCACGCGCGCCGGTGGGCACCCAGGCGGCACTGCGGCCCCGCAGGGTGTGCACGAACGCGGTCGCGGCGGCCACGCTCGTCAGGACGTTGGCGCGGATCACCTCCACCCGCCAGCGGGTACGGCTGACGCGCGGCAGCAGCACATGCCAGAGCCAGAGCGGTGCGAGGAGCGGCAGCACGTGCCAGGGGCGGATGTGGTCCGGGAACAGGAACATCATCACCAGCGGCGGCAGCGGCGCCGCGAAGGTGTTCACCGCCGTGGCCAGGTATCCGACGATGCCTTCGTAGAAGCACAGCCGCATCCGCCAGGGCGCCCGCATCCGCCGCAGCACGGGCGTCCCGAGCAGATGGAGATTGCCCATGGCCCAGCGGTACTGCTGGTTGACGAAGGCGGTGAGGTGGTCGGGGGAGGTGCCCTTGGCCACCAGTACCGGCACGTACTGGGTGCGGAACCCCTGTTCGTACAGGGCGAGTCCGGTGTACAGGTCCTCGCTGTGGTCGAGCCGGGCGAAGCCGCCCGCCAGGTCGATCGCGCTGCGCCGGTAGACGGCGTTGCTGCCGCAGCAGATGGCGGCGTCGCTCGCGTCGCGCGAGGGCTGGATCCAGCGGAAGAACCACTCCTGCGCCGACCCGGCGGCGCGCTGGATCCAGTCCATGCCCTCGTCGGTGTCGAAGCACTGCGGGCTCTGCACGATGCCGACGCCGGGGTCGGCCAGGTACGGCACGAGGTGGCGCAGGAAGTCCGGGCGGGGCGCGAAGTCGGCGTCCAGGATCGCGATGAACTCGGAACTGCTCAGGGTGAGCGCGTGGTTGAGGTTGCCCGCCTTCTTCAGGTGCCCCCGGTCGGGCCGTACGACATAGGTGTAGCCGTGCTCGGCCGCCAGCGCGGCGACCTCGGGCCGGTCGGCGTCGTCCAGCACCCAGACGGTCAGCGCCCCCGGCCAGTCCACGGCGGCGACGGCACGGTAGGCGTTGGCCAGCACGGGCAGCGGTTCGCCGCAGGTCGGCAGGTAGAGATCGACGCCGGGCAGCTCGGCGGGCCGCCAGGCGTGCACGAGCACGTCGTGCGACTGCCGGGTCAGCCGGCGCTGACGCAGGCTGTTCAGCGAGGAGAGCAGCAGGGCCACGACGTTCAGCCCGAGAACCGCGAGGAACACCCACAGGGCGGGTGTCCGCAGCGCGAAGGTGAACATCGTCGCCGCCGTGAACACGAAGGCGAGCGAACTGCTGACCAGGACCCAACGCCGTTGTGGGCCGAAGTACCAGTAGAGCTCGTCGTCGGACGGTGGTTGCGGAAGATGACACACGCTCATAAAGCCCCCCACGGCTGCGTATGTGGCAGTTTCAGGTGGCCCACCCTAGTACCAAAGGTATAGACCACTTCTCCGGGAGGGCGGGAACTGGCGGAATCGGACACGGAATTGGCGTGACTCCGGTGGTCCAGACCTCTGTGTGGCTCCATTCGAGCGGCCGGGCCCGTCCGGACCGCGAAGGAGCAGGTCACACGGGGGTGAACAGTCCGGGAAGACTTCCGCCACGGGACACCGGGCCGCGGTATCCGGGACCGGGAAGCCGCCGGAGCCGGGGGCCGGAGGGCCGGGGAGCGACCGGAGCCCGGACCGGGAACCGCCCGGTCCGGCCTGGACCGCGACCGGCCGATGTCCGCGACCGGTAGACGCTCGCGACCGGCGGGCGTCCGCCGCCCCGGTGATCGTCCGATTCCGCCTGGACCGCGACCGGCCGACGTTCCGCCCGGCGCCGGACCAGGTGAGCGCCCGGCGCCGGACCCGGTGGGCGTCCGACGTTCCGCCCGGTGACCGGCCGCCCCGCCCGGCAGCCGGCCGACGTTCCGCCCGCCGACCGCCCGGTGACCGGTCCACCCCGCCCGGTGACTGCTCGGCGCCGGACCAGGCGACCGCCCGGCGCCGGACCCTGTGGGCGTCCGACGTTCCGCCCGGTGACCGGCCCGTCCTGCTCGGCGGGCAGGACACCCGGCGCGCGGCGCGCACCGGACGGCACAATGGGTCCATGCCGATACCCAGCCGCGCCGCCCTCGTCGACCACCTCGTCCGCACGCGTATCGCCGGGGATGTCGCCACGCCCCGCGACAACAACCTCTCCCACTACCGCAAGCTCGCCAACGGCGACCGCCACTACTGGCTGGGCCTGGAGCTCGGCGACCGCTGGTCCGACGAGCAGGACGTCCTCGCCGTCATGGCCGAGCGGTGCGGTGTCAACGACGACCCCGCGCACCGGCAGGGCCAGGACACCATCGACCCGGAGCTGACCGTCGACGGCCTGGAGCGGATGGCGGCCCGGCTGCGCAAGGCGGCCGCGGGCTCCGAGCGCGTCCTGTTCGCCACCGGCCACCCGGGCGGCCTGCTGGACGTGCACCGCCAGACGGCGGACGCGCTGCGCCGGGCGGGCTGCGAGATCGTCCGGATCCCGTCGGGGCTGATGGCGGACGAGGGCATGGTCTTCCAGTTCGCGGACGTCGCCGTGCTGGAGCGCGGGGCGACCCTGTGGCACACGCACTCCCCGGCCCCGATGGCGGCCATCCTGGACGCCACGGAGCAGCAGGGCCGGCCGCTGCCCGACCTGGTCGTCGCCGACCACGGCTGGGCGGGCTGCGCGGGGCAGCGCGGCCTCGACTCGATCGGTTACGCGGACTGCAACGACCCGGCGCTGTTCCTCGGCGAGTCCGAGGGCACCCTCCAGGTCACCGTCCCCCTGGACGACCACGTCACCGACCCGCGCTTCTACGACCCGATGACCGACTACCTCCTGGACGCGGCCGGACTGCTCTGAACCCGCGGGCGCGCCTGCGTACGTGTCCGGGCCCGCACACGCTGACCGATCCCGCTGAGGGCTGTCCCGTAGTCCCTGGCGGGACGGGTCAGCCGCAGCCGATGCGGGAGCCCTTCACGGGCACGAACTCGCCCTGGCGCGCCGTGGTGGGACCGGGCCGGGACGGGAGCGCGGACTTCGCCGAGGACAGGGGCCGGTCCTTCCGCATGGTCGCGAACACGGCGTCCGCCTTCGCCTCGTCCCACGCGAGCGTCGATCCGACACCTTCGATGTCGGCGTTGAAATCCCGGATGGGTACGGAGGCGAATTCGAGCGACGACAGCTTGATGTCGTGCATGTCCTTGGCCAGGGAAACCAGATCCGGCAGCGTGACGGACTTTTCCGTACGGGGCCCGGCGAGCAGCACATCGGCGAGTTTCGCGAGCCGGACCGGGTCGCGCATCGTTCCGTCGGCGCGGAGTTTTTTGATGAAGGCCACGACGAACCGCTGCTGCCGCTGGATACGGCCGAAGTCCGCGGAATTGTCGACCTTGCGGGCGCGGGCGTACTGAAGGGATTCGCCGCCCTTGAGCCGGTGCGTACCGGGGGAGAGGTCGAGCCCGGTCACCGGATCCCGCAGCGGGCGGGCGGTACAGATGTCTACCCCGCCGACGGTGTCGACGGTCTTCATGAAGCGGGAGAAGTCGACGCCGAGGAACCGGTCGATCTTCACCCCGGTCATTTCCTCGACCGTACGCATCGAGAGGTCCGCGCCGCCCTCCGCGTACGCTCCGTTGATCTTCGACGGGTGCCTCCCGTGCCGCTCGCCCGTGCGCCGGTCCTCGTGCGGGGAGAGCTGGGCGAGGGAGTCGCGCGGGATGCTGACGAGACCGGCCCTTTTCCGGTTCGCCGAGATATGGATCAGCATCATGGTGTCCGTGCAGTCGCAGGCGACACCGCCCAGGCGGAATTTCTCCTTTTCCTGCCGTGTGATCGTGTCCCGGCCGTCCGTTCCGACCAGCAGGATATTCATGCCGTGCCCCTGGGCGCGGGCACTGCCGGACCGCGGAAGCGCGTCGCCCGTCCGCATGATGCCCAGAACGAGCAGGGGAGTGAGTGCGGCGGCGGCCAGTGGGACGGGGCGGACCATGCGCCGTTTCGGTCCGGCGGGCGGAAAGGACGGTGTCGGCCGAGGGAATTGGGTCATGGGCGTCGCTCTCCCCGAAAAGTATTCCTGAAGGCTTACATTTTCGGAGAACCGTATGATTTCGCGGACGCGCCCGTGCCGCGCCGCGGGCCGAATCGCCCGTGATGCATGCGATTGGACGCGGTCATCCGCATGCGGTTGCCCGGACGAGGTCACCCGGACGCGCGTGCCGCGCGGGCCCGGCGCTGTTCGGGCCCCGGCGTCGGATCGAGATAGACGCGGCGGATGGACGGAAAGCGTTCCCGCAACTGCGCCTCCGCCTCCTCGCAGGCCCACTCGACCTGCTCGGCGCTGGCCATGTCCCGGAAGTCGATCTTCGCGGCGATCAGGATCTCGGTCGGCCCCTGGATGAGCGTGGTCAGCTCCAGTACGTCCACGATGTGCGGGACCGACAGCAGCTCCTCGCGCACCCCCGCCCGCATCGCCTCCGGCAGCGGGCGGCCGATCAGCAGCTGGGCGTTGGACCGGCCGAGCACCCAGGCCACGTACACGAGCAGCGCGCCGATCAGGATCGAGGCGATGCCGTCCCACACCCCGGAGCCGGAGAGCTGCCCGCCGAGCAGCCCGCCCGCGGCCAGCAGCAGCCCGACCAGGGCCGCCGAGTCCTCCATGACGACGGCCTTGACCGCGGTGTCCGGGGTGTGGCGGAGGTAGTACGTGTCCGGAACGCTCAGCTTCGACGCCTCGCGCCGCACCTGTCCGACGCCCGTGCGCAGTGAGTAGCCCTCCAGCAGGAAGGCCACACCGAGCACGATGTACGAGATGAGCGGATCGCCCAGCTCCTCGCCCTCGACGAGTGTGTGGACGCCGTCGTAGACGGAGAAGACGGCGCCGCCGACGAACGTCGCGATGGAGGCGAGCATCGCCCAGATGTACCGCTCGGGGCCGTAGCCGAGGGGATGGTCCTCGTCGGCGGGCTTCTCGCTCCGCTTGAGCGCGGTGAGGAGCATGACCTCGGTGACGGTGTCGGCGACCGAGTGCGCGGCCTCGGACAGCATCGCGCTCGATCCGCTGATCAGCCCCGCGACGGCCTTCGCCACGGCGATGCCGAGATTGGCGACCGCCGCGACGATGACGGTGAACGTGGACTCCCCGCCACCGGAATTCTCGTCACTCATGGTGGGGAGTATGTCCGAATCGGCGGACCGCGGCCTGTTCAGTCCCGGAACACCCGGACCTGGACCGCGGCCTGTTCAGGCCCGGGGGACCCGCACCACGCCCTCCTGGATGACGGTGATCGCCAGCTGCCTGTCCTGTGTGTAGATGCGGGCCTGGCCGAGGCCGCGCCCGCCGGACGCCGAGGGCGACTCCTGGTCGTACAGCAGCCACTCGTCGGCCCGGAAGGGCCGGTGGAACCACATCGCGTGGTCCAGGCTGGCGCCCACCACGTCCCCGACCGCCCAGCCGCCGCGCCCGTGGGCGAGCAGCACCGAGTCGAGCAGCGTCATGTCGGAGACGTACGTGGCCATGCAGACGTGCAGCAGCGGGTCGTCCGCGAGCTTGCCGTTCGTCCTGAACCACACCTGGGAGCGGGGCTCGCGCGGCTCGCCGACGGTGCCGAACGGCGGGGCGTCCACGTACCGCAGGTCGACGGCGGCGCGCGCCTCGATCAGCCGGTCCACGACACCCGGATCGCTGAACCGGTCCGCGTACCGGGGCAGCATCCGGGCGGCCGTGGGCAGCGTCTCCGGATCCGGGGCGGCCGGCATGTCCGCCTGGTGCTCCAGCCCGTCCTCGTACGTCTGGAAGGACGCCGAGAGATGGAAGATCGGCTGCCCGTGCTGGACGGCGACGACCCGGCGCGTGGTGAAGGACTTCCCGTCGCGGATCCGGTCGACGCTGTAGACGATCGGCGCGCCCGGGTCCCCGGCACGCAGGAAGTACGCGTGCAGGGAGTGGGCCCCCCGGTCGGCCGGGACGGTGCGGCCCGCGGCGACCAGCGCCTGGGCCGCGACCTGGCCGCCGAAGACACGGGGCACGACCGCGCTGCGGCTCAGGCCCCGGAAGATGTCCCGCTCGATCTGCTCCAGGTCGAGCAGATCGAGCAGGGAGTCCAGTGGTGCGCTCATGAAGGGAACGTAGCCGCTCTTACAGACCCATGGACTTGGCGATGATCGACTTCATGACCTCGCTGGTGCCGCCGTAGATGCGGTTGACCCGGTTGTCCGCGTACAGGCGGGCGATCGGGTACTCGTTCATGAAGCCGTAGCCGCCGTGCAGCTGGAGGCAGCGGTCGATCACCCGGTGCGCGACCTCGGTGCAGAACAGCTTCGCGGACGCGGCCTCGGCCGCCGTCAGCTCTCCGGCGTCCAGGGCCTCCAGCGCGCGGTCGGCGACGGCCTGTGCCGCGTCCACCTCGGCCTGGCAGGCGGCGAGCTCGAACTTGGTGTTCTGGAACGAGGCGACCGTCTTGCCGAAGACGGTGCGCTCCTGCACGTACTGCTTGGCGAAGCCGACGGCAGCCGCGGCCTGCGCGTACGCGCCGAAGGCGATGCCCCAGCGCTCGGAGGCCAGGTTGGTGCCGAGGTAGCCGAAGCCCTTGTTCTCCTCGCCGAGCAGGTCCTCGACCGGAACCTTGACATCGACGAACGCCAGCTCGGCGGTGTCGGACGTGCGCAGGCCGAGCTTGTCGAGCTTGCGGCCGATCGAGTAGCCCGCGGACTTGGTGTCGACGGCGAAGAGGGAGATGCCGAAGCGGCGGTCGTCCTCGCGCGGGGCGGAGGTGCGGGCGCAGACGATCACACGGTCGGCGTGCACGCCACCGGTGATGAAGGTCTTCGAGCCGTTGAGGACGTAGTGCTTGCCGTCCTCGGAGAGCTTCGCGGTGGTCTTCATGCCCGCGACGTCGGAGCCGGTGCCCGGCTCGGTCATCGCGAGGGCCCACATCTCCTCGCCGGTGGTGAACTTCGGCAGCCAGCGCTTCTTCTGCTCGCCGGTGGCGAGCATCTTGATGTAGGGCAGGCCGAGCAGCGTGTGCACGCCCGAGCCGCCGAAGGAGACACCCACGCGGGCGGTCTCCTCGTAAATGACGGCCTCGTACTTGTGCGAGTCGATGCCCGCGCCGCCGTACTCCTCGTCGACCTCGATACCGAAGACACCCAGCTCACCGAGCTTGTGGTAGAACTCGCGCGGCACCTGGCCGGCGGCGAACCACTCGTCGTAGACGGGCACGACCTCGGCCGCGATGAAGGCGCGGATGGTCTCCCGGAACGCCTCGTGGTCCTCGTTGAATACCGTACGGCGCACGGGTGCCTCCTTGGTGGCTGTCAGCTTCGGCTTCGTCAGCATGGCTAAGCGCTTGCTCAGCCACCTATTGAAGTTACCCGGCAGTCACGGGGCCTGTCCAGGGTGATGCTCGGCACGCACGCACCCCGGACCCGGCGTTGTCAGTGGTGTGGTGCAGGATCGGGGCGTCGGATCTTCGGGCCTTCGGTCTTGGGGCCTTCGAGCGAGCAAGGGGGGATCGCCGTGGCGATCACGAACGAGCAGGTGGCGGCGCACACATTCCTGCTCCCGCTGTACGAGGACGACTACTACCCGGACCATGTGCTCGACAAGGGCAAGGCGGTCCTGCTGCACCTCTGCGAGCGGATCGAGACCGAACACCCCGCGGACCTGACGGCGCTGTACGCGCTGACCGAGGTGGCGACCGAGGCGTTCAACGACCTGGAGGCGGAGTTCGAAGCGGCGGGCAGCGACATCGAGACGGTCGCCCGCGAGGAGATAGGCGAGGCGTTCTGGTTCATCGCGATGGCGTACGGCTTCGAGGACGCGGACGGGGAAGAGCTGATCTCCGCCCGGGAATGGTGACACCTGCGCACCACATGGACGACGCGCAGGGGCGGACGCGCCACGAGGTACTGCGACGCGATCACCGTTGAGCGGTGGTGCCGGCCCCGTCCAGCGCTTCCCGGCCGATGTCCGCGTGCCCGGCGTGCTGGGCCGTCTCCCTGATCGGGTGCGGCGGAGTCCGGCGCGCCGGCCGGCGGACCGTCTCCGGCGGGGACCCGGGAGTCCTGGGCAGGGGCACGCTCCTGTCCAGGTCCGGCCGAGCCCTCACGGCCCCTTCGACCGCCCGTGTCGCGTCCGCGTACAGCTCCAGCAGTCCCGGGAGCGTTTCGTGAAAATTTGGGGCTTTTCGGTATTTCCCGCGCTCGCCCACAGAGCGGGCTCCTTTGGGAAGCACAAGCACCGGTCCCTCTTCCTCTTTTCCTTCGGAGCGGGATACCCCTTGAGGAGACGTACAGCCTGCGCGATCCAGGACGGAGCCACCATGAACGACGATCTGTTACCCGAATCAACGGGAGACCGGGGTGCGGCCACCGAAGCGGAAGAGCCGAGCGCGGGGGACGGCGGCTGGTATGTCGACACCCGCTGTACGAACTGCGATGTCGCGCGTCAGCTGGCCCCTGAACTGATACGCGAGACCGCCGGCCGCTCCGAGATGATCCGACAGCCGCGGAACGGGGCGGAGGCACGGCAGTTGCACGCTGCCGTGTTCGCCTGTCCCGTCCGGTCGATCCGTCACTCCGGCCGTCGACTCGACGATGCGCTGGATCCCTTCCCCCTGGCCCTGGACGACGCTGTTCACCTGTGCGGGCACAACTCCACTCGCACGGCCGGAGCCAACTCCTACCTGCTGCGCCGGCCGTCCGGCACCCTGATGATGATCGATACACCCCGCTGGAGCGGCACGCTGGCTGCGCGGTACGAGGAACTGGGTTCCGTCACCGACGTCCTGCTCACCCATCGCGACCACGCCGCGCACGGCCGCCGCTACGCCGACCGCTTCGGCGCCCGGCTGTGGATTCACGAGGACGATCTCGACGCCGCACCCGACGCCGACCATGTCCTGCGCGGCACGGATCCGGCCGAGATCGGTGAGGGCGTGACAGCTCACCCGCTCCCGGGTCACACCCGGGGCAGCGTGCTCTACATCGCCGACGAGCGGTACTGCTTCAGCGGAGACAGCCTGTACTGGTCGCGTACGACGGCCGATCTGGAGGTGGCCGAGAGCGTCACCTGGTACTCCATCGAGGAGCTGGGCGCTTCCTTGGCGCGTACCACCGACCGGCTGCACTTCGAGTGGCTCCTGCCGGGCCACGGCGACCGCAAGCGGCTCCCCGCCCGGGAGATGGCCAGGCGAATGAAGCAGCTGACGGCCCGAGTCCAGACGCTCCGGCCCAGGCCCATCGATTTCACCGCTATGCGCTACTGACGGGTTCGTCGGTCGGTCAGGGTTGCCGCAGCCAGTGAGTTCGCCGTACGTCCTCGCTGTCCCGCGCCCCGGTCTCACGTTCGCCGCAGTGCGAACCACAACTCCGTGCGTACGTCCATGTCGTCCAGGTCCATGGCCAGCAACTCCGCGCACCGCCCGATGCGTTGGCGGACGGTGTTGCGGTGGACGGACAGGGCCACCGCCGTGCGGTCCCAGCTGCCGTGCAGGGACAGCCAGCAGCGCAGGGTGTCGGCCAGTGGCGGGGTGAGCGGGGCGAGGAGGGTGCGGGCGTGGGCGGCGGCCCGGTCCGGGGGGATCAGGGCGGCGAGGCCCGGGGCGGGGGAGTGGACCTTCAGGGGGGTGCGGGTCGCCTCGGCGTGGCCCAGGGCGCGGGCCGCCCGGGTGTCGGCGGCGTCGAGGTCCGTGACGGGTACGGGGTCGGAGGCGCCCAGGGTCCAGCCCGGTTGCGGGGTGAGCGGGGCGGGGGTGGTGAGCAGGACCCGTACCGCGTCGCGGCCCTTCCCCGCGTCGACCAGGGCCGAGCCGAGGGACGCGCCCAGGGCTCCGGCGGTGAGCGGGTCGGCGGTGGCGCCGTCGCCGCGGCGGGCGTGCACCACGGTCCATGGGCCCTCGCCGCCCAGGAGCGGGGTCACGTCCCGCGGGCTCGCGCCCAGCAGCATCCGTACGAGCGCCGCCGAACGGCCCGCCGCGTCGGCGCCCTGGTGCGGGGCGGCCAGCAGGGACAGCAGGACGACCGCGATGCCGGCCACCGTCCGGTCGCCCGCCTCGCGCTGCCGGGACGCGAGGGTGAGGACCAGCCCCTGACCGCCCCCGAGCGCGTACGCCGACAGCTGGGCGTCGCCGCACGTGTCCGTCGCGGAGGTGGGAGCCGGGGAGAGGGGGACGGGAGGGTGAGGGGATGCGGACGGGGATGAGGAGGGGAGGGGTGCCGGTCCGGCCGGGGCGACCACCCCGGCCAGCCGCGCCAGTGCCTCCCGTACCTCCGGGGCCGGGCGGCGGCCCGCCGTGTGCAGGACCTCGCCCTCCGCCGTCAGCAGCGCGGCCCCGCCCGCGAGCTGGGCGGCCAGCTGATGCAGCACCGCGGGCACCGGGTCGGGGCGGGCCGCCGCCGTCGCCAGCGCCTGCTGGGCGCGGGTCACCCGGCGCAGCTCGCGATGCCTCGCCTCGGCCATCAGGCGCCACACCGCCCGCGCGATCGCGGTGAACGGGGTGTCCGGCGGCACCTCCAGCAGCGGCAGACCGTGCCGGTCGCACGCCTCGACCAACGCCTGCGGCACCGTCTCGTGCACCGGCCGCACCCCGAAGCCCAGCGCCGCGGCCCCCGCCTCCACCAGCCGGGCGACATAGCGCTCCGGGTCCGTGAGCAGCACCCCGGCACTCAGCAGCAGCTCACCGCCGAGCAGATACGGGTACGGGTCGGCCATCTCCGAGGTGTGCACCCACAGCAGGTCCGCGTGGTCCGGGCCCGCGATCCGGCGCAGCCCCAGCTCCTCCCTGGCGAGCAGCTCCGTCAGGGGGATGGGCGGGGTGGGCGGCCCGGCGGGGAAATCCGGCATGGACGGTCCATCCAGTCAGCGCGTCAAGAATGGATGAAACGTACACTTCAGCGCCGCTTCCCGGCCACCTACCGTCTTCACCACGCACGAACCCGAACCCGCTGAACGAGACGGAGGGAAGCCCATGGCTGTCGACTACGCCGTGATCGTCGTCTACCTGGCCGGCATGCTCGCCATGGGCTGGTGGGGCATGCGCCGCGCCAAGTCCAAGAGCGAGTTCCTGGTCGCGGGCCGCCGCCTCGGCCCCTGGATGTACTCCGGCACCATGGCCGCCATCGTCCTCGGCGGCGCCTCCACCATCGGGGGCGTCGGTCTCGGCTACCAGTACGGGCTCTCCGGCGCCTGGATGGTCTTCACCATCGGCCTCGGCCTGCTCGCGCTGTCCGTCTTCTTCTCCGCGCGGATCGCCCGGCTGAAGGTCTACACCGTCTCCGAGATGCTCGACCTGCGCTACGGCGGCCGGGCCGGCCTGATCTCGGGCATCGTCATGTGGGCCTACACGCTGATGCTCGCCGTCACCTCGACCATCGCGTACGCCACCATCTTCGACGTCCTCTTCGACATGAACCGGACCGTCGCGATCGTCCTGGGCGGTGCCATCGTCGTCGCGTACTCGACGCTCGGCGGTATGTGGTCGATCACGCTCACGGACATGGTGCAGTTCGTCGTGAAGACCATCGGGGTGCTGCTGCTCCTGCTGCCCATCGCGGTCGTCAAGGCCGGTGGCTTCAGCGAGATGAAGGCACAGCTGCCCACCGAGTACTTCGACCCGCTGGGCATCGGCGGCGAGACGATCTTCACCTATGTGCTGATCTACACCTTCGGCATGCTGATCGGCCAGGACATCTGGCAGCGGGTGTTCACCGCGCGCAGCGACCGGACGGCGCGCTGGGGCGGGACGGTCGCCGGTACGTACTGTCTGGTCTACGCGATAGCCGGAGCCGTCATCGGCACCGCGGCCAAGGTGATGTACCCGAAGCTGCCGAGCGCGGACGCCGCGTTCGCGACCATCGTCAAGGACGAGCTGCCGGTGGGGGTGCGCGGGCTGGTGCTCGCCGCGGCACTCGCCGCCGTGATGTCGACGTCCTCCGGTGCGCTGATCGCCTGCGCCACCGTCGCCAACAACGACATCTGGTCGCGGCTGCGGGGAGCGGTGGCCGGAAGCGGAAGTGGAAGTGGAAGCGGGGGCGGAGATGCCGAGGAGCGGGACGAGGTCCGGGGCAACCGGGTGTTCGTCCTGATCATGGGCATCGCCGTCATCCTCATCGCCATCGCGCTGAACAACGTCGTCGAGGCCCTGACCGTCGCGTACAACCTGCTGGTCGGCGGGCTGCTGGTACCGATCCTGGGCGGCCTGCTGTGGCGTCGCGGTACGGCGGCCGGGGCGCTGGCGGCGGTGTCGGTGGGCGGTGTCGCGGTGATCGGGCTGATGGCGGGATACGGAATCCTCGCGAACGAGCCGGTCTTCTACGGGTTGTCGGCCTCGCTCGCGGTGTACGTGATCGTCTCGCTGGCGACGAAGCCTACGGATCCGGCGGTGCTGAGTGCGTGGCGGGAGCGGGTGGCGGGGCGGGGGATCGCTGAGCCGGACGCCCCGGCGCGCGAACCGGCCACCACGTAGGACCTGGCCCCGAGCGCCGGACGGGCTCGACGAGCGTCCTCAATCGCCGGACGGGCTCAAACGATGTCCTCAATCGCCGGACAGGCTCCAAAGACGTCCTCAATCGCCGGACGGGCTTGATCTGCCCCCCCCGGGCTTGATTTGCCCCTGCGCTTGATCTGCCCTGAATATTCCAGCCCGTCCGGCGTTTGAGGACGGAACCGGTTCGGTGGGGGGCGTTGCCTCTGTGGCGTCGGGGGCGTCATGATCCAGCCCGTCCGGCGATTGAGGACAGGACGCGGCTGCCGGACGACCCCGGCCCCCCGGCACCCTCCGCACCCCGCACACTGAATAACGTACTAACGCCCACAAAGCGCGCACCCCCCGAAGGAAAGGCACTCCACCCATGAGCAGCAACGAATCGCCGCGCGGCCCCGTCGACTCCTCCCGCGTCCCGCGGTACGCCGGGCCCGCGACGTTCGCCCGGCTGCCCCGGCTCGACGAGGTCGGCACCGCCGATGTCGCCGTCGTCGGCGTGCCCTTCGACAGCGGGGTCTCCTACCGGCCCGGCGCCCGCTTCGGCGGCAACGCGATCCGTGAGGCGTCCCGGCTCCTGCGTCCGTACAACCCGGCGCAGGACGCCTCGCCGTTCGCCCTCGCGCAGGTCGCCGACGCCGGTGACATCGCCGCCAACCCGTTCAACATCAACGAGGCCGTCGAGACGGTCGAGGCCGCCGCCGACGATCTGCTCGGCACCGGGGCCCGGCTCATGACGCTCGGCGGCGACCACACCATCGCGCTGCCCCTCCTGCGGTCCGTCGCCAAGAAGCACGGCCCCGTCGCGCTGCTCCACTTCGACGCCCACCTGGACACCTGGGACACCTACTTCGGCGCCGAGTACACCCATGGCACCCCGTTCCGGCGGGCCGTCGAGGAGGGCATCCTCGACACCTCGGCCCTCTCCCACGTCGGCACCCGCGGACCGCTGTACGGCAAGCAGGACCTGACCGACGACGAGAAGATGGGCTTCGGCATCGTCACCTCCGCCGACGTCATGCGGCGCGGCGTCGACGAGATCGCCGACCAGCTCCGGCAGCGGATCGGGGACCGGCCGCTGTACATCTCCATCGACATCGACGTCCTGGACCCGGCGCACGCCCCCGGCACCGGAACCCCCGAGGCCGGTGGCCTCACCTCCCGCGAGCTGCTGGAGATCCTGCGCGGCCTCGCCTCCTGCCACCTGGTCTCCGCCGACCTGGTCGAGGTCGCGCCCGCGTACGACCACGCCGAGATCACCTCCGTCGCCGCCTCCCACACGGCGTACGAGCTGACCACGATCATGTCCCGCCAGATCGCGGCGGCCAGGACGGCGGACGGGGCCGAAGCCAAGTGAGCCACGACCACGACGACCGGCCCCGGCTCACGCCCGCCCAGGCCGAGGCCGCTCTGAACCCCCCGCCGGGACGCAACGGGGGCGACCTGGTCGTCGAGTCCCTCCAGGGCCTCGGTGCGACCACCGTCTTCGGGCTGCCCGGCCAGCACGCGCTCGGCATGTTCGACGCGCTGCGCCGCTCCTCCCTCTCGTACGTCGGCCTGCGCGTCGAGAACAACGCGGGCTTCGCCGCCGACGCCTACGGCCGGATCACCGGGGAAGTGGCGCCCCTGCTGCTCTCCACCGGCCCCGGCGCGCTCACCTCCCTCGCCGCGCTCCAGGAGGCGGCCGCCGCGTCCGCCCCGGTGCTCGCGATCTCCAGCCAGGTCCCGACGGCGGGTCTGGGCGGGGGCCGGCACGGCTATCTGCACGAACTCCGCGATCAGCGGGCGTCGTTCCGCGACATCGTGAAGTCCGTGCACACCGTGCGTACGGCGTCGCAGATCCCGTCCGCGATCGCCGCCGCCTGGGAGTCCGCGCTGACCGCCCCGCACGGCCCGGTCTGGGTGGAGATCCCGCAGGACGTGCTGCTGGCCGAGACCGTGCTGCCGGTCGTCAGCGCGATGGACGCCACCCCGCGCGAGCTGTACCCGCGCCCTGAACTGACCGTGGCCGCCGCCCACCTGCTGTCGAACGCCGAGCGCCCGGCGATCATCGCGGGCGGCGGAGTCGTACGTTCCGACGCGACCGGCAAGCTGCGCGCGCTCGCGGAGCGGATCAACGCCCCGGTCGTCACCACGTTCGGCGGCAAGGGCGCGTTCCCGTGGGAGCACCCGCTCTCGCTCCGGTCCTGGCTGGAGGACCGGCACACCACGGACTTCCTGGAGTCCGCCGATGTGCTGCTCGTCGTCGGCTCGGGCCTCGGCGAACTCTCCTCGAACTACCACACGTTCGCCCCGCGCGGCCGGATCATCCAGATCGAGGCCGACGCCGGGAAGCTGGAGTCCAACCATCCCGCGCTCGGCATCCACTCCGACGCCCGCGAGGCGCTCGCCGACCTCCTGGAGGCGGTCGACGCCCGTGCGGACGCCACCGCGCCCGAACGGGTCCGTGCGGTGCTGGAGAAGGTCCGGGACCGGATCGCCGGCCAGGACCTCACCCTGGAGCAGCAGGTCCTCGCCTCGGTCCGCGAGGCGCTGCCCGACACCGCGCCCAGCTTCTGGGACATGACGATCCTGGCCTACTGGGCCTGGTCCGCCTTCGACGCCCGCCACCCGAACACCATGCACTCGGCCCAGGGCGCGGGCGGCCTCGGCTACGGCTTCCCGGCGGCCATCGGCGCGGCGGCGGCCGACCCCACGCGGCCGGTGCTCGCGGTCTCCGGCGACGGCGGTGCGATGTACTCGATCGCCGAACTCGCCACCGCCCGCCAGTACGGCCTGCCCGTCACCTGGCTGATCGTCGACGACGGCGGCTACGGCATCCTGCGCGAGTACATGACGGGGGCCTTCGGCGAGGCCACGGCGACGGAACTGGCCCGGCCGGACTTCGTCGCGCTGGCCGAGTCCTTCGGCGTCCCCGCCGTCCGTACGACACCGGAATCACTGGCCGCGGACCTGGCGAAGGCCCTGGCCGCCCCCGGCCCGTCGGTCGTCGTGCTTCCGGCCCTGCTGAGGATGTTCGAGCCGACGCACCTGTAGCCGAACCGACCGGCCGTCGCGGGCCCGCCGTCCCCGCGGCGGGGAGAGCGGGCCCGCGACGGCACCGGGGGAGAGCGGGCCCGCACGTCACGCGTCCTGGAGCGCCTTCACGATCTCGGCCGTCTGCTCCTTCACGCCCTCCTGGAACCGCTCCTGCTTCTCGACGGACCGCAGATCCCCCGGCAGCTCGCGCCGCTCCGGAAGCAGGTCCGGGAGCATCCGGAAGACGACGGCCGCCGCCGCGCCCTTGTCCCGGTTCTTCGCGTCGAGCAGATACTTGCCGGCCCTCTCCAGGTGCTCGGTCAGATGCTTCCTGGGTTCCTTGGCGACCTGCTCCCTGAGGCCCGAGCTTCCCAACGAGTGATGCGTGCCCGTGCCGAGCTTCTGCAGCTCGGCGAGCGCGGCGTACAGCCGGCCGCAGCGGTACGCCTCCGTGAGTAGGTCGTTGGTCATGTGCGCAACCCGTCCTGGTTCGTCCGTCCCGTGCCGGCCCGTTCGCCTCCGGCCGTCCTCCACTACCCGCCCCGCACCGTTCCAGAACACCTCACGGAGCCGCGTACAACTATTCGGCCGGTCAGCAGTCGTCTGTTTCGGGTGTGCCGGGGGGCGCATCCGTACGTATCACGCAGGGACGGGAACTCTCATGACCACACACCGCATCCGGATGTCCCGGGGCATACTCTCCGCCGCGCTCGCCACCGCCGTGCTCGCGCCCATGGCCGTCGCCGCCGCTCCCGCCGCGGCTGCCACACCCACCGTGAGCTGCACCTCCGACAGGACGCGGCTGGCCGTCAAGCTGACGAGGGACATCACCGCCGCGCTCAAGGGGCGCAAGTCGACGGCGGCCGTGGCGCTCTACGACCGGACCACGAACACGTCCTGCACCCTGCGCGGCACGCAGACGTACGACTCCGCGAGCGTCGTGAAGGCGACGGTCCTGGCCACCCTGCTCTGGGACAGCCAGAAGAAGGACCGCTCCCTGACCAAGCGCGAGAAGAGCCTCGCCACATCCATGATCACCAAGTCCGACAACGCCGCGACCTCCGCCCTGTGGAAGCAGCTCGGCGCGACCAAGGTCAAGGCGTTCCTCAAGGCGGCCGGGATGACCCGCACCGTGCCCGGCTCCGACGGCTACTGGGGTCTCACCCGGATCACCGCACAGGACGAGCTGCGGCTGCTGAACCTGCTGACCACCGAGAACAAGGTGCTCACCGACGCCTCCCGCGGCTACGAGCTCGGCCTGATGCGCAAGGTCGTCGCCGCACAGCGCTGGGGAACGCCCGCCGGGGCCCCGGCGGGAGCGGCCGTCCAGGTCAAGAACGGCTGGCTGCCGCGCGCCACGCACGGCTGGCGGGTGCACAGCATCGGCGCCTTCACGGGGAAGGGCCACGACTACGCCCTCACCGTGCTCACCCACGACAACAAGACGATGAACGGCGGCATCGACACCATCCAGGCCGTCGCCCGCGCCGTCCACCGCGATCTGAACCCGACCACCAAGTCCTGGCGCTCCTCGACCCTGCCCATGGCCCCGCAGGAGGCCGTCCCCGCGGTGCCCGAGGCCCCCGCCGTACCCATGCTCACGGCGAAGCCGCGGTCGTAGGACCTGCCGCCCACCCGGCCCGGTCCCCGGGACCCACCCGTACGCCGTGGGTCCCGGTTCCGCCCCGTTCGGCCTACGCCATGGGGCCCCCTTTTGTTGCGGCGGGATGAAATCCACTGCTCGCGGCGTTGGTGCCTTCCGGTAGATCAGGTGGACATGGGGTCGAACGGGAGGCATCGGTGACGGGCGCAGACCAACAGGGGTGGGGCCGGCGGCTGACCGGCTACGCATGGCGGTACCGGCGCAATGTCATGCTCGCGCTCGGCTCCTCGCTCGCCGGAATGGCCGTGATGGCGCTCGTCCCGCTGATCACCAAGGTGATCATCGACGACGTCGTCACGGACCACACCCGCTCCCTGGCCGTCTGGACCGGCCTCCTCATAGCCGCGGCGGTCCTCGTCTACATCGCCACGTACATCCGGCGGTACTACGGCGGCCGCCTCGCCCTCGACGTACAGCACGATCTGCGTACGGAGATGTACGCGACGATCACCCGCCTGGACGGACGGCGGCAGGACGAACTGTCCACCGGCCAGGTCGTCGGACGCGCCACCAGCGACCTCCAGCTGATCCAGGGCCTGCTCTTCATGCTCCCGATGACCCTCGGGAACGTCCTGCTCTTCCTCATCTCCCTGGGCATCATGGCGTGGCTGTCGCCGCTGCTGACGCTCGTCGCCCTCGCCGTCGCCCCCGCGCTCTGGTTCATCGCCCACCGCTCGCGCAACCGTCTCTTCCCCGCCACCTGGTACGCCCAGAGCCAGGCCGCCGCCGTCGCCGGAGTGGTCGACGGCGCCGTCTCCGGCGTCCGGGTCGTCAAGGGGTTCGGGCAGGAGGAGCAGGAGACCGGCAAACTCCGCGAGGTCGGGCGCAGGCTCTTCGCCGGGCGGCTGCGCACCGTCCGGCTGAACGCGCGCTACACCCCCGCCCTCCAGGCCGTGCCCGCGCTCGGCCAGGTGGCCATGCTGGCCCTCGGCGGCTGGCTGGCGACGAAGGGCGAGATCACCCTCGGTACGTTCGTCGCCTTCTCCACCTACCTTGCCCAGCTCGTCGGCCCCGTCCGGATGCTCGCCATGGTCCTCACCGTGGGCCAGCAGGCACGGGCCGGTGTGGAGCGGGTCCTGGAGCTGATCGACACCGAGCCGACGATCGACGACGGTACGAAGGAGCTCCCGGCCGACGCCCCGGCGAGCATCGAGTTCGACGACGTACGGTTCGGCTACGACCACGAGCGGCCCGTCCTCGACGGCTTCTCGCTCACCATCGAGCCCGGCGAGACCGTCGCCCTCGTCGGCGCCTCCGGCAGCGGCAAGTCCACCGTCTCGCTCCTGCTGCCCCGCTTCTACGACGTGACGCACGGCGCCGTCCTGGTCGGCGGCCACGACGTCCGCGAACTCACCCAGGCATCGCTCCGGGCCGCCATCGGCCTCGTACCGGAGGACAGCTTCCTGTTCTCCGACACCATCCGCGCCAACATCGCGTACGGCGCCCCGGACGCCACCCAGGAGCAGATCGAGCAGGCCGCCCGCGCCGCCCAGGCCGACCGGTTCATCGCCGAGCTGCCCCGCGGCTACGACACCACGGTCGGTGAGCACGGGCTCACCCTCTCCGGCGGTCAGCGCCAGCGCGTCGCGCTCGCCCGCGCCATCCTCACCGACCCCCGGCTGCTCCTCCTCGACGACGCCACCTCCGCCGTCGACGCCCGCGTCGAGCACGAGATCCACGAGGCGCTCAAGCAGGTGATGGCGGGCCGCACCACCCTGCTCATCGCCCACCGCCGCTCCACCCTCGGCCTGGCCGACCGGATCGCCGTCCTCGACGGCGGACGGCTCGCCGACATCGGTACGCACGAGGAACTGGAACAGCGCTCCGCCCTCTACCGCCGCCTGCTCACCGACCCGGACGAGCTGGGCGGCACCTCGCCGGGCCACCTGCCCGTGGACACCGGTGCGACGGCCGAGGATGACCGCGCGTTCCAGGAGGAGCTGGACGCCGATTTCGACGCCGAGCGGGGCATCACCCCCGATCTGTGGATCCGCGAGGAAGTACCGCGCGACACGGCGCTGGCCGGCATGCCCGCCACCCCCGAGCTGCTCGCCCAGGTCGACGCGCTGCCGCCCGCCACGGACACCCCCGCCATCGACGAGGCACGCGCCGTGCAGGCCGAGGAGTCCTACGGGCTGCGCCGGCTGCTGCGCGGCTTCGGCCTTCCGCTGCTCGTCAGCCTGGCGCTCGTCGCCGTCGACGCGGGCATGAGTCTGCTCCTGCCCGTACTGATCCGCCACGGCATCGACGAGGGCGTCAACCGGCTCGCGCTCGGCGCGGTCTGGGCGGCCTCCGCCATCGCGCTGCTCGTCGTATTCGTGCAGTGGGTGGCCCAGGTCGGCGAGACCCGGATGACGGGCCGCACCGGCGAGCGGGTGCTCTACTCCCTGCGTCTGAAGATCTTCGCGCAGCTCCAGCGGCTCGGCCTCGACTACTACGAGCGCGAACTGACCGGCAAGATCATGACCCGGATGACGACGGACGTGGACGCGCTGTCCACGTTCCTCCAGACCGGCCTGGTCACCGCCTTCGTCTCCGTCGTCACCTTCTTCGGCATCATGGTCGCGCTGCTGGTCCTCGACGTCCAGCTGGCCCTGGTCGTCTTCGCGACGCTGCCGGTGCTCATCATCGGAACCGTCTTCTTCCGCCGCAAGAGCGTCCAGGCCTACGAACTGGCCCGTGAGCGCATCAGCGCCGTCAACGGCGACCTCCAGGAGTCCGTCTCCGGACTGCGGATCGTGCAGGCGTTCGGCCGCGAGCGGGACGGTGTCCGGCGGTACGCCGAGCACAGCGACCACTACCGCCAGGCCCGCGTGCGCGGCCAGTGGCTGATCTCCATCTACTTCCCGTTCGTCCAGCTGCTGTCCTCGGTCGCCGCGGCGGCCGTGCTGATCGTCGGCGCGGGCCGGGTCGACAACGGCACGCTGACCACCGGTGCGCTGGTCGCGTACCTCCTCTACATCGACCTGTTCTTCGCCCCCGTGCAGCAGCTCTCCCAGGTCTTCGACGGCTACCAGCAGGCCACCGTGTCGCTCGGCCGCATCCAGGAACTGCTCCAGGAGCCCACCTCGACCGAGGACCCCGACGAGCCGATGGACGTGCTGTCGCTGCGCGGCGAGATCGCGTTCGAGGACGTGTCCTTCGCGTACGGCGGTGAGGAGGAGGCCCTGACCGGCATCGACCTGCGCATCCCGGCCGGTCAGACGGTGGCCTTCGTCGGGGAGACGGGCGCGGGCAAGTCGACCCTCGTCAAGCTCGTCGCCCGGTTCTACGACCCCACGGGCGGCCGGGTCACGGCCGACGGCACCGATCTGCGCAGGCTCGACATGACCGCCTACCGGCACCGCCTCGGGGTCGTACCGCAGGAGGCGTACCTCTTCGCCGGTACGGTCCGTGACGCCATCGCCTACGGGCTGCCCGACGCCACCGACGCGCAGGTGGAGGCGGCGGCCAGGGCGGTCGGCGCGCACGACATGATCGCCACGCTGGACGGCGGCTATCTGCACGAGGTCGCCGAGCGGGGCCGCAACCTCTCGGCCGGCCAGCGCCAGCTCGTCGCGCTCGCCCGCGCCGAACTCGTCGACCCGGACGTCCTGCTGCTCGACGAGGCCACCGCGGCCCTGGACCTGGCGACCGAGGCCCTGGTCAACCAGGCCACCGACCGGCTCACCGGCCGCCGCACGACGCTGGTGGTGGCTCACCGCCTGACCACGGCCGCCCGCGCCGACCGGGTCGTGGTGATGGACCACGGCCGGGTCGTCGAGGACGGCACGCACGAGGAGCTGCTGGCCAGGGACGGGCAGTACGCCCGGCTGTGGCGCACGTTCATCGGCGAGGACGAGCCGGCGGGGGTCTGAGGGCGCGCGCCACGTGCAACCGTTGGGCGGTCTCCCGCGTCGTACGCGTATACGCGCATGGGGCGGGTGGAGATACATATGTTCGATGGGGTGGTGAGACCGCTGAGTACGTCGAAGCCGTCCGGACGGGTGGGCAGACCGATGCTCGTACGGTTGCTCGTCCTGCCGCTCCTCGCGGCCGTGGGCCTGGTGCTCGGCACCCCCGCGGGCCCCGCCGCGCACGCCGCCTCGTCCTGTTCCGGACGCCCGGCGAAGACGGTGACGTTCGCCAAGGGGGAGCTGCGCGTCTACAAGAGCCGTGCGTACGCCTGCGCCGTCACCGTCGCCAAGAAGCCGGGCAAGCGGCGGGCGATGAGCGTCTCGCTCCAGCCGCGCGGCGGCCGGGCGGTGACCGACAGCGGCACCTACACCCAACTGGCGGGCCCGGTGACGGCCCATGCGCTGAACCGCTGCGTCCGGGCAACCGGCTCGATCGGGGGCTCGTCGGCCTCCACCGGATGGATCCTCTGCTGACGTTCCGCGAGGACCCCGTGAAGTATGTGGTCAATCAGGTCTGGCGTGGCGCGTGTTGCCCCGGCTAGGTTCACGGCGAATGTCGTGAAACTAGGGGAGGGTGCATGCGCAAGGCGCTCAGAGGGGTTCTGTCGCTCGCGGTGCTCATAGGCACAGTGAGTGCGACGGGTGCCTCGGCCGGTGCGGCCACCGCCGCGGAACCGACCGCGAAGCAGGGCAGCAGCGTTGCCGGAAGCAGTGAGTCCAGCAGCGAGGACATCAAGGACCGCGTCCTGGCGATCCCGGGAATGAGTCTGATCGAGGAGAAGCCGTACCCCGGTTACCGCTTCTTCGTCCTCAACTACACCCAGCCGGTCGACCACCGGCACCCGTCCAAGGGCACGTTCCAGCAGCGCATCACCCTGCTGCACAAGGACACGAGCCGCCCGACGGTCTTCTTCACCGGCGGCTACAACGTCTCGACCAACCCCAGCCGCAGTGAGCCGACGCAGATCATCGACGGCAACCAGGTCTCCCTGGAGTACCGCTTCTTCACCCCGTCCCGCCCGGCGCCCGCCGACTGGTCCAAGCTCGACATCTGGCAGGCCGCCAGCGACCAGCACCGGGTGTTCAAGGCGCTGAAGAAGCTCTACTCGAAGAACTGGCTGACCACCGGTGGCTCCAAGGGCGGCATGACCGCCACGTACTTCGAGCGCTTCTACCCGAAGGACATGGACGGCGTCGTCGCGTATGTCGCGCCCAACGACGTGGTCAACAAGGAGGACTCGGCGTACGACCGGTTCCTGGCGAACGTCGGCACCAAGGAGTGCCGCGACAAGCTGAACGGGGTCCAGCGCGAGGCGCTGATCCGCCGCGGGCCGCTGGAGAAGAAGTACAAGGAGTACGCCGCCGCGAACGGCCTCACCTTCAACACGGTCGGCTCGCTCGACCGTGCCTACGAGGCCGTCGTCATGGACTACATCTGGGCGTTCTGGCAGTACAGCCTGCTCGCCGACTGCGCCGACATCCCCGCCGACGCCAAGAACGCCACCGACCAGGCGATCTGGGACTCGATCGACGGGATCTCCGGCTTCTCGGCCTACGCCGACAAGGGCCTGGAGACGTACACGCCGTACTACTACCAGGCGGGTACGCAGCTCGGCTCGCCCGACATCAAGCAGCCGTGGCTCGGCAACCTGAGCCGCTACGGCTACCAGCCGCCCCGCAACTTCGTGCCGCGCACCATCCCGATGAGGTTCCAGCCGTCGGTGATGCGGGACGTGGACACGTGGGTGAAGCACAACGCCAAGCGGATGATGTACGTCTACGGGCAGAACGACCCGTGGGGTGCGGAGCCCTTCCGCCTCGGCCACGGCGCCCGTGACAGCTACGTCTACACGGTGCCGGGCGGCAACCACGGTTCCAAGGTCTCCGGTCTCGTCGCCGACGAGAAGGCGAAGGCCACCGCCGCCATCCTGCGCTGGGCGGGGGTCGCCCCGGCGGCCGTCGACGCGGACCCGGCGAAGGCGAAGCCGCTCGCGAAGTTCGACGCGCGGCTCGACCAGCGCAACGGTGAGGTCGAGCGCGGTCAGGGCACCCTGCGCCCGTAACCGCGGCTGATCACCGAAACAGTGGGCTGTGCCCGCCGGTTCCGTACCTCAGATCCGGCGGGCACAGCCCACGGCCCTGTCGCCGCCCAGCGTGACGAAGAGGTCCGTGGTGTCCGGGCAGAGAGCGCGCCGCCGCACCGCCGACACGACCTCGAACTCCGGTGCCCGCGCGCCCGATCCGTCGCACGCGGTCTCCTCCATTTCGCCCGTGTCCGCACCCTCGCCCGGGCCCCCGCGTGAGTGACGGACGCAGTCACCGACGCGCGTCAGCGGCCCGCCGCCCTGCCCCGGGTCGCCCGGATGCGGTGGCTCCAGATTCCGCATGCAGGCGTAGCCACGGGTGAGGCGGCTGGGCGTGCTGTCGCCGGTCTCCGAGATGTGCAGGACGAAGTCGGTCGGGGGAGGGCAGTGCGGGCCCGCGGTCGCGGCTCCGAGATGCCGGGCCAGTACCCGGGCCATGGCCTTCTCGCTGCGGCAGGACACCTCATGCACCTCGGCGCCGCGCGAACTGCAGTCGGCGGGCCCGAGGAACACCACCCCGTACGCCGTCGGCGCGGAGCCGCCCCGCGCAGGCCCCCGGTCGTCCGGGGTGTCGACGGGCTGCCCGCAGGCGGTCAGCGAGAGCGCGGCGGCAGCGGCGGCCACCAGCACCAGCAGGGGTACGCGTGCGGCGCGCGCCCCTCGTCCCACCGCGGAGGAACGGCGCCCGTGGCGTCGCCTGTGCGTGCTGTGCATAAGAGGAACCCCCGATACGTCCCGTCAAGACGTACACCCGGCGTGGTCCGCCGGAGCGGGAACACGCCGGGTGCCGGGGCAACTCGGCGCCGGTCGCGGTGTGCGCGGTGGTACGCCGGTGGTACGCGGCGGCGCGATCGACGTGTGGAGGTGGCGCGACGACAGCGCGGCCGATGTGCGCGGTGGCACGACGACAGCGCGGCCATCGTGCGCGGTGGCACGACCGTCGCGCCGTCGCCGTCGGGCGTACGCCTAGTAGGACAGCCCGTAGCCGACCGGGTACAGCACCCGGGCCGGGTCGTCCGCGCGCTGCACCGGGACCGGGAGCCTGCCCTCCGGTTCGGCGCGGCCCGCGATCACCCGTGCCGCCGCCCGCAGTTCGACGTCCGTCCAGGAGTACGCGGCCAGGCTCGCCGCGACACCCGTACCGGTCAGCTGGGCGATGTCGTACGGGTTGCGGATCGCCACGGTGATGACCGGGACGCCGGTCGCCACGAGGGCCTTGACCAGGGTTAGCTGGCTGCTGGCCGCCGAGAGGTTGTACGTCCCGACGATCACCGCGTCCTTGCCCCGCGCGGCGGCCACCGCCTCGGCGATCTTCGCCTGGTCCGGGGCCGTGCCGGTGGACAGGGCGGTCGCCGTGTACCCCAGCTCGCCGAAGGCACCGGCGAGCGTGGTGGTCGGCGGGCCCGTCGTACCGGACGGCGAGGCCGGGTCGGCGCCGACCACGAGGAGCTTGCGGTGGGAGCGGCGGGACAGCGGAAGCAGCGCCCCGGGGTTGGTGAGCAGCGTGGTCGTACGCTCGGCGATGCCATCGGCGGCGGCCAGGTGCGCGCGGGTGCCGACGGTGCGGTCGACGCCCCGGTGGGTGACGAACGGGTCGCGGAACAGGCCCAGTTTCGTCTTCAGCCGCAGGATGCGCAGGATCGATTCCTCGATCCGGGCCTCGCTGATCTCCCCGCTCCTGACGGCCGCCAGCACGGCGTTCCAGGCGACGGCGAGGTTCGGCGGGTTCAGCAGCTGGTCGACGCCCGCCTGGAGCGCCAGGACCGGGACGCGGTCGTCGCCGTACTTCTCCCGTACGCCCTTCATGTCGAGCGCGTCGGTGACCACGACCCCGTCGTAGCCCAACTCCTCGCGCAGGACGCCGGTGAGGATGGGCCGGGACAGTGTCGCGGGGTCCTCGGCGGCGTCGAGCGCGGGGACCACGATGTGCGCGGTCATGATCGAGTCGATGCCCGCGGCGATCGCGGCACGGAAGGGCGGGGCGTCCAGCTCGGCCCACTGCTCCCGGGTGTGGTGGATGAACGGCAGCCCGCTGTGGCTGTCGGTGTTGGTGTCGCCGTGGCCGGGGAAGTGCTTGGCCGTGGCGGCGATCCCGGCGCCCTGGTACCCCTTCACCTGGGCGGTGGCCATCCCGGCCACCGACCGCGGGTCGGAGCCGAAGGAGCGTACGCCGATCACCGGGTTGGCCGGATTGACGTTCACGTCGGCGTTCGGCGCGTAGTTCTGCACGATGCCCAGGGCGGCCAGCTCGTCGCCCGCGATCCGGGCGGCCCGGCGGGTGTCGGAGTGCGAGCCGCCCGCGCCGAGCGCCATCGCGCCCGGCAGCAGTGTGGCGGGCTCGCCGACGCGGCAGACGATGCCGTGTTCCTGGTCGGTGGAGATCAGGAGCGGTACGGAGTGAGGGCCGGCGAGCCCGGCGCGCTGGATGCCATTGGAGAGGTCGGCGATCTGGTGCGGGTCACGGGTGTTGTGCGCCCAGACGAAGTAGATGATGCCGCCGACGTGGTACTTGTCGATCAGCTCGGCGGCGGTGCGTACCCCGATCTCCTTGAGGTTCGCGTCGATGTCCGCCTGGTCCGGGTCGGTGGCGGAGTGCCCGTACACCCGCATCACGAAGAGCTGGCCGACCTTCTCCTCCAGGCTCATCCGACTGATGAGCCGCTTGAGGCGGCGGTCGGTGGAGGCGCTCGCGGACTGCGCGGCGGCGGGGACGGCGACGACGCCGGTGGCGGCCGCGGCGGCGGTGGCCGCGGTAGCGGTGAGAAGAGTGCGCCGGGAGGTGCGGTGGTGCACGTGGGCTCCTTCCTGGGACTGAAAGAAACTTCCAAGAAGGTACGGATATATGGAAAGTAACTACCGGTCAAGGGGCCCCGCCCGGCCACCTTCGGCGAACGGTGCCGATTGAGGGGCAAACCATCATGGGCCGGCACGCGCGGGGGCCAACGGCTGTCCCGTCATCCCTGGCGGGCGCACGACGACGGCTACGGCACCTCGCGGCGTTGTCGGAACGCCTGAATACATCCCGTATGCGGACGTCCCTCCGCATGCGATGCACCGCATCCGACGCCGTGCGCTGATCCATCAGGGATTACGGGACAGCCCTTCGGACCAGCCCCGCCGCCACCCCGTGCGCCTGGAGCGCCGAGACCGCCGCGGTGATCGCGGGCCGACGGGCCGCCTCCGTACGCCACAGCGCGTACAGCCTCCGCACCGGTACGGGATCGAGGGGCACCGCCACCACCCCCGCGGGCAGCGGCCCCCGCCCCAGCCGGGGGATCATCGCGACCCCGAGCCCGGCCGCGACCAGGGCGAGCTGGGTGTGGTTCTCCTCGGCCCGGTGCCGGATGTCCGGCTCGTAGCCCGCCGCCCGCAGTGTCCGTACGAGCCAGTCGTGGCAGACCGTCCCCGGCGGCTGGCAGATCCACCGCTCCTTCGCCAACTCCTCCCGCCGCACCGCGTCCCGACCGGCGAGGGCGTGCCGCTCGGGCACCAGCAGATCGCACCGGTCGTCCCCGATCACCGCCTGTGCCACCCCCTCGGGGGCGGGCAGCGGCGCGATGTCCCAGTCGTGCGCGACCGCCAGATCGATGACGCCCTTGGCCACCAGGTCGACCGAGAGATGCGGGTCCACCTCCGTCATCCGGACCTCCAGCGCGGGGTGGTCCCGGTCCAGCTCCGCCAGCACGCCCGGCAGCAGGCCGCGCGCCGCGGAGGCGAAGGCGCCGATCGACAGCAGCCCCGTGGGCCGCCCCCTGCGCTCCTCCAGCGTCGTCTCGGCCCGCTCCACGATCGCGAGCAACTGCTGGGCCGCGGTGACCAGATGGAGGGCCTCCTCGGTCAGCGAGACACCGCGCCCGCGCCGCTCCAGCAGCGTGGTCCGGGTCTCCCGCTCCAGCTTGGTGATCTGCTGCGAGACCGCCGACGGGGTGTAGCCGAGCGCTGCCGCGGCGCCCGCCACGGAGCCGTGGACAAAGACGGCGTGCAGGGCGCGCAGCCGGGACAGATCGAGCATCGTGACCTCGCGGGAGCCGGTCGGAATCATTAGCGATGCTCAATTCCACCATGAAGAAATCCGCGCTGGTGCTACATGGTCCCCGCGGCCGATGCTCGATCCATGCGTCCCCTCCACATCGCCCTGGCCGCGCTCGTCGCCGCCGTCTGGGGTGTGAACTTCGTCGTCATCGAGATCGGTCTCGACCACTTCCCGCCGCTGCTCTTCTCCGCCCTGCGATTCCTGGCGGCCGCACTCCCGGCCGTCTTCTTCGTCGGCCGGCCCAAGGTCGCCTGGAAGTGGATCGTGGGGGTCGGGCTCGTCCTCGGAGTGGGGAAGTTCGGCCTGCTCTTCCTCGGCATGGACCGCGGGATGCCCGCCGGGCTCTCCTCCCTCGTCCTCCAGGTCCAGGCGGTCTTCACCGCCCTGTTCGCGGCCCTGGCGCTCGGTGAACGGCCGGGAAGGACGAAGGTGTGGGGGATGGGCGTCGCTCTCGTGGGCATCGGAGTGGCCGCGGTCGACGAGGGCGCGAGCGGGCCGGTGCTCGCCTTCGTCCTCGTGATCGCGGCGGCCGCCTGCTGGGGCGTGTCGAACGTGCTGACGCGCAAGGCGTCCCCGCCCGACTCCCTCAACTTCATGGTCTGGGTCTCGGCCGTGCCCGTGCTCCCGCTGCTCGGCCTGTCCCTGCTCTTCGAGGGGTGGGACCGCGACGCCGAGGCGCTGGCCGCACTCGACTGGAGCGGCGCCGGGATCATCCTCTACGTCGCCTGGATCACCACGGTGTTCGGCTTCGGCGCCTGGAGCTTCCTGCTCGGCCGGTACCCGGCCTCGTCCGTGGCCCCGTTCACCCTGCTCGTCCCGGTCTTCGGGATGTCCTCGGCCGCGCTGCTGCTCGGCGAACCGGTCGGCCCGCTGCGCTGGTGCGCGGCGGCGCTGCTGGTCGGCGGCGTGGCGCTCACCTCACTGGCGGGCGCCCGCCGCACGCCGACCGCTCCGACCGATGCGGCTGCTCAGGCAGCCGCGACTGCTCCGACCGTTCCGACCGTTCCGACCGTTCCGACCGCTCCGGTGGCGCCGACGGGGCAGCGGACGGAGCAGCCGGAGCGCGCGGAACGGCCGGAGCGGAAGCCGGACGCGCTGGAGGCCCGCTAGGTCACCGGCCGCCCGCGCTCCCCTACTGCTTCGGCGCTCCGAGCCGCAGCAGGTGCTCGCGCCCCGCCCCCAGCAGCCCCGCCAGCGCCGGCGCATCCGGGTGCCAGCGCTTCTCGTACTCCCAGCACACCCAGCTGTCCGGGTCCAGCGTGTCCAGGCACGCGCGCAGCGGCAGCACCCCGGCGCCCAGCCCCAGCGGCGCGATGTCCTCCGCCGACGCGATGTCCTTCACCTGGACGTAGCCCAGGTGGGGGGCCAGGACGGCATGGCTCGCGGCCGGCTCCTCGCCCGCCAGCCAGGTGTGCATGATGTCCCAGAGCGCACCGATCTGCGGGTGTCCGACCGTACCGACGACCCGGGCCACGTCGACGCCCGCCCGGTGCGAGTCATGGGTCTCCAGCAGGATGCGTACGCCCATGTCCGCGGCGTCCGGCGCGGCGGCCCCCAGCCTGCGGGCGGCGGTCGCGTCGGCCACGTCCTGGTCCTGGCCACCGCCGCCGGGGAAGACCCGGACGTTCTTCGCACCCAGGTCGCGGGCCAGCTTCAGCAGCTCGGCCAGCTCGGCCAGGACCGGCTCGTCGTCACCTTCGGACGCCACCCGCACGTACCCGGCCAGGGTCAGGATCTCGACCCCGCCCGCCTTGAACTCCTCGACCACATCGGCGCGTTCGAGCAGCGAGAGCCCCGGGTGCACCGGCTCCTCCGGATGGGTGCGCAGCTCCACCCCCTGGTACCCGTGCTCGTTGGCGAGCCGGATGACCTCGGCTATCGGCATCCCCGGCACTCCGAGGGTCGAGAAAGCGAGCTTCACGTGCGTGTTCCTTCCACATCGGTACGTGCCACCGCCCCGGGCGAGACGGGCGGCGACGCCCACATCATCGGCCCGGGGTGTCCCGTACACCTACCCCTGCTCGGGGAGCCGACGCACGTGACAACGCCATTGGAGCAGTGCGGCGGGGCGGCGGTACGGCCAGGGGTGGCAGCTCGGCCGGGGCAGCGGGGGCGGCCAGGGGCGTACGCCGGGACAGCGGGGTCCCGGGCGCGGCGGGGCCTTCGTGGGTTACGCGGGGTCAGGCCCGAGGCGGTGCCGTCGACCCCCGCACCATCAGTTCGGCCGCGATCGTCGCGACGCCGCCGGGCGGCGGGGTCTCCTTGCCCATCGCGAGCCGGCCCGCGCGGGCACCCGCCTCGAAGAGCGGCAGCCGTACGGTCGTCAGGGCCGGTACGGCGTCCACCGAGAACGGCAGGTCGTCGAAGCCCGCCACCGAGACGTCCTGGGGGATGCGCTGCCCCCGGTCCCGTACCGCCGCACTGGCACCCAGCGCCACCGTGTCGTTCGCGGCCACGATCGCGGTCACTTCCGGTTCGCGGCGCAGGAGTTCGAGGGTGGCCTCGTAGCCGGAGCGCCGGTCGTACGGGCCGTGGACGGTGAGGCGGTCCTCGTCGCCGGTCAGCCCGGCCGCGCGCATCGCGTCCCGGTGGCCTTCCAGACGGTGGCGGGTGGTGGTCCGCTCCAGCGGGCCCGCGACATAGCCGATCCGCCGGTGGCCGAGCGAGATCAGGTGCTCGGTCAGCCGCCGCCCGCCGCCCCGGTTGTCGAAGGCGAGGGCCGCCAGCACCGCGTCGCTGTCCGGCAGCGGGGGCCGCCCGCAGAAGACGATCCGGGTGCCCGCGTCCGCGAGCTTGGCCAGCTTCGCGGACATCGCGGCCCGGTGGGCGGGGCTCTCCACCGCGCCGCCGGTGAGCACGACGGCGGCGGCGCGCTGGCGCTGGAGCAGGGTGAGGTAGGTGAGCTCGCGCTCCGGGGAGCCGCCGGTGTTGCAGACGACGGCCAGCTTCTCGCCGCCCGCACGGCCCGAGCCGTCGCCGGGCCCGCCGATCTCGGTCTGGGCGGCCCCCGCCATGATCCCGAAGAACGGGTCGGCGATGTCGTTGACCAGGATGCCGACCAGATCCGAGGTGGCCGCAGCGAGCGAGCTGGCCGGCCCGTTGAGCACGTAGTCCAGGTCGTCCACGGCACGCAGGACCCGTTCCCGCGTCGACGCGGCCACCGGGTAGTTCCCGTTCAGCACGCGGGAGACGGTGGCCGGGGACACCCGGGCGCGGGCCGCCACGTCCGCCAGGGTGACTGTCATCACTGTCCTCCGAGAGGTCACGGGGAGATACCGAGGAGTTATCGGCGCGTCCCCTCTTGTCCGGGCCGCTGTCGGCAGGCTAGCGTCATCCTCGATAGAAAGCGCTTGCTACGGCTGTATGGAGGGAACTTCGTGACACGCAGGACAGTGCGCATCGCCATGAACGGCGTCACGGGTCGCATGGGATACCGGCAGCACCTGGTGCGCTCGATCCTCGCGATCCGCGAGCAGGGCGGCCTCGACCTCGGCGACGGCGAGGTGCTGTGGCCCGAACCCGTGCTCGTCGGCCGCAGGGCCCACGCGCTGCGGGAGCTCGCCGAGCGGCACGGTCTGACCGAGTGGTCGACCGATCTGGACGCGGTGCTGGCCGACGACACCATCGACATCTACTTCGACGCCCAGGTCACCTCGGCGCGCGTCGAGGCGATCAAGAAGGCGATCGCGGCGGGCAAGCACATCTACACCGAGAAGCCCACCGCCACGGACGTCGAAGGCGCCCTGGAGCTGGCCCGGCTGGCCCGTGACGCCGGGATCAAGCACGGTGTCGTCCAGGACAAGATCTTCCTGCCGGGCCTGCTGAAGCTGAAGCGCCTCATCGACGGCGGCTTCTTCGGCGAGATCCTCTCCGTGCGCGGCGAGTTCGGCTACTGGGTCTTCGAGGGCGACTGGCAGGAGGCCCAGCGACCCTCGTGGAACTACCGCGCCGAGGACGGCGGCGGCATCGTCGTCGACATGTTCCCGCACTGGGAGTACGTGCTCCACGAGCTGTTCGGCCAGGTCACCACCGTCCAGGCGCACGTCCAGACGCACCTTCCGCAGCGCTGGGACGAGCAGGGCAAGCCCTACGCCGCGACCGCCGACGACGCCGCGTACGGCATCTTCCAGCTGGCGGGCGGCGCCGTCGCACAGATCAACTCCTCCTGGACGGTACGCGTCAACCGCGACGAACTGGTCGAGTTCCAGGTCGACGGAACCCACGGCTCCGCCGTCGCCGGACTCCGCAACTGCCGCGTCCAGCACCGCTCGGCCACGCCCAAGCCGGTCTGGAACCCGGACCTCCCGGTCACCGAGTCGTTCCGCGACCAGTGGCAGGAAGTCCCCGACAACGCGGTCTTCGACAACGGCTTCAAGGCCCAGTGGGAACTGTTCCTGCGCCACGTCGCGCTGGACGAGCCCTACACCTGGGACCTGATGGCCGGCGCACGCGGCGTGCAGCTGGCCGAGCTGGGCCTCAAGTCGTCGGCGGAGGGCCGTCGCTTCGACGTCCCGGAGCTGACGCTGTGACGACCCGCTCACCGCACCCGGAGCTGACCCCATGAGCACCATCCACCTCCCGCAGGGCCCCTACGAACCCCGCGCCACCCCGCTCGACCTGGCCCCGGGCAAGGCCCCGCTCGCCTCCCGTACGGTCTTCTCCGCCGCCCATGTCGTCGCCGACCCGTACGCGGACATCAGCGCCGACGACCCGGCGGCCGTCGACTGGGACGCCACCCTCGCCTTCCGCCGCCACCTGTGGTCGCACGGCCTGGGCGTCGCCGAGGCGATGGACACCGCCCAGCGCGGCATGGGCCTGGACTGGGCGGGCGCGGCCGAACTGATCCGCCGCTCGGCCGCCGAGGCGAAGGCGGTCGGCGGACGCATCGCCTGCGGCGTCGGCACCGACCAGCTCCCGGCCGGACCGGCCACGCTCGCCGAGGTGCGCGCGGCGTACGAGGAGCAGCTCGCCCTGGTCGAGGAGAGCGGGGCCCAGGCCATCCTGATGGCCTCCCGCGCGCTCGCGGCGGCGGCGAAGGGTCCCGAGGACTACCTGGAGACGTACGCACACCTGCTGCGCCAGGCAGCCGAACCGGTCGTCCTGCACTGGCTCGGCCCGATGTTCGACCCCGCGCTGGACGGCTACTGGGGCAGCGCCGACCTCGACGCCGCGACCGACACGTTCCTGAAGGTCATCGCCGAGCACCCGGACAAGGTGGACGGCATCAAGATCTCCCTCCTGGACGCGGAGCGCGAGATCGACGTCCGGCGCCGCCTTCCCGGCGGGGTCCGCTGCTACACCGGCGACGACTTCAACTACCCGGAACTGATCGCGGGCGACGACCGGGGCTTCAGCCACGCACTGCTCGGCATCTTCGACCCGCTCGGCCCGCTGGCGGCGCACGCGGTACGGGTACTGGACACCGGTGACACCCAGGGCTTCCGGGATCTCCTGGACCCCACGGTCGAGCTGTCGCGTCACCTGTTCCGGACCCCCACCCGCTTCTACAAGACGGGCGTGGTCTTCCTCGCCTGGCTGGCGGGCCACCAGGAGCACTTCACGATGGTCGGCGGGTTGCAGTCCGCCCGCTCGCTGCCGCACCTGGCGAAGGCGTACGAACTGGCCGACCGGCTGGGCCTGTTCCCCGACCCCGAGCTGGCCGAGTCCCGGATGCGGGCCCTGCTCGCGGTCCACGGAGGAACCCGATGATCGACGACCTCACCCGCCTCTCCCTCAACCAGGAGACCATCAAGCAGTGGTCGCTGCCCGAGCTGACGGAGGGCTGCGTCAAGGCGGGCATCGGCAAGGTCGGCCTGTGGCGCGCGCCGGTCCAGGAGTACGGCGTCGAACGCACGGCGAGCCTGCTCAAGGACGCGGGGATCTCCGTCACCAGCCTGTGCCGGGGCGGCTTCTTCACCGCGCTCGACCCGGCCGAACGGGCCCGCGCCCTGGACGACAACCGGGCGGCGGTGGACGAGGCGGCAGCCCTGTCCACCGACACCCTGGTCCTCGTCTCGGGCGGCCTCCCGCCCGGCAGCCGCGACCTGCACGGCGCCCGCGAACGCATCGCGGACGCCCTCGCCGAACTGGGCCCGTACGCGGCCGAGCGCGGCGTACGCCTCGCGATCGAACCGCTGCACCCGATGTTCGCCTCGGACCGCTGCGTGGTCTCCACGCTCGGCCAGGCCCTCGACATCGCGGAACGCTTCCCCGCCGACCAGGTCGGGGTCGTCGTCGACACGTACCACATCTGGTGGGACGACCAGGCGCCCGCGCAGATCGCACGGGCGGGGGAGGGTGGCCGTATCCACTCCTTCCAGCTGGCGGACTGGATCACCCCGCTTCCGGCGGGCGTGCTGGTGGGCCGCGGCCAACTGGGCGACGGCAGCGTGGACTTCCGCGCCTGGCGACGCCTGGTCGAGTCGGCGGGCTTCGACGGGCCCATCGAGGTGGAGATCTTCAACGAGGCCCTGTGGGCCCGCGACGGCGCCGAAGTCCTCGCCGAAGTCGCGGCCCGGTACCTGGAACATGCCTGTTGAGAGCCCTGTGAACGGCCCGGGGTAAAGAGATCGCAAAGGGATGCAACCTTTACGTACCCTGCCGGGTCACACAGGGCGTCGGGACTTCCGGGGAGGGGTCCGGGGGGATCGGGAAGCCCGACGGGAGGGGAAAGCGAGGGGGGTCCGGCCGCGAGGCCGGGCCCCATTCCGTTTATCCGGGGGCGGTCTCCCCCCGGCCCGTCCGCACCGGATCGAGAGCCCTCCGTACCGTACGGTGGCCGAGGAGCGCTTCGAGGGCCGGCCGCTGCGCAGCGACTTCCGCCCCCGCCCCTCCCCATGGACGGAACAGCCACCCATGTACGTCTCCCGTGTGCGCGTCGAGAACATCAAACCGTTCCACGGCCCGCGCGTCGTCGACCTGACACTGACCCGCCCGGACGGCTCGCACGCCGGCTGGACCGTACTCGCGGGACGGAACGGCGCGGGAAAGACGACGCTGCTCCGGGCGCTGGCACTGGCACTGAGCGGACCGGTGGCGGCGCGGGGCCTGGTCCAGGGGTTCGAGAACTGGGTGTCACGCGGGACGACCGTCGGCGAGGTGCACGCGAAGATCGTCAGGGATCCGGCCTTCGACGGGTTCTCCGCGTCCGGGCAGACCCTGACCGACTTCTGGGCGGGCCTGCGGTGGACGGTCCCGGCCGAGGGCGGGGGCGGTCGCAGAGGTGCCCGGCCCGCGCTGGAGGGGACCATGGAGCGCCACGCCGCGAAGAGCGACACCCCCGCCCGGCGCGGCCCCTGGGCCGACAACCCGGTGGGCTGGTTCTGCGCCGCCTACGGCCCGTTCCGGCGCTTGGCCGGGGGCTCGGGGGAGGTGCAGCGGCTGATGCTGGCCTCCGGCCCGGTGGCCCGGCAGGTGAGTCTGTTCCACGAGGACGCCTCACTGGCCGAGGGCGTCGCCTGGCTGATCGAGCAGCATCTGCGCGCGCTCGAAGGCCGGGAGGGCGCCGCGGCGCTCAAGGGGTCAGCGCTTTCGGTCCTGGGCGACGGACTTCTCCCTGACGGCTACCGGGTGGAGGACGTCGACTCCGAGGGACTGTGGGTCACGCGTGACGGCCACCGGTATTCGCTGCGGGAGATGAGCGACGGTTTCCGCTCCGTGGCGGCGCTCGTCGTCGACCTGCTGAAGCAGATCCACGACGCCTTCGGCGACGAGGTGTTCCCCGGAGAGGGCGGCGGGGGCGGACCCAGCCCCTTTCAGGTGCCCGGCGTTGTGATCATCGACGAGATCGACGCCCACCTCCACGTCTCCTGGCAGCGCCGCATCGGCCCCTGGCTGACCTCGCACTTCCCCCGCATCCAGTTCATCGTGACGACCCACAGCCCGTACATCTGTCAGGCGGCCGACCCCGGCGGCCTGATCCGGCTGCCAGGTGTGAGGGAGAACGCGGCACCCGAGGTCGTACCGGAGGACCTCTACGAGCGAGTGGTCTACGGCAGCGGTGACGACGCGGTCCTCTCCGACCTCTTCGGGCTCGACACCCCCTACTCGGAGCGCGCCGAACACTTCCGGGCCGAGTTCGTCGCCCTGGAGTCCAAGGTGTACGAGGGCGACACCTCACCGGGCACCGTCGCGCGCTACAAGGAACTGAAGGGCCTGCTCACCAGCTCTCCCACAGCGCGCGTGCACGAGATGTCCGCTCAACTCCACCGCATCGCCGAGGAGATCGAGAACGGAGAGGCGGGCGAGGCGGAGTGATCCGGCTGGAACGTGCCGACCTGCCCCCGGACGCGGCAGCGCACCTGAAGACGTACACCCAGGAGATCGAGCGGACCGCCGAGTCGAAACGCAAGGTGAAGGCGGCGGACCTGTGGGCCCATTCGACCGTACGGAGGCGAGTACGGGAAGGTCTCCTCGCCGCCCTGGCGGACATGGCCCCCGGCCACCAGCGCTGCATGTACTGCGGCGACGGTCAGGGCACGGACATCGACCACTTCGAGCCGAAGAGCCTTGCTCCACTGCGTACCTTCGAGTGGCTGAACCATCTGCTGGCCTGTTCGTACTGCAACAGCAACCAGAAGCGGAACAAGTTCCCCCGGTCCGAGGAGGACGGGAGCCCGCTCCTCCTGGACCCCACACTGCAAGACCCGCTGGCCCACCTGAGACTGGTGCTGCCGCTCTGTACGTACAAGGGCCTGACGGCCCGGGGCGACGCGTGCATAGAGGTGTTCGGCCTCAACTCGCGCGGGGTCCTCGTCGACGGCCGCAGGACGGCGTACGAAACCGCCAAGCAGTCCGTCGAGCTCTGGAGCATCGCCACGGACCGGGGCCGGCACGACAAGGCGGCGAAGATCGTCAGGGTCGCGTGGGACCGCCCGCTCGCCGACGTACTGGCGGCGATGTTCCACCAGTCGGGCCACCCGGCGGCGGACCTGCTCTTCGACGGCGAGGAGGAGACCCTTGGTTTCCTCCGTGACCGGGCCTTGCGCGCGGCCTTCCTGGCACGGGCATGACGTCGCCCCGGCGTACGGGGGTCCGGGTGTGGGTCAGGCGGTGAGGTGGCCGTTCTTGAGCGCTGTGACGAAGGTTGACCAGCCGTCCACCGAGAAGACGACGCCTGGGCCGGTCGGCGTCTTGCTGTCGCGGACGGGGACGGAGACGGAGCCATGGGCGACTTCAAGGCAGTCTCCCTGGCTGCCGCCGCTGTAGCTGGACTTGAACCACCCGGTGAGAGTGGACGAGTCTGCAACGCTCCGCCTACTGCTGACCATGTTCGTGTTCCTCTGCTGCCGCTCGCACAAGGGCAAGTGATTCCTGATGCGACATCGCATCGCTCAAGGCAAGATCGTAGACCGTGCGACATGCCTTCACTAGCGTCGGATCGTCCATCAAATTACCCGTCAAGAAGCCCTCGACGTAGGCCACTGGCTGGGAGTCCGGGAAGCTCATAAGGGATGCCAAACCCTCTTGAAGTGCGTGCGCTCCTACTCCGAATGGAAGGACATGCAGCCGAAGTCGCCCGGCTTCAGCCATGCCCGCGATCTTCCATAGTTGGTCGGCCATGACCTGCGGACCGCCAACCTGCCGCCGGACTACGGCCTCGTCCATCATCGTCCACAGCACCGGGTGCATCGGACCGTCGAGGATGCGGGCACGCTCCGTTCGAATGACAACGTCTTTGTCAATTTCATCCTGGCGGTAGTTGGGCCGCAGTGCCTGGAACAACGCACGGGCATAGCCGTCGGTCTGGAGTAGCCCAGGCACCAGCGAGAGCGCGAACTGCTGGATCAGCGTCGCCTGCTTCTCCAGCTCCGCTACCACGGCGAAATGGTCGGCGTACTTCGTGTCCAGGTCCTCCAGCCACCGTGCGAAGAACCCGTCCGTCCCCAGGGCGCGGTCGATCCGCTGGGCGTCGTCCGGGCTCGGCAGCCGCCGACCCGCCTCGAAATGGCTGATCAATGTGGGCGAGCAGACCACCAGTTCTGCCAGAGCCTCCTGCGTCAGCCCGGCCGCCAGCCGTCGAAGCCTCAGCTCCTCGCCGTACTTCTCCCGCGGCGTGCGCGGCCTTCGGTTCGTCCTCATGCAAGCCCAACTCCCTGACTTGACCAGCGTGCTGTCATCCCCGACCCCCTGGAAGCGTAGCGACTCATGACCCCACTCTGTGATGGGTTGGCTACGGAAAGAAGCGACGCCGACGCACGAAGAGACCCCCGCGACCGACGCAACCGGTCCGGGGGCATGGTCATCCCGAGAGAGCAGGCTGACATGAAGCACGCTATCGCCCGGTTCCTGGAGCCGGTGCTGCGATTGCTGATCCCCGTACGGCGCCAACGGCACCCGCTGGACACCTACGTGTACGTCCACCCCTACTCATGCGACTACGTCGGCGGGCCGACCGCCTACCGCACCGGCGAGCGTCCTCCGCGCGGGGAGGACAGCCCACTGGTACGTCCGTACTTCGTCGCGTACGAGAGGGGGCAGGCCGAAGAGCTGGCGGCTGACCGGCGACGGCAGCGCGTCCGTCGCGGGGGACTGCTGGTCGCCGTACGCGGTGTGGACATCGAGCCCCAGGCCCAGCCTCCGCACCGCGCCGGGGCCGCCGCGTGAGCGAGGAGAGGGAGCAGGGCGAGCACCACACGTTCAGGCTGCTGCCCCGCACAGGGGCGGAGGGCAAGCCGAGTTACGTCCTTGGCGATGGCACCGGCTATGTGTCACGGATGGCGGACGACGTGGAGCACGTACAACTCGACATGGCGGACGACCTGCTCGGGCACGCCGCAGATCTGCTGGCGGACCAGAGGGTTACCGGAGCGGAGCTTCACTTCCTCGCCAGCCGGCTGAGTGAGTCGCTGGAAGAGGTCAAACGTGTCGCGGAGAGCCGGGGTTCGCGGCTGAGTGCGTTCGGCTCCGGGGCGGACAACGGCCCACCGGGGGATCGAGAACCGGATGTCGGGAACCGGTGAGCCGGCCGACGGCCTGACGAGTCCCCCGGGCCGTTGCCGGCCCCCGCCCATCTCCGGGGCACGGGGCGCAGGGCCGGTTCAGGTCCTGCCGGGCGGCTCCGGTGAGGTTTCCCGCCACAGCACGGGGAACCGGTCGGCCATCTCGCGCTCCACCCACGCGCGTCGCCGGTTCAGCAGGTCCCGGCCGTGAGGGTGGGCGCCGGGTTCCAGATCCGCCAGCAGGGTGCGGAGGCGGGTGAGGACCAGAGGGGAGTTCAGCGCGGCCACGATGACGTCGTCGATGCCCGTACGCATGAAGTCCTCCCATGTGGGCCGCCGGATCACGACCCGCACCACACCGTCGGGGCCGGCGACCCGCAAAGGACCGGCGTCCCTCGCCCGGCTCGCGGCGGAACCGCTGAGCAGATCCTCCACACCGTCCAGGGCCTGCACGGCGGTCGCGGGGTCGTTGATACTGGAGGAGAGGGCCCTGAGCGCGATGTCGGCCAGCAGGCGGAAGGCGAGCATCGGGTCCTGCTCGAATGTCGGCTCCAGCCCGGTGGCCAGCGCCCCCAGGACCGTGGCGTCCACCACGGCGGAGCCGTACACGTCGGCGATCTTCGCCCCCCGGTGCAGGGTGGCCCCCGGAGCCTTGTCCAGCACGATGATCGCGCCCGCTTCCCGGGCCGCCTTCCGCAGCTCTTTCACGTCGATCTGCTGAAGCACGGCCGTGGGTTTCGGCCAGCTGACGGTGGCAGCCGGCGGCCCCTCGGTCACAGGGGGGTCCGAGGCGTCCGGAGCGGCTCCCGAGGGGTAGAGCGTGTCCAGGGCGGCAGTCCCCCGCTCAATGATCGAGTGCAGGACCGGGGCGAGCTGGATCGAGGCGAGAGCGCGCAGCAGCAGGGTCCGCAACAGGGTCAGCATCGCCAGCAGCAGAATCGCGGTGACGACCGGAACGGCGAACGTCACGGACCGGCCGTCGCCGATCGTCATCGCGGCCGTGACACAGAAGACCGCCAGGCCGATCGCCAGGGCGAAGGTCCGCCAGACGATCGGGGACCGGCGGAACAGGGTCAGGCGGGGGGTGAAGCTGGTGTGCGCCCACTGCACCACCAGGAACAGCAGTGAGAAGATCACGGCCGTCGTGCCGAGCACGCCGAAACCCAGAGTCAGCAGCAGATCGGCCACCTGGTGCGCGGGCATGTCCGGGCCACCGCTGATCCTCGGAACGAACAGGCCCAGGGCCACCCCCGAGAGGGCGCACAGCAGCTGTACGGCTCCGGCCCGAGCCTGTCGGCTGCGTCGCAACGGGGCAGGCCCGCCGCCGGGGATCACGCTCATCGTGCCGGTCCTCTCACGCCCGTCACCTGTGCTGCCTTCCGCCGCCTGAGGACGGCCGCTCCCCGCACGGAGAACAGAGCGGTCCGCATAGGGACAGTCTCTCCCCCCGACGGCCGGACGGCCTCCCGGCGCACCTGAGCGGCGGCGCGAAACGGCACCGGTGCGCGAGGCCGCCCAGGTATCCCCGGGTTCGTGCGCCGGGTTACGGGCAGCGAGTTGTTGAGCCCCATGAGGGTGACATTTCGCTGGGGCGGCAACACCATTGTCAGTGGGCCCTGCTTCACTGAGGCCATCGATACCGGGGAGCGAGTTATGCCGACTGTGATCCACAAGACGCGTGATCAGCTGGAGACTCAGCGCGCACAGCTGCTGGCCGACGTGAACATGAGCTACGACCAGCTTGCCGAACGCGCCGCCATGTACAGCCTCAGCATGGACGAGTTGGACGTGTGGCACACCATCGAGGGTCTCGACTACCTTCTCGAAGGTGACAGCTGAAGAGGCGAAGGCCCTTGACGAGCTGGCGGCCGGGTTCGCCGACCAACTGACTGACCTGACGCGGGGCGTCCTCGGTGCGGACACCCCGCGTTTCCATGCGATCAACATGGGCTCCAAGATCAGGGTCTCGCCCATACGTGACGACGAGGTCATGCAGCGGATCCCGGTCAGCATCGGCGGCGAGCCCAGGCTCAGCCTCATGGCCCGCTTCTACTGCTGCTGGGACGGTTCGAGCACGTTCATGGCGACGGACCAGGCGGACGTCCACGTCTTCTACGAGGGGGTCCCGGATCCTCTCCTGCGGTACGAGTACGTGCGCAACAGCAAGGAGCCGCCGGGCGCGCACGTACAGGTCCACGCGCACCGGGACGAGATGGCGTACCTCCTGCGCCTGGCGGACCGGGGGCGGCCGAAGCAGGGGCTGAGGCGGGACAAACTGCCCCGGCTGTCGGAGATGCACTTCCCGGTCGGCGGTCACCGGATGCGCCCTTCGCTGGAGGACGTGCTCCTTTTCCTTCACCGTGAGTTCGCGATCGACACCGCACCGGGCTGGAAGGCGGTGATCGAGAGGCATCTGCGCATCTGGCGGACCATGCAGCTCAAGACAGCGGTGCGGGATGCCCCCGACGCGGCGGCCCGGGTGCTGCGTCAGCTGGGATACACGGTGACCGAGCCGGCCATTCCTGCCGCGCGCCCGGCCGCGGACGACGTCAAGCTGTACTGGCCGTAGGGGTCCGTTCAACACCGGTCGTCTCAGGCGGAGCTGTCCCGGACGGGGCGACGCCGGCGCCGCGTCAGGCTGCGGAGCCCGAGGGGTCGGAGGTGTTTCCCGGATCGGGCAAGTACTCATGCCCGTACCGCAGTTCGTAGGTGCGGCGCTGTCGGTCCTGGCGGAACTCCACGACCCAGATCGCCACGTTCACCACCAGCACCGAGGTCGCGATGAAGCTGAAGATGCCCACGAGTTGCCATACGGGCGCGGCCGAGGGGTAGGCCCAGCCCTCACCGGCGAAGACGGTGTCCCCCCTCACGACCGATGAGCTCGGGACGGTGCCGCTGCTGATGTGACCGTCGGGGAATTGCCAGGTCGCGTGACAGGAAGGCGGCGGTCCCGCGTGGCCGCCGCCCTCGTGGCACCCGCCGGCACCGATGACGGTCGCGGTCCGTCCGTCGCGCAGCTCCTGGACGTGCGACTCGGCGAAGAGCCACAGAACACCCAGGAGAACGGCAGGAGTTCCCAGAATCACCAGCCACTGCTGGGCGGACGGCCAGGTGCGCGGAGCTTCCGGCAGCGGGTTCCTTCTCTCCTTGAGGCCGACGCCGTCCCTGCCGTCGTTCGTGTCGTCGTCCCCCGTGCGCATGCCGCCGCCTCCGCTCAGTCACGGAACACCCCCGCTGCTGTTCCCGACGGCGCGGCGGATGTCGGCGGTTCCCATGATCGCCCCGTGCGCCGGACAGGGGACAGCGTGCCGCCCCCCCCCATCACTGCCCCCCCCGCCCCGGCCGAGCGTCAGAACGGAGAACGCGGGTCACCGGCCGACGACCTGAGCCAGCCGAGCAGGTCGTCCGTCACCGGTTCGCCGTCCGCTTCGATGTCCGGGCCGATCGCGCCCAGGTCCAGGTGGAACACGCGGGTCCGGTCGCGGCCGTGGCGCCGCATGAGCAGCCCGCCGCCCCCGCTGTCGTCCCCGACCAGTACCCACTCGGGCGCGTAGTGGGCCACCTCGAAGGTCTCGTTCCGCTCCCCGATGGCATGCGGACCGTAGACCAGGACGCCGTTGTCGAGCAGTGCGCCCGGTGTCGACCGCCACAGACGGGCGACAGCGGGGTTGGGCCCGTCCCCGAGCCCGCGCAGGCGCGCCGCCCGGACAGCGAGGAACCCGGCGAAGGACTCCGCCACCTGCTGCTCGTCTCCGTCGAGACCGTCACGGCACACCACCGGGTACTCGCCGCCCCCGTGCTCGCCGCCGCGGTCGAGGGCGAAGGAGTAGGTGTCACCGCAGTCGGGCTCGACGCCGAAGCACAGCCGGTCGCCGTCCCTCCGCCACTCGGCGGTGATGTCCTCGTACGCATCGTCGGCGAAACCGTCCGGCCCGCCCGGCGCCACCGTCGCGATGTCCGCGTCACCGGCCCGGCCGTGCCCGAACTCGGCCAGCCACCAGCGGTACGACGGCGGCAGCGGGCGGCCGATGCGTGCCTCGGCATCGCGGATCGCCGCGTCCGGTACGGCGACGGCCGGTCCGCGGCCGAACTCCGGTGACGCTTCGACCAGCTCGCGCAGTTGTGTCAGGTCAGGTTTCACACAACCGAGTCTGCCAGGGGGCCATCAGCCCAGAAGCTCCTGGAGCCGGGCCGGGTCGTCGTCCACCGGCTGCCGCTCGAAGTCGGCCACCGGCTCGATCAGCTGTGTCCGGCAGGGCAGGAGCGGGATGGGCTTCTCGGTCATGCCCCCGCAGAGTAATAAAATTTGACTAGTACGGTCAGCGGTCTCCGGCGGGCGCGGTGGCCCCCGCGTCCGCGCCCGCCTGCCGGGCCGTGGCGGCGATGCCCTGGAGTGCGGCGATGTGCAGCGCCAGCGCCTGCCTGCCCTCGGGTGTGAGGGACAGCCAGGTCCGGGGGCGCTTGCCGACGTAGCCCTTGCGGACGCCGAGGTATCCGATCCCCTCCAGTGCGGAGGCGATCTTGCTCAGCATCGAGTCGGACACCTGGCAACTGTTGCGTACGGAGGCGAAGTCGGCCTCGTCGCACGCGGAGAGGAAGGCGACGACCGCCAGCCGGGTGGGGTGGTTGATCGCCGCGTCGATCGTCGGCTGTCCGGGCGGGGAGGCTTCGCTCATCCGATGTCCCGGAGCTTCCGCCCGATCGACGCGTTCCGGGCGGCGAACACCGCCCAGGTGCCGAGTCCCAGGACGGCGAACAGGGCGATCTTGGTGGCCCCGCAGTCGGCCCCGAACACGTGGCACAGCCCCCATGTGGCGAGCCCCGCGACGAGGAGGGCCGACAGGGGTACCGCCGCGCGGCGCAGCCGTGCGGACAGGGGCCTGGTCACGGTCACTTCCGCCCGCCGCGCGGCGGCGTTGACCAGTGCGAGCAGCAGGGCCAGGCCCGCGAGCGCGATCGCCAGGGAGAGGGCGGCTCCCCAGCCGCCGCGCCCCTCGGCCCACGCCTGCCCGAGACCGGAGGCGATCAGGGCCGCCGCGGCCGCGGGGCCGTACCAGGAGGGAGTCAGCCCGGCCCGGAGGCGGGCACCGGCCCTGGCTGATTCGACGCTCCGCAGGGCGTCCGTCGCGCGGTCGGCGGATACGTCCGTACCGCCTGAACGGGTGGGGGTGTTCTCCTGCGGGGACATCGTGTTTCCCGGACCTCTCGTCAGCCGTGTGCGTGGTCTGCTCGCTCATACTGGCATGTACTTTCCTCAAAGGAAAGTACTTTCTCAGGGCGGCTCGACCCTTCGGGGCCGGGCTGTGACGGGGGTCACGGGAACTGCCCCCGAGCCGCCGGACAGGCCAAGAGGTATGGAGACACCACTGCGGGCCCGGATACGGGACGGGGACGACGACGCCTTCGCGGAGTTGTTCGACAGGTATGCACGCTCCGTGTACAACCACGCGTTCCGGCTGACGGGGGACTGGTCGACCGCCGAGGACAGCGTCTCGCTGACGTTCCTCGAAGCCTGGCGGCTGAGCGATCGGGTCGATACCGAAGGCGGTTCGCTGCGCCCCTGGTTGCTGGGGATCGCGACCAACGTCGTACGCAACACCAGACGCGCCGCGGGCAGGCACGCCGCGGCGATGTCCCGGCTGCCTCCGGGGAGCCCGGTGGGCGACTTCGCGGACGAGGTCGCGAGCCGCGTCGACGACGCCGAACTGCTGGGCGCCGTACGGCTGGCCCTGGCCACCCTGCGGCGCGGCGAACGCGAGGTGCTCGCCCTCTGCGTGTGGTCGGGGCTCGACTACGGGGCGGCCGCCGAGGCGCTCGGGATCCCTGTCGGCACGGTCCGCTCCCGGCTGTCCCGGGCCCGGAAGAAACTCGCCGCCGCCGCCGAGAACCGGGAACCGCCCCGCCGCCCGCGACAGATGAGAGAGAGCCGCACACAAGCGGCCCAGCCCCTACAGGAGGGAAACCGATGAACGACCGCGCGTCGCTCCCCGAGCAGGACCTTCCGCCGGGCCGTCACCGCCATCTCAAGGAGCACCTGATGCGAGAGATCCGGCAGCACTCCGTCCGGGAAGGGAACACGGCCCGCCGCCGGAGGTGGCTGCGCCCCGTCGTCGCCGGTCCGGCCCTCGCGGGAGCACTGACCCTCGCGGTCATCGCGGGGATCGCGGTCACCGGAGCCGACAGTTCCGCCACCCCGGTCGGCAGCGACGGCAAGGCCACCTACGCCTTCGCCCCCAGGGTGAACGGCGACACCACCGGTGGCGCGGCCGACCTCCTCGACCGCATCGCGACGGTCGCGGCACAGTCTCCGGCGGGTGACCCCGTCCGCGACGACCAGTTCGTCTACATCCGCAGCAGGGTGGCCGCCGCGACGGTGGGCGAGGGCATCGGGACGAAGCTCGCCGCCCTGCACCGGCGGGAGGTGTGGCTGTCCGTCGACGGGACCCGCCCGGGGCTGCTCCGCGAACCGGGCGCCGTCTCCGACGGGGAGGAGCTGGAGCGCGCCCCCGCTCCCGGCGAGCCCGGCTATGAGCAGAGCACCCACTACCGCCACCTCCAGACCCTGCCCACCACCCCGGACGCGATGCTCACGTGGCTGCGTTCCCCGGGGGAGAAGGGGAACGAGGAGCGCGATCCCGACCAGGACGCGTTCGTCCTCGCCGCTGGTCTCCTCGACGAGTCGCTGATGCCGCCGGACGTCGGCGCCGCGCTCTTCCGCGCCACCGCGAGGATCCCGGGGGTGGTCGTGGTGCCCGACGCGGTGAACGCCGCCGGGAAGCACGGGGTGGCCGTCGCCCGCTACGACGCGTACAACCCCGGCCTGCGCGATGAGTTGATCTTCGACAGGAAGACCCTGGAGTTCATCGGCAGCCGCAGCGTCGCCACGAAGGCCACCGACAGCATCGAGGCGGGCCAGGTGCTGTCCACCTCGGCCGTCCTCGAACGCGCGGTGGTGGACACGAGGGGCCGACGGCCGTAGGAGGAGTCATGCGGTCCGGTCCGGGGCCGGCGGAGTCGGACCGGGCCGGACCGCCTGTCAGCGGGACCCGGTAGCGTCGGCACATGTCCAACATGGCCGTCCTCGAAGGGGTCCTGGAGCGGATCACGTACGCCAACGAGGAGAACGGGTACACGGTCGCCCGTGTCGACACCGGGCGCGGTGCCAACGATCTCCTCACGGTGGTCGGTGCGCTGCTCGGCGCACAGGTCGGCGAGTCGCTGCGGATGGAGGGCCGTTGGGGGTCGCACTCCCAGTACGGCAAACAGTTCACCGTCGAGAACTACACGACGGTCCTGCCCGCCACCATCCAGGGCATCCGCCGCTACCTCGGCTCCGGTCTGATCAAGGGCATCGGCCCCGTCATGGCCGACCGGATCACCACGCATTTCGGCGTCGACACCCTCGACATCATCGAGCAGGAGCCGAAGCGCCTCGTGGAGGTCCCCGGCCTGGGGCCGAAGCGGACGAAGATGATCGCCGCCGCGTGGGAGGAACAGAAGGCGATCAAGGAGGTCATGGTCTTCCTCCAGGGCGTCGGCGTCTCCACCTCCATCGCCGTCCGTATCTACAAGAAGTACGAGGACGCCTCCATCTCCGTCGTGAAGAACCAGCCCTACCGGCTGGCCGCCGACGTCTGGGGCATCGGTTTCCTCACCGCCGACCGGATCGCGCAGGCGGTCGGCATTCCGCACGACAGCCCGGAGCGGGTCAAGGCGGGACTCCAGTACGCCCTGTCCCAGTCCTCCGACCAGGGGCACTGCTTCCTCCCCGAGGAACGGCTCATCGCGGACGGGGTCAAGCTCCTCCAGGTGGACACGGGCCTGGTCATCGAGTGCCTGGCCGAACTGGCCGGCGACCCGGAGGGCGTCGTACGGGAGAAGGTGCCGTCGCCGGAGGGCGGGGAGCCGGTCACGGCGGTGTACCTGGTGCCCTTCCACCGCGCCGAGATCTCGCTGGCCGCGCAGGTCCGGCGGCTGCTGCACACCCCGGAGGACCGGATGCCGGCCTTCCGGGACGTGGCCTGGGACAAGGCGCTGGCCTGGCTCGCGACGCGTACGGGGGCGACGCTGGCGCCCGAGCAGGAGGCGGCGGTACGGCTGGCACTCACCCGGAAGGTCGCCGTCCTGACCGGCGGGCCCGGCTGCGGAAAGTCGTTCACGGTCCGCTCCATCGTCGAACTGGCCCGCGCCAAGCGCGCCAAGGTGGTGCTGGCCGCACCGACCGGGCGGGCCGCCAAGCGGCTGTCCGAGCTGACCGGAGCCGAGGCGTCCACCGTGCACCGGCTGCTGGAACTGAAGCCGGGCGGGGACGCGGCCTACGACCGGGACCGTCCGCTGGACGCCGACCTCGTCGTCGTGGACGAGGCGTCGATGCTCGACCTGCTCCTCGCCAACAAGCTGGTGAAGGCGGTGGCACCCGGTGCCCACCTCCTGCTCGTGGGCGATGTCGACCAGCTTCCCTCGGTCGGCGCGGGCGAGGTGCTGCGCGATCTGCTCGCGGACGGCGGGCCCGTCCCGGCCGTCCGGCTGACCCGGATCTTCCGCCAGGCCCAGCAGTCCGGCGTCGTCACCAACGCCCACCGGATCAACGCGGGACAGCCGCCCCTGACCGAGGGCATGAGCGACTTCTTCCTCTTCGTCGAGGACGAGACCGAGGACGCGGGGGTGCTCGCCGTGGATGTCGCGGCACGCCGCATCCCGGCGAAGTTCGGCCTCAACCCCCGCCGTGACGTGCAGGTTCTCGCTCCGATGCACCGGGGCCCGGCCGGTGCCGGCCATCTCAACGGCCTGCTCCAGCAGGCCATCACCCCCGGCCGCCCCGACCTGCCCGAGAAGCGTTTCGGCGGCCGGGTCTTCCGCGTCGGCGACAAGGTCACGCAGATCCGCAACAACTACGACAAGGGCGAGAACGGCGTCTTCAACGGCACGGTCGGCGTCGTCACCGCCCTCGACGTGGACGAGCAGAAGCTGACCGTCCGCACCGACGAGGACGAGGAGATCGGCTACGACTTCGACGAGCTGGACGAGCTGTCCCACGCGTACGCCATGACGATCCACCGCTCCCAGGGCAGCGAATATCCGGCCGTCGTCGTTCCGGTCACCACCAGCGCCTGGATGATGCTCCAGCGGAACCTGCTGTACACGGCGGTGACGCGGGCCAAGAAGCTCGTCGTGCTGGTCGGGTCGCGCAAGGCGATCGGCCAGGCGGTACGCACGGTTTCCGCAGGCAGACGCTGTACGGCACTGGATTTCCGGCTCAGGGGCGCCGACGGCGAAGACTTCGCGTGAGCCCCGTACAAAAATGATCGATCAAATCGGTGGGAAACATCACGGAGGTCTTCCGGAACCGGATTCAAGGGGGCAGGATGAGTAAGTTGGCGGCACTCAGTGCCGCCAGTAGGTCCAATGGACGACCCCGAGTGCACTCTCCTGAGCCAAATGGGGGAGGGTGGAGACAGTCAGGGCACCTCGAAGAAGAGGCACTACGTCGGTGAGGGATGACGTGAGCGAGCACACCAACAACGCTGTAGTACTGCGGTACGGCGATGACGAGTACACCTACCCGGTGATCGACAGCACCGTCGGCGACAAGGGCTTCGACATCGGGAAGCTCCGGGCCAATACCGGCCTGGTGACGCTGGACAGCGGATACGGCAATACCGCCGCCTATAAATCCGCCATCACGTACCTCGACGGCGAGCAGGGCATTCTGCGCTACCGCGGATACCCGATCGAGCAGCTCGCCGAGCGCTCGACGTTCCTTGAGGTCGCGTACACGCTGATCAACGGTGAGCTTCCCAAGGTCGACGAGCTGTCGACCTTCAAGAACGAGATCACCCAGCACACGCTGCTGCACGAGGACGTCAAGCGGTTCTTCGACGGCTTCCCGCGCGACGCCCACCCGATGGCCATGCTGTCCTCGGTCGTCAGCGCGCTGTCCACGTTCTACCAGGACAGCCACAACCCGTTCGACGAGGAGCAGCGCCACCTCTCGACGATCCGGCTGCTGGCCAAGCTCCCGACGATTGCGGCGTACGCCTACAAGAAGTCGATCGGTCACCCCTTCGTCTACCCGCGCAACGACCTCGGGTACGTCGAGAACTTCCTGCGCATGACCTTCTCGGTCCCCGCCCAGGAGTACGAGCTGGACCCGGTCGTCGTCTCGGCCCTGGACAAGCTGCTCATCCTGCACGCGGACCACGAGCAGAACTGTTCGACCTCCACCGTGCGTCTGGTCGGCTCCTCGCAGGCGAACATGTTCGCCTCGATCTCCGCCGGTATCTCGGCGCTGTGGGGCCCCCTGCACGGTGGCGCCAACCAGTCGGTGCTGGAGATGCTGGAAGGCATCCAGGCCAACGGTGGCGATGTCGACTCCTTCATCAACAAGGTGAAGAACAAGGAGGACGGCGTCCGCCTGATGGGCTTCGGCCACCGGGTGTACAAGTCCTTCGACCCGCGCGCCAAGATCATCAAGGCCGCGGCGCACGATGTGCTGTCCTCGCTCGGCAAGTCCGACGAGCTGCTCGACATCGCGCTCAAGCTGGAGGAGCACGCGCTCTCCGACGAGTACTTCGTCTCGCGCAACCTCTACCCCAACGTGGACTTCTACACGGGTCTGATCTACCGGGCCATGGGCTTCCCGAGCGAGATGTTCACCGTGCTCTTCGCGCTCGGCCGGCTTCCGGGCTGGATCGCCCAGTGGCACGAGATGATCAAGGAGCCGGGATCCCGCATCGGCCGCCCGCGCCAGATCTACACCGGCGAGGTCCTGCGCGACTTCGTCCCGGTCGAGGGCCGCTGAAGCCGAACCCCGGCCCCACCGAGCCGCGTTCGCGGTTCACGCTTTTCGTCGGGCCCGTTTCGCAGGGCCCGCTGTGTGCAGGTCCCGTTCTCCCTCTCGTGGCGGACGTTCGCCACGTGACTCCGTAGTACCCGGCCTCTTCGGCCGACTGCCTTCGCCCCGCGTACCGCGCTTTCGCACAGAGCGCGGTGTCCGGGGCGATTCGGCGTTCCGGGGGCGGATGTCCGCGTTCCGGGGCCCGGTCCGGAGTGGGAGCGGTCCGGAGGGAGAAGCGGTCGGGGGGGAGCGGTCCGTCCGGCAGATGGTGCGAGAAACGCCCCGCCGCCGATCCCCCCACGGGTCGACGAAACGGGGCGCTTCCCATATCCCGGAGCGGATTCCCCCCACGGGATCCGGCCGGGCGTCTGCAGGGAGCCGAAGCTCCCGTTGTTGTGCTGCGGTCTGCCGGGGAACGTACGCACGGGAGGGCCGCTCAAAGCTCCCCGGTGCACGCGCCCCGGCCAACGCTTGCCAGGAGCGTCCCCCAAGACACTCCATCGGACGTCCCCCAAGACATCCTTGGCATCGCACTCTTAGACTCGCGAACCCACCGGATGGTTACCCCTGAATCGGTGTGATCTAGATCTCTTTGTGGAAGTTACGTGAAGGAGCGCAACCTCAGGCTGTTGGTGACGACGAACACGGACGAAAACGCCATGGCGGCTCCCGCGATCATAGGGTTGAGCAGGCCAAACGCAGCCAGAGGCAACGCAGCGACGTTGTACCCGAAGGCCCAGAAGAGGTTGCCCCTGATGGTGGTCAGCGTACGCCTGGACAGCCGGATTGCGTCAGCCGTCACCTTGAGATCTCCACGAACCAGCGTGAGATCGCTCGCCTCGATCGCCGCGTCGGTGCCCGTTCCCATCGCCAGCCCCAGGTCCGCGGTGGCCAGCGCCGCGGCGTCGTTGACTCCGTCGCCGACCATCGCGACCGAACGGCCCCCGGCCTGGAGCCGCCGGACGACGTCCACCTTGCCCTCGGGCAGTACCTCCGCGTAGACCTCGTCGATCCCGACCTCACGCGCCACCGCGTCGGCCACGGCCCGGTTGTCGCCGGTCAGCAGGACGGGCCTGAGGCCCAGTCCGCGCAGCTCGGCGACGGCGTCGGCGCTGCCGGCCTTGACCGCGTCGGCGATCGTGAGCACGCCCCGCGCCCCGCCGTCCCAGGCGACGGCGATGGCGGTACGCCCCTGCTCCGCGGCGTCCGTCAACGCGGTGGAAAGGTCCGGTGGGAGGGCGATCCCGGCCTCGGCGAGCAGCTTCGGGCGGCCGACGAGGACGGAGCGGCCCTGGACGGTGCCGCGGACTCCGAGACCGGGGACGTTGGTGAAGTCCTCGGGGGTGGGGAGTTCGCCGATCTGGGCGGTGGCTCCGGCGGCGACGGCCTGGGCGATGGGGTGTTCGGAGGAGTGTTCCAGGGCTCCGGCGAGGCGCAGGATGTCGGTTTCGGTGGTGCCTTCGGCGGTGTGGACGGCGAGGAGTGTCATCTTGCCGGTGGTGACGGTGCCGGTCTTGTCGAGGACGATGGTGTCGATGCGTCGGGTGGTTTCGAGGACTTCGGGTCCCTTGATGAGGATGCCGAGCTGGGCGCCGCGTCCGGTGCCGACCATGAGGGCGGTCGGGGTGGCGAGTCCGAGGGCGCAGGGGCAGGCGATGATCAGGACGGCGACGGCGGCGGTGAACGCGGCCGTCACGTCGTCGGTGATCAGCAGCCAGGCGATCAGTGTGCCCAGGGCGATCACCAGCACCACGGGGACGAAGACGGCGGAGATCCGGTCGGCGAGGCGCTGCACCTCGGCCTTGCCGTTCTGGGCGTCCTCGACCAGCTTCGCCATCCGGGCGAGCTGGGTGTCGGTGCCGATCCGGGTCGCCTCCACGACGAGCCGGCCCGAGGTGTTCACGGTGGCCCCGGTGACGGAGTCGCCGACGGCCACGTCGACGGGGACGGACTCGCCGGTGAGCATGGCGGCGTCGACGGCGGAGGCGCCCTCGACCACGGTGCCGTCGGTGGCGATCTTCTCGCCGGGGCGGACGACGAAACGGTCCCCGACGACGAGCCGGCCGACCGGTACACGTACCTCCCCGCCGTCCCTGAGCACCGCGACATCCTTGGCGCCCAGGTGCATCAGCGCCCGCAGCGCCGAACCGGCCTTCCGCTTGGAGCGCGCCTCCAGATAGCGGCCCAGCAGGATGAAGGTGACGACCCCGGCCGCGACCTCCAGGTAGATCGTCGAGGACGCGTCGGCGCGCGAGACGGTGAGGTCGAAGCCGTGCCGCATGCCGGGCATGCCGGCCTGCCCGAAGAACAGGGCCCACACCGACCAGCCGAAGGCGGCGAGCGTGCCGACGGAGACCAGGGTGTCCATGGTGGCCGCACCGTGCCGCAGATTGGTCCAGGTGGCGCGGTGGAAGGGGAGTCCGCCCCAGATGACGACGGGGGCGGCGAGGGTGAGGGAGAGCCACTGCCAGTTGTCGAACTGGAGGCCGGGGATCATGGCGAGCAGGACGACGGGGAGGGCGAGGACGGCGGAGACGACAAGACGCCGGCGGAGCGGGGCGAGGGCGGCGTCCGCCGCATCGGTGGTGTCCGGGGCGTCCGCGGGGCCGTCGGGCTCTGTGGCCTCATCGCCGGCCCCACCCGTCTCTCCGGACTCCTCGGCCTCTTCGGTGCGGGGTGCGGCCGATGGTGACGGGGCGGGGGCCGTCGTCCGGGTCGGGAGGGCGGTGTAGCCGGTCTTCTCGACCGTGGCGACGAGGTCCGCCACCTCCGTCCCCTCGCCGAAGGTGACGCGCGCCTTCTCGGTCGCGTAGTTGACCGTGGCGGTGACGCCGTCCATCCGGTTGAGCTTCTTCTCGACGCGGGCCGCGCAGGACGCGCAGGTCATTCCGCCGATCATGAGCTCGGCCTCGGAGGCGTCCGGGGTCGGAGCCTCGGGGGCTGTGGTGCTGGCCATGTCCGCACTCCTGGGTAACGCAGGTCGGGCCGTACCCCACCAGTATGTGCTGGTGGGCCCGGCCCGACGGCAATGCGGTGGTGGGCGCCCCGGCAGGTGCCCTGCGGCGCCGGTCTCAGGCGGCGGTGCCGACCAGTTCGTAGCCCGCCTCGTCCACGGCGGCGCGGACGGCGTCCTCGGCCAGCGGGGCCTGAGAGGTGACGGTGACCAGGCCGGTGGAAGCGACGGCCTTGACCGAGGTGACGCCCTCGATGCCGGAGACCTCCTCGGAGATGGCGCCCTCGCAGTGGCCGCAGGTCATGCCCTTCACCTGGTACACGGCGGTGACCGCACCGGCCTGAACGTCGGACGCTCCGTCGTTGCAGGTCCCGGCGGGCGTGCAGCAGGAGCCGGTGGCCTGGGGGGTCTCGGTCTCGGCGGACATGACGTTCTCCTCTTCGGTAAACACAAAGGACGTGACACGAGGGGCCACCGGGAGACCCGGTGTCCTCGTATGCCCACACACTATACCCCTAGGGGGTATAAATGCGAGCCTCGCGTCCCCGGCGTGAACTCCGTGCCGGTGAGTGCAGCCGGATCGGGTTGAGGTGTGCCGAGTCCCAGGGGGAGTGCAGCACGGCGAGGTCCGGGTAGGTGCCGATGGCGGGCGCGGCGAAGTGGAAATGACCGTTCGGCTTACGCAACGGCAGCGGGGCGCGGGCGCCACCGGCGATGGCGGTCCACAGGCCGTGCCCGAACGGGGCGAGCACGCCCAGGATTCCGCCGGTCGGGAAGCGGCCCGGGATGATTCCGGCGCCGAGGCGTGGCCATGGCGCTCGTGGGCCCGGAGGGCGAGGGCGGCAGAACCGGAACTCATGGACGCACTCCTCCGATTCGTACGGCCGTGGGCCAGGATGAATGAGCCCGGCCGGCCGGTCGGCGGGACGAAGGGCGGGGCCGATGCGGGCAGTGGTGTTCGAGGAGTTCGGGCAGGAGGCTCGGATACGGGAGCTGCCGGATCCCGTCCCCTCCGCGCAGGGAGTGGTGGTGCGGGTCGAGGCCACGGGGCTGTGCCGCAGCGACTGGCACGGCTGGATGGGCCACGACCCCGACATCACCCTCCCGCACGTACCCGGACACGAGCTCGCCGGAGTGGTCGAGGCTGTCGGTGCCTCCGTGGTCAACTGGCGCCCCGGCGACCGGGTGACCGTGCCCTTCGTCTGCGCCTGCGGCCGGTGCGCCGCCTGTGCGGCGGGGGCCCAGCAGGTCTGTGAACGCCAGACCCAGCCGGGCTTCACGCACTGGGGCTCGTTCGCCGAGTACGTCGCGCTGGAGCAGGCGGACGTGAATCTGGTCGCCGTGCCGGAGGGCCTGTCCTTCGCCACGGCGGCGGGGCTCGGCTGTCGCTTCGCCACGGCGTTCCGGGCCGTCGTCGGCCGGGGGAGGGTGGCGCCGGGGGAGTGGGTCGCGGTGCACGGGTGCGGCGGCGTCGGGCTGTCGGCCGTGATGATCGCGGTGGCGTGCGGGGCGCGGGTGGTCGCCGTCGACGTGTCGCCGGACGCCCTCGAACTGGCCCGGAAGTTCGGGGCGGCGCGGTGCGTGGACGCCTCCGCGTACCCGGACGGCGCGGACGGAGCGGTGCGCGAGCTGACGGGCGGCGGCGCGCATCTGTCGCTCGACGCGCTGGGCTCCCCGGTCACCTGCGCCGCTTCGGTGCGGAGCCTGCGCCGCCGGGGCCGCCATGTGCAGGTGGGCCTGCTGCCCACGGCGGCCGGCGACCCGGTCGTCCCGATGGCGCGGGTGATCGGCCTCGAACTGGACATCCTCGGCAGCCACGGGATGGCCGCGCACGACTACCCGCCGATGATGGACATGGTCCGGTCGGGCACCCTGCGCCCCGATCTGCTGGTCACCGCGACCCTTCCCCTCGACGCGGCTCCGGCGGCCCTCGCCGCGATGGGTACGGCACGTGGGGCGGGCGTGACGATCATCGAACCGGCGGCGGGCTGAGGGGGGCCGGCGTCAGCGGCTCCGGTTGCGGGGGCGGGCGGCGATCCAGGCGTGGACGGTGTCCCCGTACCAGTAGGGCTTGCCGTTCCGCACATGGTCGGGCGGGGGAAGGAGGCCGTGCTTGCGATACGAGCGAACGGTGTCCGGCCGGACCTGGATGTGCCCGGCAATGTCCTTGTAGGACCACAGTGTTCTGTCCGTCATCAGTGACACCTCTCTGTACTGCTCCGCGTTTCCCGGTGCGCCCCCGCGCTCTCTCCCAAAGCCTGTGGCTCGTTGAACGCCGTTGAGCGGCAGGTGGGATGGGTCTGTTGAGCACTTGTGACGAAACGCCCATGTAACGGAGATATGTATGACGAATAGGGATTCCTGTGGCGAAATGACGCTAACCTCGCGGCTTCCCCTGGTCGGAGCGCGTTGTCGGACCCCCGTGCCAGGCTGATGACCATGAGCACATCCGAACGCACCATGCCCCCCATGGACGCCGACGAGCGGATCTCCCTGGAGAGCTGGCTCGACTTCTACCGCACCACGCTCGCCCGGAAATGCGACGGTCTGGACGAGGAGCGGCTGCGGGAGGCGTCCGCGGCGCCCTCTCCGATCACCTTGCTCGGCCTCGTCCAGCACATGGCGGAGGTCGAACGGAACTGGTTCCGCCGGGTCCTGGCCGAGGAGGACGCGCCGCCGCTCTTCACCTCGGCGGCCGAGGCCGAGGCCAAGGCCGACGGGCAGGGTGCCGACGGCGGCTTCGTCCTCGACGAAGGGGCCACCCATGAGCGGGCGTTGTCCGCCTGGCAGGCCGAGATCGGCCGCGCCCGGGAGAACTGTGCCGCCCGTGCCCTCGACGACACCAGCCCCTTCATGGGCGGGCGGGTCACGCTGCGCTGGATCTACACCCACATGATCGGGGAGTACGCCCGCCACTGCGGCCACGCCGACCTCGTCCGCGAGCGCATCGACGGCCGCACGGGGGTCTGAGCCGCACCGGAAGCGGCCCCACGGCCCCGGAACCGTGGGGCGCTATCCGCGACGGGGTGTCAGAGCGGCCGCGAGGGCGTGCCGCAGGTGCGGAGGTAGTCGCGGGTGCGGCGCGCGATCGGGAACGGCTTGTCCGGCGGGCACGGATACATGTCCTGCTCCACGATCGCGAACAGCTCGGCGTCCAGCGCGCGGGCGGCCTCCAGGACCGGCCCCAGCGCGGGCACCCCGCCCGGCGGCTCGCACATCACGCCGCGTGCCACGGCCGGGCCGAACGGCACCTCGTCCGCCACGACCGCGGCCAGGATCGCGGGGTCGACCTGCTTGAGGTGGAGGTAGCCGATGCGCTCCCCGTACGTCTCGATGAGCTTGACGCTGTCCCCGCCGCAGTACGCGTAATGCCCCGTGTCCAGGCAGAGCGAGACCAGATCGGGGTCGGTGGCGTCGAGGAAGCGGTTCACGTTCTCCTCGCCGTCGATATGGGTGTCCGCGTGCGGGTGCACGACGATCCGCAGCCCGTAGCGTTCCCGCACCTCGCGGCCGAGCCGTTCGGTCTGGGTGGTGAGATCGCGCCACTGGGCCGCGGTGAGGGTGCGGTCCTCCAGCACCTCGCCGGTCCGGTCGTCGCGCCAGAAGGACGGGATGACCACCAGGTGCTCCGCGCCCATGGCCCGGGTGAGCGCCGCGATGTCCGCGACATGCGCCCAGGTCCGGTCCCAGACGTCCGGCCCGTGGTGCAATCCGGTGAAGACGGTGCCCGCCGAAACCGAGAGCCCGCGGCTGCGGGTCTCGTCCGCCAACCGGGCCGGATCGGTGGGCAGATAGCCGTACGGTCCGAGCTCGATCCACTCGTAACCGGCCTCGGAGACCTCGTCGAGGAAGCGGTGCCAGGGCACTTGCCGTGGGTCCTCGGGGAACCACACCCCCCAGGAATCGGGTGCCGAGCCGATACGGATGCGGGCCGGGGACGGTGCGGAGGCGGTCATATCGCCCACCCTCCGGCCCTCGCGCAAGGGTGTCAAGAGTTCGTCCGAATGTCCGGACAAAATGTTGACAGGGCTCCGGGGGAGGGCTAGACCTGGGACCAGCCGTCCGGTCGCGGCCGGACGGCGGCGGGACAGGGCGGGTGCGGTCGGAGCGGGTGCAGCGGGCCGAAGGGACAGGTATGCCTGAGCCGTACGACGTGATCACCATGGGGCGGATCGGGGTGGACATCTACCCGTTGCAGACCGGCGTATCACTCGCGCGGGTCGACACCTTCGGGAAGTTCCTCGGCGGCTCCCCGACCAACGTCGCCGTGGCGGGCGCGCGCCTGGGCCGCCGGACGGCCGTGATCACCCGTACCGGACAGGACGCCTTCGGCGAGTATCTCCACCATCAGCTGCGGGAGTTCGGCGTCGACGACCGATGGGTGAGCGCCGTCGAGGAGTACCCGACCCCGGTCACGTTCTGCGAGATCTTCCCGCCGGACCACTTCCCGCTCTACTTCTACCGGCAGCCCAAGGCGCCCGATCTGGAGATCCGGGAACCGGAACTCGACCTGGACGCGGTGCGCGACGCCCGGATCTTCTGGATGACCGGCACCGGGCTCAGCGCCGAGCCGAGCCGCGCCTCGACCCTCGCCGCGCTACGGGCCCGCAGCGCGGGTGCTGACGGCCCGGGTGCCGACGGCGGCGGGCCCGCACCCGCCTCCCGTTCCCGTACGGCCACCGTCTTCGACCTCGACTGGCGCCCCATGTTCTGGGACGGCGGCGACCACAGTTCCGTCGCGCCCGCCCGCTACCGCGAGGCGCTCGCCCACGCCACCGTGGCCGTCGGCAACCTCGACGAGTGCGCCATCGCGACGGGTGAGCGCGAGCCGTACGCGGCGGCCCGCGCCCTGCTCGCGGCCGGGGTGGAACTCGCCGTCGTCAAGCAGGGCCCGAAGGGTGTCCTCGCCGTGCACCGCGACGGGACCACCGCCGATGTCCCGCCCCTCCCCGTGCGGGTCGTCAACGGACTCGGGGCCGGGGACGCGTTCGGCGGGGCGCTGTGCCACGGGCTGCTCGCCGGATGGGAGATCGGACGCATCATGCGGTACGCCAATGCCGCCGGGGCCATCGTCGCCTCCCGCCTGGCCTGCTCGTCGGCGATGCCGTACCCGCACGAGGTGGAACAGGCCCTGGCCGACGGAGCGGTCGGAGCGCCCGGCGCCCCTCCGACCGAGCCGCTCCCCACCGGCGTACCTCCCACCGGCGTACCTCCCACCGGGGCACCCCCCACAGGCACATCCCCCACCGGAGCCACCCCATGACGCCGCCCCCCGACCCCGCCACTCCCGACCCCGCCACTCCCGCCGGCCCCACGGCGTCCGCCGCCTCCGTCTTCGACCTCGTGCGGTTGCGGGCGCACCACCCCGAGGCGGTGGCCGAGGCCGCCGCCCGGCGGGTGCGCCGCCCCCTCATCCGTACCGGCGGACGGCTGATGATCATCGCCGCGGACCATCCGGCGCGCGGCGCCCTCGCCGTCGGCAACCGCGAACTCGCCATGGCCAACCGCTTCGAGCTCCTCGAACGGCTCTGCCTCGCGCTCTCCCGGCCGGGCGTCGACGGGGTCCTCGCCTCCGCGGACGTCCTGGACGACCTGCTGCTGCTCGGCGCCCTGGAGGACAAGGTCGTCATCGGTTCCATGAACCGAGGCGGGCTGGCGGGCGCCGCCTTCGAACTGGACGACCGCTTCACCGGCCACCGCCCCGTCGACCTGGCACGACAGGGATTCGACGCGGGCAAACTGCTGCTGCGCATCGACCACGAAGACCCCGGCTCCCTCGACACCCTCCACACCGCCGCCCGCACCATCGACGCCATGGCCGCGCACCGGCTGCCCGTCTTCGTCGAACCGTTCCTCTGCCACCGCGTCGACGGCAGGCTGCGCACCGACCTCGCCGCCGCCGCCGTCACCACCTCCATCGCCATCGCCTCCGGGCTCGCGGGCACCTCCGCGTACACCTGGCTCAAGGTCCCGGTCACCGAGAACCCCGACGACATGGCCCGGGTGATGGAGACCTCGACCCTGCCCGCCGTCCTGCTCGGCGGCGAGGTGGGCGACGACCTCGACGGGGCGTACGGGAAATGGCGCACGGCGCTGCGGCTGCCGACCGTGCAGGGGCTGGTCGTGGGGCGTTCACTGCTCTACCCGGCCGACGGTGACGTGGCCGCGGCCGTCGACACGGCCGTATCGCTGCTGTAGACGGGTGCCGAAGGGTAGGAACCGGGCATGACGACGACGCACCGCGACCGCGACCGGCACCACGACCCCCAGGTGCACGACCCCCAAGCGCACGACGGCCAGGTGCACGACCTTCATGTGCGGGCCGGCAGCGCGGCGAGCGGCCCCTACACCCTCGACATCGACCCTGAGCGCGCCGGCTGGGGCTGGTCGAGCCTGCGGGTACTGGAACTGGAGCCCGGAGGTGTTCACACGCTTGTCACCGGGGAGAGCGAATGGATCGTTCTGCCGTTGACCGGTGGCTGTACGGTGCAGACGGCAGGTGAGATCTTTGAACTGCTGGGCCGGGAAAGCGTGTTCAGCGGTGTGACCGATTTCGCGTATCTACCGCGTGACGCCCACGCACAGATCGCCTCCGGCGCGGGAGGCCGCTTCGCCCTGGCAGGAGCGAAGTGCGAGCGACGACTCCCCGCTCGCTACGGCCCCGCGCCGGAGGTACCCGTCGAACTGCGCGGCACCGGTAACTGCTCGCGCCAGGTCAACAACTTCGCCGCGGCCGACACGTACGACTGCGACCGGCTCATCGCCGTCGAGGTCCTCACACCCGGTGGCAACTGGTCCTCGTACCCGCCCCACAAGCACGACGAGCACCGGCCGGGCGAGGAGTCGGTGCTGGAGGAGATCTACTACTTCGAGGTGGAGAGGGACGGGCTCGGCTACCACCGGGTGTCCCCGTCCCGCGAGGGCGGTACGGACGTCCTGGCCGAGGTCCGCAGCGGCGACGCGGTCCTCATCCCCGACGGCTGGCACGGCCCGTCCATCGCGCCCCCCGGCCGCACCCTGTACTACCTGAACGTGATGGCGGGTCCGGGGCAGCGCGAATGGCTGATCCGCGACCACCCCGACCACGGCTGGATCCGGGACACCTGGCCGGACCAGCCCGTGGACCCCCGACTCCCGCTCTACGGCCCGGAGGATGCCCAGTGACGTCACGGAGCGACCGCAGCACCCGCAGGCTGACCACGGCTCAGGCCCTGGTCGCGTTCCTGGCCCGCCAGTACACCGAGCGCGACGGCCGGCGGCAGCGGCTGATCGACGCCACCTGGGGCATCTTCGGCCACGGCAACGTCGCCGGAATCGGCCAGGCCCTGCTGGAGACCGGTTCCCGCATGCCGTACCTCCAGGGGCGCAACGAGCAGGCCATGGTGCACGCGGCCGTCGGGTACGCCCGCCAGTCCGGCCGGCTCTCCGCGCACGCCGTCACCACCTCCATCGGCCCCGGCGCCACCAACCTCGTCACCGGCGCCGCGCTGGCCACCGTCAACCACCTGCCCGTGCTCCTCCTGCCCGGCGACACCTTCGCGACCCGGCCCGCCGACCCCGTACTCCAGCAGCTCGAAGTCCCGCAGGCGGGCGATGTCTCGGTCAACGACTGCCTGCGCCCCGTCTCGCGCTACTTCGACCGCGTCACCCGCCCCGAGGCGCTGATCCCCGCCGCGCTCCAGGCGATGCGGACCCTCACCGACCCGGCCACGGCGGGGGCGGTCACCCTCGCGCTGCCGCAGGACGTGCAGGCGCAGGCGTACGACTGGCCGGGGGAGTTCTTCGCGGAGCGGGTCTGGCACGTGCGCAGGCCCGCACCCGACGCGTACGAACTGGAGCAGGCGGTCCGGGCGGTGCGCACCGCCCGGCGCCCCCTGATCGTCGCGGGCGGCGGTGTCCGCCACAGCGCCGCCGAGGAGACCCTCGCCGCCTTCGCCGCGTCCACCCGTATCCCGGTCGCCTCCACCCAGGCGGGCAAGGGGTCCCTGCGCCACGACCACCCGGCCGATGTCGGCGGCATCGGCCACACCGGCACCGCCACCGCCGACGAACTGGCCCGCGCCGCGGACCTGGTGATCGGGATCGGCACCCGCTACTCCGACTTCACGACCGCCTCCGGCACGCTCTTCGCCAACCCGGCGGTCCGCTTCCTCAACCTCAACATCACGGGTTTCGACGCCCACAAGCTGGCCGCGCTGCCCCTCGTGGCCGACGCCCGCACCGCCCTCGAAGCGCTCGGCGAGGCCCTCGCCGGACGCGGATACCGGGTCGACCCGGCGTACGAGACCGGGTACACCGACGCCAAGGAGCGCTGGGAGCACCGGGTGGACGCCGCCCTCGCCACCCCCGCCCCCGGTGCGCGCCCCACGCAGGCCCAGGTCCTCGGTCTGCTCGACGCCCTGGTCACCGAGGACGACATCCTGATCAACGCGGCCGGTTCGCTCCCCGGCGACCTGCACAAGCTCTGGCGCACCCGCTCCCGGGACCAGTACCACGTCGAGTACGGCTACTCCTGCATGGGCTACGAGATCCCGGCCGCGATCGGCGTGCAGCTGGCCGCCCCCGGCCGCCCGGTCTGGGCGCTCGTCGGCGACGGTACGTATCTGATGAACCCCACCGAAATCGTCACCGCCGTACAGCTGGACCTGCCCATCAAGGTCGTCATCCTCCAGAACCACGGTTACGCCTCCATCGGCGGGCTCTCCGAGTCCGTCGGCGGGGAACGCCTCGGCACGGCCTACCGCCTGCGGGACGCCGAAGGCGGCTTCACCGGGGCCCCGCTGCCCGTCGATCTCGCGGCCAACGCGGCCTCCCTCGGGATGCGGGTGCTGCGCGCCGCCACCGTGGACGACCTGCGGGAAGCGCTCGCGGCGGCCCGCGACTCGGACCGTCCCACTTGTGTCTACGTCGAGACCGAAACGCCCGACACAGTGTCGGGCCCCCCTCCGGCACAGGCGTGGTGGGATGTTCCGGTGGCCGAGACCGCGACCCGCTCGTCAGCGGTCAAGGCCCGCGAAGAGTACGACCGCCACGTCGCAGCCCGACGCCGCCACCTCTGAAAGCATGAAGGAGTACGCAATGACGAAGACCGTCGACCACTGGATCGGTGGCAAGACCGTCGAGGGCACGTCGGGCAACTACGGCCCGGTCACCGACCCGGCCACCGGTGCCGTCACCACCCGGGTCGCGCTCGCCTCGGTCGAAGAGGTGGACGCCGCGGTCGCCGCCGCGAAGGCCGCGTACGGGACGTGGGGCACGTCCTCGCTCTCCACCCGCACCGCGATCCTGTTCCGCTACCGCGCGCTGCTGGACGCCCACCGCGACGACATCGCCGCGCTGATCACCGCCGAGCACGGCAAGGTGCACTCCGACGCGCTGGGCGAGGTCGCCCGCGGTCTGGAGATCGTCGAGCTGGCCTGCGGCATCACCACCCAGCTCAAGGGCGAGCTGTCCACCCAGGTCTCCAGCCGGGTCGACGTCTCCTCGATCCGCCAGTCGATCGGTGTCGTCGCGGGCATCACGCCGTTCAACTTCCCGGCCATGGTGCCGATGTGGATGTTCCCGCTGGCCATCGCGTGCGGTAACACGTTCGTGCTGAAGCCCAGCGAGAAGGACCCTTCGGCCGCCAACCTGCTGGCCGAACTGGCCGCCGAGGCGGGCCTGCCCGACGGCGTCCTGAACGTCCTGCACGGCGACAGGACCGCGGTCGACGGCCTGCTGGCCCACCCGGACGTGGCCGCGGTCTCCTTCGTCGGCTCCACCCCGATCGCCCGCTACATCCACACCACGGCCTCCACCAACGGCAAGCGCGTCCAGGCGCTCGGCGGCGCGAAGAACCACATGCTCGTCCTGCCGGACGCCGACCTGGACGCCGCGGCCGACGCGGCGGTCTCGGCCGCGTACGGCTCCGCGGGGGAGCGCTGCATGGCGATCTCGGCGGTCGTCGCGGTCGGCGCGATCGGCGACGAACTGGTGGCCAAGATCCGCGAGCGCGCCGAGAAGATCAAGATCGGCCCCGGCAACGACCCCGCGTCCGAGATGGGCCCCCTGATCACCGCCGCCCACCGCGACAAGGTCGCCTCCTACGTCACGGGCGCCGCCGCCCAGGGCGCCGACGTGGTCCTCGACGGCACCGGCCACACGGTGGAGGGCTTCGAGGACGGCCACTGGATCGGCCTCTCGCTCCTGGACAACGTCTCCACCGACTCCGACGCGTACAAGGACGAGATCTTCGGCCCGGTCCTGTGCGTCCTGCGCGTGGACTCGTACGACGAGGGCGTGGCCCTGATGAACGCCTCGCCGTTCGGCAACGGCACCGCGATCTTCACCCGCGACGGTGGAGCGGCCCGGCGCTTCCAGCTGGAGATCGAGGCCGGCATGGTCGGCGTCAATGTGCCGATCCCGGTGCCGGTGGGCTACCACTCCTTCGGTGGCTGGAAGGACTCGCTCTTCGGCGACCACCACATCTACGGCAACGACGGCGTGCACTTCTACACCCGCGGCAAGGTCGTCACCACCCGCTGGCCCGACCCGGCGGACGCCCCCTCGGGCGTGGACCTGGGCTTCCCCCGCAACCACTGAGCCCCGGCCTCCCGGCCCCGTCGGCCGCGGCCGACGGGGCCGACGCGCGCCGGCGGGGGGAAAACGAGGTGCGGGCCGGTGCCGGGCTCCCGCACCCTGGGCGTCATGAACGCGACACCCCGCTACGAGATCCGCGCCCGGCACACCGCCTCCACCGTCACCGTCTACCAGGCGTACCGGCCCGCCATCGGGCTGCCCGCCGCGCGGGACGGGCGGTTTCCCGGTGCCTGGAAGCGGGACCGTATGACGTGGATCAAGCCCAGCTTCCTGTGGATGATGTACCGCTGCGGCTGGGGAGCGAAGGAGGGGCAGGAGACCGTTCTCGCCGTCGAGATCACCCGCGACGGCTTCGCCTGGGCGCTGGAGAACGCCGAACTCTCGCACTACGTCAGGGGTGTTCACCCCGATCGGGAGGCCTGGCGGCGGGGTCTGCGGCGTGCGCCCGCACGCGTGCAGTGGGACCCCGAGCGCGATCTGCACCTCAACCCGCTCCCGTACCGCTCCCTCCAGCTGGGGCTGAGCGGTGAGGCGGCGGGGCGGTACGCCGATGAGTGGATCGTGGCCGTCAGGGACGTCACCCCGCTCGCGCACGAGATCCACGGGCTGCTCCGGGCGGGGGAGCGGGACAGGGCGGCCGGGCTGCTGCCGGAGGAGACACCGGTCGTGGGGCTCAGCGCGCCCCGTCCGGAGCCGCGGACCAGCCCGTGACCGCCAGCACCTCGGCCGCGATCTCCGGGACGGGCCGGCCGTCCGTCGGGACCCGCACCGTGTCGGGCGGAGCCTGGGCGTCCAGGAGGCGGGACTTGCGGGCGCTGCCCGCGAGTTCCCGGTCCAGGGCCGAGCCGATCTCCCGGGCCGACAGACGCCCGTGCACCGTGGCGTCGGTGGCGGTGAGCAGGACCCGGACGATGCGTACGCCGGGGCCGAGGGCGCGGACGAACATCCCCTCCGATTCCGCCAGCACGCTCACCGTGTTCGTGTAGATCAGGCGGCCGTAACCGAGCGCCGCGTAATTCCGCCACACCGCCGTCAGGTTGGCCTCGGTGAGCGACGAGCGGCGCGGGTCCCCGGCCGGAGCCGGATGGACCTGGCCCAGGTAGTCGCCCTCGATGACCGCGTGCGCGGTGCCGGTGGCGCGCAGCCGGTCGGAGACCTCCCAGCCCACCGTCGTCTTTCCGACGCCCGCGCGGCCGCCGATGAGAAGTACCTCGGGGTGATCCATGGAGGCAGGGTGCCAGGCCGCGGGGGGCCTTCGCCACAGGGTTGTCCGGTGCTTCGGGCAGGCCGGAGGACGGGGACCGCGGTGCGCGCCGGAGAGCGTGCGCACGGCCCGTGTACCGCGTCCGGAGTACGACGTCCCCGCCCCGTACCTCTCAGGGAGGCCCGGTACCTCCCCCCGGCGGCACCGTGAGCGGTGGCACCGTCCGTTTAGGGTCGTAGACATGGAGACCCCTACTTCTCGATGGCGGCGCCGACTGCCCCGTACACGTGGCCGGTGGGCCGCGGTCGTCGCCGCGCTCGTCGTGCTCGCGGGTGCCGGTACCTGGACCGCGGTGGCCGACGACAGTGCGCCGTCCGTGCACCGCGAGGACCGGATGATGCGGATGAACGGGGTGTCCATCGACACGTCGTACTTCACGTCCGGCGGCTCGCAGCGCCGGCCCGCCGTGCTCATCGGGCACGGCTTCGGCGGCAGCAAGGCCGATGTGCGGGCCCAGGCCGAGAAGCTGGCGAGCGACGGGTACGCCGTGCTGACCTGGTCCGCACGCGGGTTCGGGAAGTCCGGCGGGGAGATCTCGCTGAACGCCCCCGACCGCGAGGTCAAGGACGTCTCCGGGCTCATCGACTGGCTCGCCGCCAGGCCCGAGGTCGAACTCGACGGCAAGGGCGACCCCCGCGTCGGAGTCACCGGGTCCTCCTACGGCGGGGCCGTCTCGCTGCTCGCCGCCGGGCACGACCGGCGCGTCGACGCCATCGCCCCCGTCATCACCTACTGGAACCTCGCCGAAGCGCTCTTCCCCGACGGGGTGTTCAAGAAGCTCTGGGCCGGGATCTTCGTCACCTCGGGCGGCGGCTGCGAGAAGTTCGAGAAGCAGCTCTGCGAGATGTACGAGCGGGTCGCCGTCAGCGGGAAGCCGGACGAGGCCGCTCGCGAACTGCTGACCGCGCGGTCACCGGTCGCCGTCGCCGACCGCATCGACGTGCCCTCGCTCGTCGTGCAGGGGCAGAGCGACTCCCTCTTCCCGCTCGGCCAGGCCGACGCCATGGCGAAGGCGATCAAGGCCAACGGCGCCCCCGTGTCCGTCGACTGGATCGCGGGCGGGCACGACGGCGGCGACCGGGAGAGCGACCGGATCCAGAACCGGGTCGGCGACTGGTTCGACCGCTATCTCAAGGACGACAAGGGCGCCGGCACCGGGCCCGCCTTCCGGGTCACCCGTACCGGAGGAATCGACTCCACCGACGGCGCCGCCCTTCGGCGCGGGGCGAGCGGCGACACCTACCCGGGACTGCGCAGCGGCGGCCAGGAGTTCGGACTCGACGGGCGGACGCAGACGTTCCGCAATCCTGCCGGGGCCAGTCCGCCCGCCATCTCCGCCGTGCCCGGCGTGGGCGGCGGGCTCTCCCAGCTCTCCTCCCTCGGCGTCGGGCTGTCGATCGACTTCCCTGGCCAGCACGCACGCTTCGACTCCGCCCCGCTCGACACCTCCGTGCGGGTCACCGGAACACCCACGGTGCGGGTGAACGTCAAGGCCCAAGAGGGCAGCGACGCCGTGCTGTTCGGCAAGGTGTACGACGTGTCGCCGGACGGCAAGCAACAGGTACTGCCCTCCCAGCTCGTCGCCCCCTACCGGATCACCCCCGCACAACAGGGCAGGCCGGTCGAACTGACCCTGCCCGCCGTCGACCACGCATTCGACTCCGGGCACCGGATGCGCCTCGTCCTGTCGGCGACCGACCTCGGCTACGCCTCACCGGCCGAGCCGACGACGTACACCGTGAGCACGGACGGACCGCTGACCGTCCCCACCGCGCCCGCCGTCAGGACCGCGTCCTCCGCCCTCCCGTGGTGGACCTGGGGGCTCCCGGCCGCCGCCCTCGTCATCGCCGCCGCGCTGCTGCTCACCGCACGCCGCCGCACCACGACCCCGGCCCCCGACCCCGCGCTCACCGACGTACCCCTCCGGATCACCGGCCTGTCCAAGAAGTACGCCAAGTCCGCCGACCGGCACGCCGTCCGCGAGCTGTCCTTCCAGGTGGAGAAGGGGCAGGTGCTCGGACTCCTCGGGCCGAACGGCGCGGGCAAGACCACCACCCTGCGCATGCTGATGGGCCTCATCACTCCCGACGAGGGCGAGATCCGCGTCTTCGGCCAGGCCATCCGGCCCGGCGCACCCGTGCTGTCCCGCGTCGGGGCGTTCGTCGAAGGAGCGGGCTTCCTGCCGCATCTGTCCGGGCGCGCCAACCTGGAGCTGTACTGGCAGGCCACCGGCCGCCCCGCCGAGGACTCGCACATCGACGACGCCCTGGAGATCGCCGGTCTCGGCGACGCCCTGGCCCGCGCGGTGCGCACGTACTCGCAGGGCATGCGGCAGCGGCTCGCCATCGCGCAGGCCATGCTCGGGATGCCGGACCTGCTCATCCTGGACGAACCGACCAACGGACTCGACCCGCCCCAGATCCGGGAGATGCGGGACGTGATGATCCGGTACGCGGCCGGAGGACGGACCGTCATCGTCTCCAGCCACCTGTTGTCCGAGGTCGAACAGTCCTGCACCCACCTCGTCGTCATGGACCGGGGACGGCTCGTCCAGGCCGGCCCGGTCGCCGAGATCACCGGTTCCGGCGACATGCTGCTCGTCACCACCGCCGAGGACGTGGCCGAGCCGCTCGTGGAGAAGATCTCCGCACTGCCCGGCATCGGCTCCGCCGTCCGGACCGACGACGGGCGCGGACTGCTGGTCCGGCTCGACGGCGCCACCGCCTCCCGGCTCGTCACCGAACTCGTCCGGCTGGACGTCCCGGTCACGGGTGTCGGGCCGCACCGCCGCCTGGAGGACGCCTTCCTCACCCTCATCTCCGGAGGAACCGCATGAGCTCCGCAGCCGACGTCCGGGAGGCGGCCGAGGCCGTCGAGGCCCCCGGCTACCGCGCCCGGCACACCCTGCCGCTGCGCGTCGAGGCGATGCGGCAACTGCGCAGGCGCCGCACCCTGCTGATGGGCGGGGTGCTGGCCGCGCTGCCGTTCATCCTGATCATCGCCTTCGCCATCGGCGGCACACCGGACGGCGGACCCGACGGCGGCGGCCGGCTCACCCTGATGGACACCGCGACCGCGTCCGCCGCGAACTTCGCCGCGACCTGCCTGTTCGTCTCGGCCGGGTTCCTGCTGGTGGTCCCGGTCGCCCTGTTCTGCGGGGACACCGTCGCCTCCGAGGCCGGCTGGTCCTCGCTGCGCTATCTGCTCGCCGCGCCCGTGCCCCGGATGCGGCTGTTGTGGAGCAAGCTCGTCGTCGCGCTCGGCTTCAGCCTGGCCGCGATGGTGCTGCTGCCGGTCGTCGCGCTGGCGGCGGGGGCCGCGGCGTACGGCTGGGGGCCGCTCGAACTGCCCACCGGGGGAGCGCTGGCGACCGGTGACACGGTGCCGCGTCTCGCACTCGTCGTGGCGTTCGTCTTCGTCTCCCAACTGGTCACCGCCGCGCTGGCGTTCTGGCTGTCGACGAAGACGGACGCCCCGCTCGGCGCGGTCGGCGGCGCGGTCGGTCTGACCATCGTCGGCAATGTGCTGGACGCCGTCACCGCGCTCGGCTCCTGGCGCGACTTCCTGCCCGCGCACTGGCAGTTCGCGTGGGCGGACGCGCTCCAGCCGGAGCTGGAGTGGGGCGGGATGGTGAAGGGCGCGGCGGTCTCGGTGACGTATGCCCTGATTCTGTTCGCGCTGGCCTTCCGCGGGTTCAGTCGTAAGGACATCGTGTCCTGAACCTGATGTTCCGCGGTTCCGGGCCGGTGCGGTCACCCGCCGTTGCAGCTTCGAGACTGTTCCGCAACGCGTTCGTCGGCTCCCATCGGCCCTCTCGCACGTCACATTCACAGATGTCGACGACGTGGGGGGTACCGATGGAACACCGGACACGGGCAGCCGCACTGCTGCTGGCGGGCGGAATGCTGATCACCGGCTGCAGCGGCGGAATGGACGCGACCTCGTCCGCCGACCGCCAGTCCGCCGCCCGGAAGGAGCCGGGGCCGCCCGGCGGCGGACAGCCCGCCCCGGCCGCCCCCTCCGCGGCGCCCGACGGCGCCGCGGAGGGGGACGGGGCGGCCGAGAAGCGGCGGGACGTCGCGGCGCCCGACTATCTGTCCACCTTCGCCCTGGACGTGGACACCGCGAGCTACGGCTACGCGCGCCGCACCCTGGGCGACGGCAGACTGCCGGATCCCGGGACCGTACGGCCCGAGGAGTTCGTCAACAGCTTCCGCCAGGGCTACGAGCGGCCGAAGGGCAACGGCTTCTCGGTGACCGTCGACGGGGCGCGGGCCGGCGGGGGGTCCGGGGACGGCTCCGGGAAGGGGGCCGCCGACTGGTCGCTCGTCCGGGTCGGCCTGGCCACCAGGGCGGCCGCCCCCAGCAGTGAACGCCCGCCCGCCGCGCTCACGTTCGTCGTCGACATCTCCGGGTCCATGGCCGAGCCGGGCCGTCTCGACCTGGCGAAGAAGTCGCTGACGATCCTCACCGACGAACTGCGCGACGACGACGCGGTCTCCCTGGTCACCTTCAGCGACGAGGCCGAGACCCGGCTGCCGATGACCCGCCTCCGGGGCAACCGGACCAAGATCCGCGACGCGGTCGAGGAGATGGAACCGACCGACTCCACCAACGTCGAGGCCGGCATCGTGCGCGGCTACGAGGAAGCGGTCGAGGGGCACCGCAAGGGCGCCACCAACCGTGTCGTGCTGCTCTCCGACGCCCTCGCCAACACCGGCGAGACCCAGGCCGACGCGATCCTCGAACGCATCGGCGACGCACGCCGCGAGCACGGCATCACGCTCTTCGGCGTCGGGGTCGGCAGCGACTACGGCGACGCGCTGATGGAGCGCCTCACCAACAAGGGCGACGGCAACACCACGTACATCGCCGACGAGACCCAGGCGCGCAAGGTCTTCGTCGACCAGTTGCCCGCCCATGTGGAACTGCGGGCCCGCGACGCCAAGGCCCAGGTCGCCTTCGACCGCGAGAACGTCAAGCAGTTCCGGCTCATCGGCTACGAGAACCGCAAGGTCGCCGACGAGGACTTCCGCGACGACAGCGTCGACGGCGGCGAGGTCGGCCCCGGCCACACGGTGACCGCGCTCTATGCCGTACGGCTGCGGGAGGGCGCGTCCGGCCGGGTGGCGACGGCCACGGTGCGCTGGCTCGACCCCAGGACCCGCGAGGCGCACGAGGAGTCCGGCTCCGTGCGGAGCGGGTCGATCGATGGACCGCTGTGGGGCGACACCGGCGAGCGGCTCCAAGTGGCGTCGGTGGCCGCGTACTTCGCCGAGACGCTGCGCGGCGGGGAGCTGCCGGGCATGCCCCGGCTGTCCGAACTGGCCTCCCGCGCCTCGAAGCTGGCGGACGGGACCGAGGACAGCGCGGTACGGAAGCTGGCGACGGCGATCGGCCGGGCGGACCGGCTCAAGGGCGGCGACGGTCCGAAGGGGGACGGTGCGGCCGAGGGCGAGATCGGCTGAGCCCGGGCGGACTTCGGCGGGTCCCGGCTCTGTCGGGACCCGGCTCGGCCGGGGTTCTGCGGACTTCGCCGGGCCCCGGCTCTGTCGAGGCCCGGCTCGGTCGGGGTCCGGAGTGCTTCGCAGGGCTGCGGAGTGCTGCGGAGAGAAGGGCGGGCGGGGGCGTACGGCCGTGCGGAATTGTGGCTGTGCCGCGCGCCGTCCCGCGTCATGATGTGCACCATGACCTCCCTGCTCCTGGTGCTCTCCGCGATCGTCAACGGCCTCTACGCGGGCTTCATGCTCACGTTCCTCATCGCGATCATGCCCGGACTCGCGGCGTTGCCGGACGAACAGTTCACGGCCGCGATGCGCCGCTTCAACGAGAAGGTTCCGGGGCCGGTCTTCCTCGTCCTGTTCCTCGGAGTGGTCGCCCTTCCGGTCGCGGTGCTGGTCTCCGGCGTCGGCGGGGAGTCGCGGCTGCCCGTCGTCGTGGCCGGGCTGGCCTGCGCCGTGGTCGGCCATATGATCACGATCGCCGGGAACATCCCGCTGAACAAGGCGCTCGCGGACGCCGAGGGCGGTGACGACAGCGCGGCCCGCACGGCGTTCGAGTCCCGCTGGAACACCCTCCACCGGGTCCGCACCGCCCTCTCCCTCGCCGCCTGCGTCCTGCTGACGGTCGCGCTGTAGCCGTCGGGCCCGCCGACCGTCGACCGCCGCGCCGGAGGCGTGGGAGCCCTCAGAAGTCGAACTGATCGATCGCGGCCTTCACCAGTTCCATGTCCTTGTTCATGGCCGCTTGAGCGGGCCGCGCCCCGCGTTGGGGTCGTTGGCGGCGAGCAGGATCGCGTGGGTGTGCGCCCGCGCTTCGGCCGCGTACGCGCCCCGTTCGCGGCGGTGCTTCGTTCATGTACGCGCTTCGCGGACGCCCGGGTGTCCGGGGCCGAGGAACAGGACGAGCCCCGCCCTTCCCGGTACCGGTGCGGCGAAGCGATGCCAGCCCGCGCGCTCGTACAGCCGCAGCGCGGCCCCCGCCCGCACCGAGGTCAGCAGCCAGCAACGGCCGTCCGTGGCAGGGCCGGTCACCGCCGCCAGCAGGGCCGCACCCAGCCCCGTGCCGTGCGCCCGGGGCCGGACGGCCAGCTCGTCGACCTCAAGCGCTCCGCACAGCAGGGCCGTTGTGCGCTCGGGTCCCAGCGCCTGCGCGACCTGTCCGTAACTGCGGTCGTCGGGGAAGACCTCCGGCGTGGTCCAGGCCGTGGCGAAGCCGGTCACGGCCTCCCCGTCCAGGGCCACCGCCGCCGTGAAACCCGGCCGGGCCGCGTCCTTCGCCAGGCGTTCGGCATACCTGTCCGCCTCCGCCGGGTCCTCGTCCCAGGGCGGCCCCGAGAACGCCTCCGCGTACACGGTGCGGATGCCCTCGGCACGGCCGGTCAGCTCCTCGCCCGTCACCAGCCGGATCTGTGAGGTCACCGGGTCACTCCTTCCGCAGAGGTCGGGAACAGGGAACAAGATAGGCGTACTTGTGACGATCGGCGTGCAACCCTCCGGCCGATCCGCCCGTCTCACCGAGTACCAGCCGTCACTGCCACCCCCGTTCAGCAGACCTCGGCGGAATGTTTCACGAACCACTCAAGAACGTTCTCCGTACACGTCAGCAGAAGGAGTCCCCGTGGCACCCCGAGCACTCGGTACCGGTGTGGTCCTGGCCATCACCGTCGCCTCCGCAGCCCTCGCCCTGCCCACCGCCCAGGCGGCCCCGGCCGCACCCGAGCGGGCGGCGGCCCCGGCCGGTCTCCACTCCGACTTCAACGGCGACGGATACCCCGACATCGCGTTCGCCGCCCCCGGCGCCACGGTCAAGGGCTTCGCGGGCGCCGGATACGTCGGCGTCGCGTACGGCTCCGGTACGGGTGTCAAGAGCTCCGCCAAGAAGGTCTTCACCCAGAGCACGGCCAACATCCCCGGCACACCGGAGGCGAAGGACGCCTTCGGCAGCTCGGTGGTCTCCGCCGACCTCGACCGGGACGGCTACGCGGACCTGGTGGTCGGCTCCTCGGGCGAGAAGGTCGGCACCGGCGACGCCGCGGGCTCGCTCACGGTCATCTGGGGCGGCGCGGGCGGACTCGCCGGTGGTGCGACGGTTCTGGACGGGGAGCAGTACGACGGTGTCGGCGCCCATCTCGCCGCCGGCGACTTCAACGGGGACGGCGCCCCCGACCTCGCGACCGTCCGCGACCACGATCTCCAGAGCCTCCTGGGCCCGTTCACCCGCGACGGCCGCGCGTCCGCCACCACCGAGCTGCCCGACATGGACGACAAGCGCTACCTGGACCTGGCGGCGGGCGACGTCAACGGGGACGGCCGCGACGACCTCGCCGCCGTCGTCCACAGCGGCGACGAGTACGACGACCGCCGCATCCTCATCAGCAACGGCAGCCCCGCGGGACCGGGCGAGTACACCCGGGTGAAGGGCAGCGACGGCTACTCCCTGGAGGGCGGCGAACGCCTCGCCGTCGGCAACGTCAACGGTGACAAGTACGCCGACCTCGCCGTCGGACGCCCGGTCGACGGCTACGACAGCGACCTCGACCTGCCGCTCGCCAAGGGCGGGATGCTCACCTATGTACCGGGCAGCGCCACCGGACCGCAGGGCACCAAGGCCAAGGTCTTCAACCAGGACTCGGCGGGCGTCCCGGGCGCGGCGGAGGCCTCCGACGGCTTCGGCTCGTCCGTCGCGATCGGCGACACGAACGGCGACGGCTTCGGCGAGATCGCCGTCGGCGTCCCGAACGAGGCGCTGGGCACGGTCCGGCGGGCGGGCGGCATCGTGATCCTGCCCGGGAAGGCCACCGGCCCGACGGGCACCGGCAGCTTCGGCTTCAACCAGTCCACACCGGATGTTCCCGGCGCGGCGGAGAAGGGCGACCTGTTCGGCGGTGCCGCCGCCTTCGCGGACGTCAACAAGGACGGCCGTGCCGACCTGGCCGTCGGCGCGCCCGGCGAGGGGGAGGGCGAGGGCTCGCTCTGGTTCTTCCCGGCCACCGCCTCCGGCCTCGGCGCCAAGGGGTCCTTCAGCTTCGGCCACGGGACGCTGGGCACCGTGGCGGCGAAGGCGGCCCTGGGCAGCTCCTTCAACCGCTGACGGCATACGGGAGCCGGGCCCTGTCACGAGTCACCCGACAGGGCCCGGCGCCCGCACAGGGCCGGGGCGCGCGCCGTGCCGTACACCCCGGCCCGGCTCCGGCGCTCCGGCCCCGGAGCCGCCGGATCAGACGTTCGGGACCTTGAGCTTCGTCCAGCTCTCCTTGCCCGGAATGCCGTCCGCCCCGCTGCCCGAGTAGCCGAGCTTGCGCTGCCAGGCCGCGTACGACTTCTTGTCGGCGTCCGACCAGGCCGGTCCGGGACCCACCTCGTAACGGCCGCAGCCCTCCGCCACGAGGCGCTTGCCCATCGCGGTGATGATCGCGCTGCGTCTGCCCACCTTGAAGAACGCCGCGCCGGGGAACGGCTCGTACTTCGGCGGTGCGGGCGGCTTCGACGGGCCGTCCGGCTTGCCGCCGAGCCGGGACTTGATCCGGCTGCGCATCGAGTCCATCGTGAACCCGCGCGGATCGACCTTTCCCGGCTGCCACTCCTTGTGCCCGATCACCGAGCGCTGCGACCAGTGGTGCGCCCGGCAGATCGCGGCGGACACCTTCTCGATCGCCAGCAGCTGCGCCGCCGGCCAGGGGTCCTTCCCGTCGCCGAGGTTGATGCACTCGAAGCCGTAGAAGTGCCGGTTGCCGTCGGTGTTGGCCTCGTTGTCGGAGGGCAGTGAGGCCGACTCGTTGACCACGGCCCGCAGGACGTCGTCGTCGCCGAGCCCGGCGTGGTTGGCCCGCCCGTGCCCGACGAGATGGACCGAGCCGTCCTTGGCTATCACCCCGTGGCAGAGCGGACCGGGGAGGCTGGAGTGGCCGTTGTAGCAGAGCTCCACCGAGCTCTGCGTTCCGGACGTCACGGTGTGATGGATCATCACCCCGTTCACCGGGCCCCACGGGCCCTTGTGGTTGCGGTTGTGTGTACGCCAGCTCCGGTGCTCGACGACACGCAGGCCTTCGTCACGGAGGGCTTTGAGCAGCTTGTCGGCCGACAGGGGCGTTGCCATCGTGGTGCTCCTTCCCAGGTGGTGCGGTGGTTCGACGCACTCAATAGTGCGTCAGTTCTCGTTCGTCTCCTGATCGTTTTGCCCGGTAACGGGGGGAGTCGAACCGCTGTCCGCCACACGTTCGGCGGCCACCGCCTCCTCCTCGGCCCGTGCCTCCGCCGCCAGGGCCTCCTCGTCCGCGGCCGGGATCGGCGCGGCCAGCGGTCCGAACTCCTGGCGGAGGTCGGCCACCGACCCCTCACCGAGAATCCAGGCCAGCGGCGCGTAGTGGACCCGCACACCGCGCGGCGAGCGCAGCAGCGGACGCCGGGCCGCGTCGGTCGGCCACTCGACGCCGCCCGTCGCCGTCCGGGCGGGCACGGTCCAGTAGTCACCGGAGCGGTACGTCCTGCCCGGCTCGAAGTACACGAACACCCCGTCCTCCAGCGGCAGCCAGGCCCCCTCCTCGATCCGCAGCGCACCGTCGCGCACCTTCGCGGCGCCCTTCGTCCTGCGGGTCGCCGGGCGGTGGTCCCAGCGCCGCAGGTACGGGTTCAACTCGGGGCGCCGGCCCACGAAGGGCTCCGGCTCGCCCGAGAGCCGCACCCGGCGCCCCGGCAGATCGACCTCCTCCACCCGCAGCAGGGGCAGCGGTTCACGGCGGCTCGTGTAGGCGGTGTCGACGAACTCGACCAGGTCACCGACGCCGAGGTCGAGCTTGTCGTCGTTGCCGAGCGAGGCCAGCTCGACCCAGGTACCGTCCAGGTCCTCGACCGGGAAGGTCACCGAACCGTTCTCCCTGGACCACTTGAACGTGGCGTCCTGTGCCGCGCCGCCCTGATGGATCTCCACCCGGTACAGCTGGTTCTCCGGCCCCCGGTAGCGGGCGTCCGGCCGGACCAGGCACGGGTCCTCGTCCGCCCGGTCCGGGCGTTCGCTGCGGGCCGCCAGCCGGGCCGTCGGAGCCTTCGCCGCCGACCAGGTGTCGAACGCCGCCCGCACCTGGTCCTTCGTCGCCCCGTCCGCGAGGTCCAGCTCCGCACCGGGCAGCGGCACGACCTGCCACACCACCTTGACCCGGGCCGCCGTGTCGGGCATCGCCGTGCCCAGCGCCACCTCGCGCAGCAGCGGGTCCTCGGCCGCGGTGACCACCCGTTCCCACACCTTCAGGCAGGCCAGATACGGGAACTGGGTGGGCAGCCGGTCGCCGGGGCGCTCCGGGTCGCGGTAGCCGTCCGGCTGATCCCAGTACGTCCAGGTCGCGGGGGCGGCGTCCGGTGCCTCGCCGTCCGGCCCGGTGGCGTCGTCCTCGGCCGGGACGCCGGGTCCGGGCCGGGTCGCGTCCAGCAGGATGCCGTCCACGTAGTAGCGGCCGCCGCCGAGGGCGAGGTCGTCCAGCTCCCGGCTGCCGCCCAGGAACTTCACCTCGAAGCCGGTCGCGCCGCGCGGCCCGCCGTGCCGTCCGATCAGGTCGGCCGCGGTGGTACGGGCCCGGTGCAGCTGGATCGCGGCCTGCTCGTTGGTGTCCGCGTCCAGTTGGACGCGGCCCTGCTGGGCGAGCACCGCCGAGTAGTGCCGGTCCGGCCGGAAGGTGTCGCGGGAGAGATCTGCGTGCATGGGAAGGGGTCCCCCTTGGAAGTTCGGCAGTCGGAAGAAGTCGGGTGGGGCGACCGGGCCGGTCGCCGGGTCGGTGTCCGGGCCGGGCGGCCGTCCGGGCGGGCGGGTCAGGTGACGGGGATGATCCCGGCGTCCGTACCGGCCGGGGTGTACTCGGCGAGCCGGGCCCGCAGGCTGTCCTCGCGCTGCGGTTCGTACAGGTTGTGGAAGACGCCCATCTCCGAGCCGTCGTCGGCGCCCCGGCGGATCTGCCACGGACCGCCGTCCACGAGCCGCCCGTACGCGGGGGTGCCGTACCGCTCGCTGGTGAACAGCGGACGTACCTCCTGCGCCCGCTCGGCGCCCACGAGGTCGGGCTGGCAGCGGTGGCGGCGCGGGGTACGGGAACCGGGAGGCACGTACGAGAACCGCAGACAGCCGACGCCGCGCCGCACCACCCGCAGCTGCCCGGTGAAGACGCTGTTCTCCGCGATCTCCACCGCGTGCGTGTGCACCTCGCCGATGATCGTGGTGCGGTGGGCGTGCAGCACGGCATGGGCGTGACAGCAGTCCGGGGCGGACAGCGCCGCCCGGTCGTGGCCGGTGGCGTCCAGGACGCTGTCGCGGAGGTGGATCGCCGGCGGGTCGTGGCTCACCTCGTCGCCGATCACCTCGATCGTGCCGATGATGCTGTGATCGACGGAGACACAGGCCGTGGTCCGGTCCAGGACCAGGCTCGGCTCCTCCGGGGAGTGCGGGTCGCACTCCGGCTCCAGCGACCAGCCGGGCACCAGCGTGCAGTGCCGCAGCACGACCGCGCCGACGGGCCCGCTGACATGGAGCCCGCGCCCGGTGATCAGCAGGCCGTCCAGCACGATGCGCGGAGCGTCCCCGCTCCCGCCGGTGGCGTCCACGCCGTCCTGAGCCCCGCCGCCCTTCCGGGTCCCGCTGTCCTCCGGGGCCCCGCCGCTCTCAGAGGTCCCGCCGCTCGCCGGGGTCCCGTCGCTCTCAGGGGTCCCGTCGTGCTCCTGGGTCCTGGCGTGCTTCCGGGGCGCGTCGTTCCGCGAGGTCCCTTCGTCCTCCCGCGCCCGGATGTTGAGGGCGTCCGGCCGGTTGCTGTACCAGTCGAGCAGCCGGATCACCGGACGGCAGCCCTCGGCCGCCCGCAGCTCCAGCCGGTCGCCGCGGTCCAGATCGAAGTCGAGCTGCTCCTGATACGCGCCGCTGTGCGTGATCTCGATGACGCCGTCGGCCCCGCAGTGGCCCGCCCTACGGTCCGCGCGCCACTGCTCGTACGCGTCCATGATCCGCTGGAACGCCTGGCCCGGACCCACCCGGTAGAAGCGTGCGGCGGGCGGTGTGACGCGCTCGCGCGGGTACTCCCCGCCGCCGATGTCGTCACCCGCGGCGTAGTGATAGGACACCCAGACCCCTTGCCGGGGCGCCGAACGCGACCCGAAGGCGAGCCGCCCCAGCACCGGGTCCACGGCCACCTGACCGAGCTTGGGCCGGTAGCGCCAGCCAGACAGGTCCGCCACGACGATGTCCGACATCGGCACCGGCTCGTCCTGCCCGTCCCGCCGGACGGTGAAGCTCTTGCCCGGCCCGTAGTAGTCCGCGAGCCGGTCGGAGAGCTGCCGCCGCCTGATGAAAGCGGGCACGTTGTCGACCGTCGCGAGGTGCGTGGCCGAGGGCTCCGGCACCGGCTTCGTCACCAGCGGACTGTCGTTGCCCAGGATCGAGAACGTGTACAGGCTCCGCGCCCGGTCGACGCAGTACGCCGGTGCCCGGGTGACCGAGTACGGCTTCAGCCGCCACACGAACAGCCCGACCCCGGCGGGGGAGTGGCCTCCCGCCCGGCGCGCCGAACCCGCCCTGCGTACGTCCACCGACCGCGCCGTCGTGTCGAACGGCCCGCCCGCCAGGTCCAGTCGCGCACCCTGGCGGACATCGGCCAGCCGCCCCCGGGACAGCCTGCGCACGTCGGCGGCCGGGGCCCCCGTCCCGTACAGCTTCACCGGCTGCTGCTGGGAGACCAGCCGGGAGAACTCCACGGCCCTGGCCGGCCACCCGGTGACCTCCTGGGACAGCTCCTCCAGCAGGGCGAGCGTGCCCTTGCGGCGGCGGTTGGCGACCGTCGCCGCCACATCGCGGCGCGGTGCCAGCGCCTCGGCGAGCCGGGTACGGGCGTCGCCGTCCCCGCCCAGACCCCCCGTCGGCACCCGCTCGTACCCGGGCAGCGGCCGGTAACCCACCAGATCGCCGATGTACGGCAGCACCCAGGAAGACGCGGTCTCCACGAACAGGTCCTCGTAACTCTGCTCGACCCCGTCACGCACCCGGTCCACCTGCTCGGCGATCACCGCGAGCAGCGCGCGCAGCGGCTCACCGCCCTCGGCGCCCCGCAGCCGGTGCCACTGCGGGAGCAGCTCCGCGAGACCGTCCGGTTCCCTGCTCATGCGGCGCTCCTTTCCTGGGTGTTCATGAGGTGACCTCCGTCAGAATCAGCGTGTCCGGGACGTCCGGTGACAGCAGGGCGAGCTGGGCGGGCCGGATGCCGCGGAAGACGAACACCGCGCGGCCCTTCGCCAGGCGCCGGGTGTCGGTGATGTCCGGGTTGAGACGCAGCAGTTCGTCGAGCCCGATGCCGTACCGGGCGGCGACCGAGGTGAGCGTCTCGCCCTCCGGCGCGGTGACCCGGTGCACGTCCTCGTCGTACGCGCCGAGCCGGACCGGAACCGTCGCCCGCGGTCCGGCCCGGCGCTCGGCGAGCGCGAGCAGATCCTCGGGGGTGAGGGAGGCCGGCACCCCGTCGAAGACGTCCACGTCCACATGGCCGACACCGGGCACCGAGTGGGCCGTGGCCAGCACGTCCGACAGCCGCGCCGGGTCGCCCAGCTCGCGCCGCTCGGGGCCGAACCGGGCCAACAGGGCCTGGCGCAGGCGGGGTTCGACAAGTTCCCAGCTGTGGTCGCGGGCCACCCGCACCTTCGCCGCGAGGAGCAGCAGGACCAGTTCGCGCACCTGTACCCGGACCGGCAGCCGGGAGTCGCCGTACCGGGCGAGGGAGGAACGCAGCGCGGTGAGCACATCGGAGTCCTCGGCGACGGGGATGTCCGCCACCCCGGCGACCGTGACGTGCAGCAACCGCCGCCTGCCGTCGAAGATCTCGCGCGCCGCCGCCCGCCCGATCCCGGCGCGGGAGCGGGCGAAGTCCTCGTAGTCGGCGACCGACACCAGCCGGTCCAGGGCCGACACGGCGAGCGGCACCGTGGACCGGGTCAGGCCGGGGCCGTCCGCGTCCGCGCCGCCCGTCGCGGGCTGCGGGTTGGTGACCTGGGTGACGCCCAGCGGCCGGGTGACCGCCTGGGTGATCCGGTCCGCCCGGACATTGGCCGCCCGGCCGGTACCGAAGCGGTAGCGGGCCCGGACGTTCTCGTGACCGCTGGGCAGCCGGGCGCCGTGCACCCCGTCGCCGAAGGTCACCGTCGTCCGGCCGCCCGCCACCCCGCCGACGTACACCCGCTCGCGCGGGCCGCGCCCGGCGAGGCTGTCCACCTCGTGCCACAGCAGCCCGTCGACCCGCACTTCGAGGGCCGGGGTGGCCCCCAGCGGGTTGTCGGCGGGCAGCCAGGTCAGCGGCGACTGCCACAGTGCGAACGTCTGGTTGATCCGGTCCGCGTCCCCGCTGCCGATCGGCTCCTCGCGGCTCTCGCCGTGCGTGGCCGCCACCACATTGCCCCGGACCCGCACGGTGGCCCGCCGGTAGCGGTGCACCAGGTCCGTCGTCAGCGTCAGCCGGGTGTGCACATGGTCGCCGGGCACCATGGGGTCCAGCACCTGCTCGACGTCGGCGACCGTCACCAGTTCGGTGCCCGTCACCGCGGGCACGTCCGTACGCTCCCCGGACACGATCAACTGCCGTCCCGGGCGCAGCCCGTCGTACAGCTCGGCCAGCTCCAGCTCGTTGCCGTGCACATCCTCGCCGAGCGGCTCCTCGGCGAGCCGCAGCGGCTGACCGCCCGCGTGCACGGCGGTGTCCCGGATCGTGGAGAGCAGCACGTCGTGCTCGTCGAGCCACGGGTCCGCGAGCGTCAGCTCCGTACCGCGCCCCGTGATGCCGAAGTCGGTGTACACGGCGGTGCGCACGGCGGTGACCCTGGTGGTGACGAACCGGAGGTCCGGGTCGCCGGGGATGCCGTCCGGCCCCTCGGCGCCCTTGCGGGGGCGCTCGATCGCGACCCAGCTGCCGACCGTGACCGAGTCCTGCACCGAGTCGAGCGCGATGACCCGCCGGTTCGCGGGCTCCGGCACCGACGCGATACCGATCACCACGTTCGCCGGTTCACTGCCCACCGTGTAGCGGACGGTCAGCTCGTAGCCGTCGTGCCGGACCTGCTCGTGATCCCCCGGCGCCAGCCGCCAGCTCTTGGACTCGCCGTTGTGCACGACGACATGGACCAGGCCGTCCTCACCGGGACGGGAGACGAACAGCGTCCGCTCGGGCAGGCCCGCGTGCAGCCGGGCGGTGACCCCCGGCTCCTGCGAGTCGGCGGGCCGCCTGCCGAGCCAGCTCAGATCGTGGTCCTGACCGGCCCGCGACATCACCGTGACCCGGCCCGGACCGAGTTCGAACGTCGTCTCCGCCGACAGGTTCTCCGACTGCTGGACCGACGAACCCGTCTCCGTGTACTGGAACTCCGCACGCACCGGGACCCTGCCCGCCGTGTCGAACACGACGCGCATCGTCGTCAGGGCCGAACCGCTCAGCGGCCAGTCGGCCTGCCTGATCACCCGCCCCCGCTCGTCCTGCACCGGCCGCAGCGGCGCCATCGCCCCGAACGGCGCCGATGTCACCCGCAGCGCCTGCACCTCGTGGAGCAGCGCGGGCGCGGTCGGGGCGGACTGCCGCCACGCCGGATACAACCCGTCCGAGATCCGTGGGTCGAGAGCCGCCAGCAGGCGCGCCCCCAGGTCCGAACCGGGTGCCGCCAACTGCCGCGCCCCCAGGTCCGAGCCGGGTGCAGGCCGCCGCCACGCTCCGGCGCCCGACGACCCGGCGCGTGCACCGGGGCGTACGACCCCGCCGCGCAGCGCCGGCAGCACCGCGCCCAGGGCCCGCAGCGCCGCCGAACCCTCCGGCAGGCCCTTGCGGAGCAGCTCGGGCGCGGGCCGGGACGGCTCCAGGTCCGCCGCCTGCGCGATCACCTCACCGACCATCGCCTCCAACTGCTCGAACCAGGCGGCGACCTCCTCGTACGCACCGGCCACCGCCTGTGCCTCGGCCAGCCGCTCGTGCGGCTCGGCCAGCCGCGCCGCGAGGCGGGCGGGCGAGGCGATGGTGTCCAGGTCCGCCCGCAGCGGGGCCAGCACCTGGGTGTCGAACTCCTCGATGTACCGGCTGACCGGACGCGGATTGGGGTTGTCGGGCGTCGGCTCGCCGTCCTCGACCGCCCGCTCGTCCTCCGTGATCCACTCGCGCAGCAGGTCCACCAGCTCGGCCAGGGACGGCGGGGCGGACTGCTGGAGCCCGATCCCCGTCACGTCCTCCTCACGGTCGATCCGGAGCCGGGCGACGGTACGCAGCAGCCGCTGCCCCGGCTCCCGGCCGTCCGACGCGCCCCGGCCGCCCGTGTCCCGGCCGTCCGGCGCGCCCCGGGCACCCGCGCCCTGCTCGTCCTCCGTGCCCTGGCGGCTCTTGAAGACGAACAGCAGCCGGTCCCCGGTCGTCAGCCCCGTCGACGTGCCCGCGACCTGGATCTCGGACCGGCCGCTCAGATCCTCCTCGGTCAGCAGCGAGGGCCTGCGCCTGCGCACCGCCAGCTCGTTCCACGACGCGCGGGCCGCGAGAGCGGTGGACGTCTCGAAGACCTGCGACTCGTCCTCGGAGGTGAGCGGAACGCTGTTGCTGCGCGCCCCGCGCGGGATGACCACCTCCACGTCCTCGTCGCGCGGATCCCGGTCCAGGGTGTACGCGAGATGGGTGTCGGCGGCGATCCCCGGCCTCGGCCGGTGACCCACCAGACGCCCGAGCAGCGCCAGCGAGCGGTGCTCGTTCGCGGTGCGCAGATACGCCTCGTCCACGATCCGCTCGGAGTGGAAGGTGAGCAGATCTCCGACGACGGCCCAGGAGTCCAGCAGCCCGATCGCCGGATCGTCCGGGGTGCGGACCGTCAGCCCGCGCAGCGCCGGGTAGGCGGGGGAGGCGAGCCGGTCCACCATGGCCGCCAGGAACGAGCCGTAGTCGCCGACCCGGTAGTCGAGGGCCGTGCGCCCCGGCGGGTTGTACAGGGCATCGGGCGCCCGCCGCTCATCATGTCCGCCGCAACCGCAACCGCAACCGCAGCCGCAGCCGTCCGCGCTGCTCATCGCGTACCTCCGGCGAGCTCGATGGTCAGCCGGCCGTTCTCGGGCCGGTCGGGGTCGTTGTCGCACCGGGCGATCTCCAGCGGACCGAGCCGCAGTACGCCCGTCTCCAGGGCGGGATCGTCCAGGCTGTTCTCGTCGCCGCTTCCGCCCGAGGCGGAGTCGGTGCCGTCGCTGTCGTCGGAGCCGTCGTCGAAGAGCCGCCGCAGCCGTGTCACCGTCACGCTCTCCACGCCCCGCACCCCGGCCGCCGCGGCCACCAGGGCGCTGAGCCGCACCGGTTCGCCGAACACCAGGGCATCGGGATGGAAGAACCCGAGCCGCCCGCCCGGCAGTCGGCCGGCACCCAGCAGCCGGTACAGCTCGGCCAGGATCTGCCCGTGCTGATGACCGGGTGCCGCACACACCGACAGGGCGAGGTCCAGCGGTACGTTCCTGGCGGGGCCGACCACCAGGTCGTGGCCGATACGCCGGTAGCTCTCCAGCGCGTACGCCACCGAGTCCAGCAGCTCGGGGTCGGGCTCCCCGGCCCCCAGCGCGTCGACGGCGACATGGGCCTCCTGCACACTGCCCGTCCAGCGGATCTCCGCCGCCGCGCGCTGCACCCCCGGCAGGGCGGTCGCCAGCGCCGCGTAGTCCTCGGCGGTCACCGCCCGCTGCCGGGTGCGCTTCAGGTCGAGCGGTGCCAACTGGCGTACCTGATCGACCGGTTCGGGATCGGTGCCGCCCGTCGCGGGCAGCGGATTGCGCACCCCCGCGACCGGCAGCGCGTCACCGGCGTCCTCGGCCCCCGGGTCCCGGCGCAGCACCAGATGGCCGACGGCCTCCGCACCGACATTGCCCGCCGTGCCGCCGCCGAGCCGGTAGTGCAGAGCGAGCCGGGCGCCGGCCGGCGGCCGGGCACCGTGACGCCCGTCGCCGAAGCGCAGCGCCACCCGCCCGTCGTCCTCCAGCTCACCGACCAGGTGCCGGTCCCGGGGCCCGCTGCCGAGCAGATCCCGCCGAGCCGTCCACACCGCCGAGCCGTCCCTGGCTGTCGCGCCCCCGCCCGAAGCCGTCACCGTGTCCACGGCCGTCGCACCCTCCGCGGCCGTCACCGTGTCCACGGCCGTCGCGTCTGTCGCGCCTGTCACGGTTGCCACGGCTTTCACGGCGGGCAGGGCGGACCGCGGATCCTGGACCAGCGCCGCCGCCGGACCCCGCAGAACCGGATCGTCCGGACGCAGCCCGGTCGCGTAACGGGGGCCCCAACTCCGGGCGATCTCCCAGGCGATGCCCGCGTCCAGCACCGTGCCCGCCCGCGCCCGAGCCGTCAGCACGTCGAGCCTGCGCAGCTTCGGCGCCAACAGCCGCGGGCTGCGGTGCAGCAGCTCCCGCAGCGCCCGCACCGGGTGGAGGTGCAGCTCCAGATGGTCCAGCAACCGCAGCCCGAAGAGCACGGTCAGCTCATCGATCTCCCTCTCGGCGAGCCCGTCGTGGTCACGGGCGCTGCGCCACAGCTCCACCAGCCGCTCCCGTACCCGTCCGGGCACGGCGGCCAGCCGGTCGGCCTGCCCGGCCGACACATGCTCCGACAGCGGGAACGGCGTCGCCCACACCACCGGGGAACGCTGGAGCACCGGCCGGAACCGGGGCCGGATGCCGGGATACATCACCTGTGCCAGCAGCGTCGCCAGCGCCTCTGCCTGCTCGTACGCCGTCCCCGGCACGACCTTCTCGCGCCGTCGCCCGGCCAGCTCCAGCCCGATGCCGGCGCGGGTCACCTCCTCGTCGCCGACCAGTACGGACAGCTCCCGCACCTGATCGGCGCTCAGCAGCCGCCCGTGCCGGGTCTGTTCCATCCGGGCCACGACGAGCTGCGCCGTGGCGTTGCCCGCGTCCGTGTCCCCGCACCCGAAGCCGGACGGTTCGCAGGAACCGAGCACGGCGGGCTCCGGCGGCACGGTCACCGTCTCCGGCAGCGCCCCGCCGAACGTCAGCGACCTGCCGTGATCGACGAGGACCACATTGCCGCGGGCGACGCTCACATCCGCCACCGGCTCACAGCCGGGACCGCCACGCGTCGACAGACACAGCGGGAACGCCAACGCGTCCTCGCGGGCCCAGGTGGCCTCCAGCACCGGCTGCCCGGACAGCCGGTCCACGCCCGGCGTGAGAGAGGTCAGCCGCACGGCGTGCCGATGCGCCGGGTCCGCGTCGCCGGGCGTACCCGAACGCGCCCCGCGCACCTCCTCGAACACCAGCAGATCACCCGGCGCCAGGGCCAGCGCCCGCACCGTGCGCTTCTTGTCGGCCCACTCGTCCCGCAGCGTCGCCGAGACCGCGCCCCTCGGCAGGGCACACACCTCGTCGCCCCAGGTCCAGAACCGGATGGTGTTGTGCGCGGGCCGCAGCTCGGCCGGCTCCCCGGCCACCACCGGCTCGAAGACCTCCACCGAACCGCGCTCGGCCAGCACCGCCAGATCGCGGTCCTCCACGACCGCGCCGATCTCCGGCCGGTCGCGCGGCCCCAGCGTACGGACGTCGACCGCGGCGAACCGGAACGTGCCCGGCCGCAGTGTCAGCCGCTTCGTCACCTCGACGGTGACCAGCGTCCGGGCGTTGCACCCGTCATGCATCGGGTAGTCGATCAGCCGCACGTGCCGCCGTACCGACACCCGCCTGCGGGCGGTGTCGAGATACGCCTCGGTGGCCACCGCGTCCTGCTGATAGCTGATCCGGTCCGCCGTGTGCGCCAGCAGCTCCACCAGCGTGACACCGAGATCGGCCGGGTTGCGCTCCACCCAGCCGGGTGTGGTCAGCGCGAGCCGGTCCAGGACGAGCCGGCGCACGGAGTCGTAGTCGCGCGCCGTGTAGTCGATGACGGGCGGCTCGCGCCGGGGGCCGGGGTCGTCGCCCGCCGCCCCCTCCCCGCAGTCGAAGGGCGTCGGACAGTCCGGCCGGAACGTGAACTCCGCCCCGAAGTACCGCTGATCGAAACCCCGGAACGGCTCCGTACCCGGTCGCCCGTACGGATCGGTGTCCACCACGGAGAGCCGGTAGCGCGAGGTGTCCCCGGTCCGGTCGACCGTCACGAGCAGCCGGTCGTCCAGCTCCGGGTCCTCCTCGCGCTCCACGGCCACCTCGACCGCCTCGATCCCGGTGATCCGGCGGCCGCCGTCGATCCGGATGTTCTCCGGACACAGCCCGTGCGGCGCCTTGCCGAGGAACGTCACCGTCAGCGTCACGCCGTCGTCACCGCACTCCACCGCGTCCACGCCGCCGAGCCGCGCCGCACGCACCTTGCCGCGCCTGCCGTCCACGCGGCAGACCAACTCCCTGCTCGGGCTGCTCATGCGGGCCCGCTCCCTTCGAACACCTCGTCGCGCCGGCTCCCGGTGGAGCGCACCACGTAGCGCAGATACACCCGGACCACGTTCTCCTCGCTCACCACGTCCAGGGACTCCACCTCGATCAGCTCGCCCAGCCAGCGCTGGAGCGCGGCCTGCACCGACAGCTCCAGGGCCGAAGCCAGCTCGGGACTGTTCGGTGTGAAGACCAGATCGAGCAGGCCGCAGCCGAAGTCGGGCCGCATCACCCGCTCGCCCGGACTGGTGAAGAGCAACTGCTCCACCAGATCCCGCACATGGTCGTCGTACGGCGCGTGGGCGCTGCGCCCGCGCCGGTCGATACGGAACGGGAACGCGATGTCGCCGCGTACGGTCCTCGCCCTCATCCGCAGACCACCCCCCGCAGCGACGTGGCGACGACCGGCGGCCCCTGCGGCACGAGTGCCGCGCTGAAGCACTGCGCCGCACTCGTGTGCAGCAGGGCGGCCGCGCCGTCGACGAGCACGCCGCCCGGCTGCGGGGCCCACCGCACGGTGGTGCACGGATGAGGCACCCCGTCGATGATGTGCGGGCACCCGGTCACCGCGAAGCCGTCGGACGCCGTGTGCACGGGCAGTCCGTCCACCCGCACGGCGGCCGGTCGCCCTGAGGTGGCGGATGCCCGGCCGCCGTGCGGGCAGGTGAGCGTGGCGGCGGCGCTGACGATGGTCCCTGCGCGTGTGGACAAGAGTCGTCTCCCCGTAGATCTCTGTGTGTCGCGTTCGGCTACTGCTCCTGCGAACTGCGCCGGCAGCTGCTCGGGCAACTGCCGCTCTGCCCCTACTGCTTCTTGGCCACGATCAGCCGGCCGTCGTTGATGTTGACCTCGCCGCCGTTCAGCACGACGGAGGCGCCCTGACCGTTGGCGATCGTCACGCCCTTCTCGTCGAGCTGGATGTACGCCCCGCTCGCGGCCTGGAGCCGGATGCCCTGGCCCCCGCCCGGTACATCACCCATCACGAACTTGTGCCGGTCCGACGTCTGGACCACCACGTTCTGGTGCGCCGGAGAGCCGGTCAGGGCGTCGGGCGGCACCTCGGAGCTGTCCCCGTACCAACACCCGGTCCATATCGGGAAACTGACTTCCCCCTGCTCGAACTCCACCCACACCCCCGCCCCGGCGGCCGGCACCACGTACTGGCCCGACTGCGGCCCGGTGAACGGCAGGCAGGGCATGGCCCAGGTGGACGTCTCGTCGCCCAGGACGTCCGGAACCTTGACCGTGACCCGCCCGATCCTCAGCGGATCGTCATTGCTCACCACCCGCCCCCGGAACTTGCCGAGAAACCGGTTGTTCGGTCCTGCAGCCATGCGAAGCTCTCCTGGTCCATTTCCGCGGTTGCGGTGCTACGGCCGTACGGTGTCGCTCCGGGCGATCAGGCCCTCGCGCGACAGGGTGAAGTTCTGCTGGTACGAGCCGGGTCTGATGTTGTGCGTGACGGACTTGACGAAGTAGTCGCCGTCGTACGTCACCCCGGCGCCACGGACCCCGACCAGCTCGCGCGGCCGCAGGATGTACCCGTGCCGGTTCACGTCCAGCGACCCGGAGCCGGAGATGGCATCGGCCGACAGCGCGGCCCGCGCCAGCAGCTCCGCCTGCGCCTGCGCCGATTCCCTCTTCGCCGTGCCGGACAGGGTGCGGCGCTTCAGCGCGGGTGTGGCCCGGCGGCCCAACGGCGGTCGCAGCGGCCCGATGTCGGGCTGCGGCAGCAGCCGGCTGTCGCGGGTGGCCGGGTCCTGCACCCGGGCCTGCGGCTCCTCGCGGGCCGTCCCGTCGTACGCGAACGTCAGCTGGTCCACCGTCGAGTTGACGTCCATGTTCACGTTGAGCGCGTGCTGACGCTGCCCGAGCCGGGCCTCCGGTCCCCACACGGCGACCGAGTGGCCCGGGCGCGGGCCGGGTTCGAGGTAGAAGGTGTAGCCGTTGGCACGCGCCAGCTCGTTCACATAGCTCAGGTCGGTGCCCGACTGGTAGTCGACGCGGAGCTGCTCGCGCGGGGGCTGTTCGATCTGCTCCTGGAAGACATGGGGCTCGATGCCGTAGTCGGCGTACCGGGACAGGATGCGCGCGACGCGTCCGGAGGGCCGCAGATTGGGGTAGCGGTCGGTGCGTTCCTCCAGGTCCATCAGGAGGGTGAGGTCCTCGCCGGTCACCGTGAGGGTGGAGTGCCCCGGCTGATTGCTGGCGCCGACCTCCTGCCGCACGATGAGCCCGTCGAGCAGCACCCGGGCGGTGCCCTTGACGCTCACGCTGAGGATCACCCGGGTCTTCGGGTCGAAGAACCCTTCGGGCAGCAGCCGCCGGGACAGCGCGCCCTGCTTGGTCAGGTCGAACGCCAGCTGGAATCCGCTGCGTTCACCCGCGGTCGCGGTGATCTGGGCCGACAGCAGCGCCTCCACGACCTCGGGCGGCACGGGCCGGGTCAGCTTCGGCCCCGTCTCCAGGGTGATGTGGATGGGCCCGCCCCCCACGGGCTGGTCAGACATACCGCGCACCCGCCCCCGCCCCGGGGAAGCCCCCGGCGTGCGGGATCGCGATGACACGGCCCGCCTCCTGCGTCAGCTCCTGCGGGTCCAGCACGGGATTCGCGTCGGCGATCTGCCACCACTGGCCAGGGTCCCCGAGATACCGCTGGGCCAGCAGATCGGGCCGCTCTCCGCTGCTGACGGTGTGCGGCGCGGTCTCGTCGTCCGTGACGTGCTCGATCGGTGGCAGCAACCTCCGTTTGGTGTAACGGACTTCGGTCCCGTCCGCCATCCGGTGCACCCCGATCTCGGCGTCGTGGTACCGGCTGGAGCGCGGATAGGGGTGGGCGCCGGGAATGCTGTCCAGCGCGTTCTCGTACGGTTCGATGTCGGCCATGGCCTCGGCTCAGCCCCTCCCCAGCCCGGCGTCCCGCCCGGCAAGCCCCAACGCGGCGAGCCCGCCGCTACGGGCGGCCCTGGCGAGCCGCTCCTTCTGCGCGAGATGCGCCATGTACAGATCGGCCCCGCGGTGCCCGGCGGGCAGATCGCTGACGCTGAGCACCTTCATGCCGATGCTCAGCGCGGCCCGGATCGGATTGAGACTCACGTCGAACGCGGACTCGTTGATGGACAGCTCGGTCAGGCGCACGGGCATGACGCGCTTGCTGCCCCAGGTGAAGAGGGTCAACGGCATCTCGATGGGACTGATCTCGATGGTCCCCTTCTTGGTGAGCCGACTCGCCTCCCGCAACTGGGCCGTGGTCGGATGCACGAGCATTTCGAGGGTGGCCAGCTCCGGATGAATGCCATCGGGGGCGGCCACCTCGAACTGATCGGTGGCATCGATCTCGGCGGTGAACTTCCAGGTCTCCTGAGCGGGCCCTTTGAGCCGCAGAGCCTCATTCCGGTCCCCACCCCCACTGCCCCCTCCGCCGGAGTCCCCACTGCCGCCGGCGGACTGGGGCGCGAGGGAGCGTTCGAGGGTGTCGGGATTGAACTGGAGAACGATGATGCGCTGGGGGGTGCCGCGCTCGGGATCGACGACGACTATGCCGGAGCGGATGGGCTTGGGGATGTCTGCGTAGCGGGTCACAGCCGGGCCTCCAGACGCTGAAGAAGCGATGAGTAATCCTGGTCGGTGAACAACTCGGAAAAGGCCTCCAATCCATCGCGGAGGCCCGCCGCGAGGTGATCGATCGCAGGGTCCTGGAAGGAAATATCCGCGAACAGGTATTGCCAGCCGTAGAGACCCTTGGTGAGCGTAAGTGCTTCCACGTACTGATTGAAGGTCAGGTCGAGAATGGTGAAACCGGGAGGGTAGGGGGGTGTCTCTGTCGCCACAAGGTCGTGGAACCAAATCTCGCGACGGGTCGACTCGGGATTCATTCGCAGATAGGCAGCAAACCCTCTGCCGGATGCGTAAGTGTTGTCGAAGTATCGAAGTTGCGTAACGAACTTCTTATGGAAATCATCGCTGAGCATGCTCGCCAACCGGCTGGCGTCCTGACCCAGGATCTCCATGGGGGCAGGGATCCGATATTCACCCGAGAAGCTCGGCAGTGGCGGCGTGGATGTCCAGTGTGCGGCTACCTCGATTCTCAGCGAATTATCCAGAATGTCGCGCCCCAGCTGGAGATTCGACCACTCTGCATGAAAGATGCTCAATGGCGTGATCTCGGCGAAACTCGGTCCGATATCACTGCAACTTTCGTCGAGAATCTCCACAGGGGCGACTTTGCGAAGGCGTGCCAGCGAAGCCAGATGAAGCGATTCCAGAGTGTTGTATGACGCCATGACTTTCCAGCCTCTGATTGTCGACTCTAGCTGATCGTAAAAATGCGGTTGTAGTTGTTCCTGATGCGACCCAGGAACATGTTCAGCTGGGGCAGCTTCTTGTTCGTGCCCGGCATGCGGTAGTCCGTCAATTTCTTTACCATGTCCTCCAGGTCATCGAACGTCCTCAGCTGGAGTATCGCAAGGGCGACGCGGTCGTCATTCTTGGTCATCGCCCTTACGTTGCCACCGATCGCACCCCTTACGTTGATGATGTTGGTTTCAGTATTGATGTTGAATATCGGACGCTTACCTGTGGGCGGCCGATCGAATTTCAGTGTCCTGGATACCTGCTCGTCTTCCGGCTCCCATTCGGGACGCTCCTTTCCGGAACCGGATCCCTTGTGTTTGTACGTGGCCCACTTGGCTTGCAGCGTATTCGGGAATCCCTCAGGCGGTCCTGGATATGTCGACAGAGTGATCGAATAATAGCCAGGCTTGTCGCCCTTCTTTGCCTTCTGCCCGAAGGTTGCCGCCGCTTTCTTCTCGAAGTCTACGTAGAACCCTCTGTTCATGTAGTTGGGCGCCGGTACGAAATTGGATCCGAACGCCGGTCCGCCAAGCTCCCTGGGCAGCAGATGCATGGCATCCCATTGGAAATCTCCCGGGGGTTCAGTGAGATCGTTTCCGCTCGAGTCTTTGGTGTAGATGTGTTTGAACCCGATGATGTTCAGGCGGGCGGCATCCTTGGGAGGGAACTCGCCACCCACGGACCATTCCTTGTTGATGAAATCATGCGTGAAGCTCTTCGGGGCGTCGCCGTCCTTGAAGTTTGTGCGTTCGTCGGGAACCGGGAGCACCAGCCGCCGGTTCCTGTCCGTCCGTCCCGAACCCCCGCGAGTGTCGCTGACTCCATCGGCCGCCTCCCCTTCCGGGTTGAGGACTGCCCGGACGCTGAATTTATCTCCGCCTTGCTTGAACAGGCGGGTCAGTCGATACCAGCGTCGGAGGTCTTCGAGAAGCGCGACGTGGTCCGCCGGCCGGATTCCCTCGTCGAGTTTCGACTCGATCCGAGGCCGGATGCGGGCAATGATCTTACGCAGCCGCGCTTCCTTGGAATCCGTCGAGTCCTCGTCCTTCTTTTGCTGATCCTTATCAGCTTCGGGCTTTCGCGGGCCGGGCTTACTGCCGCCCTTGTCGGGCTTGGGCCCTCTGCCGTCACCTTCCTTTGGCTTGGTGGGCTTCCCGGGGGCGTCCTTGTCGCCCTTCGGCCTGGTCGAATCCGTGTCCTTGGGGTTGATCGGGCCCTTGTCGTCGGGCCTCGGCCGGGTTGAGTCCTTGTCGCCCTTCGGCCGGCCCGGAGTGTCCTCCTTCGGCTTGGGCGCCGCGCCCGGGTCGTGCTTCGGCTTCGGTTGGGGGGTCGGGGTCGGGGTCGGGGTCGGCTTCGGCTGTGGAGCCGGGGTCGGCCGGGTGTCCGGCTTGTTGTCGTCCTTGCCCGTCGGCCGGCCGCTGCTGTCGCTGTCCGTGGGCTTCTTGCCGTCGCCCGGGGCCTTGGCCGCCCCCGGACCGGAATCCTTGCCCGAGCCGGGCGCTGTCGGCTTCTTGGGAGAGGTCGGTGTCGTGGCGGGCTTGGGGGTGGGGCGCCCGGGGGTGGTCGGGCGTGTCGTCGGAGTCGAGGGGCGCGGCGACGGGGTCGTCGGGCGGGTGGACGGGGTGGCAGCGGGCTTGTTGGCGTCCTGCTTGTTGCTGCCCGGACCTCCCTTGTCGTCCGAGCCCGCGGCACCCGGCCCCTTGTCGCCGCCCTTGTCCTTGCCGAGCTTGGCGGCGACGCCCTTGAGGCGCCTGCCCACCTTCGCAACGTACTTGCCGATGCCGCTCAGCAGGGCCTCGTAGGCAAGTTCGAGCAGCGCCACGATGCCCGCCGCGACCGCCTTCGCGAAGAGGATGCCCGCACCGCCCTGGCGGACGGCCTTGAGCCAGCTGATGACCGCGCCGATGGCGCGCAGGATCTCGCCGAGTGCGCCGATCGCCACCCGGATGGCGTCGATCACGGCCATCGCCCACCCCGCGCCCGGGATCAGCTTGGCGACGACCTTGGTGATCACGATCTCGCCGATGATGAAGGGGAGTTGGGGGACGATGGCGGCCCACGTCTCCTTGATGATCTTCTCCAGGGTGAACCCACCCTTGATCAGCTTCTCGATGATGGCCTTCGGGATGCCGATGATCTCTTCGATCTTCGACTGGAACCACTGCTTGACGGCCGCCTGGACCTCCCGGAACAGGTGGTTCTTCGCTCCGTCCACCGCAGAGTTCTTGGCACCGCCGAGCCAGCCGCCCGGATCGCTGAGGAAGTCGACCGCGATGAGCATGAAGTCGCCGAGTGCGCTCAGCAGTTTGGCGGCAAAGTCCAGCACCGACTTGACCGCATCCACGACTGCCTTGATCACGTCCTGCAGCATCTTCTTGAGCAGGTCCAGGATGCTGCTCAGGAGCTTGCCAATGGCGTCCAGCAGATCCGTGATGATCTGCTTCAGCATCGTCGCGAGCTTGTTGACCAGGGCGATCGCGGCCTCGATCAGACCCGCGATGAACCTCCGGATACTGCGGGCCAGTTCGATGACGGCCCGCACCATGGCCTTCGCGAATTCGATCAGATCGTTGATCAGATTCTTGATCGCCTCGACGACGAACTTGCGCGCCTCGGTGATCCAGCGCTCGACCGTCTCCTTGAAGTTCTTGATGAAGCCGATGACCGCCGTGCGCGCCGTCCTGATGACGCGGGCGATCGTCTCCTTGATCTCGATGACCTTCTTCTTGATCCAGTCGAAGGCCCTGCTGACCCAGTTGCCCGACTGCTCGACGCTGTCGTCGCGCGCCTTCTCCGCGTCCTTCTCGGCCTTGGTGTTCTCGTCCCGGATCTTCTTGTCGCCGTCGTCCTTCTCCTTGACGACGTCCTCGTCGGTCTTCTTCTCCTTGTCCTTGACATCCGTGCGGACCTTCTCGTGCCGCTCGGTCTTCTTCGTGCCGAGGGTCTTGAGCTCCGCGTCCTGCTCCGTGCGCCAGTCGGCACGCTCGGCGTCGACATCGGCAAGCGCCTTCTCACGCTCGCCCGCCTGGCTCTTGGTGTTGGTCGCGACCTCCGCATCGACCTTGGCCCTGTGCTTCTGCTGGGAGTCGCGGAAGTCCTTGTCCTTGGTCTGCCGCCCCTCGGACATCCCCTTCTGGCCGTCGCTGAACGCGGCCTGCAACTCCGGCCCCCGCTCGTGCTCCGCCACCTCGGATGCGGCCTCCGGGGGTACGGCTCCGGTCCCCGCGCCACCGTCCGGCGCTGCCCCGTTGCCGCCCTGGCCGCCGGGGACCTTCGCGGTCATCTGCTCCTTGGGAGCGTTGGGGTAGACCTGGTTCTCGCCCATCGGGCGCCCGGCGTCGTCCTTGCCGGTCGCGACCGTCTCCTGGCCCTTGGTGTCGACGGCCGTGCCCTGCTCGCCCGCCGTCTGCTCGGCGGCTCCCTGCATCTCCACGCCCGGCGCGTTGCCCGCCTGGGCCTTCTTCAGCGCCTCGTCCTTGGTCGGCAGCCCGGCGAACTTGGCGGCCAGTTCCTGCGGGTCCACCACGGGTTCGTCGGCGCCGAAGGCGCTCGCGATCCCGTTCACGATCTTGCCGCCGATGAAGCCCAGGGCCATCTTGAACGTGTCCCAGCCGCCCGGCTCCTCCGCCTTCTCCGCCTCGATCTGGCCCTCGGGCTCCTTGGCGCCCTTGACCTCGGCCTTCTCGTCCTTCGGGGCCTCGGACTTCGCCGCCGGATCCTGGGAGTACTGGGCCGCTGCGTCGGCCTTCGGCTTGCCCTGGAGCGTCTGCGGCGCACCGGCCGGACGCTGCATCGAGGGCGGCGCTGCCGCGAGGGACTTGTGCTCGTCGCCGACCGTGCGGTCCACGGAGCCGCTCACGCCGCTCATCGCCTGAAGTGCCTTGTGGGGCTTGAGCTTCGAGGCGGTGGTGAGGCCCGCTTCCGGTGCCACCCCGGAAAGATTTGGTGCGGCCCCCGAGTCCTTCTTGCCCTTGCCCTTCCCCGGTGCGGCAGCCTTGGCGCCACCGCCACCGCCACCGCCGCCACCGCCGGGCGACCCCTTGGCCGCCGGTGCGGGCTTGGACGCCGCGGCCCTGGGCGCCGGTGCGGCCTTCGCCGAGGCCGGGGCGTCGGCGGGCTTCGTGGGTTCCGGGGCGGCGGGCGTCTTCGGTGCCGCGCTCTCCGTACGGGGTACGGGCTCGCTCTTCGACGAGGGCCCGTCCGCCGACTCGCTCGGCGCACCCCCCGACGTATCCACGTTGGACCCGCCGGAGACATGGGTGTCCCGCGCGGGCGAGGGGGACTGCGCGTCCGCCGCCGGTTCGCTGCGGCCCGCCGGAGCCGCGTCCGTCTTCTTCTGCTCCTCCTTGGCCGCGGGCTCCGGCGCCGCCGCGTTGCCCGCCACCGCCTGCGGGGAAGCCTTCTCCTGGGCGCCCGCTTGCGTCTCGCCGCCTGCCGGAGTGCCCTTCTCCTCCTTTGCCGCCGCTTCCTTGGCGTCGCTGCCCGCCTCGGACGTGCCCGGCGCCTCCTGCACCGCCGTCTGCGCCGCCACGGGCCCGGCCTTCGGGTCGTCCCCGCTCTTCGGGTCCTTCGACGTCGTCACCGGCCGCGCCTCGGCCGCCTGCTCCAGAGCGAGCCCGCCGGGCTGCGCCCCGGCCGGCCCGGCCCCGTCCGCCTCGGCCGACGGCTCCGTACCGTCGGGTGAACCGGCGCTGCCCTCCTCGGACTCCGTCTCCGCCGCCGCGTCCTCGGCATCCTCCGCGTCCCGCTCGGCCTGCACCTGGTCGGCCTTCGTCACCGGGGGAGCGGGGAACGACGGAGCGGACGCCGTGCCGGACGAGGACGGGTCCAGCTTGTCCGCGGTCGGTACGCCGGACACATCGAGGTCCTGCGCCGGAAGGAAGTCCTCCGGCTGGAGCTTGACGTCCCAGGCGCTCTCCTCCCCGCCGCCGACCTCGACCTCCGACCCGCTGCCCGAGGCGAACGGGTCCTCGTCCGCCCGCTCCTCGGGGCCATCGAGATCCTGGTTCCGTACGCCCTCCAGCCTGCTGAACGCACCGGGCAACTGGGCGTCCTTGCCGGACGTGGCCGACGAACCCGTGGGCTTGTCCGAGCCCCGCTTGTCCTCCGGCTTCAGCTGCTGACCCGCCACGAGCGCTTCGGTCGCGCCCGGCCGGTTCCTCGCCGCCGACTCCTCCTCGCTCGCGGCCGGAGCGCCCTGCTGGTCCTGTCCCTCCCGGTCCCCTTGCCCTTCCTCGCCCTCCCGGCCGCCCGCCGCCGGGGCCGAGGACTGCTTCCCGCCGCCCGAGGACGCGGCAGCGGACGAGGCCGACGACGAGGCCGACGGCTGCGGCGCCGCGGCCGGTGCCGGCGCCGCATCCGGCTGCCCGCCCTCCGGCGCCGTACCGACACCGCTTCCCGAACCGGCGCCCGAGCCGGCGTTCTGCCCCTCGTCCCGCTCCTCGTCCTTCGGACCGCGGGTGTTCTCCGGCGTACTGCCCGGGGCTCCCTCCGCCTCGTCCCGCTCCTTTTCCGGACCTGGTGCGGCCGTGGGCTCCTCCGCCTCCGCGCGCTCCTCCTCGGCCGCCCGCCGGTCGCTGTCGCGCTCGTACCAGAGAGCCTGCGCCGGATCGTTCTCGGCGGTGGGGGCGTCGAGCGAGTCCCGCTCCAGGTCGTCGTACGCCTCGACCTCGTCGACGAGGTCCAGCAGCCGCTCGTGCTCCGAACTGAGCAGCCTGGTCTCCAGCCGCTCCAGGACGTTGTCCTGCAACTCGTCGGGCAGCAGGGAAAGTTGCCTGCGGGTGCGCTTGGACCGGTCCTCCGGGTCGCCGCGCAGCGAACGTACGACGGAGTTCGCGAGCCGCTCCACGAGCGTCGCCGGGTCGATCTGCTCCATCCGGTTCCGGTCCGCGTCCACCGTCGCGTACCGCAGCCAGCCCGGCGTCGCCTGCCCCTCCCCGACCCGGGTCCCGGGCTCCCCGTCCCGTACCGACTCCTGCGCCGCCGCCTCCGCCTCGCGCTCCATCGCCTGCTGCGGCAGGCTCACCGCGCCCAGGTCACGCCCGGCGCGCAGCGCACCGAGACCGTGCGGGTTCTGCACCGTGTGCAGCAACTCGTGGGCGAGCAGCCGCTGTCCGTCGGCCGTGCCGGGGCGGTACGTCCCCTCGCGGAAGAAGATGTCCTGGCCGACCGCGACCGCGTCCGCGCCCAGCATCTCGGTGAGCGCGCCCGCGTCCGGATCGGTGTGCAGCCGCACCCGGCCGAAGTCGTGACCGAGCCGCTCCTCCAGCTCCCGCCGTACGCTCAGGTCGAGCGGCTGCCCCGCACCGCTCACGATGTTCTTCGGCTCGGGGGCGCGGGAGGCGGCTCGCTCCTTGCGCTTGCGGCGCTTGGCGGACTGGTCCGCGCGGCTCTCCTGCGAGTGGGACGTACTCATTTCGTCGCTTCACCCCCGCCCGAAAGACCCGTGTGCACCGCACGGGCCAGCTCCTGGCCCAGGCGCCGCGCGGAGACCGTCGCGGGCAGCGGGGGCAGTCCCGCCAGGGCCTCCAGCGCCTGCCCGCCGTCCGCGGCCAGCGGCACGCCCCGTTCCCGTACGAGCCGGCCCAGCTCCGCCTGGAACGCCTCCGACACACGCTCCGGGTCCACCCGGCCGAACCCGTCGAGGACCAGCTCGCCGATGTCGACCCGTACCGTGCGCTGCTGCTCGTTCAGACCCATCCGTGCACCTCCGTGGGCGTCAGGGAACGGTCGAGCTTGAGGTACTCGGTACGGGCGGCCTCCAGCATGTGGCGCATCTGGAGGCGGTCGCCCTCCTCCGCCGCGAGGAACGCGCCCGACAGCGCGATGTTGCGGATGGAGCCGCCCGCCACGGTCAGCCGGGCCAGCAGTTCCGGTTCGACGCCCTTCATCGGGGCCCGCGCGGGCAGCACCCGGCGCCAGATCTCGGCCCGCTCGCTCTCGCCCGGGAACGGGAAGTCGACGACGAAGCGGATGCGGCGCATGAAGGCCGTGTCCAGCGCCTGCTTCATGTTCGTCGTGAGGATCGCGAGCCCCCGGTACGCCTCCATCCGCATCAGCAGATAGCTGACTTCGAGGTTGGCGTACCGGTCGTGGCTGTCCTTGACCTCGCTGCGCTTGCCGAACAGTGCGTCGGCCTCGTCGAACAGCAGCAGCGCCCCGCCCTGCTCGGCGGCGTCGAACACCTTGCGGAGGTTCTTCTCGGTCTCGCCGATGTACTTGCTGACCACCTGCGACAGATCGATGATGAACAGATCCAGACCCAGCTCCCGCGCCATCACCTCGGCGGCCAGCGTCTTGCCCGTACCGGAGCCGCCCGCGAACAGCGCGGTGACGCCGAGACCCCGGCGCAGCGTCTCGGCGAAGCCCCATTCCTGGTACACCGTCGGCCGCTGCCGCACATGCGCGACGATCTCCCGCAGTACCTTCGACTGCCGCTCGGCCAGGACCAGATCGCCCCAGCCGGCCTGCGGCTCGATCCGCCGGCCCAGCTCGTCCATGCCCATCCGGGCCTCGGTGAGCCCCGCCTGCCAGGCCAGCCCGGTGGCGTCCAGTACGTCCTCGCCCGGCAGATCCCGGGCCACCGCGGCACCCGCCGAGCGGACCAGGTGCGGCGGCAGCGCGAACTGGGCCACGAGATCGCGCAGATCGCCCTGCGACACCTCCGGTACCCCGGCGAACGCGTCGGTCCACACCCCGAGCTGCTCGTCGGCGTCCAACGGCGGAACGGTGACGCGCTCACCGCGGGGGCGCGCCGTCTGCCGGGGGTCGGGACTCGACACGACCAGCGGTACGGCGGCGCTCTCCACGAACGCGTCGGTGGCGGCGGCCTGTTCGCGGTCCAGGTCGCCGATCTCCACCAGCAGGGCCGCGGGCAGCAGGATCGCCTCACGCTGCCACAGGCGTGCCAGCAGGTCGCGGGCGGCCGGGGCGGCCGGAACATCGGCGGCCGACATCTCGTAGAGGCCGAGCCCCGAGCGGCGCGCCGCGGCCGCCGCGATGTCCGCTCTCGTCCGCAGATCGCCGCCGACCAGCTCGACCCGGAGCGGCGCCCCGCGCCCCGCCCCCGCCCAGCCCGCCGCGACCCGGTTCGCCGCCAGGTCGTACGAGGCGGGCAGTACGTCCGGCACGGTGGCCCGGCGCAGCAGCCCGTGCAACCGGGCGTCCAGGTAGGGCGAACCGGCGAGGAAGTGCAGGATCCGCTCGTCGAGCCGCAGCCGGGACGTGGTCAGCCGGGACTCGTCGTCCAGCTCGACGATCCGCCAGCGGCGCAACGGCGCGACCGGGGTGAGGGCGCTCCAGTGCGGGTCGCCGAGCGCGGCGAGGGCGAGCGAGAAGGTGGGGTAAGCGCGTTCCGGATCACCGCAGGCAGCGGCGCAGCGGGCGGCCGTGGTGGGTTCCAGTTCGGCGGCCGCGGTCAGCAGGACGACATCGCGCTCGAAGGCACTCAGGCCGAAGCAGGCGACGAGGGCGTCCAGGGCGGCGGGGGACACGGGCGCGGTGGAGGAGGCGAGGGCGGTGCCGGCTCGGCCACTGCCCCGCGGCGGGGCACCCGTGTCCACGGCGCTTCCTGCGGGCCGGGGGGAATCCCCTGTACCCAAGTCCGTGTCCGTGTCCGTGTCCGGGCCCGCCTTCGAACCCGGACCAGGACCCGAGCCCGCTTCCGCGACCGCTTCCGGGCCCGATTCCGCATCCGTTTCCGGGCGGCGTCCGGCCCTGTCGCGTCCGTCGCGTCCGGCTCCTCCGGCCCGTTGTGCGTGGGCGTCCAGCCGGGCGAGGACGGCGTGGACGGCCGCCGAGAGCGCCCTTCCCTGTGCTGCCGCGTCCCGTACCCGGCCCGTGCCTCCGCTCGCGCGTTCGCCCTCGTCCTCGCGTTCGCCCTCGTCCCGACCGCTTCCTTCGTACGTACCCATGTCCTCACCCCCCGTGTTCCGCACGTCGGCTCAGCCCTTGTCGTCCGGCGCGGGCGTATCGCTCTCGGTGGCCTTGCGGGGGCGGGGCGGGGCCGTCCGCCGCGCAGGGGTCTTCGTGGCCTTGGCGGCGGTCTTCGCGGCGGCGGGCGTGGTCTTCTTCGCCGTCGCCCTCTTGACGGTGGCCGCCGCCCCTGCCGCTCGCTCCGCCGCCCGCGGAGCAGCAGGCTCCGTGTCCGGGGCGGAGGTCTGCGTATCCGCCGTGGGCGGCACCGGCGCCCCGGGTGCCCCGAACGGCAGCACCCGTACCGTCCGCTCCTTCACCGGCTTGGCGGGAACCGGCTTCTCGCGGCCCTCGATCACCACCAGGGACGCCTGGTAGGCGACCGACAGCGCGTACGGGGTCTGGTGCAGCATTCCCCAGAGCTTGGACGTCTCGTCGACGTCCATGACCGTCGGAGTGAAGCGCACCCGCTGGATCGAGTCGGCCAGGTCGCTCCCCGCCAGGTAGGGCCGCTCGGCGGCCAGTTCGATCAACTCCTGCGGCAGTACGGGGATCTCGTGCAGGGTGCGGATCACACAGCCCAGCAGCCGCTGCCCGACGAGTTCCGCCTCCTCGCCGTACGCGCTGATCACGTAGTGCAGATCCAGCGGCGCGGCGGCACGGTTGCGCAGGGTGCCGTCGGCGGCGCGCGTCGGCAGGTCGTTGTTGCGCATCGCGGCGTTCGGAGTCACCTGGTACAGGAACACCGTGATGGTCGGCTCGCTCGGCGGCTCCGACGGCGGCTTACGGGTCTCCACCTTGACCGCGATATCCATCTCGGGGCCCAGGTTGCTCTCGATCAGCAGGGCGAGCGCCTGGGTGACCGTGGCGACGGCGAGTGCGTTGCTCATGTCGTCAATCCCTCTTCCCGCCGCGCGACAGGTAGTCGTCCAGAGTCAGTACGGGGGCCGGTCGGCCGGTCTGCTGTGCGGGGCGCCCGCCCGGTGAACCGTTCGCACCGGGCGGCGGCGCCGCGCTGACCTCCAGCCGCCCGATCCGTACATGCACGACCCGGTCGGCCGGACGCGGCGCGCGCCGCCCCACCGAACCGGGCGCCGTACCGCGCGCGGCGGCGGTGTCGGAGTCGCGCGGCGCCACGGGCGCGGCCGTACGGGCGAAGCCGGTGACCGCCGGGGCGGGTGCGGCCGCCACGGACGGCGCGGGCACCGGGGCGTCGGGCGCGGCCGGATCTCCCTGTCGCGCCGCCCGCACCGCCTCCGCCGTACCGGGCCGGAGCAGTGGCGACGCGGTGGCCGACGGACGCAGCAGCGGAGTCGGCGCCGGTGCCGGGGGCCGGACCGGCCGGTCGCCCTCGCCGGGCGGCAGGGCCTGCTCGGTGCGGACGACCGTGTGCCGTTCGGTGTGCACTTCCCGCTCCGGCCGCCACGGACGGGGCGGGCCGGAGGCGGGCGGGGGAGCGGAGGGGATCAGCGCGGCCGGTTCGTCCGGCTCGGGCCGGCCCTGCCGCACCGCCTCGGCCCGCTCGAACGGTCCGGGCAGCCGCGGCCGCACGTATACCCGCGCGTCGGAGCCCTCGGTGCCGTGTGCCGCGGGCTCCGGCGCGTACCGGGCGAGGAGCCGGTCGAAGTAGTCAGGCATCGGTGCACAGCTCCAGGTAGTAACGACGCCGAAGGGGGCTGAGCGCCAGAATCTCCGGCTCGCTCCACCCGTAGGCGGTGGCGAGCAGATGGACATCGAGAAGCAGGTCCCTGGCCCAGGTGTCCAGTTCGGTCCACAAGTAGGAGGAGATGTCCAGCTCGGCCAAGGTGGCCTCGCCGCATTCGGGACACGCCACGTTCAGCGTCACTTCGGCCGTCGGGTCCGCCTCCGCGGCCTTTTCGGCGATGAGCCGCTCCACCCGTTCCGGGAGCAGCTCGGCCAGCTGCTCCGCGGCGACGGGCTCCCCGTCCCGCAGGGCCCGTACCGTGCAGCCCGTCACGAGCAGCCGACGGGCCTCGGCGGGGGAGGAGGCCGCCCCGGCCGCCGCCAGGCCGGCGACGGTGGGCAGCCGGAACTCGACCACCCACCCGCCCTCCACCACCCGCAGCGGCCGGTCCGCGACCGGCCCGCGCGCACCTAGGGCACCCGCGTCGAGGTCGAACTCCATGGCCTCGCCGCAGGCACCGCACTCGATCCGTACCTGCATCCGCTCACCGAACAGCGAGCGGCGCAGCGCGAACAGGTCCGCCTCCCGCTCGCCGACCGGCACCGACAGCAAGGCGTCGGCACCGGCCCCCGGGCGGGCCGCCCGGTGCAGCAGCAGCGACCTCTCCGCCGGGCCCAGGGCCAGCCCGGCCTCCCAGGCGGCCAGCAGCTCGGCGGGACCCACCGGGGCCGCTCGGGGGATCACGTCCCGACCCCGGCCGGGCTACGACGAGGCGCCATCGTCATTCCTCCGTGCACGTACGACGTGACTCAGGCCGGGTGGGTGAACGACGGCTCGACCGGTTCCGGAACCTCGTAGTCCCGCTCCCAGCCCTCGCATTCCAGCTTCACGCTCTGGATGGCGACGGCGTTGGCGTTCGCGTCGAGTTCGCCCATGACCTGGTACTCGCTGACCCAGGCCCGGTAGAGCTTGTGCGAGACGGCGACCTGCCCGGCCTCGTTGAGGACCTGGATGATGATGTCCTTGCGGAAGTCGCGCAGCGACACCTCCGAGCCGAGACCGGCGCCGACCTGCCAGACCTTGTTGGCCCAGCGGTCGAACTCCGGATCGTGGGTCACCCCGCGTTCGAGCGTGACCCCCTCGAACTCGGAACGGCCCGGCGACTTCCGCGGCGAACTGGGGTCGCCGCCGTGCCGGTGCTTGACCACTTCCGTGGTCCGCTTCAGTGGACTGATCTTGCTGATGCCCGCGACCGTTCGACCGTCCCACAGGACCAGGAACTTGAAATTCTTGTAGGGGTCAAAGCGATGGGCGTTTACTTGGAACTCAGCCATCGGTTTCCTTCGTGTTCCTTTACCTCGGGTCCGTGGTCTACGAGAGGTCGAACTGACCGGCCATCTGCTGGATCCTGACGATCACGAATTCGGCGGGCCTGACCGGTGCGATCCCGATCAGCACATTCACCACACCGCGTTCGATGTCGGCCTCCGTGGTGGTGTCCTTGTCGCACTTCACGAAGTACGCCTCACGGGGTGTGCCGCCCTTGAAGGCACCCTGGCGGAACAGATCATTCAGATAGGCCGAGGCATTCAGCCGGATCTGCTGCCACAACTGCTCGTCGTTCGGCTCGAAGACCACCCACTGGAGTCCCCGGTACAGGCTCTCCTCGACATGCAGGGCGAGCCGGCGCACCGGGACGTACTTCCACTCGCTCTCCAGGGCGTCCGCGCCCCGCAGCGTCCTGGCACCCCAGACGAGCGGTCCCACCACCGGGAAGGTCCGCAGGCAGTTGACGCCCAGCGGATTGAGGAGACCGTTGTCCCGGTCGGTCAGCCGGACCGTCAGGGAGCGCACTCCGGCCAGCCGCGCCTCGGTGCCCGCCGGGGCCTTCCAGACGCCTCGCTCACCGTCCGTACGGGCGATGACGCCGGCCACCGCACCCGACGGCGGGAACGACCGCAGCCGCCCGGTCAGCGGGTCGGTGAGCTGGAGGTGCGGGAAGTACAGGCCGGCGTGGTCACTGCGTACCGCTTCGAACGCACCGATCCCGGCCCGCGCCGCGTCGACGCTTCCCCAGGTGGACGGCGAGTCGACGAGCAGGAAGATCCGGAGCTCCCGGCACAGCTGCTCGGCCGCCGACAGCACGGTGACCATGTCGTCGGTGGACGCGTACGCCGAAAGCTCGGGCAGTGCCAGCAGGTTGACGTCGTCCACGTCGCGCAGCGCGTGCACCCCGGTCTTGCGGGCCTCGCTGCCGATGAGGTCGAGCGGTCCCGGCGCGTCGCCGTCCTTGCCGCCCTCCAGCGGGAAGACGGGCGGGTTCACCGACGCTTCGAGGCCGAGGTCATTGGCGCACTCGCCGATGAACCGCACGACGTCGTCCGGGTCGACGGATCCGGCGACGACCTGGAGACGGCGGCCGAAGGCGATGACCTCCGCACCGGCGAAGGCGTGCTTTCCGGGAGCGTCGGGCAGGGCGCGCAGCTTGCGTTCCAGCAGGAGCGCCAGCTCGGTCACCGTGTGCGGCGGCTCGCCGTCGCGGTCGGGCTCGAAGAGCGTGAACTCCCGCTCCACGTCACCGATCTTGACCTTCAGTTCGACGTCCAGGGCGGGCAGCTTCGCGGCGAACGGCTTGGAGACCGTGCCGGACGGGTCCGGCCGGTCCTCGTCGAGAACCCTGACGCGGACGAGCGCGGAGCCCGCGCCCACGACCGTTTCGACGAAGCGGCCGTGCCCGGAGTGCATCGACAGGCCGGTGAAGGACTCGCGGGCGCCACCGCGGGCGTCCAGGACATGCAGGTTGAAGGTCTTGTCCGGGGCGGACGTGTCATGGTCGACCGCCACCCGCAGTCCCGACCCCCACACACCCGGTTCCTTGGCGCGCACTTCCAGCACGGGGCACGCACTGCGTCCCTCGGTGGACTCCAGGGTGACGCAGGCTTCCTCGCCCGTGCCGGCCTTGGCCACCCGGACGACGACCGCGACCGTCCCGCCGTTGCCGAAGAACTGGTGCACGGCGTAGCCGACCGCGCTCCGGGACGTGAGCCCGCCGAAGCGCCGCTCGAAGTCGGCGAAGCTGGTGACGCGCACCGGCTGGTTGAGCGGTCCTCGGCGGGTGTGCCCCACAAAAGCGGTCACCGATGTGGTGACCGAGGCGATGGTCCGTACGCTGCTGGGGAGTTCTTCGATGTAAACGCCGGGATAGCCCATGTGCGTCGGCATTCCCCCTCCATTCCCTTCGCGCACCAAGAGATGAGGAGAGGAGGTGAAGGAATTGCCCGCAGGTCATGTCGTCACGGACATACGATCTTCGCTGTTTCCCCCGCCGCACACCCCGTGCGATCTATGTCTCGCAGGGCCATTCGCATGCACATGCGCTTGTGGCTCCTGATGCATGAGTGCCTCTGCGAGTTTCCGTCTCGTGCCAAGAGATGGTCAAGGAGGTGATTCGGTCAACCGGAGAAAAGCGCCCGTGAATATCTGACAAGGCATGTTCTGCGTGGTCAGCCGGATTTCAATGATCGAACACGAAGGCGGATTCACCGGTGCTTCACGTTCCATGCCGCACGGGGGAGTGATTTCGGCCGTTCGCGGAGCGCTTCGGCGCGCCTCCTTGTGTCTTGTTCCGGCGAAAATGAGCCGGTTTCGATGCCGGGTGGCAGGGAAGACAGGCGGCGAACCGGCGGGGAAGGAGGCGGGGAACCGGCCCACCGGACCCCAAAAGGGCCGCAGGACAGGGGTGATGCCCCTGTCCTGCGGCCCCGGGACCGCGGAATTCAGCTCTCGGACAACGCCGTCAGCTCTCGGACAACGCCGTCCAGCGGATCTGCGTGGCACACAGCGCCACGAGCAGCGCCGCGGCGGCCACGGCGCCCATGCCCCACACCAGGCTGCTGGCGCTGGCTATGAAGCCGATCGCCGCGGGCCCGGCCAGCAGACCGGTCGTTCCCATGGCGGCGACCAGGGCCAACGCGTCCGGGCCCTTCTTCGCCGCCGCCACATAGATGCACGGCGTCACGGCCGCGATGCCCAGCCCGACACAGGCGAACCCGATCAGCGTCGGCACCACGCCGCCCACCAGCAGGGCGAGCGCCAGCCCGGCACCGGCCAGCACGCTGCCCGCCCGGACGATGCGCCCATCGCCCCAGCGGGTACGCCAGCCGTCGGCGAAGACCCGGGCCAGCACCATCATGACCGAGACGACGGCGATGCCCATGGGCGCGAGTTCGGCCGCCGCGTTCACGACATCCTTCATATAGAGCGCCGACCAGTCGTTCATGGCACCTTCGGTCACGGTGCCGAACGCCATCGCACACCCCATCCACAGCGTCACGCGCGCCGGCATGGTCAGTTTCCGGCTGCGTTCGGGACCGGCCTCCTTCTTCGCCGGCTGCTGGTCCGCCCGCAGCAGCCCCGGCCGTGCGAACCCGACCAGGAGCAGGACCAGCACGGCGGCCACCCCGAAATGCGCCGTCAGGTCCGAGGTCACCAGGTGCATACCGGACGCGAGGAGTGCGGCCAGCAACGACCCGGCACTGAACGTCGCATGCAGTTTGGACATGGTGGTGCGCTGGTACTCCACCTCAAGTGCCGCGCCCTGCGCGTTCATGGCGACGTTCAGACAGCCGACAGCGACACCGTCGCAGCAGATGATCAGCAGAGCGACCGGATAGTTCGGCGCCGCGGCCAGTGCCAGCAGGAGCGCGCCCAGGCAGAGGGACGACAGAAACGCCAGCTGCCGGGAGCCCATGCGCCGCATCAACACCGTCACCAGCGGGAACGACGCCGCCGCGCCCGCACCGCAGGCCATCAGCAACAGGCCCAGTTCCGCCTCGCTCAGGTCGAGTTGCGTCTTGAGCGTGGGAAGCCGCGATGCCCAGGTGGCGTACTGGAACCCGAGCAGACAGAACAACGCTGCGATCGCCAGCTGTGCTTGGCGGAATGGATCGCGAACGCGAAACATGTGAATCAACCTACTTCGTCTTGCGGTGGCGACCCGGGCAGCGGATCGTCGGTGAACGATGACTTCTCGGCCCGCCCGCCCTGCACTGCCCGGGACATGTACACGGCATCCGTGCCATAGGTCCCGGGCAGTGTGACGTGCGGAAGGGGGTGGTATCCGTTGGCCGACCAGAAGCCCTCGTTGCCCTCGACGGCGATCAAGGAGATCTGCTCGTACGACATCGACCGGGCCGTCTCCGTGAGCCGGTGGAGAAGACGCTTCGCCAGCCCCCTGCCGCGGAACTCCTCGGCGATGACGAGATCGTGCAGATGGAGATTGGGCGAGCGGAAGACGGTGTCCTCGCTCCGCGCCAGATCCGGGTACCGGTACATCGGATAGGGCAGTGCCAGCACATAGCCCGCTATCCGCGGGTCACCTTCCGGAGCCTCGCTTTCCGGTAGATCGCCTTCCGGAAATTCGCCCTCCAGAACGAAACAGGTGGCCGGTGAAGCCCACGCCCTGGACTCCAGCGCGGCGCGCCCCTCCGACAGCGAACTGTCGGTGTAGGCGCCGGCCTCCAGGGCGACGATGCCGTTCCAGTCGCTGTCGCGGACGCGTCGTACGCGCAGGTCGTCGGCCATCTACTCCAGACCCTCCCGGCCGCGGTCCTCGCCGCGTATCCACGTGTACGGAAGCGGGCGGAATCCGTTGAACCCCTGGGTCATGTAGCTGGTGACATAGGCCCCGCAGGAGAGAATCCAGACCGCGTCCCCCGATGCCGCCGCCCCGGGCACATGGACCAGAGCGTCCGTGAAGGCGAAGGCGTCGTCGCTGTCGCAGGTGGGCCCCGCGACGACCGCGGGTACGTATTCCGCCTCGCCGTGGGCAGGGAATTCCAGCCGGTACTGCAACTCGTCCATCTCGTACAGGCCGTTGAACTTCCCGCAGCTCAGGTACAGCCAGTTCTGGCGCTCACCGTCCAGCTGCTCCCGCGACGACATCCGGGAGACATGCGCCCTGATGGCCCCGTGGTCGGCGACCAGATAGCGCCCCGGTTCCATGACGAAATCCAGCGGGGATTCCGAGACGGCCCGCAGATGCTCCATGCCTTCGCGGAGCACGGCGAATATCTTGTCCATCGGGGGATCCAGCGGCATCCCTCGCTTGTCGCGATATCCGAGGGCGGGCAGCCCGCCACCGAGATTGATGTGGTCGAGCCGGATTCCGCGCCGGTTCAGTTCCGTGAGCACGTCGGCAAGCGTCTCGAAAGCGCTCTGCCAGGCTTCGGCCGTCATCTGCTGCGAGCCGACGTGGACGGACAGACCGGCCGGGGTCAGGCCGAGCGATCGCGCCTCTTCCATCACGAGCAGCGCGTCCGCGCCCGAGCATCCGAACTTCTTGCTGAGACCCCAGAGCGCCCCGTCCCCGCTGGTGGCGAGCCTGCAGAACACGCGCGCACCGGGCGCGTGCTCGGCCACCGCGGCCACGTCCTGAAGGCTGTCGGTCGCGAAGTCCCGGATACCGAGACGCTGGGCGTCGATGATGTTCCGGTCGGACTTGATGGTGTTGCCGTAGTGGATGGTGTCGAGCGGTACGCCGGTCCTGATCGCCTGTGCGATCTCTTCGGGGCTCGCCGCGTCGAAGCCGGCGCCCTTGTTCGCCAGGGTGGCCAGCACCTCGTCCACCGGACAGGCCTTCATGGCGAACCGGACGGAGATACCGGGTAACTCCCTCACCAGCGTTGCGTATCGGTCCTCGATCCCGGTGAGATCGAAGATGATCTGGTCCTCGGTGGCGGCAGCCAGCGCGGCGCGCATATGCGTGTGTGTATGCATGAGTGATAAACCGGTCCGTCTACCGGGGAATTCGGTCGAGGACGGTGGACCTGCTCGCGTGCGTCAGCGGTCCCCATGCCTCGATCAGGAGGGCGAAGTCATCGATGTCGGCCTGGGCCTCGTCGAGCAGCCGTGGGCCGCTCGCGGCCAGGACCTCGGCGAACGCGGCATATCTGCCGCCCAGCTTTCCGTAGGACCGTCCGAGGCTCTTGAGCCGCTCCACGTTCTCGTCCCTGGCCAGCCCGGTGCTTTCCCTGATGATGTCCACCATCGTGGCGGCGCGGACGTGGTCCTGTCCGTCGAGCAGAGCCTTTCCGGCTTCCGCCATCCTGTCGTAGATGAAATTGAAGTAGAGCATCGACAGGAAGAACTTCGTCAGACGCATCTGGTAGGCGACGAACCCGGAGTCGGTCCTCCGCTCGGCGGTGTAGAAATTCACGATGTTGCGGTTGTGCAGGACGCCGGGCAATCGCGCGTCATGAACCACGTGCATGAGGAAGTAATCGCTGCCGATGGTGTTGGTCGCGGGCGGCAGCGGCATGCGCTCGTACACGTCGTGGTGGAAACTGATGTTGCACATGTCCACCCGCATGGGGTCGACCGTGGTCAGGACCGAGTGGTCGCGGACGAACGGGTCGGGCCCGGCGCCCCGGAAGGACTCGTCGACCAGCTCCCGCTTCTTCTCGTCCGGCCACTCGGCGGGGGCCCACAGGCTGACCACATCGTGGTAGATGTCGCGGTCGAGCTGCTGGATCTCACTGATGTCCACGGAGAGTTCACCCACGAACGAACTGCCCACCATCGCCACCGGACGGTGGGCCTGCTCCGGATCCAGCGTGGTCTCGGACACTCCTTGGGCCGCGTCGGCCGCCCGCTTCCCCAGAGACATCAGCTCGTGGTGAATGGGAAACACGGTCGCGCCGTCCAGGACCTGATAGGTGCTGTCCGAGTCCCGGCGGTGAACCGAACGGCAGCCGAGCGCGGAGGCGATCAGGAACGCCCGATTGGTGCAGGCGCCGTAGGAGACGTCGTCGGGCAGCATGAGATCGCGTATCAGATCGGGCTTGGGGACGTCGGCGCGGTCGATCACGCGCCGAAGGAAGTCCCGCTGCTCGGCCTCACCGAGATGGTGCACGATCACGTTCGCCGTGCGCGGCAGCCCGGCCACGGCCCGGCCGTGCTCGGCACGCGTGGCTTCGTCGGAGGAGTCGAGGATCAGCAGATGCACCTCGACCTCGAAATGCCCGGCCGCGTACGCCGCCTCTTCGCCGATGGCCGAAATCGTGGCAGTGCAGGCCCTGTTGGTGGGGAGAGTCAGACAGACTCTGCGCATGCCGGCTCTCCCGTCGACCGTGCGGTGTCGGATTCTTTCCCGCGCCAGGATTCGAGCCCCAGCAGTTTCGCGCCGAGGTCGTTCAGCTCGGCGGTGCCGTATCTGAGGGATTCGTGCTTCGTCGCGTCGCCGACCAGCGTCCTGTTCCAGTCCGGCGTACTGAGATGACGCCAGGAATCCACCCGGGACCGGGTCAGCTCCCGGTCCGACTCCAGCGCGGGCATCATGGAGAGGTACTGGACCGCCCGCACCCCCTGCTCCGAGGTGTTGCGGGCCACGCCATGGGCGAGCAGACCGTTCCAGATGAGCAGGTCACCCGCCTTGAGCGCGGGCCGGACCACGGGGAACTCGTTCCGGTCGGCAGCGGGCCTGATGGGATCCCGGTCCTCCGGCTGAACGGCCTTCCACTGCTCGAAGCGACGGAACAGCTCGGGCGAGCACTGGAACCCGCCCTCGTCCGGCTGGGTGTCGCTCAGCGCGATGATCCCCTGGACCCGCTGCGGCAGCACCCCGAGTGTGGTGTCGACGTCCCAGTGGAGCTCGATGTCGAACCCCTCGTCCGTGGGCGCGATGTGCGCGCGGTCACGGTCCTTGATGTTCGGCGGATTGAGATTGAGCCGGTCCAGGGTCACCCACAGCTCTTCGCAGTCCCACACGTCGACGAACGCGTCGTAGACGCGCCGGCTCTGGCGGCTGTCCCAGATGAGCTGGTGGTGGTACGCCTCGACGAATCCGTAGATGTGCAGCTCTCTGTCCAGGTCCGACCGGAACTCCCGGTCGGAGTACCAGGTCTCCGGGCGGGCCGGGTCGAGCCCCTGGAAGTCCCAGGTGAAGTCGAGCAGGCGCTTCGCCGCGTCGGCGGGTATCGCCTGCTCGACGACGACGTATCCATAGGTCTGCCAGAAGGCGAAGTCCTGCTCGGACAGGACCCGGAGCGGCCGTGACTTCCGTAGATCCCGCAGTGGTGTCTGCGCCAGGTAGGTCTCGGTGTCCGCGCTGAAGTACGGGATGTCCGAGGAGGCTCGATGCAGATAGTGGTCAGGCGTCGGCATGCAGTCACTCCAAGACTCGAAAGTGCTGTGGATGAGTGGATCGACCGCTCCCCGTCGGCTCGTGCCGATGGGCACGGAGCACCGCCGGATCCGGCACGGAGGGCGGGATCGGCGCGGAGAACGGGATTCGGCGCGAAAATGCGGCTTCGATGGATTCGGTGGAGCGAAATGGTCTGAGTGGAGAACGGCTCGCACGACCGCTTCAGGGCGCAGTGAACGCACGGCCGGCTGCCGTTGATTCACTCGCTGCGGGTGGGGTCGGCCGTCGGGACGGAATGCCGTCCGGCAGGTGTTCTTCCTCGGTCCGTCCCGGTGCGGGGCGGATTTCCGGCCTCGTTGTGCCATGTACGCGGCGACAATGGGTCGTCCGTGGATCGAGAGTCGTACGCGGCTGTCCTGCGGTGCGGTGATGGACCGCCGCACCGTGTGAACCGGCGCCCTCCCCCTCCTCGTTCTTGGCGCCCGGCACAGGTCGTCGGCAAGGGCAGGCACCTGCGGAACCGACCCGTCGTCAACGCGCACGATCGACCTCGTCGTCGACACACGCGAGGTCAACTCACACCGCTGGCCTGCTGCTTCGCTCGTGCGGCGAGGGTCCGTCCCCCGGCCTTCACCCCGCCGAACGTGTGTGTCACTAAGTTGGACTAGACCAACTTGCGGTGTCAACCCCAACCTTGGGAAGAGGCGGTGAAGCGGGGGTGACCGGGCGGGAGTGATCGGTACGGGAGCTGGGATTCCGCACAGCGGCGCGCCGGATCTTGACCAGGTTTTTGATTGTGGCTGACGCGTTCTTCGGGAGTGGTGAAAACCAATGCCGCGCAACTGGCCGAGAATTGCCGCGTCTTACCGGACCGGATTTCTCTACTGGCCGGTACTGCTGCAGACTTGCCCGAGCCGCCCCTCCATTGCACAGCTGAATGGCCGGAGTTGATGAAAGCACGGATATATGCGCCCGGATACGCGCCCGCATATTCTCCCCGGGAAACCATTCCGCCCGGCCGCCCACGAGGGGCGGCCGGGCGGCCGGATCCATCCGCGACCGGATGCGTCCAGGGGTGAGGAGTGCTCGGTGCTCAGCCGAGGGAGAGCGCCTTGAACGCGCGCGCCTGCTCGGTGACGGCACGCTCGGTGGGGAGGCGTTCCATGGAGGAGGCGCCGAAGAATCCGGCGATCCCCGAGGTGTGCTCCAGGACGTGGCGCGCGTCATCGGGTTCGGCGATCGGCCCGCCGTGGCAGAGCACGATGATGTCCGGATTGACCCGCTTGGCGGCGTCGTGCATGTCCTGCACGGCCGTCGCTGCCTGGTCCAGGGTGAGTGCGGTGGTGGCACCGATGGCGCCCTTGGTGGTCAGCCCGACGTGCGGCACGAGCACGTCCGCACCGGCTCGGGCCATGGCCTCGGCCTGGTCCGGGTCGAAGACGTACGGGGCGGTCAGCAGGTCGCGCTCATGGGCCTGGCGGATCATGTCGACCTCCAGACCGAAGCCCATACCGGTCTCTTCCAGGTTCTCCCGGAACGTGCCGTCGTACAGCCCGACCGTGGGGAAGTTCTGTACGCCGGTGAAGCCGACGGCCTTCAGCTGGTCGAGGAAGTTGCCCATGATCCGGAAGGGATCGGTGCCGCACACCCCGGCGAGCACCGGCACGTCCCGTACGACCGGAAGGACTTCACCGGCCATCTCCAGCACGATCGCGTTGGCGTCGCCGTACGGCAGCAGGCCCGCCAGCGAGCCGCGGCCGGCCATCCGGTAGCGGCCGGAGTTGTAGATGATCAGCAGGTCGACGCCGCCCGCCTCGGCGCACTTGGCGGTCAGGCCGGTTCCGGCACCGGCTCCGATGACGGCTCTGCCGGCGCTGACCTGGGCGGTCAGGCGGCCCAGTGCTTGTCTGCGGTCCACGAGGAGCTCCTGTTCGGTCGGGTGATGCGTCGGGGTAGGTCGTGGGGGAGGGTGCGGTACGCGCGAGCGGGCTCAGGCGTCCGCGGCCGTACGGGCGTGGGCGGTGATCAGCCGGTGGAGGTGGTCGGCGGCGGCGACGGCGAAGGCCGGATCGTTCAGATGGGCGTCGGCCTCGTGGAGTTCGACGGTGCTGCCCTCCAGAGCCGATCGCAGGGACGCCAGTCCGGCCGCGTCGGCGGCGGGGTCGTGGAAGGGGCCGCCGGGGGCGTCCACCGCGGAGATGCCGCCCGACGGCCAGAAGACCGCCGCCGGGCCGGTCGCCGCGGCCAGCTTCTCTCCGACGGCGGTGCCGAGCAGCGCCATCTCGTCGGCCGTGGTGCGCATCAGGGTGACCGTGGGGTTGTGCACGAGCAGACGGCGTCCGGCGAAGCGCTCCGGGACGGTCCGCGCGGGGCCGAAGTTGACCATGTCCAGCGCGCCCGGGGCGACCACCTGCGGGATGCCCGCCCGGCCCGCCGCGGTGAGCCGGTCGGGCCCCGCGCTCAGCACACCGCCGACCAGCTCGTCCGCGAGTTCGGTGGTGGTCAGGTCCAGGACCCCGGTCAGGAACCCGCCCGCCGCGAGCTTCTCCAGGGCCTGCCCGCCCGCTCCGGTGGCATGGAAGACCAGGACCTCGTAACCGAGTTCGTCCAGACGCCGGCGGGCGGCGTCGACGGCCGGCGTGGTGACGCCGAACATACTGGCACCGATCAGCTTGCGGCCCTCGGGCCGCGGACGGGAGAGCATCCGCTCGTGGTGGGCGGCCATCCCGGCGGCGGCGGCCACCGCGTTGCCCAGGATCAGGGACGACACCGAGTTGATGCCCGCCACATCGACCACGCTGTACATCATGGTGATGTCGCTGCTGCCCACGTACGGGGCCACATCCCCGCCGGCCATGGTGGACACCAGCAGCTTCGGCACACCGACGGGCAGCGCCCGCATGGCACGGGCGGCGATGAACGAGCCCCCGCTGCCGGCCACCGCCAGGACCGCGTGCAGCCGGCCCTCGCGGTGCAGATCACCGACGACCCGTTCGACGCCCTCGGCCATCGCCGCCACGGCCGTGCCGCGGTCCCCGGCGGCACGCAGCGCCGCAAGGTCGTGCCCGGCGCGGTGGGCGACAGCCGCCGCCCCGATGTCACCGGCGGGCGCACCGGCCGGCAGCGGCATCACCCCCACGTCGACGGTCACGACATCGCAGCCCAGCTCGCGCAGCCGCGTCGCGAGCCACGCGTACTCCGCACCCTTGGTGTCCAGAGTCCCCACCAGCACCACGGTCGCCATGTTCTTTCTCCCTTGAACGAACGGTTCCTCGATCCTGCGCCCGGCACCCGCGGCCCGCCCACACCACTTGAGGGCAATTGGCCTGCGTCGCGGGATGATGGGCGGATGGACCGGATTCCTCCCACCCGCCTGTCACGTCTGCTCACCGGCTGGTCCAAAGGGGGTACGGGGGCGATGCCGCGGCTGCTGGCCGACGCGCTGCGCGAACTGGCCCAGCGCGGCGACGTGGCCCCCGGCACGGTGCTCCCCTCGCAGCGCGCCCTCGCGGCGGCGCTCGGCGTCAGCCGCAGTACGGTGACGGCCGCCTACGGGATGCTGGAAGCCGAGGGACGGCTGGAGAGCCGGCACGGCAGCGGGTCCCGGCTGCGGGCGTCCGGGGCGGTGGGCGAACCCGCGTCCGAGGGCCGCCTGGCCAGTTTCGGGGCCAGGGACAGCGGCATCGACCTGTCCAGCGGCGCGCTGGACGGCCTGCCCGCGGTCGCGGCGGCGGTCGGCGCCCTGTCCGCCGGTGACCTGACCACCGCGCTGGCCGGTGACGGCTACCTTCCGTACGGGCTGCCGGAGCTCCGGGAGTCGATCGCCGAGTACCACCGGTCAGCGGGCCTGCCGACGACACCGGAACAGATCCTGGTCACCGCGGGGTCCCAGCAGGCCGTCTGGCTGATCACCCAGGGGCTGGTCGAGCCCGGGGACACGGTGGTCGTCGAGGACCCGACGTACCGCGGGGCGCTCGAAGCACTGCGCTCGCGGGGCGCCCGTCTGGTCCCGCTGCCCGCCGCGTCCTCCCACGGCGACGGTCCGGCGGCGCTGGACCGGCTGGCCGGCCACGTCCGCCCGCGCCTCGTCTATCTCCAGCCGTCCGTGCACAACCCCACCGGGCGCGGCATGGACGAGCACACCCGGCTGCGCTGGGCGGCGGCACTGGCCGAACACGGCGTGTACGCGGTGGAGGACAACGCCTACGCGGAACTGGCCCTGGGCCACGACACCGCGCCCGTCTCCCTCGCGTCCCGGCTGCCACCCGCCGCCACCGCGACCATCGGCACCCTGTCCAAGCTCTTCTGGGGCGGCCTGCGGGTGGGGTGGATCCGCGCCTCCACCACCGTCGTCCACCGGCTGGCGGACATCAAGAAGTCCGTCGACCTGTCCTGTCCGGTGGTGGACCAGATGCTGGCCGTGCGACTGCTCGGGCAGCTGCCCGAAGCCCGCGCCCACCGCCGCTCCCAACTGCGCGAACGCCTCGCGGAGACCGAACGGCTTCTGCACGCCCACGCCCCCGGCTGGCGCTGGGAGCGTCCCGCGGGCGGCTCGGCGCTCTGGGTGGAGATCCCCGGCGCGGACGCCGAGGCCACCGCCCAACTCGCCCGCCGTGCGGGCGTCCTGATCGTTCCCGGCCCCGCCTTCTCCGCGGTCGACGGCTTCCGCCACTACCTGCGGCTGCCCTTCGCCGACCGGCACGGCCATCTGGCGAGGGCGCTGCCGGTACTGGTCGACTGCGCGGAGCGAAGCCGCGGCCCGCGCTGAACGACGCGTCACGGCGAGCGGCGCGCGGCGGCGCGCGGCTGTGCGCGGCGGCACAGCCAACGCTTACGCCCTCGCTACGCCGCACTCGCTAGCGTGCCCCGGACCAGCAAAAAGGCCCTCCCGAAGGAGGGCCGGACCAGCTGTGGCGCGAAGCGCCCCCGGCAGGACTCGAACCTGCGGCCAAGCGCTTAGAAGGCGCCTGCTCTATCCACTGAGCTACGGGGGCCGGGTGGTGGCCTCGTCGGCCAGGAGCCCGTGATCGGGTGGGTCCGTGGCCTTGCCGGGACAAGGATAGGGCTCCGATCCCCTCGACCCGGTTGCTTCACCTGCGTGGCACGATGTGGAGGTTCGGTGAAGCGAACCGATAATCGCAGGTAGGTGCGATTCATGCACCGCTTTTGGCCTCCGACGCCACGGGTGTTGTGCACTCGTTATGCCTGCGCCCCACTCGTCCCCTCTGTCCGGAGGGTGGAACCGCCGCGCAGAGGTGCCTATACGCTTCAAAAAGGCGCCAAAATTGGGCATTCTTCGCATGTGGTGACCATGGACGTACGGCCTCAGCTCATCGACGCACTTTCCGCCCTGCGCGACCGTGTCGCCGCCGTGCGTCTTCCACTCCCGCTTCCCGGGGCCGCGCGGGCCCGGCAGACCAGGGTGGAACTGCTCGCCCAGCTCGACGACTACCTCGTGCCACGGCTCAAGGACCCCGAAGCGCCGCTGCTCGCGGTCATCGGCGGGTCCACCGGGGCCGGGAAGTCGACGCTCGTCAATTCACTCGTGGGATGCCGGGTCAGCGAGGCGGGCGTGCTGCGGCCGACCACACGGACACCGGTGCTCGTCTGCCACCCGGACGACCATCACTGGTTCGCGGGGGTACGGGTGCTCCCGCAGCTGACCCGGATCTGGCTGCCGCCGGGTCAGGCCCCGGACCCGGACGGGCTCGACGACCTCGCGGCGGCCGGGGACGAGGAGGGGACCGTCCTGCGGGTGGAGACCGCCGCCACGCTGCCGCGCGGGCTCGCCCTGCTGGACGCCCCCGACATCGACTCCCTCGTCGTACGCAACCGGGTCCTCGCCGCCGAACTCATCTGCGCCGCCGACGTATGGGTGATGGTGACCACCGCGTCGCGCTACGCCGACGCCGTGCCCTGGCATCTGCTGCGCACCGCGAAGGAGTACGACGCCTCCCTCGTCACCGTGCTCGACCGGGTGCCGCACCAGGTGATCGCCGAGGTGTCCCGGCAGTACGCGGCGCTGCTCACCCGGGCGGGTCTGGGAGAGGTGCCGCGCTTCACCATCCCCGAACTGCCCGAGTCGGCGGGCGGCGGCAGCGGGCTCCTGCCCACCACCGCCGTCGCCCCGCTGCGCGCCTGGCTCACCCACCGCGTCCAGGATCCGGCCGCCCGCCAGCAGGCCGTGGGGCGTACGGCGGCCGGGGTCATCGAGTCGCTCAACGTACGCGTCCCGGGGCTGGCCGGAGCCGTCGCCGCACAGCACGCGGCGGCGGTACGGCTGACCGGGGTGGTCGAGGAGGCGTACCGGAAGGAGGAGTCCCGGATCCGCCGGAGGCTCCAGAGCGGCGCCGTACTGGCCGGGGACGCCCGGACCCGGTGGCGCGGCTATCCGCTGGACAGTTCCGCCGAGGAACTCATCGAAGCGCTGGTGGACAGCCTGGTGGCGCTCCTCCAGTGCGCCGTGGCCGCCGCCGACGAGCAGATCCGTACGACCTGGCAGCACGATCCGTCCGCCGGTCTCTTCCGCTTCGGGAGCGCCGGCCGGGAAGCCGGGGGATGGGGGCCCGCCGAGGACATCGAGGGGCGGATCTCCATGGCCGTACGACGGTGGCGGCGGGTACTCGAAGAGCTGGCGGAGGAAGAGGTGCGGCTGCTGGAACGCAACGTCGCACCCGATCCCGAGACCGTGGCCGCGCTGCTGGCGGCCGCCCTGCTCGGCGGGCGCCGGGCCCGCACCGCGGGGGAGCAGCTCGCCGAACGCATCGGTGCACAGGGCGCGTTGAGGCTCCGCGACAAGGGCGGCGCGCTGCTGACCGGCTATCTCGATCAGGTACTGAACGGTGAACGCGACCGGCGGCTCGCCCCGCTCGACGCGCTCGACGTCGCTCCGGAACCACAGGCCGAACTGATCGCCGCGCTTTCCGTACTGCAGAAGGAGAGGTGGCAGCGATGACCGCCGTCACGGGACAGAACCAGGAGCAGGGTCAGGACCACGGGCAGGACGAGGGGCCCGGCTCGGGCCAGAGCCAGGGGCAAGGCGCAGGCCAGGGGCAGGGCACGGGTGCGGGCAGGGAGGCACAGCGGGAGGACGGGCGTTGGGACGACGGGCTCATCGCCCGGCGCGCGGCGGTGGTCGCCCGCGCGGACACCGGGCCGCTGAGCGCGCCGGACGACGACGTACGCCCCCAGGTCGAGGCATACGTGGGGTCCGGCAGCCCCCTGCGCACACGGCTCGACGCGCTGCGTGAACTGGTCGGGCTCTCCAGGGCCCGGCTCGATCAGGGGACGCTCACCGAGGCGGGGCGGGTGCTCGACGAGGCCGCCGCCCGGCAGCGGCTCTCCTCCCGGCACACCGTCGTCGCCGTCGCCGGAGCCACCGGCAGCGGGAAGTCGACCCTGTTCAACGCGCTCGCGGGCGTCCAGATCTCCGACACCGGGCTGCGCAGGCCGACCACCGCCTCGCCGATCGCGTGCAGCTGGACCGACGGAGCCGCCGGGCTGCTGGACCGGCTCGCCATTCCCGGGCGGCTGCGGCGCAGGCCCCAGCAGGGGGGTACGGAGTCGGACGAGGCGCTTCACGGGCTCGTCCTGGTGGACCTGCCCGACCACGACTCGGCGGCGAGCGGCCACCGCGACCAGGTGGACCGGGTGCTGGCGCTGGTCGACGCGGTGATCTGGGTCGTCGACCCGGAGAAGTACGCCGACGCCGCTCTGCACGAACGCTATCTGCGCCCGCTGGCCGGGCACGCCGAGGTCACCTTCGTCGTCCTCAACCAGATCGACCGGCTGCCCGGCGAGGCCGCCGACCTGGTTCTGGATGATCTGCGGCGGCTGCTGGACGAGGACGGCATGGCGCTGGGCGAGCACGGCGAACCCGGTGCCACCGTCATGTCCCTGTCCGCGCTCACCGGTGACGGGGTGGCCGAACTGCGCGAGATGCTGGGCCGGTTCGTCCAGGAACGCACGGCCGCCGCCCGCAGGCTCTCCGCCGATGTGGACGCCGCGGCGGCACGGCTGAGGCCGGTGTACGTGGCGGAGGGGCGGCCCGGTCTCGGCGAGCGGGCCCGTGAGGAGTTCACCGACCGGCTCGCGGAGGCCGTCGGGGCGGCCGCCGCCGGACAGGCGGCGGAACGCGAGTGGCGCAGGAACGCCGGGCGGGCGTGCGGGACCCCGTGGCTGCGGCTGTGGCGCTGGTACGAATCGTCGCGGCAGCCGGGCAGCCTGGACCGGATGGCGCAGGTCCTGGCCCCGCCGGAGGAGGAGCTGACCGCCAGGCAGCGGGTGGAGCAGGCGGTACGGACCGTCGCGGACGACGCCGCCGACGGGCTGCCCGCCCCCTGGGCGCAGGCCGTGCGCGAGGCGGCGGTGAGCGGGGCGAAGGGGCTCTCGGAGGCGCTGGACGAGCTGGCGGTGAAGGCGGGGGCCGGTGCGGGGAGCCGGACCGCGAAGGAGAGCGGGCCCGAGACGTCCGGCGGTGCGGGCCAGGCGGAACGGACCGGGGCGGGCAGGGCGGCACGGACCGGGGCGGGCGCCGGGCTCGCGCTCGGTGGACGGGGCGTGCGGCCGCCGCGGCCGAAGTGGTGGCCCGCCGCCGTGCTGGCCCAGGCGTCGATGACCCTGCTCCAGATCTTCGGCGGCCTGTGGCTGCTCGGCCAGATCGTCGGAGTCCTGGAACCGGGCCTGGTCACCCCCGCGCTGATCATGCTGGCCGGAGTCGTCGGCGGGCCGTTGGTGGAGTGGTCGTGCGCGGCCGCCGCCAGGGGGCCGGCGCGACGGTACGGGCAGGAGGCGGAGCGGCGGCTGCGTGACGCGGCGGCCGGTTGCGGCCGGGCCCGGGTCCTGGACCCGGTGGCGGCGGAACTGGTGCGCTACCGCGAGGTGCGGGAGCGGTACGTGGCGGTGACGGAGTTTTCCACAACCGGCCGGTAGTCCACAGGCTCCGACGCGATTCCCCTCTTCCGTCCACCATGAAGTCAGCAGGCAGGACGGGCTGGACGAAGACGGACGAGGGGGACGGAAATGAACGAGACCTTGGTGACGGTGGTGGGAAACGCCGCCACGGGCGTGGAGTTCCGGGAGACGGCCACCGGCCCGATGGCACGATTCCGGTTCGCTGTGACACCGCGCCGCTGGGACTGGGAGAAACAGCACTGGGCGGACGGGCACACCAGTTTCTACACGGTCTGGGCATGGCGGACGCTCGCGTCGAATCTCGCCGGATCCGTGTCCGTCGGAGAACCACTGCTCGTGCACGGACGGTTGAAGGTGCGCGAGGAGGAACGGGACGGTCAGCGGCGGACCTTCGTGGACATCGAGGCGGTGGCCGTGGGACACGACCTGACGCGGGGGACCGCCGCCTTCCGCCGAGTGGTGCGGGCGGAGCCCTCGCTGACGGCCGGTCCGGCACGCGGTGGGGGTGACCCGGGCGGGGGTCCGGCACGCGGTGAAGGTGACGCAGAGGAAGGTACGGCGCCGTCGCGGAGGAGCCGGGAACAGGCCACCGAGTTGGCGGCGGTGTCCTGAAATGGCAGGTGAGCGGCCTGTACCGGCCGTACCGGCGATAACGATTCCGATTCGGAATGGTTGTCCGAGGCTGAGACGGGGGACTACGCATCGTTGCGGTCCTTAGGATTCCTCAGTACTCACGGGGCACTTGAGTCTGCTGGCGGGGCATTCCCCACACGCGCACCATGCGCGAGGGCCCGCCCGGAGGGGAATTCTGTGTTTTCTGCGTCTTCAGCGTCCACCCTGCCGTCCGACACGACGGTGGTGCACTCCGTCCGTGGCAGAGCCGGGGGAAGAACGCGTGGCTCGGGGCGTACCCGGCTGGGCGCTGTGACGCTGGTCTCGGGTCTCCTCATGGCCGGCACCCTCGCCGGTGCGGGCGGGGCGGCCGCCGAGGACGTGCCCCAGCACCAGGGCGGCGCGGTCGCGGTGCTGGACGGGCTGAAGACCTTCGACACCGCCGTGCTCCACACGGAGGGCCTGGGCGGTGAGCCGGACCGGACGCAGCAGCTGCCCGCCGGGCTCTTCGAGATGACCGTCGACGGCGGCGGCAAGCTCAAGACGTACTGCATCGATCTCCACAACCCCACCCAGGAGCAGGCGAAGTACCTGGAGACCCCCTGGGGCCAGACCTCGCTCGGGGCCAACCGGAACGCCGGCAAGATCCGGTGGATCCTTCAGCACTCCTACCCGCAGGTCGACGACCTCGCCGCACTCGCCGAGGAAGCCGGCACCGGACCGCTCACCGAGCGGACCGCCGCCGCGGGCACCCAGGTCGCCATCTGGCGCTACTCGGACGACGCCGACGTCAACGCCTCCGACAAGCAGGCCGAGAAGCTCGCCGACTGGCTGGAGCGGCGCGCCAAGGACGTCGGCGAACCCAGGGCGTCCCTGACGCTGGAGCCCGCCGCGGTCTCCGGCCGGGCCGGGGAACGGCTCGGCCCGGTCACCGTCCGTACCGACGCGGACCAGGTCTCGGTGGCGCCGCCCGCCGATGCCGCCGCCAGCGGTGTCAGGATCAGCGACAAGGACGGCAGGCCCGTCACCGCCGCGGCCGACGGGGCCCGCCTCTACTTCGACATACCGAAGGACACGGCCGACGGCTCCGCGGCGCTGACCGTCCAGGCCACCACCTCCGTGCCGGTGGGCCGGACCTTCGCCGGGGTGACCAGGAGCCAGACCCAGATCCTCGCCGGGTCCAGCGAGTCCACGGTCTCCGCGCGGGCCACCGCCACCTGGGGCGAGACGGGCGCCGTGCCCGCCCTCTCCGCCAGGAAGAACTGCGCCAAGGGCGGGGTGGACATCACCGCGGCCAACAAGGGTGACGCGCCGTTCACCTTCGAGCTGGCCGGTTTCGAGCACACCATCGCCGCCGGAACCACCAGGACGGTCACGATCCCGGTGGCCGAGGACCAGGGCTACGACTTCACCATCACCGGACCGGGAGGGTTCGCCAAGAGTTTCAAGGGCGTCCTGGACTGCGTCACCAGTGGCAGTACCAAGGACACCGACGGCGGCATCGACATCCAGAGCGCCAAGCAGCCCGTCCCGGCCTCCACCGGCACCAGCTCGACGGGGATCGAGGGCGACCTCGCCGCGACCGGCGGGTCCAGCGCCACCCCGATGATCGCGGGCATCGCCATCGTCCTGGTCGTCGTCGGCGGCGGCGCGATCTTCGTCCTGCGCCGGAAGAAGCCGCACACCGACGGTGAGTGAGCACGCGCGCACCGTGCCGGTGCGCTGAACAGCGGCCCCGGGCGCCTCGGCGTACCGGGGCCGCCGTGCGCCGGGGCCGACGTCTGCCGGGGGCCGACGTCTGCCGGGGGCTCGTCAGGAGGCGGCCACGGCGATCGGCAGGCAGGGGCTCGTCAGGCGGGACCACGGCGGGATGCTGCGTCGAGAGCGGTCCTCCTGGACGTCCAACTGGGCGAAAATGGAAGGCGGTTGACCATCCCCTGGGGGGATCATGGGGCTTGGAGGCGGGCCACCGAACCTGGGGGGCCGGTCCGCCCTGCGCGCATCGCCGCGGCGATGCCGGATGATGAGGGATATCTCAGTGAACCTGCGAAGAACCATCACGGTCCTGTCCGGTGCGGCGCTCTCGCTCGTCATGCTGGTGACGCCGGTCGGCGCACAGTCGACGCAGACCGGAGCCTCGACCACCTACCAGATCAACGCACGCCACGACGGCAGTCTCGTCGACACCGCCGTGGGCGCGCCGCCGCTCAGCCGGAAGTGGTCCCGTGACCTGGGCGGGAGCGTCTCCTACCCCATCGTGGCCGGTGGGCGCGTCTTCGCCACCGCCGCCTCGCCGGACGGGTACGGCACCACCCTCTACGCCATCGACGCGGCCACGGGCGAGGACGCCTGGAAGCCCGTCGGCCTCGGTGGCACCTACTGGTGGTCCGCGCTCACCTACGGGGGCGGCCGGCTCTACGCCCAGAACTACGACGGTGTGCTGACCGCGTTCAACCCGGTCACCGGGAAGAAGATCTGGACCGTCGCACTGCCCGATCAGTACTCCTTCACCTCGCCGCCCACGTTCGCCGGCGGCGTGGTGTACACGGGCGGCGCCGGCTCGGGCGGCACCCTGTACGCGGTGAACGCCGCCGACGGTGCGGTGCTCTGGACCCAGCCTGTCGAGAACGGGGACAACAGCTCGCCCGCCGTCACGGCCAACGGGGTCTACGTCTCCTACGCCTGTGAGCTGACCTACGCCTTCGACCCCAAGTCGGGCGCCCCGGTCTGGCACCACCGGACGGGCTGCTCCGGTGGCGGGGGCCGCACCCCTGTTGTCGCCGACGGCGGTGTCTGGATTCGCGACGACGGCGGAATCGCCCTCGACGCCGCCGACGGGAAGGTCCGCAGCACCTACGGGGCCACCGGCCGGGCGCCCGCACCGGCCTTCGACGGCCGCCAGGGCTACTTCGTCGACGACGGTGTCCTTCAGGAGCGGCACAGCCGCACCCTGGCCACCCGCTGGAGGTTCGAGGGCGACGGCCTGATCACTACCGCGCCGATCGTCGTCAACGGATACGTCTACGTCGGTTCTCAAAGCGGTCGGCTGTGGGCGCTCAACGGCGCCACCGGTCAGTCCGTCTGGTCCACCGACGTCGGCGCACCGATCAACGGGCCCGACGAGCAGAACGTGTCCCAGCCGCTGACCGGGCTCGGAGCGGGTGGCGGGCTGGTGGTGGTTCCGGCCGGCGATCTGCTGGTCGCGTACGGGCAGTGAGCAGAGGGGGTGGTGGCCGGTTCCGGTCACCACCCCCTCGCCCCGTGCGAGACCGTTCGGAGGACTCCCACCGCCCGAGGAGGCCCGACAGCGATCGCCGACGACAGGCAGTGACCGGTCGACTGCGGGCGGGGGTTGGCGAAAGGGCAGGTCACGGGCGCCCGATGAGATGGGTTTCCGTCCGGGGATGGACGTCAGGCAAGATGGGGTGTATCTGCCCACACCTCTATTGCTGCCGGACGGTTTCTCTTGGCTGAGTTCATCTACACCATGCGCAAGACGCGCAAGGCGCACGGCGACAAGGTGATCCTTGATGACGTCACCTTGAACTTCCTGCCCGGCGCGAAGATCGGTGTCGTGGGGCCCAACGGCGCCGGTAAGTCCACGGTGCTGAAGATCATGGCGGGCCTGGAGCAGCCGTCCAACGGTGACGCGTTCCTGTCACCCGGTTTCAGTGTCGGCATCCTCATGCAGGAGCCGAAGCTCGACGAGACGAAGACCGTCCTGGAGAACGTCCAGGCCGGCGCCGCCGAGATCATGGGCAAGCTCCAGCGCTTCAACGAGGTCGCCGAGCTCATGGCGACGGACTACTCCGACGCGCTCATGGATGAGATGGGCAAGCTCCAGGAGGACCTGGACCACGCCAACGCGTGGGACCTGGACGCCCAGCTGGAGCAGGCCATGGACGCCCTGGGCTGCCCGCCCGGCGACTGGCCGGTCACCAACCTCTCCGGTGGCGAGAAGCGCCGTGTGGCGCTCTGCAAGCTGCTCATCGAGGCCCCGGACCTGCTCCTCCTCGACGAGCCCACCAACCACCTCGACGCCGAGTCGGTGAACTGGCTGGAGCAGCACCTCTCGAAGTACGCGGGCTGTGTCATCGCCGTCACCCACGACCGGTACTTCCTGAACAACGTCGCCGAGTGGATCCTTGAGCTCGACCGCGGCCGCGCCATCGCGTACGAGGGCAACTACTCCACGTACCTGGAGAAGAAGCAGGCCCGCCTCAAGGTCGAGGGCCGCAAGGACGAGAAGCGCCAGAAGCGGCTCAAGGAAGAGCTGGAGTGGGTCCGCTCCAACGCCAAGGGCCGCCAGACCAAGTCCAAGGCCCGTCTCGCCCGTTACGAGGAGATGGCGGCCGAGGCGGACAAGATGCGGAAGCTGGACTTCGAGGAGATCCAGATCCCGCCGGGCCCGCGCCTCGGTTCCATCGTCGTCGAGGTCGAGAACCTCTCGAAGGCCTTCGGCGACAAGGTCCTCATCGACGACCTGTCGTTCACGCTGCCGCGCAACGGCATCGTCGGCGTCATCGGTCCGAACGGCGCGGGCAAGACCACGCTGTTCAAGATGATCCAGGGCCTGGAGACGCCGGACACCGGCTCCATCAAGGTCGGCGACACGGTCAAGATCTCCTACGTCGACCAGTCCCGCGCCAACATCGACCCCAAGAAGACCCTCTGGGCCGTCGTGTCGGACGAGCTGGACTACATCAACGTCGGCCAGGTCGAGATGCCCTCGCGCGCCTACGTCTCCGCGTTCGGCTTCAAGGGCCCGGACCAGCAGAAGCCTGCGGGCGTCCTGTCCGGTGGTGAGCGCAACCGCCTCAACCTGGCGCTGACGCTCAAGGAGGGCGGCAACCTGCTGCTCCTCGACGAGCCCACCAACGACCTCGACGTCGAGACCCTGTCGTCGCTGGAGAACGCCCTGCTGGAGTTCCCCGGTGCCGCGGTGGTCATCTCCCACGACCGCTGGTTCCTGGACCGCGTCGCCACGCACATCCTGGCGTACGAGGGCGACTCCAAGTGGTACTGGTTCGAGGGCAACTTCGAGTCGTACGAGAAGAACAAGATCGAGCGCCTCGGTGCGGACGCGGCCCGTCCGCACCGCGCCACGTACAAGAAGCTCACGCGGGGCTGATCGTCTTGGCTCGTCATATCTACAGCTGCCCGCTGCGCTGGTCGGACATGGATGCCTTCGGCCACGTGAACAACGTGGTCTTCCTCCGCTACCTGGAGGAGGCGCGCATCGACTTCATGTTCCGGCTGGCGCCCGGGGACGGCTCGCCGTCGTTCTCGGGCGGGTCCGTGGTGGCCCGGCACGAGATCGACTACGTACGGCCGCTGGTGCACCGGCACGCCCCGGTGACCGTCGAGTCGTGGGTCACGAAGATCGGTGCCGCGTCGCTGACGATCTCGTACGAGATCAAGGACCCCGAGCAGGTGTACGTGCGCGCCTCGACCGTCGTCGTGCCGTACGACCTGGCAGCGGCGCGACCCCGGCGGATCTCCGCGGAGGAGAAGCTCTTCCTCCAGCAGTACCTGGCAGAGGAGCCCGCCGCAGCATGACGGTGCCCGTGCGGTCGCCGCAGTTCGCCGACGCGAGGGAGGCGGCGGATCTCGCCGCCTTCCTCGGTCGGCTGCTCCACTACGACCGGGCCGCCGCGGTCCGGCTTCAGGCGGGCGGCGGCGACGCCCTGGCCGTCTTCGGCCGGCCGCCGTCGTTCGAGGTCCTCGCGATCCGTACGGCGCGGCTCGCCCACCCCGAGACGTTCGACATCACGGTGTCGGCCGGGGAACTCCTCGAATCGCTGGATGTCGAGGAGCCGGCCGACGCGGGTGCGGGTGGCGGTTCCGGTTCCGGAGCGCTGCCGGGGCCCGTCACCGGACCGCCCTGGACCGGTGTCCTGCCGCCCCGCGGCCCCTGGCGGGAACTGCCCGGCCTGCCCGGTCCGGACGCCCTGCGCGTCGCACTCACCGCCGCGGTCGCGGAGTTCCGCACCCGTGACGAGGCGCTGCCCGACGAGCACCGCACCCGGGCCGAACGCGACCGCATCGGCCGGGAGATCTGGTCCCGCCCCGTCGGCACCACGGAGCTTCCCCTCCGGGCCGTCCACGCGGCCCAGTCCCTCGGCTTCCTCCGGGCCGACCCGCACTTCCCCGTGTCGCTGCTGTCCTCGGGGACCTGGCTCCGGCTGCGGACCCCGTACGGGTCGATCGCCCTGCGCCGTGCGGCAGGCGGCGGGCTCGGCGCCCTGCCCTTCACCGTCGGCCCCCGCTGACCCCGTAACGCACGCCCGGCTGACCCGAGGCCCGGCGGCCCGGTACTCCGGCCGCGAGAGCCCACCGCCGGCCCGTCACCGCCGCCGCCGTCACCGTCATCACCGCCGTCACCACCGGCCCGTCAGCGCCCGGTCCACCAGTCGGCGGGCCGCCCGGTCCTGGGCGTCCTGGCCCGCGCCGCCCATGCGCAGCGTGAACGTGGCGCTGGTCGCGGCCCGTTCACCGTCCGGCGTCACCCCGCTCTCCGAGACGACACCCAGATGCGTGCCCCCGTGGAACCAGACGCCGCCGCGGCTGCCCGCCACCGGCCGCCAGGCGATCCCCAGCCCGTAACGCACTCCGGGAGCGTCGATCCAGTCGTCGGCGGCCACCGTCTCCTTCATCGCCGCCAGTTGGGCCGGGCGCAGCAGCCGGCCGCCCATCAGCGCGCGGAGGAAGCGGCCGTGGTCATGGGTGTCGCTGATCAGGCAGCCGTCGGCGCCGCCCCCGTACGCCAGCGTCGTGTCCGTGAAGCCGTCCTCGCCGGGGAACCTGGTGTACGCGGTGGCGGTCGGGGCCGGGACGTAGGGGGAGGTGCCCGGCGAGAAGGTGTGGCGCAGGCCGAGAGGTTCGATGATCCGGTCGTGGATCTCCTGCGCCCAGGGATGTCCCGTCACCTCCTCGATCACCAGACCCATGAGGGTGTAGTTGGTGTTGGAGTAGCCCCAACGCCGTTTTCCGCCGGGGGAGCCGACGGGGTCCGGAAGCCACTGCGGAGGCCGGCTCAGGGCGGCCGCCACCTGCTCGCGGGCGGTCTGCGAGCGGAACCGTGAGCGGTGATAGCCCTCCGGGGTGAACGCCTCCGCGGCGTCGGGCGACACCGCGAGGTAGTCGTTGAGCCCGCTGGTCTGGCCGAGCAGATCGCGCACGGTGATCCGGGTGCCGTCGTTGCCGTTGCCCCGCACCGTTCCCGGCAGCCACCGTTCGACCGTGTCGTCCAGCGCGAGTCGGCCCTCGCCGACCAGTTGCAGGGCGAGGGTGGCGGTGAAGGTCTTGGTGTCGCTCCCGATCCGGTACGAGGCGTTCCGTGGGACCGGGGTGCCCGGGTCCGCCAGATCGGCCGTCCCGGAGGACGCCGTCCTGCTGCCGAGCGCGCTCTGTACCTCGGCGACCACCCCGGTGGCCCCGGTCGCCACGATCGCGTCCGCGTCGGTCCGCAGGCGGTGCTGTGCCGCACGGGTGGCGGCCGCGGGGGCCGGGGCCGGGCGGGTGGCTGCCGCCGCCGGTCCGGCCGCGCCCGCCAGGAGCGCCGCCGCGGTGGCCGTGAGGCCCGTACGCCTGCTGATCATCGCTCGGACCTCCGGGTCGCGGGGCAGGTGAGGTCGTGCGCGGGCAGGGTGCCGTCGCGCAGATAGTCGTTGACGGCCCGGTCGGCGCAGGGCACCGGCCGCATCCCGTCGATCCCGCGTCCGTAGACGCCGTGCGAGCGGATGTCCGCCGTCACCAGCCGCGAACCGGTCAGCCTGCGGTGCAGGGCCAACGCCCCCTCGTAGGGGACGTTGTTGTCGCGGCGGGCCTGGAGCATCAGGACGGGTACGTCATTGCCGATCGTCGTGCCGGGCTCGGCCGGTTCCGTCTCCCAGAAGGCGCAGGGGGCCGTCATCCCGTTCACGAACGGACCGAAGACGGGCTGCTCGGCCCGGCTGCGCACGGAGTTCTTCCAGTACGTCTCCGGGTCCGCCGGCCACCCGCCGGACGGCCAGCCGCCGTCCCCGCACATGAACACCGCACCGCCCAGCATGCCGTCCGCCAGCTCGGGGGAGGAGAGCAGCTCCAGCATCGCGGCCAGTTCCGGACCGGGCTCGACCGGCTTCCCGGCGGCCGCGTCCACCAGGTCCCGTACGGTGCCGGCCAGCGCCGCGTCGTACTCCTCGTGCTGGATCAGCTGCCGGAGCACCAGCCGCAGGACGGGGGCGTCGAGCCGGATACCGGCGACGGGCACCGGGTGCCTCTCCGCCCCGTCGAGGAGCCGCTGCACGCGGGCCCGCACCTCGGTGGCCGTGCGGCCCAGCGCGTAGGTGCCGTGGTGCCGGGCGGTCCAGCCGGCCCAGGCGTCCAGGGCCTCTTCGAGCGGCTTCCCGGCCGACCGGAACAGTTCGTACTGGGTGGCCGTCGGGTCGGTGCTGGAGTCGATCACCATCCGGTCCGCCCGCCGCGGGAACAACTGGGTGTAGACGGCGCCCAGATCGGCCCCGTACGAGATGCCGTAGTACGAGAGCCTGCGCTCGCCCAGCGCCGCCCGGATCGCGTCCATGTCACGGGCGACGTTGCGCGAGGAGGCGTGCGGGAGCAGCGTGGCGTTGTCCCCGTGCCGGCCGCAGCGCTGTGCGGTGTCACGGGCCGAGCGGACCGATCTGTCGAAGTCCTGGCGTGCGGAGGTGACGGGTCCGGGTGGCACGGCCGGGGCCGCCGGGGCGCAGCCGACCGGGGTGGAGTCGCCGAGGAAGCGCGGATCGAAGCCGATCAGGTCGTAGCGGTCCGCCACGTCCCCGAGCGCCGGCCGCAGGCGCAGGGTGTTGTCGAGCCCGGTCCCGCCCGGTCCGCCCGGGTTGGAGAGGAGGATGCCGCGACGCTTGGAGGGGTCCGCGGCCTTGATGCGGGAGATGGCGACCCGGATCGTCCGGCCGCCGGGATCGGCGTGGTCGAGGGGCACGGTGACATCGGCGCACTGGGCGCCCGCCGCGTTCAGGTCCTCGTACCGGTCCGGGCAGGGCCCCCAGTCGAGGCGCTGGTGCGCGGGGGTGGGGGCGGGTGACGGGGCGGCCGCGGTCGCGGGCACCGCACCCGCGAGCAGACCGGCCAGTCCCAGGCCGACGAAGGACAGGGGGGCGACGCGCATGGTGCTCCTCGGAACAGGTGGAATGACCTGACCGACGCTACGAGCGCACAGGGTGCCGCCACCATCGGGACAGCCCCTCGAACTGCCCTGGTGCCAGCCCTACTTGCCCTGCTCGCACGTGCCGTGCTCCGTGCCCGCACGTGCCGTGCTCCGTGCCCGCACGTGCCGTGCTCCGTGCCCGCACGTGCCGTGCTCCGTGCCCGCACGTGCCGTGCTCCGTGCCCGCACGTGCCGTGCTCCGTGCTCCCTGCTCGCAGGCGACGTGCCGCGTTCCCTGCTCCCTGCCCGAGCTGTGTTTCCGCCCGGCCGCTCCCGGCCCGCGGCTCTACTTGCCCGGCTCCTCCGGGGCGTCCGGCCATACCCCGATGTGGTCCTGCTCCAGCTCCAGCATCACCCGGTGCTCCATGCCCAGCGCCTGGGTGTAGTCGGCGGGGAGCTGGAGGCGTCCGGCGCGGTCGAGCATCGCGTACTCCCGGGCCACCTGGGACTCCTGGCCCGTCGCCGCGTCGACCTCCGTGCGGCGCAGCACCTCGGAGGACGTACGGCCGTCCCGGATGGCGACCGTGCGGCGCACCTCGCTGGCCACCGCCTGGTCGTGCGTGACGATCACGATGGATGTGCCGAGCTCCTCGTTGGCGCGGCGGAACGCGGCGAAGACCTGCTCGCCGGTGGCCGAGTCCAGCTCACCGGTCGGCTCGTCGGCGAGCAGGACCGACGGGTTGTTGGCGAGGGCCACCGCGATCGCCACCCGCTGCTGCTGCCCGCCGGACAGCTGCTGCGGCCGGCGGTCCCGGCAGTCGTCGATGTCCAGCATCCGGAGCAACGAATCGGCGCGGGCGGCCCGTTCACGGCTGCGCCCGCCGCCGCGCAGCTGCATCGGCAGCGTGATGTTCTGGATCGCCGTGAGGTACGGCAGCAGGTTGCGCGCGGTCTGCTGCCAGACGAAGCCGACCACGTCACGGCGGTAGCGGAGCCGTTCCTTCGGTCCCATCGACAGCAGATCGCAGCCCGCGACCTTCGCCGACCCGGCCGTGGGCACGTCCAGGCCCGCCAGGATGTTCATCAGCGTCGACTTGCCGCTGCCGGACGCGCCGACCAGGGCCATCAACTCGCCTTCGGTGACCAGCAGATCGAGGCCCTGGAGGGCCTGCACCTCCACCCCGTCCGTGGTGAAGATGCGTACCAGCCGGTCGCAGGCGATCAGCGCGTCATGGCCGTACGAGGGGCGGTCCCGGCGCGCGGTGGCCCGCTGTTCGAGTTCCGCCAGCGTGGTCTCGGTGGTCGACGTCATCGGGTGTCTCCTGCCCTGAGTTCGGTGATCGAGCCGCGGCGGCTCGCCCACCAGGCCTGGACGCCGGCCACGGCGGCGGCGAGAACGATGACCCCGAGCGCCGGAAGCACCAGCGACCAGGGGTCGGCCCGCAGCGAAACGGTGTGCTGGGCGGTTCCGGAAGCGCCGGCCAGGGCCAGCGTGACCAGGTTCACCCCGGGTGCCAGCAGGGCGATGGTCGCCCAGCCGACGAGCAGGCCGCCGACGGCGGCCAGCAGCGCCTGCGGCATCGCCTCGAACGCGAGGAGCCGCCTGCCCTGCCCGGTGGTGAGCCCCATCGTGCGCAGCCGGGCCAGCAGTGTGGTGCGCTCCGGCGCGGTCTGGAGCAGCGACAGCAGCACGGCCAGCAGGGCGTAACCGGCGCCCGCCGTGATCGCCGCCGTGTAGATCCGCTCGGCGCCCGCCTGCATCGGGGTGTCGACGAACGCGTCGAGTTCCTCGGACCGCAGCTGTACGGCGAAGTCCTTGCCGGTGTCGTGCGCGGCGGCGCGCAGCCCCTTCGCGTCCGGATCCGGGCCCGTGACGAGCAGTGTGGTGGGGTGGCCTTCGGAGAGCGACGCGCTATTGACGATCATGAAGTCGGAGTCCGCCACCGCCGATGTGCTCGGCTGGACGCCCACGACCCGCACCTTGAAGTCCCCGGCCAGCGACTCGATGTCCTGCGGCTGGTCGCCGAGCCGTTCGGCGACCGAGGGCGAGGCGATCACGGGCAGTACCCGGTCGAGTGACGGGAAGGTCCCCCTCGGGACCGGCGCGGCCGAGCCGGTGGCCTTCAGCCGGTCGCCGGGGAACGCCTTCAGCCCGGTCGCGCGTGCCAGCCGTGCGTACGACTCGGGTTCGACGCCCACCAGAGTGGCGCCCTTCGCGTCCGTGGAGCCGTCCGCGGCGGGCGGCAGCAGGACGCCGTAGTCGATCTGGACGGGCGCCACGTCATCGACTCCGCGCACCGCGCGCACCCGGTCGGCGAAGCCCTTCGGCAGCGTGCTGCGATCGCCCGGACCGCTGATCCGGGCATCCGCCCCGACGGCCTTCAGCGCCGCGTCGCCGCGGGCGTCCCCGACCCCGGCGAGCACCGAACCGCCGAACGCCGCGGTGGTCAGCGCGATCAGCAGCGCGAGCAGCGGCAGTGTGCCGCTGGAGGAGGCACGTCCGGCGCGGGCCAGCGACAGGAAGCCGATGGCCCCGCGCAGCCGGGCGACGGGACGCGATGCCAGCCGCAGGGGCAGCGGATAGAGCCGTACGAGGACCAGGGCCGCGATCAGCCCGACCAGCACGGGCGCCGAGCTGACCAGCAGATCGGTGCCGCCGTCCGCGTCCGTGCCCCGGCGGCGCAGCGCGGCGACCGCGCCGATCGCCAGGACGAGCAGGGTCAGTTCGGCGACGGTGCGCCGGCGCGAGGGCCGGGCGTTCATCATGTCGTCGCGGGCGCCGTGCAGTTGCGGCCGAATGTGCCGCAGGGTCGTGCGGAGCGGCAGCGCGGCGCAGACCAGTACGGTCACGGCCGCGGCGGCGGTGACCGCCGGCCACAGCCGGGCCTGTCCGACGGTCAGCACGGCGAGCAGCAGCCCGAGCGCCGCCGCGGGCAGCACGGTCACCGCGGTCTCCGCGAAGAGGCGGCGGCCGATGCCCCGCAGTGAGCCGCCGCGTGAGCGCAGCAGGGCCAGTTCGTGGTGGCGGCGAGCGCCGATCAGCCCGCCCGTCATCAGCAGGACGACGGCGGCGACCGCCCCGATCCCGACCGCGGCGACCGTCACGACGGGACTGATCGCCGACCGCATCCGGGTGTGGGCGAGGACGATCTCGTCCAGATCGGTGGTGAGCGTCGCGGTGGGACCCGCGATGTCGCGCAGCTTCAGCAGCTCGGGACCGCTCTCCAGCGAGGCGACGGCGGACCGCAGCCCGGACACGTCGAGCCCGGTGAGGTGAGCGGCGTCCGGGGCGATCCGCCAGAACAGCTCCGGCTCGTTCATCGTGGCCAGCAGGGCGGGCGCGGCGTCCGGGGGCAGCAGCAGGGCGGCCGTCCAGTAGTTCTTCGGTTCCGAACTCCCGCGCTCCGGGATCAGCGCCGGTCCCCTGAACAGCGGCTCGACGGACCAGAAGCTCTCGGTGGGGCGCAGGGGAGTGACGATGCCGGTGATACGGACGGTCAGCGGAGTACCGGTCCGGGTGGGCACCGAGAGCGTGGAGCCGACCTTCATCCTCAGGGCGGACGCCGTCTCGGCGGTCACTGCGGCCTCCACCTCCCGGCTGTCCGCGGAGACCTCGCCGCGGACAGCTGGCCATTTCCCGGAGCGCAGGGTGCCGTGCTTGTCGAGTCCCGACGCGGTGGCGTAGGTGAACTGCGGGGCGAGGCCGTCCGGCCGGGGCAGCCACGGCTCGGACGCGACGGCGGGGGCCGTGGTGTGCACCCCGTAGGACGAGCGCGCGGCGTCGGGCCGTACCGGTTCCGGCAGCGACTTCATCAGCGCGGCGTCGACCCGGGACATCCCGGCGCTCCGCACCGCGGTGTCCCGCGCCTCCGGCCGCAGGTCCGGGGAGGGCGGCGGCGACGTCACTTCGAGGACGCTCCGGCTGGGCGAGGCCGAGACGATGTCGTGCCGCAGCCCGTCCGTCTCGTAGGCCTCCACGGAGCGCGGGAACGCCGCGGCGAGGAACGTGGTCAGCAGCACGAGGCCCGCGAGTGCCGCCGCGGCGCCGGGGGCGGTACGCAGCCGGGTGCGGACCCACGGGGCGCAGGCAGCCGCGCGCCGGGCGACGGCCGTGCCGGGGCCGGCGGTGGCGGCCGGGGTCTTCTCCGCTCCGCCGGGCGCGCCGGTGTTCTGGTTCTGGTCGGCGCTCATGTCAGTTGTCCCCCTGGTGGCGCAGCGATACCGCCGGGTCGGCGCGGCGCAGCGAGATCGCCGCGACGATCAGCAGCGGCAGTGCGGCGACCCCGGCCAGCAGTGCGGCGACCTGTACGGCCGGCAGGTGCACCAGCACCTCGGGCACCGGCTGGGTCGCCTGCCCGGTCAGCACGATGAGTGGCACGACGGCCCTGGTCAGTACGGCTCCGAGGGCCAGCCCGACCAGCAGTGCGATGGCGATCAGCACGCCCTGTTCGGCGGCGATCATCCGGGCCAGTTTGCGACGGGGTGCCCCCAGCGCCCGCAGGACGGCGAATTCGGCGGACCGTTCGCGCTGCGAGCCGACGACGCTGACCGCGAAGCCGACCGCCGCCAGCGCGGCGGCCACCACGGCCACGGCGAGCAGCGCGGACTGCGGACCCGCCCCCAGCGGGTCGTTGACCAGCTCCCGGGCCGTCTCGTCGCGCACCTCGACCTGCGCCGGGTCGGTGTCGGGCAGCTCGCGCAGCGCGGCGGCGACCTTCGAGGCGTCACCCGCCTCGGTGCTCAGCCACCACTCGGTGGCGGCGATGGTGGCGCCCGGCCGCTGGGCGAGCAGATCGGTGACGGACCGGAGGTCGAGCAGCAGGGCCCCGCCGTCCTTGGTCCGGGTCAGCGAATCCCGGGACTCCGTGAGGGCGCCGGGTCCGGTCGTGGGCAGTTGGCGCACGGACTTCACCAGGGTCACCCGGACCGTGTTCCCGGCCAGCGTGAGGTCGACCTGCTGGCCCAGCTTCGCGCCGGAGGCCTTCAGATACGCGTCCGTCACCACGGCGTTGACCGGTGCGGCCTTCGCGCGGGCGGTGGTGATGCGCAGCGAACCGTTCGAGGTCGCGTAGTCCGACACGGTGTCCTCGGAGGACCCGGTGCTGTAGCTGAAGTCAGGGGCGCCGCCGGCCTCGTTCTTCTGGACCGGAGTCTCCCCCGGCTGCTCCTCGCCGAATTCGGTGAGCATGGTGGCCCCCACCCAGCGCAGCCCCTTCTGGGCGCGCACCGGGAGCCGGCCGCCGTCGGCGGTCACCGCACCGAGTCCGCTCACGGAGAACCGGCGCTGCTGTGCCTCGACGGGCAGCCGGTCGTCCACCTCGAAGCCGGTCACGGCCAGTTCGCCCGCGGCGGCCACCGCGATCGAGAGGGTGTGCGGCCGGCCGTCGGCCGGCACCGGCCCGGCGAGAGTCCGGTACGGGATGCCGTAACGGTCCTCCAGCAGGACGGTCACCACAGGCACCCGGTCCGGGGCCCAGGAGTCCACCTGCTCGTCGCGGGACTTCTTCGACGGGCCGCTGATCCGCGCGTCGAACGTCAGTCGCTCGCTGCCCTTGGGCAGCAGCAACCCGGTACGGGCCGTCTTCGCCGGGGCGATCGCGTCGAACAGCTGCTGCGGCGTCTCGTCGCCGAGGTCCGGGCGCATCAGCATGCCCTCGTCGGCGTGCGCGGTGTCCAGGGCGATGACCTGGGCCGTGCGGTCACCGGAGAGTTCCACGCCCGTGCGGTAGGCGGGCGCCGCCTCCCGTACCCCCGGAAGTCCCACGTACGCGCCCGCCTTCGCCGGATCGCCGCTGAGCCCGCCCACCATGCGGACCGACGCACCGGACCTGAAGTCGGCCTGGTCGCCCTGCGAGCGGTTCCAGGACGCGCTCTGACCGATCGCCAGCATGCCCATCGCGACCGAGAGGACCAGCAGCAGCACCGGTCCGGCACCGCGCAGCGGCCGTCGGCTGAACTGCCAGCCGGCCAGTGCCGCGGGCAGCCCGCGGCCACCCGCCGCGCGGCGCTCCGCGAGCTTCGCCGCCGGGGGCAGCAGCCTCAGGGTCAGTACGGTGCCCGCGAGCAGCGCCAGCGCGGGCGCGGCCACCAGCAGCGGATCGATGCCGAGGTCGCCCTCCCGGTCACCGCTGAGTGCCCCGTTGCCGGAGCCGCCGGTCTGCCGGTCCAGCTGCCAGTACGCCACCGCGGCGATCAGGAGCAGCCCGACGTCGGCACCGGCGCGCACCGGCCCGGGGAGCGCGGCGGCCCGCGCCCGGCGGCCACCGCCCGCGCTGGCGGCCAGCGCGGGCGCCACCACGGCGAGTGCGCAGGCCAGCGCGACGGCGGCGGCGACCAGCCACACCGTGCCGGTCGTCGCCTCCTCGAACCGCAGTCCGATCCGGGAGAGCACGCTGCGCTCAGCCAGCAGCCGGGTCAGCGGCCCCGCGAGCAGCGGGGCGATGACGGCGGCGGGTACCGCGAGCATCAGCGCCTCGATCGCCGCGAACGAGGTGATCCGGCCCCGTGAACCGCCGCGGGCCCGCAACAGCTCGGTCTCGCCGCCGCGTTCGCTGCTCAGCAGCCGGGCCACGAGCAGCAGTGCGTACGCCGCGAGCAGTACCAGCTGCACCGCGACGATCATCAGCGTCGAACGCGAGACCAGGAGCGCCCGGTCGATCTGGTCGAGCACGGTGGGCAGCGAGGTCCGAACGTTGGCGCCGTCCCTGAACACCGGGGTGGCCAGCAGGGCCTTCGGCCCGTCCGTCGACGCCTTGTGCAGCGTGTCCATCGAGCCGGTGGTCACGTCGGTGAAGTCGGCCGTGGCCAGCCAGGACGTCTCGCCGGTGCTGATCCGGCCGGAGCCGAGGACGGAGGGGTCGGTGAGCAGGGGACCGTAGGTGGTGAAGACGACCTTGCGGACACCGCGCCCGCCGAGCGCGTCCAGCTGCCAGTACGTGTCGGCCTGGTCGGACGCCTCGTACAGGCCGGTGACCAGGATCTGCTGCGGCTTGTCGCCCAGCCGGTCGGTGAGGGTGAGCCGGGTGCCCGGCTTCAGCTTCAGGACCTCGGCGGCGGCCCCGGGCAGGGCCACCTCCACGGGGCCGTCCCCGTTCGCGCCCGCCGGAAGCCGTCCTTCGGTGAGCCGGACGCGGCTGCGGTCGAGGGCGGCGAAGTGGGTGAGGTCGGGTTCGCCGCGCCGGGCGGCCGGGGACTGGAGGTCGCGCGGCAGCGCGTACGGCCCCGAGCTCTCCAGCTTCCGTACGGTGACGGGCAGTCCGCCGAAGGTGTCGTGGGCCGCCTTGCGGGTGGCCTTCTCCGCCTCGCCGCGCTGCTCCCGGTCCACCTGTGCCGAGACGAACAGCGAGGCGGAGGCCGCGGACCGGTGGGTGAGCGTGTGCCGCAGCGCGGCATCCCCGACGGAACCGGAGAACGCGGTGAGCGCGGCCAGTACCGATGTGGTGAGCAGTACGGCCAGGAGAGCCGCGGCGAGAAGGAGCCGATGCGCCCTCACCCGCAGAAAGACGAACCCCGTCACTTACTCCCCCAGAACCCCTGAAACCCGCACGCCCCCCGACGTCCCCGTGATGCTTTCAGAGGGCACAGGGTTCTGGAAACCGCTTACGGGGGCACCTTGATGCGATCGTGACCGTTATTCGGGGGTGGAGTACCGCATTCCGGATATTAGTCGGCGGTATTGATCATCGATGCGGCAGCATATGTCAGGTATTTCCACAATTGCTGCTCGTGCTCCGGCGCCAGGCCGAGTTCGTCGAGAGCGACGCGCATATGACCGAGCCAGGCGTCATGAGCGGCCCGGTCCACCCGGAACGGGACGTGCCGCATCCGCAGCCGGGGGTGTCCGCGCTGATCGCTGTAGGTCCGCGGGCCGCCCCAGTACTGGATCAGGAACAGCGTGAACCGCTCCTCGGCCGGGCCCAGATCCTCCTCCGGGTACATCGGCCGCAGCAGTTCGTCGCCCGCGACCCTCTCGTAGAAGCGGTGGACCAGGCGCCGGAAGGTCGCCTCGCCGCCGACCTGCTCGTAGAAGGTCTGCTCCTGAAGCGTGCCGTGCGGAATCTCTGTCACCCGTCCATGGTCGCAGACGCACCGGCCGAGGTCCCGGGTCCTAGGTCCTTCGTCCCGCACACCTGTCCGGGACCCGGCTCGGCCACTCGGCCCGCACACTGGCTCCCGGGGCGCCGCCGCAGGACAGTGGGGACATGGGCGGACACCAGGAACAGTTCGTGGCCGACGCCGACGAGGCACGGTGGTCCATGGCACGGGCCATCGCGGCGCGCGGCGGCCTGACGGACCCCGCCTGGCGCGCCGCGTTCGAGGACGTACCGCGCCATCTGTTCGTGCCGTACTTCTCCGTGGGCGGGGTCCGCGGCTACGAGCGGCTGTGGGGCGAGGACCCCGACCCGGTACGCCGCGGACGCTGGCTGCGCGAGGTGTACGCGGACGCGCCGCTCGCCACCCGGATCAGGGACGGCGAACTGATCTCGTCGAGCAGCCAGCCCTCGCTGATGGCCCTGATGCTCGACGAACTGGACGTACGGGACGGGCACACCGTCCTGGAGATCGGTGCGGGCACCGGCTACAACGCGGCGCTGCTCTCCCACCGGCTCGGTGACCGGGCGGTGACCACCGTCGATCTGGACCCGGAGATCACGGAGTCGGCCCGCCGTCATCTGGCCGCCGCCGGATACCGCCCGACGGTGATCACGGGGGACGGCGCACGCGGCTGCCCGGCGCGGGCCCCCTACGACCGGATCATCGCGACCTGCACCCTGCCGTCCGTGCCGTGGGCCTGGCCGGCGCAGTGCCGGGACGGCGCACGGATTCTGGCCCCGTTCGCCACCGGACTGATCTCCCTGCGGGTACGCGACACGGCGCACGGCCGGAGCGCGGAGGGACGGTTCCTGCCCACCCCGGCGTACTTCGTGCCCCTGCGCGGAGCGCTGCCTCTGCCCGCAGAGCTCCAGCCCCTCGCCGGACTGCCGAGGCGCGTGATCGACGACGAACTCTTCCGCTTCCTGCTGACGCTGACCGCGGGCACCCTCGATCCGCACGAGGCCCTCTCCCTCTGGCGGCGCGAGCGGCGCCCCCAGCGGGAGAGGTACGGCATCACGGTCGGGCCGGACCGGCAGTGGGCCTGGCTGGACGACCCGCAGGGGCCGTACGCCTGGCCGCTCGCCGGGCCCTGAACCGCACGGCGCGAGCGGTGCCCCGCCCGGCCCGTGACGCGCCCCGGACGAGCTGGTGCCGTGACCGGCAAAGCCTGTCGGGAGGGGCGCTAGTCCCGGCGGACCGTGATCGTCGTCCAGGCACCGACATGCACCTGGTCGCCGTCCTGGAGCGGGACGGGGACATAGGGCTGGATCGGGTCCTCGGCGCCGTTGAGCGTGGTGCCGTTGGTGGAGTTCTGGTCGACCACGGCCCAGCTGCCGTCGGGCTGCTGCACCAGCACCGCGTGCTGGTGCGAGACACCCGGGTCCTCCGGCGGCACCGACAGATCGACGTCGGGGGACTCGCCGGTGCTGTGCCGACGGCGCCCGATGGTGATCTGGCTGCCGGTGAGCGGGAGGCGCTGCTCCGGGGAGTAAGCGGGCAGGTTGAGCCCGGTCGCCTCGGGGCCGCTGCGCTGCATCATCGCCAGGAAGTACTCACGGTCCGGGGCGATCACGGCGGTCCAGCTGGTGGAGACGGGCTGCTGCTGCGCCTGGCCCTGGTCATGTCCCTGGCCCGGTACGGGGCCGTGCCCGTGCCCCTGGTCATGTCCCTGACCCGGGAACTGCGGTGACCCCTGCGGCCCCTGCTGCTGGTACCCCTGCGGCAGCTGCGGGGCGGGGGGTGCCTGATGCGACGGGGGAGCCTGCGCCTGCGAGGGAGGCGACAGCATCCAGTCGTCCGCCCCGGTTTGCGGGGCCTGCGGCTGCGGCGGCGCGGGCGGCGCCGACTGCTGCTGCTGGTGCGGCGGGAACGGCGCCGGCGGCTGCTGGGCGAACGGCGACGGGGACGGCGCCGACTGCTGCTGGAACGAGGGCGGGGGCGGCGGGCCCTGCTGGAACGACGGCGGCGGCCCGGGGTGACCACCCTGGGCACCCGGTCCACCAGGTCCGGCCTGAGCACCCGGTCCACCGGGTCCTCCCGGTCCGGCCTGACCGCCGTGACCAGCCTGGCCACCCGGTCCGCCCGGTCCGCCCTGCTCGGGCGCGAGCGTCTCGGCCGGACGGTTCACCTGCGAAGGCCGCGAGCTCTGGTACTCGAACGGGTCGCGCGGCTGCTGCTGCTGAGGCGGCGCGGGCTGCTGGGCCTGGAAGCCCGGCGGCAGGCTGAGCCCCGGCACCGGACCGCTGGGGCCGCCGTGCGGCGGGGCGAGCGGGGTGTAGGAGGTCGCCGTGTTCGTGAGGAAGTTCCAGCGGCATTCCTCGCAGAACGGCGCCATCGCCTCACGCGGGGTGCGGCACTGCGGGCAGAGCTCCGCCTGCATGGTCGGCTGCGAACCGGGGCCGGGGCCCTGCGGGTATCCGTAACCGGGTGCGGGCGGCGGGGGAGGGGGCGGGGGAACCGCGCCCGCGGGCGCGCCCGCCCCGGCCATGCGGTGTCCGCAGACCTCGCACCAGTCCTCGGAACCCGACTGGTGTCCGTTCGGGCAGGTCGGCATGTCGGCGCTTCCCCCTCTCCTCGTCCGGCCCAGGGGGCCGTCATGCTCGTTCGGTTGCGGTGTGCTGTCTTGACGCTACTTCTTGACGCGAACGGTCTTGGTGGAGCGCGTTTCGAGGGTCATCTCGTCCGCCTCCGCCACCTTCGCCTTCAGTCGCACAGTACCCGTCGCCGCGTCTACGACGTCGACCACCTTCGAAAGCAGTTTCGCAGTGTCCTCGTTCCCCGAGGCCGACGCGAGCTGCACCGCACGGCCCAGTTTCGCGGTCGCGCCGTCGAAGTCGCCCGACTTGCGTGCGTCGAGCCCCTGCTGGATGACTTGTGCCAGTTCCGCCTGACCTGTGTAGTGCGCGACCTGCGGATTGATCGACGTCGACGCTGCCATGTCGTCCGTCCACACCGCCCGTACGAGGCCCTGCGACAGGGTCTGCGGAGTGCCACCGCCGGACGGGGCGGGAAGGATCAGCGAGACCCGGGCCGCCAGCATCTCCTGGCCGATTCCGGCCGTGGGGACCTGGACGCACACGTGGTAGTCGCGGGACTCGTCGCCCCAGGAACCCGTGGGGTAGTCACCGGCGCGCGGTCCCGCCCCGGTGCGCCGGTCGGTCAGGTCGGCGACCGTGGGCGCCACCTGCTTCACAAATCTGATCTCGACCCCGACGGGCGTCCAGAGCCGCAGCGCCACGTCCGCGACCTCCTTGCCCATCGCGTTCTCCATCATCTGTGTGAAGTCCGCCGCCAGGCCCGCCGGATCGGCGACGATGTCGGCGGTCCCGAGCAGCGCGGAGGCGATGGCGGTGACCTCCTTCACCTCCCAGTCGGTGCCGACACCGCGTGCGTCACAGGTGAAGCGGCCCGCGCAGGAGTCGAGCGCGGCCCGCAGATCCTCCGGGGCCTCGTGCTCGTTGCGGCCGTCGGTCAGCACGATGCCGTGCCGGATGTCCACGTCGGCGGCGGCGAGCAGCCGGTCGGCCAGCCGCAGCCAGGTGCCGATCGCGGTGCCGCCGCCCGCGCTCAGACGCCGCAGGGCGTCCTTCGCCTGGGCCTTGGTCTGCGGGTCTGCGGTCGCGAGCCGTCCGTTGCCCGGATAGACGTCCTTGGCCACGTGCGTACCGGCGACCACCGCGAACTGCGTGCCCTCGCGCAGGGTGTCGATGGCCGCGGCCGTCGCGTCGCGGGCGTTGCGCATCTTCGTCGGCGGGTAGTCCATCGACCCCGAACAGTCGACCATGATCACCACGGCGGCGTTCGGCGCCTGCCCCGGAAGGTGCGAGGGCGACAGGGACGCACCGGTCAGCGGAATGCCACCGGTGGTGCCGCCGCCGGTCGAGGTGACGGTGACGATCGCGTTGACCTCGCGTCCGCCGTCGGGCAGATAGGCGTTCTGATACACCTCGACGGAGAACTGCGGCACATTCGACTTGGAGAAGTTGGCCATCTGATCGGCTCCTTGAAGCGGGAAACAGCCGGAGGACTGGGGCGCAGCCGGAGGACGGGGAGACAGGGACCGGACAGGGACCGGGAGACGCGCCGGGTCAAGCGGTGCCGACGCCCGGTCCCGCCTCGTGAGGCGTTACGGCGAACGGCAGCAGGGCCACCGTGATGTTGTCGTGGCCTCCGCCGTCGAGCGCGTGACCCACCAGCACCTGGGCGCCGTGCAGCGGTCGTTCGTACGCGTCCGGCGGCACGGCCGCAGCCATCTCCACGGCGGACTCCGCGTAGTTCCACAGCCCGTCCGTGCAGACCACCACCAGACCCGGCCGGTCCGGTTTGAACGAGGCGGTGTGCGGTTCCAGTTCGTAGCTGTCGGCCCCGAGCCACCCCGTGATGGCATGGGCGCGCTCGTCCGCGTACGCCTCGGCCTCGCTCATCAGGCCGGCCGCCACCATCTGCGCGGCCCAGGAGTCGTCCTCGGTGAGCCGGGCGGGCGGGACGGTGCGGTCGTCCGGCACCCAGTAGACCCGGCTGTCGCCGACCCAGCCGATGACCAGCAGGCCGCCCGCCATGATCGCGCCGACCAGCGTGCAGGCCGGGGCGTTCTGATGGCGGTGGGGATCGTGCTCCATCGCCCGGCCCGGCTCCTGGGCCAGCGCGTTGACCGCCTCGGAGGCGGCGATGATCGCGTCGTGCATCGCCTGCTGCGGGTGCGTACCGCGCGGCAGGGACTCCAGCAGCGTCTCGTTGGCGCAGCTCGCGGCGGCCGCCGACGCCTCGTCGGGCCGGCTCGCGGAGGAGACGCCGTCGCAGACGATCGCGACGACGGCCGGTGAGCCGTCCGGCAGGGCGGTCGAGGACACCGCGAAGGAGTCCTCGTTGCGGTGGTGGCGCAGACCCCGGTCGCTGACCGCGGCCACCGAGCCCAGTTCCTGCTCCATGTGGTCGCGCTCGCGGGGCTGGGCGTGGCCGCAGTTCTCGCAGTAGCCGTCGGGGTCCACCCGGCCCGAACGGCAGGCCACACAGAGCTTGGTGCCCGCCGCCGGGGTGGAGGTGTGCTCCGCCGTACGGGGGTCCGGCGCCGCGAGCGCGAAGTCGCCCGAGGAGTCCGTTCCCGCCGGCCCGTCCGGGGCGGCCCGGTCGTCGTACCGGACCGGGTCCGCGGCCGTGGTGGGCAGCGGCTTGCCGCCCGAGTCCGTGCCGGGCAGGTCGGCCGGACGGTGCGTCGGCGCGGGCAGATCGGAGCTGTCGACCTCGGACGCGGGCGGCCAGTCCACCGCCCCCGCACCCGGAACGGGACCGGCGGGAGGGGCCGGAGGGGCCGCAGGGGCCGCAGGAGCGTGCGCGCCGGCGACGGGCACGGCGATGGGCATCGTCGGCCGGTCTTCCGGCGGCGCGGGCACGGCCGACAGGTCGTACCCGCACGCACCGCAGAACAGGTCGCCCGACTCCAGCGGCTCCTCGCAGCCGGGGCACCTCGACAAGGAGGTCTGCTGGTGGATCTGTGACATCTTCACACCCACGTCCGGGGGCGGAAACGGTTGGCCCGCTCCACCAGTTCGATCCGCTCGTCGCCACGCTGCGCCAGCCGGGCGAGCATCCGGTACGAGCGTTCCAGCCCGAACCGCAGTCCCCGCTCGTCCAGTTCGGTGCCGAGCAGTTTCCGCGTACCCGGAGCACCGGCGGACGACCCGCCCGGCAAGGGCGCACCGGGACTACCGGAGAGTACCCAGTCCAGCGCCTTGCCCAGTACCTCGGTCGACAACCGCTCGCGGCGCACCGCGTCCAGGCCGAACCCGGCCAGCGCCGCCACCTGGACCGCGGCGGCCGTCAGATCCGTCAGCAGGGGCTCGCCGGGGTCCCGTTCACGCAGCCGCGCCCGCACGGCGGCGACCCGTGCCGCCGTGTAGTGGATCGACGCCTCCGGCACCGACTCCAGGGTGCGGACCGCCCCGGACCGGTCCCCGGCGGCGATCTGCACCCGGGCCAGTCCGAACGCGGCGCTCACGAAGCTCGGATCGGTCGTCCACACCAGACGGTAGTACTCGGCGGCGTTGTCCAGCTGACCCAGCACCTCGGCGCAGATGCCCAGCGCCAGCTTGGGCGCGGGCTCCCCGGGAAAGGCGTCGTAGACCGCGTCGAAGGACAGCGCGGCGACCTCGTTGTCCCCGGTCACCAGCGAGGTGATGCCCCGGTACCAGACGACCCGCCAGTCGTCCGGGTGCTGCCCCTCCAGCGTGCTCAGGGCCCGTGCGGCGGCGTCCGGTTCGCTCATCTCCAGCCGGGCCCGCAGCTCCCGCAGCCGCGTCTCCAGCGAGGCGGCGGGCACGGCGTGCAGCGCGGCGATCAGCTCGGCGGGCGCGGACGCCATCACCCCGGCGAGGAAGCCGGCGTTGGGGTCGTCGGCGTCGACCCGGGGCACCGGCAGCGCGAGCGAGGTGCCCCGCGCGTCGAGCCCGGGGAGCCGGAGACCGCGCCGGGCGGACGCCCCCGACGGACCGGCGGGCGCCGTCCGGGGCGCCGGAACCACGGCCTGCGGCTGCGCGTACGCGAGAGCGGCACCGGCTCCGGCGCCGCTCCCCGGACCGCCGCCCCGGCCTCCCTGTACATGGGTGACCGGCGCCGACAGCGGAGCGCCCCCCGGAGCGCGGTACCCCGGCGGGGGCGGGCCCGCGGGCTGTGCGCCCACCGGCAGCGCGCTCGCCACCGCCGTCGCGGCCGCCCCCGGGGGGACCGGCACCGCGGCACCGGCCGCCGCGCCCGCACGGCGCTTGCGCCGGCCCGGCCGCCCGCCGCCCGGCGGATCGGCCCGGACACCCAGGCGCGACACATCCTGCGTCAGCTCGAAGAACAGCTCCGTGTCCGTCACCCGCAGTTCCGTACCGAAGAGTGTCGACAGCGCCGGCCTCGGCCGCCCCGTCTGGAGCGACACGACCTCGCGCAGCACTCCCGTCAGCTGCTCGGCCATCTCCGTCGCCGAGGCGAACCGCCGCGCCGGATCCGGGTCGGTGGCCCGCACCAGCAGCCGGTAGAACGACTCGTACGTCCGGAACACCTCGATGTTGTCCGGGTCCGGCAGCGAGTCCACGAAGACGTTCGTGTACCCCTGGAAGTCGAACGTGAGCACCGCGAGCGTCCGCGCGACCGTGTACAGGTCGGAGGCGACCGACGGGCCGACCTCCGCGACCTCGGGCGCCTGGTAGCCCACGGTGCCGTAGATGGCCGACTCCTCGTCGTCCATCCGGCGCACCGCGCCCATGTCGATCAGCTTGAGCTGGCCCTCGGTCTGGATCGCGTTGTCGACCTTGAAGTCGCAGTACAGCAGATTCCGGCTGTGCAGATGACCGAGCGCCTCCAGGGCCTCGATCCCGTACGCGCACGCCTGCTCGACCGGCAGCGGGTCCCGCTTACCGGCCGGGGTGCGGCGCTCGTTCGCGATCTCCTTGAGCGCCTTGCCGCCGACGTACTCCATCACGATGTAGCCGTCGAGCGAACCGGTCCGCTGGTCCAGGTGCTCGACGAAGTTGTAGATGCGGACGATGTTGGAGTGCTCGATCTCCGCGAGGAAGCGGCGCTCCGATATGGCCGCCGCCATCGCGTCCTGGTCCCCGGTGTCCAGCAGGCCCTTGAGGACCACCCAGCGGTCGGAGACGGCACGGTCCACCGCGAGGTAGACCCAGCCGAGACCGCCGTGCGCCAGACAGCCCGCGACCTCGTACTGCCCGTGCACGATGTCACCGCCGCGCAGCTTCGGCACGAAGGAGTAGGGGTGGCCGCACTTGGTGCAGAACCCCTCGGTGCGGCCCGCCCGTTCGCCGCGTGCGCGGCCCACCGGGGCCCCGCAGTCGGAGCGCGAACAGAACCGCTTGCGCTCGGGGACCTCGGGATTCTCCATCACGGCGGTACGCGGATCGGGACGCGGCACGTCCGGGACCTGCACCAGGCCCACGCCCAGCCTGCCCCGGCCGGAGGAGCCGGACGCGGTCCCCGAGGAGCGCACCGACACCGAACGGGACGTCGAGGCACCGGACAGCGAGCGCGACAGCCGCCCGGAGACGGAACGCCGTGAGGTCGACGAGCGGGACGAGGCACGGGAGGAGGCACGCGAACTCGACCGCTGTGACGTGCTGCGGCTGCCGGCCCGGCCGCCGCCCGCGATGCCCGTGGGCGGCGAGGCGACCGTCCCGTCGCCGGCTTCCCGGTGCTGCCCGGACAGGGGAGACCCCGTCGACGGGACCACCGGTGCCAGACCGCAGGTGTCGCAGTACAGCTCACCGCCGCCCATGTCCTCGTAGGCGCCCTCGCACGCGGGGCGCTGGCACTGCGTACTCATCGTGTCTCCCCCTGTTCGCCCCGCCGGTCCTCGGGTGAGGACGGCCGCTGCGGTGTCAGCAGTTCCGCGGCCGCCTGCTGATAACGCAGCACCGCCTGCCCGGCGACCCGCAGATCGCACGGGGCGCTCCACAGCATCCGGCGCGCGGCGTCGTACCGCTCGATCAGCACCGGGTCCTCCGCCAGACCGTGCCGGGCCACCTTCGCCTTGTACGCGTCGAGCCGGCCGCGCAGCTCCGCACGGACCGCGAGCGGCGCCGTGACGGACGTCAGTGATGCACGGGCCCGCATCAACTCGTCCTCGGCCTCCCGCTCCAGTGACTCCAGGAGCGGTGAGAGCCGGTGCCACTGCGCGTACCTGCGGTAGTCGGACGCGGCCGCGAGCCGCTCCTGCAACGCCGTCGGCGGGCCGCTGACCGCGGGCACCTCGGACGCGGCGATCTTCGCCAGCACCTCACCGCGCGCCGAGCGCGCCTCGGCCAGGGTGCGGTCCGCCCGCGAGAGCACGTCCCGCAGCTGGACCAGGCGCTGTTCGGCGTCCTGCCGGACCGCGAGCACCGCCTCGATCTCCCGGCGCACATCCTCCAGCGCCCTGGCCGCCCGGTCGTAGCGGGTGGTGTCCGGACGGCCGCCGCCGGGCGCCGCGCTGCCGGGGCCCGGCAGCCAGAACGCCAGCGGGTCGGAGATCACCTGCGTCCGCAGCGTGGTCAGCTCCTGGGTGATCTCCGCCAGGTCGTCGCCCGCCGGATGCTCACCGGGGCGCACCCCCACCGAGTGCGCCAGCGAGCGCGTCCGGTGCAGTTCGGCGGCGAGCAGATCTATCCGGGCGGGCAGCGCGGACCAGACGGAGTCCGAGGCGACGACCATGTCCAGCGAACGCGCGTACAGCTCGTTCATCCGGCTCACCAGCTCCTCCAGCGTGAACCGCTCGGAGAGCCGGGCCGGGCCGGTGATCGAGGCATCGGGCACCGCCGCGGTGTTCGCCACGGTGATGTCGTCGCCGCGCAGCAGCCCGGTCAGGGCCACCAGGTCGTCCCGGTTCGGGTAGCGCCTGCGGGCCCGCACCTCGCGGGCCAGGGCGAGCGCCCCCGCGTAGGCGTCGAAGTACCCCCACAGCAGCGTGATCGCCCGGTCGGTCGTGGCCCAGCGGTCCCGGGTCACCCCGGTCAGCTCGGCGCCCTCCAGGAGCCGGCGGCCGGCATGGTCCTGCAGGGCGAGGAGCGAGGTCTCGATCGCCTCGTGCTCCGCGCCGAGCCGGGCCAGCGCACGGTCCGCCTCGTCCCGGTCCATGACCGGGCCGGGGGGCTTCCCCGCGAAGCCGGGGAAGGATCCCGCCACGCCCATCGATCACCTCTCCGCTCTCCCCGCCGGGCCGGTGGGCCCGGACGGGATCAGTTGCTCCGGTACTTGGGCGCGGGCGGTGCCTCGATGCCGGGCAGTCCGGTCGCCAGCCACGCGCGGTACGACACCATCCAGTCGCTGTCCTTCCCGCCCCGGCGATAGTCGTCCAGCACGGCGTTGACGCGGGCCACCAGGTCGTTCGCGCCCTTCTTCGTCGCCACGCCGTAGTACTCGGTGGTGAACGGGGCGCCCTTGAGGACCACCGCCGGGTCCTGCGCGGCCTGGCCGGCCGCCAGGGCGTTGTCCGTGACGACGGCGTCGACCTCACCGAGCTGGAGACGGACCAGGCAGTCCAGCTGATTGGGCACGGTCAGCTGGTCCTTGTCCCGCTCGGTGCCGTCGGACTCGTCCTTGAAGACCGCGCCGTAGGACTGCTTCTCCAGCGCCTCGTACGCGGTGGAGCCCTCGGCGGTGCAGACCCGCTTCCCCTTCAGCGAGGAGTCGTACCCCGTGATCGCCGATTCCTTCGGGGCCAGCACCTGCTGCCCGGCCTGGAAGTAGGCCGTGGAGAAGGAGACCTGGTCCAGCCGCTTGCAGTTGATCGTCATCGTCCGTACGACGACGTCGACCCGGTCGTGCTCCAGGGCCGCTATGCGCTGGTTGGTGGGAATGGCCCGGAAGATCACCGCGTCGGGGTCGCCCAGGATGTTGCCCGCGATGGCCCGCACCAGGTCGATGTCGAAGCCTTCGAGCGTGCCGGTGTCCGGGTTGCGATAGCCCCACCGGAAGCTGTTCTGGTCCACGCCGGCGATCAGCTTGCCGCGCTTGCGGATCTTCTCGATGCTCGGCCCGCCCGCGCTCGACGGCGGCAGACTCGCCTCCGGGTCGGTGCAGGCGTCGGCCCGTGCGGGCAGCGCCGAGGCCGCCCCCGGGCCCGCGGTGTTCACGCCGAAGGGATCGGCGCCGCCGTGGGAGAGGGGCAGCAGGGTGAGCGAGGCCGTGAGGGCACAGGCCACGGCCATGCCCGTCACCCCGCCCCAGCCACGCAGCCCGCCGCGCGCCGCCCAGTCCTTCACCCCGGTCATCGCTGCCCCTCTCACCGGTACTCCGAGAGCCTGCGGTTGACCCCGAGGACGGCGGCGGCCGCGCCGAGCACGGCCAGGGCGCCGGCCCCGACCGGCAGCCCGCCCAGCGCCCCGCGTCCGTCGGCCGCCGACCTGGTGAACTCGTCCTGCTCGACGGCGAGCGCCTTTTCGAGCGCCGAGTCCACGCGCTGGAACGACTGGCCCGTGGAGTCCCGCGTGCCGATGATCTGCACCAGGGCACCCTCGTAGTCGCCCTGGTCGTCGGTCGCACGGGCCTTGCGGTGGCGGTCCTGCCACTCGGACACACTGGTGATGGCCTTCGCCACCGGCTCGCTCCCCCGGAAGTCGTCGGCGAGCTTCTCGGCCCTCTTCAACTGCGCGTCGAGGGCCTTCATGCCCGAGGTGTAGTCGGTCTCGTACTTGTCGCCGGTGCCGTCCGCGGTCAGTACGGCACCGCGGGCGACCAGGGTGAGGTTCTCATTGGCGCGCGCCTTCAGCGAGTTGATCCGCGCGTTGTTGAGGACATCGAGTGACTCCTGCCCGTGGGCCATCGCGGCACGCACTTCGGTACGCGCCACCGTATGCCCCACCGCCAGCCACAGCAGCAGCACGGTCGTCGCGGCCGTCGCCGCCAGCAGGCCGTGGTTGAAGACCCTGTTCGTGCGACGGTAGTTGCGCCGCTGCATCCACACCAGCGCGCCCAGCGCCACGATCCCGGTCAGCAGCGAGAGGTACGGAGACCGCCGGGCGTCGGCGGAGTCGCGGCCGAGCCGCCCGGTCTCCGCGACGTACAGCCGCTCGGCGGCGGGCAGCATCTCGTCGGTCATCTTCTGGTTCGCGTACCGGAGGTAGGCCCCGCCCAGCGGCAGACCCTGCCGGTTGTTGGCGCGGGCCCGCTCGATCAGTCCGGTGTAGACCGGGAGCAGTTCGTTCAGTGTGGTGATCTCGTGCCCGGACGTGGTGGTGGAGTCCGTGTTCGCCGCGGCGCTCACCAGCAGCCGCGAGGCGTCCTTGATGTCCTTCTCGTACTGCTCGTGCACATCCCTGGGCTCCTGGGCACCCGCCAGGAAGCCGCTCGCCGCCATCGTGTCCGCGTCGGCGAGCGAGCGGTAGACGGCCGCCGCGTCCGCGCTCAGCGGCTGACTGCGGCTGACGACGTCATCGGCCGCGGCGGCACGGTCCGAGATCTCCAGGGCGGTCACCGCCCCGAACGCCACGACCAGCAGCGCCAGTACGGCTCCGATGATCTGGAGCCGGCCGGGCTCGGTCGTCGCCGCGGCCCGCAGCCGCTCCGTCCGCCCGGTCCAGGCACCGCGGCGCTGCGCGGGTACGGGCGCGGACAGTTCGCCGGGCGCGGACGGCTGAGCCGGTGCGCGCTCCGCCTGCGAGCCCCCGATCGGCGGGTATGTCACTCGGCCTCCCCCTCGGTCACTGACGACGGCCCGGCCCCCCGGCCGATCGGAGGACTGGTGCCCGGCCAGAAGTATGGCCGCAGGGAACGGAGTCCATACGGAGAACGCCTGGATCGTGCATCGGTCCACGCATTCGATCAGGGCGAGCGCGGGCGATCAAGACGATCGCCGTAACAAGCCCCGAAACATCCCCGTCAGCGCTGCCGAAGCATCCCCGAAGCGGACCGGATCCCCACCAGGAACACGTTCGGGACCACTGATCGGTTCCCTCACGCCCGGGGGCGCCTCACGGCGCGAACGCGGTGAGACGCCCCACGGGAGTGTCCAGTGTGTCAGGTGTACTGGGCGCGCAGCCTCCGGTGCACCTCGGGCGCCGCACCCACGTGGTCCAGGCCGAGCAGCGCGGCCCCCAGGACCGGCGGCTGCGACACCACCCGGACCACCGCCTTCGGGGCCCGGACCGCGAGGAGTTCGGCGATCCTGGCGTCCAGCTGCGGGTGGCGTGCGGCCAGCACACTGCCGCCCAGGAGCACCGGCGCCTCCTCGTCCAGCAGACCGAGCCGGGTCAGCGCCACCGAGGCCATCGCGACGACCTCCTCGGCCAGCCGGTCCACCACGGAGCCCGCCAGCGGGTCACCGGCCGCACTCGTGGCGAACAGCACCGGGGTCAGCTCATGGCGCCGCTCGTAGGGAATCCGCCCCCGGTGCAGCGCCTCGATCAGCGCGTACATCGAGTCGAGCCCGAAGTGGCCGGGCAGCGTACGGACCAGTTCCGTCGGCTCACCGCGGCCGTCCTCGGCCCGCGCGGCCAGCCACAGGGCCTCCTCGGCCAGCCCCGAACCGCCGCCCCAGTCACCGGATATGCGGCCGATCGCGGGGAAGCGGGCGGTGCGCCCGTCCGGCACCATGCCGACACAGTTGATCCCGGCGCCGCAGACCACGGCGACGCCCCGCGGCTCGTCCACCCCGGCCCGCAGTATCGCGAAGGTGTCGTTGCGCACCTCCACCGTGCCGGCCCAGCCGCGGGCGAGCAGAGCCTCGGTCAGCTCCGCCTCCTCGACCGGGAGATCGGCGTTGGCCAGACACGCGGACACATGCCCGATGTTCCCGATGGGCCCGCCGGCGGCGGCGACCGCACGGTCCAGGATCGAGGACAGGACGTCCACGGCCGCCGTCACCCCGACGGCGGGCGGCTGGAAGCCGCCGCCCCGGGCCGTGGACAGCACGCTTCCGTCCTCGCCGATCAGAGCCACATCGGTCTTGCTGTTCCCCGCGTCGATGGCGACGACCGAGACGTTCACGCCCACGCGAGGTGCTCCCGGTTGTGCGCGATCAGCCGGTCGGTGAGGCCCTCGGCGTACTCGTACTGGCCGACCAGCGGATGGGCGAGCAGCGCCTTGAAGACCCGGTCCCGGCCGCCGCGCAGCGCGGCTTCCAGGGCGAGGTCCTCGTACGCCGTGACATGACCGATCAGACCGGCGTACAGCGGGTCCAGCGCCGGGACGGCGAGCGGGGTCGCGCCCGTGCCGTCGATCCGGGCCTGCACCTCGATCACCGCGTCGTCCGCCAGGAACGGCAGCGTCCCGTTGTTGTACGTGTTGACCACCTGCACCGCGGAACCGCCGCCGCCGAGCAGCGAGGCCGCCAGGTCCACGGCCGCCTCCGAGTAGAAGGCGCCGCCGCGCTTGCCGAGCAGGGCCGGCTTCTCGTCCAGGGCCGGGTCGCCGTACATCTCCAGGAGTTCCTTCTCCATCGCCGCGACCTCGGCGGCCCGGGACGGCTTGGTGCCGAGCTCCCGGACGACCTCGTCGTGCGCGTAGAAGTACCGCAGGTAGTACGAGGGGACGACGCCCAGCCGGTCCACGATGGCGCGCGGCATGCGCAGGTCGTCCGCGATGGCGTCGCCGTGCTCGGCGAGCAGCTTCGGCAGGACGTTCTCGCCGTCGGGGCCGCCCAGGCGCACCCCGAGCTCCCAGGTCAGGTGGTTCAGTCCGACGTGGTCCAGGTGGACCTCGCCGGGGGTGACGTCGAGCAGCGCGGCGAACTTCCGCTGGAAGCCGATCGCCACGTTGCACAGGCCGACGGCCTTGTGCCCGGCCTGGAGGAGCGCCCGGGTGACGATGCCGACCGGGTTGGTGAAGTCGATGATCCAGGCGTTCGGGTTCGAGCGGCGGACCCGCTCGGCGATGTCGAGGACGACGGGCACCGTGCGCATCGCCTTGGCGAGGCCACCGGCACCGGTGGTCTCCTGGCCGACGCAGCCGCACTCCAGCGGCCATGTCTCGTCCTTGTTGCGGGCGGCCTGTCCGCCGACGCGCAGCTGGAGCAGGACCGCGTCGGCGTCGGCGACGCCCGCGTCCAGGTCGGAGGTGGTGGTGATCCGCCCCGGGTGGCCCTGCTTGGCGAAGATCCGCCGGGCCAGGCCGCCGACCAGCTCCAGCCGGTCGGCCGCCGGGTCGACGAGCACGAGCTCCTCGACCGGCAGGGTGTCGCGCAGCCGCGCGAAGCCGTCGATCAGTTCAGGTGTGTAGGTGGACCCGCCACCAACTACTGCGAGCTTCATGGTCAGCCCTTTACTCCGGTCAGTGTGACGCCCTCGACGAATGCCTTCTGGGCAAAGAAGAAGACGGCGATCACGGGGGCCATGACCAGTACGGTCGCGGCCATGGTCAGATTCCAGTTCGTGTGGTGCGCGCCCTTGAAGGATTCGAGGCCGTAACTGAGCGTCCAGGCGGCCGGGTTCTCGGAGGCGTAGATCTGTGGGCCGAAGTAGTCGTTCCAGGCGGCGAAGAACTGGAACAGCGCGATCGCCGCGATGCCGGGCTTGGCCATCGGCAGAACGACTCTGATCAGCGTGCGGAATTCGCCGCAGCCGTCGACCTTGGCCGCGTCGAGGTACTCGTTGGGGATGGTCAGGAGGAACTGCCGCAGCAGGAAGATGGAGAACGCGTCACCGAAGGCCATCGGGATGATCAGCGGCCAGAGGGTGCCGGACAGGTCCAGCTGCTTGGCCCAGAACAGGTACATCGGGATGATGACGACCTGCGGCGGCAGCATCATCATCGAGATGACCAGCATCAGCGACAGCTTGCGGCCGCGGAAGCGGAACTTGGCGAGCGCGTACGCCACGGGCACGGACGACACCACCGTCAGCACGGTGCCGACCCCCGCGTACAGCAGGGTGTTGCGCCACCAGGTCAGGAAGCCCGGAGTGTCGAAGACCTGCTTGTAGTTGCCCCACTCCCAGGTGTTCGGGGTGAGGTCGCGGGTCAGCGCCTGCTGGTCGGTCATCAACGAGGTCAGCACCACGAAGACGAACGGCAGCACGAAGAAGAGCGCGGCCGCGACCCCGAGCGAGTGCACGGCGATCCAGTGCAGCAGTGCCTTGCGGCGGGCGGTGCGCGCGGCGGGCGTGGGACCGTCGGTCACCTGGACGGCGGGCTTGTCGAGGAGTTGGGTCATGACTCAGTCACCGGCCTGGAGAAGGTTGTTGCGGCCGCGCATCAGCAGCGCGGTGAAGGTCATGGCCAGGGCGAACAGGACGAGGGCGACGACACAGGCGGAGCCGTAGTCGAAGCGCTGGAAGCCGAGGTTGTAGACGAGCTGCGGAAGCGTCAGTGTCGACTTGTCGGGATAGCCCGGCTCGAAGGCCTGGCCGGAGCCGCCGATGATGCCGGAGGCGACCTTCCCCGCGACCAGCGGCTGTGTGTAGTACTGCATCGCCTGGATCACTCCGGTGACCACGGCGAACAGCACGATCGGCGAGATGTTCGGCAGCGTGACGAAGCGGAACTTCTGCCAGGGCGAGGCGCCGTCCAGCTCGGCGGCCTCGTACTGCTCCGTCGGCACGTCCAGCAGCGCGGCCATGAAGATGACCATCAGGTCGCCGATGCCCCACACCGCGAGCATGGTGAGCGCCGGCTTGGACCAGGAGTCGTCGTTGAACCAGCCGGGCGTCGGCAGCCCCAGGTCGCCGAGGATCGAGTTGACCGGCCCCGTCCCGGGGTTGAGCAGGAAGACGAAGGCCAGCGTCGCGGCGACCGGCGGCGCCAGGTACGGCAGGTAGAACAGGGTACGGAAGACGCCCGTACCCGACTTGATCTTGGTGATCAGCATGCCGATGCCGAGGCCGAAGACGACCCGGCAGGTGACCATGACGAGGACCAGCCAGAGCGTGTTGCGCAGCGACGGCCAGAACATGGGGTAGTCCTCGAAGACGTACCTCCAGTTCGTGAGGCCGTTGAAGACCGGCGCACCGAAACCGTCGTAGTCCATGAAGGAGAAGTAGACGGTCGAGATCATCGGGTACGCGAAGAAGACGGTGAACCCGATCAGCCACGGCGACATGAAGGCCGCTGTCCGAAGGGCCGACCTGCGGCGCTTGGAGCGGAGCGTGTGCGTTGTCATCGTGCTGCTACTTAGCCTTGGCGATGTCGGTGTCGATCTGCTTCGCGGTCTTCTCCAGGCCGGCCTGGAGGTCCTTCACCGCGCCCTTCTCGTACTGGTAGCCGAAGTCCTGGATGGTCTGCTGGTACGTCGCGCCGTTGATGGCCCCGTCCGGGGTGTTGGACTTGGGGTGCTGGGCGATGTCCAGGAAGGTCTTGAAGCGCGGGTCGAACTCCAGGTCGGGCGACTTCAGCGCCTCGAAGGTGGAGGGCACGTTGCGGATGCCGTTGGCGAAGTCGACGACGGCCTTGGTGTCGCTGGTCATGAACTTGACCAGCTCCCAGGCGGCGTTCTGCTTCTTGCTGGCCGGGGCGATGCCCATGATCGTGCCGGACAGGAAGCCCTTGCCGTAGCTGTCGGCCTCGTCGTCGGCGACGGGCATCGGCGCGACACCGATCTCGAACGGCACCTTGGCGTCCTCGGCCATGCCCAGCCGCCACTCGCCGTCCAGCTGCATGGTGACCTGACCGGTCTGGAAGGGGTGCTTGGAGCCCCACTCGTCACCGAAGGTGCCGCGGTACTTCTCCAGCTTGTCGTAGCCGCCGAGGTCGGCGACCAGCTTCTTCTGGTACGTGAACATCTTCGCGAAGGACGGGTCCTTGGCGATGTTGGACTTGCCGCTCTCGTCGAAGTACTTGTGGTCCCACGAGGACATGTAGTGGTCGGCGACCGTCTCGTAGCCGTGGAAGGTCGGCATGAAGCCGAGCTGCTGGTAGCTGTCGCCCTTCTCGACGGTCAGCTTCTTCGCGATGCTCGCCAGCTCGGACATCGTCTTCGGCGGCGCGGCGATCCCGGCCTTCTCGAAGGCGTCCTTGTTGTAGTACAGCCCGTACGCGTCGGCGAGCAGCGGCAGGGCGCAGCGCTTGCCCTCGAACTGGGTGTAGTCCAGCAGGACCTTCGGGAAGGTCTTCTCCAGGTCGAGCTTCGACTTCTCGATGAAGGGCTTCAGATCGGCGAACGCGCCGGACGAGCAGAACTTGCCGACATTGGACGTGGTGAAGGAGGACACCACGTCGGGGCCCTTCGAACCGCCCGCGCGCAGCGACTGGTTCAGCTTGTCGTCGTTGATGTTCCCGACGACGTTGACCTCGATGTTCGGGTGGGCCTTCTCGAACCGGTCGACGTTGTCCTGGACCGCCTTGACCTCGGCGGGCGCGCTCCAGCCGTGCCAGAAGTTGATCGTGGTCTTCGCGTTCGGATCGTCGGTCGCGGCGGACTCGGACTGGCCGGTACACGCGGTGGCAAGAACCGAGATCGCGGCGACGGCGACAGCGGCGGTGGTGGTCAGACGGCTTTTGCGCATGACGGGACTCCCAGGGACAGGGACAGGGGATGGAAGCAGGGGACGAGCGGGGAAATGAGGAGAGGAAAGAAGAGGGGAGGGCGGTGCGGCGGATCAGCGCGAGGTGTCGAACACTTCGTCGCGGGTATCGGAGAGGGCCCTTTCCAGGGCACCCCGCAGGACCGGATGCCGGTCGATCTCGCCCAGGACGAGACGGGGCCGGGAGGCGGCGAGTTCGGCGAGCTCGGACTGGATCAGGGACCGCAGGAGCTCGCCGCCCGCGGAGACCAGCTCACCGGAGAGCACGATCAGCCCGGGGTCGAGTACGGCGGTGACGGAGGCGAGACCGGTGGCGAGCCGCTGGGCGTACTGGCGCAGCAGCTCGGTCAGCGGCTCGTCCTGCTCGTACGCGGCGGTGGCCCGTACCAGCAGGGCGGCGGCGACCTCGGGGTAGGGCGTCTGAGGGGTGTCGATGCCGAGTGTCCGCGCCAGCCGCGGCAGCGCCTGGGCGCCCGCCAGTTCCTGGAAGCCGCCGCTGTTGGCCTTCACCACCTGGCGTACGAGCGGAGTGCCCGGCACCGGCAGGAAGCCGACCTCGCCCGCGCCGCCGGTGAAGCCGCGGTGCAGCCGTCCGTTGATGACGAGGGCGGCGCCGAGGCCCTCCTCGTTCCACAGCAGGACGAAGTCCTCGTTGCCGCGGGCCGCGCCGAGCCGCTGTTCGGCCACGGCGACCAGGTTCACGTCGTTCTCGTACTCCACCGGCATCGGCAGGAACGCGGCCAGCTCGTCCAGCAGCGTGCCGGAGTGCCAGCCGGGCAGGTGCGAGGCGTACCGCAGGCGGCCGGTGCCGGGATCGAAGGCGCCCGGCGTGCCGATGACCACGCGGTGCACGTCGGAGCGGGTGAGCCCGGCGTCCTTGACCGCGCCGTCCAGCGCTTCGGTCACCTGGCGCACCACGCTGTCGGCGCGCCGGCCGGGGGTGCGCAGCTCGAACTCGCCGACGGTCTCACCGGTCACATCGGCGACCGCGGCGACGATCCGCTGGGCGTTCACATCGAGCCCGGCGACATGGGCGGCCCGCGCGTTCACGGTGTACAGCTGCGCGTTGGGCCCGGGGCGCCCCTCGCTGGTCCCGGTGGCCACGACCAGACCGGCCGCCTCCAGCCGGGCCAGCAGCTGGGACGCGGTGGGCTTGGACAGCCCGGTCAGCTTCCCGATCTTCGTCCGGGAGAGCGGGCCGTGTTCCAGGAGCAGGTCGAGGGCGGCCCGGTCGTTCATGGCGCGCAGGACGCGTGGCGTACCCGGGGTACCCGGTGTGGTTCCCGCCATGATCGATGCACCGCCCTCTGTTAGGAAACTTTCCTATTCGGTGAGAGGACGGTATGGCGCTGGTCACCGGACCGTCAATGGTTCACACCCCTGTGGCAACCAAAGCGTTACCTGGAACCGTGATCGCACCCGCCGAACGGTCCGGGGGCGCCCCGCGAACCGCCGCGGGGCGCCCCTGGACCGTGCTGACGGGCGGGTGTTACTTCGTGATGCTCGGTGGCGCTATCGGGGTCGCGGCCATCGACTGCGGCGAGGTCGACGAGGCGTACGCGGACGGGGCGGCCATCCCGGCCGTCGGGTCCGGGACCGTCTCGCCGTCCGTCTGGACCGGCATGGTCCCGACCATCCGGATGCCCGCCTCGTCCAGCGCCTGCTTGATCCGCCAGCGCAGCTCCCGCTCCACTCCCAGCGCCTTGCCCGGCATCGTCTTCGCGGTGACCCGGACCGTCATGGAGTCCAGCAGCACGGCGTCCAGGCCGAGGACCTCCACCGGGCCCCACAGCCGCTCCGCCCACGGGTCCTCCTTGGCCATGGTCTCCGCGGCGGCGGTGATCGCCTTGCGGACCCGGTCCAGATTCTCCGTGGGGCGCACCGTCACATCGACCCCGGCGGTGGACCAGCCCTGGCTGAGGTTGCCTATCCGCTTCACCTCGCCGTTGCGGACGTACCAGATCTCACCGTTGTCGCCGCGCAGCTTGGTGACCCGCAGGCCCACCTCGATGACCTCGCCGGAGGCGACGCCCGCGTCGACCGTGTCGCCGACGCCGTACTGGTCCTCCAGGATCATGAACACCCCGGACAGGAAGTCGGTGACGAGGTTGCGCGCGCCGAAGCCCAGCGCCACTCCGGCGACACCCGCCGAGGCCAGCAGGGGCGCCAGATTGATCTGGAACGCGCCCAGGATCATCAGGGCGGCCGTGCCCAGGATCAGGAACGAGGTCACCGAGCGCAGGACGGAGCCGATGGCCTCCGAGCGCTGACGGCGGCGCTCCGCGTTGACCAGCAGGCCGCCCAGCGCGGTGCCCTCCACCGCCTGGGCGCTGCGGTTCATCCGCTCGATCAGGTTGGTCAGGGCCCGGCGGATCACGTAGCGCAGCACGATCGCGATCGCCGCGATGAGCAGAATGCGCAGACCGGTGTTCAGCCAGGTGGACCAGTTCTCCTCGACCCAGCCCGCGGCGTTGCCGGCCTGCTTGGCGGCTTCGTCCAGCGAGCCGCCCGGCTCGGGTGACGGGGCTACGGCCAAGAGGACGGACAGGGACACGGTGGGAACCTCCAACAGGGGGCGACGGCTGACCAACCACACTAACGAAGCCGGTGGAGTGGATCGTTGCCGCTTTCCGGGGAGAGACACGTCTCACCTGGGAACGGAGTGAGTGTGGCCGATCGCACAGTGCGGGCGGCCACCCCGGTGAAGCACCTGTTCCGGCGGGCTCCGGCGCCCCGTCCGGGCGGTGGTGAGAAAAATCCTCCCGGCCCGTTACCCGCACGTGGTGGCGCTTGGACCAGGCAGGAGGAGAGACTGAGATCGGATCGTCCCGGCGCGAGCCACGCGCCGCCGGCGTACAAGGAGGCATCCACGTGCCGCACGTCCTGGTTCTCAACGCGTCGTACGAGCCGCTCGGCGTCGTACCGCTCCGTCGCGCGCTCGTCCTCGTGCTGGAGAACAAGGCGATCTGCCTGGAGGAGTCCGGCTCCTTCCTGCACAGCGCCACCCGTGCTCTGCCGGCGCCCAGTGTCGTCCGCCTCAAGCGCTTCGTACGGGTCCCCTACCGGGGGCCCGTTCCCCTGACGCGCCGCGCGCTGTTCGCCAGGGACGGCGGGCGCTGCATGTACTGCGGAGCCGCCGCGACCAGCGTCGACCATGTCATTCCGCGCAGCCGCGGCGGTCAGCACGCCTGGGACAACGTGGTGGCGGCCTGCCGCCGCTGCAACCACGTCAAGGCCGACCGGCATCTGCCCGAGCTGGGCTGGCGGCTGCGCCATCAGCCCGCCCCGCCGACCGGGCTGGCCTGGCGGATCATCGGGACCGGACACCGCGACCCGCGCTGGCTGCCGTATTTGCAACCGTTCGGCGCGGACGACGTGATGGCCCGGATCGACGGCGTTTCCGCCTGAGACCCGGGCCTTCGTCGTCCCGGCGTCGCCGCCGTGGAGCCACGGCGTGCGCCCGCGGGCGACGGTGCACCGCTACGGGGCGACGGCGTACGCCTCCACCGACCAGAGGGAGTAGCCGTACTCGGTCGCCCGGCCGTCGCCCTGGATCCGGAGGAAACGGGTGTCCTTCGCGTCCATCCGCACCGCTTCGCGCCCGCCCCCGCCTTCCCGCACGGTCGCCGCCGTGCGCCAGGTGCGGCCGTCCGCGGAGACCTGTATGCGGTAGCGGGAGGCGTACGCGTCCTGCCAGTGCAGCACCACCTGGCCGAGCCGGGCCGGCTCGGCCAGTTCGGCCTGCCACCAGGCGCCGTCCTCGACCGGTGAGGACCAGCGGGTGGCGGGATCGCCGTCGGAGGCCGCCGAGGCGGGGAAGTCCGGGGTCTCGTCCCCGGACGAGGACGCCCTGGCCGTACGCGCCAGATCGGGCCCCGCCGTGCGCGGGAAGGCCCGGACGGTCAGCGTGCTCTCCTCGCCCCCGAAGGTGAACGGCACCTCGTACTCGCCGGCCGGGGTGTCCGCCGGGACGGTGATGTCCACGGGGACGTCGGTACGCGAGCCGCGCGGCACCGTCGTCCGCTTCGGGACCTTCACCTCGATGCCCTTGGGCGCCTTGGCGGTGAGCTCGCCCCGTACCTCGGCGGGGCGCTGCGCGGCCAGCCGGGCCGCCACGCGCTGCGTGCCGCCGCCGATCTCCGCGTCCGTCACCCCGCGCACGAGATCGAGCTTGGCCGCGGGCTCGTCACCGAACCACGGGATCAGGCCGCGCACCTTCGGCGCACCCCGGTCCACCAGGGGAGCGGCCGGCAGGGCGGGGCTCATGAAGGAGGGGGGAGCGGTGCTGGCGCTCTCCGGCAGGCGGACGCGGATCGCGTCCGCCCGCAGCCCCTTCGCCGCCGTCTGGGTCCAGCCGCTCGCCGAGAGCCGGCCCAGCGTCCGCCAGCCCTCGCCCGGCACATGGCCCTCCAGGACCGCGTCGGCGAATCCGCCGCCCGGTTCCGTCATCGCCGTCACGGACTCCACGGGGCGGGCCCGGTTCAGCCGGACGGTGTAGCTGTCCGCGTCGCGGCTGACCGTTCCGGCGGTGCGGTCGGTGCCGTTCCAGCTGTCGGCCGCCTTGCGGGCCCGGTCCAGGAACGGGCCCAGCACGCCCTTGCCGACGGTCGCGCCGCTCGCCGCGATGTCCTTGCGCAGCGGCTCCAGGGCCAGCTGCGCCTGCCAGGCCGCCGCCCCGTCACCGCGCGCCTGGGCCTGGAGCAGATCGACGGTCAGTTCGCCCGCCTCGCCGTACCGGGCCAGCTGCTCGGTCCACGGCCGCACTTCCTCGTCCAGCCGTCCCTCCGCCGGGGTCTTCAGCCGCTCGGGGGCCTCTCGCATCACGGAGAACGCCGCCCGCAGATCGCGTGCGGCACCGTCCCGCACCGCCGCGTCCGCCGCCCGGGACTTCCAGAACGCGGCGAGCAGCGGCTGGAGATAGGCGGACTCGTCGCCGCCGAGCACGGAGGTCGCGCTGTTGCCCGCGAGCGCCCGCAGCGCGGCCCGGGTACGGGCGTCCCCGCCCGCCAGGTCGTCGATCGCCGCGTGCCAGGACTCCTGCGGCCGGTACCCCTTCGGGTTCCAGGCGAAGTCGGCGGCGGTGAACAGCGGGATGCGGGAGGCGGACGCCTGCTCCATCGCGTTGGCGAGCAGTGCGGCCGAACCGCTCGCCACCGCCGGATCCCGGCCGGTGTACGGGCCCAGGAAGATCCGGTCCTGCGCGTAGTCGTTGACCGGATAGTTGTCCATGGTGACCAGCGGGTGCCGGAACGCGGCGCGCGCCCCGGCCAGTTCACCCCCGGTGATGGTCTTCGGCACGACCCCGACTCCGGTCCAGGCCACCTGCACCCGGTTGTCCAGCTCGGCGGCGAGCGCCGTGCGGTAGTCGGTGGCACCGTCCTGGTAGAACTCGGTCGGCAGCACCGACAGCGGGGCCGCGCCGGGGTGACGGTCCGCCAGGTGCTGGGCGAGCGCGCCGGCCACCCGGGCCTGCGCCCTGGCCGCCGCCCGGGGGCCGCTGCCGAAGGTGTCCGCGTCCTGGCCGCAGTGCCATTCGCTGTAGCTGACGTCCTGGAACTGCAACTGGAACACCCGCACGCCCAGCGCCCACATGGCGTCGACCTTGCGGGTCAGCGCCCTGACGTCGGCGTCCGACGCCATGCACATCGCCTGGCCGGGGGAGACGGCCCAGCCGAGCGTCACATGTTCGGCGCGGGCCTTCTCGGCGAGCGCCCGGAAGTCGGCGCGCCGCTCGGCCGGGTACGGGTCGCGCCAGCGGGCCAGCCGATAGGGGTCGTCGCCCGCCGCGTACAGATACCGGTTCTGCTTCGTGCGCCCCATGAAGGCGATCTGCGCGAGCCGTTCCTCGCGGGTCCACGGCTGTCCGTAGAACCCCTCGGCCATCCCGCGCACGGCCGTGCCCGGCCAGTCGCGCACCACCACCCCGGCCACGGAGCCGTCGCCCACCAGCTGACGCAGCGTCTGGACGCCGTGGAAGAGGCCGTCCTCGCCGATGCCGTCCAGGGCGACGGTGGAGCGCCCGGCGATCCGGCCGACGGCGATCCGGTAGCCGCCCGGGGGCAGGTCGGCGCGTTCGGGGGCGCGCAGGGTCCGCAGCGCGTCCTGGGCACCCGTGCCCCCGATCCGGACGACCGGACCGCGGCCGGGCAGGCCCTCGTGCAGGGTCCGTACGCCCGCCTCGCGCAGCACGGTGCGCAGCGCGTCGACGGCGTACGGATCGGCGTCCGCGGCGGCGACGACGGTGACCTCGGTGCCCAGCGGCACGGCCTGTCCGGCGGCCTTGATGCTCTGCGGCCGGGGCCAGACGGAGGGCAGCCGCGCGTCGTCGGCGCGGTCGGGCGAGGTGGCGGCCGGCTGGCCGGGTACGACGGGGGCGGCCGTCGCGGCCGGTGCGACGGCCCCGAGCAGTCCGCCGATCACGGCGACGGCGACGGCCGTCGCGTGCTTTCTGCGCCCGAACCGCACGTCGCTCTCCCCTCGTCCCACCGGTGGGCTCCGAGCCCACCACCCGGGACCGGGGGTGTCAATGCACGTGGCCGTTCTGTCGGATATGCCGGATGTGTTGGCGGGTGCGGTTCCTGATGGGCCGTAAGGGGGGCATTGGGGTGGCCGAAAACGCCTCATACCTGCCGTACGGGGGAACGGAATGTGACCTACGGCACGTTGGGCTCGTTGTCATAACGCCTATGTCTCGTCCACGTCTGCGCCCGCCAGGTCTGGGTAGGTCTGCTGTGTCCTGTTCTCCACGGCCAGGAGGCCACCATGCCCGCTTCCGCGCAGCTTCTGCTCTCCGCCTTCTCCAAACAGGTACCGGACCAGGCCGGCTCGGCCCCACTGACCAGTGAGCCTCCCCTGGCGCAGGTCGCACCGCTGATCAGCGAGCTGCCGCTCGCCGATGTCTCCTCCCTGATCGGTGAATCCTCGTTCGCCGACACCGCCCCCCTGACCAGCGAGCCCCCGCTCGCCGACGCCACCCCGCTCACGAGCGAGCCACCGCTCGCCGCCGTCGCCCCTCTGACCAGCGAGCCGACCGCCCCCGGCACCGCAGGGGGCATGGAGTTCCCTGGAGTCTGAATGGGCTTGTCCCGGCTCGCCGCACTGCATGGCGTCGCCACCTCCTACTCCCCGTCCGCGGATGTCACGGTGTCCGTCCCCGACGACACGGTCACGGCCGTGCTCGCCGCGCTGGGCGTGGACGCCGGCACCCCCGAGGCCGTACGGAAATCACTGGCGGCCGCCGAATCGGCGGCGGCTTCGCGCCTGCTTCCGCCGACGCTGGTGGTCTGGTCCGGCGAGGCGCTGCCGCCCGCCCTGACCGCGCTGCCCCCCGGCACCACGCTGACCCTCACCCCGGAGACCGAACCGGGCCGGGGGAACGGCCGGGCGCCGCGGAAGCTGCGGATGCGGGTGACGGAGCGGCCTGCGGGACTGCCCTCGGTACTGGAGGGGCTGGGAGGGGCGTCCGCGGTACGGGAAGGGGCCTCGGCGGGACCGGAGGGGACCCGCGGACTTCCCGCGCAGGGCGCACCCGCCGCCGGGCCCGGGGGATCACCGGTCCCCTCCTGGTGGACCGGCCCGCCCCACGGCGTCCACCGCCTCGACGTCCGGGCCCCGGACCGCAGCAGCGCCACCGTCACGCTCGTCGTCGCCCCGCCCCGCGTCCCGCAGCCGCCCGCCCGCACCCACGGCTTCCTGGTCCAGCTCTACTCCCTGCTCTCCGGCCGCTCCTGGGGCATGGGCGACCTCGGTGACCTGGCCGACCTCGCCGCCTGGTCCGGCCGGACGCTCGGATCCGGATTCGTCCAGGTCAACCCGCTCCACGCCGCCGTACCGGGCAGACCCACCGACCCGTCCCCCTACCGCCCCTCCTCGCGCCGCTTCCCCGACCCCGTGCATCTGCGGGTCGAGTCGATCCCCGAGTACGGGCACGTCCAGGACCGGGCCACCCTCGACGACCTCCGGCAGGACGCCGCGTCCCAGCGCGAAGCCGTACTGAACAAGGGCGCGCTGATCGACCGGGACGCCGTCTGGGAGCTCAAGCGGCAGGCCCTGGAGCTCATCCACGAGGTGGAGCTGACCCCCGGCCGCCGCGCCGCGTACTGCGACTTCCTGGCCGAGCAGGGGCAGGCACTGGAGGACCACGCCCTGTGGTGCGCCCTCGCCGAGGTGCACGGCTCCGACTGGCACGCCTGGCCCGCCGCCCTGCGCGACCCCCGCTCGGCGGGGACCGCCCGCGCCCGCGCCGGGCTCCTGGACCGGGTCGACTTCCACTCCCGGCTCGCCTGGCTGACCGCCACTCAGCTCGCCGACGCCCAGCGCGCCGCCGAGGACGCCGGGATGGAGATCGGGATCGTCCACGACCTGGCCGTCGGCGTGCACCCCGCGGGCGCCGACACCTGGGCCCAGCAGGACGCCTTCGCTCAGGGGATGTCCATCGGCGCGCCCCCGGACGCCTTCAACGCGCGAGGCCAGGACTGGGGACTTCCCCCGTGGCGCCCCGACGCCCTCGCCGCCACCGGCTACGCCCCCTACCGCGGCCTCCTGCGCGGGCTGTTCGGCCACGCGGGCGCCCTGCGCATCGACCATGTGATGGGCCTCTTCCGGCTCTGGTGGGTGCCCGAGGGCAGGCCGCCCACCGAGGGGACCTACGTCGCCCAGGACGCCGAGGCGATGCTCGCCGTGCTCGTCCTGGAGGCACACCGGGCCGGGGCGGTCGTCGTGGGGGAGGACCTCGGCACCGTCGAACCGGGCGTACGCGAGGCGCTCGCCCGGCGGGGCGTGCTCGGCACCTCCGTGCTCTGGTTCGAGCGCGACTGGGACGGCACCGGCCGCCCGCTGCCGCCGCGGAACTGGCGCCGGGACTGTCTGGCCACGGCCACCACGCACGACCTGCCGTCCACCGCGGCCCGGCTGACCGGCGACCATGTGACGCTGCGCCACCGCCTCGGGCTGCTCACCCGGCCCCTGGAGCAGGAGCTGGCCGAGGACGCCACCGACACCGCCGAGTGGCTGGCCTGCCTCGCCCGGCTCCGGATGCTCCCCGAGGGCGACGGCGACGAGGAGGCGGCTGTCCGGGCCGTCCACCGGTTCCTGATGGACACCCCCGCCCGCATGGTCGGCGTCTGGCTCCCCGACACGGTGGGCGACCGCCGCCCGCAGAACCTCCCCGGCACCTGGGACCAGTACCCCAACTGGCGGCTGCCCGTCGCCGACGCCGAGGGACACCCCGTCACCCTGGAGGAACTGGCCGTCTCGTCCCGGCTGCACGGCCTGATGGACGTTCTGAGACCCCGAAAGGGTCATACGGCACCCCCGGGCGCGCGTCGCTCCTAGGCGTTCGCTACGTTTGCACCGTGGACAAGAAGAACGCTATGCGCGCCGGCGCCGTCGCGGCCGGTACGACGCTGATGATGCTGCTCATGTCGTCCCCGGCGCTCGCGCTGACCCGCGACGACGGTGACGACCCGGGTCCGGGCCTGAGCGCGATGGAGACCATCGGTCTCTATGTCGTGGCGCCCATCGCCCTGTTCTTGGTGATCACGGGCCTGGTCATGGTCCTGGACAAGTCCAAGAAGCAGGCCTAGCCCCACACGCTCCTGACGAGTGCGCCGCCGGTACGAGGTACCGCGCGGCGCATTCGCATGTCCCGGCCCACCTGCCCGTACGGTGCGGTGGTCCACGAGCCCGCACGGTGCGGTGGCCCACGCGCCCGGCGAAGCCCCGGCCCGCGTGTACGCCGAATCTCCCGCCTGTGCTTACCCCAGGTCCCGGCCTGCGCCTACGCCCAGGCCCCTGACCGCTCGGCGGTCCAGGTGCGCGTGTCCTCCCGGTAGGTTGCGCCCATGACCGAGTGGGACGTGAAGAAGCTCCGCATCCTGCGCACCCTGCGCGACCGGGGCACCGTGACCGCGACCGCCGAGGCGCTGTCGATGACCCCGTCCGCGGTCTCCCAGCAGCTCACCAATCTGGCCAGACAGCTCGGGGTGCCGCTCCTGGAGGCCCAGGGCCGCCGGGTCCGCCTCACCGACGCCGCGCACCTCGTACTCCGCCACGCCGAGGTGGTCTTCGCCCAGTTGGAGCGCGCCGACGCCGAACTGGCCGGCTATCTGCGCGGTGAGGCGGGCGAGGTGCGGGTCGGCGCGTTCTCCACCGCGGTGTCCGCCCTCGTCGTACCCGCGGTCCGGCTCCTGCGCGCCGAGGGCCGGCCGGGTCCCGACGTACGCGTACGGGAGGCCGAGGCGGCGCAGGCGTACGAGCTGCTCACCTCGGGCGATGTGGACCTGGCCCTCTCCCTCGCCGCGCACGCCCCCACGGCCCGCGACCCCCGCTTCACCCTGCTGCCGCTGCTGGCCGATCAGCTGGACGTGGCGCTCCCGGCGGACCACCGGCTGGCGCACACCCCCGCCCTCCGCCTGGCGGACCTGGCCCGTGACCCCTGGATCTTCGGCGGCTCGGGCCCCTGGTCGCAGATCACCACCGCCGCGTGCGAGGCCGCGGGCTTCGTGCCCGAGCAGGCCCACAGCGCCGCCGGCTGGACGGCGATCCTCTCCATGGTCGAGGCGGGCATGGGTATCGCGCTGGTTCCCCGGATGGCGTCGAGGGAGCGCAGTGAGGGCGTGGTGATGCGGGTCCTGGACGCGGACCAGCCGCGCCGCCATGTGGTGGCGGCGGTGCGGCAGGGGGCGGAGCGGGGCCCGGCCGTGGCGCGCGTCCTGAAGGCGCTCACCCGGGCGGCCGAATCGTTCAGCTGAGCTGAATATCATCTGCGAAAACTTTCGATGGACCTGATGGGTAAGGCCGTAGGACAGTCGTCGCATGACCTTCGACGCGAGCGGGACCACATTCCAGGACACCGACCCCCACGCCAATGACGCGGCCCCCTACGGCGGCGGCGACCCGTACGCCGACTACCGCACCGCCGACGACCTGCCCTTCACCGAACTCGTCGACCTCGCCGACCGCCGCCTCGGCGCGGGCGTGATCGCCGCCGACGACGAGTTCTTCGCCGAGCGCGAGAACCTCCTGATCCGCGAGCGCGCCGTCTTCGACCCCGAGCGCTTCGGGCACAAGGGCAAGATCATGGACGGCTGGGAGACCCGCCGTCGCCGCGGTGCCGACGCGGCCCATCCCTTCCCGGCCCCCGGGGAGCACGACTGGGCCATCGTCCGGCTCGGCGCCCCCGGCATCATCCGCGGCATCGTCGTGGACACCGCGCACTTCCGCGGCAACTACCCGCAGCGCGTATCGGTCCAGGCGACCGCGGCCGAGGGCGCGCCCGGCCCGGACGAGCTGCTGGCCGACGACGTGAAGTGGGAGGAGATCGTCGCGCCGACGCCCGTACGCGGCCACGCCGCCAACGCCTTCGAGATCACCGGCGGCCGCCGCTACACCCACATCCGTCTCTGCCAGCACCCCGACGGCGGCATCGCCCGCCTCCGCGTGCACGGCGAGGTGATCCCCGACCCGGCGTGGCTCGCCGCACTCGGCACCGTCGACCTGATCTCGGTCCTGAACGGCGGCACGTACGAGGACGCCTCGGACCGCTTCTACTCCTCGCCCACCCAGATCATCCTGCCCGGCACCTCCCGCAAGATGGACGACGGCTGGGAGAACCGCCGCCGCCGGGTCCGCGACACCAACGACTGGGTCCGCTTCCGGCTGCCCGCCCAGGGCGCGGTCCGCGCGGTCGAGATCGACACCGCCTACCTCAAGGGCAACGCGGCCGGCTGGATCGCTCTCCAGGGCCGCAACGGCGAGACCGGCGAATGGTTCGAGATCATCCCCCGCACCCGGCTCCAGCCGGACACCCTCCACCGCTTCGTCCTGCGCGCCCAGGCGGTGGTCACCCACGTCCGCCTCGACACCTTCCCCGACGGCGGAGTGGCCCGGATGCGCCTGCACGGCACGCTCACGGAGACCGGCACGGCCGAACTGGCCCGCCGTTACGAGGAGTCGGGCGCCTGAATCCGGTCGGGCGCTCCTGCCCCACCCCGCTCCCGCCCGGCGGACGGCTGCGCTCGTGCGCCTGCCCGCCGGGCGGATTCCACGCTCCGGACGGCCGAGGGGGACGCCCGGGGAAGAGGCCGCGCGGGACGGGCTAGTCTGCCGTCGATCCCGTTGTTTCGCCCCCGTGGGGATGGCAGATGGCAGAGCTCGTGCTGTGCACCGGACTGGATCCGGACGAACCGGACTCCGTGACGCTCGTCGTGGTCGTGGCGGAGGAAGGGGCCGAGGACGAGCGCGCCGTCGCGCGGCTCGGGGCGTACGGCTACGAGGGCGACGGCTGCCTCTACTTCGTGCGGACGGACGGCTGGGCCGAGCGGCGGCTGGACGGCGAGCTGCTGACCGTGGACATCGTGGCGTACCCCGCCGTACTCGAAGGGCTGGAGGCCGACGCGGAGCTGTTCCCCGGACGGTCCTCGGCCGACCCGGCGGCGCTGCGGCTGCTGCGTGTGAGCGGCCGTGTCAGCCCCGGCCTGTACGCACGGGCCCAGGACAGCACCCTCGTACTGACGGCACCCGCCGGAACGCCGGCCGGACAGGTCGTGGCGGAGGCCCGGTCCGGCGAGAACTGGCCGCTCGTCCTGGCACCGCCGCCCGAGTAGTCCGGGAAGAGCCGCCGCCCGGACAGCCCGGAAGACGGAGAGGGGCGCCCCCCGAAGGAGGCGCCCCTCACCCATGCGGTGGTGCGGCGCTTACGCGGTCGCCGCCTCCGCGTCCGCGGTCCGGGCCTTCAGGGCGCGTTCCACGCCCGACCGGGACTCCGACATCAGGCGGCGCAGGGCCGCGCTCGGCTCCGCCGAGGCGAGCCAGGCGTCGGTGGCCTCCAGGGTGGCCTCCGAGACCTGGAGGGCCGGGTAGAGGCCCACCGCGATCTGCTGAGCCATCTCATGGCTGCGCGAGTCCCAGACGTCCTTCACCGCGGCGAAGAACTTCTCCGTGTACGGGGCCAGCAGCTCGCGCTGATCGGTCTGGACGAAGCCGCCGATCACCGCCTCCTGGAGGGAGTTCGGGAGCTTGTCGGACTCGACGACCGAGGCCCACGCGGCGGCCTTGGCCTCCGCGGTGGGCTGGGCGGCACGGGCGGACGCCGCGTGGCGCTCACCCGCCGCCGTCCTGTCCCGCTCGTACTCGGCGGCGATCTCCTCCTCGTCCAGCAGACCGGTCGCGGCCAGCCGCTGCACGAACGCCCAGCGAAGCTCGGTGTCGACCGCCAGGCCCTCGATGGCCCCCGTGCCGTCCAGCAGCGCCTGGAGCAGGTCCAGCTGCTGCGGGTTGCGGGCCGTCGCCGCGAAGGCGCGGGCCCACGCGAGCTGGTGGTCGCTGCCCGGCTCCGCCGCGTGCAGATGGGCCAGCGTCGCGTCCGTCCACTGGTTCAGGAACGCCTCGCGGGACTCCGGCGCCGCGTACAGGTCCAGCGCCAGCTTCACCTGACGGTGCAGCGACTGGACCACGCCGATGTCCGACTCCTTGCCGATGCCGGACAGCACGAGCGAGAGGTAGTCCCGCGTCGCCAGCTCGCCGTCGCGGGTCATGTCCCAGGCCGAGGCCCAGCACAGGGCCCGCGGCAGGGACTCGGTGAAGTCGCCGAGGTGCTCGGTGACGACCCGCAGCGACTCCTCGTCGAGACGGACCTTCGCGTACGAGAGGTCGTCGTCGTTGAGCAGGATGACCGCCGGGCGTGCGGTGTCCGCCGGGAACGGGACGGCCGTGCGCTCGCCGTCGACGTCCAGCTCGATCCGCTTCGTACGGACCAGCTTGCCGGCCCCGTCGAGGTCGTAGCAGCCGATCGCGATGCGGTGCGGGCGCAGGGTCGGCTCGCCCTTCGCACCGGCGGGCAGGGCGGGAGCCTCCTGGAGGACCGCGAAGGACGTGACGTGACCGTGCTCGTCCGTCTCGATCTCCGGGCGCAGGATGTTGATCCCGGCCGTCTCCAGCCACGCCTTCGACCAGGTCTTCAGATCACGCCCGGAGGTCTTCTCCAGCGCGCCCAGCAGGTCCGAAAGCCGGGTGTTGCCGAAGGCGTGCGCCTTGAAGTACGCCTGGACACCCGTGAAGAACTCGTCCATGCCGACGTACGCCACGAGCTGCTTCAGGACCGAGGCGCCCTTCGCGTACGTGATCCCGTCGAAGTTCACCAGGACGTCGTCGAGATCGTTGATCTCCGCCATGATCGGGTGCGTGGAGGGCAGCTGGTCCTGCCGGTACGCCCAGGTCTTCATGGAGTTGGCGAACGTGGTCCAGGAGTGCGGCCACTTCGAGCCCTCGGCGTACGCCTGGCAGGCGATCGAGGTGTACGTGGCGAACGACTCGTTCAGCCACAGGTCGTTCCACCACTCCATGGTGACCAGGTCGCCGAACCACATGTGGGCCAGCTCGTGCAGGATGGTCTCGGCCCGCACCTCGTACGCGGCGTCCGTCACCTTCGAGCGGAACACGTACTGGTCGCGGATCGTGACCGCGCCCGCGTTCTCCATCGCGCCCGCGTTGAACTCCGGGACGAAGAGCTGGTCGTACTTGGCGAAGGGGTACGCGTAGTCGAACTTCTCCTGGAACCAGTCGAAGCCCTGCCGCGTGACCGCGAAGATCTCGTCGGCGTCCAGGTACTCGGCCAGCGACGGGCGGCAGTAGATGCCGAGCGGAACGGACTGGCCGTCCTTCTCGTAGCTGCTGTGCACCGAGTGGTACGGGCCGACGATCAGTGCCGTGATGTACGTCGAGATGCGCGGCGTCGGCTCGAAGGACCAGACGTGGTCCTTCGGCTCCGGGGTCGCCGAGTTCGAGATGACGGTCCAGCCCTCCGGCGCCTTCACCGTGAACCGGAACGTCGCCTTCAGGTCGGGCTGCTCGAAGCTCGCGAACACCCGGCGCGCGTCCGGCACCTCGAACTGCGTGTACAGGTACGCCTGCTCGTCGACCGGGTCGACGAACCGGTGCAGACCCTCGCCCGTGTTGGTGTAGGCGCAGTCGGCGACGACCTTCAGCTCGTTGGTGCCCGCCAGCAGATGCGGCAGTGCGATCCGTGAGTCACGGAAGACGGCGGCGACATCGAGCGACTTCCCGTTCAGCTCGACATCGTGCACCGCCGGGGCCACCAGGTCGATGAAGGACTCGGCACCGGCTTCGGCGGAGTCGAAGCGCACGGTGGTGACGGACCTGTAGGTGCCGCCCTCCTGCGCTCCGGAGAGATCGAGATCGATCTCGTACGCGTCCACGGTCAGCAGGCGCGCCCGCTCCTGTGCCTCTTCGCGGGTCAGATTCGTGCCAGGCACGCGGTCATCTCCTTGATGTGCTACTTGGACCGACCGGCACATGGGAGCGGTCGATCTTGCTATGCGGCGTTTCCGGCCATCCTTCCACGCGGCACCACACAGTGCGATGTCCGTTTTCCGCCGGACGCGGACGGCGGGCGCGCTCACCCTCGAACCATGACCGGATACGAGGCACGTCCCATCGGACCCACCGCCCTCAAGGAGCTCCGCGACACCGACGACGCGGGGCGCCCCTGCCTCCCGTACACCGCCGTGGAGAGCGGCGGCCCGCTGCGCTGCTGTCTGCGCGGCGCCGAGCCGGGGGAGCGGATCGCCCTGGTCTCCTACGCGCCGCTGCGCCGCTGGGCGGCCGAGGCGTGGGCCCGGCCGGGGGCGTACGACGAACAGGGGCCGGTCTTCATCCACGCCGAGGAGTGCGGGGGCCCCGCCCCGGAGCGGGCGGGCTACCCCTTCGCGCGGACCGGGGCGCTGCGGACCGTCCGGCGCTACGACGCGGAGGGGCGGATCGTGGGAGGGCGGCTGATGGAGATCCCCGCGGACCACGATCGCGGGTTCGACACGGCCTTCGACGAGGCGTTCGCCGATCCGGCGGTGGCGCTGGTGCATGTGCGGGCCGTGGAGTACGGCTGCTTCCAGTTCGAGGTGCGGCGCGGCTGACCCCGCCCCTCCCGCGCCGAAGGCCCGCCGGGGCCGCACCGGTCCCCGGACGCCGACGGGCGGCCACCGTGTGCCGGTGGCCGCCCGTCGGCGCGTACGGAGCCGGATGCCCGGCAGCGTACGGAACTCAGCCCTGGAGCTCGGCCGCCACCAGCTCCGCGATCTGCACGGCGTTCAGCGCCGCGCCCTTGCGGAGGTTGTCGTTGGAGACGAAGAGCGCCAGGCCGTGCTCGACGGTCTCGTCGACCCGGATACGGCCCACGAACGAGGCGTCCTTGCCGGCCGCCTGGAGCGGGGTGGGGATCTCCGAGAGCTCGACGCCCTCCGCGTCCTTCAGCAGCTCATGGGCGCGCTCGACGCTGATCGGCCGCGCGAAGCGGGCGTTGACCTGGAGCGAGTGGCCGGAGAAGACCGGGACCCGGACGCAGGTGCCGGACACCTTGAGCCCCGGGATCTCCAGGATCTTGCGGGACTCGTTGCGGAGCTTCTGCTCCTCGTCCGTCTCGAACGAACCGTCGTCGACGATCGAACCGGCCAGCGGCAGCACATTGAAGGCGATCGGACGCTTGTAGACGGCCGGCTCGGGGAAGTCCACGGCCTCGCCGTCATGGGCCAGCCTGTCGGCCTCGGCGACGACCTTGGACGCCTGGCCGTGCAGCTCGGCGACACCGGCGACACCGGAGCCGGACACCGCCTGGTACGTGGCCACGGTCAGCGTTTCGAGACCGGCCTCGGCGTGCAGCGGGCGCAGCACGGGCATCGCGGCCATGGTGGTGCAGTTCGGGTTGGCGATGATGCCCTTGGGGCGGATCAGCGCCGCGTGCGGGTTGACCTCGGAGACGACCAGCGGGACCTCGGGGTCCATGCGCCAGGCGGAGGAGTTGTCGATCACGACGGCACCCTGGGCGGCGACCTTCTCCGCCAGCGCCTTGGAGGTCGCGCCACCGGCCGAGAAGAGCACGATGTCCAGGCCCGTGTAGTCGGCCGTGGAGGCGTCCTCGACGGTGATGTCCGCGCCCTGCCACTCGATCGTGGAGCCCGCCGAACGCGCGGAGGCGAAGAGCCGCAGCTCGGCGACCGGGAACTTCCGCTCGGCCAGGATCCCGCGCATGACTGTGCCGACCTGACCGGTGGCGCCGACGATTCCGACCTTCACAGGATCTCCTCTGTACGTTTGTGCGGCCCGCTTGCCGCTCCATGATGCGTATGTCCCTGCCCGCCTTGTCCAATCCATTGTCCGGCCTGCGGACTCCCGGCCCTCGGACCGAACGTTCTGCCGCGTTCCGGCGTCTGAGGGGAAACATCTTCAGGGGGAGGCAGTCCTTGCTGGGACGGAAGGCGTCGGGCGCGGGGGAGGACCCGCTGTCCCCGGCGCAGGTGGACAGGGTCAGGGCCGTGCTGTCCCTCGGCGGTGTGCCGTACGCCGATCTCCAGGACGCTGTGCAGCAGATACGGCTGCGGCTGCTGGAGCGCGCGGCGAGCGGCAGGGAGGCACCGCGCGACATCGGTGCCTGGGCGGCCGTGGTCGCCTCGAACCTGGCGGCCGACTGGCACCGCGGCCGCGGCCGGCAGGAGCGGATCGGCGCCAGGCTCGCGGCGCTGACCCCGCCGGACGGGGCGGCCGAGGGCGGCCAGGAGGCACGGCTGCTGGCCCTCACGGTCGCCGCCGGGCTCGACGAGCTGCCCGGACCGCAGCGCCAGGCCCTGGTGCTGCGGTTCTACGCGGACCTGTCCGTACCGCGGATCGCGGCCGAGCTGGGGATTCCGGAAGGCACGGTCAAGAGCCGCCTGTACGCGGCGGCCGGGGCGATGCGCGAGCGGATGGCGCTGCTGCGCACGGACGAGGTGGTGTGACGATGAACACGGGCGAGCCGTACGGATCGGACGAGCTGATGGCCGTGCTGCTGGGGGAGCCGGCGCCCCGGGACGGGGGGAGCGGCACCGCGGCCCGGTACGCGGCGGTGGAACGGGACCTCGCGGTGCTCGGTACACAGCTCCGGCTGATCGGGGACGCACTGGCCGCGGGCCCGCGGCCGGCCGTCCCGGAGCCCCCGGCCCCGGAGCCCCCGGCCCCGGAGCCCGCCGCTCCGGCGTCTCCCGCCCGGCGGTCCCGGTGGCGGGTGCTCGCACTGGCCGCGTCGCTGGTGGGCGCCGCCGCGCTGGCAGGCACCGGGATCATGTGGTCGGTGGCACGGCCCCCGGACGGCGGGCACGGTGACGCCAAGCCGACCCACGAGGGGATCATGGCCTGCGCCCGCCTCGTCGTGGACGGCACGGTGAACCGTACCGAGCGGGTCGCGCCCGGCCTGCGCGTGGTGCTGGACGTCGAGCGCCGGCTGAAGCCGGAGCGCGGCCCGCGTCAGGCCGTGTTCCTCGTGCCGGGCAAGGACGCCGGCCACTACCCGCCCGGCGCCCGCGTGGTCGTCAGGGTGTCGCGCTTCCCCGGCGAGGGGGTCGACTCGTACACGGCGGCGGCGGACCGGGCGGCGGCCTGGGAGTGGATGTCGGCCGCGCTGCCGGGCTCCCGTGACACGGAGTGCTCCGGGCCCGGCTGACGTCACGGACCCTGGCGGCTGACGGCCCGGACCCGCGCCCGGCTGACGTCACGGACCCTGGCCCGGCTGACGGCTGACGGCTGACGGCTGACGGCTGACGGCTGGCGGCTGGCGGCTGGCGGCTGGCGGCTGCCCGCCCGGACCCGGACCCCGCTGACGGCCGACGGTCCGGCCCCGACCCCGGCCGACGTCCTGGACCCGGAGCACCGGCGCGGGACGTGCAGCGGGGCGGGAGCTCCCGGGAGAGCGCCCGCCCCGCTGGCCGTTCAGTGGGTCACCGCTCCGGTGACCCACCGGTGCGACGGCTCACCGAGCCGTCGCACCGGTCGCTACGGCGTGACCTTCTCGATCACGACGCTGCCGGTGCCCGCCGCGGTGCCGCGGGGGTTGACCAGCTGGATCTCACCGAAGAACTGCCGGCCCTCGGGAGCCGCTCCGGCTACCAGGACCTCGGCGCCGACCTGGGCCGAGGCGCCGTTGGCCAGGTTCACGGCCTTCGACTCGTCGACCTTGATCGTGCCGAGCGTCGGCGAGTAGAACACGTCGCGGTAGGCGAACTCGGTGGTCCCGGCCGGGACCGAGTAGCCGTCGACGACGACGGTGTACGTACCGGCGGCGGGCTTGACCAGGCTGACCGACTCCTCGGAGCCCGCGGTGGTCGACTTGCCGGCCTCCTTGTCGCCCTTGAAGACATACAGGTCGATGTCCGCGTTGGCGTCGGAGGTGCCGCCGATGGCGACGTCCAGCTTCTCGACACCCTCACCGATGGTGACCGTGGTCTCGTAGGTCCCACCCGTGGAGATCGACGGGCGTTCGACGTCGGCCGAACCCAGCGAACCGCCCTTGAGCTTGCCCTCCAGGGCGGCGGCGCTGTTGGTGACCTTCCAGTTCACCGCGGCCGGGCTGCCGATCTTCGCCTCGGCGATGGTCTGCACGGCCGGGTCGAAGGACGCGCCGAGCAGGCTGACATCCAGCTTGTACGGGTTGTCCAGCAGCGGCGACGTACGACGCGACTCGACCTCGACCTCCCAGACGCCGGGCTGCGGGTCCTTGTAGGAACGCACGTCCGGGCGGCAGGTGTTGGCCGGGTTCTCGTAGTTCGGGTAGCAGTAGATCGTGGCGCTGTCCTCCACCGCGACCCCGTAGGGGTGCAGGGAGATGAACCGCGTCTGGCTGCCCGAACGCAGGGCGCTGAGGGCGACCTCAAGGGTCTTGGCGCCCTCCGGTACGTTCAGGAAGTACGACGTGCTGCTGTTGCGCTGCACCGAGCCGGACGCCTTGAACGCGTAGCCCGGCTTCTTGAGGTCGGTGGCGACGACGACGGTGGTGAGGATCTGGTGGTCCACGCCGACGGTCTTCTTGTCATCGACCTTGAGGATCGCGCTGTGCACACCGGTGCTGCCGGGCTTCGCCTGGACCTTGACGGTCACCGGCTTGCCGAGCGGCAGCGAGACGGTGCTCGGACCGGTCAGCTTGAAGGTGCCGTCGTTGTTCTTCCACGACAGCGTGTGCTTGACGTTGCGGTCCGGACCCGTGGTGCGGGTGACGGTGACGTCGTACGACTTCTTCTGGCCGGCCTTCAGGCCGCCCTCACGGTCGTACAGGCCCGTGCCGAAGCCCGGGTCCTTCAGCGCGAAGTCGATCGCGGTGTCGACCGGGGCCTTCACCGTGTACTCGTGCGCGGTGGCGCCCTTTCCGATGGCCTTCCAGGCACCGACGATGTCGATGAGACCGGCACCCTGGGCGTGCGCGGGCACTCCCTTGATGTGGGTGGCGGTGCTGGTCAGCGCGGTGCGCAGATCCGCCGGCGGCAGCTCGATGTTCTTCTGCTTCGCGGCGGACAGCAGCAGCGCGGTCGCACCGGCGGCCTGCGGGGAGGCCATCGAGGTGCCCTGGAGCATGGAGTAACCGGCCGGCAGGTCGTAACCCGCCTCCTTGACCGGTCCGCCCGGGATCCAGGTCTGGGTGGTGTTGATGGACGCACCCGGCGCCGTCAGGATCGGCGCGAAGCCGCCGTCCTCACGCGGACCGCGCGAGGAGAAGGGCAGCATGTCGTACTTCTTGGTGACCTTCGAGCCGTAGTTGGCGGCCCAGGTCTCCTTGGAGATGGACGCGCCCACCGAGATGACGTGGTCGGCGAGACCGGGGTCACCGATGGTGTTGACACCCGGGCCGTCGTTGCCGGCCGAGATGACCAGCTGGACGCCGTAGATGTCGATGAGCCGCTTGTAGAGCTCGGCGCGCGCGTTGTTGCCGTCGTTCAGCGGCGGCAGGCCGCCGATCGACATGTTGACGACGTCGACACCGCGGTTCACGACGAGGTCGATCATGCCCTCGGTGAGCGCGATGTTGGTGCAGCCGCCGGTCCAGGTGCAGGCACGCGAGGAGACGATCTTGGCGCCGGGCGCCGCACCGTTCATCTTGCCGCCGAACAGGCCGTTGGCCGCGGTGATGCCCGCGACGTGCGTACCGTGCTCGCTCTCGATGACACCGATGCTGACGAAGTCGGCCTTGGCGCCCGCGGCGTTGTAGACGACGTTCTTGCGGGTCTCGACGACGAACGGGATGCGCTCGACGACGTCGGTGCGCGGGTCGTCCTTGCCGAAGTAGGCGACCTGGTGCTTGTCCTTGTACGGCTTCAGGACGGTGTCGTCGGCGAAGTTCGCGTTGCCGTTCAGGTCGACCCGCGTGGTGCCGGTGACCGGGTCGTACAGCACGCCCCAGGTGTCGGTGGTGTCACCGTCACGGTTGAGGTCGCCCGCCATGTCGCCCCCGAGCGTGGCGGACTCCTTGAACAGGCTGAACCGGTACGAGCCCGCGGGCGCCGAGTACGTCTTGCCCAGGGCCGTGAACGTCGGGCCGGTCACGGCCTCCGTCATCCGCAGCCAGGTGCCGTCCTCGTCGTCGACCGGGTCGGTGGCGGTCACCCAGTCGACGATCTTGCGCTCGCCGGTGGTGGTCTTCTGGAGGGCCGGGTGACCGAGGTCGACTCCGGAGTCCAGGACACCGATGGTGATCCCGCGGCCGTCGGCCTTCGGGTGCTGCTTGACGAAGTCGACCGCGCCCGTCTCGAAGGACGGGTTGTACGGGTTCTTCGCCGGCGTCTTCCTGCCCGGGGCCGCGTGGCTGCCCGTGGACTTCGCCTTCTTCGCCCCGGCGGCCCGGTCGCCCTTGGGCGTCGGGTCGTCCAGCTTGATCTCCTGCTTGAGGTCGATGCCGAGGACGGACGACAGCTTGGAGGCCGCCTTGATCGTCGACTCGGCCGAGGCGGTCGGTACGGTCGCGCGGACATAGCCGAGCTTGTCGTACGTCTGCCCCAGCACGGACCCCTTGACGGCGTCCAGCTGCTTGGTGACCTGCTCGGTCGCCCCCGGAGTGGTGGCGACCATCATCGTGACGCTCTTCTCGCCCTCGGCCTCGGCCTTGGACAGCACGTCGGCGTCGGCCTTGCCGAGCTTGTCGCCCTTCCCGCTCGTGGCGGAGGGCTTGACGGGCGCGGTGGCCGGGTCGTCGGCGGCGAAAACCGGGGCGGCACCGGAGGCGGCCAGTGCGGCCACCAGACCGGCGGCGGCCGCGATACGGGCCGCGCGTCTCGCCCCGGGTATGGAGCTGGGGGATTCCTTGGTCATCAGCATCCCTGTATCTGAAAGAGAGAGTCCGGAATTCGGTACCGGATGACCGCTCACCCTGTCGTAAATGACAGGGGTTTGTGGAGAGTTGACGGAGACGAGAAATGGACATGGCGTAGATCCGCCAGTGGGTCCGATGCGTCACGAGTGATGAATGGGGTCAAAAGGGCGCCGCGGAGGCCCTCATCGGGGCAGGACCATCACATACGCCGCCGGTTCGCGGTCACCCGCCGCCATCAGCGCCGTACGCACCACGGTGGCCTGTTGCTCCGCCGCCTCGCGCAGTTTCCTCGGCGTGACATGGACGACGGTGATTCCGAGCCGCTCCAGGTGCTCCCGCTCGGCGGCGTACGCGGACCACCGCGCGCCCTGTTCCTCCTGGCGCCCGTCGGCCGGCGAGCCGTGCCCGGAGCTGCGGATGTCCAGCCCGAGGGCGACGGCCTCATCGGGCCAGTAGGCGTCGACCCCGCCCAGCGGCGGGCCGCCCGGCAGCCGCAGCTCCACGTTCCACAGCGGCTCCGGCAGCCCGTGCGCGCGCACCATGTCGTACAGCCGCAGCTCCGCCTCGGCCCGCCCCTCGGCCAGCAGCGACTCCACGGCGTCCACCACCGGCGTCCGGCCCAGGAGCTTCGCCGCGCTCAGTTCCCGTACGAGGGCGGCACTCTCGCCGTGCCCGTCCCGGACCGCCTCGGTCAGCAGCCGGCGCACGGCCCCCGAGTCCGTGAGCTCCGCCACCGCGTCGGCCACCGCCCGCTCCACCGGTGCGACCGGCAGCCCGGCGACGCGCTCCGGCTCCGGCAGCGCGGCCGACCGGAGCACCTGCACGAACCGGGTCGAACGCAGCCGCCGGGAGCGCGGCACGAGCACATCGATCCGGTGCAGCGACATCAGGTGCGGCGCGGAGGCGAACCCGTGCAGCGTGAGCGCCGCGAGCCCGGTGACCATCGCCTCCCCGTACTCCGCCCCGCCGTGCGCGGGCGCCGGGGCCCGCCGCCCGGAGACCGGCGGACGGCCCGCGTACAGCAGGGCGCCGTGCAGCCGTTCCGCACCGGAGGGCCGACCCGGCCGCAGCAGGTACACCCCCGGCAGCAGCTGCTGCCAGGGGCCGCCGCCCAGGCACTGTGCGGCGGTCTGCGCGGCGGACACCCCCCGCACCCGCAACTGGGCGGCGGACAGCACGCGTTGCCGCACCTCGTGGAGGTGATTCAGGGGGCAGGGGGAGAGTGGGGTGTTCTGGGTCATGCCCCGGGGTTTCCCGCTCACCCACAGGTTGCTAACCCCTGTTACACGCCCGTCGACAATCCAGGACAACGCCGTCCTAAAGTACGGGCGTTCGAGAGCCGAAAAGCACCGTCACGCAGGGGATTGTGCGGGGCGCCAGGGACGGGTGTGCGAGCGCCGCCTCCGCGCCGCTCGCACCCCCCGGCTCACGCCCTGCGGTCGCACTCCTGCCCGCGCAGCGCCCGCGCAAGGGCGTCACGGGCCTCCAGGACCAGTCGGCGCAGTGCCGGTGCCGCGTCCGGGTGCGAGGTCAGCCACGCGTCGGTCGCCGCGAGCGTGGCCGGGTCGTCCTGGAGTCCCGGGAACAGCCCCGAGACCACGTCCATGCCGATCTGGATGGAGCGCTCGGCCCACACCCGCTCGATCGCGTCGAAGTACGCGGTCGTGTACGGCGCCAGCAGCTCGCGCTGCGAGGACTGCACGAACCCCGCGATCGTCGCCCCGGCCAGGGCGTTGGACAGCTTGTCCGACTCCACGACCGCCGCCCACGCCTGCGCCTTGACCGCGGCCGAGGGGCGCGAGGCCAGACAGCGCACCTGGTGCCGCTTCCCGGACGCCGTGTCGTCGCGGGCCAGTTCGGCGTCGATCACCGACGCGTCGGCGATCCCGTGCGAGGCCAGCGGGGACAGGAACGCCCAGCGCAGCTCCTGGTCGACGTCCAGGCCGTCGATCCGGGCGGTGCCGCCGAGTAGCTCGGTCAGCAGCTGGAAGTCCGCCTCCGAGGCGGCGACCGCCGCGAAGAACCGGGCCCAGGTCAGCTGGTGCTGGCTGCCCGGCTCGGCGAGGCGCAGCTCGTGCAGCGCACCCTCGGACAGGGCCTGGCCGCCCTCCTCGCGCCAGGCGGGCGCGGCGTAGTGCACCAGGGCCGACTGCGCCCAGGCGTGCAGCATCTGGAGCACGCCGATGTCCGTCTCCCGGCCGGAGAAGGCCAGCACCAGGTGGACGAAGTCGCGGGCGGGCAGCAGACCGTCGCGCGTCAGGTTCCACAGCGCCGACCAGCACAGCGCCCGTGCCAGCGGGTCGGTGATGTCGCCCAGGTGCTCGCGCAGGGTGGCGAGGGACACCTCGTCGAAGCGGACCTTGCAGTACGTCAGGTCGTCGTCGTTGACCAGGATCAGCTCGGGCCGCTCGGCCCCGGCCAGCTCCCCGACCACCGTGCGCGGCCCGGCGACGTCCACCTCGGCGCGGGCGTAACGCACCAGGTCGCCGTCCGGGTTGCGCCGGTACAGGCCCACCGCGACGCGGTGCGGGCGCAGCTCCGGGTGCGACTCGGCGGCCTCCTGGAGCACGGCGAGCTCGGTGATCCGGCCGGCCGCGTCGTACGTCGCGACGGGGTTGAGCACATTGACGCCCGCCGTCTGGAGCCAGGAGTGCGACCAGGTGGTCATGTCGCGGCCGGAGGTCTCCGCCAGCACCGACAGCAGGTCGCCCAGCCGGGTGTTGCCGTACGCGTGCCGCTTGAAGTAGCGCCGGGCGCCCTCCAGGAACGCGTCCCGTCCGACGTACGCCACCAGCTGCTTCAGTACGGACGCGCCCTTGGCGTACGTGATGCCGTCGAAGTTCAGCTTGGCGTCCTCCAGGTCACGGATGTCGGCCGTGACCGGGTGGGTGGAGGGCAGCTGGTCGGCGCGGTAGGCCCACGCCTTGCGGTTGTTGGCGAAGGTGATCCAGCCGTTGGTGAAGCGGGTCGCCTCCACCATGGAGAAGGTCCCCATGAAGTCGGCGAACGACTCCTTCAGCCACAGGTCGTCCCACCACCGCATGGTGACCAGGTCGCCGAACCACATGTGCGCCATCTCGTGCAGGATGACGTTGGCCCGGCGCTCGTAGGACGCCGAGGTGACCTTGCCGCGGTAGATGTACTCCTCGCGGAAGGTGACGCAGCCCGGGTTCTCCATGGCGCCGATGTTGTACTCGGGCACGAACGCCTGGTCGTACTTCCCGAAGGGGTACGGGTAGTCGAAGTGGTCGTGGAAGAAGTCCAGGCCCTGCTTGGTGACGAGGAAGATGTCGTCCGCGTCGAAGTGGCGGGCGAGCCCCTTGCGGCACATCGCGCCGAGCGGGATCTCCAGCGTGGAGCCGTCGTCGAAGGTACGGGTGTAGTGGTCGGTCTCGTAGTGGTACGGACCGGCGACGACCGCCGTGATGTAGGTGGAGATCGGCTTCGTCTCGGCGAACCGCCACACCTCGCCCTGGTGGGACTCCTCGGCCCCGTTGCTCCAGACCCGCCAGCCCTCGGGCGCCGTCACCTGGAAGCGGAAGGGCGCCTTGAGGTCGGGCTGCTCGAAGTTCGCGAAGACGCGCCGGGCATCGGCCGGCTCGTACTGCGTGTAGAGGTAGACCTCGCCGTCCTCCGGGTCGACGAAGCGGTGCATGCCCTCGCCGGTCCGGCTGTACGCGCACTGCGCGTCGACGACCAGGACGTTCTCGCCCGCGGCGAGGGAGTCCAGCGCCACCCGGGTCCCGTCGAAGACGGCCGCCGGGTCCAGTGCCGTGCCGTTCAGCGTCACCGCGTTCACCCGCGGCGCCACCAGATCGGCGAACGACGAGGCCCCCTCGCGGGCCGCACGGAAACGGATGGTGGTCAGCGAGCGGAAGGTACGCGGACCGGTGCCGTCGGCCTCCTCGTCCCCGCCTGGCTCCCCGACGGCGGAACGCAGGTCGAGGGCGACCTCGTATCCGTCGACGGTCAGCAGCTCGGCCCGCTCATGGGCCTCGTCGCGGGACAGGTTTTCACCGGGCACGGGCACTCCTTCGTGACGCGCGTTTTCTGTCGTGTTCGAACACCTTTGATCCTCCCATGTGGCTCGGGACGCCGGAATCCGGGAATGGGGGGACCGCCCTGCGGTGTTCTGCCGGACAGGTGGGAACCGCCCTCTTGAGGAGAGACATGTCTGACAACAGCACGGCCAACGGCAGGACTCCGGTCGATTTCTGGTTCGACCCGCTCTGCCCCTGGGCGTGGATGACCTCCCGCTGGATGCTGGAGGTGGAGAAGGTCCGCGACGTCGAGGTCCACTGGCATGTGATGAGCCTGGCCGTCCTGAACGAGGACAAGCTCGACCAGCTGCCCGAGGAGTACCGCGACCTCCTGGAGAACAAGGCATGGGGCCCGGTCCGGGTCGTCGTCGCCGCCCGGCAGAAGCACGGCGACAAGGTCGTCGGCCCCCTCTACACGGCGCTCGGAACCCGGTTCCACAACAAGGGCGAGGGCCCGACCCGCGAGGCGATCATCGGCGCCCTCACGGACGTCGGCCTGCCGGCCGAGCTCGCGGAGTACGCCGATTCCGACGCGTACGACACCGAGCTGCGCGCCTCCCACAAGGAGGGCATCGACAAGGTCGGACAGGAGGTCGGCACCCCGGTCATCGCCGTCCCGGGCGCCGACGGTGAGCAGATCGCGTTCTTCGGTCCCGTCGTCACCCCCGCCCCCAAGGGCGAGGAGGCGGCGAAGCTGTGGGACGGCACCCTGCTGGTCGCGTCCATTCCGGGCTTCTACGAGATCAAGCGGACCCGGACCCAGGGCCCGATCTTCGACTGACGTATCCCGAGGCGCGGCGGGCGGGTGGCGCGGGGTTCCGGCCGGGACTCCGCACCACCCGCGCGTTCCCGCCTCTTCCCGCCGAACGGAAGGGGGACCGGCGCATGCGTGTGCGCGCGGGCGAGGCGGCGGAAGCCGCGGAACTGACCGAACTGGCCCTGCGCTCCAAGGGCCACTGGGACTACGACGAGGACTTCCTGGCCGCCTGCCGCCAGGAGCTGACCGTCCACCCGGCCGACGTGGCCCTCCGGCGGACCGCGGTCGCGGAGGAGCACGGCCGGGTGCTGGGCTTCACCACCCTGGACGGGGACCCGCCCGAGGGGGCGCTCGGCATGATGTTCGTCGACCCGGACGCGATGGGCCGGGGCATCGGGCGCCTGCTGTTCGCCCACACCGTGGACGAGGCCCGCCGTCTCGGCTTCACCCGTCTGATGATCGACGCCGACCCGAACGCGGAGCCGTTCTACCTGGCGATGGGCGCCGTCCGCATCGGCGCCACCCCGTCCGGCTCGGTCCCGGGCCGCGAGCTGCCGCTGCTGGAGGTCGCCCTGCGCTGACGCCTCGCCGATCGCGTACGCAGAGTGTCCCGGGCCCGCTGTCAGTGCCTCGCCGTACGGTGAAAGGCATGAGAATGGCTGCGGAGATGATCACGATCGACTGTGCGGACGCGCGTGCGCTGGCCGACTGGTGGGCCGGTGCGCTCGGGGTGGAAGTGGCGCAGGACTACGGGGAGTTCGTCATCCTGGCGGCCCAGCCGCTGGTGCTGGGCTTCCAGCAGGTGCCCGAGCCGAGGGCCGGCAAGAACCGGGTCCACGTCGACTTCTCCTCCGAGGACCGGGCCGCCGACGTGGAGCGGCTGGTGGGGCTGGGGGCCGTGGTCGTCGGTGAGCACGAGATGCCGGGGCTGGCCTGGACGACCCTTCAGGACCCGGTGGGCAACGAGTTCTGCGTCTCCGGCTGAGCGGAGCGGGAGGGCGGGCCCGCCGGAGCTGAGGTAATCCGGTGGATCCGTCCCCGCCGCGTTGTTACGGTGCTCGCACCTTCACGCGGGACCGACCGCGGGTGACCTCTGGGCGTATGCCCCGGAAAGCAGCTGATGTATGCCCCGGCCAGTGATTCCGAGCTTCCCTCGCCGCGCCTCTCGCGCCGGGGGGACGGGACCTGCCCGCATGCGACTGTTCGCCGCTCCTCGCTGACACACCATGCCGTCCGGCCCGTGACCCCTGCCCCGTGACGCCGTGCGCCGAGGGCTGCTCGGTACTCCCCTGCTGCTTCGTTCCTCACCTTCGGCAAGGAGTATCCGGGTGTCACACGACAACCCCCAGCACCGCTCAGCCATGTCCTCCATCGGCACCTTCACCTGTGTGCGCTGCGGACTGACCGTCGCCGCGCTCGCGCCCGACGGCAGCCGCCGCAACCACTGCCCCAGCTGTCTGCACTCCAAGCATCTGACCGACCACATCGAGGGCGGGCCCTCCGGCTGCGAGGGCCGGATGACCCCGATCTCCATCGCGGTGCTGCGCACCGGCGACTGGATGGTCGTCCATCGCTGCACCCGCTGCGACGAGCTGACCTCGAACCCGGTCTCCGGGGACGACAACCAGCTGATCCTGATGCGGATGGCCGTGCGCCCCCTGGCCCAGCCACCCTTCCCGCTCGAAGCGTTCGGTGACCTGTGAAACGGGCCCGAGGGCTCCGGAGCAGGGCGGGAGGGGGCGACCGTGCCGCGACGTAGACCCCGGCGGGACGGCGGTCACCGTCCCCAGCGGCCCAAGGACGTACTCCACGGACCGGCCGGGGCACGTGGCGACGCGTTCCGGTGTGCCGGCTGCCGGCTCGACGTGCCGCTGGTGGCGCCGGGCACCGCCCACCGCAATCACTGCCCGCACTGTCTGGCCAGCCTGCACGTCGACCGGCGGATACCGGGCGATCGGGCGGCCGGTTGCGGCGGACGCATGGCGGCGCTCAGCCTGTCGGTGCGCCAGGACGGGGAGTGGACGCTGATCCACCACTGCCTGACCTGCGGGGAGTTGAGCGCCAACCGCATCGCGGGCGACGACAACCCGCTTGCCCTGATGCGGCTGGCGCTGCGGCCCTTGGCGGACGCCCGTATCCCCGTACGGGCGCTGCTCGCGCTGTGACACGGCGGGGCGCCCGGAATCCTCCGGGCGCCCCCTGGGCCGGAGGGTTCGCGGCGCCCACCGACTGCTCGCCCGAGGCAACGGTCCACGGCGGGACCGTCGCCCGAGGCAACGGTCCACGGCAGGACCCGGCCCTGGCCCCGGTCCGCGCCCTGCCCGTGGCCTCGCCGCGCGTCTGCTCCGGTCCGCGCGGACAATGGGACTGTCTCCCGAGGGGGCGAACAGGCAAGGAGTCGTACATGACGGCTTACCGGAGAAGGCGCCGCGCTGCCTGTGCAACTGCTGCGCTGACGCTCACCCTTGCTGCCGCTCCGATCACCGCACACGCCGTTGTGGCGGAGTCGCAGGCCGATCGGGGAGCCGCGAGGGCCCTTGAGCCCTGCGCGGAGGCCAATGCACCCGTAACCATCGCGCCCGGTTACGACGGCCTGTACACCCACTCCGCGGACGTGGTGTCCGGTTGCTCAGTGGTCACGAACGTCGGCACCCTGCCCCTCCAGCTCTGGAGCGACAACGGCAGCGTGATCGGTGCGCCCGCGCGTCCCGCGACCCCGGCGGGCTGGGCCACCGAGACCGCCGCCCGGCAGATCCTGCTCGGGCTGCCTCGGGGAAGGGTGGTCGTCCTGCCCGGAGAGCAGGCGGTGCTGTACCAGCCACCACCTGCGTACACCGTGGATGTGGTCCCCCTCGAACTCACCCAGGAGGCCGTTTTCGCGGCGCAGTACGCCGGCTTGGCCAAGGATCTCGCCGAGCGCGACGGCGTCCAAGTCGTTCCGCTTCCGCTGTACAACCGCTTGGGCAACGCCATCAACAAGTGCGCGAAAGCCGCGGCCGGCACATTCAACGAACTGCGGCAGGAGGGGGCGGTGAACTCGCTGGCGGACATCTTCGACCAGGCGAAGGGCCTCCCCTCGTGCAAGACCGCCTACAGCATGCTCGACCCCAGCTCCACCAGCGCCGACAAGCCCTCACTCCTGGAGAAATGGCGCCAGAAGGTCACCCGCTTCAACGTCAAGTGGAACACCCAGCTGGTGGACGACATCGTCACGCGCATCCCCAGCAACCTGGGAAAGCTCCATAGATGACCTCCGCGTGAAGGCGGGCGGGAGCCGTAGCCGGGGACCGGCTACGGCCTCAACCACCGGATCACGGCGCTCACTTCGGCCGGACGGGCGCCGCGGCCTCCAGTGCGTCGAGGGTGCCGGACATGACGGTGCGGATGTGCTGGGTGAGGTGCTCGGTGGGCCAGTCCCACCAGGCGACGGCCAGCAGGCGCGCGACGTCCTTCTCCTCGTACCGGGTGCGGATGAGCTTCGCCGGGTTCCCGCCGACGATGCCGTAGTCCGGTACGTCCGAGACGACGACCGCCCGCGAGCCGATGATCGCGCCGTGCCCGATGCGGACGCCGGGCATCACCGTGGCCCCGTAGCCGAACCAGACGTCGTTGCCCACCACGGTGTCGCCCCGTCCGGGCAGACCGGTCAGCAGGTCGAAGTGGTCGGCCCAGGCGCCGTCCATGGAGGGGAAGGGAAAGGTGGACGGGCCGTCCATCCGGTGGTTGGCGCCGTTCATCAGGAACCGCACCCCGGTGCCCAGCGAGCAGAACTTCCCGATGACGAGCCGCTCGGGCCCGTAGTGGTACAGCACATTGCGGGTCTCGAACTCCTCCGCGTGCTCCGGGTCGTCGTAGTACGAGTACTCCCCGACCTCGATCAGCGGAGAGGTCACCAGCGGCTTCAGCCGCACCACCCGTGGCTGACCGGGCAGCGGGTGCAGGACGGTGGGATCGGCGGGGACGGGGCTCGTGGGCACAGGGGTCGCTTCCAGGTGATCGTTCGGCAGGGGCGGGCCCATCGTGGCAGCCATGGACCTGCGGCGACGTGCATTTTCTTGCCGACCCTAGTAAGTTCCTTAAAGGAACTCACCCGGTGAGCAGGGAGAACGCATGACGCAGGCACAGTGGACCGCGGTCGACAACTACTTCAACGGCTTGCTCGTGGGGCCCGACGAGGCCCTGGACGCAGCCGTCGGGGCGAGCGGGGCGGCGGGTCTGCCCGCGATCCAGGTCGCCCCCAACCAGGGCAAGCTGCTGAACATGCTGGCCCGGCTCCAGGGGGCGCGGACCATCCTGGAGATCGGCACCCTCGGCGGATACAGCACCATCTGGCTGGCGCGGGCGCTCCCGGCGGGCGGCAGGCTCGTGACGCTGGAGGCCGATCCGGCGTACGCCGAGGTCGCCCGCGCCAACATCGCACGCGCCGGGCTCGCCGAGGTCGTCGAGGTCAGGGTCGGGCCCGCGCTGGAGACGCTGCCCGCGCTGGCCGCCGAGGGGTACGGGCCGTTCGATGTCGTGTTCATCGACGCCGACAAGCCCAGCAACCCCGACTACCTCGCCTGGTCCGTCGAGCTGACCCGGCCCGGCAGCCTGATCATCGCCGACAACGTCGTACGCGACGGGGACGTCGTCGACGCCGACAGCACCGACCCGAAGGTGCAGGGAGTGCGCCGGTTCACCGAACTCGTCGCGGCCGACCCGACGCTGAGCGCCACCGCGCTCCAGACCGTGGGGGACAAGGGGTACGACGGCCTGATGGCCGTGCTCGTCACCGAGGGGGAGCGGCCGGAGCGGTGAGGGGGAAGGGTGCGCGCGGCGACCAGCGGGCCGGGACGCCCCGCATGACCAGCACGCTGTCCAGCGCGGCACTCCCCGGGGGGAAGCGGTCCGGGTCCTCGAAGAACGAGGACCGCACGGACCGGACCCGCCCGGCCGTCACCCGCCAGGCGTCGGTGCTCATTTCGAGGACGTCGAGATGGCGGCCGGCGGCGTTGGGGGACAGGCCCCTGGACCCCGCGCGGAAGAACGCCGATGCCTCGGCCAGGTCCATGAACAGCTCGCTGCCGCGCAGTTCGTCCGTGGGTTCCACCGAGGCGTCCACCCGGACCTCGCCGTCCCGGGTCGCGAAGGCCACCCGCACCTCGTCGGCGCCCTCGCACACCGTGAAGTCGGCGCGCCCGTGCGCGCCCGGGAAGATCCGGCCGCCCGCGAGGACGTTGAGCCGCGACGCGCTGTCGCGGCGCGGGATGTAGACACCGCTCTCCACGCCCCCGGGGCCGTCCCACTCCACGGAGATCCGGTGCGCGGCGTTCTCGCTGCGCACGCCGACGGCGGCCGGACTCCAGCCGGGGCGTACGCCGCCGACGCGCAGCAGGCAGATCCCGGCGACCGCCCTGCCACGCACGAGCTGGGGGCGCAGGGGGGCGGGCAGCAGCCCCGCCGCGATGTCCGGGTCCACGCGGTAGTTCACCAGGAGGCGGCGTTCGATGACGCTGGACAGCCGGGGGCCGGTCATGAGGCATCGCCCTTCGGATCCTGCCGCCACGCGGTGCGGCGGAGGACGATCTGTTCGGGGCAGACGGCGCTGAGGAACCGTCCCACGCACATCGCGAGCCGCTCCTCGGCGAGCGAGTAGAGGATGCGGTTGGCGTCGCGGCGCTCGGTGACGAGCCCGGCGCCCTTGAGTACGCCCAGGTGGCGCGAGACGGACGGTGCGCTGATCGGGAACCGGCCCGCGATCTCGCCGGCGGCCAGCTCACCGCCCCGCAGGTCCTCCAGGATCTGGCGCCTCGTCGGGTCGGCGAGAGCGCGGAACGCGCTTGCCTCGTCGGCGGAAGGATTCTCCATGATCCATGTTTAGCATATGAGCTAAATGGCTAACAAGCCAGGTCGAGGCGGGGGCTTGGGCATGGAAGAGCCCCCGCGAGTCATGTCCTCGCGGGGGCTCTTCGTTCATCCGCCTGCCCGGGTGAAGGTTGAGAAGACGATCACGAGGCAGGACGCCTGGGGATCGTCAGGGGGCGAGCAGGAGCACGTCCGCGCGCTCCTTCGCGGCGGCGTACCGCTTCGCCACGTCCTGCCAGTTGACGACGCGCCACATCGCCTCGATGAAGTCGACCTTCTGGTTCTTGTACTGCAGGTAGAAGGCGTGCTCCCAGGCGTCGAAGACCAGGACCGGGACCGAACCCTGGCCGACGTTGCCCTGGTGGTCGTAGACCTGCTCGACGATCAGCTTGCCGCTGACGGGCTCGTACGCGAGGACGCCCCAGCCGGAGCCCTGGGTGGTGGCCGCGGCCTTCGTCAGCTGGGACTTGAAGCCCGCGTACGAGCCGAACGACTCGGTGATCGCGTCGGCCAGATCGCCGACGCCGTCCGCCGCGAGGGGCTCGCCGCCGCCGTCGCCCGTCATGTTGTGCCAGTAGATCGAGTGCAGGATGTGGCCGGAAAGGTGGAACGCGAGGTTCTTCTGAAGGCCGTTGATGGCACCCCAGGCTTCCTTGTCGCGGGCCTCTTCCAGCTGCTCCAGGGTGTCGTTCGCACCCTTCACGTACGCGGCGTGGTGCTTGTCGTGGTGCAGCTCGATGATCTGGGGATTGATGACCGGTTCGAGCGCCGCGTAATCGTAAGGGAGCTCCGGGAGCGTGTACGTGGCCATGATGCGAACCCTCCGACTGCTGGGAATGCCGTCCAGTTGTTATTGCAACCTATATGCAGGAGCAGGCTAACAGCAGGAGGGTTCGTCCGTGATCAGCCCTTCGGCCTAGGTCTCCCGGCGGGCGAGGGGTGGGCGACGGGGCGGGCGCGCGAGGGCGGAGCTACGGCCGCAGGTCCTCCCGCGCCGCCGCCGCGATGTCCGGGAAGTCCGTCACCACCGCGTCCACGCCCAGCCCGTAGTGGAAGGCGTACTCGGCGAACGCGTCACCGAAGTCGTTCGGTGCGGTGCCCCGGCGGTACTGCGCCGGGAGGTACTGGTTCTCGGCGCGGAAGGTGTACGCGCCGACCTTCAGGCCCGCCGCGTGCGCGTCGGCCGGCAGGGTGAGCGGCGGGACGAGCGAGGACTTGTCCGGGCCGATCCAGTCCGCGTACGAGGCGATCTCGCGCAGTCCGGCCGGAGTCATCATCTCCTTGTAGGTGCTCCCGTGGCCGTAGGGGCCGCCGCTGGTGCCCAGTGCCTGCCAGAGCGGCAGACCGAGCCCGGCTTCGGCCACCCGGTGCAGGCTGGACGGTTCGAAGGACTGGACGACACATTCCCGGGCGGTGAGACGGTTGCGCCGGATCACCCGGATCAGCTCCGGCTCCAGCGGCAGGCCGATCGAGCGGAAGTACGTGGGGTGCTTCGTCTCGGGGAAGACCGCGATCCGGCGGCCGTACTCCTTCGACAGGGCGCGGGCCAGATCGATGACCTCCTGGAACGTCATGACCTGCTGGCGGCCGTCGAAGACCGTGTTGCGGTTGCGGATCAGCGGCAGCCGCTCCACCGCGCGCAGCGTCTTCAGCTCCTTGAGCGTGAAGTCCTCGGTGAACCAGCCGGTGACGGCCTTCCCGTCGACCGTCTTCGTGGTGCGGCGGCCGGCGAACTCCGGATGGCGGGCGACATCCGTCGTGCCGGAGATCTCGTTCTCGTGGCGCACGACCAGGACGTGGTCCTTCGTCGGTACGAGGTCCGGCTCGATCCAGTCGGCGCCGGACCGTACACCGAAGGTGTAGGCGGCTGCCGTGTGTTCGGGGCGCCAGCCCGCCGCGCCGCGGTGGCCGATGACCACGGGGCCCCGGGGGCGGTGCGGGCGGCGGTCCGTGGCGGAAGCGGGCGTGGTCGCCGCCGCCGCGGTCACCGCGGCGGTGGCCAGAAGGAGCGAACGGCGGCCGGGGGCAGGGGACATGGGATCTCCTCGGGTGGGCGGTAGGACCACCAAAGCGATGGGGGGTTACGGCCGGGCGGCCGGCGGCTTGCCGGGTCATGTACGGCCGTGGGTACGGGCCCGCGTACCCGGCCCGCGTACCCGGCCCGCGTACCCGGCCCGCGTACCCGGCCCGCGTACCCGGCCCGCGTACCCGGCCCGTGCACCGGTCCGTGCGCGGGCGGGGTCGGTGCCGTCGGCGCCGGGCGCGCGTCGGCGGGCTCCGCTACAGCGCCACCGACGGGCTCCCGGTGGTGCGGGCCCGTGTGCGCGCGTCCGCGAGGCGTGCCAGGTGGTCCTCGTACACCGTCGCGTAGAAGGCCGCCCGCCGCGGATCCGGTGTCACCACCGCCGTGGGCGCCGTCCAGGACGCCGTGTCCAGCTCCGCCCCGAAGCGCCCGGCCGCCGCGAGCACCGCACCCCGCGCCCCCACCTCCCCCTCCACGATCCGGACCGGCCTGCCCAGCACATCGGCGAACAGCCGCATCCAGGCGGGGGAGCGGGTGCCGCCGCCGCACAGGGCCAGGGTGCCGGTCAGCCCCGCGGCCTCCAGGCAGTGCCGGGCGGCGAAGCCGATGCCCTCGCAGACCGCGCGGATCAGGTCCGCCGGGGTCGACTCCAGGGAAACGCCGGTGAGTTCGGCCCGCAGCCGGGGCTCGACGAACGGGGCGCGTTCACCGGACGGCGCGAAGTACGGCAGCACCCGCACGCCGCGTGCGCCGGGCGGCGTCGCGTCGAGGAGGGCGTCGAGCTGCCGGTGGCGTACGCCGGTGGTGGCCAGGACCCAGTCCAGCGCCGCCGTGCCCACCATCGCGGGCATGGCGCGCAGCCAGTGGCCGGGACGGTCGGTGGAGATGTGCAGCCCGGCCGGTTCACCGGACAGATCGAGACGGTCGGTGGCGACCAGCGCCGCCAGACAGGTGCCGATGATCAGCAGGCCGTCGCCGGGGCGGGTGACACCTGCCCCGATCGCGGAGGCCGGCAGGTCGTACGGGCCGTTGGCCAGCGGCACCCCGGTGGGCAGCCGGGCGGTCGCCACCGGGTCGCTCACCGGAGGCAGCAGCCCGGCCCTGTGGGTGAGGCCGAGCGCGGCCAGGACCCCGGGGGAGTACGCCCGGGTCACCGGGTCCAGGAACGGCATCGAGGCGTCGGACACATCGGTGGCCCGGACGCCCGTCAGCCGCTGGAACACCATGTCCTTGCAGTACAGCGCCGTGGCCGCCGCGTCCAGGACGGCGGGTTCATGACGGTCGAGCCAGGCCAGCACCGGCCCCGGACAGCCCGGGAACATCGCGCTGCCGGTGGCCCGGTAGACCTCCTCGAAGACACCCGACGCCAGCCAGCCGTCGACCACCTCATGGGCCCGGCCGTCCATCCAGGAGATCGCCCTGCGGACCGGGCGGCCCGCCGCGTCCACCAGCCAGACCCCGTCGCCCTGCCCGGTGAGACCGGCGAACGCCACCCCGTCCGGGCCCAGGGCGGCAAGGACCTCGCGGACCGCCCCGTACACCTCGTCCATGTCCTGCTCGACACGGCCGCCGCGGATGTCCAGCCCGACGGGGCGGGACTCCACGGCCAGCGTGCGGCCCCGTTCGTCGAAGGCGGCCGCCTTCACCAGCGAGGTGCCGACATCGATCCCGACGTACCTGGTCACGGCGCATGGCCTCCGGTCAGAGGAGTTCGAGGGAGTGCGGGCGGTGTCGCGCGGTCACAGGACGTGGGCCAACGGCTCGCCCCGCGCATAGCGGGCCACCTCGTCCGCCGCGATCCGGGCCGCCTTCTCGGCGACGGCACGGCTGGCCCCCGCCACATGCGGGGTCATCAGCAGATGCGGGGTCCGGAACAGCCGGGAGGACGCGGGCGGCGGCTCCTGCTCGTACGTGTCGAGCGCCGCGGCCCCCAACTGACCCGAATCCAGCGCGTCGCAGAGCGCGTCGGTGTCCAGCAGCCCGCCCCGCGCCGCGTTCACCAGCACCGCCCCCCGAGGCAGCAGGGCCAGCTCGCGGGCGCCGATCAGATGCCGGGTCTCGGGAGTCAGCCGGGCGTGCAGGGTCAGGACCCGGGAGCGGGCGAGCAGCGCGTCCAGCGAGGCGGCGCGCATCCCGTGGACGTCGCCGCGCACATAGGGGTCGTACACCTCGACCTCGGCGCCGAACGCGCCGAGCACCCGGGCCACCCGGCTGCCGACCGCCCCGTAGCCGATCAGACCGACCGGGACGTCCTCCAGTTCGAGGCCGGCCTGCTCGTACAGGAAGTGCGAGGCGTCCCAACGGCCCTGGGTGCGCAGGGTCCCGTGGGCCTCGGGGATGCGCCGGAGCGCGGCCAGCAGCAGGCCCACGGTGAACTCCGCGGTCGCCGCCGCGTTGCGCCCGGGGGCGAAGCACACCCGTACGCCCCGGTCACGGGCGGCCGCCGCGTTCACATTGACCGGGCCGCCCCGGCAGACGACGACGAGCCGCAGCCGGGGCGCCGCGGCGAGGACGCGCTCGGTGAACGGCCCCATCTGCGTCACGCACACCTCGATCCCGTCCAGGGCCTGGATCAGGGCGTCCTCGGCGTCGCTGGCCTCGTCGACCTCGCCGACCCTGCCGAACGGCTCCAGGGGCCAGGGGAGGGTGAGTTCCGTGATGTCCGCGTCGCCCGCCACCGTCCGGCGCAGGGCCTCGGTGATCAGCGAGGCACGGACGAAGTGGTCACCGGCTGCCAGAATCCTCATCGGGGGGCGGTTCATCGAAGTGCGTCTCCTGTTTCGGCGTCGAAGACATGGATGTGCCGCGGGTCGGCGGCGACCGTCACGGTGTCGCCCCGGCCGAGCCGTACTCCGGGTCCGGTCAGGACGACGACGGGCCCGGCCACCCCGTCCAGGGCGAGCGTGGCGATGCCCGTTTCGAGGAGGGGCTCATGGGCGGCGACCCGGGCCGGTACGCCCGTGTCGCCCAGGGTGAGGTCCTCGGGCCGGATGCCCAGGACCACGGAGCGCCCCGGTGCGGCGCAGCGGTGCGGTACCGGGAAGGCCACGGTGTCCGAGAGCCGTACGCCCCCGCCGTCCATGACGCCCGGAAGCAGATTGACCGCCGGTTCCCCGACGAAGTCGGCGACGAAGAGATTCGCCGGGGCGTCATAGATCTCCTCGGGCGTGCCGAGCTGCTGGATCTCGCCGTCCCGCATGACCGCGATCCGGTCGGCGAGCGACAGGGCCTCCTCCTGGTCGTGCGTCACGAGGATCGCGGTGTGCCCGGAGTCCCGCTGGATGCGTTTCAGCTCGCGCCGTGTGGCGTCCCGCTGGGCGGCGTCCAGATGCGAGAGCGGTTCGTCGAGCAGCAGTACGTCGGGCTCGCGGATCAGCGCGCGGGCCAGCGCCACCCGCTGCTTCTGCCCGCTGGAGAGCGCGGCCGGGCGGGATCCGAGCAGGTCGGTGATCCCGAGACGTTCGGCCATGGCCGCCACTCTGCCGCGAATCTCGGCCCGGCCGTGGCGTCGCCGCGCCGACAGCCCGAATCCGAGGTTCTCCGCGACCGTCAGCGGCGGATACAGCGCGTAGTTCTCGAACGCGACCCCGATATTGCGCCGCTGCGCCGGGAGCGGCACGACCGAGGAGCCGCCGATGAGGATGTCGCCGCCGGTGACGGTCTCCAGACCGGCGATCATCCGCAGCGTCGTGGACTTGCCGCAGCCGGAGGGGCCCAGCAGGCCCAGCAGCTCTCCGGACCGCAGCTCGACGTCGATGGACCGCACCGCCTCGACCCCGGCCGCCCGGCCCCGCCCGGGGTAGGTCTTGCGCAGGGCGCGCAGGGCCAGTTCAGTCACCGTTCACCGCCACCTCCCGATGCCGTGCCGACGCCCGCCCCGTTGTCGTCGCCCGCGCTCGTGCCGGTCGCGCAGACCTCGTAGGGGACCTTGTGCTCGTCCAGATCGCGCAGTGCCTCGGCGGACGCCCCGTCGTCCACCAGCACCAGATCGAACCGGCTGAGCGGGGCGAGCCGGTGCAGGGCGACGCGCCCCAGCTTGGAGTGGTCCAGCAGCAGGACGTTGCGTGCGGCCGAGTCGAGCATCGCCCGCTTCACGGACACGATGTGCTGCTCCTGGTGATAGGCGAAGCCGCCGGACACCGCGGACGTCGAGGTGAAGCAGACGTCGACCTGGAGGGACTGCACGGCCTCCACGCAGGAGACCCCGAGGAAGGAGGAGTGCAGCGGGTCGTAGTCGCCGCCCAGGCCCATCAGATGGATGCCCCGCTCCTGCGACAACACGGTTATCGCTTCGAGGAAGTTGGTGACGACGGTGAGGGGGGTGATGGCCCGCAGCCGCCGCGCGATCTCCAGGGTCGAGGTCGAGTCGTCCAGCATCACCGCCATGCCCGGCTCGATGAGCCGCACCGCCCGCTCGGCGACGGCGGCCTTCTCGGCGCGCATGGTCTTCAGCCGGTAGGCCACGTTCGACTCGAAGACACCGGAGGGCTGGGCCGTCACCCCACCGCGGAACTTCCGGACGATGCCCTGCCGCTCCAGCTCGTCGAGGTCGCGGTGGATGGTCATCAGACTGACGTCGAACCGCTCGGCCAGCTCGGCGGCGCTGACCTCGCCCTCGGCGAGGACGTACTCGGCGATGGACGCCTGACGGGGGGCGGGTCCGCGCTGCTGAAGACTGCTCATGGGCTGATCCTTCGTCCTGGTCTCTCCGGCCGGTCGGCCTCGAACAACAGCAGTCTCGTCCGCGCCGCGTGGAGCCGCACCGGTTCGTCGGGACGCAGGCCCGCGGCCTCGGCGCGCGGGACGACGAGGGACAGCTGCTGTTCGCCGATCCGGACGGTGACCTCGGTCGCCCGGCCCAGCACCTCGGTGATGTAGACGGAGCCCGTGAACGCGACCCCGGGTCCGCTGCCGGGCCCGCCGCCCGACGCTCTGCCGGCATCGCTCACCCGGCCTTCCCCGAGCCCGATGTCCCGTGGGCGCAGCCCCAGTTGAACGGCCGTGCCCGGCGCCGCGGGCACGGTCAGCGGCAGTTCGTACGAGCCGTCCGCCGCCCGGAAGCGGCCCTCGGACGTCACGGTGCCCGGCAGCAGATTGATCCGGGGCCGGCCGAAGGCACGGGCGACGAAGGTGTCGTCCGGGTGGTGCCACAGCTCCTCGCGGGTGCCGCTCTGCACCAGGCGGCCGTCCCTGATCACCCCGATCCGGTCGCCGAGTGCCAGCGCCTCCACCGCGTCGTGCGTGACGTACAGGGTGGTCGTGCGCCGCACCTCGCCGATCGCCCGCAGCTCGGCGCGCATCGCCTGGCGCAGCTTGGCGTCCAGGTGCGACAGCGGCTCGTCGAGGAGGAAGGCCCGCGCCGGACGGACCAGCACCCGGCCGAGCGCGACGCGCTGGCGCTGCCCGTTCGACAGGGCGCCCACCGGCCGGTCCAGCAGGGCGCTGATCCCGAGGAGTTCGGCGGTCTCCCCGATCCGGGCCCGCACCTGGTCCGCGGGGAGGCGGTGGCGGGGCGAACGGAGCGGGGAGGCCAGATTGTCGTACGCCGTGCGGTGCGGGTACAGCGCGTACGACTCGAAGCACATGGCCACGCCCCGGTCGTACGGCTCGACGCCCGCCATGTCGGCCCCGCCCAGCTCCACCGACCCGGACTGCGGCTCCACCAGGCCCGCGACGGTCTTCAGCGTGGTCGTCTTGCCCGCGCCCGACGGGCCGAGCAGACAGTAGAACTCGCCCTCCGCCACCTCCAGGTCCAGCCCGTCCAGCGCGACGTTCCCGCCGTAGCGCAGATGCACGGAGCGCAGCGCGATGGCGGCCGGGGCGGTCATGACTTCACCGCCCCGAACGACAGACCCCGCACCAGATACCGCTGGATGGTCAGCGCCAGCAGCAGCGGTGGGACGGCCGAGATCAGCGCGGCGGCCGCCGTGAGGTTGTACTTGGGCCGGTCACCGCCGAGGAAGGACAGCGCGCCGACCGTCACCGTCTGGGCGTTCGACGAGGTCAGGATGAGCGGGAAGACGAAGTTGTTCCACGCGAAGATGAACGCCAGCAGCGAGACGGCCGCGATGCCGGGTTTCACCAGCGGCAGCACGACCCTGAAGAACGCCTGCTTACGGGTGTAGCCGTCCAGCAGCGCCGCCTGCTCCAGCTCCGGTGACAGATCGGAGAAGTACGAGCGCATGATCCAGACGATCAGCGGCAGCGTCACCAGCTGGAGCACCCAGACCATGCCGACGTAGGTGTCGAAGAGCCCGAGCTTCTGGTAGAGCACGAACAGCGGGATGATCACCGTCAGTTCGGGGGCGAAGCGGAAGGAGAGCAGGGTGAACATCAGGTTCTCCGAGCCGCGGAACCGCCACCGGGCGGCGGCGTACGCGGCGGGCAGCCCGATCACCAGTGACAGGGCCACCGCCCCCACCGACACGATCAGGCTGTTGACGAAGAAGCGCGGGAACGGCACGCCCCGGTCGTCCCCGGCGCCGAGCACCGTGCGGTACGCGTCGAGGGTCGGGGTGAACGAGAAGTACGTGCTGAACAGCTCGTTCGTCGGCTTCAGCGACAGGATCACCATCCAGACGACGGGGAACAGCGCGAAGACGAAGTAGACGATCAGCGCCCCGTCCGCGGCCACCGACAACAGCCTCCGCCTGCCGTCCCCGGCCCGCGGTCCCGCCGCGCTGCCACCTCCGGCCCCGCCCCGTGGTTCCCGCCTCACTTCGGCACCTCCGCCGCACGGTTCTGGATCCGGCCCAGATAGCGCACCAGCACCATCGTGACCAGGTAGACCACCGCCCACAGCACGATCATGTAGCTGATGCCGAACGAGTAGCGCTGGAAGCGGATCGCCTCCAGATACGCCCGGATCTGGAGCACCACCGTCGAGTCGCCGGGGCCGCCCTCGGTCAGCGCGTAGATGATGTCGAAGACCTTCAGCGAGTCCATGAACCGGAAGATCACCGCCACCAGGACGTACGGCCAGAGCATCGGCAGCGTGAGCCGCCGGAAGGTGAACCACCAGCCCGCCCCGTCCACCGCCGCCGCCTCGAACGGCGACACGGGCAGCGAGCGCAGCCCGGCCAGCGCGAGGACCGCGACGAACGGCGTGTACACCCACACATCGACGGCGATCGACGACAGCAGCGCCCCGGCCGGGGTGTCGGTCCACTGCACCCCGCCCAGACCGACCGGCTCCAGCAGATGGTTGACCACCCCGACCGAGGGCTGGAGCATCAGCTTCCACATGATCGCGGCGATCACCGGCGCGATCATCAGCGGCAGGATCAGGATCTTCTCCAGCACCCGCCCGACCCTGCTCGCCCGGTGCAGCAGCAGCGCCACCGACACCCCGAGCACCGTCTCGACCGCCGCCGCGCCCACCGCGTACAGCACGGTCACCCGGGCCGACTCCCAGAACGAGGACTGGGAGAGGATCCGCCGGTAGTTCTCGACCCCCACCAGGTCCGGCCGAGGCTTGCTCGCCGCGAAGTCGAACAGCGTGTAGTAGAGGCCCAGACCGAACGGGTAGAGGATGCCGCCGGTCAGCAGCAGCGCCGGGACGATCAGGAGGTACGGCCGCAGCGAGCGGCGCCATCCCGGCACCGGCCGTACCGGCGCGGTCTCCCCGCCGGGGACGGCCGGGCGGTCCGGGGGCGCCGGAGGCGTCGTCAGGGCCACCGGTCAGCCGATCTTCGACGCCAGATCGCCCGCGAGTCCGTTCAGCACGGACGAGGGGTTCTTCCCGCCGTAGATCTCCTGGAGCGCCGAGGCCCAGCTCGTCGTCGCGTCGAAGAACTGCTCCTGCGGGGTGAACTGGATCCTCGTCTGGTCGACGACCGCCTCGAACGTCTCGATGAAGCCGGGGATCGCCCCCATCTTGTCCCGGTACGCGGCGGCCTCGCTCACCGACCTGCGGACCGGATCGATGTGGTTGTCCTGGACCGCGCCCCTGAGCAGATGGTCCTTGCCGGTCGCCCACTGGAGGAACAGCCAGGCCGCCGGCTTGCTGCGGCTCCTGGCGTTCATGCCCAGCGACCAGATCCACATGTTCGTCGCGAGCGAGCCGCCCGGCCCCTTCGGACCGGGGTGGAAGGCGATCTTCCCGGAGGCCGGGGAGGCACCCTTCACCGCCTGGAAATACGCGGCGGTGTCCGCGTCGAACAGCATCCCGGCCTTCTTCGCGCCGAGGTCGCCGGAGCACTGGTACCAGGTGTACGAGGTCCAGGACGGCGGCCCGCCCTTCCTGACCATCTCCGCCCAGTCCCCGGTGAACGCGATGGCCCGCGGGGAGTTCATCGCGGGCTTCACCTTCCCGTCCTCGACGGTGAAGTCCTTCAGCCCGTTGCGCGCGTACATCGTCATGAAGCCGGGGTGGATCGTGGCCCAGCTGCGCGACCCGCGCACCGCGACCCCGTACATCCCGTCGAATCCCGCGCCCGGCGCCCTGCGGGTGATGGTCCCGGCCAGCTCCCGCAGCTCGTCGAAGGACTCGGCGGGCTTCAGCCCGAGCTTCTTGAACACCTCGGTGTTGTACGCGACGACGTTCGTCTCCCAGCCCCACGGCAGCGCGTACTGTCCGCCCTGTCCGAGCGGGGCGCCCGCCTTCAGGGACCACTGGCCGGCCTGGAGCAGATTCGGGTAGAAGTCCGCCTGGTCCCATTCGGCTCCGGTCGCCGAGGAGTTGCGCATCCACGGCCCGAGGTCCTCCAGCCAGCCGGGCGGGCCGTACTGCCACACCATGTACGCGCCGAGCATGAACACGTCGTACGAGGCACGCCCGCTGGAGAGGTCGACGGTGAGCTTGTCGAAGTAGTTGTCCTCGGGGAAGACGTCGTACTCGACCTTGATGCCCGTCTTCTCGGTAAACGCCTTCAGATCGGCGATCAGGGCATCGGTGTACGGGTGTTTGTTGAGCAGCGCCCTGACGGTCTTCCCCTCGGCCCGCTTCCAGTCGAAGGCGCCGGTGACCTCGTCGGCCGCGGAGCCGCCCCCGCCGGTGGTGTCGCCGCCGAAGCCCGCCCCGCAGGCTGACAGCAGCGGAGCTGCGGATGCTGCGGCTGCCGCGCCGAGAGCGAATAAGCGGCGCCGGTCGTGCCCGTGCCTGTCCATCCGTGACCTCCACGGTCCGGCCGGAGATGCTGATCACATAGTGTGCTGATTGGTTAACAGAGCTTGGAACAACGCAAGTTGCCCGTCAATCCCTCGCGCAAGTGAAATTCTCAGTGCACAGTGAGAAGTTCACAGAGGGAGCCGATATGTGGATGGGCATCGATCTCGGTACGCAGAGCGTCCGCGCGGTCCTCGCCTCCGACCGCGGGAAGATCCTCGGCAGCGGGTCGGCCCCGCTCGGCGGCAGGCGCGACGGCGTACGCCACGAGCAACTGCCGGAGCACTGGTGGACGGCGGTGTGCGCGGCGACCCGGCAGGCGCTGCGCGAGGGCCCCGCGCCCCGTGCGCTCGCCATCTGCTCCACCTCCGGCACGGTCCTGCTCACCGACCGCACCGGCCGGCCGCTCACCCCCGCGCTGATGTACGACGACGGGCGCGCCGGGGCCGAGGCGGCCAGGGCCGGGACACCACCGACCTGGGCGCTGCCCAAGGTGATGTGGCTGCTGGGCGAGTACGGGGGAGGGGGCGACGGCGTCCGCGTGGCGCACCAGGCCGATCTCGTCCTGGCACGGCTCGCCGGGCACCCGCTGCCCACCGACTCCAGCCACGCCCTCAAGACCGGCTACGTGCTGGAGGGGGACGCCTGGCCGCACGCGCGATTCGCCGGACTCGGCCTGCCCGAGGGGCTGTTCCCCGAGGTGGTGCGGCCGGGCCGGCGGATCGGCGAGGTGGGGCGCGCGGCGGCCGAGGAGACCGGTATCCCGGCGGGCACGCCCCTGGTGGCCGGGATGACGGACGGCTGCGCGGCGCAGATCGCCTCGGGCGCGCTCACCGTCGGCTCCTGGAACGCGGTGCTCGGTACGACCCTGGTGCTCAAGGGGGTCACCGACGCACCGGTCGCCGACCGGACCGGGGTGGTCTACAACCACCGGGCCCCCGACGGGAGCTGGCTGCCCGGCGGCGCGTCCGGGACCGGCGGCGGGGCGCTGACCGCCGCCTTCCCGGAGGCGGACCCGGCCCGGCTGGACGCTCTCGCCGCCGGGCTCGGGCCGTCGGACGTGGTGGCGTACCCGCTGGTGGCGCGCGGCGAACGCTTCCCGTTCCTCGCCCCCGACGCCACCGGCTTCCTGCTCGGCGAACCCGCGTCCGACGCCGAGCACTGGGCGGCGCTCCTGACGGGCGTCGGCCTCGTCGAACGGCTCTGCCTCGACTACCTCGACCTGCTCGGCGCGCCCCTGCACGGCCCGCTCACCTTCACCGGCGGCGCCGTCCGCAGCGACCACTGGAACCGGCTGCGCGCCGACATCCTCGGCCGGACCGTCCACCTCCCGCACCACAGCGAACCCGCCCTCGGGATGGCCGTCCTCGCCGCGTACGGGGCGGGGGCCGCGGACACCGTGCAGGAGGCCGCGGGCCGGATGGTGCGGCTGCGGCAGACCCTGCACCCGGACCCGGCGCGTACCGCCCGCCACCTTCAGCCGTACCGCACGCTGGTGGACGAGCTGGAACGGCGCGGCTGGCTCCCGGCCACCGTCGCCGCGCACGCCCGCACCCGAACGGAGCACCCATGACCGCGAGCCCGCCCCCCACCACGCTGCTGCTCGCCCGCCACGGGCAGACCGTCTGGCACGCGGAGAACCGCTACGCCGGGGTGAGCGATGTCGCCCTCACGGACGAGGGAGGGCGACAGGCGGAGCGGCTGGGCCGGTGGGCCGCCCGGCACCCGGTCGACGCGGTCTGGACCTCCACCGTCTCCCGCGCCATGGCGACCGCCGACCCGGCCTGCCGGGCACTCGGCCTCGTACCGATGCGCGAACACGGGCTGCGCGAGTGCGACTTCGGAGTGGTGGAGGGGCGCACCCTCGCCGAGTTCGCCGCCGAGGACCCGGAGCGGGCACAGGCGTTCCGGGCCGACCCGGCGGCCAACCCGTTCCCGGGCGCCGAGGACCCGCGGGCGGCGGCGGCCCGGGGGACGGCGGCCCTGCGCCGCATCGCCGCGGGCGGACCGGGCGGACGGATCCTGGTCGTCGCGCACAACACGCTGCTGCGCCTGGTCCTGTGCGAGCTGCTGGGCATTCCGCTGGGCTCCTACCGCAGGGTCTTCCCACGGCTGCGCAACGCGGCGGTGAGCGAGATCCGCCTGTCGGGCGAGGGCGGCGGGGGTGCGGCGCTGCTCTCCCTGAACGTGCCGTGCGACGACTGACGTGATCTTCGGCCCCGGGGCCGAAGATCACGTGGGGGCCCGTCCGGCGCCTGCGGCATCACGGCCGGCGCGGGACGGGCCCGAGGGCACGGCGGTCACCCCGCGGCGGCGCCCCGGCGCTGCCGCAGCAGCCCCACGACGATCAGCACCGCGGTCAGCGCCCCCGTGGCCAGCAGCTGATCGCGTGTGCCGGGCTGCCGCAGCATCAGCAGGAAGATGCCGGCCATCGCCGCCAGCGCGAGCACCGTGCCCACCGGGAACAGCCACATCCGCACCACCAGCTTCTCCGGCGCCTCCCGCTCCATCCGGCCGCGCAGGATCAGCTGCGAGACGGCGATGAAGATCCACACCACCAGGATCACCGCGCCGATCATGTTGAGCAGCCAGGGGAAGACGTCGTCCGGCCGCCAGTAGCTGAGCAGCACGCACAGGAAGCCGAAGACGGAGGAGACGAGAACGGCCGTGCGCGGCACCCCGGAGGTGATCCGGCCCAGCCGCTTCGGTCCCTGGCCGCGTGCGACGAGGGAGCAGGCCATGCGCGAGGCGCCGTAGATGTTGGCGTTCATCGCGGAGAGCAGCGCGATCAGGATGACCACGTTCATGATCTCCGCCGCGCCACTGATGCCGAGGTGGTCCAGTGCCGCGTAGAACGGGCCGACCTCGACGACCTTCGGGTCGTCCCACGGCACCAGCGCGACGATGACCGCCATCGAGCCGACGTAGAACACCGCGATGCGCCACATCGCCGTCCGGACCGCCTTCGCGACGCCCCGTACCGGGTTCTCGGACTCGGCGGCCGCGATGGTGACGGTCTCCAGACCGCCGTAGGCGAAGACGGAGGCGAGCAGTCCGATGATGAAGCCGTCGGAGCCGTTGGGCAGGAAGCCGCCGTCCCCCGTGAGGTTGGAGGTGCCGGGCGCGTCCGTGCCGGGCAGCACCCCGAGGATCGCCAGCACACCCAGGACGAGGAAGAGCGTGATCGCGACGACCTTCAGCGCGGCGAACCAGAACTCGAACTCGCCGAACTTCTTCACGGCGGCGAGATTCGTCCCGAGGAACATCACCATGAACAGCGCGACCCAGGCCCACTCCGGGGTGCCGGGCAGCCAGCCGGTGACGATCTTCGCGGCGCCGATGCCCTCCAGGCCGACGGCGACGCACAGGAGCACCCAGAAGGCCCATCCGGCGGTGAAGCCCGCCCAGGGGCCGATCGCGCGTTCCGCGTGGACGGAGAAGGAACCGGAGGCCGGATTGGCGGCCGACATCTCGCCGAGCATGCGCATCACGAACATGACCAGCAGCCCGGAAATCCCGTAGGCGATGACGATCGAGGGCCCGGCGGCGGCGATGCCCGCACCGGAACCGACGAACAGCCCGGCCCCGATGACCCCGCCCAGGGCGATCATCGAGAGGTGGCGCTGCTTGAGGCCGTGGGTGAGAGCGGAGTCGGTCGTGGCGGTGCCGGCGGCTGCGGAGTCAGCGGTGGGGGGAGACGCGGAGGTCCGAGGCATGGACGAGCTCAGTTCGGTAGGTGAGACGGGAACGGGCCAACAGTCTGAGCACGGCCCCCGCTCACAAGGAACAGCTGTCCGCTATACGGTCACGAGGCTCACACAAGGTGCGCACGTGCCTACTCCCGAGTAGCTCCCGGCCGGGTGCGGAACTCCCGCACCACCGAGACCAACAGCACCAGCGCCGTCGCCCCGGCCGACCACAGCACCTGCGGGCGGGCCGCGTCATCGCTCAGCATCAGCAGCAGCACCCCGAACAGACCGGCCAGCGTCAGCCAGGTCAGATACGGGAAACACCACATCCGCAGGGTCAGCGCCTCCGGTGCCTCGCGCTCGATCCGGGCACGCAGCCGCAACTGCGAGGCGGCGATCAGGGCCCAGACGAACAGCAGCACCGCGCCGACCGAGTTGAGCAGGTAGAGGAAGACCGTGTCCGGCCACCGCAGATTGAGCAGGACGGAGACGAAGCCGAAGGCCACCGACGCGAGCACCGCCCGCCGCGGCACACCGCCTCCGCCCCCTGCCCCGCCGCCGCGCCCCCGCCCGCCGCCCGACACCTTCAGCAGCCCGCGCGGCGCCTCGCCGCGCTCGGCCAGCGAGAAGATCATCCGCGAGGAGCCGTACAGATTGGCGTTGAGCGCGGAGAGCAGTGCCACGAACACCACGATGTTCATGATCTGCCCGGCGGACGGCACCCCGATGGAGTCCAGCACCTTCACATAGGGGCTGAGCCCGGCCTGCTGCGCGGTCCACGGCAGCACGGTCACGATGACCAGCATCGAACCGACGTAGAAGAAGAGGATGCGCACCACCGCGCTGCGCACGGCGCGCCCCACCGCCCGCGCCGGGTCGTCGGTCTCGGCCGCCGCGATGGTGACGACCTCCAGGCCGCCGAAGGCGAAGACCACGGTCAGTACGCCGGAGACCACCCCGTCCCAGCCGTTCGGCAGGAACCCGCCCTGCCCGGTGAGGTTGGTCATCCCGACCGGATCGGTGTCCGGGAGCAGACCGAAGACCGCCAGCAGCCCCAGCACCAGGAACGCCACGATCGCGCCGACCTTGAGCGCGGCGAACCAGAACTCGAACTCCCCGAAGTTCTTCACGGCGGTCAGGTTGGCCACGGTGAACACCACCATGAAGACCAGCACCCAGGCCCACGGTTCCATCCCCGGCACCCAGCCATGGGCGATCTGCGCGGCGGCCGTCGCCTCCACGGCGAGCACCACCACCAGCAGGAACCAGTAGAGCCAGCCGGCGCTGAACCCGGCCCAGCGGCCGAGCGCCCGCTCCGCGTGCACGGAGAACGAGCCGGAGGCCGGCATGGCGGCCGACATCTCGCCGAGCATCCGCATCACCAGCATCGCGAGCGCCCCCGCGATCAGGTACGAGACGACGATGGCCGGGCCCGCCACCGCGATCCCGGCGCCCGACCCGACGAACAGCCCGGCCCCGATCACCCCGCCCAGGCCGAGCATCGTCAGATGCCGCTGCTTCAGACCGTGGGAGAGCGGCTCGGCCGGTACGGGGGAGTGCGTGGGGGGAGGCACGTCGTGCATGGGGTGCGGGTCACTCTCGGCTCATTTATGGGGAACCTACAGTCTCACGCCGCGAGCCCCCGTCCGGCAGGAGGCGCCCGCTCCACCCCAGGCTCAGTGACCAGCGTCACGCCCGCGGATGATTGCGGGCCGGTCTTTGTGTGAACCCCACCATGCCCTCCGTCACCGCTTTGTGGGCGGCTGACGGTGATCGAGCGTTAACCCGTGGGCTAACGTCAACTCCAGTCTGTCTCCACCCGGCTGTCCCACCCGGCTGTTCCCACCGGATGTCCCCAGCCCGCCTGCACCCACGGTGCTCGCGCCCACCCTGCCTGCCCTCACCCGCGGAGTCCCGATGAGCACTGCAGTCGCACCCGTCCGTTCCGGAGCGGTCCTCGCCGACCTGCTGCCCGCAGCCCGGCACCGTTACGCCGTCGACACGGCCCTGGTCATGGGCGGCGCCGCCCTCACCGGCATCGCGGCCCAGATCGCCGTCCCGGTCCCCGGCTCCCCGGTCCCCGTCACCGGCCAGACCTTCGCCGCTCTCCTCATCGGCACCGCGCTGGGCGCCCGCCGCGGCTTCCTCTCGCTCGCCCTGTACGCGCTCGTCGGCATGGCCGGCATGCCGTGGTTCTCCGAGGGCTCCTCCGGTGCGGGCGGCGCCTCGTTCGGCTATGTGCTCGGCATGCTGCTCGCCGCCACCGTGGTCGGCTCTCTCGCCCGTCGCGGCGGCGACCGCTCCGTGCTGCGCACCGCGGGCACGATGGCGGTCGGCTCCGCGGTCATCTACGCGGTCGGCGTGCCGTACCTCGCGTTCTCCACCGGGATGTCGATGGGCGCGGCCGTCGCGGCCGGCCTGGTGCCGTTCCTGATCGGCGACGCCCTCAAGGCGGCGCTGGCCATGGGCGCGCTGCCCGCGTCCTGGAAGCTCATCGGGCGCCGCGGCTGATGCCGTAGGGCCCTCGCAGGAGGCTCGCCGGATCGTACTGGGAGACCAGACCGGCGAGCCTTTCGCGTGTCCGGGGGTCGTGGAAGCCCTCGGTGCGGTCGCCGCCGCCGAAGGAGAAGTTCAGCGACCGGCCCAGGACGTCCGGTGCCAGCACCCCGGACACCCGCGCGTACAGGTCCCGTACCGCCGCCACGTCCGTACCGTCCAGCGGGGACAGCAGCCGCAGCAGGTAGCCCGCCTCCCGGTACGGCACCGCGCTGTCCACCCCGGGCCGCTCGGCCAGCGCCCCGCCCAGGTGGTTGAGCTGGACCACCGTCATCATCGGCGCCTTCGGCCCGGTCAGCTCCAGCACCCGCGCCGCCCGCCCCGCGTCCGCCTCCCCGAGCAGCGCGCTGTCGCCGTAGTAGGCGTGCGGGAACGGCGGGTCGCTGTGAATGGTGTGGCTGTCGGTGTACGGCATCTCCCGCAGCGAATCCGCGAGCGCGGGCCCGATCGCGCGCAGCGGCGCGACCAGCCGCTCGCCCTCCGCCGTACCGCCCGTGAACGCCACCCGCACCGAGACCACGTACCGTCCCCGCAGCGCGCCGGGCAGCTGCGGGGCGTCGGGGTACTGGATCGCCGCGAGCGAGGAGCTGAGGGTCCGCGGAACGGTCCGGGTCCACTCCAGGTACCGGCCCAGGACCTCGTCGGCCCCCACCCCGTCGAAGGCGACCGAGCCGCCGTACAGCCGCTCCACCGCCACCAGGCCGATCTCCATGCCCGTCACCACCCCCAGGCGGTGCCCGCCGCCGCGCAGGCCCCAGAACAGCTCGGGCTCGCTGTCCGCGGTGACCCGGCGTGCCACAGCGTCGGCGGTCACCACGTCGAGGGAGCGCACATGGTCGGCGGCGTACCCGAACTCCCGGGCCAGCAGGCCCAGCCCGCCGCCGAGCGTGTAGGAGACGGCGCCCACCGACGGGGCCGAGCCGTTCAGCGGGGCGAGCCCGTGCGGTGCGGCTGCCGCGATCACCTGCCCCCAGGTGGCGCCCGCTCCGACCAGGGCGGTGCGGCGCTGCGGATCGATCCGTACGGAGTCCATCCGGCGGGTGCTGATCAGTACGCCGCCCTCGACGGGGCCGGGCAGCCCGTGCCCGGTGGCGTGGACCGCGATCCGCAGCCCGCGCCCGGCGGCGTGGGCCACGGCGGCGCGCACGTCATCGGCGCCGGTGGCCTCGACGACCCGGTCGGGACGGATCGGGAAGCCGGTCTGGAAGGTGTCAGGTGCGTACGTCATGAGGGGAGGCTCTCCATTCGCCCGCGACGCACCCGGTGGGCGTCGCGGGGGAGAGCCTCCCCGGTAAACCTGACATCGGCCGTCAGGTATCGGTTCACTTGTCGGCGGTGACCCCGGCGGCCCTGCGGCCGCGCGCCTCACGTACCAGCGAGATCGTCACCACGAGTGCCGCGACCAGCAGCGAGAGCAGTACCTGCTCGCGTCCGGCGTCGTCGGTCAGCATGTAGACCAGGACGAAGGAGATCATCGCGATCGTCGCCCAGGTCAGATACGGGAACAGCCACATCCGTACGACGAGCTTCTCCGGGGACTCGCGCAGGATGATCCCGCGCATCCGCAGCTGGGTGAAGCAGATGACCAGCCAGACGAACAGGGCGACGGCGCCCGAGGAGTTCAGCAGGAACTGGAAGACGGTGTCGGGCCACTGGTAGTTGAAGAACACCGCGACGAAGCCGAACACCACGGAGGACAGGATCGCCGCCTGCGGCACCCCGCGCTTGTTCACCCGGGCGAAGGCCCTCGGCGCGTCCCCCCGGCCGCCGAGGGAGAACGCCATGCGGGAGGCCGTGTAGAGGCCGGAGTTCAGACAGGACAGCACGGCCGTCAGCACGATGACATCCATGACCTGGCCCGCGTGCGGGATGCCGATGGAGTTGAGGGCGGCGACGTACGAACCCTCCTTGAGGATCGACGGGTCGTTCCACGGCAGCAGGGTCAGGACGACGAAGATCGAGCCCAGGTAGAAGACCGCGATCCGCCAGATCACGCTGTTGGTCGCCTTGGACACGGCACGCTGCGGGTCCTCGGACTCACCGGCCGCCAGGGTCACGATCTCACTGCCCATGAAGGAGAAGACGACCATCAGCACACCGGTGAGGATGGCGCCCGGCCCCTCGGGGAAGAACCCTCCGCTGTCGGTGAGATGCGCGAGCCCGGATCCCGGGTTGTCCGAGCCCGGCAGCAGTCCGAAGACGGCGAGCAGACCGACGACCACGAAGGCGCCGATCGCCACGACCTTGATCCCGGCGAACCAGAACTCGAACTCCCCGTACGAACCGACCGAGACCAGGTTCGTCGCGGTGAGCACGATCATCACGATCAGCGCCCAGGCCCACTGCGGCACGCCCGGGATCCAGCCCTCCAGGATCTTGGCACCGGCCGTCGCCTCGACGGCCAGCACCACGACCCAGAAGAACCAGTACAGCCAGCCGATGGAGAAGCCCGCCCAGCGGCCGAGCGCCTGGTCGGCATAGGCGGAGAAGGAGCCTGAGCTCGGCCGGGCGGCGGCCATCTCGCCCAGCATCCGCATCACGAACACGACCATCAGGCCGACGAGCGCGTAGGAGAGGAGGATGGCCGGACCCGCGGCGGCGATGCCCGCGCCGGATCCCACGAAGAGGCCCGCACCGATCACACCGCCGATCGCGATCATCGAGAGGTGGCGGTTCTTCAGACCGGCCTGGAGCCCGTCCGGGGAGACCGGCTTTTCCGGCTCACCGGGCTCCTCGCCCGACTTCGCCAGCGTCGTCTGCGACGTCATGGAACGGATCCTTACGTTTACGGTCACGCGGGTCGGCTCCGGCTCCGCGTGGTGGTGCGGAGACAGGGCCACGCATTCAAGCCCGGCATCTGGTTGAAACGGAACCCCCCATTCCGAATCGTTGACCGGATCGTTGCCCGAGTGGTGTTGCCCACACGGACGCCGTGGAGGGTCCCGACCCCGCTGACGGCTACCCCGCGATGTTCGTGCCACACTTCGGCACATGCGCGTGTACCTCGGATCGGACCATGCCGGTTACGAACTCAAGAACCACCTCGTCGAGTGGCTCCAGGCCCACGGCCACGAGGCCGTCGACTGCGGCCCCCACATCTATGACGCCCAGGACGACTACCCGCCGTTCTGCCTGCGCGCCGCCGAGCGGACGGCCGCGGACCCGGAGAGCCTGGGCATCGTGATCGGCGGCTCGGGCAACGGCGAGCAGATCGCCGCCAACAAGGTCAAGGGCGTCCGCGCCGCACTGGCCTGGAGCGAGCAGACCGCCGCGCTCGGCCGCGAGCACAACAACGCCAATGTGGTCGCCATCGGCGGCCGGATGCACACGGTGGAGGAGTCCACCAAGTTCGTCGAGATCTTCCTCGCCACGCCGTACTCGAACGAGGAGCGTCACACGCGCCGCATCGAGATGCTGTCGGCGTACGAGGCGACGGGCGAGCTCCCCCCGATCCCGGCCCACCACCCGCAGCAGGGCTGAGCAGCCCGCACCGCTTCACCGTGCCGCCGGGCCCGCCCGGCGGCACGGTCATGCCATCACCACCGCACCGTCACCACCGCACCGCACAGGGAGCCGGCCGTGCCCGAGGGACACACCATCCACCGCCTCGCCGCGGACCACCGGGACAGATTCGCCGGGCGGCCGGTACGGGTGAGCAGCCCGCAGGGCAAGTTCGCCGACAGCGCGGCCCTGCTCGACGGCCGGGTGCTGGACGCGGTGGACGCCCACGGCAAGCACCTCTTCCTCGGCTTCGGGGACACCGGCTGGGTCCACATCCACCTCGGCCTGTTCGGCAAGCTCGGCTTCGGTACGGCCCCGGCGCCGCCGCCCACCGACACGGTGCGGCTGCGTCTGGCGAACGGGGAGCACCACGCCGATCTGCGCGGGCCCACCACCTGCGCCCTGATCACCGAGCCGGAGAAGCGCGCGATACACGACCGCCTGGGCCCGGACCCCCTGCGCACCGACGAGAGGGGCGAACGGGCCTGGTCGCGGATCTCCCGCAGCCGGATCACCGTCGCGGCCCTCCTGATGGACCAGAAGGTCATCGCGGGCGTCGGCAACGTCTACCGCGCCGAGGTCCTGTTCCGGCACGGCATCGACCCGTACCGCCCCGGCAAGGACCTCACCCGCCACGAGTGGGACGCGATCTGGGCCGATCTGGTGATGCTGATGCGCGAGGGCGTACGGAACAACCGGATCGACACGGTCCGCCCCGAGCACATGCCCGAGGCGATGGGGCGCGCGCCCCGCGTGGACGACCACGGCGGCGAGGTCTACGTGTACCGGCGCACTCACCAGCCCTGCCACATCTGTCACACCGAGATCCGCACGGCCCCGCTGGCGGCCCGCAACCTCTTCTGGTGCCCCACCTGCCAGCCGCCGGGCTGAGCCCGCCCGGCCGCTCGGCCGAACCCGCCGGGCCGCTCGGGCCCGGCAGGCTCAGAACCGGCGGCCTCGGAAGCCGCGGCTCAGAACCGGCGGCCTCGGAGGCCGCGGCTCAGAACCCGTGCGGCAGCCACGGCTCCACGTCCCAGGAGAACGCCGCCCCGGCCTCGGCCAGCGCTCCCGTGCGCAGTTCCCGCACCCGCCCGGCCGCCGCCAGCGAGGCGAGCGACACCCCGCCGAGATACGCCGACCCCAGCTCCCGTACCGAGAGCTCCAGATCCGCGTCGTCCTCCGTCCGCCGGCACGAGGCCACGCCCTTCGCGTCCGCGGTGAGCCGCCAACGCCCCGTGTTCCAGGGGCAGAACGCGTCCTCGACCTCCAGCACCACATCCACCGGCGCCCGGTAGGTCCGCGCCTCCAGGGCCGCACCCACCTCCACCAGCCGGACGTACAGCCCGTCCTGCATGCGCACATCGCAGCGCCGGACATCGGAGACGAGATGCAGGAGCGCGTCGTCCGCCGGCCGGTTGCCGCACTCGACCGTCGACATCAGGTCGATGTCGAAGAGGAACTGCCACAGCGAGGCGTACGAGGCGGGATCGAGCGCCCCGAGATCCCGCAGCGACACCGTGCCGGCGGGCTTGGTCAGGTTCCACTCGGGCTTGGTGTGGAAGGTGGCGTACCCGACGACCTCCCCGTCCCGCTCCGCGAGCACACACTGCAGCGGGGAGGCGCCCGACCGCTCCCGCTCGGGGTCGAGCACCGCCGTACGGTCCCAGTTCGGCCTGCGCACGGGGGTCCCCGGGCGCCCCGGCGCCAGCCGCGCGTACACCGCCTCGCAGGCGGCCAGGGCCTCCACCGGATCCGCGTACCGCAGCCGGACCCCGTCCGAACCGGCCGGCCGGGCGAGCCGCACGCGGTCGGTGTCGATGTCCAGGTGCATCTCCCGGGTGGCGGCTCCGTAGCCGAAGCGTCCGTAGATCGCCGGTTCCGAGGCCGTCAGCACGGCCAGCGGCTCACCCCAGGAGCGGACGTCGTCGAGCTGGCGCCGCATCATCCCGGTGAGCGCCCCGCGTCTGCGGTGCGTCGCGGCGACGCTCACCATGGTCACCCCGGCGGCGGGCACGGCGGCCCCGCCCGGCACGGTCAGCCGGAAGCTGTACGCCCCCGTCGTTCCCACGCATTCGGCGCCGTCCCACAGCCCGAGGAACCGCTCGTACTCGGCGAGGGCGAGCCAGAGCTCCCGTGCCTCCGGAGGGCTGGGCACCGCGCCGAAGCCACGCTCCAGGCAGGTGATCCAGTTGTCCCATTCGGAGGGCCGGAGAACCCGGAGTTCTGTTGTCATATGCCATCCCTACCAGGGCGTCGGCGAGCAAGCGACCCGTTTTCGAACACATTGTCACCGGGGTCCCCCTGCACCGGAGGCGGCCGGGTGGATAAAGTCCCCGCAATGGACCGTCGCGGAGGAGTGGACGCGTACCCGGCCCGCTGGCGGAAGTCGGCGCACCGGGCGCGCATCGCGCTGCGCAAATCCGGGGTCGACTACTTCCGTGGTGACGGCTCCGACTGGATCGCCCTCATCGGCCTGTTGCTGACCGTCCCGGCCATCACCTGCGCCACGGTGCTGAACCCCGTGTGGTGCCCCCCGGCCGCCCTCGTCCTGCCGATCGTGGCGGGCGGTCTGCTGCTGCGGCCCGCCAGCCTGCTGGGCCTGTACGCGACGGCGGCCGTCGCCCTGATCGTGGAGGCCCTCACGCTCGGCCCGTACGCGGACGGCCCGGCCCGGGTCACCCCGGGCACCGTCCTGGTGGTCGCGGCCTGCGGGTTCTTCGGCCTGGTCCTCGCGCAGTTCCGGGCCCGCGTCGGGGTCCCGTGGCGACGCGGCGGCACCATGCTCTTCGACCTGCGCGAACGCATCCGGGTGCAGAGCGCCCTGCCCCGGCTGCCGCAGGGCTGGCACCGGGAGATGGCGCTGCGCCCCGCGGGCGGCCAGTCCTTCTCCGGCGACTTCGTCGTCGCGGCCCGGACCAACGGCGGGCGCACCCTGGAGGCCGTACTGACCGATGTCTCCGGCAAGGGCATGGACGCGGGTTCCCGCGCCCTGCTGCTGTCCGGCGCCTTCGGCGGGCTCCTCGGCTCGCTGCCCCCGCACGGCTTCCTTCCCGCGGCCAACGGCTATCTGCTCCGCCAGGACTGGGACGAGGGCTTCGCGACCTCGATCCATCTGGTCCTGGACCTGGAGTCGGGCGACTACGAGATCCTCTCGGCAGGTCATCCGCCCGCCCTCCAGCTGCACGCGGGCAGCGGTCACTGGGAGGAGAAGTCCGGTGAGGGACCGCTGCTCGGGGTCTACGACGGGGCGCAGTTCGACGCGGTGAAGGGCCGACTGGCGCCCGGGGACGTGCTGATGCTGTTCACGGACGGCCTGGTGGAGGCGTCCGACCGGGACATGGCCGAGGGCATCGACCGGCTGACCGGTGAGGCCGACCGCTATGTCACCACCGGCTTCGAGGGCGCGGCCTGGCACCTGATCGAGGCCTGCGCGAAGGACGTCAACGACGACCGCGCGCTGCTGTTGCTGTCCCGCCGCGCCTGAGCCGCGCACCGACGCCCCCGCCGATCCGCGAACCATGCGCAAACCGGCGATATCGCTCGGACGTCAACGCGGGGGTGCCCCGTCACCGAAAGGTGCGGAGCCGGGGCGCCCCCGCGCCGCCGCCTCAGGCCGTCACCGGAATCTTCCCCGGATTCGGATCCCCGTTCCCGTCTCCGCCGCCGTCACCGTCTCCGCCCTTCGTCCGGCCGCCGGGCAGAATCCGGGCGAGCCAGTGCGAGCGTCCGGCCGCCAGCGGTGCGAGGACGGCGAGGACGAGCACATAGCCCGCGATGAACGGGGAGAGCCGTTCGTCCAGACCGGCGCCCGCCGCCATCGTGGCCAGGATCAGCGCGAACTCGCCGCGGGCCAGCAGGGTGGTGGAGATGTTCGCCGTGGCCTGCGGCCCGAAGGTGTACACCTTGGCCGCGGCGAGCCCCGCGAACACGTTCATCGCCATGGTCACCGCGACGGCCGCGAGCACCGGCCACACCACGCTGGGCAGGTCGCCCGGATCGATGGAGAGGCCGAAGGCGAAGAAGAAGATCGCTCCGAAGGCGTCCCGCAGCGGGTGGACCAGCTTGAGGATGCGGCCGCCCGAGGTCGTACTGCCGAGCATCAGGCCGACCATGAAGGCGCCGATCGCGTCGGCCACACCGAACCACTCGGAGACCCCGGCGACGAAGACCGCGGCACCGAGGAAGGAGATGACGAGGAGTTCGTCGTCCTTGGTGTTGATCAGCTTGGAGATGACCTTGGTGCCGAAGCGGGCCGCCAGGGCGAGCAGCAGCAGGAAGCCGAACGCCTTTCCGCCGTCGACGACCGCGGCGGAGAGGCTGTCCGCACCGGACAGGATCGGCTGGAGAGCGGCCAGGTACAGGGCGAGGAAGACGTCCTCGACGACGATGATGCCGAGGATCGGCTTGGTCTCCGGATTGCCGATGCGCCCGAGGTCGACCAGGACCTTGGTGACGATGGCCGACGACGAGATGCCGAGGACCCCGGCCAGGACCAGCGCCTCCGAGGTGCCCCAGCCCAGCGCGAAGCCGAAGCCGAGCCCCGCGCCGACGTTCAGCGCGAGATAGGCCCCACCGGCGAGCGCCATCCTGCGCCCGCCCGTCTTGAGGTCGTCGAGGTGGAATTCGAGTCCCAGATAGAAGAGCAGCAGCACGAGGCCGAGTGCGGAGAGCATCTCCAGCTCGTGCGGGTCGGCGACGAGAACGATGCCGGGGGTGTGCGGGCCGAGCAGGATTCCGGCCAGGATGAACAGGGGGATGGTCGGCAGTCCGATACGGCCGCCGACCCGGGCGAGGACGGCGGCGGCCAGGAAGGCGCCGCCCATGGCGATGAGCGTGTCTGCGTGTCCGATGAGCTTGGTCCTTCGGTAGGTCAAGGGGGCGTCAAGAAATCGTCAGTAATTAGTTTACCGAACGATTGACGTCGCAACTATGCCCCCCGTGGGATCCGCCCGGGAACCCCTGCCGGTTCCGCCCCCGGGACCCCGTGCGAACCGTCCGGGACCCGCGTGCGAACTGTCCCGGGCCCGCGTGCGAACCGTCCGGGGCCCCTGTCGAATCCGTCGGGGGTGGGGCAATCCCCACCCCTGATCCACCAGTAGCCGCCATGGCCCGGGACACCCCGTGATCCGTACGTTCGAGGTATCGATCAAGCAGGGCGACGGAAGGACGGAACACCATGGGGCTGCGACGCACGAGGCGCACCGCGCAGAGCTCGCGGGACGCGCAGAGCTCGCAGGCCGCACGGGACCCGCGGGGCGCCCACGGGCAGCACGCTCACGCCGACGCGGCCGTCGAACTGCGGGGCGTCCAGCGGCGGTACGGCCGCGGCTCCGCCACCGTCCACGCCCTGCGCGGCATCGACCTGACACTCTCGCGCGGCAGCTTCACCGCCGTGATGGGCCCCTCCGGATCGGGGAAGTCGACCTTCCTCCAGTGCGCGGCCGGACTCGACCGGCCGACCGAGGGGTCCGTACGCCTCGGTGGCACCGAGATCACCGGCATGAGCGAGAACAAGCTCACCGAGCTGCGCCGCAGCCGACTCGGCTTCGTCTTCCAGGCGTTCAACCTGCTGCCGTCCCTGACGGTCGAACAGAACATCATCCTGCCCATGCGGCTGGCCGGCCGGGGCACCGGCTCCGCCGCCCGCCGCAGCGCCGCCGACATGCTCACCAGGGTCGGCCTCGCCGGCAAGGGCGACCGCCGCCCCGGCCAGCTCTCCGGCGGCCAGCAGCAACGCGTCGCCATCGCCCGCGCCCTGGTCACCGCACCCGATGTGATCTTCGCCGACGAACCGACCGGCGCCCTCGACACCACCACCGCCGTCGAGATCCTCGGCCTGCTCCGGCACGCCGTGGACAGCCTCGGCGCGACCGTCGTCATGGTCACCCACGACCCGGCGGCCGCCGCCTGGGCCGACCGGGTGCTCTTCCTCGCCGACGGGGAGATCGCGGACAGCCTGCCGCACGCCACCGCCGAGCGGATCGCCGCCCGGATGACCGCGCTCACCGCCCCCGCCCACGCATACGCGGGAGCGGCAGCCTGATGTTCACCCCGCACCTCCCGAACGGCCTGGCCCGCGCGGCGGTCCGCTTCCGGCCCTCCTCGTTCGTCGGGACCTTCGTCGCGCTGCTGATGGCCGCCGCGATCGTCTCCGCCTGCGGCATCCTGCTCCAGACCGGCCTCACCGCCTCCGTCCCCGCCGACCGGTACGCGAAGGCACCCGTGCTCGTCGCCGCCGACCAGCAGGCCAGTGTGACCTCCGGCCGCGGCGACGAGGCGTACGAATCGACCGCCGTACTCCCGGACACCGCACGGCTGCCCGAATCCCTCGTGAAGAAGGCCGCGGCCGTGCCTGGCGCGGCCGCCGCGATCGGGGACCGCACCTTCCCCGTGCAGCAGCACCGGACCCCCCTCACCGCCCACGGCTGGGGCTCCACCGCCTTCACCGGCACGGAGTTGGTCACCGGTGAGGCGCCGAGGACCGGTGAGGTCGTCATCGGCAGCGGCATCGACGGCCGGGTCGGCGACACCCTCACCCTGGACACCCCGGCGGGCCCCCACGAGTTCCGCGTATCGGGCACCACCGCCACCGACGCCACCCTCTGGTTCACCGACCGGCAGGCGGGCACCGTCTCCGGCCACCCCGGCCGGGTCGACGCCATCGCCGTACTCGCCGCCCCCGGCACCACCGCCCGTACCCTCGCCGCCCAGGTCGGCCGGGCCATGGGCACCGAGCACGCCGCCCAGGTCCACACCGGCGACGACCGGGGCGGCGTCGAGGACCCCGGCCTCGCGAGCGCCGAGGAACTCCTCGTCGGACTCGGCGGCTCCTTCGGCGGCATCGCCGCCATGGTCGCCGTCTTCACCGCCGCCGGTACGGTCGCGCTCTCCGTCGGCCAGCGCGGCCGCGAGTTCGCCCTGCTGCGCGCGATCGGAGCCACCCCGCGCCAGCTGCGCCGCACCATCGCCACCGAATCCCTGCTCGTCGCCCCGCTCGCCGGAGCACTCGGCACACTGCCCGGAATCGCCCTGGCGAACTGGTGGTTCGGCCGGCTGAAGGACAAGGGGGCGATCCCCGACGCGGTACGGCTCGACATCGGGTGGCTGCCGCTGGGCGTCGCCGTCGCCGCCACGGTGCTCACCGCGCTGCTCGCCGGATACCTGGCCGCCCGCCGTCCCGCGAAGACCAAGCCCGGCCTGGCCCTCGCCCGGACCGCGGTGGAGGGCTCCCCGTTCGGCCGGATCCGTACGCCGCTGGGTTTCATCGCCCTCGCCGGCGGTGGCGTCTTCGCGGGCATCGCCGCCTCCCAAACCGGCGAGGACGCCGCCAACGCCGCACTCGGCGTGGTCATGCTCTTCATGATGGCCGTCGCCCTGCTCGGCCCGGTGATCGCCCGCGTCTGCGCGAGCGTCCTCGGCCTCCCACTGCGCGCCGCGGGCGCCTCCGGGGCACTGGCCGCGGCCAACTCCCGTACGAACGCCCGCCGGCTGGCCTCCGCGATCACCCCGATCGTGCTCGCCATGGCCTTCTCCTCGACCCTCGTCTTCATGCACACGAGCGAGAACCGGGCCGTCGAGCACCAGCAGCGCGACGGCATCACCGCCGATCACATCGTCTCCGACCCGGCGGGACTGGCCTCCGACGCCACCGCCCGCGCCGCCGCGACCCCCGGGGTCTCCACCGCGGTCGGCCTGGTCCGCAGTTCCGTCCTGGTGCCCAGCGGAGGCTCCTCCGAGAGGTACCTGGCCACCGCATCCGCCCAGGGGGTCATCGGTTCGCCCGCCGACCTCGGACGGGTCCAGGACCTCGATGTCCGTACCGGCACGCTCGACGCCCTGCGCCCCGGCACGATCGCCATCGACACCACCCTCGCGGCGTCGGCGAAGGTCACCACCGGCGACCGGCTCGCGCTGCACCTTCCGGACGGCACCAAGGCGTCCCCGAAGGTGGTCGCCGTCTACGGCCGCGGCCTCGGCATCTCGCTCGTCACGCTGCCCGCGGCCGACCTCAAGGGCCATGTGACCTCGCCGTACGCCTCGGACGTCCTGGTCCGCGCCACCCCGGCCGCGGCCGGGGCACTCGGCGCACTGGGCACCGTCACCGACTCCTCCGGCTACGCCGCCACCCAGAACCAGCAGCGGGAACTCAGCGCCTGGGCCAACACGGTCATGGCAGCGGTCCTCGGCGGTTTCGCCGCGGTCGCCGCCGTCAACACGCTGGTCATGACGGTCCTGGACCGCCGCCGCGAACTGACCGTGCTCCGTCTGGTCGGCTCCACCCGGCGTCAGGTCATGGGCATGATCCGCTGGGAGGCCCTGCTGGTCACGGGTGCGGGCATCGCCCTCGGCACGGGCATCGCCCTGGCCACGCTCGTCCCGATGATGAAGGGCCTGACGGGCGAAGCCCCGTACATCCCGCCGATGCTGTACGGCTCGTTCGCCGCGGTGACGGTGCTCCTGGGGCTCGGGGCGACCGCCATACCCGCTCGGGCGGCCCTGCGCTGAGCCGCCGTCCGCCCGTACAGTCGGGGCCGTGCCCACCCCGTATCTGACCCTGGCCGAGATCGAGGCGATCGCCCGCACGGCCCACGCGACCCAGAAGGACAAGGCGGGACGCCCGTACACCGAACACCTCGCGGCGGTCGCCGAGGGGGTACGGGTCCGGGGCGGCAACGACGAACAGATCGCCGCCGCCTGGCTCCACGACGCGATCGAGGACGACGCGCTCACGGCCGGCTGGCTGGCCGGGGCGGCACTGCCGCAACAGGTCAAGGACATGGTCCTCGCCGTCACCAAACGGGCCGGCGAGGACCTGTCCGCGTACACCGGACGGATCCTCGCCACCCCCGGCGCCCTGCTGATCAAGGAGTCGGACCTGGCCCACAACGCCGACCCGGCCCGCCTCGCGGTCCTGGAACCGGCGACCCGTACCCGGCTGACAGCGAAATATGCGCAGGTACGCGGCCTGTTGGGTCTCACGGGGGCCGAATCGCCCACCGACCAACGGGATCAAGCCAACCCGGCGGCGCACTGACAGCCGCAGCGGCGGACCCGTACCGGCACAGCCGTACGGACTGCCGCACCGCGACAGACGCGTACGGGCCCTGCCGGACAGTCCGGCAGGGCCCGTACGCGTCTGTCGCGGAGGTTCAGCGCTCAGCGGCGTTCCGCCGGAACGCCCATGTCATGTCCGGCTCCGTGGCGAACCGCAGCGCTCGGCGCACCGGCGGAGTGCACAGGAGCGTCACCGCTCCGGCGGCGACGACCGAGACGACGATCAGCCCGACCGGATCGGCGAGCCACTCGTAGCGGTCGAAGAGACCGGCGTATCCGGCGCCCTTGATGAGGAAGCCGTGCAGCAGATAGCCGCAGATGGTCCCGGCACCCAGCACCGTGAACCACATGCGGCGGCGCGGCACCCAGGCCAGGAATCCGGCGGTCAGCACCAGCGCGCACCCGAACATCGCCAGTGACATCACCGCGCCGGACCACCACGGGGCGTCCAGTTCCTGCGCGCTGTTGCTGCGGTAGAACCAGCCGAGCTGCATACGGGGGGCGGCCCAGTAGGCGAACAGCAGGGCCCCCGCGAACAGCGGCAGGGACAGCAGCCGCGCCTCGCGCCGCCTGACCAGGTCGAAGTGCTCGGGCTTCATGATCAGGCCCAGCACGAAGAACGGCAGGAACTGCAGGACCCGCTGGAGATCGAGGTCGTCGCCGATGTCCGGCGACACGGAGGCGAGCACGGCGATCGCGAGCGCGACCGGCAGCGGATGGCGCAGCGTGCGCCAGATCGGTGTGGTGACCCGCCAGACGAAGAGGGCGACCAGGAACCAGGTCAGGAACAGCGGATCGAGCAGGCTGACCGGTTCGTCGGGCGAGCCGCCCGCGTACCGCTTGAACAGCGCGTACGCGGTCTCGAACAGGACGTACGGCACGGCCACACCGGTGACCAGGCGCTTCACCTTGGCGGGCGTCATGTCGAAGGAGCGGGAGAAATAGCCGGAGATAAGGATGAAGGCCGGCATGTGGAACGTATATACGACGAGATACAGGGCCCGGGTGGCGCGGCTGCCGTCCATCACCGGTTCCCAGGCGTGCGCCACCGCGACGAGCACGATGGCCAGATACTTCACATTGTCGAAGTAGGGGTCACGTTTCTTGGCCGGTGAGGACGCCGACGCGGTGCCCGGCGGGGTGACCGGCACCGGGGCGGGGGGAGTCCTGGTGGCCGTCATGGTCTGCTCGTGTCTGGGCTCCGACTCCCGGGGCGCTGGGGGGAGCGGGGCCCTCTGAAATACGCTCGGAGCTTGGAACATCTAAGGCACCTTAGACCCGTCGATTGTCATTCGTAAAACGGCCACGAGATATTGCGTGTTCCCGCCCATTCGAAAGTGAAACCACCAAACACCGACCGTTATGACACGATTGATCCTGCTTAAATAGGGCATATCGGCGGCCAGTTGGGCCAAGTGAATTACGTCGCATGTCGCGCCCGTAAAAGCCTGTGAACGAACTGTGGGGATACGGAAACGATCACTGTGATTCATATTCGGCCCCGTGTCCTCGGCGGCGTACGCACAGTTCACCCACAGCCCGCGCACAGCTGCCGGTGAAGCCCCGTCAGCGCGGCCCGAACCGGCTCCCGCCGCGCCCCGACTCGCCCCGCGGCGACCCGTGTTCATCGGATCCCGGCCGCGAGGATGGCGGAATCCGGTCAGGTTGATTCATCAGGCGGCAGCAACCACAGGGGAGTTGGTGGCACGATGGAGGCAACGGGGCGCGCTCTGGTGTGCGCTTCCGGGCCGGCAAGGCGGACCGACCGAGGGTGTGAATCAGACGTGGCTATTTCACTGTCTATGGTGCTGCTGTTCGCGGTCATCCTGGTGGTGCTGATCCGTGGTGGATCCATCAAGGCCGGGCCCGCGATCGTGGCAGTGCTGTTCGGATTCTTCCTGGCATCGACCGGCATGGCGCCGTCGATCAACAGGTTCATGAACTCGATAGCGGACACCATCAACCAGATCAGCTTCTGACCCGCGACCCGTTCCGCGCCCCGCACCGGGGGCGCGCACGGGGCACGCGGCACCCTCGCGGCACGCAAAAGGCCCGGTTCGGCGATCGGATCGCCGGACCGGGCCCACGCATGGAGCGGGCGACGGGAATCGAACCCGCGTAGCTAGTTTGGAAGACCCCGTATGCGCATGGGCCCTGGCCAGCGAACTCGCTGACCTGGTACTTCGTTGCTCGTGTCCCGAGCTTCCCCGTGGCGCCCCGCTGGTTCCCTCTGGAACGGGCACGCGGCGGGCACGCCTACATCAGTTTGGCGATCAGGGGCGTGAGTGCTGTGACGATGCTGGCCACAGCCGCGATCAGGGATGACGTGCCCGCGAGGTCGTAGGCCCGTCGCTTGTTGTGTCGATCGACAGGGCTGGGGTAGGGTGTGCTCTGGAACCTATGGCGTACGCAATAGGTTTCGGGTGACTGCTCCTCATCTGACATGAGGCTCCTTCGCTCTCACGCCGTGGGGCACGCGTTCTCTTGCCGGAGAGTGCCCGCACGGCCATTTTGGGTTTCAAGTGGGATTGAGCCTAGCGCACTTGGGGATGTCAATGCTCCGCATGTCCGGCGCTTCCTTAACCCACCACTCACCCCAGCTCCCATCCCGTCCGCCTCCGACCCACACACCGTGGAGCGGTCGCGGTTCAGGGCGTCAAGGTGGAGCGCGCCACTGTACGAACGACCTTGACGCCCTGGGCCGTGACTGCTCGGCTCTGCCTGGGTCGGAGGTGGTCGGGATGGGAGCCCACGACGCTCGCCACGTTCCGGCCGGCACTCGCGAACGGCGCCCCCACCATCCCGGTGTCTTTGCGCCCCCGCCGGAGGCATCGTCTTGAAGCCGCGGACTTGGTTCTCGTCTCATGCCCTCGGGCCTACACAGCGGGCGCGCGTCGGCGGCGGCAGCGCCGAGCGGGCCGGAGGCAGGAGCGCGGGCGCAGCCAGAGCCGGGAAGCGCGCCCGGCGGAGCGGAGCGCAGCCGGGTGCCTTGATGAGGTAGAGAAACCTGTAACCCCTGGGAGCTAGCTGGCGGGCCAGACGTAGCACTTGGCGGGGATCTGCTGACCGGCTCCGTATTGGTGAGTGGCTTCGCCGATGAAGTGCCAGCCCAAGCGTTCGTAGAGGCGGATGGCTGACGTGTCCTTGTCCATCACGTCGAGCACTAGGTGGAGGCCGTGCACCTTCGCGTAGTCCATGGCGGCGCGCATGAGGCTTTCGCCAACGGCGTTCTTCCGGGCGCTCTGGACGACGAAGAGCCGAGCCAGGACACCGATGTGCGTTTCGTCCTCGCCGATCTGCCTTCGCCAAAGCGTGACGGCCTTCTCCCCTTGCGCCCTCATGACTGCGACGTGCCCCACGATCTTGTGGTCCACCTCTCCCACCCATGCCTGCACAACCTCCGGCGGCGTGATCCAGGCTTCAGGCTGTGCCACCCCTTCCACCGGATATCCATCCGTCGCATGCACCTCCATCAGGGCAGCAGCAGCCCCGGCGACGTCGGCGTCTTGGATGGGGCGAACAACGGTGTCGACCATGGGTCCTCCAGCAAGGTGGGTGGGCTACGTAACGGGAAGCTCGTAGAGCAGGCCGGTTTGATCGGCGCGGTGCACGTAGCGGGACACCTCGAAGGGCTCTGAGTTCTGGTCCAGGCTGGTGTGCAGGACTTCGAGCACGGGTACCCCCGGCAACAGGTCAAGAAGCTCCGCCTCTTCAGGCGTGGGCATGCGAGCGCTGATCTCGTCTCGAACGCGCGTCATGACGTGCCCCAACTCCTCCAGGCGGCCGTAGATCCCATTGGGCCCGGACTTCGCTTGCATCAGGAGGGTTCCTTCCGCCTCTTCCCACCGGACATAGGTGGAGACGATCTGGACCGGTTCGTCATCCGCGAAGTAGTGGTTCTCGCGATGAACGACGCTCTCGCTGTCGCCAGGAACCTGGAGTCGCTCTGCCACGTCGCGGGGCGGAACCTCACGAGTGATGCTCAGAACGTCGATGCGCGGAGTTTTCCCTTGACGCTTGGCCTCCAGTCGAAATGGCGTCAGGCCCGTCTCACGGTTAGCGAGCGAGTACCGGTCACTCCCAAAACGGAACAAACGCTGAGGCTCGCGAACAAAGACGCCTCGCCCATGCTTCGCCGTCACTAGCCCCTGCTCGGCCAGGAGGCGGATGGCCTCTCGCGCGGTATTGCGCGCAGCACCGTACTCCTCGGCCAAGGTTCGCTCCGAGGGGAGTCTGTGCCCCGCCGCCAGCTCGCCGCGCTCGATCGCAGCACGAAGAGTGTCGGCGATTCGCCTGCTAGCTGGCTGTTGAGGGGAACGGTCGGATGCGGTCATATCCCGAGCATACCAACTGGCTTAAGCCAGTGTCTTGACCCGCGTGCACCGAGCGTGCTCAACTGGCTTAAGCCAGTAACTGGCTCAAGCCAGTGGGAGCGGCGTTCCTACCGCCAAGCAGACACGCCGCTCCCCATCCCCTGAGGGAGCTTCCATCATGACTGCTTCTGCTGTGTTTGTGCGTCGTTCGGCGTTGGGTCGGGCCTGCCCGGCGTGCGCGGAATCGCGTTGCGCCGATCCGGCTGAGTGCCTGTACTTCCTGACTTCTCGCCCGTGGGCGGACTGCTCGGAGTGCGCCGGGTCCGGCTGGGCGGGTGATGACGACTACCTGTCGGTGTTCTGCTGGGTCTGCAACGGTTCCGGGCTGGAGGAGCACACCGCCCGCTCCATCGTGCACGCCACCGTCAGCGCCCGGCCTCGCGCCCGTCTCCTCGCCCACATCGAGCGCCTGACCGTCGAGGTCTCCGACTCCGTGGCGGTGGCCGCGTAATGGGACTCTTCGGTCGGAAGAACAACGACGAGAACAGCGACGACGCGATCGACCGCCAGGAAATGGAGTGGGAGCGCTTCAAGCAACTGCGCCGTGACGAGCGGGCGGCCAGGAACTTCCACCTCTATCACGAGACCCCGCGCCTCGACTCGTACGAGAAGGGCGGTGACCGGAAGAGCAAGCAGAAGGCTTCCGGTCCCGCGTGCCCCTCGGCGACCACTCCCAAGCGGCGGCGGCTCTGGTGACCGTCTTCCCTGTCGCCCCGGCCGAGGTCGCCCCCGTGGCTGCCTCGGTCGGGGTTGCCCCCATGACCCTGGCCGACCTCCTGCGTGTCGCCAACGCCCCCGGCTTCGACCGGTGGCAGGAACAGGTACGCCGTACCGGTGGCTGCTCGGACCCGATCCACCTGGAGGGCATGACCACCACCCGCGACGCGAAGTCCGGGCAGGTGCTCTACTCCTACAGCACCCAGGGCGAACCCGGTGGACGGCTGCGGGTGGCCTGCGGGAACCGCCGTGCCTCCCGGTGCCCCTCCTGCGCCTGGACCTACGCCGGAGACACCTTCCACCTGATCCGCGCCGGACTCACCGGCGACACCAGCAAGGGCACCCCGGTCACGGTGCGCACGCACCCCAAGGTGTTCGCGACGCTGACGGCCCCGTCGTTCGGCCCGGTCCACAACCGGCCCGCCAAGGGCGTCTGCCGCTGCGGCACCGACCACCCGGAGGGCTCCCCGCTGCTGGGCTCGGCGCTGAACCCGTCCACGTACGACTACGCCGGGGCGGTGCTGTGGAACAACCACGCCGGGGACCTCTGGCGCAGGTTCACCATCTACCTCCGCCGCGAGATCGCCCACCGCGCAGGACTCTCACAGAAAGCCGCGGCCGAGACCTGCCGGGTCTCCTTCGGGAAGGTCGCAGAGTTCCAGAAGCGCGGCGCCGTCCACTTCCACGCGATCGTGCGTCTCGACGGCCCCGACGGTCCCGACACCGCTCCGCCGTCCTGGGCGGGCGTGGCCCTGCTGTCGGATGCGATCCAGGCCGCGGCTGCCCGTGTGAGTGTGCCCGTCCCGCCCTCGGGCGACCAACCGGCCCGGACCCTGCGATGGGGTGCGCAGGTGGATGTGCGGCCGATCGGCGCGGACAGCGCGAACGATGACCTGACCGAACAGGCCGTGGCCGCGTACGTCGCGAAGTACGCCACCAAGGCAGCCGAGACCACCGGAACCGTCGACCGCCGCATCGGAGAACTCGCCGAACTCGACAAGCTCACGGACCTGCCCGGCCACGCCCGGCGCCTGATCGAAGCGTGCTTCGACCTGGACGACGCCTACCCCGAACGCAAGCTCTGGCAGTGGGCCCACATGCTCGGCTTCCGCGGCCACTTCTCCACCAAATCCCGCCGCTACTCCACCACCCTCGGAGCACTCCGCCAGGTCCGCGCCGACTTCCGCGCCCGACAGGAACGCCACGAACGGGGCCTGCCCGACCCCGACGACTCTCCGGAGGGCTCCACACTCACCCTCGCCCACTGGGCCTACGCCGGACACGGCCACACACCCGGCGAATCTTGGCTCGCCGCCACCATCGCCCGCGACATCCACACCAACCGCGAAACCGCCAGAGAAGCACGCACCGAACTCGAAGCACTCGACACAACGGGGGAGTGGTGAGCATGGAACGCCTGCTCAGCGTTGATCAGGTCGCCGAACTGCTCGGCACCACTGTCCGGTTCCCCCGGCGGCTGATCGAGGAACGCCGGATCACCTTCGTCAAGGTCGGCCGACACGTCCGCATCCCCGAGACCGCCGTAGCGACCTTCATCGCTGCCAACACTGTGGAGCCTTCGACGGTGCGCCGGGCTGTCCTGAGGAGGGCTGCCTAGTGGCGGGCAAGAAGCGTTCCTTCGGGCGGGTACGGAAGCTGCCTTCCGGCCGCTATCAGGCTCGGTACCTCGGTGCGGATGGCATCGACCGGCCCGCGCCCGAGACCTTCCGGACCAAGCGGGATGCCGATGACTGGCTGGCGGAGCGGCAGGCGGAACTGCGGTCGGGTGACTGGTCGGACCCGGATGCGGGCCGGATCGACTTCGGTTCCTACGCGGCCACTTGGATCACCGAGCGCGGCATTGGGGCCTCGACTGCCGACCTGTACCGCTCGCTGCTCCGCAATCACCTAGTCCCGACCTTCGGCAAAGTCGCGGTAGCGGACATCACCTCGGCCATGGTCCGTGCGTGGCGGGTCGTCCGGCTGGAGAGCGGGACCGGCCCGTCAACGGTTGCGAAGTCGTACGCACTCCTTCGGGCAGTGCTGATGACCGCGGTGGATGACCGGTTGATCCGGCGAAACCCCTGCCGGGTCAAGGGGGCCAGCACCGCACCGACCCCTGAGCGGCCCACAGCGACCGTTCAGGAGGTCTACGCGCTCGCGGAGGCCATTCAGCCCCGGTATCGGGCTCTAGTCCTCCTGGCGGCCTTCTCCGGGCTTCGCTGGGGGGAGTTGGTCGGGCTCCGTCGTCGGGACTTGGACCTGACGGCCGGCGCTTTGCGGGTGCGTCGGAATATCGCCGAACTCCACAACGGCACGCGTCTGGTGAAGGAGCCTAAGAGCGCTGCCGGGAAGCGCACCGTGGCGATCCCAGCGGTGATCCATGAGGAGCTGGCCACACATCTGACGGTCTATGCGGAGCCCGGTGCGGATGGCCGCGTCTTCGTTGGCGCCAAGGGGGCGACGCCTCGGCGGAATCACTTCAACCGGCTGTGGCGCAAGGCGTGCGATCTCGCTGGGATCAAGGGGCTGCACTTCCATGATCTTCGCCATACGGGCAACACCCTGGCAGCGGCGACCGGTGCCAGCACGCGCGAGTTGATGACGAGAATGGGCCACAGTACGGCCCGTGCGGCGCTGATCTACCAGCACGCGACCGCCGAGCGAGAGCGGCTGATCGGCAATGCCGTGAGCGCGGCCGTTGAGCAGGCCCGGAAGCAAGATCCCGATCCGAACGGGCATGCAGCGGGCACGTAGGGCCGAATGAAGATCGGCAACGCACAAGGGCCAGGCTGGAGAATGACTCTCCGACCTGGCCCTTAAGCATCTGGAGCGGGCGACGGGAATCGAACCCGCGTAGCTAGTTTGGAAGACTAGGGCTCTACCATTGAGCTACGCCCGCAAGCATCGCACCGCAGGTCACTGCGACCGCGGCACGAAGAGCATCGTAGCGGGTCGGTGGACCGGTCCGCACACCCCTCGTGCCGGCCGGCGGGCGACCGGGTGGCGGGCCGCCGGGTAAAGCGGCGGAAGCACTGCCCTTCTGCATGTACCCTACGTGTCGCACCGACGGGGTGTGGCGCAGCTTGGTAGCGCGTCCGCTTTGGGAGCGGAAGGTCGTCGGTTCGAATCCGGCCACCCCGACCACCAGCAAGATCGCATTGTGGGAGTCATCCTCCTTGCCGTTACTATGCAAAATGCGTGCCCGTGTGTCTGATGTACCGGGCTCGGTCCGCGAAGCCGCCTCTCGGCGGCCCAGCAGAACCCCAAGAAGTCAGCCACCAAGGAGACCGAACCGTGAAGAGCGCCGTGGAGACCCTGAACCCGACCCGGGTTCGGCTCAGCATTGAGGTGCCCTTCGAGGAGCTCAAGGACAGCCTCGACGCGGCGTACAAGAAGATCAACCAGCAGGTCACGGTGAAGGGCTTCCGCAAGGGCAAGATCCCTGCCCGGGTCATCGACCAGCGGTTCGGCCGTGGTGCGGTGCTGGAGGAGGCCGTCAACGACGCCCTCCCGAAGTTCTACACCGAGGCCGTCAACGAGGGTGAGCTGAACGTCCTCGGCCAGCCCGAGGTCGACATCACCGAGCTGAAGGACGGCGAGCTGCTGGCCTTCACTGCCGAGGTTGACGTACGCCCCGAGATCGAGATCCCGGACTACTCCGGCATCGAGGTCACCGTGGACGCCCTCGAGGTCACCGATGAGGACGTCGAGAAGGCCGTGGAGCAGCTCCGCGAGCGCTTCGCCTCCACCAACCCGGTCGAGCGCGCCGCCGCCGAGGGCGACGTCGTGACGATCGACCTGGAGGCCAAGGTCGACGGAGAGGTCCTGGAGGACGGCGTGGCCGCCGGTGTCTCGTACACCATCGGTTCCGGCGAGCTCCTCGACGGCATCGACGAGGCCGTGACCGGCCTGGAGGCCGGTGGCGAGGCCACCTTCACCTCCGAGCTGAAGGGCGGCTCCGCCGAGGGCAAGGCCGCGGAGGTCACCGTCAAGGTCACCGCCGTCGCCGCCCGCGAGCTTCCCGAGCTGGACGACGACTTCGCCCAGATGGCGAGCGAGTTCGACACGCTCGACGAGCTGAAGGCGGACAGCCGCAAGCGCCTGGAGAACACCAAGCAGTACGACCAGGCCACCCAGGCCCAGGAGCGCGTCCTGGACGAGCTGCTGAAGCTCGCCGAGGTCCCGATCCCCGAGAAGCTCCTCGCGGACGAGGTCCAGACCCGCAAGCACAACCTGGAGCACCACCAGCTCGGCCAGATGGGTCTCGACCTGGAGAAGTACCTGGAGATCCAGGGCAAGACCCTTGAGGAGTTCGAGGCCGAGACCGCCGAGCAGGCGATCAAGGGCATCAAGACCCAGTTCATCCTTGACGAGCTCGTCAACAAGGAGAAGCTGAACGTCAACCAGGAGGAGCTCACCGAGCACCTCATGCGGCGTGCCGCTTCCTCCGGCATGAGCCCCGACCAGTTCGCCCAGGCCGTCGTCGAGGGCGGCCAGGTGCCGATGCTCGTCGGCGAGGTCGCCCGCGGCAAGGCGCTGGCCGTGGTCGTCGAGGCCGCCAAGGTCGTCGACACCAACGGTGAGGTCGTCGACCTCGAGGACGACGAGGACGAGGCCACCGAGGCCGCGGCCGAGGAGACCACCGAGGCCGCCGCCGAGGAGCAGTCCACGGAGAAGACCGAGGCCTGAGTCCCGCGCTGATCGGCTCCGGCTGATCCGCACGGACCGGTCCGTACGACGGGCTCCGGACGCACCGCGTCCGGAGCCCGTCGTCGTATCGCCGTGCGACCACCGGAACCCTTGTGCCCACTGCGGACCTTGCGCTCCCAGCGAACAGTTGGGGAAGCGGGATGGCGTTGTCCTACCTGCGCGTTAGGGTCCATGAATAGGAAGGGTGGGGGAGTCCCCACCCACCCGGTACGAAGACGCTGAGACGGCCGGAGCCGTCAGAGACGAGCAGGTGGATACGTGACGAATCTGATGCCCTACGCCGCCGGAGAGCCGTCCCTCGGTGGAGGCCTCGGTGACCAGGTCTACAGCCGACTGCTCGGCGAGCGCATCATCTTCCTCGGTCAGCAGGTCGACGATGACATCGCCAACAAGATCACCGCACAGCTTCTCCTCCTTGCCGCCGACCCGGACAAGGACATCTACCTCTACATCAACAGCCCCGGCGGTTCGGTGACGGCCGGCATGGCGGTCTACGACACCATGCAGTACATCCCGAACGACGTGGTCACCATCGGTATGGGCATGGCGGCCTCGATGGGCCAGTTCCTGCTCACCGGCGGCTCCACGGGCAAGCGCTTCGCGCTCCCGAACACCGACATCCTCATGCACCAGGGTTCGGCCGGCATCGGCGGTACCGCCTCGGACATCAAGATCCAGGCCGAGTACCTGCTCCGTACCAAGAAGCGGATGGCGGAGATCACCGCCCACCACTCCGGCCAGACCGTGGAAACGATCATCCGCGACGGCGACCGCGACCGCTGGTACACCGCGGAGGAGGCCAAGGAGTACGGCCTCATCGACGAGATCATCACGTTCGCGTCGGGCATCCCGGGCGGCGGCGGCACCGGTGCCTGATCCGGCCTCCACCGGACCGGCAGCACCTTCCGCGCACCTCTCGTACGCCGAGATCCCCAGCCCACAGAACGCCACCAGGATGGTGAACACCCACATGAACAACTTCCCCGGCGCCTCCGCGAGCGGCCTCTACACCGGCCCGCAGGTGGACAACCGCTACGTCGTCCCGCGCTTCGTGGAGCGCACCTCGCAGGGTGTGCGTGAGTACGACCCGTACGCGAAGCTCTTCGAGGAGCGCGTGATCTTCCTCGGCGTCCAGATCGACGACGCCTCGGCCAACGACGTCATGGCGCAGCTGCTGTGCCTGGAGTCGATGGACCCGGACCGCGACATCTCGATCTACATCAACAGCCCCGGCGGCTCGTTCACCGCGCTCACCGCGATCTACGACACGATGCAGTTCGTGAAGCCGGACATCCAGACGGTCTGCATGGGCCAGGCGGCCTCCGCCGCCGCCGTCCTGCTGGCCGCGGGCACGCCGGGCAAGCGCATGGCGCTCCCGCACGCCCGGGTGCTCATCCACCAGCCGTCCTCGCAGACCGGCCGCGAGCAGCTCTCCGACCTGGAGATCGCGGCCAACGAGATCCTGCGGATGCGTTCGCAGCTGGAGGAGATGCTGGCCAAGCACTCCACCACCCCGCTGGAGAAGATCAGCGAGGACATCGAGCGCGACAAGATTCTCACCGCCGATGACGCCCTCGCGTACGGTCTGGTTGACCAGATCGTCTCCACCCGTAAGACCACGGCCGGCGCGGCCGTCTGACGTCGGTTTTTCCCCTTGGCACATGACGGTCACACGGTCCGGACCGTGTGAACCGTGCCAAGGGGGGCCCGAACGGGGGGCTAGGCAAGGTACCGTCGGATAGAGGCACCAGGAGTCGCTGAACCAGGCGTCTCCCAGGCGAAGGGGAAGCACCTCGTGGCACGCATCGGTGATGGCGGCGACCTGCTCAAGTGCTCGTTCTGCGGAAAGAGCCAGAAGCAGGTGAAGAAGCTCATCGCGGGACCCGGTGTGTACATCTGCGACGAGTGCATCGATCTCTGCAACGAGATCATCGAGGAGGAGCTCGCGGAGACCTCCGAGGTCCGTTGGGAAGAGCTTCCCAAGCCTCGCGAGATCTACGAGTTCCTCGAGGGGTACGTCGTCGGGCAGGAGCCGGCGAAGAAGGCCCTCTCGGTCGCGGTGTACAACCACTACAAGCGGGTCCAGGCCGGGGAGAACGGCGGCGGCGCCAATCGCGAGGACGCGATCGAGCTCGCCAAGTCGAACATCCTGCTGCTGGGCCCCACCGGTTCCGGCAAGACGCTCCTCGCGCAGACACTGGCCCGCATGCTCAACGTCCCGTTCGCCATCGCCGACGCGACGGCGCTGACGGAGGCCGGCTATGTCGGTGAGGACGTCGAGAACATCCTGCTCAAGCTGATCCAGGCGGCGGACTACGACGTCAAGAAGGCCGAGACCGGGATCATCTACATCGACGAGATCGACAAGGTCGCCCGCAAGAGCGAGAACCCGTCGATCACGCGTGATGTCTCCGGCGAGGGTGTCCAGCAGGCCCTGCTGAAGATCCTGGAGGGCACCACCGCCTCCGTACCGCCGCAGGGCGGACGCAAGCACCCGCACCAGGAGTTCATCCAGATCGACACGACGAACGTGCTGTTCATCGTGGGCGGTGCCTTCTCCGGTCTGGAGAAGATCATCGAGTCGCGGGCCGGCGCCAAGGGCATCGGCTTCGGCGCGACGATCCGTTCCAAGCTGGAGATCCAGGCGAGCGACCAGTTCCAGGAGGTCATGCCGGAGGACCTGGTGAAGTTCGGGATGATCCCCGAGTTCATCGGCCGCCTTCCCGTGCTGACCTCGGTGCACAACCTGGACCGCGAAGCGCTGCTCCAGATCCTGGTCGAGCCGCGCAACGCCCTGGTGAAGCAGTACCAAAGGCTGTTCGAACTCGACGGTGTGGAGCTGGACTTCGAGCGCGAGGCCCTGGAGGCCATCGCCGACCAGGCGATCCTGCGCCAGACGGGCGCACGCGGTCTGCGCGCCATCATGGAGGAAGTCCTCCAGTCCGTGATGTACGAGGTGCCGTCCCGCAAGGACGTCGCCCGCGTGGTCATCACCCCGGACGTCGTCCGCAACAACGTCAACCCCACGCTGGTCCCGCGCGAGCCGCGCACCATCGGCAAGAACGACGGCGGCGGCCGCCACGAGAAGTCCGCGTAGCGGAAGTCGCCCAGGAGGTACGCCGAAGGGGCGCCCGGCCGGTCAACCGGCGGGCGCCCCTTCGTTGTTGTGCGGTGCCGCGTGGTGACGCGGGATCAGATCTTGGTGCGCGAGGTGTTGTAGAGCTTGGCGGTGAGGGCGGCGACGTCCTCCTGCGGCATGGCCTTGCCGGTCACGGACGCGCCGATGTCCAGGCCCACCACGATTCCGATGGTGCTGTAGTCGGCCCAGATGCAGACCGGCATGACCATTTCCTTCGGGCCGTTGGCGGGCGTGCCGTCACCCTTGGCATTGATCATCTTCATGCTCTGGCACTTCATCAGCGCGCCCTTGAAGCCCGCCGGTGTGACGTTCTCGGGACTGCCGACCAGGGAGAACGTCGAGCCGTTGTCCCCCTGCTTCATCTCCTTCTCGGCGTTCTTGAAGGAGCCGTCGACGACCTTCGCGGGATCGCTGACCTCGCCCCACCTGCCCTGGAAGGAGAGCACCTTCTGCGCCAGCGGGTTGTCCTTGCTCCCGCTGGCGTAGCTGGTGACCGCCTTCTGGGGGTTCTTGATCCCCATGGCCTCGGCCTCGGTCTTCTCCGTGCCCGTGACGGGGCCGGACGGTGCCGACTGCTGGCTGTTCTTCTTGTAGTCGTCCACCGAGTCCGGGGGCGTCAGCTTGTAGCCCTTGGTCGAGTCGGCCACGTCACTGTTGCTGGAGCTGCCGTCCGAGGTGAGGAAGTACACCCCGCCCGCGATGACCGCCAGTGCGACGACGGCCACACCGATGATCAGACCGGTCTTCTTCTTCGGTGCCGCCGGGGGGAACGGGGGCTGGCCGCCGTATGCCTGCTGGCCACCGTAGGGGGGCGTGGGCGGCTGCTGGCCGTACGGGCCCGGCTGCTGGGCCTGCGGGTAGCCGTAGCCCTGCGGGGGCTGCTGCGGGGGAACGCCCTGGGGGGCCTGCTGCGGGTACCCGTAGCCGGGCTGGCCCTGCGGCGGACCCTGGGGCGGCTGGCCGCCGTACGGGCCCGGCTGCTGTCCGTACGGTCCGGGCTGGCCCTGCGGCGGCTGCCCACCGTATGGGCCCGGCTGGTTGTAGCTCATTGCGCTGTCCCCTCCAGAAATGCTTATGCGTTCCGAACATCCTGGCGGAAGCGGCGCTGACATGGGGCATCGCGGATCACACCGTTACTGAACAATCCCGTTTCAGTACGGGACTGTGACGGCCCTAAACTGTCTCCCGTGACCGAGAACACTCAGCAGCAGCCAGCCAGCAACCCCGAACTGCCGACCCAGTACGCGCCGGCCGATGTAGAGGGGAAGCTGTATGAGCGCTGGGTAGAACGCGGGTACTTCGAAGCGGACGAACACAGCGACAAGCCGCCCTACAGCATCGTCATCCCGCCGCCGAACGTCACCGGAAGCCTCCACCTGGGGCACGCCTTCGAGCACACCCTGATCGACGCCCTCGTCCGCCGCAAGCGCATGCAGGGCTTCGAGGCGCTGTACCAGCCCGGCATGGACCACGCCGGGATCGCCACCCAGAACGTCGTCGAGCGCGAGCTCGGCAAGGAGGGCAAGTCCCGCCACGACCTGGGCCGCGAAGCCTTCGTCGAGCGCGTCTGGAAGTGGAAGAACGAGTCCGGCGGCCAGATCGCGGGACAGATGCGCCGCCTCGGCGAGGGTGTCGCCTGGTCCCGTGAGCGCTTCACCATGGACGAGGGCCTGTCCAAGGCCGTCCAGACCGTCTTCAAGCGGATGTACGACGACGGCCTGATCTACCGCGCCGAGCGCATCATCAACTGGTGCCCCCGCTGTCTGACCGCGATCTCCGACATCGAGGTCGAGTACCAGGACGACGACGGCGAGCTCGTCTCCATGAAGTACGGCGAGGGCGAGGACACCATCGTCGTCGCCACCACCCGCGCCGAGACGATGCTCGGTGACACGGCCGTCGCCGTCCACCCCGACGACGAGCGCTACCGGCACCTGGTCGGCAAGCAGATCAAGCTGCCGCTCACCGACCGTACGATCCCGGTCGTCGCCGACCACCACGTCGACCCCGAGTTCGGTACCGGTGCCGTCAAGGTGACCCCCGCGCACGACCCGAACGACTTCGAGATCGGCAAGCGCCACGACCTGCCGTTCCTCACGGTCATGGACGAGCGCGCCGTCATCACGGTCCCCGGCCCCTTCCAGGGCCTCGACCGGATGGAAGCCCGCTCCGCCATCGTCGCCGCGCTGCGCGCCGAGGGCCGGATCGTCGCCGAGAAGCGGCCGTACGTCCACTCGGTCGGTCACTGCTCGCGCTGCAAGACCACCATCGAGCCGCGCCTCTCCCTCCAGTGGTGGGTCAAGGTCGCCCCGCTCGCCAAGGCGGCCGGTGACGCCGTCCGCGACGGCAGCGTCAAGATCCACCCGCAGGAGATGGAGAAGCGGTACTTCGACTGGGTCGACAACCTCCACGACTGGACGATCTCGCGCCAGCTCTGGTGGGGCCACCGCATCCCCGTCTGGTACGGCCCGAACGGCGAGGTCGTCTGCGTCGGACCGGACGACGAGGCGCCCACGGGCGAGGGCTGGACCCAGGACAGCGATGTCCTGGACACCTGGTTCTCATCCGGCCTGTGGCCGTTCTCCACGCTCGGCTGGCCGGAGCGGACCGACAGCCTCGCGAAGTTCTATCCGAACTCCGTCCTGGTCACCGGCTACGACATCCTCTTCTTCTGGGTCGCCCGGATGATGATGTTCGGCCTGTACGTCAACGACGGCGTCCCGCCGTTCGGGACCATCGTCCTGCACGGCATGGTCCGCGACGAGCACGGCAAGAAGATGTCGAAGTCCTTCGGCAATGTGGTCAACCCGCTGGACTGGATGGACAAGTACGGCTCCGACGCCCTGCGCTTCACGCTGGCGCGCGGCGCCAACCCGGGCACCGACGTCCCGATCGGTGAGGAGTGGGTCCAGGGCTCGGCGAAGTTCGCCAACAAGATCTGGAACGCCACCCGCTTCGCCCTGATGAACGGCGCCACGATCGAGGGCGATCTCCCGTCCGCCGACGAGATGTCGGTGACCGACCGCTGGATCCTGTCCCGGCTCAACAAGACCGTCGCCGAAGTCGACGCGTTCTACGACGACTACCAGTTCGCCAAACTCAGCGAGACGCTGCGGCACTTCGCGTGGGACGAGGTCTTCGACTGGTACGTCGAGCTCTCCAAGACCACGTTCTTCGCTGGCGGCAGGCAGGCCGAGGTCTCCGGCCGGGTCCTCGGTGAGGTCCTCGATGTGATGCTGCGACTGCTGCACCCCATCGTCCCGTTCGTCACCGAGACGCTCTGGACCGCGCTCACCACCCGGGAATCCGTCGTCATCGCCGACTGGCCCGCCGACTCCGGCTTCCGGGACGACGCGGCCGAGAAGGAGATCGAGCTCGTCCAGCAGGTCGTCACCGAGGTCCGCCGCTTCCGCTCCGACCAGGGCCTCCAGCCCGGCCAGAAGGTCCCGGCCCGGCTCACCCTGACCGGTACGGCGCTCGCCCCGCACGAGGCGGCCATCCGCCAGCTGCTGCGGCTCCAGCCCGCCGAGGACGGCTTCCACGCCACCGCGACCCTGCCCGTCGCGGGGGCCACGGTCGCCCTCGACCTCTCCGGCACGATCGACATCCCGGCCGAGCGCAAGCGCCTCACGAAGGACCTGGAGGCGGCCGGGAAGGAGAAGGCCCAGGCCAACGGGAAGCTCGGCAACGAGGCGTTCCTGGCCAAGGCCCCGGACAACGTGGTCGACAAGATCCGCGGGCGCCTGGCCAAGGCCGAGGCCGACATCGAGCGGATCACCGCCCAGCTGGCGAGCCTGCCGCAGGGATGATGACCTGAGAGCGAAGCCCCCGCACGCCCGACCGACCGGGAGCGCGGGGGCTTCGCCGTACCCGGCGCACCTTCTATGTCTCCCGCGCGGCCGGTCCGACCATCAGCGGCTCCGCGTTGCGGCGGGTCTTCGCCCAGCCGTTGCGCCCCCGGAGCATCCGGACGAAGCCCCGGGCCGAGACGATGAACAGGTGGTACGCGTACAGCCACAGCGCCACGCCCCACACCAGGGACTTCAGGAACGACGCGTCGGGCACGTGATCGCGGCGGTAGACCGGCCCCCACAGGATGAACGGCGTCACCGACACCACGGCCAGGACGACCATCACGGGCCAGTGGACCAGCAGACCCTCCAGCTCGTGCACGCCGTCGCCCCGCACCGCCCCGACGGCCGGCGACGCGAGGATCACCACCGTGAGGGCCAGTGTCAGCAGATGCGCCAGCGGCTGGACGAAGGTGTAGAGCGTCTCCATCACCCCGCGCCCCCGGATGTGCCGGGAGGAGACGATCCGCGACGCGTAGCGCACGCACTGGAGATTGCCCTGCGCCCAGCGGGTCCGCTGCGCGAGCAGCCGACGCCCGCTCGGCAGCGCCTCCTGGGTGACGTGGGCGTCGGCGACATGCGTGGTGCGGTATCCCGCGAGCAGCATGTGGAGGCCCAGCTCGTAGTCCTCCAGCAGCGCGCCTCGCTGCCAGGGACGGCGCTCGGCGGTCGCGATCCGGTCCAGGGCACTCAGCCGGGTGAACTGGCCGTTGCCGCCGAGCCCCGTCGAACCGGTGCGGTTGCGCAGCAGCTGCATCCCCGTGTTCGACACGGCGAACTCCATGTCCTGCACCCGTACGAGGACCCGCCCCAGGGCGTTGGCCGCGCGGCCGCGCTCCGGGAACGGCCGGCGCTCGCCCGCGTTCCGCATCCGTACGGACACCTGCACCCCGCCGGTCTCCGGGTCGCCCAGCGCCTCGGGACCCGAGACGGGGACCAGGGCCCCCGGATCGAGCTGTCCGTCCGCGTCGATCACACAGACGATCACCCGGGAGCGGTCGGTGCCCGCCGGGAGGAATTCCCCGAGCCGTTCGTACGCGGTGTTGAGCGCGGCCCCCTTTCCGGTCCTGGCGTCCGGGCGGCGGCGGCGGACGAGATGCACCCGCGGATCGTCCGCGGCGAGCGCGGCGGCGATCTCGCCGGTCGCGTCGTCGCTGTCGTCGTCGATCACCCAGACGTCCGCGCCGGGGAAGCCGGCACGCAGTCGCGCCACGGTCGTCCCCACCACGGCCTCCTCGTCCCGGCAGGGGACGAAGAAGTGCCAGTCGAACAGCGCCGGGTCACCGGGCGCGGTGGGGCGGCGGCGCAGGTAGGAGCGGCGTGATCCCGCCCAGTAGAGAAGGAAGCAGAGCAGGAGGGCGAACGGATAGACGAGAAGTGCGGTGGTCAGTGGGGCAGGCACGACAGGCTCCGAAGAGTCGGGCGGAAGGGGACGGGCTCTCAGGCGGCGAGTGCCGCGTCGCGGGCGGCGGGCCGCACGAGGCCGGTGATGAGCGCCGCGATCCGCTGGGCGGCGAGGCCGTCGCCGTACGGGCTGGGGGTCCGCTCCAGCAGGCGCAGCCCGGGGGCGCCCTGGGCGAGGCGATGACGGGCCAGTCGGCCGATCTGCGGCCCCGGCGACACGAGGTGGGCGAAGTGGGCCATCGACTCCGGGCGCTCGGTCGACCGGCGGACCACGATCAGCGGCCGGCCCAGGACGGTGCACTCCTCCTGGACGCCGCCGGAGTCGGAGATCAGCAGCGCCGTGTGCCGGGCCAGGGCGAGGAACTCCCCGTACCCCAGCGGGGCCAGCACGGTGATGCCGTCCAGCAGTCCGCCCAGCTCGGCTTCCTCGATACGGGCGCGGGTGCGCGGGTGCAGGGGCAGCAGCACCGGCAGGCCGTCGGTGGCCAGCGCGGCGAGTTCGGCCAGGACGGTGCGCAGGGTCGCGGTGTCGTCGGTGTTCTCGGGCCGGTGCAGGGTCGCCAGGATGTAGTGGTCCGGCTCCAGTCCGTGGTGCGCCAGCAGGGCTCCGCGCCGTTCGGCCGGGGGCAGATGGCGCCGTACCGCCTCGACGACGGTGTTGCCGGTCAGGGTGATGCGCGCCGGGTCGATGCCCTCGGCCAGCAGGTTCGCCCGGTTCTCCGGGGTGGCGGCGCACAGGACGTCGGCGATCGAGTCGACGAGGACGCGGTTGTGTTCCTCGGGCATCGCCGGGTCGTTGCTGCGCAGTCCGGCCTCGACGTGGACGAGGGGAATGTTCCGTGCGTTGGCGGCCAGCGCCCCCGCGAGCGTGGCGTTCGTGTCGCCCTGCACGACGACGGCCGCGGGCGGGTGCTCACCGAACAGCGCGTCGAGCTGTTCCAGCGAACGGCCGATCTGGACGGCGCGCGGGGTGCCGCCGACGCTGCGCAGGAGCTCCGGTGCGGGCAGACCCAGTTCCGCGACGAACCGGCCCGACATGGCCTCGTCCCCGTGCTGGCCGGTGTGGATGAGCCGGGCCGAGGAACCGAGGCGGTGGATGACGGGGGCGAGCTTGACCAGTTCGGGCCGGGTGCCCAGGACGACGGCGACGGAGCGCGCGGGCAGCTCGGAGAGTTCGGGGGACATGGGGGGCCGTTCCTTTCGCCGTTCCCGGCCGGGGGAGTCCCAGGCTCGGCGGCGCAGGTTGCACGGCGGGTGTACGGGGGGTGCGGCGACGTTGCGCGACGCCGGTGCGCACGGATGGGGAAGTTGGTCCCGGGACCTATGGCCCGGACGGGCCGGGCCGGTCCGGGCCCAACGGCCCGGTGGACGTCCCCTTCGGAGCCTGCGGAGCCTCGGGAGCCGGATAGCGGTAGCCCAGGCCCCGTACGGTCTCGACCGGCGCGGGCCGACCCGTCGTCCGGGCGATCTTCCGGCGCAGCCGCAGCACGGTGTACTTCACCCGTGCCGGATCGCTGCCGGGCGGTACCTCCCACACCATGTGCAGCAGCTGATCGGCGGACAGCACCTGACCGGCGTGCCGGGCGAGCGCGGTCAGCAGGGCGAACTCGATCGGCGTCAGATCGAGCCACTGCCCGTCCAGCACCGCCTCGTGCGCCCTGAGGTCCAGCGTGAGCCGGCCGTCCTCGACCAGGGGCATCACCTCCGGCGCCCCGCCCGCCGCACGCCGCAGCCGGGCCCGCAGCATCGGCTCGTACAGTGCCTGCGGCACCTCGGCGGTCACATAGTCGTCGGCCCCGGAGTTCAGCGCCCGTACGGCGTCGCGCACATCGAAGGAGCCGTCCACGACCGCGATCGGCAGATCGCTCATGTCCCGTACCCGGCTCAGTACCTCCCAGGGGCTGAGCCCGCCCAGCCGCAGGCTGAGGATCAGCAGGTCCGGCCGATGCTTGTACAGGGCACGCAGAGCGCTCTCGCCGCTGTGCACGACCAGGGTCTCGTAGCCCTCGCCCGAGGTCACGCCGACCAGCCCCGGATGGACTCCGTCCGGGGCCGCGATCAGGATCAGCGGGATGGGGCGCACTCCTCCACCATGCGGCAGCGCGCGGCTTCGCACCGCGCGCACCGGCTCCGAACGGCCGATCCGCCCCGGCCGCCGGGCGCTGCGCGCGATGTCCGTGCCCATCCGTAGACTGGCCCCGTGAGTGAGCCCCGCCCTTCAGACCGGCACGACGCGTCAGAGTCCGACGACACCTTCGAGGAGATCGTCGACGAAGCGACCCAGCGCGACCCCGACCTGGCGGTGATCGAGGCCGGGAGCCGCACCCTGCGCACCCAGTCCGGACCGCCCCTGGGCGACACCGTCCCCACCCGCCCGGCCGATCCCGAGACCGACAGGGCACTGCACGCCGTGGAGCAGGAGCTCGCCGGCCGCTGGGGCGAGACCAAGCTCGAACCCTCGGTGACGCGCATCGCGGCACTGATGGACGTGCTCGGTGAGCCGCAGCGCGCGTACCCCTCCATCCACATCACCGGCACCAACGGCAAGACCAGCACGGCCCGCATGATCGAGGCCCTGCTGAACGCCTTCGAGCTGCGCACCGGCCGGTACACCTCGCCGCACGTCCAGTCGATCACCGAGCGGATCAGCCTGGACGGCGCCCCGATCGAGGCGGCGCGCTTCATCGAGACGTACGAGGACGTCAAGCCGTACGTCGAGATGGTCGACGCCCAGCAGCCCTACCGCCTGTCGTTCTTCGAGGTGCTGACCGGCATGGCGTACGCGGCCTTCGCCGACGCCCCGGTCGACGTCGCGGTGGTCGAGGTCGGCATGGGCGGCACCTGGGACGCGACGAACGTGATCGACGCGACGGTCGCCGTCGTCACCCCGATCTCGCTGGACCACACCGACCGGCTCGGCGACACGCCCGCCGAGATCGCCGGGGAGAAGTCCGGGGTCATCAAGCAGGGCGCCACGGTCATCCTGGCGCAGCAGCCGGTGGACGCCGCGCAGGTGATGCTGAAGAAGGCCGTCGAGGTGGACGCCACCGTCGCCCGCGAGGGCATGGAGTTCGGTGTCGGCTCCCGGGAGATCGCGGTCGGCGGCCAGCTGCTGACGCTGCGCGGTCTCGGCGGCGAGTACGACCAGATCTTCCTGCCGCTGTACGGGGCCCACCAGGCGCACAACGCCGCGGTGGCGCTCGCCGCGGTCGAGGCGTTCTTCGGCATCGGTGCCGAGCAGGCCCGGACGCTCGACGTCGACGCGGTCCGCAAGGCCTTCGCCTCGGTGCTGTCCCCGGGCCGTCTCGAAGTGGTCCGCTCCAGCCCGACCGTCGTCCTGGACGCCGCCCACAACCCCGCCGGTGCGCGCGCCGCGGCGGACGGCATCTCCGAGGCGTTCAGCTTCTCCCGGCTGATCGGTGTGGTCGGGGCGAGCGGCGACAAGGACGTGCGGGGGCTGCTCGAAGCCTTCGAGCCGATCTTCGCCGAGGTCGTGATCACCCAGAATTCCAGCGCCCGCTCGATGGACGCGGACGAGCTGGCCGGTATCGCCGTCGAGGTCTTCGGCAACGACCGGGTCCAGGTCGAGCCCCGGCTGGACGACGCGCTGGAGGCGGCGATCACCCTCGCCGAGGAGCACGAGGAGTACGCGGGCGCCGGGGTCCTGGTGACCGGATCCGTGATCACGGTCGGCGAGGCCCGGCTGCTGCTGGGAAGGGGCTGAGCCCGGTGCGTACTCTCTGCGCGTCCACGCTGATCGGTGAGTTCTTCGTGATCGGCTTCGCGGGACTCGTCGCGATGAAGTCCGACGACCTGACGGCGGCCACGGTCTGGACGGTCTGCGGCATCGGCATGGCGCTGTCCGTGCTGCTGTGCGGCGTGATCACCCGCCCCGGCGGCGTACAGCTCGGCTGGGCGCTCCAGATCGCGCTGGTGCTGAGCGGTTTCGTGGTCCCGATGATGTTCATCCTCGGTCTGGCCTTCGGCGGTCTGTGGTGGGCCTCGGTGCACTACGGCCGGAAGATCGACGAGGCGAAGGCCCGGTGGGCGGCGCAGGAGACCACCGAGGCCCCTGCCTGAGACCCGGCCCGGCCCGCCCGGTCGCGGGACTCCACGAGCCCGGCCGTGGGCCCGGGGATGACGCTGCGTAACCCGGCCGTCGGGCCGTTCCCGTACCCCTGTAATCTCGCCTCACCGCACCCGTATGCCTGCAAGGAGCCGTACATGACTCAGCGCACCCTCGTCCTTCTGAAGCCGGACGCCGTCAGGCGTGGGCTGATCGGCGAGATCGTCGGCCGTATCGAGCGCAAGGCCGGCTGGCAGATCACCGCGCTGGAGCTGCGTACGCTCGACGAGGGGACGCTGGAGCAGCACTACGGCGAGCACAAGGGCCGCCCGTTCTACGAGCCGCTCGTGGAGTTCATGGCATCCGGCCCCGTCGTCGCCCTTGTGGCCGAAGGCGAGCGGGTCATCGAGGGTGTACGTGCCCTGGCCGGCCCCACCGACCCGATCGCCGCCGCGCCCGGCTCGATCCGTGGCGACTTCGGCACGATCACCAGGGAGAACCTCATCCACGCCTCGGACTCCGAGGAGTCCGCAGAGCGAGAACTGAAGCTGTTCTTTCCGGGACTTTCCTGACCGGGGATCGGCCAAACAGCGCTCATGACCTGGGGCGACCGAAGTAATTCGGTCGCCCTTCGGCATAGGGTTCGAGATCGCGGGAACGCATCCCTCCGACGTAACGTCACCATGGGTAGAACGGGAACCCGTTCCGCTCACAATGGCGAAGGACCCTCGCGCTGTGTCCGTGCATACGGCACTACGATGGAAGCTTCCACGCCCGCAGCGCCAACCTCGCCTACCAAAACAAGCCACTCTCGCTTCTTGGGAAGGCCCGACGCATCCTCATGGGGAACAAGGGGAACTCAATGTCGTTCATCGGCCGTGACATGGCTATCGACCTCGGGACTGCCAACACGCTGGTGTACGTCAGGGGGCGCGGCATCGTTCTGAACGAGCCGTCCGTCGTGGCCATCAACACCAACACCGGCGGCATTCTCGCGGTCGGCTCCGAGGCGAAGAAGATGATCGGCCGTACGCCGGGCAACATCGTTGCCGTACGACCGCTGAAGGACGGCGTGATCGCCGACTTCGAGATCACGGAGCGGATGCTCCGCTACTTCATCCTCAAGATCCACAAGCGCCGCTACCTGGCCCGCCCGCGGGTCGTCGTCTGCGTTCCCTCCGGTATCACCGGGGTCGAGCGACGCGCCGTCATCGAGGCATCGACGCAGGCCGGGGCGCGCCAGGTGCACATCATCGAGGAGCCCATGGCCGCGGCCATCGGCTCCGGTCTGCCGGTCCACGAGGCCACCGGGAACATGGTCGTCGACATCGGTGGCGGCACCACCGAGGTCGCCGTGATCTCGCTCGGCGGAATCGTCACTGCCCAGTCGATCCGGGTGGCCGGGGACGAGCTGGACAACGCGATCATCCAGCACATCAAGAAGGAGTACTCCCTCCTCCTCGGTGAGCGCACCGCCGAACAGATCAAGATCACGATCGGTTCCGCGTTCGAGCTGGAGAAGGACGAGCACACCGAGATCCGCGGCCGCGACCTGGTCTCCGGGCTGCCCAAGACCGTCGTGATCTCCGCGACCGAGGTCCGCAAGGCCATCGAGGAGCCGGTCAACGCGATCGTCGACGCCGTGAAGACAACGCTCGACAAGTGCCCGCCGGAGCTCTCCGGCGACGTCATGGACCGCGGCATCGTCCTCACCGGCGGCGGCGCGCTCCTGCGCGGACTCGACGAGCGGCTGCGCCACGAGACGGGCATGCCGATCCACATCGCCGAGGACCCGCTGGACTCGGTGGCCCTCGGATCGGGCAAGTGCGTCGAGGAGTTCGAGGCGCTCCAGCAGGTGCTGGACGCCCAGCCCCGACGGTAGAAACTCCATGATCCGACGTGCGGACGCTGCCACTCCGTACGTCGGATCGTTGATATACAGGCACGAACATTCCGACGAGGAAGGCACGGCCGCCGCACGTGAGGGACACACGAGAGAGCCGGCTGCTCCTGGTGCTGCTGATCGCCATCGCATTCGCTTTGATTACGGTGGATATCCGCGGCGGCGAGGAGTCACCGGTGGACGGCGCCCGGCAGGCCGCCGCGACGGTCTTCGGACCGGTCGAGAACGGGGTGGCGGCAGCCGTCGACCCGGTGGGCAACGCCATCGGTGCCGTACGGGACTCCGGTGACCGGCACGACCGGATCGCCGCCCTGGAGCGGGAGAACGCCGCGCTGAAGGCCAGGCTCGGCAGCGACGACCGCAACAGCAGCCGGGTCCGCCAGCTCGACGCCATGATGAAGAACGCGGGCGCCGGCCAGTACGGCATCAAGGGCGCCGAGGTCATCGCCATAGGAGCGGCCCAGGGCTTCTCCTGGACGATCACCATCGACGCCGGAAGCAACGACGGCGTCAAGCGGGACATGACGGTGCTCAACGGCCAGGGACTGGTCGGCCGGGTCACCACCGTCGGCCCGGACACCGCGACCGTCCTGCTCGCCAACGACCCCGACTTCACGGTCGGCACCCGGATGGAGAAGACCGACGAACTCGGCTTCGCCACCGGCCAGGGCTCCCGGCCGCTGTCGGTCCAGTTCCTCAACGGCAAGGCCAAGGTGAAGAAGGGCGACCGTCTGGTCACCTTCGGCTCCAGCAAGGACAAGCCCTTCGTGCCCGGCGTCCCGGTCGGCGAGGTCGTCCGCGTCGACCCGTCCGGCGGTGATCTGACCCGGACCGTCTATGTGAAGCCGTACGTCGGCTTCACCAAGCTCGACATCGTCGGCATCGTGGTCCAGGCCCCGCGCGAGGACCCCCGCGACATGGTCCTGCCGAAGAAGCCCGCCAAGCCGAAGCCCACCCCCACGGTCACCGTCACCGTCCAGCCGAACGGCGATCTCGTCGGCCCCGGTGGAAAGGTCGTCGGGAACATCAACGAGAAGCCCGGCACGAAGCCCACCGGCAATGGCACGGACAATCCGGCGGGGAACACCGGAAACGCCACGGGAAATACCGACGGCAATACCACCGGGAACGCCGACAACGCGGCCGATCCCGACGGCGCCGGTAATCCCGACAACGCGGTAAACGACCAGGAGTAGGGCTGATTCCCATGCGCTTCAACCGGACTCTGCTCTCCGTCACCCTGGTCGTGGTCGCCCTCGTCGTCCAGGTCTCCGTACTCGCCCGGCTCCAGCTCCCCGGCGCCGTCCCCGACCTCCTGCTGCTCACCGTCCTCGGACTCGCCTTCGTGTACGGGCACGTCAGCGGAGCGCTCATCGGCTTCGGCGCGGGCCTCCTCGCCGACCTGGCACCGCCCGCCGACCACGCCGCCGGGCGCTACGCCCTGGTGCTGTGCGTCATCGGCTACCTCGCGGGCCTGGCCCGGCCGGAGAACGGACAGCTCAAGTCGGCGTTCGCCCCGATGGCCGTCGTGGTCGCCGCGGCCATCGGCTCGACCCTGCTGTACGCCGGGGTCGGCGCCCTCGTCGGTGACACGGCCGCCCGCCATGTGGGCCTGGGCAGCCTGCTGTTCACCGCCGCGATCTACGACCTGCTGCTGGCGCCGTTCACCGTGCCGCTGATCATGGCCCTCGCCAGACGCACCGAGAACGACCCGCTGGCCGAGTCCTCCTCCGGCGGCGATGTCGCCGCCGGATGGCTCGCCTCGGGCACCGGGCTGCGGATCGGCAGCCAGCGCGGCGGACTGCGCGTCAAGGCGGCCCGCAACCGCGCCGCACGCGCGGGAAGGATCAAGGGGGTCAAGCGCCTGTGAGGCCGCACTTCCCGGGGGACATCCCCCGTACCCCCAGCCGGACCACCACCGGGGGCGCCCCGTGAGCAACATCCCCGAGACCGGCCGGACCCAACGGGTCCAGATCCGGCTCATCGTCATTCAGGTCCTCGTCTTCTCCCTGCTGCTCACCCTCGGAGGCCGCCTCTGGTACCTCCAGATCCGCAACGGCCAGGAATACACCGACGAGGCCAAGAACAACCACGTCCAGCAGGTCGTCCAGCCCGCCGTCCGCGGCTCCATCCTGGACGCCCGCGGCGTACCGCTCGCCGACAACGAGACCCGCCTCGTCGTCTCCGCCAGCCGCACCGAGCTGATGAAGATGGACGACAAGGGCAACGGCGTCCTCACCCGGCTCGCCGAGGTCCTGGACATGAAGCCCAAGGACGTCCTCGACAAGGTCCGGCTCTGCGACGCGAAGACCCCGCAGCCCTGCTGGAACGGATCGCCGTACCAGCCGATCCCGGTCACCGACGAGGCCACCACCCAGCAGGCCCTCCAGATCCGCGAGCGCGCCGAGGACTTCCCCGGCATTACCGCCGAACCCACCGCCGTACGCCGCTACGCCGCACCCGGCAAGGCCAACACCGCCCAGGTCCTCGGCTACCTCTCACCGGTCACCGACGAAGAGATCACCAAGGCCCAGGACACCGAGTCGCCCTACCTCCGCTCCGACCAGGTCGGCCGCTCCGGACTGGAGCGCACCTACGACAAGGCGCTGCGCGGCAAGGCGGGCGTCACGCGTTACGAGGTCGACAACCTCGGCCGGGTCATCGGCCAGGCGGCCAACGACAAGGCGGAGCCCGGCGCGAGCGTCGTCACCTCCATCGACGCCCGCGTCCAGGCGGTCGCCGAGTACGAGCTGAACAAGGCCATGGAGACGGCCCGCAAGGAACTCGACCGCAACACCGGTGTGAACTACAAGGCCGACTCCGGCGCCGTCGTCGTCATGGAGGCCAGGACCGGCCGCATCGTGTCGATGGCGTCCCTGCCCACCTACGACCCGAACTCCTGGGTCGGCGGCATCTCCGGCAAGGACTACACCAAGCTCACCAGCAAGAAGTCCAACTTCCCGCTGCTGAACCGGGCCATCCAGGGACAGGCCGCCCCCGGCTCGATCTTCAAGGTGATCTCCTCCACCGCCGCGGTCAACGCGGGCTACGACTTCGACGGCAACTACCCCTGCCCCAGCTCGTACTCCATCGGCGGCCAGACCTTCAAGAACTTCGAGTCCCAGGGCTACGGCAGCATCAGCATCGGCCGCGCCCTGGAGGTCTCCTGCGACACCGTCTACTACGGCCTCGCGCACAGGGAGTGGCAGAAGGACGGCGGCACCCAGCCGAAGAAGAACGCCAAGGACTGGTTCTACCGGACCGCCCACCAGTTCGGCCTCGGCAAGGAGACCGGCATCGACCTCCCCAACGAGGTCACCGGCCGGGTCCCCGACCGCAAGTGGAAGCAGGACTTCTTCAAGGCGAACAAGGACGCCTGGTGCAAGCAGGGCAAGAAGGGCGGCACGTACGTCGAGCAGATCGCGTACGAGAACTGCCTCGAAGGCAACAAGATGCGCGCCGGTGACTCCGTCAACTACTCGATCGGCCAGGGCGACACCCTCGTCACCCCGATCCAGATGGCGACCATCTACGGCGCCATCTCCAACGGCGGCACCCTGTACAACCCGACCGTCGGCAAGGCGATCGTCAGCGGCGACGGCCGGACCGTCCAGGAGATCAAGCCCGAGTCGCACGGCAAGCTCCCCTTCACCGGAGACACGCGCGACAAAATAGACGAAGCCCTCGCGGGTGTCGCGACCCGGGGCTCGGCCGCATGGCGGTTCGGCGGCTGGCCCCAGGACAAGATCCCGATGCACGCCAAGACCGGCACCGCCGAGGTCTACGGCAAGCAGACGACCTCCTGGTTCGCCACGTACACCAAGGACTACTCGATCGTCATGACGATCTCGCAGGGCGGCACCGGCTCCGGTGCCTCCGGGCCCGCCGTGCGCAACATCTACAACGCCCTCTACGGTCTCGACGCGGCGGGCAAGCAGGACCCGAAGAAGGCCCTCCTGCCCAAGCCGCAGAAGGCGCTCCCGAAGATCCAGCCCGACGGCTCGATCGAATCCCCGAACATCAAGCCGTACACCCCCGAGCCGCCGGTCCAAGAGGGACAGCAGGCGCTCGCCGGTGCACCGGGAAGGCGGGACTGATGGCCGGCGGCTTCTCCGTCTCGCGGTACGCCCCCGAGCAGGGCTCCTGGGCCAAGCTCACCGCCCGTGACTCCGTCGTGCGGCGGCTGGACTGGCCACTGCTCGGCTCGGCGCTCGCGCTCTCCTTCATCGGCTCACTGCTCGTCTGGTCCGCCACCCGCAACCGCGACACGCTCACCCACGGCGACCCGTACTACTTCTTCTTCCGGCACGCCCTGAACACCGGCATCGGCCTCGCGCTGATGATCGGCACGATCTGGCTCGGCCACCGCACCCTGCGCGGGGCCGTGCCGATCCTCTACGGGCTCTCGGTGCTCCTGGTCCTGTCCGTCCTCACCCCGCTGGGCGCCACGGTCAACGGCGCCCACGCCTGGATCATCATCGGCGGCGGATTCTCCCTCCAGCCCTCCGAGTTCACCAAGATCACCATCATTCTGGGCATGGCGATGCTGCTCGCCGCCCGCGTTGACGCGGGCGACCAGCTGCACCCCGACCACCGGACGGTCGCCAAGGCCCTGGGCCTGGCGGTCATCCCGATGGCCGTCGTGATGCTGATGCCGGACCTCGGCTCGGTGATGGTCATGGCCGTCATCGTGCTCGGCGTGCTGCTGGCCTCCGGGGCGTCCAACCGCTGGGTCTTCGGACTCCTCGGCGCGGGCACCGCGGGAGCCGTCTCCATCTGGCAGCTCGGTCTGCTCGACGACTACCAGATCGCCCGCTTCGCGGCCTTCGCCAACCCGGCGCTGGACCCGGCGGGAGTCGGCTACAACACCAACCAGGCCCGCATCGCGATCGGCTCCGGCGGCCTCACCGGCACCGGGCTGTTCGAGGGCACCCAGACCACCGGCCAGTTCGTCCCCGAGCAGCAGACCGACTTCGTCTTCACCGTCGCCGGTGAGGAGCTGGGTTTCCTCGGCGCCGGACTGATCCTCGTCCTGCTCGGTGTCGTCCTGTGGCGCGCCTGCCGGATCGCCCGCGAGACCACCGAGCTGTACGGCACGATCGTGGCCGCGGGCATCATCGCCTGGTTCGCCTTCCAGGCGTTCGAGAACATCGGGATGACGCTCGGCATCATGCCGGTGGCGGGACTGCCGCTGCCGTTCGTGTCGTACGGAGGGTCGTCGATGTTCGCCGTCTGGGTGGCGATCGGGCTGTTGCAGTCGATCAGGGTGCAGCGGCCGATAACAGCCTGAGCCGTGCGGATCTCCTCCACGCCCCTCCCCATCTGCGGACAACGCGTCTAGATTCGGTACATGGCGGACTCGAAGCGTGAGATCGAGCGGAAGTACGAAGCGACTCCCGAGACCCGGCTGCCCGACCTGACCCGCGCGGCCGGGGTCTTCGAGGTCGTCCACCGCGGCGTCCGCGAACTCGACGCCGTCTACTACGACACCGACGACCTCCGTCTCGCCGCCGCCTCCCTCACCCTGCGACGCAGGACCGGCGGCGACGACGAGGGCTGGCACCTGAAGTTCCCCGTCGCCACCGGCATCCGGGACGAGATCGGGGCCCCGCTCGCCGACACCCTGCCGGACGGTCTCGCCGCGCTGCTGCGCTCCCGGGTCCGCCACGCCGCGCTCGTCCCCGTCGTCCGGCTGCGCTCCGCCCGCGACGTCCACCATCTGCTCGACGCCGACGGCGCCCTCCTCGCCGAGCTCAGCATCGACGAGGTCCGGGCCGAACGGCTCACCGAGGACGGCGGCGGCGCCACCGCGGCATGGACCGAGATCGAGGTCGAACTGGCCGACGACGGCGACCCCGCCTTCCTGGACGTGGTCGAGCGGCGGCTGCGCAAGGCCGGGGTACGCCCCTCGGCGTCCTCCTCCAAGCTGGCCAGAGCCCTCGACGAGACGGCCCCGGGGACCGGGCACCACAAGAGCGAGCACAAGAGCAAGCACAGGAACGACCGGGGGAAAGCCCCCGGGAAAGCTTCCGCGAGCGGCCCGGCGAAGGCCACCGCGGGTGACCACGTCCTGGCCTACGTACGCGAACAGACCGAGGCGATCATCACCCTCGACCCCGCCGTACGCCGTGGCCTCCCCGACTCCGTGCACCGGATGCGCGTCGCCACCCGCCGGCTGCGCAGCGCCTTCAGGACGTACCGCAGGATTCTGGACCGCACGCTCACCGACCCGCTGGGCGAGGAGCTGAAGTGGCTGGCCGCGGAGCTGGGCGTCGACCGTGACCAGGAAGTCCTCGACGAACGGCTGAGCGACGCCCTCGCCGCGCTGCCCCGCACCCTGCGCCTCGGCCCGGTCCGCGGCCGGCTGCGCATCTGGTCGACGGCCCGTCGCGCGGGCTCGCGCCGCAGGACCGTGGCCGTACTCGACGGACAGCGCTACCTCACCCTGCTGGACTCCCTCGACGCGCTCCTCGCCGACCCGCCCCTGCTGCCCGACGCCGCCCGGTCACCCGGCAGGGCCCTGCCCCGCGCGGTGCTGAAGGACCACGACCGCCTCGCCGCCCGCATCGACCACGCGCTCGTGCACCCGCCGGGCCACGAGCGGGACCTGGCCCTGCACGAGGCCCGCAAGGCGGCCAAGCGCGCCCGGTACGCGGGCGAGGCGGCCCGGCCCGCGCTCGGCGGGCCCGCCAAGAGGTTCGCCCGCCGGATGAAGGACGTACAGAAACTCCTCGGCGACCACCAGGACAGCGTGGTCGCCCGTGACGCCCTGCGCGACCTCGCGGTCCAGGCGCACGCGGCGGGGGAGTCCGCCTTCACCTGGGGGCTGCTGCACGGGCAGGAGGAGGCGCGGGCGGCGGCCCGTGAACGCGAGCTGCCGGAGAGCTGGGCGAGGGCGTCCGGGCCGGGGTTGCGGGCGGATCTGAAGGGCTGAACAGCGGGGTACGCTGGATGGTCACCCCTGCCAGCTCACGAAGGTTCGCGAGATGTCTGCCGAGTCGGTCTTCCCACAGCTCGAAGCTCTGCTCCCGCATGTGCAGAAGCCCATCCAGTACGTCGGCGGTGAGCTGAACTCCACCGTCAAGGAGTGGGACAGCTGCGACGTCCGCTGGGCCCTCATGTACCCCGACGCCTACGAGGTCGGACTCCCCAACCAGGGCGTCATGATCCTCTACGAGGTGCTCAACGAGCGCGAAGGGGTCCTCGCCGAACGCACCTACAGCGTCTGGCCCGACCTCGAAGCGCTGATGCGTGAGCACCGGGTCCCCCAGTTCACCGTGGACAGCCACCGGCCCGTCGGCGCCTTCGACGTCTTCGGCCTCAGCTTCTCCACCGAGCTCGGTTACACCAACATGCTCACCGCCCTCGACCTCGCGGGCATCCCGCTGGAGGCCGCGGACCGTACGGTCGACGACCCGATCGTGCTCGCGGGCGGCCACGCGGCGTTCAACCCCGAGCCGATCGCGCGGTTCATCGACTGCGCGGTCATCGGCGACGGCGAGCAGGCCGTCCTGGAGATCACCGAGATCGTCCGGGCCTGGAAGGCCGAAGGCCGTCCCGGTGGCCGTGACGAGGTGCTCTTCCGGCTGTCGAAGACGGGCGGTGTCTACGTCCCGCGCTTCTACGACGTCGAGTACCTCCCCGACGGCCGCATCGGCCGGGTCGTGCCCAACAGGTCCGGCGTGCCGTGGCGGGTGTCCAAGCACACCGTCATGGACCTCGACGAATGGCCCTACCCCAAGCAGCCGCTGGTCCCGCTCGCCGAGACCGTCCACGAGCGGATGTCCGTCGAGATCTTCCGCGGCTGCACCCGCGGCTGCCGTTTCTGCCAGGCCGGCATGATCACGCGCCCCGTGCGGGAGCGAAGCATCACCGGCATCGGCGAGATGGTCGAGAAGGGTCTCAAGGCCACCGGCTTCGAGGAGGTCGGCCTGCTGTCCCTGTCCTCCGCCGACCACAGCGAGATCGGCGAGATCGCCAAGGGCCTCGCCGACCGGTACACCGAGGACAAGATCGGGCTCTCGCTGCCCTCCACCCGCGTCGACGCGTTCAACGTGGACCTGGCCAACGAGCTGACCCGCAACGGCCGCCGCTCCGGTCTCACCTTCGCCCCCGAGGGCGGCTCCGAGCGCCTGCGCAAGGTCATCAACAAGATGGTCTCGGAGGAGGACCTGATCCGTACGGTCTCCACCGCGTACGGCAACGGCTGGCGCCAGGTGAAGCTGTACTTCATGTGCGGCCTGCCCACCGAGACCGACGAGGACGTCCTCCAGATCGGTGACATGGCGGTCAACGTGATCGCCAAGGGCCGCGAGGTCTCCGGCCAGAACGACATCCGCTGCACCGTCTCCATCGGCGGCTTCGTACCCAAGCCGCACACGCCCTTCCAGTGGGCCCCGCAGCTCAGCGCCGAGGAGACCGACGCCCGGCTGACGAAGCTCCGCGACAAGATCCGCGGCGACAAGAAGTACGGCCGCTCCATCGGCTTCCGCTACCACGACGGCAAGCCCGGCATCGTCGAGGGACTGCTCTCGCGCGGCGACCGCCGGGTGGGCTCCGTCATCCGCGCGGTCTACGAGGCCGGCGGCCGTTTCGACGGCTGGCGCGAGCACTTCAGCTACGACCTCTGGATGGCCAGCGCGCAGAAGGCGCTGCCCGAATTCGGCGTGGACGTCGACTGGTACACCACCCGGGAGCGGACGTACGAGGAGGTCCTGCCCTGGGACCACCTGGACTCCGGCCTCGACAAGGACTGGCTCTGGGAGGACTGGCAGGACTCGCTCGACGAGACCGAGGTCGAGGACTGCCGCTGGACCCCGTGCTTCGACTGCGGCGTCTGCCCGCAGATGGACACCAGCATCCAGATCGGCCCGACCGGCAAGAAGCTCCTGCCGCTCACGGTCGTGAAGTAGCCCCACGGCGCTCCGCCCGACCCCGCGGGGCCCGGCGGGCGCGCGGCGCGTAACCGCCCGCGGCCGCGCGAGTGACAGCTCGGTGACGATGGCCCGGTCCGGGAAACCCCGGACCGGGCCATCGCGTCATGTACGGCATGGAATACGGCAAGCACCAGGCGCCCGCGCGGTACGAGTCCGGCGAGGGCTGCCTGACCACCCTGGTCAGGATTCCGGTCCGGATCGTGGTCCTGGTGGTCGTGCTGCCCGTACGCATGGTCTGGGACGCGCTCGCCGCCACCTGGCACGCCGCCGAACGTGTACTGCTGCGCCCCCTCGGCCGGGCCCTGGCGTGGCTGTGCGACGTACTCGTCGTGATCCCGTCGGCCTGGCTGTACCGCATGGTCCTCACCCCGCTCGGCCACGCCCTGCTGTGGCTGGCCACGGCCCTGTTCGTCCGGCTCTGGACCGGCCTCTGGCGCTACCTGGTGGTGCCGCTGGTCCGGTACGGGCTCGTCGTCCCGCTGGTGTGGCTGTACGAGGCGGTCCTCACTCCACTGGGCCACGGGCTCACCTGGCTGTACCGCTCGCTGCTCGCCCCGGCCGGACGGGGCATCGGCACCGCGCTGGGATGGCTGCTGACCACGGTGTTCGTCCGCCCGGTGGTGGGCCTGTGGCGGTACGTGGTGGTGCCGCTGGTGCGGTACGGGCTCGTCGTCCCGGTGGTGTGGCTGTACGGGGCGGTCCTCACCCCGGTCGGACACGGCATCTCCTGGCTGCTCGCCCTGCTGGGGCGGGGTCTCGCCGCCGTCGGGAACGCTCTCGCGACGGCCTGCGTGTGGCTGATCCGCACGCTGCTCGTCGTCCCCGTCTCCTGGGTGTACACGCGCGTCCTCGTTCCGGTCTGCCGCGAGATCGGCACCGCGATCGGGGTCGCCTGGCGCGTCGCCGGGTACCTCTCCCGGGCGGTCGGCCGGGCCCTGGCCTGGCTGGCGTGGCATCTGGTCGGCGCGCCGGTGGCCTGGGTCTACCGCACCGTGTGCACCCCGGTCGGACATTTCGTGCGCGACGCGGTCTGGGCCCCCGCCAAACGGGCCGCCGTGGAGGCCGGACGGGCCGCACGCGGCGCCCTGCGCGCGGCCCGCGAGAGCGTCCGGCAGGCCCGGCGGGACGCCTGGCGGGCACTGGTCGGGGGAGGGCCGGACCCCCGGGCCGGGGAACAGGGCGTGGTTGCTGCGCGTACGCTGGGTGGTGCGCAACAAACAACGACTGTCCCCAGCGCGGCGCAGGCACCAGAGATCTCCCCGCTCGGAGAGCGATTCACCAAGCGGGGGTGAGCCGGTACGGGCACCCCGGGGCCACCCGTATTTCGTGGGCGGCGCGCCACCGCGCCCGCCCCGCACCGAGGAGAAGAACCACTGGGCAAGCGACAGCCCGAAGGCCCGCCGCCCGCACCGGCAGTGCAGCGCATCCGCCTGCGCTACACCAAGCGCGGCCGCCTCCGGTTCACCAGCCACCGAGACTTCCAGCGGGCCTTCGAGCGGGCACTGCGCCGCTCCGAGGTGCCGATGGCGTACTCGGCGGGCTTCACCCCCCACCCCAAGGTGTCGTACGCCAATGCCGCCCCCACCGGCACGGGCAGCGAGGCCGAGTTCCTGGAGATCGCCCTCACCGAGGCGCGTGATCCCGACGTACTGCGCGACCTGCTCAACGCGTCGCTGCCGGACGGTCTCGACGTCACCGACGCGGTGGAGGCCCGTACCTCGGGTCTCGCCGACCGGCTGACCGCCTCCGTCTGGGAGATGCGCCTCGACGGAGTCACGTCCGAGGACGCCCGCAGGGCCGTCTCCGCCTTCAACGACGCCGAGACCGTCGAGGTCCAGCGCCGCGCGAAGAACGGGATGCGGACCTTCGACGCCCGTGCCGCCGTCGCCGACCTGCAGGCTCTTGATCCACAGCCTGATAGGCCCGGGGACAAGCCCTGTGCGATACTGCGGCTGGTTGTTCGGCACGTGACACCTGCCGTGCGACCCGACGACGTCCTGTCCGGTCTCCGAGCTGTGGCCGACCTCGCGCCGCCGGTCCCCGCAGCGGTGACCAGGCTGGCGCAGGGGCTCTTCGACGAGGAGTCCGGCACGGTGACCGACCCGCTCGCGCCTGACCGCGAGGCAGCCCCGACCGCTCAACCAGCGGTCGCACAGGCTGCCGTCGCGACAGCGCCGGAAGGTACAGGTTCCGCGTAAGGCGGTCGTTGAAGCGCAGCCCTTGGACTCGGGAGCCACCTGGGTCGGGCCGCGCACTGACCAGAAGACTTTCGCCAGGCCGTGCGTACAACGCGTACGGAACCGGCGAGCCAGACATCAGCTCCTGTGCGGCGCCCGCGCCCCGGACGGCGGTATCGCACCACATGCGGACCGTGACGGACCGGAATCAGACGCGGCGCCCGGGAGCGTGACGGGAGAACCGCCCGCATGCTTGAGTCGAACGAACCCGGTACGACCGGAAACAGCGAAGACGACACCCCCGGCGACAAGCTGCCGCCGCGCCGCAGGCGCCGCGCGGCTTCCCGCCCCGCGGGCCCGCCCACGGCGGGCGCACCGGGCACGGGCGCCGAAGACGTGACGCCGGCCATACCGGCCGTCGAAGCCGCGGACACCGCGCCGGACGAGGCCGCGCCCCCGGCGCGCACACGCCGCCGCGCGGTCCGTAAGGCCACCGCTCCGGCTGGTGCCCCGCAGACCGCCGAGACGGTGGAGAGCGCCGCCGAGCCCGCACCCGTGGAGGCAGTGGAGGCCCCGGCCGACCCCGAGCCCGCCGAGGCCCCCGCGCCGCGTGCCCGCCGCCGCGCGGTCCGCAAGGCGACCGCCCCGGCGGGTGCCCCGCAGACCCCCGAGGCCGTGGAGAGCGCCGCCGAGATCGTGGAGCCCGTGGCGGAGCCCGTCGAGGCGGTCGAGGAGCCGGTGGCTCCCCGTGGCCGTCGTCGTGCCTCCCGCAAGGCGACCTCCCCCGCCGGAGCCCCGCAGACCGCCGAGGCCGCCGTCGTGGTCGAGCCGGCCGCGTCCGCCGAGCCCGAGGCCGTCGCGGAGCCCGCCGAAGCCGTCGAGGAACCGCAGGCCCCGGCAGCACCCCGCGCCCGTGCCCGGCGCCGCGCGTCGGCCCCGGCCGGTGCGCCGCAGGCCGCCGCCGCGGAGAGCGCCGTCGAGATCGTGGAGCCGGTGGCCGAGGCCGTGGTGGAGCCCGTCGAGGCGGTCGAGGAGCCGGTGGCTCCCCGTGGCCGTCGTCGTGCCTCCCGCAAGGCGACCTCCCCCGCCGGAGCCCCGCAGGTCACCGAAGCGGCCTCCGAGGAACTGGCGGCCGAGACCGGCGAGAGCCTTCCCGAGGCGGTCGCCGAGGAGCTGGCGACCGAGACCGAAGAGGTCGAGGAGGCCGCGCCGCGCGGCCGTCAGCGCCGTCGGGCCACCGCCGCCGCGGGCAGGCCGGAGTTCACCGGCAAGGTCGAGGAGCCGACCCGCAAGGGCCGCCGTGCGGCGCGCCCCGCCGTGGCCGTCTTCCAGGCGCCGGTCTTCGCCGAGCCGATGTTCCAGACCCCCGAGACCGCCGCTGCCGCCGCTGCCGCGGCCGGTTCGGTCGCGCCGTACGACGAGAGCGACGAGGCCGAGGAGCAGGTGACGGCCGAGGCCGAGCCCGCCCAGCAGGCCGCGCCCGCCGAGGCCGAACCCGCCGAGGCCGCGTCCCAGGGCGGCTCGCGCCGCCGTCGCCGCCGTCGCGGCGAGAGCGCCGAGCCCGAGCAGACCGCCGCGCCCGCCGCCCCGGCCGATGAGCCCGTCGAGCAGCCCGGCAACGAGCAGGACGAGCCCGAGGCCGAGGCCGACGCCGAGCACGAGGGCGAGGACTCCGACGAGTACGGTGACCGGCCCTCGCGCCGTCGCCGTCGCGGTGGACGCCGTCGTCGTCGCGGTGAGATCAACGACACGGACGACGCCGAGCAGCACGGCGACGAGACGCATGCCGACCGCTCCGACCGCTCCGAGGACGAGCAGGGGCAGTACGCCGACGAGGCGGAGGACGAGGAGGACAACGACTCCTCGCCCGCCGGTTCGAGCAGCAGCCGTCGCCGTCGCCGTCGCCGCCGTCGCAGCGGTGACGCCGGACCCGAGACCGAGAACGGCCAGGACGACCCGGAGCGTACGGTCGTCAAGGTCCGCGAGCCCCGCAAGAAGGAAGAGCGCGAGCCCGGCACCGGCTTCGACGAGGTCCAGTCCATCAAGGGCTCGACCCGTATGGAGGCGAAGAAGCAGCGCCGCCGCGAAGGCCGTGAGCAGGGCCGCCGTCGCGTCCCGATCATCACCGAGGCCGAGTTCCTGGCCCGCCGCGAGGCCGTCGAGCGGGTGATGGTCGTCCGCCAGAACGGCGAGCGCACCCAGATCGGCGTCCTTGAGGACAACGTGCTCGTCGAGCACTACGTCAACAAGGAGCAGGCCACCAGCTACGTCGGCAACGTCTACCTGGGCAAGGTGCAGAACGTTCTGCCGTCCATGGAGGCCGCCTTCGTCGACATCGGCAAGGGCCGCAACGCCGTCCTGTACGCCGGTGAGGTCAACTTCGAGGCGCTCGGCATGGCCCACGGGCCGCGCCGTATCGAGACCGCGCTGAAGTCCGGCCAGTCGGTCCTCGTCCAGGTGACGAAGGACCCGATCGGTCACAAGGGCGCCCGCCTGACCAGCCAGGTCTCGCTGCCCGGCCGTTACCTGGTGTACGTGCCCGAGGGCTCGATGACCGGGATCAGCCGCAAGCTGCCCGACACCGAGCGGTCCCGGCTGAAGTCCATCCTCAAGAAGATCGTCCCCGAGGACGCGGGCGTCATCGTGCGCACCGCCGCCGAGGGCGCGAGCGAGGACGAGCTGCGCCGCGATGTCGAGCGGCTCCAGGAGCAGTGGGAGGAGATCCAGAAGAAGTCGAAGAACAGCGGCAGCTCCAACGCGCCGACGCTGCTCTACGGCGAGCCGGACATGACCGTCCGGGTCGTCCGCGACATCTTCAACGAGGACTTCTCGAAGGTCATCGTCAGCGGTGACGACGCGTGGGAGACCATCCACGGCTATGTCTCGCACGTGGCCCCGGATCTGACGGACCGCCTGTCGCGGTGGACCTCCGAGGTCGACGTCTTCGCGACCTACCGGATCGACGAGCAGCTGATGAAGGCGCTGGACCGCAAGGTCTATCTGCCGAGCGGCGGCTCGCTGGTGATCGACAAGACCGAGGCGATGGTCGTCGTCGACGTCAACACCGGCAAGTTCACCGGCCAGGGCGGCAACCTGGAAGAGACCGTCACCAAGAACAACCTGGAGGCGGCCGAGGAGATCGTGCGTCAGCTGCGGCTGCGCGACCTCGGTGGCATCGTCGTCGTCGACTTCATCGACATGGTGCTGGAGTCCAACCGGGACCTGGTGCTGCGGCGACTGCTGGAGTGCCTGGGCCGGGACCGTACGAAGCACCAGGTCGCCGAGGTCACCTCGCTGGGCCTGGTCCAGATGACCCGCAAGCGGGTGGGCCAGGGTCTGCTGGAGTCCTTCTCCGAGACCTGTGTCCACTGCAACGGACGCGGTGTGATCGTGCACATGGAGCAGCCGACGTCCGTCGGCGGCGGCGGTGGCGGTGGCAAGCGCTCCAAGAAGCGCCGCGGCGGCTCGGGCCAGGAGCACGACCACGAGAGCGGTCAGTTCACCGAGCACACGGAGCACGCCGAGCACGAGGCGGAGCACGAGCACGCGGCCGAGACCGAGGCCGAGCTGGCTGCCGAGGTCGCCGCCCCGGTGGCGCTGCCCGAGCCGGAGTTCGTCCCGGACGAGGAGCTGTACAGCAGCCCGGCCGAGGCCGAGGCGGCCGCCACGCGCGGCCGCGGCCGTCGGCGTGCGACCCGCAAGGCGACGGCTCCGGCCGGCGCCCCGAAGGCCGCCGCCGCTCCCGCCCCGGTGACCGAGAGCGCCCCGGTCGCCGAGGAGCGGCCCGAGCCCGAGCCGGTCGTCGAGACCCCGGAGGCCGCTCCGGCCCCCGAGGCCGAGGCGGCTCCGCAGGGCCGGACGCGTCGCCGCGCGACCCGGAAGGCGTCCGCCCCGGCGGGTTCGCCCAAGCAGGCCGAGGCGGCGGAGCCGGTGCAGCCGGCCGAGCCCACCACGGACCCGGTCGCCGTCGAGGACCCGGTCGTCGAGGCGCCGGCCGCCGAGACCCCGGTCGCCGAGGCCCCCGCGGCCGAGGTCACCGAGACCCCGGCAGCCCCGCCGCGTGCCCGGCGCCGGGCGACCCGTAAGGCCACCGCCCCGGCGGGCTCGCCCGCGGGTACCGAGGAGCCGGCGGTCGTCGTCGTGACGACCACGCCCGAGTCCGAGGCCCCGGCCGACGGTGCGCAGACCGGGGCGGAAGCCCCGGAGGCTCCGGCGAAGAAGACGGCGCGCAAGACCGCCAAGAAGGCGACGGCCAAGAAGGCCACCGCCACGAAGACGGCTGCGAAGAAGACGGTCGCCAAGAAGACCGCCGCGAAGAAGACGACCACGAAGAAGGCCACGAAGAAGACGGTTGCCGCAGAGCAGTCGTCGCCTTCCGTGACCGCTTCGGCGCCGTCCGCGGAGGGTACGCCGTCCGACAGCTGACGAATCCGTAACCGGTAGTTCATCTCCTGTGTCCCGTCCCGACCACTTCGGGGCGGGACACAGGTTTTGTTTCAGAACTGATGCAAGCACGGGTTAACGGGCCCGAAATCGGCCGAGAAATCCCTGATAATGTGACGGCGGTCGCTGTCCTGTAGCTGTTCTCAGCAGAAACTACAATCGGTGACCGGCCCGGTGATGGACAGACCGGACCCAGAATCCTCGGCAGGGCGTCGGCATTGCGCCGGTGGGGTTGGGCGCGGCCTCGTGAGACGTCCCCGCACCCCAGACCTCTGCCTGTCAAGAGCTCTTGCGGTGTTCAAGGAGGACGTCCATGACGAGCATCAACGAGCAGCCGATTCCTGCTGCCCGCCCGGTCATCGGGGAAGACGAGATCGAGGCCGCGGTGCGCGTGCTGCGCAGCGGCCGTGTCGTCCAGGGACCCGAGGTCGCGGCCTTCGAAGAAGGCTTCTCGGACCTGGTCGACGGCCGGCACTGTGTCGCCGTGAACTCCGGCACATCTGCCCTTCACCTGCTGCTGCTCGCCCTGGGCATCGGCCCGGGCGACGAGGTGATCGTCCCCTCCTTCTCCTTCGCGGCATCCGCGAACGCGGTCCGTCTGGTCGGCGCCGATGTCGTGTTCGCCGACATCGAGCCGGGCAGCTTCGGCCTCGACCCGGCCGCGGTCGAGGCCGCGATCACGCCGCGCACCGCCGCGATCATGCCGGTGCACCTCTACGGTCACCCGGCGGCGATGGACAAGCTCATGCCCATCGCGGACAAGCACAATCTCGCCGTCGTCGAGGACGCCTGCCAGGCGCACGCCGCGGCGCTGAACGGAACCCCGGTCGGCGCGTTCGGCGCGGGCGGCACCTTCAGCTTCTACCCGACCAAGAACATGCACTCGCTCGAAGGCGGCATGGTCACCACGGCCGACGCCGAGACCGCCCGCACCCTGCGCCTCCTGCGCAACCAGGGCATGGAGCAGCGGTACGCCAACGAGATCGTCGGCGCCAACATGCGTATGACGGACGTGGCCGCCGCCGTCGGCCGCGTACAGCTGATCAAGCTCGACGGCTGGACCGAGCAGCGCCGGGCCAACGCGGCATACCTCGACGCGCACATCACCGCCCCGAACGTGGTGACCCCGCCGGTGGCCGAGGGCGCCCGGCACGTCTACCACCAGTACACGATCCGGGTGCTGGGCGACCGGGACGCCGCGATGGCGAAGCTCACCGAGGCGGGCATCGGCAACGCGGTCTACTACCCGACGCCGATCCACCGGCTGAAGCCCTACTGGGAGCCGGACCAGAAGGCCGGCCGCACCTGGGACCTGCCGGAGACCGAACGCGCCGCCGCCGAGGTCGTCTCGCTGCCCGTCCACCCGTCGCTCGGCGAGAGCGACCTGGAGCGCATCGCCGCCGCCGTGAACGCACTGGGGGAGAACCTGTGACCGCCGCACTGAAGGCCGGACTCATCGGCCTCGGTTCCATGGGCCGCCACCACGCCCGGGTGCTCGCCGGCCTGGAGGGCGTGGACCTGGTCGGCGTCGTCGACCCGATGGGGGACAAGAACGGCTGGGCGCAGGGCGCACCCGTCCTGTCGACCGTCGAGGAGCTCATCGGCCTCGGCGTCGACTACGCGGTCGTGGCCTGCCCCACCGGACTGCACGAGGAAGTCGGCCTGCAACTGGCCGACGCCGGTGTCTGCGCGCTGATCGAGAAGCCGCTGGCGGACACCGTCGAGGGCGCCCGCCGCCTCGTCGAGGCCTTCGAGTCGCGTGACCTGGTGGCCGGTGTCGGCCACATCGAGCGCTGCAACCCGGCCCTGCGCTCGCTGCGCACCCGGCTGGAGGCCGGCGAGCTCGGCGATGTGTACCAGGTCGTGACCCGGCGCCAGGGACCCTTCCCGCACCGGATCGCCGACGTCGGTGTGGTCAAGGACCTCGCCACCCACGACATCGACCTGACGGGGTGGGTGACCGGTCAGACGTACAACTCGATCGCGGCCCACACCGTGTCGAAGTCCGGCCGCCCGCACGAGGACATGGTCTCCGCAGTGGGCCAGCTCTCCGACGGCACGATGGTCAACCACCTGGTCAACTGGCTGAGCCCGCTCAAGGAGCGGTTCACCTCGGTCACCGGTGAGCGCGGCTGCTTCATCGCCGACACCCTCACCGCCGACCTCACGTTCCACTCGAACGCGTCGGTGACCACCGAGTGGGAGGCGCTGCGCGCGTTCCGCGGGGTCTCCGAGGGCGACATGATCCGCTACGCCATCCCGAAGCGCGAGCCGCTGCTTGTCGAGCACGAGCTCTTCCGGGACGCTGTACAGGGCAAGTCGTCCGATATTTGTACATTGAGGCAGGGGCTGCGGACCGTCGAGGTGGCGGCTGCGGTTCTCGAGTCGGCTGCAGACGGTAAGACCGTCCGTCTGGACAACACCAGTGCGGCGGTCTGACATCTCGGCAGTGGGTGCACCACTCGCTCGCCCGGTGCTCGGCGCGTTTCCAGGGAATGGGCCGCAGGCACCGACTCGATTGCCTTCCACCGGAGGAAGTACAGAATGAAATCCCCTGCCCGCCGACCGCGGCTAGCGGTGATCGTCGCCAATGGCATCAGTGGCGACTCGCGGGTCCAGAAGACAGCGTTGGCCGCCGCCCGCGACGGTTGGGACGTCACGCTGATCGGCCGGAGCGACACCAAGCGCGTACAGCGGTCCAGGATGGGCCCGATCGAAGTGGTTCGAGTCCCCGTGACCCCGGAGTACGGGCGATCGGTGAAAGCCCGTAAGGCTCATCCGCTGCGCGGCGCCATGACACAGTTCCGCATTCACGACCAGACGGCGCTGAAACACTACCGGGTCTCCTATCGGGCCTGGGTGCGCCAGATGTCTGCCGAAACTGCGTGGTCGGGTGCGCCCCGGCGGGCCTCGCTGAAGGCAGTGCTGCGCGCGCGCCGTGCCGTGTACCGGCTGAGGGTGCGTGCGTTCAAATGGGAGGAACACAGAACCTCCAAGGATCCGCAGCCGGCCCGCGACTGGCGGCTCGCCTGGCCGCAGCTGGTCGACCTGGATCTGGCGTTCGGCCCGGTGATCGAGGAACTCAAGCCGGACGTCATCCATGCCAACGACGCCACGATGATCGTGACGGCCGCGCGCAGTGCCGCCCGTCTCCGGGCGAGTGGCCATGGATGCGTCTGGATCTATGACGCACATGAGTACATTCGCGGTGTCGAGTGGCCCAACCCGCGGCAGGCATACGCCCTTCCCGCGGCCGAGGCCGAGTACATCGGCCGGGCCGACGCGGTCGTCACGGTGTCCCCGCAGCTGGCCGAGTTGCTCAAGGACGACCACAACCTCCCCGGGTTGCCCCTGGTCGTGGGTAATTCCCCGGTGCGCGAGGTGATCGGATCCGGGTCGGTGCGGTCGTCCGTCCGCGAGGTATGCGGTCTGGATCCCGACGTTCCGCTCATGGTGTACGCGGGGTGGCTGGGCCCCGAGCGCGGTTTGGACGCAGTGATCGACGGGCTTCCCGAGCTGCCCGGTGTGCACCTGGCGCTTGTCTGCGGCAGAGGAACGTCTCTCCTGGAGGAGTTGCTGGCCACCGCCGAGAAGCTCGGTGTGCGTGACCGTATTCATCTGGTCCCCTATGTGTCGCAGCACGAGGTCGCCGACTATCTGTCGTCCGCGGATGTCGGTCTGACGCCCTTCAGACGGGTTCCCAACTGCGAGGTCTCCTTGCCGACGAAGGTCTCCGAGTACCTTCAGGCAGGGCTGCCGCTCGTTACCAGCGATGTCCGTGTGATCAAGGAATATGTGGAGGAGAAGGGGCTCGGCGAGGTCTTCACCTGGGACGACCCCAAGACCTTCGTGGCTGCCGCTTCACGAGCGCTGAAGGGCCGCCGAGAGCTTGCGGCGCACATCAGCGAGGATGTGCTCAAGGAGCTTTCCTGGGAACACCAGAGTGCCGGGCTGCTCGAGTTGTACCGCACGCTGTCGAAGAAGACACCGACGGTGCCGGCTGTCGAGGTGTCATGGGTCGTCCAGGAGTCTCCTGGGGCCGCCCCGATCGGGGCGAGCAGCGGCAAGGCCGGAGCACCGGTCTGGACGCCCCTCGGCTCAACCCGGATCAAGCTCGGCATAGGGCCGGCCAACTACGCCGGTCAGGGCGCGGCCTTCGCGCAGGCGGTGTCACAGGCGAATCCGGATGTGTCCGTCGAGGTCGTCATGAACCGACGTGCGGACACATTCGACTATCCCGCAGACGTTTATGTCGACGCCGCCGGACTCGGCGAGCTCGATGTTCAGCTGCAACAGGTGAGGCGAGCGGTCGGCCGATACAGCCACCTGCTCGTCGACGCCTTTTTGCCCGTCTTCGGACGCCTCAACGGCGACACGATCGCCGGTGATCTGGCAGCACTGGACAAGGCCGGCATCAAGGTGGCGATTCTGTCGCACGGCAGCGACATCCGGCACCCCGCCCGGCATCTGGAGCGGCACGAGTACTCGCTTTTCCGGGATGCTCCCGACGGTATTGCCGAAAAGCTTCAGCGCAAGGCCGAGATCAACCGACGGATCGCCGACGAATGCGGCCTGCCGCTCTTTGTCACGACTCCTGATCTTCTGGATGACCTGCCGACGGCCAAATGGGTGCCGCTCGTGGTGGATGTCGCGTCGTGGGCGACCGACAGCCCGGTGATGGAGCGCAAGCGGCCCATTGTGTTGCACGCTCCGTCCAAGCGCTGGACCAAGGGCACGGACCGGATCATGCCCAGTCTCACCGAGCTGCACGATGAAGGTGTGATCGACTTCAGGCTCGCCGAGAACATTCCGTGGGCGGAGATGCAGGAACTGGTCAAACAGAGCGATCTGGTTCTGGATCAGTTCACCACAGGCAGTTACGGCACGTTCGCGGTGGAAGCGATGGCCGCCGGTAGGCCGGTGATCGGCCACATCAGCGATGCGGTGAAGATCGCGACGAATGGCGAACTGCCTGTCGTCAGTGCTACGCCGGACACCCTGCGCGAGGTGCTGGGTTCCTTGATCGACGACCGGGACGGAACCGCAGCCGTCGGTCGTGCCTCGTCGGAATTCGCTCGCACGTATCACGACGGACGCTGGAGCGCACAGGCGCTGAGTGGATTCCTCAAGTGAATCGTCCGGAAAGGTTGTTGATGGAGACGCAGGAATTCGGCGACGATCGGCCGGCCAAAGGCCGGGTGGTCATGCTGGTCGACAACAAGGTCGAGGGCGACTCGCGCGTACAGAAGGCCGCCGAGTCCATGGCTGCGGCGGGCTGGGACGTGACCCTGTTGGGCCTCGTTCGTACTGGCAGGGGCCGCAGCTGGAAGCTGGGCGATGCCGAAGTGCGGCTGCTGCCGCTGAAGGCGCCCCTGGCGAAGCGGCATGCCGAGCGGCACCGCTCACTCCTGCGCCGCCCCCTGGCGTATCCGCCGGGCCCTCTCGGCGCCTATCGACGGCAGTGGGCAAAGGCCTGGCGTACCGATGTCGCGACTCGTCGTGCCTCACTCAAGGTCGCGCCCCATGCGGTCGGCTCGCCGGCCTTCCGCAAGGCGGAGCGCGCCCGCCTCGCTGTAGCAGGACCGGCGTCGAAGGTGATGCAGCGCTGGATCGAGTTCCGTTCCGAGCAGTCCGTGGAGGCCCAGAAAGCCGGCCGACGGCTCCAAGGGCCGCTCGACCGTGCCTTCACCGCGGCCTGGAAGGGTGCCAAGGGGAAGAGGGCTTGGCGCAGGCTCGAACCTGCTCTGTGGGATTACGAGTTGACGTACGGCAAGGAGATCGAGGCTCTCAAGCCGGATCTGATCCACGCCAACGACTTCCGGATGCTCGGGGTCGGTGCCCGCGCGGCGGTTCGCGCCCGGGCCGCGGGCCGTCAGGTCAGCCTTGTCTGGGACGCCCACGAATTCCTGCCGGGTGTCCGTCCCTGGGAGGACAATGCGCACTGGATCCCCGGCAACACGGCGCACGAGAGCGAGTACGCCCCGTACGCCGACGCGGTAGTGACCGTCTCCGAGGGCCTTGCCGATCTCTTGCGCGAGCGCCACTCCCTGTCCACGCAGCCGACGGTGGTGCTCAACGCGCCCGATCGTCCGGTCGAGCCGCTCCCGGGACAGGACGCCGATCCTGTGCCGGATCTGCGTTCGCTGTGCGGCATCGGCCCGGAGGTTCCGCTGGTTGTCTACAGCGGTTCGCCCGGTCCGCAGCGGGGCCTCGGGGACATGGTGGAGGCGCTGCCGCATCTGGACGGCGTACACATGGCATTCGTCGTTCCCAATCCGGCCGCGGCCTACATAAAGACCCTTCTGGCCAGGGCCGAGGAACTCGGCGCGGGGGACCGTCTGCATGCGGTGCCGTACGTACCGCACTGGCAGGTTGTCCCGTTCCTTTCTACGGCGGACGTCGGCTGCATTCCGATCCATCACTGGCCGAACCACGAGATCGCTCTGATCACCAAGTTCTTCGAGTACTCGCACGCGCGGTTGCCGCTGGTGGTCAGTGATGTGAAGACCATGTCCGAGGTGGCTCGTTCGACCGGCCAGGGCGAGGTATGCACCGCCGAGGACGTAACCGATCTGGTCCGCGCGATCAAGCGGGTGCTGGCCGATCCCGGCCGGTACCGTGCCGCTTACGACAAGCCCGGGCTCCTCGACACCTGGACCTGGGAAGCACAGGCGGAGCTCCTGGACGAGCTCTACACCAATCTGCTCTCCGACCGCGAGAAGGCGGAAAACTGACTATGACGACGGCTCCTGACGTCAGTGTGGTTGTCGCCGTTTACAACACCATGCCCTACTTGACGGAGTGCTTGAACTCTCTTGTCCGGCAGAGCATCGGCCTCGACCGCATCGAAATCGTGGCGGTCGACGACGGGTCGACGGACGAGAGCGGTGCCGAACTCGATCGGTTTGCCGACAAGTATCCCGGCACGTTCAAGGTCATTCATCAGGCCAACTCAGGAGGGCCCGCCGCACCGAGCAACCGGGCTCTCGATCTCGCCACCGGTCGCTTCGTGTACTTCATCGGTTCGGACGACTACCTCGGCGAAGAGGCCTTGGCGCGGATGGTCGCCTACGCGGACGATCACGGCTCGGACGTGGTGGTCGGCAAAATGGTGGGCACCAACGGCCGCTACGTTCATCAGAAGTTGTACGTGAAAAATGACCCGGACATCAGTCTCTACGATTCGAGTCTGCCTTTCACGTTGGCCAATACCAAGCTCTTTCGCCGCGAGTTGGTGGAGAAGCACCAGTTGCGTTTCCCGGAGGACCTGCCGGTCGGCAGCGACCAGCCGTTCACGATCGAGGCGTGCGTCCGGGCCCGCAAGATCTCCGTGCTCTCCGACTACACGTATTACTACGCGGTCAAGCGCGGCGACGCGAGCAACATCACCTACCGGGCCGATCATCTGGCCCGGCTCCGGTGCACCGCGAAGATCATGAAGCACACGGCCGGTCTCATCGAGCCCGGACCGCAGCGCGACGCCGTCTTCAAGCGGCACTTCGACTGGGAGCTGTCCAAGCTTCTGCAGAAGGACTTCCCCGCCCTCGACACCAGCACCAAGCGCCTGGTGTGCGAGGGTCTGGCCGTCCTGATCGACGCGTACTACACCGACGGTCTGCGCGACGGTACGGGAGTGACGCGGCGGGTGCGCTTCGGTCTGGCCCAGCGCGGCGCCGTCGACGAGCTCAGCCGCGCTATCGCGGAGGAGACCGAGCACGGCGCACCGCCCTTCTTCCTGGAGGGCGACCGGGCTTTTGCCTCCTACCCCGGCTTCCGGGACGACGCCGTCGGCCTGGACGACCGCTTCTACGAGGTGCTCGGCGAGGCGGTGCCCGGCAGGCTCTCCAAGGGGACCGAGCTGGAGTCGGCCGCGTGGGAGCAGGACGGGGCGGAGCTGTCGCTCGCCCTGAAGGTGCGGCTCGGCATCATCGGCGACACGTCCTCGGCCGTGGTCGCGCTGGCCCAGGGTGCGATGCCCAAGAGCGCGGACAAGCCGGGAGCGCTGCGGATGTCCAAGGACGCCCGACGCCCCGAGGCGGTCGGCGAGTTCGTCAGGGAGACCGTGGGCGACGACCGCGGGACCCTGCTGAGCGCCCGCATCCCGGTCCAGCCCGTCAAGGCCAAGCGGGGAGTCCGGGTCTACGCCGACGTGGCGGGCTCGACGTACGAGATCCCCGTACGCACCGACGGGCTGCCGATGCCGCTGGCACGCCGATGGGGGCGCGTCGTCCCGTATCGCGTCGCCGCGAATCCGAACACCAAGGGCCGGCTCGTGATCACGACGGCCCCGCTGTGGGAGACCAAGGCCGGGACGCTGACGCGGCTGCGCCGCAAGCTGTCCGGTCGGAAGAGGAAGTAACACCGATGAACATCTGCGTAGTCGCGCTCGGCAAGATCGGGCTTCCGCTCGCCGTGCAGTTCGCCGCCAAGGGCCACACGGTCATCGGCGCGGACGTCAACGAGAAGGTCGTCGAGCTGGTCAACGCGGCCACCGAGCCGTTCCCCGGCGAGCACGACCTGGACGTCAAGCTCAAGGAGACGGTGGGCGCCGGGCTGCTCTCCGCGACGACGGACACCACGGCCGCGGTCGCCGCGTCCGACGCCGTCGTGGTCGTCGTCCCGCTCTTCGTGGACGCCGAGGGCACCCCGGACTTCGGCTGGATGGACAACGCCACCAAGGCGATCGCCGCGGGGCTTAAGCCGGGCACCCTGGTCAGCTACGAGACCACGCTGCCCGTCGGTACCACCCGGACCCGCTGGGCACCGATGCTCGCCGAGGGCTCCGGTCTCACCCCGGGCGAGGACTTCCACCTGGTCTTCTCCCCGGAGCGCGTGCTGACCGGCCGGGTCTTCGCCGACCTGCGCCGTTACCCCAAGCTCGTCGGAGGCATCGACGAGGCGTCCGCCCGGCGCGGCGTCGAGTTCTACGAGGCCGTGCTCGACTTCGACGACCGCGAGGACCTGCCGCGCCCCAACGGTGTCTGGGACCTCGGTACGGCGGAGGCGTCCGAGCTCGCCAAGCTCGCCGAGACCACCTACCGCGACGTCAACATCGGCCTGGCCAACCAGTTCGCCCGGTTCGCCGACCGGACCGGCATCGACGTCAAGAAGGTCATCGAGGCCTGCAACAGCCAGCCCTACAGCCACATCCACCAGCCCGGCATCGCCGTCGGTGGCCACTGCATCCCGATCTACCCGCGGATGTACCTGTGGAACGACCCGGAGGCGACCGTCGTGCGCTCGGCCCGCGAGGCCAACGCCGCGATGCCCGAGTACGCCGTGGACCTGCTGGCCGCCGCCTACGGCGACCTGGACGGTGTCGGCGTGCTGGTGCTGGGCGCCGCCTACCGCGGCGGGGTCAAGGAGACCGCGTTCTCCGGTGTCTTCGGAGTCGTCGAGGCGCTGAAGGCACGCGGCGCGATGCCGTTCGTCTCGGACCCGATGTACACGCCCGAGGAGCTGACCGCGCACGGCCTCGTGCCGCACCAGGGACAGACCGTCACCGCGGCCGTCCTCCAGGCCGACCACGCCGAGTACCGCGAGCTGGCCGCCGCCGACCTGCCGGACGTCCGCGTCCTGGTCGACGGGCGCCGGACGACGGACCCGGCCAACTGGACCGGTGTGCGCCGCGTCGTCATCGGCGGCTGATCGTCCGACAGAACAGTGGGAGGCTGGACCGGCCGACCGGTCCAGCCTCTCGTTGCTGGGGAATCAGAGCCCTGCGCCGGTGCCGGCGTCATGGGGACTGCCCACGCTCGATATCCCCGGTGGGCAGCTATCGGGGCCCGTCGGCGCTCCTCGCCTCGGCGTCGGCCGAAGGTGTACTGCTCAAGCCCGGCTCCGCGCGGATCCGGGTGTGCCCGATGTGCGCGCACGCCGACCAGTAGGCGCAAGCGGGACCCAGGACCGGTTCACAGCTTCGTGCGCAGCCAGCGGACCGCGGGCCGTTCCAGGTAGCGGTGCACCAGCCAGGACAGCACCAGCAGGACCGTCACGGTGACGGCCAGCGTGGGCCACGCTCCCAGGTGTCCGTAGAGGGTGCGGATCATGGCCCAGCCCAGTTCCTCGTGGAGCAGGTACAGCGGGTACACCAGCGCTCCGGCGGTGGCGAGCCAGCGCCACTGCACCCGGTCGAGCCAGTGCAGCGCCACGGCGAGCACGAGGAGATAGGAGACCGTCACCACGGCCAGGGCCACGTACGGGGAGCGGTCGAAGCCCAGATCGTCCCGCAGCCGGTCCCCGTGTTCCACGAGGTCGCTCTGCATGGTCAGCCAGCTCATGCCGAGGAGCAGCCACAGCTTCAGGTCGGGCCCGAAGCGGTACATCAGGTACATGGTGATGCCGGCGACGAACAGCGAGGTGTTCAGCGCTGGGGCGAGCGTGGGAAGCAGCGGTACCCCGTCGTACTGCTGGATCAGCACGGAGAGGACCAGCCAGGACCAGCAGAAGACGTAGACGCGCTGGAGACTGATCGGTTTCACCAGCACGACGAGGAAGACCAGGTAGAAGCAGAGCTCCAGCCAGAGCGTCCAGTAGGCGCCGATCAGGTGCTGTGCCTTCAGTGGCACCTGGAACATCGTCAGGTTCGTCAGAGCGTCGCTGAAACTCGGGGACTTGCGAACTCCGTCCGGCAGCACCCGGTACAGCACGAGCGCGACGATCACCGAGAACCAGTAGGCGGGGAAGAGCCGCAGGAACCGGGCACGGACGAACTGCCCCGGGGTGCGGCCCCAGGCCGACAGACAGATGACGAAACCGCTGATGATGAAGAAGAGCTGGACCCCGTAGGAGCCGTACTTCGCGAAGGGGAAGAGCCAGGGGAACAGCTCGCGGGGATTGACACCCCAGTTGACCGCCGTCGCCTTGTCGATCCCCGCGAAGTGGAACGCGAGGACGGCCAGCGCCGCCACGACCCGCAGGGCATCGAGTGCGTAGAGCCGTGGAGCCGGGCTCTTGGCCCGGCCGCCCCCGTCGTCGGATACGGCCGGGGCCGGAATCTCCGATCGCGCTTCGCCCGACGGGTGCGGACCGATCTTGGCTGGCAGGGAAGGAAAGTTCACTGCCTCATCGTCGGCTGTTCAAGCCCCTTCTTGGGGAGAACGCGTCGGATCGAGATCAAATGGCGACCGAGTTTGCCCGAGTTGCGGGGAGTCTTACGCGGCCCGTTCGCTGAGGACCCCGTCCTTCTCCTCGTACACCGCCCCGCTCTGCGGGCACTCCCACACGCCCGGCTCGCCCGCGCGCTCCACGAGGCGCACACCGCTGTGGCCCACCCAGCCGATCTGCCGGGCCGGTACGCCCACCACCAGGGCGAAGTTCGCCACGTCCTTGGTGACGACGGCGCCTGCGGCCACCATCGCCCAGCGCCCGATCCGCACCGGCGCGACACAGACGGAACGCGCGCCGAGCGACGCGCCCTCGGCCACCTTCACACCGACGGCCTCCCAGTCGCCCCCGCGCTTCTGCTTGCCCTCGGGGTCGACGGAGCGCGGGTTGTGGTCATTGGTGAGGACGACGGCGGGCCCGACGAACACACCGTCGCCGAGCTCGGCGGGCTCGTACACCAGGGCGTAGTTCTGGATCTTGACGTTGTCGCCGATCTGAACGCCCGTACCCACGTAGGCGCCGCGGCCGACCACGCAGCCTTCACCGAGCTTGGCGCCCTCGCGGATCTGGGCGAGCTCCCACACGCTGCTGCCGTCGCCGATCTCGGCGGTCTCATCGACCTGGGCGGTGGGCTGGATCCTGTAGTTCACGTGCGGTGCCTTCCTGGCGGGCGTATCTGCCCGCCGAGCATACGATCTCCCGGGACCTGCCCACTTCCCACACTCCTCCGGGACGCGCGCGAGGTCCCGCTCCCCGGACGGGGAGCGGGACCTCACCGGTGCGTGGGTGTCAGCCCTTCGGCGAGATGAAGGCGAGCGCCGGGCCGGCACCGATCGGGCTCGAGGCGGTGTCCCAGTTGAACCAGCTGGTCTTCTGGACCTGGTGGCTCTCGTTCCCGCCGACCGTCTCGATCTGCTTGCCGTCGGACGAGACGGCGATCACGATGTTCACGTGATCGGCCTCACCGTCGGTCAGGTTGCGGTCGGTGTCGTAGAGCACGGCGTCGCCGACCTTGGGGGAGCCGGTCCGGTACGTGTCGTGCTTCAGTCCGTACTCGCGCAGGCTGATCGCCCTCGCGTCCAGCGCCGACGAACCGGTCACGTCGTTCCCGGCCCAGATGTACTTCACGAACTCGGCGCACCACGCCCGGCTGTACGTGAAGTCGTAGTCGTTGAAGTTGTTGCCGACCTCCGTCTTGGCGTCCTTGGCGATGTCCTCACCGAGCGTGCTGACCGACTTGCAGGTGACTTGTCCGGGTGCGGCGGAGAGGAGCTTCTGGGTCCAGCCGGAGGCGTCGACCGGGTCGTCGTTGTTGTAGGTGATGTCGTCGCCGTTGCCGTCGGAGATGTTGGCGTCCTTGTACCAGTACATGGCTCCGGTCTTGGCGATGCGGCCGTAGTAGAAGCCGCTGCCGGAGGAGGTGACCTGGTCGAATCCGGACCAGCCGGACTCCTTCAGGTCGTCCCGCTTCCAGGCACCACCAATGATCTTGTAGGAGTGGAGCTTTCCGGCTTCGGTGGTGCCGAGGAGACGGTTCTGACCGGTGCTGGTGAGGGTCTTGAGGACGAAGCCGGTGCCGATTTCGGTGCGGCTGGTGATGTGCTGGGGGCCCTGGGGCTTGGCCTGGGTGACGGCGTACTGGAGGAGGACTCCGGTGGTGGTGGTGCCGTAGAGGTGGCCGTATCCGTCGTAGGTGAGCTTGTCGTGGGTCCAGCCCTGGTCGGCGATCTTCTCGATGCTGGAGACGGTGAGGGTTTCGTCGTTGCTCTTGACGTCGACGCGGTAGAGGGCGCCGGTGGTGGAGGTGACGAGGATGGTGTTGAAGTTGAGGGTGGCCATGGCCTGGGGTTCGAAGCCGAGGGCGGGGCCGATGCGGGTCTTGATCCGGTTGCCGTTGCCGGGGGTGATCGAGGAGTAGGTGAGTCGGCCGTCGTCCAGGACGCCGTAGATCGAGGTGGTGCCGGTGCATACCTGTTCGGCAGCCTGAACCGTGCCCGCACCGGCGGTCAGCAGACCGAGCGACATCGCGCCGGCGGCAATTGACGTGACAGCGGTACGCAACGCCTTGGAGGAAACGAACACAGGATGACTCCTTGATTTCGGGCAGCCCGGACGTCGGGCCGAGGTACTGGGCAAGTGGTACGGCGAGGCGAAGAGCCGGAATGCGGGAGGTTCAGTACCAGCCGGTGTTCTGGGAGTGGGTCCAGGCGGCGCACGGTGTCGCATAGCGGTCGTCGATGTAGTCGAGCCCCCACTGGATCTGAGTGAGGGGATTGGTGCGCCAGTCGCTGCCGGCGGAGGACATCTTCGTTCCGGGGTTTGCCTGAGGAATGCCGTAGGCGGCGGAGGTGGGGTTCTGGGCATTCCAGCGCCAGCCGCTCTCGCGGGTCCAGAGACTGTCCAGGCAGTTCCACTGCGCGGTGGTGGCCCAGTCGCGGTCCTGCTTGTTCATCAGGTCGCGGCCGGCCTTTTTCACCTCGCTGATGTTGTCGCGGTCGAGGGTTTCCTCAGGCGTCGTGCAGGTGACTTGTCCGGGTGCGGCGGAGAGGAGCTTCTGGGTCCAGCCGGAGGCGTCGACCGGGTCGTCGTTGTTGTAGGTGATGTCGTCGCCGTTGCCGTCGGAGATGTTGGCGTCCTTGTACCAGTACATGGCTCCGGTCTTGGCGATGCGGCCGTAGTAGAAGCCGCTGCCGGAGGAGGTGACCTGGTCGAATCCGGACCAGCCGGACTCCTTCAGATCCCCCCGCTTCCAGGCGCCGCCGCTGATCTTGTAGGAGTGGAGCTTTCCGGCTTCGGTGGTGCCGAGGAGACGGTCCTGGCCGGTGCTGGTGAGGGTCTTGAGGACGAAGCCGGTGCCGATTTCGGTGCGGCTGGTGATGTGCTGGGGGCCCTGGGGCTTGGCCTGGGTGACGGCGTACTGGAGGAGGACTCCGGTGGTGGTGGTGCCGTAGAGGTGGCCGTATCCGTCGTAGGTGAGCTTGTCGTGGGTCCAGCCCTGGTCGGCGATCTTCTCGATGCTGGAGACGGTGAGGGTTTCGTCGTTGCTCTTGACGTCGACGCGGTAGAGGGCGCCGGTGGTGGAGGTGACGAGGATGGTGTTGAAGTTGAGGGTGGCCATGGCCTGGGGTTCGAAGCCGAGGGCGGGGCCGATGCGGGTCTTGATCCGGTTGCCGTTGCCGGGGGTGATCGAGGAGTAGGTGAGTCGGCCGTCGTCCAGGACGCCGTAGATCGAGGTGGTGCCGGTGCATACCTGTTCGGCAGCCTGAACCGTGCCCGCACCGGCGGTGAGAAGCCCCACCGAAACCGCCCCCGCGAGCAGCAGGCCGACGGTGGTGCGGGTCTTGCTGGACCTGGTCTTCATGGTGTTGTCCCCCCAGGGATCGGTGATTACTGCCAGCTCATGTCGTTCGGAGTGACGACTGCGGGCACGTCGGTCCCCACTACTGCGGCAGCGGCGGAGTTGCTCTGGACCGGCACGGAGAGGGCGATCACGGGGGCCGCGAACACCAGGGCGAGAACGGTGAGCGTGCTGGCCTGGAGGTGACGGGAGAGGCTCATGGCGTGGCTGGCCCTTCATGTGTGCCGGTCGGCAGGTGGGGTGGCTATGGCCTTGCGGATGCTGCGTCGCAGTGACGCGCCCCGTTCGGTGATGCATAGCTAAGTCGCAGCTCAGAGGGGTAGGAAGAGGCTGCGGCTGACCCAAAGCGGCCTTGGACGGTTACGTCCAGAGGGGCCGGATCGGGCCTCCTGGACGTACGGCTGGACGGGCTGCCTCGGGCGCGGAACCGGTCATTGCCTGAGCAGAGGGGCGATGAGAGGTACGCCCACATCCAGGAGCTCGGCCGGAGGGACGCGTGTGTCATCGAGCAGCCGTCGGCTGATCTCCTCCGCTGTGGCTTCCGCCTGTGCCAGCGAGTCCGACAGGAGATAGAAGCCCAGTACGAAGTGCCGCGGCGGCACGAGGTGGACCGCGACATGTTCGACCTGATCGCCAAGGACGAGCGCGGCGCGCGCCAACTGCCGTATTTCCGGCGAAACTTCAAGGCACTTCAGCGTCTCGAAGCGTGCGTGGACGAGAAACATGCTCTTCACCATGGACGGCTTGGCGGGAGGGAATGGCCATCGGCAGTGGACGGTTTCGGCCATGGCCGCATCGGGCCCCGCTTATTCGCCCCGGCGGACATGCATACGCTGATCAATTGAAGTGTTGGTGAAGATTCTGAGATGATTCATTTGGTTGGGCGTACCAATTGATGGCGGGGTGGGGGCAAACGTGTTGACCGAGCTCGGGCTGGACGTCACAGCCGAAGCTGTCTATCGCACCATGCTGTCCATGCCGCGAGCCGGTGTGGCCGCCATCTCGGCGGCCCTCGGGGCATCGGAGGACGCCGTGCGCCGGGCGCTGGACGAGCTCAGCGAACTGGCGCTCGTGCGGCCGTCGGTCGAGCAGGACGGGCGGTTGCGGGCCGTCTCGCCGGATATCGGGATGGAGATCCTGATGGCCCGGCGGCAGGCTCAACTCACGGCCCAGCAGCAGCGATTGGATGCTTCGAGGGCGGCTGCCGTGCAGCTCATAGCGGAGTACGCCGAACTGACGCCGGACAGTGATCATCCGGGCGTGGAGCAGCTCGTCGGGCTGGACAGGATCCGGGACCGGCTGGTCTCCCTGACTCACGGCACGAGGGAGGAGGTTCTGTCGTTCTCGCCGGACTCGGTGCTGACCGAGGCGGCCATCGCCGCCTCCCGACCTCTCAATGAGGACCTGCTCGGCCGTGGTGTAAGGATGCGCACGATCTACCTCGACAGCGTCCGCAACAGCCGGCCGACGATCGAGCACGCGAACCTGCTGGCAGGCTTGGGCGGGCATGTCCGTACCGCCGCTTCACTGCCCATACGCATGCTCATCGTGGACCGTTCCACCGCTCTGATTCCGGTCAGCAGCAACGACACCGCAGCCGGTGCGGCCATCCTGACCGGCGAGGGCATGCTCACCGCTCTCTGTGCGCTCTTCGAAACCACCTGGGCGGCCGCCCAGCCGCTCGCCGATGTCCAGGTATGCGGCACGGACGGTCTCACCGCGCAGCAGTCGACCGCGATCCGACTGCTGGCCCAGGGGCACACCGACGAGTCCATCGCCAAGCGGCTGGGAGTCTCGCCGAGGACCGCCCGGCGGATCGCCAACGAGCTGATGGAGCGATTGACCGCCCGTAGCCGTTTCGAGGCCGGGGTCCGTGCCGTCCAGCGCGGCTGGCTGCCGCCGCACGCCTGAGGGCCCGGTCCGCCGACCGCGACCCGGTTTGACCCCCCGAACCCCGCCCCGTAACCTTGACCCTCGGTGTGTTTCTGTACGCACCTACCCCTGAGCACATCCCTTCCGGACCCGGTCGGCGTTCGCGTCGTCCGTCACGGGAGAGGCCGCTCATCCTTCCGGATCGTCCCGGGCCCCGGCCCGTGCGAGCGGCTGGCATCAGGGGATCCGTTCCGAGCGAGAGAGAGATCCGCGTGTACGCCATCGTGCGCAGCGGTGGTCGCCAGCACAAGGTAGCTGTCGGCGACATCGTTGAGGTTGACAAGATTCCCACCGCCCAGGTCGGCGACACCGTAGAGCTCTCTACGCTGCTCGTGGTCGACGGCGACGCCGTCACCAGTGACCCGTGGGTCCTGGCCGGGATCAAGGTTCAGGCCGAGATCGTGGACCACCACAAGGGCGCGAAGATCGACATCCTTCGCTACAAGAACAAGACCGGCTACCGCCGTCGCCAGGGTCACCGCCAGCAGTACACGGCGATCAAGGTCACCGGTATCCCCGCGGCTGCGAAGTAAGGGACTGAGGAGACATGGCACATAAGAAGGGCGCATCGTCCACTCGGAACGGGCGCGATTCCAATGCTCAGCGGCTCGGCGTGAAGCGCTTCGGCGGTCAGGCCGTCAACGCCGGTGAGATCCTGGTCCGCCAGCGTGGCACCCACTTCCACCCGGGCACGGGCGTCGGCCGTGGCGGCGACGACACGCTGTTCGCGCTGACCGCCGGTGCGGTGGAGTTCGGTACGCACCGTGGCCGCAAGGTCGTGAACATCGTTCCGCTCGCCGTCTGATCTTCTTCGGCGCACGCAGAGCGACACACAGCACCTTCCGAGGGCGGATCTCAGCTTTCCCGGTAAACGGGGAAGCGGGTCCGCCCTCGGCGTGTTACGACAGAGACAATTCCGTATTTTTCCGCAGTACCTGGAGGCACCAACCATGACCACCTTCGTGGACCGCGTCGAGCTGCATGCCGCCGCGGGTAACGGAGGCCACGGCTGCGCCTCCGTCCACCGTGAGAAGTTCAAGCCGTTGGGCGGCCCCGACGGGGGCAACGGCGGGCGCGGCGGCGATGTGATCCTCGTCGTCGAGCAGGCCGTGACCACGCTGCTGGACTACCACCACAGCCCCCACCGCAAGGCCACCAACGGCCAGCCCGGTGCGGGTGACAACCGCTCCGGCAAGGACGGCCAGGACCTGGTCCTGCCGGTTCCCGACGGCACCGTCGTCCTCGACAAGGCGGGCAATGTGCTCGCCGACCTGGTCGGCCAGGGCACCACCTTCGTCGCCGGTCAGGGCGGCCGCGGCGGCCTCGGCAACGCGGCGCTGGCCTCCGCCCGCCGCAAGGCGCCCGGTTTCGCGCTGCTCGGTGAGCCGGGCGAGGACCGGGACATCGTCCTGGAGCTCAAGACCGTCGCCGACGTCGCGCTCGTCGGCTACCCGAGCGCGGGCAAGTCCTCGCTGATCTCCGTGCTCTCCGCGGCGAAGCCGAAGATCGCGGACTACCCGTTCACCACCCTCGTACCGAACCTCGGTGTCGTGACCGCGGGCGGGACCGTCTACACCATCGCGGACGTCCCCGGGCTCATCCCGGGCGCCAGCCAGGGCAAGGGCCTCGGCCTGGAGTTCCTGCGCCATGTGGAGCGCTGCTCGGTGCTCGTGCACGTCCTGGACACCGCGACGCTGGAGTCGGACCGCGACCCCGTCTCCGACCTCGACATCATCGAGGAGGAGCTGCGGCAGTACGGCGGTCTCGACGACCGGCCGCGCGTCATCGTCCTGAACAAGGTCGACATCCCCGACGGCCAGGACCTCGCCGACATGATCCGCCCGGAGCTGGAGGACCGCGGTTACCGCGTCTTCGAGGTCTCGGCCATCGCGCACAAGGGCCTCAAGGACCTCTCGTACGCGCTCGCGGGCATCATCGCCGAGGCGCGCGCCGCCAAGCCGAAGGAGGAGGCGACCCGGGTCGTCATCCGCCCGAAGGCCGTCGACGACGCGGGCTTCCAGGTGGCCGTGGACGACGAGGGCATCTACCGCGTGCGCGGCGAGAAGCCCGAGCGCTGGGTCCGGCAGACCGACTTCAACAACGACGAGGCCGTCGGCTACCTCGCGGACCGCCTCAACCGCCTCGGCGTCGAGGACGCCCTGATGAAGGCGGGCGCCCGTGCCGGTGACGGCGTCGCCATCGGCCCCGAGGAGAACGCGGTCGTGTTCGACTGGGAGCCGACCGTGACGGCCGGTGCCGAGATGCTGGGCCGCCGCGGCGAGGACCACCGCCTGGAGGAGCCGCGGCCCGCCGCGCAGCGCCGCCGGGACCGGGACGCCGAGCGGGACGACGCGCAGAAGGAGTACGACGAGTTCGACCCCTTCTAGGCCGGAGCGACCGGAACGGGCCCGCCCGCGAGAGACCTCGCGCGGCCGGGGCCCGTCCGGTCCGGGCCGCCGGGTCGGATGTGTGCCGTCGGGAAGCTGTGTGGCCCTGGGTTGGCCGTGTGCCGTCGGGAAGCCCGAGTAGCCCCCGGGTCGGCCGTGTGCCGTCGGGAAGCCGTGTGGCCCCGGGTCGGCCGTGTGGCGCAGGGCCGGTTGTGTGCCGCGGAAGCGCCCCTGCGGTACACGACCGACCCGGAACCCGCGCCTCCGGACCCGACCGGCCCGCGAACGGTCCGAGAAGGAGTCCCGCCCGCCCGCCGTGCGTCGCCCGCCGGCCCGTACCGCACCGGGAATTGCCTGGTGACGGCCGGTGTACGTGCGGCAGATGTGCGGATTACGCAACACCTCTGTGGATTCGGTCACCTCGTGTACCGGCCCCGTGGAACCCAACCTCCCTGGCCAGGCAGTGAACTGCGGGTATCCGCAGGGCATGCGACGATCGACGTCCGCCTTGCGAGACGGTCACGGAGAGTGCGACCATCACACTGTTTCCCTCGTCATAGCAAGGTAGGTCGTCTGTGTCTGTGCCGCATGAAGCCAAGCCCCGGACCACAGCAGTCGTGCTCGCCGGTGGTACCGGTCAGCGCGTGGGACTGTCGATCCCCAAGCAGCTGCTGAAGATCGCCGGCAAGGCAGTCATCGAGCACACGCTGACCATCTTCGAGAACGCCGAGGGCATCGACGATGTGATCGTGCTGATGGCGCCGGGGTTCGTGCCCGAGGTCGAGAAGATCGTCGCCAAGGCCGGACTCACCAAGGTCACCCGGATCATCGAGGGCGGCAGCACCCGGAACGAGACCACCGAGCGTGCCATCGCGGCCCTCGGCGAGGGCCTCGCCGAGGGCGAGGACCGCAATGTCCTCTTCCATGACGCGGTCCGGCCTCTCCTGTCACAGCGCGTCATCAAGGACTGCGTCGACGCCCTCGGCCGCTACGAGGCCGTCGATGTCGCGATCCCCTCCGCGGACACGATCATCGTGACCCGCACCCACGGCGGGGACGGCGAGTTCATCACCGACGTGCCCGACCGGTCCCGGCTGCGCCGGGGGCAGACCCCGCAGGCGTTCAAGCTCTCCACGATCCGCAAGGCGTACCGGATCGCGGCGGGAGACCCCAACTTCCAGGCCACCGACGACTGTTCGGTCGTCCTCAAGTACCTCCCCGACGTGCCGATCTATGTGGTCGCGGGCGACGAGTACAACATGAAGGTCACCCAGCCGGTCGACGTCTTCATCACCGACAAGCTCTTCCAGCTGGCCTCCACCGCCGCCCCGCGCCAGGCCGACGAGGCCGCCTACCGTGAGCTGCTCTCCGGCAAGACCCTCGTCGTCTTCGGCGGTTCGTACGGCATCGGCGCCGACATCGCCACGCTGGCCGAGCAGTACGGCGCGAGCGTCTACGCGCTGGGCCGCTCCACCACCGGTACGCACGTCGAGAACCCGGAGCACATCGACGACGCGCTCTCCAAGGCGTACGCGGAGACCGGCCGCGTTGACTACGTCATCAACACCGCGGGCGTGCTGCGCATCGGCAAGCTGGCCGAGACCGACAACACGACGATCCAGGAAGCGCTGAACGTCAACTACCTGGCGCCCGTCCAGATCGCCCGCGCCTCGTACAAGTACCTGGCGGAGACCAAGGGCCAGCTGCTGCTCTACACCTCCAGCAGCTACACCCGGGGCCGTGCCGAGTACAGCCTCTACTCCTCCACCAAGGCCGCGATGGTGAACCTCACCCAGGCGCTGGCCGACGAGTGGGCGGGCGAGGGCATCCGCGTCAACTGCGTCAACCCGGAACGCACCGCGACGCCGATGCGCACCAAGGCGTTCGGCCAGGAGCCCGAGGGCTCGCTGCTCTCCTCGGAGGCGGTGGCGCGTACCTCGCTGGACGTGCTCCTCTCCGCGTTGACCGGCCACGTCATCGACGTACGGCAGCAGGACCCGACGCGCGGGGCCGCCGAATCCTCCGGGTTCGAGCAGGCGCTGGCCTCGGTGCTTGATCGTCAAGAAGATGTGTAATAATTCTTGAAAATTGTGCTTTTCCGGGCCTCTGTGATCGCTTAGTGCGATGGCAGAGGCCCGAATGCGTGAAGCCGCACCTTCACATTTCCCTCAATAGGTGAATCAACCGGCACCCCCCTGGAGCAGGTTCTTCGTGATTTCGACAGCCATTCGCCTGGCCCGTGTGGGCAGCAGGTCGGAACTGGCGGCAGCAATGTTGATGGGGCTGGGATATCCCTGCGTCATGGTCGCCGCTCTCCTCCCCAACATCTGGTTCTTCGCGGCGGCCACGGCGCTCACGTACGTCGCGGACTGGTACCTGCACCAGCGGGGGAGTTACCTGGTCAACCGGCTCGGCAAGGTGCGGGCGGGACTGCCCATCCGCTTCCTGCTCCGCCAGCTGATGCTCATCCTGCTGCTGGCCCGGCTGGATCTCGCGGAGGAGCCGCTCTTCTACACGGCGGTCGCCTGCTTCCTGGTCTTCTACGGACTTCAGGCCCCGCACGGCGCCCTGACCACCCTCATCCGGATGCGCCGCACGATGCCGGTCGTCACCCGCAACGTGGACCTGCACGCCGTCCGTATCCCCGACGCCCCGCCGAACGCGCTGCTGCACCGCCCCGCCGAGAAGATGCTCCACCTCGACATCCCGGCCGTCGTGGGGATACTGATCGCCGCCGAGACCGGCAGGTACGTCATCGGCTACGTGGGCGCCGCGATCACGCTGACGCTCGCCGTCCTGTACAACGCGGTGCTCGTCCCGTACCTGCGCCGCGGCCGGCTGGTTCCGCCGGCACCCGCCGTGCTCAAGGCCGTGGACACCTGGCTGCGCGAGTACCAGCCGACCGTCGTGCTCTACTTCTCCGGCTCCAACGAGTCCGCGTACCAGGGCAACATGTGGCTCGACACGATGGCACGGGTCGAGGGCCGCCCGCTGATCATCATGCGTGAGCGTGGTCTGGTGCCGCAGCTGGCCGAGACCGGCGTACCCGTGATCTGCATTCCCGCGGGCACCCACCTGATGAACCTGGACCTCTCCACCGTGCGGGTCTGCCTCTACCCCGCCAACGTCGGCAAGAACATCCACATGCTGCGGGTCCCGACCATGAAGCACGTCTTCATCGGCCACGGCGACAGCGACAAGCTGGCCAGCGTCAACCCGTTCTCCAAGGTGTACGACGAGGTGTGGACCGCGGGCCGGGCCGGACGCGACCGGTACGCCCTGGCCGACGTGGGCATCCGCGACGAGGACATCGTCGAGGTCGGACGCCCGCAGCTGGCGCCCATCAAGAGCTGGACCGGCACCACGAAGAACGCCGTCCCGACCGTCCTGTACGCACCCACCTGGGAGGGCTGGGACGACAACCCGGGCAACACCTCCCTGCTGCTGGCGGGCGAGAACATCGTGCGGCGGCTGCTGGCGGCCGACCGGCCGGTCCGGATCATCTACAAGCCGCACCCCTTCACCGGCATCCGCAGCGCCAAGGCCAAGGCCGTGAACGCGCGGATCACGGCGATGCTGGACCGGGCGGCCGCCGAGCGCGCCGCCGAACCCCGCTGGGCGAAGGAGGCGGCCTCGGACGCCGCCGGGCAGAGTGCGGCCAAGGCCGAGCTGGCCCGGATCGAGGCCCGCCTCGCCGCGCTGACGGCGACCGGGCAGTCCGGCGGCGACGACGCGGAGGAGTCGCGGGTCTCGCTCGCCGACCCCGCGCGCGAGGCCGAGACGGCCGCCCTGCGGGCCGAGTGGGACGACGCCTACTGGCGTTCGTTCGGCTGGTGGGAGCACCGGACCGTGTCCGGCGCCCAGCCGAAGCTGTACGACTGCTTCAACGAGTCCGACGCGATGGTTTCGGACATCTCCAGCGTGGTCTCCGACTTCATCGCGAGCGGCAAGCCGTACGCGGTCACCGACTCCGCCCAGCTCGGTGCCGAGGAGTTCAAGCGACAGAACACCGCCGTGCGGGCCGCGGTCATCCTGTCCAACAGCGCCGAGGAGATCGGTGAGCTGCTGACAGCGGTCACCGATCCCGCGGCCGACGCGCTGGCCGGCGCCCGCCGTGAGCTGAAGAGCTACCTCCTGGGCCCGGACGAGCCGACCTCCATGGAGCAGTTCAACGCCGCGGTGGCGGCCCTCGCGGCGAAGGCCGAGGCACGCAACGCGGGCGTCGCGCAGCGCGTCGCCGAGCAGGTCGTCGCGGAGCCCGACCGGGAGGCGGCCTCCAGCGGCGCCGGGACCGGTGAGACGGAGATCGTCGCGGCCGCCGCGACCACCGCCGACGCGGACGCGGTGGGCACGCCGGGCGACGAAGCCCCGCTCGCCGCAGGGCCCACGGCGGTGCGCTGACCGTCCTCACGATGGTGCGCTGACCGTGTCTCCGCGGTGGTGTGCTGACCGTCCTCACGGGCGGTGTGCTGACTGATCGCCGCGGCCGTGCCCTGACTGTTCGCGGCAGGTCAGGCCGACCGGACCGCCCAGACCGACGACCCGGTCGATTCCGTTCACCAAATGGCAAAGACGGTCAAAACTGGCCGAAAATGGAGCAACCCCCGCAACGGCCCGTACGTCTCTCCCTCCGGAGAGGCGTACGGGCCGTTCGGCATGTTGATGCACGTTGGGTGCGATAGTCGGACAATTGGCCCCCAATCGTGATCAAATCGACAGGTGTACAGCATGGCCGAAATGCCGATCAAGAACAGCGAGCCCGATGTCAGCGTGATCATCGGCGCCTACGAAGCGATGCCCTATCTGGTCCGCTGTCTGGAGTCCGTCGAAGCGCAGACGCTCGGCGCCGGGCGCATGGAGATCGTCGCGGTCGACGACGGCTCCACGGACGGTACGGGGGAGTACCTGGAGGAGTTCGCCGCCCGGACCGACATCCCCATGAGAGTGATCCGGCAGGCCAATTCCGGCGGGCCCAGCGGGCCCCGCAACGTGGGCCTGGGGCTCGCCCGCGGCCGGTACGTCTTCTTCCTCGACGCCGACGACTACTTCGGCGAGGAAGCCCTGGAACGCATGGTCGCGATGGGTGACCGGGCCGGTACGGATGTGGTGCTCGGCAAGGTCGTCGGCGTCAACCGCGGCGCGGCCAAGTCGATGTGGAAGGAGACGGTCGAGCGGGCCGACCTGTATTCCTCCAACATCAAATTCACCCTGAGTGCCCAGAAGCTGTTCCGGCGCGAGCTTCTCGCACGGCTCGGGATGAGATTCGACGAGGAATTGAAGACCGGTGAGGACGCCCTCTTCACCATGGAGGCGTACCTGCGGGGCAACGGCGTCTCCGTCGTCGCCGACTACACCTGCTACTACCTGGTGGGCCGTGACGACGGCAAGCACGTGACCAAGAGCGGCGGCTACGTTCTGCGGTTCGACTCGGCCAGGGCGCTGATGGGGCTCATCGCCACCCATGTGCCCGCCGGGCCGCACCGCGACGCCCTGATGGTCCGGCCGTTCGTCATCACGCTGCTGCCGCAGTTCGGTCCCAGGATGCTCAAGCAGACGGCCTCGGTGCACCGGAAGAAGATGGCGCTCGCGGCCCCGCTGATGGAGTCCTACTGGACACCGGGGCTCGCGCGCCGCCTCAAGGTCCACGAGCGGCTGCGGCTGGTCTGCGTGGCGAAGGGCCGGCTCGACCTGCTGCTCGACGTCGTGCGCTTCCTGCGGGCCAAGGAGGCCCCGGAACTCGTCCGCAGGACGGACCCGGCCCGGCTGTACCTGGCGTATCCGCACTTCGGGGACGGCTCGGGACTGCCCGACGAGGCGTACGCGGTGACCGTGACCGAGTGGGTCGGCGGTGAGCGCGTCCTGCCGCCGGAGCCGCGGCCCTATGTGTCCTTCGCCAGGCGCGCGGTCCGCAAGGCCCGCCGTACGGTCCTGTCGCTCCTGCGCGCACCGCGGGCGCACCGGGCCTGACGGCGGATGTACCGCGCCCAACTCCGGGCGCGGTACGGCGGATTCGCGCTCGGGCGCGATACGGCGGCCCACCGCCGGAGCCCCGTCCCGGAAGTGCCGGGGGCCGGTCGATCCTGTGACTGGGTTCACGTCATACTGTGGGGCAACCATGAGACCGTTGTAGGCGTCTCATTTACGCCCCGTCTTCCTGGGGTTCACATCTGTACGTCCCCCCGGAAAGGCCCTCCCGCCGTGGCGTCCCTCGAAGCGATTCCCGAAGAGCTCAGCCGGCTCATGAAGTACTTCCCGGAGACCCCGGTCGAGGAGCGTCCCGCCTTCCACAGCGCGGCCAAGGAGTTCCTGGCCCAGGCCGCGCCCAAGCTCGTCCGCAAGTTCTCGCCGATGGCCCGGGTCAAGTGGCACCTGGCGGCCAGCGGACGCGGGGACGAGCTGGAGGGACTGCTCCACTACGAGCGCGAGAACCCCGGCGCCTTCTCCGTCAGGGGCCTGCGACGGGCCCGGATCGAGCTGCCCGGCGTGGAGAACTCCTCGCTGCCGCCGACCGTGCGCAACTTCAACCGCAGCGAGCTGCCCGTACGCGGCAAGCTGCTGGACCTGACCTGGAAGGACGGCCGGCTGGTCGTCCACGGGTACGCGTACATCCCCAATGTCCCCTCCGCGACCGGCAAGCGCTCGCTGCGGGTCGCCGTCCTGCGGCGCCAGGGCAGCCGGAGCACCCTTCCGCTTCGCGTGCGCACCGTCCAGGAGCCCAGGGCGACCGCCGAGGCCAAGGGCGCCCTGCACAACTACGACTGGTCCGGCTTCGAGATCGGTATCGACCCGGCCCGCCTGCGCACCCGCGGCCAGTGGCAGCCGGGCACCTGGCGTCTGGGCGTCGGCATCCCGCGCCCCGGCGGCATGTCCGTCGGCAGCGTGACCAAGAACAACGCGGGCGCCGCGGGCCACAGCCAGGTCCACGTGCTCGACGACGGCGTACGGCTCGTCGCGGGCTTCGACCGCAACCGGCTGAAGCTCACCGTGGACATCGTCCCCGCCGAGGTCGAGGCCCAGGAAGCGGACGCCGACACCCTCTCCGTGACGCTCCGCTCCCGCGCCACGGGCAAGAAGCCCACCGCGCTGCGCATCGACCACGAGGCCAGCGGGTACGCCACCGACCTCCCGCTGGTCAAGGGCGACACCGGCGCCGACGGCTGGGTCCGCCACACCGCCCGCCTGTCCTTCGCGGACCTCCCCGTCGACGGGGTCACCCCCGGCCGGGCCAGGAAGTACCGCGCGCTCATCGTGTTCGAGGACGGCACCACCCGCCGCGCCACCATCGGACAGAAGCCGGCCACCGGTGTGCACCCGCTGCCCGGCGGGCTGGAGTTCGCCGTCCTCACCGACGGAGCGGGCAACTTCACCCCGCAGCTGCGGTCCGTCCAGCCGGTCGTCGACAGCGTCGAGTGGTCGGCCGGCGGCGAGCTGGTGCTCTCCGGCACGTACACCGGCCCCGCCGAAACGATGAAGCTGATCCTGCGCCACACCGGGCGCAACGAGGACCGGCCGCTCCCCGCGGAGTTCGAGGACGGCCGGTTCACCGCCCGCGTCACACCGGACAGCATGCCCGCGTACGAGGGCACCCTGCCCCTGCGGGCCGGGCGCTGGCTGCCCTTCCTGCGCGCCCGCGCCGAATGGGACCACACCCGCGACATCCCCGTCACGATCCGCCCCGACCTCGTCGACACCCTGCCGCTGACCCACCGCGGCGCCCACCGGACGTACACCGTGGAGCGGCTCGACTTCGACCGGATCTTCGTGGAGTCCGGGCCGGTCCTCGACCCCGAACTGCGCGGCGCCTACCGCCAGCGGCTGATGCGCGACGTGTACACCCCCGAGCAGCGCGCGCTGCCGCTGCGCGAAGCCGTGCTCTACAACAGCTTCGGCGGCAAGCAGTTCTCCGACTCGCCCCGCGCGGTCTACGAGGAACTGGTACGCCGCGGGACCGAGGTCGAGCACATCGCGATGGTCCACGACCAGCAGGTCGTCCTCCCGCCCGGCGTGCGCGGTGTGGAGTGGGGCAGCAAGGAGTGGTACGAGGCGCTGGCCCGCAGCCGTTACGTCGTCACCAACGGCGGCATCCGCGAGTGGTTCGTCCGCCGCGAGGGGCAGGTCGTCGTCCAGACCTGGCACGGCACCCCGCTCAAGCGCATCGGCGCAGACCTCCTCGGCACCCCGAAGGCGAACCTGGCCTACATCGCGAGCCTGCCCCAGCGCTCCCGCCAGTACAGCCTGTTCATCACGCCCAACTCCTTCACCACCCCGATCATGACCAACTCCTTCCGGCTGGAGTGCGAGGTGCTGGAGGCGGGCTACCCGCGCAACGACGTCTTCCACGCCCCGGACCGGGTGAAGCGGGCATCGGCGGTGCGGGAGAAGCTCGGCATCCCCGCGGGCAAGAAGGTCGTCCTGTACGCGCCGACCTGGCGTGACGACCAGCGCTACGGCGGCCGCCGCTTCAAGCTGGACAACCAGATCGACGTCGACGCGGCCCAGCGGGAGCTCGGCGATGACCATGTGCTGCTGTACCGCAAGCACCACAAGGTCCTCGACAGCATCCCCGGCGCCGGGCAGGGCTTCGTCTGGGACGTCACGTACTACCCGGACATCGCCGACCTCTACCTGATCGCCGACGTGCTGATCACGGACTACTCCTCGGTGCTGTTCGACTTCGCGCACTCCGGGCGGCCGATGCTGTTCTTCACGTACGACCTGGAGCACTACCGCGACACCCTGCGCGGCTTCTACTTCGACTTCACCTCGCGCGCCCCGGGCCCGCTGATCAAGACGTCGGAGGACCTCGTCTCCGCGATCCGGAACATCGGCGCCGTGACGGAGGAGTACAAGGAGAAGTACGCACAGTTCCGGGTGGACTTCTGTGAACCGTCCGACGGCCGGGCCGCCGCCCGGGTCGTCGACCGCATGCTGACGGTCAACGACGGCTGAGCAGCGGCATCGCCGCTCCCGCCCGGTCCGCCCGCCGCCCCGCTGCCCGCCGTTGCCGCCGTCCGCCGCTGTCCACCGGACGGAATGGGCGGGCGCGGAGCGTGGCCGCTCGCGTACTGTGCTGAGCCGGGACGGCCCGGCACCACCGCCTCACGGCGCCCACGGCCATCCCTTCGGATCCACCGGGCGAGCCAGAGCGAGGAAGCACGTGTCAGCTGCAAGGCCGGAAGTGACCGAAGCCCGCCGGATCGTCGTCAAGGTCGGCTCCTCCTCGCTCACCACGGCGGCGGGCGGCATCGACGCCGACCGGGTCGACGCACTCGTCGACGTACTGGCCAAGGTCAGGAGCGGCGGCGAGCGGGAGGTCGTCCTCGTCTCCAGCGGTGCCATCGCCGCCGGACTCGCCCCGCTCGGCCTGGTCCGCAGGCCCAAGGACCTGGCCCGCCAGCAGGCCGCGGCCAGCGTCGGGCAGGGACTGCTCGTGGCCCGCTACACCGCCTCGTTCGCGCGCTACGGCGTACGCGTCGGCCAGGTTCTCCTCACCGCCGACGACACCAGCCGCCGCGCCCACTACCGCAACGCCTACCGCACCCTCGACCAGCTCCTGGACATGGGCGCCCTCCCCGTCGTCAACGAGAACGACACCGTGGCCACCGAGGAGATCCGGTTCGGCGACAACGACCGGCTCGCCGCGCTCGTCGCCCACCTCGTCCACGCCGACCTGCTGGTCCTCCTCTCCGACGTGGACGGCCTCTACGACGGCGACCCGAGCACCCCCGGCACCACCCGCGTCGCCGAGGTCGGCGGCCCCGAGGACCTGGCCGACGTCACGATCGGCAGAGCCGGGAAAGCGGGCGTCGGCACCGGAGGCATGGTCACCAAGGTCGAGGCGGCGAGGATCGCCACCGCCGCCGGCATCCCGGTCGTCCTCACCTCCGCGAGCCGGGCCGCCGACGCCCTCGCGGGCCGCGACACCGGTACGTACTTCCACCGCACCGGACGCCGCTCCGCCGACCGGCTGCTCTGGCTGGCCCACGCCTCCACCCCGAGGGGCGCGCTGACCCTCGACGACGGAGCCGTACGGGCCGTCGTGGAGCGCCGCACCTCGCTGCTGCCCGCCGGAATCTCCGCCGTCGAGGGCGAGTTCACCGCCGGTGACCCGGTGGAGCTGCGCGACCTGCGCGGCCTGCCCGTCGCCCGAGGACTCGTCAACTTCGACGCCAAGGAGATCCCCCAGCTGCTCGGCCGCTCCACCCGCGACCTGGCCAGAGAGCTGGGCCCCGCCTATGAGCGCGAGGTCGTACACAGGGACGATCTGGTCGTTCTCACGCCCCGCCTCGCCCCCTGAATCGGCTGAAAGTCCGGCCTCAGGACAGAGAGCTTCACCAAAACCGCCCCAAGCCCGGCCTCGGACTGGTCAACTTTGTAGCGGGGACACCAGGGGTAGACAGCACAGCAACACATTCACAGGAGGCCGCCGGTGAGACGAGCGCGCCCGGGGGCGCCGCCCCGCGGATCGGGCAGCCGCGCCCTGACCAGCGTCGGAGCGGGGGCCGACTTCGACAGGAGTGTGCCCGCGGACCGCACCACCGAGCAGGAGCCGGTGACGGCGAAGGAGGAACACACCCAGTCGAAGCTGTGGCACATCACCCTCTGCGTCTCGGGAACCGAGACTCCGCTGAAGGAGGTCAGACGCGGCCTGGAACAGCTGGCGCACGACCACCCCTTCCTGCTGACCAGCCGCTACGCCAACGACCATGCGGAGATCCGCTATTGGGAAGAGGCCCGCGACCTGCACGACGCGGCGGCGGTGGCCCTGCGGCTGTGGGGCGAGCACCGCTCCAGCGCCCAGCTCCCGCCCTGGAAGATCGTGGGGCTGGAAGTGATCGACCGGGAGACGTACCACCAGCGCATCGCCGAGGGGTACGGGCCGCCACCCGCGGCCCCGGTCGGGGTGCACCCGTACTGACCGGTGTATCTGTACTGACCGGTGCACCCGTACTGACCGGTGCATCCGTACTGATCGGTGTGCGTCTGCGCTGATCGGTTCGCACTCGTCACGGTCGGTGTGCACTCGTCCGTATCGGTGTGCACCCGTCCCGGTCGGTGTGCACCCGGACGGGGACGACCATCTCTCGGGGCGGTCGTCTCGCATCACGGGATACGTGACGGATGCCCGCAGTGTGCGCACTACTCTGCGGGCATGACCACGCTTTCGCCGTACGACAACATGTCCCCGGTCGCGCAGGCCGCCTACCGGGCACGCGCTGCCGCCGCCGACATCGCGCCACTTCCGCGCTCCGCCAAGGACGACGCGCTGTTGGCGATCGCGGACGCGCTCGAAGTACGCACGAGCGAGATCGTCGCGGCCAACGCCGAGGATGTCGAGCGCGCCCGCGAGGCCGGGACGAGCGAGGGCATCGTCGACCGGCTCACCCTCACCCCCGAACGGATCCGCGCCATCGCCGCCGACGTACGGGACGTGGCGGCACTGCCCGACCCCGTGGGCGAGGTCGTACGCGGCTCGACCCTGCCCAACGGCATCGACCTGCGCCAGGTACGGGTACCCCTCGGCGTGGTCGGGATCATCTACGAGGCCCGGCCCAACGTGACGGTGGACGCGGCGGCCCTGTGCCTGAAGTCCGGCAACGCGGTGCTGCTGCGCGGCTCGTCGTCCGCGTACGCCTCCAACACCGCCCTCGTACGGGTGCTGCGCGACGCCGTCGGCGGCTCGGGTCTGCCGGCCGACGCGGTGCAGCTGGTGCCGGGGGAGAGCCGCGACTCGGTACGGGAACTGATGCGGGCCCGCGGCCTGGTGGACGTCCTCATCCCGCGCGGCGGCGCCTCCCTGATCCGCACGGTCGTCGAGGAGTCCACGGTCCCCGTCATCGAGACCGGCACCGGCAACTGCCACGTCTACGTCGACGCGCGGACGGACCTGGCCATGGCCGTCGACATCCTGATCAACTCCAAGGCGCAGCGCCCGAGCGTCTGCAACTCGGCAGAGACCCTGCTGGTCCACAAGGACATCGCCGCGGAGTTCCTGCCGCTCGCCCTGGACGCGCTGGCCGAGGCGGGCGTGACCGTGCACGCCGACGAGCGGGTGCTCGCCCACGCGGAGGGGTCCAAGGCCACGGTGGTGGCGGCGACGGCGGAGGACTGGGAGACCGAGTACCTCTCGTACGACATCGCGGCGGCGGTCGTGGATTCGCTGGACGCGGCCGTGGCGCACATCCGCCTCTGGTCCTCCGGCCACACCGAGGCGATCGTGACCACCTCGCAGGCTGCGGCCCGCCGTTTCACCCAACTGGTGGATTCGACGACGGTCGCGGTGAACGCGTCCACCCGCTTCACGGACGGCGGACAGTTCGGATTCGGCGCCGAGATCGGCATCTCCACGCAGAAGCTGCACGCACGCGGCCCGATGGGACTGCCGGAGCTGACATCGACGAAGTACATCGTCACCGGCGACGGCCACATCAGGTAGGCAGCCGATCCGGCACCTGCTGCCAGCTGCCAGCCGCCCGTTGTTCGGCGGGTCGGCGGGCAGCAGCGGCGTGCGGCATGTCGGCCCGCCGAACAGCGCCGTGCGGCGGGCCGGAGTGGTCCGTGGAGGATCATGCGGCGGGCCGGATGGGGCCTCGGAGGGGCGTGGGACGGGTGGGGTGGGCGGGTCGGGTGAGTTTGCGGGCGTCCCTGCCGAAACCGCCCCTTCAGGGCTACGCTGAAGCTGTGCCGGACGACGTGGGGGGCAGGCCGTTCCCGGACGGCTGGGAGCCCGACGACGACCGCGGGGGCGCGGACGAGGACTTCGCCGCCGTGGTGTTCGACGAGGACTTCGTACGGGCCGCAGCGGTCCATGAACCCACCGCGGTGGAGCGGCTGCTCGCCGCCGCCCAGGCCCGTGCCGAGGCCGACGCCGCCCGAGCCCGCCGCGGCGGCCCCATGGACGACGACCTCTACGAGGACTTCGGCCGGGACGGCGCGTACGGCCGTGAGAGGGCGTACGGGGACCCGCTGGACCCTGACGACGACGACGCGGCCGGTACGGGCCCCTACGGGCGCCACGGCGGCTCCCTGCGCCCCTACCGGGGCGCCGCACGCTGGCACCGCCCGGTGGCCTGGCTGCTCGCCCTCGTGATGGGCGTCGGCATGGTCGCGCTGGCCTTCACCGCCGTCTACCGAGGTGGCTCGGCAAGCCGGGGCGAGCAGGCGCCGCCGCCGGTGACGAGCGGCGTCGACAAGCCCGGTTCCGATCAGTCCGGTACCGATCGGTCCGGTTCCGATACGCGCGGCTTCGACAGGCCGGGTGCCGCCCCTTCCGCCTCGGCCGACTACTCCCGCCCGGCGGTCTCCGCAGTCCCACGCACCCCCTGATCCACCCCTCCCTCCTGGTCCACCGTGTGATCCACCCGCCTGGCCCACTCCTCATCCGGTCGGCCCCGAGGCACGCGCTCCGGTCGCCCCACGCGTCCCCGCACCGTCACCGCACCGTCTCCGTGCACCTCCCCGCACCGTTCTCGCACCGTCCCCCCGCGCCCCACGCCGACCGGCTCGCCGGTCCCCCCGCACAGTTCTCACCCGTCTCCGCGTTTACGTTCGGGGCATTCGACCTACTCTGAAGATGTGACCCCTCTTCGAGGGGGCTTCTCACTGCCGTAAGCCTCAGGCCGAAGCAGACCGTTACGCACCGACCGTCGGCCGGTGGTGTGGAGATCGGGAGAAGTGGATGACAGGCCGTGGAGAACCACCCGAAGGCCCGATCGAGAACCCCTCGGGCGGCGAGGACGAGTACCGCTCACTCGTCTTCGACGAGTCGTTCGTCCGGGCTGCCCGGCTACAGGAATTCTCCGCCCAGGAGCGGATGGGCGAGCACGCCCGCGCGGTCCGCTCCCTGCCGGGACGCGCTTCCCGCAGCGGCTCCAGAGCCGCCATAGCGCTGGTGGTGCTCATCGCCCTCGCCTTCGCCATGGCCGTCTACATCGGATTCCGCCACCCGTACCCCCAGCCCGCCGTCAGACGCGCCGAAGCCCTGCGGGCCACCGTGGTCCCCCTCGCGCCCCGGGGCACCGTGCCGGGCGGGACCCCCACCCACCTGTACGCGACGAGCCCGGCCGCGGAATACCCGACCGGCGCCGACGGCATCAACCTCCCCCCGGTCCGCCGTACGAAGAACTTCTCGGACAGTCAGGTGATGGCGGGCCTGGCCATCGCCAAGGACTACCTGGTGGAGTCCTCACTGAATCCCGACGTCCTGAGCGGCCAGGCCCTGCGCCCCGTCGAGCATCTGCTCGACCCCGATCAGACGGCCCAGTTCGAACGCAGCATGGACGCCCCCGCCGACGACGGACAGCACGCGGCGACAGGATGGCTGGTGCGCTTCGACCCGGCCGACGCGGAGCTGGCGGATCCGCAGATCCGGGTCCAGGGCACGCTCTCCTACGCCGAGACGGAGTCCGGCACCCTGGAAGTGGTGTCGGACCACACCTTCACGTACACCCTGCGCCCTGCGGCCACGGGGCCCGGCGGGCAGGGCGCCGCCTCCCTGTTCACCGTGCGGCGCGAGCTGCACTTCCGGTTCGACCGCGAGGACCTGCGGCTGCACCGGGCGGAGCTGCGCACGGCCTATGTGCAGGCCGGACCGCAGTCCTGCTCGGCAGAGGCGGCCGGTGCACTGCGCCCCCTGCTCGCCGGGGAACGGGCGGACAACCGGGGTCCGGCCGGGACCGACCCGTACGCCACGGGCCGGCCCACCGCGGCGATGTGCGGAACGCTGGCGGTCAGCTCCCCGTCGTCTCCGGCCCCTCCTCAGGGTTCTGCGGCCGGCCAGGCCCCTCGGACCGGCCCGTAGCGGCCCCGCCGCCACTGCCCCCGCCGGTGAACTTGTCGCGCAGCTTGCCGCCCAGGTCTCCCGCGCCGCCGGCGATGTCACCGACGAGCTTCATCAGCGGGTCCTTGCTGGTGCGCACCGTGTCGGCGTAGTGCGAGGCGGACTCGCGGAAGGAGTCGGTCACCGAGGTGTTCTTGTCCTCGTCGCGCCGCGGGTAGTGACCGTCCATGATCCGCTGGTAGTCGCGGGTCTCCGACCACTTCTTCAGCTCGGCGGCCCGCACCGTGGTGAAGGGGTGGGTCCGGGGCAGCACATTGAGGATCTTGAGCACGGAGTCGCGCAGATCGCCGCCCTTCTCGTACTCGTCGGCCTGCGCGAGGAAGGCGTCGACATTCATCTCGTGGAGGTGATTGCCACCGGCGATCTTCATCAGACCGCGCATCGACGCATTGAGGTCCTGGCCGACCAGCAGTCCGGCCCGGTCGGCGGACAGCTCGGACTTGCGGAACCACTCGCGCAGCGCCGTCACGATCGCCATGATCGCGACATTTCCGAGCGGGATCCAGGCCACCTTCAGGGCCAGGTTGGTGAGGAAGAGCAATATCGTGCGGTACACCGAGTGCCCGGAGAGGGCGTGGCCCACCTCGTGGCCCACCACCGCCCGCATCTCCTCCTCGTCGAGCAGTTCCACCAGCCCTGTCGTCACCACGATGATCGGCTCGTCGAGGCCGATACACATGGCGTTGGGCTGCGGGTCCTGGTTGACATACATCGGCGGGACCTTCTCCAGGTCCAGGATGTAACAGGCGTCCCGCAGCATGTCGTTGAGGTGGGTGAACTGAGCGTCGCTCACCCGGACGGAGTCGGACAGGAAGAGAAGTCGCAGACTGCGCTCCGGGAGCAGTCCGCTGAGTGCCTTGAACACGGTGTCGAAGCCGGTCAGCTTGCGCAGGGCAACCAGGGCCGAACGGTCCGCCGGGTGTTCGTACGCCCGGGACGAAATGCCCGGGAACCGCTTGCGCTGCCTGCTCGGCACGTTCTCGTGACTGCTGTCGGTCATGGATGGCCCCCTGTTCGTACGAGACGTCGCTCGTCCCCCTGACAAATGCCAGCGTATGTGCTGGCGCTACGGTGTGCGGGGGGCTGTGGATAACTATGAGGAGCGCCCGAAATGCCGCACACCGTCGCACTGCTCGCCGCCGCGTCCGAGGAGCAGGGACCGGGCAACACCCTCCGGATCGTGCTGCTCGTGTCGATCGTCGGAGCCGCTCTGCTCGCCTGGTTCCTGCTGCGTGGATACCGCAACGACGACAACAACGACTGAGTCGGCGTGAGCGTGCCCGGGGCTCCCGCATACGATGTGCCCGACGTCTTCCTTCCGACTCCCGATCGATAGGTCCTGCTGAAGATGAGCCTCACGAGCACTGCCCACCAGCTGGTCACTCTCGCCTCCGAGGGCGGCGCGGGCGGCAACCACGAAAGCCTCAACCCCTACCTGACCGGTGGTGGCGCGTTCCTCGCGCTGATGTTCCTGCTCTGGGTCACCACCCGCTTCAACCGCGACCGCTGAGGCGGGGGCGTACAACCGTGCCAGTAGGCTCTGCACGCATGGGAGAGCAGAAAGTGCCTACCGGCCCCGGCAAGCGCCGACTCGGCGTGATGGGCGGGACTTTTGACCCGATTCATCATGGACACCTGGTGGCGGCCAGTGAAGTGGCCGCCCAGTTCCACCTCGATGAGGTCATCTTCGTCCCGACCGGGCAGCCGTGGCAGAAGAGCCACAAGCAGGTCTCCCCGGCCGAGGACCGCTATCTGATGACGGTCATCGCCACGGCGTCCAACCCGCAGTTCTCGGTCAGCCGCAGCGACATCGACCGTGGCGGACCGACGTACACGATCGATACGCTGCGGGACCTGCGCGAGGTCCACGGCGACGCGGACCTCTTCTTCATCACCGGCGCCGACGCGTTGTCCCAGATCCTCACCTGGCGGGACGCGGAGGAGCTGTTCTCGCTCTCCCACTTCATCGGTGTGACCCGGCCGGGTCACGTGCTCACGGACGACGGGCTGCCGGAGGGCGGTGTCTCCCTCGTGGAGGTTCCGGCACTGGCGATCTCGTCCACGGACTGCCGTGGGAGGGTCGCGCAGGGGGATCCGGTCTGGTACTTGGTGCCGGACGGTGTGGTCCGCTACATCGACAAGCGCCAGCTGTACCGCGGCGAATGAGCCACGGAGAGGGGCACCGGTGAACGACCGACAGAACCCGTACTACCAGCAGCCGCAGATCATCGGCTACGACGAGTACGGGCAACCGGTGTACCAGCAGCAGGGGCAGCAGCAGTACGACCCCTACGCGCCTCAGCAGAGCCAGCAGGTTCCGCAAGGCCAGCAGGGCCAGCAGCTTCAGCAGGGCCAGGGCCAGGCTCCGGACCAGGGGTACGGATACGACGCGTACGCCCAGCCGCAGCAGCCCCAGTACCCGCAGCAGCCCGAGCAGCCCCAGTACCCGCAGCAGTACGACCCGTACGCGGAGCAGCCCCAGCAGGGCCAGGGCGCCGATCAGGGGTACGGCTACGGGAACTACGCCAACTACGGCTACGACACCGGGCAGCAGACGGCCGCGGTCGACACCGCCCAGCAGTGGGACATCCCGCACCAGGGCTCCGCCCCCGCTCCGGCCCAGCCCGTCGAGGAGCCCGCCCGACCCGCCGAGGAGCCCGTCAGGGAACCCGAGGCGCCCACGGATCAGGAACCCCTCGTCCCGGGGCAGCGGCGTCCCGCCGACTACGGCACCGAGCAGTTCTCGTTCATCGAGGAGCCGGACGAGGACTCCGAAGACGTCATCGACTGGCTGAAGTTCACCGAAAGCCGCAGCGAACGGCGTGAGGAAGCGCGGCGCAAGGGCCGTAACCGGATGGTCGCGCTCATAGTCGTCGTCGCGCTCGTCGTGGTCGGCGGGGTCGGCTATCTCTGGTCCGCCGACAAGATCCCCGGCCTCTCCGGCTCGGACGAGAAGAGCGGCACCGTCGCCGGTCCGCAGCAGCGGGACGTCATCGTGGTGCATCTGCACAACACCAAGAAGGGCGGCACCTCCACGGCGCTGCTCGTCGACAACACCACCACCAAGCAGGGCACCACCATCCTGCTCCCCAACTCACTCGCCGTCGCTTCCGACGACGGCACCACCACGACGCTCGGCAAGTCCGTCGACGAGGACGGCAGCACCGGCACCCGTGAGTCGATCGACACCCTTCTGGGCACCAAGATCAGCGGTACCTGGCGGCTGGACACTCCGTACCTGGAGAACCTCGTCGAACTGGTCGGCAACATCGAGGTCGACACCGATACCGATGTGCCCGATGCCAAGAAGGGCGCCGCGCCCCTCGTGAACAAGGGCGAGTCCCAGACGCTGAGCGGTCCGATGGCCGTCGCCTACGCCACGTACCGCGGTGAGGGCGAGACCGAGGCGAAGCAGCTGCTGCGCTTCGGACAGGTCGTCCGGGGAGTCCTGCGGAAGCTCTCGGAGGACCCGAAGGCCGCCACCGTCACCGTGGAGACGCTGGCCCAGATCCTCGACCCGTCACTGCCCGAGAGGGACCTGGGGGTCTCGCTGGCCAAGCTGGCCGGGCACGCCAAGGTCGGCGACTACAAAACGGCGCTGCTGCCGGTCCAGGACGACGGCACCCTCACCGACAAGGCCACGGAGAGCGTCGTCAAGGACATCCTGGGCGGCACGGTGAAGGCCCCGGACCAGGACGCGGCCGTCCGCGTCGGTGTCAGGAACGCCACCGGCAACGCGAACGGAGGCGAGGCGGCCCGGGTCCAGCTGGTCAACGGCGGATACGCCTACGTCGACAGCGGGAAGGCGGGCACCGAAGCATCGTCGGAGGTGCTGTACCGGACCCCCGAGGACAAGGCGAAGGCGACCGAGGTCGCCAAGACGCTGGGGCTGCCGGCGGAGGACGTGAAGCAGGGCAAGCCCGCCGCGAACGCCGACGTATCGGTCGTGCTCGGTCAGAACTACAAGATCAAATAGTGCGCGGTGGCGCCCCGCTCCGGCCACCGGAGAGCGCCGTGGAGCATCGCAGTAAGGGCTGTCGGCGGTCCGTGAGACCCTAGAGGTTGATCTGACCGCCGACGAAAGCCTGCATGTGACCGCCACGGACCGCTCCATCGAGCTCATCAACGCCGCCGCTCAGGCGGCCGCCGACCGGCTCGCGCACGACATCATCGCCTACGACGTCAGTGATGTGCTGTCGATCACCGACGCCTTCCTGCTGGCCTCGGCCCCCAATGACCGCCAGGTCAAGTCGATCGTCGACGAGATCGAGGAGCGGCTCCAGAAGGAGCTCGGCGCCAAGCCGGTGCGCCGTGAGGGCGACCGCGACGCCCGCTGGATCCTCCTCGACTACGTCGACATCGTGATCCACGTTCAGCACAGCGAGGAGCGCGTCTTCTACGCGCTCGAGCGCCTGTGGAAGGACTGCCCCGAGATCGCGCTCCCCGACGACGCGATCAAGACCCGCGGCAAGGCCGAGGAGCACGCCCAGCTCAACGGTGGCACGGAAGGTGACCTGAGCTGAACGGCAGCAGCAGCGCCAGGGGCCGCAGGATCGTCCTCTGGCGGCACGGCCAGACGGCGTGGAATCTGGAGCGCCGTTTCCAGGGCTCCACGGACATCGAGCTCACCGATGCCGGCGTCGGGCAGGCCCGCCGGGCCGCCCGGCTGCTCGCCTCGTTGAAGCCGGACGCGATCGTCGCCTCGGACCTGCGGCGGGCGGCGGCCACGGCCGCCGAGCTCGCTGCCGTCACGGGCCTCGAAGTCGCCCACGACTCCGCGCTGCGCGAGACGTACGCGGGCGCCTGGCAGGGCCTTACGCACGAAGAGATCATCGGGCAGTACGGCGAGCAGTACGCGGCCTGGAAGCGCGGTGAGCCCGTGCGCCGGGGTGGTGGCGAACTGGAGACCGAGGTGGCCGACCGGGCTGCCCCGGTGGTCCTGGAGCACGCCGCGAAACTGCCCGACGCGGGCACGCTCGTCGTGGCCAGCCACGGGGGCACGATCAGGACGACCATCGGCCGTCTGCTGGGCCTGGAAGCGCACCACTGGGAAGGGCTGGGCGGACTCACCAACTGCTGCTGGTCCGTGCTGGGCGAGGGCGCGCGCGGCTGGCGCCTGCTGGAGCACAACGCGGGGACGCTCCCCGAACCCGTGCTCGGCGACGACGATTAGGCAGAGCCCGCGGACCGTCTCCGGGCGGCCTCGGCCGGATTTCACTTTCTGGCTGGTCACAGGCTAAAGTTCTTCTTGTTCGCAGCGCGGAAACGCAGGGAAACACAGCGAACAGCGGGGCTATAGCTCAGTTGGTAGAGCGCCTGCATGGCATGCAGGAGGTCAGGAGTTCAATTCTCCTTAGCTCCACAATCAAGATCCCGTCCCTTTCAGGGGCGGGATCTTTGCCGTATCTCCTCCATGCCGTCCTGCCCCGTTCTGTGCGTCCTGCGCGGTCTCTGCCGGTTCGCGGGCTGACCCCCTTGCGGGGTCATGGCAGAATCGGAGCGCCGGAGGGGGCGATGGACCGATCGGGAGGGAGCGCGATGCCTGCGAGTCGCGAGCAGGTCCCCGACCTGCCCCTTGTTCCCGTCTCGCCCCCCGGTTCCGTAACTCCCGAAGATCGATCCCGTCTCGGCTGCCCGTCCTGCGGTTCGTCCCACGTGGCTCAAGCGCCGGGTGGCAACAGCGGGGTCTCATACGTGTGTACGGCCTGCGGCCACAGCTGGAGCTGACTGATGGGTGCGCACAGGCGGAAGTGTGACTGGTGCGGCAGCGGTACGCCCATCGTCAGGGATATGGACCCGATCAATCCTGAGTACCAGTACTGGTGCGAGGAGTGCGCGCGGGCGCTGATCATAAAAGGCGACCCCATCGAGACCTACCGCGAGCTGGAGGGGGAACCGATCTACGGGCGGCTCCTGGAGGAGCACTGCACCCTCAAGCGCTTCTACTCCTTCGCGACGGCGTGACGACGCGACGGCGTGACGACGCGGACATGGTGGCGTAGCTGATATTCGGGCATACCTGACTAAATGGGAAACGATTTGGTGGAGGGCCGGGGGGACCGTGTAATGTTCTCGATGTCGCCAAGGGAAACCGGGCGGCGCGCAGTGAGGGGCTATAGCTCAGTTGGTAGAGCGCCTGCATGGCATGCAGGAGGTCAGGAGTTCAATTCTCCTTAGCTCCACAGTGGGGAAGCGGGTCATCCGAATCGGATGGCCCGCTTTCTCGTTGTCCGGCCGCGCCCGACGCGTTCCATCGGGTACGACCGCGTTGCGCCGGGGGGTGAGAACCGCGTTCCAGCGGGCGCGAACCGCGTTCCACGGGGCACGAGCGCGTCCACCGTGTTCGCGCACCGGCTCGCTTCCGCCTGCCGCCGTGCTGTGGAGCGCCCCCGCCTCCCGGACGAACCGTCGGAGGCGGGTTGTCCACAGGTCGGTTACTCCCGGCCCGGCTCCGGGTCCGTGCGGTACCCTGACGCCATGCGTGCCGTACGACTTCTGCTTAGCGAGCCGCGCTGATCAGTCCCGACCGGTGAGAATGCCTGGTCGGAATCGGCGCGGCGTCCCCTCCTGTGCGAGGGGATTTTTCGTTTCGGTAGACGCGTGTCCGTAGACATGGGCGCCGGCAGATGACGATCGATGGAGCTTTGAGGATCATGAGCGAGACGAATTCCGCAGCCGAGACAGCTGCGCCGCACCGCTACACGGCGGCGATGGCCGCCGACATCGAGGCACGCTGGCAGGACTTCTGGGACGCCGAGGGGACCTACGAGGCGCCGAACCCCACCGGTGATCTGGCGGACGGCCCCGAGCTGGCCGCCAAGCCGAAGAAGTTCATCATGGACATGTTCCCGTACCCCTCGGGTGCTGGCCTGCATGTCGGTCACCCGCTGGGCTATATCGCCACCGACGTCTTCGCCCGGCACCAGCGGATGACCGGCCACAACGTCCTGCACACCCTGGGCTTCGACGCCTTCGGACTGCCCGCGGAGCAGTACGCCGTGCAGACCGGCACGCACCCGCGGGTCTCCACCGAGGCCAACATGGCGAACATGAAGTTCCAGCTGCGCCGGCTGGGCCTGGGCCACGACAAGCGCCGCTCGTTCGCGACGATCGAGGCCGAGTACTACAAGTGGACCCAGTGGATCTTCCTGCAGATCTTCAACTCCTGGTACGACACCGAGGCCGACAAGGCGCGGCCGATCGCCGACCTGGTCGCGCAGTTCGAGAGCGGGTCGCGTGCGACCCCCGACGGCCGTGACTGGAGCGCGCTGAGCGCCGCCGAGCGCGCCGAGGTCCTGGGCGAGTACCGCCTGGCGTACGCCTCCGACGCGCCCGTCAACTGGTCGCCGGGCCTGGGCACCGTACTGGCCAACGAAGAGGTCACCGCCGACGGCCGTTCCGAGCGCGGCAACTTCCCCGTGTTCAAGGCCAAGCTGCGCCAGTGGAACATGCGCATCACCGCCTACGCCGACCGGCTGCTGGACGACCTGGACCCGCTGGACTGGCCCGAGGCCATCAAGCTGCAGCAGCGCAACTGGATCGGCCGGTCCGAGGGTGCGCGCGTGGACTTCCCGGTCGACGGCGCGGGCAGTATCACCGTCTTCACCACCCGCCAGGACACCCTGTTCGGCGCGACCTACATGGTGCTGGCCCCCGAGCACGACCTGATCGAGCGGATCATTCCGGCCGCCTGGCCCGAGGGCACCCACCCGGTGTGGACAGGCGGCCACGCGAACCCGGCCGAGGCCGTCACCGCGTACCGCAAGCAGGCCGCGGCCAAGTCCGAAGTCGAGCGGCAGGCCGAGGCCAAGGACAAGACCGGCGTCTTCACCGGCGCGTACGCGACCAACCCGGTCAGCGGCGAGAAGGTGCCCGTATTCATCGCCGACTACGTCCTGATGGGCTACGGCACCGGCGCGATCATGGCCGTGCCGGCGCACGACGCACGCGACTTCGCGTTCGCGCGCGCCTTCGAGCTGCCGATGCGCTGTGTCGTCGAACCGTCGGACGACCGCGGTACGGACGCCTCCACCTGGGAGGACGCCTTCGGCTCGTACGACGCGAAGCTGGTCAACTCCGCGAACGAGGAGATCTCGCTGGACAGCCTGGGTGTCGTCGACGCCAAGGCGAAGATCACCGAGTGGCTGAAGGCGCACGGCGTAGGCGAGGGAACCGTCAACTTCCGGCTGCGTGACTGGCTGTTCAGCCGCCAGCGCTACTGGGGCGAGCCCTTCCCGATCGTGTACGACGAGGAGGGCGTCGCCCACGCGCTGCCCGAGTCGATGCTGCCCCTGGAGCTGCCGGAGGTCGACGACTACTCGCCGCGCACCTTCGACCCGGAGGACGCGGACACCAAGCCCGAGCCTCCGCTGTCCCGGAACGCCGACTGGGTCAACGTCACGCTGGACCTGGGCGACGGAAACGGCCCGAGGAAGTACCGGCGTGAGACCAACACCATGCCCAACTGGGCGGGTTCCTGCTGGTACGAGCTGCGTTACCTGGACCCGAACAACGACCGGCAGCTGGTCGACCCGGCCATCGAGCAGTACTGGATGGGACCGCAGGAGGGACAGCCCAAGGGTGGTGTCGACCTGTACATCGGCGGCGCCGAGCACGCCGTACTGCACCTGCTGTACGCCCGCTTCTGGTCCAAGGTGCTGCACGACCTGGGCCACATCTCGTCCTCCGAGCCGTTCCACAAGCTGTACAACCAGGGCATGATCCAGGCGTTCGTCTACCGCGACAGCCGTGGCATCGCGGTGCCGGCCGCCGAGGTCGAGGAGCGCGACGGCGCCTTCTACTACGAGGGCGAGAAGGTCAGCCGCGTCCTGGGCAAGATGGGCAAGTCCCTGAAGAACGCCGTCACGCCGGACGAGATCTGCGGCGAGTACGGCGCCGACACACTGCGCCTGTACGAGATGGCGATGGGACCCCTGGACGTGTCGCGGCCGTGGGACACGCGCGCCGTGGTCGGCCAGTACCGGCTGCTGCAGCGGCTGTGGCGCAACATCGTCGACGAGGAGACCGGTGAGGTCACCGTCGTGGACACGGAGCCCGGCGAGGACACGCTGCGGGCCCTGCACAAGGCCATCGACGGGGTCGGCCAGGACATGGCCGGGATGCGCTTCAACACGGCCATCGCCAAGGTCACCGAGCTGAACAACCACCTGACCAAGGCCGGCGGCCCGCTGTCGAGGTCGGTGGCCGAGCGGCTGGTCCTGCTGGTGGCGCCGCTGGCACCGCACGTGGCGGAGGAGCTGTGGAGGCGCCTGGGCCACACCGAGTCCGTGGTGCACCAGGACTTCCCGGTGGCGGACCCGGCGTATGTCGTGGACGAGACCGTGACCTGTGTCGTGCAGATCAAGGGCAAGGTCAAGGCCCGACTGGAGATTCCCCCGTCCATCACGGACGAGGAGCTGGAGGCGCTGGCGCTGGCCGACGCCGGTGTCGTGGCCGCGCTGGGCGGGGCGGGGATCCGCAAGGTGATCGTGCGGGCGCCCAAGCTGGTCAATATCGTCCCCGAGTGATGCCTGCCGTACGCGGTTAGGTTTCCGTCAGGGCTTTCCCCTACGGGCAGGTTGGGGGTTCCGATGGAACCCTTGGCCTGCCCGTTCCGTTTACGGTGGAAGGGGCACCGGTACCGGCAGCCGCATCGACAACCGAGGGGCGTCCATGGAAGCCACGATCACGATCCTGGCGCTTCTCCTCGTCGCGTTCGTCGCGCTGGGTGTGTACATCGGAGTCAAGGCGGTCCGCGCGGCCAAACGGGGCGTGGACCGCACGATCACGCAGGCACGGCGCACCGTGGAGGACACCACTCTCCGGGCGAAGAGCTACGGGCAGGTGGGCGTCGCGGGCACGCTCGCGCAACTGCGGCTCGACCTGCGTACATCCATGCGGGCCACCCAGGACGCGCTGCAGGCGGGCGTGGCGGAGGACGCCTCGCTCTCGGAGTCCCTGGGGCTGTTCGAGCGGCTGAGCGTCCATGGACGCGAGCTCGACGACGAGCTGAAGCGGCTGGAGCGCGAGCCGGACCGGGCGACGGTCGCCGCGCTGCTGCCGAAGCTGAAGGAGCGCACGGAGCGGATCACGCATTCGGCGGATTCGCTGCGGTGGGCGGCGCGGGACCGGGCGCAGCGGTTCCACGAGGACGATCTGGACGCGCTGAACGCGCAGATCGACGTCGAGGCGGGGGCGCTGCGGCACTGGACGGTGGAGGACCCGCAGGCACAGCCACAGGCGCCCGCAGCGGGTGCGGGGGCGGCGGGCACCGTACCGAGGACGGATACGGCGCGGGGGCGCGGCCCGGGTGTGGAGTGGCCGGAGCCGTCCGCCGGCGCCGGGAGCAGCAGTACGGCCGAAGCGAGCTGGAAGGGTCCGGCCGACGAAGAGGTGCCGCAGGCGATCACGGCTCCGGACCCGCGGCTCCGGACCGGCTATCCGTGGCAGAAGTCGGCCAGGCCGGAGACGACGAACTGAGGCCCGGCAGGCACCCCGTACGGTCGGCGGGGGTGCGCACCGCGGGTGGGCGAGGGTGGCAGGATGCGTGGCGAAGCGACCGCGAATGATCAGCGGGCCGGGGGCGGGCTCCCGCACCACAGCCCCGGAAGGTAACCTCCGGCTCATGTCCCGCCATGTCGCGATCGTCACCGATTCAACGGCCCACCTGCCGCGCCAGGCGATGGAACGGCACGGCATCACCTCAGTGCCGCTGACCGTCGTCCTGGGCGATCAGGCACTGGAAGAGGGCACGGAGATCTCGGCCCGCTCGCTGGCTCTCGCGTTGCAGAAACGCCACTCCGTGACCACGTCCCGTCCCAGCCCCGAGGTCTTCGCGGCGGCGTACCGGGCTGTGGCCGATGCGGGGGCGACCGCCATCGTGTCCCTGCATCTGTCGGCCGAGCTCTCGGGCACGTACGACGCCGCGCTGCTCGCGGCCAAGGACGCGCCGGTGCCGGTACGGGTGGTGGACACCGGAATGGTCGCCATGGCGCTGGGGTTCTGTGCGCTGGCGGCGGCGGAGACGGCGGAAACGGGCGGCAGCCTGGACGAGGCGGTGGCGGCCGCGGAGAAGCGGGCGGCAGGAACGTCCGCGTATTTCTATGTCGACACGCTGGACTATCTGCGCCGAGGCGGCCGTATCGGCGCGGCGCAGGCGCTGCTGGGTTCCGCGCTGGCGGTGAAGCCGATCCTTCAGCTGGACGGCGGCCGGATCGATCTGCTGGAGAAGGTGCGGACGGCGTCCAAAGCCATCGCGCGCCTGGAAGAGATCGTTGCCGAGCGGGCAGGTGCGGGCTCGGTGGACATCGCCGTACACCATCTCGCCGCGCCCGACCGTGCCGAGCGGCTGGCCGAGCGCCTGCGCGAACGGATTCCGGGACTGGGTGACCTCCACGTCAGTGAGGTGGGCGCGGTGATCGGGGCGCACACCGGGCCGGGACTGCTGGGCGTGGTGATCTCGCCGCGCTGAGGCGGCTGTGGTGTGGTCGCAGTGGTGAGCGCGCCTCGGTGGGCGCGCCGTAGTGAGACCGCCGTGCTGAGTGCGTTGTGGTGAGCGTGCCCTTGAGGTACACCCGGGAGGGTGGCGAAGTTATCCACAACTGGGCGGTTATCCACGGGAATCGGAGCTGCTCGGCGGGTTCGGGCAGATGTGCCTAATGTCGTGAGGCATGGCCCTTCGATCACTTCGGACACCCGTTCCCGCACCGGCTTCGGCCCCCGTTCCGGCACGCTC